>NZ_VRYZ01000010.1 GCF_008064635.1 Parahaliea aestuarii
TGGCGACAATAGAGCATTGGAACCACCTGACCCCATTCCGAACTCAGTAGTGAAACGATGCATCGCCGATGGTAGTGTGGGGTCTCCCCATGTGAGAGTAGGTCATCGCCAGGCTTTTAATACAAACCCCGTGGTACGCTGTACCACGGGGTTTTTTATTGCCTGCGATTAAAGCCGTTGCACAGGCACAGTGGTGAGAAGCCGATCTTGAATCTGCAATTACATTATCTCCTGCTTAGCTTGCTGCTGTTTCTTTTTTGCGAGTCCTCGAATGCGAAGGAAGACGAAGCGGCAGGGCTGAGCCGCTACCAGCAAACGGTCAACGCACTTCGCCATGCGGGCGAAGACGAACAGCGTCTTTTCGCCAGTCTGGCGCTTCAGGGGCTGGTGGAGATCTACTTCGCAGAAGCCGATCTTGCGCGGCGCGAAGCCATCGGGGAAGCTAACGCACAGGCCCGTCGGGGCTGGGCTTTTTCGGTCGAGCAATACACGGAAGAACTGCTGGAGATAGATGCCTTACTGGCTGCGGGCGGCGCAGTGCAGGTGCTGCCTGGTTCAGCAGGTGAAGTACCGATGCTGATCGTTGAGGGGCAGAGAGTGATGCTGAGCCACCCCCGTGCTGCTGAGCAGACTGCCTACGAACAGCAATTGCTGAACAATTTCTGCCAGCGCGAACATTGCGAAGCAATGCTGCCGCTACTCGCGGAGGGTGTGGCCCAGCCTGCAGAGTCGCAACCGGTTACGGTTAACTGGAGCTTTTCGCCGGAAGGTATGCGCTGTGGTTATCGCGAGATTACACTGCTTTTTTCCGAGCAGGCTCCGTCTCCCCTGGCCAGGGATATCTGCCAGCAACTGTTTTCAGAGGTGGCATTGCTGGAGGAAGAATTGCGCTGGCAACACTGGCGCGGCGTGCCAATTGACTGGCCGCGATTGATGATCCAGCGGCGAGTTGCCCAGCCCGGGCATACCGTGGTGGTGAACAGTCTCGGGGATGTTCTGCTGTTGCGCTTGCCGATACTGGCGGCTAACGGGAGCCTGTTCCAGGGATTGTCGGGATGGTTGCGGGCCGCGGTGAATGACAGCCCGGCACCATTGCTGGAACTGCGTGCGGCCGACTATGGTATCGCCCCGCCTGGCTAAGTGGCGCGTTTACAGCGCAGTGCCCAGTCCCTAGAATCACGAACCTTTGCAGTACAGCCAGTGAGTGAGCACTATGAGCGACGATTCCGGGTTTTCCTACTCTTTCCAGATGAATACTGCGCAGCAGCCAGTACCTGCATCGGGGGATCAAGCGCCATCTGCCGGCCCGACCGGTGACGCGGACCTGTACGCCGTCGATGAATTCGAATCATTGGGTGTGGCAGGCGGAACCTTGCTGGTAGGCCGAAGCACCGGCGCCCAGATGTTGAGCCAGCCAGAGGTGGCGATGGTGCTGCAGCACTGCATGGTGTTTCGCACTCTGGAGGATCACGCCAGGAAGTTGGTGGCTACTTTTCCCCAGTTAGGGGGCAATGTCGACGACGCACTCCGGGTGCTGGTTCAGGTGCGTGACGCGGGCTTGTTTGTCTCCGCCAGCCAATTGTGTGGGCGACTGAACCAGGAGGTAACAAAGCGGGAAGTTGATCGCTGCAAAGCATTTATTATTACCTGCGACAGGCCGGAAGCGGTGGAGAGGCTGCTGGAATCGCTACTGCAAAACGCGAAGCTGGCGACGCAGAAGCAGCTATACCTGATAGACGATTCTCGACATCCACAGAGCACCCTCGCCAATGCCGACGCGGTAGAGCGCTTCAATCTGCGAAGCCCTGCGTCCATGCAGTATATCGGGCATGAGCAACAGGAAGCTCTAATCGAGCGGCTCTGCGAATCGCTGCCTGAAGATACGGAAGCAGTGCGCTTTCTGTTTTCATCCGGGCCCTGGGCTGGGCAGAAGACCTACGGGCGCGCACGCAACATTTGCCTGTTGCTGTCGATGGGTGAGCGCTGCATTGTGATGGATGACGATGTGCTATGCACCGCGTTGGCGCGCCCGGCACGGGAGCAGGGCCTGGCCCTATCCGACGGCATGCGTGAGGCCGAATTCTACGCTGGTGAAGGGGAGTGGCAGCAGCGCTGGATTCGTCAGAATTTTGACCCACTGGTGGGGCATGGCCGCTGCCTCGGGCTCTCCGCAGCACAGGTAATGCAATTGTCAGGCGGACATATGCAGCCGGCTCAGCTGGCGGGTGCCAGCCTCGCACTGTTCCGCGATATCCATGCAAGTGCGCCGGTGTTGATGACGCAATCCGGCTCAGTGGGAGACCCGGGCACGACCAATAATGCCTGGCTGTCCAACCTGGGCGAGGGCAGCGTGCGCGCGATGCTGCAAAGGCAGGGCGGCTTGCCCGCGGCACTGGAAACGCGGCAGTGCTGGCTGGGGCAGGCCCGCGCCACGCTGACCAAGCGAGCGGTAATGTCGCAGGTGACGGGGCTCGACAACCGCGCTGAGCTTCCTCCCTATTTTCCGGCGCTGCGGGGCGAGGACCAACTGTTCGGGGCGATGCTGGATTTCCTCATCCCCGATTCCCTGGTCATGGAATTCGACTGGGCTGTGCCGCATCTCCCAATCGAAGAGCGCGCAGGTAATGCAGCGGGTGATAGCGTCGTTCCCCGCGGCGGTCTGCAGTTGCTGGCTTCCTACCTGGCAGAGGTCAAGCCTCGCGACCCGGGTGTGGGCTACGATACCCGCCTGCAGTTGCTGACCGCCAGACTGGATACCCTGGCCCAGCTGTCTACCACCAGCCTGGTTGCCCAGTTGCGAGCCAGCCTTTCGCGTGCCCAGGGCTTCGCCCTGCAGACTCTCAATGACCGGCTCGCAGATACCGGTGCTCTTGATCCGGACTGGAAGACCTATCTCGAAAAGAACGCCAGAGACTGCATCCAGGCCTTGCAGCACCCGGCGCAGTTAGCGGAACTGCCCGGTGTCGGTGCGGGAGCGACCGACGAGACGGTAGCATCCATAATCCGTGAGCGGGCGGCGGGCTTCGCCTCTGCGCTTCGCGCCTGGCGTCGCATTCGAGAAGCTGGAGCCGCGCTTCAGCAGGGCTGACCCAGATTGTCAGGCGGGGTTGTCAGCCGGAGCGGTTCATATGACACTGGGAGTCGGATGAGCAGATACCGCGATGTTCAGGGCTGACCTCATAAATGATCAGTGTAGAAAAAGTCTATGTATCCGACCTCCAGTTGGGGATGTATGTTTCTGCACTGGATCGCCCCTGGCTGGATTCACCGTTTGCATTGCAGGGCTTCCGCATTGATTCGGAAGCCGAACTCCGCCAGCTGGGCCAGCTCTGCCAGTACGTCTATGTCGATCACAAGAAGAGCGATGGCAGCCGGCAGTTGCTGCATCAGCGCAGCCTGGTTGCACGCAGCCGCAAGCCGGTCCAGGCGCTTTTTTCCGACCGGCGTATAAGCCCCTATCAGGACAAGGCCGCCTGGGATGAGGAATTCCCCAGGGCTCGCGCGGCGATCAGGGAATTGTCCGAAGGCATCGAAAGTGTCTTTGCCAATGTGACCCAGGGCGGTTCCCTCGATATCGTCCGTGTCCGGAAATCAGTCGAGCCGGTGATCGACAGCATCACCCGCAATCCGGATGCCTGCATCTGGCTGGCCCGTATCAAGCAGCAGGACCAATATACTTACCAGCACTCTCTCGGCGCTTCGATCTGGGCCGTTGCCCTGGGGCGTCAGCTGGGCCTGCCGCGCTCCGATTTGCGATCGCTGGCTATTGGTGGCCTGCTGTTTGACGTCGGTAAACTGCGCGTCAATCCAGAGCTGTTGCGAGCCGACAGACCCCTGAGCGACGACGAGTTTCTGCAGGTGAAAGGGCATGTCGAGCTTGGCCTGGCAATGATCCAGGAAACCGGGCTGATGAATCGCGATGTACTGGATATGGTCGCCCACCACCACGAACGCCACGATGGCTCGGGCTACCCGAAGGGCTTGAGTGGGAACGATATCCCCATTTTTGCCCGTATCGCGGCTATCGTCGATTGCTACGATGCCATTACCAGCCATCGCAGCTACGCCCGGGCTACCTCGCCGGCTGCCGCGATAAAAATGCTCTATGAATGGCGTGATATCGACTTCCAGGCAGAACTGGTGGAAGAATTTATACAGGCTGTCGGCATCTATCCGGCGGGATCACTGGTGGAGCTGTCCTCCGGCGAGGTGGCCGTGGTGGTATCGGAGTACCGTTCCCGGCGCTTGCGACCACAGGTGATGGTGATCCTCGGCAAGGATAAACAGCCGGTCGCCAACCCCCAGTTAATCGATTTGCTCAGCCAGAGTCACACCGCTAGCGGCGAAGCGCTGGAAATTGTCGGCAGCCTGGAGCCGGAAGCCTACGGCATCGACATGACCGGCATACAGCTCTAGGGCCGTGCGAACCCCGCCGCCGGTTGCGCGCGAAGCCTTTGTCGACAAGCTGGCCATCGAGGTCGACGGTGCCCGCCAGCGCGGAGAGTTTCTCGGACTCCTGCTGGTCGATTTACACAACCTTGCGCGGATCAATCACCTGGCCGGCTATGCCGAGGGTGACAGCCTGCTTTGTCGCACACACGACGAACTGAAGGGGCTCAGCAAACTTCCCGACACGGTGTTCCGGGTAGCCGGTCACGGCTTTGCCTTTATCCTCCCCGCACTGCAGAACCCGGGGTTTCTGGCCCTTGCGGTGCACCGTGTTCAACAGGTGCTGTTTGGCGCCTTGCAGGACGAGGACGCACGCGATCCGGTGCAACTGCGAATTGGAATGGCCGTAGCCGGGCCAGAGAAGTACGCCTGGGATGACTTGCTGGCGACTGCCGAGAAGAATCTGCAGCACTCCCGACTGGTTGGAACCGTGGTCATGGGGGAGTTGCTGGAGGCGCCGGCAGAGGTGCCTGCGATACCTGCGCTGGAGCGCTATTTTGCCGAAGCGCTGCATAACAATGCCTTTGACCTGCACTTTCAACCGAAGGTCGGGCTGCTTGGTGGGCAGATCAGCGGGGCGGAGGCGCTGCTGCGCTGGGATATCGAGGGGAAAGGCGCTGTCCCGCCAGATCAGCTGGTCGTGCTCGCTGAAGCGGAGGGAAAGCTGTACGAGGTGAGCAAATGGGTCATCCACCGTGCCCTGCGCCAGCTGAACCAGTGGGGCGAACGCTATTGTCACGGTATTTCCGTGAACCTCCCGGCGCGCATGGTCAATCATCCGGACCTGGTCAACACCCTGCGCGATGCCCTGCGTATCTGGGGAATTCCCCCGGCGCGACTGACACTGGAAATCACTGAAGACGCGGTGATCGAGGACAAGGACGCCGGTTTTCAGGTACTGAATGAGCTGAGCGAGCTGGGTGTCGGTCTGTCCATCGACGACTTCGGCACCGGTTATTCGTCACTATCCTACTTTCAGCATATCCCCGCCGATGAACTGAAGATCGACCGCTCCTTCGTTAGCCGTATGCAGGTCCAGCCGCGGGAACGGGAGCTGGTGCGCATCATCATAGAGATCGCCCACCTCTTTGACTTCCATGTGGTGGCGGAAGGCGTAGAGGACGCCGAGACCCTGGGAGCTCTGGCCGAACTGGGCTGCGACAGCGTACAGGGCTACTATTTTGCGCGGCCGATGCCGGCGGCTGAATTCATCGACTGGCTGCAAAAGCGGAGTGACGGGGTGCCACTCCGCTAGCGGGTTCAGCGCTCCTTGCGAGCGTTGGCGAAGGCAGCGGCAAAGGCATTGTTGGCCGCAGGCTTGTCGGCGCGCGGCGGACGGGCATTGCCGCGACCACTACTGCGACGCTGTTCGCCGCGCTGGCTGGCCGGCTGCTCACCGGCCTTGTCACCCATGCGCATGCTGAGGCCAATACGCTTGCGGGCCTCGTCGATTTCCATCACTTTCACTTTGACGATGTCGCCGGCTTTCACCACATCGCGGGGATCTTTGACGAATTTATCGGCCAGGGCGGAGATATGGACCAGGCCGTCCTGGTGAACGCCGATGTCGACGAAGGCGCCGAAGTTGGTGACATTGGTGACGGTTCCTTCGAGCACCATGTCGGGGCGCAGGTCGGAGATTTTCTCCACTCCGTCCTGGAAGGTCGCCATGCGGAATTCCGGGCGCGGGTCGCGCCCCGGCTTGTCCAGTTCACTGATAATGTCGACCACGGTGGGCAGGCCCACGGTGTCGCTGGTGTAGTCCTCTGCCTTGAGGCTGCGCAGGAAACTGCTGTCACCGATGATGCTGGCCACGTCCCGTTGGCGCTGTAAAGCGATACTTTCCACCACAGCGTAAGACTCCGGGTGAACTGCCGATGCGTCCAGCGGGTTGTCACCGCCACTGATGCGAAGGAAGCCCGCGGCCTGTTCGAAGGTCTTGTCACCGAAGCGCGAGACTTGCAACAGCGCCTTGCGATTGGCGAAGCTGCCGGTTTCATCGCGCAGTGCCACAATATTGCTGGCGATGCTCTGATTGAGGCCGGAAACGCGCGTCAGCAGCGGAACCGATGCCGTATTGACGTCGACGCCGACCGCATTGACGCAGTCCTCCACGACGGCGTCCAGTTGCCGCGCCAGCTGGACCTGGCTGACATCGTGCTGGTACTGGCCCACGCCAATGGACTTGGGTTCGATTTTCACCAGCTCCGCCAGCGGATCCTGCAGGCGGCGGGCGATGCTGACCGCACCGCGGATGGTCACATCCAGATCGGGGAATTCCCGGGCGGCAAATTCCGAGGCCGAGTAAATCGAGGCGCCGGACTCATTCACAATGACCTTGCTGGTTTTCAGCGCCGGGTGCTGGCGCAGCAGGTCACCGACGAACTTGTCCGTTTCGCGGCTGGCGGTGCCATTGCCGATAGCGATCAATTCCACATCGTATTTCTGAATCAGCTGCAGCAACTTGGCGGCGGACTCGGTGGTGCGGTTCTGTGGCGGGTTGGGGAAGATGGCGCAGTGATCCAGCAGCTTGCCATTGGCATCGACAACCGCCACCTTGACCCCGGTGCGCAGCCCCGGGTCGAGGCCGATGGTGGCCTTGGCGCCTGCCGGCGCGGCCAATAGCAGATCCTTGAGGTTCATGGCAAAAACTTCGATGGCCTCGGCTTCGGCGCGTTCGCGCAGCTGTCCCAGCAGATCGGTTTGCAGGTGGGTCAGCAGTTTTACCCGCCAGGCCCAGCGCACGGTATCCAGCAGCCAGCGGTCTCCCGCGCGGCCCCGGTCGGCGATTTGCCAGTGCTCGGCGATCATCGCCTCGCAGGGGTGGGCGTCAGAGGGTTTTTCCTCCGCGTGCATGATCAGGCTCAGGTGCAGGAAGCCTTCGTTGCGGCCGCGGAACATCGCCAGGGCGCGATGGGAAGGTACCCCGGACAGGGCTTCGGTGTGCTCAAAGTAGTCGCGGAACTTGGCCGCTTCCTGCTCTTTGCCGTCCACCAGGCGCGAGGCCAATTGCACGTTGTCGGTGAGGAAGCTGCGAACCCGCGCCAGCAGGTCGGCGTCTTCGGCGAAGCGCTCCATCAGAATCTGTCGCGCGCCGTCCAGGGCCGCCTTGGTATCGGCAATGGCGGCGTCGGGGTTCAGGTAGGCGGCGGCTTCAGTCTCCGGATTCAGGCTCGGGTCTGCCAGCAGGGCGTCGGCCAAAGGCTCAAGGCCCGCTTCCCTGGCAATCTGGGCCTTGGTGCGACGCTTGGGCTTGTAGGGCAGATAGAGGTCTTCAAGGCGGTTCTTGGTGTCGGCTTCAAGGAGCGACTTTTTCAGCTCCGGCGATAGCTTGCCCTGTTCCTCGATGGAGTTGAGGATGGCCTGGCGCCGGTCCTCCATGTCACGCAGGTAGTGCAGCCGGTCTTCCAGTTGTCGCATCTGGGTATCGTCCAGCCCGCCGGTCACCTCTTTGCGGTAGCGGGAGATGAAAGGCACAGTGGCCCCCTCGTCCAGCAGGGTGACGGCGGCGGAGACCTGTTGCTCGCGCACGGCGAGCTCTTGCGCGATGCGCTGGGAAATGGATGTAGTCATGGAGTGCTAGAACAAACTATGTGAACGGACAACGCCCGCATTATGCGCGAGTGACGGGGGGAAAACGATCTGGAAATTTCAGGCTGGATATGGCTGCGTCGGGGCGACCCGCTTCAGGAGCGGAAGCTGCGCACCGCCGTCAGCAGCTGGCGGCAGGTGATCTGGCCCACCAGCTTGCCATTTTCCACCACTGGCCGGCGGCGTTTGTTTTTCATCAGCATGTCCTGTGCAACGTCGACAATGTCCTCGTCAGGGTGAGCCACTACCAGGTTGTCGCTGGCCATGTAGTCTCTCACCTCGCCGATACCGCCTTCGTTGTAGATGGCGCTCAGGGCCGCGCGCAGGCAGTCCAGTTCCGAGAGTATGCCCACCAGGTTGCCCAGGTCGTCCACCACACAGACACCGGAAATTTTGTTGTCGATGATGACCTGCATGGCATCGAAGATATTGTCAGTGGCCCTCACCTTCACTGGATTGGTCAGGATGTAATCACGCAGATTCACGGATTGCAGCATTGCGATCTCCTCGTGCACGCAGTCGCCAGTATGGCGAGCCTGTCTTTGCAGTATAGATTGTGGATTCCGCTCGGCTAGCACCCTGCGGGCGTCTACACTGAAAGAGAGCTGTCGGCATCGGAGCGCCGCCTTGAAAACCCTGCACCTGTTGCGTCATGCAAAGTCCTCCTGGAGCAACTCGAAGCTGCAGGACTGGGAGCGGCCGCTCAATCGCCGTGGTCAGCGAGATGCCCCGCGGATGGGGGCGGCACTGGCCGGCAGCGTCTGCGCCCAGCCGGTGTACTGCAGTCCGGCGCTGCGTGCCCGGCTGACACTGGAGGGGCTTTGTACAGGCTGGCCCGCGCTGGCCGGCCAGTCTCACCAGATCTGCGAGTCGCTGTACACCTTCAACCATCTCGATCTGCTGGAGTGGCTGCTGGCGGTGCCGGCAGAGCAGGAAGCCCTGTTTCTCATCGGCCACAATCCCGCGTTCACCGACCTGGTCAACGAACTCGCGGGGGAGCCAGTGCTCGACAACCTGCCCACCGCGGGCTATTTGCGCCTGACCCTGCCGGTAGAAGACTGGAGCGAGCTGACCCGGGCACCGGCGGTGGTCGAGGCGCAATTGTTCCCGCGGACGCTCGGTTGAAACGCCGGGTCAGGTAGCGGGCGGATGGCGTAGCAGTTCAGCAAGGTGGGTGGTGGCCGGGCCAACTTTCTCCGGGTCGGCGTAGGTGAGGTACAGTTCCGCGTAGCGGAGCGCGCCCTGTTGCAGGGGGAGTTCGGCCAGTTCCCCCGATGCCAGTGCATCGCCGACCCGCGAACGCGGTAACCAGGCAAAGCCCATTCCGCGGCGAATCATGTCCACCGACGTGGCGATATGACTGACCGTCCAGCGCTGCTCCGCACCCAGCCAGCCGGCGTCCACGCGCTGGCCGAGGGCCGAGTCGCGAACCACAATCTGGCGCTGGCCCGCCAGATCCTGCAGGTTGAGGGGGCGATTCACCTGCAGCAGGGGGTGGTTGTGGGCGGCCACGGCGACGAACTCCACACGCATCAGTGCCTCGCCCAGAAAGCCCTCGGGTACGCGTCCGGCAATCAGCAGGTCCACCTGTGCCGCAAGCAGCATTTCCGGGCCACCGGAAAGTACGGTTTCGAACAGTTGCACCCGGGTGTTGGGAAACTCGCGGGACAGGTTGTGAAGGGCGCAGGCCAGTTGCTCGTAGGGGAAGATCTCGTCCACGGCGATGCGAATTTCCGCCTCGGTCCCCTGGGCCAGGCTGCCGGCCAGCGTTTCCAGTTGCCCCGCCTGGTCCAGCAACTGTCCGGCCCGTCGCAGCATCAGCTCGCCGGCAGGGGTGAGTCGGGCCTTGCGGCCCACCACTTCCAGTAGTGGCAAGCCCAGTTGATCCTGCAATTTATGCACGGCGTGATTGATGGTGGACTGGCTCTTGTGGATGGCGCTGGCCGCCTGGGCGAAACCGCCGTGGTCGACCACCGCCTGCAGCATGCGCCATTGTTCCAGGGTGGTGCGATTCATGTCGGGCCCATGTTCGGAATAATCGAAAAGAATTGCCAAAATTATGCGATTTTTGTTCTACAAAAACGAGCTTAATCTGCACCTATCACCACGGAGGATATTATCATGCAAGCTCGTCAGGTTATTGAAGTTCGCCCCGCCCGGGCCAGTCGCGATGGCGACGGAGTGGCTATCCAGCGCATAACCGGCATGGGCCACGCCGGCATGGACCCCATCCTCATGGTCGACGAATTGCGTTCGAACTACCGCGAGGACTTTGCCGGGGGCTTCCCGCCGCACCCGCATCGAGGTATGCAAACACTTACTTACATGAAGGCTGGTGGCCTCATTCACGAGGACAGCCAGGGCAACCGCGGCGAGATTCGGGGCGGGGGTGCCCAGTGGATGTCCGCGGGCCGGGGCATTATCCACTCGGAGATGCCCACCCAGGATAGCCGCGGCCTGCACGGCTTCCAGCTTTGGGTAAACCTGCCGGCAGCGGAAAAAATGGCGTCACCGCGCTATCGCGATGTGCCCGTCGGAGAGCTGGCTGTACTGGCCGGCGAACACTTCACTGCAACTGCGGTATCCGGCGACTGGCAGCTGGACGATGGTGCGGTGCGCGGACCGCTGGCCGAGCTGGCGGAGCGGGCCGGGATACTGGACCTGCAGTTGCGCCCGGGTGCTGGACTGACGGTGACGGCGGCAGCAGAGGAGTCGCTGCTGGCCTACCTTTACAGCGGCAGCCTTGAGGTCCGCGGCCAGTCGGTGGGGCCGCAGCAGCTTCTGGTCACCGGCTCCGGGGACCGCTGGCATCTACAGGCAGGAGCCGAGGGTGCTGAACTGTTGCTGCTGTCGGGTCGCCCTATCGGAGAGCCGGTGGCGCATTACGGCCCCTTCGTGATGAACACCCAGGCAGAGATTGAGCAGGCTATACGCGACTACCAGGCCGGTGAGTTCGCCTCAGCCTGATGCCGTCGGCGGCTGCGCTCCGGGCCGGACAGTGGTAGGCTTGCGCCTGTTAACCCTGTCCCATCGGAGTCCCGTTCATGCTGCGAGCAGCACTGCTTCCCCTGTTATTGTTTTTTGCCGCCTGTAGTGCCGCTCCACCGCCCCCACCCGCAGCGCCTGTCGACGACCTGGCGGGCCGCTGCAGCGAGCCCCGCCCCCAGGTATGTACCATGGAGTACGACCCGGTGTGTGGCGAGCTGCAGAGCGGCTCCCGTTCGGATTACTCATCGCCCTGTAATGCCTGTGCCCACGACGAGGTCGTGAGCTACCTGAAAGGCGCCTGCGGCCAGGTGCAGGCGGCCACGTCCGCCGCATCCGGCTGACCATAAGAAGAGCTGTATTATGAGCCTGACCAATCGCATTCTGATTGCCATGGTGGCGGGGATTCTGTTCGGTTCCCTGCTGGACCTGATTCTCGGTAGTTCCGGTATTTCCGCCGGCTTCCATAACATCATCCAGACCTACGTCGTTGACGGTGTGCTGGAGCTGGTGGGTAGGGTGTTTATCGCCTCCCTCAAGCTGCTGGTGGTGCCGCTGGTGCTGGTGTCGCTGATCTGCGGCTCTAGTTCTCTCGGCGACAGCGCCCGCATGGGGCCGATTGCTGGCAAGACCATGGTTTTCTATCTGGTGACCACAGCCATCGCCATCAGCACAGCGCTGCTGGTTGCCGTGCTGGTTGGGCCGGGCACTCACGTTTCCCTGCCGGGTAGCGCCGAGTTTGAGGTTGCAGCGCCGCCGCCACTGATTGATGTGCTGGCTGACATCGTACCCTCCAACCCGGTGGAGGCGATGGCCGAGGGCAACATGTTGCAGATCATCGTCTTCGCCCTGTTGTTCGGTTATGCCATCTCCCACGCCGGTGAGGCGGGGCGCCGGGTGGCAGATTTCTTCCGCGACCTGGAAGAAGTGGTGATGCGCATGGTGGCTATCCTGATGGAGCTGGCGCCCTACGGCGTATTTGCGCTGCTGGCCAGCCTGTTTTCCGATATGGGGTTCAGCGCCATTCTGGATCTCGGTGCCTACTTCCTCACTGTACTGGTTGTGCTGATTTTCCATGCCGCCGTGGTTTACAGCTTTTTGCTCAAGTCCCTCACCGGCCTGTCGCCGCGTATCATGATGCAGAAGATGCGCTCGGTGTGGGCTTTCGCCTTCAGCACCGCCTCCTCCGGAGCGACCCTGCCGATCACCCTGCGCACCGTTGAGCGCCGTTTGGGGGTGCACAATTCGGTGGCCGGTTTTACGGTGCCGCTGGGAGCCACCATCAACATGGATGGCACGGCCATCATGCAGGGGGTGGCAACGGTGTTTATCGCCCAGGTATACGGCGTCGATCTTTCCCTGACCGCCTACCTGACGGTCATCCTCACCGCCACGCTGGCCTCCATTGGCACCGCCGCTGTGCCCGGAGTGGGCCTGATCACCCTGGCCATGGTGCTGGACCAGGCGGGGCTGCCGGTGGAGGGTATCGCCATGATCATTGGTGTCGATCGCCTGCTGGACATGGTGCGCACCGCGGTCAACGTGACCGGGGACGCCACTGTGGCGGTGATCGTCGGCAAGAGCGAGAACCATCTCGACGAGCGTATCTACCTGAATCCCAAGGCGGACATGGAAGAGCATTCACGGGGCGACTGACACTGGTCTGGCCGCCCCCGCAACAGAGTCAAAGTCAAAGCTTATGTCTATCAAGGTTACCATTGTGCCGGTCACGGCCTATCAGCAGAACTGCTCCATCCTCAAGTGCGAGAGCACCGGCAAGGCGGCTATTGTCGACCCTGGCGGTGATGTAGAGCGCATTCTCGCCGCGGTGGCATCGCTGGATGCGACGGTGGAGAAGATCCTGCTGACCCACGGCCACATGGATCACTGTGCGGCGTCCGATGTACTACGCCAGCAACTGAAGGTGCCGATCGAAGGGCCGCAGAAGGAAGATGACTTCTGGATCGCCAAGCTGCCCGAGTGGTGCCAGATGTCGGGTTTCCCCCACGCCGACGCTTTTGTGCCGGACCGCTGGCTGGAAGATGGTGACACCGTCACGGTGGGTGAGCAGACCCTGCAGGTGTTCCATTGCCCCGGGCACACCCCGGGCCACGTGGTGTTCCTGCACAACGGCCAACGCCTCGCCTGGGTGGGGGATGTGCTGTTCCAGGGCTCCATCGGGCGCACCGACTTTCCCCGCGGCAATCACGAGGAACTGGTGTCCGCCATTCGCGGCAAGCTGTTTCCCCTCGGTGACGATATCACCTTTATCCCGGGCCACGGGCCCACCTCCACGTTTGGCCAGGAGCGCCAGAGCAACCCCTTCGTGGCTGACTCCCGCTATGGCTGACGCGCCGCTTGAGACCTCCGACCGGGAAGCGATGCTGCGTCGGGAATACCACGGCCAGACCGCCCGTATCCGCTGGCACGACCTGCAGACCTACTACGCTCATGGCAGCGTAATCCGGGTCAACGGCGAGCTGGATCTGGTGGAAGTGGCGGTACAACTTGGGTTGGATAACACGGCCCGTTTCGAGGCATGGATCGCAGCTGACCAGGTAGCGCCGGTCAGCGATACCGAGGCCCTGGCCTGGTATGAATCCGATGCGCAACTCTGGGCGGTGGTCGCCGCGCCCTGGGTGCTGGTGCAGGACAGGCTGGCTGACGACAGTCCAGAGCATACCCGCCACTGAGCCAGCGGCGCTCCTGTTGCCTCAGGGCGTACCCGGCTGGATCACCTTGATCCAGTCCCCGGTGCGCGGTTCGCCCCGCGGATAGAAACCGTTCAGCAGACGCAACTGGGCCTCGGCGTCGGGTATGCGGATGCTGCTGGCGATGCTGGCAAAGGTCGCGCCCCGGGGCACCTGAATGTAGCGAATGTACATCGGTGTGCCGGTCTGGCGCTCCCGGTCGAGCAGCGGACGGAAACTCTCGATCATCTCCAGCAGGGTCTTGTCCATGGCCGCGAAATCGCCCGCTGCACCTTCGAACTGGTAGTTCAGCCCCTTGTAGTCGATGACCGCCAGACGCTTCGAGGTGCCCGCGCTGGATGCCACGGCGGAATAGCCGGTCAGCCCGGCCTGCTCCAGTGCTTTGCCGTCGCTGAGGTCACCGCTGGCGCTGGCGCGCAGGGCCTGTTCCGGGTTCTGGCTGGCATCCCGCCGGGCGATAGTGATGGTCAGGTTGGCGCTGCCGCCGGGGGCGGTGGCGACGATGGCCGAGGAGCCCGCGTTCACTGTCCAGCCCTCTGGATGGGCGAAGGTGAAGGCCAGCTTGTTGTGGTAAAAGCGGTTCTCATCTTTCTGGCCCTGAATCGATGGGCCGAATACCAGGCCATCCATGTGCTGCTTGAACTCGCCGGGAACGATGGGGTCCGGTGAGCGTTCGCCATCGTCCAGTTCGCCGGCGGTACGGATCACGGTTTGCAGGCGCTGGTCGTTGCGCGGGTGGGTGGCGTAGAGGCCGTGATAGGTACCGGAGGGCTTGCCGGCGCTGCGCGCCCTGACCCGCTGGTACTGCTCCTGATCCTTGAGGACACCGATGACTTCGAGCAGCTCCTGCGCGTCATAGCCGGCCTTGTGCATGTACTCGGCGCCGAGGCCATCGGCTTCCAGTTCGTGCTCGCGGCCATAGCCGCTGAGCAGCTCCTGACCGTACATGCTGGAGGCGTCTGCCACGTCCCTGCTCCCGGTCAGGATGGCGGCGGTTACGGCGACCACCTGGTTGGTGATGCGCCCGGTTTTCTGGCGTCCGTGGTGGTTGGCGGTAACGTGGGCAATTTCGTGGGACAGGACGCCGGCCAGCTCCGCCTCATTGTCCAGGTAGGCGAGCAGGCCGCGATTGACATAGATATAGCCGCCGGGGGTGGCGAAGGCGTTGATGTCCGGGCTGTCGATGACGGTGAAAATAAAGGTGTCGTCGGGCTGGTCGCTGTGGGCCACCAGCCGCTGGCCGATGCGCTCGACGTAGGCCTGAATCTCCGGGTCATCGTAGGCGGCGCCCTCTTCCATCATCTTGACGTAGAGCTCATCGCTTTCGTCCTCGATGGTCACCTGGCGGCCGCCGGCAGTGACCACCACCCCGGAACCGCCGCTGGAAGACGAACTGCTGGCGCAGCCAGCCAGCAGCACGGTCGCGCCGATGCCGAGCAGAAGGACGAGGAGGGTGGTTGATCGCATGGGCACTCCTAGTGCTCGCTGGACAGGAATTTCAGCAACTGGTCGCCCACGCTGTCACAGGCGGTGCCCTGCACCGGGGCGATAATGGGGATGGGCACGACGACTGCCGGCATGTAGGACTGGCCCGATGCGGTAGCGTTGATGCGGCCGACCTCGGCGCGGTTGGTAAAGTCCCAGATGGTCGCCTCGTAATCGGAGTCGTTGCCCCAGGTGCCGAAGCCGAAGCAACCGGCGCCGCCGGGGCCGATACCGCAGGTCATGGAGCCGGCGGAGTCGGTGCGGATAGTGCTGCCGTCAATCCAGATCATGTACTGTGTGCGCATCTCCGCCAGCCTTTGCGCCACCGGCGCCTGCTGCATCAGCTTTTCCAGGTCCTCGGGGTACAGCGGCGCGGTGCGCGGCTCGAACCAGGGGTAGAGGGCGTTGATAAAGTCCAGCTCACTGACGACGGTGATGGCCTTGTCGCGGGCGGCGATGTGATCGCCGACGCACTCGATGAAGTCGGGTTCGGTTTCGTAGTCGCTGGCGTGGCGCCGGCCGAGGATGACCACGCTGGCATCCCCGATGCCGTCTACCGGCGCATTGAACACCATCTCATCCACTGTGGCGGTGACGCAGCCGGTGAGCGGCAGGGCGAGGGTGAGCAGGGCGCTGCGCAGTACAGTGGCGAACTTCACAGGGAGCCCTCCGCATTTCCGGCGGTCCCGCCTGCGATGCCTGCTGGCCGTTTCTGGCGCTGGGCCAGCCAGTCCTGCACCTGGGGTACCCGGGTGAAGTTGGTGGCGAAGTTGGCGCCGGCATCGCGCAGGGCGACGACTGCAGCCAGGTTGACCGCCGCCTCGTCGCTTTGCAGGAAGGCGGTGGGTGTCTTGCCGTAGGCCGTCATGGTCCACTCCGCCAGGGATTTGCCGCTGGGGGTGACCAGCTCAAAGCGGTAGCGCATCCAGATCTCATAGACCTTGACGTTGGTGTGGGTGGGGATGGCGTACTGCAGTTCGTCGACGTGGGGTATCAGCACGGCGTCCACCGCCTGGTTCATCTGTCCGGGCTCGGGCTTGCCCCTCATGTGTACCACGTTGCTGAACATGCCGGGCAGGAGGGTGTCCCACATCTGGGTCTGGGCCTCGCCGGTTTTTACAATCCAGCCGGACTCGGCGCGCCCCTTGGCCTCGTCGAAGAACTCGTGTGTGCGAAAGCTCTCGTCGTACCAGATACCGACATTCAGCGGCAACTTGTTCATCAGCGGGCTGGGGAACTGACCCTTCACCGCTACTTCGTTGGGCCCGCAGGCCGCGAGCAGCGCGCAGATTGCCAGCAGCACAATGTGCCGGGGCATAAAGTAGCGGCCCTCAAGGCCTGAAATCATTGAGCCCGACAAAGGTGCCTCCATTGCGGTAGGTCAGTTCTCGCATAAGTGTAGCAAAGCGGATGCCGGTCGTTTGCAGATGGGGCGGGCGAATGAACTGTACCGGGAAGCCCACCGCGTGGATGCGCACCCGGCGCCGGCCCTCGGCGTTCTCGCTGTTCAGGCGGTCCACGGTGCCCACGACCTGGGCGATGGACTCGCCGGTGAACTCGTCCCCGAAGACGTAGATGCTGATTTTCTTGCCCGGGTCATAGAAGGTGCGGATGGCCTGGGTGATGCCCTCCACCGGGCTGGAGTTACTGAACACGTTCCAGTTGCGCAGGTTCTGCATGATGACCTTGCGCCGCCCCGGCGTGTCGGGAATCCACTGGCCGCGGTAGCGGCTGAACATGTAGTTGCCCATGTCGTTCAGAATCTGGATCCCCTTTACTTCGGGATAGATGCTGAGGGTCGCCTCCAGCTCCGCCAGCATGCGGTCCCAGCTGTAGGAGAACATCGAACCGGAGGTGTCGATGATGAAAATGATGTACTCGCTGTCCACCGGAATCCCGCCGATGAGGTTATTCTGGGACTGGTGCTGACGCCCCAGCAGGCGCTCCATTTCGGCGCTCAGGGACTGCCGCGCATCGGCCAGCTCGCCGGCGATCACTGAGTTGCTGTTGTCCTGCACCTGGATACTGTCGTAGCGGGACTTGGCGCTGGCCAGTTGGCCGCGCAGGATGGCTACCTTCTCCTCGTACTCGGACAGCTGTTCGTGCTTGGCATTGAGATCGCGGTTGAGCACGGTGGTCTCGCCGCGAATGTCGAACAGCTGCTCCTGCAGCTCGGCCACCTTGCCCTCGAGATTGACGGTAGAAGCTTCGATGATCTGTGGCTGTACCGTCTTGGTAATCATCAGCAGCAGGATCACCGCGCCAAAGCCGCAACAGATCACGTCCAGGAAGGACATGGAGAATTCCTCGGGCGGGCGTCGCCTGGCCATTCAGTTTCCTCCCTTCACGGCCAGTCCTTCGAAGGACTCATGAAAGAGCCCTTGGTGGCCTGGGCCAGTTGCCAGAACTCGGAGGCGGCCATGGGGTCGCCCTCCATCGGCGCCAGAATGATATTGACCGGCACATTGCGCGGCAGCTGCTTGATGGCCTGGCGGTATAGCTCCAGGCGCTGCTTGCCGCTGACCTTGCTGCCCCGGGGGGCGGTGGCGCCCTGGGTTGGCAAGCCGTCGGTGATGAGGATGATATTGTCGGGTGCCGGCGACAGTTTGCTCACCTCGGCGAAGGCGTTGAACAGGCTGGTGCCGCCGCTGGGGGTGAGCTTGCGCAACTCGCCGGTCACCGACTCCAGCTGTTTCTGGTTGGCGACCTCCAGCCACTTGCCGTCGGTTCCGGGCAACGCGGCACTGGCCTCGGTGTTAAAGGTGATGACCTGGTAGTAACTGCTGGCGGGAAGCTGGGCGCTGAGCCAGTCCACGGTGTTCAGCGCGCGGCTCCACTTGTCTGCCTTGCGCTGGATGGACGGGTCCATATTGCGCAGGCGAATAATGTTCACCAGCCGGTCGGCGAGCATGCTGGAGGATACATCCACCAGCAGGGCGATGTACTTGCCGCCGAGGTTGAGGCCGGTGAGGTACTGGCGGTTGCCATCGCCGGTAAAGCTGCGGGCACTGCGCCCGCTGTTTTCCCGCGCCGCTTCCTGCAGTTTCTTCACCTCTTCTTCCAGCGAACGGATCTCCGCCTTGATCTGCTCAATATCCTCGCGCTCGGTAAAGCCCTCGTCCCGCAGCCCGGCGATCAGGGCCTCGTACTCGGCGATCTGCTCGTTGATGCGGCTGGCCCGGCCCTGGGCCTCTACCATCTGCAGGTCGATATCGGACAGGGTATTGCGCAGGCGCACCAGGCCCTCCTCACCGTCGGTGATGTCCTCCTCCAATAGATTGACCTCGGAGAGCAGGTCCTGGTTCAACTCTTTCGACTGTACTTCGATGGAGTGGTCGATAATCAGGAACACCAGCACCACCGCCCCGAAGCCGCAGGACATGATGTCCAGGAAACTCAGACTGAAGGTGGTAAAGCCTCGCTTCTTCCGGGCCATGGGCTAGTTGCCTGTCACCTCGATCAGCACCCCGGCAAGCGTGCCGGCAACCGCCAGGGTGTCGCCACACTTGATGGACTGGCCGGGGGTGTAGGGCAGCCCGTTCACGGTGGCACCCGCGCCGCGCAGTTGCCACTCGCCGCGGGCAAGGTAGAGTTCGCCGCCGTTATCCAGTGGCGTTCCGTCCGGGTTCAGGGGGCGGGCGCGAAAGCCCTGTAGCAGATGGCTGGGGCCGCTGGCCGGGGAGGGTGCCGGGCTGCGACTTGCCGCTGCTGGCGCTGCGGCCGAAGTTGCTGCCGATGTTGCAGGGGCTGGCGCCGGCGGCGCGGTGCTGCAGGGCAGTGCGCTCACCAGTGACAGTGGGCCCTGGCGCTGGACGATGGCCGCTTCCTGTTCGCGGCACACGCTGGGCAGGCGAGTGCGTTCCAGTACCCGCAAACCCGGCAGGTGTTTGCCCGCCCCCGGCAACAGGGCTGCCAGCGGGTCGGCCAGCAGGGTGTGGGGCTCTGCGCCGGTCAACTCGGCCACCCGGGTGTAGAGACGCTGGCCGGCTTCTTCCAGTGCTGTGGACTGTACCCGGGTGTTGTAACCAGCGATGGAGAGGCTGGCCTCGCCGCGCTCGTGCAGGACCTGCAGGGCGGAGGGCAGGGCGTCGTAAAGGTCCTGTTCGGTGCCGGCCTTGCGGCGCGGGTCGAAGCGGGTCTGGCGGATAAAGCTGGCGGCGATGATCTCCACCAGGCGCTCCTGCAGTGGCAGCAGGCCGCAGCCGGGCAGGGGCTGGCTGTGCAGGACTCGACGCGTACCATCCCGGTCTTCCATTTCGTTAAGCAGAGCCTGGTGGAGCTGGAATTCCAGGTGAAACAGGCGCCCGCCGCCGCTCTCGGGCTGGGTCAGCGCCACGCTTCGGTTGATCAGTCCCACCGCCTCGAAGGGGCACTGCTGGATAATCCCGAGCAGCAGCGACAGCTGCTCCCGCTCCAGGTTGCCTGGCACTGACAGCACTACCTGATCGGGCTCTCCGGCTTCCCTGTGCAGGGCCAGCAGGTGGGCGTGTACCAGGTCGGCGCTGTGGCGGGCCGGGCCCAGGGCCGGTTGCAGGGGCTGGGTGTTGAGGTGGCTCCAGTAGCGGGTGGATACATCCCGCGGGCGCAGCCGCGCGGCGGCGCGGGCGGCGTTGCCAAAGCGGTATTCGCTCCCCTCCAGCAGGGCGTAACCCGGGCTCTGGATGTGCTGCTCGCCGTGCCACAGCTGCAGATTGGCATCGTTGATATCGAGAATCGCCGTGCTCATCAGTGGGCTACCAGGTGGCGCAGCAGACGCTTGTCGGCATAGCGCTGGGCATCCAGCACCAGGCGCTCCTGCGAGAGTTGCAGCTGGTGCAGGCAGAACATGATGACGATGGACAGCACCAGGGCGACAAAGGTGCTGTTGAAGGCCACCCCGAGGCTTACCGTCACACCCGAGATGTCACCTTCCACCGCCTTGTAGGCCTGGCCGAGGGCGTCGCCGATACCCCGCACCGTGCCGATAAAGCCGATGGAGGGAATGGCCCAGGCGATGTAACGCACCATGGACAGCTCCGAGTCGAGCCGGTCCGACTCCACTTCGCACTGCTCCTTGATGGTGTCGGAGACCGCCTGGATGCTGCCGGTGGTGGCGAAGCGCTGCAGGGCGGCGAGCAGGGTGCGCGGCAACAGGTAGTCCTGCTCGCTGTCCGGCAGGGCCTCCAGCGAGCGACTGTACTCCCGGGCATCTTCGGGCAGCACACTGGTGCCCTCGGGCACCTCCAGCAGGGCGCGGTCCATGATCTGCTGCTCCTTCAGGGTGCGGCGGCCCTTGTAGGCCATGATGGCCAGGGCCCAGATCAGCAGGATGAAACAGGCCTCCTGTTCAAAGTCGCGAATCACCACGGCGAAACTGCGCTCCGGCACGAAGTCCCCGCCCGCCGCCTGCAGGGCCATCTCCTCGCGAATCTGGGCGTCGGCAGCGGGGCGGATGGCGCCTACGTAGACCGCATGCACCACGATGATCGCAATCAGCAGGGCGAAGATCTGGAAAATAAACTCGGATGACATTCGGGTTTTCATGCACTGTCCTATTTACATTTACTGCGCTAAATGTCGACCGGGAAGGAGACCGAGAGATCCTCGGAAATCTGCTCCGATGCCTGGTAGTCGAAAGGTGAGTCGTCCCGCGGTGGCGGGTTGTCGGCTTTGTCTGTGGCTGCGGCCGGCGCCGCGCTGTCGTTCTCTGTTGCCGCGGGGCGATTGGGATCGCCCTCGCCAGCCGGCTCCTGGCCCAGGGCCAGGCCGCTGGCCAGCAACAGGCTAAACAGCATTGCCCGGGGTGCGTTCATGCCCTTACTCCGCGTAGCGCGCAATGCGGAATCCTACGTCATCGCGCCCGGCTTGCCCATAATCGCGGTAGGACAGGCGCAGTTCCGCCAGTTTGCTGAGAGACCAGCTGGCGCCGCGAATGACGTAGTTGTCCCCGTTCTGGGCGCCGAGGGGGTCGGTTTCCAGGGCGGCGTTGGCCGGCGGAATGGTGTAGACATCGTGCACCCATTCCGCCACGTTGCCGCCGAGGTCATAGAGCCCCTTACCGTTGGGCTTGAAAGAGGCGACGGGCGCGCTGACGACATGACCATCGGTATAACCGTTGAGAATGCGGCCGGTGACGTAGGCGGAGGTATTGTCGGCGTAGTTCTCCACTGGCGCGGTGGGGGGGAAGGTTTCACCCCAGGGAAACTTCAACAGGCTGTCGCCCTCGGCACGGGCCGCCCAGGCCCACTCCGCTTCGCTCGGCAGGCGGTAGCCCAGCGCCGCCGGGTTGAAGCCGGTGACGATGCCCTGCTCCTGCTTGTAGAAGGGCTCCAGACCCTCCTTGCGGCTCAGCCAGTTGCAGAACTGGGCGGCCTGCTGCCAGCTGACGGCGGCCACCGGCTGGTGCTCCCGGTTCAGGCTGTTACCTTCCACCTGGCCGGAATTGTGGTTGGCCTGAAACTGGCGGAACTGCGCGTTGGTAACCTCGGTGGTCTGTAGGTAGAACATGCGTTGCAGGGCAACCGGGCGCAGCACTTCATTGGCGCGCCGGCCCGACTCCCGCCGCGAGGCGCCCATGGTGAATTCCCGCAGTGGAGAATCATCGGGGATGAACAGTTTCAGGGTCTGGCCGAGGGCGGTGGTGATCTCCGGCGTCAGTTTGGCCAGTTTGGCGGCTTCCTGGGTTTGCAGCGTGAAATCCAGCTGCTGCTCGATGCCGCTGCGCGGCGTCACCCGCCGGGTCACACTTGCGTAGCCCGGCAGGCTGACCTCGATGCGGTGCTCGAAGGCCGGCAGGCTGAGGGTCTGGCTGCCCTTGCCAACGGCTTTGCCGTTCACCTTCACCGTGGCCTCGGGCGGGCTCACGGCAAGGCGCAGTTCCCCCAGCTGGGCGCTGAGGCTGACATTGCGCTCGGCCTGCTCGCCGGCTGCCAGGGTCAGGCTCTCGCTGTGGCGGCGGTAACCGGGGCGCGACAGCTGGATGCGCTGGGCGACACCGGGAGCCAGTTCCAGCGTCAGCGGTGTCTGCCCCTGGTATTCTCCCTCGAGCGTCACATTGGCGCCGCTGGGTTTGCTGGTCAGCTTGAGTACGCCGGCGGCGGGGGTGAGGGCGATGTCGCCGAGATCCTGGGCCTCGCCGGCTACCACCTCCAGCGCCTGCTGCCAGGGGGCAAAGCCGGCAAGGCTGAGGCCGACAGTTTGCTCTCCCTGCAGGACTTCGACCACCGCCGGTGTTGTGGCGGCCGCTTCGCCGGCCACCAGGACGGTGGCGCCGGCCGGAGTGCTGGTAATACTGATTTCAGCCCAGGCGGGTAACAGTTGCGCCTGTACCTGCTGACGTTGTTCGCGGCCGGTGACGTCGATGTCGCGCTGCCAGCTCAGGTAGCGTGGCGCCTCCAGGCGCAGGGTGTGGGGCCCGGCCTCGATCGCCAGGTCTTCCAGCGGGGCTGTGCCCAGCTCCTCGCCGTCCAGCAGCACGCGGGCGCCGGCGGGTTCGGCAATGATCTCCAGACGCCCCGGCAATGGCGTCAGGGTCAGCAGGATCTGCTGGCTGTTCTCTTCTGTTACCTCCAGCCGGGTGTCGAGGGGGAAGTAGCCCTCGGCACTGGCGGTGAGATCGTAACTGCCGGGGCGGATCAGCACCCGCTCACCGAAGGGCAGGTGCAGGCCGTCAATGTCGACGCGGGTGTCCGTCTCCGCTTCGACACTGATCAGTACCGAGCGGGCGCTCAGCAGAAAGGCCATCAGCAGGGCGAACAACAGCCCGAGGCCCAGCAACAGCCAGCGCAGGGGATGGCCTTTGCGACCGGGGCGGGGGGCGCCGGGATTCAGGGGTTCGAAGGCGGTTGGCGTAATGGCGTTATCAGGGGCGCCGCTGGTGTCAGACATTCAGATCGGTTCCGTACAGGCGATGTGCACCGGAGCCGGTGGCGTATCTGCGCTGATGGTGAAAGTGCGGCGTACGTCGCGGTAGCCGTTGCGGGTGCCGACAGCGGTATAGGTACCGGGCCGCAGTTCCAGTTCATGTTCGGCGAACTGCCCGAGGCGCGCTACCCGGTACACAGTGACCGTGGTTTGCTGGTCCGAGCGCAGGGTGACCGGCACCGGCTGGTTGGCGGTGGCCAGCAGGCGCTCAATGGTTTCGATCTGCTGGCTCAGGACCGGCCCCCGGGACGACTGCGCGCGGGCCTGGTCGAGCAGTTTGGCGGTGGCTTTGGCCACGGTGGGGTCGGACAGCCGCTCTGGCTTGTCGACGATGGTCTCCAGTTCCTGTTGCAGCTCTGCCCTGGGTTTGGCGCGCGCCAGGCCCTCCTGGGCAAATACTACGCTGGCGTCGATTTCCAGTGCCTGCTGGTAGCTTTCCACGGCCGCCTGCCAGTCCTCGGCCTGCTCCAGGTTCTGTCCGCTGCGCTGGAGTCCCGCCAGGCGCCCCGCCGTCTCGCTGCTCTGCAACTCTGCCAGTGCGCTGTCCACCTCGCCGGCATCGGGGCGCAGGGCCCGCGCCTGTTTGAAGGCCTCCCGGGCGGCACTGTAGCGGCCCGCGTCGAGGGCGGCGTAGCCCTCGCTCATGGCGCGGTTGAAGCGCTGCCCGGTGTGGAGGGACTGTACCCGGGCCAGTTCAGCGGCGACACGCTGGTGCTGTGTATCCAGTTCGCTGGCCTGTTTCAGCTGTTCGCTGGCCGCCGCCAGATCGCCGTCGGCTTCTGCCTGTTCTGCGGCTGCCAGCGCTTCCAGTACCTGCGGCAGCGTTGCGGCGCGCGCCTGCAGAGCCGCCAGCTCGGGGCTGTCCGGTGCCAGCAGGGCGGCTCGCTCGAGGTGTGTCGCCAGGGCGTCAGTGTCGCCGTCCTCAATGGCCTGGCGCGCCAGCGAGAATTGCTCTTCCACGCGCTGCGGCAGGCTCTCGGTGATGGCCAGCAGGGCATCCAGCGCTGTCTGGTAGCGCTCGCTGGCGGCGCTGAAGTTGCGCTCGCGATAGAGGTCGTCTCCCTCCTTCGCCAGGGCGGTGGCCGCGCTGAACTCATCCGGTGCCCACTGTTCCACACCCTGCTCCTGCAGTGCGCGCTGCTGTTCCAGCAGCCGGGCGAGAATATCCTGGGCCTGCTTGCGCAGTTCCGCCTGCTGGGCATCGGCCCAGGGACTGCTGTCTGGAGGCGCAGGCTTGCCCTGGGTTCTGGGCGTTTGCGCACTCTCGGTACCAGGCGCTTCGACGCCGGATGTTGCAGTGGCGGGCCCGTCCGGTTGTGGCTGGGGCAGCAGGAAGACCACCGCCAGTGCTACCAGTACCAGCACCAGCAGGGCGGGCATGATCCAGCGCGGGCTGGCTGCCGCTTGCGGTGCTACCGCAGCGCTTTCGGTGCTGGATTGCCGGGCGGCCGGCTCGAAGGGGGTCGGGGTGAGTTGATCCTGATCTGAAGACATACCTGCTGGGTGTCGCCTTTTGGGGTTACTGCCGGCAGGTCAGGGCGTGTCGCTACGCGCAGCCTGCGAGTTGGCGGCATCGGGGAGAGCCTCAAGGGCGCCCATCTCCGCGCGGTAAATGTCCGCCAGGATTTCGCGCCACTGGGCGTACTGATCCTCCACGTTGCCGCTGAGCATGATAGTGCGATCTTCCAGTTCTATCACCTGTGGCGTGATCTCCGCTTCCAGCGACATGCCCAGTTCCTCCAGCGCCTCGACATGGATTTGCGCCTCGTTGCGCTTTTCCAGCCCGCTTTTCAGCAGGTAACCGCCACCGATGATGGCGACATTGCCCGCGGCCCGGGTGGAGCCGTCACCGCCGCCGGCCGCGGCGATACCGGCGGCGACCGAAATCGCGCCGGCGATCAGGCGGCGGGTGCTCTCGGCCTTCAGTTCCTGCATCGCGATGGCTTCTTCGTAGCTCAGCTTGCGCCATTCCTGGTAGGGCGCCTGCATCTGGCCGGAAAAGCTGCCGTAGTAGGCCTGCATGGTATCCACGAACATATTGTCGCGCTCGCGGATGCTGTGGATGCGCTCCAGCATCGGGTCACCGTGGGCTGGCAGGCGCAGTACTTTGTAGTAACCCTTGTCGGTTTCCTCCAGGTAGCCGTCGAAGGCTTCCGGGGAAAATCTGCGGGCAAAACGCAGTTCGGTGACCACCCGGATGTGCTCCAGTTCGGCCAGTTTCAGTGCCTGTTGGTGCTGCAGGAGGTCGTTGGCAATGGTGTGGTAGATCGCCTGGAAGGGGTCGTACTGGACGCGGGTGACGCTGTCATAGGCGTAGCGGCTGGCGTTGGCGGTATAGACCTTGTCCAGCCATTCACGATTGCGGGAGTCTCGGGCGACGATGTGCAGTTGTAGTTCCTCGCCGTCGGACTTGAGGATCTTGCCCTCGACTCGCAGGTCGGTGATCTGGGCGGCGCCGGGCACCACCCGCACCGCGCCCCAGGCACCGCTGTTCTGCATGGCCTCAGACAGCAGGCGCGGCATGTAGCGCGCCTCGGCCTTGCGCACCTCGGGGTAGACCTGCTCGTCCTCCTCGTAGGTGTCGAGACCCGGGTCAAAGATGGCAATGCCCACGTCCAGCAGCAGGGTTTCGGGCAGGGGTTCTGCCGGGGTTTGCAGTGGGGGTACCGACGTGCTCTTGACGGTCTGGCTGACGCAGCCGGCCAGCGTTGCCGCCAGCACCAGCAGGCCGACGCCGCGCAGCACGGGGGTCACGGGGAGATGCCCTTGTACTTGCGGTACTCATCCCACAGCGCTTCGCGCACCCTGGGATCCGGTTCGCGCATGGCCGCCTCGCGCAACTGGCGCGCGACCACATCGTCATCGTCGCCACTGGGTATGTCTGCCGGGGGTGGATACTTGGCGGTATTCTGGGGAGGCTGGCCGCCGCCGCGCGAGACGCCACCCATGCCACCGCCGGTGCTGTAGCCGCCGGCATCGGCGACATCGCCGCCGTAGGGGCTATTGCCGCCGGCGCCACCGCCACTCGGTTCCGGCTGGGTTGGGGGCGGTGTCGGGTTGTCGCGCTGGGCTTGACGCTGCGCGGTCTGCTCCTCGAGGATCATGGCGTCAAATTCGCCGGTGCCCTGCTCCAGCCGGGCGTCGAGAATGGCCACTTGCTCGGCGGGGGTGAGGGGGCCGCTGCCACCCGTGCCCGCGCCGCCCGGCATGCCCGGGAAAGATCCTGTTCCCTGGCTGCCGCCAGCGCTGCCACTGCCGGTTTGCCCGCCCTGGGAATCGCTGTTGCCAGCGGAATTGCCGCGGCTGTCAGCCTGGCCACCGCCCGGCTGCTGGCCTGCTTCGGCCATGACATCCTCGAAGCCAGGCAGACCGCCCTGCGACACAGGTTCATCGCGCAGGTCCGGCAGGGCCTGGCCGCCGCTGCCGCCGTTACCGAAGCCGGGTTCGCCCGCCTCGCTGCCCTCGCCGCCTTCCATGCCGCCCTGTTGGCCGCTGCCGGTGCTGGCTGTGGCATCGCTGCCGCCACTGTCGCCGGGCATGCCGCCGGGAAATTCCATCCCCGGCATCTGGCCGCTGGCGCCGCCGCTACTGGATTTTCCGCCACTGGAGGCGGTGCTGCCGCGGCTGCCCGAGGGTGAGCTGGCTCCAGAGGAGGAACCACTACTGCCGGAGGGGGGCGAAGAGGCGCCGCCCGGCGAGGATGCGCCGGAACTCCGAGAGCTCTGGGAACCGCTGGAACTGGAACTCGAGGACGAACTGGACGAAGAGCTGGAAGAGCTCGAGGAACTACTCGGGCTCGGCATCGACGGCGGCTGGGGCATCGTGGGGTTGCTGGAGCTGGGGCAGCCGGCCAGCAGCAGGCAGGCCGAAGCCACGGCTGCCGTTAGCGCACCGCGGCGCCAGTGTCCGGACGGCTTACCAGTTGTTGCTGTCATAGGCCCACACGATATCGTTAGTCGCCACGGGTTCCCCGGCCTCAAAGCGCGGCCGGAACTGGGTTTTACGCAATTGCCGCATCAGGCGATTGACCTTGGCGTCGTTGTCGTCATTGTCGTCAATCCGTTCCAGGTCCACCAGGCGGCCGTTTTCGGTCACGCTGAATTCCAGCAGCGCGTTGCCCTGTTCCGTTGCCACGGTGGGTGGCAGTGCCTCAACGCCTTCCAGCGCGGGCAGCGCCACGGGCACGCCAAAGAGTTCCCGCTCGAGTGTTTGGGCATCATCACTGGCGGCAAGTTCCGCAAAGGCCTTGCGATAATTGTCCAGCGCTTCGTCGTCCTGGCCGTGCCACATCATCCAGTCCGCCAGCCGCAGGTAGGTATTGGCGGTCACCGCGGCATTGTCGGGCTGCAGGGTGGTTTCGATGTCCTGGATGGCGCGTATCACCGACAGCCCTTTCTTGTAGCTCTGGGCGCGGTAGGCGTTGAAGCGGTTTTGCCCCTGGCGCTCGGCGAAGTCGTACTCGGAGCCGAAGCCGGAACTGCTCTCGCTCTGGTAGTCGGAGATCAGGTACTGGGCCCGCAGCATACCGTAGAGGGGCGACAGCAGGGAGGGCGAGTTCTCGCCTTCCCGCTTGATGATGTCATTCAGGGCCAGGCGATACAGATCCCACATGTTCATCAGGCGGTTGAAGCCGTGCTCGCCCAGGCGCATCTCGTAGGCCTGCTGTTGCCAGCCGGCCTGTTGCATCAGGGCGTTGGCCCGGCGCGGGCCGCTGGAAAGACTGCGCAACTGTACGCGGTACAGGTAGACCTGGCGCTCGTCGGCGGCGGCGAAGTCGCCGAGGGCAATGTGGCTGCGGATCTCCGACTGCAGCAGGGGAATCTGTTCCGCGCCGTAGAGGCCATCGTTGATGCGCGACAGGTGGACGCCGCGTTTGAACACCGCGATGGCTTCGCCGTGTTCGCCGCTCTGCTGCAGGGCGCTGCCGAGGCTCATCAGATGTTCTGCCACGTTGGGGCTGTAGGCGCCTTCGTTTTTCTCGATGTCGGCGATAACGTTCCGGTAGGACTGTATGTCGAGGCGATCCTGGTCGCGGGTCAGCTCGTCCAGCGAACTGCCGGGTTCCACGGGCTGATTGGGATCGCTGACAGCGCTGTCGGCACTGGACTGCAGTTGCTCGGCAACTTCCTCCGGGGTGTCGCCGGCAAGACTGCCCGGACTGGCGATACAAAGCAGCCCCACTGCCAGCAACAGGCGGCGCAGGGGCGTCCCGGGCAGGCCGGGGCGAGGTGTTTGCTTATTGTTCACCGGCGCAGTTCCATCTCATGCCTGTTTTTCAGTATATACACTGTAGCCAGAGACACACAAAAATGCGCGCAACCCGGATGTTTTTCGCCTGTTAGACTGTGCGCCACTTCAACTTTGGCATGAGGAAAGCCCTGTGGGACAGTTTGCGCGTGAAACCGCTGTGGAAAAGGTGGCAGAAGGCCGTTGGCGGGGAGAGTTATTCGAAGGCTGGCGCATCGGTGCCGTGCCCAATGGCGGCTACGTACTGGCACTGGCGGGCCGCGCGCTGTCGGAGGCGCTGCCGCACCGGGACCCGCTGGCCATCAATGCCTTCTATCTCGCACCCACTGCGCTGGGCCCGATTGATTGCGAGGTGGATGTCCTCAGGCGGGGTGGCAATACCTCCCACGCCAGCGCGCGTCTCTACCAGGAGGGCGAGCTGAAAGTGGTGGTCACCGCCGCTTACACGGACCTGGAGCGTCTCAGCGGCCCCAACTGGAGCCAGACGTCGGCGCCGGACTACCCGGCCTTTGCCGACTGCCCGGTGCGCGGCGGCCCGAAGCTGGAGTTTCGCCAGCGGGTGGATTTGCGTCTCGCGGAGGGCGGGGACGTTTTCCTCAGCCAACAGCCGGGCGGTGGCGGCGTGTTTGGCGGCTGGGTGGCGCACGCCGACGGCGCTGACCCCGACCCGATCGGCCTGCTGATGTTCGCCGACGCTTTTCCTCCCCCGGCCCTGGACCTGGTGGGGCTGGTCGGCTGGGTGCCCACGGTGGAACTGACGGTGCAGTTGCGGGCGCTACCGGCGCCGGGTCCGATCAAGGCCCGCCTCGCTTCGCGCTTCCTGACCGAGGGGGTGATCGAGGAGGACGGTGAATACTGGGATAGCTTGGGCAATCTCGTCGCCCTGTCGCGGCAGACGGCCAAGGTGCGGTTGCCGAAGTAGCTTCTGGAAGTTTTTTGTGTGGTTCTTTGTGTTGGTAGGGGTGACTCGTAGCTCGGGCGCGATCTGAAGATACGCCTCCCCGGACACGCTACAAGCATGACATCCATGTCGCGCTCTTCAACGGCCATGCCCGAAAAGAGGGGCAGGCTCTCCAGGGCGCTGACGGTCCGTGGAGGCGTATCTCCAGCTCACGCCCTGCATTGGTGCGAGATTCTATAGTTTTGCTTTCGAAGTGGAAAAACTGGAGTCAGCTCCACCGGAGCACGTGTGGTGCGTAGGGCACTTCCGGGACCGTCAGCGGCCTGGACGGCCGCTGTCGAGCCTACAAGGAAGTATTTACGGTGTGTCTCGGAAGTGCCCTACGCGCTGCGCGTGCGGTTTCAGGGTACCAATTACCTCCTAATAGCCCGCCACATGCCCTCCCGGTCTGCGCGTATCGGTAGCCCCGTACAGATGCCCGTTTTCCAGCATGATCGACTGCGTGCGTCCCAGCGTGCGGTCGCTGGCTTCCACCGTGTGGCCCATCTCCTGTAGCAGCCGGATCGTGTCGGGACTCACGCCCTGTTCCACCTGCAGCACATCCGGCAGCCACTGGTGGTGCACCCGCGCACCGGCCGCGGCGGCGGCGATGTTCATGTCGAAGACCATGGCGTTGAGAATGGTCTGCAACACGGTGGTGATGATCACGCTGCCGCCCGGGCTGCCGGTGGCCAGCCAGGGCTTGCCGTCGCGGAATACCAGAGTCGGGCTCATCGAGGACAGCGGGCGCTTGCCGCCTTCGATACGGTTGCTCTCGCCCTCCACCAGACCGTAGGCATTGGCGCTGCCGGGAGCGGCGGCGAAGTCCGCCATTTCGTTGTTCAGCAGCATGCCGGTGCCGGGCACGGCGATGTGGGAGCCAAAGCTGAAGTTGAGGGTATAGGTGTTGCTGACCACATTGCCGGCGGCGTCGGCAACGCTGTAGTGGGTGGTGTCCTTGCTCTCGGCCTTCATCTCGGCCCCCGGTCGAATGGCGCTGGCGGGGGTGGCCCGCTGCGGATCGATGGTGGCGCGCTGGCGCGCGGCGTAGTCCTTGCTGGTGAGAAGCTGCAGCGGCACGTCGACAAAGTCGGTATCCCCCAGGTACTGGCTGCGGTCGGCGTAGGCGCGCTTCATGCTTTCCGCCAGGTAGTGCAGGTAGGCGGCACTGTTGTGGCCGGCCTCCGCCAACGGCAGTCCTTCGAGCATGTTCAGCATCTGGATAATGTGGATACCGCCAGAGGAGGGCGGCGGCGTGGAAACCACTTCGAAATCGTGGAACGTACCGCGCACCGGCTCGCGCTCGACCGCCTTGTAGGCAGCCAGGTCCGCGAGGGTGATCAGGCCGTCGCCGCGTTTCATCTCGGCTGCGATGCGCTCTGCGACCTCGCCCCGGTAAAAGCCCTTGTTGCCATGTTCGGCGATCTGCCTGAGGGTCCAGGCCAGGTCCGGCTGGCGCCAGGTTTCACCGATGCCGTAGGCACTGCCATCGGCCTTGAAGAACAGGCGACTGGCTTCGGGGTTGTCCCGCAGGCGCTCGGCGCGGGCGTTGATCTCGAAGTTGAGGGCAAAGGACACCTGCAGGCCCTGCTCGGCGAGGGCGATGGCCGGTGCCAGCACCTGCTGGCGGCTCATGGTGCCGTATTTTTCGAGGGCATAGAGCAGGCCCGCCACCGTGCCGGGCACGCCGGCAGACTGGTGGCTGAAGTACATGCGCATGCGATCCACCTGGCCTTCATCGTCCAGGTAGAGATCCCGGCCGGCAGCGGCGGGAGCGGTTTCGCGGTAGTCGATCAGGGTCTGGCGGTCGCCCTCGGCCAGGTGGATCAGCATGAAACCTCCGCCGCCCAGGTTGCCCGCCCGGGGGTAGCTGACGGCCAGTGCAAAGCCGGTGGCCACGGCGGCGTCGACAGCGTTGCCGCCCTGCTGCAGTATCTGCCGGCCGATCTCGGTGGCCAGCACTTCGGGCCCGGCGACCATGCCGTGCTCGGCCACTACCGGCAGGAAGCGACTGCGGTAGTCGATGATGGGCAGTTGGGCATCGGCGGCCTGGCGGGCCTGGGCCACGGGTTGTAGCAGGACGGTAAAGCCGATAAAGGCCAGTAGTGTGGTGCGAAGCGCGCGGATCACTGTGTTCTCCCCCGGAAATTTCAGGCAGAACTTTAACTGTTTTGCCCGGCAGCGCATACTTTTGCGCTGTCAGGCAGAGCATGGGCACGCCATGGAAGTACTGTGGAACGAGGCGCGACGGCGGTGGCGGGCGATGTTCGAAACACTGCAGGCCGGGCTGGATGTGCCCCCGGGCCAACGCCTGCGGCTGGAGGGACTGATGGAGGCGATCGCGCTGCTCGAACCGGGCTGCCAGGACGCCCTGCAGGACGCCATGGACGCGCAGTACCAGCAGGTGTTCGGACGCTCCCTGGGGCAGGACTTTGGCGACCAGTGGCGGACTTTTTACGCCTTTCCACAGATTCCGGCGGTGATGCAGAGGGCTCCCGTCTGGCCCAGCACGGCGGATCAGAGCGGGCCGGGTTAAGATCTACCCAGCGATGGCGCCGCCAACGAAGGCGCTCCCAGCGAACGCGCCCCCAACGGAGGCGTTCCCAACGGAGGCGTTCCCAACCATACCCAACGCAACAAGGAACATGCAGTGACAGTAAAATCCCTGCGCCATCTCTGGCTGGCGCTTTGCCTGCTGGCCACCGGCTGCGCCACCGAGGTTCCGGCACCGCGTGTCGATTACAGTAAGGATTACGATTTCAGCCGGGTGCACAGCCTGGCCCTGCAGCCGCCGGGCGAGGATCAGGTTGCCGGGCTTGGCCGGGAGCGGGTAGACGCCATCAGCCGGGCCCTTGCCGCGGCGGTGGTGGCGAAGGGCATAACCGTGGTGGAACAGGCCGCCAACGCCGATGTGCTGCTGCGCTGGTATCTGGCGGGTAGCGATCCCAATGCCAATACCGCCTACGACAGGATGAGCCTCTATAGCTGCTGGCGCTGTGGTCCGGCGGTGGCGGAGGTGGGTATGCCGTCGTGGCAGCCGGGCACTCTGGTGGTGGATGTGCTGGACAGGCGTGACGGGCGGCCGCTGTGGCGGGCGACAGTGGATACCCGTATGGCGCCGGATGTCGACGCGCTGACGGCAGAAGAGCGGCGCGAGGCGGCGCGCGCGGTGCTCGCGAGCTTCCCGCCCCTGCCCTGATATCCGACCAGTTACGGTTCCAGATGCATTGTTGCCGTGGTAACGATGCGGGCGATCAGCGCGCCTCGCGCCACATAAACCATACATGCGGGCCGCCGTTTGGCAGATCGGCTTCCGCCCCCGTTTCAAAGCCGTGGCGCTGGTAGAGCGGCAGGTTGCGGGGATTGGAACACTCCAGATAGGCCGGCATGTGCTGGATGTCGCAGGCGCGCAGGCCTGCCTTCAGCAGTGCCGCGCCCACGCCCTGTCCCTGGTCGCGCTGGCGGGCACCGATAAACTGTAAATGGAAGTGGGGCTCTGCCGGTTTGTGGCGGGCGAACAATCCGGCCTGCTGTTGCAGGCGTCGCAGCGGCCCGGGGCCCATGCGCCACAGGCAGCGCAGCACCAGTTTCAGCAGGGCGATCCCGGGCGGTAGTTCGAAGGGAATATTCGGCGGCAGCCACAGGGCGGCACCGCGGCCTTCCCGTTCCAGTTGCACCATGCCCCGGGGCAGGCCGCTGTCGCGCAGGATCAAGCGGAACAGATCGGGGTAGACGCGGTGGTCGGGGAAGATCCAGTTGAGGATCGGGTCGTGCTCAAAGGCGTCGCTCAGGGTCGCGACCAGGGCGTCGAGTTGCCCTTCGGATGCGCTTTCGATTACCGGCATGCCGGCGTCCACTGCCGCTTTACCTTCCATTGACCCGCCTCTACCATGTCTGCCCCGCAAGCCTAACAGGAGGCCCCATGCGATACGAGGACTTCAGGCGCGAGTACCTGGCCGGCGGCCTCAGCCGGGAGATGCTGGACGACTGCCCGATCCGCCAGTTCGAGCTCTGGCTGGAGCAGACCGTGGGCAGTGAGTTGCAGGACCCGACCGCCATGGTGCTGGCCACCATTGATGAAAGTGGTCTGCCCTGGCAGCGCATCGTGCTGATGAAAGGGGTGTCCACCGCGGGCTTTGTGTTCTATACCAATTTCGGCAGCAACAAGGCCCGGGATATTGCGGTCAACCCGCAGGTGTCACTGCTGTTTCCCTGGAACGTACTGGACCGCCAGGTCATTGTCGGCGGGCGCGCGGAAAAAATGAGTGTGGCCGAGTCGGCGCGTTACTTTTTCAGTCGCCCGCGGGAGAGCCAGCTGGCGGCCTGGGCATCAGAGCAGAGCCGGCCCATCTCCAGGCGCGCCGTGCTGGAAGCCCAGGTACAGAAAATGCGCGATAAATTTGGTCGCGGCGAGATCCCCATGCCGGACTTCTGGGGCGGCTACCGCGTGGTGCCCGAGCGCATCGAGTTCTGGCAGGGCGGCGCCCATCGCCTGCACGACCGCTTCCGCTACACTCGAGAGAGCGACAAGGGCTGGCGCATTGAGCAGTTACAACCCTGAACAGATGAGGAGCCAACGATGATTCAAACGAGCGACCTGGTGGGCGCCTGGCAGCTGGAATCCTGGACCATCGGCTATTCCAACAGCGACAAGCTCAGCAACCCCTTTGGCGAAGACCCGCAGGGCTTGCTGCTCTACACCGCGGACGGCTGGATGAGCGCCTCTGTCTGTCGCCCCGATCGCTCCCCCCTGCCTGAGGGGGAGAGTCCGCGCACCCTGCCGGATGCGGCCAAGGCAGAGGCCTACGCCAGCTACTTTCACTACGCCGGCCGCTTCCGGGTACAGGGCGGCGATGTCATCCACTACGTCAGCCAGAGCCTGAACCCCAACTTTCCCGGCAGCGAACAGCTGCGCCACGCAGAGCTGGACGGCCAGACCCTGGTACTGAGCGGCAAGGATCAGGTGGGCGAGGTCACCCGCTTCCACTCCCTGGTGTGGCACCGCGTGCCCCGGACGGAGCCTGATTTGCCGCCCATTGACAGCGAGTAGGGCGAACAGGGCGAGGGGTCAGCCGACCCGGCGCTGGGCGAAGTAGCGCGGCTGGCTGTTGAGGCCGAGCAGACGGCGGCGGATCATGTCGAGGCCGGCGGCGGCGAGCATGGTCTGGAACAGGGTGCGTTCTACCGGCCAGCACAGTTGCAGCGCTTCAATATTGTCCGCATCGCCCCAGGCCAGCCACACCGTTCCCACCGGTTTGTCCGGGCTGCCACCGCCGGGGCCGGCGATGCCGCTGACGGCGATGGCGTAGTCGGCGTCCGCTCTGGCCAGGGCCCCCGCGGCCATCTGTCGCACCACTGCCTCGCTGACCGCCCCGTGCTCGCGCAGGGTGTCCTCGCTGACCCCCAGCACGGCGGCCTTGATGGCGTTGTCGTAGGTGACAAAGCCGGCGTGGAAGGCGTCGGAGGAGCCCGCGATACGGGTCAGCATGCTGGCGATCAGACCGCCGGTGCAGGACTCTGCGGTGGTCAGGGTCCTGCCCTGTGCGCGCAACAGATCCAGCACTGCCTCCGCCAGCTGGATATCCCCCTCGCCGATGATGTGATCGCCAAACAGGGCTTCCAGCTGCGCGCGGCAGCGTTCGCGGGCCGGCAGGGCTGCGCGGCTGGTGACGCTCAGCTTGATCTCCATCTGCGGCGCACCGGCGCGAAATCCGAGTTCCACGTCCGCCGGCCAGTCGGGGCAGGCATCGGCGATGATCTGCTGGGCCGAAGACTCCCCCAGGCCAAAGGTCTGCAGGCGCAGTACGCTGTGCTCGCTGCCCGTCCCCCAGCGCTGCGCCAGGTCCGCCACGATCAGGTCCAGCATTTTTTTCAGCTCACCGGGCACCCCCGGGGTACAGATGATGCGGCAGGCACCCACGGCCAGTTCGAAGCCCACGGCGCTGCCCACCGGGTTGTCCACCAACTGGCAGCCGGCTGGCAGCATGGCCTGTTTGCGGTTGGCGGCGTTCAGCTGCAGATTGCGCCTGGCGCACCACTGTTCGAGGTGGGTGATGGCGCCGGGGTGCTCCGCCAGCGGCACGCCGGCCACCGCCGCCAGGACTTCCGCGGTGAGGTCATCCACCGTGGGCCCGAGCCCGCCGTTGACGATGACCAGCTCCGCCTCTTGCGCCATCGCCGCCAGTTCGCGTACCAGCAGGGCGCGGTCGTCGCCCACCGTCACCTTGCGCAGCACCGGGATGCCGAGTTCCCCCAGGCGGCGGGCGATCAGGGCAGAGTTGGAATCCACCGTGTCGCCGCTCATGATCTCGTTGCCGGTGAGCAGCAGTTGCACGGAGGGGGTCGGGTTTGCCATGGCAGTCACGCATCCGGAAAAATGGACTGCACAGCATATCCCACAATGCGCCGGTGTATGCAAAGTGCTACCTTGCCGTCGAAGTAAGGCTGCGGGCAAAGGGGAGGGTGCCATGAGCATGCAGTACTGCCCCGAATGTGGCGGGGCGCTGGTTCCCTACACCGTGGCGGGGCAGGTGCGCAACCGCCAGTTCTGCCCGGCCTGCGGCGAGCCGCGCTGTGAATCGCCCATGGTGGTGGTGACCTGCTTTATCGCCAGCGGCAAGCGCCTGCTGTGGATTCGCCGCGCGCTGCCACCCAAGGCCGGCCTGTGGGCCATCCCCGGCGGCTACCTGGAGGGCGGCGAAACCCTGGCCGAGGGCGCCGCACGGGAGTTGCGGGAAGAAACCGGGGTGCTGATCGACCCGCAGCGCCTGCAGCTCTACATGACCGGTACCCTGACCTTCATCAACCAGATCTACGTCGGCTTTCGCGCCACGGTGGACAGCGACTTCACCCTGCCCGGGGCAGAGTCGCTGGACTGCGCCTTCTTTTCCCGCGCAGAGTGCCCGTGGCGGGACGTGGCCTACCCGGAAGTGAACAATGCGGTGGAACAGGCCTATCGCGACCTGGAATCCGGCCGTTTCGAAGTCTGGCATGCCGAGATGACCGGCAAGCGCTACTCGCTGGTGCCGGTCGAAACCCGCTGAGCACCGGCTTCAGAAGCCGCCGTGTTCCTCCAGATGGGCCCGCTCTTCCGCAGTGGTGGTCCGGCCCAGGGCCGCATTGCGGTGCGGGAAGCGGCCGAAGCGGACAATAACGTCGCGGTGGGCCTGCGCGTAGCGGCGAAAACCGGCGAAGTCGGGGTGACCGGTTATGGCCTCCAGCTCCCGGAACAGGGCCACGCATTCCTCCTGGGCGTCCGCGTCTTCGGCATGCTCCAGCGGCATAAAAACGAACACCTGGTGAATGGCCGGCAGGCGCTGGTGGTGGCCGGCGGCAATGAAGGCCTGGGCCAGTTCGAAGGCGCGCTGGTCGCCGCTGAAGGCGCGGGCATCGTCGCGGAACAGATTGCGCGGGAACTGGTCCAGCAACAGCAGCAGCGCCACCAGGCCGCGGTCGTTTTCCGCCCAGGCGCCCAGCTCACCGGCCAGTGCCTGTTCCACCAGGGTGCCGTAGCGGGCGCGGATGAATTCATCGGTGTCGGCGTCCTTGCGAAACCAGAGTCCGTGACGGTCTTCCCTGGGCATACCTTCGTCGTTCAATTCACCGAACCAGAAGTCGAGAACGTCGTCGATGTCTTCGGTCATGGTCGCCTCCTTCCCGCCCGTGGCCGGTCGCGATTGTGGTAAGGTGCCGCCTTCCTTTCTTACTCCAGCATAGTGGAATATTTTCATGGCACTACAACCCGAGGTGGAACTGTCCACTGACGAGCAGAAAGTCAGCTATGGCTTCGGTTTGCAGTTTGGCGACCAGCTGCGCCGCAACCAGTTCGAGGGGCTGGACCTGCAGGCGGTCATGGCCGGCATGCAGCACTGGTTCAGCGAGCAGCAGGCCCTGCTGTCAGACGCCGAGCTCAACCCCAGCTACCAGGCGATCCAGGACAGGCAGAAGGCGGCCGCCGCGGAGCTGGCGCAGAAGCGCGCCGAGCTGGCCAGCCAGTTTCTCACCGCCAACGCGGCGCGCGAGGAGGTCTCCACCACCGCCAGCGGCCTGCAGTACGAAGTGCTGGAAGCCGGCAGTGGCGAAGGCTCCCCCGGCCCGGCTGACCAGGTGGTGGTGCACTACCACGGCACCTTTGTCGATGGCACGGTGTTTGACAGCTCGGTGGAGCGCGGCGAACCCGCCGAGTTTGGCGTCAACCAGGTCATTCCCGGCTGGACCGAGGCGCTGCAGCTGATGAATGTGGGCGACAAGTGGCGCATTGCCTGCCCGCCGGCACTGGCCTACGGTGAACAGGGTGCAGGCGGTACCATTCCACCGAACACTGCACTGGTGTTCGACGTGCACCTGATCGCCGTCAAGGACTGAATCACAAGCGCCCGCCGGGGAGGTTTCCATGAGCGCCAATATCACGCTTCCGCGCATCCTGCGCATCGGCGCCGGCGCCAGTAGTGAACTGGTGGCGGTACTGGCGGAACTGGGCTATCGCCGGCCCTTGCTGGTGACCGATCCCTTCATGGTGGCGCAGGGCTTCTGCGAACGCCTGACAGCGCCGCTGGCAGCCGCGGGCATTCCCTGGGGGCTGTTCGGTGACTGTGTGCCCGACCCCACCACGGACAGCGTAGATGCGGGCCTCGCCGCCTGGCAGGCAGGTGACTACGACTGCCTGATCGCCCTCGGTGGCGGCAGTTCCCTGGACACCGCCAAGGCCGTGGCGGTGCTGGCCCGTCACGGCGGTCGCATGCGCGATTACAAAGTGCCCGCGGCGGTCCACAGTGCAGCGCCGGTCATTGCGGTACCGACCACTGCCGGTACCGGCTCGGAGGTGACCCGCGCGGCGGTGATCACCGATACCGGGAGCGAGGAAAAAATGCTCTGCATGGGCCTGGGGCTGGTGCCGGAAGCCGCGCTGGTGGACTTCGAGCTGACCCTGTCCATGCCAAAGCGCCTCACCGCCGATACCGGCCTCGACAGCCTCTGCCACGCGCTTGAGGCCTGGGTCAGCCGCAAGGCCAACCCCTTTACCGATGGTGTGGCCCTGTCGGCCATGCGCATCATCAGCCGGCATATCCGCACCGCCTGCAGCGAGCCGGATAACCGGCGCGCCCGCGAGGCGATGATGCTTGCGGCGACCCAGGGCGGTATGGCCTTCGCCAACGCCTCGGTGACCCTGATTCACGGCATGAGTCGCCCCATCGGTGCCCACTTCCATGTGCCCCACGGCCTGTCCAACGCGATGTTGCTGCCCGAGGTGACCGCCTGGTCCCTGCCGGGCAACCCGGCGCGCTATGCCGAGGCGGCCAAAGTGATGGGAATGGCCGGTGCCGGCGACGGCGAAGACGCTGCGCTGGACAAGCTGGTGGCGGGGCTGCGACAACTGAACGCCGACCTGGAAGTGCCCGGCCCGGCAGCCTGGGGCATCGACGCCGGGCGCTGGCAAGCGCTGCTGCCACTGATGGCTGAACAGGCCCTGGCCTCGGGCTCCCCGGGCAACAATCCGCGCCTGCCAGAGGTGGCGGATATTGTCGATCTCTACCAGCGGGTGTGGGCGACCTGAGGCAAAATCTGCCCCCGCGCTTACATTGCCAACGGCCATTGATTACACTCGGGGGCTTCCCCCACCAGGCCGAAAATGGTTCATTCGCTGTATGAGACGCGTTGTATTCAATCAGAAGGGCGGTGTCGGCAAGACCAGCATCACCTGCAATCTCGCCGCTATCTCCGCCCGGCAGGGCTATCGCACCCTGGTCCTGGACCTCGACGTCCAGGGCAACACCACCCACTACCTGGTCGGTGAGATCGACGCCGAGTCCTTCCCGGCGGAGGCCCAGGGTGTGGCGGGGCTGTTCAAGCAGACGGTCGGGCCGCGCAAGATGCGCAATAACCCGGATTCCTTCGTCTGGGAGACGCCCTGGGACAACCTCTACCTGATGCCTTCCAGTCCGGTGCTGACCCAGATGGAAAAGGAGCTGGAATCGCGCTACAAGATCTACAAGCTGCGCGATGCCCTCGACAAGCTGGACGAGGAGTACGACCGCATCTATATCGATACACCGCCCAGTTTCAACTTCTATTCCAAGTCTGCCCTGATCGCCGCCAACGCGGTTCTGGTGCCCTTCGACTGCGACAGCTTCGCCCGCCAGAGCCTCTACGCCCTGATGGAAAACATCGCCGAACTGCAGGAGGACCACAATCCCGACCTGGAGGTGGAGGGCATTGTCATCAACCAGTTCAACAGTCAGGCGCGGTTGCCCGGAGAGCTGGTGGCTGAACTGGAGGACGAGGGCTACCCGGTGCTGGCGACCTACCTGTCCAGTTCCGTGAAAATGCGCGAATCGCACCGCGAACACCGCCCGCTGATTGACCTGGCGCCCAGCCACAAACTGACGCAGCAGTATCTGGAACTGCACGACGAGCTGGAGAGCGCGCTGTCCGCAGCCGCCTGACCGGCCCTGCCGCCTTCGCGACGGAGGCGGCGTATCCTATCTGTATGGCCTCTGTAGCAGGCTGGGGCTGCCGAATGCTCGCTGTCCCGGGTGCCAATCTCACCAGCTGATAACAAAAAGTAATCAGAAACTCTTGTAGAACTTTTATTTAATATTGGGAATCATTCGCGTCTACATTTTCATTAGAACTTTCTTCTGGGGACAGACACGATGCACACACCCGCCCAATTTACCGCGGTCTTCCGCCGCGCCGCCCTGTCATCCGCTATTGCCGTTGCGCTTGCCGAAACGGCAATAGCCGCGGAATCGGGCGGCGGCAAACCCCGCGCCATGGAAGAGATGGTGGTCACCGCCGCTGGCTACGAGCAGAAGCTGACCGACGCACCTGCCAGTATTTCCGTGATTTCCCAGCAGGAGATTCTGTCCCGCCCCCACGTCAACCTGCTGGACATGCTCAAGTACCAGGAGGGTATCGATATCGGCACCACCCGGGACAAGACCGGCCAGGGCAGTGTCAGCATGCGCGGCCTGACCGGCGAGTACACCCTGTACCTGATCGACGGCAAGCGCCAGAACAATCACGGCGACATCTACCCCAATAACTTCGGCGGCAACGCCTTTGGCCACATGCCCCCGGCAGAGGCCATCGAGCGTATCGAAGTCATCCGCGGCCCGGCCTCCACTCTCTACGGCGCCGATGCTCTGGGCGGAGTCATCAACATCATCACCAAAAAAGTAACCGACGAGTGGTACGGCTCCATCAGCCTCAGCGGCACGCTGCAGGAGAACGACGATTTCGGCAACGATATGCAGGTGGACTTCACCGCAACAGGGCCCCTGATCAAGGACGTTCTGGGTCTTGGCGTGCGCGGCAGTTATTACGAGACAGAAGCGTCCTCGCCGGAACTGGAGCCCATCCTCGACCCCAATGGCGACGTTCATGTGCGCAGTGTCGGCTTTGGCGGCGGCGGCCGCACGGTGGAGAGCGAAACCGGGGAATACGGTTTCACCCTGACCTGGACGCCCGGCGATCGCAACGCTGTGCGCTTCGACTACGACAGGTCCAGCCAGGTCTACGACAACACGCCTTTCATCAATCCTGACAGCGGCGAGCTGAGCTATCCGCTGGGCACCAGGGACAACATCGAGGCCCTGTGGCAGGAGCGTGGCGGCAACCTCAATCCCCGCGCCGGTTATGCCGCCGACCAGGAGTTCAGCCGCGAGTGGTGGTCCCTGAGCCACGAGGGCAACTGGAACTTCGGTACCAGTACGGTTTCGCTGGCCTATGTGGACACCAAAAACGAGGGCCGCACCCTGCCTCTGACCGTGGACGAGCGCCTGTTGCTGGCGGAAATGTATTACGGCACCGGCGACTACGCCGGCATGGCCGAGCAGGCGCGCAAGGATCTGGCCGAGGCTACCTTCCTGCCGCGCCCGGCCCGTCCCCTGGACAGCAGCCAGTACACCCTGGACGCCCGCCTCGATATTCCGCTGCAGGCTTTCGGCAGCCACATGCTGGTGGTGGGTGGCCAGGTGATCGATGGCGAACTGGAAGACGGCGTGTTCGGCATGGAAAGCAACAATCCCGGCGCCGTGCAGGAACAGAAGATGTACTCCCTGTTCGTGGAGGATAGCTGGAGCCCGATCACCCCGCTGACGGTCACCGCCGGCATGCGTTACGACGAGCACGACGTGTTCGGCAGCCAGGTGTCCCCGCGCCTCTACGGTGTGTACGCCCTGACCCCGACGTGGACGGTCAAGGGCGGCGTGGCCACCGGCTACAAGACGCCCGAGACGACCGATCTCTACGATGGCATCACCGGTTTTGGCGGCCAGGGTACCTCGCCCTTCGCCGGCAACCCGGAACTGGAGCCGGAAACCAGCGTGAACAGCGAAGTGGCCCTGTACTGGGAGGGCGAGGACGGCCACAAATTCAACGTCACCTACTTCAACACCACCTTCGAGGACAAGATCGCCCGCGGCGACACGGTGATGAGCTGTGAGGTGACCGGCGGTGTACGCCCCTGCGTGAACCTCGGCGCCTACGACCAGCTCGGTTACACCACCTACAGCCAGAACATCAATATCGACGACGTCGATATCCAGGGTGTGGAAGTGGCCGGCCGCTACCTGATCAGCGAGCGCTGGAGCCTGAACGCCAACTACACCTGGACCGACAGCGAGCAGAAGAGCGGCCCCCAGGAAGGTGAACCCCTGACCAACACTGCAGAGCACATGGCCAACGTCACCCTCGACTGGCAGGCGCTCGACAGCCTGACCCTGACCCTGCAGGGCGAGTTCCGCTCCGACCGCTACCGCGGCTGGAACGACCTGCTGGACAGGGCCCAGTACTACGAGAACTACGACCTGTGGAACCTGGGTATCCGCTACGCCATTACCGACAACATCGCTCTCACCGGGCGCGTCAACAACCTGCTGGACGAAGACTTTACGACCTACAGCACGGATTTTGTCGACCTCAATGGCGATGGCCTCTACGAAGCGGACTCCGACGAGGTGCAGTTCACCGACCACTACAACGTGATGGCGGCGGGGCGCAATTACTGGCTGAGCCTGCAGGTGTCTTTCTGAGCGGAAGCGCTCAAACGCTTCCAGCGTTCTTCAAACTGAAAAGGGCGGCCCGCTGTGCGGTGCCGCCCTTGCTGTGTTATCCGCTACGCGTTAGCTATCGGGCAGCATGCGCCCCGCCATCGCCACCGCATCCACATACTCTTCCAGCAGGCGCTGCATCACCTGGCGGCAGGATTCCACCTGGTTGATCTGGCCGATTACCTGGCCGCAGGGGTTGAAGGCGACCTTCTGGCACTCGCCCCTGTCGGCGTAGACGGAGGTGCGGCGGATGCCGTCGGAAGTGACCAGCCCCTGTAGCGGCATGCCCAGAGGATCGGGGGTATCTTCCCGCTCCCAGGCCTCTGTCCACTCGTTTTTCAGCATGCGGCAGGACTTGCCGGTCCAGGAGCGGGAGCGCACGGTGTCTTCACTGGTGGCATCCAGCAGGGACTGCTTCTGCGCCGGCTGGGTGTGGGCTTCTTCCACGGTGAGCCAGAGCGAACCCGTCCACACCCCGGCGGCGCCCATGGCCAGGGCGGCGGCGATCTGGCGCCCGTTGCCGATACCGCCGGCGGCGAGCATGGGCAAATCGCCAATGGCATCGACAATTTGCGGCCACAGCACCACCGAGCCGACATCGCCGGTGTGTCCGCCCCCTTCGCCGCCCTGGGCCACCACAAAGTCCAGCCCGGCCTCCTTGTGGGCCACGGCCTGCTTGACCTTGCCGCACAGGGCGCCGATCAGGCGGCCGGAGTCCTGCACCTGCTTGATCTTGTCCGCCGGCGGAGTTCCGAGCGCGTTGGCAATCAGCTTGCAGCCGGGCCGGGTGAGGGCCTCCTCCAGCAGCGGTGTGGCGGTGGCCTCGGTCCAGCCCATCAGGCCCATGCTGGTGGTGCCATCCGGCCATTCGGGCACACCGTGGTCGGCCAGCAGTTTCTGGGCGAAGTCGATGTGCCCCTGGGGCACCATCTCCCACAGTTTTTTCTCGAGCTCTTCGGCGCTCATGTCGCCCATGCCCTCGTACTTCTGGGGGATCACGATGTCCACCCCATAGGGCTTGTCGCCGATATGTTCCTCAATCCAGTCGAGCTCTTCCTTCAGCTGCTCCGGACTGAAGCCCACCGCCCCCAGTACGCCGATGCCACCGGCCTTGCTGACCGCCACCACCACGTCGCGGCAGTGGGTGAAGGCGAAGATGGGGTAGTCGATGCCGAGTTTGTCGCAGAGTGAGAGGTTCATACGGGTACTCGCTGTCTGTTATAGGTAGATAGCAGTATCTGGCGCCGGTCGTTGGTCTGCAATGGCGTCTGAGTGCCAGTGAAAGTGGCGGTTTTTCCGTGGTAGCGGTGTTGCTGGCGGCTATGCTGTGTTTGCTTTGCAGGTCCGAGCTGTAGGGCATAATAGCGGCTGGTGGGTAAAGGATGTGCGCGTGATTCGGGGATTAAGGGCTCAGGTCGTGATAGCGGTGTTGCTGGCACTGGCGGGCTGTCGGGTAGAGATTGGCGTGGATGAGGAGCGGGGCTGCGTCGAGGTGGACAATGTGCAGCATTGCGCCGACCTGGCACTCGATTTCCGCCCCGGCGACCGTCACGCTGTGGCCGCCCGCCCGCAGCGGGACTTCCAGTTCAGCCACTGGCGCAGGGGCGACAGGCATCTGTTCGGCGGCAGCAGCGAGCCGAGGGTAGTCATGGATAGCGCGGCCCTCGGCGAGGATCTACCCGAGGGCCAGTTCCAGTTGATCCCGCAGTTCGTGCCCATCTGTAACACGGATTACTCCGGCCACTCGCGAGCGACCCACCCCTATATAGATTGCTACGGTGACGAGCTGAACAGCTTCTGGTCATTTGCGGATCTCAGCGAGGTTGACGTTGTGCACGTGGTGTCGGTTCTGTTCTATGTGGATCGCAGTATCCAGGAGATCGCCGCCGGCCTGCTAAGTCCGGAGGAGCTGGTGCGCAGGCAGGTCACCGCGGTGAATCGCATGCTGGCGCAGTCGGGCGTGCACATGAAGTTCGGCATTGCCGGTGTCATACCGATAACGCTGTCACCCATGGGCGGGGTCGAGCCAACGGATCGGGTACTGAACGACATGCGCGATGGTTCCGGCGCTTATCGTTCATTACTCAGTAACAAGGCGGTTTACGAGGCGGATCTGGTACATTCGTTTATTCACCTGTCTGCCGAAGCCGAGTACTGCGGGCAGGCCTACATAGGCGTAGTGGATGCCCTCGAAAACTATCAGATCGGCGTGACGGCCTGTCACTGGGACGCGATCACACTGGCCCACGAGCTGGGCCATAACCTGGGCCTCGATCACGAGCTGACCAGTGCCAGCGATAACCTGGCGACCTTTCCCTTTGGCCGGGCCTGGACGCGTCGCGGCGCCAATACCATCATGCTGAGCAGCGGCGTGAGCCTGCCTTACTTTTCATCGCCTGACCTTTTCGTGACCAATCCACTCACCGGCTCGAGCGTGCAGATTGGCAGCAGCGAGGTGGATGCGGTCCGCGCCCTGAACAAGGTGCGCCTGGACTATGCCAGAATTCGCCCACAGGTCAGGATCGCCGGCGCGGCACTGGCCAATCGCCAGCTTGCGCCGACCCCGGTGATTCCCCCGCGGAGGCACTAACGGAGCGATTGGCCGGCTATATCCATATATCAGATCGTTATTTGTCTCGGCTGTTTTGATTCATTAAAGTTTCGCGTCCAGTACAAGCTACAAGGCTTACTCCGTTTTGCAACTGAACGTCGACAGCGCCAACGCCGAATTGCGCAATGCCTCTCCCGAGGAGGCGGTGCGCTGGGCCCTTGCCCAGGGCGGGCGCACCATCGCCACTACCAGCATGGGCCGCAACGCCGCGGTAATGCTGCACCTGGTGAGCCAGGTCGATCCCTCGGTGCCGACTATCTGGGTGGACACGGGCTATAACCTGCGCGACACCTATGTGGTGGCGGAGCGCCTGATTCGCGACCTGGACCTGAACATTCACGTCTACTCGCCGCAGATGACCTCGGAGCGCCGCAACGCGATTATGGGGGGCATTCCCACGGTGGACGAAGAGGAGCGCCACGCGGAGTTCACCCGCCAGGTGAAGCTGGAACCCTTCGACCGCGCCCTGGCCGAGTTCAAGCCGGATTTCTGGCTGACCGGAATTCGCCGGGAGGAGACGGAGCATCGCAAGACGCTCGACACGGTGTCGCTTGATGCCCGCGGGATTGTGAAGGTGGCGCCGATTTTCTACTGGTCGGATGCGCAGGTGGAGGCCTACATGGCGGAACACGGGCTGCCGACCTGCAAGCACTATTTCGATCCGACCAAGGTGATGGACGGGCGGGAGTGCGGGCTGCATACGGCGGCCTGACTCCATGCTCCCACTCTCCGAAGCCAAACAACAGCTCACCGGCCTGCTCTCCGGTGAACGCGACCTGATCGCCAACGCCGCCAATTTCTCGGCCTTCCTCAACGAACAGCTCGACGATATCAACTGGCTCGGCTTCTATTTCCTGCAGGGTGAGGAACTGGTGCTGGGGCCCTTCCAGGGGCGGCCCGCCTGCGTGCGCATTCCGGTGGGCAAGGGGGTTTGCGGTGCTGCGGTGGCACAGGGTGCGACGCAGGTGGTGCCGGATGTGCATGCATTTCCCGGGCATATTGCCTGTGATGTGCGCTCGCGCTCGGAGGTGGTGGTGCCGCTTTGGCAGGGGGCTGTCTGTACCGGGGTGCTGGATATAGACAGCCCCACGGCGGACCGCTTCTCGGCTGCTGATGTGACTTACGTCGAGACTCTGGCGAAGCTGTTCTGCCAGTTGCAGTACGGCAAGGCGCGCTGAAGGGGCGACGCTCACCCTGATTGCCCCGGGGGACTATACTCCAAGGTACGCGCCGCTGTGGTCAGACGATGCGGCGCGCAGGAGGACGCCATGGCAGGACCTGTGCGCGGCGCAGGGCTTTGGCGCTGGTGCGGCAGCCGGCGCAGGTGCTTTGTCGTTTTCCTGTTTCCTGTTTTCCTGCTGACCGCCTGTTCCCACCAACCCTCTTTTCGCGATGCGGTGACTGCGCTGCCGCCCCTGCAGTTCGAGGGGCAGGTGGTGACGCTGGAAGCGGCGGCGTCCCTCGATAGCCCGGGCCTGCTGGACCTGGATGAAGCGATGCGCGACTTTGTGGCGAGCTACGCCCGCAGTGCTGCCCAGCCGCGGCAGCGGTTGATCAACCTGCATTCGGCGGTGAAGGGCAGCGGTACGCTGGGCATGCGCTACGATGCGTTTTCCGATGGTACCGCACAGCAGGTCTTCCAGCGGGGCACCGCCAATTGCCTCAGTTACGCCCACCTGTTTGTTGCCCTGGCGCGGGAGGCGGGGCTGGACGCCCGCTACCAGTGGCTGGAAGTCCGTCCGCAATGGACACGCATTGGCGAGCGGGTGGCCCTGCGCCTGCATGTGAATGTGCTGGTGCGTCTGCCCAGTGGCGAGCAGTACATGGTGGATATCGATCCGCTGCCCTCCCGCGATATCGCCGACAGCCGCACCCTTTCCGATGGCGAAGCGCGGGCTCTGCACCACAACAACCTGGCGATGGAGGCGCTGGCGACGGGAGATCTGGCCGCGGCCTGGCAACAGGGGGTGAAGGCGCTGCAGATCAGCCCCGATATGGGCCAGTTGTGGGTCAATCTGGGGGCAATCTATCGTGCGGCGGGGCAGGATGGGCCGGCGGAACGCAGTTATTTCCGCGCCCTGCAGCTGGACGGGGGAGATCGTTCGGCGATGAACAACCTGCTGGTGCTCTACCAGCGTCAGGGGCGCAGCGATGAGCAGGCCTACTGGGCCGAACGGGTGGCGCGCTATCGTGAGGCCAACCCCTATTATCACGCCTGGCTGGGGGACCAGGCCGGGGAGGCGGGCGATTGGGACGCCGCCCTGTTGCACTACCAGCGCGCCCTGGACCTGCGCGGCGACGATGCCCGCCTGTTCTACGCACTGGGTATTATCGAGTACCGTCGCGGCGACTACGATGCCGCCACCGACTATATTGGTCGCGCCATCAAGGGGGCAACCCTGCGCGGCGACATCGACGACTATCGCCTGCAGCTCGACCTTATCCGGCGCGAGGCCCTGGCGGCGCGCTAATCGGTGCTGCTGACGTCCACCCGGATATAGGCGCGGCGGTCAAAGCGGCCAGTCAGGCGCGCGAACAGGTCGCCAATGCGCATCTGCAGCCCATACTTGCGCCGCAGTGCCGCCAGCGCGGTGGCGCAGTCCGCGGGGGATTCCAGCAAAAAAGCCTCGACGTCCAGCCACTCGCCGGTGACTTTGCCGGTGACGGTGCAGGGGGCGATGCGCGCTGTGCTGAAGTTGCGCAGGCGCTTGACCTTGCCGGCCTCGCCGGCGGAGAACAGGTAGTAGCTGCCGCCCGCCGGGGCAAACCACACCGGAGTGGGTACAAACTCGCCGGAGCGCTTGCGGGTGGCAAAGCTGATGTAGCTGCCGGCCTCGATAGTGGCGCGGGATTCGCCCATAACGGTTCCTTTGGTGCGGTCATTTGTATCGGGAATAGGCCCTTGCGGGATTAACGTCTACCTTGATTCTCTGACACAATCGAACAGCGGACAAATATAAGGAAAAGGGAATGGCGGATTTTGGTTTTGCCTCGACCACCGACGAGGTACTCGCCGGTATCGACCTGTCGGGCCAACTGGCAATGGTTACCGGTGCATCATCGGGCCTGGGTATGGAGACCGCCCGGGCGCTGGCCGCCCGCGGGGCGACGGTGGTGCTGTTGGCCCGTGATCGCGCCAAGCTGGACGCGGCGCTGGCGGGGCTGGAACAGCAGGACCTGCCGGGGCAACTGGACAGTGCGCTGCTGGACCTGTCTGATCTCGACAAGGTACGCAATTCCGCCGCCACCCTGCTGGATCTCTACCCGCGGGTCGATCTGTTGATCAACAACGCCGGTGTGATGGCCTGCCCCCTGCAGCGCACTGCCCAGGGCTTCGAGATGCAGTTCGGCACCAATCACCTCGGCCACTTCCTGTTCACTTGCCTGATGGCGCCGGCGCTGCAGGCCTCTGCCGCCGCTGGCGGCGAGCCGCGGGTGGTCAATCTCAGCTCCGCGGGTCACCGCTTTGGCGCGTTTGACTTCGACGACCCGAATTACCGGCAGCGCGACTACGAAAAATGGCAGGCCTACGGCGAATCGAAGACCGCCAACGTGTTGTTCAGTGTCGGCCTGGATACGCGCCTGGCGCCCCACGGTGTGCGCGTTTTTGCGGTGCATCCCGGCATGATCATGACCGAGCTTGGCCGCCATCTGGATGCAGCCGATATGGAGGCGATTCGCGCCCGGGCTACCAGCGTCTCGGGTGGCAAACCCGCCGCCGCTGAAAAACCCCGCAGCCTGTTCAAGACCATTCCCCAGGGGGCGGCCACCAGTGCCTATGCCGCTACCGCGCCAGCTCTGGCCGGGCAGGGGGGGCGCTACCTGGAGGACTGTCAATTGGCAGAAGTCGCGAGCCAGGGCGGTGCCGGCGGAGTAGAATCCTATGCCACTGACCCGGAACTGGCGGAGCGCCTGTGGCGTCTGTCGGAAGAACTGGTCGGCGAAGCTTTCAGCTTTGGCTGAACGGGATAAAAGATAAATCGAGCGGGGATTCGGGATGAAAGCACGGAGATATCACTGGCGCGCGGCCTGTGCGCTGATCGTTGGCATGCTGCTTGTGGCGGGCCTGGCCCGGGCTGATGATCGCACGGAAATTGTCAGCAAGAGCCAGGTAGCGCTGGAGAAGCTGCGCCACCACGCCAAGGAAATCGACAAACTGATCAGCCGGGCCAGCGGTGTGCTGGTGTTTCCGGATGTGGTGGAAATGGGTTTCGGCGAGCGCGGGCGCTACGGCGAGGGGGCCCTGCTGATCAAGGGGGAACCGGTGGCCTACTACGCCTCGGCCGGCGCTCCCCATGATATGACCACTGAGGGCGGCCGCAAGGTGGAAGTGTTGCTGTTTATGAACCAGCAGTCGCTGGTGGATTTTCGCAACACCATCAACTGGAAAATCGGTGTCAGTGAGCGGGTGACCAAAGTGCGGGTGGACGAGCGTGGCCGCCTGGAAACCACCAGCAATGCACCACCGGTGCTGGGGCTGAGCTATAACGACGCCGGCGTGCTGGGCAACCTGGATCTCAATGGCACGACCATCAACCGCATCGCCCGCTGAGGCCCGGCACCGGGTGCTCTCGCTGGCGGCACCGGCGCGGTTTCGGTATCCTCCGCGCCTGTTACCATCCCGCCGGAGAGCCCCATGACACACACTGTTTCTGTTGCCGCCGCCCTGACCGGCGAGGCCGCCATCGGCGCCACTGTAGAGGTGCGCGGCTGGTTGCGCAGCAAGCGCGACTCCAAGGCCGGCATCTCTTTCCTGGCGGTCCACGACGGCTCCTGTTTCGACCCCATCCAGGCGGTGGTGCCCGACTCACTCGCCAACTACGAGTCGGAGATACTGAAGCTGTCCACCGGCTGCGCGGTGACCGTGACCGGGGAACTGGTGGAGTCCCAGGGCAAGGGCCAGAGTGTGGAAATCCAGGCCAGTGTGGTCAGTGTGCAGGGCTGGGTCGAGGATGCCGAATCCTATCCCATCGCCAAAAAGCGCCATACCTTTGAATACCTGCGCACCCAGGCCCACCTGCGGCCGCGCACCAACACCTTCGGCGCCATTACCCGGGTGCGCACGACGCTGGCCAATGCCATTCACAATTATTTCTATGAGCGCGGCTTCCACTGGATCAATACCCCGATCATCACCGGCAGCGACTGCGAGGGCGCCGGCGAGCTGTTCCGGGTCAGCACCCTGGACGCGGTCAACCTGCCGCGGGGCGCCGATGGCCAGCCGGACTACAGCCAGGACTTCTTTGGCGGCGATGCCTTCCTCACCGTATCCGGCCAGCTGGAAGTGGAGTCCTATTGCCTGGCGATGAGCAAGGTCTACACCTTCGGCCCGACTTTCCGCGCCGAGAACTCCAACACCAGCCGCCACCTTGCGGAGTTCTGGATGGTGGAGCCGGAGATCGCTTTCGCCGACCTCAACGACAACGCCGATCTCGCCGAGGATTTGCTCCAGTACCTGTTCACCCGGGTCCTGGAGGAGCGCGAGGACGACATGGCCTTCTTCCAGCAGCGCATCGACAATACTGTGCTGGAGCGCCTGCGCAGCGTGATCGACAACCGCTTCGAGCGCATGGAGTACTCGGAGGCCATTCGCATCCTCGAGAATTGCGGCGAAAAGTTTGAATTCCCGGTGAGCTGGGGTGTCGACCTGGCCTCGGAGCACGAGCGCTACCTGGCGGAGAAGCATGTCGGCCGCCCGGTGGTGCTGATGAACTATCCGCGCGACATCAAGGCCTTCTACATGCGTCTCAACGACGACGAAAAGACGGTGGCGGCGATGGATGTACTGGCTCCCGGCATCGGCGAGATCATCGGTGGCAGTCAGCGCGAGGAGCGCCTGGATGTGCTGGATTCGCGCATGGATAAGCACCTGCGGGAGGAACTGTGGTGGTACCGCGATCTGCGTCGCTACGGCACCGTGCCCCACGCGGGTTTCGGCCTCGGCTTTGAGCGCCTGCTTAATTACGTGACCGGCATGGAAAACGTGCGCGACGCCATTCCCTTCCCGCGCACGCCGGGCAATGCCGCGTTCTGATAAAAGCGGACAAAAAATAAGCAATCCTGTGAATATTGCCTAAAATTTATCCGGTCGGGTGGTTCTCCTGGACCATACTGAACAATAAAGGATAGGGAGCGGCCCGCGTTACGGGGCGCGGGGAAAGGCTAGCATGGCACAGGATAATCTGCGCCGGGGTGACAGTGCGCCCGGCGAACTCAGTGAAATTGTCATCGTGGACACCTTCACGCGCTTGATATTCGGCGATGATGCGAGCGTCCTCAGCCGCGCAGAACTGGGTGTGATTGAGGCCCTGCGCCGGGTGGAGCCGGATGTAGCCGGCGACGACCTGCAGGCGATGGGCGAATTTCTGCGGTCGCTGGGAGTGGGGGAAATGATCGCTCTGGTGGGGCGGGTGCAGCAGTGTGCCGCCCCTTTTCCGTCCCCGCCGTCGAGTGGACGTAGAGCGCAGCACCTGCGCGCCTGCTAGCTATCGGGGTGCGCCTGCGCACCCCGCGGGGGTCAATCTGCCCCCTGTTCCTGTTCCTTCTTCTCCTTAGGCGGCTTCAGGCCGCAGCCCTCCGCCAGGGAGAACAGGCTGACAAAGCCACCTTCCGGGTCGGCGCCGCTGAAACACACTTCCACCGATTGCTCCAGCTGAAAGCGCCGGGTAGTGCTGGTGAGGCTGGCGGTCCACTTGTCGTAGCTGAACTTTTCCGGATCCTTGCGCAGGTCAACGAAGCCCTCCAGACCGTTGTCCTCCAGACGTACCGTAAAGCCGCTGCTGTTGATGTGGGCCACTGTGGCGCGGAAGGTGCGCCCCGGCTCTGCGTCGACCAGCCGCTGTAGGTAGCGGCTGGCCAGCCAGCGTTCCGCTTCCGCGGTGGCGCTGCGGGCATTGAGCAGTTTCTCGCGCAGGCGAGCCAACTCCTCCGGGTCGGTGCTGGCGGGGCCTTCTCCGCCGAGGATGGCCTTGATCTGCAGGTGTACCAGGAAATCCATGTACTTGCGCAGTGGCGAGGTGCAGTTGGTGTAGACGTCCAGCGCCATCCCCATGTGCAGACCCGGCTCGGTGCCAAGTTCTGCCCGGGTCAGCAGGCGGTTGACCATGCCGCGCAGGGGCAGTTCACTGCCACTGGCGCCGAGGGCGCGCATAATGGTGCGGTAGCCGGACTTGGTGGCGGGGTCGAGATCCGCGACTTCCGGGGCGTGCATGGCGAGGAATTTACGCGTCTCGTCCAGGCGGTCACTGCGGAAGCCGGCGTGGCGCACGAAGGGGCCGGGGGCGCCGCACTCCGCCAGGAAATGGGCGGCGCAGCGGTTGGTGGCCACCATGCACTCTTCCACCAGCTTCTGCGACAGCAGTTTCTCGTAGGGCTCAATGTGGTCGATCTGTTTGTCGTCGCCCAGCACCCAGCGAAACTCCTGGCGGTCTTCCATCACCAGTTCCAGGGTTTCCCGCCGCGCGCGCAGGGCGCGGTATACCTGGTACAGGGCCTCCAGCGGGCTGGCGTGGCTCATCAGTTCGTCGGCCTGGCCGTTGAGGTAGCGGTCCACTGCGTAGTAGGACAGCTTGGCCCGGGAGCGAATGGTGGCGACCATGAATTCGGCCTCGCCCACCTCGCCGCTGTCGCTGACCGCGATACGGCACACCAGGGCCGGGCGATCCACGCCCTCGGACAGGGCGCAGGTATCCTGGGACAGGGCTTCCGGCAGCATCGGCACGATGTCGCCGTGGAAGTAGACGGAGGTGCCACGGGCGGCCACATCCCGGTGCAGTTGTGAGTCCGGGACGATGTAGGCGGTGGGATCGGCGATCGCCACATAGAGCGTCCAGCCGTCGTTGCTGACCTCTGCATAGAGGGCGTCGTCGATATCCTGGGTCTTGGCGGCATCGATGGAAATGAATTCCAGTGCCGTCAGGTCCCGGCGCTGCTCGCTGGCCAGCGGGCTCTCGGCTGCCAGGCAGCTTTCCAGGTCCTTCTTAGCGCTCTGGCCCCAATCGGTTGCCAGGCCGTACTTGGTCATGCAGTAGAGGTTCTCGATGCCGGGGGTGTCGTCGTTGCCCAGTACCGTGAGAATCTTGGCCTGGGGTTTGCCGTCCCGGATCGGGTGGCGCAGGATGGCGCAGCGCACGTAATCCCCCTCCTTGACGCCGTTGCGGGCGTGGGGAGGGATGAACAGCCAGCGCTTGAGCTGGGGCAGGTCGGGTTGTACGAAGAAGGCCTTGCCCTTGCGCACGCAGCGACCGGTGAACTCGCTCAGCGGGCTGTCGAGGAGTTTTTCGATGTCGGCGACGGTTTTGTTGTCACGGGCGGGGCGGATACAGACCTGCACCCGATCCTCGGGGAAGGCCTTGAGCATTTCATCGGGCGGAATGAAAATTTCGCGGCCGTCATCCAGGACAGCAAAGCCGTAGCGGGCCTGGGTGCCCTTTACCACCGCCTCGGCCCGCTCTTTATCGGCCTCCATCTGCGTTTTGAGGCCCTTCAGCTGGGCGAGCGAGTCCTGATTGAGCATTGCGAATAAAGCGTCTTACAAAGTGGGTGCACAAGCGCGCTATCCTAGCGGAAAAGGGTGGCCCTGTCAGTGATTGCGAGCGCTTTACGACGATTGCCGCCAGCGGGCGTTGACAGTTGCGCGCGGCCGGCTTAATAATCGGGGTAACGTCGCTGCACAGTATCCGGGAAGCGCCTTTTGAAGAATTTCCGGACCCCGGCCGGCCGCTGCACCTGTTCCGGCCCGGAGTCGCCCCTACAGCGCGAGTCATTCCCACCAGAGTTTTCCCTGCTCGGGCGGCCCTCGGCCCAGGGCCAGGCCAGCAAATTCCGCCGTTCCCGGCGCCCCGGCAGCCCTGTTTACCCCTCCCTTGAACTCCAGCCCCGGCTCCGGTCGCCGGTTCACGAAGCACCCACTCCCGGCTCTTTCTGTATGAGGAATCCTTCATGGACTCAGGCTCCACCCTGCGTGTAGAAAAATCGAACCTGAAACCCGTTATCAAGAAAACCTACGTTCTGGATACGAACGTCCTGCTGCACGACCCCACTGCTATTGCCGCTTTTAACGAACACCGTGTCGTCATCCCGATGACCGTGCTGGAGGAACTCGACCACATCAAGGATCGCCACGACAAAACCGTCAGCCGCGAGGCCCGTATCGCCATCCAGATGATCGACAAGGTGGTGGATGCCGCAACCCCGCAGGAAATCCAGGCCGGGGTGGAAGTGCCCGGCAGCGCGATGGATGGCCCGCTGGGAACCCTGGCTATCTATCCCGACCAGCTGCTGACGGACAGCTCGGAGATTCCCTTCCTCGACGCCACCCAGGACCAGGCCAACGACAATCGCATCATCAACGTTGCCCTGCGCCTGCAGGCGGAGCGGCCCAGCGAGTTCGTGTGCCTGGTGACCAAGGACATCAACATGCGCATCAAGGCCAAGGGTTCCGGCCTGCTGCATGTGGAGGACTACCGCCGCGACCGGGTGCTGGACGACATCGATCTGCTGGCCAAGGGTTACGAGCACCTCGAGGGAGATTTCTGGTCCGGTATTTCCGAGGTGGACACCCTGCGCGAGGGGGACTGTACCCTGCACCGGGTGCCGCGCAAGTCGCTGCCCCAGGCCTATCCCAACATGTTTCTGTTCGACGACAACGACTTCATGGCCTTTGTGAAGCGCATCGACAGCGACTATGTCTACCTGCGCTGCGACAGTCGCGACAATCTCATGCACCGGCGCTTCTGGGGGCTGACGCCGCGCAACCTGGAACAGGCCATGGCCATGGCCCTGCTGGAGGACGACAACGTCGACATGACGGTGATGACCGGCCCCGCGGGCTCCGGTAAGACACTGCTGGCGCTGGCCTATGGCCTGCACGCCATCCTCGAGCAGAAGCGCTATAACAAGCTGATTGTGGCGCGCTCGACACCACCCATTGCCGAAGACATCGGCTTCCTGCCCGGCACCGAGGAGGAGAAAATGGCGCCCTGGCTGGCCGCCTTCGACGACAACCTGGAGATCCTCCACGGCGCCGATGAGTCCTGCAACGGCAGCATCGAGTACGTGAAGGAGCGCGCCAACATCCAGTTCAAGTCCCTCAACTTCATGCGCGGGCGCTCATTCAACAACGCCTACATCATCATCGACGAGAGCCAGGGCCTGACCCAGTTCCAGCTGAAGAGTGTGATCAGCCGGGTGGGGGCCGACTCCAAGATCGTGGTGCTCGGCAACCTGGCGCAGATCGACAACAAGTACATCTCGCCCCTGACCTCCGGGCTCACCTACCTGGTGGAGAAGAGCAAGGCCTATCCCCACGCGGGAATCATGCATGTCAACGGTATTGTGCGCTCGCGGCTGGCGGCCTTTGCGGAGGAAAATCTCTAGCTGCTGTTGAAACGCACCCCGCCAGGGTTTCAGCCCCTGCCCGGTAGCCAGTCCCCCGCCCCAAATCATCCCCGCCCATGCGGGGGTGACACCCATTGAGCACCGGGCGATAATCGTCGCCGCGCCGCAATCTGATCGAAACCAATAATAGAAGGACGCCTCTCGCGCCATGGATTTCCTGTTTATCGCTTTCCAGCACCTCATTCCCCAGCACCTGCTGTCCCGCTTTGTCGGCTGGCTGGCGGAACGCCGTTCGCCCCGGTGGCTCAAGAACTGGGTGATCCGCCGTTTTATCGCCCATTTCGACGTGGATATGGGCGAGGCCGCCGAACCCGATCCGGAGCGCTACGGCAATTTCAATGCTTTCTTCACCCGTGCCCTGCGGGATGGTGCGCGCCCCCTGGCGGAGGCGCCGCTGGTGTGCCCGGCGGACGGTGCGATCAGCCAGATAGGGGCGGTCAACGAACACAGTATTTTCCAGGCCAAGGGGCGCCACTACTCCACCTGGGCACTGCTGGGGGGCGACGCCGAGCGCGTGGCCCAGTTCCGCAACGGCCGTTTTGCCACCATCTACCTGTCGCCGCGCGACTACCACCGCGTGCACATGCCCCTGGCTGGGCGCCTTACCGCCAGCTGTTACATTCCAGGTGACCTGTATTCCGTCAATAACACCACGGCGGAAAACGTCGATCGCCTGTTTGCCCGCAACGAGCGCCTGGTGTGCTACTTCGACACCGAGTTTGGCCCCATGGCGATGGTGCTGGTGGGGGCAATGATTGTGGCCGGCATCGAAACGGTGTGGGCGGGCCAGGTGGCTCCGCCGCCCCGGCAAATGGTGCAGACGGATCACGTCGCGGCCCCCGTGGCGGTGGAACTGGCCAAAGGCCAGGAGATGGGGCGCTTCAAGCTGGGCTCTACCGTGATTCTGTTGTTGCCCGAGGGTGCACCGGCCTGGCTGGAACACTATATGGCGGGCTCCCCGACCCGACTGGGCGAGGCGCTGGCAGGATAGCCCGCTCTACCTGTCCGCCTCCAGGCTGGCGATGATGCGGCGGTAGCTTTCGAGGCGGGCCGGACTGATTGCGCCGCTCTGCCCGGCGTCGAGGATGGCGCAGCCGGGCTCCTGCTGGTGCTGGCAGTCGCGGAAGCGGCAGTGACCGAGGTGGGGGCGAAACTCGCGAAAACCCTGCTCCACCTGGTCCCGGCTCATGTGCCACAGGCCGAATTCACGAATCCCCGGGGAGTCGATCAGGCTGCCGCCGCAGGGCAGGTGAAACAGCTGGGCGGTGGTGGTGGTGTGGGTACCTTTGTGGGTTAACTCCGAGAGGGCGCCAACCCGCAGGTCGAGCCCCGGCAGCAGGCTGTTCACCAGCGACGACTTGCCGACGCCGGATTGACCGACAAAAATACTGATGCGCTGGTTCAGCGCTGTCTCCAGTGCAACGCTGCCGCCGGCGCGGGCGCACACCCGCAGCAACTGGTAGCCGAGGTTGGCGTAGGGGGTGAGCAGGCTGTCCAGCTGGGCTGCCAGTGCGTCGTCGCCGTCCAGCAAATCCACTTTGTTCAGCACCAGCACCGGCTCGATGCCCACCGCTTCGCTGGCCACCAGGTAGCGGTCGATCAGGTTGGCGTGGGGCTCGGGCCGGGCGGCGATGACCACGAAAATACGGTCAATATTGGCGGCTACCGGCTTCAGCTGGCCGAAGTTGTCCGGTCGCAGCAGTGCGCTTTTACGGTCCAGCTGGGCAACAACGACACCGGTGGGGTCGCCCTCGCACCAGATGACCCGGTCGCCAGTGACCAGGCTGCCGAGATTGGCTCGCAGGTGGCAGCGGCGGCGTTCGCCGGCACCTGACTCCACTTCGACCTGGGTGCCGAAGTGGGCTACCACCAGGCCTTCCTGTTCAGCTCCCAGGCTGCCGCCCTGCAGGCTCTCCGAGGCAGTGTCTTCGCGCCGCTTGGCGCGCTCGGCGCGCTCCTGCTGAATTTTGTTGACCCGCCAGGCCTGGCGCCGGGTGAGTTTGCGTTTGCTCATTGCGGCATTATTGGCGTCCGGCAGGGGGCGGCGCAAATAGTATTCGCTCCGGGTTTTGTTAAACTGGCGCGAAAACAAAGGGAGTCAGGCATGCAGAATCCCTCCAACCTGATCTGGATCGACCTGGAAATGACCGGTCTCGACCCGGATCGAGATGCAGTGATTGAAATCGCCACCATAGTGACCGACAGCGACCTCAACACCCTGGCCGAAGGCCCGGTACTGGCGCTGAAACAGAGCGAAGAGCGCCTGGCGGCGATGGATGAATGGAATACCAGCCACCACAATGCCTCGGGCCTGGTGGCGCGTGTGCGCGCCAGCCACGTCGATGAAGAAGAGGCGAGCCGGCAGACCATCGAGTTCCTGCAACAGTGGGTGCCCGCGGGTGCTTCCCCCATGTGCGGCAACAGTATTTGCCAGGACCGGCGTTTTCTCGCGCGGCACATACCGCAACTGGAGCGCTATTTTCACTACCGCAATCTCGATGTCAGTACCCTGAAGATACTGGCCCAGCGCTGGCGCCCGGATCTGACGGGGGGGTTCCAGAAGAGCGGCGCCCATCTCGCCCTGGATGACATTCGCGAATCTATCGAGGAGCTGCGCTATTATCGCCAACACTTTCTGCGCACGGAGGCTTGAAGAACGTGGACTTATCGACAATGATTGGGCGTTGGTGGCCTCTGTCCACGGGATAAAGCGCCATGGCTAATGGCCTCAATTCATTTTTCAGGGAACTCAAGCGGCGCAAGGTACTACGTACCTGCGTTCTCTATGTGGTGCTGTGCTGGGGCGCCCTGCAGGTGGGGGATATCCTCTTCCCCGCCCTCGGCATCGACGATGAGTTAGCCTCGCGCTACCTGCTGGTTGGCGCGGTGCTCGGGTTTCCCCTGACCTTTGCCCTGGCCTGGTTTTTCCAGATCACGCCGCAGGGCATTGTAAAAACCCCGTCCTTTGTCGAGCGCCGGGTACTTTCCAACATCAAGCCCATCAATGATCGCCGCAGCAAGGCGGTTTCCACCTATTTTCGCCGTGGCGAGGATCACCCGGAATTTCACTGGGTGCTGTCCGCCGAGACCGGTCCGCTGGCGGGCCTGAGCTTCGGGGTAACGCGGCCGATCACCATGGGACGGGCGCTCGATTGCGATGTGGCGGTGGTCAGCCCCCATGTGTCGCGCACCCACGCCCGCCTCGACATCGAGTCCGACCTGCTGTTTATCGAGGACCTGGGCTCGTCCAACGGCACCGTGGTGAACGGCAAGGTGGTACAGGGGCGCCACCGCCTGCACAACGAGGACGAGGTGCGCTTCCACGACATTATCTTCCGTGTGGAAGAGCGGATCACCGGCAACAGGGCGGAGCACGATGCCCTGAGTATGACCACTTTTATCGACAGCACCCGCTCCGGCACCGAGGGTGGCAAGGGCCCGAATCGCTAGTCGGGGCCCGGTTCGTGTCGGGCGATAGCCCACTCCACATGTTCCCGCACCAGCGCCGATGGATGTCCGCGGCGCAACGCCAGCGCCGCCAGCAGGGCGGCACTGCTCGGCGCATTGCCCAGTGCCACCGCCAGGTTCCGCAGCCAGCGCTCGTGTCCGATGCGGCGCAGGGCTGAGCCTTCCGTGCGCGCCAGGTAGGTGTCTTCATCCCATAAGAACAGGTCGACCAGATCCGCGGCTTCCAGCCCGTGGCGCGGGCGAAAGTCATCCTCGCCGGTGGGCTGGGCGAATTTGTTCCAGGGGCAGACCAGCTGGCAGTCATCGCAGCCGAAGATGCGATTGCCCATCAGCGGTCGCAGTTCCTCGTCGATGGGGCCATCGTGCTCGATGGTGAGATAGGAAATGCAGCGCCGGGCATCAAGCTGGTAGGGGCCGACAAAGGCCTGGGTGGGGCAGATGTCCAGGCAGGCGGTGCAGCTGCCGCAGTGTTTGCTGGTGCGGGGCTCGCTGGTGGCCAGCGGCAGGTCGGTGTAGATCTCGCCGAGGAAAAACCAGGACCCCGCCCTGTCGTTGATCAGCATGGTGTTCTTGGCGATCCAGCCGAGACCGGCGCGCTCGGCGATGGCTCTCTCCAGCACCGGCGCGCTGTCGACAAAGGCCCGGTAGTGGCCGCCGCCGGCCTCGGCCTCGATACGTCTGGCCAGTTGGGCCAGGCGCTTGCGGATCAGCTTGTGGTAGTCCCGGCCGAGGGTGTAGCGGGAGATATAGGCCTTCCGTGGATTGTTCAATACCGCCAGCGGCTGGGTGTCGCCGAGGTGGTAGTCCATGCGCACGCTGATTACCCGGCAGGTATCGGGCACCAGTTGCTCGGGGCGACTGCGCTTGTCGCCGTGGCGCGCCATGTAGTCCATGCTGCCGTGATAGCCGGCGTCCAGCCATTTCTGCAGGTAGTCGCGGTGTTCGCCAAGGTCCACGTCGGTGATCCCCACCTGCTGGAAACCGAGCTCTTCCGCCCAGGCGCGGATAAGCCGCAGCAGGCTTTGCTGCTGGCTTGCTGTCAGGGGCGGTGTTTGCTGGCTGGGTTCACTCATCGGGCTGTGACGGACAGGGGCTGGCGCCTATACTGGCGGCTCGCGGGCCAAAGAGTCCCGATTCTAACAGACCGGGCGCGATGTCATGCGCCGGGGAGCCAGCAGCCCCGGCGAGATGTTTCGCGCAAAGGGCGATAGTGCGATAGAGAGCCATGTTCGACTACAGCACCCAGCAGGGACTTTACAGCGCAGCGCAGACCCGCGCGCTCGACCGCCACGCCATTGAGAAAGGCGGTATTGCCGGTGGCATCCTGATGGCCCGGGCCGCGGCCGCGGCCTGGGAACTGCTCCTGCAGCGCTGGCCTGAACCGCGCCGCATCCAGGTGGTTTGCGGCACTGGCAATAACGGCGGTGACGGCTACCTGTTGGCGGATATTGCCCACAAGCGCGGTTTTCCGGTGACTGTTTGGCAGGTGGGCGATGCCGGGCGTATCGCCGGCGACGCCCTGCGTGCCCGCGAACAGGCACTGGCCAACGGCGTGGTGGTGGCGCCCTTTGCCCGCGATTGCCTGGCCGCGGAGGGAGTCCTGGTGGATGCACTGCTCGGCACCGGCCTCGGCGGCGAAGTCCGGCCAGCCCAGTACGAGGCGATTGTGGCGATGAACGCGGCGGGCCTGCCACTACTGGCCCTGGATATTCCCTCTGGCCTCTGCGCTGACAGTGGCCGGGTGCTGGGGGCGGCGGTAAAGGCGGACGCCACCGCAACTTTTATTGTGGCCAAGCGCGGGCTGTACACCGGCGCCGGCCCCGCCTGCTGTGGCGATATCCATCTCGCAACTATCGGCGTGCCGCGAGCGAGTCTCGCGGCCAATCCGGCCGCGGTTCAGCGCCTGGATCTGTACAGCCTGTTGGCGCAGTGGCCCGCGCGCAAACCGGACGCCCATAAAGGCGACTGCGGCCGGGTGGTGGTCGTCGGTGGCGATGACGGTATGGGCGGCGCCATCTTGCTGGCAGCGGAAGCCGCATTGCGCTGCGGCGCCGGTCTGGTCAGCGCGGCGACGCGCGAGCGCCATGTATCCGCCCTGCTGGCGCGTTGTCCCGAAGCCATGGCGCGCGGCGTGCGCGGCGGGCAGGATCTGGCTCCCATGCTGGCAGCGGTTGATGCGATCGCCCTCGGACCGGGGCTGGGGCAGTCCAGCTGGTCTGAGCAGTTATTCCAGGCGGCCTGCGATCAGGCGGCCTGCGATCAGGCGGCCTGCGAAGCGCAGGACAAGACATTGGTAGTGGATGCCGATGGCCTCAATCTGTTGGCTGGCGGGGCCGGTGGCGTCCGCTTCCCGCGGCAGGACTGGGTGCTGACGCCGCATCCCGGCGAGGCGGCCCGGCTACTGGGCACGGACACCGCGGCGATCCAGGCGGATCGCTTTGCCGCCGTACAGGCCCTGCAGGCCCGCTACGGTGGTGTCGTGGTACTGAAAGGCAAGGGCAGCCTGATCTGTGATGGCCGCCACTTGCTGCTCAGCGATTACGGCAATCCCGGGATGGCCAGTGGTGGCATGGGCGATGTGCTGAGCGGGGTGATCGCCGCGCTGCTGGCCCAGGGGCTTGCGCCTCTGGATGCCGCGGCGCTGGGGGTGTGCCTGCACGGTGCTGCGGCGGATAGCGCCGCCGGTGCCGGCCAGCGCGGCCTGCTGGCCAGCGATCTGCTGGCGCCGATGCGGGAGTTGCTGGGATGAGCGATGCCACCTGGCAGGTAGAGGCCGGTGATGAAGCGGCGATGGTGAAGCTGGGAGCCGCGCTGGCGGGTGCCGTGCAGCCGGGCCTGGTGATCTATCTCGAGGGCGACCTCGGTATGGGGAAAACCACCTTCAGTCGCGGCCTGGTACAGGGCCTCGGTCATTCCGGTGCGGTGAAAAGCCCCACCTACACCCTGGTGGAGCCCTATCAGCTGGAGACCCTGGAGGTGTATCACTTTGATCTCTACCGCCTTGGTGATGCAGAAGAGCTGGAGTTCATGGGGGTGAGGGATTATTTCAATGGCGCTGCCCTGTGCCTGGTGGAGTGGCCCGCCCGGGGCCGCGGTGTTTTGCCCCCGGCCGACATTGGGATTACCATAAGCGCAGCGGGTTCGGGCCGCCGGCTGGAAGTGCGTGCCCACTCGGCATTGGGGAATGCCGTGCTGGGGCGCTGGCAACAGGCCGCCTGAGTCCAACAACGACAAAGTCTGGGAGTGATATGGGCAGGGCGTGCCGGATCTTCGCGATCCTGTGTTGGCTGGCGGCCACCTCGGCCTGGGCGGCGGAGGTGCAGGACGTGCGTCTGTGGCGCGCGCCGGATCACACCCGGGTGGTGTTTGACCTCTCTGGTCCGGCCGAGCACAAGCTCATCACCCTCGACAATCCCTCCCGTATCGTACTGGACATCAGCGACGTCCGTCTCAAGGCCAGCCTGTCCGGCCTGAAACTCGACGACACACCCATCGGCAAGATTCGCTCCGGCATCCGCGAGGGCAGCGATCTGCGGGTCGTGTTCGACATGAGCGCCGGGGTAAAACCCCGCAGTTTCGCCCTCAAGGCCAATGCGCAGGCCGGGGACCGCCTGGTACTCGATCTCTATGATTTGACCGCGGCCACAGTCAGCCAGCCTCCTCCGGTCACCAAAAAGGTGGATGCCGGCGGCCGCCGGGATCTGATTGTCGCTATCGACGCAGGTCACGGCGGGGAGGACCCGGGGGCGCTGGGGCCCAACCGCCTGCGCGAAAAAGACGTGGTGCTGGCGATCTCGAAGGAACTCTACGCTCTGTTCGAGCGCGAACCCGGCTTCAAGCCTACCCTGATCCGCGGCGGCGATTACTATGTCAGCCTCAAGGGGCGCCGCGACCTCGCCCGCCAGCGCCAGGCGGACCTGTTCGTCTCCATCCACGCCGACGCCTTCACCAGGCCGCAGGCCAACGGCGCCTCGGTCTACGCCCTCTCCACCAAGGGCGCCACCAGTACCGCGGCCCAGTACCTGGCCCAGCGTGAGAACGCCGCCGACCTGATCGGCGGGGTCAACCTGTCCGACAAGGACGATGTGTTGGCCGGGGTGCTGGCCGACCTGTCGATGACGTCTACCCTCGATACCAGCCTGAAGATGGGCGGTTCGGTGCTGGGGCGCATGGACAGCATCGCCCGCCTGCACAAGCGCAGCGTGGAGCAGGCCGGCTTTGCCGTGCTGAAATCCCCGGATATCCCTTCAATTCTCGTGGAGACTGGCTTTATCTCCAACCCCGCCGAGGCCCGGCGTCTCGCCACCCGCAGCTACCAGCAGCAGATGGCCCGGGCGATTCACGCCGGTATTCGCGACTGGTTCAGCCAGCACCCGCCGGCGGGCACCCTGCTGGCCTGGCAGAAACAGCAGGGCGGCCAGCAGTACACCATTGCCCGGGGTGATACACTGTCGGACATCGCCCAGCGTTTTAATGTGTCGATCACCGACCTGAAGAGCGCCAATGGCATGTCCGACACCCGTATCCTGGTCGGACAGACGCTGAAGATACCGACTAGCTGACCCATGTCCCGAATTCATCGCCTCAGTGCGAGGCTCGCCAACCAGATCGCCGCCGGTGAGGTGGTGGAGCGCCCAGCTTCCGTCGTCAAGGAGGTGCTGGAGAACGCCGTCGATGCCGGCGCCACCCGTATTGAAGTGGAGGTGGAGGAGGGCGGCGTCAAACTGATCCGCATCCGCGACAATGGCCAGGGTATGGAACCCGACGATCTGCCGCTGGCGCTGGCCCGCCACGCTACCAGCAAGATCAGTTCGCTGGAGGATCTGGAGCGGGTCGGCAGCCTCGGTTTTCGCGGCGAGGCCCTGGCCAGTATCGGTTCGGTGTCGCGCCTGACCCTCACCTCCAACCATCGGGATGATTCCAGCGAGGGCAGCAGCGCCCTGTGTGAGGGCCGCGACATGGAGGTGGCGTTGAAACCCGCCCCGCACCCGCGCGGCACTACCGTGGAAGTGCGTGACCTGTTTTTCAATACGCCCGCCCGGCGCAAATTCCTGCGCACCGAGAAAACCGAATTCAATCACCTGGAAGAGGTGGTCAAGCGGCTGGCCCTGTCGCGCTTCGATGTCGGCTTCAGCCTGCGCCACAACGGCCGCGGTATCCACAGCCTGCGCCCGGCGGATTCCACCGCCGAGCGCCAGCGCCGGGTGGCCTCCATCTGTGGCCCCGCGTTTATGGAGCAGGCTGTCTATGTGGAGCATGAACGCAATGGCCTGCGCCTGTGGGGCTGGGTGGGCCTGCCGACCTTCTCCCGCAGCCAGGCGGATCTGCAGTACTTCTTCGTCAACGGGCGGGTGATTCGCGACAAACTGGTGGCCCACGCCGTCAAGCAGGCCTACCGCGATGTGCTCTACCACGGGCGCCATCCGGCCTTCGTGCTCTACCTGGAGCTGGATCCGGCGCTGGTGGATGTCAACGTCCACCCCACCAAGCACGAAGTGCGCTTTCGCGACGGCCGCGAGGTGCACAATTTCATCTTCTCCAGCCTGCACAAGGCGCTGGCGGATGTGCGCCCGGGGCAAGGAGGCAGCGATCCGGTATCGGCGCTGGGTGCCGGCGAAACCGTGGATCTGCAGACCGGCGAGATTCGCGCCCAGAGTGCGCTGGCCTGGGGCGCCCCGGCGCCGGCGTTTCTGGGGGAGGGCCGGGCTATGCCGCCCGGCGGTTACAGCAGCCCGACCACCTCGCCGGCGCGCACTGCCGGGCAGATGCGGGCCTACGGCCAGTTGCATCCCGCCCATGAATCGCTGGCCGAAACGGAAGCAGAGGATGTGCCGCCGCTGGGCTACGCCCTGGCCCAGCTCAAGGGCATCTACATTCTGTCGGAGAATGCCCATGGGCTGGTGCTGGTGGACATGCACGCCGCCCACGAGCGCATTACCTACGAGCGCCTGAAGCAGGCCCGGGGCGCCGAGGGTATTCGCAGCCAGCCCCTGCTGGTGCCCCAGGCGGTGGCGGTGAGCAGTCGCGAAGTGGCACTGGCCCTGGAGTACGGCGAACTGTTCCAGCGCCTGGGCATGCAGGTGGACAGCGCCGGCGAAGAGAGCCTGTTGATCCGCCAGATTCCGGTTGCCCTGCGCGATTCCAATGTGGAGCAATTGCTGCGCGATGTGCTGTCGGATCTGGCCGAGTACGGCAGTTCTGATCGTATCGAAGCCCACATGGACGAAATCCTCTCCACCATGGCCTGCCACGGTTCGGTGCGTGCCAACCGCCGCCTGAGCGTGCCTGAAATGAATGCCCTGCTGCGCGATATGGAAGAAACCGAGCGCGCCGGGCAGTGCAACCACGGCCGTCCCACCTGGACCCAGCTCGGCCTCGACGAGCTGGATCGCCTGTTCCTGCGCGGCCGGTGAATCGGTGAGCGCTCCCGTGCAAGAGCCGCGCCCCCTGCTGATCTGCCTGATGGGGCCGACCGCCTCGGGCAAGACCGACCTCGCCATCGATCTGGCGCGGGTGCTGGATTGCGAGCTGGTCAGTGTCGACTCCGCCCTGGTTTACCGCGGCCTCGATATCGGCAGCGCCAAGCCCGACTACCCCCATCACCTGGTGGATATCCGCGACCCGGACCAGCCCTATTCGGCGGCGGACTTCGCGGCGGATGCCGGGCGGGTGGTAAAGGACATTGTCGAGCGCGGAAAAACACCGTTGCTGGTGGGTGGCACCATGCTCTATTTTCGCGCCTTCCTGGAGGGGCTGGCGGCGATGCCGGCCGCCGATGCGGCCACTCGCGCCGCTATCGAGGCGCAGGCCGCCGAACAGGGCTGGCCCGCTGTGCACCGGGAACTGGCGGCGGTGGACCCGGAGGCTGCCGCGCGCATTCATCCCAATCATTCCCAGCGTCTGTGCCGGGCACTGGAAGTCTACCGCGCCAGCGGTGTGCCCATCAGCGAGTGGCAGCGGCGCCAGGCCGATGGCGGTGCTGCGCAGCGCTATCGCCTGTGCCAGCTCGCCATCTGCCCGCGCGAGCGGGCGGTACTGCACCGGCGTATTGCGCTGCGTTTTGAACAGATGATGGCCGCCGGGTTTCTCGAGGAAGTGCGCGCCCTCCACCGGCGGCCGGCGCTGCACCCGGAACTGCCGGCCATCCGCGCCGTGGGTTATCGCCAGCTCTGGCATTACCTGGATGGCGACTGCAGCCTGGACGAGGCGCTGGAGCGGGGCATCGCCGCCACCCGGCAACTGGCCAAGCGCCAGCTCACCTGGCTGCGCAAGTGGCCGGGGCTCAACTGGCTGGAAACGGATGCCGCCGGGAACGTTCTGCCACCGCCGCGGTCACACTCTGCGGTGGAACAGTGTGTAGAAGATTTGTTACAGCGGGCCTTGAATTTTATTGGCACGGCTCCACATCAGTGACGCTGGACTGATCTATACTGTTCCACAAGGCGTCCGCCTCCCGTTTTGGGCAGCGCGCGCCGCTGGAAGGCCCGATGTCATCCCCGGTGGGGGGCCACTGACACCACCGGATTGAACAAGAGGCCGTTGTTCATTTTTGGGCTCGAGTTGAGCCATCTTAGGAGAAGAGTTATGTCAAAAGGGCACACTCTACAAGACCCTTACCTGAATATTCTGCGTAAGGAACGCGTCCCGGTTTCGATCTACCTGGTCAACGGCATCAAGCTGCAGGGCCAGATCGAATCTTTCGACCAGTTTGTGGTTCTGCTCAAGAACACCGTCAGCCAGATGGTGTACAAGCACGCCATTTCCACGGTTGTCCCTTCCCGCGTGGTGCGTCTGCCGATGCAGAACCCACCAGAGGAAGAGGGTGGTAACTGATCATCTTCACTCGCGGGTGGCAGTGCCACCCGCTCCCCTGAAGTGACCAGCCGAGGTCCCATTGTTCTTTGATCGACCCGAATCGGGAGAGCGGGCTGTGCTCGTTCACCTGAACCTCTCCAGCGAAGCCGAGCGGGAGGACCCTCGCGAGTTCGAGGAACTGGTGCTGTCCGCCGGAGGTGATCCGGCGGCTTTTGTCATGGGTGCGCGCGATGCGCCGCACGCACGCACCTTCGTGGGCAAGGGAAAACTGGCGGAAATTGCCACCGAGGTGGCCGCCTGTGAGGCCGAGGTGGTGATGTTCAATCACGCCCTGAGTCCCAGCCAGGAGCGCAACCTCGAGCGCGAACTCAAATGCCGGGTGCTCGATCGCACCGGGCTGATTCTCGACATCTTCGCCCAGCGGGCCCGCACCCACGAGGGCAAGTTGCAGGTGGAGCTCGCCCAGCTGCGGCACATGAGTACCCGCCTGGTGCGGGGCTGGACCCACCTGGAGCGGCAGAAGGGCGGTATCGGCCTGCGCGGCCCGGGTGAAACCCAGCTCGAGACCGACCGCCGTCTGCTGCGCGCACGCATCAAGTCCATCACCGCCCGCCTGGAAAAAGTGCAGCGCCAGCGCGACCAGGGGCGCCGTTCCCGGCGCCGGGCAGAGATCCCCACGGTGTCGCTGGTGGGCTACACCAACGCCGGCAAGTCCACCCTGTTCAATCGCCTGACCGAGTCCGAGGTCTACGCCGCCGACCAGCTCTTCGCCACGCTCGACCCGACCCTGCGCCGATTGCAACTGGAGAACGTCGGGCCTGTAGTGCTGGCAGATACGGTGGGTTTTATCTCCCACCTGCCCCACAACCTGGTGGAGGCATTCAAGGCCACGCTGGAAGAGACCCGCAGCGCCGACCTGCTGCTGCATGTGATCGACGCCGCGTCGGAAGAGCGCGAGGACAATATTCACCAGGTGCTGGAAGTGCTGGACGAAATTGACGCCGGCGATATTCCGCGCCTGCAGGTATTCAACAAACTTGATCTGCTGGAACAGCCTCCGCGTATCGATCGTGACGAGACCGGCCGTCCGGAGCGTGTCTGGCTGAGCGCCGTTACCGGTGCCGGTTGCGACCTGCTGCTGCAGGCGGTGGCGGAGCTGGTAGGCCAGGACATGGTGCAGGAAGCGCTGGATTTGTCGCCGGACCAGGGTGGCCTGCGTGCCGCCCTGTACCGCATGGGTGCGGTGCAGTCGGAAGATTACGGTGAGGACGGGGTAGCACACCTGCAGGTGCGCCTGCCCCGGGCGGACTGGAACCGGCTGATGAAGAAGGGGCCGGAGCCGCTGTTTTGAGCTGTATACAATGGCGGCGGGCCACTGCCTGTCCCCGCGAATGATGTTAGACTGCGAGCACTTTCACACTAGGAGACAGGTATGTCCTGGAACGAGCCGGGCGGTGGCAACAACAAGCCCAGGGACCCCTGGGGAGGGGGCGATCAGGGGCCTCCCGATCTGGACGAGGCGCTGAAGAAGCTGCAGGACAAGCTGGGCGGCATCTTTGGTGGTCGCCGCGGCGGCAATACCGGTGGCGGTTCAGGTGGCGGCCTGTCCGGCTCCCTGCTGCTGGTGCTGGCGGCCGGCGCGCTGCTGGTGTGGGCCCTGATGGGCTTTTACCAGGTGGACGAGCAGGAGCGCGCCGTGGTGCTGCGCTTCGGGAAATACCATGTCACGGCACAGCCCGGTTTGCGCTGGAATCCGCCGCTGATCGACGAAGTCGTCAGGGTCAATACCACCAAGGTTCGCTCTGTGAGCTTCCGCGAAATCATGCTGACCAAGGACGAGAACATCGTCGAATTGCAAATGTCGGTGCAGTATGTGATCGACGACCCCAACAAATTTGTACTTAAGGTCCGGGCGCCGGAGAATTCCCTGCAGCACGCCGCCCAGAGCGCGGTGCGCCACGTGGTGGGTGATACCCAGATGGATCTGGTGCTTACCGAGGGCCGGGCCAAGGTTGCCATCGATGTGCGCGATCGCCTGCAGAGCTACCTGGATCTCTACGAGACCGGCATTCGCCTGTCCAAGGTCAACGTGGACGAATCCAAGCCGCCGAGCCAGGTGCAGGCGGCCTTTGACGACGTGATCAAGGCTCGCGAGGACGAGGAGCGCCTGAAGAACGAGGCCCAGGCCTACGCCAACGGCATCGTGCCGGAGGCGCGCGGTCGCGCCCAGCGCCAGATCGAGGAAGCCAGCGCCTACAAGGAGCAGGTAATTGCCAATGCCGAAGGTGAAGCCCAGCGCTTCAGCAAGCTGCTGACCGAGTACAAGAAAGCGCCACAGGTCACGCGCGAGCGCCTTTACCTGGATGCAGTACAGGGTGTCTACGCCAATTCCAGCAAGGTGATGGTGGACGTGGAGGGCGGCAATAACGTCATGTACCTGCCCCTCGACAAAATGACGGAGAAATCCGCCGCGAGCGGCGCCGCGCGCCGCCTGCAGGTAGACAGCAATACGATGCGCGAGCTGGTCAATGCCGTGGCTGAACAGATGGCCCGGGACGAGGCCAGTACCGCCAGCCGTCGGGGAGGACGCTGATATGTCTGGACGCAATATGACCTTGATCCTGCTGGCCGTGATCGTGCTGTTCGTGGTCAGTAACGCGGTGTTCGTGATTCGCGAGACCGAGCGCGCGGTAATGCTGCAGTTCGGCGAGGTGGTCAACCCGGACATCCAGCCCGGCCTGCACTGGAAGATTCCCTTCGTCAACAATGTACGCAAGTTCGACGGTCGGGTACTGACGGTGGACTCCCAGCCGGAGCGTTTCTTCACCCAGGAGAAGAAAGCGCTGATCGTGGATTCCTACGCCAAATTCCGGGTGGCGGATACCGCCAAGTTCTACACCGCCACCAACGGCGAGGAGGCGCGGGCGATGAGCCTGCTGTCCCAGCGCATCAACGACGGCCTGCGCAACCAGGTGGCCGTGCGCACCATCCAGGAAGTGGTGTCCGGCGAGCGCGACCAGCTGATGGACAACATCACCGACAAGCTCAACGAGGTCGCCCTGACCGAGCTGGGCGTGGAGATCGTCGACGTGCGGGTCAAGCAGATCGACCTGCCGCCGGATGTGTCGGAGTCGGTGTACCGGCGGATGAACGCCGAGCGTGAGAAGGAAGCACGCGAGCACCGCTCCCTGGGCCAGGAGCTGGCCGAGGGTATCCGCGCCGCCGCCGACCGCGAGGTGACGGTGCTGGAGGCCAATGCCTACCGCGATGCCGAGCTGATCCGCGGTGAGGGCGACGCCCTGGCCACTGCGATCTACGCCGAGGCCTTTAACGAGGACCCGGAGTTCTACGCCTTCACCCGCAGCCTGCGGGCCTACGGAGAAGCCTTCCAGGGCGGCGGCGATATGCTGCTTTTGCAGCCTGACAGTGAGTTCTTCCGTTACCTGAAAGATCCGATGGGCGGGAAGTAAATCCCAAATAATCACGGGTGCCCCTGCCGGCGCCTGTGATACCATCTCGCAACCGTGAGTTCTGGTGATTCTTCCAATCCCCGGACCTCGCGGTTTTTTTATGACCAGGACACCCCCCATGGATTTCTGGCAAGTATTTCCGGTCGCCCTGGCGCTGGTGCTGATCATCGAAGGGTTATTGCCCTTCCTGAGCCCGGCCAGCTGGCGTGAGATGCTGGCGGCGGTGGGACGCCTGGAAGACCGTACAATTCGCAAGATCGGCCTCGGCAGTATGCTGGCGGGGCTGCTGTTACTGTATTGGGTGAACGGATGACAAGCGTGGATCGCTGGCAATTGCCCGACGGCGTGGAGGAGGTGCTGCCGCAACAGGCCGCCGCCGCCGAGCGCCTGCGCCGCCAGTTGCTGGACCTCTTCCGCAGCTGGGGCTACCAGCTGGTGATACCGCCACTGGTGGAATTTACCGAATCCCTGCTGATCGGCCTCGGCGCCGATCTGGACCTGCTCACCTTCAAGATGACCGACCAGCTCAGCGGTCGCACCCTCGGGGTGCGCGCCGACATGACACCCCAGGTGGCCCGTATCGACGCCCACAGCCTGGCCCAGAGCGGGGTAACGCGCCTGTGCTACGCCGGTTCCACCCTGCACACCCGCGCCCGCACCCCGACCGGTTCGCGCTCGCCTATCCAGCTGGGCGCAGAGCTCTACGGCGATGACAGCCTGGCCGCGGATGTGGAGATCATTCGCCTGATGCTGGCGACCCTGGCCTCGGCGGGGCTTTCCGAGATTACCCTCGACCTCGGCCACGTCGGTGTCTACGGCGCGGTGCTGGAAGCTGCCGGGCTGGAACCTGAGCAGGAAGAGGCGGTGTTCGACGCCCTGCAGCGCAAGTCGCTGCCGGATCTGGAACTGGCGCTGGTGGATGCCGATGCCGACACCCGCGAACTGATCGTCAGCCTGGTGGAACTGCACGGCGACGACTCGGTCCTGGCCCGTGCCAGGGAGCTGTTCAGCGCGCGTGCGCCGCAGGCCCTGGCCGCCATCGATGCCCTGCAGGATGTGGCCACCGATATCTGTCGCAACCGTCCCGATGTCGCTATCTATTTCGACCTGGCGGAACTGCGCGGTTACCACTACCACACCGGCATGGTGTTCGCCGCCTATGTGCCCGGCCACGGCCAGGCGCTGGCCAACGGCGGGCGCTACAATGATGTAGGCAAGGTGTTCGGGCGCGCCCGCCCGGCCACCGGTTTTGCCACCGATTTGAAGGCGCTGATGGCGCTGTTGCCCGCCGAGGAGACCGGGCGGGGCGCCATCAGTATGCCTGACAGTGACGACCCGGCCCTGCTGGACCGGGTGGCGGCTCTGCGCAGCGCGGGCGAGGTGGTGATCAACTGCCTCGCCGGCGTGCCCGACCCCCGCTGCGACCGCGAACTGGCGGAGCGCGACGGGCAGTGGCAGGTGCAGGCTCTGAATACCGACCAAGCAGCGAGTTAATACCGCATGAGCAAGAACGTAGTGGTTCTCGGCACCCAGTGGGGTGACGAGGGCAAGGGCAAGATCGTCGACCTGCTGACCGACCAGGCCAGCGCCGTAGTCCGCTTCCAGGGCGGCCATAACGCCGGCCATACCCTGGTCATCGACGGCAAGAAAACCGTCCTCCACCTGATTCCTTCGGGCATCCTGCGCGACCACGTGCAGTGCCTGATCGGCAACGGTGTGGTGCTGTCGCCGGAAGCGCTGCTGAAGGAAATCGGCGAACTGGAGGCCAACGGCGTACCGGTACGCGAGCGCCTGCGCATTTCCCCCGCCTGCCCCCTGATCCTGCCTTACCACGTGGCCCTGGACCAGGCCCGCGAGGCGCGGCGCGGCGAGGAGAAAATCGGCACCACCGGTCGCGGCATCGGCCCCGCCTACGAAGACAAGGCCGCTCGCCGCGGCCTGCGCCTGGGCGACTTGCAGGACGAAGCGCGCTTCGCCCGCAAACTGCGAGAGGTGATGGATTTCCATAATTTCCAGCTGGAGCACTACTACAAGGTAGAACCGCTGGACGTCGACAAGGTGCTGGCCGATACCCTTGCCATGGGCGGCCAGTTGCTGCCGATGATGGCCGATGTCACTGCCATCCTGCACGAGTACCGCAAAACCAGCGCGCGCATCATGTTCGAGGGCGCCCAGGGCTCCCTGCTGGACATCGACCACGGCACCTATCCCTTCGTGACCAGCTCCAACACCACCGCGGGCGGCACCGCAACCGGCTCTGGCTTCGGCCCGCTCTACCTGGACTACGTGCTGGGCATCACCAAGGCCTACACCACCCGGGTGGGTTCCGGTCCCTTCCCCACCGAGCTGTTCGACGCCACCGGTGCCCGCCTGGCCGAGCGCGGCCACGAGTTCGGCGCCACTACCGGTCGCCCGCGCCGCTGCGGCTGGTTCGACGCCGTGGCCCTGCGCAACGCGGTCAACATCAATTCCGTATCCGGCCTGTGCCTGACCAAGCTCGATGTGCTGGACGGTCTGGAGAGCATCCAGATCTGTGTCGGTTACGCCGACGTGGACGGCAACCCGGTACCCAATCCCGTCGATTCCGATGACTACGAAGGCCTGGTGCCGGTGTATGAGGTAGTACCCGGCTGGCAGGAGTCGACCCTCGGCGCCAAATCCCTGGATGAACTGCCCCAGGCCGCGGTGGATTACATCCACAAGATCGAGGAAGTGGTCGGCGCTCCCATCGACATCATTTCCACCGGCCCCGACCGGGTGGAAACCATTGTCCTGCGCCACCCTTTCGACGCCTGACCGGCGGCCTTTCCCCTCGCAGATGCCGGCCTGCGTTGCGGCCGGCATCCCGACCTGTGAACCCGGTCAAGTTTTAGTCATCGCCGGGCTGTTGTTTATAGCGCCGCCTCTATAATGCGCGCGATGCCCGATCTTATCCCTCTCAACAAGGCCGCCCCGATCCGCGCCGTCATTGGCCTGGCTGCACTGCTGCTCCTGCTGTTGGCACTCCCGGCCCCGGCGGCGGAGAGTCGTGATGCGCAGTCGATACCCCTGGTCAGCATCGATCAGGCGCTGGCGGGGTGGAAGCTGTACGACGGCTGGCGCTTTCATGTGGGCGACGATCCCGCCTGGGCCGATCCCGGTTTCGACGACAGCCAGTGGCAGCGTGTCGATCTTTCCCACCGCTGGTACCCGTCACAGGAGAACGCTTCGCTGTTTGGCTGGTACCGACTTCGCCTGCAACTGACCGGGGACAGAGAAACCAACGAAGGCCGGCTGGCCGGACTCGGGGTGCAACTGGGTCAGGTGCTCAATGCCTATGAGTTGTACCTGGGCGGCAAGCGGATTGGCGGTGTGGGCCGGCTGCCACCCTCTACCGCTACCGGCATCAACTATGATCGCAAGCAGATTTTCCCGGTGCCTCGCAGCGCGCTCTCAGAAGAGGGCGAGCTGGTACTGGCGATCAGGGTGTGGGCGGGTAGCGAGGTCCTCGGGGAGCACTGGGGCGTCGGCCCCTACAACGGCGATTTCCAGTTGGGGCGCTACGACCGGCTATTGATTGGCCTGGTGGTCTCGGAAATGCCGGGCCTGCTGCTCAGTACACTCTGCGCCGCCTTCGGGCTGTACCACCTCTACCTGTACTGGCGCAATCGTCATCTGGACAGCCTGCTCTGGTTTGGCCTGCTGGCATTGGCCATCAGTGTCTACAGCCTGATGCTGAACCAGTGGCGGACCTATCTGGGCTGGGAATTTCTCGTCTACAAAAAACTCGAGTTCGGCGCCATCTATCTGGTGCCCCCTCTGTCGCTGCAGACAGTCTGGCGCCTGCTGGACGAGGAGATGGGGCTGGGTCTGCGCCTGTATCAGCTTAGCTTCCTGGTAATGGGCTTTATCTGGCTGGTGATACCCGGGCTGGAAATTCATCTGCAGACCCTGCTTCTCTGGCAGCTGTGGCTGCTGCCCGCCCTGGCACTGACCGGTTGGCTGGTCATTTCCCGCGCCCGGCGGGGGCACCGTGAGGCGCGCACCATTCTGGTGGGCGCGATCATTTTCATTGGCGCCTGCCTGCACGATATTCTGCTCGACCTCAAGACCGAAGGCACCGGCCGCCTGATCCCTCTGGGTTTCTTTGCCTTTCTGATGTCGATGGCGGTATCGCTGGCCAACCGGTTTACCGCCATACTGCAGGGACTCGAGGCGAGGGTGGCGGAGCGCACTGACGAGCTGGAAGCCGCCAATCGCCTGCTGACCGAGGCGGCGCGCATCGACCCACTGACGGGGCTGCTCAATCGGCGCGGATTCATCGCCGAGGCCGGCAGCGAAATTCGCCGGGTGTTTCGCACCCGCCGCAGTTTTTCCGTCGTTCTCACGGATATCGACCACTTCAAATCCGTCAATGACCGCTATGGCCATGCCACTGGTGATCACGTGCTGTCGCGCGTTGCGTCACTGCTGAGTGACGAGATTCGCGATGTCGACAAGCTGGCGCGCTGGGGCGGCGAGGAGTTCATCCTGCTGCTGCCGGAAACCGAGCCCGAGGGGGCGGCGGTGCTGGCCGGCAAACTGCGCGAGCGAATTGCCGGCAACCTGTTCGAATACGACGGCCAGCGCCTCGGAGTCACCATGACCTTCGGCGTGTCCGAGTTCCGGCGCGGCGAGAGCCTGGAATCCTGTATTGCCCGGGCTGATGCCGCCCTCTACCGGGGCAAGGGAGAGGGGCGCGACCGGGTAGTGCTTGGCCTTGCAACCGGGGTAGCCTGACCCGGCGCGGATCAGTGCAGCCAGTGCCGGCCCTGCTCGCGACGCAACTTGTACTCGCTGTAGCTGAAGCCGGTCCAGCGCCGGAAGGCGCGGTAGAAAGAGTTCACTTCCAGGTATCCCAGTTCGTCAGCCAGGCACTTGCCCGGAAGCCACATCGTTTTCAGGCGCTGCTCACAGCGGTACTGGCGCGCCCTGTCCAGCAGGAACTGGTAGTGGGTGTGATCCGCCCGCAGGCGCCGTCGCAGGGTGGTACAGCTCATGCCAAGTTGCCGGGCGACACTCTCCGCCCGCAGGCGCGACAGGTCGCCATCCAGCAGAATATCCAGCACCCGGTCGGTGGTACGTGACAGGGGGAAATAGGGGAGTTTGTCCGCGGCCGGCCCCACATCCCGGCAGCCGCGGTGATCTGCGGTTTTGAGTTCCATAGCCAAACGTCCTTGTTCGGGTTATAGAGTCGATGGTTCCGGCGGGCGACCGTCCCTGGCCGCGCGCCTGATGTCAGCATAGCAGGGGCTGGCGGGGCCGCCACCCGGGGCGCTGGCGCTGGCCGCATTTGGTGGATTGTTCAGCGTGTTGTCACTTGCCAGACGCCGGCATCGGGCACCGGGCAATCCATGACCGCCGCCACGCTGTGGACGATCTCCCGCTCGGCGCCACTCACCTCGCCGTCAGCCCCGGCCACCCTGGCCATGGCCTTGAGAACCCGCGGTTTCAGCAGCGGGTAGCAGTCCGCCAGGGTGGTGACCGCCCGGCTGAAGTCTGCAACCGTGCTCTGCGCCGGTGGTAGCAGTCGCAGGCCGGGCAGGGCAAGCTCCCGGGCGGCGTCTGTCACCGCCTGCTGCGGGTCGCCGCCGGCCTCCCGGGCCAGCACCGAAAGTACAATGGCCAGTTCCCGTTTCACCCGCGACAGGCGGGCGTGGCGCGGCCGGCTCGGTTTGACGCGGAAGAACTCCGGATCGAGGTAGTGTCGCAACAACTGGAACAGGCACCACTCAAACAACTCGGTGCTGCGGTCGGCCCGGATCAGCGCCAACAGGCAGCGTTTGTAGGCCCGGTACTGGCCGGCAGAAATGCTTTTCAGGGCCGGCAGGCACAATTCCACCAGCGGCAGGCGTTGGCAGGGGGCGAGGGCGGCCACGCCGGGTGCCAGGGTGTTCACCAGTTCCGGCAGGCCCTGGATGCCGGTGTCGGCCACCTGTTGCATCTGGGCCTGGCGTATCGATGCTTCATCACTCACCAGCAGGGCCAGGGTCAGGGCCTGGGCGCCCACCGGGTTGTGGGCCTGCTGTAAAAAGGCCACCGGTAACTGGTGGCGGTCTGCGGTCGACTGCTCCTGTTGTTCCGGTGTGGGTTCGAAGTCGGCATCGCTGCCGCTTTCGCTGGCAGACTCGTCGAGGGTGGCGCCGGCCAGCGCGGCGGCGACCAGTGCCGCGCGCCCGACACCGGCTTCGCCGCTGCCCGGGCGGCTGGGTTCACCCTGGTAGTGCTGGATAGGGCGCTCGATGTAGCGCCCGTCCCAGTGCGGATCGATTCTGCGGATGCGCTGCTCCAGTGGCGGATGCGTGGCGAACAGCTGCCACAGGGAGTGCTCGATCTGGCCGAAGAAAATATGCGACATCTCCGCCGCTCGCGCGGCGTGCACCAGCGTGCCGGGCAGGTAGCCGCCGATCACCTTGAGGGCGTCGCCGATGCCCTCGGGGTGGCGGGTGTACTGCACCGCGCAGGCGTCCGCCAGAAATTCCTTCTGGCGGCTGATGGCGGCCTTGATAAAGCCGGCCGCCAGACCCCCGATCCAGCCCAGTACCAGCAGGGCCAGCCCCAGCACCGGCAGTGCCGCGCCACCCTCGCCGCGGCGGGCGCCGAGGCCGGTGCGGACACGATTGGAGGAGCGCAGCAGCATGTGGCCGACATCGCCGACGAAGGTAATCCCCTTGAGCATGGCGGCCAGGCGGATATTGAGGCGCATGTCGCCATTCAGTATATGGCTGAATTCATGGGCGATGACGCCTTGCAGTTCGTTGCGTTTCAGGTGTTCGAGAGTGCCGCGGGTAACCGCGATCACCGCGTCGGCCGGTGTAATGCCGGCGGCGAAGGCATTGATTCCGCGCTCGCCGTTGAGCACATAGACCGCAGGCACCGGCATATTGGCCGCCAGCGCCATCTCCTCCACCACGTTGAGGCAGCGTCGCTCCAGGCGGTCGCGGGTCTGTGGCAGCAGGCGGCTGCCGCCCATGGCCTCAGCCACCACCTTGCCGCCGGTGGACAACTGCAGCCACTTCAGCATCACCACAAAGGCCACGGTGGCGGTGATGGCGAGCCCGATAGCGCCAAAGCGGGCCCAGCTGAAATAGGACCAGAAGCCCGCCAGGCCGCCGCGGCTGCCGGCGTAGACATTGTAGTCCTGGGAAAACCACAGGAATGCGGCGACCACGGCGTTGGTCAGCATCACCAGCAGCAGTACGGCGAACAGGAACAGCAGCAGCAACAGGCGTGCATTGCGGCGGGCGTTATCCTGTTGCTGGAAGAAATCCATGCCTGGCGTCTATGGGTGCTGAGCCCGACGGAGCGGGCTCAGAAGCTGACTTTGGGCGCGGCCTGGATCTGGGCGGAGTCGTCGAATTCCAGCAACTGGGCGTCCGCGGGGTGGCCGAACTTGCCGGCGAAGAACACCGGTGGGAAGCTCTGGCGATAGGTGTTGTAGGCCATCACGGCATCGTTGTAGCCCTGGCGGGCGAAGGACACGCGATTTTCCGTGTTGGTCAGTTCCTCGGACAGCTGCTGCATGTTCTCCGAGGCCTTGAGATCCGGGTAGGCTTCCATGGTCACATTGAGTTTGCCCAGCGCGCCCTGCAGGGCGTTTTCCGCACTGGCCAGTTTGTGCATGGCCTCGCCGCCCACATTGCCGTCGCTAACGGCTTTGAGTATGGCGGCGGCATCGTTGCGCGCGGTGGTGACGGCCTCCAGGGTTTCGCGCTCGTGACCGAGGTAGGCTTTTGCCGTCTCCACCAGGTTGGGAATCAGGTCGTAGCGCCGCTTGAGTTGCACCTCGATCTGGGAGAACGCGTTGAGGTAGCGGTTCTTCAGCGTGACCAGCCGGTTGTAGATGCTGATGATGTAGATCACCAGCCCCAACAGGACCAGCCAGAACAGGATTGTGCCTATTTCCATGTTGTTCTCTCCCCGGGTTTTCCCCGAGTGTAGCCGAGACCGGTGTCGCTACAAAGCGCGCGTCAGGCGGCGCTGACCGAAACCGGGACGCCGTTCACGGCGGCGTTGCCGGACAGTTCGTCCAGCGCCAGTTCATCGGTGACATCGTTGCAACTGACACCGGCGTGCTGGCTGGCGGTGCCGAGGCGGGTGTGCGGCCGGTGATGGCCGAAACCGTGGGGCAGGCTGACCACGCCGGGCATGATGTCCTCGCTCTCCTCCAGCGCGACTCGCACTGCCCCGGCGCGGGAGCGCAGGGTCACCTCCATGCCGTTGCTCAACGCCCGTTCAGCCATGTCCGCGGGATGCATCAGCAGGGTGCAGCGTCCCGGCCCTTTCACCAGGCGGTGGTAGTTGTGCATCCAGGAATTGTTGGAACGCAGGTGCCGGCGTCCGATCAGGCGCAGCTCGCCCCCGCTGTCGCCGGCAAAATCCGACCGCAGTCGCGCCAGGTCCGCGAGCGCCTGTGGTGTCGCGCAGTCGATGGTTTTTTCCGCGCTGCGCAGGCGCTCCGGGAGTTGTGGTTGCAGTGGCCCCAGGTCGACGCCCGAGGGTTGCTGGCGCAGTCGCTCGATATCCAGTTTCAGTTCGTGCTGATCGCCGTAGGGCCCGAGCTTGAGGCCGAAGTCGATGATCTGGTGCGGCGGCGGAGCGTCCTTGTGCTCCTGCTCCAGAGCTGCTGCCACGCGCCCGGCCAGGGCGTTGAAAATCTCCCAGTCGTGCAGGCTGCCCTCAGGCTTCTCGAACACCGCCTCGCTGAAGCGCGCGGTGTTGCGCATGGCGTTGACGTGGAAAGCGAGGTCGTAGTGATCGTGTTCCAGCGGCGAGGTAGGGGGCAGGATGATGTCGGCGTGGCGGGTGGTCTCGTTGATGTAGGGGTCCAGCGACACCATGAAGTCCAGTTGTTCCAGTGCGCTGTCGAGCTGGCGACCGTTGGGGGTGGACAGCACCGGGTTGCCGGCCCCGGTAAATAGGGCGCGAATCTGTCCCTCACCAGGCGTGGTGATTTCCTCGGCCAGGGTGGAGGCGGGCAGTTCCCGGTCGAATTCCGGCAGGCCGCGCACCCGGCTGCTGTGACGCCCGAAGCCGCCGGGGCTGACGCTCTGCATCTGGTCCACTGCCGGCAGGGTGAACAGGGAGCCGCCCGGTTTGTCGAGGTTGCCGGTGGCGATGTTGATGAGCTGGATGAGCCACTGGCAGAGGGTGCCGAAACGCTGGGTGGACACGCCCATGCGGCCGTAACAGATGGCGGCGCCGGCGGCGGCGAAATCGCGGGCAATGCTTCTGATGGTGTCCGCGTCGATGCCGCAGTGGGCGGCGGCGAATTCGGGGGTGAAGTTTTCCAGCGCCTCCGCTACCGTATCCAGGCCCTTTGTATAGGGGCTTAGGTGGCCGGGGTCCGCGAGCCCTTCGCCAAGCAGGGTATGCAGGAGGGCGGCCAGAAACAGTGCATCCGTGCCGGGTGTAATAAAAAGATGTTCACTGGCCAGCGCTGCCGTCTCGGTGCGGCGCGGGTCGATTACCACCAGCTTGCCGCCGCGCTTTTTGAACCCGGTGATGCGGCGGCGGATGTCCGGCACTGTCCAGATACTGCCGTTGGAGGCCACCGGGTTGGCGCCCAGCATCAGGAAGTAGTCGCTGCGGTCGATGTCGGGAATCGGGAACATCAGCTTGTGACCGAACAGCCACAGGGCTACGAGATGGTGCGGAAGCTGGTCTACCGAGGTGGCGGAGAAACGGTTGTCGGTGCGGAAGTGGCGAAACAGCTGACCCTGGTGGGTCATCATGCCGTAGTTGTGCACGGTGGGATTACCCATGTAGATGCCGAGGGCATTGACCCCGTGTTCCCGGGTGGTGCGCACCAGACCCTGCGCTGCACTATCGAGCGCTTCCTCCCAGCTGATGGCCTGCCAGGACAGGCCGCCATCGTCGCCAACCACTTTTTTTACCGGGCCGCGCAGGCGGTCCGGGTCTTCATGGATGTCCTTGAGGGCAACGGCCTTGGGGCAGATGTGGCCGCGACTGAGAGGATCGTCGGGGTCGCCCTTGATGCTGATGATCTCCTCGCCACGGGTTTCAATCAGCAGTCCACAGATGGCTTCGCAGAGGTGGCAGGCGCGGTGGTGCAGGCGGCTTTCGCCGGTGTCCGGAGCGTCATTGTTCAGTGGCATGGCGGCAGTCCGTCAGTGAGATTATCGTTTGCCACAGTGTAGCGCCTGCCCGGCCGGTCTTGAAGGGCGCTATCTTGTCTGGCTCTATAGCGATGCCTGCGGCTTTGCGCTACTCTCAAAGTAACTTCCCACAGTTGCGGTTTCCGGTGGCCCGCGGTCACCCCTCCGCTTTATTGGAATGAGGGGCGAAGCAGAAGCGATGAACAATCACTGGTCTTCGTATCAGCCGGGGTCGTTTTACGACGAACTGATTACCGGCCGTGGATCTCCCCGCACCGCGGCGCGCGGTGCCATCAACCTGTTTCAGCAGCTTGACGCAGACGAGATGGCCGCCCGGCGCGAGGCGGCGGAACTGGCCATCCGCGAGATGGGCATTTCCTTCACGGTGTACACCGAGGGCGGCAACATCGACCGCGCCTGGCCCTTCGACATCATCCCCCGGGTTATCTCCGCCAAGCAGTGGAAGAAGGTCAGCCGCGGCCTGATGCAACGCAGTCGCGCCCTGAATTGCTTTATCGACGACATCTACAACAAGCAGCGCATCCTCGCCGAGGGCATCGTGCCGGCGGATATCGTGCTCGAATCCAGCAATTACAAACCCCAGTGCCAGGGCATGTCACCGCGCTACGGCGTCTGGGCCCACATTTGCGGTTCCGACCTGGTGCGCAACGCCGACGGCAGGTTCTACGTACTGGAGGACAACCTGCGGGTGCCGTCAGGCGTCTCCTACATGGTGGAAAACCGCGAGATCACCAAGCGGGTACTGCCCGAACTGTTTGAAAACTACAGCATCCTGCCGGTGGATGATTATCCGTCCCAGTTGTACCGCACCCTCGCCTCGCTCTCGCCGCGGGACCGCAAGCGGCCCTGCATCGTGGTGCTGACGCCGGGCATCTACAACTCCGCCTATTTCGAGCACGCCTTCCTGGCCCACGGCATGGGCGCGGAACTGGTGGAGGGGCCGGACCTTATTGTGGGCGACGACGACTGCGTGTACATGCGCACCGTCGACGGCCCCATGCGGGTGGATGTGGTCTACCGCCGCATCGACGAGGATTTCATGGATCCGGAAGCGTTCCGCGAGGATTCGGTGCTGGGAGTACCTGGCCTGATGCGCGCCTGGAAGGCGGGCAAGGTGGCCATCGCCAATGCCCCCGGCAGCGGCGTGGCCGACGACAAGGTGGTCTACGCCTATGTGCCGGAGATGATCCGCTACTACCTGGGCGAGAAGCCGCTGATCGACAGTGTGCCGACTTACCTGTGCATGGACCCGAAGGATCGCACCTACGTTCTCAACAACCTCGACAAGCTGGTGGTCAAGCCGGCCAATGAGTCCGGCGGTTACGGCATCATGGTGGGCCCCCACGCCAGCGCCGCCACCCGTCGCCGGTTTGCCGGGCTGATCGAGAAAAACCCGCGCAATTACATCGCCCAGCCGACCCTGTCCCTGTCCACCGCCCCCACCTACTGCGACGGCGGCATCGAGCCCCGCCACCTCGATCTGCGCCCGTTTATCCTGCAGGGCAAGGACAGCTGGGTGACGCCCGGGGGGCTGACCCGGGTGGCACTGGTGAAAGGCTCACTGGTGGTGAACTCCTCCCAGGGCGGTGGCAGCAAGGACACCTGGATCGTGGAGGGCAAGGCATGACCATGCTGTCCCGGGTTGCAGAGCGCCTGTACTGGAAGGCGCGCTATCTGGAGCGGGCCGAGGACATCGCCCGCCTGGTGGGCAGCTACCACCTGTTGATCATGGATATCCCCCGCGGCGCCGAACTGGGCTGGGATGTACTGCTGCGTATCCTCGATGCCGAGCCGCAGTTCTACAGTCGCTACCGCACGGCGAGCGAGCAGAACATTGTCAAATTTCTTGTGTCGGATACGGACAATCCCGGCAGCGTGGTCTCCTCCGTGCGCAGTGCGCGGGAGAACGTGCGCACCACCCGGGAAGTGCTGCCGGAAGAAACCTGGGAGCAGGTCAACGAACTCCACCTGTTTGTGAAGGAAGCGGCGGACAGGTCCATTGGCCGCCGCAATCGCCAGGCCTTTCTCGACGAAGTGGTGAGCCGCTGCCAGATGATCAACGGTATGCTGCAGACCACCCTCAGCCGCGATCACGCCTACCGTTTCACCCGCCTCGGGCACCTGATCGAGCGCTGCGACATGACCACGCGGGTAGTGGATGTGGGAGTGATGGAGCTGCTGGAGAGGGACAGCCGCTTCGCGGCCATCGACCCCCTGGTCTGGAGTTCGCTGCTGCAGTCACTGTCGGCGCTTGGTGCCTACCGGCGCACGGTCGGTCCGCTGCTGGACGGTACCTCGGTGGCGGAATTCGTACTCAAGCAGGGCGATCATCCCCGTTCTGTGTTGTACTGTCTGCGCGGCATGCGCGACGCGGTCAAGGCGCTGAGCAACAACGACGACGTCATGCGGCATATCGAACGCATGCGCCGCAAACTGGGCCGGCTGCGGGCAGAGCAGCTCGAACCGACCGAGTTTCACCGTTACATCGATGATTTCCAGTTGCTGATCAACCAGTTGCATGTGTTGATCGGCGATACCTGGTTCCACCCGGAGACCTGAGGCGACAATCCTGGCCCGCCAGCCGATTGAGCAGTCGGGAGCGTCTAGCGGCAGTGTCCGCCAGCGACAAGTGATATGAACGACAGCAACCCAGGAAGCCAACCATGAGTATTCGCGTTGCCGTGCGGCACAACACCTACTACCGCTTCGATCGCCAGGTATCGCTGTCGCCGCATATTCTGCGTCTGCGCCCCGCCCCTCACTGTCGCAACCGCATCTACAGCTATTCACTGAAGGTGCAGCCACAGCCGCACTTCATCAACTGGCAGCAGGACCCCTTCGGCAACTTCCTGGCCCGCCTGGTGTTCCCGGAAAAGGTGAACCATCTCAGTGTGGAAGTGGAGGTGATCACCGACATGACGGTGATCAACCCCTTCGACTTCTTCGTGGAGGATTACGCCGGGCACTATCCTTTCAGTTACGACGCGGCCAGCCGCAAGGAACTGGCTCCCTACCTGGAAATCACCGACGACGGCCCGCTGCTCAAGGCCTGGCTACAGCAGGTGTCGCGGGACAAAACTCCCATCAATGACTTCCTGGTGGCGCTCAACCAGCGCCTGGAGCGCGACATCGAGTACAACGTGCGCATGGAACCGGGGGTGCAGACCTGCGAGGAGACCCTGGAACTGGGCCGCGGCTCCTGCCGCGATACCGGCTGGCTGCTGGTACAGGTCCTGCGCCACCTGGGCCTGGCGGCGCGCTTCTGCTCGGGTTACCTGGTGCAGCTGGCGCCGGATATGAAATCCCTCGACGGTCCCTCCGGCCCGACCGCGGATTTCACCGATCTGCACGCCTGGTGCGAAGTGTTCCTGCCGGGGGCGGGCTGGGTCGGCCTTGATCCCACCTCCGGCCTGTTCGCCGGCGAGAGCCATATTCCCCTGGCATGTACCCCATCGCCGATCTCCGCGGCGCCGATTACCGGCGCCACCTCCAAGTGCGAAGTGGAATTCAGTTACGAGAATGTGGTGGAGCGCATCCACGAGGACCCGCGGGTCACCAAGCCCTACAGCGAGGGTCAGTGGCAGGCGATACAGGCGCTGGGGCAGGCGGTGGACGCGCAACTGGAGGCCGGCGATGTGCGCCTGACCATGGGCGGCGAGCCGACTTTTGTTTCCATCGATGACATGGATTCGGCGCAGTGGAATGTGGCGGCGCTGGGTGAGCACAAACTGAAGCTGGCCAAGGATCTGCTGATCCGCCTGCGCGAACGCTTTGCGCCCGGCGGCCTGCTGCACTACGGCCAGGGCAAGTGGTATCCCGGTGAGCCCACCCCGCGCTGGGCGCTGGGTTGTTTCTGGCGCGCCGATGGCGAGCCCCTGTGGCAGCAACCGGAGCTGCTGGCGCGGGTGGACCGCAAGTACGGCCACGAATTGCCCGAGGCGGAAGCCTTCATCCACGCCCTGGCGAAGCGCCTGGCGCTTCCCGCCGACTGTGTGCAGCCCGCCTACGAAGACAGCCTCTACTACCTGTGGCGTGAGCAGCAAACGCCGGACAATCTCGATCCCGCCAGTGCCGACCTCAAGGACGGCCAGGAGCGGAGGCGCCTGGCGCGCCTGCTGAGCCGCGGCCTCAATGAAGCCAGCGGTTTCATCCTGCCGGTCGAGCGCCAGGAGGGTGGCCCCTGGCTGTCCGGTCGCTGGAAGCTGCGAGCTGATCGCATCAACCTGATTCCGGGCGACTCCCCGATGGGGCTGCGCCTGCCACTGGATTCGCTGGACCTGCCCGAGGACGAGGCCGAACTGCTGGTACCGGAGCGCGACCCCTTCGCGCCGCGCCAGCCGCTGGCGCCGATCACGCGGCTGCAAGGCGCGGGGGAAGCGCCGGAAAACGAGACGCCACCGGCCTCTGCAGCGGTGCCCTGGGTGATTCGTACCACGCTCTGCGTCGAGCCGCGCGACGGCAAAATACATGTGTTCCTGCCGCCGCTGGAGTACCTTGAACACTATGTCGACCTGCTGCAGGCGGTTGAATCGGTGGCGACAGCGCTGCAACTGCCGGTGGTCATCGAGGGCTACGAGCCGCCCCGGGACCCGCGCCTGACCCGCCTGCTGGTGACTCCCGACCCCGGCGTTATTGAAGTCAATATCCACCCTGCCCCGAGCTGGCAGGCGCTGGTCGACAATACCCACATCCTCTACGAGGAAGCGCGCAAGGCGCGACTGGGCACCGAGAAGTTCATGCTCGACGGGCGCCACTCGGGTACCGGCGGCGGCAATCACGTCACCCTGGGCGGCCAGCGTCCGGAAGACAGCCCCCTGCTGCGGCGCCCGCACCTCTTGCAGAGCCTGGTGACCTACTGGCAGCACCACCCGGGCCTGTCCTACCTGTTTTCCGGCTTGTTTCTCGGCCCCACCAGCCAGGCGCCGCGGGTGGACGAGGGCCGCGACGAAATGCTCTACGAGCTGGAGATCGCCTTCAGCCAGCTGCCCGAGGGGGAGGCCACCGCGCCCTGGATTGTGGACCGGGTGATGCGCAACCTGCTCATCGACATTACCGGCAACACCCACCGCTCCGAGTTCTGTATTGACAAGCTCTATTCCCCCGGCACTGCCAGTGGCCGCCAGGGTATTCTGGAATTTCGCGGCTTTGAAATGCCGCCCCACCCGCAGATGGCGCTGGTGCAGATGCTGCTGTTGCGCAGCCTGGTGGCGCGATTCTGGGATCAGCCCTATCGCGCGCCGCTGGTGCGCTGGGGCACCCTGCTGCACGACCGCTTCATGATGCCCCACTATGTGTGGGCGGATGTGAAGGATGTGGTGGCGGATCTCAACGATCACGGCATCCCGTTCCAGCTGGATTGGCTGGCGCCCTTCGAGGAATTTCGCTTCCCCCATTACGGCAACCTCGATATCGACGATATCAACCTGGAGCTGCGCTGGGCCATCGAACCCTGGCATGTACTGGGCGAGGAGGTCAGCAGCTTTGGCACCTCGCGCTATGTCGATTCCTCGGTGGAGCGCCTGCAGGTGAAGCTCTCCGGCCTGACGCCGGGCCGCCACCTGCTGGCCTGCAACGGGCGCCGGGTGCCCCTGCGCAGCACCGGTCGCCAGGGCGAATATGTCGCGGCGGTGCGCTACCGCGCCTGGCAACCGCCCTCGGCCCTGCACCCGCGCATCGGCATTCACGCGCCGCTGGTGTTCGATGTCATCGATACCTGGAACGGCCGCTCCATCGGCGGCTGCACCTATCACGTCTCCCACCCGGGCGGGCGCAGCTACGACACCTTGCCGGTGAATGCCTTCGAGGCGGAGTCGCGCCGGGTCAGCCGCTTCTGGCAGGCCGGGCACAGCCAGAGCATCCTGCCGCCGGTGGGGGGGCTGGACAGTATCCGCGAGTTCTTCCCCCACCAGCAGCCGCCGCGGCCGATGGCGCCGCCGCCGGAAGAACCCGCCGGCGAGTACCCCCATACCCTGGACCTGAGGCGCCCGGTCTGGCCATGCTGATGTATAGATTCGCCATGTCGCGGACCGGTGCATCGCGCAAATGTTGAAACCCTCCGACAGCGCGAGTGTGGCAGCCTCCGGCACCGCCTTCAGCGAAGCCTATGCGCCAGACGGCGACCTGCGCCAGCACTGGGAGTACCTGCTCGGCAGCCTCTCAGGCTTCAGTGCCGAGGAGCGCAGCGACCGGCTGCAGATGGTGGAGCGCCTGCTGCAGGACGACGGCGCCAGCTACAACGACTACAGCAGCGGCGGTGCCCGGGAGTGGTCCCTGGACCCACTGCCCCTGCTGCTGGACAGCCGCGAGTGGCAGCGTATTGAATCCGGCGTGCGCGAGCGGGCCGAGTTGCTGAACCTGGTGCTGCGGGATATCTACGGCCCGCGCAGCCTGATCAAGCTCGGCATCATTCCCGCCGAGCTGGTGTTCGGGCACCCCGGGTTCCTGCGCGCCTGCGACGGCATCGCCCTGCCCGGTGAGCAGCACATCATCCAGTACGCGGTGGACATGCTGCGCGGGCCCGACGGCCGCATGCGGGTGATCGCAGACCGCACCCAGGTACCCAGTGGCGCGGGCTACGCGCTGGAAAACCGCAGAGTGATGGCGCGCGTCTTTCCCAGCCTGTTCCGGGACAGCCACGTGCACCGCCTGTCCCACTACTTCAACAGCCTGCGTACCCGACTCAACACCCTGGCGCCCAACGGCGGCCTGCCGCGGGTGGTGATGCTGACACCCGGGGCCTACAACGAGACCTACTTCGAGCACCTGTTCCTGGCCAACTACCTCGGCTACTCCCTGGTACAGGGCAGCGACCTGACGGTGCGCGACGGCTATGTGTGGCTGAAAACCCTGGGCGGCCTGAGCCGCATCGACGTCATCCTGCGCCGTGTCGATGATGACTACTGCGACCCGGTCGAGCTGCGCCCCGATTCCCAGCTGGGAGTGCCCGGCCTGCTGGAAGTCGTGCGCGCAGGGCGTGTTGCGGTGGCCAACCCCCTCGGCTGCGGGGTGCTGGAAAATACCGCCTTGCTGAAATACCTCCCCGCGGCCGCGCGCCACCTGCTGGGGCGGGAACCGGCCCTGGAAGCTGCCCCCACCTACTGGTGCGGCGACCCCGAAGACCGTGCCCTGGTGCTGGACCGGTTCGAAGACATGGTGATCAAGAGCATCCACAGCGGCAGCGATGGTCGCACCGTCCATGCCGGGAGCCTCGCCCGGGCCGGGCGCGAGACGCTGCGCCAGCGCATCCTGCAGCGTCCGGGCAGTTTCTCCGCCCAGCCCTTCCTGCAGCCGTCGCTGACGCCGGTATGGGACGGCGAGTGGGACGGGCCGGGAGCGGGCAGCGCGGCGGGTCGACCGGCCATCCTGCGCACCTTTGCGGTGGCGGGCGAGTCCTCCTATATCGTCATGTCCGGCGGCCTGACCCGGGTGGCCCGCGCCGACGGCAATTTCGAGATTTCCAATCGCGCCGGTTCGCCCAGCAAGGACACCTGGGTGCTGGCCTCGGAGCCGGAGAAGCTCGAGCCCGCCGCGAGCCAGGCAATCGCCCGCGAACCCGGCGCCAGTGCCGAGTTACCCAGCAGGGTGGTGGAGAACCTGTTCTGGCTGGGACGCTACACCGAGCGCGCCGAGTCGGCACTGCGGCTGCTGCGCATCGTCTTCGCCAGTCTCGACGGCGCCAATCCGCCCAGCGCCGACAGTCGCAGTTTGCTGTTGCGGGCGGTCACCCAGCTCACCTGCACCTACCCGGGCTTTATGGTGGAATCCGGGGTGCAGAAGGACCCGCAACCGGAGTTGCTGGCGGTGGTGCTGGAGAGCCAGCGCCCAGGCAGCGTGGCCCACTCTCTGGCCGCCATGCTGAGTACGGTGGGGCAGGTGAAAGACTTCATGTCCACCGATACCCAGCGCATCCTCAACGATGTCAGCGGTCGCATGCAGCAGTTACCCCGGCGCCTGCAGCACGGCGTGGGCCCGGCCCAGCAGGAGGAGCTGAACGCACTGGTCACCGCCCTGCTGGCTCTGGCCGGACTGGTGCAGGAGTCCATGGTGCGCGGCCAGGGCTGGCACTTTCTGCAGGCCGGGCGGCGCATTGAGCGGAGCCTGCAAATCCTGTCCCTGCTGCGCTCGCTCTGGGTGCGCAAGACGGCCGGCGAGGACCAGGACCTGATGCTGGAGACGGCGCTGCTGAGCCTGGACTCCCTGAGCACCTACCGCCATCGCTACCAGCGCCAGCTTGATGTCGCCAGCGGCCTCGATCACCTCCTGCTCAACGCCGCCAACCCGCGTTCTGTGTTGTTCCAGCTGGAGGAACTGAAGGGCCACCTGGAACAGATTCCGGTCAGCGCCGGGAATGGACGCCTGCCGCGGCCCCAGCGCCTGTTGCTGGAGGCGGGAACCCAGTTGCAGCTGGCCGACCTGGAGGCACTGGCCAGCGGTGGCGGCGATGTCCTGCGCAGCGGGCTGGACCAGTTGCTGGCCCGCAGCCACCACCTGCTGGGTGGCATTGCCACGGCGATCAGCGACCACTGCTTCGATCACACCGGCGGGCCGCGTCCGCTGGGCCCGGGGCCGGACAGGCGCGAGGTTGAGCCGTGAAATACCGCATTCGCCACACCACGCGCTATCGCTACCAGGGGACAGTCAACCAGTGCCACAGCGTGGCCCACCTGCTGCCCCGGGACACGCCCTACCAGCTGTGCCGCAAGGCGCAGATCAGCCTGCAGCCGCGGCCGGCCCTGGCCAGCGACCGGCGCGACTATTTCGGCAATCGCAGTTACCACTTCAGCGTACAGTTCCCCCACGAGGTGCTGGAAATTACGGCCACCAGCGAAGTGGAGGTCACCCGCGAGCGGGCCAGCCTGTCGCTGGATTTTGGCGCCACCTGCGCCGACGTGCGCCGGCAACTGGCCGGCACTAACAGCCAAGACGAGCAAGCGAGCGAAGTGCCGAACGCGACTCCGGGTGCCCTGCTGGCGCGCGAGTTCCAGCTCGACTCGCCCCTGGTGCAGGCCGGCCCGGAGCTGGCCGACTACGCGGCGCCGAGTTTCGACGATGAGCGCCCCTTCCTGTCCTGTGTGCGGGAACTGACCGAGCGTATTTTCAGCGACTTCGCCTACGACCCCCACCACACCGATGTGGCCACCCCCCTGTCCGAGGTGATTGAACACCGCCGCGGCGTGTGCCAGGACTTCGCCCACTTTGCCATCGGCTGCCTGCGCTCGCTCGGCTACCCGGCGCGCTATGTCAGCGGCTATCTGGAAACCCTGCCGCCGCCCGGCCAGCCCAAGCTGCAGGGCTCGGATGCCAGTCACGCCTGGTTCTCGGTGTTCTCGCCGGCGGAGGGCTGGTGCGATTTCGATCCCACCAACAACCTGCTGGCCAGCCAGCAGCACATCACCACCGCCTGGGGCCGGGACTACGCCGATGTCACACCCTTCAAGGGCACCATTCTCGGTGGTGGCGCCGGCCACACCCTGGAGGTGGAAGTGGATGTCACCCGCCTGGAAGGCCAGCCCGGATGAAGCGCTTTCGCTGTCGCTGTGGCCAGGCGGTGTTCTTCGACAACGCCCTGTGCTCGGCCTGTGGTGCAACCCTGGGCTTTGACCCCGGCAGTATGGACATGCTGGCCCTGCAACTGGATGGCGAGCAGTGGTTGTCAGAAGACGGCGCAAGCTGGCGCCTGTGCAGCAATGGCCGCGACTTTGCCGTGTGCAACTGGCTGGTCGCTGCCGCCGGGGAAGAGTCGCGCTGCCTGGCCTGCCAGTTCAATCGCACCGTGCCCAACACCGGGGTGGCGGACAACGCCGCGCGCTGGGCGCGCATGGAGCAGGCCAAGAAGCGGCTTCTTTTCACCCTGCTGGAACTGGGCCTGCCCCTGGAAACCCTGGCGCAGTCGCCGCAGCGGGGGCTGGCTTTCGATTTTGTGGAAGATGAACGCAGTGGCCACGGTTTTACCGAGGGCCTTGCCCACACCGGCTATGCCGCCGGTGTGATTACCATCAACCTGCTGGAAGCGGACGATGTCGCGCGGGAGGCCCAGCGCCAGTCCCTGCAGGAGGATTACCGCACCGTGCTCGGCCACCTGCGCCACGAGAGCGGGCACTATTTCTGGCAGTACCTGCAGGCCGGCGGGGATATCCGGGGGGCATTTCGCGAGCTGTTCGGGGAAGAATCGGTGGATTACGCCGGGGCACTACAGGCCCACTATGAACAGGGGCCGCCCCCGGACTGGAGCAGTCGCTATATCAGCGCCTACGCAAGTGCCCATCCCAGCGAGGACTGGGCCGAGAGCTGGGGGCATTACCTGCATATCTACGACGCCCTGGAAACCGCCGCCGCCTATGACCTGATTGATCAATCGCCGGCGCAGATGAGCATGCCGCGGCGCATCGAGTGCTGGCGCGAGCTGAGTGTGTCCCTGAATGAACTGAACCGCAGTGCCGGGCTGGCGGACGCCTATCCCTTTGTCCTGAACACGGCGGTGGAGATGAAGCTGAGCTTCGTCGACCGGGTTATTGCTCTTTTGCAAACACCTCGTTGAGGGACGGCAGGTTGTCGAAGGCCTGGCGAATGTTGTCGTCCCAGGACTGGCGCAGCAGGGCCAGGTAGGGGTGGTGCTCGTCCAGTTTGAAGTACTGGGCCTGGGGCTGCAGGCTGTCGGTCTTGTAGAACAGGCATTCCAGCGGCGGCCCCACGGTGGCATTGGAGCGGATGGTGGAGTCCATCGACACCAGGGCGCAGCGCATGGCCGTGGCGTAGGGGGTGTTGCGGCGGATAATGCGATCCAGGATGGGCTTGCCGTACTTGGTCTCGCCAATCTGCAGGTAGGGGTGCTGCTCCGAGGCGGTGATGTGGTTGCCCTCGGGGTAGATCATGTACAGTTCCGGCGCGTGGCCCTTGATCTGGCCGCCGAGAATGAAGGTGGCGCCGGCGTCAAAGCCCGCCAGGGGGGCGTTGTCGCCACTGTGCTTGGCCTGTTCGCGCACGCTCAGCTTGCCGACATAGTCGGCGATTTCCGAAACGTAGCGCGCCTCCAGGATATTGAATCCGTTGTCTTCCTCCAGGTCGCGCTGGATCTGGGACACCACCGCCTGGCTGGTGGCCAGGTTGCCGGCGCTCAACAGGACCAGAGAGCGGTCGTAGGGTACCGAGAAGCGGTGCATCTTGCTGTAGGTGCTGACGCGGTCGGCACCGGCGTTGGTGCGGGAGTCGGAGCAGAACACCAGGCCCTCGTCGAGGGCAATGGCCAGGCAGTAGGTCATCGATGGAAGCGGGCCGGACGGCCGGTTGCAATTCAGGAGCAGCGAAGGATACTGACTCCCCGTGAAGAATACTACTACTCAGTGCGGGCCTCCGGAGCCCCCTTCCCCGGGCCCGCTGGCCGCTCTTCTGTGGCGGGCGGCGGCCCTGCTGACCCTGTTGCTGGGCGGGATTGGCATTGTTGTGCCGGGGCTACCCACTGTGCCCTTCTGGTTGCTGGCCGCCTGGTGCGCCAGCAGGGGCTGGCCGGCGGTGGAGCGCTGGCTGCTGGAACACCCGCGTCACGGCGTCAGTATCCGCGCCTGGCGCGAACGGGGTGCGGTGCCGCGCCGGGCGAAATGGTCGGCGACGGTGATGATGGCCCTGAGCAGCGGCCTGATTCTTTACCTGCCACTGATGCCCTGGGTGCAGGTGGTGGCGCCCTGCGCCATGCTGCTGGTCGCCATCTGGCTGTGGCAGCGCCCGGAGGACGGACGCCACCGTTAGGCTGTCCGCTTCGCGCAGTCGCAACCGGTGGCTGCTGCCTAAACTCTTCCTTAACTCTGCCGATAGTTACCCCGCCTGATAATTCTGTCGGGCTTTCCGCTGTGCCTGCACTGGCGCCGGCGGGAATGTAACGAGAGAGTAATGGGTAGCTATGCGATTCAAACACCGAATGTGGTTACTTCCACTTCTGATGATGGTGATTCTCGCGGCGGGAATCACGGTCAATTCACGCATTACCGCGCGTGCCTCGGATGCCCTCACCCGGGTTCAGGCCGTACAGTTCCCTGCGGTAGAGGCGCTGCGCACGGTGCAGGAGGACTTCGCCAATGTGCAGGAAGCCCTCAGCCGCACGGTCACCGAAGGTGATACCGGCGGCCTGACACAGGCCGACGAGTCTGCCGCTGAGGCGCGTGAAGCGCTGGCCCGCCTCGGCGCGCTGGATGAGGTGACGGCCCAGCTTGCCGCTGAGTTATCCGGCCGCTTTGAGCAGTACTACAGCGCTGCCACCGAGGCCACGACCATCCTGCTGGGCAATGCCGACGGCGACCCGGGCGCTGCCATTGAACAGATGCAGCAGACCCTGCAGGCCTTTGACAGCCTGCTTCAGGACAGCAGTGAAGCCGCACTCGTGCAGTTCAGCGCTCTGTTGGCCGGTTCATCCGATGACCTGCAGCGCACGCTGCAGGTGTTCATGCTCAGCTCGCTGGTCATGCTGATCGTAATATGGCTCGGATCCTGGCTGCAGATCAATCGCGTGCTGGCGGCACTCGGTGGTGAGCCGGAGGCAGCTGTCGCCGTGGTGCGCCGTATCGCCGATGGCGACTTCACCACCGAGGTGCAGACGCGCCCCGGCGACCAGAGCAGCCTGCTGTATGGCATTGCCGTGCTCAAGGCGAAGCTGGGCGAGTTGATGCAGGGTGTCCACAGTTCTTCCGATGCGGTGGATTCCGCCGCCGCGGAAGTGAGTTCTGCGGTGGGGCTGTTGAGTGAGCGCACATCGGGGCAGGCTGCCAACCTGCAGGAAACCGCTGCGAGCATGGAGGAGATGACCTCGACCCTGCGCAACAGTGCCGAGCACTCACGCCACGCCAATGACCTGGCCCAGGCCGCGCGCACTGAGGCGGAGGGTGGCCTGGAAGTCGTCAATCGCGCCGTCGATGCGATGTCGGAAATCGACAGCTCTAGCAAGAAGATCGCAGACATCATCGGTGTGATCGACGAGATCGCCTTCCAGACCAACCTGCTGGCCCTGAATGCCGCGGTGGAAGCGGCGCGGGCCGGCGAGCAGGGGCGTGGATTTGCCGTGGTTGCCAGCGAAGTCGGCAGCCTCGCCCAGCGCAGCAGTTCGGCGGCGGGCGAGATCAAGGCGCTGATTCAGGACAGTGTCGGCAAAATCCGCGATGGCAGGGGCCTGGTGAACGAATCGGGCAACTACCTCAACGCCATCGTGGCCTCGGTGAAGAAAGTGACGGACATCATCGGCGAGATATCGACGGCCAGCCAGGAGCAGGCCGCCGGCCTGGAACAGGTCAACCACGCGGTGACCCAGATGGACCGGATGACCCAGCAGAATGCGGCCATGGTCGAGCAGGTCACCGAACTGGCCAGTCGCCTGACCAGCGAGTCGCGGGACCTGGCCGGTACCGTCAGCGCCTTCCGCATCGAAGCTGCGGCCAGCGCAGAAGCGCAACCGGTTGTCGACCAGATGCGGCGCGCGCCGGCGAACAGGTCCGCTGGCAACGAACCCCTGGGGAGGGCCGCCTGAGCGGCTCTTTCCTCCACCCCCAAAAAATCCCCAAGCAAATTTTCTAGCGACTGGACTTAACTGGAGTCTTTATGAACCACTGCGTTAAAGCGGTGCTGGCTGCGTCGGCACTGATACACACTGCGACCCCGGCATTTGCCGCGGTAGAACTGGGCGAGCACGCCATGCTGAGTGCCTTTGGCACCACCGGGCTGGTCGTAACCGATAACGACGATGTCGAGTACGTGCGCGATGGACAGCCCAGCGGGGCGACCACCGACCCTGAATTCAAGGTCGATACCAACCTCGGCGTACAGCTCAATGTGAACGCGACTGACTGGCTGTCCGGCACCGTACAGCTGCTGACCCAGCAGCGCAGCGAAATGAATCTGGACACCGAAGTTGAATGGGCCTTCCTCGCGGTGGAGCCGCTGGACGGACTGCGCCTGCGGGCGGGCCGGACTGCGCTGCCGATGTTCATGATTTCCGACACCCGCAATGTCGGTTACGCCAACAACTGGGTGCGTCCCCCGGACGAGGTGTACGGCATGGCCCTGCTCCACCGCCTCGATGGCATCGACCTCAGCTACCGCTGGTCGCTGGGTGCGGGATCGCTGACCCTGACCGCGCTTGCCGGTGAAAGTGAAATGAACACCTCTGGTATCGAAGCCGAGGCCAAAGACGTGCGCGGACTGACCGCCCGCTGGGAAGGCCAGGTACTGACCCTGCGTGCCGGCCACGTGGAAAGCGAAGTGGAGCTTGAGCCTTTCGGCATTCCCGGCGGCGCCACGGATGACTACAGCTTCAGCAATGTCGGTGTCATTTTCGATCGCGACAATCTCGTCGCACAGGCCGAGTACGTGCAGCGACGCGCTGAGGACTACGGCCAGTTTGCCGATGCCGATGGCTGGTACGTGATGGGTGGCTACCGCATTGGTGATGTCCTTCCCTACGCCATTTACTCGCGCACCGAGCCGGAGGAAAAAAGCCCCGCGGGCCAGATGTCCGGCGAGCAGTCCACTATTGCAGCGGGCCTGCGCTGGGACGCGTTCAGTGCCGTGGCCATCAAGTTCCAGCTCGACTACGTGGACACGCACGGTACGCCCGGCATCAGCTTCGCAACGCCGCCGCTGGCACAGCCGCTGTCGGTACTGGACAAGGCGCCTGTGCTCGACGACGTGGTGGTCGCCAGCGTCGCCATCGACTTTGTATTCTAGGAGGTAACCATGAAACGCATAATGCTGTTGATTGCCAGCGCACTGCTGGCGGCGAACGCGCATGCCGGGATTGCCGTGGTGGTGAACCCGGCGGCGGCTGACCTGACCAGCGACCAGGTTGCGGCGATCTATCTCGGCAAGGACAAGAGCTTCAGCCCTCTGGATCTGCCGGCCTCTGATGCAATCCGGGCGGACTTTTACCAGAAGGCGACCGGTCGCAGCCTGTCACAGGTCAAGGCAACGTGGTCGCGCCTGATGTTCTCCGGCAAGGCCCAGCCCCCGGAAGAGCTGCCGGACGCGGCCAGTGTCAAACAGGCTGTTGCCGGTGATGCCAAAGCCATCGGTTACATCGATGCGGCGGCGGTCGATGGCAGCGTCAAGGTTGTGCTTACGCTGGATTAACTCCCGGCTAGAACGCAAACTGCCCCTGCCGTGGGTGCGCTTCGGCGATACCGGCGGCGGGGGCCTTCTCCGCTTTTACCGATTCCAGCCCGGACAGGGTCAGGCCCAGCAGGCGGGCTCCCCGCGGCAGCGGCAGCTGCGCAGCCAGCAGGGCCTGGCCGACCTCTGCCAGGACATTGCAGCTGGCCACCGGCTGCTCCAGCGAGCGCGCCCGGGTGATCTGGCGGAAGTCATTGAACTTCAGTTTCAGGGTGACCGTACGCCCCCGGCTGCCGTGCTTTTCCGCCCGTTCCCACACCGTGCTGGCGATGGCCTCCAGGGCCTCCCGCAGTTTCGCCTCTTCTTCCAGATCTTCACTGTAAGTGCGCTCGGCACCGATGGATTTGCGCACCCGGTCCGGTTTCACCGGGCGGTGATCGATGCCGCGGCTGGCGCGGTACAGATACTCCGCGGATTTGCCGAAGTGCTGCTGCAGGAAGTCCATCTCGCAGGCGCGCAGGTCGGCGCCGGAGTGAATGTCCAGCCCCGCCATTTTTTCCGCGGTTTTCGGGCCAACGCCGTAGAAGCGGCGCGCGGGCAGGGCGGCGACGAAGGCCTCTCCCTGCTCCGGGCGCACCACGCACTGGCCGTTGGGCTTGTTCTGGTCCGAGGCGATCTTGGCCAGGAACTTGTTGTAGCTGATACCGGCGCTGGCGGTGAGCCCGGTGTCCTCGAGAATCTGGCGCCGGATTTGCAGCGCAATGCCGGTGGCACTGCCGACCTTGAGGCGATCTTCACTGACGTCCAGGTAGGCCTCGTCCAGCGACAACGGCTCGATCAGGTCGGTATAGCGGCGAAAGATGGCGTGTATCTGCTGTGACACCGCGCGGTAGACCTCAAAGCGCGGTTTGACAAAGACCAGCGCCGGGCAGCGTCGTTTGGCGGTGACCGAGGGCATGGCCGAACGCACCCCAAACTGGCGCGCCTCGTAGCTGGCCGCCGCCACCACCCCGCGGGCCGATGAGCCGCCCACGGCCACGGGCCTGCCGCGCAGCTCGGGGTTGTCGCGCTGTTCCACGCTGGCAAAGAAGGCATCCATATCGATGTGGATGATCTTGCGCGGGGAGGTTCTGTCGCCGGGTTCCTGGTGCATGGCGCGAATACTAGAACTCCCGGCGCGCGCTGTCAGCAGGTTGCGGCGGCCCTATAGTGCAAATTGGGCCATTGAGGGGCGCCGGCGGCCGGACCCAGAATACGGCGACAATAACAACGCGCTGGAGCTCTGCCCATGAAGTCCGAACGACGTCTTGCCGCCCGCCAGGCTGTTTCCCTGCCGCTGGCCGCCCTGCTGGCGGCCAGCCCTGCACTGCCGGTGGCCGCCGCGGTGCTGGAAGAGGTGGTGGTCACCGCCGAACGGCGCGAGGAGAACCTGCAGGAAACGCCTATCGCCGTGACCGCCTTCAATGAACAGACCCTGCTCGACCTGGGTATTCACGATCTCAAGGGGGTGGGCGACATTGTGCCGAACGTGCGCGTGGTGGCGCTGAACTCCACGGCGGTTTCCGCGGCGGCGACTATTCGCGGCATGGCGTCCGCCGAGCCCTCCCTCGCCCAGGACCCGAAGGTGGGCTTCTACCTGGACGGTGTCTACCTGTCGAAAAACACCGGCTCGGTGTTTGACGTGGTCGACCTGGAGCGGGTCGAGGTGCTGCGCGGTCCCCAGGGTACCCTGTACGGCAAAAACACCACCGGCGGTGCCATCAACCTGATCAGCAAAAAGCCCTCCGGCGAACTCGGCTTCAAGCAGCAGCTGACCGGCGGTGACCGCGGTCGCTTCCGCAGTTCCACAACCCTGGATGTGCCCGAGTGGAACGGGCTGTCCGCCAAACTGGGTTACGTTGTGATCCAGCATGACGGCTTTATCGAGAATACCGGCAGCAGCCGGCCCGACCGCCTGGGTGCGGTCGACAATGACGCCTGGCGCCTGGCATTGCGCTGGCAGGCCAGCGACGACTTTACCGCCGACCTGAGTTACCAGGAGACCAGCACCGAGGCGGTGCCGCCGGCCGGCCAGCTGACGGCGATCGAGCCAAGCTACCTCGACCTGCCCACGGTGACCTCTTTCTCGCCGTTCACCGTTGTTTCACCGGCCGACAACCCCTTCCGGGAAGCGCTGGAGTCCGGTGCCGTGAGCGAGGACCGGCTGGGCAAGCTGGCCCTGGACAACCAGGGCTACGAGCGCTATGACATCGTCGACGCGGCACTGCACCTGAGCTGGCAGCTGGGCGCGCTGGAGCTGCGCTCCATCACCGGCTATCACGATCTCGATGGCGGGCTGGTGGGCAATGACCAGGATGGCGGCAGCTGGAGCGTGCCCTTCGGTCACTTTGCGCTGGCCGAATACCAGGGCAACCGCAAGGCCCACACGGCCTGGTCCCAGGAGTTGCAGCTGATCGGCAGCAGTGCCGACGAGCGCTGGTCCTATGTCAGCGGCCTCTACTACTTCGAAGAAGAAGCCGAGGAGTTGCACAACCGCTGGGACCTGCTGATCTACCTGCCCGGCGGCGTACTGCCGGGCTTTGACAGCGGCGTGCTGGTGAACCAGAACGCGCTGCTGGGCCCACCGCCCACCGGCCTCGGGGAGGAATACAGCGTGGACAACACCTCCTGGGCCGCCTATTCCCAGGTAACCTGGACGCCACCGGTACTGGGTGACCGCCTGGACCTGACGCTGGGGCTGCGTTACACCGAGGATGAGAAGCAGGCGGTCATCCTGGACGCCACGCCCAACTGGGAGCAAACGGCCGACTGGAGCAACTGGAATCCCACCGCGACGGTGACCTATCGCTTCAGTGATGACATCAACGGCTACGCCAAGGTGGCCACCGGTTACAACGCCGGCAGCCACCCGGTGCGCGCCGGCAATGAAGAGGCCTTTGCCCTGACCGCCGATGAGGAGACTCTCACAGACTACGAGATCGGCCTGAAGAGCGAGCTGCTGGATCGCCGCCTGCGCATCAACCTGGCTGCCTTTCACTACGACTACGACGATCTGCAGGTCAATGACTTTGTCTCCGGCGCCACGGTGCTGCTGAATGCCGGCCAGGCGACCATCCAGGGGCTGGAGTTTGAATCCACCCTGCAGGTCACCGATACGCTGGTGCTGGGGCTCGATTACGGCTACCTGGACTTTGATTACGACGAGTTTGTGGTGGGCGGCCAGGATATCGCAGACAGTGCGCGGGCGCCCTTTGCACCGGAGCACACCGCCCACACCTGGGCCCAGTGGCGCTGGCCACTGCATAGCGCGGGCGAGTTGCGCCTGCGGGTGGATGTGACCTACACCGATGAGTACAACTTCAGCCCGACGCTGTACAGCAACGGTACCGCGGACGAGCGCACCCTGGCGGATGCCCGCCTGGCCTGGTCCGATATTCCCCTGGGCGGCGGCGCGCTGGCACTGGCGGTATGGGGCCGCAACATCACCAACGAGCCCTATCGCGAGTTCGGCACCGACTTCGGTACCCTCGGCTTCACCACCAATGTCTACGGTGACCTGGCGACCTGGGGAGTGGATGTGATCTATGAATACTGAAGCCGCAGCCACCACCTACCGCGAGAGGAATCAGGTATGAGTTCGACTGGCACAGCCCTGCCCGCCGGGGCGGAAGACTGGTTGCGACAGCGCCTGGATGCGCGCGAACTGCAACTGAAACGCCTGGTGGTGCGGCGCGAGGCCTGGCAGGTGGATGTGGTGACCCGGGCGGGGGCCGCGGAGCGCTACTTTCTGCGCATCGATCGCGCCGCGCTGGCGAATGCTCCCGGTCGCCGCGGCCTCAAGCGCGAAACCGGACTCATTCGCTATCTCTGCGAGCACACGTCGATTCCCACCCAGGGCATCGTCGACTGGAACGATGAATTCTGCATCGCCCTCCAGACCTTCGAGCCGGGGCGCGCCGACCTGGATGCCGCCGATGCCGGCGAACAGGAGGCGGTATTGAGCGAGTTCATGGGGTACCTGGCGGACCTGCACCGCATCGAGGTCGATCAGCTGGCGCTGCCCGACTTCGAGTTGCCCCCCACGCCCCAGGCCCACTCCCTGATGGAACTGGAGGCGGTGGACCAGATTGGTGATCTGCCCGGCCCGCCGGACAGTTCCACGGTACTCGGCGCCTTCAGCCGCTACTGGCTGCGCCGGCATGTGCCGGACAGCGTGCAGCGCACCTGCCTGCTGCAGGGCGATACCGGCGCCGGCAACTTCATGTTCGAACGCGGCCGGATCACGGCCATTGTCGACTGGGAGTGGGCCCACTACGGCGATCCGCTGGAGGACCTGGGCAATGTCTGGCTGCGGGATTTCTTCACGCCCTCGGCCGGGGGCGACCTGACGCCCTATTTCCGCCGCTATGCCGAGCAGGCCGGCGTGTCGCTCGACTGGCGCAAGATCGTCTATTACCTCGCCCACCAGCTGGGTCGGTCGGTCATCTCCCTGCCGGGGCTGGTGCGCCGCCCCGCCTGGAACACCCCGGTGGCGATGAACCTGGGCTACCAGGCGGTTTGCGACCTGTTGCTGTGCGAGGCCTTTGGCCTGTACCACGACCTGGCGCCGGAACTGGAGGATCTTCCGGGTGCTGCTGTAACGGCCGATGACGAGCTCTACGAGGTGCTGGCGAAACAACTGGCGCGGGGTGTCGCGCCGGCGGTGCAGGGCGATTTCGCCGCGGCGATGACGGCGGGGGCGACGGACATCGTGCACTACCTGGCGCGGCGCCACAGGGACGGCCCGGGGGTGGATGAGCGGGAGTTGTCCGGCATCAATGCACTGCTGGGGACCGGCATGCGCCAGCTACCCGAAGCGCGCCAGGCTCTGCTGGATTGTCTGAATTCCAGGCCCGAAACCCTCGACGAGGAAACGTTGATTGCACATTGCTGGGGAGTGGCCCATCGCAACTTCGCGTTGATGGCGCCGCTGGTGACGCGCTGGCAACACTGCCGCCTTGCGGCAGTCAATCTCCGGGCTTAGTAGCTCCCGCGCTGTGGCGGTGCCATGGCGCGCACTTCGCGGATCAATTGTTCCTGGGAGTGAATCTCCAGCTTGGTGAACACGGATTTCAGATGGTTGCGGGCGGTGTTGAGGGAGATGCCCAGATTCCGCGCTACCAGCTTGAGGCGCGTGGAGCGTGCCAGCTCTTCCACCAGCTCGCGTTCACGGGGCGTGAGCTCGGCATAGGGTCCGTGTTCAAAGCGCATGGCGTTGCAGCGCTCATTGAACAGGCGGCTCCAGCCCTGCCAGCGTTGCTCGCGATCCTCGAGCCAGCACTGCACTGTTTCGGCATAGCGGTCGACGGCGGCCTGGCAGGCCACCTGAAAGCCATCACCCGCCGCCGGCACCACCAGGCACAATACCAGCATCAGGGCGCCGTTTTCGCCGCTGTAAACACGCTGGTGATACCAGTCGCAGGACAGCCGCCCGCCCGCTGCGGTGTGCGCGTTGTAGCGGGCCTGCAATTCGACGTCTGCGGGCGCTGCACTCATCAACTGCGAGCAGTAGTCCGCGGCCACCGCGAAATCCTCCGGCGACATAAATACCTCGAAGGGCAGTCGCCCGAGGACATCCGCCCGCGTGAAGCCCAGCAGCTGCTCCGCGCCCGGGCTCCAGTACACCATTTCCAGGGCGGGGTTGGTTGCCATCAGCGCGCAGTTCTCCAGCGCGAGGGTATCGACATCGAAGTCCAGATCGGGAATCAGCATGCTCGGCGGCCCTCGTTGAATTAGGGTTTTAGGCCATGGTCCTATCTTCGGGAATACGCCGCCATTAGCAAAGTGTATACCACTGAAAAGTTGAACCAGGGCCGGATTGCATTACTGCCCTTCTGCTGCTGTGGCCGGTGAATTGTGGCCTACAACATCAGTGCCCGCATGGACACTTCCTCATCCCGGCTGTGTGTCGGAGGAAAGCGCGGACATATCCATCCACATGGCCTCCCAGACATGCCCGTCAGGATCAGCCAGGTTGCGGTTGTACATAAACCCAAGATCCTGGATCGGGTTGATGTCGGCCGTTCCACCATTGGCTGCGGCGGCCTCATTCATGCTGTCGACCGCTTCACGATTGTCACACGAAATAGCGAGCATGACCTCGCTAGCGGTGGTCGGGGGAATGGGGCGGTCAGTAAAGGTTCGCCATTTGGCGTGAGTAAGCAGCATCACGTTGATCGCTTCGCTCCACACCATACAGGCGGCCGTATCGTCAGTGAACTGTGGGTTGTTCACAAAGCCGAGGGCCGAGTAGAAATCCATGGACGCACTGAGATCGGCGACGGGCAGGTTTACAAAGATCATTCTGGACATAGATGTGGCTCCTTGAAGAGGCAGAAAGTTGAAATCGACAGTGATTTCACTTCCTGGTCGATCCACGTCGCTGATTTTCGACAACCAGCAGGTTATTCAGGCCTGGCACTCACAATAAAGTCCAGCAGCGGATACTCGCGGTTGATGTAGTCGCTGCCGCCGGCTTCCAGCGGGCCCTGCCGGCCACCGCGCAAACCGCCTCCGGCCTCTTCGCCGTACAGCCCGTAGAGTCGGTCAACCACATCCATGCCCTCGATGACCTGTCCGAAGGGGGCGAAGCCGTCTTTGTCGAGGCGGGTGTTGTCGCCGGTGCTGATATAGACCTGGGTGCTGCGGGTGTCGGGGCCGGTCATGGCAAAAGCCACGGTGCCACGGGAGTTGCTGGCGCTGACCGGGTCATCGTCGATGGCGTTGTGCTTCCACAGTGCCTGCACTTCCGTATTGCCGTGCAGGCCGAACTGGGCGATGAAACCCGGCACCACGCGGTTGATATGTACGCCGTCGTAGTAGCCGCTTTTCACCAGCTGGTAGAAGCGGTCCGCGCCACGCGGCGCCAGCGCCCTTTCCACCTTGATGCGGAACAGGCCCTCGGTGGTCTCGAAGCGGGCGACGAACTGCGCCGGCGCCTGCTCCTGCCATATTGGTGAATCCAGGTCGGTCAGGGCGCTGTAATCGCGGCTGCTTCGGTCTTCGGCGCTGGCGGTCGCGGCCAGGAAGCGCGCCAGGTAGGGCCCCCAGATACTCGGCAGGGAGTGGGTGCCGTGGCCGCGGGTCAGCGGCGTGATATCCAGGGTGACCGCCTCGCCATTGGGTACATTCCCGATGTACGTTTCCAGCAGACCCAGCTCGGGTGGATTGACCTGGTCGTCGGCGGAGTTGATGGCCAGCAGGGGCGCCCTGATGTTGTCGAGGTGAGGCGCCGGATTGTAGAAACGCGAGGCGTCGAAGGCGTAGGTCAGGTCGTTGGCGTCCATGCGCGCGCTGTAGCGTTCCACCAGCGCCTCCAGCATCGCTTCGGATTCCTCTCGGGTCGGTGCTTCCAGCTGGTATTGCAAGGGGCTGGAGACCATGAAGATCAGCGGGTACATGGCCTCGCGCAGGCCGGCGGGCTGTTCGTCATAGAAGCCTCCCTTGTAGCCGGGGTCGTTCTTCACCGCGTCGATAATCATCTTGCGCTGCATGCGGTTGCGGCCGGCGATTTCCACCGGCAGGCTCGCCAGCGGCAGCAGGGCGTCCATGAAGTCCGGATAGGTATAGCCCCACACCCAGCTCAACATGCCGCCCATCGAAGTGCCGGTCACCAGCCGCAGGTGATCGACCTGGAGGTGTTCATTCAGCAGGCGGTACTGGGCCCGCACCATGTCGTCGTAGGTGTAGTTGGGGAAGTCGGCCGCCTGGCCTGCGCTGGGTCGGCTGGACTGGCCGTGGCCAATGGCGTCGGTGAGAATGATGTAGTAGCGGGAGGCGTCCAGCAGTGCGCCCTCGCCGAACAGTACGCCGGCGTAGCGGTCGCCGAGAAAGCCAGAGCCGCTGCCGGTGGTGCCGTGCATGATCAATACGGCGTTGGTCACTCTGCCATCGGCATTGCGCCGGGGCTGGCCGAGGGTGGTGTAGTGCTGGCTGAGGTCGCCGACGCTGCCGTCGTCGTAATTGAAGTCGTGTATCGTGAAGTCGCCTTCCACCGGCGTTGGCCTTGACGCCTGTCCTGCACTGGCGACAGTCGGGCTCAGGCCCATCGCGCAGTAGCAAAACAGCATGGCGAGCACCGTGGCGAGCGAGCGTGAAGTCAGCGGCATGGGGGTATCCTGTGCAGGGCGTTTGGAATACTGGATACTGACGCAACAGGGCGGCCCTGTCATGGGGGCGGCAAGAATCCGGGGGAATGCTCAGGGATGAATCGACAGCGAATGCTGCTCGCCGGCGCACTTGGATTGCTGGCGGCCTGTGCTTCCAGCCCGGACGTATCGGTGCCGGAACCGCCCAAAGTGCTGCAGGTGGGAGTGAGCCGGGTCGTGGAGGGCGACACCCTGCAGGTGGTGGACAGCGAGGGCAGGCCGCATACCGTGCGCCTGCGCGGGGTCGATGCCCCGGAACCGGATCAACCCTTTGGCGAGGGCGCCCGCCGCTGCCTGGAGGAACTGGTGGGTGGCCGCAGTGTGCGCCTGAGCGCGGATATGCGTCCTCGCGAGCATCTACTTGTCAGCGAAGTCTACCTGGATACCGCCCCGGTCAGTAAACTGCTCATCCAGCGCGGCTGTGCCTGGTGGGACCAGCAGACGGCTCCCTACGATATGGAGCTCGGCCGCATTGAACAGGGCGCCCGCAATGCCCGCCGCGGACTGTGGGTGGACAGAAATCCTGTGCCACCCCGGGAATGGCGGGCCGGGTCTGGCCGTCCATAAGCACCCATACCATCAGGAGTCATACCATGCGTTCACTGTACATTGCACTGCTTCTACTACCCCTGGCCGCCTGCAGCTGGGTCGACCTCACCAAAGAGGGAAAAACCGTCACCCAGGTTTCCAAAGTGCCCACCTCCTGCAAGCGCCTGGGCAGTACTACCTCGGCAACCCGCTCAACGCTGGCCAGTATTGAGCGCGATTCAGAAAAGGTTGGCGTCGAACTCAGCACGCTTGCCCGCAATGCCGCCGCCCGTATGGGTGGAGACACGATCACCGCGGAAAGCGGGATCAATGACAAGGGCGAGCAGGTGTTCGGGGTGTATCGTTGCGGTCAGTGAGTTGCGGTTGATATTTCTTCCTTCCGTCACCGCGGTTCTCGCGGTGACGACTCAATTCTGAATCTTCCCGGACCACGTGGCCTGACTGGCGCTGCGAATACTGCGCCGCCTGGTCCTGCTGCGTGGTTTTTTCGCCTCGGACTTTTTATGCAAGCGAAAAGTGGTCAACGAATCACAGAAACCTCACAAAAACGCAAAATAATAGTTGAACAGGATATGCCGAGCGTCTAACTTCATAATCATAGCTAATATCTTGTTTAGTACTCGACTGCACTGTAATTATAAATACCGCGCGGAATATCTAGTAATTCGGCGGATAAAAACTGGCAGATAGCGCCGCATCGAGGTTTGCTGCTACGGGCGCTACGGAGGTGGAGTATCAAGTCTTTACCTTTAGATGCAATGTGGCTGACCGCGTCGCCGCGTACTGAGCAGGTGCAGTCCGACCAGCCCCCTCTCCCTCTATTATCGACGCAGAGCTTTCCGTTCTGCGTCTTTCCAGTCGACCGTTTGGTTCCAGCGAGAATTCTCATAACGGCCTGTCCTAGCAAGGAGAACCACCTATGTCTGTTTCAATAAAAATTGCCCCCCACGGTGAATTGGCTGAACTCGGTACGGTGGTCGATTCATCCGTACCAGCCGCACTTGTGCAACCCAGCGATGTCTCGCTGGATGTCAGTCCGGATGAAGTGCTGGCGGTGAGTCGCAGCGGGAATGCCCTGGTGATCGAGCTGATCAGCGGAGAGCAGGTGGTGATCAACGACTTTTTCTCGGCAGAGGGGCGTTCGCATCTTTACTTTCAGGATGATGAATTCGCAGGTGCTGTATTTCTCGCCGATTTACCAGCAGACCCGCCAGAGGGAGCGTTGGCGCTGAATGCACAGCAGGTCGCCGACACGAAAGAGGACGATGACGATGGCGGTGCCGGACTCTTCGCCGGCGGCACGGGCATCGCCCTGGGTGCACTCGCACTGGCCGGTATCGCCGCCGCAGCGGGCGGTGGTGGTGGTGGCGGTTCAAACTCGGGGACTGATGGCGGCACCGGTGTAGGCGAAGGCCGCTCTGGCGATGGTGACGGCGGCACTGGCAGTGGTGGAGCGGACGATACTGCGCCCGATGCACCCGTTGTTGCTCCCACCAACGGCACGGTTGTCAGTGGTTCGGCTGAATCAGGCTCGACAGTGACCCTGGTCGCAGAGGGGGAGGTTATAGGTGAGACCCAGGCGGATGCAGATGGCAACTGGCAGGTCGATGTCGAACCCGATCTTGAGCACGGCGTTGTCGTCTCGGTCACAGCGACAGACGACGCGGGCAACGTCAGTGACCCCACTGAGGTCGAGGTCGATGCGCTGGCGCCCCAAGTCAGCCTGGATGACTTGTTAACCAACGACGCCACGCCGGCACTTTCCGGTCAGGTGGACGATCCGGAATCCGTGGTAGAGGTGACCGTGAATGGCGCAAGCTACGCGGCGATCAACAATGGGGACGGCACCTGGACGTTGCCGGACAATACCTTGCCGGCTCTGGAAGATGGCAGTTATGACATTGTGGTCACGGCGACCGATCAGGCGGGCAACCAGTCCGAGGATACCGGGAGCCTGGTAGTGGACACAGTGCCGCCAGATGCCCCGTCAATCGACGCGACCAATGGCACCGTGGTCACCGGTAGCGCAGAGCCGGGCACTACTGTGCTGCTGAGCTTCGATGGGGAGAGCAGCGCAGAGGTGCCGGTGAACAGTGCCGGCAACTGGTCTTTTGACCCGTCTCCGGACCTGGCCGATGGCACCGAAATTACCGCTGTCGCAGTGGACGCTGCCGGCAACCAGAGCCCGCCGGACACGGAAGTCGTCGACATCAGCTTGGTCGATACCACGCCGCCTCCCCCGCCGGTACTGGAGGCCACCGACGGTACCGTCGTCAGCGGTTCGGCTGAGGCGGGAAGCATGGTGACGTTGACGGTGGACGGTCAACAGGTGGGCCAGGTGATGGCTGATGCCGTCGGTGCCTGGACTGTCGACCTGGAGCCGGACCTCGAGGACGGTGATGTCATCGTCGGCGTCGCCACCGATGCGGCCGGCAACGTCAGTGAACCGGCGTCGACGGTCGTTGACAGTACGGGGCCGCTTGTCACGGTGGATGACTTGAGTACCACCGATACCACTCCGGCGCTCAGCGGTACGGTGGATGAGGCCGATGCCGAAGTTCTGGTTACCGTTGATGGCACCACCTACTCCGCCACCAATAACGGCGATGGCAGCTGGACACTGGCCGACAACACCCTGCCTCCGCTGTCAGAGGGTGCAAACACGATTGGCGTCACCGCCGTTGACGCACAGGGCAATACGTCCTTCGCCAGTGGGACGGTGACAGTGGACTCTGTGGCCCCCGTAGTTGCTCTCTCGGACTTCAGCACCGCGGACGCCACACCGCCGCTGAACGGTACGGTTGATGACCCCACGGCGGCCGTCACGGTTCGCGTCGGTGGTGTGAGCTACAACGCGACCAATAACGGCGACGGTACCTGGAGTCTGGCGGACAACACGCTGGCCGCGCTGGCGGATGGCGACAATACCGTGACCGTCACGGCCACGGATGCGGCGGGTAACAGCGGCTCCGGTAGCGCCGTGGTTACGATTGATGCCTCTGCGGTCTCAGTGATGCTGAACAACCTGCAAACCAATGACGCCACACCGCCGCTGCAGGGGAGTATCGACAGTCCGGATGCAAGCATTGTGGTGACGGTGGCGGGAGTGGACTACAGCGCAATCAACAACGGCGATGGAACCTGGAGCCTGCCGGATAACACCCTGGCGGCGCTGCCCGAGGGAGTTACCGAAGTCACTGTGACGGCTGAGAACACGGTGGGAACCACGGACACGGCGACCGCCAATGTAACGGTGGATACGGTCGCACCAGTGGTATCGCTGGCGGACTTTGAAACCCAGGACAGCACTCCGGGCCTGGCGGGCTCGGTGGATGATCCGGGAGCCTCCGTGGTGGTGACGATTGACGGGCTGGATTACGCGGCCCGGAATAACGGCGATGGTACATGGTCACTGGCGGACGACGCTATCGCCGCGCTGGTGGAAGGCGATACCCAGGTTACCGTAACCGCAACCGATATCGTCGGTAACGCGGGCAGCGACACTGCCACGGTAACCCTCGACACCATCACCGACGCCGTTGTGACTGTGGACGGAATTGGAACTACCAGTGATTCGACCCCGCTTCTGAGTGGTACCAGCAGCAATGTGGCAGGGCCAATCGTGGTTGAAATCGACGGCGAGACGGTCAATGTGGCCCCCGGCGCCGATGGCAGCTGGAGTACCGAATGGCCGATAGCGCTGGCGGAGGGCGACTATACCGTGACGGCCACCGGCGTTGACGCGGACGGATTGCCGGCCAGCGACAGCGACGACTTCGATATCGGCGCGGTGTTGCCCACGGCGGGTGGGCTGATCCTGCATACTCCCCCGCTGGACAATACGGTGGAAACGGTGCTGAGCCTCGCGGGCATCGACCTTACCATTACCGGACTGGCAGATGCCCTGGACAACGGCTTGCTGGCTCCCCTTGGACTGGGCGGTTTGATCGAGCAATTGCTCGAAGGCACCACCCTGACCGGCAGCCTGCCCGGAGCCAGTCAGATGCAGGTCTTCGTGGTGCAGGATGACTTTCTCACCAGCGCTACCGATATCGTGGTCAACGTATCTGCGGATGGCAGCTTCACCATTCCCCTCAACGATTTCCTCGAGGTGCTGGATGGCGTTGTCGATACACTTTCAAATGTCGGCGTGGAATTGGCCCTGCGGGGTGTGGATAGCAGCGGTGAGGTGAGTGATACCGCTTTTGTTCACCTGGGCAATGCGGCCAACCTTCTCGAGAACCCGCTGCAGGCGCTGGGCGATGAACTCGGGGCATTGCTGGGTGAGGACACCGCAGTGCCCGTCGATCGCACCGAATTCATTGCCAGCGATCAGGATCCTTCAGCGCTGAGTGATTCCGAAGTCACCATCTTTGCCGCGGAGGAGGCCGCCGGCCGCGCGCTGGACGACGGCGGTGTGCTGGTGGATGAAGAGGCGCTGGCCATGGCCGGCGCGGGCATGTCGCCAGATGGCGATTCGAACGCTGCTGAACCGGACTTGCGCGAGCTGGCGAGCATCGACCTCAGTGGCAATGGCAACAACACTCTCACTCTCGATCTGGATGCTATTGCCAGGTTTGCCGGTGCTGACGGCAGTCTGCGACTGGAAGGCGACGCAGGGGATCGAATCGAGCTGGATATCGACCTCGGGGCGTCGCTGAGCGGCGTAGCGATCTATGAGGACTATGTGGCGCTGCAGTTTGCTACCGGCAGTAGCCTGCTGATCGAAGACGACCTGGCGGTAGACGTGGCCTGAGGGCGGTGGTGGCAACCGCGGCCAATGGCAGGTGCAGGCGCCTTGCTCTGTGGTGTCTTTGCGCCACCGCGCTCGCGCCTGCGACGGCAGGAGCATATTCCGTGAGTGACGCTGTTCTGGACACGCTGTCCCGCGATCCCCGGGTGCAGGCCGCCATGATGAGTGTCACTGCAGCATGGGATCAAGTGGAGGTGGCTCGCGGTGGCTACCTGCCACAGGTCACTGCCGATGTGGGGGTTGTCGGTACAGAGGCGCACTCCCAGTACCAGCTCAACGTGAGGCAGATGCTGTACGACTGGGGGCGAGTATCGTCGGAGGTTCAAAGCTCCGAAGCCGCCGGGCAGCTTAGCCGGGCCGAACTGCGAATTGCAGAAAGCGACACTTCACTGGATGCCGCTGTTACCTACCTCAGCTATTTGCGAGGACAGAGCGGCGATGACATCTACCGTGAGTACGCTGAAGTCCTGGCGCGTTTCGAGCGCATCGCCGAGGCGCGACATCAGGGCCGGTTCAGTGGTGTTGTTGAAGTGGACCGGGCCCGTGTTGAGCGCGCCCGGGCGATAGAAGAGCAGGCCCGTTACCAGGGACTTGCCTGGAGCGCCAGGCGGGATTTTCTCGTGTTGGCCGGCGAAGACCCGGAGCAGCTGGATTTGGAAACACCGCATACGCTGCCCGTACTGCGTGACTACGGCGATCCGCAGGCACTTGAATCGGCGATTCTTGCCGCGCCCCTGGTGGGTGCCGACCTGGCCGAGCTGGAACGCGCGGAGGCAGAGCTTGAACTGGCGGAAGCGCGCCGCTGGCCGCAGATCAATCTCGAGGCGGACTGGTTTCGCCGCGACTTCAACGGTCTGGTGGACACCGATACCAGTGTGGCGCTGCGACTGCGCTCCGACTCGCTGTTCGGTGCCCGCCAGTTGCGACAGCCCCGGGCCGCGCGCAACCGGGTGAGCGCCAGCCGCTTTCAGCTCGACGCCAGCAAGCGCGACCTGCGCCGTGGGATGCAACAGCTGATGGCCCAGGAGCCGAGTCTGCTGGCGCGTATCGTGGCGCTCGATGACCAGATCGCCCGCTCTGCCAGTATCGTGGAAACCTACGAGGAACAGTTTCTGGCGGGGCTGCGCGACTTCGAGGAGTTACTGTCGGTTACGCGGGAACATTTCAGCGCGCGCCGGCAGCGTATGGAGCTGAAGCTGGATCTGCTGCAGTTGCAGTACCAGACGGCAGCCGATCTCGGAGTTTTGACTCGTCTGTTACTGCAGGAGAGTGGCCGTGGGTCGCGAGCCTGATATTGCCGCGGCGCTGTCCGCGGGCGGCGTCCCCCTGGAGCCCCTGCTGCAGGGCGTGCAATGCCTGCTGGCCCGCCAGGGCAGGGAGTTGACGGTGGAGGGGCTGCGTTACCGTGCGCCGCTGGACCATGGCCGGCTGGCGCCGGAAAGTTTGCCGGAACTGCTTGCCAGGCTGGATGTTGCCGCACGCCTGGTCGAACTGTCGCTCGAGGATATCTGTCCCTCGCTGCTGCCCTGTCTATTGCTCCTCAATGACGGCCATACCTTTGTGCTCATTGGCAAACTCGACGGGCAGTACGATGTGGTCTGTCCATTGACTGGCGGCACCCAGACCCTGGCGCCGGAAAAACTGGCAGCGCTCTACGCTGGCCGCTCGCTGTTTGCCCACGCCCGGTCCCTGCAGCAGAGCCGGGTCGATGGCTACGGCAGGGAGAGTCACGGTCACTGGTTCTGGAGCCGGGTGCGCTCGCACTGGAAGCAGTTTGCCGAGGTGGCATTGGCATCCCTGTTTGCCGCGGTGCTGGCGGTGGGCACGGCGCTGTTCGCCATGCAGGTCTATGACCGGGTGGTGCCCACCCAGGCGGAGGAAACACTGTGGGCGCTGGCCATTGGTGTATTCCTGGCCATCGGGCTGGAGTGTATTTTGCGCGGTTTGCGGGCGCAGTTGATCGAAACCAGCGGCAAGCGGCTGGATCTGGCTTTGTCGCGGCAGCTGTTTGAGCAGGCTGTCAGTCTGAAGCTGTCTGCCAGGCCCGGATCTGCGGGGGCGTTTGCCAGCCAGGTGCGTGACTTTGACAGCGTGCGCGAGTTTTTTACCGCGGGTACCCTGGGCGCCTTTGGCGACCTGCCGTTTACGCTGCTGTTCCTGGGGCTGATCGCACTGATCGGCGGGCCGGTAGTCTGGGTGCCGGTGGCGGCAATGGTGGCGATCATCGTCCCGAGTATCCTCGCCCAGCCGGTGGTGGCACGGCGCGCACGCGAAGGTATGCGCGAGGCGGCGGTGCGCAATGCGGTACTGCTGGAGGCGGTGGATCATCTGGAAACGGTTAAATCGACCCGGGCGGAAGGCCGTAGCCTGCGCCTTTGGCAGCAGATATCGGCAGAGCAGGCTGGCCGTGCCGTTTCCGGGCGCCACCTCGACACCTGGCTGGCTGGATGGGCCGCGGCCATGCAGCAATGCGCCTACGCGGGCACCATCATTGCCGGGGTCTACCTGATATTTGACGGTACCCTGACCGTCGGCGGGCTCATTGCCTGCTCCATCCTGTCATCTCGCGCGCTGTCGCCGGCGACCCAGGTGAGCCGCCTCCTGGGGCGTTGGCAGCAGGTCCGGGTTGCTCTCGAGGGATTGGAGGACCTGATGCAGCGGCCGATCGAGCGCGAGCCGCAGCGCCAGTACGTCGCGCTGTCCACTACCCGCGGTGCCTTCATGCTGCGCGCGGTGCGCTGGCAGTACCAGCCGGACATGTCACCGGCGCTGACGCTGGAAAAATGGGATATCGGCAGCGGCGAGCGCTGGGCCTTGCTGGGGAGCAACGGGGCGGGCAAGAGTACCTTGCTGCGTCTGCTCGCCGGCCTTTACGACCCTACAGCTGGCAGTGTACGGCTCGATAATCTGGAGCTGGCACAGGTCGATTCCGCTGACAAGCGGCGGTTGATCAGCTATCTGCCGCAGGATGTCGCCCTTTTCCACGGTACGCTGCGCGACAACCTGACACTCGATGGCGGGGCCTACGACGACCATCAATTGCTGGAGGCTCTGGATCGGGCCGGGCTCGGGGGATTTGTGCGAGCCCATCCGCTGGGCCTCGACCTGTTCCTGCCGGGTAACCAGAGTCTTTCAGGTGGTCAGCGCCAGTGTGTGGGGCTCGCCCGTCTTTTCCTGCAGGACGCGCCCATCGTGTTGATGGACGAACCCACGGCCGCACTTGACCAGCAGGCCGAAGCCGCAGTGATAGGGCAGCTGAAGGATTGGCTGGCGGATCGCACTCTGGTGATTGCCACGCACAAGCGGGCACTGCTCGAGCTTGTCAGCCACGCGCTGGTTCTAGGGCAGGGGGGAGCCTTGCTGCAGGGCACCATCGACAGCGTTAACGAACGGCTGGAGCAAGCGCACCGGGCATCTGCAGCACCGACTACGGTGCGCGGTGTTTCACGTTGAGCGCGCGGGAAATCACTGGCAACGGGGCCGCAGTGCCCGGCCGGAGCAAGTCAGTATGGGGCTGAACATCTCTGCACATCAGTTGAAGCTGGAACTCGGCGATCCAACGGCTGATCTCGCCGGTCGCTGGACGCGCCCCCTCCTCTGGGCCTGTATGGCAGCGCTGCTGGCATTTGTGGCGTGGGCTACCTGGGCGACGGTCGACGAGGTGACGCGAGGGCAGGGAAGGGTCGTGCCCAGTACCCAGCAGCAATCGATCCAGAGCCTGGAAGGTGGCATCGTCAGTGAAATTCCGGTGACGGAAGGGCAGGTAGTGGAAGCGGGCCAGGTGCTGGTCGTACTCGATCAAACCCGGTTTCGCAGCGCCTACCTGGAAAGCCGCAGCAAGGCCCAGGGGCTGCGCGCAGCCATTGCACGGCTGGAGGCGGAAGTGTTTGGTGCCGAACAGATCGCCCTGGGGGAGCCAGAGATGGCCGGATGGCCGGAAATGGAAACGGAGCAGCGTCTCTTTGCCGCCCGACGCCAGCGCCAGGAAGAGGCGACCGCCGCCATTCACAGGGAACTGAACGCTGCCCGGCGCCAGGCAGCTGTTGTCCAGCCACTGGTGGCGAAGGCCGCGGTGGGAGAAATGGAACTCCTGCGCTTGCAGCGGGAAGTGGCCGGGCTGGAAGGGCGTCTTGCAGAGCTTGGCAACGCCTTTGTACAGGATGCCTACACCGAGCTGGCCGACAAGCGAGCCGAGCTGGCGGCGCTGGAACAGGTGATGGTACAGCGCAATGACCAGTTGCGGCGGACTCGCCTGGTGTCGCCGGTGAGGGGGGTGGTCAACAATATCAGCATTACCACCCGCGGCGGTGTCGTTCCGCCCGGCGAGGAGATCATGCAGATTACGCCGCTGGACGACCAGCTCCTGATTGAAACACGTATCTTGCCCCAGGATGTTGCCTTTATAGCCCCGGGAATGCCGGCAACCGTGCGTATTAGCGCTTACGACTATTCAATCTACGGCGCACTTGAGGGTGAAGTGGCACAGATCAGTTCAGATACTCTGGAAGAGCAGACGCCCCGCGGCGAAGAGACGTATTACAGGGTATTGGTGAAGACAACGGCCAATTACCTGCGCCGCAAGAACGAGGCTCTACCGATCAAGCCTGGCATGATTGCTGTGGTGGATATCCGAACGGGCGAGCGCAATATTATCAGCTACTTGCTGCGGCCCTTTACGCGGCTGGAACTACGTTAGGTCCTTTTGGCAGCGTCTTCTTGACGGCTTCGCGAAGGTTAGCGCGCAGCTTAGATCTGGATGCAGCCAGTCTGAAAGGCGGACAGTTTGACATTTCTGAAAGTTCCACTATTCTTTGTTTGCATATTACGTATGTAAGGATTATATCTGCATGACCATACTGGGTTTCAGTCCCTGGCACCTCTGGATTATCGCTGGCGTCCTGCTGTTGACCGCGGAAATCTTCGTGCCGGGGTTTGTGCTGGCGGGTCTTGGTTTTGCTGCCCTGTGTGCGGCGCTGGGTCATTTCCTCAGCGGCGAACTTGGCTGGGCGCTGGCGGCCTATGTGCTGGGCGCGCTGGTGTTTTTTGTCGGTATCCGGCCCCTGGCCCAGCGTACTTTCATGAAGCCTGACGACAGGCCACGCTTCGGTATTCACGGCATGGTCGGCAAGCAGGTTACGGTGCTCGACAGCCCCGACGTGGGTGGCGAGTACTACACGGTCTTTCGCGACTCGCGCTGGGCGCTGGAAAGCGAGGACGATTTAATGGAAGGGGACACCGCCGAAGTGGTCGGTGTGCGCACCTCTACCCTGATTGTAAAGCGGTTGCCGCGCTAAGGAGGGCACATGACTGTTGCAGCAATGGTAATTCTGGGCTTTATCGCCGTTTTTGTAGTCACTCTGCTGGTGAAGGGCATTCGCATCGTGCCGGAGCAGTCGGTGATGATGATCGAGCGCCTGGGGCGTTACCACAAGACGCTGGAGGCCGGCCTGAACATTATCATCCCGGTGGTGGACCAGCCGCGCCAGATCCCCTGGCGCCGTACGGTGAAGGTGGAGGGCCACAAGTTCTTCGAAGTCACCACGATCACCAACCTCGATTTGCGCGAGCAGGTCTATGACTTTCCGTCGCAGTCGGTGATTACCCGGGACAACGTGGGCATCCAGGTGGACGCGGTGGTCTATTTCCAGATCACCGTCGCCCGCGATGCGGTGTACGAAATCGAGAACCTGCCGATTGCGCTGGAAACCCTGACCCAGACCACCCTGCGTAACGTGATCGGCGAGATGGACCTGGATGACACCCTCACGTCGCGGGAAAAAATCAACGCCAGCCTGGTGGAAACCATTGGTTCCGCCGCCCAGTCCTGGGGCATAAAGGTCAACCGGGTGGAAGTGCAGGACATCATTCCGCCGGCCGATGTGCTCTCCGCCATGGAGCAGCAGATGAAGGCCGAGCGCGAGCGCCGCGCCCGGGTGACAGAGGCCGAGGGCTTCAAGCGCGCGGAAGTGCTGCGAGCGGAGGGTGAGCGCGATGCGCGCATCGCCACCGCGGAAGGCGAACAGCGCGCCTTCGTGCTGGAGGCCGAGGGTGAGGCCGCCGCGATCGAGCGCCTGGCGCTGGCGGAGCAGCGCAAGCTGCAACTGGTCAAGGATGTGATGCAGGCGGATTTTGCCGACTACCTGATTGGCCTGCGCTACATGGAAACCCTCGACCAGATGGCCAAGAACGAGAATGTCGTGTGGATGCCGCACAGCGCTACCGACCTTGCCTCCTTCATCGGTGGCTACCGACACCTGCTGGAGAATGGCAAGCCGGGCATCGCGCCCCCTGTCGAGGGCGGCCGTGAGTAATTCCAGCGGCCATCCCGGCGCCCTGCTGGATGCCCTGGTGCTGCAGCCGGGAGCGTGCTCCCAGTCGCAGCTGGCCCGGATGCTGGGTTTCAATCAGCCGCAACCAGTCAACGAGCTGATCAAGGGCAAGCGCAATATCACCCCGAAAATGGCGCTGTTGCTGGAAAGGGTGACCGCTGGCGCCTATCCGGCGGAGTTCTGGTTGCTCGCGCAGATGCGCTGGGACGTGGCCCAGGCGCGCGAGGGGCTGTCGCCTTCGCGCCTGGGCCTGGTGCAATCGCTGACGCTTGCCGAAGGTGCAGTGGACAAGCTGGAAGGACCCGTACTCGCACTGCTGGGGCTTGCCGAGGAACTGAAAGCCTCCCGCTAGGGCAAATGTTCGCGAATCCCGGAATGTTGTATAGCTGATGGGCGCAAGCGTCCGGCCAGCACAGATGGCGACTCACATCGCCTGCGCCACTTCCGCCTTGCGAATCAACTGCACCAGCTCTGCCCGGTAACCGTAGGGATCGTCTCCCCGGTTCGCCTGGGCCAGTTGCAGCGCATCGCTGTAATTCCAGTCGGCCGTGTACTTGCCGCCCCTCAACAGTTCTCCAAAGCCGGCGACTGCGCTGGCAAAGCGGGCTTCCCGCAGTTGCGCGGCGTCTGCTGGGTCTGCATCGATGCGAATGGGGCGACTGATCAACTTTGAGTCCTGTTCCCCGGGCAGTTTGTAGCGCAGTTTCAGAAAGCCGTACTCACTGCCTTTGCCACTGCCTGCTGCGGCCTGCTCGCGGTAGCGAGAGGGCTCGTAGACAGCGCTGTCGCTGCCCGCCGGGGTGATCTCATAGATAGCGGTAACGCTGTGGCCGGCGCCGATATCGCCGGCATCCACCGCATCGTTGTTGAAGTCCTCTTCTGCCAATTGCCGGGTTTCATAGCCCAGCAGGCGATATTCGCTCACCGTTTGCGGGTTGAATTCCACCTGGATTTTGACGTCGTTGGCGATGGGGAAGAGGGCGGAGGTGGCTTCGTGCACCAGCACTTTCTGGGCTTCGCCGAGGGTGTCGATGTAGGCGGCCACGCCGTTGCCGTTCTGGGCCAGTTGCTGCATCAGCGCATCGTGGTAGTTGCCCTGGCCGAAGCCGAGCACCGAGAGGTACACCCCGGCATCGCGCTTGCGCTCGACAAAGCCCTTGAGTTCCTCGGGGTTATGGATGCCGACGTTGAAGTCGCCGTCGGTGGCCAGCACCACCCGGTTCACACCGTCCTCGACAAACTGTGATTCGGCCACCTGGTAGGCGAGCTGGATGCCCGCGGCGCCCGCGGTCGAACCGCCGGCCTGCAGCCGGTTCAGGGCGTCGAGAATTTTCTGCTTCTCCTTCACCGGCGTGGGTTCCAGTACCGTGCCTGCGGCGCCGGCGTAGACCACGATGGACACCGTGTCTTCCGCTTGCAGCCGGGACAACAGCAGGGCCATGGACTGCTTCACCAGCGGCAGTTTGTCCGGGCTGTTCATGGAGCCGGAGACATCCAGCAGGAACACCAGGTTGGAGCGCGGCTGGGCGCCCTGCAACTCAAAGCCCTGGATGCCGATATGCACCAGCTTGTTGCCCGTCTTCCACGGGGAGTCCAGCACCGACACCGTAGTGCTGAAGGGCGCCTCGCGCCCCGTGGGCAGCGGGTAGTCGTAGGGGAAGTAGTTGATCATCTCCTCCACCCGCACCGCCGCTTTTTGCGGCAGCACGCCCTGATTCAGCATGCGCCGCACGAAGCTGTAGGCCGCGGTATCCACGTCGATGGAGAAGGTGGAGACCGGTTCATCGGCTACCCGCTTGACCGGGTTGGCGTCCGCAGTGGTGAAGCGGTCGCGGCCGCTGTCTTGGTAGCCGGGGGCCACGATGCCTTCCAGTGGCGAAGCGGCAGCGGCCATCGCGGGCGCCGGTGCGCGCTTCATTCCGGTAACGATAACCTCCTCCGCCCGGCTGGTGGCTGCATCCGCCGCAGCCCGGCTGTTCAGCTTGGGACGGGGCGCACTGGATTCGGGGGTGACCACATTGGCCCTCGATCCGGAAAACGCGCGTGACGACTCCTCAACCTGCAGCTCAATGCGGGGCGCGGCGCTGGCGACAGCCTCCTCCAGCGCGCTGTCTCTTGCGGCCCTGGTTGCGTCGCCGCCCTTGAGAGCGGTTTCGTTGACGGGCGGCGTGTCCATACCGCCCTGCCAAGGCACCTGCGTGGTGATAAAAACACCCAGCACCAGCACGGCGGCACTGGCCAGGCCGCTGTAGACCCAGCGCTGGAGGGGGGACGAGCTTGCGGTGAAAAGGTTCATGATCTTGCTCCCTTGGGATGTTCGGTCGGGAGTAAGACGTTCGCTGTCGGCATTTCCTTGGGTCTGGCTGGCTGTCTTTTCGTGTGCGTGTTCTTCGTCGAAGGCCGCCATGGCCGCGGCGACGGCGCGCTGCCGTGCCTCTTCTGCCGGCGCGCCTTCGCGGCGGGACAACAGTTGCTTGAGTTCCTCGTCGTTCATACCTCAACTCCCGGCTGATGCTCGCGCTGCAGCCGTTTGCGGATTTCATGCAGGCGCCAGGACACGGTGGATTCCTTCACCTCCAGCACTGCCGCGGCCTCGGCATGGCTGAAGCCTTCTCCCAGAACCAGTACCAGGGTTTCGCAGTAGCCCTCGCCCATGGCCTGCACCCGGGCCATTACCTGGCGCAGCAACAGTGCGCTGTCGGGACTTTCTTCGTAGACGGGCTCGGCGCTGTCGATGGGTTCCGCGGGCCTGCGGGCGCGCTGCCAGTCCAGGGCGCAGTTCACCACCAGCCGGTACAGCCAGGTGGTGAAGGCGGCCTGGAAGCGGAATTGCCCCAGTGAGCGGGCGAGTTTGATGCAGGCCTGCTGGGTGATGTCTTCGGCGTCGGCGCGCTGGCCACAGTATTTCAGGGCAAAGCGGTACATCGAGGCATAGTGATCCTCCACCAGGCGCGAGAACGCTTCCCGGTCACCGCGCTGGGCGCGTCTGATCCTGTCTTCCAGCTCGCTGCTCATGGCCGGCCTGTGGCTGTTTCTATCTTGGACGGAGCGGCGTGCCATTTCCTTGGCCCGCTGGCGAAATTTACTGCTCGACCGGCATGAACACGCCGGTGTGGCGGGTCAGCACTTCCTCGGTGTTCGCTTCCACATCCAGTATTTTATGCGGCCACCAGGTCAGGTTGGCGCCCACGTAGCCGTTCAGGGCCACCGGAATGGCGAAGTAGCGGGTTTCGGTGGTGTCGCTGCGCAGGTAGCTGCTTTCGGCCATTTCATCTTCGTAGACGTAGGAACGGGTCTCGCGGCGATCCTTGCCGTAGTCGGCGGGGTTGGATTTGACCGCGACCCGCTCGCCCTCGCGGTTCTCTGCGGTCAGGGTGGTGACGCGGCGCAGATCCTTGTCGATCTCCACCTTCGCGAAGTGCATGCCACGGCTGCGATTTTCCAGCAGGGACAGGGTCAGCTCGGGGGCCTTGTTCTCGGCGATATTGCGCGGGCAGCGGCCGGGATCGAAAGCGAAGGTGGCGGTGGTCACACGGTAGTCCTCGCCGCTGTCCTTGCCCTTGCCGTCGCGGCTTTCCAGTTGCTTCAGCTTGCCCACCCCGCTGCGGCAGTACTTGCCCAGCAGGTCGAAGGCGGGGCTGTCCGGGCTGCGGTGAAAGCTGATATGCAGGCTGTGATCCACGGTTGCCACCTGCAGGTAGATGTCCTTGAGCGGGTCGCCGTGGGTATCGCAGTCGCGGCAGGGATTGATGTTGAGGTCGTCCAGCGGGCTGGCGCTGAGGGCGGTATCAAAGGCGCCCTGGTAGAACCCGAGGAAGGGGGCGACCGCCTGCTGTTCGCGCTTGTTCAGGCTCTCGCCCGCCAGGGTCAGAGCGGGTATCAGCGCGAGAGAGGTCAATGTCAGGCGGGCGCTTCCCGCCCGTCTCGCCAGGGTCCGGATTGTCATAACTGTGCATCCTGCATTGTCTCGGGTATTCAATCGGTTAAGACCAGCCGCGTGTTGCAATGTTCAACCACCGCAGAATCCATTGTTTTATCCGGACAGAATGGACCCCCGCCTGCGCGGGGGTGACGTCATCGTCCCTAGCTCGCCATCCATTCGGGGAAAGGCAGTTTGTGGCGCATCAGGAACTCCGGGTTGAACAGCTTGCTGTGGTAGCGGCTGCCGGCATCGCAAAGGATGGTCACGATGGTGTGGCCGGGGCCGAGCTCTCGCGCCAGGGCGACCGCGCCGGCGATGTTGATGCCGGAGGAACCGCCCACGGAAATACCCTCGCGCTTGAGCAGGTTGAAGGCGAAGGGCAGGGCGGTGTCATCATCGATCTGGCAGCTGAAGTCGAGGGCCAGGCCCTCGAGGTTGCCCGGCACGAAGGACACACCGATGCCCTCCGCGATGGACTGGCCCTCTCCTTGCAGAGGGCCGCCATTGAAATGGCTGAACAGGGCGGAGCCGGCGGGGTCCACCAGGCCGATTTTTACGGAGGGCTTATGGGCGCGCAGGGCGTCCGCCACGCCGGCCAGTGTGCCGCCGGTGCCGACGGCGCAGATAAAGCCATCGACATCGCCGCTGGTCTGGCGCCAGATTTCCTGGCCGGTGGTGTCGCGGTGGACCTGCCGGTTGGCGGGGTTGTCGAATTGCTGTGCCCAGATGGCACCGTTGGGTTCGGAGTGAGCCCGCCCCTCGGCCACCTTGCACGCGGTGTGAATGTAGTGCTGGCTGCTGCTGTAGGGGGCGTTGGGCACCAGAATCAGGTCCGCCCCGAGCATCTCCAGCTGGTTGATTTTCTCCGGGCTGGCGGTCTGGGGCATGACGATGACGGACTGGTAGCCGAGGGCGTTGGCCACCAGCGTCAGCCCGATGCCGGTATTGCCCGCGGTGCCCTCCACGATCACGCCGCCCGGGCGCAACTCGCCGGAGGCCTGGGCGGCGCGGACGATGCCGAGCGCGGTGCGGTCCTTGATCGAGCCGCCGGGGTTCATGAACTCGGCCTTGCCGTAAATCTGGCAGCCGGTGAGTTCCGAGGCCTCCCGCAGGTACAGCAGCGGGGTGTTGCCAATAAGATCCGCAATGCCGGTTTGTTGTGTCATGGGCGCGCTCTCCTCACCGGAATCTGTCCTGATAATGGCACTCTTTGCCGGGCTTGCCCAGCCGGTGGCAGTATCGCCCGGGTCAGCCGCCAGACCGGCGGCGTACGCGCCCTGGACTGGGTTCGCGATCTCACCGCTGGTAAAGTGGTGGACAATATTCACTGTGCTGTGCCCTGTGGCCAGCCACACAATGCAGCGGGTGGCCAGGCATCAGCGGCCGCCCCGGAAGGGTCGTAATCATGCGTCGCACACTGCTGGCACTCAGTCTTGTCACTGGTATCGTCCTGGCCGGATTGGCCTGGCTGCCGGGTTATCTGGAGCGCTCGATGAACATCGTGCTCGAGCACGAGCCCTACGCCATCTCTGAAGAAGCCCGGGCGCTGCACAAAACCCTGGTGATTGGCGACTGGCACGCCGACAGCACCCTGTGGAAGCGGGATCTCGCAGAGCGGGCCGAGCGCGGCCAGGTGGATGTGCCGCGTCTGCAGGCCGGCAATGTAGCGCTGCAGATGTTCACCTCGGTAACCAGGTCGCCGGCCGGGCAGAACTACGAAGAGAATGCCACCGACGCCGCCGATAACATCACTCGCCTGGCACTGGCCCAGGCCTGGCCGCCCGCCACCTGGAGCAGTCTCGCCGAGCGCGCCCTGTACCAGGGGCAGAAACTGCACAGCCTGGCGCAGCGCGTACCGGAGGCATTCCAGCTGGTACAGAACCGCGCCGACCTGGACAAACTCATGCAGCGCCGCCAGGCCGGCGAGCCGGTGGTGGGCGGTCTGCTCGGCACAGAAGGCTCGCACGCGCTGGATGGCGACCTGGCCAATATCCAGCGCCTCTACGACGCCGGCTTCCGCATGATGGGCCTGCAGCATTTCTTCGACAACAAACTGGGCGGCTCCCTGCACGGCCAGAGCGGCGCCGGCCTGACGGCCTTCGGCGAGCAGGCGGTGGATACCATGCAGCGCCTGGGCATCATGGTCGATGTGGCCCACTCCTCACCGCAGGTGGTGGAAGACGTGCTGGACCGTTCCACCGCGCCGCTGGTGGTCAGCCACACCGGGTTCCACGGCCACTGCCCGGGCCCGCGCAATATTTCCGATGCCCTGATGCAACGCATCGCCGCGGCCGGCGGCATCATCGGCGTGGGCTACTGGGACGGCGCCGTCTGCGAAATCACCCCCCGCAGCATCGTTGCCGCCATGCGCTACGGCATCGATCTGGTGGGTGTCGACCACATCGCCCTGGGCTCCGACTTCGACGGCAGTGTCACCACGATGTTTGATACCTCGGAGCTGGCGGTGCTGACCGAGGAGATGCTGCGCGCGGGATTCAGCGAGGAAGAAATACGCAAGGTGATGGGTGGGAATATGCTGCGTTTCCTGAGGGATAACCTGCCGAAGTCATAAAACGCTGAGTTCTCATTAGTGCACTACCGCCGCGCGCATGGTGCCTGACGTCCTTCCGGGACACGCCGTGAATACATCCATGTAGTCTCTTCAGCGGCATCCATGCCGCTGACGGTCCCGGAAGGACGTCAGGCTCCATACACGCTCCAATGGCAGGTTGAACTGGCTACCTGCGTTGTCGCTGGATTGCTACTCCACTACCCCCGGCAAACTGTAATCACACACCCCGTTCGGGAAAATCGTCTCCAGCCGTTCCAGCTGCTCCCTGGTCGGGTTCCAGTTGCCGTAGAGATCCTTCTGGAAGGCCTCCGTCACAGACTGCAGCTGGCACTTGAACACATCCCCGGTAATCGGCGCCCCGGCCACAATGCGCGAGGTGCTGTAGAGCGGGAAGCGCTGGGTGCAGGCGCCGGGCGGATTGTCGTCGAGGATGCCGTCCCACACAGCGTCGCCGCTGGCGATCAGGCTGCCGTCGCTGGCGAAGCAACTGTCCACCGCGCCCTCTGGCCGGTTCTCGCCGACACTGGCTTCCGGATCGGCGCGGATGTTGGCAATCCACTCATCCAGTACCGCGAAGGCCGCCATGGTGTTGTCGAAGTTGACGCCGTCGGGGTTGCGGTCGACAAACCAGATCACCTGGTTGGAGGCGTCGTCGTCAAAGTCCAGCAGGCGCTGGCGGGCGGCGAAGGACTGGTGGGTGTTGTGCATGTCCAGTTCTTCCTCCAGGTAGTGACGCAGGTCGATCAGAGGAATCTCCACATTGCCGTGGTTGACCATGCCGGAGTCGAAGGCCGCGGCGATAGCGCCCGGGTCCGCGGCTTTGCGTGGCGCCGGTTCGCTGTCCGTTGCGGTGGTGGCGTTGCGCCAGCTCCAGGGGTCGATCTGGTCGGGGTAGAGCGGCTGGCTGTCATCCAGGGCAAAGCACAGGTCGATGATGAAGGGGCAGCCCTCCTGCACCATCTCCGGTTCGTTTTTCCAGCTGCCCACTTCCCAGTTCAAATCGAGAAATTCCTCCGGGCTGATGTTGCCATCGCGCAGGGCCTGCAGGCCGTACTGTACGCCGACGTTATCCCAGGTGGTGGTGGCGAAGCCGTCTTCGGCGCGGCCGTAGATATTGATCAGGTCCGCGAAGTGGGTCCACTCCACCTCGGCCTGCTGCTCGGCTGTGATGCCGGGGGCCTCGCCAAAGTGGGGGTTCAGGGCCAGCGGTGACAGACCGCGCCAGGAGGCAGTGCACTCGGTTGAGCCGGGCAGCAGCCAGGGGGTGAGGCCGAAGTCGACCACATCGTTGGGTACCGCGCTGTTGGCGTTCAGGCCGATCAGCCAGGTGCGGTTCTCCCAGGTGGCCCACTTTGAGGCCGGGTCGTCCAGCACCTGCAAATCCATCCAGCGTTCGAGCAGTTCACAGTCGCCGATGTGGATGGTCTGGGTCACCATGTCGGGGTAGGAGTACTGGGGTACGCCGGCGTCGATCAGGCCGGGATGGTTCTGGGCGTAGACGTATTGCTGGATACCGCCGCCGGAACCGCCGACGCCGACGGTGTAGTCAGGCACGCCGTAGCCGGCGACAAAGCGGGACTTCACCATCAGCGCCGTTTCCCCGCCCAGTTCCAGGTTGTAGTGGGTGCCGGTCTTGGTGCCGGTGGAGTAGGCCACGGCGTAGCCGGCGGCCAGCCCGTCGACATACAGGGCGCGGCTGAGGCTGGGGTCGCCCTGGTAGTGGCCGATGGCCACCCCGCCCTGGAAGTAGTAGATCAGGCGTTCGTTCCACACGTCGAGATCCGGTTCGTCGTCGGTACTGGCAGGGGCCGGTACCAGCACCGCCAGCGAATAGAGGAAGCGGTTCAGGCTGCCGCGCTCCCAGCGCACGATAAAGTCCACTTCATCGCCATCGATGGTGGTTGTGGTGGCCATGTCCTCGGGCCGCTCCTGGCCGGGGCTGTAGTCGGCCCAGGCGCCGCCCGTGGTGCGGTACTTGTAGCTGACCACGGTTTCCACGCTGCACTGCTCATCCAGGATCGGGCCCAGTTCCAGGTTGGCGAGGTCGTCGTCCACCGCGCAAAAGAACGGCGTCTGCTGGGGGCCGGAAAAGATGGGGCCGCTGGCGGGGTGGTTGGTCAGGGTGAGGGTGGCAGGCTCAATGTTGTCGCTGCTGCTGGTAGCGGTGACCTGGTTGTCGCCTTCCGCCAGTCCATCCACCCGGCCTTCGAGTCGATTGTCACCGGCGCTGGTGAAGGCGTCGCTGACATCGCGCCCCTCGACCTCAACACTGACCTCGTCCGCGGCCAGCCCTTCCGGCATGTCGATGGCGATGCGCGCCTCGCCATTGCTGACCTGCGCCGGATCGCCGGACAGTACCGTCAGAATCAATTCGCCGCTGGGGCCGGGCTCGCCGCCGCCACCGTCGCGGTCGGAATCGCTGCTGTCACTGCAGCCGGCTAGCGTGAGGCTGCCAAGCAGTACTGCCAGGCAGGTCAATCGTGGGAGGCGTGGCATTGGCTACTCCTTGTTATTTTAATCGTCCAGTCAGCATAGACGCTCGATTCATGTCCGCCAGGCTGGTGGTCTGTATAGCCAAACCCGTGACCCGAATGACAATGTGTGTCTGCGTCGGAGGGGCATGACCCGGGGTTATTACTTTGATGAAAATAAACCACTGCTAGTCGAGAAACCCCATCGATATACTCCGGCCTCCCGATAATAAGCCAGCGTCACGCCGGAGATATCCATGTTTAACCGATTGCAACTGTCGCGCGCCACAATCCGTCTTGCGTGTGCTTTCAACCTGCTACTGCTGACGATGGCCGCTCACGGGGTTGAGCGGCCCAATATTCTGGTGATCTTTGGCGATGATATCGGCTACTGGAATCTCAGTGTCCACAACGACGGTATGATGGGCTACCGCACGCCGAATATCGATAGTATTGCCCGGGACGGTACACGCTTCACCGACTACTACGGTGAGCAAAGCTGTACCGCCGGCCGCTCCGCCTTTATTACCGGGCAGAGTCCCATCCGCACCGGACTCACCAAAGTGGGGATGCCGGGGGCCGACATCGGCTTGCAGAAAGAAGATGTGACACTGGCGGAACTGCTGAAGGACAAGGGCTATCGAACGGGCCAGTTCGGCAAGAACCATCTGGGTGATCGCGACGAATTCCTGCCCACCGCACATGGCTTCGATGAGTTCTTTGGCAACCTGTACCACCTGAACGCGGAAGAGGAGCCGGAAAACCCCGACTATCCTACCGACCCGGAATTTCGCCGTCTCTACTCTCCCCGTGGCGTGATTCGCAGTTTCGCTGACGGGCGGGTGGAAGACAGTGGTCCTCTCACCGGGAAGCGCATGGAAACCGTAGACAGTGAGTTCGAAGCGGCGGCGGTGGACTTTATGGAACGATCCGTGAAGCAGGACGCACCGTTCTTCGTGTGGTTCAACGCAACTCGCATGCACTTCTACACCCACATCACGGATGAGGAAAGCGGGTTGTCGGGGCAGGGATTCTACAACGATGCCATGGTGGCCCACGATCAGCAGGTCGGCAGGTTGCTGCAGAAGCTCAAGGCACTGAATGTCGACGACAATACCATCGTCCTCTACACCACCGATAACGGCCCTCACTTCAATGCCTGGCCGGATGCCGCAATCACCCCTTTCCGGGGCGAAAAAAACACCAACTGGGAAGGCGGCTATCGGGTCCCGGCCATGGTCAAGTGGCCCGGGCGTATCACTGCGGGTCGAGTTTCCAATGACATTATGTCGCATATGGACTGGGTGCCTACCCTGATGGCGGCGGTGGGCAATCCCGATGTGGCCACTGAACTGAAAAATGGAAAAACCGTTAACGGCAAAAATTTTAAAGTTCATTTGGATGGCTATAACTTTTTGCCGTACCTCACAGGCCAGTACGGGGAGGCGCCGAGAAACGCGTTCACTTACTGGAGTGACGACGGGTTGCTGACGGCGATTCGTGTCGGGGACTGGAAACTGGTGTTCAACGAGCAGCGCGCTTCGCGCTTTGACGTATGGCGCGATCCCTTCGTTGAACAGCGAATCCCCAAGCTCTTTAACCTGCGGCGTGACCCTTTCGAACGTGCCGATACCGACTCCAATGCCTACAACGAGTGGTGGGCGCGGCGGGTTGGCCCTTACATTGGCCTCTCGAAAATGGAGCTTGGCAAGTTCCTGAAGACGCTGGAGACATTCCCGCCACGCCAGCGACCGGCGTCGTTCTCTATTGACCAGCTGGTCGAACGCTACTTCCAGGAATGAATCCGCCCAGACATCGAGAGTAAATAGCAATGCATCCGAGACATCACGCGCAGCAGCAACCCGACAAGCCCGCCTTTATCATGGCTGCGAGCGGTCACGTCGTAACCTACGCAGAGCTTGAGGATCAGGCCAATCGTATTGCCCAGCTTTACCGGACGCTGGGGCTGAAGAATGGTGACCATATTGCGGTTATGCTGGCGAATGAAGCACTCTACCTGCCCGTGGTATGGGCCGCCCAGCGCAGCGGGCTTGTCTTCACCTGCATCAGTACCCATCTCAATGACGATGACGCTCAGTACATCCTCAATGACTGCAAAGCCAGTGCACTGGTAACATCCAGCACCTACGCCAAGCGGCTGGGTGACACATCGGCGACGATCTTGCTGGTCGACGCTGATGACCAGGGTAGCAGTGATCTGCGCTATCTCATGGACCAGCATCCAGCAGAGCCGATTGCCGACGAACAGGCTGGCGTTGATATGTTGTATTCCTCCGGTACTACAGGCCGCCCCAAAGGGGTGGCGGTACAGCTGGATGGTGCAGGTATCGAGGAAATGCTGCCGGTCATGAAAGGGCTGGCCCAGCTTTATGGCATAGACGGCGACACGGTTTATTTATCCACCGCTCCCCTGTATCACGCGGCTCCACTGCGCTTCAATATGCTGGTGATGTCCATGGGCGGCACCTGCGTGATTATGGACCGCTTTGATGGCGAGACTGCGCTGTCATTGATCGAGCAGCATCGCATTACTCACAGTCAGTGGGTACCGATCATGTTCAGCCGGATGCTGAAAGCAGGGTTGAGGGAAAGCAACACCTGCAATTTGGCAAGCCACCGGGTGGCGATACACGCGGCAGCCCCCTGTCCGCCCGATGTGAAGCAGGCGATGATCGACTGGTGGGGACCGATACTCAACGAGTACTACAGCTCGACCGAAGGGATCGGCTTCACTGCTATTGATTCCCGGCAGTGGCTGCAGCATCCCGGCTCGGTGGGAAGGGCCGTAGTGGGCGAAATACGCATTGTGGGCGAGGATGGTGGCGCGCTGCCGGTAGGCGAACCCGGGCAGGTATTCTTTGCCGGCGGCCCAGCCTTTCACTATTTCGGTGACGAGGAAAAAACAGCGGAGGCGACCAATGCCGAGGGCTGGTATACCGTTGGCGATATCGGCTACACGGATGAAGAGGGTTTTCTCTACCTCACCGACCGCCAATCTTTCATGATTATTTCCGGTGGTGTGAACATCTATCCCCAGGAAATCGAGAGTGTATTGATTACCCACCCGGGCGTCAGCGATGTCGCGGTATTTGGTGTGCCCAGCGAACAGTTTGGCGAAGAGGTGAAGGCGGTTGTAGAGCCTGCGCCGGGCTGCGCCAGTGAGGCTGAGTTGCGCGACACGCTGATGGCCTTTTGCCGCGAGCGACTGTCGGGCATTAAATGCCCACGCAGCATCGATTTCGACGACGCCCTTCCCCGATTGCCCAACGGCAAGCTTTACAAGAAGCAGTTGAGAGCGCGTTACTGGAGCTGATGCGTGCCTCGCAGTTATCGCTGCAATGACAATTTCTCATTTCCCAGGCGGCTGACACTTGCCTAGCATCGGCAGCCGCTCGAAACCTTATCAGCATAATTAATATAACGGAGACATTCATGTCCGCAATCGTTAAGTTCAAGCCGCTAGCCCTCCCGGCAGCGTTACTGGCCGCTCTTTCAGGCACCGCCAGCGCCCAGGTGCTGGAAGAGGTCGTGGTGACCGCGCAGAAGCGTGTGGAAGGTCTGCAGGATGTTCCCATTTCAATTAGCGCGGTCGGTGGAGAAAAGCTCAACGACGCCGGTATTACCCGCATGGCGGACCTGCAGACAATGGTGCCGAACCTGACCATGAGTGAGGCGGGCATCGGCAGTAATGTCTACATTCGCGGCGTCGGCTCCCAGGTGAACCAGGGCTTTGAGCAATCTGTCGGCACTTATGTCGACGGTATCTACTACGGTCGCCCGCGCCAGCTGCGCCAGCCTTTCTTTGACCTGGCCAGGATCGAGGTGCTGCGCGGCCCGCAGGGCATCCTGTTTGGCAAGAACTCCATTGCCGGCGCCCTGAACCTGGTAACCAACCGCCCAAGTGATGAGTTCGAGCTCCAGCTCTCGGGACTGTATGAACCGCGACATGATGAAATTGATACGTCGCTTATCGTTTCCGGCCCCCTGACAGACACCCTCGCCGGTCGCCTTGCATTGCGCAAGCGTGAAATGGGCGGCTACATCGAGAACATCGGCGAAAATCGCGACGAGATGGAAACCGATGAATGGGTTGGTCGCGCTGTTCTGGAGTGGAACCCGACCGCGGACCTGACCCTGACCCTGAAGGGCGAGCTCGGCACCTTCGATTCCATCGGCCGCAACTCGGTCATTATTGGCGATGCGGTATCACCCGCGGTGACGCCGGTGGTCAACGACTACACGAAGAAAGGGTCGATCGATCCGGAGTACAGCAACAACGAGTACGAAACCTACACCCTGACAGCCGGCTATGCACTGGGCGACTACGAGCTGACCGCCATTACTGGCTATTCCGGCTATGACTACGACGAGCAGATCGATACTGACTTTGGCATGGCCAGCTTCCTGCAGTCACCGGCAAGCGAAGATTTTGAACAGATCAGCCAGGAGATCCGCCTGGCTTCCCCTGTCGGTGAGACCTTTGAATACATTGTGGGCGTTTTCTACCAGGGCAGCGAAACAGAATATGTTGAGCCAGTGCGCCTGGATCTGCCCACGGTCAACGTCATGCTGGATCGCGACTACTATTCAGACAGCGATGTCTGGGCGGCCTTTGGCCAGCTGACCTGGAATTTGAGCGCCAGCCTGCGCGCAACGGTTGGCCTGCGGTACACCGAAGAGTCCAAGGAAGGGGGGCGGCAGCTGGTGCTGCGCAACCCGGATGGCACCGTCTTCAATCCGCTCGGTTTGCCGGCATTTTCTGAACTGGGCATGCCGCTACCGCCGCTGGGGCTGTATCCCCACGACCTGGATGGCGAGCGGGACGAGGAAGTCGTGACCCCCATGCTTAACCTGCAGTGGGATGTGAGCGACCAAACCATGCTGTATGCCAGTGCCTCTACGGGCTACAAGGCGGGTGGTTTCGATGCTCGCAGTAACCGTGGTGTGCTGCCCGACGGCAGCGATGCCCTGGAGTTTGAGGAAGAACAGGCCCTGGCCTTTGAGGTCGGTGGCAAGCTGGGTCTGCTGGATGGCGCCGCAGAACTGAACATCGCAGCGTTTTATACAGAGTATGACGATCTGCAGGTGAGCGTATTTGACGGTGTTTTGGGCTTCGATGTACAGAATGCGGCCAGCGCGACTACCCAGGGCGTTGAATTGGACGGTCGTTGGCAGGCCACGGAGTATCTGACGCTGTCAGCCGCCCTGGCCTACACTGACTTTGCCTTCGACGATTATGCCAATGGCGCCTGTTACAAGGGACAGGTTCCCAGCCAGGTCATCGACGGTGTACCCTTCTGCAACTGGGACGGGAATACCAACCAGTTTACGCCCGAGTGGAGCGGTAACCTGGGCGCGGAATTCTACTTTCCCCTGGGTGGCAACCTGGAGCTGCGGGCCGCGCTTGACCTGATGTATTCTGGCGAGTACTTCGCCGCACCGGACCTTGATCCAAATGCGGTGCAGGATGATTATATCAAGGTCAACGCCCGCCTTGGGCTGGGTAGTCAGGACGGTACCTGGGAAGTGGCACTGGTAGGGCGGAACCTTACCGACGAGGAAATCCTGACCTTTGCCAACGATGTGCCCCTGAGCGGTGCGGCGACCAGCTACTTTGCGTTTGTGGAGCGCCCGGCAACGGTTGCCCTGCAGGCTCAATACCGATTCTGAGGGTTGGTGAATAATAATTAATGCCGGGCCTGACGGGCCCGGCTGCGACGCCTTGAGGATTTATCATGCCTGATGCTTCCATTCTCCGCAGTACCCGCCTTGCACGTGTCTCCCTGACCGGCCTGTTGCTGGGGGCATCGCTGTCACTCGGCGCCAGCGCTGCCTCTGGTCCCGCCGTCAATGCAGCGCGCATCGAGGCCGCAGACAGCGAACCGCAGAACTGGCTGACCCATGGCCGCACCTACAGTGAACAGCGTTTCAGCCCGCTGGACAGTGTCAACGACGGGAATGTGGCCAGGCTGGGCCTTGACTGGTATTTCGATCTGCCGGATCCGCGCGGTATTGAGGCCACGCCGATCGTGGTGGACGGGGTAATGTATGTGACCGGGGCGTGGAGCAAGATCTTTGCCCTGGATGCCAGCAACGGAAAACTGTTGTGGTCCTATGACCCGCAGGTACCGCCGCAGTGGGCGGTCAACCTGTGCTGCGATGTCGTGAATCGCGGTGTGGCTGTCTGGGAGGGGAAGATCTACGCCGGTACGCTCGATGGACGCCTGCTGGCGCTGGATGCTACGGACGGTTCCCTGGTGTGGGAGGTGCAGACTACGCCGAAAGACCGGCCCTATTCCATTACCGGTGCGCCCCGTATTGTCAAAGGCAAGGTGATGATCGGCAACGGTGGAGCCGAACTGGGTGTACGCGGTTATGTGTCTGCCTATGACGCTGACGACGGCGAGATGGCGTGGCGCTTCTATACCGTTCCAGGTGACCCGTCCAGGCCGCTGGAAAACACCGCGCTGAAACAGGCCCTGCCCACCTGGAAGGGCGGCAAGTGGTGGGAAGTTGGCGGCGGCGGCACGGTTTGGGATTCCATGGCCTATGACCCGGAACTCGACATTCTCTATATCGGCGTAGGCAACGGTTCACCCTGGAATCGGGCTATTCGCAGCCCAGGGGGCGGCGACAATCTCTACCTGTCCTCTATCGTCGCATTGAAACCGGATACCGGCGAATATGTCTGGCATTACCAGACAACGCCGGGCGAAAGCTGGGACTACACCGCAACACAGCACATGATCTTGGCCGAGCTGGAAATTGGCGGCAAGGCGCGCAAAGTCATCATGCAGGCGCCCAAGAACGGCTTTTTCTATGTGCTGGATCGCTCCACCGGTGAGCTGCTGTCTGCCGACCCTTACACCCGGGTAACCTGGGCCAGCAAGATCGATCTCGCCACTGGCAGGCCTGTAGAAAACCCTGAGGCGCGCTATGAAAGCACCGGGCAGCCTGCCCTGGTCTGGCCCCATGCCCTGGGTGGTCACAACTGGCATCCCATGAGCTTCAGTCCGCTGACCGGCCTGGTTTATGTGCCGGCGCAGGAAATTCCGCTTCTTTACTCCGCGGACGAACAGTTCAGTTATCAGCGCAAGGGCTGGAATACCGGCATCGAAATGGCCAGGGCCGGTATGCCCGATGATCAGGCTGTCAGGGAGCAGATGGGGCAATTGGTGAAAGGCCATGTCAGCGCCTGGGACCCGGTCGCGGGCAAAGAACGCTGGCGCATTCAACACAGCAACATATGGAATGGCGGCCTGCTCAGCACCGCTGGCAACCTGTTGTTCCAGGGCAATGCTGAAGCGGAGTTCGCAGCCTACCGGGCGGATACCGGGGAGGAGTTGTGGTCGGCACCGACCCAGACCGGAGTGGTGGCCGCACCGATCAGCTACGCGGTGGACGGTGTACAGTATGTCGCTGTCGCGGCCGGCTGGGGCGGCGCTTTTCCGCTGAGTGCTGGCGAAACCGCTTCGCGCAGTAAAGGCGTGGTATCCAGCCCCCGGGTGCTGGTCTACCGGCTAGACGGTGGCGCTGAGTTGCCGGCAATGGTTGCACCGGTAGTCAAAGCCCCGGATCAGCGCGAGTTCCAATACGAAAAGAGCCTGGTGGAACGCGGTCACGCTTTGTATATGAGCAGCTGCCACATGTGCCACGGTGACCGCGCAGTCTCGGCCAGTGTAATTCCCGATTTGCGCTTTATGAGTGCTGAAACGCGCGAGCAGTTCCTGCCCATCGTGCTGGGCGGCCTTCGCCACCAGAAAGGCATGGTGGGTTTTGCCGACTCCCTGGATATGGAGCAGGCCATGGCGATTTACAACTATCTGGAAAAGCGTGCCGAAGATGCCGCTGAGGGGAGGGACTAGGGCACTTTACCGGGCACCAGCTGGCTGATTAGTGCGCGCGCTACTGGGGGCAGGGTGGTGTCCTTGAGGTAAACCACCCCGGCGTCGATCTTGATATCAGAGAAGCCTTCGAAGGTCAGTTCTATCAGTTCGCCGCTGGCGAACTCGGCAGCAAACATGCCGTGGTGCCCGCTGGTGATCAGGTCCGTCGCATGTACCAGGGTTTTCAGCAGGGGAAAGCTTTCACAGGTCAGTCGGCAGACCTGCTCGACATAGCTTTCCGGGTTCATTCCCTGTGGCGCGTGGTCGTACAGCCACTTCTGGTAGCGCTCCGGCAGGCGCGGTGTGGCCAGCGGGTATTGCAGCAGATCTTCCGGCAGGATGTAGCCTCGCTTTGCCAGGGGGTGCCCGATCCGGCATGCAAATACGGAAGACACTGACCTCAGAGTGATTATTTCCAGATCGGCCTGATTGCGCAACTCGGCAACGTCAGCAACGAATAGCTGTATGCGCCCCTGTCGCAGCAGCGAGGCCAGTTCCCACCAGCTTTCTATAGTGATTTTAACGCTGACCCGGGGGTGTTCGACCATCAGCCCGGAAATCGCCAGTGCGACCGGACCGTCGGCGATAACCGGACCACTCCCCACATGCAGCACGCCCTGCAGCACTGTCGACATGCTGTCCAGGCTGTGTCGTGCTGCCTCCAGTTCCTGCAGCACCCTGTGTGCGTGTTGCAGCAGGACTTCGCAGTGGGGCGTCGGGTCGACGCTCTGGCTCTTGCGGTCAAACAGTGCCTGGTCCAGCTGCGATTCCAGGTTGCGGATGCTCTTGGTGAGTGCCGGTTGCGTTATGAAGAGTGCGTCCGCAGCCTTGCGGAAATTGCGGTGCTTGGCCAGCATGATGACATGGCGAAGCTGGCGCGTTTCGATGAAGTGTTCTTTCATACCCGGTTCTTCTCCGGTGCGATATCGGTACTCTCCCGCATTTTACACAAGCTGGGCATCACCTTACCGCCGGCTTTCAATCCACGCGTCCACCACCTGTTCCAGAATGGCGATGGCCAGCGAGCCATTGCCCACCACCACGTCGTGGAAGGCGCGCAGGTCGAAGTCGTCACCGAGGGCATCTTCCGCCTTGTCGCGCAGGGCTTGTATGCGAAGTTCCCCAACCTTGTAGGACAAAGCCTGGGCCGGCCAGGTGATGTAGCGATCCACTTCGGCGATCACTTCCGCCTCGCTGAGGGCGGTGTTGGCCAGCATGTAGTCGATGGCCTGCTGTCGCGTCCAGCCGAAGGCGTGCAGGCCGGTGTCCACCACCAGCCGGTTGGCGCGCCACATTTCGTAGGTCAGGCGGCCAAAGTCGCTGTAGGGGTCCTGGTAGAAGCCCATTTCCTTGCCCAGGCTCTCGCTGTACAGGCCCCAGCCCTCGCCGTAGGCCGAGTGGTAGAGCGTGCGGCGGAAGGGCGGCAGGTCGAGTTCCATGGCCAGCGCAGTCTGGTGGTGATGGCCCGGCACGGCCTCGTGCAGGGTCAGGGCCTCCAGGTTGTACAGCGGCTGGTTCTGGAAGGCATCGGCGTTGATGAAGTACACGCCGGGAGTACGACCATCGGCGGTGCCGCTGGCGTAGTAGGCGCCGCGTCCCTGTGACTGTCGCACGGTATAGGGCATGCGCGGCAGTGTGCCGAAGTAGAGCGGCATCAGGCCATCCATCTTCTTGGCGATATAGGACACCTTTTCCAGCAGGTCCTGGTTGTCCTCGGCATAGAACCTGGGGTCGCCGCGCAGTGAGTCCAGAAAGTCCCGGAAGCTGCCGTCGAATTCCAGCTGTTCGATGATGGCCTGCATCTCGCCGCGGATGCGTTTGCTTTCCTGCAGGCCGAGATCGTGGATTTCGCGCGGGCTGAGATCGGTGGTGGTGAAGTAGCGAATCAGGTAGCGATAGTACGCTTCGCCTCCGGCCACGCTGGTGATGCCCTCCCGCTTGCGGCAGGCGGGCAGGTATTCGTTGCGGAAGAAGCTGGCGAAGCTCTCGTAGGCCGGCAGGACATCTTCGGCGATCGCTTCGCGGGCCTCGGCGCTGAGGCGCTGGCGCTCGTCGTCCGGAATATTGCCGGGGAAGCGGGTGAAGGGCTCGTAGAAGGCGGACTCGGCGGGGTTGCTCACAATGTAGCGGCTAATGGTATCGCCGTAGTCCTGAAAGGAGACGCAGGGCTGGGTAAAGCCGCTGGCGATGCCTTCGCGCAGGGCGGCGATCTGTTCGCTGTTGTAGCGCGGGTAGTCGTGGAAGCTGACGATCAGCTGCTCGTAGTCCGCCACCGAGGTGAAGGCCATATTGGCCGGGGCGTCGGCGAAATACATGTGGAAGCCGAACAGGGCGGTAATCGGGAACAGGTGGTCGTACTGGCGGTAGCTCTCCCGCTCCGTCTCCCGCTCGTAGCGGAACAGCTGGTAGCTGATGCGTTCCTGCCCGCTCAGCCGGGTGCCATCGATTGCTTCGAGTCGCGACAGTATCTGTGCGTTGAAGGCTTCGCGACGGGCTCGCGCCGCGGCGCTCATCTCCGGCAGGGTGCCGTCGGGCCGGAAGGCGTCGGGGTCGGTGCGGAAGAAAATCTTCTCCTGCTGTGCGCGGGCCCAGTGATCTTCCAGCAGCTGCTGGAAGTCGGCGCTGGCGTCGGCCAGGGCCGGCAGCGGTGCCAGGCTCAGGGCAAGTGCAGCGACGGCGTGTGCGGCACGCTGACGTGCCCAGGCGGGTAGTAGGGACAAGACGGTCTTACCTGTGTTGCTTGGTTAATGGCCTGCAAGGATACACATCTGTCTGCGCCATGGGCAGTGACCGGCACCGTGCGGGAGCGCGCCACCGGAGAAGTCCGGCAGGCGGCACCCGTGGCGATGACCGCTGGCAGCGCCTGTTCATCGAAGTGTCAGATCCCCGTCATGTTCCTGTAACGCCGTCTGCGTAGATTGCCCCTCGCGCAGTGCGCTGGCGCTGCGCGGCCATTTTATAGCTATTACTTCAAGGGGAATTTCCGTGATCGACGCCACTCTGCGACGCCATCCACCCGCTATCGCCATCGGTGCTGCTCTCTGTGCTGGCGCGCTCCTGCCGGACGCCGCGCTGGCGCAGGGCGGTGCAACGTCCGCGCGCCTGGAGGAAGTGATTGTCACCGGTCGGGCCGGGGCAGGGCAGCTCAATCGCGCCGAGGCCAGTTTCGCGGTGTCCTCCCTGTCGGCGGATGACCTGAGCAAGAACAACCCCCTGAGTGTGGCGGATGTGTTCAAGGCCGTGCCCGGCTTCTGGGTGGAGTCCTCCGGTGGTGAGGGTAGTAACAACATCCGCACCCGCGGTATTCCGCGCGACGGTTACTCCTCTATCTCCCTGCAGGAGAACGGCCTGGCGATACAGCACGACGGCGGCCTCGGCTACCTGAACGCCGACCAGAGTTTCCGCCTCGACGAAACCATCGCCCGGGTGGAAGTGGTGCGCGGCGGACCGTCGGCCATTTTCGCCTCCAATGCCCCCGGCGGTGTCGCCAACTTCATTACCCGCCGCTCCTACGATGCGCCGGAAGCCGTGTTGAAGTACGAAGCCGGTGACTACGGCCACAACCGTATCGACGGTTACTACGGCCTGCCGCTCGGTGAGGATATGTTCGTCGGCGTCGGTGGCTTCTACCGCAAGAACGACGGCATTCGCGATCCCGGCTTTACCGCCAACGACGGCGGCCAGATTCGCTTCAGCTTTGGCAAGCAGTGGGACAACGGTGAACTGTTCCTGGACCTGAAACATATCGATGACAAGGTGGCCTTCCTGCTGCCGATTCCCCTGACCTTCGACGGTGATGGCGACGTGGCCGGCGTGCCCGGCTTCGACCCCAACTACGGCACCCTGGCGGGGCCCGAAGTGGAGCACAACACCTACCGCAACCTCGGCAATGGCTACGACTTCGACCTGTCCGACGGTACTCACACCGAGCTGACCCAGTTCACCGCCAGCCTGGATTTTGCCCTGGGCGACTGGAACGTGCACAACAGCTTCCGCTATCGCCAGAGCGACATCCTGCGCAACGGACTGTTTCCCACCGGCGGCATCGAGAGCGCCGCCGATCGCCTGGACAGCTACCGCCAGGCCCTGGCCGGCCAGCTGCCCGCCGGCTCCGATCTCGAGATACGCTTTACCAACCACCCCGACCAGGCCTTTGACGTCGCCAACAATGCCGGCAACGGGCTGGTGCTGAACGGCAACCTGCTGTCGGTGCAGGTGCCGCTGGACGAGGTGATCAACGACTTCCGCCTGAGTCGCGCCTTTGAGCTTGGCTCACAGACCCACGACGTGTCCTTCGGTTTGTATTATGCCGACTACGACTACGAGTATGTGCGCTATATGGCGACCGCCATGTTCGAGGTGCACGACCAGGCGCGCCTGCTGGATGTGGTAGCGGTGAACAACGGCCAGGATGTGCTCGACATCACCGAGAACGGCATCCTGCGCTACGGCTCCCTGTACGACAACGTGGAAGGCACCGGCGAAACCATCGCCCTGTATGCTTCCGACGAGTGGCAGATTACCGATGCCCTGCGCGTGGACGCCGGTTTGCGCTACGAGATGATTGACCTCGGCGGCTCCGTAGAAGGCAAAACCGTGGTCGACCTGGAGCAGACGGCTGCGCTGGCGGACGATCAGTTCATCACCGGCAACGGTGTGTACACGCCGATCGATGAGGAGTACGACGAACTGGCCTGGACCATCGGCCTGAACTATCAGTTCAGCGACAGCTTCGGCGCCTTTGCGCGCTACACCGACTCCTTCCGCACGCCCAATGCCTCGGACTACAACGGCGACGCTACCCGCACCGATCTCAAGGTCGAGCCGATCAGCATGGCGGAGACCGGCATCAAGTTCGCCTCCGATATGGTGGAGATCTACGCGACCGCCTTCTACACCGAGTTCGACAATATCCGCTTCACCGACAACGTGTTCGACAACACTACCAACCAGTACACCAGCCGCACCGCTTACGGCGACACCCAGACCGTGGGCCTGGAACTGGAAACCTACAGTTACTTTAATGACTACGTGGACATGAGCCTGGTGGTGACCTGGCAGGATGCCGATTACAACACCTTCGCCTTTACCGAGTTGCAGGATGGCGAACCGGTAACGGTCGACTTTGGCGGCAACCAGCTGATTCGCGTGCCCGAGCTGTCGATTCGCGCGGTACCGGGCGTCAACCTGATCCAGGGCCGCCTGCGTGCCGAGCTGGAGCTGGAGTACTTCGACGACCGCTATGCGGATGTGGCCAACAGTGTGGTGCTGCCCGACTACCTGACCGTGGGCGCGGTGCTGCGCTACCAGGTGACGGACAACCTGTCGCTGCAGGTCAACGGTAAGAACCTCACCAATGAAATCGGCCTCACCGAGGGCAATCCCCGCGCCGGTCAGTTCATCAGCGGCGACGCCGGCAGCGAGTTCTACCTGGCCCGGCCCATCCTCGGCCGCTCCTATACCGCGTCTATCTACTACGCCTTCTAACGACAAATGCTTGTTGCGTGTTGCCGGGTGGGCCCAGCCCCGCCCGGCTTTTTTGCTTGATGACAACCGCAAAAGGAAACTCAAGTGAACCCAGTTGTACTGTTTCGTTGCTGTCTTGCCCTCTGGCTCGGCGCATCACTCTCCGCCAAAGCCGGGGAGATCAGCCTGAGCGGCGTGATCGACGATAGCCACCACACCTCCTACGTCGAGCTGCCCTTCAGCGTGCCGGCGGGCACGTCGCGCATCAATGTCGAGTTCGATTATCCGCGCGGGCAGGGCGTTACCATCGACCTCGGCCTGTTGAGCCCTACGGGGTTGCGCGGCTGGAGCGGCGGCAACAAGGCGCACTTTACCCTGGGAGAAGTCGACGCCACGCCTTCCTATCTGGCGGGTGCTATCGTGCCGGGGGAATGGCGCCTGCTGCTGGGAGTACCCAACGCGGAGGCCGGAGCCCGGGTTGCATACCAGGCCCGTATCGAACTGCTCAGCGGCGCTGCGGCAAACACCCAGGCCTTTGCCGAAGCGCCCCTGAAGCGCGAGGCGGGCTGGTATCGCGGTGACCTCCACGCCCACACCGGCCACAGCGATGGCAGCTGTGTGAACGATGCGGCGGTGAAGGTGGCCTGCCCGTTAGTGGAAACCGTCCGGGCGGCCCGTAACAATGGCCTGGACTTTATCGCCATCAGTGAACACAACACGCGCTCGCACTTCCAGTCGCAGCGCGAGTTGCAGCCCTTCCTGGATGATTTGCTGCTGTTGCCGGCACAGGAAATCACCACCTTCTACGGGCATGCCAACCTGTTCGGCAGCACCGGTTTTGTCGATTTCCGGCTGGCCGACGCGAATGCCCAACCCCTGCTGGAGCAGCTGGCGCAGAGTGGCGGCATCCTGTCGATCAATCATCCCGGGCTGCCCTCCAACCGGGACTGCATGGGCTGTGGCTGGACGGCCGCGACCGACTACAGTGCCATTTCGGCCATGGAGGTGGTCAATGGCGGTACGCTGCGGGCGACCAAGGGCTGGGTACACAGCCCGGTGTCCGGCATTCCGCTGTGGGAGAAGCAACTGGCGGCGGGGCAGCGGATCACCGGGATTGCCGGCAGTGACAACCACAACCCGCACGATGCCCCCGGGAGCCCCGGCGCCGTGGCCACGCCAACCACGGTGGTCTATGCCGACGAGCTGTCACAGCGGGGCATCATCGACGGCTTGCGCAGTGGCAGGGTGTTTATCGATGTGCACGGGAGCTACCCGCAGGCGAGCCTTGAATTGACGGCATCCGCCGCCAGCCAGAGCGCGCAGATGGGTCAGGTATTGACCGTCGCTGCGGGTGAAGAGGTGGAATTCAGGGTGGTGGTGGGCGGCATGCCTGATGCGGCGGTAAAAGCCTGGTACCGGGGCCAGCGCCTGCAGGTTGACGGGCGCCAGCGGCGCCGCGGGGAAAAGCTGGAGGCCCGGTACAATGTGGAGAGTGACGGCCAGCCCGGCTGGCTGCGGGTGGAGATCACCTCGGCCGACGGGCAGCCGCTGCTGATCTCCAACCCGGTCTATCTCAACCTGCCCTAATTCGGGGTTGCAGCGGGCGCCGGCGGGAACTGCCCCAGCAGTTCCCGGGACACTTCCGCGGCGATGCGGTTCTTGTCCTTCTGCTCCAGAGAGTCCTTCAGACGGCCTTCGGCAATGCCGCGCCAGACGATTTTCTGGCTGCGGGTGTCGATGACGTCCAGCACCACGGTGCCATCCTGGTAGTGCTTCACGTTGGGGCCGCTGCTGTAGCCGATACTGACCCCGGCACCGTAGGTGCCTACGCCGGCACCGCCGTGCACGCCCTGCGGATAGCCGCTGAAGCTGTCGATACGCATCTGGTCCTGCTTGGAGATGTGGTAGTTCACCCAGAAATCGGCCTGTGACGACGCGCTCTCGCGGAACCCTTTGCTTTTCAGCTCGCGGTCGACGTAGGTGCGCACCCGCTTGTCGGAGCTGTTGTACTGGCGGTAGTCCGCCTCCTGGGAGGGATGCACATCATCGTACCAGTGGTAGCTCTTCAGGCTGGCGAAGTCGAAGCTGTCGCTGTGGTCGACATCGTAGCTGGGCTTGCTGGCACAGGCGCCGAGAACAAGCATCGCCAGGACGAGTGCGGTGCTGCGTGCATAAAACAGGCTGCTTTTCATACTTGGGTTCCGCCGGGATCAAAGCGGCCTAGCATACCCAGTGTGCCCGGCGCTGGTAAGGGCAGGCGGGAAAAAGCCACTCCCGCCGGACTTGCTTCAGGCCACCGGCGGAGGCAGTCTGGGCCCATCATTCGTCACCGCTTAATCGTTACTATCACCGTGAAAGACTGTACAGCCCCCGAGGCGACCTGGGTATTTGGCTATGGCTCGCTGATCTACAAGGTGGATTTTCCCTTTCTGCAGCGAGAAGTGGCCAGCATCGACGGCTGGCAGCGGCGCTTCTGGCAGGGTTCCCACGATCACCGCGGCACGCCCGACAGCCCGGGCCGGGTGGTCACCCTTACGCCGGCTCGCGGCGCGCTGTGCCAGGGCGTTGCCTACCGGGTGGAAAACAGCGTCTTCGCACACCTCGATCACCGGGAGAAGAATGGCTACCAGCGCGCTCCGGTGAGCATTACCCTGGCCGCCAGCGGCGCGACGGTTGAGGGGGTTGTGTACTACGCCGCGCCGGGCAATCCGGCTTTCCTGGGGGAGGCACCCCTGCCCGACATGGCGCGCCATATCGCCGCCAGCGCCGGCCCCAGTGGCAGCAATCGCGATTACCTCAATCAGCTTGCCCGGGCGCTGCAGGGGCTGGGCGCGCGGGATGAACACGTCTTCGAGCTGAACCGGCTGGTGGACGCCATCGAGTAGTTTGCCACCGCTGCGCCGCCTGACTATCCTCCCCGCCTCACCTGTCCAGGGGGCCACCATGGTCGCTACACGTTTGATCCTCATTGCACTGGTTGCCGTTACCACCATGTCGGCGGCGCCGGTGCTGGTGAGCGCCACCAGTGCCAACGAGGTCACCATCGGCTTCGTGCGTCTGGGTATTGCCGTGCTGGTGTTCAGCCCCCTGGTGTTCTGGCAGCAACGCTTGTGGCGCTTGAGCCCTCGCCAGTGGTTGCGACTGGTGTTGATCGGCATGGTGTTTGCCGTGCACTGGCTCAGCTATTTCATCAGCATCAAGCTCGCCGGGCCCTCGGTGGCGGCGCTGACCATCACCACCTACGGCGTGCAGTACCTCTTCCTGGCCTGGTTGTTCAACGGCGAGCGGGTCAGTCCGGTGGAGTGCCTGGCTGTCGCCTGCTGTTTCGCCGGTTGCGTGGTGGTGTCACCGGTGCTGTCGCTGCAGGACACCACCAGCCGGGGGATTGCGGTGGGGCTGTTCAGCGCCCTGCTGTACGCGGCGCTGCCGCTGCTGCACCAGCGCGCCAGCAGCATACGCACCCTCGATCGCACCTGGGGGCAGTTCTTCTTCGCCCTGCTGTTCTTCCTGCCGCTGTGGCCGCGCTCCGATTGGGCGCTGGAGACCAGCGACTATTCCCAGCTGCTGGTGCTCGGCCTGCTGTGTACGGTGGTTTCCCACGGACTGTGGGTGAAGAGCAGTACCGAGCTGCCGGCGATTTACTCCAGCGTGATCTACTACCTCTACCTGCCGCTGGCGATGCTCGGCAGTGTGCTGTTCCTGGGCGAAGCACTGACCCCGCAGAAGCTGCTGGGCGCTGCCCTGGTGGTGGGGTCGAGTCTGTTCCTGTCCCTGTACCGCTTCCGGCGGCGGGAGCGGTCCGCCGCCTGAACCGCTCGCGCCGGGGAAGTCGCGTCCTCCTGTTTTGCCCGCTGGCCGCCTGCATTGTTAAACCGTTGCGTACCGGCGACCGGGCAGGCGGCGGCGGGTGTCGGCGGCGTTGATATGATTGGCGCACGCTGCTCCTGCAAAATACCGATAGAGGCCCGCCATGACGACAGCCCGCTCCCCCTTTGACCCGGTCACCATCGGCCCCCTCAGCCTGCGCAACCGCTTTGTAAAATCCGGCGCCAATGAAGCCATGTGCATCGACGGCAAGCCCACGAAGGCGCTGGTAAAGCACCACCGCGACCTGGCGGCGGGTGGCGTGGGCATGACCACGGTGGCCTATATGGCGGTAGCGCCGGAAGGGCGCACCTTGCCGAACCAGATCTGGCTGCGCGAAGCGGTATTGCCGGACCTGCAGGTGCTGACCGCCGCCGTGCACGATGAAGGCGCGGCCATCTCCGCCCAGCTGACCCACGGCGGCTCGTTTGTCACCGGCATGAAAGTGAAGGGGCGCACCATCAGCTCGGTGTCGGGCTTCAACCCGGCCGGTATGCTGAAGGGCAACTTCTTCAGCCGGGCGATGGACGAGAGTGACATGCAGCGGGTAACCGGCGAGTTTGTGCGCGCCGCCCAATTGTGTCGCGAGGCCGGCTTTGACGCGGTGGAACTGCACATGGGCCACGGCTACCTGCTGAACCAGTTTATATCGCCCCTCAGCAACACGCGTGAGGATGAATACGGCGGCAGTGCCGAGAACCGGGTGCGCTTCCCGGCCCGGGTACTGGCGGCAGTCAAGCAGGCAGTGGGTGAACAGGTGGCGGTGATCGCCAAGCTCAGCGTGGCGGACGGCGTGCGCCGGGGCACCCAGGTGGAGGACACCGTGGTAACCGCGCGGGCGCTGGAAGCGGCCGGGGCCGACATGCTGGTGCTGTCGGGCGGCCGCAACGTGGAGTCCACCTGGTACATGTTCGGCAGTAACATGCACCGCGAGGAAATCAGCAAAGTACTCAAGCAGCAGGGCGAGTGGATGACATCGCTGATGATGAAGGCCGCCGCCTCCAGCGAACCGAAGGTGACCTTCCGGGAGCTCTACTTCCTGGAAAATTCCCGCCGCATTCGCGAAGCGGTTACTTTGCCGCTGGCCTATGTGGGGGGCAGCAAGTCGCTGGCCAATGCCGAGCAACTGGTGGCCGAGGGCTTCGATTGCATCGTCATGGCCCGCGCCCTGATTCACGACCCGGCGCTGGTGAACAAATTCCGCAGCGGTGAAGTGAGCCAGTCCGGCTGCGATAACTGCAACGGTTGCGTTGCCTACATCTACCACCCGGCAGGAACCTGGTGTGTGCAAAATCCGCCGAATGACCCGGCCCTGAACCAGGTGCCGGCAGCTCAGGTGGAGTGATCGATGCACGGCCCGCGGTGTGGGTTTGAAATGGAGGGGATGAGATGAAAGTGTGGTTGATCGCGCCCTGGACAGAGGTGCAGGACATGATCGAACTGGCCCGCCATGCCGAAGCACTGGGGTTCGAGGGCATCATGGGGGCGGATCACGCCTTTGTGCCGCGGTCGATGGCGCCGGGCTACCTGTATTCGGACGACGGCCGCCCGCCCATCGACGGGGATATGCCCTACCCGGACGTGTGGACCACTATCGCCGCCATGGCCTGCGCCACCGAGCGATTGAAGTTTTCGACCGCAGTGTATGTCCTGCCGCTGCGCAATCCCATCGAAGTGGCGAAGGCCCTGGCCAACCTGGCGCAGATCAGCAACGACCGGGTGGTGTTGGGGGCAGGCGCTGGCTGGATGAAGGAGGAGTTTGACGTGTACGGCGTGGACTTCCACCAGCGCGGCAAGTTGCTGGATGAGTCCATCGAAGTGATGCGCAAGCTGTGGCGGGGCGGTTATGTCGCCCACGATGGCCCCCTGTACCCCTTCCCCCCGCTGCAGATCACACCGGCCCTGCAGCGTCCGGTACCGGTCTACATCGGCGGCACCAGCAAGGCTGCTCTCAGGCGCGCGGCGCGACTGGGCCAGGGCTGGATTGGCGCCGGCAACGATATCGACGAGGTGCCGGCCATACTCGGGCAACTGGCGGAATACCGCGCTGAATATGGCCGCATTAGCGAACCTTTCGAGACTGTAATCGCGGTCAACCAGCCGCAGGACATCGACCGCATGAAGCGTCTGGAGGAACTGGGGATGACCTCGGCGGTGTTTGGCGTGACCGATTACACCCTGCCCCTGGCGGACAAATTGCGGGCGATGGAGCAGTTCGCTACCGGCCTGATGCCGCTGCTGGCCTGATCTGTTTCCGGCGCTGAGCCGGCCTCACCGGGTCAATCCTGCCGGCGGGGCTGCTGCGCCCGGGTAAATCCCTACTCCCCACAGGTTGCCATTGTTAACCTGACTGTGCTGAGATTGGCCGACGTCCAGTTTAATGATAAGAGCCTGTCTGGACCGGGGAGGGGCAAACCTGGCATGAGAAGCAGTACGGACCGCATACCTGATCTGGCCTCCCTGCGGGAAGATCCCCTGCTTTCGGTGATTATCGAAGGCCTTCCCGGCATGTTCTATGTCTATGACGCCGCTGGCCGGATGCTGCTGTGGAACCAGCGATTTTGCGATCTGACCGGCTACTCATCGCAAGAGATTGAGCGACTGCACCCCCTCGACCTGTTCGAACAACGGGAATACATGGCCGAACGCAGTAAAGAAGTGTTCGCGGACGGCGTCAGTGAAATGGAAGCCAGCCTGTTGTGCAAGGGCGGCGAGACGGTCCTGGTTCGCTTCACATCCCAGCGTGTGGAGATTGACGGTCGGCAGTGCGTGGCGGGCCTGGGGGTTGATGTATCCGATCGCCAGCGGATTGAAGACATTCTCCACGACAGCGAAGCGCGCTACCGCAGTTTCATCGAACACACGGCAGAAGGGGTGTACTCCTTTGAAGTGGGGCAGCCGGTGCCCCGCGATATGCCTGTGAGCGAACAGATACAGCAGGTCTATGCCGGCCGCATCATCGCCTGCAATGACGCCATGGCGCATATGTATGGCTATGCCAATGCGGCGGAAATGGTGGGCATTCGGGTCAGGGATTTGCACGGTGGAGACGACCGGCCGCAGAACATCGCCTTTCTCAAGGCGTGGATAGAAAACGACTACCGCATCATCAATGCGGAATCCATGGAGTTCGATGTCGACGGTAACGCCAAGTGGTTTTCCAACAACTGCGTGGGCATTATCGAGAACGGCTGCCTGGTGCGGGGCTGGGGCGCGCAGGTTGACATTACCGAGCGGAAATCCGCCGAGCAGCGATTGCGCCTGTCCGCGAGCGTTTTCGAGAACATCGCTGACGGCATCTTTATTACCAGTGCGGATTACACCATCATCGATGTCAACCAGGCCTTTGTGGATATCACCGGCTACGAAAAGGCCGAGGTGATCGGCAAGGATACGCGTCTTTTGCAGTCCGGCCGGCATGACGATGCATTCTTCCTGGAATTGCAGAACACCCTGGGGGAACAGGGTTCGTGGCGTGGTGAAGTCTGGTACCGGCGCAAGGACGGCGAAATATTCCCGGTGTTGCTGACGGTCAGCGCGGTGAAGAACGAAGACCTGGAGCTGACCCACTACGCCTGCGCCGCCACTGATATCAGCCAGATAAAGCAGTCCCAGGAACGGCTCGATTTTCTCGCCCATCATGACCCGCTGACCGGGCTCGCCAACCGCGCCCTGCTGGTGGAGCGGCTGGAGTGGTCGATGCAGCACGCCCGTCGCAACCAGCACGCCTTCGCCCTAGTGTTTATCGACCTCGACCACTTCAAGCACGTCAATGACAGCATGGGGCACCCGGCGGGGGACGAACTGCTGCAGGCTGTGGCGAAGCGCCTGGTGAGTTCGCTGCGTGAGGAGGATACCGTGGCCCGCATGGGGGGCGACGAGTTTGTACTGATCCTGGAAGAAATTCCCGATTCCAATGTGGCGGCGCGCCTGGTGGAAAAACTGTTGAAGGCGCTGGCCGAGCCTTTCAGGATTCAAGGCCGTGACATCCACGTTCTGGGAAGCATGGGTATCTGCCTTTACCCCGGTGACGGTGACGATAGCCAGACGCTATTGCGCAACGCCGATGCCGCGTTGTTCCGGGCCAAGGAGCGGGGCCGAAACACCTTCGAGTTCTACACCGAAGAGCTGACACACAATGCCTTTGAGCGCGTGCTGATGGAAAGCAACCTGAGGCGGGCGCTGGCGGAGGATGAACTGGTTCTGCACTACCAGCCGCAGATCGACCTGGTCTCCGGCGATGTGGTTGGTGTGGAGGCTCTGGTGCGCTGGAACCACCCCGAGCAGGGTTTGATGCTGCCCGGCAAATTCATTCCGCTGGCCGAGGAAACCGGGCTGATACATGACATTGGCGAGTGGGTGCTGCATGAGGCCTGCCGCCAGGCCCGCCAGTGGCTGGACATGGGGCTGGAATTTGGCCGGATGGGGGTGAATGTGTCCCGCGCCCAGTTGCAGCGGGGGCGCCTGTTCGAGGAGATAGAGCAGGTACTGGCGAGCACTGGCCTGCCGGCGCAGCGCCTGGAACTGGAGGTGACCGAAAGCTTCATCATGGCCAAGGAGAGCCTGGCCATCCGGCAACTCGACCGGCTGTTTGGCAGCGGTGTGTCCATTGCGATCGATGATTTCGGTACAGGATATTCCTCCCTCAGCTACCTGAAACGCCTGCCGGTGCACCGCCTGAAGATCGACAAATCCTTTATCCAGGACATCCCCGAGGATGAGAACGACGTGGCGATCACCGCGGCCGTGATCTCCATGGCGCACAAACTGGGACTCAAGGTGCTGGCAGAGGGGGTGGAGTCTGCTGCTCAGGCTGAATTCCTGCTGAGCAGCGGCTGTTCAGAAGTGCAGGGTTTTTTCTATTCGCGGCCGGTGAATGCGAATGAGGTAACCGCTTTCCTGGGTAAGGCCCAGTCCCGTTGAACTGGCGCCGGGGCCGGTACGCCGGTTCCCGGCCGCTCTCGTTTCCCTCTACGCTCTGGCTTTCCAGCTGGCGCGATCCTGCCCCCAGGCGCGCACCTGGTGCTTGGCCAGCGACCCGGGCATGCGCACTTCCTCGCCGGGTTCTGACCCGAGCCGTTCGGCCAGTGCCTGGGAGCGGGTGTTGGCATCGGCGATCAGGTGGTCCACCCGGTCCCAGCCCAGAACATCGAAGGCGTAGTCCACGCTGGCGACTGCCGCTTCGTAGGCATAGCCCTGGCCCTCGGCCGAACGCAGCAGACCCCAGCCCACCTCACGGACCGGCCAGTGCAGCGGCGTCCACGGCCCGATGCGGCCAATCCACTGGTTGCTGGATTTTTCAATTACCGAGAACATGGCGGCGGGCAGCAATTGCCAGGCGCCCAGCAGCCCGGCGAAGGAGCGCCAGGCGTCCGCTTCCGCCTGTACGCCGCCCAGGTGCTCCATGGTGACCGGGTCGGCGCAGAATTCGGCGAAACGGGGAAAGTCCTCCGGCAGTGGTGGCCGCAATAGAAGTCGGGGTGTTTCCAGGTGGTGGGTCATAGCAGAGGTCTCTGGCTGTGTCCGTGTTTTATAGCACAGTGACGGTAGCGGAGATGGATTACGCCTGCAGCCTGGAAATTGCCTCGGTCACCTCGCCGACATCCCGGGACTGCGAATCAGCGACATCGACAATATCGCGGATGCGGTCCGTCACCTCGGTGATCGATCCCACAATGGTTTTCATCGCGTCTCCGGCCTGCCGTGCACAGCCGCTGCTTTCGGACAGCTTGTCGATCGTCGATTTCACCAGTTCATTAATGTCCCTCGACGAGTCAGCCGTGCGCTGGGCCAGCGCGCGAACCTCATGGGCCACGATGGCAAAACCCCGGCCCTGTTCACCGGCCTGCGCTGCCTCCACCGCGGCATTCAGTGCGAGCAGTTTGGTTTGCAGTGCGATCGAGTCGATCAGGCTGATAATGTCGGACATGCTCTTCGCGCGGTCGTTCAGCTGGTTGATGGTGCCTACCAGTGTTTGCACCACCGCTCCGCCCTGATCGGCGCATTGTGTTGCATCGAGGGCAAGTTGATTCGCGTTCTGGGCCTTGCTGGCGATCTGCGGGACCGTTTCGGCCAGTGAACCCAGCGATTGCTGCAGTTCCTGGCTGGCGCGTGTCTGCCGGGTGATATCCGTGGCGTACTTGACAATCTTGAAGGGGCGACCGGCCATATCGAAGATCGGGTTGTAGGTGGCCTGAATCCAGATGTCGTCCCCGTTTTTGCGCAGTCGTCGGAACTGCCCTGAATGGTACTCGCCGGACTGCAGCCGGTCCCAGAACTGGCGATAGGCCGGGGATTCGCGTTCCGCCCGGTCCACGAAAATGCGGTGGTGCTTGCCGATGACCTCTTCCCGTTTGTAACCCAGGGCTGAGAGAAAATTGTCGTTGGCATCGAGGATGGTGCCGTTCAGGTCAAAGCTGATCACCGCCTGGGCGCGATCGATCGCCTTCAGGCGCCCCTCCATGTCGGCGATATTCAGGCGATCGCTGGTGACATCCATCGCGTGTTTGATCACCCGGTATGGGCGCCCTCGGCGGTTCATGATCGGGCTGTAGCTGCCCTGAATCCAGACTTCCCGCCCGCCGTTGGCGACACGACGGTAGAGGCCCGACTGGGCCTGGCCGGTACCGAGCTGTTTCCAGAAGTCCCTGTACTGGGAGGTGGCGCTGATGGCGCTGTCGACGAAGATGCTGTGGTGCCGCCCGACGATATCGCCGAGGTCATAGCCCATGACCTTGAGAAAGTTATCGTTGGCCTGAACAATGGTGCCGTCCGGCTCGAATTCGATGATGGCCTGCACTTTGTGTAGCGCCTGGATCTCTCCCGCTTTCGCAGGAATACCCAACTTCCGGAACATACCCATATGACTCCCCCGAGTCGATACGCACCTTGCCGGCGATCTTTGTTCCTGACCGTTTTACCCGGCTCCAGCAGAACTTAATTATTACGATGACTAGCTTAATTAGTCTGTCTGCACATAAATCGCATCGGCCGGATCGATGCGAACTTTAGAAAAAAATAAAACTTTTTGAAGATTCGGGTTCTGGTTCGGGGTTTGCACTTTGCTGTGCCGCCGGGGTGGGAGTCGATGTAACATGTCCATCAGTGCCGGAATCACCCAATTTTTCTAATAAACTGCGAGGTGCCGCCATGCCTGCTTCCCCTGTGACAAGCGAAACCAACGGCCCGATTCTTACCATTACCATCAACCGGCCCGAGAAGCGGAATGCGGTGGACCGGCCCACCGCCAGCGCCCTGTGCGAGGCCTTTGTCGCCTTCGAGCGCGACGACCAGTTGAAGGTGGCGGTGCTGGCCGGCAGCGGCGGTAACTTTTGCGCGGGCGCAGACCTCACCGCCATGTCGGACCCGGAACTGCGCAACGAGGTAGAGCCGAGCGGCTCGGGTCCGGGCCCGATGGGCCCCAGCCGTATGCTGCTGTCCAAACCGGTGATCGCCGCGGTATCCGGCTACGCCGTGGCCGGCGGGCTGGAACTGGCCTTGATGTGCGATATGCGCGTGGCGGAGGAGTCTGCCGTGTTTGGGGTGTTCTGCCGGCGCTGGGGCGTGCCGCTGATCGATGGTGGCACTGTGCGCCTGTCGCGCATTGTCGGCCAGGGGCGCGCCATGGACATGATACTCACCGGCCGCCCGGTAGCGGCCAGTGAGGCCCTGGACATGGGGCTGGCCAACCGCGTTGTACCCGACGGCGAAGCGCTGGCGACAGCCCAGGCACTGGCGGCGGAGATCGCCGCCTTTCCCCAGCAGTGCCTGCGGGCCGACCGCCGTTCAGCCTACCTGCAGTGGGACAAGACCCTGGAACAGGCCTTGATCGACGAGGGCGCCGGTGGTTACCCCATCGTGTTTGCCGAGGCGATCGAGGGCGCAGGGCGGTTTGCCAGCGGTTTCGGGCGGCACGGCTCCTTCAACGAATAGATACTGCAAGCCGTCAACGCCGTTCGAATCCAATGCGCAACTGCTTGAAGCCGTCCATGAAATTGGAGCGGAAGTGAACGGGCTCCGCCAGCAGCCGGAAGCTGTCCATGCGGGACAGGATCTCCTGCATCATCATCTCCAGGTTCAGTCGCGCCTGGTGCTGGCCCAGGCAGGCGTGCACACCAAAACCAAAGGTGCGCATGTTGCGTCGCGTGAGGTCCGGGTCGCGGCTGATGTCGAACTCGTCGGGGCGTTCAAACACCTCCGGGTCGCGGTTGACGGAGGCCAGCAGGCAAATCATTTTGTCGCCCTGGCGGATGTTCTCGCCGGCGAACGCCACATCCCGCATGGCGGTGCGGCGCGTGTACACCACAGTGTTACGGTAGCGCAGGATTTCCTCCACCGCGGCGGGTACCAGGGCCGGGTCGGCCTGCAGCCTGGCCAGTTGCCCGGGGTGTTGTATCAGTTCGTAGATCAGCCAGCTCAGGGTGTTGCGGGTGGTCTCCGTGCCGCCGATGATAATGCCCTGGAACACCACGGCGAACTCCTCATCACTGAGCTGGCGGCCATCGACCTCTGCGCGCAGTAATTCGCTGGTCAGGTCGTCACCGGGCGCCTTGCGGCGCTTGGCGGCAAACTGTGCCGCCCAGGCGACCAGCGAGGCCGAGGCGGCGAATCCTTCCGCGCGGTCGCCGGCGTAGTCCGGGTCATTGGCCAGGGTCATGGTATTGATGGCCCGCACCAGGAAGTCGTAGTCGCTTTTCTGAATGCCCAGCAGGGTAAATATCACGTGCACCGGCAGGTGCATGGCGACCTCGCTGACAAACTCGCATTCACCGCGGTCGATAATGCCGTCGATGATCTCCGCCACCTTCGCCTGCATCATCGGCTTGCGCGCGTCCAGCACGTCCTTGCGAAAGGCGTAGTCCACCAGGGCGCGGCGCGAGCGGTGCCGGGGCGGGTCCATAAAGGTCATCGCCTGGCGCTGCATTTCCAGCAACTCGGGCGGGAAGTCCTCCAGCAGTGGGCCGAAGCTGCTGGAAAACGTCGCCGGGTCGCGCAGCAGCGTTTCGATATCCGCCTTGTGCAGAACCAGCCAGTGGCCACCGTTCAGCGCGTCGTCCTGCCACAGCATGCGGTGCTGCCGGCGCAGGTCGGCGATGGCCTCGCGGGGCGTGCCGTGGGTGAAGTTGTCGAGGTCGAGCAGGGGTTGGTGGAAGGGGCAGGTTGTCATTGCAGCAGGGCTCTTGTTATTGGTCGCTGGGTATTGGTATGCCTTGAGTGTAACCCGCAACTTGCACAAGCGTTCGGCATCAGGTTGTCACGACTTGCCGGCAGGCTTTCTGGTACTGAAATTCAGCCTGGTCGTGTGGATCGGAATTGCTTCTGTTAGCTTGGTACAAATGACCTTGCAAATAATTGGTATTGATTGCTCGACCGACCCGAGGGGCATGGGTTTTGCCCGTGGGCATCTGGTCGGTGGCAATTGTCAGCTGGAGACGGCGGCGCCAGGAACGAACCACGCGGCCAATGTCAGGCTGGTAGCCCAGTGGCTTGAAGATGGCATTCCATCGTTGATCTGTGTGGACGCCCCGCTGGGATGGCCTGTGCCCCTCGGGCCGAATCTTGCGGCCCACACCGCTGGTGCTCCCGTTCCCACGGTGCCCAACCAGCTGTTCCGGCGGGAGACCGACCGGGAGGTAAAGCGACGGCTGAACAAACAGTCGCTGGACGTTGGTGCAGACCGCATTGCCCGCACCGCCCACGCGGCTCTGGGGTTCCTTGACCAGGTACAAACAGCTAGCGGGGTAAAGCTGCCGATGGCGTGGTCACCGGCCCTGCCTCTGGCGGCTGCAGGTGTGATTGAAGTCTATCCGGCCGCTACCCTCATAGCCCACTGCTTCACCGCTTCCGGTTACAAGAAACGGGAGCAGGTCGCCGAGCGTCAAGGCATCCTGGGGCAACTTGCAACGGTGTTGGGGATGCCAGAAGACGTGGCGCCGATGCTGGCCAGTGCGGATGCGCTCGATGCCGCGGTGTGTGTGCTGGCTGGATTCGATTTCATGGCCGGAGCATGCCAGTCACCAGTGGACACTGAGCTCGCCCGCAAGGAAGGCTGGATCTGGGTTCGTACACCCGGCTGAAAATGAGGCGTACTGCCAGCAGTCGAGAGACGGGGCGTAATGCGGAAGGCGTGATCTGTAACCTATGCGACCGGAACAGACCGCGTGGTAATGTGCCTGTTCTGTATGAAGAGCGGGGCGATAGACTGAATGAACTCCTGGACATGTATCGTGATTAAATTCAGCTTTATCAGAAAGCTAATTTTTATTTGTATGACCCCATCTTTTGGGATTCCTGTAATTGTCTCTGAATAAACGAAGAGCGGAGGTTTGTGGATATTTATTGATGGTGAAGAGGAGCCGATAGAATGGCATTGGCAGCTAATTTTCTCTCTAATAAGTGCTCGGCACTTTTATTCCTATTTGCAGTTACGTCGGTGTCAAGTACATATGCCGACACAATGGGCCAAGAGCATGTGTCAATGATAAAGTTAATATCAGACACGGATTCATATTTACACAAGCTGGTGTCTGTTAAAGGTTACTATAGCGGTGGAAAGTTATTTCTGACCAGAGAGCATAGAGAGATGTCTGATTGGACGTCCGCAATATCGCTTGTGGATCTAAGCTCTGAAGGTGAGATGTCAAATTCGTGCAATAATAAATATGTAAGGGTTGAAGCAACTGTTGAAAAAATAGAAGTTACTTACGTTTTGACAAACAGTATAAGAATATATGACATTAAAGCACGGAAATTTTGCTGGAGGGGTGAGAGTAGTGGGTCTCAGGGCAAGTGATAAATTTTTTGCACGGAGAATTTTTTGGTACACGGTCTCCATAGCAAGGTTTATGTCAATGCACCAGAATAGACGCTGCTCCATTCCTTCACCCTAAAAAGGGCTCTGACCCCTTTACCCAAATTTACCGACATGGGAGCGATCATGATCCATGGATTGAAGCAGCCCAACAGCAATATATTGGCTTTTTAAATCGCGGCGAAAGATGGGGCGATAGGTTTCCAAAGCCAAATATCGATCACGCACCATGGAGGTCCGAGGAATAATGGGTGGCTTGGTATGAAAGTATCTGTAGCGATTGCCGGATTACTATTATTATCAGTAGTCAGTGTAATTTTCTATGCTCTATATGTGGAAGGAAAATCTAAAAATTTTCAGGATGTTGTATGTCAGGTTAATGGCATTGCAGATATTTATAACCAAAAATATATTGAAACTGGAAGTTTTTCTATTAATGCAGAGGATCGTGATTTTATCCGGAAATTATCAAGCTTGTATTCTCGGTGCGGCGTACGCAGGGGAGACGCTAGTATTATTAGAGATCCATGGGGTGATGAGATCTCTATTGAGAGTATTTCAGATAATGAAATAACGATATATTCCGTAAATCAGAAGGCGGCGCAATTGTATTTGAGGAAAGACGAGATAAGTCCAGCACCTTTTAAAAAAAGGAATTGAATAGCGGCATAGCCCAGGGTAACGAGCGGTCAGCGCCTCCTGCTCGTGCAGGTTGTTGTTGAAGGCGGCACTCAGCCTGTCGGTGCGGTGCTCCCGCGGCGAGCCGCCGCTGCGCCGCCGCGCGTTCTGTTTGTAAGTGGTTGGTAAACAGGACTCTGACCCATTTTGCTGTAAGGTGAAAGCGGAAGCCAGCGGAGCAGTTAGACGCGCTATCAAAGGGCTGCGATTCCTTCGCCTTATAAAAGGGCTCTGACCCCTTTAACTCGAATTTTTAACCGAAAGTTACATCACGCTCCATATGTTTTCGGCAATTTGTTGTTACTAGAAAGAAAAAGGGCTCTGACCCCTTAAGTTGCCTTAAGTTGGAAATGTATAGCAGAGGCTAGAATGGTGGATGTTTTTCTGCCGCTGATATCATTAAAAGTGACCCATTTCAGGAATGCGCGCTTGACTGTGACTGGTAGAAAAGGCAGCGTCGATAAGGGACTGGAGAGTATAAAGGCTTCTGACCCACTAAGTTACTCTAAGGTTATTTAGAGAAATATTTTTTATGCTATTCAAGTATAGATCATTAGATAATTTTCAGAATTTCGTCGATATAATTTTGAACAGCAGAGTTTATGCTTCCTCCTATTTTGATCTAAATGACCCTATGGAGGGGCTTTACACCTACGACGAAGGATCAATTAACTTGGAGATGGTAAAAAAAATTAAGGGAGAAAAGACGAAACTAAGAATATGTTCGCTCTCGCGTCGTTCCGACAGTACCCTAATGTGGTCTCATTACGCAGATGGCCATAAGGGGGTCGCTATTGGATTGGTGGTTAATGAGACGTATGAAATAAGACCCGTCAGATATGAGGGGCTCTCTTACGTTCAGAACGCGACCAATTACGGCAGTCACGAAACTGCCAAGAATATTCTGTCTTGTAAACTAGAGCCGTGGTTTTACGAAGAAGAAGAGCGAGTATTTGTGACTGATTCAAGCTACATCGATGTGTCTATAAAGTCGATTCTGCTCGGTTCAAAAATGAAAGGACGAACTAAGGGCTTAGTAAAGAAACTAGTACAAAATCTGAATCCGGATATATTAATTAGTGAATCCAATATCGATACTGTCCTATGACATGAACACCAGGCTCGCTCGCTCCGAGCCCCGGGCATCCTCGCCTGGTAGCATTCAAGTAATGACGAATTTCGTGTGAGCTAAAAAGGCATGATTCCATTGAAGGACTTTTCGGGTGTATTGAAGAAAATGCGGAAAGAGCTATATACGGAAAAGCTTGTCATCCTGTGACAAGGTTAGCACTTCAAGTGATTCTATATCTAATTCGGCGGGCAGTTTGTCCCGCAGTACTGGAAGTACGTACTGACAATTTACATCAGTTACTATGTCTTTGAGTAAATTTGTTATTTGATTCGAGTGCACATTCTCAATTTGATCTTGTAGAACAAAGTGCAAGCACGGGATTTCTAAGCTGTCGGCGAACTTTATATACGCCAAATCGAAAGATGCCATTTGGCTCTTCTTTGTTCCTGTGCCAGGATTTCCTTCAATATTGCCAATAGTAAACTTGTAAATGCCATCTGGATTGTCCGCACTTAGGAGTGAGTGTACGCCATCCAGCTTGCTTGAAATGCTCGAAAAGTAAGCGTTGAACTGTGCAATTCTTTCTTGGATAAGTTCGTCTCTGGATTCTACTTCCTTGTTTGCGATCTCCAATTTACTCTCAATTTCTGCGAGAGTTTTGTTGGTTCTTTCCCACAGATCTTTCTGCTCCTCCAGCGCGCCTTTCCTTTCGTGGAAAGTTGTAAGTGAAGCTATGATTTCCTGTAGCTCTTCAATCGCTCCGGATTTGTTGAGGGCTTCAGTGAGTTCTCTCTCTGTTACTAGCAGCGAATCTAACTCATGCCGTGCCAGTTGCATGGTGTTTTCAAGTGAAGGGAGCTCTTCTTCAATGAATGCGATCTTCTGTCTAACCATAGAGTTATGGAATTCCAGAGTTTCTTCGAAGGTCCGTTGTAAGTTCGGGATTAGAGCATTGGCCGATTCATACAATCTTCTAATCTGAGCTGCATCTATATTTGACAAAGCGTCATCAAGGCTCGCCGTACTCTCAATAATCAATTCTCGTCGAATTTGCATTCTCGATAGCTCGCTCGAAAACTGATTTATTTGCGATTTAACACTATTAAGCCTAAGGAACTGATCTTCATATTCTTCATTAAGATTAAAATTGTCCTTGAGCATTGCAAGTCGGTCGATTTCATTGCCTACTACTATTAGTGCCTGGTTAACTTGGGAGAGGTTGCTTTCCTTCCTAAGTCTAGTCTGAAGTTTTTCTTCGAGATTCTTATCTCGAATAAGCTGATCCTTGGAAGCACCGATATCTATTCCAAACCAAAACAGATGTAGTGCCTCATAAACGGCATCTGTTACTACGTTGGGTGAGAGTACACGGATCGTGTTCATGAGCTTGTACTTCTCATCACGGATGTTCTTTGACTTCAACTGTTTGAAGGTCGGATGCTTTGTTGTGGACTTGAATATGATGCTCTTTAGGGTTTCTGAGAATTCGCTATTGCTATAATTCTCCCCATTTATCATCTGAACCTTCTTGCCATATTTTAGGAAGTTTCGAGTTATTACGAGGTCCTTTGTCTGATCTGCTTTCAGGCTTTCTGCCAGTGCGAGAGAGATCAAAATATTGTTTTCGGTTAGGAATTTTTCGATTCGAGTGTTCGTGGTTTTGAATTCTGGATCGACGTAAATATTTTTTCCATCACCATCAAGGCAGAAATCTATTAGCCGCAGAACAGTTGTTTTTCCGACACTGTTTCCAGAAGCAGTTTTTTGATCAGTTGTGGTCTCATCGACAATCAGATTGATTCCCATCTTGAATCGAATTTCTCTGATTAGAGATTCGCCATTCTTGATCGTTAGAGATCTTAGAAACACTTTTTAATTATCCCATCGTTGATCTCTTTCACCGCGCCAAGTAGGTATAGCCAGTCGAGAGTTAGCACATACAGATTCATGGAAATATCATTATCAGCATTTAATTGCTGAAAGATGTCTAAAAATGAGTCAGAACCGTTCCCTGAGTGATCAAGTAGCTCAATTACCCTTGCACCTAGAAAATACAGATCCCTTTCTGGATTTACATCCTTGCTTACTATCATCTCAGCTGGGTTCCTCCAGAATCTTGCAGCGCATAAATGCGTCAACGAGTATTAGCCGGAGACCGAAAATAATGTCCTCCTCCCAGAACTCTGACTCGGCAAGCTTGCTGTAGAGTATTTCAAATACCTCATCAATAATTTTGTCTGAATTTTCCTGGATAATTTCTAGGCGGTTCGGTGAGTCCATGACAATGTTTCCAATAACTTGAGTGTAGGTCCCTCTAACATTGTTCAATAGCGACTCTTTCTTTATCGACCCCTGTGATTCGAGCTCGTCATAGAGTGTATTGAGCCTTTGATGGTAAACCTTGTACTCATCGATCATCGAAACGTTTCGCTTGATGGAGTTATGCTTTATCTTGTCTCTGACGCTGAACGAATTGAGACTCTCTTGCTCGAACTTTGAATTCGTATCTATTCCAGCAATAGCACTAATTGTGTTGGCGAGCATGGATGGGTTTTGATTTAACCTGCGCGTCATCTGATTAGATTCATGCTGGCGCTTCATCTCCAGCAGCTTCTCTACAGGAAACCTGTCGACGTCATTGGTTTCGTCGTGATGCTGCACACAAAGTAGGATTAGGTTCCCATAGTCAGCCCGCTCTCGGTCTGACATGTTTGGGTTGTACCGTTCTCCATCCTCGTTGGCTGCTTCGATGTGGCAGATGTTGGAGTCTTTTGCATTCGCCGGGTTGACCATGACCTTGGTGCAACCAGGAAACGCACACTGATTTCCAGATAAGGCGAAGAGACGTTTCAATGTCTTCGCTGTGTAGTTTCTCGCTTGATTTCCCAACTGACTGAGTCCGTTCCTTGGCGCATCAATATGTCGACAAAGGCCTCGGCATGCCGACCTCTGATACGGCATTTTCCATTCCAATTGTGTATACGGCAAGACAAGCCTGCATGTTAGATAGGGTTCTTGGACTTAATCTGGACTTACTGGTGAAAGCCGGTGTTAAAGCAAGGCGGGATTTTATTGTAACTTATTGATTTTATTGGCCCGCCCGAGAGGATTCGAACCTCTGACTTGCCTCCGGAGGACATCAAATCTGAATATCCTAGTTGTCACGAAATCACCGATAAACCTACCGTAAAGTGCATGATAAGTGGTAACCTATTGATTTTAAATATGTAATTATGTGTGCATTTATGTGGTTTTGGTGTGACAAGCCTTTGCATCCTGTATAGATTAGAAGCTTCTTCCATGAAGATGTCACACATTTGTAGTCTAAACTTTCTGGAGGCACATTGACACTTACCTCGGGATTATCCCATGACCGATCGCCATAGCGTCTCACCCGGGCGGCCGATCGATTGGACATCGCCGCAGGATCTGCTCACTCAATATGTATCGCTTTTGCGTATTCAGCGCTCTGACCTGCCATTCATTCCCAACGTCATTTCCTGCCTTCTGAAATCCCTTAGCGAGCGCGACCGCTACCGCTACCACTGGGTACCCGCGGCCCTTTTTGGTCAGCTCTCAAATGAGCTTGAAACAATCAACGAGTACCTCCGCTCTGAAAATCGGTTACCGATATTGCCGGCGTCGATGCGGGGGAACCCGGTTCACGGATATATCTCCGAGGAACCGCTTGCCGCACTTGTCTGCCATGACAATTCCGAATGGAGTGAGGTGATTAAAGCAGTTCGCGTCATGGTTCTAGTCTATGTCGTGCGGGCAAAGGACAGCTCTGAGGTGTTGTCCACTAACTTGCTGAGGGAGCTGCGGCTCAGTTTCCCCAAGCAGAACAACAGGCCGCTTTTTGAGCTGATCAGGCGAGAGATTAGTGATCCCGCATTTTTGATTACGCTTCATTCACAGCTCTTGGAAACACCAAGTCTCCGAGGCGTAGACGAATCAGTCAAAAAAGGGTTGACGAAACTCACAGAGCGGTTGATCGAGATCGTTCGATCTGAAGGGGGGATTGATGCGTCAGGAGCTCATGATGCAGGCGACCCAACCCGGCAGTTAACCGAAGGTTTGGGTACGCCGCCCGCTCCTCTCTCTAGGCAATCCCGGGGAGAATCTCCCGGGCGAGCATCGGGGGCGGGAGGCGCAACAGACACCAGGCCGGTACGACCTCCTTCAAGAGTGGCTGTCCAGAATGAACTAGAGGAGGGCGCAGCCCATCAAGTCATCGCCCTTCCTCAAGAAGATCGTTACGGAGAGCCCCGCTGGACCTTCTATGTGGCTGAATCTGACCGGGAGGCCGCTTCCACTTCGGATTTGTCGGAACTGGCTGCGCGATCCGCCGCTTCCCGCTACTGGTTGCGTACACTTTCCCATTCTGCTCCCAGCAACCGGCTTGTCAGGAACCGGTTGGAGCGTCAAAGATTCCTTGCCTTCATCCATGACTATCTTGCCGGAGATAATGACCGCCTGAAGGGCTGCGCTTTGGCACATCTGGTGGCTTATTTGACGCCGGTTAGCGCCAAGGCTTTCCTATTCGACCCAGATATCTATAAGAGAGTGTTTGACGATGATGGGAGATTCCGTGTCAATACGGTGCAGGTGGAGCGGAAAGCAGTACATTCTCTGAATGCAAACGGCCCGGTGCGGGGGCTGCTCGAAATGGTTGTGCTGGCGATGCCGGAACAATATACCGCGATCATTGGGCGGCTGAAGGCATTACCGATCAACAGCTTTGCGGAGGGCTTTGCACTAGATGAGGCCAGCTATGTGCTGGCGAAGAAGACATTCTTCAGGCATCTAAGTGATGGTGGCCGCTATCCGTTCAAACCCGCAAATCTAAATAAGCAGCTCCAGTTCGCGCTGCAGCAAGTAGGCGACAACACGGCAGCGACGTATACGTTGGCAGGCCGATCCAATGAACTTTATCCCGTCCTTTTCCACTATTGGCGAGCCTCTGAGCAAACACTGAAAACACTGTACGCCGATGCCGTGGATCGTTTGTTAGCGGAATAAATGGATAAGCCGCTTTCGGAAAACTATCCCACAAGTGATTTCCTCGCTGAAATCCCCGTAATAGCTTTGTCCCACTACGAGAAAGCCTGCGCGCTGGCGGATGGTTGTCTTGCGGAGATTCACAACGCCTATGTCACCTATACCCTAGTGCTTCAGCAATTTGCGACACTCGCAAGGCCGGTAAACGGTATGTTTCCCCATATCACTGACCTGGATCTTGAGAATGGATTGATCCTTCTTCAGGACAAAGTGACGATTGAAGTTCGCCCTTTTCGGCTGGTGGCAATGCCCGGCTTTTCTGTACAGCAGTGGCACCATTACATACGTCATCTGGAGGCACTGGCAACCAAAATACTGTCCCATGATCGAGAGAGTCTGGTCGGAAGATCGATCATCCATCATATCCGCGGGAACGAAAACCCGATGGTTCCATTCTGCTTCTACCTTCAGAAGGATCTGAAAAGTACGCTGGAGATCAAGAAAGGTAACCTGGACGACCATTACGCCGAGGCATTCGGGCTGGCCTCCAACTGTGCCAGGTCGATATTCTCGACTGAAGTTAGTGAGCGAGGCGTCTCCGGTACCGTAATTAGCATTTGCCTCGGACACAATGATGCCAATGGTCTTGAAGATGACTTTGGGGCTCGCTCGTTCCGAACGCCCGTGATGGACCTGCCTCGACTCGCCTCACGATTAGGAAACTATCTTCCAGGGCCGGGTTGGCAATCGGTCGAAAGCCCATTGATTCGGCAGGGTGGTAGGCGTCGTAGGAAGCTAGACCTTCTTCCTCCCACTAACAGCCCGCACGATACAGTGCCCTTCGGATATGAGGCCAGGGCGGCAAGGCGTACACGAACCAAGCGACATGTAAACAGGATTGTTCGGCAGTGTTTTCAGGCTTACTTTGAGGAACACGAAGTAAAATCTGGTCGCACCCAGTGGGACGCAAAGACTGTTGGCGCGTTGAGAGATCGCATTTCCCGGGATTGTGAGAGCGCAGGGGTTAACATCTCGTGGGGGCTGCGAATTCTTTACACCTTCGCTGCGCAGCAACGAAGAAAGCAAGGATACTTTGGAGGCATTCGCGCTCGAATGCCGATAGAACCTGAGCCCAGTCCATTCCATCAGGATAGCCTGCAGAAATACCTCCGGATTACACGATTACGTGCAGCATTTGATACATACCTGAAACAAGCTGGCCAGAAAGATAGTCTGCCAACAGCTGCGAAGCGTGCGGCCGAGTTGGTTGTTCATATCGCCTTGGAGGGGCTCTGTGGGCATGCGGGACGTCTGTGTGCTGTTACTGCGGCTCTGTTTAGTGACCGATTTCAGGTCGGCGGATTGCCCTATTTACACCTATCCAACAAAAGCCTTGGGGAGCAAGCGTTGGTGCCCCATCGCGTATTTCTGGATGGCAAGGCGCACATGCTCGTATCGGGTCTGGTCCGGCTTCACAGCGGGAATGAGTATCCCGGCATAGAGGCGATCAAAAAGTACCTTGAAGAACTTTGGGAGACACTTCATGGAGATTTGGCAAAACCTGATGAGATATGGGAAAGCTGGGCTGCGCTCAGCAGAGAAGCAGCCTTGTTGGAACTGCCAGGGGTGTATCGAGAGATTGTAGCGAGAGCCGTACCTAGTCGTACATTACCGGAAAAGCGCTTTCGGCAACTAATTCTTCAAACGACGATGTCGATAGCGGAATCGGAGGTTGTCGCTCCTCCACCACTGATAACTGCCCGACAGCAAGTGGCACCGGCGATAAGACAGGGGGAAAAGCAAGCACTAGAGCAGTATCGGAAATGGTTGGGCGAACAGGTGGCGTCTATTAGGTGTGAAACTGATCGCGCCAATAAACTAAGTGAAGCGCAGAAAGCCTCGCTGTCGTACCGCCTTAAACAATATCCAGCGACGGACGAGGGATTGGTCGTTGCGGCATTGATAAACTGGGGGCTCAGGTTATGTGAGGGTAAGACGCTTTTCGGCTCCAGCGTTAAATTCAGCACCGTGGTGTCCTATCAGAAGCAGGTCATTCGAGTACTGCGAAGAGCGCAGGAGATAGATGACATACAGCACTGGCAGCCGAATGACTTCGAAGATTTCTATCTGGATACTGTTGAGCGGCATCAGCAGGCCGGGCAGAAATTGGCGGGCCGCTTGATGGATTTTGATGTGGAGATCGGTGCGCTTCTGGGCCGGGAGGAGGGGCTGGATTGGTCATCGATCATATCAAATACCGCCAACGATCCTGACCGCCTCGAACAGCGAATAGACGCCAACATCATTACGGAAGCTGAATACACCGCTGCGCTCGATGCGATTGCTCGGTTGCCAGAGTGTAGTGAACTACATAGTGCGCAGATCAGCTTTCTACTAATCCTGGGCTTTAGATTTGGTCTCAGGTGGTCAGAGGCATTTTTCCTTGAGGTAAGGGATCTCCAGTACTCGCGAAAATTCGTAGAGTTGTTTGTACAGATCAGAAAGAACCGGTTCCGAGAACTGAAAAGCTTGAGCGCCACACGGCGGGTTCCGTTGGTGGGAGCACTGTCTGATCGAGAGACCTCGAGTATCAGCACAGTACTTGGACACGCTGAAACCTGGCGCCAGGAGAATCCGCTTGCGTTATTGATGCAACGCTCAGGCGGTTGTGATGATCGTATCGATGAAGGAGAGGCGGCGCAGGTTATCAACACGACACTCAAACGTGTCAGCGGCGATAGAACCCTTCGCTACCATCATGGCCGCCACACCTTTGCTTCGCGGCTGATGACTGTTGCATTGATTGAGCGAACTTCAGAGGAGTATGTATCTGTACTGCACCATCTGGCTCCCAATCATTACTACGGTGAAACGGCGCTGGAAAACCTGTGGCATCAGGAAGCCTCGTTGACGCAGAAGCTGAACTGCATTGCTGAGGTCATCGGCCACAAGGGTATTGTACCCACCACGGTTGGGAGCTATGTCCATGTTCATGATCTCATTCTAAGAAATGTCCATCGTAGCCGGCGAGGGAGCGCTGAAGTTGAAGCGACAGCCCTGAGCTATATGTTAGGTGTCAAACGTGCAGCAATCCGCCAGGCCCGATCCCGGGCGGCACAAGAAGGTCGCCCATTCGACCCGATCAAAACATACTTTAAGAAGGCCAATGGCTTTGATCAGATTGATGAGAAAAAGCCACCGGTTAATGACAGATTGGCGAAAGTGCCACCCGGTGATAGCAGAACTTATACAATTCATGAAGTCTTTGACCTTTTGCAGGGGTTTGCGCGAGAAACATCAAGTTTGCTTGCGGGCGAAGCTGGATTGATCAGCAGGCCGATGTTTGAGCTGTGCCAGCTGGCTCAGTCAATAGAAAGGCAGTCCGGATACACAGGTTTCAATCTATATGTGCTTACAGAAGGCAAGCGAGTTGTACCCTTGCCTAGACAGGATCTGCTTAAAGCGCCGAATCAAAACGAGTGCGAGCGCGTTCGAAGGATGCTCTCAGTGTTTGGAGAACGGTGGCAGATTTGGTCAGAAGCGGAACGAGAAATTGCTCAGGTCACCATCCGTGAGTGGACTAAGGCCAATCAGCCCCGAGCGGCTTACCTGCTATTTGAGGACTCGCATTCGCTTGGTGCCTTTCTGCACGGGCTAAGTATCTTTGGCGTGCCACACTACACATGGGAGGTGCTCGTGCCGAAAGGGTGTGAAAGTCTGCGCGAGGACTGGTCCGACGTCTGTCCGGACGTTTTTAACTATTACATCCGTCGGGATCATGTGGTTCGTCAGTTGCCCGGAGCATCCCCTGTGTATCAGGCGGCACGTCTTGGGCTTCGGCTCAAAAACCCAATTGGTCGGGCGCTTGATAGAGGGGATTTTCGGCGATATATGTTTGTCATTGCCACGTTCCTTGCACATAAAAGCCCTAGATACCGAGTAACAGAACTCCTCTCAATGTCTTGTAAAGGCAGCATTTTCCGAGAAATGTGCTAAAACCATCGCGAAAGCGCACATTCCGATTGACATGGCATAGGCCGGTGGCATCCTTTGTTTTGAGGTCTCTCCCGATCGATTTACTTGATAGTAGAAGGAGAGAACCATGTCGACTAATAGCTCTATTCTGCTGCTGTCCCAGCGGTGTCCAGAGGCCAATATTCGTTTTATTAACGGAGAAGACGTTCCGTCGTTTCCTACAGAGTCCATAAGCAGAAAGGCGCGGGAAAGAGGTCTAGAAAAGCTCGCTAGATCCGTACTGAGTAGCGAAATGTCTCAGCGAGGGAAATTCAAACTGGAAAGTGATCACATTATCGGGTCGGATGGCGAGGTCTGGTTTGAGATTCGGGCTGCGCTGGACGAAACTGCGAGCGAGCTAGACATACGAGACGGATCACTTGATGCTGCTTGCAAAAAAGTCGGCATCGCCATGCAGGCTCTAGAAACCTTGGTTGACTCCGGTGCTGACGGGAAAGCATGTGAAGAGTTTCGGGCACTGTATGGAGAAAGTGAATTTACGAAATTCAAAGGATTTGTCGCCAATGATCTGAGTAAACTGCGACATCATAAGCTAGAAGTCATGATCGGAGAGCAGCGCGACCCTGTTTCTATGGAAGTTCCTGCGAAAACGAGAAGGGTGCGAGAAGGCGATACGATGAAGCGACGGGGGATCATACGATTTGACTTTCAAAGTGAAGTTGGATCGTCTCAATTTCAAGACTTCGCAACCAATGTAAAGTATTCGATTGTTACGCGTGATTCAGATTGCAATGAGGTGCGCGAGTATGCGAGTTATAATCGGCGTGAAGTAATTATGTCGGGCCGACCTCAGGTGAAAGACGGAAAAATAGTCGCTATTGAAGTGGATTCTCTAGAGCTCGTGGACAAATCCGACGCTGCGATGGAAGCGGACAATATAAAGTTCAATGAACTTCAGAATAGAGTAAGACGTATTGGTTCGAGTGGGCAGGACGCCAATAAAACTCCCATCGAATATGACGTGGCGGGGAATGAGCATTTCACAATATAGATACCATGGGGGCATATTGCCAAGCTAGTATGCCCGATGAGGCGAATCTGTTCCTGGATGAGAGATTGCGATTGACCTCTGCGACCATCCTGGAGGTGCATAACGTTATCAAAGTCATGGCGCAAGGTCTTTATGGACAATCCAGCTAGTCAAATCCCATTGGAATGGCAGCCCTACGTAGTCATACTAGGCGAGCGTCGTGTGTTGGATATCGTTGCTTCTGCGACGGCAGCAGTTCGGAAGGCTATGGCCGAAAGTGAGCGAGTTGAAAGTAGAGTTCTCGATACGGAGGAGCGCAGGGTACTCGCTTCCATCGGAGCCAATCTTGACTACCCGCCGACAAAGGTTGAAGAGGCATTTCGGCGAAGTCGTATTCGGCATGATCTTGAGTTGGCTAAGCTGCAAGATGAGAGCCTCAATTTTGATCAGGTTCGTGATCAGCTTTGCCTGACTCAGAAAGAATTCCAGCAGCTGCTCGCTACCCGAAAGATCATTTGCTTTGGAGTGGGTTCCCAAAGATGGTTTCCTGTATTCCAGTTTCGCGAAGGTGGTGGATTACTTCCTGGATTTGAAGAGGTATCGCCGCACATACGCGAAAGTGCCAGCCCGGTGCATGTTGCGGTATTGTTCGAGACACCTTCGATTGATCTGGTGTTTGAGGGAGAGAAACTAAGTATTGTCGAATGGCTTTCTCGCGGATTGCCGGTACAAGAGGTGAAGCTTCTGGCGGAAGAAATTTGAGGCAAAGAAGAGTCATAATTGCTTTAGGTTAATTTTTCGGCATTTTCGGCAGCGTGGCCTCTTGGCGTTGACGATCTAGATCCACAATCCACCATAGTCGCTGCTGGCCGCGTACAAATTTTTCTGAGGCGTAAAGGATGAATGGAGTGGGGACTGATTCTTCGGAACTGAGTAAGCTTTTGAGAGCCTACAAGTCAATTTGATGATGCTTGCCATTTGGCAATTCAATATCAAGCCGAGCCTGTAAATAAAACTGTGTAAACCGCCTATCATTGCACCCTGACAGGGTAAGGATAGGCCACATGAACAAGAAAGAACTGGAAGCCTTCGCACGGGAGGCAGCCAAAACCCTCAAGACCGAGAAGGACCTCAACGAGTTCAGCCAGATGCTGACCAAGATCACCGTCGAGGCGGCGCTGAATGCCGAACTCGACGAGCATCTGGGCTATGACCGCCACCAGGCCTCTGACAACGCCAACAGCCGCAACGGCTACACCAGCAAGACCCTGAAGACCGAGGACGGTCAGTTCGAGCTGAACACGCCTCGCGACCGCGAAGGCAGCTTCCAGCCGCAGCTGGTGAAGAAGGGGCAGACCCGCTTCACCTCAATGGACGACAAGATCCTGAGCCTGTACGCCAAGGGCATGACGACCCGGGAGATCGTCTCCACCTTCAAGGAGATGTACCATGCCGACATCTCGCCTACCCTGATTTCCAAGGTGACAGAGGCTGTCATCGACCAGGTCGTGGAATGGCAGTCGCGCCCCCTGGACCCGGTATATCCGATCGTCTACCTGGACTGCATCGTGGTCAAAATCCGGCAGGACAAGCAGGTCATCAACAAGGCGATCTACCTGGCCCTGGGCGTCAACCTCGAAGGCCACAAGGAGCTGCTGGGCATGTGGCTCTCCGAGAACGAGGGCGCCAAATTCTGGCTGGGCGTCCTGACAGAGCTCCAGAATCGCGGTGTGAAGGACATTCTCATCGCTTGCGTGGATGGGCTCAAAGGCTTCCCTGACGCCATCAGCGCAGCTTACCCGCAGGCGCAAATCCAGCTCTGCATCGTCCACATGGTGCGCAACTCGATGAAGTACGTGCCGTGGAAGGATTACAAGGCCGTGACGGCCGATCTCAAGCGCATCTACCAGTCAGCCACCGAGGAAGAAGCTCTGCAGGCGCTGGACGAGTTCGAGAATCGCTGGGGTGAGAAGTACCCCCATATTGGCCGCTCCTGGCGCAGCCACTGGCCGAACCTGAACACCCTGTTCCGATACCCCGAGGACATCCGCAAGGCGATCTACACCACCAACGCCATCGAATCGCTGAACAGCGTCATCCGCAAAGCCATCAAGAAACGGAAGCTGTTCCCGACTGACGACTCCGCCCGTAAGGTCGTGTACCTGGCGATCATGGATGCGTCGAAGAAATGGACGATGCCGATCCGGAATTGGAAGGCTGCGCTGAACCGGTTTATGATCGAGTTCGAGGATCGCATCAGCGATTACGTTTAACCCCGGCGGTTACACAGAATTATTTACACCCTCATCAAGCCGCATCTTACCGCCAGCAGCCTCAATGTACTGCTTCAAGTTATAGAGCGTTAGATCTTTGCCGTCCTGCTCCAGGCCAGTATCTGTTGGCTGCGTTACACCAGGGGGCACAGCGATTTCCGACTGCATTTTATCCATGAGAGCACGAATTTCGGCTAGATGGATATCCAGCAGCACAAGAGAAGCTGGCTCAGTTGCTGTTGCTACCACGTCCGGCTTTTCGGTTGCTAGGATCTGTTGTAATGCTCTGCCCATCTCACTCACCTCTTTTCAAGTGTACGGTATTAGATAACAATTCGACTGTCGAAGCGCGGCGTTTACAGCTGAACGTCGAAATACCTTAATTGCACACGAGGTTTGCCTGTAATCCCCCCAAAAAATAATCGAGGTTTTGAGTAGAGACTTCTACAATGATCGCAGAAGGAGCGATAGATGAAAAAGTCTCGATTCACCGAAAGCCAGATACTGGCGATTCTGAAGCAGCATGA
>NZ_VRYZ01000011.1 GCF_008064635.1 Parahaliea aestuarii
ACGCAGTGGCTTTGGGAATACAATAACGAGCGGCCAAATTCGGCCATCGGGGGAATACCTCCAACCCAGCTGCTACAGGCAGCATAACCCTCTACTCAAACGGGCGGTTAAAAATGGGGGGATTACATACACACCACAGGCCTTCCAGTTGGTCGCCATCGAGGCCTTATGCTTACGCAAGAACTCATCTGTACCAACCTTAGCGTCCTCGCCCAGTTCTGCGAGAAGGTCGGCCAGCGGCGCCTCCAGCGCCGGGCGTGACAAACGCTGAATTTTTGTATACGCGGCAGTTTCAAAATCGGGTTTCGTACTTCCGCCTCGTTTGATCGCTAAAGCTCACACTAGACACTCCCGCAATAAGAAAGTGTGATCAAGTTATCAAATTTGGTGAAATATTCGTTTGGCGCGGAAGGGTTCATTCTCCACTACCTATACTAGACTATAGGCTCTCATAAATGTATTCACTCCAAGGATGGATCATGATCACACCCCGCGTACCTTCACTCCTTTGCATAGTCCTGCTCGCTGCCACCCTACTCAGCGGTTGCGCTAGTGCCGGCTATAGAGACAACCCGCTTGCCCTGAAACCAGGCGATGTGCCAGCTGCGGATCTCGCCCGCTACAAATTGATTGAGGTCGGTGATACCTTCGATGATGCTGTTGCCACGACAAACAATTACGCTGCCCTGTACTACATGACCGCAGATGCTATTGACGGCATAACCTACTACTCCAGCGAAGTTGAGTTCTATTCCACCGCTATAGCGGCTATTGGGGGGGCACTGGGAAGCGCAGATGTGGCGATCGCCGCTACTGCGATCGCAGCAGGCACTTCTGTGTGGGAGAAGCGGTACAAGCGCCCGCTTCGATCCGCATCCTATCGCGTTGCAGCCTCTGAGATGGCCTGTTTCCACTTCAAACTATTGGAAATTAAGGCGGATGCCAATAACCCGGGTGATGCTGCTGCGACTGCGATCATCAAGAAGCAGGTGAATGATTCACGTTTCCGGCTCTCTCAGAGAAATATCAACCTCCGGCCGATAGTCCCTGACATGACCGCATTACAGAATGCATTTAGGGCCGAGGGCAACGCGGAGAAGGATATGTCGGATGGCCAAAAAGCAGGGTTTGCTGCTACAGCCCAGGCCATCCTGCAGAAGGATTTACTAATTACAAGGCTCCAGACCTGCGTTGTGCCTGAGACAGGAGCAAGTACAGGACCTGCAGGTCCAGCCAAGTAAACTCCTTTATAACTGAGGCCAGCCCGGCTGGTCGCGGGCCCGGCGCCTGTACGTGCCGCCAGTGACTCAGCCACTCAGCAAGTCCATCGCCCTTCAAGAGGTAGGGCGAGCCGAGGCGACACCTCGTCGAAAATGCGACGAGGCGGCCGCGGAGGCGATTTCCGCGCTTTCCACTCCCGGTTTGCGGATAGGGCCAGTAAAAACCACAATTTGATCTTGCCTTGCACAATCTAGCTAGCTAAGGTAGCGACCACTATATTCCCAGTTTGAGCCGATAGCAGGGGTCCTTCTGGAGATAAGTTAATAGTTCACGTGATATTAGAGATAAAGTTACCAATTTAGGAGAAGTCATGAGTAGTGGCAGTCTTAGACACCTGAATTCATTGCTTGTTGGTGGATTGCTTCTAATCAGCAACATGAATGGCCAAGCCCAAGACATTCCAGCTGATAGAGAACCTCAGCTTGAAGCAATGCGTACCTGCCTTGTCAACGAGTATGACGCGAATAAATCTTTAGGCTTTGATGCGCTAGTAGAAAATTGCAGACCACTTGTGTCAGCGTTCCTGAACACTTATACATCAGATCAACACGACAATATAATGAATCAGATCCGACGGGCTGAAGCACGCTATCGTCTAGAAAATCCGTAGTCGAACTTATAACTAACTAGCAAGTATTTATGCACAGGTATAGATCTCAAGCCTCTGTCTTACACAAGCGTTGTTAGCGTGGGTTCCGAAAAGCATGTCCCTGTGGGAAGCTTGCTCCTTGCCTGCAGTAGTGGACTGTTGTTCTTAGCTGCACTTCCGCCCCTTGGTTGGTTTCCTCTCGGGTTGGTTTGTCTGGCACCTCTGATAGTCGGATTAACCAGAGCCCCGCTATGGCTTTCTCCAATTATGGGAGCTTTGTTTGGGATCGTTTCTTTCTGGAGCATCCCGTATTCACTGATCGCTTGGGGATGGGATGTTACTTTCTATTCGGTCCTTATACTGGCGAGTTTCTTTGCACTTATAGGACTTCTTCCGAAGTTGTTAGGACGCTTTTTCGGAACGCAGTATGTCTGGATTGGTTTTCCGTTGTCATATGGTGTAGTCCAGATGATTGGAGAATACATCGTATCTGTCCCAGTCTTGCTTTCAGTTATATTCCCTGTTGATATGTTTGATGGCCGTATATTATTCGGCGCGATCGGGGGTAGGGGAGTAGATGTTCTTCTGTGTGGACTAAACTCTCTAATCGCAGGTATGTGGTTAGCTGATAATCAACTAAAGCGACGTTTTGCCGTGGCGATAGTGGCATTATGTATCGTTACACTACTGCCACTAATCTTGCTCTTGGACGATAAAGTACCTCAAGAAGAGCTGCGTCTCAGTGTTATAACAGTAGATAATAATACGAGTTTTGATCGGGCCGCGCGGATCCCCTTTTCAATTGCTGCAAGGAACCAGATAGAAGCAGATATCGATCGACTTACAGGGGAGGCGATAGCGAAGCAACCAGACATCATACTTTGGCCCGAAAGCGCAAACGGTCTGGCGAACCGCCAATTAAAAAGTCGTCATGATAAATTTGCCATCATGGCGAAGTCTAACCCCTACCTTCTGATTGCGGGTAGCAAGTCGTACTCCGGCCAGAATGTTCAACATAATGTTGCAGAGATTATCGATACAGGAAAATATATTGGCCAGGTCGGAAAGCAGCACCTTGTCCCGCTTCTTGAAAGTTCGCTGGTTTCTGGTGATGCCGACCCTGTAGTGGTTGGAGAGAATCGCATTGGTGTCGGCATTTGCTTTGATATCGCGTTTCCGGGCGCAATTGGTAATATGGTTCGGGAGGGCTCGGAGGCGATACTAATTCTTTCAAACGATGCATCTTTTGGTATTTCGGGCCTGACGTACTTGCACCTCCGATACGCGTCAGTTCGGGCTATGGAATTTGCCCGGGAAGTGCTCTTCTTTTCCAATACCGGCCCATCAGTGCTCCTCGGTTTGGATGGGCGGGCCATCTCAGGCTATATCTACGCTAAAAATTCCCAGTTGGCGACACATTACCTAACACCACAAAGCGCAAAGACCGTATATGCTCGCAGTCCCTGGCTAGCGCCGCTCATTGTGTTGGCCATCGTCCAGCTTGTACTGTTGGGTATAGGTCGGTTTAGAAAAGCATCGTGATACGCTTTATCTACAACACGGCGATAGTGCTCGTTATGTCAGTGGTGACATTATTGTTTGCAATGACACTACACACAGTGTCATTGCTCGTTGCGACACCCTTTTCATTCTCGGATGTTCTTAAAGATGTTGAAGCGCGAATACAGCGACCGACCTATCAAGATTCGATAGCACAGAAATTTCGTTCGGGGAGCGTGATAGGCACTGGACGAACAGCATTAGCTTATACGCTGGCAAGATTCGGCGAGTCGGTCGACCTCGACGATGTTGGAATTGGTCTACATCCCCCCGCAGGACGGGACACATTAGCGCCGCGACAAATAACCAGGGCTGGAAGAGTCTTAGGCTATCAAGTGGCGTTGGAGGAATCCTTTCGGAGCAATGAACTGCCAGTGATTGGGTTGCATCCTGCTATTGCCGAAATGGTAGGCGGTTTGTACGTGGTTTTGCATCAAATCAGTGAAAATTCGGTCACCCTCTTTGATCCCAGAATAGGGCGGGTGATCACGATTTCAAGAAATGACTTCCAATCGCAATGGAATGGTATCGTCATTCGGCTGATACCAGGCTTATTGGTTCGTAGATAAATTGTGGCACTTTGCATAGCGCACACTGTTGTTCAGCTATCTTGTATAGCGTGACGCCTCTTTTGGGCGTCACGCTTTGCGCAGTAACCGGCTTACGATAAGCCTTGTATTGTTCCGCCTCGCAGTTAGTCGTCACCACTTTCGGGCGATTCTTCGATACAGAAATCTGGTTGTGGTGAGGCACTGCAAGCATTGACCGTACAAGGGATGGTAAAGCGGTTCGATGTGGGGATACCCCCTGATTCTGGGATAGTTACCGTTGCCGTGACTTCGCCCGAAATAATTTCCTTCGAGGTTCCACCGCCCATAGTAAGCTCAAAACGACTAGGACCGGGTAAATTTGTATTCCCTACATTGAAGTTAACCTCACCTTCCAATGGACATGCGTCAGATGTCACCGAGATCTCGGTACCAAATGGCAGTACACCGTTGTATACGTCAGAGGTGTAGAATGTAAACTTGGACTTCTGATCGCTAGTGCGCATCTCACTAAGGCGTCTTGGTGACGTTGTGTCGGCAGTGTAGTAGCCGCCAAATGGCTCGTTGCCTGACATTATAATGACAACACTCGCACTTACTGTAACGGGTGCTCGCGAACAATCACCTGCAGTCTCTGCAGCGGCTGAGCAAAGGCTTCCGTTGTAGATCCCGTTGCCGTCGTCATAGACACCATTATTGTTGTCATCCAGGAAGGGCTCTTCGTCCCCGCCATCAAGTGAACAGTTTGGGTAACAGCTGCCTGCCGTTGTGGCATTTCCAAATTGCCCATCCTCGTTGTGGTCCATAAATGCTTCTGGAAGATCTTCGAAAGGCTCGTTGCTGTCGTATACACCGTTACCATTGGAATCGATAAAACTTTCGTCACCTTTTGTATAAGCCAGTATGGTTGTTCTACCACCCTCTGGTTGCCCCAAGGACTGCGGACAAGGTGTGTCAAAAAATGAATCACTGCCAATGATGCATGGCGTATTCTGCAATGTCCGCAAATATGCTGGTTCTCCAAATTTATCCTCAAAGGTCGGGAACAGTGGTCGACGTGGTGACTGGCTGCTCCAGGTTGCGGCACAGCTCCCGTTCACGGTTGAACAGGTAGCCGACACGCGACCATATTCGGTCATTAGAAAAATAACCGTTTCATCTGGGATTGGACCATTGAACCTATCGGCAGCACTGATAAAGAGTTCTGTAGTAATGCCATCATAGTTTCCGCCACCCGGATTTAGTTGAGCGGCAACTAGCGAGAGTGAATCGCTGTCGGGGCGACCGGTGCTGATAACAATGTCGGGAGACGTAGATGACAGGACGCCGCTTGAGAGGCTCACTGATGCGGTAACCCTAACAACGCCAGGGGAATTGCCAGCCAATACATTGGCCTCTACCTCACCAGATTCATCACTGATGTCGATACTTCTGTCTAAAGAAGCGTCAGCTCCGGACCCTGCCAGCTGAAAATTGACCTCAGCTCCCTGAGCGGGATTGCCATCACTATCCAGTAGAGTGAAAACAACAAGTGATTTATCCGGGACAACGCCATTTCCTGAATCGCGTAGAGCAATCGTCGTGTGGGAAATGGAGGCTTGTTCAATTGAAAATGCACTGGGTGGGCCAATATCTATCGATCCACTGGCTGCATGACCCGGAAGGTCGTTGAAGGTCATTTCTACCGTGTCGAGTCCGCGGCAATCAAGCGGACGATAGATGGCTTGTACCTGCCCAGGTTCTGAAGACGAAACTATTTCAACGACTGATTTCGCTGGGTCAGCATCTAGGCATCGGCTGCTTATCGTCGGAGAGAATGTTCCGTCAACGGAGCTACCATCGGTGTTGATGATGCTGACTGTAAGTATGGCCTCACCATTGCCGGCAATTGACGGTTTATCTACATGAATCAGCGATTCTACAAAACCACCTTCCTGCTCGCTTCCGACAGATACGGGGGCCAAGCCTACTTCGAAATAGACTTCTTGAACTACCTCTTTGTACGTTACGGTTACGGTGCCTGCAGTACCAGGTTTCTCAGACGCAACTGACAGTCGTGCCGAGGCGTATCCTGACGAGTCAGTCAATACATCCCCGGATTCGGTATCGAGCTGTCCCAATGAGGTAGTGAGATTAACAGGCTTGCCAATCTGGGGCTTCTTGTTTCCATCCCTGATTCTTACGCGAATCTCAAGAGGTCTGAGCGCATCTACAACGCTGGATTCGACCTCACTGTTTGCAGTGAGAGTTATGGCATCAAGTAATACCTGCTCTTCAGGCGGGGTACCGTTCTGGTTAGCTGGATCAGAAAATGTGGGGCCATCGTCTCCGCTTCCTCCGCCACCGCCACCACAGCCACTTAGAACTAAAGCCAGCATTAGAACGATTGATGATGCGCCTTGTCGATGGAAATGGCATAGCATGTTAATACATATCCTCAGTTGTTACGGAATGAAAGAAAGTTTTCAGATGTTTTATCTTGGATGCTTGGTGCTATCAATACATCCGGCACTTGGCGGCTTAAGATGGTGGATCGACCTGAGCTGCCATTGCGGTGTACTAGCGTGCGCAGCGTGCGAGAAGCCTTGCCAGCTGTAGCCGTCGTGAATACCTCAAAGAACTCGCTTGAATTGCCAACATTAAGTGAAGAGCGACTCAGGCGACTCAATAAGGGATTCACGGATTGCTTTAAGTTCACGGATAATCTCATCTCTCGACGGAATGCTAGGAATTCGCGAATCTGGGCCTCGGAAGCCCCTCCGAGCATCGCTACCAAGAGTGGTTCCGGTGTTGTCTGAAGGTTAATTGGTGTGCCAGGCGGCAGGACGGTGAAGTGTTGAAGCAGCATTCGAAGCGAATGTTCATCGAGTAAGCTCCTGGATGCGAGGCGATGAATCCAATTGTGAAGTCGAGCTTCGTTAAATGGGGAAGTAGTTGAGGCATAGCTATCCGATTGGACCAGTTGTTCTAAGGCGGCACACATGTGATTGACGATGCCGAGCTCTCTACAAAACCTGTGGTACACCTCAGACGACTTTCTTTGCCCGATTGGATTTGACTGAGTTGACAGCTCTGAAAGGTTAAATTTTGATTGTAGATCGATTACGGTCATGCTCACCCGGATAGGGTTCGACCGATCTTGAGAGATAATATAGTGTTCCTCAAGCTGGCCTGGCCGTGTTCGCTCATTATTGGTCAATGAATCGCGGGGTAGAGATAGCGACGCGAGAGCTTTCGCTTCTGCGTCGAGTGTTGCATAGTGCAGTTGCGTATAAGCCTCATACTCTCGTACTAGTTCCGTTGATTTGTTCGTCTGGATGGACAAAGAAAAGCTTAGCGAAGCTAGTATGGCAGTAATAACGAGTACAATTATGAGGGCAATGCCAGCGTTCGCGGCTCGATCACCTCTCATGGATGGATAACGTAAGAGATAGTGTTACCCTCAGCATCGGTAGCTATCATCTCAACTAGGCTGGGAATAACCAAATCAGAAGAATAATACTGTTGACCGGCAGTTTCTCTACGCCCGATTTCGGGCCATCGTTCAACGATACGGCCCTGATGATCCTTGATTTTGAACTCTGCGGTGGCGATGTCATGCAGAACGCTATTCATTCCTTCAGGCTGGTCTACAAACCTTTGTACAACTATATAGCCTCCGACTAACGTATTTCTCTCAAATGAATAAGTTATCGTTTCCAGTAAGGTGTTGTGGCTGCTCCTAAGTAATCGGGGGTCTTTGATACGCTTGAGCACTAGACGATCGGATTCCCGCCTGTCGAAAAGAATCGGAAAAGGTTTTAACAGATCGGCATTATTCGATACATCGATGATATTTCTAGGCAGCGATTGTAGTTCCCACCGTAATGCCCAATGCGACAAGATTCGTTGCTCTATTCGGGCCGTTACAGCGGCCCCCGCCTTGATAGACTCCGTCGCTTGAGTGATAACCCGATACGCTGCACTTCCAATCAACGAGAGGATTGAAACTCCAACGAGTAGTTCGAGGAGCGTAAAGCCATTTTCATTTGTTCGAAGTGGCGTGGCCATACACTCCTCCTTGCAGCTGAAATACAGGATTCGCAGGTATTTCGGTAGCGCCGTCAAAAACTGATACAAGAACTTTGAAGTAGTGAGAGTGAGTGGTTTCCAGAATTGCGACGGATGAACGAAAAGCCACCCCGTCAATGACCTGTTCTGATTCTCGAACTCCTGGATGAACTGCTGAGTCTGCGCGAATCGATTCTATGGTATTTGAGGCTGCTATTATGGCGAGCGACCTTTTCTCTAGCTGGGCAGTGGCTTGCAGTCGAACTTCGTTGCTGTGGCCAAGCGCCAGCACCGCCGTAGCAAAAATGCCAAGGGCCAGAACCACCTCAATTAATGAGAATCCACATTGTCGGTTCGTCATCGTTCTACCTCTCCTGTGGCAAGAACGGTAAGCAGCACTTCTTCGCCATTTCCGTTATCGTCAGGCAAGATGAGCTGGCCGCCGGTGCCAGTTCCATCTGGCAGAAAAATCATAGCGGAACAGAGGCTATGGTCACAGTTTTTGTCGGATCTGATACCGTTCTCATTGAGAAGATACCTACCTGCAGCATTGGCCCTTATCTGGACAGGCTCGAAAAGCGGTACTGTTGAATGTACCAGCGGATTTCCGCCATTGCCTTTCTTCGCGAGGTCCGCCGATGGAGACCAGTATCCGATTTGGGCAGTACCCCCGGTTATTGTGAGAGAAGTTGGAACACCACTGTAAATGGCTAGATAGCGCGCCTTGTCAACCACATTTGCCAGTTGTGAGGTGTTCTTGGCCATCATTGACTCAGTACGATCTGCGCTCAGCCACACACTCTTGGCCACGATCGCCATTAGTGCTATGACACAAAGAAGCTCGAGAAGGGTATAGCCGCGTTGGGACATCCGGTTTAGATTTCCCAGCTGCCTATATCTGCATCCTTACCCGTACCCCCTTCCCTCTTATCTGCGCCAAGAGAATAGAGGTCAAAATCACCATGCTCCCCGGGACTGAGATAGAGGTAGGTGGCACCCCAAGGATCAGTAGGAAGCCCTGATCGTTTCAAGTAGCTTTTGGGCTTCTGACCGGCTCCCGCACTCGAAGATTCGATAAGCATTTCCAGGCCCTCTTGTGTGCTAGGGTACTGGTCATGATCTAGTCGATACATCTCCAATGCTTGCATGATGGTACTGATATCAGATCGGGCCGTTGCAGCTTTGGCATCGTCAACACGACCCATCAGGTTCGGCGCTACCATTCCGACTAGCAATGAGATAATGGCAACAACCACCATGATTTCCAGCAAAGTGAACCCCTGGAGCGATTTGCGAAAGGCCATGAGTAGATCCCTAGAAAAGAGTATTCATTTGAAATATCGGTTGGAGTACTGCCATTACTACCGTAAAAACAATAGCGGCGACAAGGAGGAGGGCGAGTGGTTCAGCCATTGCTGCCAATGTGGCCAATCGACTGTTCGCCTCATCATCTAAAAGGCCGGCTGTTTGCTTCAACATTGCATCAAGCTGTCCCGATGCTTCTCCACTTTCGATGAACTGGACAAATAGTGGTGGGAATACGGAGGTTTGGGAAAATGCGACGCCGAGACTCTTTCCCTGCTCGACGGCATTGCCGGCCTGCCGAACAGCGCGTTGCAATTCGGAGTTGGTGGGAATTTCTGAGCAGATCCGCAAGGCCTCGATAAGATGGACGCCGCTATGTGTGAGTATGTACAGTGTGTAAGCAATATGCTGCGTGGATCGTATGACGACCACACTGCGTAGTAATGGTATCTTCAGTACTAATCGGTCTAGAGCCTGACTGACATTTTTCCGCTTTAAAATGCGGCTGAATATCGCCACTGCCCCAGCTAGCGAGACTAGCATCAGTATCCAGTACTCTTGAATTAAGAGGGTTAACTGTAGAACGGATAGCGTAAGTGGTGGAAGAGGCTGCTCGTTCTGGTCAAAGACCTCTACAAAACCGGGTACGATATTGATCATTAAAAGCATGACCACTGCTACTGCCACCGTCAGCAGTATCATTGGGTAAGTGAGAGCGCTTTTCACTGTCCTCAGTGTTCGTTCCAAGTTCATCAGGTATTCAGATAAGCTGATGAGAATGGTGTCGAGAGAGCCCGACTGCTCTCCAGCTCGGATACTAGAAATGACGAGGGTGTTCGCCACCGTCTTGTGGTGCGTCAACGCGGCAGCTAAGCTTTCGCCTTCTAGAACTCTGCTGCGTATGTCGTAACAAAGTCGGCTTATTGCGCTCTTATTATTTATAGCGGTGTACTTCAATGCCTGTTCGAGTGTTACACCAGCCTTCAACATCGTGCCAAGCTGGAAAAGTACAGCGGCTACATTTTTTCTCGAAACGCTTTGATATGGCTTCCGAAAAGGCCAAATTTCATCCCATCTGTCCAGCGTCCCTGCTGGACGCAATTTGAGTATCGTCATTCCTCGAGAGCGAAGCTCTTGCCGCGCTTGCTGCTCTGACTCTGCATCGATAACGCCGGAGTCGGAGGAACCACCCTGATTGATGACGGAGTAATGGTAAGTGGCCATATCGAAGCAATCTCCCGTTCTCTAAAGCGAAAGATCCAGCTGGACACTCGCTACACCTGGCTCCGATTTTCTTGTGAGTAATAGTCGATTTATCGTTACGTCATGATTGACGACCAGGTCATCCAGCCACCCCATAAGATTACTTACTGGTGCTTCATCTACCCACAGCTGCAGATTCTCGTCGTCAATCGGCAGGAATCTATCAATGACTAATTCCCGTCTCTCGGCTGTACTTGTTGCAACGCTAATGAGTGAGCCCGAATGATTGTTTGCTTTTCCGTCGCGTGATGCTGAGGAACCCTCCAAAACCATTTTGGCTGTTTGCATATACGCATGCAGTCCCGCCTCTTGCTCCAGCCCAACAATTGCGGCTCTGTAGGTATCGCGTTGCCCGGCTACAATGATAAGCATCAGAACAAGGACGGTCGTCAGTCCGAGACGAGCCGCAATCCGGGAATGATTGCTGACCGGATGCGGTGATCGATCTGGTTTACTCGTTGGCATGCTCATTCCGATCTGACACTAAGGGTTGCTACGACGGATGCGTCATGCTTGGTCATTGAATCGATAACGACTTTATAACCCAGCTTGGAAAGTTTTCTTTGATAACGTTCCACGTCTGGAGCAGAATTTAAGCTGAGACTGATGGTCAGTTTCAAAGGCGAGGCACTGAACTGGACTTGCTGTAAACCGCCGATTGTGTGCTCGGTTAGTCCATCTAGTTGAATAATCGCGTCGTTGAATAGACGATGAAAGACACCCGTTGCTGTAATGTCCTGTTGTGTCGCCAAATGCTGCTTGGTTTGAACACGGACATTGATGATTTTTTTGTCGTCTGGAAAAAGTGATTGATAGATACCGATTGCTTTAGCATGTTCTTCTTTGCTCACTAGGTTTATGCGATGAGCTTCGTAGGAATATGCCCCAATGCTTCCCAACAACGTGAAGAACAGTGCGCCAAGCAAGAAGCGTAGTGATTCTGACCATCCTACTAGTGAAGTGTCACGGTTAAACTCACCCGCGGCGAGATTGATGCACGCAAATTGCAAGTCATCGGGAAGTTCGAGCCAGGACGACCACTGTGTGGCCATCGTGATCTTTGCACCAGTTTTCTCGGTGATGACACGTGTGACGGAGGATGATGTGTCAGACTGAGAGTAGACTGTTGCCGTTTCATACCTCATTGGGAGCGATGCAAGGTAATGCGGCAGAATATCGGTTGATACGGCGGTATAGACGCCCTCAGCCTGTATTACAACGCGTCGGCTTGCAATCCAGAAATGGACGCCGTCTCGCTTACGGGTGACATCCAGATCTCGGTATATTTCTTTGAAGTAGATATCCCGATCTTCAAAGGGTTCGAGTAACTCGGCGAGGACGTCACGCTGGATCGTGATTACTTTTACTGAGGTTGGATTTCTTGATCGTTCCAGGACGATATGCTCAGATTCTAGCGTTGTCGCTATTTGGCTTTCGATGAGAAAGGGCGTTGCCTGCCGTGTTTTCTTTACGCTTTCCTGTATCAGCGGAAGATCAAAGTATGTCGTCATTTCTGTCGGAATTAACAACACCTTTCTGACTTTTGCGTTCTTTAGCTTGGCTTCTATATGTGCAGGGAATTCATTCGTCACAATAGCTGAGTGACTTTCCCGGTGTTGCCCATCGAATACTTCAATGTCGTAGCATGGCGAGTCATTTGGCGACTCCCATGCGGAATGCTGTCTTAGTAAGATTAGGTGATCGTTCACGTCTTCAGCTGCTGCTTACGCGCATAACTTCTGCCAGTGTTGTCAGCCCTGTTGACGCCTTGTGAAGGCCGTCATGTAGTAGTGGCGTATAGGTATCACCCAGGCTGGAAATCAGCTCTTGCTCAGATGCACGATTATGAATATTGAGCCTTAACGCATCAGTCGCAGGTATGAACTCGAAGATCCCTATTCGACCCGCGTACCCCTTGCCGCTACACTGAGGGCATCCGACTGGATCGTACAGTTCTGTAGCGACTTTCCCATGACTTTTTAGCAGAGCAGATTCTGATTCGGTGGGTTTCCGGGCTTTTCGGCAATGAATGCACAGCAGTCTTACCAGTCGTTGACTGACCAACAATTCAATTGTCGACGCAACAAGGAATGGTTCCGCATCCATGTCTACGAGCCGGCTTACCGCTCCAATAGCGGTATTAGTGTGTAGTGTTGATAGCACCAAGTGGCCTGTGAGGCTGGCTTGAATGGCGGTTTGTACTGTTTCTGGATCTCGTATCTCGCCAACCATAACGACATCCGGATCCTGACGTAACATGGCCCTAAGTGATTTTGCAAAACTCATTCCCGCCTTGGGGTTTACCTGCGTTTGTCCAATACCTTCCAGCTCATACTCTATTGGATCCTCGACTGTGAGAATGTTCTTCGAGCGAGTGTCTAGTTGCTGTATGCCTGCGTACAGCGTGGTGGATTTTCCAGAGCCAGTCGGTCCGGTAATGAGGACAAGTCCCTGCGGCTTATTCAAAGCCGTTTCAAGAGTAATCCGCTGCCAGTCAGACAACCCCATGGAATTCAAGTTGATGGCGGATGTATCTTTGCTGAGCAGTCTGAGTACTATGCGCTCTCCGTGTCGAGTGGGCAGAGTTGAAACACGCACATCAAACTCGCGTTGAGACAGAACTACCGTAATGCTGCCATCTTGGGGCACCCGCTTCTCAGCGATGTCCATATGAGCCATGACTTTAATTCGGGAAACGAGGGCTGTCACCAGGGCCCGGCTTGGCCGTGCGATATCCTGCAACACTCCGTCAATGCGATATCGGATGGCAAAATACTCGCCATAGGTTTCTACGTGAATATCCGATGCCTTTTGCCGTATCGCATCAACCAGTACGGCGTTGATCAGCCGCACGACCGGTGCGCTTTCATCCGACTGTGAAAGTAAGTCCTGAGTCGATTTGAAAACCTCATCGATACTGCGATGTGTTTCTGCGGAAACCTGGTCTGCAATGTCCTTTGTCTTCGACCCAGCCTCTTCGAAGTACTTGTTGACCCGATCAATGAATTCTTCTGCCTGGATGCATACTATATCTACATACGGCCCACCAATTCTTTGACACTCCAAGAGCGCTGCGGGCGCGGTGTTCGAAGTAATATATGCAGTCGTACGATTACTGGCAGATTGAACAAACAGATTATGTTCTCGTGCAAATGCCAGCGAAACTAACGATTGGGGGCTGGTCGTTTCGATAGCTGACATGCTCGAATTCACTGTGCACCAACGTCGGGCTGGACTGAGCCTTGATTCACGGCCGAACTTTCATCTGACGCTTCAGGACCTTGTGTTGAATTATCCCAATAGGCATCTTCACCAATGTGTGGCGGTTCGTGGGGAACAAGAAACGTATCGATTTTCTCGTTGATGTATGATTGATCCTGTGAGATCTGGTTGAATTGCTGCTTGGTTAATCTGGCGCCTTCATCTGAGCTTGCCAGAATGGTCGGGCGGATGAATACCATCAGATTGTTTTTTCTGACCTGCGTCGCTTTCCCTTGAAACAATCGGCCGAGTAGAGGTATGTCTGACAGCAGTGGGACGCCTTGTCCGGATTCCTGAAGTTCGTCGCGCATTAATCCCCCGAGAACGAGAATCTGATCGTGCTCGATAAGAACTTTGGTTTGTATTTCCCGTTTATTGGTCACAACATCCGCGGTACTCGTTACCGAATCAGATAAGCTCTCAACTTTCTGTTCGATTTCCAAAGTAATGGATCGGTTCATATTAATCTGAGGCTTGATTGCGAGTGTAATACCAATGTCCTGCCGGGTAATCGTTTGAAACGGGTTACTTGTGGGAGAGGCGCTACTCGTGGATGACCCAGTGATAAATGGGACGTTTGAACCAACCAGTATTGTCGCTTCCTCGTTATCAAGGGATACAATCGTTGGCTTGGACAGAATGTTTGCGGCGCCGCTGGTTTCCAGCGCGCGGATCAGCAATCCGGTCTCGTCGGCACGCAGGAATCCCAGGGAAAGCCCGGGTCCAAGCCCGGGCAAATCCGGTACCGGGAGGTTCTTGGTCAGGGTAGAGTTGCCTGCAAAACCGCCTTCTATATCAAGCAGTGCACGCCATTCAACCCCAAGATCTTTCGCATCCTCCTCATTGACCTCGACGATGAGCGCTTCGACTACCACCTGCATTCTTCGCTGATCCAGTTGAAGGATGACTTGGCGCATTTCATCGATAACCGTCGGTGTCGCGGTAATGATCAGCGCATTGTGCTCTTCGTTCACTTCTATAATGACTGCTATGTCAGGTTTGCCGGCCTGCATGTCGCGGGATCGAATGCCTTCTGAGATCGCCTTTAGGGATTCGGCTATGCTTTGTGCGTCAGCATACTCAAGGAAAACCACTTGCGTGTTAGCACTGTAGGTATTGGGCGTGTCCAATCGATTGATCAGGCCGATGACAGGTTTAACGCTTTCTTCGTCTCCGCTCACAAGTATTGAGTTTGACCGGTCGTCAGCGGTGTACAGCAGCTTGCCCTGCGCATTGTCAGCTTTTTTGGGAAGCACTTCCTGCAATCGAGACACGATATCAGTTGCTTTGGAGTGTTGGAGTCGTATGACACTGACGTTTGTCGAGTTATCACGGTCAATCCGATCGATAATCTCTTCCAGCCGGTTAACGACCTGCGCTCGATCCGCCACCAAGAGACTGTTCGACTCCGGGAAAACGACCACCGTCGCGCCGTTTGAAAGAAACGGTTTCAGCCGACCAGCAAGGGCATCCGCCGATTGGTGTTCGATAGGTATGACTTTTGTGACAACTTGCTCTTTGCCAGCATTCTGATTTCCTTCCGCGATGGCACTTGTGGAGGAGGAGGACAGTGTTTCAGGGAGCACCTTGATGGTGTCGTCTGATTCCACAGCTATAAAACCATAGACTTGAAGTACGGACTGAAAGATTGACCCTACTTGAACTGCAGGGATGGGCTCACCGGCAATTACGGTGACCTTCCCCTGGACGGCGGGGTGCACAATGATGGTTTTATCAATGTACGCAGAGGCCCATTGGATCAGGTGCTTGATATCCGCGTTTTCCAATGACAGCGTAATTTTTTCTCCTGCGGTTGCTTCCTGGGCATGTGGCGCCGGTATCGATTGCAAGAAGAGAACGATAAAGAGAAAGGTATATCTTTGCTTGATGGAGAAAAAGGTGTTCAAGAGAATTCCAAAAAATAATGAAGTTTAGATGCTTACTGGAGCTGTGTTGCAGCCACCTTTATTGGTTTTAACTGAGGAAGCATCGAGATGTGTGCTTTTTATCGTTCGTTAAGTGAGTAACGTGTTGCCTGACTTTTCCGTCCGCGTTGATAGCGGGATGGATCCGTATGCTTGACTGGCTCGTGTAGCCTAAGCACTTCCAGCACGGATCCTCGGGAAATGATGACCTCTGCCTCTCTGATACTATGAAGGATTACGCCATCCTGTATTTCTTCCTTGGGATAGAAGCGATTTGAGCCCGAAGATTCTACAGCGATGACGGCGCTGGATCGTTCTGCGTCACTGGTAAAAGTGCCAATGAGCTCAATATTGAGCGTGGTTTCTGGTAGCAATTCTGTCGATATCCCCAGGGCGGTACCCGCTGGCTGCCCCATTATATGTTTGGAAATATGGTCTTCGAGTTTGGGTATGTCTGGTAACTCGCCTGTCCTCGCGAAATTACGCTGGTGGTCAGTAGGCAGCGCTATGGCTTCGCTGCTCTGTGTTTTGGGATATAAGCCGATATCGTGGCCCACGAATGCTGCGCCAACGATGATTACCAGTATCCCGGCGACATAGTAGAGCCTGTCTGTAGGTAGACTGACAATGGAGGCTGGCATAATTTCAAAGAATATGATCGATGTTAGGTTATTGCCGCGTTTAACCGAATATTGCTGGACGCAGGGTTCTCTTGGCCTTTTGCCGAGGCCCATCGACAACTGCGGGCAATGAACTCGAAAGAGCCTGTTTTCAGCTAGAAAGCCAGGCCGACAGAGAGCCGGAAAATTCAGCAACTGCAATTTTTCAAAATTTTAGGTTGCTCATCGTACCCCATGTGGAATATGGTAGCGACCATTAATTTCCCAAAATGTTCCATGAAGGCGCGTTCTTGGGTGAAGAAGAACAAATCAACAGGGGGCGTGGCCGCGTGCAGGATGCGCGCTAGCTACTAAGAGACCATTTTAAGTTTAATACCCAGTATGAGCGGCTGCTTGGCAGCGCGCGGCTCAGGGGATCGGCTTGCCGGGTGTTGGGCAAGGGGTCGCAGGCGACCAAGACACCAGGATTATTCTGCCGATTGCTTCAGGCCATCGTTTGTTCAGACCGTTCCGTCCGGGACGTTCGTTCAATCCGTGTATTCCACTTTACTTCCAGTGACACCAGTCCTGTCGTGGGCGCGCCCGATGGCGCGTATCCCCCTTCGACGGGCTTAGGGGATTTTCTATGCTTCGTACCGTGCTGAACCTCGTGCTCTGCCTTTTGCCCCTGCGCAGTAAGCGGCATAGCCTTGGATCTCTTGCCTTGCTGGGATTGCTCGGGCTCTTCAGCCAGGGTGCACTGGCGATCGAAACCCCCACGAACTTTACGGTTCCTGCTGAGGACACCGATGGGACTTTCACTATCACCTGGAGTGCCGTAGACGGCAATGTCCGTTATGCAGTTGAACACAAACGCTCGACATCCAGCACTTGGTCACGGATTCATTGGGGAGCGACGACTACCAAGAATATCTATAATGTAACGAATGGCACCCATAACTATCGTCTCCGTGCGTGCAATGTTGAAGGTACAGAGTGCAGCGACTACACCGCAGTCAAGAGTACGGTGGTACAGAGGCCGCCACTAGTGCCGGGTGGGTTGTCTTTTACTACGGATGATAACCCGTTCACGCCCTCGAGTTACGAGGACAAGAATGGAACCTTCTCGTTTACCTGGGGTGCGGCCTCAGGTGCAACGCGGTATGTGGTACATCGCAAACTAAACTCTGGTGGCTGGGTTCAAGTCCACAACAGTTCGAGCCGCACACGCAGTGAGTCGGGGCTGGCCAACGGCCTGTACACCTACCGGGTTCAGGCGTGTACGGGTTCTTTTGCCTGTAGCGGCTGGTCGGGCAACTTGTCAATGGATGTACAGCGTCCACCGGGGACACCCGGTGGCCTCACGCTTCCCGCAACGAGCACCACTGGCAATTACAGTGTCAGCTGGAATGCCGTAAATGGAGTCACTGGGTATTCGCTGATTTATCGCAAAGACGGCGGAGCTTGGGATTTTGCCTACATAGGTCCTGCGCTTTCGCATTCACAATCCAGGACAAACGGTGTCTACGATTACCACGTCGTGGCCTGTATTGATTGGTCTTGTAGTCCAGAATCGACTACGAAGACCATCTCGGTGCAGTCGCCACCATCGGTGCCGGGCGGGTTGTCTTTTACCACGGACGATAACCCTTTCTCGCCATCGAGTTACGAGGATAAAGATGGATCCTTCTCGTTTATCTGGGGCGATACCACAGGTGCAACACGGTATGTGGTGCATCGTAAGCTGAACTCTGGCGGTTGGGTCCAGGTGCACAACAGTTCGAGCCGCACACGCATGGAGTCGGCGCTGGCAAACGGCCTGTATACCTACCGAGTACAGGCGTGTACGGGCGCTTTTGCATGTAGTGCTTGGTCCAGCACAATTACCATGAATGTCCAGCGGCCGCCGGCGACACCGAGCACGTTAACTGTTCCCGCGACCAGCAGTAACGGCAGCTTTACCGCCAGTTGGAGTGCAGTCGGTGGAGGAGCCGATGTGTATGCGTTAACTCGACGCAAGGCTGGGGAGGATTGGGCGATCGTCTACGACGGTGCAGCTACAGCGTTTGCGATGTCGGGGCTGGCGGCAGGTACCTATGAATTTCAGGCCAGAGCCTGCATCGGCTGGTCCTGTAGCGATCCTACGCCTATCCAAACTACAGTTGTCCAAGCGGCTCCGCCGGTACCGACAGGTTTGAACCTGCCTGCCCAAGACAACGATGGCGATTTTGACGTCACCTGGAATGCGTCCACCGGTGCGAACAAGTACACATTGCAACGCCGCATCTCCGGAGGTAGCTGGTTAACGATTCAGGACACCTCGTCCCGTACGCACATTGAATCCGCCCTGGAGAGCAATCACTATGACTACCGTGTGCGGGCCTGTATGGGCGCTGCTTGCAGTGCCTGGTCGGTGGTGCAATCCGTCCATGTACAGTGGAAACCCAGCACACCGACTGGATTCACGCTTGATCCGCTAAGTACTACAGGCACTTACACAGTTGGCTGGAACGCGGTGGGTGGCGGTGTGACGCACTACGTGGTAACCGAGCGCACCGGTGGTGGGGCGTGGACCTTTGCTCACGTAAGTCTTGATAGGCCCTACTCAGTGACCGATAAGCCCAGCGGTGTGTATGAGTACCGCATACAGGCCTGTATCGATTTCTCCTGTAGTACTCCCTCCAATCCCAAGACCATCTCCGTCGAGCGGCAGGCGACCTCACTTTATTTCACCAGCTATCCTGATTATGTTGTTTTTGATGGCAGCTTTGACCTCACATGGAAGCAGTTATTTATTGGGTCCGGCGTGGTCAGCATGTCTGTAACCCAGCAAATAAATAACGGTGCTGAAACTACCATTGCAACACATAGCTACAACACCACTGGGATATCGCGTCCAGCCTTAGACAGTGGGGTCTATACCTATCGTTACCGAGTAGTGAGTCAGAGTTGTAGTAACGGTGAATGCGATCCACTTGTAGAGAGAGTGGTCGAAACAATCTCAGTCACGGTAGATAACATTGCTGAGCCTGTGACAGTCGACGCACCCACTGCCGTATTCGACGGTACATATACCGTAAGCTGGGATGACACTGCTCCGAATTTCAAAATTGAAGAGAAGGAGGATGGGCAAAGTTGGGCGATGGCAACGAGCTGGATCGTTGGTAGTGCCTCACGGAACTTCAACAGATCCCCTGGCAAATATGTGTATCGAGTGTCTCCGTGTGCCTCAGCTGCACAGTGCTTCCCTGTGTACAGTAAGGATGTCTTGGTATCGGTTGTCTCATCAGAGCCTGTTACGCTGACAAGAACGAGCGCAAGTCCGGTTGAGGCACAAGGGGGCGTTCCCGTTACGGCCAAGATGTCACTGCAGGTTCCGTTTCCGACGGGCGCTGACGAGATTCAATTGGAGCGGCGCTACAATGGCGCTACGGGTTGGACGTCTTGGGTTGCGAGTAGTATTGATATTACGGGGTCTAGCATGGTTGCGACCTCGCTGATCGACCTTTACAACAGCAATAACTACCAATTTCGGGCTAGGGCGTGCGTTGGATCGATCAATAGTATCTGCCAAGCCACCTATTCAGATGTCGTCAGTTTTCAACTCACTCGCTACGCAGGTGCATCAGCACCAGAGACGTCGCGTGGCAATTTCGCCGTCTCAGTTTGGGGGCCGCCAGGCAACCCGAATGGCAACTCCCTTGAAATATTTGAGCTGCCGCCCGGTGGAGGAGTAAACGACTGGGTCGGCATTCACGAAATTACCAATCCTGCAATTGGAACCGGACAGGAATACACTCACGATGTTTCCAAATCAACCGCGGGTACCTATAGCTACCGGGTAAAGTGGTGCGACAAGGAGCATAGCCCAGTCGTGTGCACCACAGGTCTGCCCGTATCGGTGACTGTCAAGCCCCTTCCCGGGGCATTGCCGAGCGCAAGTGCGACCTATAATTCCGGCTCAGGCGCTGTGACCGTTGTCTGGTCCAGCGCGTCGGGTGTCGTCGAAGACTATGAGGTTACTGTGCAACCGACTGGTCAAACCGCCTACCGGGCGCCGGGCGAAACGAACAGCGATACGGCAACCAGTCGCATTATCAATGACCTGGCTCCTGGCACCTATACGTTTAAAGTGCGGGCCTGCAACTCGCTTGGGGGTAGCAAAGCGTGTAACGCGGGGATTGTCACGAATAGCATAACCGTGCCAGAGCCTATTGTTCTCGGCATTCCGGTCGTCACTGCCCCCGCAACCAGTGAGCCAGGCGAAACCTATACAGTTTCCTGGGAGACAGTCTCAGGCGCTACATCAAGCGCTGAATATACGCTCCAGGAGCGTGTGAACGGTGCAGGTGGCTGGATCAATCAAGTGACGAGAAGTGCACCTCCGTTCTTTAGGGACTTCAACCATGCCGTTGGTAGCTACGATTACCGTGTGACGGTGTGTGAGCAATCAGTTTGCGAGACGTCAGCAATAAAAACTGTCCAGGTGGAAGAGCCACCACCACCTCCTCTTGTGCTCGATGCAGTTACCGGGTTGACCTATACCTTGCCGCCCGACGAGCTTGGAACCGTGCGCTTCACACTACAGTGGAATTCGGTGGAGGATGCGGATCAATACGAAGTATTTAATGTAACGGACAGTGAAATCAGTTACAGCCTCGGAAATGTAACGACCTGGGATGCTACCAAGACTGCGCATCCCATCGGGGAATACGAATTTCAGGTGAGGGCGTGTAACTCCATCGAATCGGTGTGTGGTCCGCGCTCCAGTATCCTGACTATTGACTTAAACGAGTCCGGTTGGGCGCAGCGCTCTCCGGTGCAGGTCTCGGATGCCGATTATGTTGCCCAGACAGGTCCACTGCACGATGACAGTGTTGGGTCTGTTAAAGGGCAGGGTGGAGTATCGGGTGGCCAGGCCAGTTATCAGGTTCCGATAAGCCTGGTGCCCGGTCGTAACGGCATGATGCCATCCGTCACATTGGGCTACTCGAGCCGGGGGGGGAATAGCACCGTTGGTATGGGCTGGGCATTGTCAGCTGGCTCTTCGATCGCGCGATGTCCGAGTACGGTTGCGGTAGATGGCGTGAATGGCGGCGTTACATTAACTAACTCCGACAAACTCTGCCTGGATGGTCAGCGTCTGATTGTGACCAGTGGCACCTACGGGAGCAATGGTGCGGTCTATCGCCTGGAGCTGGACACCATGACGCGCGTTACCCAGCAGGGGGGAGACCTCTCTGGTACGGGAGCCTGGTTCAAGGCTGAGCTGAAGAACGGCCGCGTACAGGAATACGGCAAGACCACTGAGAGCCGGCAAATCCCGGATGGTGCAGGTGTTACGCGAGCCTGGTCTATTAGCGGCGAGCAGGACCGCAGTGGCAACAGCATGGCATTCCACTATGTCTACGGCAGTGAGGCAGGCCGTTCGGGTGCCACTGCAGGTGTTGGAGCCGGCGAACATTTACTGTCTGAGATTACCTATACAGGTACCAACAGCACGGAAGGGAATCGCTCGGTTGAGCTCACCTATGAGACGCGCAGCGATGTGGCCTCACAGTATCTCGGTGGTGGGGTTGTTCGCCAGACTCAGCGTGTTGCTCGCATCACCACTCGCCTTGCAGGCGATGCTGTACGCGAGTACAACCTGACGTATACCCAAAGCGCGGCCACTGGCCGTAGTTTGCTGAACTCCGTTGATGAGTGTGGATTCAAAGGCGGTTCGCGAGTGTGCAAGGCGCCGACCACCATGCAGTGGTTGGATGCCGAGGCGGACTACGTTCTGGAACCTGTTGGCTACAGGAACAACCCTGCCCAGAGCTCCTTGGAAGTCGCCGATGACCCCAGCTTTGTTCGTCAGTACCTTACAGATTCAACTGGAGTCACAGCGCCCAAGTTCTACGACATTTCCAAAGTGATCCCTCATGGTGACACCAATGGTGATGGCGTGCCTGATTGGCCGGCAATCTATCAGAATGAAGTCAAACAGTCAGATGGCTGGTTTACCGATGCCGAGGGAGTAATGCGCGGTACAAACAGCGAAGAGTTGCTGACCTGTAATCGGGGGCGCGGGCGTGCAGCTCTCCGCTGCATCGATGCAGATTTCAATCAGGACGGAAAGACAGATTCCTGGTATATCACCAGTTCGGGCGTACCCAAGTTGAATGTTCGCTATGCAGGCGGAAGTTGGATTCAAACAGGTGTTGAACTCGCCGATGTTGAAGATTCCGTTATTGCTATAGCCGATTACAACGGCGATGGCTGGCCGGACGTTCTGGCAGAAAAATATGCTTCCATGGAAACAACAGCCGGCCAATCCGCAAAGGAAATCCGCCTGTGGCTGCATCAGGGCGCAAGCAGCCTGAATTCAAACCCTTTTACTGGCAACGGTATACTGGTTAGGTCTATTCCCAAACAGATCAACGGAACAAGTTACTTTGTTAATGAAGGCGTGATGCCCATGGGGGATATGGATGGAAACGGTCTCCCAGACCTGATCATTACGAATTTTAACCTGAATATTGGGGCAGCACCCTTTTACCCACTTGAACAGCCCATCCCGGAGTCCATGGTACGGACGCTGATTTCCGGTACAGGTCAGTTAAGCTTCAGTGAAGTTGATCTAAGCGATTACCAACCAAACACAGCAGTTAGTGGTGCAATAGGGGCGTACTTTACGCTCTTCATGGACGTAAATGCCGATGGTCTGGCAGACTGGCTGGCTTGGGACACAACCGGTGTTGCTGGGGGCGTTGCGCCGAACCTACACCTCGCGCTAAACATAGGGGGCGGTGAATTCGGTGAATGGCAGAATCTGGGCGCTAACTCGAAGTTAGATATTTTGCCGATCTATACTCCAGGTCCGCCAAATGAGCCGATAGGACCCTTTGTTTACTATCCAAAGTATGCGCATGGTATTAAGCAATTCGATTATGATTCAGACGGCCGGCCAGAGCTGCTTATACCCTCAGGAATGGTAGCCGAGACATGTGCAAGCCGACGGGAGAGACATCCTGACGGCTCTGAATCCAGTGCTACCCGCTGTGGTGATCAAATCTTCCAGCCATACCCGTACTACAATGGAGACGTTCGCTCAATAGAGAAACTGGACGGCGGTCTATGGGATGACAATGTCTACAAGTACCAGCTCATGCGGTTTGTAGAGAATGTCAACGGAGAGTTTACCGCTGTACTTGATACCAATATTGATGCGGACTTGATTGGATCAGGGATCCATGCGGCTGTTACAGACGCCACAGGCAATGGCTTGTCTGACCTGGTTTTCTCCTTCGGTTGCCGCCGACAAGGCGATATTGATGGACAGGCTGGAGGGCCTGATGTCTGTACCATTGACTCCCAAACCGGTCCAATGGCAGACAAAGACCCCGGCGTTTATATCGTCCGTAATCGCGGATCCGTTGGTGCCGGTGGCACTGAGCGCTACCAACCGGTGGACATGCTGGCTGCGGTCGAGGACGGCTTTGGTGTAGAGGACCATTGGGTGTACCGCCCACTGTCGAGCCAGGACGAGCGCTACTCCCAGAACGACGGTGATGCCGCCGCGGACGATGATTTGCGCTTTTACACGCCTGACTTCAACTACCTGGACACACAGGTCAGCGCCGATGTGCGTAATGCCCACTTTCACTTCGGTTCCAGCATGTACGCTGTGGCCGAACACCGCACCAGCGATGGGGTGGGCGGCCTCAACACGAGCCAATACCGCTACAAGGGTGCGATCTACAACCGTGAAGGTCGCGGCTTCCAGGGCTTCCGCTCGGTGATTCATGAGGACCTGAGTGCGGCTCTGGTCAGTCGCAGTGACTTCTACCAGATCTTCCCGCTGGCCGGTAAGTTGCACAACACCCGGACCTGGGAGCTGGGGGATATTACCCAGGACAGTGAGGCCGGCACGATCGATCCGATCAAGGCGAGCAGCCACACTTGGCGAGTTACCTGGAACCAGGAGAATGCCACTCCATCGAGTAAGCTGATTGACGAGTTGGCGGAGACCGGTTGGCCGGTGGCGGCCAATGCGCCGTACTTCGTCGGCCCGGCCAACGAGACCCACACCACCCGCAAGCTGGCGAAGGCCGGAGGATCTACCCGGGGTGTGCTGTACAGCACCTCTGTAGCCACGTCGTACGAGAACTGGGGCAACGCGGCGCTCAAGACGACCACGTACCAAGAGCCGGGTAACAATCACCGGGTGGAGTCTGCCACCACGACGACCTTCGCCACTCCTGACCAGACCGCCTGGTGGCTGAACAGGGTGGATACAGTGAGCACGACGCGCCAGGCCATCACCAATCGCCTGGGGTTGGTGGCCGCCAACGATGCGACGACCACCACCGAGACGGCCTATGTCTACAACACGACCCACCGGCTGCCCGCCAGACTGACTGTCACCGATGCCCTGGGTAGTGCCCCGGGTCAGGTCTCGGCGTACACCTATACCGCCCATGGTCTGCCGGCCACGGAGACGGTGTCCCTGATCGGCGGTGGCTCACCGCGGGTTACTACGACTACTTACAGCAGCGACGGGTACTTCCCGGCGACGGTCGAGAACGCCGTGGGGCACGAGACTGTGCTCACCTATGATGGGCGCTTCGGTGTGGTGACCAATACTACCGATGCTAACGATGTGAACACTGGTTCAGTATTGGATGCGTTCGGGCGCGTGGTGTCTCAGACCAGTGATCTGGCGCCGCCGCTGTATACAAGCCTGGCCGATTGTGCCGTCCAGTCCTGCGTTGCCCATGCCGTATTCGTGGCCACGCAGACCCAGGCAGGTAGTCCACAACGCAAAACTTACGTCGATCAGTTGGGACGGGAGCTGGGTACCGATGTCGAGGGCTTTAGCGGGGCTCAGGTCACCACGCGGATCGATTACGATAATCTGGGCCGAGTGGTGTTCGAGTCGGTGCCCTCGGATGACGGGGTCTCCAACGAGGGCACGCACTACCTGCAGTACGATGTCCTGGGCCGCCTGTTGCAGAAGCGGGTTGATCAGTTCGGTGCGGACGAGCTCGAGACCAGCTATGAACATGAGCTGGGCAATCGTGGCTTTACCACCGCCATTACGGTGGACGGCGATACCCATACACTGTCCATGACCCGGACCTACAACGGCCTGAACCAGTTGCTGGAGACCAAGGATGCATTGAATGGAACGACCGCCTACGCCTACGATGGCCGCGGCAACCCGATCGTGATCCAGGACGCCCGAAGTAACAAGATCACAGCGGTGTACGATGCTTTCAGTCGCAAAGCCTCGGTGACCGATCCGGACATGGGTCAGAAGAGCTTCGTGTACAACGGCCTGGGTGAGTTGGTGTCCGAGACCGATGCCCGGGGTATCACCCTGAGTTACACCTACGATGCGCTGGGGCGGATGACCGAGCGCACTAGTAGCGGAGGAAGTGCGCCCGCGTACTGGACCTATGACCAGGCTACCCGCAGTGGCGGAGGTCTGGCACTGGGCCTACTGTCGAAAGAGCAGGTGGGGGCATCCCCCTCGGAGCAGATATCCAAGGTCTATAGCTATGATGCGAAGGCCCGCGTTATCGGGGTGACCACGAACATACGTAATGCACTCGGGACGTTGGTAGAGAGCTTCACCACGGGGATGCAGTATGACGCGCAGTACGGTCGACTGAAGGCGATGGAGTACCCGGAAGCGCTGACCGTAGCGTACGGCTACAACGCCCGGGGTTACAAGGCCACGGTCAGCAATGCGGCCAGCGGGTTCAAATACCGGGAGATCACCGCCGCGTCACCGCGCGGGCAGTGGGAGCAGGGCCATCTGGCGGGGAACAAGTACACGGTGACCCGCGCCTTCGATGCCAACACGGGGTGGGCTTCCAACTCCCTCCTGCAATCGGCAACGACAGACCTGCACCAGGAGACGTACGTTGATTATGACGACTTCGGCAATCTGGTGATTAAGAATACCGGCCTGCGGACGACCCTGGGTGGTGCCTGGACTTCCGAGCAGGAGACCTACCAGTACGATGCCCTGCATCGCCTGATGCAGAACACCGTGGGCGCAGTTAGCTCCATCAGCTATGGTTATGACGGTGTGGGCAACTTCACGCTGAAGGATGACTACGCTTCCAGCTACAGCTACCCCGCCGGCAACAACCGCTTGCAGTCAGTACAGCTGGTGGCTGGGGGGCTGAAGACCTTCGGTTATGACGCCAGTGGGAATCTGACGACGGAGAACGGGGTCAATACCATCGATTACAATGCGTTCAACAAGCCGACGGAGATCCGGCGGCCGAACGTGTTGGGCGTGACGCAATCGACTGCGATCGATTACGGTGCAGACCTGATGCGCTACCGGAAGGTGACAAAGGACGGTACGGAAACGCTGTACATCGACAAGCTGTATGAGCGGATTACGGATGGCGCGACTGTGAAGGCGCGTTACTACATCGAGGACATTGCGGCCTTGACGGTCACGACGGACGGCGGTAATACGAGCTCGGCCATTGCCTATACGCATAAAGACAGGTTGGGCTCGACGGTGGCGCTGGTGGATCACGATGGCAATCCACTGGAGATGCACAGCTATGATCCCTTTGGCAAGCCGCGGCAGGGCAGCGGGGCGCCGAAGTCGGTGATCACGTTGGCGAGCGAGTATATGACCCGGGGGTTCACGGACCATGAGCATATGGATGAGGTGCAGATGATCCATATGAACGGGCGGGGTTATGACTATAACCTGGGCCGCTTCCTGAGTGTCGATCCCTTCATTGTGGCGCCGGGGAACAGCCAAGCTTTGAATCCGTACAGCTATGTTTTGAACAACCCCTTGAGTGGCGTGGACCCCACGGGCTACGCGAAGGAAAAAGTAGAGAAAAACTTGGTTCGTGTTAAGAGAACGGGATCCCGTATAGAAAGGGAAGTCAGTGTTACGAGAACAACAACCCAGACCGAAAATGGCACCTCAACCGAGGTACATCTTGAAGGAGGGCTTGCAAGCGACCAGCAGGCCGTGGCGAATGGCATGACTGGTGCATTGATGGCCGCTGGATTTAATAATGTTACAAGTTCTTCTCCTTCAGGTGAAATAGGCAGTCAGGCGTCTAGGAATAACTCGGGTGGTATGGTTGATAATTATTATGACGACTTGTACGAAGCTCCAGCGATGCAAGGAGGGGGCAGAAAAAATTCTCTGCACGGAAACAATATTATCGAATCGCTCACTGACCCTAGGGTGTCTTTAGGGGCTGGTGTAGCCTCATCAGCAATGTCTGTAGCTGCGGGCGAAATGGGGGCTTTAGCAGATGATAAAGAAGCGGCCGTTCGAAGGGCTGCGAGCATAGTAGATGACGTGCATCCAGGACACATGGCTAGGGTCGAAGAAATAAGAACTGCTTCAACTCGTGTCGGAGCGTCAGGGAGGGCATTGGGATTTGGTGGCGCCGCACTTTCAGGAACGGCATATTTTCTGCATATGTCGGAAGGCAACTCTGAAGCTGCGATTTTGGATGCAACTGATTTTGGTGTTGCTTGGGGTAGTCTGGTTGCACATCCAGCTTATAGTTTGTTCTATCTCGGAGTACGTGTAGTACAGTCGGGAGAGAGTTTGTACCCTCAAAACTCACTAATGCGTGAGTATTTTGAGTCGCGAAGTCCAATGGATTAGATGCAGCGAGAACGAGATTTTCCTATGGGAATCATCACAAATGCACGTCACTCACTCTATTTTTATGCCTACGAGTCAATTCAAGAGCATGGAAGAGTTGGTGATATATCAACACCCATTGCGCCTGTAGCTCTCATTGACCTATTTTATATATGTGGAGCTCTCAATGTGATTTTAAAAATAGCAGGCTTGAATTTTTTCTACATCATAGATGGAGAGTTTCCTACTGTATATGTTATGTTTTTTTACTTTGTCCTATTAGGAATAGAAATCTATTATTTTCGTAAAATCGATTTACATTTACTTATAGAAAAATTTAATCGGATGAAAGATAGTGGACGTTTTAGTTATAGAATAAGTGCAATTACCTATACGTTTCTAGGATTGACGTGTATGGGAAGTACGTTTCTATTACCATAAACGATTTCATTGAATTTAGGGAAAGAGCGGGCCACTCATCCTTGCGTCAACGCCCAGCCAGCAGGCGAATTTTGGTGTGGATATCTCGTTCGTATCGCCATCCGTTCAGGTGAAGGGGTGGCTATTCGTTCTATCGACAGGTGAACGATCCCCTGCCTTATGGCGCCGCTGACCGGCGAGCAGTACGAAAAGGTCCGCTATGAGGTGTGAATTCAACTGATCAACGCAACACCCTGCTATCTTCTCGAATAACCGGGAGTGTTGCTATATGTCTTACAGAACTCGTCTTCAGTACACGGATGAAATGAGATCCTATATTTGGGATCGATATAAGGCGGGCGATTCAGTCTGGTCGATTGCCAGGTCATTCGATCGATCCTCGTCGTCTGTCCACGGCTACTTATCGCGCACAGGCGGTATTCGCCCGCCAGAACGAAAGAGGCACAGTCGGTGCCTTTCTATCAGCGAGCGTGAGGAAATCTCTAGGGGCATCGTCGCCGGCTTGTCAGTCAGGGCAATTGCGTCAGATTTAGGACGTGCACCGTCAACAATCAGCTGGGAGATCAACAGGAATGTAGGTCCAGATACCTATCGGGCTACTCTGGCTGACCAGGGGGCATGGGATCGAGCGCTGAGACCTAAACCCTGTAAACTCGTATTGAATCGACGACTTTGTCATCGAGTAGAGCTAAAACTCATGCGCAAGTGGTCGCCACAACAAATCGCTGGCTGGCTAAAGCATGAGTATCCGGGAGACGATTGGAATCAGGTGCCGCACGAGACGATCTATCGCAGCCTCTTTATTCAGGCACGTGGAGCCCTGAAGAAAGAGTTGCAACAGCATCTCCGGTCGAGGCGGCATATTCGTCGGTCCCGGACTTCAACGCTCAAAGACGATGGCCTCGGCGGCATTCCAGGCGCCGTATCTATTCGTGAAAGGCCCGCTGAAGTAGAGGACAGAGCGGTACCTGGCCATTGGGAAGGAGATCTCATTGAGGGTTCAAACAAGACCTGTGTCGCTACGTTGGTCGAACGACATTCCCGCTATGTCATGCTGGCAAAGATCGATCAGAAAGATACAAAGACCGTCATTAATGCCCTGATCAAGCAATCCATGAAGCTCCCCCCTGAACTGTATAAGTCCCTAACATGGGATCGCGGTACAGAAATAACGGGCCACAAGCGGTTTACTCTGGAGACCAATATCCAGGTCTACATCTGTGACCCCAAGAGTCCATGGCAAAGAGGTTCGAACGAAAATACGAACCGACTACTCAGGGAGTACTTGCCGAAGTACACCGACCTATCAGTTTACTCTCAGGCACAGCTGGACTGGATTGCGAGAGAGCTGAATGAGCGACCACGAAAGACCTTGGGCTACGAAACCCCAGCTGCTAGATTTATTGCGTGTGTTGCGGCGACCGGTTGAATTCGCACCACAAAGCAGACAGTTCCGGCCGCAGGATGTGGCTTGGCTAAATGTACAGTTCTAGCTCGATTGGGCCTGATTCATCAGTTTCCGGCCCTATGAGAACCAACCTTTATGACAGCTTTTCCACGGCAGTCGTGTGGATAAGCTATTGATTTTGTGTGATATTTATTGAGACTCCTGAGTGCATATAAGACCTCAACGGGTCTCGTGAATACCGATGGCTTCTGTTCAACAGCTCAAAAATAAACGCAATGAGGCGTAACATCATGATTTGTCGTAAGTTCTTCGCGCTATTTAGTATATTCCGCCGTTTGGCATAGGCGGAATTCCGTCTATTTAATGACATGGACTCTCCCTCTCCAGCGACTATACCCATAGTGGTCGTTGGAAAAACCGATGAGGGATCAGGCCATGAAAAAAATAGCACGAGTAGGCATTGATATTGCCAAGCAGGTATTTCTTATCCATGGAGTGGATGTTGTGGGTGCCACAGTTCTGAAGAAGAAGCTGAGACGAAAAGAAGTTCTGAGCTTTTTCGCCCAGTTGCCAGCAACTGAAATTGGCATTGAGGCTTGCGGTGGAAGCCACTATTGGGCGCGAGAACTGGGCAAACTGTCACATACCGTAAGACTTATTTCACCGCATTTTGTGACGCCTTATCGCCGTAAGGGGAAAAACGATGCGAACGATGCTGAAGCCATTTGTGAGGCGATAAGCCGTCCTGGGATGAATTTTGTTGCCGTTAAGTCGGAAGGGCAGCAGTCCATCTTGATGGCCCATCGAGTTCGAGAGCAGTTGGTGTCGGACCGAACATCGCTCATTAACCAAATGCGCGGTCACATGATGGAGTTTGGAGTGGTCTTGCCAATGGGAAGGCGTCGATTTCAGAAGACAATTACTGACGCACTTGCCGAGGATCTCCTGCCGAAGTTGGTCGTGACTATGCTGCATGAAATGTTGGTGAGGTTGTCGCGACTCGATGATGAAATTTCAAATTTGGATACCAGGATTGAGAGTTGGGCCAGACAAGATGAGATTGCCTGTCGCCTGATGAAACTGGATGGGATTGGTCCCTTGTCGGCGTCAGCATTGGTTGCTACTGCAGGAAACGGCAGCGTGTTCAAGAATGGAAGGCAGTTTTCTGCCTGGCTCGGCTTAGTGCCGCGCCAGTATTCATCGGGTGGACGGAATAAGCTAGGGGCGATCACGAAGAAAGGCGATCGTTATTTGCGGAAGTTACTGGTTCAGGGAGCGAGAACAGTATTGCTGATGGCGAGCCGAGAAAAGGGAAGTCATTGCAAATGGATTCAGTCTCTACGTGAGCGCAGGCCAGACAATGTGGTTGCCGTGGCAATGGCTTCAAAGCAGGCGAGGATGGCCTGGGCTGTGATGACGAACAGCCACCAAATCGAACCTGCCATGTAATGTTGTGAGTATTTGAGAGGACGATTCTACGATTGCATCAGAAACAGGATGAGAAACGGTACGACCGTGCACAGGCAAAACCTGATAACAGCTTAGGCCCGTCTCTTGGGCCGTCTATTTAGCGAGGAGCTTGTGCGCAGATGTCATCAGGGCCGGAGTCAAACTCTAGGCCGAATGGATAGCGGCAGTCGATACCAATTTATCCTGATCTTTGTTGCAAGCCCGGGAGAGTCCATGGAAAGCTGTTACGCGGGATAGCCATGATCAACGAACTCATTAAATTTATACCAACGAATCTTCAAAGCAGGTCTGGAAAGGTATTTTACTCTGGAAAGGCTGCTTTCTCTGAATACGCTCCTTTGTACGTACTTGGAGTTAATCCAGGCGGTACGCCCGAAGAGCACGCCAATGAAACGGTCCAATCTCACACAGAGATGGTTCTGCAATCGCTGCCTGCGGATTGGAGCGCTTATCGAGATGAATCATGGAAAGGAAACTTACCTGGAAAATCGGGAATGCAACCGAGAATACTCCATCTCTTCAATGTTCTCGGAGTCTCTGCTGGAGTCGTTCCTGCAAGCAATCTTGTATTTGCTCGTTCGTCTCGAGAATCCACAATTGTGGGTGATATGTTCCAAATGGCAAATGAGTGCTGGCGGTTTCATGAAAAAGTTTTGGAGTTGCTTCGTCCAAAAGTAATAGTTTGCCTCGGTGGCACTGCTGGGGATTATGTCTGCGCTAAAGTTGGTGCCACCACTCAGATTGAACAATTTGTAGAGAAAAACAAACGTAAATGGACTAGTCGTTTATTCTCCGATGCGTCAGGTACGTTTGTCGCGGTTCTTAGTCATCCAAGTATTGCAAACTGGTGTGCGGAGGCTAGTGATCCAACGGGACTTGTCGTGAGGGCTCTGCAAGATACCGCGTAACCAGGCCAAGCAGCGGGACGCGCGTACCGCGCGCCCTTGTTGGCGGCGTTAACTGCCCGTGTTCCCCATGAACCGTAGCCACTCTGTATAGTTATCTCAATTGATACAGGTGGATAGAATGGGAAGAAAACGAAACCAGGCATATACAGAAGAATTTCGCAGAGAGGCAGTCAAACGCTCAGAGCAACCAGGGGTCACGCAGGCCGAGGTTGCCAAAGAGCTAGGTCTGAGCGCGCAGCAGATTGCCAACTGGAAGCGACAATTCACTCGCTTGTCAGACAAGCAGT
>NZ_VRYZ01000012.1 GCF_008064635.1 Parahaliea aestuarii
GGACACCACGGCTTCCGAGTAACAATGCAAACCCCGCGTCGCTACGCTCCGATGGGTGGCAGCTTTGCTCCGGTCCGGGTGGCAGCCTTCAAATGGAATGGGTGGCAGACTTCAGCGGTATACGCACGCTGCCAGGGCGCGCACTTTGTCGGCCCGCTGGAATCCAGTGCAACGCTGGACGATATTCGCCATACGGTGGTGGCAGCGGAGCAGGGCTGGCGCCAGGCTATGGCCAAATGGGCTGACCAAGCAACCCAGTGACAGGCGCCAGAATGCTCGATCTTTCCGAAGAGGAAGAACTGCTTGTTGCCATCGGCACACTTCAGGTACAGCTAGACCACCTCAAAGCGCGCAATGCGGCGGCATTCGACCGAGTAATCGTGGCAGAAGGCCTGTTGCAGATGGCCATGGCGGGTGAGACCTGCAGCGCCCGAGATTGCCAGATCCTGCGAAACTGCATCCTGGCTTTCGGGTTCGAGGACGAATGGTGGCTGCAGCGCCAAGCCTGTACGCCGGAACAACTGGCGGCCGAATTTGAGTCATCGGATGCTGAGTTCCGTTTCCAGCATGGGATTGAGTTCCTGGAACGACCGGCATGAATTGCGCTAACACAGACAAAAGTGGAAGGTCAGGAAATCGAACAAGCCGACAGCACACCCCGAATACTGCACTATGCCTGCCAGCTGTGAATACCAAGAACTACAAATTGCAGCTAGCAATGCCTGTAGTGGGGCTGCTGAAGAAGTCGTTAATCTGAATTTAGCCGTGATTCTAATTCAGACCTGATGTCGCCAATCTTATATATCTTCGAAGATTTATGAGTACTAAAATGATGCACAATGTCTTTGAAAAAGCCCTTGATATGATAAAGCTGCATGATTTCGCTGCTCAGATCTTGCGCTGACTCGAACTCCATGAGCGTACGGATCTGTTGGGTTTGCTCAATTGCTAGCTTGCATCTCTCAACGATTGGCTTTTCGCTGGGATCGTACCCTGGATAGCAAATATCTCCGATAATCTGTAAGGCATCATCGATGAATCGTAAGGTCAGCTCGGGGAATCTGCTCAGGAAGTCCTCCATAAATGTTAAGTGGTTATGCCATGTGTTATTAATCATGGCATCACGCAAATTGTGTGCAGCGAGCTTTGCCTTTAGAAGGCGACTATTTAAATCCGTCGCCACTCTGAATGAGTCACTTTCAGGGTTCGCTTCCGGGTATATCGTGCGGTGAACATGCCCAACCCTTAATGCGCGACGTATTTCTTTCTGCCGATCATCAGCAAATCTTTCCCGCTCAGTTTTAGCATACTCTGTGAACGCAGAAAGATGAGCGAAGTAATTGGCGAACGTGTGCTGCGCTCTTGTCAGTTCTGTAAGCTCATGAGCGGCTCTTGCTGACTCCGCGGTCTGCTTTGCCAGTTCTTTGGTCTCAGCGACTTGGTTAGCCATCTCCTGTTTCTGCAAGGCCATAGCTTCGTTATTCTGTCCAAGTTCGTAGCTTTGCTGTAAATAGCCAAGCACAAGCCACAGCAACGCAACTGGGCCGACAATACCGGCGAAGAAGTCCCCCCATTCATTTAAGTCAAGATCGATGGTTCCGCTGCAAAGCCCTCCTAGAGTTACGCCAAACCAGAATGCAGCCCACCAGAACGTAGCCACCCATCCGCACCGAAAAAGATCCTTTTTATCATTCACGCTCACTCGGCCCCCACCAAGTACCCCAGCCCAAATCCCGCCAAAATGCCGATGAAGGCGCCCAGGTAGTAGGCCTGGTCGGTGGCGCGTTTGAGGTGCCTCTCAATGATTTTGGTGTCCACCAGGCAATCTCCTATTTCCTTATTTTGGCAGCGTACACAGATAGTCCAGTCCTTTTGAATTGCCCAATCTGATAGTGTGCTCCAATGGCCCCACCTGCACTCCCGAAGGCTCAGAGCGTATGATTGTAGTTCTGGCCCGGCGGGTAGCCTACATTTCCGGCACTGAGTCTCTTAGTGATGCTGGCGATTTGTTCGATCTCAAGTGCTATATTGACTCTTTGCCAAAAAAAATTCAATAATATGACCCTAATGCCAAATTTGGATGCAGGATTGATGGCTGAGTCACAAACTTTGAAGCAGATGCTGTTAGAGGATATTCCTCCAAATTTCGTAAAAGACCTGGTTGATGGCATGCCTGGGATTTACGCAGATACTTCCCAGGCAATGACCGCAGACCCTGGGCTTGGTGAGACCCAAGCTCGATATTGCCTTGGCTATTATCGGAGATCGCGGGTTGAGACTTTTCTCCAGCGGCTGGCAGTCAAGCATGGAATTAAACATGTTGAACGCCAGCCTGAAGGTGGTGGCCCCTCCCATATCAGTGTCTACGTAGGCCGGTTTGAGCTTGTAATGTGCCACGTGCCATCAGCGGACGGCTTTCCCCAGCACTCTCTCGATCGTCAAGAAGCGTCAAAAGCAAATGAGTTTATCGCACAGATGGATTGGGTTGGCGAGCCTGAAGCCCCTTCCACTAGTCGTTTGTATGGGGTGATCATTCATTCAGAGCAATATCGTCAGAAAGACACCTTCGGCCACATCAAGGTTGGATTCCCGAATACGGATTTCAACGCGTGGGTAGAAGCTCCCATTTGCCTCGTTGATATGCGCGACATCCAGGCTCGTCAGCTTGATGAAGTTGAAGATATTCAAGCTCTCGTTCAAAAGGATAGCGTCCGCTGGAAAACAGGGGCGAAGGAAGAAGATAGGAAAAGTGGTTAATGCCCGCGGTTGGAGTAAAAAATTTTATCGGCGAACGGCTGGTACAGGCGAAAAATGCCAGGGGCCTGAGTTCGGTAGCGTTATCGGATTTGGCGGGAATTTCGTCGAGCTCAATCTCGTTGTATGAAGCAAACAAGCAGAATCCTAAAGTTGAGACTGTAGAGTCGTTAGCGCGAGCTCTTAATGTTCCAGTAAATTTTTTCTTCAAGGACATTCAGGTTGATAGACCGGGGAAGCTGTTTTACAGATCAATGGCCGCCGCGACAAAGGCCTCCAGGGTTGTCTCGGAGGCAAAATACGAGTGGGCTCTCGAGACAGTCGATTACCTGCTTACATTTTTCGATCTCCCTAAACTAAATCTGCCAGACCAGGATGTCCCTGAAGATTTTAAGTCCCTGGATACAAATAGGATCGAATGTATCGCAAATGAGCTTCGAGCTTACTGGAATTTAGGTACGAGCCCTGTAGCGAGCATGACGCGTACGCTTGAGGCTAACGGCATAATAGTTTGGCGCACTAAATTTGGAGCTGAGACGCAAGACGCTTTTTCTGAATACAGAACGCCACATCCGTTCGTAATCCTTTCTTCGGATAAGCAGAACTACTTCAGGTCTCGCTTCGATGCGGCGCACGAGCTTGGTCATTTGGTGCTTCACAGGAACGTTGACAGGTCTACGTTGAACAAGTCGTCAGACCATAAGCTTATGGAAAGCCAGGCCCATCTTTTCGCAGGGGCTTTTCTGGCGCCTGCAGAAGCCTACTATCGCGATTTGTATGCAGTTTCTCTCGATGCATTTAGAGCGCTCAAGCCTAGATGGAATGTGTCGATTGCAATGCAGATTATGCGGGCGCGGCATCTTGGGCTTGTCACAGAACATGAGGAGCGGCGGCTTTGGATCAATATGGGGCGTCGGAAGTGGCGAGTATCTGAGCCGCTGGATGACTCGACTGAGCCAGAGTCCCCCAAATTGATCAAGCAAGGAATCAAGATGCTCATTGAAGAAGGGGTGAAAAGTCGAGAGCAAATTCTCGATGATTTATCGCTTCACGCAAATGACGTCGAAAACTTGATTGGGGAGCGAGGCTATCTTCACTTGGGTACCTCATCGCGGCCAGTCTTCAAAGCCTCTGCGGGAAAGGTCGTCCCGTTCAGGAAGAATTAGATTTGTGTCTTGGCAGTGGGCAGCTTCCCGGTGATTTCACCATTCGATCTCCTCACGAATGCATCTAGCCAGAAACATGCCTTGGACTGCCGCGCCAGGGTATGCTTCCTCGAGAACTTGCTTCATTCCCATAAATGTCGACCCAGTGGTCAACACATCGTCGAACACGATTATCGTCTGGGGCTCAATGCCGAGTAGTTCTCTGTGAATTTGATAGGTGGCGGCATGCTCGGCTGGATTAAGCCTGTCTCCTCCCGTATGGGCGGATTCGCGGTCTCCATGCTGAGTTACGAGTTCGCACACAGCCATTGATTCCCCTACTTGCAGTTGAGCCTTAGTTAGGACGTCGAGTACGCGGGAGTCGTACTCTGGATGAGTCTTAGACTTGGAGGGAGGGGCGGGGACAAAGACTACACCCTCTAGCCCTTCGGGGTTCAGTGCGCTTGCGACTTCCGATGCAAAGGTTCGAATTGCACTTAGTTTATATTTCCATTCAGGGCGGCCCTTTCTATCCATTCCCTTTTTGAAATTGGAGATCAAGTTGTTGGTGGCGCCAAAAGTATAGTCCTTACCAGCACAGTACTCGCGTAAATGTACGCAAACGCATTCTTCGTCTAGGTAGTAGTGATCACGGCGGTTGTGCTCGTCAATCAGTGAGAATCTGATTGGCATTAACGCAGTAGATCCAATATCTGGTCGAAATCTGAAATGCGGTGAGCTCCTTCGGAGGCAAACCTTTCAGGCCATGTTATGTTCGGATTTCTGAAGCAACTGTCCATGATAAGCAGCTTTCGACCTTGCTCAATCGCTGCTTTGGCTTGCACCAAGGTTCCAGAGGTCTCTCCTGCTTCTACGATAATGGTTGCTTGTGTCAGAGCAGACATTACTTTGTTGCGCTCCGGAAAGAACAGCCGGTTTACGTGAGGCCCTTGTTTTGAATAGCGCACGAATGGAACTTGAGAAACCAGAAGGAACTGGTCTCTAATCATTTGCTGTAGTGCCTTGTTGGCCGCCGGGTAACTATGGGATAAGGGTGTTCCAATGACAGCGATTGTTCTCCCATTCTCGGCGAGTGCGCTTTCGTGAGCGGCTGTATCGATACCCGCTGCGAGCCCGGAAACGACAGTGTAATCTGCCCGAGCTAGTAATGCCGCAACCTTCTTGGCCCGCCTCAACCCCTCAGGCGATGCCTCCCTGGAGCCGACCACGGCAACACATGGTGATTCAATAAGATCCCACCAGCCTTGGTAGTATAGGAGTTCAACAGGGTGTCGGGCATCGCGTAACCCGCCAGGATATTCTGCAGCACCATGTACTCGGATTCCGAAGGGGCCGACATTCTTTTCCCGAATAATATTCAGGGCCGATTCGCGATATTGTGCTGCTCGCGCAGGATCCACGAAATCGGTGGGTGTGCTTCCGGGGTGTTCTCTGAACTTATCCGCAATACGCTTGAACGTTGCGCCTTGTTCGTCCCAGAGCGCCTCATAAGCCCCCATCTCCTGGAGAGGAGAGATAGGTGTCGTGTCCCTGGGGGTTATTGCAAGTTGCATGGCAGCCTAAATCCGAAGTGAATGTCACTCTAGAGCATGCCGAGTCTTGAGTTCAACCCCAGCTCAATCTTACCTGTCTACTAGGCAGGCTGACCAACTGGTTAGGAGTGGCCCTGGCGGCACTGATTCTCTGCATTCCCCAACTTTATCTTGGCTTAATGCGACCAAGCTATTGGGCAGTCAATTGGGCTCGGGACTGTGACTATTCTGTGACAAGGCTAGAAAAGAAAAAGGGGTTGCATTGCTGCAACCCCTTTATTTATTGGCTCCGCCTGCTGGGCTCGAACCAGCGACCCATTGATTAACAGTCAATTGCTCTACCAACTGAGCTAAGGCGGAATGGCGTTAACCAGAGGTCGCGTATATTAATGACGGACCCCGCCCCGGTCAACACTTCGCGGCGGATTATTTTCGCAGTGGGTGCTGGAGGCCGGAAAGGCTGCAATCCTGCTCTAAGTGGATGATAATTAACGGCTAAATTTCGACCACTTGCAGTGCCGCCATGTCTAAAGCCTTCAAAGTCAGTTCCGCCTTCCAGCCCGCCGGGGATCAGCCCCGCGCCATCGAGCAGCTGGTGGAGGGGGTTCAGGCCGGGCTCGCCTCCCAGATCCTGCTGGGGGTCACCGGCTCCGGCAAGACGTTCACCATGGCCCATGTGGTGGAAAGACTGCAGCGGCCGACCATTGTGATGGCCCACAACAAAACGCTGGCGGCGCAGCTGTACGGGGAGTTCAAGGAATTCTTCCCGGACAATGCCGTGGAGTACTTCGTTTCCTATTACGACTACTACCAGCCCGAGGCCTATGTGCCGTCTTCCGATACCTATATAGAGAAGGACGCCTCGGTCAACGATCACATCGAGCAGATGCGCCTGTCCGCCACCAAGGCCCTGCTGGAACGGGACGACTGCCTGGTGGTGGCGACGGTGTCGGCGATCTACGGCCTGGGGGATCCGCAGTCCTACTTCAAGATGGTGATGCACCTGTCGCGCGGAGAAATCATCGACCAGCGCCATATCCTGCGCCTGTTGGCCGAACTGCAGTACACCCGCAACGATGTGGATTTCCAGCGTGGCACTTACCGGGTGCGGGGTGACGTCATCGATATCTTTCCGGCGGATTCCGAGCGCGAAGCGGTACGGGTGGAGTTGTTCGACGAGGAGATCGAGAGCATTACCTTTTTCGATCCTCTCACCGGCGCCGTCGAGAGCAAGGTACCGCGCGTCACCATTTTCCCCAAGAGCCACTATGTGACATCCCGCGACGTGATGCTGGGTGCGGTGGAGCAAATCGAGGCGGAGCTCGATGTGCGCCTCAAGCAACTGAATGAAGCGGGCAAGCTGGTCGAGGCCCAGCGCCTCGGGCAGCGGACCAAGTACGACATGGAGATGATCCGCGAACTGGGGTACTGCAACGGGGTGGAAAACTATTCCCGCTACCTCTCTGGACGCGCCCCCGGTGAACCCCCGCCCACCCTGTTCGAATACCTGCCGGACAACGCCCTGGTGATTATCGACGAATCCCACGCCACCATCCCCCAGATCGGCGCCATGTTCCGCGGTGACCGCTCGCGCAAGGAGACGCTGGTGGAATACGGCTTCCGCCTGCCGTCGGCGCTGGACAACCGGCCACTGCGCTTCGAGGAGTGGGAAAAACTCGTTCCCCAGGCGGTATTTGTCTCCGCCACGCCGGGGCCCTACGAGCAGGAGCACGCCGGGCGCACGGTGGAGCAGGTGGTGCGCCCCACCGGCCTGGTGGACCCGATACTGGAGGTGCGGCCCGCCAGCACCCAGGTGGACGATTTGCTGGCGGAAATCCGCACCGTCGTGGCGAAGCAGGAGAGGGTGCTGGTAACCACGCTGACCAAGCGGATGGCGGAGGATCTCACCGAGTACCTCGCCGAGCACGATGTGCGGGTGCGCTACATGCACTCGGACATCGATACCGTGGAGCGGGTGGAAATCATTCGCGACCTGCGCCTCGGCGAGTTCGATGTGCTGGTAGGTATCAACCTGCTGCGCGAGGGCCTGGATATGCCGGAGGTATCACTGGTGACCATTCTCGACGCCGACAAGGAGGGTTTCCTGCGCTCCGACCGCTCCCTGATCCAGACCATCGGTCGCGCCGCGCGTAATCTCAACGGCCGCGCCATCCTCTATGCCGACAGAATGACTGGCTCCATGGAGCGGGCCATGGCGGAAACCGAGCGGCGCAGGGAAAAGCAGCTGGCCTACAATTCCGAGCACGGCATTACGCCCAGGGGGGTGACCAAATCGGTACAGGATATTATGGAAGGGGCCCGGCGCATGCCCACCCGCGGCAAGGCCAAAGGCCGCAAGGTGGCGGAGGACAAGCTCGCCTACAGCGTTGATGAAGTTTCCCGCCTCAGCCCCGCAGCCCTGTCGCGCAAGCTCAAGCAGATGGAGGCGCAGATGCTGGAGCACGCCAAGAACCTGGAATTCGAGGAGGCTGCTGCCCTGCGCGACCAGGTGGCGGAGCTGAAGCAACTGGCATTTATCAGCTAGCGCTGCGCCCGCACTGGTCTATAGTCTGTGCATGTTCCTCGTCGACCAAGGAGAATAGCCATGACCTTCCGAATCCTCCCCGTCCTCCTGCTGCTGCTCACCGCCGGCGTACAGGCGAAGCCAGAGCTTATTGACTGCGATCCCAAGGATGCCGCGCGGAATGCCGCGATGAAGGCGACAGTGGGCGTTCACGGGCCCTGTGACGCCGGAAAAATGGCGGACCGGGCCAAGGATGATCTCGGTGACAAGGCCGACGATGTCCGTGACGACGCCGGTGACAAGATGGACGATATGAAGGACCGTCACGAGAAGCGCGACAAGAAACTGCGCAAAGACGACGAATAGACGCTTTCAGAGTCCGCCGCGGGGCAGGCGCAGGGCAATCATCACGCCGTCGCCCGCAGGCAGGTTGCGCGCCAGGACTTTGCCCCCCAGGTGTTCCACAATGGTTCTGACGATGTAGAGTCCAAGCCCCAGGTGGACGCCGGAGCGGGCCCGGTCCTCGCGCAGTGACACCATGGCTTCAAACAGCTGCCCCTGTAGATGTTCCGGCAGCAGCGGGCCGCGGTTGCAGACGGCCAGGTGCCAGTAGCGGCCCGCCTCGCCCAGGGACAGCTGGACGGTTTCGCCGGGAGCAGAAAACGACACGGCATTGTCCACCAGTTTGTCCAGCGCCTGTACCAGTAGATCGTCCGAGGCCAGGCAGGGTGCAGTATCGGCTTCACACTGCAGGCTGAAATGATAATCCGGCCAGGCGCTCTGGTAGGCCGGCAGCATCTGTCGCAGCAGCGACACCAGGTCAACCTCGGTCAGTACATCGCTCCGCACACTGTCTTCGATCTGGCTCGCTTCGGTCATGGCGGTCAGTATCCGTCCCAGCCGATCAAGCCCTTCCCGGGCCCTATCTACATAGACTTGTTGCGCGTTCGCGGTGGTATTGGCCTCCAGGTTGTCCAGGGAAGACTGGATCACAGCGATGGGGGTGCGCAACTCGTGGGACAGCTTGCGACTCAGGGTTTGCAGGTATTCGTTGTAGCCGCGCAGTTCTTCCAGCAGGCCGGCGAAGCGGCGCGACAGTTCCCCGACTTCGTCCCGGGCGCGGCTGCGGGGAAAGTTCTCGGTGACGATGTTGCCGCGCTGGGCGACCCGGCCGGCCGCCCGGCTCAGGCGACCGATGCGCCAGGAGAGAATGCTGGCGTAACCCAGCAGGCCGAGTGCGGCCAGGGCCGTGGCGAGCAGACTGTAGCCCAGCAGCTTGCCAAAGGCGCGGTCGGTCAGGGCCAGGTACTCTTCGCTGTCCTGGCGCAGCACCACGGCGCCGACAACAACACCGTCATTGCGTATGGGGGCGGCCGCTGACAGCGTGCTGCGCTGCAGGTCACCGTTTTCACGGTACCATTGGCTTGCAATATTACCCTTGAGAGCGGTGTCCAGTTCCGCCGCTACCATATGGCCATCGGCTTGTGTCCCGGGCAGGGCGGCGATGTCCTCCTGGGACAGGATGCGACGGTACAGCCAGCGCAGCAGCCAGAAGGGACGCTGCCGGGCGTCACTGATTTCCTCTGCTCTCTCCAGTGCCGCCACCGCGCCCAGTTGCCGCTGCTGCAGGTCGAACACGGCCAGATCCCGCCCCGGCTCGGCAAATGCGGACAACCCCTGCTGCAGCGGCTGTGGCGAATAGATCAGCCAGGGCGGCGCGGACTGTTCGAGGGAAGTGAAATTGCCCGCCGTCAGCGGCGCGCTGCGGTCGTCGACATCGACAATTTGCAGCCCGAGGCGGTGGCCGGTGATGTGCAGGGGCAGCTGCAGTTCGAGGGTGTAGCCCTCGCGGGTATCCTGCCACACGCCCTGAATCTGCGCCGGGTTGACGCCGGGGTGGCGACGGCCGGCGGCGCGGGCGCGCACTTCCCCCGGTGCCGCGGTGGCTATGGCGTAGTCCTGCCGCTTGCCGTCCAGCCAAGTGCGCAGGATCAGGCGGTCGCCATTGGGTTCGGGGGACAGCCCCGGGTTGTCATATACCACCTTGCGGTCGCTGACCGCGAGTAGCAGATAGAGCCGGCCCAGGCGGGTGGCCGCCTGATAGCGAAACGCCGGTGTTCCATCCCCTTTGTTGTTGGCGAATTCTCCACTCCACTGCCCGGGCCAGCCATCGGCATAGCCATCGACGATGATGGGTGCCGACGCAGTGCGGGCATAGAGGCTGCGTTCGGGTTCCGCGGTTTCCTTGAGGCGGGCGATATCCGGGTACAGGCGGTGGGGCTGGTCGGCAAAACTGGCCGCGACCGCCTGGGCGGTGGCTTCAAGGGCGATGACCTGAGCGTGGCGGAGGGTGCTTTCGGTTTCCCGGAGAAACTGGCTGCCGGCCCAGGGCAGTGCCAGCAGTAGCAGGCTGACCAGCAGCAGCTGCCGGCGCAGGCTCACTCGCGTTCTACCCAGCGGTAGCCCATGCCGTAGGCGGTTTCGATGGCGTTGAAGTCCTTGTCGACTGCCTGGAACTTGCGACGGATACGCTTGATGTGGGAAGTGATGCTGTTGTCATCCAGCACCACGCTGGCCGCCTCCATCAATTGCTGGCGGTTCCTCACATGGCCCGGGTGGCGGGCGAGGGCGTGCACCATCCAGAACTCCGTCACCGTCAGCTCAACAGCCAGCTGCCGCCAGCTGGCGGTCATGCGCTCCAGGTTCAGCGCCAGCGCCCCGCGCTCGACCCTGTGCTCGCGTACTTCCGGTGCGCGCAGGGCTTTCACCCGGCGCAGCAGGGCGGTGATGCGGGCGAGCATATGCGGCTGGCTGATGTTTTTGGTGAGGTAGTCGTCGGCGCCCAGGCGCAGCCCGGAAATGATGTCCAGTTCCGAGTCGCGGGCGGTCAGGAAGACGATGGGCAGCTCCGGCGCCAGGCTGCGCAGCTCGCGGCACAGCTCAAAGCCTCCTTCGAATTCATCCCCGAGTCCCACGTCAATAATGGCGAGATCCGGTAGGCGCTTGGAGAAGGCCTCGGTAGCGCTGCGGCGATTGTCGTACAGGGCAACGCTGAAGCCCTGGCGCTGCAGGGCATCGCGGTAGTTGGCCGCCAGGCTGGCTTCGTCTTCGACAATGGCAATGTGCTGCGGCATGGGGAGCGTCCGGTGAGCGTCAGCGCATGGTTCCAGAAAGGCCGGGCCAGCTCAAGCGCCTGCCACATTTCGCCATAATTGATCAGCGTCCGGCCCGATTTGTTGCGCTCCATTACCACATTGCTCCGCTGTAATGCCTGTAAATCCAGTGGAGAGCAGACAATGAAAACAGGGATTGCAGGGCAGAGTAGCGCGGGCGAACGGCATTGGCAGGCTATCGGGCAGTGGTTCTGCTTCAGGGCACTGCCTGCAGCGACAGGCCTGCTGGTGACGCTGTTGCTGGTGACAATTTCACCGGCACGGGCAGCGGGAGAACTGGGTGAGGACGGCGCCGGCCAGATGCGCTGGCACGACCGGGTGACAGGTACCTACCAGGCTGCCATTACCCAGCAGTCCAGCCTGGATGTACGGGTGGCCGGCATGCTGGCGGTGGTCCAGCTCGAGCAGGTGTTCCACAACACAACCCAGAGCTGGCAGGAAGGTATCTACAGCTTTCCCCTGCCGGAAGACGCCGCTGTGCGGCGGCTGGAAATGCAGGTGGGCGACCGCGTCGTCATTGGCAAGGTGCGCGAGCGGGAGGAGGCAAAGGTGCTCTACCGCCAGGCGAAGGCCGCGGGCAAGAAGGCCTCCCTGGTCGAGCAGCAGCGCCCCAACCTGTTCACCAACCGCATTGCCAATATTGCCCCCGGCGAGCAGGTCACGGTGCGCCTGCAGTATGTGCAAACGGCCCGCTACAACGCAGGGCGCTTCACCTTGCGCATTCCCACCACCCTTACCGCCCGCTATATCCCGGGCATTTCCCGTGTACTGCCGGAGGCCGATGCCCCGGCGCTGAGCGCCGTCGGTATGCAGGGCGAATACCCCGGCTGGTCCCTGCCCACCGACGAAGTGCCGGATGCGCCGGCCATTACCCCCTACCTCTATCCCCAGGCGGGTTCCGACAGCGCACCCCTGAATCCTCTGCACCTACAGGTAGAACTGGATGCCGGTATGCCGCTGGCCGAGGTGCAGGCGCTCTATCACGAGTTGAGCCTGGCGCGGGATGGCCAGCGTTACCGCCTGCACCTGGCCCACGGGCCGGCGGAGATGGATCGCGATGTAGTCCTGCAGTGGCGACCGGTCACCGGCGCCATGCCGCGCGCGGCGCTGTTTACGGAGCAGCTGGGCGAGGAGACCTTCGGTCTGCTGATGGTGTTGCCGCCAGAGCTGGCCCCGCAGCAGGCGAACCTGCCGCGGGAGGTGGTGTTTGTGGTGGATGTGTCTGGTTCCATGGCGGGCGTGTCGATCCAGCAGGCCCGCGAGGCCCTGGCCCTGGCGCTGCGGCAGCTGCGCCCGGGTGATCGCTTCAACATTCTCGCCTTTGATGACAATGTGCGGCCCCTGTTTGCCAGCGCGGTTCCTGCCACCCGCCACCACCTGGCGCAGGCCGGCGAATTCGTGCGCCAACTCGCAGCGGGGGGCGGCACGGAAATGCGTCCCGCACTGGAGCGGGCGCTGGCATCCACTGCGGAGGAGGAGACCCCATTGCTGCGGCAGGTGATCTTCATCACCGATGGCGCCGTGGGCAATGAGCAGGCGCTGTTCGAACTGATCGAGCAGCGCCTGGGCCGCAGTCGCCTGTTCACGGTGGGCATCGGTTCCGCGCCCAATCACTGGTTTATGCAGCGCGCGGCACAGGCCGGGCGTGGATTCAGTGTGCAGGTTGGCGATGTGGGCGAAGCTGCCGGGGCGATGACCGAACTGTTCGCCCGTATCGCCGCCCCACTGGCAGCGGATGTGAGGGTGGAGTGGCCGCAGGCGGTGGAGGCCTGGCCGGAGCGGGTGCCAGACCTCTACCGCGGGCAGCCGCTGATACAGGCGGTGCGCTTTACCGATGCCCTGCCGGCGGGGGAGGTCACGGTGTCTGCGGTTCTGGTGGGCGAGTCCTGGCAGACGACCATGCCTGTGCCGGCCCAACCGGGCAATACCCGGCACGAGGGCGTGGCCAGCGTCTGGGCGCGCAGCAAAATCGCCGGACTCATGGCCCTGAAATCCGCCGGCCAGCCGGAGGAGGGCATTCGAACCCGGGTGCTGGAAGTCGCCCTCGCGCATCAGCTATTGAGCCCGTACACCAGCTTCGTGGCGATTGAGGAGCGTGTGTCCCGCGAACCCACCACGCCGTTGCGCAGTGGCGCGGTACCCAATACCCGGCCCCGCGGCCAGGGCCACCAGCCCTATGCCTATCCCAACACCGCCACCACCGGCCCGGCCAAGGCATTCATGGGTTGCTTCGCCCTGTTCATCGCCCTGCTGGTGCATGTCATGCGCCGCCCGGAGGAAGACCGTGTTTGAGCGCTGTCGCGGCTGGCTGTTGATTGCCCTGTGCACCCTGGCGCTCAAAGAGCTGGCGGGCGCCGGATTGATCTATGCCAAGGCGGCGCTGGCGCCGCACCTGATGGCGCGGGCCTGGGCGGCCACGCTGGCCGAGGGCGGCGTGCACAAACCCTGGCCCTGGGCCGATACATGGCCGGTGGCGCGCTTGCGGGTGCCGCAATTGGGCATTGACCAGTTTGTGCTGGCCGGTGCCAGCGGCAATGCCCTGGCCTTCGGCCCCGGGCTGGATGCCGCCGGCTCAGCACCCGGGGCGGGTGGCACGGCGGTGATCGCCGGCCATCGCGACACCCATTTCCGCTTTCTGCAGCAACTGTCGCCGGCCATGTCACTGAGCGTTGAACTGCCCGACGGCCGGCGGGTGCAATACCGGGTGACGGAATCCCGTGTGGTGGACAGCCGCCTGCCGGTGTCAGCCCCGGCGCGGCAGGGGCCGGAACAGCTGGAACTGGTCACCTGCTACCCCTTCGATGCCATTCGCGCAGGTGGGCCCTTGCGCTACATCGTCAGTGCCCAGCCAGCGCCCGGGCAATGGCAGGCCCATTCTTCTTTTTCCGCAGAACATGGAGTGATCCCGCTATGAAACACCTGTCATGCCAGCGCACGCTCGCTGTGTATCAAACCCTGGTTCCCCCTCAACTCGCCGCCCTGAAGGGAGCCGCCTGGCGCCGCATTGTGCCGGGTCAGGGCGGCGAGTACTTTTGCCAGCTCAAACTGCAGCAGCGCTACGCGGAGATGATCGCCCGGCAGTGGGCGGTGCCCGCCTGCGGCGCCGGTTACGTGGTGCGGCTGATCCTGCCACTGAGGGCGCTGGCGAACTACGACCTGGGTAGCGTGGCCTACGACGAGCACCTCGAGTACCAGGTGCCGACCTGTGAGTTGCCGCAACTCAGCCGCAGCCTGGTGGGGCAGGTTGAGTTGGTGTCGGTGTTTCGGGAGCATGAAAGTTACTCGATTCCCCACCACTGTGAGCCCTTGGTAGCCCTGATGGGCGACTGCCACGCCTTGGAAAATCAGCGTCGGCCCGCGCCGGCATGACGGGGGATGGCCTTACACAAGACCGCTGATCTGGTCACCCGGTTCTACCCTGCGGTTTTAGCGGGCGTCCAATTTCCTGCTGAGGGCGGGCTGTGCTACCATCCCGGCCCTCAAAAATTCCGTCTGGCGGGGCTGCTTTGCTTGCCGCCGACTGAAGCTGACTCACGTGGCCTTTAGTAGGGGTCACCACTGACACCAGGAAAGCTCATGCCTGTTATTACCCTGCCCGATGGCTCCCAACGTACTTTCGATGCTCCTGTCACCATTATGCAGGTAGCCGAGGATATTGGCCCCGGACTCGCCAAGGCGACCCTGGGCGGACGCGTTAACGGTGAGCGCCGCGACACCTGTGACCTGATCGAAAACGACGCGGAGCTGACCCTGTTCACCGCTCGCGACGAGGACGGCCTGGAGATCATCCGCCACAGTTGCGCCCACCTGATCGGTCACGCGGTAAAGCAACTGTGGCCCGATGCCAAAATGGCCATCGGCCCCACCATCGAAAACGGTTTTTACTACGATATCGATCTCGAGCACCGTCTCACCGAGGCGGATCTCGAAGCGATTGAAAAGCGTATGCAGGAGCTGGCGGCCACTGAGTACAGCGTGGTCAAGGAAAAGGTGGACTGGCAGCGTGCCTACGATACCTTCAAGGAGCGCGGCGAGCCCTACAAATTGGAAATCCTGGAACAGGACATTGACCGCGGCGACCGCCCGGGCCTGTACTTCCATGAGGAATACGTCGACATGTGCCGCGGGCCGCACGTGCCGAACATGCGGCACTGCCAGCATTTCAAACTGATGCGGGTGTCCGGCGCCTACTGGCGCGCCGACCAGAGCAACAAAATGCTGCAGCGGATTTACGGGGTGGCCTTTGCAGACAAGAAGGCACTTAAATCCCATCTGCAGTTCCTGCAGGAAGCGGAAAAGCGCGACCACCGCAAGATTGGCAAGAAGCTCGGCCTGTTTCACATCCAGGAAGAGGCCCCCGGCATGGTGTTCTGGCACCCGGCGGGCTGGAGCATTTACCAGACCATAGAGCAGTACATGCGCAGGGCCCAGCAGCAACACGGCTACCAGGAGATCAAAACACCGCAGCTGGTGGATCTGTCCCTGTGGCAGCGTTCTGGTCACGCGGACAAGTTCGGTGATGACATGTTCCTGCTGGGCAGCGATGAGCGGGAGTTTGCGGTCAAGCCGATGAACTGCCCCTGCCATGTGCAGGTCTTCAACCAGGGCCTGAAGTCCTACCGCGACCTGCCCCTGCGCCTGGCCGAGTTCGGTTCCTGTCACCGCAACGAGCCCTCCGGCTCCCTGCACGGCATTATGCGGGTGCGCGGCTTTACCCAGGACGACGCCCATATCTTCTGTACCGAAGAACAGATCCAGCCGGAAGTCTCTTCCTTTATAGATGTCCTGCACGATGTCTATGAAGACTTTGGTTTCAGCGAGGTGATCTACCGCCTGTCGACCCGTCCCGAGCAGCGGGTGGGTTCCGACGCCGACTGGGATCGTGCGGAAAAAGCCCTGGCCGAAGCCCTGGACAATCACAAACTGCCCTGGGAAGAGCTGCCGGGGGAGGGCGCCTTCTACGGGCCGAAGATCGAATTCTCGCTCAAAGATTGCATCGGCCGGGTGTGGCAGCTGGGCACCATCCAGGTGGATTTCTCCATGCCGGGCCGGCTTGACGCCCAGTATGTCGCCGAAGACGGCTCGCGCCAGGTGCCGGTGATGCTGCACCGGGCCATTCTCGGTTCCTTTGAGCGCTTTATCGGTATCCTGACCGAGCACTACGAGGGGGTGTATCCCACCTGGTTGGCGCCCACCCAGGCCGTTGTGTTGAATATTACCGATAAACAGTCCGATTACGCCCAAAAGGTGGAAGAATCCCTGACGAACAAAGGGTTTCGGGTCATTTCGGACTTGAGAAACGAAAAAATCGGCTTTAAAATCCGCGAGCACACAATTCAGAAGGTCCCCTACCTCCTTGTGGTGGGGGATAAAGAAGTTGAAACACAGACAGTGGCCGTGCGGGCCCGTCGCGGTGAGGATATGGGATCGATGGATCTCGAGGCGTTTTGCGCCCACCTCGCGGATGACGTGGCGCGACGCGGCCGTATTTTAATGGAAGTGGAGAATCAGCATTAAGAGAGACAGTAGCAAAGGCGCCTCCAAGAAGGCCCTCACCAACGACCAGATCACCCATGACCCGGTTCGCCTGATTGGCGCCGATGGTGAGCAGGTAGGTATTGTGCCTCTGAGTGAGGCCAGGGCCGCGGCGGAAGCCGCCAGTATGGATCTCGTGCTTATTGCTGATTCCGATCCCGCAGTCTGCAAGATCATGGACTACGGGAAGCACGTCTTTGAGGCGAAGAAGCAGAAAGCTGCTCAGAAGAAGAAGCAGAAGCGGACGCAAATCAAGGAAATGAAGTTTCGTCCAGGGACGGAAGAGGGAGACTATCAGGTAAAACTGCGCAACCTGACGCGTTTCCTCGAAAACGGCGACAAGGCCAAAGTCACACTGCGTTTTCGCGGTCGTGAAATGGCTCACCAGGAAATTGGCCTGGAGTTGCTCAAGCGGGTTGAAGCCGATCTCATCGAGCTCGGTTCCGTGGAGCAATTCCCGAAAATGGAAGGCCGCCAGATGACCATGGTGATCGCCCCGAAGAAGAAGAACTAGGGCCCGTGAATGCCTTAGTGCTTCGTTTTATCAACTCGCAAATGCGGAGTGTTTATTATGCCTAAAGCAAAAATTCACAGCGGGGCTGCCAAGCGTTTCAAGAAAACCGCCGGCGGCTACAAGCGCAAAAGCGCTAACAAGAGCCACATCCTGACCAAAATGACCACCAAGCGTAAGCGTCAGCTGCGTGGAACTTCAATGATCCATGCTAATGACAAAGTGCTTATCGACCGCATGTTGCGGGCGCGCTAACGGACCATTTGGAGAATAGGAGAAGACTATGCCTCGCGTAAAACGTGGTGTGGTGGCTCACCGCCGTCACAAGAAAATCCTGAAACAGGCCAAGGGTTACTATGGTGCCCGCAGCCGTGTGTTTCGTGTTGCCAAGCAAGCCGTTACCAAGGCTGGCCAGTATGCATACCGTGACCGTCGTCAGCGCAAGCGTCAGTTCCGCGCGCTGTGGATCACGCGTATCAACGCCCAGTCCCGCGCTAACGGTTTGAGCTACAGCCGCCTGATCAATGGCCTGAAGAAGGCCGACATCCAGCTGGATCGCCGCGTACTGTCGGACCTGGCTGTGCATGACAAGCCGGCCTTTGCAGCGATCGTGGAGCAAGCGAAGGCCGCGCTGGCCTAAGCCCACCCCTGCTGCGGTGTTGGTTTAAACCGCAGATCGCTGGCTACACTGTAGGACAAGAAGGGAAAGGGCTCTGCTCTTTCCCTTCTTTTTTGGCTAATTGGTTTGTGCTGCTTATTGTAGCCACTCCATGAGGCATTCCCGCGCAGGCGGGATTCCATTTTTGGCATTACCGGGCGATTGGTTGGACCTTCTGTTGGGCTTCGTCGCCCGCCCAGATCATCCCCGAGGGGGTTCGCGGACTCGCCGTGAATACATCCGTGTAGGCTCTTCAGCGGCATCCATGCCGCTGACGGTCCGCTAACCCCCTCGGGAATGCTCTGTGCTCTACTGCGGAAGGAATTGCTCTGCGCACTTCGAAGCGTAATTGGTCGAAGTGCAGTGGTAGCGCCGGTGTGCAGGGGAGCCTCGCCGGACCGTTGGCAGCATGGATGCTGCCAAAGAGCCTACATGGACGTATTTACGGCGAGTCCGAAGAGGCTCCCCTGCGCGCCGGTGCGGCAATTTGGCACCGAATAGTAATCGAGTAAACAAACACAGAAACCTCGAGACCAGAATATGGAAAACCTCGAACAACTCGCCGCCGAAGCCCGGAGTAAAATCCAGGCCGCAGACGACAGCGCCACCCTCGAGCAGCTGCGCGTCGACTACCTCGGCAAAAAAGGCCAGATCACCGCGCTGCTCAAAAGCCTCGGCAAGCTCAGCGCCGAAGAGCGCCCCGCCGCCGGCGCCCAGATCAACGTCGTCAAACAGGAACTGCAGGAACTCATCGGCGAACGCAAGCAGGCCCTGGAGTCCGCCGCGGTGGAGGCCAAACTGGCCGCAGAGACCATCGACGTCAGCCTGCCAGGCCGCGGCCAGAGTACCGGTGGTATCCACCCGGTGACCCGCACCATCGAGCGTATCGAAGACTTCTTCAGCAGCATAGGTTTCGATGTAGTGGAAGGCCCGGAGATTGAGGACGACTATCACAACTTCGAAGCGCTCAACATTCCCGCCCACCACCCGGCGCGGGCCATGCACGATACCTTCTACGTGGACCCGACCACGGTACTGCGCACCCACACCTCGCCGGTCCAGGTGCGGGTGATGGAAACGGAAAAGCCGCCGCTGCGGGTGATCTGCCCCGGGCGTGTCTACCGCTGCGACTCCGACCTGACCCACACGCCCATGTTCCATCAAATGGAGGGGTTGTTGATCGATGAGCATTCCAGCTTTGCCGACCTCAAGGGGCTGATAGAAGAGTTTCTGCGCGTGTTCTTCGAGAAGGAACTGGCGGTGCGCTTCCGGCCGTCCTATTTCCCTTTCACCGAGCCCTCCGCGGAGGTCGATATCCAGTGCGTGAACTGCGGTGGCAGCGGTTGCCGGGTGTGCAGCCAGACCGGCTGGATCGAGATCATGGGCTGCGGCATGGTGCACCCGAGCGTGTTTGAGTCCTCCAATATCGATCCGGAAAAATACTCCGGGTTTGCATTCGGTATGGGGATGGAGCGTCTCGCCATGCTGCGCTACGGCGTGAACGACCTGCGCCTGTTCTTCGACAATGACCTGCGGTTCCTCGAGCAGTTCTGAAGCAGACCACGGAGTACTAAACAGTGAAAATCAGTGAACAGTGGTTGCGGGAATGGGTTAACCCGGAGCTTTCCATCGAAGACCTGGCGCACCAGATTACTATGGCCGGTCTGGAAGTTGACGCCATCGAGCCGGTGGCCGGTACTTTCAGCGGCGTTGTTGTGGCCGAGATTATCAGCGCCGAACAGCACCCGGATGCAGACAAGCTGCGTGTTTGCCAGGTGAATGCTGGCGATGAAACCGTGCAGATTGTATGCGGCGCCCCCAATGCCCGTGCCGGACTGAAAGCGCCACTGGCGAAAGTGAGTGCGGTGTTGCCCGACGATTTCAAGATCAGGAAAGCGAAGTTGCGCGGGGTTGAGTCCTTCGGCATGTTGTGTGCCGAGCAAGAGCTGCAGTTATCTGATGCATCCGATGGCCTGATGGAGCTGCCGGCGGATGCCCCGGTGGGTAGCGACATTCGCGATTACCTGAAGCTGGACGACAACCTGGTCGAAATCGGCCTGACACCGAATCGCGCCGACTGCCTCGGCCTGCGCGGCATCGCCCGGGAAGTCGGCCTGTTGAACGGCCTGGAAGTGAGCGAGCCGGAGTGCGCCGCGGTGGCAGCGGAGCATGAAGATACGCTGCCGGTCAAACTGGAGGCCCCCGGGCACTGCCCCCGCTACCTCGGTCGGGTGATCCGCAATGTCGACCTGTCGCGCCCCAGCCCCCTGTGGCTACAGGAAAAGCTGCGCCGCTGCGGTTTGCGCAGCATCGACGCCGCAGTGGACATCACCAACTACGTGCTCCTCGAACTCGGCCAACCGATGCATGCCTTCGACCTCGACAAGCTGGGCGGCGGTATCGTGGTGCGCACCGCGGAGCAGGGCGAGTCGCTGGAACTGCTGGATGGCCAGACGGTAGAGCTGAATGCCGATACGCTGGTTATCGCCGACCACAGTGTGCCTGTCGCCATGGCCGGCATCATGGGTGGCGAGAGAACTGCGGTAGCGGAGGGCACCCGCAATATTTTCCTGGAAGCCGCGTTCTTTGCGCCGGACCTCCTGGCCGGCAAGGCGCGCGGCTACGGCCTGCACACGGATTCCTCGCACCGCTTCGAGCGCGGCGTGGACTTCCAGTTGCAGCGCCGGGCCATGGAGCGGGCGACAGCACTGCTGCTGGACATCGTTGGCGGTGAGCCGGGCCCCATCGTTGAAGCTGTTGATGAGGCCAGTCTGCCGGCGCGGCCGGATGTCCGCCTGCGCGCCGAGCGCATCGGCAAATTGCTGGGCTTCGAGCTTCCCGGTTCAGAAGTGGAGCGCATCCTCAGCGGGCTGGGCCTGGGTGTGACCGCGGTCGATGGCGGTTGGACCTGCAGTGTGCCCAGCTGGCGTTTTGATATCGCCATCGAGGCGGACCTGCTGGAAGAGCTGGCGCGGGTGTACGGCTACAACAACCTGCCGATTACCCGCATCCAGGCCGGGCTAAGCATGCCGGCACGGGAAGAGTCGACGCTGTCGCTGCGCTTTCTGCGCCGCCACCTGGCTGCGCGCGGTTACCGTGAGGCCATCACCTACAGTTTTGTCGAACCCAAACTGCAGCAGGTGTTCGATCCGGACAAGACCCCGGTGGCGCTGGCCAATCCCATTTCCGCGGATATGTCGGTGATGCGTACCAGCCTGCTGCCCGGGCTGGTGACGGCGGTATTGCGCAACACCAACCGCCAGCAGCCGCGGGTGCGGCTGTTTGAGACCGGCCTGCGTTTTGTGCCCGGCGAGCAGGGTGGCCTGGAGGGCCTGCAGCAGACACCGACCCTGTCTATCGTCGCCACCGGGCAGCGCCTGGCGGAATCCTGGTCCAGCGCCAGTGAGGCAGTGGACTTCTTTGATCTCAAGGGTGACCTGGAAAGTGTGCTGGCCCTGGGCCGTCGCGCCAGTGAGTTTGAGTTCCTGGCCGGTTCTCACCCGGCCCTGCACCCCGGGCAGACCGCGCGTATTCGCCTCGACGGCGAGGACGTCGGTGTGATCGGCAGTCTGCACCCCTCAGTACAGCGCGAGCTGGACCTGAACCAGCCAGTGTTCGTCTGCGAAATCGATCTGGCCGCTGTACTGGGCGGGAAATTGCCCGGCTTTTCCGAGCTGTCACGCTTCCCCGAAGTGCGCCGCGACCTGGCCGTGCTGGTGAAGGACGGGATTTCTGCCGCCGAGTTGATGGGCAGCGTGCGCGAGGCCGGAGGAGAGCATCTGACGGAATTGCGCCTGTTCGATGTGTATGCCGGCAAGGGTGTAGAACCCGGCTTCAAGAGTCTGGCGCTGGGGCTGGTGTTCCGGGACAAATCCCGAACGCTGGAGGAAGAGGACGTGAACCTGGCCGTGGGCCGGGTGGTCGAGTCGCTGCAGGCGAACTACAGCGCGGAACTGCGAAGCTGAGCTGAACGGTGCAGGATCGGGTGCGCGGGACCAGTCGTCAGGTCCCGCGCGCAGTAGTCAGTGGGCGTGGCCGTGTGCAATCTCTTCGTCGGTGCCCGGGCGTACATCCACAACCTGCACTTCGAAGTGAAGCTCGACACCGGCCAGCGGGTGGTTGGCGTCGATAGTGATGGTGTCCCCTTCTACCGCGGTGACGACAACGCGCTGTGCGTTACCCTGCGGATCCTGGGACTGGAAGGCCATGCCTGGCTCGATGCTTTCAACGCCCTGGAATATTGAGCGGTCCACTTCCTGGACAAGCTGCGGCAGTGGCTCGCCGTAACCGTCGGCCGGAGCCAGCGCAACATTCAGCTCATCACCGCTCGCCTTGCCGACCAGGGCATTCTCGAGGCCGGGAATCAGGTTGCCGTTGCCGTGCAGGTAAACCAGTGGCTCTGAACCCTGCGAGCTGTCCAGTTGGTTGCCTTCGGCATCAGTGAGGGTGTAGTGGATGCTGACAACCGCGTTGTCGCCAATGAGCAGAGACATAGATGCTCCTGAATAAGGGTGTGCCGATCGCTTCAGTGAATGAAGTAGCGCGGCGAATGAATGGCGCCCCGCATGGGGCAATGAACCGCTCTGGGCGGCAGGGTGGGACGCAAACATCCCGGGGGATGCGCCCGGGGAACCCGGGCGCGGTGGTGCAATCAGACTACAACGATGTTCTCAGCCTGCGGGCCTTTCTGACCCTGGGTAACGGTGAACTCGACTTTCTGGCCTTCAACCAGAGTCTTGAAGCCGCCACCGCTGATAGCGCTGAAGTGGGCAAATACGTCAGGGCCGGAGTCCTGCTCGATAAAACCGAAGCCTTTGGTTTCGTTGAACCACTTAACGGTGCCAGTAGAAGTTGCCATAAGTAATTTCCTGCTTTTTACGATTGAATGTGCCTCTGGGAGGCGATTGAGCTTGAGTTATTGCAATTACTTATGAATAGCTGGGCGAGGTAGCAACGCGGGTACAGCCAGCGAGACTTCGTACGGGAATGCATAAGATCTAAGAAAAACTTGCAAGCTCAACCAGTATAAAGTCCAGATTTTGGCCGTCAATGGCTTTTTATGTGTCGTTGTTACATCACTGCCCGCATCCAGTGCCGGGCAGCAGGCTGCCGTGAAGCCGGAGCAAGCTTGCGCTAGCTAGGTTTGCGTCTAAGCTATATGTTCCATGCCGATATCCGGCATTGCAGTACCACATTTGGAGCACAACGATGAAAATGCTAGCCCAGTGGTTTGTTGCACTTATCTTTCTTTCCCTCACCCATGCCGCCCTGGCTGATGACCATGAAAACAAGAATGAGGCCGTTGCCCGTGGCTGGGTTGAAGCCGCCCAGTCAGGCAAGGACGAATTTGCCGCCTATGTGAAAAAGCACATGGCGGAGGATGGCGTGTGGCACCAGAACCGTTATGTCGGCTTTGGTTTCAGTATGGACCCGACCAATGACGAGCAACTGGTCGTCGCCATTGTCACTCCGGGCACGCCGGCCGCCGAGGTGCTGAAAGCCGGCGATGTGTTTGTGTCCGTTGCGGGCGTGCCGGCCACTGAAGAAAACCGGGATCGCATGAACTTTCGCGGTAAGCCCGGTGCGCCGGTGAAGGCGGTGATCAGTCGGGGCGGCAAGGAAATACCGATTGAGGTGCGCCGCGGCGTAATCGACCATATCAATGACAAGGCCGCCGTGCTGGAAAACATCGCCCTGGGCGATGCCGAAGAGTGGCCGGTGGATTCCGGCAGCGTGCTGGAGGTGATCAGTGACGGTAGCGCCGTGGTGGTAGTGGACGAGTTCACCGACACCGAGGAAGACACCGGCATACAGTACGTTAACCGGGGGGTCACCCACTTTCAGTTCAACGACAAGCACCAGGTTGTGAAAGGCTGGAGCCTCGATGAGAGCCGCTTCGTGCTCGAGCAGCTGGGCTACACCATCTCGCGCTGATTGATAATACAGCCAGAAACTCCCCGCGGCCGTTACGGTCGCGGGGTTTCGTCATGTCTGTTCGAAGGGTTCCAGGTTGGTGTACCAGGGCGATTGTTTGTGACACAGCAGTAGCTTACCGATCTCAGTTCACGTTATTTGATGTCTAAAGCGGCAAAGGTCTTGATCCTTAAAGAAAAACTGTGCTTGGGGGTTTGACAATCCAGAATTGATCGCGCACTCTTAGCGGTGATGCTGAGAACCTGGCAGTGATTCAACTTGTTGATTCGCTGGAAAAATATCAATTCAAGCTCAGGAACTGACCCGACGCATGACCGCGCTTACCAAATCTGAAATGGCAGAACGCCTGTTTGAAGAGCTGGGGCTCAACAAGCGGGAAGCCAAGGAGATTGTGGAGCTCTTCTTTGAGGAGATACGCGCCTGTCTGGAGGGTAACGAGCAGGTGAAACTATCCGGCTTCGGCAATTTCGACCTGCGCGACAAGAGCCAGCGCCCGGGTCGCAATCCGAAGACCGGTGAAGAAATCCCTATCTCTGCCCGGCGGGTGGTCACTTTCCGTCCAGGCCAGAAACTGAAGGCGCGAGTCGAAGAATATGTTGGAACCGACCCACAATAACGAATTGCCCACCATTCCCGGCAAGCGCTATTTCACCATCGGTGAGGTCAGCGAGTTGTGCGCCGTGAAACCCCACGTACTGCGCTACTGGGAGCAGGAATTTCCCCAGCTCAAGCCGGTCAAGCGCCGCGGCAACCGCCGCTACTACCAGCGCGACGATGTCCTGACCATTCGCCAGATCCGCAGCCTGCTCTACGAGCAGGGCTACACGATCGGCGGCGCGCGGCAGCGCATGACGGACGATGGCGACAGCGTCACCCCTGTAGAACTGCAGGCCGTCATCAAGGAAACCATCGAAGACCTGGAAGAGGTGCTCCGCGTCCTCAAGCCGGCCAAATAGTATTTGTCTCACAGGCGGTATTGAGTATAATGCCGCCCTCGCCGGGAAAGGCGATTCTCGGGGCGTAGCGCAGTCTGGTAGCGCACCACACTGGGGGTGTGGTGGTCGTAGGTTCAAATCCTGCCGTCCCGACCAAATTCCCCTCTAGCAACATCCTAGAACCTCTCTAAAGCCCTGTTTATCAGGGCTTTTTTGTTTATACTCGATCCAGAGTTGTCCAGCACCATCCGGCAACATACCCCCGATTTGGGGGGTATTACTGGGGGTATAACTGATGCCCCCAGATTTGATACCCCCAAATTGCACTGGAGGCGGGCCATGCCACTGACTGCAACCGAGGTGAAGGAAGCGAAGCCCCAGGAGAAGCCGCGCAAGCTGGCGGACGGAGGCGGGCTGTACCTGCTGGTGCAACCCAACGGAGCCAAGTACTGGCGCTACAAGTACCGCTATGGCGGCAAGGAAAAGACCCTGGCGCTGGGGGTGTACCCCGAGGTATCGCTGAAGTCTGCCCGGCAGAAGCATCTGGCAGCCCGTGACAAGCTGGCCCAGGGCACTGACCCCGGCGAGGTGCGGAAGGTGGAAAAGCTGACCCGGCACCTGGCGGCGGCGGAGAGCTTTGAAGCGGTGGCGCGGGAGTGGTTCAACCAGACCATGCCCGAGAAGTCGGAAAGCTACCGCATGAGGACTGGCCGCATTCTGGATAAAGACCTGTACCCCGTGCTGGGCAATCGCCCGGTGGCAGCTATAACTGCCCCTGAACTATTGGCTACCCTCCGGCGCATTGAAGGCCGGGGTGCCTACGATATGGCCCATCGGGCCAAACAGACAGCCGGGCAGATATTCCGCTATGCCGTGGCCACTGGCCGAGCGGAGCGCGACCCCTCCGGCGATCTGAAAGGCGCACTCAAGCCCAAGCGCCAAAAGAAACACCACGCTGCCCTGACCAACCCCGCTGAAGTGGGCCGCCTGCTGGTGGCGATGGACGGCTTTGAGGGAACCCCCACCGTAAAAACGGCCCTGCTGTTATCCCCTCTGCTGTTCCAGCGCCCCGGCGAAATTCGCGCCATGGAGTGGGCGGAAATCAATTGGGAAGCCGAGCAATGGGAAATCCCCGCCGAGAAAATGAAGATGCGGCAACCCCATATCGTGCCCCTATGTTCCCAGGCATTGGACCTGCTACGCGAACTGCACCCCCTGACTGGTCGGGGACGGTTTGTGTTCCCCAGCCCGAGAGGAGCGAGCCGGTGCCTATCTGAGAACGGGGTAAGGACGGCGCTCCGCACCATCGGCTATGACAATGACACGATGACCCCGCACGGCTTCAGGGCCACCGCGCGCACCATTCTGGATGAAGTGCTGGGATACCGGGTGGACTGGATTGAACACCAGTTAGCCCATGCGGTGAAGGATGCAAACGGGCGGGCGTACAACCGTACCGCGCACCTGGAAGGCAGAGCCAAGATGATGCAGGGCTGGGCTGACTACCTGGATAACCTGAAGGCCCAGGCCATGGCGGGGAACGTGATTACCGCAACTTTCAGATAGATGACATACTAAAGAAAAACAGCCCAAAACCGGGCCGCATGGAGGTTGTTTAGCATGGAGCTACCCAAGTTTTTCCTATTTTCTATCCTGCTATTTGCTGGTGCCAGCGCGGGCCTGTATTTCCTATACAAACGAAGGGCCGACATCCTTGAGGAAGCAACAAGGAAGGCTGAGGCAATCACTGGGAATGCCGATAAGTCTCGAGAGGAAATTGTTGCTGCAGCAAAAGCTCGCCACACAGAGTTAGTTGACGAGGCTACTCAGAAAGTCGAGGCCATTGAATCACGGGTAGAGCGCCTGAAGAATGCTGAAAGCGATTTACAGTCTAGGCTAAAGGAAGTTCGGGCTCGGTTGGAAACAATGACAGATATTGCTGGTGAGCAAGCGGCGTCCATCGAGCTTATTCGTGACAGTGACCTCCTCTCCAGCCAGGAATATCAGAAAGACCGAAAGCAAATACGCACCCGACTAAAGAAGGCCGCCCAGGATGCTGTAAAGAACGTTCGCGGTTATAAAGCTGACGTAAACATTGGCCAGTACGTAGGTGTATCTGCCAAGTCCGACATGGCTGGCGCTCTCTTGATGATTACTACGGAAATGCTTTGCGCAAAGACCACAGCAAATAATGGCCATGCTTCTCTCGACAAGCTGCACGATAGTATCCGGGCTACCGGAGCCTTGCTGAAGGCTGTTGACGCGAGAGCAGAATTAGATCGCGAGTTTACCGAACTGCTAGATAAGCGCCTCAAGATCGAAATTGATTATCAAAGGGCAAGGCAGTTGGCCCGAGAAAAGCAGAAGGAAATTCGAGAGCAGGAGCGCGAGGAACGCAGGGCGAGGAAAGAGGCCGAGCAAGCCCAGAAGCAGGCCGAGATTGAAGAAGAAATAAAGCGCAATGCAATTGCGGAACTTGAACAGAGACTGGCCCTTGAGAGCGAAGAAGAACGGGCGAAGCATCGTGAGGAACTTGAACGACTGCAGCAGGAGTTGGCAGAGGCCCATGAAAGATCTGAGCGAGCCAGGAGCCGTGCTCAAGACACCAGGCAAGGGCACGTATACGTCATTTCCAACATTGGTAGTTTTGGCGAGGGTGTCCTAAAAATTGGGATGACGAGGCGGCTCGACCCACTCGACCGAGTGAAGGAGCTTGGCGATGCCAGCGTCCCTTTCTCGTTTGATATACATGCGTTGATTGAATCAGATGATGCCCCCAGCCTTGAAAGCGACCTGCACCGGGTGCTGAATGACCGGCGAGTCAACAAGGTGAATCTGAGGAAAGAGTATTTCAGAGTCTCCATTGAGGAAATTGAACAACGCCTGGCTGACAGTGGTATAGAGGCGCTTGTAAACAGTGTTCCAAGTGCTGATGAATATTACGAGACATTGAAAATCGAAAAATCACTGATCGAGAATTAATCGACTACTGAAAATTGCAGCGCCTAGGATGGCCCCCGAAAAGCCGTTTCCCTTGACGGCCTGGCGCTGCTACTTCTCAAGGGCAGGTAGAAAGGGAGCCATGCGAGATCAATCGAATAGTGTTGCAGAATTTCTCGAATCAGAATTTGATGTTGGGAAGTATGATGACTGCTCTAGCTTGACACTTGTGCAATGGAGTAATGCGCTGGTGCAAAGGTGGGCTATGCAGGCCACCTGTCGTCCAGAGTGTATTCAAGAGGTTGAGCTAGAGCAGTATAAAAACGCTATACATAGTTTTCTGGCTAACCCACTTTGGCCGGAAAGTATAAATAGGGTTCCGCGCAAATGGTCATACAGAGGTGAGAGCTACTCGAGTGTTCGAGAACCGCTCGCGGCTGATATTGAAAGTAGGATAGTTGATGTTAAAGACCTTTATGCCGCAGCTCTTGGGGGGCAGTCAGTCATGTTCCCAGCTTCGCTTTACACACCGCTTTTGGAGATTGATCTAGGGGCGACAGACGATCAGTTAAAGGCGGAATTTTCTTCGTGGCTTGAGAGAAAAAGGCAGGGTATGGATGATGCTCCGAGCTTTATGGAATTTTCTGACTCCATGTTCCGCAACTGGCATAAGCACCGAGTATTGGCATTCATTGATATAAGCTTGTATGCGCTCGTATGTGGTGAGTCCATCCCCAACCACTTGATTGGCAAGCACTTGTATCCCGATGAGTTCAATGTTGATACTGGTGAGCGAGTCCGGAAGGTAGTTCGGCCTCTTGCAAAACAACTATTGTCTGATAGCAACATTGCGGCAATGGGAAGAGCCGCTGCCCACGGGTTTTACTCTAGCTTGGAAAAAATGTGAGCTAACTTTCTTCCGGAACTGAAACTAATTTTTCACTTCCTTGATGCGCGAGTTTATCTGCTAATAATAAGGAGCCATGTTCATTAAAGGCCACAGGAGGCGCAGAACATGGCACAACGTCCAGACCCATCCAAAGCACTTATCCGCCTGCCCCAAGTGCAGGCAATCGTCCCCTACAGCCGCAGCACGATCTACAGCCTGATTGCTGCCGGTGACTTTCCAGCTCCGGTAAAACTCGGCCCCCGAGCCAGCGCATGGGTCAAGTCCGAAGTAGAAGCGTGGGCAGAAAGCCGTATCGCTGAACGCGAAGAATCGGCAGCGTAGGGGGTGAGTCATGAAAAAGAAAAAGGCCACCCCGAAAGGCAGCCCCAAGCAATCGCCCTGCAATTCTACTGCCTCGCACCACCAGCGCCAACGGATACTCCAAGCACTTCAGGAAGTCGGTAGCCAGGGATTGACCACTATCCAGATGCGCGAGCAGTTGGACATTATGATGCCTGGTGCCCGCGTCTTTGAACTGCGCCACGACTACGGCCACAACATTCAACTGATATGGGACCGCGAACGCACTGCACAGGGCCATGAGCACACTTGTGGACGCTACATCCTGTTCCCCGGCCAGTGGGAGGGCGCAGTATGAAATCGCCCAGAGAGCGCCTACAGGGCGATATAGCGGCCTTCCTGGCTGCTGGTGGGGTAATCCAGCAATGCGACAGTGCGGACAATGCCAGTGCCAGGGTGCAGCCAGTACGATCCCGCCGTGAGCAACTGGTACACCGGAAGCGCCTGGACGGCTACGAAAGGTACAGCGCAGTGGCCCGGCGCAAGGGTGGTGGCAAATGAAACGCTATCGCTTTGAGGTTCGAGAAGAACTGATAACCCCTATCGAGGTAATGGCCGATAGCGAGCAGGAAGCCCGTGAGGGTGCTTTCAGGCAGGACCGGCACGTTACCCCCTTCGATACGATACACGGCGATATACGGCTTGTCCTGCGCTCAGTGGATGACAACTAACCATGGGGCGCAACATTCAAAAGGCCAAGGGGCGTTCAGCCAATGCAAAACCTTTTGGGCGACTACCGAAAGAAATCTGGGAGCATCCAGATTATTGCAATCTTAAACCTCTTAGTGCCTACAAAATGCTTATGGAGTTTGCCTGCCAGTACAACGGTCGCAACAACGGCGATTTAACGGCAGCCTATTCTGTTCTCAAAGCCAGGGGCTGGAAATCTCAGGACACGATTAACAATGCCGTAGAGGCACTTATGCGCGCGGGGCTTGTGGTTAGATCGAGGACGGGGCGTTTCTGTAATCCTGGCGGTCGCTGTCACCTGTATGCCCTCACATGGTTGCCGGTGGATGAGTGCCCCGGCAAGGCGCTTGAAATTGCACCTACGGCTACACCGTTACGAAATTTCAGTCTTGAAGCTATCAAAACGCCCTCACCAGAAACTGGTGACGGCTCGCACCAGAAACTGGAGCCACGGCGGGAGCGAGATGAACGCGGCAGGTATGTATCGCACCAGAAACCGGTGCGACTCCTGGACACCACTTACACCAGAAACTGGTGACCTTTTAATATCTACCATGGGGATGCCCATCTACAGAGGTACGAAAACAGCATGAAAGCGAGTCGCACTACGCATTTGGGCCAGTATTCACTGGCGAGGGCTGACAGCCGCATTCAGCAAGTGACGGTCATTGACTGCTACGGTGCGCCACCTCATGACGTTGCCGGTGGTGACGCTGGCGGAGTGCGAGTATGTGCCCCGTACACCGGGGTGACAGAGGAAGGCCATGGAAAGGGCATTCGAGTACTGTGTGACCAGGACTTGCCTCAGTCTGAAGTGCTGCGATTACTGCGGAAGGTGGTGGCAGCCATGGAGTCTCCGGCAGATGAAGTGCCGCTCTAGCGGGTGACTGTATCTGTTTGCGGGCCTAAAAAGGGGCAACTATCCAAAAGAGTTAGTGAAAAGCGGAGGGCATCTTGATGGGTGGATGGGGCAGCGGGCCGCAGAGTAGCGAGCCAGACACAAGCGAAGCCAGGCGGGTGGATATTCGCTTTATGCGGAAACACTGCCTGCTACAGCCAGGCTATTCCAGTTCGCTGCACTGGACCTGCCGAGGTGAGCCAAGCGGACACATTCGCTACACCGTGGCCCAGGACGCAAGCGCCCTGACCCTCGATTACAAAGTACAGCTATATGGCGGTGACTGGGAGCCGATGAAGTACACCGTGCCCCTGGAGGCCCTACCCTGCCGCTACGGGGGTGAGCGCCAATACTTCCACTGCCCCAACCGGCAATGTGCCCGGCGCTGCGAGGTGCTGTATTCCTATGGGCAGTATTTCCTATGCCGCCACTGCTGCGGCTACCTCTACCCCAGCCAGAAGGGTGACAGGCTGGACAAACTTCTGGAGGCCAAGCGCAAGATCGGTGCGCGGATTTTCGAGGACTGGGACGGCGTAGACGGCTGGTGCAAGCGGAAGGGGATGCACTGGCGTACCTTTGAGGGCCAGTTCCGGCGATACCGGCAACTGGAGGACGCATGGCAGGGCGAGTTTTACCACCGGGCGCGGGGACTGCTGGGCGAGGGAGTGCGGCTTTAGCCCACCGGGGGGGGCGTCCCTGAGCTGAGATGATGGACCATCTACCGCCAGAGGGTGCTTAGCTGGTGCGCTAACTGTAGAAATCGAATATCAGGGCGGGCGAGGTATTGGCAGCCCCTAAAGCCTGACAATGAACGGTACGATTACGGCAGGGGAGAACCCCAAGATTACCCCAAGGTCCACCGCCTCAGAGCACCAAGATTACTGCAAGGCGTGGCAGCAAAATTTTGGCCTTGGAAAGCTGCGCAAATGGGGGTGAGAAAAATAATTGGGGGTATATATGGGGGTATAAGCGGCCTTTGAACTATAGAATATATTTATAAATCAAATAGATAGGACGCCATTTCATGCGGTGCCGTCCGACCAAATTCTCCTTTGAAAACAGTCAGTTAGACATTCAGTCTACTGGCTGTTTTTGTTTGTGCTCCGATTCCAGCCCCGGGCTCTACCCCATAAACGGGGGATGGGCATCCATCCGTACCCGATTGATAATGCCATCCCACCCACAGTGGGTCAGTACCCTCAACCGGTAATTCTCAAAGTTTCTGAAGCCGTAGGCCCGTCTCG
>NZ_VRYZ01000013.1 GCF_008064635.1 Parahaliea aestuarii
ACGCAGTGGCTTTGGGAATACAATAACGAGCGGCCAAATTCGGCCATCGGGGGAATACCTCCAACCCAGCTGCTACAGGCAGCATAACCCTCTACTCAAACGGGCGGTTAAAAATGGGGGGATTACAACTCGGCTGCCAAGTGTAGTCTTGTGCCCAAGTATTAGACACTGCCAAGCTGAAACAGCCTATGAAGATCAAGCACGTAATCGTAGCGCCAAATACTACAGGCGTTGACTACTTCATTGGTGATATCCACGGCGAGCATGACGTGCTGATGCAGCAATTGGACTCAGTGGGTTTTAGCAGAAATTCGGACCGGCTATTCAGTGTGGGCGATATTATTGATCGTGGCCCAAACTCGCTCGAGTGCCTCAAGCTCGCGACTGAACCCTGGTTTTACGCCGTGCGGGGCAACCATGAAGACATGTCAATTGACGCTCTTGAGTGGACGGGCGATGCAGGAAGGTATGCAAGGGCCCTTTCGTATCGTAATGGCGGTGCCTGGCTCGACAGCATTGATGAAGTAGAGCGAGAACAAGCGCTAGCAACCTTATTGTCATTGCCTGGCGCCCTGACCATAGAGTCAAATTCCGGCAACAAACCCATAGGTGTGATTCACGCAGGCTGGCGAGGATACTGGGCTGATATCATCAATGGCGAAGACATATCGAACAGCGAGGCCGAGTTCGCGTTATGGGCCCGCAAAGACCGACTTGGGGCTACTAGAGATAATCTGTTGTCCTTCTTGGTGTGTGGGCACCAAAATATCGAGTCGCCTACCGTTTATGGATCGCATGTCTGTATTGATACTTTGATGCGTTCAGGGAGATTGTCAGTTCGGTCAGAAGGAGAGCTTCGAGCTATATTTGCCGCACAACCTGGACTTCCCTCGAGAGAGAAATACTAGCCCGCCTCAGAATAAGGCCGCTTCAAAGATATCGGTATAGACACCAGCTACTTTACCCTATCGATGTTCTGAAACCTAGTCGCTGACGCAGCACAATCCTGTCATGCGCGAGTTCTACCAACGCCTAGTTGCTCAAGGGAAGCATAAGAAAATCGCCATCACCGCGTGCATGCGGAAAATGATGGTGATTTTGAATGCCATGGTTCGCGACCAAAGAGCATGGCAGATGACATAAAATTTTTGGCTACAGGGTTACGTTCAGATCACAGTCGCTTGTTAGAATTTTTTAAGACCACGATTGAAGGATGGCACCAAGAAAAACCGCCAATATTGTAACTAATGATGGTAATAGCCATCGCTTCTCTTTCTCACTCTCTATGGCTCTAGAGTGTAGATCAATTGCTGTTGATACTAGAGTTGCCGTATCGCCGTTAGATAGTGGGGTACGAGATATTCTTGTGTTTTTTTCTTGCTCTGGAAGGGAATATATTTGATCTCGAGTAAGTATTTCTTGCCTATCGACATGAAAATTTCTTTGATGACTACGTCTCCATACGAGAGAAACTTTATCTTTCTCCTCATTTAATCGAAAGAACTCCGGGTGTTCAGAAAACACAGTTTTCCAATAGTCAGCATTGCTCTCTGAACCAGTTATTCGCTTTGACCAGCCAGAAAAATCAAGCTTGTAGAACTTATAAGTGCCCATTACTTGAATCGCCGCAATGACATCGGCCAATCTTTGATCCTTTAGATATGGTGATTTACTCACTAGACCTCCGAGAATGCTAGCGCCCGCTAAACCGGGCAATTTGGACAGCCAGCGGAAATTTTCTCCGCGTGATAGCGCTTGCTAGCTCTTTGGTTGGCATCCGTTAAATACCAAATTATAGGTGAAGTCCTGGGCTTCTTTGGTCATGTTGGCCCAAGATATATGTGATGATTGTAAATTAGCCAGCTCATTTTTATCCTCTTCGGAAAGGATACCATCCTGTTTTTGATACTTTTCAACAAAGAATCGGAGTATATTTTCGTCTGCTTTTCTTGACTGATACAAGCTGAATACAGGGGCGGCTTCCAGAATAATGATTTGATGCTTTGCCAGTGAGCCAGCCATTATTTTTTCATACATCGTGCAGTTGCTCTCATTTAAGTACACACTAACCGTAGTGCTCGTAATTTTTTCTGCCGATTTTGTACAGCTAAACAGCAAACAACAAAGGGCAATAATATAGAATTTATTCATCGTTTCCTTTGGGAGCTAACGCTTCGAGCAATTGTGTAGCGCAGCGTAACAATTGTCCCGCTTGCTTGCTTTGTTGAACGAAGCCGCTACGCGGCAAAGCATCAGCACAATCCCTCCAATGGGCAAATAATTCCTCCACGTGCTTCTCCCGAGCACGACCACAGGAGGAATTATCATGAACACAGCACAGCAACAGAAATTTCAATCACTGTACCGCAAACATGTTAGCGCGTTGCGCCGGCAGGGCAAGGCAGAACGCACCATTGATTCCTATGCCCGCGCCGTTCGGCGTGTCGCCCAGTTCTGGGACACCTGCCCCGACACCCTGAGCCAGGAACAGCTCGAAGCCTACTTTTCGTCGCTGGTAGAGACGCACTCGTGGTCGACCGTCAAGGTGGACCGCAACGGCTTACAGTTCTTCTACCAGCACGTCCTCAAGAAGGACTGGGTCTGGGTGGATATCGTCAAACCACCCAGGAAGAAGTCACTGCCCGACATCCTCACCCTGAAGGAGATCGAGCGGTTGATCAACGGCACGCGCGAGCTGCGCTACCAGACCTTTATTCTGGTGGCCTTCAGTATGGGGTTGCGCCTGGGCGAAGCCCTGAACCTACGGGTGGGGGATATCGATGGCGACCGCATGAAGGTACATGTCCGCCAAGGGAAGGGGCGTAAGGATCGCTTCGTCACCCTGCCCGGGGTGAGTCTTCAGGCCCTGCGCCGCTACTGGGTCAGTCATCGCAACCCGAGCCTGATCTTCCCCCGCGGCCGCAGCCCGCAGGAGCGGGTTGAGGCTGCCGAACCCATGGATCGCGGTGGCTTGCAGAAGTCCTTCAAAGCCATCCTCCGGGATTGCGGTATCCACAAGGCCGTCACCATTCACACACTGCGCCATTGCTATGGGGCGCATCTGGTCGAAGCCGGTGTGAACCTGCGCGCCATCCAGCATGAGATGGGCCACGAATGCCCCAAGACCACCGCGCTGTATACGCAGTTGACCGAGGTGACCCAGACCGACACCGACAAGCGCATCAATCGCCTGGTCGCGAAGATGCGCATCCGCTGGGGGTGTTGAGATGGATCTCGCGACGGTGTTCGAGCGCTACCGAGGGCGCTTTCTGGCACGCCATGGCGGCACGTTGACCGCAGATCAATGGTCCGCCTGTAATGCCATCACCGGCTGCCGTACCGGGCAGTACGGCGAGTTGGTGTTGGCTTGTCAGGAGTGCCACCGGTCCGACACCCGGTTCTGCTCCTGCGGACACCGGGCCTGCAACCAATGTCAGCAGGAAGCGGCCCAGCAGTGGCTGGCGCGCCAGCAGCAGAAGCTATTGCCCGTGCCTTACTATCTGGTCACGTTCACGCTGCCCTTTGCCTTACGACAGCTGGCCAAACGGCATCCCCGAACGGTTTATACCCTGCTGATGCGCTGTGCCGCCGAGACCCTGCGGCGCTTTGGCCACAACAAAAATGGCTTCACCGCGGAGCTTGGCCTGTGTGCCGTATTGCACACCCATACCCGTCAGCTGGACTACCACCCTCATGTCCACATCGTGGTGCCGGGCGGCGGAATCCACCAACGCCGGCGTGAATGGCGCGGGCTCAAGGGCGACTATCTGTTCAATGGCCGGGCACTGGCCGCCGCCTTCCGCGGCGCCTTCCTAGGGGCCCTGGCAGACAGCGGCCTGAGGCCACCGGCCACCCCGCGGCGCTGGATCGTTCACTGCACACAGGCCGGTCGCGGCTTGCAGGCATTGCAATACCTGTCCCGCTATCTGTATCGCGGCGTGATCAGTGACCGGAACTTGCTGGCAGACGATGGCGACCACATCACCTTCCGCTACAAGGACAGCCGTACCAACAGCTGGCAAACCCGAACCTTGCCCGGGGAGGAGTTCATCGCCCTGGTACTGCAGCATGTGTTGCCCAAAGGCTTCCGCCGGGCGCGGGACTACGGCTTCCTCCACGGCAATGCCAGGGCCTTATTGTGTCTCGTCCAGTGGGTGTTACGCACCCCGGTACCCGAGTCCCTGAGGAAGGCCCGCAAGGTGTTTACCTGTCCGCATTGCCGCGGGGACATGCACGTCTGTGGCCTGCGGCGACGCTGGGAACCGGGATAGGTCTGCATTGACGCCATACACCCGCCATTCTCAAACAGGAGGGCGAGAATTACCGATGACACAGCGATGTGTTAACCATCGCCAAGCCGGCGAGGCTGGCGCTCGACTGAAGAAAATGCTGCCGCGCAAGGCCCTCCGCAAACCGCCAACCCTACGATTATTTATTTGCTTATAAACAGCAACAGCTTCCGGGCTTGTTCAACAATCGGATAGGTCGCGGCTGACGCGCGACATATCCTTATTTGTTGGGCGCGATTAGCTCAAGGGTTTCTCAGGGAAGCCCCCGATTTATTGCTCCTTAGACGTCTAGTACAGAGTCAAGGTAGCCGCATACGCACTAATGGCACGAGCTTCTATGGTTAGGAAGGCAAACTAACTTCGCGAAATGCCTCACCAAGCTGAAGCGCCGCACTTCGCCTGTCGCCCATGTCGACCAGCATGTCGAGGATCCGCAGGAATTTCTGAGCTATAGCCAGTGTCATTGGTGCGTCACGATGTGCAAAGTGCTGAACCAGTTCTGCGATTCGCGCCGGAATGAACGTTCCATGCCAACCCTTTAGATTGTCGGGTCCGTCGCCGATAATTGCGAGCACTTGGTCCGCGAAGGCTTCGGCCGGATAGTTGGCCCTAGCTCGCTCACAGAGCGTCAAGAACGGGTCCATCACGGAAGCAGCCCATCCGCCAGCGCGAATGAAACGATCAATCAATGGCAGAATGCGGCTGATTTCGGACCAGTCGCCATTGACGTAGCGAGCGGCCAAGTCCGCGCGCTCGACTGAGACAAACATCAACGTGCGAACAAGCTTGGGTTGATCGAAGCCTGAGAATTCTCCGCTTCGGTAGGTGTCGCGCATGAAGGCGGGGGCCTGGAGAAGCCGCCCGAGACAGAGGTCAAGCGTCGCGACCGCGTCGGCTGGAACGACCGGCGCATCGTACAGGTAAGCGCAGACGTAGGTGCTCGCGAGTGGAGAGAGGAGAGCCCAGCAATTGTCGCCTTCGAGACCCAAAATCGGGTCAAGGAAGCGGGCCTGAAAGTCAGCAAGCGGGATAAGGCCAGCCACGTGACCCAACCTTGATCCGAGCGTATGCGTCCACTCAAAGATCTGGGTCGCTGACCGATCACGGCGTCCAGGCTTCACCCACAGTGGCGCATTTTTCTGGTTGGTCCAGTCGAGAACACTGGCAAGGAAGTCGAGAAGCACGCTCTTTGCACTGCTGTTTATAACCTCGTCGAAGGGGATGCGCTGAAGGACTTCTGCAGCCTGCTTTGAGTGCCAGAAGACATCCGGTTCACCCCATACCTCAGCAGCGTCGGTTGCATCATCCAAGTCGTAATCTTCATATCTTTGATGCCCACGCCGACCCTTCCCGGGTTCGACCTTCACCCAGGCTGGAGGCGGTAACGGGAGAGGCGCCCATCCTCTTCCATACTCATAGAACGCAAGCGCCGCGTTGACAGCTGCTTGTGCTTCATTCGATGTATGGATTGCTTCACCGTGTTGACGGGGCTGTTCCCGCTGCCGAGAAGGAACGTGGCAGAGTGAAAATGCCAAGATCAGCGCGGCCCAAGTCAATTTGGAGTCCTTAGGCCAAAGCTTGCAGGCTTCTTCGAGCGCGGCCAACGAAACGACTTCCAGTGGGTGTGCAATCAGCCCGAGGAGGTCGCGAGTCGCACCGCGTGCCGCTGTACCTTCGCGGAGATCCGCTGCGAGGCCTCGGGCCACATAGATCCCCTGGTGCCATGGGACGACGGAACTGGGGGACCACATCAGATCGAACTTTTCTGGCAGACGGATCGCGCGTTCCTGGACACCACGAGCCCACTCAAGGTCTTCGTGTGTACAGCCTTCTCGGAAGTTAAGCACTATGGCCGCCGTGGCGGCGACTGCACCCCGACGCATTCCCAACTGTTCTTCTTCATTCTCGCTGCCCGGGTGTTCGAATAAGTCTCTGGCGTCCGCTTCCTTGGACAACACAATGGCATCCTCTATCGTATAGGTGTCGTTCAACGTCTTCTCTTCGAATGATTTGGATGCCCACGTCCAAAGGCCGGTCAGCCTGAGGTACTTAGTAGCCTCTTCGGCCCTGGCGACATTTTCAGGCTCAGCAGCGGAAGGGCTAACGTGGACAATCGCTATTTGATCCGAACCCTCTTCCGTGCGGTAGGCCTGATAGTTTTCTGTGTCCGCCAACTCGGCATATTTGAGGGCCTGCTTTGTGAGGTCCTCCCGTGCCTCAGGAATGTCGCGGTGCTCTTCGTACTGAAATGGCAGATCGTTCTTGAAATTAGGTATTGCTTCACGGGCTTGATCACTGATGGGTCCAGGCTCAAAGATGAACCTGGGCACCATCCAGCTAAGCTGTGTCTTGCGAACCGGCCGGGCGTTTGCTGCTTGGATCGCCTCTACGTGCGGCATGTCGGTGCGTTGCGTGAAGCCGATCAGGTTCGCAGTTGACGAGAAATCTTGCGCCATTCGGTAATGGTCTGCCGCCAACAGGCGCTGTGAGGTGAAGAGCGGCAACGTCCCTTCGGACACCGTCTCAGTATGGAGCGCAAGCATCGACGCGACGCCTAGGATAGCGATACACTCGTTCCCCTCGACGATTCGCTGGATCAACTCGTCGACGGACCTGTTACGCTCAAGCTCGGCGAAGCACCACTCCTCAAGCGCCATAAACCCGCAGCCGATGGCATTGGGCGCCCACGTCGACCGAAACCAAAGATACTCCCGGTCGGTGCCCCAGAACTTTTGGGTACCCCAAGGAAATGTCAGTTCGAGCGGTATGGGGGTGCCATCACGGTCTCGTGAATAACGATGCAGCTGTCGCCACGCGGTCATCGCGTGATTGCACAGTTCTCGAAAGAGACGCAGGGCCTCGTCGGGTGATGATTGGAAAAGTGAGTGAAAGGGCTCTCTAAGCGGCGAAGGGGGCGAGAAGCTTCGGTAGTCGTCGTGGATCGAAAGCCTTTCCCAGTCGTGGTAACTGAAATCGCCGACCGTTCGCAAAGAAACACCGAAGGAAAGCGCCATTTGCTGTTTACGCGTGCGCTCGGCTTCAGGCTTGGCCAGAATGGCCTTGCGCCACTCGGATGCGGCCCGAAGCTCCTGCTTTTCACGGGCAACTTGCTCGTCAGGAAGCTCTTCGCGCAAGAAAGCCAGTGAAAGCTCAACGATCGACTGAGGCAGCGATTGGGCGAGTACAGGTGAGTAGGCAATGATGTCATGAAACGCATCATCACGGATGCGTTCTAAAGTGACGACCCGCTGCAAATAGTCGGCCGCAAGGGTCGGCTCGGCTCTCGACGATCTTAAGAGAAGTTGGCCAAGAGATTTTCGGAAAGTGCCCAAGTCGGGCACCCGCGCCCAGTACTCAGAGTTTTCGTCAGGTCCATCAGCGGTACTGAGCGCGTCGATGGCGGCGAGCCAGATAGCGCATTGTTGTAAAAGAGCGCGAGACGTCGGGTTGCGAAGTTCGGCTAGGGCGTTCTGCCAGACCTCGAAGATTGCGACTGCCTCCGGATAGAGCCTCTGCGGAATATCTGAAACGCGCCGGAGAATAAAGCCGATGAGGCGACGCCACGCGGCGAAGTCGGAAGGCCAGCCGAGAAGATCAGCGAACCGTTGGCGTTGCTCCTGTGGGAGCGTTCCAGCCAGGATACTCGCATTCGGAGAGGTCTTCTCCGCCTGAAACCAGACGAGCACCTTTCTGAAAAGCCGGAAGTCGTCAGCAAAGACGGCCGTCGCGAACTGGCCCTCATCAGCTTCGAACCTCGCAGTTCCGAGGGGACCGATCAGCCACGCTCTCAGCCATTGTGATCTAAGGTCCGAACCCTCGGTTTGGGCGAGGTACGTTGGCCAGTCTTCTCCCTGTGCGTACTCCCATTGAGAAACAAGTTCGACGACGCGTGCGACCGCTGGCGGCTCGCCGCAGGTCTTGATCTCTTCGATCCATTGGGGCCCGCGATCAGCCAGGACATAGAAGAAGGCCCATTCGAAGAAAATATCGTGAGCGAAGCGGACGGAGATCCCTTCACGAGCGTTCTGAAGTATGCCATCCGATCTTAGATCATCAATGTGTGCGGCCGAGGTTAGCTGACTAATGCGAATCGGCTGGCTTAGCTGGCGGGCACGAATACGTGCCAAGTCGAGCAATGCGCGCTGACGCTCAATCGCGCTTTGGCCGGTCTCGTTGTAGCCACCCCGCCGCCACCAATTCTCTATCAAATCGACTTCAGATCGGGGAACGAATGTCGGGACGCTGGTGTCAGCCACATAACTCTGGTTCAGCACCTTCGCGAAAAAGGGGCGTCGGACGATCTCTTGCACCTGCGCTGATCCAAACAGAAGTGGCCTCAGGTGTGGTTTGGCTTTTGCAAGCGTCTCAGCCTCTTCGTCGCTCAGCTGACCAACGTCAAGCGTCTCGACCTTCAGGACATCAAGGAAGTGGCCTAACCAATTGCGAAGCACTTCAATCCCTGTGTCGCGCAGGGAGACAACGACGCGCCAATTATCGAGCAGCGGCGACTCCGCGATGACACGGATTACGTCGAGGATTATGGGCTGGTGCTCCTTCTCAATGCGATCAATTGCATCGATAAACAAAATGGGAGTGCCGGCGGCTCCGATCTCCACGAAAAGTTGCTCCAGGGGAGCACCAGAGAGTCTCTGCGAGGCCGCGTAGCTGATCCAACTGGTGCCTTCGAGCTGTTCGGCTTTGAGGAAGAGGACCGGTCCGCGTTCTAGCGCGCGTTGTACCGCTCGCCTCACCAAGACTGATTTGCCACTTCCTGGCAGGCCTCGGACCTGGACGACACGGGCTGCGGTAAGCTTGGCGTCCAGCCTCTCAAGGAGCGAGGTTCGGTCGAGCTTTATTCCGCCAACATCGTCCGGAATAAGGTTCTCGTAGCTCCTTGCGAGCTCCTTCAACTTGTCGAGATCTCGGCACAAGGACGTCGCGCCTCGAAGGCGTGCGACAGATGAGATCGAACGCACAAGCCGCGCGCGATCAAACTGGCCTGACTTCCCTGCTGATGCGCGGGCTAACTGAACGACCCGCGACCAGACGAGTGGGGCTTTGGCTGCGTCATCGGGCACGAGACAATCTCGAATGCGATTAATGGCATCAGGCGGATCAGTGGCTCCTTCTCGAAGGAAATCGAACTGGATGAGCACAAAGTGCGCCAGGAACTGATGCACTTCTTCACTCGTGCACGGTGTCCCCTTCGCCTCTTCCAGTAGGGCAATGACGTCGTTCTTGACCGCTGTGATGTCGGCGCTAGCGCTGCCATCTTTCGCAAAGCGAGCGTCGAAATGGTCAGCTGTCAGACTTTCACGGGCCCAATCGCAAAGGGTCTTGAGCGCCCTTTCTTTGGTAGGCGTAACCGTGCCAACCGCTGCCCCATAGCGATCAGCATTGATGCGGAAGTCGGACTTTTTGAGTGTGGCCCAACTGTCTCGGATGATGTCGCGAAAGTCTTTGTTCGTTTTTGCCTTGCTGATCGTAAGTGAACGTTTCACCTGGAGGCTAAGTCGAGCGGGGTTCTTTGCTATCCCTCCAAAATCGACGATTACATCATCGAGCGGTTCGCCGAAGTCGCGCTGCTGAACCGACACTCGGACAACGATTCGATCATCAATGCCGGGTGCAAAAGCCTCGGCTAGCAATGCGGTGAGGTAGAACGCAGCCGCGTCCCCTTCAAAGGTAAAACCTTCGCCGCCGGCGAGTTCAGGTGATTGTGGCATCGCTAGCCTGTAAAATTCGTGGACTAGTTATAAGTCGAGGAGCCAATTTTGTGACTGCAGGCACTATCTGCGCGGCATGGTCATGACTATGTTTCATTTGCCTGCCCAACGCCGCCAACAAGGGCGCGCTGTAAGCGCGTCCCGCTGCTTGGCCTTGTTAACTGCTGACATTACTCCCTCCCTGCAAACTACGTTTAATTGCACTCAATTCTTTATTTGTAGCTTCTAGTGCTTTCACTAGCTTTGGACCCCAATTGTGGTCGCTGGCGTCGGAATGCTCGAACTGTGTGATATCAAGTTTGCTGTCGCTAAAAACATAGGCAGAGCGCGGACGCAACATCTTCGGACGACGGTACTTTGAAGTAACTGTGATACTAGAGTCACCCAGATACTTTTTGAGACCTCCAAATTGCCCCCAAGTTAAAACTATCTCTTGCCCTGGTGCGAGATACGGCACTCCGGTAATGATAGGGCCAGTAACCATTTGTTTGGGCATATCCTTTGGGATATCGATACTGAACGCTTCGGCCGGCAATGGTCTTGTTGAATGAAATGTAATGTCTAATGCAGGACCCTTACCTATGTTTTTTATAATTAGATTAACAATTGATGGTCTTTTTCTATCGACGTCCGCATACACTATTACTTCTGGATCAGTCGCTGACCTGTAGACCACGTATGTAATTGCAGCCGAACCTGAGGCAATCAATGCCATGAATAAGGAAATCCAATCTCCAGCTTCCATTGCTACTCCAGACCCTTGCAGTGGTGTTCCCCACAAAAAGTAGCCACCCAACCTAAGCAGCTAATGCTGCCGCTTCCTCGAATGCCACAGGGCTAATCCCGCCATTCGCTGAGTGCCTTCGTTTGCGGTTATAGAATATTTCAATGTAGCTAAAGATACCCGACCTCGCCTCGTCAACCGACTGATAATTCTTCGCGTAGATCAGCTCCACTTT
>NZ_VRYZ01000014.1 GCF_008064635.1 Parahaliea aestuarii
CTGTTGGGTGCCCTCAGGCTGCCTGCCGGGGTGGCAGGCTTGCCCTGGAATCAGTGGCAGCTTTGCCGTGGAATGGGTGGCAGGCTTCGCGTGGAATCAGTGGCAGGCTTGGTCTGGAATACGCAGGTGGTTTAACTTTTAAGCACATTGGCAGCGAATACGGGAAGTCCATGCAGCAGCAAAAACACAGTCGTCGTGGGCGCCCGATGGGAGAGGGCTGGCAGGGTGCAGAAACGCGGGCGGCGATACTGGATGCGGCGGAACGCCGCTTCGCCGACCTCGGCTACGCGGCAACCCGTTTACAGGATGTGGCGGAGGATGTGGGCAAAACCGCCCCGGCAGTGGCGCACTTTTTCGGCAACAAGGAAACCTTGTACCGAGCCGTGCTGGAGCGGATGGCTGCCGATTACGCTGCCTACCTGTCGGAGCATTCGGCGCCGCCGGAAAGCGATGAGTTAACGCGCATTCTCGCCACCGTCACCGCCTGGCTGCGCTTCATGCGCAAGCGGCCGTCGCAGTTGGGGCTGATCCTGCGCGACATGGCGGAGCGGCGATTGCAGCCCTTGGGTGAGGCTACCCTCACCCGCATCTTCGAACCCTACAGCGTGCCAGTACAGGAGCAGAGCCTGCGGCAGGAGGGTGGCGTGATCTTCAATCTTGCCTGGGGTGGTGGCATTATTTTCATGGTCAGTGCGGCTCACTTCAGCGACCCTGACTTCGAACGAGCCCTGTCACGTCATCTCAGGGCCCTGCGCCTGGCACTGGAGGCCAACACGGGCATCCACCGATAGCGCGGGCGCCACTTGTAGTAACCCAGACTTGGTCTGACATACAGTGTCAGAATGGCAAGTCTTCTTTCGCCACATAGCGGACAGCCCCCGCAGGATGATGTGCCTTGGCAAATCGTACGATTCTAACAAGATTGGGCCCGATTCATCAGTTTCCTGCCCTCCGACAACCAATCTTACTGGCCGGATTTTCACCATAGCTTTATGGATAACCTACTGATTTTGTGTGATATTCCTTTGAGGCTCTGTGTGCATATAAGATCCTGAAAGGTCTTATGAATACCGATGGCTTCTTTTCTACAACTCCAACCTGAACGCAAGGAGGCGTGGCATCATGATTTGTAGCAGCTTATTCAAGCCAACCAGGAAATCTCACAGTGTGGCATAAGCGGAATTCGGTCTATTAATCTGCTGGAAATTCCTCTATGACATCGAAGGCTTTTCAAGCATTTGACCACGCGATTCAAGACGCAATGGAGCTCTTGGACCACTTTGATGCATTGAATAAACAGCCTCCTCCGCCTGAGATCGAAGTACTGAAACGAGCAAGCTTAGTGATGGCGCTGGCTGCTCTCGAGACATATTTGGAGGATTTACTCATTGAGACTGTCGAATCACTTTGCTGCGATGGGGATGAGCGCCTGTCCGACTTCATACAGGCTTCACTCATAAGCGATCTTAAGGTTTTCCATACGCCAAGTACTGATAGAGTAAGACCTATTTTCAAGAAGTATCTTGGTTATGACGTCACGGAAGGCTGGTCCTGGAATAACTCCGATCCTGCGAAGGCAAGAACGGAATTAAATCGGCTTGCAAAGAAGCGTGGAGATATTGCCCATCGCTCAGTAAGGCCTCTCCCAGGCCAGCCAACCCAGCATGCAGTCACGCGAGACGCCATGCGAAAGCATATACACTTTATTAAAGAGTTGGTTAGGACCACCGATACCTATGTGCAGAAAAACTCTGCCAGGTAGCGGAAACGGCCTGAGCTAGCGCGTGAATGCGAGTGTTGGACGGCGCTCGACGTCGAGGGAGTGGCACACCGTTGAAGAAGATCGATCTACACATCCATACCGTTCCGACGATTAGCGATGCTGATTTCACATTTAGCCTCGAAGCATTTCATCGATATGTCGAAGAAGCCAGTTTGGATGCTGTCGCAATTACAAATCACGACGTTTTTGATGGTGAGCAGTTCAAGCTGATACAAAGCTCGCTAAACACTATGGTATTCCCTGGGATCGAGATTAATGTTGCCAAGGGTCACGTATTAGTGATTGGAAGTGATTCGAAAGTAGATGACTTTGAGGCAAAAGCCCAGCTTGTCACAAGCAAGATCACCAAAATTGGAGACTGTCTTTCAGTCGCTGAACTCATAGAAATATATGGTGACTTAAGTTCATATTTGGTAATTCCTCATTACGATAAGTCTCCTCCATTACGAGGTGAAGCACTTGATCTTTTGCGGCCCTACATAGCTGCCGGCGAGGTCGATAGTGCGAAGAAATTTATCCGCTCGATTAAAGATGAGTCGAAACCAACACCTGTCCTGTTTAGTGATTCACGGATGAAGGAAGGTCTCGTACGGATTCCCATGCGCCAAACTTTCGTAGATTGTGGAGAAGTTACCCTTGCATCACTCAAGGCCTGCCTCGCTGATAAGAGCAAGGTTGCTCTCTCAGAGTCTGACGGTAACAAGCTGTGGCAGGTTCTACAAGACGGGCAGATGATTTCAACGGGCCTTAACGTATTAGTCGGTGCGCGCTCAAGCGGCAAAACCCATACGCTCGATGAAATTTGTGAAACAGTGGAGAATGCCAAGTACATAAAGCAATTTTCGCTTGTGCAACAAAGCGAGGAGGAGTACGAGAGAGAGTTCAATAGTGAGGTTGAACGTCGCCGAAGTGTCTTTGTCGACAATTATCTTGCCGGATTCAAGAGTGTTCTGGACGATGTAATGAACGTCGACCTGGAAATGCGAGACAGCGAATTAGAAACCTACATAGAAACGCTGTTGAAGTCAGCAGAAGAGAGTGATCGGCAGGATGCATTTTCTAAGGCAGTGCTTTTCGATGAGGAAATGCTTCCGGTAGGAAACACCAAGACGCTTGTGTCGCTCATCGAATCTGTGAAGCAGGTCTTACAAAACATCGAGTTCAGAGATGTCATCCAAAGGCATATTCAGCTACCCGCGCTCAAACGCTTAATTCTTGAGCTGATAGAATTGCTTAGGCAGCGAACACTTAATCAGCATAAAGCAAAGTTTGTCAATGATCTGATTGCGGAAGTTAAGAGGGATTTGCGCCTCCGGACATCCGCTACTCAGATTGAAGATATAGATCTGTACGAGTATTGCCTGGATCAGCGGCGTATCCATAGGTTTAATGAAATTGTAGGTTTCTTAAAGCAAGATGCGGTGATTTTCGAAGAGTCGTTGCAGGGCTTTAAGGTCGAAGCAAGAAAAAGGCCGTTTTCCGGTGCTCAGGAGATTAAGTCTGCGAGTAGAGTTAAAACGGCCTTTAGCGATGCTTTCCAACAATATGAAAATCCGTATCAATATCTGCGCAGCTTGCTAGACAACGACGCCCTTGCTAGAGCAGATCTGTACAAGCTCTTTGTCAGGATTGGTTACAGAATCTTGAACGAGGACGGGTTCGCAGTTTCAGGCGGTGAGAGGTCTGAATTCCGGTTGTTACAGGAAATTTCCGATGCTCATAACCATGAGATTCTCTTGATAGATGAACCCGAGTCATCTTTCGACAACCTGTTTCTAAAAAGTGACGTCAATCAAATTTTGCGATCGATAGCAGAAACGATGCCCGTTATTGTAGTTACTCATAACAGTACGGTGGGCGCTTCAGTAGGTGCTAATTACTTGCTTCACACGCAAAAAGAATTTGAAGACGGACAGATCCGGTATCGTCTATATTCTGGATACCCGACTGACAAAGTGCTGACGTCGGTCGATGGTAAGACCATCAAGACTCACGAGATCATGTTAGATTCGTTGGAAGCTGGCGCTGTTGCGTACGAGAGTCGGAGAAAAGGCTATGAAGCTATTAAAGATTGAAGATTATTGTGGCCATTTCTTAGCCGAAAACGGCTCTTATGAGCCGATAGACAAAATTTCTAAGGAAGATTTACTTCGGCTTGTTAACGCGAGCCTCGGCGACGAGGAAGTTGAGTTTGATGAATATGATGAGGCTTCTGTGAAGAATCATGCTCATCAGGTCATCTATAAAAGTGTGGTCCGCAAGTTAATTTCTCTGAGGGAACGGAGGCAGGAGTTCACTGATGAAGCGGCTCGCTTATATCTCGAAGACTATGAGCGCTACAAAGTAGAGTCCACCGGTTAGTTCGACGCCTTCCATCAACACGTTGCATGTGACGTTTGACCCGCTGCGCACCTTTGTTGTCGTAAACGCACACATCGCCTAATGCTTCGTGATCGAGGGTGTTGAAGGCCAGCTTTGAGGACCTCTGGGACCAGGGCAAGGTCCGCGACAGGGCGGTCATCGACGTAATACAGTCACAGCAAGTGAATGATGCAGGTGGAAGTGCGAGGGCTGCGGCTCAGGTTGGGCAATTGCTTGCACAGGCTAAAGCAAGCGGGGATCGGTCCTGATCAAGTCTTGAGCCTGGTGAACTGGGGGAGTTAGATGACAAAGGCAATTTGGGACGTTCAGAAACTACTGGGAGAGGAATGGGATACTTAACTTTGTCTGTAACGTTGGGGCTCGCAGTCTTAATGCTGCTAGCGGTGAAGGCTGCCGATTATTTCATCGAAAGCATTCCACATGATGCTATTCCTATAGTGGCCAGCGTTTGTGCAGCAATTCTATTGGCTTTTGCTCTGTTCTTTTACATCGGGGGATGGATCGTCAAAGGACATAAAGGAGCCTTCCGAGTAGGAATCGTACTTTCAATAGTTTGGATTTTCGCTTGGCTGTTGGCCTCCGATCCTTTCGATAGTTACGGTTGGGACGAACCAGAAGCGTTTTTTCTAGGTGGGCTGCTGCCGACAATATTATTCTGGGGCGTCGTTTGGATTGCAAAAGGTTTCAGAGAAGCCCCAGACCCTAGCTAAACACTGGCCCGGGCGTATTAAAAATCTATTCCTTTGGCGGAAAGGGTGTAAATAATTCTGTGTAACAGCCGGGGTTTTCAATGGCCTATTCAATTTTCGCCGTGGGCACTGACAGTTATAAGTTAAGGCTGTTGATCCCAAAATATCCGTCAACTTTCAACTACGAAGCCATATTGCTTAAATTTATGGATTTTATTGTCGAATATCATGCGCTGGATATGGGATAGGGAGCAGCAGAGAAAATTTCTAGGAGTGGAGCGCCGAGAGGGACAATTCTGGTCTCTTACAATCCAGAAGCAGACTCCATTGAGTGGCGCGGTTATTAACCCCCAGACGTACGGGCGCGAATGAGCGTACAACAAGAAAATGTAGCGGACTCATAAACCTGCCTCTAATTTAGACTTATTTTTTCTTGGAATATCTCGTGTATCTAAATATTAAAGATTCAGAATATGAAGACCAGATCTATCGAATAGTTTCGTACAATCGCTTCTTGGAAATATTCGAAAGTTGTAAGAATACATTGGTAAAGCCCAAATTGTGGGAGGATACCTTTGAAAATTACACTTTAAAATCAAAACTAATATACCCAGATGGATCAAAAATAGAATTAGATGTTCACGAAAGGTTGTATGGCCAGTGCTGGACTACCTCCAAGGCTTCAGATGCAATGTGGAGAATTTATTCTCCCGATAAAAGAGGTGTGCGAATAAGAACTACTATTGATAAATTGCTAACCAGCATATCAATTGCCAACGTCAACACTGCAAGGACTGAGTCGTGTATAGGTAGGGTGAAATACCAGTCGGAATCAAAGATAATCTCTCAATCCAAGCAAGCATTTTCTAATAATGGACAAATGACCTTTGGCAATCTATTTCGGTCCTTGTTAGTTAAACGTAAAGCGTTTTCACACGAAAAAGAAATCAGACTGATACATCTGGATTGGGGGATAAAGATTCCAGACGAAGATATATACAAGTATGAAATTGATCCGCATGATTTAATTACACAAGTTATGATAGATCCTCGAATCTGCTATGATGAATTTAGAAATATCAAAGCTGATATTGAGGCTAAGACGGGCTACAAGGGTGACATAAAAAGGTCGCTTTTGTACCGTCTTCCTGAAACCGTCACCGTAGAAGTCGAGCAAAACATGACAACTCAAGGTACTCGGACACAGAAAAACTGCGCCGGTGTTTGAGGCGTTGAATGTCAGCTTTGAGGACTTTTGATACATGAGTGGGGTCAATTCAGAACAAGTACGTCATCAACCCGTTATTCGTATTGAAATGGAGAATTTCAATGTTAAGAATCGTACTGAAGGGCGTGATCTTTGCGCTTGGGTTAGTCGCTTTCAATCAGGCTTTCGCTTGTTCTTGCGCACGATCTGATCCGGACGAAGCTTTCGAAAAGTCGGTGAACGTCTTTGTCGCAGTGCCAATGGAAGCGGCTGTAGTGGGCGAGGCGGAGCAACCACAAGGCATAATCCAGGCTACCCTAACCGTCCTTGATGTGCTTAAAGGGCCTGCCCCAGACGCTGATCTCGTAATGGAAGCAACTGTAGATCCGCAAAGCACAGCTTGCCAGACATCAATTAGCTTGGGCTCGGCCTACGTTATTTTTCTGACCGACGCCAGTCAATCGACGGTTCGCCCGTCGGTATGTGGTCCGCATGAGACCTTTCAGCACCTGAGAATGCGCTTGGAGGAAGCTTGCTACCCCGGGCACCCTTACAACGAGGAGTGGTGTGCGCCGAATCTCCTAGAGGCGCTCCGAGGGGCACGTAAAGCGAATCGGAAATACCACTTCAACGAAGAGTGGGAATTAGAATTCGAAGAGTACGCAAAGCGCAGGGCCGAATCTCTGAACCACCGTAGACAGGAACAGAATTACTAAGATCCAATTGACTGCTTTGAGGACGCTGCGGGCTCGGCAACACTCGCCATGAGACAGACTCTAGCTTGGAATTGAGAGGTGCAGCTTGAACAGGATTATTCATGTCGGTCTGATTGCCTTAGCTTCATTCGTTTACTTTTTCCTTTGCTATGCAGCACTCAACGCGTTACCCAAAAACCGGGTTGTCGAGATGGCATTTACCGTAATCAATATGGGTATTGTGTGGTGGCTATTTCCACCGGTAAGAATTCGAGGCGATGCAAAGGGAGAAGCTCTTAAGACTTCTTTGGAGAGCACGCTACTTGTTGGGTTCTCAGCGGTCGTTATAGTCAATGGTTTTTGGGGACCTTATTACCAAAGCCGATTTTTCGTTGGAGCCGGAATGTTGCTTCTGTATGCTGGCGTCTTCCTTGCGTTTGCACGAACATTTGATCCATCTTATTTATACAGAGAAGGCGGATTCATGAATCGAAATAGTGACGCATCTGTGTGGATATCAATAGTAACCTTTGCTTACATTCTGGCCGCAATTTTTGTGGCTTTCTCAGGAATGGTCACTTGATACTTTGAGAACAGTCGGATCGCGTTTAGTGCCGGAGGTAGACATTCATCTCCTTTGAAATTTGGTCAACTTTTAGGACACAGTGACTGGATTGAATGCATTCAAATTTCGAACATAAATTCATCAAAGATGCGTTCATCCATATGAACGGGCGCGGTTATGACTACAACCTGGGCCGCTTCCTGAGCGTCGATCCCTTCATCGTCGAACCCGGCAACAGCCAGGCGATTAACCCTTACAGCTATGTCTTGAACAACCCCCTGAGTGGCGTGGACCCTACAGGCTATGCGAAGGAAGAAGTTGAAAAGAACATGGTACGCGTAGAGAGAACTGGATCGCGTATACAGCGGGAAGTTACCGTCACGACGACAACCACACAGAATGACGATGGCTCGACTACCGTTGCGGGCAGTGTGTGCGGTGGTTTAATGAGCGATCGCGAGGCGGTGTCGAACGGGCTATCAAACTACTTCCAATCTGCCGGCCTAAATGAAGTAACGAGCGGGTCGTCTTCGGGTGGAATTGGTGGACAACAGGGGAGAGAAAATATAGAAAATGGATCGGAAGCGGCCAATAGTGACAGCCTGAATTATGTATCACTTGCTGGCGCTTCCTCAGAATCAAATCGCTCACTATCACAAAGACAAGCGGGAGCGAGAATTGCGATTTCGGATCTAGAAGCTGACGGAACCATTAGTACTAGCAGAGTATTTAACGGAAAAAATGCGATTGATGCTGCCGCTAAAGAGGTTTTGGGCGCTGTTCAACCAATATCTGACAAGTACGGTCTGGAAATAGGTGGAACTATCGTGGAAAACGGAAAAGGGTACTCATACACCCGCCCATACCCAGGTGGAAATGGAGGAATGAGATTGGATCCAACGGGGGCTTCCGCCGGATATCATACCCATCCTGGGGGGGATTACATGTCCCAGTTCTTCTCGAATCGCTTCAACAGTCCTGGAGGTGGAGACGCGCTTTGGTCAACACGATATGGAATACCATTGTATATGTCCCATTCGTATGGAAGCGGCACGAATTTTAGAGTTTGTAATGGCGGGTATCCTACATGTCACGTAGATTTTGATCATGAATCGCCACCAGTTCCTTAGACACTTTCCAGCCGCTTTTGGTGACGCCGCTCATACTCTACCGGCGATAGCTGCTCATTAGAACTGTGACGCCGCCGTTCGTTGTAGAACAGCTCGATATAGTCA
>NZ_VRYZ01000015.1 GCF_008064635.1 Parahaliea aestuarii
ACGCAGTGGCTTTGGGAATACAATAACGAGCGGCCAAATTCGGCCATCGGGGGAATACCTCCAACCCAGCTGCTACAGGCAGCATAACCCTCTACTCAAACGGGCGGTTAAAAATGGGGGGATTACAGGGAAGCTTCATTTAAGAGTTTCCGAACTGTCGGAGCCTTCCCCGCCTAAAGTCATCCGTCAAAAACTCAAAATGTCACAATCCGCGTTTGCCGGCTTGCTGGGCGTTAGCATGCGGACGCTCCAGGATTGGGAGCAAGGCCGCCGTGAACCTCAGGGGCCGGCTGTGGCATTGCTGCGGATTGCGGAGCAGCACCCGGAAGTTTTCGCTCAGCTCCACTAAATGTACCCTCGCCGCTGTCATTTGGAAAAATAAAAAATTGGTGACCAATAGGGCATCTACAACTGGGCGGCATGCGCTTGGGTTCTGATCATAAATATGGCTAAAAGGCATTCATCCATATGAACGGGCGGGGTTATGACTACAACCTGGGACGCTTCCTGAGTGTCGATCCGTTCATTGTGGAGCCCGGCAACAGCCAGGCGATTAACCCTTACAGCTATGTTTTGAACAACCCCTTGAGTGGCGTGGACCCCACAGGCTATACGAAGGAAAAAGTTGAAAAAAACATGGTGCGAGTAAAGAAAACGGGCTCGCGTATACAACGGGAAGTCACCGTCACGACCACGACCACACAGAATGACGATGGTTCAACCACCGTTTCCGGCAGTGTGAGTGGTGGTTTAATGAGTGATCGCGAGGCGGTGTCGAATGGGCTATCAAACTACTTTCAATCCGCTGGTCTCAATGAAGTAACAAGCTCCGCATCCTCCAGTGGTATTGGCGGTCAATCACAGAGGGATAACGTAGATTACGATCCTGCGTTCATGCTAGCCAGCAATGATGATACGGTCACTATGCAAGCAGCCGAAGCTTTACAAAACTCTCAGTCGGAGAATGTCGATCAAAACCAGCTAAATCTGTTTGACAAAAGGGCGGCCAGTATGACTATGCCGACTCATAGGCAAAGCGATACGTTTGAAGTTTTTGCACACTCAGATGGCCGTCGAGTATTTGATGATACAGGCGATTCGCGAGAATCACTTTCACCTGTTGCTCTTGCAGAGAAAATTAGGAGTTCTCCGGGCTATGCACCTGGAATGAGAATCAGATTGTGTTCCTGTAACACTGGTAGAAATCAGGGTGGAAGTGTGTTCGCTCAGGAATTATCTAATGCACTTCAATCTCCAGTGATTGCACCAACAAGATTCTATTTCCCGGGAATATGGAGAATTGACAATGCTGTAGGCCAAAGATTTGGCTTCGGGAGTTTTGGTGCGAAAATTCCCGGCTCAACGCCAGACGAGCCCTGGAAAACCTTCAATCCGCAATTCGATAAAGAGTAGATTCGATGGCTAGATCATTGCTCATTCTATTTCAAAGTCTTTTATTAAGTACAACGCTACTCTCGATCTCCTATCTACATGGCGAAGTAATGCTACAAGGCGATCTTGTCTATGATGGACTCATGAGGTCGATAGCGGTTACTTTCGTAGTTGGTGGTTTCTTAGTATTTGCAATCGGCTTGGTTGGAACCATCGGGATGGCAAGCTCGAAGCACTTGGAAAGGCGAAGGTTTTGGCATGATGCCTATCTGTTGGTTTCAGCATGCACTTTATGTGGGGTGTTAGCTCGATATGCGTATTTATATTTCGGATAAACTAGGTGTAGCCAAATCCTGATCCTAACCCAGCCCGTTCAGGTGCCCTGGTGGAAATTTCTATGTAGCCCTGGCTCGAAGATGCGAGCTACAGGCCAGTCTCCCACAGGGATTCTCGCTTATTAGGTTCTCCTGGCGAGCTCTCGATTGCCCGAAGAGCCTCTATTTGTAGTGTTTGCGTGGATCGAGTGCGTTGGCCGGACCGCAACAATGACAACCTGGGTCTCGGTTCGGCCGGTTAGCGGTCGGGCTTATCACCAGGGATGCACCTCCATAGCGAAGTGGATTGAGCCCAATTATAATAAAAATGCCAGCTGGCCCGTTTGTTCAGCGGAAATCTGGGATACTGTAACTTACTGATTAATGTGTGCTTTTCTGCCCCTCCAGGCCACCAAGATCGGGCTGTGCTCGCAGCCCCGAGTGATCCATATGAATGGGCGAGGCTACGACTATAATCTGGGTCGCTTCCTGAGTGTGGATCCGTTCATTGTGGAGCCGGGGAACACCCAGGCGATTAACCCCTACAGTTACGTTTTGAACAACCCCTTGAGTGGCGTGGACCCCACAGGCTATACGAAGGAAAAGGTAGAGAAAAACATGGTCCGTGTAGAGAAAACGGGGTCGCGTATACAACGGGAAGTCACCGTCACAACAACAACCACACAGAATGATGATGGCTCGACAACCATCGCGGGCAGTGTGAGCGGCGGCCTAATGAGCGATCGCGAGGCTGTGTCAAATGGACTATCAAACTACTTCCAAGCAGCTGGATTTAATGAAGTTACAAGCGGCCCATCATCCGGGGGAATTGGAGGCCAACAGACAAGACGTAACGTTTCTGTATCAGATGAACTTGCCATAAATGCCAACCAAGCTGAACTTATCGAGCATGGAGAAAGCCAGATAGAAGATTCGGATGAGGATTGGTGGTCAGGCTATGAAATGCCGGAAAATATGCGCAATCCTTCTGAAAATACAATAGCAATGGATCTGCAAACTGAAATATTTCTTGATCGAGTGTTATATGGTGATAAGAAGGCTGGCATCATGCGTAGCCAATGTTATCAAGATTGTAAACGTGCTCTTGAAGAAGCACAGTCTTCCGAAATTGTAGGTGATCCAAGTTGGGACAAATCTCTCGGAAAGGGATCCCCATATAGAAAATTGCTTATGAAGATCATAGATACTGACCCACGTATAGAACTTCTAATAAAGTATGGAGAAATAATCAACACTGACAGAGTTTGTTCAAGCTTAGTTGATGCAGGCAGTCTAACGTGCAAATGAGCAGAGTGTATATTCTCCCATTATTGGCTTTCTACTTCTCTATTCTAACATTTCCTCATCTTTCATTAGCTGGTGGTGGAGAAGGTGTAGAGATTGATCCAAACGAGTTATGTGCTAGCACAGAGTTTTCTGCGCCATTGAGCATGTATTTGCCAGGTGCATTGGAGCGTGGCATCTTATGCTTAAGAATTGGGGCTATTGATAAAAGCGTGGTGAGTCAGCTGGTCGAAAATAGATCCTACTTTATCTCCAAGCATGACGACTCAGCGCTGAATGACTTTAGTATGACAATTGATACTTATGTTGTTAGCGGTGATGTTTTTGAAGCTCAAATTGGCCAGAAGCTTTTAGAACGCTATTTAGCCTCACATGAAAGTGCTGATCCGAGGTATTTATTCTTGCTGGGTGTTTCCTATCTTAATTTTAGCTGCGACGATAAATCAGTTAAGGCAGTCCAGTTATTAGAGCGAGCAACAATTATGGGGCACATTCTCGCGCCAGCTCTTTTGTCGTACTCATATGAGAATCCTTACAAGTGCATTGAACGTGATAAAGTCAAAAGTAGGGATATGAAACTAAAGTTTGAGCACACGGCTGGTTCAAATAAAGTAACTTATTCGGAGGTTATTGATTACTTAAAGGGCAAGGGGCTTATAGTTTCGGGGCCCTGAAGGATTTTTAACCTTCACGGTACTGGCGTTGCTCTTAGTGGTTTTATAAATCCGCAGGGAGTTTCTTAAACTCTGCGATGATGTTTTTAATAGTATATGGATCTTGCGAGCTTGTTGATTGTGTACATCGAGGAGACAAGGAAGTGCCAGCCATTGCAGATAGAAATCTAGTATGCATCCATTCAGGTGCTATGTGGTGTAGCTAAATGCCTATCGTGTGCGCACCCGTTCAGGTGCCCTGGTGGAAATTTCTATGTAGCCCTGGCTCGAAGATGCGAGCTACAGGCCAGTCTCCCACAGGGATTCTCGCTTATTAGGTTCTCCAGGCGAGCTCTCGATTGCCCGAAGAGCCTCTATTTGTAGTGTTTGCGTGGATCGAGTGCGTTGGCCGGACCGCAACAATGACAACCTGGGTTTCGGTTCGGCCGGTTAGCGGTCGGGCTTATCACCAGGGATGCACCTCCATAGCGAAGTGGATTGAGCCCAATTATAATAAAAATGCCAGCTGGCCCGTTTGTACAGCGGAAATCTGGGATCCTGTAACTTACTGATTAATGTGTGCTTTTCTGCCCCTCCGGGCCACCAAGATCGGGCTGTGCTCGCAGCCCCGAGTGATCCATATGAACGGAAGGGGTTATGACTATAACCTGGGCCGCTTCCTCAGTGTCGATCCCTTCATTGTCGAGCCCGGTAACAGCCAGGTGCGTATTCCAGACCAAGCCTGCCACTGATTCCACGCGAAGCCTGCCACCCATTCCACGGCAAAGCTGCCACTGATTCCAGGGCAAGCCTGCCACCCCGGCAGGCAGCCTGAGGGCACCCAACAGAG
>NZ_VRYZ01000016.1 GCF_008064635.1 Parahaliea aestuarii
TAGCCTGCAAGTGATAGCAGTGGTGTTAGTGGAACGGTCTGGAAAGTCCGGCGATAGAGGGTGATAGCCCCGTACACGAAAACACCGTTGTGGTACTGAGCTTGCGACAAGTAGGTCGGGACACGAGATATCTTGACTGAAGACGGGGGGACCATCCTCCAAGGCTAAATACTACTGACTGACCGATAGTGAACCAGTACCGTGAGGGAAAGGCGAAAAGAACCCCGGAGAGGGGAGTGAAATAGAACCTGAAACCGTATACGTACAAGCAGTGGGAGCAGGCTTGTCCTGTGACTGCGTACCTTTTGTATAATGGGTCAGCGACTTATTGTCTGTAGCAAGCTTAACCGTATAGGGGAGGCGTAGGGAAACCGAGTCTTAATAGGGCGTTTAGTTGCAGGCAATAGACCCGAAACCGGGCGATCTATCCATGGCCAGGCTGAAGGTTGGGTAACACTAACTGGAGGGCCGAACCCACAAATGTTGAAAAATTTGGGGATGAGCTGTGGATCGGAGTGAAAGGCTAATCAAGCCCGGAGATAGCTGGTTCTCCTCGAAATCTATTTAGGTAGAGCGTCGTGTCTTACCCTGGGGGGTAGAGCACTGTTTGGGCTAGGGGGTCATCCCGACTTACCAACCCCATGCAAACTCCGAATACCCAGGAGTACAATCACGGCAGACAGACGGCGGGTGCTAACGTCCGTCGTCGAGAGGGCAACAACCCAGACCGCCAGCTAAGGTCCCCAATACCAGTTAAGTGGGAAACGATGTGGGAAGGCTTAGACAGCTAGGAGGTTGGCTTAGAAGCAGCCACCCTTTAAAGAAAGCGTAATAGCTCACTAGTCGAGTCGGCCTGCGCGGAAGATGTAACGGGGCTAAACTGGTAACCGAAGCTGCGGATGCGTGCATTTCACTCAAACTCTTTCAGGTAGCTTGTCGACGGCGAAGCCGGCGACCAAGCGCCCCCGAACGTTGAGTCGGGAAGGAGGTTGGAGAAACTGCCAACCCTGGAGGAGAGGGTTTGAGGAAATGCACGCATGGTAGAGGAGCGTTCTGTAAGCCGTTGAAGGTGAACCGGGAGGTTTGCTGGAGGTATCAGAAGTGCGAATGCTGACATGAGTAACGATAAGGGGGGTGAAAAACCTCCCCGCCGGAAGATCAAGGTTTCCTGCGCAACGCTAATCGGCGCAGGGTGAGTCGGCCCCTAAGGCGAGGGCGAAAGCCGTAGTCGATGGGAAACGGGTTAATATTCCCGTACTTCTTTATATTGCGATGGAGGGACGGAGTAGGCTAGGTCATCAGGGCGTTGGTTGTCCCTGTTTAAGGCTGTAGGCTGGTGGTTTAGGAAAATCCGGACCGCTAAGGCTGAGAGCTGATGACGAGCCCTTTCGAGAGATTGGGTGAAGTGATTGATGCCATGCTTCCAGGAAAAGCTTCTAAGCTTCAGATATAAAGGAACCGTACTGTAAACCGACACAGGTGATCAGGTAGAGAATACCAAGGCGCTTGAGAGAACTCGGGTGAAGGAACTAGGCAAAATGGTACCGTAACTTCGGGAGAAGGTACGCCGGTTTTGGTGATGGGACTTGCTCCCTGAGCTGAGGCTGGCCGAAGTGACCAGGTGGCTGCGACTGTTTATTAAAAACATAGCACTCTGCAAACACGAAAGTGGACGTATAGGGTGTGACGCCTGCCCGGTGCCGGAAGGTTAATTGATGGGGTTAGACTTAGGTCGAAGCTCTTGATCGAAGCCCCGGTAAACGGCGGCCGTAACTATAACGGTCCTAAGGTAGCGAAATTCCTTGTCGGGTAAGTTCCGACCTGCACGAATGGCGTAACGATGGCCACACTGTCTCCACCCGAGACTCAGTGAAATTGAAATCGCTGTTAAGATGCAGTGTACCCGCGGCTAGACGGAAAGACCCCGTGAACCTTTACTACAGCTTTGCACTGGACTTTGACCTTACTTGTGTAGGATAGCTGGGAGGCTTTGAAGCAGTGGCGCCAGCCATTGTGGAGCCGACCTTGAAATACCAGCCTGGTAATGTTGAGGTTCTAACTCAGGCCCATGATCTGGGCCGAGGACAGTGTATGGTGGGTAGTTTGACTGGGGCGGTCTCCTCCCAAAGAGTAACGGAGGAGCACGAAGGTGCGCTAATCATGGTCGGAAATCATGAGGTTAGTGTAAAGGCACAAGCGCGCTTGACTGCGAGTCTGACAAGACGAGCAGGTACGAAAGTAGGTCTTAGTGATCCGGTGGTTCTGAATGGAAGGGCCATCGCTCAACGGATAAAAGGTACTCCGGGGATAACAGGCTGATACCGCCCAAGAGTTCACATCGACGGCGGTGTTTGGCACCTCGATGTCGGCTCATCACATCCTGGGGCTGAAGCCGGTCCCAAGGGTATGGCTGTTCGCCATTTAAAGTGGTACGCGAGCTGGGTTTAGAACGTCGTGAGACAGTTCGGTCCCTATCTGCCGTGGGCGTTGGAGAATTGAGGGAAGCTGCTCCTAGTACGAGAGGACCGGAGTGGACGAACCTCTGGTGTTCGGGTTGTGTCGCCAGACGCATTGCCCGGTAGCTATGTTCGGACAGGATAACCGCTGAAAGCATCTAAGCGGGAAGCCCCTCCCAAGATAAGTTCTCCCTGACCCCTTGAGGGTCCTAAAGGGCCGTTGAAGACTACAACGTTGATAGGCTGGGTGTGGAAGCGCTGTAAGGCGTTGAGCTAACCAGTACTAATTGCCCGTGAGGCTTGACCATATAATCCAAGTAATCTGGTGTGCGCAGTATGAGGCACACACAGTAAGCAGACTATGCAGGATGTTGTGACAAGTCAGAGTGTAGTAACAAACCGCGACTCAACTTCACCAGCTTGATTTACCGCCTTATTGACGATGAGTAGGCAGCGCAGTAGCGCTTAAGACCGAAACCCGTCAGCCAGTTATGCCTGGCGACAATAGAGCATTGGAACCACCTGACCCCATTCCGAACTCAGTAGTGAAACGATGCATCGCCGATGGTAGTGTGGGGTCTCCCCATGTGAGAGTAGGTCATCGCCAGGCTTTTAATACAAAC
>NZ_VRYZ01000017.1 GCF_008064635.1 Parahaliea aestuarii
TGCGTATTCCAGACCAAGCCTGCCACTGATTCCACGCGAAGCCTGCCACCCATTCCACGGCAAAGCTGCCACTGATTCCAGGGCAAGCCTGCCACCCCGGCAGGCAGCCTGAGGGCACCCAACAGAGCCCCCCGACGCGGGATAACTCAACGGTACCCTGACCCTTTCCACACGGAGGGGGACAGATGCCAGCAAAGAGGTTATCCATGCGTAAAATCAAAGAGGTCCTGCGCCTTAAATGGGCCCAGGGCATGAGCAATCGCAAGATTGCCACCAGTTGCGGCATCGGCCGCCCCACCGTCAGCGAGTACCTGCGCCGCGCTGCCGACGCCGGCTTGAGTTGGCCGCTGCCGGCCGACCTGGACGATAGCCGTCTGGAGCGGCTGCTGTTCCCGCCACCACCGGACCTGCCCGCCGAGTCACGCGGCATCCCCGACTGGCAGCAGGTCCATCAAGAGCTCAAGCACAAGCATGTCACCCTGTTCCTGCTCTGGCAGGAGTACCGCCAGGCCTATCCTGATGGCTACCAGTACAGCTGGTTCTGCGAGCACTATCGCGCCTGGCAGGGCAAACTGGATGTGGTCATGCGCCAGGACCACCGCGCTGGTGAGAAGCTGTTCGTGGACTACGCGGGCCAGACGGTACCGATTATTGATCGCACCACCGGCGAGGTTCGCGAAGCACAGGTCTTTGTCGCCGTGCTGGGCGCCTCCAACTACACCTACGCCGAGGCGACCTGGAGCCAGAGCTTGCCGGACTGGATCGGCTCCCACGTTCGCACCTTTCGCTTCCTCGGCGGTGTGCCTGAGGTAGTGGTGCCGGACAACCTGCGATCGGGTGTCAGCAAAGCCCATCGCTATGAGCCGGACGTCAATCCCACCTATCAGGATATGGCGTCCCACTACAGTGTGGCAGTGCTGCCAGCCCGGGTGCGCCGACCGCGTGACAAAGCCAAGGCGGAGAATGGTGTGTTGGTGGTCGAGCGCTGGATACTCGCCGCCCTGCGTCGCCGCCAGTTCTTCTCCCTGGCAGAGCTTAACGCCGCCATCAGTGCGTTGCTCGGTGCTCTCAACCAACGCCCCTTCCGCAAGCTGCCGGGCTGCCGCCGGGGCCACTTCGAGCAACTGGATCGGCCGGCGTTGCAGCCCCTGCCGGCAGAGCCCTACGTCTACGCCGAGTGGAAGAAGGCCCGCGTGCACATCGATTACCACGTGGCCATCGACGGGCATTACTACTCGGTGCCCCATGCGCTAATCAAACGGGAAGTGGAGGTCCGCATCACCCGCAACACGGTGGAGTGCTTCCACCGGGGCAACCGGGTCGCGAGCCACCGGCGCTCCGACCACAAGGGGCGCCATACCACAGTACCGGCCCACATGCCGGAGTCGCACCGCCAGGCCGGGGAGTGGTCGCCCGAGCGGTTGATGCAGTGGGCCGCCAGGACAGGGCCCGCCACCGAGAAGCTGATCCGTACGGTGCTGGCGTCGCGCAAACATCCGCAGCAAGCCTATCGCTCCTGCCTGGGCATCCTGCGCCTGGGCAAGGCCTATGGCGATGAGCGCCTGGAAGCCGCCTGCCGGCGGGCACTGACGCTGGGCAGCTGCCGCTACAAAAGCATCGAGTCGATCCTCAAGCATCGCCTGGACGAGCAACCGCTGGAGGAGCAGCAGGAACTGGCGCTGCCCGACACCCACGACAACATCCGCGGTCCCGCGTACTACCACTGAAGGAGCCCACCATGTTGAAGCATCCCACCCTGGACAAACTCCAGACCCTCAAATTTACCGGCATGGCAGCGGCGCTGGCTGACCAGATGGTTACGCCCGACATCGATGATCTGGCCTTCGAAGAGCGCCTCGGCCTGCTGGTGGATCGAGAGATCACCGAGCGCGAGAACCGCCGTCTGAGCAACCGATTGCGCCGGGCCAGGCTACGACACGTTGCCGCCCTGGAGGACATCGACTACCGCAACCCCCGGGGGCTGGACAAAGGGTTGATCCAGTCGCTGGCAGCCTGCCAGTGGGTGAAGGAACACCTCAACGTCCTCATCACCGGCCCCACTGGCGTGGGTAAAACCTGGCTGGCCTGCGCTCTGGCCCACAAGGCCTGCCGTGAAGGATATACCGCGCAATACATCCGTCTGACCCGGCTGCTGCGGGAACTAATGATCGCCAAAGGCGATGGCAGTTACCCGAAGCTGCTGGCCAACCTCGCCAAGGTCGACGTGTTGATCCTCGATGACTGGGGCTTGATGAAGCTGAACGCGGAGAACCGACGTGACTTGCTGGAGGTGTTGGAAGACCGCCACGGCCGATGTTCAACCGTCGCCACCAGCCAGTTGCCGATCGAGGAGTGGCACGGCGTGATCGGCGATGCGACCCTGGCCGACGCCATCCTGGACCGGCTGGTACACAACGCCTACAAGATCAATCTGAGAGGAGAATCCATGCGGAAACGCCAGGCCAAGTTGACGGACACCACGGCTTCCGAGTAACAATGCAAACCCCGCGTCGCTACGCTCCGATGGGTGGCAGCTTTGCTCCGGTCCGGGTGGCAGCCTTCAAATGGAATGGGTGGCAGACTTCAGCGGTATACGCA
>NZ_VRYZ01000019.1 GCF_008064635.1 Parahaliea aestuarii
ATGACTGGGGTGAAGTCGTAACAAGGTAGCCCTAGGGGAACCTGGGGCTGGATCACCTCCTTAAACGATAGTGGCGTTACTTCTTCAAGTGTTCACACATTTGTCTTCGTCTTAACGGTTGATGCGAAAGTAATCATGAGCTGCTGCGAGCGCTCCGGTGGTTTATCGGAGTGTTTTGGCGCAGGATGTGGTTGGTCTGGCAAGGCGTCTGACGAGAGAGGGAGGGAGTGTGTGTAAAAGCACATGACCGACTGAATGAGGAAGGCAACGCAGTCCAGGGCAATCACAGACCAGTCAAAACAGGCCTGTAGCTCAGTTGGTTAGAGCGCACCCCTGATAAGGGTGAGGTCGGCAGTTCAAATCTGCCCAGGCCTACCAAATCGACCCTGCTCTTCGTTGCGAAGCCACTCGCATAGCAGGCTATGCGTCGCGGCTCCGCGCCTCGATCAGCGCCGATTTGGTTTACTTGGCAGGTTCGTGATTGCTGCGAGTAACACTTTACGGGGCTATAGCTCAGCTGGGAGAGCGCCTGATTTGCATTCAGGAGGTCTGCGGTTCGATCCCGCATAGCTCCACCACTCATTTTCAGGGTGGTTTGGTCGCATCACTGGAATTCAGAAAGCAATGCATTGTCACACTGTGTGGCGAGTGTGTTTCTTTCTGGTTTTCACAACCGGAATTGTTCTTTAACAAGGTAAATCAAGCTGAGTCTCTGAATTGTAACCTGAGACTGTGATCGAAAGATGACGGTTGAGGGAGCAGTTCAAAGATATGAAGTTCTGATGGCGGGTTTCAATTCCCCGCTGTCAAAACGAGTTGTAAATACAACACTGTGACTTAAGCGTCACAACATCCGGCGGGCAGATACTTTGATCGGTATCTGTCTCAAAGTACCCGACCTATGCTGAAGGGGGTCGGGGAACAGTCTGCTTGAACAGATAACTTCGGTTATATGGTCAAGTGACTAAGCGTATACGGTGGATGCCTTGGCAGTCAGAGGCGATGAAGGACGTTGGAGCCTGCGAAAAGTCTCGGGGAGGTGGCAACCAACCTTTGATCCGGGAATGTCCGAATGGGGAAACCCACCCAATGTAAGTTGGGTATCGTTAAGTGAATACATAGCTTAACGAAGCGAACGCGGGGAACTGAAACATCTAAGTACCCGTAGGAAGAGAAATCAATTGAGATTCCCTCAGTAGCGGCGAGCGAACGGGGACTAGCCTGCAAGTGATAGCAGTGGTGTTAGTGGAACGGTCTGGAAAGTCCGGCGATAGAGGGTGATAGCCCCGTACACGAAAACACCGTTGTGGTACTGAGCTTGCGACAAGTAGGTCGGGACACGAG
>NZ_VRYZ01000001.1 GCF_008064635.1 Parahaliea aestuarii
TTCATGCTGCTTCAGAATCGCCAGTATCTGGCTTTCGGTGAATCGAGACTTTTTCATCTATCGCTCCTTCTGCGATCATTGTAGAAGTCTCTACTCAAAACCTCGATTATTTTTTGGGGGGATTACATCCCCTTTTTGTGCTGCTGGATTTCTTTAATACCATCCAGGATCTCAGCACCGATGTCGCGTTTAGTCATGATTAATTGCCTCAGCGATTTTCTTCAGGATATGACCGGGAATCGTGGCCTGCTCCGATTTACTGTAGATCGCTCTGCAAAGCCCGATGCTCATCATCCGAAAGATAAGCCGGAAGGAGCTTGGTGAAGGCACTGGTTTCGATGATTATCATGGTGCCAACTAATACGGCAATGCCGTACTTATGCAAGAGACAAAACGGGGCAATGCAATGGTGCAATTTCCTCTGCTCAATCCTGCGAAACTTCCGCTTTGTCGCGAAACCTGCCGATTGGTCGGTGCTTGCCTCGACAGAGCCACTACCATCGATGCTGGATAGCCTGAGCACAGATTGCCATCGCCAGACGCACGCAGGGCCTGCCTGTTTTCATTCAGCCAAAGGCACAGCCAACACTCATCCGGGAGCGGTAACGAATTTACCTAGCCGAGAGACCTGGCGTGCCTCAGGGGGCATTGCCAGTGAGTCGTGCCCGGTCCAGTTGCAGCAACGCCAGGTACTGCCGCGGGTCGACACTGAAAAACGGCGGATAGCGACTGTCGTGGGCATAGAGTTTGCCATCGAAGGCCAGCAGGTCCAGGCGGTGGTTTTGTCCCTCCTGCCACAGGCGAAAGCTGCGCTGGACGATGCCGTCCTCGGCCAGGCTGCGCTGACTGTCCTCGTCGGCGAGGCCGGTCACCCGGAGTTCCTTCAGCAGTTGCAGCAGGCTGCCCAGTTGCTGGCTGTCGGGCTGGCGTCCGCCGTTCATCTGCCACTGGCCGTCGGTGCCGCGCTCGAGCGCCAGGCCCTGCATTTCGATACGGCTGGGCGCGGTCTGCAACAGACGGCGATCCAGCCAGGCGTCGGCGCTGACCGGGGCGTCGTGCTGGCTGTAGCGCAGGTTGTAGATGTCGTTGTCGCGGCTGTTGCGGGCGTAGACCCGGCGATAGGCCGGTGAGCGGCCGAGATAGACGGTCTGCTGCAGGTTGTCGCCGTGGTAGAAGGTCAGGCGCCGGTGGTACTGGTAGGACGTCACCCGGTAGCGCTGGCGGGCGGCGGCGGAGCTGGCCACCGGGAAACCCTGTGGCTGGCGCGACAGGGTGTCCAGCAGGCGACTGACGCGGGACTGGTCCGCCGGCAAGTCCTGCAACTCCGGCAGCAGCCAGCGGCCGCGCGACTGGCGCAGTACCACTTCGCCGTCCTGGTCATCACTGATATGGATTTCATCGATTCGCAGTGCCTCTTCCGGCGCCAGCAAGCGGGCGCGGTGCTCTACCGAACCCTTGCCCTGCCAGTACAGGGCGCCGGTCAGTGTCAGCTGCACCAGCAGCAGGAACAACAGGCTGGCGACAGTGCGATTCACAGCGCCAGCTCCCGCCGCCAGGCGCGCCTGCGCAGGACTCTGCACAACCAGCCGATAGCCGCGACCAGTACCAGCCAGGCCAGCGCCAGGGCGTAGTTAAAGTACTCGATGAAGCGCTGGGCGCGGGGTTCCATGGCCGGCAGGGTCTGGTTGTACTGGCCCCGCGAGCGGATGCTGAGCAGGGTGTCGTCCTGCAGCGCCCAGTCCAGTGTGTTCATGAACAGCTCCAGCGCACCGCTGTACTGGGTGCCGCGGGCGGCCACGCTGGCGTTGAGCATCTGGTCGTCGAGGAAATCATTGGAGGCGAACACCACCAGCCGGGCCGAGTGGGGAGAGTGCTCCAGCAGCTGCGGTAGCGGTGGTGCCGCCGCGCCGGGTGCAAGCTCTGCCTCCGGGGTCGGCAGCGCCTGCTCGCTGTACCAGGAGTGGAAGCGGCCGCGCAGCACCGCGCCCACTGCGAAGCTGCCGCGCTCGGGCCCGGGTTCGAAGTGGGTGCGGCCCCGCTGGTCCACGACGGGGGTAATGTCCGGATCGCGCGACAGCCAGGCCTGGTCTGAGCTGCGCAACAGGGTTAAGTGCTTGCGTCCGCGCTGGGGTGTCAGCTGCAGGGGCGAGGCCCAGGCCATGGTGGCCTGGGGCAGGCTGGCGGTGACCGGGTGTTCGCCGTGCAGGCCCGGGGGGCGCAGATCGAGGAAATAGGGGAAATCCAGCAGGTGTACATCGCGGAACTGCTGGCCGCCGCGCTCGCGGATGACCGGCACCGGGAAGGGGCTGCTTTGCGGATCCATCACCAGGCTGTTGCCGATGTTCACGCCCTGGAACGCGAGCCAGTCCTGCAGTCCACTGGGCCAGGGCAGCAGGGCCATGTCGCCATCGCTGATCTGGGCGGTAAAGGGAGAGGTGGCGAGGATGACAGTGCCGCCGCGCATCAGGAACTGGTCGATGGCGTAGACCGCCCGCGGTGACAGTTGGTGCGGTGCCAGTACGGCGAGAATGTCAGCTTCGGGGCTGACATTGCCATCATCCAGCTGCTCCATACGCAGGCTGTAGTCCTCGCCAACCTGGCGCTCCAGTTGGTTGAATGTGGGGGCGCCGAGGTGATGTTCGGCCATGCGCGCCTGTACCGGCGGCAGCGCCAGGGCGACGGTGCGTGTCATATTGTCGGCAAAGCGGCGCAGGCCGGCGTCCAGCGTCCTGCCAAATGCCGTCGGGTCGAAGTCGCCTGTGGGCAACTGGATGACCTGGTGCCCGTCTTCCAGTGTGAGGTGGAAGAAGAATTCACCGCCGTCGCCTACCACGATGGTCATCGGCAGGACGCCGCGCTCTTCCTGCAAGCGGCTGGCGACGGCGCCGTTGTCGGCGGCGGGGTCCACCCAGCGTACGCTGAGCATGCCGTCGGAGGCGGCGACCCTGCTTTCCAGTTGTGCGCGGATCGAGCCCAGGTAGGTGTCCAGCAGTGGCGGCAGCAGCGCCTGGTCGGAAACGTAGGCTACCAACTCTACCGGCCGGTCCAGTCCGGCGTAGGGGTCGCCGCCGGCGCGTTGCCGCTGCAGTACATCGCGCAACGCGCGGGTCAGGTTGTATTCCGGGTTGCGCAGGCGCACTTCCGCCTGCCGGTTGGCCGCGGTGCGCACTTCCACCAACTGGTTGAAGCCGAGGGTTTCGAATGCCTCGCCGTAGTTGATGAGAATCTGGAACCAGGCGTTGACCAGGGCCGTCTGGTGGCGATCGGCCACCTGGAAGGGGCGGGCTCGCATGCCATAGCGGTCAATGGCCTCGCGCTCCAGTTCCGGGTGCTCGGCGGGGTCTATCATCTCCACTTTGATACGCCCGCCGGAGGCGGCGGCGTACTCGGCCATCAGGTCCTGCAGCCGCGGCACCAGCGGTGCCAGTTGCGGGTGCTGGCGGGGGCTGAAATAGCCCCGCAGCAGCAGCGGCTGCTCCAGGCGGTCGAGTAAGCGCCGGGTTGCATCGGACAGGGTGTAGCGCTGGTCCCCGGTGGCATCCAGGCGCAGTTGCGGCAGCCGCTCCAGCCACAGGTTCGCCAGCAGGAAGTTGGCCATCAGCAGGAGGGTCACCGCATGCCAGGTACGGTGGCGCCCGCTGCGGGCGGTGGACCAGCGGCTGCGTTCCAGCAGGTAGACGTTGAGGGTCAGGAACACACCGCACAGGCATACGTAGTAGTAGAGGTCGCGCAGGTCCAGTACGCCGCGACAGATGCTTTCGAAGCGGGCGCCGCTGCCCAGGGTGCGCAGCCAATGGGCAGTGCTGTCGTCAAAGAAGGCGGTGAGCAGCGGGCTGCCCAGCAGGTATAGCCCGCCGCACAGGGCCACGGCGCCGAGCAGGGCAACGATGGCATTGCCGGTGCAGGCGGAGACCAGCAGGCCGGCGGCGAGGTAGGCGGCGCCCAATAGCAGGGTGGCGAGGTAGCCGGCGGCGACAGGCCCGGGGTCGAGGTCGGCGATCAGGGCCACGGTGATCGGCAGGGGCAGGGTGGCCAGCAGGGCCAGGGCGAGCAGGGTGAGGACGGCCAGGAATTTGCCCAGCACAAAACGTCCGATACCGGCCGGCAGTGTCAGCAGATGCTCCAGCGTGCCCTGGCTGCGTTCTTCGCTCCAGGCCCGCATGGTCAGGGCCGGGCACAGGAAGGCCAGCAGCAGGGGCATCCACTGGAACAGCGGGCGCAGGTCCGCCACGTTGCGGGCGAAGAAGGACTCCACCCAGAAAAATACGAACAGGCTGACGGCGGCAAAGGTTGCCAGAAACAGCCAGGCCACCGGTGAGCCGAAATACTGGCCCAGTTCCCGGGCGGCGACCCGGCGTATTACGCCCTGGCTCACTCCGGCGCCTCGCTGCCGGTGGCTTCGCGGAATACGGTTTCCAGGTCCTTGCGCTGGGCCTGCAGGGCGACCAGCCCGGCCGCTGTCGCATGCACCGCCTGCGCGACTTCACCGGCCGCCGCGTCCGGGTCGCTGTCTTCGCGCAGTAGCAGCAGGTACTCGCCGCGATCCGGCTGGCTCTGGATGCCGGCGATCATGGGCAGTGCCTCCAGGGCGTGGCGCAGAGCTTCACAGGGTGCGCTGACCCGCAGCAGCAGGCTGCAACTGTGGCGCAGGTCTGCCATGCGGGCGTCCAGGGCCAGCAGGCCGCGATCCATGATCAGCACCCGCTCGCAGAGGGCGTCGACCTCCTGCAGGATATGGGTGGACAGAATCACCGTGGCGCGCCGCGCCAGGCGCCGGATAAGGTCGCGCATGTGCTGGTTCTGCTCCGGATCCAGGCCGTTGCCCGGTTCGTCGAGAATCAGCAGTCGCGGCTTGCCGAGCACCGCCTGGGCCACGCCCACCCGCTGCTTCATCCCGCGGGACAGGGTATTGATGCGGGCCAGGGCGCGGGAGCCGAGGTCGGTGGCCAGCAGCGCCTCGCGCACGGCCTCCCGGCGCCGCGGCAGGCCCTTGCAGGTCGCTACGTAGTCCAGGTAGTCAACCACCAGCATGTCGGGGTAGAGCGGCAGCGCCTCGGGCAGGTAGCCCAGGCTGCGCTGCACTTCGCGGTAGCTCAGGGCGTAGTCGCGGCCGTCCATCGTAAGCAGCCCGGCGGTCGGCTCCAGGTAGCCGCTGAGCATTTTCATCACCGTGGACTTGCCGGCGCCGTTGTGGCCGAGCAGGCCGACGATGCCGTTGTGCTCAATGCGGAAGCTGATCCGGTTGACCGCCGTGGTCGCGCCATAGCGCCGGGTGAGGGACTGGGCTTCGATCATCGCAGGTGGCCGCGCGGGCGCCGGTGTGTCAGCCGGCGCTCCACTCCTCGCGCAGGGTGACGAACTCCTCCGCCGCGGTGGGGTGGATACCGATGGTGCTGTCGAACTGGGCCTTGGTGGCGCCGCAGCGCATGGCGATGGCCAGGCCCTGCATGATCTCGCCGGCGTCCGGCCCTACCATGTGGGCGCCCACCACCCGGTCGGAGGCGTCGTCCACGATCAGCTTCATAAAGGATTTTTCCTCGCGGCCGCTGATGGTGTGCTTCATCGGGCGGAAGGTCGATTTGTACAGGCGCAAGCGGCCAAAGCGTTCGCGGGCCTCGTCCTCGGTGAAGCCGACGGTGCCGATGTTAGGCTGGCAGAACACCGCGGTGGGGACGAAGTCGTAGTCCACCTGCTGCTCCAGGTTGCCGAACTGGCGGCGGGCAAAGGACATGCCCTCGGCCAGCGCCACCGGCGTCAGTTCCATGCCGCCAGTCACATCGCCCACTGCAAAGATGCTCGGCTCGCTGGTGCAGTAGTCTTCATCGACGGCGATGGCGCCGTCTTTGGTCAGGCGCACATCGACGTTTTCCAGACCGAGGTCTTCGAGATGGGGCTTGCGGCCGGTGGCGTAGAGCACGCAGTCCGCTTGCAGCTGGCTGCCGTCGGTCAGCTCCAGGTGCAGGGCGCCGCCACCGCGTTTGATCGCTACCACGTTGGTTTCAAAGCGCAGGTCGACGCCGGTCTTGGCGATCTCCTGGGCCGCGTGGGCGCGAATATCGGCATCGAAGCCGCGCAGGAACAGGGGGCCGCGGTAGAGCTGGGTGACGCGCGCGCCGAGGCCGTTGAAGATGCCGGCGAACTCCACCGCGATATAGCCGCCGCCGACAATGACCAGGCGCTCGGGAAATTCGTCGAGGTCAAAAACCTCGTTGGAGGTGATGGCGTACTGGTTCCCGGGGAAGTCGGGAATGTGGGGCCAGCCGCCGGTGGCGATGAGAATCTTTTCCGCGCTGTACTGCTTTCTGCCAACGGCCACGGTGTGGGCGTCGACGATGCGGGCGCGACCGTCGATGGAGGTGACACCGGCGCCTTCCAGCAGCCGTTCATAGATGGCATTGAGGCGGCTGATTTCGGTCTGCTTGTTGTCGCGCAGAGTGGCCCAGTCGAAGTCCGGCACCTGGCTGTCCCAGCCGAACTCGCGGGCATCCTCGAAAGCCTTGCTGTATTCAGAGGCGTAGACGTAGAGTTTTTTCGGCACGCAACCGACGTTGACACAGGTGCCGCCCATGTAACGGTCCTCTGCCACGGCCACTTTTGCGCCAAAACCCGCCGCCATGCGCGCGGCGCGCACACCGCCCGAGCCGGCGCCGATCACAAACAGGTCGTAGTCCTTGGCAGTCATCTCGCTTCTCCCTCGCAGAGTCCGGGGCGGGCCCGGGGGCAGTGAAAACGCGAAAAAGTGTAACAGTCTTGCGCGTTGGGCTGTACCGCGCGCCCCGGTATTATGGGGGCTTTTAAGGGGGAGCTGCTGTGGCGCGCAAATTACTGATCGCGATGGTGGTGCCGGCAGTGGTGCTGGCGCTGGGCTGGGTGGCGGCGCGGCCGGCGCTGCAGGTGGCCACCGGCTACACCGCCAAACAACTGTGTTCCGGCCTGAAAGTATCGCGCCTTCCCGAGGAGCTGCTGTGGCAACAGGACGTGCTGCCGCGCATGGCGATGATGGGCCCCCTGCGCGAGCTGTTGCGCGCCGGGGTTCGGGTCAGCGACAGCGGTGTCAGCAGTCGCTTGCTCGGCGTTGAAAGCCGGGCGTACTTCGAAAGCGGCGCGGGCTGTACGCTTCACGGCGAGCCGCAACCGCTGCCAGGGGAAATGTCCGGCAACCGCCTGGTGGCCGTGACGGGGCCCGCCGGCGACGGGGAATTGGGTCCGGTGCTGGACCAGGCCTTTGCCGGCCCCGTTGGCCGCAACACCCTGGCGGTGCTGGTGATGCACCGCGGTGTCCTGGTCGCCGAGCGCTACCGTTCGCCGGTCACGATGATGACGCGCCTGCAGGGCTGGTCGATGAACAAGAGCCTGATGGCCACCTGGATTGGCATGCAGGTAGATCGGGCCGCTCTGTCACTGGAGGCCGGTGTCGCCGCAGCCCTGTCCAGGCAGGGTCGCGACGACCTGGCCGCCGCGGTGGATGCAAACCTGAACCTGGGGCACCTCCTGCATATGGAGAGCGGCCTCGACTTCGAGGAAACCTATGCACCGGGCGACGACGCGACACGGATGCTGTACCGCAGCCCGGCAGCGTGGGCAACGGCACCCGCCACCGGGCAGGCGTACGCGCCGGGCCAGCAGTTCAGTTACTCCAGCGGCGACACCAACCTGGCGGCGCTGATTTGGCTGCAGTCCCTGAAGGGTGACGATTACCGCGCCTGGCTGTACCGGGAAATGTCGCAGCCGCTGGAACTGTTCATGGTGGCCGAGGCGGATGCCTCGGGGGTGCAAGTGGCCTCCTCCTATACCTATATGAGCGGCCGCGACTGGTTGCGTATTGGCCAGCTGTGGCTGAATGCCTGGCACGGACGCAGCGCGCTGCTATCGCAGGCGTGGCAGCGGGCTGCGGTCACCCCGCGTTCGTCGTCTGCCGATGGCGGTTATGGCCGCGGATTCTGGCTCAACACCGATGGCGTCAGTTTTTCCGATCTGCCACCCTCCCTGTTCTACGCCTCCGGCAACAGCGGACAGGCGGTGGTGGTGCTGCCCCGGCAGGAACTGGTGGTGGTGCGCCTGGGGCTGACGGCGAACGGGGTGGACAGCGGGCTTGAGGACCTGCTCGAAGGGGTGGTGGCCACGATCGCGCCCGGCGCCACGACCGATACAGCAGCGATGGAGAAAGCGCATGCAATTGAGTGAGATCAATATCTATCCGGTGAAATCCTGCGCCGGCATCGCACTGGAGGCGGTACAGCTCGACCGCTTTGGCCCCCGCGGTGACCGGCGCTGGATGGTGGTGGATGAGCAGGGCGGCTTTCTCAGCCAGCGCCAGCTGCCGGCCATGGCGCTGGTGCGGGTAACCCCGCGCGCTGACGGTGGCCTGCAACTGAGCCGTGGTGACAGCCAGTGCGAAGTGGACCTGCCGGGCTCGGGTTCGCCGCCGCGTCAGGTAACGGTGTGGTCCGATGCGTTGACCGCGCGCGACGCCGGCGATGCGGCCGCGAACTGGCTGGAAGGGGTGCTGGGGCGGGCCTGCCGACTGGTCTACATGCCGGACGACTGTGAGCGGCCGGTGGATGGCACCTATGCCCGCCACGGCGAGACGGTGGGTTTTGCCGACGGCTTTCCCCTGCTGCTGATTTCCGCCGCCTCGCTGGACGAACTGAACCGCCGCCTGCGGGCCGATGGCAATCCAGCGGTACCGATGAACCGCTTCCGCCCCAATTTTGTCGTCTCGGGGTGCGAGCCCTTTGCCGAGGACAGCTGGCGGCGGATACGCATCGGGGCGCTGGAGTTTGACGTCGCCAAGCCCTGCGCCCGCTGCGCTATCCCGTCGATAGACCAGGCGAGCGGGCAGCGCGACCCCCATATCAACCGTGCCCTGGCCGCTTTCCGCCGCTTTGATCGCGAGATCCTGTTCGGCCAGAATTTGCTCTACCGCGACGCCGGCATCGTTCAGGTGGGCGACGCGGTCAGCGTGCTGGAGTGAGGCGCCGGTGGCTTTTTGTCGGCGCAGGCTGGGGATTTTTGGCGTTTTCCGGTATGGTGACGCCGCTCAAAAAACAAGCGAACGGCGCAGTGGCTGGCCGGGCGCACTGGTAGGGTAAACACAGGACAGCACTATGTCTCCGATTCGATTCCGCCGCAGCCTCTGCGCCGCCGGCCTGTTGGCACTGCATATCGCCGGTGCCGTTGCCGAAGACAGCAACACCTCACCCGACGAGATCGTTCTGCAGAACGGCTCGCGCATTCTCGGCACCGTCACTGCCACCCGCGACGGTGTGGTCACCGTGGAAACCGAGTTCGCCGGTACCCTGAGCATCGCCCAGGACAAGATCGCCTCCATGCGTACCCAGACGCCCGTAGTGATGAAACTGGAAGATGGCACTGTGGTGGAAGACCAGCCCATCGTGGTGGCCGACAGCGAACTGGTCCTTCCCGCAACGCTGGTGACCCAGAGCTACCCGCTGGCGGATCTCGCGGTGATGAACCCGGAGCCCTGGGAGCTGGGCCAGGGCTACCGCTGGAAAGGCCTGGTCAGCGCGGCCCTGACCATCGAGGACGGCAACACCGATACCGAGGAGTTCGACTACCGGGTCGAGTCCGTCTGGCGCAGCCTGCGCGACCGTTTCACCACCAAGCTGAACGGTGAGGTGGACGAGGCCAACGGCGTCAAGAACGCGGAAAACTGGAACGCCACCGCCAAGTACGACTACTTCCTGGAGGACCCCACCTGGTATACCGGCCTCACAGCGGCAGCGGAATCGGACAAGTTCGCCGACCTGGACCTGCGCTACTACATCGGCCCCTACCTCGGTCACCAGTTCTACGAGGAGCCGGTGCTGACCCTCTCCGCCGAGGTCGGTGCGGTCTACGTCAACGAGGACTTCATCGTCGCCGACGACAAGGAATACCCCGGTGCCAACTGGACGGTGAATGCCAGTTCCAACATCCTCGGTGGCGATTCACGCCTGTACCTGGATCACAACGGCATTCTCAACCTCGACGATGCCGGAGACCTGATCATGAACACCACCTTCGGCCTCGCCTTCCCGCTGATGTTCTCCATCGAGGCCGCGGCCGAGGTGCTGCTGGAATACGACAGCGGCTTGCCGCCGGAGGTGGAGAAACTCGACCAGACCTACCGCTTCCGCATCGGTTACACCTGGTAGGTCAGGCGCTGCGCCGCACCGCCGCCGCCAGCTGTTGCAGCAGCGGCGCGGTGTCCTCCAGGCTCAAACAGGCATCGGTAATGCTCTGGCCATAGGCCAGGGCTGCCGGGGCCGCCATCGGCTGGTTGCCGCCCACCAGGTGGCTTTCCAGCATCACCCCGCGAATCGCCCCCTGGCCCTGCTCCATCTGGTCACACAGGCTGGAGACTACCTGCGCCTGCCGCGCCGGGTCTTTCTCGCTGTTGCCGTGGCTGCAATCCACGATGACCGAGGCCGGCAGGCCCTGCTTCGCCAGCGCTTCGGCGGCGGCTTGCACCGCCTCGGGGTGGTAGTTGGGGCCGGTATCACTGCCGCCGCGGAGGATCAGGTGGCAGTGGGGATTGCCGCTGGACTGCAGCACCGCCGGGGTGCCCTCCTTGGTGAGTGAGGGGAACCAGTGGCTGTGGCTGGCGCTGCGGATGGCGTCGATGGCGACGCCGATCTTGCCGCTGGTGCCGTTCTTGAAACCCACCGGCATGGACAGGCCCGAGGCCAGTTCGCGGTGCACCTGACTCTCCACGGTGCGAGCGCCGATGGCGCCGAAGCTGACCAGGTCGGCGTAGTACTGGCCGAAGGTGGTATCGAGGAACTCGCTGGCCGCCGGCAGGCCCAGGGCAGCGACATCCAGCAGCACCCGCCGCGCCAGGTGCAGGCCCTTGTTGATGCGGAAGCTGTCGTCCAGGTCCGGGTCGTTGATCAGGCCCTTCCAGCCAATCACGGTGCGCGGCTTCTCGAAGTACACCCGCAGCACCGGCAACAGGGCGTCCCCGTGAGGCTCGCAGATGGCCTGGAAGCGGGCAGCGTAGTCCAGCAGGGCCGCCGGATCGTGTACTGAGCAGGGGCCGGCAATCACCAGCAGGCGCGGATCGTCACCCGCCAGTACCGCGGCAATGTCGCGCCGTGCGCGGGCTATGGCAGCGGCCTCGGGCTCGGGCAGGGGCAGTTCCTCCTGCAGAATCCAGGGGGTGATCAGCGGCTGGGCGCGGCTGATGCGGATATCGTCGGTGCGCTCGCTCATGGAGTTGCTCGCGGGTTCGCCAATGGAATAGCCCCGGCGTTACAGGGGGCGGGCATTGTGACCCAGAGCGGTTCGGGCGGGCAAGCCACCGTCTGAGCGAGAGTTGTAAGATCGCGTCCAGGCCGTCTATGCTCTGGGACGGGCCCGTTGCCGCCACAACGGACAATCCGGCGCTGGCACCCATTGCCCGCGTACGCATGGATGGGGAACGAGCTTGTTCGGCACATATCGAACATTTCTGGCGCTGCTGGTTGTGGCAACCCACCTGGGAGGATACCCCGGCCTGGGCTCATACGCTGTGTTTGGCTTTTACTGCCTTAGCGGCTATCTCATGACCCTGATCATGCAGCGGCGCTACGGGTACTCGGGGGACGGGGTGTTGCGCTATGGCCTCAATCGTTTCCTGCGCATATTCCCGGTGTACTGGGTATCGATTGGCCTTTCCCTCGCCCTGATCGCCCTGCTCGGCAATGAGTTCACAGCCAGTTACCACCACGCCATCTATCGCCCGGAGGGCGCTGCGCAGTGGGCCAGAAACCTCCTGCTGTATTTTCCTCAGATGGAGAGTCCGCGGCTGACGCCACCGGCATGGGCGCTGACGGTTGAGCTATTCTTCTATGCGCTGATTGCGCTGGGGGCTTCGCGAAGTCCGTTCACCAGCTGGTGCTGGTTTGCCGTCAGTGTGCTGCATCATGTCAACGTCGCGGTGCTGCAAATGGATAGTGACCACTGGTATTTCTCGATACCGGCGGCGTCCCTGCCCTTTGCCACTGGCGCGCTTATTTTTCACTACAGCGCGGATATTTCCCGGCTTACCGGGCGCCTTTCGCGCTGGCGCTTTGCCTGTGTGCTTGCGGGCCTTGGCGCAGGCATCCTGTTCAACTGGCTGTTCGGGCAGGTTGCCGGCGGCTCGGCCAAGGCGCACTTCTATGTCAACTTCCTGCTGTGCGCCGCCATGGTCGCACTGTTGTTCGACTGCCGGGAATTGCCGTGGATTTCCCGTTCTGCCGACAAGTGGCTGGGGGACTTCAGCTATCCTGTCTACCTCATGCACTATCAGATTGGCCTGCTGGCAATAGTCCTGTTTGGCTATGCCGGGCTGACTCTGGAGCGACCTGGCAATGCGCTTTTGATCATCGCCACGCCGCTGGTACTTGCCACTTCCTGGGGGGTTACCGTGCTGCTGGAGCGCCCGATAGAGCGCCTTCGAGCGCGTATCAAGGCGTGATCGTCCCGCCCTGTTCCCGTCGCTGCCGCAGGGCGGCCTGTACGGTATTGACCTGCTCTTCACTCATGCTGATCTTCATTGCCAGGGCCAGTGACACCAGCAGCGGAGGTATCACGCCGAGCCCCAGGGCGTAGATCAGGCCGTCCAGGGTGGGTTCGGGCACGTTGCCAGGCAGCAGGCCGGAGCGCAGGCCTATCACGTCCAGCGCCAGGCCGGCGTAAAGCGGTCCGATTACGGTGGCGGATTTGTTGATCAGGTTGATCATGGAAAAGAACCCCCCTTCCTGGCGCAGGCCGTGGGACAGCTCGTGCTCGTCGGTGATATCAGCGATGACCGACTGGGTGCAGATACTGCGCAGCAGAAAGCAGTACATGAAGATGAGCATGAACAGGAAGTTGAGGGCGAATACCAGGGTACCGTTGTTGTCAGGCAGCAGGCCGGCGAGCTTCATCGGGTAGAGCCAGAGGCAATTGAGGACCATGCCCACCAGGCCGAACTGCATCAGCCGGTGTTTGGGAAAGCGACGCCCCAGCGGGCCCAGGGTCAGCATCACCAGGGTGACGGCCAGCAGGCTGGGTAGCGACAGCACCACCGAAGACTCCTCCGGTGAGAACTCCCAGAGGTAGGTCCACACCAGCATATTGAGGCTGATGATCACGCCATAGGCGGTCATGCAGGCGAATTCGTAGGTGATGACCCGGCGGAAGTTGCGATTTTCCAGGGTGCGCAGCAGGTCGCGGGTGAGGGCGGTGAGGACCCGCCCGCCCCCGCGTGGGACCGGCGCATCCCGGGTGGAGCGGATATGGGCCCGGGTGCCGAGCAGGGTGGCGCAGGCGGCGAGCCAGGCCACTGCACAGCTGAGTGCGCCGTAGGCAGGGTAGTTGGCGGCGACGAAGCGGCCGTCCTCGCCGTCCACCGTGGGGAAAATCAGCAGCAGTCCGGCCGCGGGCAGCAGCACCGAGAACAGGAACATGAAGGCCAGTCGCGCCCCCAGCACCTGGCTGCGCTGGTGGTAGTCGTCGGTAATCTCCGCCGACAGGGCCAGGTGGGGGATGGAAAAAGTCGTGACGAAGGTACGGGTCCACAGGGACCAGAACAGCAGCCAGGCGGCGAGCAGGGCAGGCTGAGTTACCACGGCCTGCGGCGGACTGAAAAGGCCGATAAAGCCGATGCCGAGGGGCAGCACGCTCAGGGCCATAAAGGGGTGGCGCCGGCCCCAGCGGCTGCGCAGGCGATCCGACAGGGAGCCCACCAGGGGGTCGGAAATGCTGTCCCACACCAGGCTGACGGCGATGATGACGCCGGTCACCGTGCCGCCCATGCCCAGCACCTGTGTGTAGAACAGCAGGATGAACATGGCGTAGGCGGATTCCTTGGCCGCGTACACGGCGCCACCGCTGCCATAGAACATACGGGTGCGGAGGTCGGTCATGTCGGGCGAGGAGCTGCGCCCGCTCTGCGGGCTTTGTTGTTATGGTATTCGCTCATGGTGGCCGCCATGCTGCGCGCGGGAACTGAACGCAGTCTTAACGACGGCGGGTCGGAAGATACCGCTGGTGGCGAAAGAGCGGATAGCCGGGCGGCCATCCGCTGCTGATGTCAGCGCGGCTGGCCTCAGTGCGGCTGGCTTCAGCGCGGCTGGCCTCAGCGCGAACCCTTGATCAGGCTGCGGAAGCGGTCCGCCAGGGTCTCGTGCTTGTAGTCGGTGAATTCGCCGGCATCCATGAACATGCCGTGCTCGCCGCAGACCTCGTACCAGATGTGGGTCTGCTTGGGATCGGCCGCCTTGTCCATGTCGCGACCGCAGCGGGGGCAGGCGATATCCTCCACCGTATCCCATTTCTTGCCCTCGTCCGCCTTGCCGGTATCCAGGGCATCCCCCATCCACTTCTTCTTCAAGGCGTCGGCTTCACCGGTGTCGAACCAAAGTCCCATGCAGCTGGTGCAGCGGTCGATCATCACGCCGCCGTAGCCGACTTCCTCCATGCCGTGCCCGCACTTGGGGCACTTGATGCTGTGTACCTCTGGGTTGTATTCCATCTGGACTCCCCGGTCTAGAAGATGACGAAACAGAGTAAAGTTATTCGGTGTCGAGGCCGCGGGCCCCGTCTCGTTCGAGTCTAGCGCAGGCTTCGCGCTTTGTCGCTCCCCGGCTGGCGCCGTCGGTGACGCAAATGGGTAAGGCAACCTTTGTACAGAAATTCAGCTACGTTTCATCGACAGTGGTATGATGCTGCCCATAGGTGGTACGAAAGTACCAATTAAGAGAAAAGGAGAACACCATGCGCCTGCTCATTCTGAGTCTGTTGGGCATGTTGGCCATTGCAACAGGCCCGGCCCGGGCCGAGGCCGACCTGGAGCGCGGTAAGGGGCTGTACGCTACCTGCGCCGCCTGCCATGGCGCTGATGCCGCTGGCAATGCAGCCCTTAATGCACCGCGCCTGAATCACCTGCGTGAAGTTTACGTGATTGCCCAGCTGGAAAAGTTTCGCAACGGGCAGCGCGGTGGCGAAGGTGCCACCATGGCGGCGAAGCAGATGGCGCCGATGGCCGCCACCCTGCCGGACCAGCAGGCGCTGCTGGATGTCGCCGCCTATATCGCCTCACTGGACAGCCCCGCGCCGGCCGCTACCGTGGAGGGGGATGCCGCGCTGGGGGCCGACTACTACAACCAGTTCTGCGGCGCCTGCCACGGTCCCACCGCTGCCGGCAACGTGGCGCTGAACTCCCCGGGGCTCGCCGGTACCGATGACTGGTACTTGCTGGCCCAGCTGAAGGCCTTCCGCGACGGCAGTCGCGGCGCCGTGGACGGGGACCGCACCGGCCGCCAGATGCGGGCGATGGCGGCAGTACTGCCATCGGAGCAGGCCCTGAAAGATGTGGTGGCCTTCATCCACGGTCAGGCCAGCGGCAGCCAATGAACCTGCGGCGCGCATTCACTGGCCTGGCCCTGTTGCTGGCCGCGATCAGCGCGGCGGCCAGTCCGCGCATCCAGCTCAACCCGGACTGCCCGCCGGGTTTTGAGCTGGACGCCGGTCACTGTGAGCTGCGCAGCCTGTACCAGATGTATCCGTCCCTGCAGGACGCCGGGGTCGGCGGCCTGAAAACCGGTCTGCCCAGCTACCGCGACGGCTTTTCGCCACAGCAGATCGATCTCGGGCGCTACCTGTTTTTTGATCCGCTGTTGTCACTGGATGGCAAGCAGTCCTGTGCCAGCTGCCACCAGCCGGACAAGGGCTTTGCCGATGGCCTCGGCCGCAGCGTGGGGCACAACGGCGAACAGCTGACGCGCTCGGCGCCCAGCCTGTGGAACTCCGCCTTCCTGCAGAGCTTTTTCTGGGATGCCCGCGCCTCTACGCTGGAAGAGCAGGTGCAGGGCCCTCTCTATCACCCCCAGGAAATGGCCAACAACCCGGCCAAGCTCCTGGCGGACCTGAACGCGAACAGGGAGTATCGCCGCCTGTTCGCCGAGGCCTTTGCCGGCGGTCAGCTGGCGGCCGATGACATCACGCTGGAGCAGATCTATGCGGCCCTGGCCGCCTTCGAGAGCTCCCTGGTGTCCCTCAACAGCCGCTACGACCAGTACGCCCACGGCTACGCCGACGCTCTTACCGCCAACGAAAAAGAGGGATTGAACATCTTCCGCTCCTTCGTTGCGCGCTGCGCGGAATGCCACACGCCGCCGCTGTTTACCAACCAGCAGGTGGCGGTGCTGGGCACGCCGGAGCCGGAGGGGATGCCCTTCGATCCCGGTGCCGGTGTCATCAGCGACCCGACCCAGCGCGGCGGCTTCAAGGTGCCCTCGCTGCGCAATATCGAACTGACCGCGCCCTACATGCACTCGGGGCGCTTTGCCACGCTCAAGGAAGCCGCCGAGTTTTACACCCTGGGCCGTGGCCACGCCGTGCCCGAAGGCGAAGACCTGAAAATCCACTGGCATATCTGGGAGCCTAACCTCAGCGACGAGGAACTGGACCGGCTGGTGGATTTCATGAAGACCCTGACCGATGAAAGTTTCAAACCGCGGGAGCCGGAGTTATTACCCTCTGGACTGGCGCCCGTTCACCGTAACCAGGCTCGCGGGGGCGAGCTGGCAAGTGGAGATCACAACAATGAATAAGCTGGTTCTTGCAGTGGGGGCCCTCGCACTGGCGGCGGGTGGTTTCTACCTGGGGCAATCGCGGGCGCCGGAGCCCACGGTCATCAAGGTGGACAGTGAACCCAAGTCGGCCTTTTCATCCGGTGGCGCCGAGGAAGTGAGTGCCGCAGGCGAGGTCGACCATGTGCGTAGCTGGCAGACGCCTACTTCCGGCGAACTGATTGTGGTGAAGGATGGCGAGTCCATCCAGGACGCCGTGGCGGCGGCCAGCCCCGGTGCGGTGATCAAGGTCATGCCCGGCACCTACAAGGAAACGGTCTACATCGACAAGGACAACATCACCCTGTCCGGCGTGATCGAAAAGGGCAAGTACCCGGTGATGGAAGGCGAGGGCGTGCGCAATGACGCCATTCTCTACTCCGGCAACGGCGTTACCGTGGAGAACTTCTACATCACCCACTACAAGGGTAACGGGGTGATGGGCCAGGCGGGCAACAACTTCATCATCCGCAACAACATCGTGGTGGACACAGGCGTCTACGGTATTTTTCCCCAGCTCGGCAAGAACGGCATCGTGTCCCACAACATCCTGTCGGGCATCGAAGACGCCGCCATCTATGTCGGCATGTCCGACAACGTCGACGTGGTGCACAACGAGGTGTTCGAGAGCGTTGCCGGCATCGAGATCGAAAACAGCCGCAAGGCACTGGTGGAGAACAACTACGTCTACAACAACACCGGCGGCATCCTGGCCTTTATTACCCCCGGTTTGCCGATCAAGACCTGTGGCGACGTGATCATCCGCAACAACTTCGTGGTCAACAACAACCACGAGAACTTCGCCATCCCCGGGTCGCTGGTGTCGAACATCCCCCAGGGCACCGGCATGTTGATCATGGCCTGTGACGATGTGGTGATTGAGGGCAACATCATCTCCGGCAATGAATCCATGGGTATCACTTTCACCAACTTTGATCTGGCGAGCAGTGCTGCCAACGATCCGGAGTCGGATCCCAACCCCAACCGCCCGGTGATCCTCAACAACATCATGCACTCCAACGGTGAGAATCCCGCGCCGGCGGTGCGCGCCATCCTGGCCGCGATGCTGGAAACCACTGGCCCGGACATCGTCGACACGGTGGGCATGGACGACGGCTGCATTCTCAACAAGGAGCGCTTCCGCACCATCGGCCTTGGCAAATACAGCGAGTGCGAATTTGACACCACCATGAACGTGGCGAGCTACACCTTGCCCGAGCGAGTGCCGCCGCGAAACAAGGAGCACATGGAGACCGGCAAGCTGGCCTACTACGGCATTTGTGCCGGCTGCCACGCCTACAATTCGCGCATGATTGGACCGCCCACCCAGATTATCCAGGCGCTGTACATGGATAACCCGGAAGGTATCGCCGCCTACGCCGCCAACCCGGTGAAGAAGCGCGACGACTATCCCGAGATGCCGCCGCAGTCCCACCTCGATGCAGAGACGTTGCAGGCGGCGGCTGAGTACATGTTGAACCTGAAAAAGTAACGCCCTTCGGCCCCGGCACTGCCGGGGCCACTATTCCTCCACTCATTCACAACGCCTTCCACACGGCATTTGTGCCGCGTTACAAGTCTGCAAAATAGGCCTACACTTTCCCTGCGGTACCCATCACATCAGGGAGTACACAGCGCATGCTGGAAAAAGAGCTGGCCCAGGCCACCAAAATGGCCGAGCAGGCCAATAAAAAAGTTGAGGAACTGCGGAAGAAACTGCTGGCGGAGACCGAGAAGGCTCACGCCAGGGCAAAAAAGGAGCTCGCCGCTGCACGTAAAAAGCAGACCAGCGCTAACGCTCGCTTGAAGAAAGCGCGGACGGCACTGCGCAGCAAAACGTCTGTTGCCAACCAGAAGAAAGTCGAACAGCTGATGAAACAGGTGCAGGAGCTGGCCGACTCGGTCGCGAGCATCGCCAAAGCCGCCTACGACTCCGCCGAGAAGTTGATGCCGATGCAGGCCGACGCCGCGATGGAAACACGCAAGGCCCAGGCTGCGGAGCGGGCGGCGGCCCTGGTGGAAAAGGCGGCGCGGCAGCAGGCTAAGCTGCGCGCGAAAAGGTCTCCGGTGAAGCAAAAGCCTGCAGCGAAGAAAAAAGCAGCGGCGAAAAAGAAAGCCGTCGCAAAAAGGAAGGCCGCGGCTAAAAAACCGGCCGCCGGAAAAGCGAAAGTGAAGAAGGCGCCGGCCAAACGCAAAGTCGCGGCGGTCAAGAAGGCGCCGCGCAAGAAGGCTGCACCGAAGAAAAGCGCCTGAGCGACACCGGCGTAAATAGCCCCGGGTGACCGGGGTTGCGCCGGAGCGCTGCCGCTAGGGTTCTTCGCCGGCCGGGAGCACCCTCACCAGCTTGCCTGTTTCACTGTCCGTCAGCAGGTAGAGATAGCCGTCCGGCGCTGCGTACACATCGCGAATGCGCTCTCCCAGTTCGGAGAACAGTGGGGTCTCTGCAACCACGCTGCCATTCTCCATCTCCAGGTGTCTCACCTCTTTGTCGACCAGTGCGCCGATGAAAAGGTCACCCCGCCAGTCAGGGAAACGGGAACCGCCGTACCATGCCATGCCGGAAGGGGCGATGCTCGGTACCCAGTAGTGCAGTGGTTGCTCCATGCCCGGTAGCTGGGTGTAGGGGCTGACATGGGCGCCGCTGTAGTCCACACCGTAGGTGATGGCGGGCCAGCCGTAATTCTTTCCGGCCTGCAGGCGGTTCAGTTCATCGCCACCGCGCGGGCCGTGTTCATGCAGGTAGATGGCGCCGCTGTCTGCATCCAGTGCCAGCCCCTGGGCATTGCGATGGCCCATCGACCACACGCGGGGGCGTTCGCGGCTCAGTTGCGGGTTGTCCGTCGGCACACTGCCGTCAGCGGCAATACGCAACACCTTGCCCAGCTCACTGTCCGGATTCTGGGCCTGTTCGCGGTAGTCAAAGCCGTCGCCGGTGGTCACCAGCAGACTCTTGTCCGGCAGGAACAGCAGGCGGCCGGCGTAGTGCTGGGGAGTGTCCTTGCGATCCTTCACCTGCAGTACGGTTTCCACCTGTTCAAGTTTCCCCTCGGCCAGGGTGCCGCGTATTACGGCGGTACCGTTGTCTGCGGGAGTGCCCTCGGCAAAGGACAGGTAGACCAGCCGGTTGCTGGCGAAATCCGGGTGCAGACGCACGTCGAAGTAACCGCCCTGCCCAGCGACATAGGTGGGGGGAAGTCCCGCCAGTGCACGGCCGTTGCCGCCATTGGCAGGAATGCGCAGCAGGCGCCCGCCGCGCTCGGTCACCAGGAAATCACCCCCGGGTAACTGGGTGACCGACCAGGGATGGGCGAGACCCTCGCTGAGCGTTTGCAGGCGATACTCCGCCGCCGCTGTGAAAGCGCTGCCGATGCTGAGCGCCAGTGCGACGCCAATCTGCCACAGTCTCCGTTTTGTCATGGACTTCCCCCGCGGTGAGCTTCGCGCCATTATAGGCCTGAACTTCAGGGGAGAATCCACATGCTGCGCGTATTGAAGGCGTTTTTTCCGGCTCTGATTCTGACCTACCTGCTGGCGGTCGCCCTGGCCACCGCGTCGGTTATGGACAGTCTGCGCGACATGGGCGTGGCGGTACCCAGCACCGTTCAGATACAGTCCACCTGGCACGATATGCTGGGTATGAGCAGTTCCTATCTTGTGTTGCTGGCGGTGACCTTTGTGCTGGCCTTTGCCGCGGCGGCGCAGGTGGCCAGACTGGCCGGCGGTGGACGCACCTTCTGGTACCCGCTGGCCGGGGCGGTGGGGGTGCTGGTGCTGCATCTGGTGTTGAACCTGGCGCTGCAGATCACTGTGGTTGCGGTGGCGCGCACTGCTGTGGGCCTGGCTGGCCAGTGTCTTGCGGGGGCGGTGGGCGGCTGGGTATTTGCGCGTCTCAGTGCCCCCGGCATGACCATGCCGGCGCCCGCAGGGGACGCCAGCTGAGCCCTGGCCGCATCGCTACCGGCCGATGTCAGGGCGTTCGCCGCTGGTAGGCGGGGCTGCTGTCGGCATCCTCAAGCGATTGCATCCCGGGCAGGTAGACCAGGAAGTCCACCGGAAAATCGATGTTCTCCAGATCGCGGTCCAGCACTACCTCGGCAGGTTGCCCGTAGGTCAGCCAGGCACCGCAGGCCTCCCCTGCATCGCAGATCATAAAGTCGTTGTCGGCATCGGTGCCGGCGTAGATCTGGTAGCGGCCGGCGCTCACCCTGTCAAAGCGATAGCGATAGCCGCCATTCACTGACTGCAGCACCGCCTGGTCGACCACCGCGTCTGAGTCCGGGTGGTAGAGCAGCAGGTAGAGCGTGCCGAGATCGCTGTCGCTGCTGCTGCCGTCCCCCACAGCCATCTGCACCCGCAACTGCAGGGCGTTGGCGCTGGAGCGGATGGTGACCGTGCCGCTGTAGATGCCGGTGTCGAGGCCGTTGCGGTCGACCTGCAGGCGGTAGTCGCCGAGGCCGCCTGCTGCGACCTGCACTGGCACAATAGTGAGCCAGGGTTCGGAGCTGTCGAGTCCCAGAATCTGCACGGTGTCGCTGCCACTGGCTTCCAGGGTCAGGTCCAGTTGCTCCAGGCTGCTGCCGAAGCTGAAGGCGGTGGCCGAGGCGCTCAACAGGGAGCTGCCGACCGGGCTGCCGCCGCCCGCTTCCATGGCAGCTGTGACGGCCCGGTAGGCATTGATCAGGCCGTAGCCGTAGCTGTCGTCCCGCCCCGGCGGGCCGAGGTCGTCGGTCAGGCGGCCATCGCGCAGCAATTGCTCGATAGCGGCGGGGCTGAGCTCGGGGTTGACCGATTTCATCAGTGCAATGACCGCACTGACATGGGGGGCGGCCATGGAGGTGCCGTTGAGGAAGGTGTAGGCAAACTCGCGATCGCCGCCGCTGCCCACGGCGCCGTTGCTGAGGACGCCGTCGGGATAGCCGTCGCCCCCCACATCCTGGCTGCTGTCGCCGCCCGGTCCGGCCAGGTCGATCAGGGGGCCGCGGTTGCTGTAACTGGCCAGTTGGCGGCGGGCGTCCACCGCGCTCACCGACAGCACTGCATCGTAGGCTGCGGGATAGGATGGGAAGCTGCTGGCTTCGTTACCGGCGGCGGCGACCACCACAATGCCGGCGCTGCGCACCTGGCGATAGAGGTTCTCGGCGATGCCGCTGAAACCTTCGCCGCCGAGGCTGAGGTTGATGATGTCGGCAGGGCGCCCGGGCAGTGTGCCGGAGTCGTTGTCGAGCCCCGCGGCATAGCGCACGGCCTGTAGCACGTCGTAACTGGTGCCGCCGCTTTCCGACAGGGCTCGCAGCGGCATCAGGCGCACACCGAAGGCGGCGCCGGCGCCGCCGACGCTGTTGTTGCCGGTGGCGGCCACGGTGCCGGCCACGTGGCTGCCGTGATAGCTGCTGCCGGTTTCCCGGCCGCTGCCCGGGTCCTCGGGGTTGTTGTCGATACTGTTGCCGTCACCGGCGCGCTCCGGGTCGCGGATAAAGTCGTACCCGGGTAGCAACTGGCCGGCGAAATCCGGGTGGTTGCGCAGAATGCCTGAGTCCACTACGGCCACGGTGACGTTGGCGCTGCCGGTAGTGATGTCCCAGGCGGCGGGCAGCTGAATCAGCGGGTAGTGCCATTGAAAGGGCAGGGCGGGGTCGTTGGTGGTGAGCTGTGGCTGCGGGCGGTAGTTGGGACTGATGGCGGCAATACCCGGGCTCTTGCGCAGCAGCTTGATGGCCACCAGGGTCTGCCAGCGCTCTTTCATATCGGTGCCGGCAAACTGCCCGGCGCGGCCCGCGGCGGTGCCGACCATTTGCTGCAGGCTGGTCGCCGCCTCCTGCATGGCCAGCAGGCGCGGCCGCCCCACGTCGCCCGCCTGCTGCCGCAGGCCCATTTGCCAGGCCAGGCCGTCGCTGTCGAGGGCAGGCCCCTGTTCGCGGTCCGCCTCGTCGGTAAAGCTGATGATGGTCTCGCCGGGCACAAAGTCCGGCGCACTCGCGGCGCTGGGATTCCCCGGGTCGCCAATGGCGAGAATGTAGTTGGTGGCGCCCTCGAAGGCGAAGACATTGACGGTATAGCTGCCATCTTCCGGCACTGTGACCTGCTCCATGTTGCCGGTTTCCACCGAGAAGGCGACGATTTCGCCCCGGCTGTCGAACAGGTAGAGATCGGCGTCGCCCCCGGTTTCCAGACTGTCGGCCACCAGCAGGCTGATACTTTGTCCGGCCAGCAGATCCACGCTGAAGTAGTCGTCGATATCGCCGCCGGCGAAGGAGCGACCCTCGGCGCCGGCGCCGGGCTGGTTGACGTAGCCACCCAGGGTGACGGGGTTGTCCACCCGCTGGGCGGTGCCCAGGCTGTCATTGGCAACATAGCGGGTGGCGGGGTCGTTGACGTCGCCGTCCACTATCTGGCTGGGTGAGGTAAGGATGTTGCCGGACAGGCCGAAGGTGACATTGCCGGCCGGCGGTTCCACCCGCACGCTAACGTTGGCGCTGCCGGTGGCGCCGCGGTCGTCGGTAACGGTGAGGGTAAAGGCAAATTCGGTGACCGCACTCACCGGCGGAGCGGTGAAGCTGGCGATCGGGGTGTCGGCGTTGTCCACGGTGAGCGCCGGCCCCGCTACCTGCTCCCAGGCCCACCCGGTGATAGAACCATCGCTGTCACTGCTGTCGCTGCCGTTCAATTCCACCCGCGTGTTGGCGGCCACCGTGGTGGGCGCGGAGGCAGCGGCGACCGGAGGCTGGTTGGGCGGAGGTGTCGTATCGCTGCGGCTGCTACCGCCGCCGCCACCGCCGCAGGCGGTCAGCAGCAGGGTCAGGCAGAGGGCCGGGCCGGTTAGGCGTGCTCGCATTGCGGTCACCGTCGCTGACTGGGTAATGCCAGCTTAGCAGATCAGCGCCACCGACCGCGCTGCGCTTCAGCGGTGGTCGAGAAAGCGGGCGGGCCGCAGCACACACAGCAGCGACAGAACCAGGGCGATCACGCCGAGATTGATCAGCAGGGCGTAGTTGGACTCGCCGATCACCAGCGCCCCGATCATGGGGCCGCTGGCCAGTCCCATCTTGGAGGCGAAGCCGCCCAGGGCGGCGGTCTGGCCGCTGCTGTCGAAGGCCGAACACATGCCCAGCAGGTAGGAAATCACGAAGGCCCAGGTAATCCCCACGCCCACGTTGGCCAGCCAGTACATCCACGGTGCGTCGCTGTAATGCAGGATCCAGGTGCCGGCCACCGTGAGCACGATGGCAATCGCTACCGGCAGCAGGCGTCCGTAGCGAGTGGACAGCAGGATTACCGCCACCGAGCCGGCAATGGCAATCCAGGCGGCGACACCCAGGGTGCTGCTGATGTACGCCGGTGTCAGGCCGAAGTGCTTGCCGAGTCCGATGATGTAGGCGTACAGCGCCATGTTGGCGGCCTGGAACAGGAAGGTGGCCAGCAGCGCGAGAACCAGCAGGCCGCGCCGGCCACCCGCGCTGTGCGGAGTGTCGGTGGCCGCTGCAATGGGCGCAGCGGGTTTGACCGGGTAGTCATCGAGAAAGGGCACCATCAGCAGGGTGACCACTGAAAAGGCGATCAGCGCCATGAACAGGACCGACACGCCGAAGTCCGGCACCAGGCCGGGCAAATACAGCAGGCCCAGGCCGCCGAGACCAAACTGCACCGTCAGCAGGTAGCCGAAGGTGCGGTCCGCCTCCGTGGTGCGGGAAATGACTGCGAAACCCACGCCCACCAGTACACCGCCGATGCAGCCGTGCAGGAATCGCAGGGCGATCATTGCGCCGGCGCCCTCCACCAGCATGGAGAGCAGGTCGGTGATGATCAGGCCCAGCAACAGGCCCACTGAGAGTGCGCGCCAGGGCAGGCGCTTGACCAGAAAGACTGCCGTCAGCGCGCCGAGTGAGGCGCCATAGACATTGGCCGAGCCGACAAAGCCCGCCTGCTGGTTGCTGAAGCCCAGCCCCTCGATCAGCCCGTCCACCAGGGCTGGCATGATGTTGACGTAGAACAGTCCCGCGGTGGCGAGAAAGGCGAGCAGTACCCGGGCCAGTTCACCGTTGGCGGACAGGGTGGGGAAGCGGCGTCCGGGGCTATCGATGGCGTCGACCTGGGTCATGATGAAGTTCCTGGGTTGGGGCTGGTGGTTGTGGGGCAGAGGTCGCGCTGCCGGTGCAGCCAGCGCAGGGCGTCGGTAAAGGCGAACTGGCCGCCGTCACTGAAGTAGTAGTAAATCCTGTCGTCGGGCAACAGCAGTACGTTGATGCCGCCGTAGCCCGACAGGAAGGGAATCACAAGCTGTCCCGGGCAGGACAGCAGGCGGGTGGCGTCGAAACCCCAGAAGCCGTGCTGGTAGTAGAGCTCATCCGCCTCGGCCGGGTGGTAGCCCCGCGCTGCCGGGTCCCGCTGCAGGGCCTGCAGAAGTAGGCGCCGGTCCAGTTGCGGCGCCAGGGTATCGCGGTTGAGGGCCTGCCCGATGCGGGCGATATCGTCGCGCAGCAGGGTCAGGCCGTAACCGGCAAAAGGCTGGGCGGCGGTGTCCGCGGTGCGCCGGGTGGTGTCGAGGGCGGGGCTCAGGTCCAGCTGTCGCCACAGGGGCAGCAGGAGGTCGCGGTACAGGTCGGCCTTTGCGCCGTGCTGCTTTTGCAGCAGCGCGGTCATTGCCGTGCCCAGCAGGTAGGTGTCGGAGGTATGGTAAACGAATTGCCCGCCGGGCTGCCCGCGGGCGGGCCAGCCGCGGCAGGCGAAACGCAGCTTGTCGATGTGGCGCAGGGGGAGAAAAAAGCCCTCCTCCATCCGGGCGCTGCTTTCGTCCGCCTGGGCCGCGGCGGAGTGGTAGTGCCCCGTGCGCATGTTGAGGGTGTCGACGAGGGTGGTTTGACGCCAGTGTCCGGCGCTGGCGCATTCCGGCACCAGGCTGGCGATGGTCTGCTCGCTGCTGCCCGGAAAGCGCTGTTCCAGCCGCATCAGCCCGAGGCCGGCGACCAGGGACTTGGCCAGGGAGTAGGAAGGCAGACTCAGGTTGTCACAGTGCGGGTAGGGGCCGCGCCGGGTCGGGCAGTCGCTGACATAGTGGCTGTCACCGTCCACCAGGCCCCAGGCGCTGAGGTCTGCACCGGGGCCGGACAGGGCCGACGGCTGCGGCAGCTGTTGCAGGGGGCGGGTCGGCAGCCGCGCGGCCCGGTGGCGGCGGTGGTCGCTGGCGATGCGCTCCGCGCCCGCCAGTGCTGTGCGCTGGAAGCTGCCCTCGGCGGGGCCCTCCAGATTGAACTTGAAATACAGGCAGGTTTCGCTGGCGATCAGCACCCGGGCAGGAAACGGCTTGCCCTCCCCCGCGAGGGTGGCGCGGATAACGCCGTTGTGGGTGCAGTTGGCGTTTTTTTCCTGCAGGGCAAAGGGCAGGCTGAAGTGGTCACGGCCCTCGCTGTCGCGCCAGATTCGGCCGGGCTCCAGTATCAGGTCCCAGTGGGGGTGGGCTGTGGACTGGAGCCCGCGTTGCAAGGGCACCAGTTCGCCGCCAACCTGCAGGTAGGCGGCCTGGATGTCCGGCAGGCGGTCCAGGGCCAGCTGCCGGTCGGCAGCAAAACCGTAGTCGTCCCGCTGTACGTCCAGCTGCAGGGCATCGGGCGTGCGCAGCTGCAACATGCCGCGCAACTGCCCCGGCGGCGCCTGGGCGTCGAGCGGCGGTGCCATGTCCTGCATAACCAGCATCGGTTCGGCAATGGCAGTCACGGCAGGCAACAGCAGAGCAACCAGCGTCAGGGCAAAGGTTGTGCTATGGCGTCGTGAAGTGGTCGGCAAGGGCTCGTGTGCTCTGTTATTTTCCCTACCCTAGCAATGGCCTGCGCACTGCCATAGAGCCAGTTGCCCGGGCGATGCTAGTCCAATTGCCTGCGCTTACAGTGCTATTCCCGCCGCCTCGAGTCGCCCGGCCAGGGATTGCAGCTCTTTCTCGTAGTGGCGCCACAGGCCCACTGACCGCTGGTGCACCGGCTCCCGCACCTGGCTGGCACTGGCGGTGGTGGAGGCGGCGCGACTGGTGTGGAAATCGAGGCAGGCGGGCTGCCAGTCCAGGTTGCAGGCCGCCACCAGGGCGCGGGCTTCGCGCTCAAAATCACCGACCAGCACCTCGTAATCCAGGCCGTACATGACGCCGGGCAGGGTGGACTCCCAGTGTGCCATCAACTGGCGATAGGCGATGTAGTAACTGGCCAGTTCATCGAGGTGATAGGAGAAGGGATAGGCGTCCGCAAACAGGGTCTTGTACATGGCGTAGCAGGCGTCCAGTGGGTGGCGCCGCACATGCACGATGGTCGCACCCGGCAGGGCGCGGTGGATCAGGCCCGCGTAGAGAAAGTTCAGGGGCATCTTGTCGGTAAAGCGCGGGCGCTTGCGCGCGGCGGGCGGTACCGCGGCGAGGTAGTCCCGCCCGAGTGCGGCAAAATCCAGCTGTGCGCTCAGTTGTACCCGGTCCTGCTTGCTCAGGCGGCGTGGGCTGCCATCACCTTGCCGGGCCAGCTCCGCCACCGCCCGCGACATGCAGGTGGCGAACTGGTTCAGTTCGCCGGCGGCGTGTACTTCTGAATGCATGCCGAGGATGCGCTCCACCAGGGTAGTGCCGGTGCGGGGCAGGCCGATAACAAAAACAGGGGCGCTGCTGTCCACGGGTGAAGGCGGCACAGGTGCGCTGTCGGCGTACACCCGGCGAATGCGGGCCATGGTGTCCACATCGTCGTCGACGCTGTAGCGCATGTGCTGGCGCCGCAGGCTCGCACCGGCTTGCAGGGCGGTGAAGGATTCCTGCCAGCGGCCCAGGTCTTCCAGTTCCTTTGCTTTGGCGTAGTAGAGGGTGGCACGCTGTCGCGGCCGGTCGGCAGTCTGCGCCAGTGCTTCATCGAGTGCAGCGAGGTGATGGGTTTGTGCATTCTGGCGGCGCAGGTCGGCGCGCAGTTTGTGGGCTTCCGCGTCTAGCGGCGCCCTGGCCAGGCACTGCGCCAGTGCCGTATCGGCGAGGTCGATATTGCCCAGAAAGCGGTGCACGGTAGCAAGGTTGTAGTAGTGCTCCGGGGCATCGGGTTCCAGCTGCGAGGCCCGCTGGTAGTGCGCCAGGGCCTTTTCCTGCTGGTCGAGCCGGGATTGCAGCAGGGCCAGGGTGGCGTGCTGGTAGGCGCTCTCCAGCGGCGCGCTGTCCAGGGCGCCCACCAGTGGCCGGGCCTCGGCATCGCGGCCCAGGCGCATGAGGCAGTTGGCCTTCTGCAGCAGCGCCCCGGGGTGACCGGGGTGCAATTGCAGAAGGCGCTCTGTCGCGGCCAGGGCGGCGCCGGCGTTGTTCAAGCGCAAACCGATCTGGCTGATGCTGTACCAGCCGCCGGCATACTGCGGAAAACGCTGGCCAAGCTGCTGGCAGTAATGCATGGCCTGCTGCCGGTCACCGCTGCGCAACGCGCTCCATGCCTGCTGCTCCAGGGCGCGGGCAGCGGCGATAGCGGCGGGGCCGGTTGGTGGGGGCGATTCAGTCACGGCGGCATTATCGCGGATAGCGACAAGGCCTGGCTAGCGCCGGCGGACGAAGCTGGCGAAGTGCGGGAATCCGGGTCTATGATAGCGGGCACATTGCCGGGCCCCAGCGTGGGCCCACTGACTCTGACAGTATTCACAAGGAGTGAATTCCATGCCCGATCTGATGTACCAGGCTTCCGCCCCGGTTTTTACCCACCAGCTGAAAAACCTGTCCAGCATCCTCAAGCTGGCGGCGAAAGATGCAAAGGCCCGCGGCATCGCCCCGGAAGTTATCCTCAATGCACGGCTGGCGCCGGATATGCTGCCCCTGTTGCGCCAGGTGCAGATTGCCACCGATCACGCAAAGGGCTGCTGCGCCCGTCTCGCCGGCCTGGAATCACCGGTGTTCGCCGACGATGAAGCCAGCTTTGCCGAGCTGGAGTCGCGTATCAAGAAAACCCTCGCCTTTATTCGCGGTATCAAGTCGGCTCACTACGAGGGTAGTGAAAGCCGCGAGATCACGCTCAAGCTGCCCTTTGGCGTACTGACCTTCAGCGGCCAGGACTACCTGAACGGCTGGGTGCTGCCCAATTTCTATTTCCACTACACCACCGCCTACGCCATCCTGCGCAACAATGGCTTCGCCGTCGGCAAGCGCGAGTTTCTCGGCAGCGTGCCCGGTATGGGCGTCAACGCGGCGGCGGCGAAAGCGCTGGGCCTGAAAGCTCCTGCGAAGTCCAAAGCCCCTGCGAAGAAGAAAGCCCCGGCGCAGAAGAAAGCCTCCCGGAAGGCGAAGGCTTCCTGATGGGCGCCCGGCTGAGACGCGTCGTCACCGGGCACAACGGCGAAGGCCAGTCTGTGGTGGCCATCGACGGGGGGCCGGCGGCGGACATCGAGGCCAACGGCTCGGGCCTGTTCGAAATCTGGCAGGCGCCCGCCGTGCCGGCGCCGCTCGCTGCGCTTGAAGATACGCTGGCCGGTAGCGACCCGAAACTGTGTCCCGACCCCGGCGCGGTGAAGGTGCGCTGGTTTACGGTGCCGCCGGAGAATCCGGCACAGAGTGACGACGAGAAGCAGGCTATTGCCGCTTTTGCCTTCGAAGCCGTTGGCGCCAGCCACGCGCGGGTGGATACCCGACGCCATCCCCTGATGCACAAGACCGAGAGCCTCGATTACATCGTGGTGGTGCGCGGGGAGCTGGACATGCTGCTGGATGCGGGCGAGGTGAAGTCCCTGGTGCCCGGTGATGTCGTGGTTCAGCGCGCTACCAATCACGCCTGGGTCAACCGCGGCAGCGAACCGGCCCTGCTGGTGGCGGTATTGATGGACGCCCGCTCATGAGCGCCTTTCGCGAAGAGCGGCGCAAGCTGGCGGTGCTGATCGACGCCGACAATGTCAGCCCCAAACTGTGCGAGGCGCTGATCCAGGAGATCGCCAAGTACGGCGTGGCCAGCGTCAAGCGCGCCTACGGCGACTGGACCACGCCCCAGCTGGGTTCCTGGAAGGACATCCTCCACGAGTACGCCATCAGTCCCATCCAGCAGTTCAGTTACACCCGCGGCAAGAACTCCACCGATGCCTCCATGGTGATCGACGCCATGGACCTGCTGTACACCGACAAGCTCGACGGCTTCTGCCTGGTGACCAGTGACTGCGACTTCACCCGCCTGGCCACCCGCATTCGCGAATCCGGGCTGGTGGTGTACGGCTTTGGCGAGCAGAAAACGCCGACCTCGTTGCAGGCGGCCTGCGACAAGTTTGTCTTCCTGGAGGCGCTGGTGGTACCCCGGGAAGAGCCGAAGAAGAGCGATGCCAGAAATGGCCAGGCACAAAGCCAGAGCAAGAAGGCCAGCAAGAAGACGCTGAACCAGGACGCGCGGCTGATCAGTCTGTTGCGCGGGGCGGTGGACGCCACTTCCGACGACGACGGCTGGGCCAACATCTCCTTTGTCGGCCAGCACATTGCCAACCAGAGTTCATTCGATTCACGCAACTACGGTTACCGCAAACTGAGTGAACTGATTGAAGTGACCGAGCTGTTCGACACTGAAAAGCGCAACCCGCGCGACGATGGCTCCTACACGCTGTACATTCGCGACAAGCGATTCAAACCCTGATCCACCCACCCGACCGATAAGGACAAGACAATGATTGGATACGTAACGATTGGTGTAAAAGACATGGAGAAAGCCAAGGCTTTCTACACCGCCCTGCTGGAAGACCTCGGCGCCAAAGTGATCTTCGACATGGACCGCATTGCCATGATCGGCAAGGGTATGGACGAGCCCATGCTCAGCGTCTGTATCCCCTACAACGAGGAAGACCCCAGCCCCGGTAATGGCAACATGATCGCCATTAATCCCGGCTCCAAGGAGCTGGTCGACAAGCTCTACCACAAGGCCATCGAACTCGGTGGTACCTGTGACGGCGAGCCCGGCCAGCGCATTCCCGACATGTTCTACGGCGCCTACTTCCGCGACCCGGATGGCAACAAGGTGGCGTTCTACCAGTTTGGTTGAGGGCTTTACTTCGAGACGATGGACCCCAGCCTTCGCTGGGGTGACTCGGTGGGCTGTATAAGCCGGGCTGACTCAATCACCCAGCTTCACACTCACCGGGCAGTGATCCGATCCCATGATCTCGTTGTGGATTTCCGCCGCCGCAATGCGTGACTTCACCAGCGCCTCTGAACCCAGGAAGTAGTCAATCCGCCAGCCGATATTCTTGCCCCGCGCCCCGGCGCGATAGCTCCACCAGCTGTACTTTATCTCCTCCGGGTGAAGGTGGCGGAAGGTGTCGACAAAGCCCGCGGCCTGTAATGCATCCATGCCGTCGATTTCCTTCTGGGTAAAGCCCGCGCTCTTGTTGTAGTTGGGTTTGGGGCGGGCGATGTCGATGTCGCGGTGGGCCACGTTGAGGTCGCCGCAGATCAGCACCGGTTTCTTTGCTTCCAGCTTTTTGACAAACACCAGGAAGGCCGCGTCCCAGGTCTGGCGGTAGGGCAGGCGCACCAGTTCGCTGCCGGAGTTGGGGGTGTAGACGGTGACCAGGTAAAAGTCGGCGTACTCCGCGGTGAGTACCCGGCCCTCCTGGTCGTGTTCCTCCACGCCGATATCCGCATGCACCAATAGGGGCTCTTCCCGGCTCAGGATGGCAACACCCGAGTAGCCCTTGCGCACCGCCGAGTTACTGTAGACGTGGTAGCCGTCGATGGGCTCCAGCGCGGCCAGTACCTGGTCGTCCTGGGCCTTGGTCTCCTGCAGGCAGAGGATGTCGGTCTGCAGGGCGTCGAGGGAGCCTGCGAAGTCTTTGTTCATTACCGCGCGCAGGCCGTTGACGTTCCAGGAGGTGATTTTCATCGCTGAGTACGCTCCGCTGTGTGTGAGGGGCGCATAGTCTAGCCTAGATGCCGCAAAGGTTGGCCTACTGGAACAGCTGTTCGCGCCAGTCTTTGTCCAGCGCGGGGCCTGCCACGGCTTTCACCTCCTTGGGCTTGAGGGGCTCGCCGGCCTGGTTGAGTACGGCCATTGTCCGTATCGGGTTGCCGCTGCTGCGCTCCACAAACTCCAGTCGTTTGCCCCGGGGGTGGGGGCGGTAGCGATCGCCCCAGTGGGTCATGGCCAGCAGTACCGGCTGCAGGGCCAGCCCTTTTTCGGTCAGGCGATACTCCGCGTGGCCGCCGTCCGCGGCGGGACTCCGCTCCAGGATGCCCTCGTCAACCAGCCGGTTCAGTCGTTTGCTGAGGATGTTCCTCGCGACCCCCAGGCTGCGCTGGAATTCGCTGAAGCGGCGCGCGCCGAAGAAGGCGTCCCGCAAAATCAGCAGTGTCCAGCGTTCGCCGATGACGTCCAGGGTCTGGGCGAGGGAGCAGTTCATGTCGTCGAAGCGTTTCAGTTTCATGGCTGCATTCTAACGACAGCAGCGACAAAATCACTAGTTGCATCATAAAACCATGGTGGCGTAGTATCTGTATGGTTTTATGATGCAACCAAATTCGGGGCCCGCCCCGGGGAGTATGTAACGATGTCGCAGTCAGGTTCGCCCGCGGTGCTGGTGGTGGGGGCCGGGGATTTCATCGGCGCCGAAATCGGCAAACGCTTTGCGCGCGAGGGCTTTGTGGTCTGCCTCGGTCGACGCAACGGGGACAAACTCGCGCCGCTGGTGCAGGAGATCGAGGCGGCGGGCGGGAGGGCCCATGCCTACACGCTGGACGCCCGTGATGAGAGCAGCGTGCAGGCGGTGTTTGCCGAGATCGAGGACAATGTGGGGCCCCTGGCCACGGTGATCTTCAACGTCGGCGCCAATGTGCGTTTTCCCCTGCAGGAGACAACCTCCCGCGTCTTCAGGAAAGTCTGGGAAATGGCCTGCTTCGCCGGCTTCCTGGTGGGGCGCGAAGCCGCCAGCTACATGGCGCCCCGCGGTACCGGGTCGATCTTCTTTACCGGGGCCACGGCGAGTATGCGTGGTGCCAGTGGCTACGCCGCCTTTGCCAGTGCCAAGTTCGGCCTGCGCGCCCTGGCGCAGTCTATGGCCCGGGAACTGGGGCCGCAGAACATTCACGTCGCCCACCTGGTCATCGATTCCGCGGTCGATACCGCCTGGGTACGCGAGCGCATCGGCGCCGGTGGTGTGGATGTGGCGGCGCTGCCTGAGGATGCCCTGATGCGGCCGGCCTCGGTGGCCGAAGCCTACTGGCAGCTGCACTGCCAGACCCGCGATGCCTGGACCTTTGAGCTGGATATCAGGCCCTTCGCTGAAACCTGGTAAACGACACAGTGGAGATTATTGCAATGAGCCAGACCCTTGAGTTCCTGTTTGATTTTGGCAGCCCCAATGCCTACCTTGCGCACCGCGTCATCCCGGCCATCGAGCAGCGCTGCGGCGTCCGTTTCGAGTATGTTCCGGTGTTGCTGGGGGGCGTATTCAAGCTGACCGGCAATGCCTCGCCGATGCAAACCATGGCGGGCATCCGCAACAAGTTCGAGTATGAAATGCTGGAAATGCAGCGCTTTATCGAGCGCCATGATTTGCAGGACGATTACCGGATGAACCCCCACTTTCCCGTGAACACCCTGTTGCTCATGCGCGGCGCGGTGGCGGCACGGGCCCTCGGAAGTGAGCTTTACCGGCGTTATGTGGAGGCGATGTTCACTGCCATGTGGCGCGACGGGAAAAAAATGGACGAGCACGAGACGATCGCAGAGGTCCTGGCGAGTAGCGGACTGCCGCTCGACACGCTGCTGGATGCCGTGCAGACCCAGGCCGTCAAAGACCAGCTGCTGGCGAATACCGAGCAGGCGGTCGAGCGGGGCGTGTTCGGCTTGCCGGCATTCTTTGTGGGCGAAGCCCTGTATTTCGGCAAGGACCGTCTGCGGGAGGTGGAGGAAGCGCTGCCGGCCTGAGGACTCTGGACGGGATCAGGTCCCGTCCAGACATGGCCAAACTAGAAGCGATAGTTGGCGCTAAGACCGATGGTGCGCGGCTGCACGATCATCTGCCGGTTGCCGTTGCCGTACCAGTTCTCGAAGACCCCGGTGTCGTAGCTCCAGTAGCCGCTGGTGAAGGACCCCGTTACACCTTCGTCATTGCCGAGGTTCTTGCCGTACAGGGTCACGTCCCAGTTGCCGGAGACCAGTGACATGGAGGCGCCCAGCAGCCAGAAGCTGTCGAAGGTCTCGTTGATGACCGAGCTCTGGTTGATGTAGTTCTCAGCCTCTGACTGGTAGTAGGCGCTGGCGCGGGCCACCAGCGACCAGTCGCTGCCCAGGGTCCAGGTGTTATCCACGGAGGCGGAGAAAACGTTCTCCGGTGTACCCGGCAGGGTGGAACCTTCCGGTGCAATCACACTGCCACTCTGGGGGCTGATGAAGTCGGCTTCCAGCTCTGCCTTCACGTAGGTGTAGCCCAGGTGATAGTGGAAACTGTCGCCCAGGTAACCGTCCAGCTCGACCTCGATGCCCTGGGTGCTGGCTTCGTCGCCATTGGCCGCCAGGAAGAACCCGTACCAGTCGGAGGTGGCGTTGAGCTGCGGGTCCTGCCAGTCAACATAGAAGGCGGACACGGTATAGCTGAGGTTGTCCAGGCGGCCCTTGATGCCCACCTCGTAGTTGGTCACCGTGTCCTTGTCGTAGGTGCGAATGGCGTCGGCGTTGGGTTCGCCGAAGGGGTCGCCGTTATCGAGGCTGGGAATGGCGTTGGCGCCACCGCGGCGATAGCCCTCGGAGACGGTGCCGTAGAGCATGGCCACATCGTTCATGTCCCAGCTGACATTGAGCTTGAGCAGAATGTCGCTGTCATCATCGGTGGACTGGGGTACCTCGGGCGAGGTCCAGCCCTCCACCAGGGGGAAGCCCATGATGGTGTCGTTGACGGTCTCGTTGTCGAACCAGCGGGCGCCCACGGTGGCGCGGAAGGTTTCCGAGAAGTTGTAGGTCAGGTCGCCGTAGACAGCGAGCTCCTCGAACTGCACATCGCGGCGATATTCGAAGTCGCGCTCGGTCAGGCCGCTGTAGAAGCGCGGCCAGAAGTTGTCGCAGACCGCTGACCCGGTGGCGCGGCAGGCCTCATTGAAGGCGTTCATGCCGGGGTTCCAGCTGTTCTGGAACACGGTGGTGTCCTGGTCCATGTAAAAACCGCCGATCAGCCAGTCAAAGCCGGCGACGGATTCGTTGGAGATCAGGCGCAGTTCCTGCACGAAGGTGTCGTCCTCGTAGCCGCGCTCGGCGCGCTGGGCCGGACGCGGCCAGCCGCTGTAGCCAAAGGCGGTGATCCAGTCGCGGGATGCTTCCGGCGCTTCCTCGCCGCCGCTCACCCACAGGCCGCCATTGTCGGAATCGCCCACGCCCTCGTGGTCATACCAGGAGGAGTTGGAGGTCAGGGTGGCGAAGCCAAGGTCCCATTCCACATCCAGGCTCATCAGGTCGACTTCGCGGGAAGAGGGTTCCAGCAGTACCTGGCCGCTCTCGTGGTCGCCGTAGTTCTGGTACAGCGGTGAGCCCTCCGGCTGGTTGTTGTCTCCCAGTGTGGTGGCGCGGCGGGCGCCGACCTCGTCTTCCTGATGGTGATAGCTGCCGCGCACGCTGAGCCGGTCGGTGATATCCCAGGCCAGGGCGGCCTTGGCGTATTCGATTTCCACGTCGTCGGCGTCTTCCGCATTGCGGTAGCAGGCGCCGTTGTTAAGCAGCTGGTCGTTGCTGGCATCGCGGGGGCTGACGCAGTTGCCGTTGCCGGCGTCGACCATCGGTTCGCCGAACTCGTTGAGCTGGTAGGCATTGACGTAGTCGATCACGCCGTCGTTATCGATGCGGCCGCCGGAAACGCGCAGGGCGGCAGCGCTGCCAAAGGGAATATTGACCATCCCGAACAGGTCGGTGTTGTCGCCTTCGGAGCCGTCAGTCTGGCTGTAGCCGCCGGTCAGCTGTCCCTCGAACTCATCGGGGTTGGGCTTGCGGGTGATATAGCGCACAGTGCCGCCCAGCGAGCCGGAGCCGTAAAGCGTGCCCTGGGGGCCGCGCAGTACTTCCACTCGTTCGATATCGCGCAGTACGAAGTTGGCAAACAGCGGGGTATTGTCGACATAGGTGGATACCGTAGGCACGGCATTCAGTGAAATATCCCCGTTCAGCGAACTATCCACGTTCAGTCCGCGAATGATGATGCTATTCACAGTGCCGGAGTTGCGGTAGCCGCGGTCCACCACGGAGACACCGGAGATGGCCCGCAGCAGGTCGGCCTGGTCGGTGATCTGCTGGGCGTCGATTTCGCTGCCCTGCATGGCGGAGATGTTGTAGGGAATATCCTGTACCGACTGCTCCCTCGCGGAGGCTGTTACCAGCACCTCCTCCAGTTGCGGCCCCTGCGCCAGGCTCGCACCGGCGACCTGCATCAGGCCCGCAGCCACGGCGCTGGCGAGCAGCTTGCGTCGGAATGGTTGAATGTCTTTACGCGCTGATTGCATGGTTGTATCCCCCGGGGTCGTTGTTATGGGTCGCAGCCCGCGGCAGTCGGGCGCTGTTGTATCTGGAAAAACGCAGTGCCTAGCATTCAACAGGCTGGCTTGCATACCTAGAGCCAGTTGCGAATTCCGCTTTAGTCCAGTTTTGTATTGTCCTCGCGGCGCGGCATCCCCAATTCGCCCAGCTCGGCAAGCGGCCCCTGACCGCGCTGGGGCAACTGGAAGGCGGGAAATTCCATTTCACTGTCGCGAAAGCTCTTCAGGGTCTGGCACAGGCCGAAAACGCCGCGCTCGCGCACCCTGCGCAGGTGTTCGAAGTCGACTTCCACCGGCATGATCTCGTTCAACTCCCCTGCCTGGTGCAGCACCTGGCCATCGGGGCCGATGGTGATGGAGCGGCCATTGCCGAGCTCCCCGGCGACGTTCACATTGAAGAAGTAGCACTGGTTGCTGATCGCATTGGCGCGCGCCAGGCACAGCTCCAGCTCGCGATCGATGGTGTTGGTCATGGTGGGGCAGAGAATGACCTCGGCGCCGAGCCAGGCCAGGTTGCGCGAGGTCTCCGGGAACCACTGGTCGTAGCAGATGGAAAGTCCGAAGCGGCCCGCGCCGGGAACGTCGAAGGTGCAGAACTCATCCCCGGCCCACACTTCCCTTTCGTAGGGGCAGAACGGGAACATCTTGCGGTAGCTGGTCACCAGTTCGCCGGCGGGATTGAACACCAGCGCTGTGTTGTAAACGCGGTGCTCGTCCTTTTCGTAGATGGACCCGGGCACCAGCCACAGTCCGGTTTCCCGCGCCAGCGCGGCATAGAAAGGCACGATGTCGCCGGGCAGTTCGGTCGCGGCGGCCGGGTCGGCACCGTGGGTGGCCAGTTCGCCGAGCACGACCATCTGTACCCAGGGAAAGCGCAGGGCAAGCCGGCGAATGTGCTTTTCGATCAGATAGCGATTGTCCTTGCTCGATAGCTGCAACTGCAGCCCGGCGATGGCGAAGCGACTCATTGTTTCCCCCGGCCTCTATTATTTGACCTTCGCAGTGAAGGCGGCGATATGGCCCTACTCTAGGCCGCTTGCCACCGCCGCCATAGAGCCAGTCGCTTTTCCCGCGTTAGGCCAGTTGCCGCCTGTCCGCCTCAGGGGTACTGCCTCAGGGTCAGGGTGTCGCCGCGCTGGGTGAATTCGAGGTGCTTGAGGAAGGACATGCCGAGCAGCACCTGGCCAGTGCCGAGCCCGGGGACAATCGCCGCCGACATGTCATCCAGGGCGATATTGCCCACGCTGACCTGTTCGACCCGTGTGGCATAGGCGGTGGCCAGGCCATTGGCCGTCTGTGTTGTCAGCCGCTGTCCGGGTTGCAGGCCGAGGCGCCTGGCCACGGCTTCGGGGATGGCGATACCGGTGGCCCCGGTGTCCAGCATGAACACCACCGCCTCGCCGTTGATGCGGCCACTCGTCACATAGTGGCCCTGGCGGTTGCGCTTGAGCACCACTTCGCGGATGCCGTCGCCATCGAGACGGGATTGCACCGACTGGTTGGGATTCTGCTGCTTGTCCAGCACGCCGGAGAACCAGGCGCCGAGCAGTGCCATCAGTACCAGCCAGGCCAGCGCCTGCATGGCCAGTCCCATGCGCCGCTGGCCCTGTGCTTCCGGGGGCGGCCTCATGCGGTTTTTTCCTCCCCCGAGTCCTCATCAGCGCTGTTGCGGCGCAGGATGGCGCGGTCAATCAGCCAGCCCTCCTCGTCGAACAGTTTGATGATGTCGCCGTCCAGGCGCACGTCGTAGACGCCGGTTTCGCCCCAGGCCCAGCGCGACCAGCGGCGATGCCAGCGGTCGTTTTCAATCCACCACTCGCCCTCGTCCCGGTCCTCGTTGGAGTAGCCGGCGATGCCCACCAGCTTGCCGCCGGGGTGAATGCCGATGGTGCAGGGGTCGCCGTAGGCGATGATGCAGATCATGGTGGTGTCGGTCACGGCCGCTGTCAGCGCGGCGCCGGTCAGGTGCTCGCCGCGGGCGTCGGCGAAGGTTTCGGACTTGTTCTCGGTGAGATCGTGGAACAGCTCCCGCAGTTTCAGCACGCCCTCGCGAATGCGCTCCAGCGGGATGCCGGTAATACCCATGCGGAAGCAGTTGCGGGGGGCGTCGGCGGTGGCGTAGTAGTGGCGCACCGGCTCGATCAGGATGCCGCGACGGGCGGCCTCCTTGGCGACAAAGGTATCGTCGAGGTCTTCCGGGCCGCGCACCCACAGGGCACTGCCGCCCTGGGCCGGGGCCAGCTCGACGTAGAACAGCATGTAGTAGTTCAGTGCCCGGCGCAGGGCAATCCAGCGCTCGCGAAAGGTCTCGTGCAGGTGCATCAGGAAGGTGTCGTAGTGCCCCAGGGAGAGGAAAAAAGCGGCGGTGCGCTGATTGTTGAGGGGCGGGTGACGCACCATCAGCTGGCGCAGTTTGCGCGCCTCCCGGATCACCTCCGGTGCCGCCACCATAAAGCCCAGGCGCAGTCCCGGCGACAGCACCTTGCTCAGGCAGCTCATATAGATCACCCGGTCTTCGCTGTCCAGGCTGCGCAGGGCCGGGTGGGGGGCGTTGAGGTAGTTACTCTCGAACTCGAAGTCGTCCTCGATGATCAGGGCGTCATTGCGCGCCGCCAGGGCCAGCAGGGCCTGACGGCGCTCCATGCTCATGGTGACGGCAGTGGGGGTCTGGTGGCTGGGCGTGGTGTAGATCAGCTGGCAGTTGTCCAGTCGCTCATCCACCAGCAGTCCCTCCGCGTCCACCGGCTGGTAGACCAGCGGCGCGCCGCGACGGGCCAGCAGGCGACGCATGGCGGGGTAGCCGGGCTCTTCCACCGCCACCGGTACCGTGGAGTCCACCAGCAGTTGCACTGCCAGGTAGAGGGCTTGCTGGGTGCCGACAGTAATGAGGATTTCTTCAGGTGAGGCCTGGATGCCGCGCCGAGGCAGGATGTGACTGCGAATCTGCTCGATCAGCATGGGGTCGTCGGCGTCGCCGCTCTCGCCGGCCCACTGGTTGATCTCCCGCACCCCCAGCGCCAGGCGGCTGGCCTCGCGCCATTCCCTGACCGGGTAGAGGGAGGTGTCGAACTGCCCCTCGATAAAGGGGTAGGGATACTGCTGCCAGTTGGGGGGGCAACTGAAGGCGGGTTCCGGGGTGCTGCGCCCCCGGAAGCGCTGGCGCCAGCGCGGTGACAGCTCCCGGCGCTGTCTCTCGCTGCCCTCGAAACCGACGCGGTCCTGCCGCACCTTCTCGTTGACATAGAGTCCGCTGCGCTCGCGGCTGATCAGGTAGCCCTCGTCCACGAGTTGCTGGTAGGCCAGTACCACGGTGTTGCGGGCAACGCCGAGCTGTTCCGCCAGTTTGCGGGAGGAGGGCAGGCGGCGCCCTTCGGGAAAAGTGCCGAGCATGATGGCATCCACCAGCTTCTGGCGAATCTGGGCCTGCAGGCTGACGCCCGCGTCCGGGTCCAGGTAGATCAGTGTTTCGGTAACAGCCATCGCGGAATAGTACCGGAGCGTGGAGTCCGCGCAAGCGGGTCGGGAAAAGCCACTACTTTCTGGCCCTGCGGGTCGTGGTTCCACTGACAGGGCCCGCCTACACTGGCCAGCACACGTTTTTCCTGTCTGCCGAGACAGGCCGCTGACACTCACAGGATGACATCATGCCCAGCTATACAGCGCCCCGCCGCGATATCCAGTTTGTTCTGCGCGAATTCCTCGACGCCGACACTCACTACAGCAAACTGCAGCTGGACAACGAACTGTCGCCGGATCTGCTGGACGCCATCCTCGATGGTGGCGCCAAATTCGCCGAGGATGTGGTGGCGCCCCTGTACCAGAGTGGCGATGCCGAAGGCTGCACCTTCAGGGACGGCAAGGTCACTACACCCACAGGCTACGCCGAAGCCTTCCGGCAGTGGGGCGAGGGTGGCTGGCAGGGGCTGACTGTGCCGGTGGCGGATGGTGGCCAGGGCCTGCCGGCCTCGGTCAGCATGTGTGTGGGTGAAATGGTCGGCTCCGCCAACTGGGCCTGGAATATGTATACCGGCCTGTCGCTGGCGCCGGTTACCTGCCTGTTGAACGGCGGTACCGAAGCGCTCAAGGCGCGCTTTCTGCCGAAGATTCTCAGCGGCGAATGGGCCGGCACCATGTGCCTGACCGAAGCCCACTGCGGTTCCGACGTGGGCCTGCTGCGCACCCGCGCCAGCGACAATGGCGACGGCACCTGGACCGTCACTGGCAGCAAGATCTTCATCTCCGGCGGCGAGCAGGACATCACGGAGAATATCGTTCACGCCATCCTCGCCCGCACCGAGGGCGCGCCGGAGGGGACCGCCGGCATTTCGCTCTTTATCGTGCCCAAGTTCTGGGTGGAAGAGGACGGCAGCCTGGGTGAATTCAACAACGTCAATTGCGGTGCCATCGAGAGGAAGATGGGTCTGAAGAGCTCCGCCACCTGTGTGATGAATTACGATGGCGCTCGCGGTTTCATGCTGGGGGAAGAGAACAGGGGCCTGCAACTGATGTTCAAACTGATGAATTCGGCGCGCATCGGCACTGCCATGCAGGGGCTGGCGATGAGCGAGCGCGCCTTCCAGGGCGCCCTGGCCTACGCCCGGGAGCGCCTGCAGATGCGCTCCCTCACTGGCGCCAAAAATCCCGATGGCCCGGCGGACCCGATCATCGTGCACCCCGATGTGCGGCGCATGCTGATGACCCAGAAAGCGTTTACCGAAGGTGGTCGCGCCTTTATTTACTGGCTGGCCCAGCAGGTGGACCTGACCAGTCACGGCAGCGAGGAGGAGGCTGCAACCGCTTCGGAACTGCTGGAATTGCTGACGCCGATCGCCAAGGGCTTCTGTACCGAGAGCGCCCAGGAAGTCGCTTACCTGGGCATGCAGGTCTTTGGCGGCCATGGCTACATTGCCGAGCACGGCATGGAGCAGGTGGCCCGGGACAACCGCATCGCCACCGTCTACGAGGGCACCACCGGTATCCAGTCGCTGGATCTGGTCGGGCGCAAGGTGCTGGGCAGCGGCGGCAAATTGCTGCGCAATTTCACCAGGGTGATTCACAAGTACTGCGAGGCCCATTCCGGCAATAGCGCGATGGCTGAATTCCTGGCGCCGCTGGCGGAGGTGAACCGGGAGTGGGGCGAGCTCACCATGAAGGTCGGTGAGGCCGCCATGGCGGATGCCGAAGTCGTTGGCTCGGCCTCGGTGGACTATCTCATGTTCTCCGGTTATGTCACCTACGCCTGGGTGTGGGCGCGCATCGCCGAAACCAGTCTCGCGGCGCTGCAGCGGGGCGAAGGTGACGAAGGTTTCTATCGCGCCAAATTGGCCACCGCGCGCTTCTATTTCCAGCGCCTGCTGCCCCGGGCCAGGGCCCACGCGGCGGCGGCCTTGGCGCCAGCGTCATCGGTGATGGCGCTGGGCGAGGATGAGTTTGCTTTCTGAGTCCGGTTTTCAGCCCTTTGGCACATACCAGATCGGTGAACTGAAAGCCCGCTCCTGATGCACCAGTGGCACGCTGTCCGGCATGTCGGCGCCGTAGCGCACCTTGTCGTACAGGGTCCAGCGCGGGGTCGGGATTTCCAGTACCCGCAGGTAGTAGAAGGCGCGCTGGCTGGCATCGAAATCCGGATCTGTCCAGACGGCGGCGAAGGCGTCATCGCCGATCCTGTTGCTATAGGTGGCTTTCGCTGTATCGACGGTCGAGCCCACTGCCGGTAATTTGCCGTCCGCCCCTGGCTTGCGCCCGTCAGACCAGGCGACATCGTAGATGCGCTCCTGTACCTCGCCATCGACATCCACCCAGCCTTTGATCACCTGCAACCGGTCCAGGTTGGCCCCCTGGGGGTCGCGCTGGGCGGCGACGATAAAGGTGGGGACGCGGCCATCGCTATCGGCCTTGAGGTCTGCTCCCATTGGCACGCCGCGCTGGTAGCCGGCCTCGGCAAGGTCCACCCCGAGGTCTGATTGCCGGAAGTCATAGCCGCCGAAGAAGCGCAGGGTCATGCGCGGGCCGGTAGTGGCAAAAGTCTCGCGGCGCTTCATGGCATCCCAGATAGCTTCCCGTGTGTTTTCCGTCGCCCAGACGCCCATGGCGCCGGAACCGGCCATTTCCCAGCCCATATAATTGTCGCTTTCGCCTTCGAGCAGGGGGAAATTCCAGCGCTCCTTGCGCGGCTCCAGGGTTTTGAACTTGCCGAAGAAGTTATCCTCTTCGCTGGTTGAGAGACCGGTGTGGGTATCGGTACCGGCATTGGCGCCGTAGCGGAAGGGGTTGGCGCCCAACTCGCCCTCAATGCGCATGCCGGCTTTCAGCGCCTCGCGCCAGTATTCCTTGGGAAAGGAGCCTTCCGGCTTGGGTACCAGAATCAGGTTGCCCCGGTCCCACAGGTCCCAACTGGCAAACTCGTCCCCGGGTGACAGCAACGGGTGGGATTCACTCTGGCCCTTGATCTGGGTCAGTTCATAGAGGGGTTCATAGTGGGCGCGGGTCTCGGCCCACTCTCTGGTCATCGGCGTGCCATCGAATTGCTGCTCCTCGAACATGCGTCCGTTGGACATATTGCCGTTGTGGGGAATGGCCAGTACCCGGCCACCGGTTTTGTCCTCGTAGGCCTTCATCCAGGCCCACAGCTTTTTCGGTTCCTGGGTTTCGAAGGTGGTGAGTGGACGTACCTGGGCGGCGCGGTCGGCGCCATCGCGAAAGATGACATTACGGTGCAGGTTGTCGCCGCCGTCCGCGTTCACCGTCCACTCGTAGGCGATAAAGGTCGTGAATTCGCCGGGTTTGTAATACTGCTCGGCAGCTTTGATGGTCTGCTCCCAGGCTGACACCATCCACTTCGGATCGGTTACCTGACTGGGCAGTTCACCGTTGGATTGCATGCGAACCAGCTCACTCTTGGCCGAGGCCGCTGCTGCGCCGCCTTCCTGCAGGGCATCGCGCCAGCGCTTCAGGACCGGGCTTGCCATCATCTCGGGGTTGCCGGCGACAATCTCGTTGATCACGCCCATGCCGTCGGAGTGATCGGTCACCATGAACCAGTCGAAGGGGCGGTGCAGCTTCGCCTTCATGCCAGTATTGGAGGTGATCTCCTCGCCGCGACCGAACTGGTAGGCCTGGAAGGGGTCCACCACTGCCCCGTCCATGCCGGCGTCTGCCGACCACCCGGTGTGAACGTGGGTGTCGCCGAACAGGGCCTGGCGTGGATAGTCATCGGCGGCAAAAGTTGTAGTGGCGGCGCAGAGACCCGAACACAGAGCTGCGGCCAGCAGGGAGTGAGAGGTGCCGGTCACGGGCTGCTCCTTGAAGAGTGAGAATCACTGTCCACCAGCATAGCAGCCCCGGGAAAAGTTGCCTGGCGATGTGCTAGAGCAGCGCCACCACCGTCAGCACCAGGGCGGCAAAGGCGAGTGCCAGCAGGACGCTGTAGGCGGCGAGCAGCAGGACGGATTTGAACAGCGCTGCGGGGATTCCACTGGCATAGGCGCGGCGCAGGGCGAGGGGCAGGTAGAGCAGGGTGAACACGCCCAGCCATCCGCCTATCGCCACATCCAGTGCTTCCAGAGCGCTATCTGCAAGGAACAGCAGGTAGGCAAAGCTGTGGTAATGCAGCGCAAATACCAGGTGTTGCAGGTAGTAAAAGGGGGATAGCGCATAGCACAGGTGCAGCAGCAGGGCGAACAGCGGCAGCAGCAGGAACATCAGCTGTGGCAGGTAGTCCATCGCCCTTTGAAAGAACAGCTCCGGATTGTTGTTCAGCCGCTCCGCGTTTGCCTTGATGCGTTGATCGAGCCTTACCAGCCAGGGCGGGGTAGTCGGGTCATTGGGATCAACCGTTATGTTAACCAGCTGACTGGCTTTTTCACTGTCGCCAGTAGTCGAAGGTTCCGCTGCGGCGTGTGCCGTATCATCTGCCCCGGCGACATCGTGAATCTGAACGGTGGTGCCGCTGCCCCAGGAAAGCGTCAGGAAGGTAATAAAGCTGATGATCAGGTAGAGCCGGAGCGGCGGGACATAGCGTGCCCGGCGGCCGGCGATAAATTCGGCGGTGAGGAAGCCGGGGCGCACCAGCAGTGGCAGCAATGTGCGCCAGAGGCGGGAATCCCAGTTGAACACATCCCCCGCCAGATCTGTGGCGAGGTGTCCAAAGCGCAACTCACGGCGCGCCTCGTGCTGCCCGCAGTGATGGCAGTAATCTCCCTGCAGGACCGTCTGGCAGTTGCGGCAGCGGCGAACTTCATCGTCCGTCGCGGCGACCGTTTCGTTCATTTGCTCTTCCCTGGTAGGTAGTGGCGCCGCGACGCCAGGTAAAGGGAATCATAGGTGACAAGCGGCGCAGGGCCAATGCAGTTTGCTTGCGCCTGTGCGCCGCGGATGTCGGGGGCTTTGGCCGTTCCGGACATTGGTCGCTGCGCCGAAGTTGACTAGGGTTGTGGTCGACTGCCTATTTTGCAGCTGGCGAAAACAACGATAACAATATCGAGGAGACAGTATGCGGCGACTGACAGCAATTACGGCAATGGCCCTGACACTCATTGCCTGCAGTGATAGCAGTGACCGATCGGTCAGTGTGCCACCCCCGGTGCCCGAGCCTGAACCCGAGTACCTGGCCATCCCCCAGCCCGCTGTTGAGCTGCCCCCCGATGAGGGTAATATCGCCCTGCTCGCCACGACCTTTGACCTGGCACTGGTGGGCTATGAGCAGGCTGAATACTTCATCTCCGGTGAAGCCAGCGCCTTCAGCAACCTCAATGAGTTGCAGAGCGACGGGCTGTGGGAGGCGGAGCCTGGCGAACAGGCGAGCTACCGCACCCGGATTGTTGTCTACCGGCCCTCCGACCCGGCCGACTTCAGCGGTACCGTGCTGCTGGAGTGGCTGAATGTCACGGCGGGTTTTGATACCCCGCCCAGCTACGGTTCCGGCCATGTCGAGATGCTGCGATCGGGCCATGTCTGGGCCGGTGTGTCGGCGCAGATCGTCGGTATAGAGGGCTCGGAAAACAGCCTGGTGCCGCTACACCTGAAGGCCGCCGAGCCAGAGCGTTACGCCAGTCTCGAGCATCCGGGCGACAGCTTTTCCTATGACATTTTCGCCCAGGCCGGCCAGGCCCTGCGCGCCCCGGGTGTTATCGATCTGCTGGCCGGTCTCGAACCCGAGCGCATCATTGCCCTGGGCGAATCCCAGTCCGCCGGTCGCCTGCTGACTTTCATCAATGCCGTGCATCCCCTGTACAACGCCTTCGATGGCTACCTGGTGCACAGCCGTGGCGATGGCAGCCCGCCCCTGGCCCAGGAGCCGCAGGCGGAGATTTCCACGCCGGAGGTGGTGACCTTCCGCGAGGACCTCAACGTGCCGGTGCTGAATTTCCAGACCGAGACCGACGTCATTGCCCTGGGGGCGGTCAGTGACCGCCAGCCCGACAGCGCAGGGTTCCGCCTGTGGGAGGTGGCCGGCGCCGCCCACGGCGACTTCTACTCTTTTGTCTCCGGCCGCGCGGACTTCGGCGAGGGAGCGCAGTTCGCCCAGGTGGTCGAGGAAAGCGCCATTCTCGGTTTTATCCAGTGTGCGCAGCCGATGAATGCCGGGCCCATGCCCTGGGTTTTCAACGCCGCACTGCGTGCGCTGGATGACTGGGTGAGTGATGGTACGGCACCGCCGGAGTCGCCGCGACTGCAGGTGGATGACGCCGGTGAGGCGCTGCTGCGGGATGCCGACGGTATCGCCCTCGGCGGTATTCGCACCCCCTATGTGGATGCGCCCCCCGGGGTGCTGACTGGCGAGCCCAATGGCGGCGACTCCTTCTGCTTCCTGTTTGGCACGACGCAGCTCTTTGACGCCGCGCAGATGGCCGCGCGCTATACCGACCAGGCGGGCTACGAGGCGGCGGTTGCCGAGAGCGCCGACGCGGCGGTAGCGGCTGGCTTCCTGCTGGCGGAGGATGCGGAGCGCATCAAGGCGGCTGCGACCTTGCAGTGGCAGGCGCTGTCGCCCTGAGGTAACGGAAGTCCCGACGCGCTGTGCAGGCCCTGGGCCGGGTTCGCGCTCAGGGGGCTGCACCGGCCCCCATGATCAGTGCGCGGGAAATGCGCACGGCCTGGTCGATGCTCTGCAGCGAAACGCGCTCATTGGTGCCGTGCACAGACGCGGCCTGGCGCAGGCTGACGCTGATCGGGTGGAAGCGGTAGATATCCTGCGCCAGTTCCCGGTAGTGGGGCGTATCGGTGGTGGCCATCAGCAGCCCGGGAACGGGCAGGGCGGTCGGCGCGCTGTCCTGCAGTGCGCCGCGAATGACCCCATAGCCGGGGCCGTCGATATCCGCCACCGGGGGTGACTGCTTCCAGCGGTCGGAACTGATGCTGATGGCGGGGTTGTCGATGAGCTGTTCGACGCGCTCAATCAGCGCCTCGGTGCTGGTGCCTGGCAGCAGGCGAAAATTCACCTTGGCTTCCGCCACCTGGGGTATCACGTTTTCCTTGATGCCGGCGTTGATCATGGTGATAGCGGTGGTGGATCGCACCATGCCCTGGCGCTCCCGTTCCGCCGCCATGTTCGACAGAATCAGGGGCTTGCCCAGCCACTGGTTGCGCATCAGGAAGCCGCCGATACCGCCGGTTTCCGCGCCCAGTGTTTCAAGCATCAGGCTGACCGGAGCAGTCAGTTCCGGCTCGAAGGGGTTGTCCTGCAGGGTCGCCAGGGCGCGGGACAGATGTACGATGGCGTTGTCCTCGGTGGGCATGGAGGAGTGGCCGCCGGCGCCACGCGCGGTCAGGGTCAATGTGGCGTAGGTTTTCTCCGCCAGGTTGATCATCGCCATGGGCCGCCCTTCGAGCGCCGGGTCGTCCTCCAGGATCATGCCGCCCTCGCCGATCATGTAGGCGAAGCGGGTATCCTTTGCTGCCAGGTGTTGTGCAATATGGGCGGCGCCTTCGCGCCCGCCGATTTCTTCATCGTGGGCGAAGGAGAACATCAGGGTCCGCTGCGGGCTAAAACCTTCGTTCAATAGGGCTTCCAACCCTTCCAGCGTGGCAATCACCGAGGCTTTGTCATCCAGCGCTCCCCGGCCCCAGATAAAGCCATCGGCAATTTCTCCGGCAAAAGGAGGATGCGTCCACTCGTCCTCGGTGCCGGGTTCGATCGGTACCACATCGTAGTGCGCGTCGAACAGTACCGGGTCCAGGGAGGGGTCGCTGCCGGGCCAGGTGAACAGCAGGCTGTACTGATTGATGACTTCCCGCTGCAGCTGGCTGTGGACAGTGGGATAGCGCTGCTGCAGGAGCTCGAGAAAGGCGTTGAACGGGGCGTAGTCGATCTGTTCCCGGTCCTGGTGACTGATAGTCGGCAGGCGAATAGCCTCGGCCAGGTGGTTGGCGGCCGCGCTGCTGGCGCTAGTGTGAGCGGCGTTGCAAGAGAGCACCAGGGCGGCGAGTAGCAGTGATTTTTTCATGATGAGATGACTATAAGTCCAGTTTGGACTTATATTGGTCCAAATTAGACTTTAGAGCAAGTTCCGGGAGAGCGCCCATGGAGACCCCCCTCAATACCACGGCCTACAGCCTGCTGGGCCTGTTGGCCAAGCGCGACTGGAGTGCCGCTGAACTGGCGGCCTTCATGGAGCGCAGCGTGATTCGCTATATCCTTCCGCGCACTCGCAGCCAGTTGTTCAGCGAGCCGAAAAAGCTGGTGAAACTCGGCCTGGCAACGGTACACCCGGCGCCTGATGGCGGTCGTCAGCGCAAGGTCTACCGCATCAGTGCCAGCGGGCGCCGCGCATTGAAGCGCTGGCTGCAAGCGCCGGGCGACCCGGTACGGATCGAGCACAAATCCCTGCTCAAGTTCTATCTCACCGATTTTCGCGACCGGGCAGCGCAGCGGGAGCGGGTGGCGGAAATGCGCGAACAGGCGCTGACCAGTCTGCGCGACACCCATGCCGAGCTTCGACGCATCGTCGACGAGGGTGTCGTGTTCGAGCAGACGGCGGTGCCGGCGGCGATGGTGTCAAATTACGCTGCCAACCACTTCCGCGGCCAGATCGCCTGGCTCGACGAACTGGCGGCCAGGATTGAAACCATCCCGCAAGACGCTGAGGTCAATGCGTGGGCGCTGGCGCGTTACCGGGAAAGCTGCCGCGAGATAGAAGCGCTGCTGGCGGAACAGCGCGAGCCATAGGCGCCTTTTCCATCGGGATTCTCCCGGCCCCGGGCTTTTTGCCGCGGCCTGGTACAACCAGGCAGGCCATTCCCCGGGGCTGTCCTGCCAGGTACTGCCGCCACCGGTAGGGCCGGCTAGACTGCGACGCGCTAGCAGCTGACGAGGAGGGTATCCCGTGTTTGTTCAACGTTTGTGCGCCGCTGTGGCGCTGAGCCTGTTCAGTGTCCTGGCAGGCGCCGCCGAACGCCCCAACATCCTGGTGATCTGGGGCGACGACATCGGCTGGTCCAATATCAGCGCCTACCACCGCGGCATGCTGGGTGGCTCCACACCCAATATTGATCGTATTGCCAATGAAGGTGCGCTGTTCACCGACTACTACGGTGAGCAGAGCTGTACTGCAGGCCGCTCGGCCTTTATCACTGGCCAGCACCCGTTGCGCACGGGTTTGCTGAAAGTCGGCATGCCGGGGGCCGAGATCGGCCTGCAGGCGGAGGATCCGACCATCGCCGAGCTGCTCAAACCGCTGGGCTATGCGACAGGCCAGTTCGGCAAGAACCACCTGGGCGACAAGGACGAATACCTGCCCAGCAACCACGGCTTCGATGAGTTCTTCGGCAATCTCTACCACCTCAACGCGGAAGAGGAGCCGGAAACCTACTTCTATCCCAAAGATCCCGCCTTCCGTAAACAGTTTGCCCCGCGCGGTGTGATCCACTCCTACGCCGATGGACGCATCCAGGATACCGGCCCCCTGTCGCGCAAGCGCATGGAAACGGTGGACCAGGAGTTCACCAGCGCGGCTATGGATTTCATGGATCGTTCGGTGGCGGCGCAGAAGCCGTTTTTTGTCTGGTACAACGCCACCCGCATGCATAACTGGACCCGCCTCTCCGACAAGTGGGAGGGCAGCACCGGATACGGACTGTATGCCGATGGTCTCAATGAGCACGATCACTACGTGGGCCAGTTGCTGGATCAACTGGATGCGCTGGGCATTGCCGACAACACCATCGTCATCTACAGCACCGACAACGGCGCCCAGTCCAATACCTATCCCGACGGCGGTTCCGAACCCTTCCGCGGCGAGAAGGGGTCTACCTGGGAGGGCGGTTTCCGTGTGCCAGCACTGATTCGCTGGCCGGGTGTGGTAGAGCCGGGCCGGGTCATCAATGATATTTTCTCTCACCTGGATTGGATGCCGACGTTGCTGGCCGCGGCAGGGGTTGAGGGTATAGCCGGAAAACTGAAGCAGGGCTACAGCGTCGAGGGCCGGCAATTCAAGGTGCATCTGGATGGCTACGACCAGAGCGAACTGCTGGCCGGTAAGGCGCCGGGCAAGCGCGAAATGGTCTACTACTTCGACGACAACGGGCAGTTCAACGCGGTGCGCTGGAAGGACTGGAAAATCCATTTCGCCTTCCAGATGGAAGGCTGGACCGGGCCCCGCGAGCCGCTCAACTTCCCGCGGATCATCCACCTGCGCAGCGATCCTTACGAGACCTCCATCGACTCGGGGCTTTATTCACGCTTCTTTGGCGACCAGCTGTGGATGTTTGTGCCGATCCAGCGCTACCTCGGGGAGTGGCTGGGCACGTTCCGCGCCTTCCCGCCACGCCAGCCCACCGCGAGCTTTTCCATCGACAGGCTGATGGTGCAGATGCAGATGATGTTGCAGGCGCGTGAGCAGGGTGCCGTGCCCGGGAACCGACAGACCGGTAACTGAGTACATGCACCACGTCGACAATGGCGGTAGGCTAGGCGACCCAGCCTGAGCCGACCCCCCACAGCGATGGAACTGCGACACCTGCGCTACTTTGCCGCCGTGGCCGAAACCCTGCATTTCGGCCGCGCCGCGCGCAAGCTCAATATATCCCAGCCCCCGCTCACCCAGCAGATCCGCAACCTGGAAGAAGAGCTGGGTGTACAGCTGTTCGACCGCAGCCACAGGAAGGTGGCGCTCACCCCGGCGGGGGAGCTGTTCTACCAGCGTGTGGAAGCCATTCTCCACCAGGTCGAGAAAGCGGTGGGCGATGTGCGCCAGGCGGCCCACAACGAGGCCCAGACACTGGTGATCGGCTACATGGGCTCGGCGATCCTGCGCGAGATCATCCCCCTGGTGCGCGAATTCCATGCCCAGCATCCGCTGGTGAAGCTGGAATTTGTCATCATGCGTTCCGATGAGCAGTACGAGGCCCTGCTGGACGGCCGTATCGATGTCGGCTTTGTCGACCTTACGGTACAGCCGCTGTCGGATCGCTTCCGCAGCCAGAAAGTGGCATTCGAGCTGGTGGTGCACGAGGCGCTGGTACTGGCGGTGAACCCCGCCCATACCCTGGCCGGGCGCGAGCGGGTACAGATTGGCGAGCTGCGCGACGAGAAGTTCGTCACCCTGCAGCGCCACCTCTTTCCCTCCAATTACGACAAGGTGATCAGCCAGTGCCGCCAGGCGGGCTTCCGCCCGGACATCGTGGCCATGTCGGAACAGACCGATGTGCTTCTGGCCTACGTCGCCGCCGGTGTTGGGGTGGCGCTGGTGCCGGCCTGTACCGCTGCTGCCTGGGATACCGAGGTAAGTTTCGTGGCGCTGGAGCCGCTGGCGGCGGTGGATGTGCACCTGATCCTGAACGCCGAGAACCCCTCATCCGCAGTGGCCCGCTTCCGCGATGTCAGCGCCGGCTATGCCCGCCGGCGCAGCCGCGACTGAAGCAGTCATTCGCCAAAGCTATCAAATTCATTCGCCAGTAGTATTGGACGCCTGCCATACCCTCGCTGAATACTCTGCACCGACATTTATAGCCCCGGAGTAGAGTGTTGCGCGTATTGGACGGGCGTCAGATTGGCGCCATGCTGGATTGGGATACCACTATTGGCCTGGTGGCCCAGGCCATGCGCCTGGTCAGTGAAAACGAAACCATTGCTCCCCTGCGCTGGGGCATGCACATGCCCGCGGGCGGCATGCTGGGCATGATGCCCGGCTACATTGCGCGCCCGGCCTGTTTCGGCATCAAGGTGGTGAACATCATGCCCGCCAACGAGGGCACGCCCTACTCCTCCCACAGCGGCTGTATGCTGCTGTTCGACGCCGAGCACGGCCAGACCCTGGCCATGCTGGATGCCGGTGTCATTACCGCCCTGCGCACCGCCGCCGCCAGTGCCCTGGCCACCGACCTGCTGGCCAGGGACGATGCCGAGGTACTGACCGTGGTCGGTTCCGGCGAGCAGGCCGCTGCCCATGCCGAGGCCCTGTGCGCGGTGCGCAACTTGCGTGAGATCCGTGTCTGTTTCCGCGATACCGGGCGCGCCGGGCACTTTTTCGAGGCCCTGCGTGTGCCGGACAGCGTAGCAATGCGTGCCTTCTGTGATACGGGAGCGGCGCTGGAGGGCGCCGATGTTGTTTGCGCAGTGACCTCGTCCCCCACGCCGGTGATTGACGAGCATATGCTGGCACCCGGTATGCACCTCAACCTGGTGGGCGCCTGCACCCGCGACCGCCAGGAAATCACCACAGCCGCGCTACCCCTCTGCCGCTACTTCCTCGATTCGCGTGCCTCCGCCTGGGACCAGGCCGGCGAGTTGTGCGCGGGGCTGGAGCAGGGGGTCATCAGCGACACTTTTCCCCGCGGCGAAATTGGCGAGGTATTGCTGGGGACGGTATCGGGCCGGCGCCAGCAAAGCGATATCACGGTTTATCGATCCCTGGGCGTCGCTGCCCAGGATCTGGTGGTGGCCCAGTACCTCTACGAGCGGGCCGTTCAGGACAACCTGGGTACGGAGATTCCCTTCTGATGCGCGATGTATTTTCTCAACCAACTGGCACCGGCCTGCGGCGGGCGCTGGCAACGGCCACTCTGCTGCTGGCAACGGGGGCGCAGCTTGCCGGTGCCGCCGAGGCCGATACCGAGGTGAAAGCGCAGCTCTACACCCACCTGAACCTGATCGATGGCAGCGGCGCCCCGCTGCAGCGCGATCGCGCCATGCTGGTGGAAGACGGCCGCATCAGCGCCATCGTGTCCAGCGCGGAAGCGACTGCACTGGTTGACGAGGGGGTAGAGGTCATCGATGGCGCGGGAGGCTACGCCCTGCCCGGGTTGATCGATACCCACGTCCACCTGGCGACCTCGCCGGAGGACGAAGAGCCACTGGTGTTGCTGCGGCGCCAGCTCTATGGCGGTGTCACCTCGGTACGGGACATGGCCGGCGATGTGCGGGTACTGGCCTTGCTGGCCCGCGACACCCGGCTGGATCGGATCGCCGGACCGGATGTTTATTATGTGGCCCTGATGGCTGGCGAGAGCTTCTTCCAGGACCCGCGCCCGGCCTCAGCGGCGCGCGGCGAGGTGCCCGGCGCGGTGCCGTGGATGCAGGCCATTACCGCCGACACCGACATGCCGCTGGCCGTGGCGCGAGCTAAGGGTACCTGGGCCACAGCGATCAAGATCTACGCCAACCTGCCGGCGGCCGAGGTGTCGCGCATCACGGCCGAAGCCCACCGCCAGGGCATGCTGGTCTGGGCCCATTCCTCGGTGTTTCCCGCCTCCCCCGGGGAAGTGGTCGCCGCGGGGGTGGATGTGATTTCCCATGTATGCCGGCTGGCCTTTGAAACCACCGACGGGGTGCCGGAGATCTATCACCACGGGGCCGAGCCGGATTACGCCAGCATTGACCCGGCGGACAGGCGCATTACCGCAGTCTTCGACGATATGGCCGCCCGCGGCACGATTCTCGACGCCACCATCGGCCTTTACGGCAAGGCCGAGGCGCTGTTCAACGCAGACCAGGACAATGCCCGCAAGTCTTACCCCGGCTGCCCGTTGAGCTTCGCTGGTCGCCTGGTGCAGGTGGCCCGTGAGCACGGTGTGGATGTCGCCACCGGCACCGATTTTGTCAATGCCCGTGAACACCCCTGGCCGGCGCTGTACGGCGAACTGGACGCGCTGGTGGAGGAAGCCGGCATGTCGCCGCTACAGGTCATCCACTCGGCGACCGCCGTCGGTGCGCGCGCGCTGGGAATTGACAGCGATACCGGCACCCTCGAAGTCGGCAAGCGCGCGGACTTCCTGTTGTTGCGGGAGGACCCCAGCGTGAATCTGAAGGCCCTGCAGTCGCTGCAATTGACGGTGAAGCACGGCGTGCCCTATCCGCGAGAAGACTATCAACCCGATGCTGCGCCGACCGGCGCCGGCCTCGACAACCACTGACAACAAGATCCAGCCGGAAGCAGCCCGCAAGGCGCCATCCAGCCAACGACAGGAGAGATACACCGCCATGATTCCATCCCGACAACAACTGCTGGCGGCCGCCATCAGCAGCCTTTGCAGTACCGCCGTACTGGCCCAGAGCGGCGCCGGTGAACGCAGCGCCGCACTCGAGGAGGTAGTGGTCACCGCCTCCAAGCGCGGAGTGAGCACGGTGCAGGATATTCCCACCAATATTTCCGCCATCGGTGGCGCCTTGCTGGAACAGACCCACGCCATGGGCATCCAGGACATGGCGCGCTTCATTCCCGGCCTCAGCGCCGTGGACAACGGCCCCGGCAACGAGCAGGTCATCATTCGCGGTCTCGCTTCATCCGCAGGGGCTGCCCAGGTCGGCACACTTTTCGATGAAATCCCCGCAACCGGTACCGGCGGTACCAACGTCGCCCAGACCGACCTGCAACTGTACGACCTCGAGCGGGTGGAAGTGCTGCGCGGCCCCCAGGGCACGCTGTACGGCAGCGGTTCCCAGGGCGGTACCCTGCGCTATATCACCAACAAGCCGAACCTCTCTGCGCTGGAAGGTTCGCTGCAAATGGACGCCGGCACCCGCTCCCGCGATGCCGGCGAAGCCTACCAGGTCAACGGCATGTTCAACGCACCGGTGGTGGAGGATACCTTCGCCCTGCGCGCGGTCGGCTTCTACCGCGACGCCGACGGCTATGTCGATCTGCCGGACCTCGGCGAGAGCGGCACCAACAGCGAGGAGAGCTACGGTGGCCGGCTGATGGGTACCCTGCTGCTGGGTGAGCGCACCACGCTGAATGCCTCGGCCTGGTACCAGAATCTGGAGGTGGATGACCAGCCGCTGGTGAACGAGCGCGAGGACGCCCGTCCCGGCCAGGTGCGCCTGCCCTTCGAAGATGAACTGACCATGTACAACCTGACCCTGGATCACGAACTGGACTCCGGGGACATCACCGCCACCGCGTCCTGGTACGATCGCGCGACCTTCTTCGCCTTCGATGTGTCGCAGTTCGTGCCCATGCCCGGCAGCGTCAACCAGAACCGTGACAACGAACTGTTCAGTGCTGAGCTGCGCTACGCCTCGCGCTTTGACGGGCCGCTGCAGATGATCGTTGGCGGTTTCTACCAGGAGCGCGAAACCAGCAGCAGTTCCATCGGCTACTTCGTCGACACCAGCACCGGCCTGGTGCCATCTGACCCGGCCAGTTTCTTCGACAACCGCGCCGAAACGGATTTCACCAACAAGGCCCTGTTCGGCGAGTTCACCTGGGAAGTGAGTGAGCAGCTGGAATTACTCGCAGGCTTTCGCGCCTTCGAGGTGGACACCTGGTCCCAGGCCAACGAAATTGCATCGCCCTTCGGCGAGCCGGCCGGCCTGCAGAATCCGCTGGAGTCGGACAACAGCGACGTGATCTACAAGTTGCAGGCTTCCTACCGCTTCAATGACGATGTGCTGGCCTACCTGGTGTATTCCCAGGGCTTCCGCGAGGGCGGCGCCAACACGCTCAACCTGGAGACGCCCAGTGGCCGCCCGGTGCCGCGCGGCTTCGAGCCGGACCTGGTGGACAACTACGAGTTCGGCTGGAAGAGCGACTGGCTGGACGGCCAGCTGCGCCTGAACGGCGCGCTCTACACCATGCAGTGGACCGACATCCAGGTCAGTCTGCTGGACGCCACCCAGGCCTTTGAGTACATCACCAACGCCGGCAAGGCGGACCTGATGGGGGTGGAGCTGGAGTCGGTGATTCGCCCCGCGGCACTGCCGGGCCTGACCATCCGCTTCAACGCCAACTACTCGGAGCAGGAACTGGCTGAAAATACCCCCGCCTATGACGCCGGAGACATCACTGCCGGCCGCGATGGCGATCGCCTGCCCGATACTTTTCCTTTCTCGGCGGGTTTGATTGTCGAACAGCAGTTTGAGCTCGGCGGCTACAACGCCTACGCCTCACTGGATGCCTCCTACGTAGGTACGGCGCTGACAACCTTCTCCAAACGCTCCACCGATGCGCGCGAGTACGGAGATTACATTCTCGGTGGCGCCCGCCTGGGCGTTAGCCTGAATAACTGGGAGGCGGCCCTGTACGTTACCAACATCGCTGATGTGCGCGAACCGGTGAACTGGGAAGTGGAAGCGCGGGAAGGTATTCCCGACCGTATCTTCACCACCCAGCCGCGCACCGTGGGCATCAACCTCGTCTACACCTTCCAGGAGGGCTGACATGAGCGAACTGACACGTCGTCATTTGCTGCGCTATTCGGTAGCGGGCGCGGCCCTGGGTGGTCTGGGTGCACTGTCGCCCTCCCTCAGCGCGGCGCGCAGCTATGATTTTGGTGACACGCTGGTTATCAATAATCTCGGCGGTATTGGCAATCCCAACCTGCGCCTGCAACCACCGGCAACACCGGCGGGGCCGGTGGGCAGCAGCTATGAGCATCTCGATGAGCGCGCCCTGGAGGATCTGATCGCCTCCGGCACCAGCGCCATCAACGTGACCCTGGGGCATGTTGCTGGGCCGGTGGAGCCCTTTGAATACAGCGTGGGGGAGATCGCCGCCTGGAATCGCATTATCGAGCAGCACCCCGACAAGCTGCTCAAGGTACTGACTAGCGGGGACATCCTCGAAGCCCGGCGCAGCGGCCGCACCGGAGTGATCTTCGGCTTCCAGAACACCACCATGCTGGGTTCGGATGCCGGCCGGGCCGGCCTCTTCGCCGGCCTCGGTGTGCGCATCATCCAGCTCACCTACAACGATCGCAATGCGGTGGGTGCGGGCTCCATGGTGCCGGAGAACAGCGGGCTTACCGACTTCGGCCGCCAGGTGGTCGCGCAGCTGAATGCCGAGCGGGTGCTGGTGGACCTGAGTCACAGCGGTGAACAGACCTGCCTCGATGCGATCAAGGCATCCGCTTCGCCAATCTGCATCAGCCACACCGGCTGCCGCGCCCTGAGCGATTTGCCGCGCAACAAGACCGACGCCGAGCTGCGGGCGCTGGCCGGGCGCGGCGGTGTCGCGGGCATCTACTTCATGCCTTTTCTCAAGGCCGACAGCTTCCCGGATGCCAGCGACGTGGTGCGCCACATCGAGCACGCTATCAAGGTCTGCGGCGAGGATCATGTGGGTATCGGCACCGACGGCGGTACCACCGCGGTGGACGATTTGCCGGCTTACCACGCCGCCATCGACGCGGAAATCGCCTCGCGCCGCGCGGCGGGTATCTCCGCGCGCGGCGAGAAACCCGGCGTGGTGCCATTCATTCCGGACCTGCAGGGACCGGGGCAGTTTCGCCAGCTGGCTGATATGATGGCCGCCGCAGGCCATCCGTCGCGGGTGATCGAGAAAGTGATGGGGCAGAATTTCCTGCGCCTGCAGCGGGAAGTCTGGGGCGCCTGAACCCGGGTTCGGGCGCACCATCGCAAGCGGGAGTAAAGCGTGTCAGAAGATGTAATCACCCTGGTCAATACCCGGGTTGTACCCCTTGGCCTCATGGCCATCATGTTCAGTCTGGGGCTGTCTGTCACCGTGGCGGACTTTGCGCGCCTGCTGCGTCGGCCCAAAGCCACCGCGGTCGGGCTCGGCGGGCAGCTGGTCTTGCTGCCGCTGATCGCCTGGAGCCTGGCGCTGCTTTTTCAGCTGCCGCCGGCCATGGCGGTGGGGCTGGTGATTCTCGCCGCCTGCCCCGGCGGCGTCACCTCCAACGCCGTGGTGTTCGCCGCGCGGGGGGATGTCGCCCTGTCAGTGACGCTGACCGCCTGCTCCAGCCTGATTACTATCGTTACCACGCCCTTGCTGATCGGCCTGGGCCTGGACTATTTCTACGCCAGTGGTGATGCCCCGGTGATGAATGTCGGGCAGACCGTGCAGCGCCTGCTGCAGATGACGGTACTGCCGGTGGCGGTGGGCATGACCGTGCGGCAGCTGCTGCCGGCGCTGGCGGACGTGGTGGTCAAGGTCCTGCGGCCGGTGTCGGTGCTGATCCTGGTGCTGGTGATCGGGCTGTCGGTGGTCACCAGCGCAGAGCTGCTGAAGGACAACCTGTTCACCGCCGGGCCGGTCATCTACCTGTTGAACCTGCTGGCCATGGGCAGCGGCCTGGCCCTGGCCCGGGCGGCGCGCCTGCAGCAGGGCGAGCGCATGACGCTGGCGGTGGAAGTGGGAGTGCAGAATGCCACCATGGCGACCTTCCTCAGCCTTTCTATACTCAACGACTGGGAGCTGGCGATTGTGCCCACGCTCTATGGCTGCATCATGCTGATCAATGCCGGCATCCTGGTGCGCCTGCTGAAACGGCGCCAGGCGCAGGCAGGTACTGAGGGCGATAGCGACAACACCCTGGCGTCGCCAAAGGAGGGCGCTGCACCGTGATTACACCCAATGCCGCCACCTTCGACCAGTGGATTCGCGGGCCCTTCCGCGACATCAACAGCGAGTTGGAGGCCCTGTATTTCGCCCAGCCCAATCGCGCCAACGTGGCTGGGGTGGGCGATGCCCTGAAGCAGGTGTTGCTGGCCGAGGGGCGTGAGCATATCGCCGCCCTGCTCGCCGAGGGCAATACCGACGAGGGCTTCGACGCCAACTTCGACCTGCTCGGCAATGTCGGCTTCTACATGGCCGCCTGCCGCCGCCACGAACTCACCGAACCCAGTCGCGAGACCCGTTCGCCGCTCACCGAGGCCTCGGCCCTGGCCATGCAGCTCGGTGCCTCCCTGGGCACGGTGCCGCGCTTTGCCTCCGCCCACCTGGAAACCCACAACCGCGCTGTAAACGGTGTGTTCAAGTCCTTTACCGATCTCGAGGACGAAATCACCTTTATCGCCTACAACACCCGCGGCGCCTTCGGCTATATCCGCGCCGCCGAGGCCCTGCTGCACCTGCTGCCGCTGGGGATTTCGCACCCGGTGGCGGCGGACCTGCTGCGCCAGGCGAAGGCCTCGCTGGAGGACGTGCACCGCTACAACGGCGAGCTGTTCGAGGCGCTGGATGTGGAGCGCTTCTTCTACTGTGTGCGCCCCTACTACAAACCCCACCGGGTCGGCCTGCGGGAGTACCGCGGCGCCAACGCCGGCGATTTCGCCGGCATCAATGTGATCGACCTGCTGCTCGGCCTTTGCCGGGCGGACGACCCCTACTACTCCCAGATCCTGGTGGACAAGTTCCTGTTCATGCGCCCCGACGATCAGCTGGTGCTGCGCGACTGCATGCGCCGACGCAGCCTGCTGGACGCCTTCCTGGATGAGCAGGGCAGCAGTGAATCACCCTGGTACCGGCACAACCTGCAGTTGTTCCTGGAAGTCTGCGAGGCCCACGGTCGCACCGCCCTGCAGCACCACGAGCAGTTGGTGGAGAAGTTCATCGTCAAGCCCGCCGACGAGGGAGACCTGGTGGAGGACAAGGGGCTCACCGCCAGCGGTCCGCCCCTGCCGGTCCTGCTCAAGGCCCTGAAAACGCTCTGCGACCTGCGCGCCGGTGCCGAACGCGATGATATTCCCTCCCGCTACCGCGAGCTGGCCACCCTGCGCAGTCTGCTGGCAGGTGGCCATGACTGAGGTGATCGACGGTTTGCTCGACCCCCAGTGGAAGGCCTGCTATGCCGCCACGCCGGGTATCTACCTGCTGTCCCACTCCGTGGGGCGGATGCCCGCCAGCAGCCTGGAAGCCCTGCGCCAGGGCTTTCTCGATCCCTGGGAGGCGGGGCGCAGCGAACCCTGGCCGCAGTGGATGGAAGCCCTGCAGCAGTTCCCCCAGGCCCTGGCACGGCTGCTGAATACCCGGCCCGAGGCCATCTGCCCCCAGGTCAACGTCTCCAGCGGCCTGACCAAGGTACTGGGCGCGCAGCGGCCGCAGTCCAGCCGGAATGTCATCCTGTTCAGCGAGCGCGATTTCCCCTCTCTGGGTTTTGTCGTGGAGCAGGCGCAGAAGCTGGGCTATCGCGGGCGCATGCTGCCGGCCTCCCTCGACCTGCAGGATCCACAGGTCTGGGCAGACGCCCTCGGTGAGGATGTGCACACGGTGCTGGTCACCCACGCCTGGTCCAATACCGGCCAGTTGGCGCCGGTGGCGTCCATTGTGGCCCTGGCCCGGCAGCGCGGTGTCTTTTCCGTGGTGGATGTGGCCCAGTCCCTGGGGGTCATTCCCATCGACCTGCAGCAGTGGGGCGCCGACGTGGTACTGGGTTCCTGCGTGAAGTGGTGCTGCGGCGGCCCGGGAGCGGGCTTTCTGTGGCTGTCGCCGGAGCACTTTGGCGGGTTGGAGCCGCTGGACGTGGGCTGGTTCTCCCACAGCAATCCCTTCGAATTTGATATCCACCACTTTGACTACGCCCCGGATGCCGGCCGTTTCATGGGCGGCACGCCGTCGGTGATGCCCTTTGTGCTGGCCGCCAACAGTATCGCCCTGGTCAACCGCATCGGCATCCAGCACATTCGCCACCACAACCTGGCCCTGGGGCAGCGCCTGATCGACGGCCTGGCGGAGGGCGAATTGCGCTCTCCCGCCGCGCCGGAGCAGCGCAGCGGTACCGTGGTGGTAAAGCCCGCGGATGGCGATGCCCCCGGCCGCCTGGAGGAGGTGGGGGTGGCCTTTGACGAGCGCGCGCAAGGGCTGCGCCTGTCGGCTCATGTCTACAACAGTGTCGAGGAAATCGATACCGTGGTGGCCTGTCTGCGCGGCTGAACCCGCGTCGCCGTTTTTTAATCCGCGCAGATCAGTGTTTCAAACATGCCCCGCGCCTCTTCCAGGCGGGCGAAGATCGGATAGTCCGGGTCGATGGCCCAACTCACCGTGAGAGAGTTGAGGGTGCCCACGATCATCGTGGCCAGGATTTCCGGCGAGTAGGTGGTGCTGGCATCGCCGGCCCGCTGTCCCGCGGCGATCAGGCTGGCGAAACTGTCCACGGCATTGCTGTTGATCTGGCGCTGCTGCTCCGGGTCGTTGGCAAAGGTGGCCGGGGCGGAAATCATCAGCTGTAGATCGATCTCCTTGTACTTGGCGAAGTTGGCCTCAATGTAATCGATCATCGCTTCCAGGCGCTGCCGGGTACTGTCGTATTTTTCCATCAACAGGCGCAGCATCGGCTCCGCCTGGCTGTACAGGCGCGACACGCCGAGGCCGCCCAGCAGGGCGTGCTTGTTGGGGAAGTGGCTGTAAAAGGTGCGCCGGGCCACGTCCGCCTCGCGGCAGATCATTTCGATGCTGGTGTCTTCGATGCCCTGGCGTTCGAACAGGGCGTAGGCCGCCTCCTCTATGCGGGCGCGGGTTTCCAGCTTGCGTTTTTCCCTGCGATCGAGGGGGGCTGATGTCTCCATGAATTTTCCGTAAGGCTCTTGCTTTCCTGAAAGCATTAAACTAGTTTGTATACATATGTGCAACCATGCGCATATGAGCATGGGCGTGCACGCGCGCAGGGAACCGGGTCCCCCTGTGCCGATCAATAAACAGAAAGCCCGCGAAAAACGAGAGTTGCTGTCATGTCAGAACGCCTGATCGTGGTGTCGTCCGATTGCCACGCCGGTCTGCGAATCGCCGACTATAAACCCTATGTCGAGTCCAAGTATCACGAAATGCTGGATATGGCCGTGCCGATCCAGATGGAAATGATGCAGAAGGCCGAACAAAGCTTCCTGATCAAGGAGATCAATGATGCCTGGCGTGCGCCCATCGAGCGCGAGCTGACCGGCGCCTGGGACTATAAAGAGCGCCTCAAGATGCTGGAAGGCGATGGCATCGCCGCCGAAATCGTCTTCCCCGACGGCATCACGGAAATGAACACACCGCCCTTCGGCGCCGGCCTCGGCCTGTCGCCGCGCAACGGCGTGGCCGAGTTGCAGTGGGCCGGGGCCATGGCCCACAACCGCTGGCTGGCGGAGTTCTGCGCCAACAATCCCGCGCGCCATATCGGCGTGGCTTCCATCCCCCTGTTGTGGGATGTGCAGCAGGCGGTGGATGCCGTGCGCTGGTGTGTGGACAACGGTCTGACCTCGGTCATGATCCCGACACTGTGGGAGGAGCACGCCCCCTACCACGACCGCAAGTACGACCCCTTCTGGCAAGTGTGCGAAGACCTCGGCGTCATCATTCACTTCCACTCCGGTCCCGCGCCGCACCCCGAATACTTCGGCGGCAACTGGCCGGAGGAAGACCGCAGTGCGGAGCTGCCCGGCGCCATGGGTATCTACGTGTCGGAAGTGATGTGGTGGCTGTACCGCCCCCTGACGTTCATGATCTGGGGCGGCGTGTTCGAGCGCTATCCGAAACTGAAAGCCGTACTCACCGAGGGCGGCACCGTGTTCATGCTCCCGCCGTGGTTGCGGCTGCTGGACCACAACTATCACGATGTGCAGTTTTCCGCCAAGCTGGGGGATTTCCGCAGCCACCTGTCCCTGTCCCCCAGCGAGTACTTTGCCCGCAATGTGGCGGTGGGCGCGTCCTGCGTACCCCGGCGCGATATCGAGCTGCGCAGTGTGATCGGTGTCGACAAACTCATGTGGGGCAGCGATTTTCCCCATCCGGAAGGCACCTGGCCCAACACCGCCGACTACTTCAAGGAAACCTTCTCCGGCCTGCCGGAGGAGGACGGGCGCAAAATCCTGGGCGACAACGCGGTGGCCTGGTACGGCCTCGACCGCGCCGCGCTCCAGGCGGTGGCGGACGACATCGGCCCCGAGGCCAGCATTTTCCATTGAGAGAGATGTACCACTAACAATCCTGGCGACAGCGCCAAGGGAGAACAACCATGACTCAGATCATCGCTGCCTGCGAATCCAAGACCAACACCACCCCGGACTTTCCCATGGGCTGGTACTCCGTGTCGCGCAGCCACGAACTCGCCGTGGGCGAGGTCAAGCGGGTACACGCCTTCGACCGCGAACTGGCCCTGTACCGCACCCGTACCGGCAAGGCGGTGTTGCAGGATGCCTTCTGCCCGCACCTCGGCGCCCACCTCGGCGTAGAGGGCAAGGTGGTGGGCGAATCCCTGCGCTGCCCCTTCCACGGCTGGCGCTTCGATACCAGCGGCAAGTGCGTGGAGATTCCCTACTGTGACGAAATCCCCGACCGCGCCCAGATTCGCATGTGGCCGGTGGAAGAGAAGAACGGCGAAATCTATATCTGGTTCCACCCGGAAAACTCAGCGCCGAAGTTCTCGCTGCCGGACCTGGTGGAACTGGGCGATGAAAACTGGACGCCGCCGCGCTACGCCGAATTCGAAGTGCCGGCGCACATCCAGGATATTGCCGAGAACTCCTGTGACCCGGTGCATTTCCAGTATGTGCACAAGCAGATGCACACGCCGAAGTCCACGGTCACGGTGGATGACGACGGGCGCATTCTGCACCTGAACTCGGACATGAGCGAGGCGGCCTTCCCCCACCAGTTGCACGCCGCTGTGTACCAGCCGGGCCTGGCGCTGGTGCGCACCAGCTACGCCCCCGAGGCGCAGATGATTGTCTACAACAGTTCCCAGCCCATCGATCGCAACACCACCCTGCTGCGCTGGACACTTACCGTGCGCCGGGAGATTGAAGACATGGCTGGCGATGAAGTCATGAACGGCATTATCGAGGGCATCAGCCAGGACTACCCGATCTGGGCCAACAAGGTGCACAAGCACAAGCCGGTGTTCTGTCGCGGTGACGAGACGCTGGTGCTGTTCCGCAAGTGGGTGCGCCAGTTTTACGTGGATGTGAGGGAGATTGCCTGATGCAGGATTTCACCGGCAAGGTTGCGGTAATTACCGGTGGCGCCAGCGGCGTCGGACGCTCGCTGGCCTTCGCCCTGGGCAGGCGCGGGGCGAAAATCGTGGTCGGCGATGTGGATACCGCCGCGATGGAACAGGTGGATGCGGATCTGCGCGAGGCGGGCATCGAGGCGGTGGTGTCGCACTGCGATGTGACCCAGCTCGACAGCAATATCGCCCTGGCGGAGACCGCCGAGGCGCATTTCGGTGGCGTCCAGCTGGTATTCGCCAATGCCGGTATCGGCGCCGGCGAGTCAGGTGCCCTGTGGGACTACTCGGAAAAGGACTGGCAGTGGTGCCTGAACGTGAACCTGTGGGGGGTGATCAACGCCATTCGCGCCTTTATGCCGCGCCTGGTAGCGCAGTCGGAAACCACCCACTTCGTGGTCACCGGCTCGGGCAACGGCGCATTGCTGGTCTACCCCGACCAGCCGATCTACACGGCCACCAAGGCGGCGGTGCACACGATTACCGAAAACCTGCACTACCAGGTGCAGGCCGGTGGCCTGCCGGTGAAGGTGAGCGCCCTGTTCCCGGGCCCGCACATTGTCGATACGGGGCTGTTCAACTCGGGCCGGGTGCGGCCGGAGGCACTGCAGAAGGAGTCCAGCGGGAATGAATCCGGTATCAATTCGGTGGACGATATGAAGCGCATGGCGGCGGAGTTTGGCATCGAGCTGCAGACGACCCACCCGGACGAGGTGGCCGAAATGGCGATGGAAGGGCTGGAAAAGGACGCGTTCTGGCTGCTGAAGACGACGCCGGAGACGGATGCGAAGATTCGGGCCCGCTGCGACATGATCATGAACCGGGAGACGCCGGTGCCGGATCAGGTGGGTGGGTGAAGACAATTCGCCAAGAGTCACCCCTGCGCAGGCAGGGGGCCATTGTAGAGAGATGTTTAGCGAAGTCCGGCTGCAAAGCCCTGATAGCCCTACGAAACACGCCGTGAACCCTTCCATGGGGGCTCGACGGCAGCATCCATGCTGCCGACGGTTTCTCCGGGCTACCAGCACTTTGCAACCTCAGTGCCAACGAACGGCCTGGGGTTAGTACTTTGAATAAGCAGAACCGTAAACCTTAAGAGCATAACTAAGAGGTAAGCACCATGAGCGAGCAAGCCACCAGCCCCCAGGGCAACACCGGTGATATCGTCAACTGGCCGATGCTGAAGATTGTCTATCGCACCGACCCGGACAAGATCGCGGCACTGCTGCCGCCGGGGATCACCCCGGGCAAGGACCCCCACGTCAACCTGACGATCTACAATTTCCCGGTGCCGGACGAGCCCGAGTTCGGCATCGTGACCACGGTGAACGCGGACTACAACGGCATCGAAGGGGAGTACACGCTGGGCTACGGCATTGACCAGGAGTCGGCGATTTTTATCAGCCAGGAGACCAACGGTCAGCCCAAGTATCCCTGCACCACGGAGTATTTCCGCCTCGGGCCGCAGGTGACGGCGCGCTGTACTCACCAGGGCTATACCTTTGTAGAGTTCAAGGGCCTTTCGCGCGGTGAGAATGTGGCGCAGGGCGAGTGGGTACAGAACGAGTGGTGGATCAAGGTGTCCCGCGCCACCGGGGTGATGCCGGATCCGGCTCGCGGCTACGATTTCCCGCCCCATGTGGTGCACGTTAAAAGTACCTATGGCACGGCATGGAAGGAGGCGGTGGACGGCGAACTGGTGCTGCGCGACAGCCCCTGGGATCCGCTGGCCTCGCGGCTGCCGATGCGCGAGCAGTTGTCGGCCCACCTGTGGTGGCCGATTTTCCTGAACCGGGAGATCTCCCTGGCCGGCAAGCTGGACCCGGAGGGCTTCATGCCCTTCGCCGACACGATCTCCGGCTCCCGCTGGCCGGGCAGCAACGGCGGTCCCCGCCGCGGCTGATTCGGGCGTCACCAGAGGCGGGGCAGTGTGAATTGCCCCGCAGCTTTCCCGCGTCAGTGCATTTGCCAGTTGATCGGCTCTCGCAGCTGGGTAATGATGCTAGCGATGATTCCTTTTACTGCTCGCTAATCCCCCGTGGGCGCGGTGATTGACTATTTGCTGGCCTCCCTGGTGGTGATCAGCATTGTCCTTGCGGGGGCCAACTATCTCGCGTATCGCCTGTTCGAGAGACCCCGTCACGCCCTGATGTGGGCGGTTGCCTTTTCCCTGACAGCCCTGCAATACCTGATAAACCTGGTGCGCGAGGAACTGCCGTCGGCGCAGTTCTACTGGCAGAGTGCCAACATGGTGTCCTTCGCGCTGGTGCTGTTCGCCCTGTGGGGCCACCGCGAGCGGCTCAACCTGCACACCGACTGGCGCTATCTGCTGGCCTGCTACACCGTGCTGTCGCTGCTGTCGGCCGTTTTTATTCACCTCTACCCACTGGATAGTGTCCGCACTGCACTGGCACCGGGATTTACCTTCCTGGCCATGACCCACATTGCCATGGTACTGCTGCGCTCCACCCGGGAACCGCGCCTGGCGCAGTGGGTGGCGGCAGTGATTCACCTGCTGTTTGGTCTCACGCAGGGGCTGTCGGCGGCCATCGCCCTCAACCTGGACAGTGATTCCAGGGAGGCCATGACCCAGCTCTACAACACGGTGAATTTCGGGCTGATGCCGACCCTGTTCATCGCCCTGGGGATTTCGGTGATCTTCCTGCTTGCCACTGACCTTGCCAGTCGCCTGAGTACCATGGCACTGGTCGATTCTCTCACCCAGCTCAACAACCGCCGCGGCTATCTGCTGGCAACCGAGAGCCTGTGGGCCCGCTGTCGACGCAATAACAAGCCGCTCTCGCTGATGATCGCGGACATCGACTATTTCAAACGCATCAACGACCGTTACGGCCACTCGATCGGCGATCGCGCGCTGCAGCATTTCGCCCGCATTCTGCGCGAGTCGGTTCGGGTCGAGGATGCCCTCGGCCGCATCGGTGGGGAGGAGTTCGCGGTCACTTTCGGCGAAAAGAACAGCGCCGAGGTGGAGGCCATCGCCACCCGTTTCCGCGCCGCACTGGCGCGGGAGCCGCTGTGTTACGGCAGCGTGGAGCTGGAATTGCGCGCCAGCTTCGGCATCGCCGAATGGCAGGACAAGGACGATCTGGCTTCCCTGCTCAAGCGCGCGGACATCGCCCTCTACGAGGCCAAGGCGGCGGGGCGCGACGCGGTGATGGTTTCCGGTGATCGCAGCCTGGTAGGTATGGCATCGAACGGCTGAACACGCTACCGTAAGTCCGCTTCACGACTTCATACTAATAATCCAACGGGTGCATCAATGTCCTCTGCTTTACGTCAGTTCAAACACCGCTTTCTGATCGGCCTGATGAAGATTTTTGCCGGCCTCGGCCCGGCCGCTGCCTATATGGCTTTTGCCGGCAGGGGCAGTTCCGCCCAGTTATGTCGCCACATTGCCCGCAGTGGCGTCCGGCGCGTGCTGGTGGTAACTGACAGGCCCCTGCGCGAACTGGGCATTGCCGACAAGGTGGTGCAGGAGCTGCAGGCTGCCGGTGTCGATCTCGCCTGGTACGACGGGGTGATGCCTGATCCTACCTTCGACCATGTGGCGGAAGGGGTGAAGGTGCTCAAGGCCCACGGCAGCGAGGCAGTGCTCGCCATCGGCGGCGGCTCTTCTATCGACGCCGCCAAAATTATTGCCGCCTCGGCTTGTAATGATGAGGACCCGCGGCAGTGGGTCGGGCTGGGCAAGGTGCGCTTCGAGGTGATGCCGATTTACGCGGTACCCACCACGTCCGGCACCGGTTCGGAAGCCACCATGGGCGCCGTAATTTCCGATCCGGTCAGCCACGAAAAAGGCATTATTTCCGGCTCTACTCTGCTGCCGAGCGCCACCGCCCTGGACTGTGAGCTTACCGAGGGGCTGCCGGCACACATTACCGCCGCCACCGGCATGGATGCCCTGACCCATGCCATCGAGGCCTACATCTGCACCTGGGATCGCGGCACCCGCCTGTCCCACTCCCGGGCCGCCATCAAGTTGATCTTCGAGCATCTGGAGACAGCGGTGAACGACGGCGCCAACAGCGAGGCGCGGGAGGCCATGTCCACCGCCGCCTACTACGCGGGTATCGCCATCAACCAGGTCAATGTCGGCAATGTGCACGCTATCGCCCACCAGCTCGGCGGCAAATATGGCATTCCACATGGCATGGCCAATGCGCTGGTACTACCGCATGTGCTGGAATTCTGTCGCGAGGAAACGCAGGACTCGCTGGCCCAGCTCGCCCTGTTGATTGGCGCCGGTCGCGAGGGCGAAGCGCCGGCCCAGTTGGCGGGGGCCTTTATCCAGGCAGTGCGTGAGTTGCGCAGCCGGGTCGGCATTCCCGATCGCTCCGGGAAGATTCGCGCCGAGGACTACGACTATCTCTGCAACCTGGCCATGGCCGAGTGCGAGAGCTACCCGGTGCCGCGCCTGCTGGACCGGGAAAGCACTCTGGCGATCCTGGCCAATATCACCGCCTGAGTGCTCCACCTGCCACAGGCAGCGATTACTGCAAGGGGTTGCCCGGACAGGTCGTTACACAATGTCAGAACGCCGCTGTTACCTCCACGCCCATGGCACGCGGGTCGCCGATGAAAGCCGAGTTGGCATTGCTGATGCCGGTCAGGTATTCCTCGTCGAACACGTTGTTGGCATAGGCACTGACGCGGAAGTGGCCGAAGTCGTAGCCGATCTTGGCATCCACGACAAAGCTGCTGTCGACTTCGAGATCGTCGGCGTTGTCGACACTCCTGTAGAAGCTGTCGGTGTAACTGGCAGCCAGACTGGCAAAGAAACCGGAATCGTGGCGGTATTCGCCGCCCAGTGAGGCGGTGACCTCGGGTGCTTCGGAGTACTGGTTGCCATCGCAGCTACCGTTGCTGCAGTCCTCTGCGGGGAAATCCCCCAACTCGGTTTCCAGCAGGCCCAGGGAGCCATAGATGCGCAGCCCGTTGTCGAAGGCGAGCTGGGCTTCAATCTCGGCGCCCCAGGATTCGGAATCACCGGCGTTCATGGTGTTCGTCAGGGGTGCGAAATCGGGGTTGGTCACGGTGATCTGCTGATCGGTGTAATCGTTGTAGAACACGTTTGCGCCCAGCAGCAGGCGATTGTTCAGCGCGGAAATGCGATAGGCGATTTCATAGGCCCAGACAAATTCCGGATCGACATCGACCAGCCCCGCTTCGCTTCCAAGGCGGCGCTCGGCAAAGCCCTGGCGGTAGCCGCGACTGGCGGTAGCGGCCACGGTCTGGTTGTCGGTGATATCCAGCGACAGTCCGGCCTTGGGCAGGAACATATCAAAGCCGGATTCCAGGTCGTACTGGCTGCCGCCGCTCAGTGCCGATTCGACATCGGCCTGGTTGCGTACGGTGTCATCCTGGTAGCGGCCGCCGAACAACAGCGACAGGGAATCCGTCAGTCGATAGCGGAAGTCGGCGTAAGCCGCCCAGGTTTCGGTGCTGTTGTCGAAGGTGCCATCCTGCACAGGGAAGGCCTGATAGTAGAGGATGTAGGATTCGGAATGCTGGTCAAAGTCGCCATAGAACAGGCTGGCAACGCCAGTGAGGCCGGCGATTTCCTCGTTCATCTCCAGCCGGAATTCCTGCATGAAGTCGCCGTCCATGCGGTTGTCCTGGCGGAAGAACACATCCGCGGCCGAGGGCACGCTGGTGATTTCCAGGTCGGTATCGTTGTAGCCGGTGATGGAGCGCAGGACCATGCCATTGCCCAGCGCGTAGCCGATGTCGAGGTTGTAGTTCTGCAGGTTCATCTCGCGCTTTTCTGCGAACTGGCGGCAAACTCGCGGTCGTAGAAGTCGGGGCCGGATACCGGCGACGAAGCGGGCGCATCGAACACGTCGCTGACGGTGAGCAGCACTTCCAGTCCATCCAGGCTTTTGGGGGTGTAGAGCAGTTTACCGCGGATGTTGTGGTACTCGTCTTCGGCGAAGATTTCATTGGCCGGGTCGGTAAAGTCGATGTCACTGGTTTTCTCGGCGTACTCACCGCTCACCCGGAAAGCCAGTTCGTCGTCAACGATAGGCATGGATACGGCGGCGGCGATTTCGTTGCGGTGCAATTCGCCGGAGAGCAGGCGGAATTTGTACTCCGGCTCGAAGGTTGGATCCTGGGTCTTGATGTTGACCGTGCCGGCCATCGCATTGCGCCCCTGGGTGGTGCCCTGAGGGCCGCGGTGCACCTCGAGCTGCTCCACGTCCCACAGGCCGCGCGAGCCACGCTTGAGACCTTCCGCGGACTGGGTCACGCCGTCGATGACCACAGAGATTAGCGCCGCCGAGTTGGAGGGCTGGGTGACGCCGTCAGCATTCAGGCCGCGGATGGCAATGCTCTTGCTGCCGGCGCCCTGGGTAAAGGCCCGCACGTTGGCGAGCCGCTTGTAGGCGTCGCTGGTATCGGCAATATCGTAGTCGTCCAGGTCTTCCTCGGTGACGATGCCGACGCTGCTGAAGGTTTCCAGGTAGGGGCGCTTGAGCTTTTCGCCGTAGACCAGGACGTGCTCCAGGGGTTCCCCCTCTTCTTCGCCGCTGGCACTGTCGGGCGACTGCGCCAGGGCGGCGCCGGACAGGCCCAGGGAACCGATCAGGGCGGGGAGTAGTTTGCGGCGTCAGCGGCGGCCTTGGGCGGTGTGGGGCATGGAGTAGCTCCTGCTGCTGGATTTTGTTGTTGGGGAAATAGCTTGTCGCCAAGTGTGGCGGGCTTAAAAGGTTATTGACAAGCGTTCTCAGTCCGTTTGGCATTATGTCCGTTCCAGCTTGCCAGGCTCGGCGGGAGCCAACGGTGCTGCCGGTGCGATGTACCACAGGCTGTCATGTGGGGCGCGCCGGATGCGTTGCGCCGTGCGTCGCCCCAGCAGGGCCAGGATGATCGCGCCAAGGGATGCCACCACATCCACGAGGCCTGAACCGTCGCTGTAATTCCACCCGAATCCGGGCGCCAGCAGGGCCGCCAGGCTGATCAGCGGTATCAGGCCGGTGGCGAGGGCGGCCGCACGCAGTAAATCGACCGCGCCGAGAGCGGTGCCGCGCAGGAAGGCCCAGCCGATAAAGGCGACAAACACCAGGTAGTAGATGCTGGTGTGCCAGTGTCCGATGTCGGCGACCAGCGCCGGCAGCACTTTGGCGGCGGCAATACTGACCGAGATGCCGGCGATGCAGCCCAGCGATACGCCGACCGTCAGCGGGCCCAGAATACGCGCGGAGCGTCGCTGCTCCACGGCCTGGGCTGCGGTCGATTTTTTCTGCTTTTTGCGCCGGGTTTCCAGCCACAGAAGATTGCCGGTGTAGAACAGCGCCGCGCCGCCAAGGCCGAGAAAGAAATAAGCCCAGCGCACCGTGTTGCCGCCGTAGGAGCCAAAATGAAGGGTAAAGAAGCTGGTGATGGTGGCGCCCCAGCCGCTCTGCATACCTGGCATGTAGTCGGTCGCCACGATGTCGCCGGTGTACGGGTCAAGCCCCACCACCCCGCCGTCCGGTGAGCGGTTGCCGTAGCGCGGGTTGCTGCCGAATACGACCAGGGAGGGGCCGCGCTGTGCGGCGTCGTTCACGATCATGCGGTGTGGCTCGAATTCGGGCTGCTGCTCCTGCAGGCGGGCCGCAATCAGTGCCGGGGAGAGTTTGTCGCCGCTGGCCGGGCTGGCACTGGCGTCCCGGGCGGTCTGGATAAAGGCGTTCTCGCCGCGGTACACCAGTGCCTCCTGGGCATCGTAGATCTGGTCGTGAAAGGCGAAAATGACCGACGTCAGTGCCATGACCAGGTGGAAGGGCAGACTGAAAACCCCCAGCAGGTTGTGGAAGTCGAGCCACAGGCGCTTCAGGTTCTTGCCCAGGCGAAAGGCGAACAAATCCTGCACCAGGGTGGGCAGCAGCACGATCACGCCGGATACCAGGGCCACGCCGTACAGCAGCGCAACGCTGCCCATGATGGGCATGGCGATCTCATGGGGCAGCATCAGGCCCACCTGCCGGTGCAGGTCGTCCACCAGTTGCGATACCGGCGACGCTTCACTGCCGGCAACGATCAGCTTGTTGTCGGCGGTGAGGTTGGCGTGCATAAACTCCGGCGGATCGTGATCGTGGGCCTCCGGGTTGGGAAGCTGCCAGCTCATCCGCGCGGGGAACTGGGCGCTGGGCTGGAACACAATCTGGTAGCCCCGGCGGGCGTCCGGGTAGTCGGCGAGCACCCGGTCGATCAGTTGCTGGCTGTCCTCCAGCGGCGTCAGCTCACCGAACGGGGCCGGTGGCGAGGCCCAGCGCTGCAGGGGCGCCTCGAACATGGTGATGGCACCGGCATAGAACGCGATGAACAGCAGCAGGCCGCTGACGATACCGGTCCAGGTATGCACATCCTTGTAGAGTTTGATGATGTCACTGCGCATGCGAAGTGCCTGTTGTGCAGGGGGCTGGCTGCGCGCAAAACCCCGATAGTGTGAAAAGCCTGATCATGTCGGATTAAAGCGCTAGCAATACCCAGGCAAAAACATTGGCGCCACCCAGCCACAGCCAGGCCTGGGCACTGGAGCGAAACAGAAAGCAGGCGCTGAGAATGATCACCAGCAAGGGGGACACCAGCCACATGGTGAGCTGGTGCTGGATGCTGAAGGGCGCCACGCCGCCAAGGCCGTAGCGGGCCAGCAGACCGCCGAGGGCGAGGGAAAGCAGGAAGCCGAGGAGCAGGCCGGCGCTGGCTTTGCCAAACCAGTCGCTGCTGGTGTAACGAAAGGGCTTCACGGGCGCGTACCCTGTGCTGTGGTGGGGCGGTGGCGCAGGCAGGCGATGGCCAGGGGCGGCAGCGACCACAACAGCATCAGCGCGGTCAGCAGGATGAAGGCCGAGGTGGCAGTCCCGAAGAATCTGCTCAACAGGTAGAGGCTCGCCACGATCAGGACAGCGCCGGCAGACGCCAGTACGCGAGCGGGCAGGGCACGGGCGATCAGCTTCTGGTGCGGGCTGGCCAGGTACAGGCTCAGTGCCGCTGCAATCAGGCAGGCGAGGGTGGCCAGTACCAGCAGGGTGTTCACAGTCATGTCTCCGTTGATGCAGCCCTGGGCCTGGCAGGCGCGAACTGGCCGGGCAAGCCACATTGGTCGCAAAGGCCGGGCAGTATCGCATTGCTGCTCACGTCATTGCAATTGCGTCTGATTATCATTTATATTCTCGCGCCATATCTTTAGCCATGCACCTGCTGCCAAAGGCACAAGGGGGGTGTCGGGTGCTGTGGCAAAGAGCGGTAACCCTCAACATATCGACAACGAGGCAAGTTCATGGAGAACTCACACCAACACGGCGAAGGGCGCCGGGCGCCATCCATCCTTTCACTGGCAGTGACAGCCGCGCTAGCGGTCAACAGTGCAGCGGCCCAGGAAGAGGGCGCCGACCCGTCTGAAAGGGCGGTGCTGGAACACATTCTGGTCATCGGGGAAAAGACCGAGCGTTCCCTGCGCGACACCACCTCGTCGGTGTCGGTCATCAGTGAGGAAGCGCTGAATACACTGCAGAACTACACGGTGAACGGCATTCTGTCGGAAGTGCCCAACGTGGTGGTGACCACCGGTACCGTGCCGAACATCCGCGGCGTGACCGGCAACGGCTCCGCCGGTGGCTTCAACTCCATTACCGGTGGCGCCAAGGCGCGGGTATCCACCCTGATCGACGGAGTGGCCGAACCCTTCGTCGCCGACCTCACCGGTGATTCCGGGATCTGGGATATCCAGCAGATCGAGGTCTACCGCGGCCCCCAGTCCACCAGCAACGGCCGCAACAGCATCGGTGGCATGGTTTACATCAAGACCAACGACCCCGACCTGAATGAGTGGGACGGCGCCGCGCGGGTCGGCTACCGCGACCAGGAGCGCTACCTGGACACTGCGGCCATGCTCAACGCGCCGCTGATCGACGACACCCTGGCCCTGCGGGTGAGCGCCGAGAGCCTGGATGCCCAGACCCTGACCGACACCTCCGGCTTTGAGAACAACCCGCCGGACTACGATCCCAACGAGATCGACAGCTGGCGCCTGAAGACCAAGCTGCTGTGGGCGCCCACCGATGATTTCAGCGCGCTGCTGACCTATTCCGCCAACAACGAGCAGGGCGATACCGGCCGGGTGTTCTACAGCGCGGCCGATCCCTATGAATACGAGCGCACCTTCTTCCGCAATATCGATACTGATTCGGATACCGTCAGCCTGCGGCTGGATTACCGCCTGAACGATTACATCTCTTTCGACATTCTCGCCGCTGCCATGGATTACCAGTGGGGCTTTGAGGGTTACGAAGCCGACCCCGCGCTGGAGCAGGACCTGATCTTCGACGAGACCAATACCACTCTCGATGCGAAAATGAACCTCGGCCAGTCAGGCGATGCCCTGACCGGCTTTGTCGGCCTGTTCTACTTCGAGCGCGACCAGGACTTCGACAGCACCGGGGGTGTGAGCTATTTCGGTAATGACGAAAGCGACTCCAGAGCGGTGTACGGCGAGTTGACCTACGCCCTGACCGAGCGCTGGCGCCTGACCGGCGGCCTGCGGGTGGAGCAGGAACAACAGGACCGCTATTTCAACTATACCTCCCAGGGTGTGGAAAGCGTGCTCGAGAACGACAAGACCCTGACGCTGCCCAAGCTGGTGGTGCAGTACGACGTCACCGACGACACCACCCTCGGCCTCAGCGCACGCAAGGGCTACAACGCGCCGGGCGGCGCGTTCGCGTTTATCTCAAACAACTATTACCTGTTTGACGAGGAAGAGGTCTACACCTACGAGGCGACCCTGCGCAGCGCCTTCCTCGACGGCAACGCGACCTTGAGCGCCAACCTCTTCTACAACGACTACGAGGGTTACCAGGCACTGAACTCCGCCCGGGAAATTACCAACATGGACGAGGTGGAAACCTACGGTCTGGAGCTGCAGGCGCGCGCCCTGCTGTGGGAGAACCTTGAGCTGACTGCGGGCCTGGGCCTGCTGGAGACCGAGATCACTGAACCGGGCGCCAGCTATGCCTTGGTTGCCGGCAACGAACTGAGCACGGCGCCCAACCTGACCGGCAACATCGGCCTTTACTACCACTTCACCGATACCTTCAGCGCCGGGCTGTTCGCCCAGTATGTGGATGAGTACTTCGGCGATCTGGAGAACACCGATGAGCGCATGGCCGGTGACTACACCCTGGCGCGCCTGAGCGCGAACTACAGCGGTAGCGCCTGGAAAGTCTCCGCCTACGTCAACAACCTGTTCGACGAAAAGGCCTTCACCGTGCGCGAACCTCCGGGGCGCAGCTCCCCCGACGGCCTGGTCGGTATCGTCACTCCGCGAACCGTGGGCTTTACAGTCACCTTCGACTTCCTCTGACCCGCTGACACTCCGCCCGCGGCAAGAGCGGGCGGAGCGTGTTCGCCCCCATCTGGCATCCCGTCGCAGTTCTCCGGTGGTGTCAGCGCCTACTTTCTCGCTGGCAAACTGGCGGAATCCCCGCCCTCGTATACACTGACTGGCAACTCCCGGCTCCGGTAGAGCCACCATCAGAAGGAGTGAGTTAGTGGAAGAAGCAGGCAAGAGCGAGGAGCGGCGCGTGTTCATCGCGCTTGCGGTGTTCCTGGCCCCGATCTTGGCAGTGGCCATCGTCGGCGGCTACGGCTTCGCGGTGTGGATGAGCCAACTGGTGTTTGGCCCGCCGGGCGGGGGACACTGACTTGAGCCTGCACCGCCGCAGTTTTCTGACCGGTCGGGCGGTACAGCGCCTGACCCATATCGCCAGCCTTATTGTGCACTGCCAGCCAGGCCATTTCGCCGTTGCCGAGGCCGCCCTGCAGGCCCTGCCCGATGTCGATGTGCCCGCCAGCGACCCCCGCGGCAAGTTGATTGTGCTGCTGGAGGTGCCGGACGACGCCACCATGATGGCGCGCATCGCCAGCATCGAAACCATTCCCGGCGTGATCAGCACTACCCTGGTGTTCCACCAGGCGGAAGCGCTGGAGGAGGCCCGCCTTGTCTAGCACGCGACGCGAGTTCATCCGGGCCAATGCCATCGCCACTGCAGCGGCCGCCGCAGGCATGTCTGTTCCTGCTTCCGCCAGCAATGTCATCACCACCGACACAAAATTGAAGTGGTCGAAGGCGCCCTGTCGCTTTTGCGGCACGGGCTGTGGCATCAACGTAGCGGTGCGCGACAACCGGGTGGTGGCCACCCACGGCGACATCAACGCCGAGGTCAACAAGGGCCTGGCCTGCGTCAAGGGCTACTTCCTGGCCAAGGTGATGTACGGCGAGGATCGCCTGACACAGCCCCTGCTGCGCATGCGCAATGGCCGCTATGACAAGGACGGCGACTTCACACCGGTAAGCTGGGATGCGGCCTTCGATATCATGGAGGAAAGGTTCAAGGCCGCCCTGAAGAGCAAGGGGCCGCAGGGCGTCGGTATGTTCGGTTCCGGGCAGTGGACGGTGTGGGAGGGCTATGCCGCCTCCAAGCTGTTCAAGGCCGGCTTCCTGTCCAACAACATCGACCCCAATGCGCGGCACTGCATGGCCTCGGCGGTGGTGGGTTTCATGCGCACCTTTGGCATCGACGAGCCGATGGGTTGCTACGACGACTTCGAGGCCGCCGATGCCTTTGTGCTGTGGGGCGCCAACATGGCTGAGATGCACCCCATCCTGTGGACACGCCTCACCGACCGGCGCCTGAGCAATCCTCATGTGCAGGTCTGTGTGCTGTCCACCTTCGAGAACCGTTCCTTTGAGCTGGCTGACCTGCCGCTGGTGTTCACGCCCCAGACCGACCTCGCCATCCTCAACTACATCGCCCGTTACATTATCAAGAACGACGCAGTGAACCGGGATTTTGTCGGCAAGCATGTGAACTTCCGCAAGGGCGCGGCAGATATCGGCTACGGCCTGCGCCCGGAAGTGCCCCTGCAGCAGCAGGCCGCGCACCCGAACGACGGTTCATCCGAGGCCATCGACTTCAAGGCCTTCGCCGATTTTGTCGAGGACTATGACGGCGAGTACGTGTCGGAGTTGAGCGGCATTCCCGAACACAAGCTCGAGGCTCTGGCCAAACTCTACGCAGACCCGGACACGAAGGTCATGTCCCTGTGGACCATGGGCGTCAACCAGCACACCCGCGGCGTGTGGGTGAACAACATGATCTACAACCTGCACCTGCTCACCGGCAAGATCGCCACACCCGGCAACAGCCCTTTTTCCCTCACCGGTCAACCCTCGGCCTGTGGCACTGCGCGGGAGGTGGGCACCTTCGCCCACCGCCTGCCGGCGGACATGGTGGTGACCAATCCCGAGCACCGCGCCATCGCCGAGGAAAAGTGGAAGCTGCCCGCCGGTCTGCTGCCGGACTGGGTCGGTTCCCACGCCGTACAGCAGAATCGCGACCTGAAAGACGGCAAGATCAACGCCTATTGGGTGCAGGTGAATAACAACGTGCAGGCGGCACCCAACCTCAACGAGGAAACCCTTCCGGGCTACCGCAACCCGGACAACTTCATTGTAGTGTCCGATGCCTATCCCACCGTCACCGCCCAGGCGGCCGACCTGATCCTGCCCACCGCCATGTGGGTGGAAAAAGAGGGCGCCTACGGCAATGCCGAGCGCCGCACCCAGTTCTGGCACCAGCTGGTGGATGCTCCCGGGGAGTCGCGCTCGGATCTGTGGCAGTTGGTGGAGTTTTCCAAGCGTTTCAAAACAGACGAGGTCTGGCCGGCGGAAATTCTGGACGCCAATCCAGGGTATCGCGGCAAAACGCTTTACGAGGTGCTTTACGCCAACGGCCAGGTCAATCGGTATCCCCGCGAGGACATCACGGCCGGTTACGCCAACGACGAGGCAGAGGCCTTCGGGTTTTATATCCAGAAGGGCCTGTTCGAGGAATACGCCAGCTTCGGCCGCGGCAAGGCCCACGACCTGGCGCCCTTCGACCGCTACCACGAAGCCCGCGGCCTGCGCTGGCCGGTAGTGGATGGCGAGGAAACCCGCTGGCGTTTCCGCGAGGGTAGCGACCCCTACGTGGAGGAGGGCAGTGGCTATCAGTTCTACGGCCACAAAGACAATCGCGCAGTGGTTTTTGCGCTGCCTTTTGAGCCAGCGCCAGAGGTGCCCGACAAGCACTACGACTTGTGGCTCTCTACCGGCCGCGTGTTGGAGCACTGGCATTCCGGTTCCATGACCCGGCGGGTACCGGAACTGCACAGCGCAGTGCCCAACGCCCTGGTGTACATGCACCCCCAGGATGCCCGCGACCGTGGCCTGCGGCGGGGCGACGAGGTGAAGGTGGTGTCCCGGCGCGGTGAAATTCGCACCCGGGTGGAAACCCGCGGCCGCAACAAACCGCCGCCGGGGCTGGTGTTTGTGCCCTGGTTCGACGCCAGCCAGCTGATCAACAAAGTGACTCTGGATGCGACGGATCCCCTGTCCAAGCAGACCGATTTCAAGAAGTGTGCGGTCAGGGTCGAGCGGGCCCAGGGAGGGCGGTGATGAAACGCATAGCAATCGTCGTCGTGGTTCTGCTCGGTGTTGTCGGCGCCTCGCTCGCTGTAGGTGCCGGCAATCAGATTGATACTCTGCGCAAGGCCGCCATCGATCGCGAGCCGGAGGCGCCAGCTATCGCCCAGGTGGAGAATAACGACATCCGCCGCAAACGCGCCTATCCTATGCAGCCGCCCACCATTCCCCACAAGATTGACGGCTACCAGGTGGATTTGAAGGTCAATCGCTGCATGGCCTGCCACAGCCGCCACCGCACCGAAGCCAGCCAGGCGCCGATGGTCAGCGTGACCCACTTCATGGACCGCGACGGCAATTTTCTTGCGGAGATCTCCGCCCGGCGCTATTTCTGCCAGCAGTGCCACGTACCGCAGACCAACGCCCGCCCCCTGCTGGCCAACGACTTCCACGATATCGATGATTTGCTGCGCGCATCGCAATCGCCGTCGCAACAGCATTGAGGGGGCGTCGTGAAGGCCTTTCTGCGCAAATACTGGCGTGTTATCACAAGCCCCAGCCGGTACTACAGCCTGGGGTTTCTCACCCTCGGCGGTTTCACCATGGGGATTATTTTCTGGGGCGGCTTTAATACCGCAATGGAGTTCACCAACACCGAGACCTTCTGCGTGAGCTGCCACGAGAATATTTACGATGAGCTGCAGCAGACCATCCACTTCACCAACCGTTCAGGCGTGCGTGCGATCTGCTCCTCCTGCCATGTGCCCCACGACTGGACTGACAAGATCGCCCGCAAAATGCAGGCCTCCAAGGAAGTCTGGGCCTGGGTGACCGGCAGCATCAGCACGCCGGAGAAGTTCGAAGCGCGACGCCTGGCCCTTGCCCAGCACGAGTGGGCCCGGCTCAAGGCCAACGATTCACTGGAGTGCCGCAACTGCCACGAGTTTTCCTACATGGACTTTACCCGCCAGAGCCCGCGGGCGGTGAACATGCACTCCACTGCCCTGGCCAGTGGCGACAAAACCTGTATCGACTGCCACAAGGGTATCGCCCACCGCCTGCCGGACATGAGTGACGTGCACGGCTTCTGAGGTCGTGCCGGGAATTTCTAGAACACCGTAGCGCCCGATTCGGCGTCATTCACCGCATCGCGCATAAAGCCGAACAGCTCCCGGCCGGTGCCGTAGTCGCTGTGATGGCTGGGGCGCGGCGCGTGCCGGCGCTGGGCCCACTCATCGGCGGGCACCAGGGCTTCCAGGGTGCCGGCGGCGGCGTCCAGGCGCACCACATCGCCATCGAGCAGCTTGCCGATGGGGCCGCCGGCCAGCGCTTCCGGGGTCAGGTGAATGGCCGCGGGGACCTTGCCCGACGCACCTGACATGCGCCCGTCGGTGACCAGCGCGACCTTGTGGCCGCGGTCCTGCAGGACGCCGAGGAAGGGAGTGAGTTTGTGCAACTCCGGCATGCCATTGGCCCGCGGGCCCTGGAAACGCACCACGGCGATGATATCGCGGTCCAGTTCGCCGGCCTCGAAGGCGATGCGCAGGTCGTCCTGTTCGGTAAAGATACGCACCGGGGCTTCCACCACGCGATGTTCTTCCTCGACCGCTGAGACCTTGATCACCGCGCGGCCGAGGTTGCCGTCCAGCAGGCGCAGGCCGCCCTCCGGCTGGAAGGGTTCGCTGGCGGGGCGCAGGACGTCGGGGTCGGCACTTTCCTGCACACCGTCCACATGGCTCAGGCGACCGTCCAGCAGGCGCGGTTCCCGGGTGTAGTGGCGCAGGCCCTTGCCCCACACAGTGTTCACGTCCTCGTGCATCAGGCCGGCGTCGAGCAGGGTGCGAATCACAAAGGCGCTGCCGCCGGCGGCGTGGAAGTGATTCACATCGGCGCTGCCGTTCGGGTAGACCCTGGCGATCAGCGGCACGATGGAGGACAGTTCACTGAAATCCTGCCAGTCGATGATGATGCCGGCGTTGCGCGCCACGGCGATCCAGTGGATGGCGTGGTTGGTGGAACCGCCGGTGGCGAGCAGGGCGGCGATGGCGTTGACGATGCACTTCTCGTCCACCACTTCGGCCATCGGCGTGTACTCGCTGCCGAGAGCGGTGATTTTGCACAGCCGTTCAGTGGCCGCGTTGGTCAGGTGCTCGCGCAGTTCGGTGCCGGGGTTTTCGAAGGCGGCGCCGGGTACGTGCAGGCCCATGGCCTCCAGCAACATCTGGTTGCTGTTGGCGGTGCCGTAGAAGGTGCAGGTGCCCTGGCCGTGGTAGGCCTGGCTTTCCGCTTCCAGCAGTTTGTCGCGCCCCACCTTGCCCTCGGCGAACAGCTGGCGCACCGCGGCTTTGTCCTTGTTTGACAGGCCCGAGGTCATGGGCCCGGCGGGGACGAAAATTACCGGCAGGTGACCGAAGGACAGGGCGCCGATCAGCAGTCCCGGCACGATTTTGTCGCACACGCCCAGGCACAGGGCGCCATCGAACATGTTGTGGGACAGGGCGATGGCGGTAGCGCCGGCGATAATGTCGCGGGAGAACAGGCTCAACTCCATGCCCGCAGTGCCCTGGGTGACGCCGTCGCACATGGCGGGAACGCCGCCGGCGACCTGGGCGGTGCAGCCCACCGCGTGGGCGGCGCGTTTGATCTGGTCAGGGAATTCCCCCAGCGGTTGGTGGGCCGAGAGCATGTCGTTGTAGGCGTTGACGATGCCGATATTGGCCGCCTCGGTCAGTTTGAGGCTCTGTTTGTCGCCCTCGCCGCAGGCGGCGAAGCCGTGGGCCAGGTTGGAGCAGGGCAGGCCGCCGCGCAGGGGGCCCTTGCCGCGCATCTCCGCCATGCGCGCCAGGTAGGCGCGGCGGGAGTTGGCACTGCGTTCGATGATGCGTGCGGTGATGTCCGCGAGTCGTGAATCTGTCATGGAGCCCACCAGATGGAAAGCGGTGTTGTGGATTGCCTGAGCACGGCGGCGACCGGGTAGCCCCGGGCAATGGCATTGCCAAGGACGGCCTTCTTGTCCTCGCCGGTGATGTGCAGGATGATTTCCGCGCTGTTGAGTACAGCCGGCAGTGTCAGTGTCATGCGGGTGTGGGGCGCGGTCACCGGCTCGGTGGCCGCCACCAGGTCGGTACCGGCCCGGTCCAGCAGGCGCGGCAGGTTGGCCGCCTGGGGAAACCAGGAGGCGGTGTGGCCGTCGCCGCCCATGCCCAGTACCAGGGCGCTGAAGGGACGGGCCAGGGCGGCAATGCGCGCGCTGGCCTCTCCCTCGCCCTCAATGGCGCGCTGGTGTGGGGTTTTCAGGCCGATCACCCGTGCTGCGGCGGCTGGACCGAGGTGCAGGTGCTCGCGCAGCAAACGCTCATTGGAGTCCGGGTGGTCTGTGTCCACCCAGCGTTCATCCACCAGGGTCAGGCTCACCGCAGGCCAGTCGAGCACCTGCTGTGCCAGGGCCTGAAACATCGGCACGGGCGTGCTGCCGCCGGACAGGGCCAGGCAGGCCGCGCCCCTGGTCTCGATATCGGCGCGCAGTCTCGCCGCGAGATACTGCGCCAGCGCCGCGGCCAGCCCGTCGCGGCTGTCGAAGTTATGCCACTGCTGGCCCATATCCGCTCCCGCCGACTCACTCATACCAGCTCCTGTCGTCGCGGGCGGTGAGGGCTGTGGAAGCATTCGGGCCCATGGTGCCGGAGTTGTAGGATTTCACCGGCATGGCGGTTTCGTCCCAGGCCTCGATGATGGTGTCGATCCAGCGCCAGGCGGTCTCCACCTCGTCGCGGCGCATGAACAGGGTCTGGTCGCCGTTGATGGCGTCCAGCAGCAGGCGCTCGTAGGCGTCGTAGCTGTCGTTCTTGTCGCTGCGGTCGTCGGTCAGGTGCAGTTCCACCGGCTGCAGGCGCAGGTTGCGGGTGAGGCCCGGCTTTTTGTTGAGGGTGTGCATGGTGATGGTTTCGTCCGGTTGCAGGCGAATCACCAGTTTGTTGGTCAGTTCGTTGGGGTCGTTGGCGAACAGCGAGAACGGCTGCTTCTTGAACTCGATCACGATCTCAGAGTAGCGGCGGCTGAGGCGTTTGCCGGTGCGCAGGTAGAAGGGCACACCCGCCCAGCGCCAGTTGTTTATGGTGGCCTTGAGCGCGACGAAGGTCTCCGTATTTTCCGCGTCCTTGTACTCGGCCTCTTCCAGAAAACCCTTTACCGGCTGGCCGGCCACGGCGCCGGCGTCGTAGCGGCCGCGCACCGTGCAGGCCTTCACATTGGCGGCGGTGATCGGCTGCAGGCAGCGCAGCACCTTCATTTTCTCGTCGCGGATGTCACTGGCGTCGAGGCTGGCGGGGGGTTCCATGGCGACGATGGACAACACCTGCAGCAGGTGGTTCTGCACCATGTCCCGCAGGGCGCCGGTCTTGGCATAGTAGCTGCCGCGTCCCTCCACCCCGATCTCCTCGGCCACGGTGATCTGTACATTGTCGACGAAGGTGTTTTTCCACACCGGATGCAGCAGGGGGTTGCCGAAGCGCACTGCCAGCAGGTTCTGCACGGTTTCCTTGCCGAGGTAGTGGTCGATGCGGAAGGTAGACTCTTCGCTGAAGACCTGTGCTACATCCTCGTTGATGGCGCGGCAGGAATCGAGGTCGTGGCCGAGGGGCTTTTCCAGCACCACGCGACTGTGGTCGTTCACCGCGCCGGCCGCGTCCAGGTGCTGGCAGATGGTGCCGTAGAGGGAGGGCAGGGTAGCGAGATAGTAGAGCCGGATGGGAGCGCCGTTCTCGTTCAGCAGCCCGGCGAGGTCGGCGTAGTCCTGGGCATCGCCGGCTTCCACCTGGACGTAGTGCAGGCTGTCGCGAAAGCGCGACCAGATAGCGTCGCTCCAGTGATTGTCCGCCATGAAGCGGCGCAGGTTGCCCTGGGCTTCTGTGCGGAAGGTCTCGGTATCCATCTCACCGCGGCCGGTGGCGATGATGCGCCCGATACGATCTGCCAGGCCGTGGCGATGCAACTGGTACAGCGCAGGCAGCAGTTTGCGGGTGGAGAGGTCTCCGGTGCCGCCAAAAATAACCAAATCAACCAACTGACTCATACACGTCATTCCTCAAAACGATGAGTTATGGGGTGTGTCGAACCCGTACTTACGGGGGCATTGGCGGTGATTCAGTCCGCGGCATTCTGTGTGCGCCGCTGGGGGTGGCCATGATAGCAGAGTGAATCGGGAAATGTGCGACGGCGAAAAAAATTCACATGGCGCCGGCCGAGCCAGCGCCGCGTTCGGCAGTAATCAGTCTGCCGATGTCAGCCGCCGGCAGGGGGCGGCTGTACAGGTAGCCCTGGTACTGCTGGCCCTTGAGCCGGCGGATGAAGTCCAGCTGTGCGTCGGTTTCCACCCCCTCTGCAACCACCTCCAGATCCAGCGAGTGGGCGAGCATGATCAGCGCCCGGACGATGGCGGCATCCTGGTGGTCGCTGGTGACACCGGCGGTGAACGAGCGGTCTACCTTGAGGCAGCGTATCGGGAAGCGCTTGAGCTGCGAAAGATTGGAATAGCCGGTGCCGAAGTCGTCAATGGACAGCGCAATGCCGAGGCTGTCGAGCTGGCGAAAAATGCGCAGCGCATTATCCGGGTCCTGCATGATCGCCGTTTCTGTGAGCTCGAATTCCAGCTGTTCGGGCGCCAGGCCGGTTTCCTCAAGGATGTGCCTTACCCGGGAGACAAAATCCTTTTCGTTCAGTTGCCGGGCCGAAAGATTGACGGCAACCGTCAGCTCCCCGAGGCCGGAGGTGCGCCAGCGCTCGAGCTGGCTACAGGCCTCGCGCAGCACCCATTCGCCGATGGGCACGATCAGGCCGGTGTCCTCGGCGATAGCGATGGCCTCCTCCGGGGGGACTTCACCCAGTTCCGTATCGGTCCAGCGCAACAGGGCTTCCACCCCGCGGGTGCGGCCGCTGTCGACATCCACTTTGGGCTGGTAGGCGAGCTTGAGGGAATTTTCCTCCAGCGCCAGTCGCAGGCGCTGCTCCAACTGGTTGCGACGATCCTGCATGGAGCGCATACCGTGTTCGTAGAATTGCAGCTTGTTGCGGCCGAGATCCTTGGCGCGGTACATGGCGGTATCGGCATGCACGATGAGCAGGTGTGCGCTGTCGCCGTGTTCGGGGTAGAGGCTGATACCGACGCTGCAGGAGGTGCGCACAATGTGCTGGTCTAATTGGAAAGGACTCTCCAGTGAACCGATGATGCGGCGCGCGAGCGTCGTGCTTTCCTCGCGGCTGGTGCCATTGCCGGTGACAATCAGGAATTCGTCGCCGCCCACCCGGGCGACGATGTCGTCATTGCGGGTGGAGGATTGCAGGCGTTTGCCGACCAGCTTGAGTAGCTGGTCGCCGGCGTGGTGTCCGAGGGAATCGTTGATGCTCTTGAAGCGATCCAGGTCGACAAACAGGACGGCAAACCCCGTATTCCTGTCGTCTGCCTGTACCAGGCCCGACTCGAGTCGCTGTTCCACGGCCAGTCGGTTGGGCATGCGGGTGAGTGGGTCCATCAGCGCCAGGCTGCGCAATTCCTGGTTGGCTTCCTGCAGGGAGTTGGCCAGTCGGGTCGTCTTGGAAACCAGGTGGCTGTCATAGACCGCCATCAGCATGGCGATCAGCAGGATGCCACTCGCGATACCGGCGATGGTGATGGCCATGTAATCGGGGGCGATGCCTGTTGTGCTGTGTGTCATGAACGGGGTGGTGTCGTAGATGGCGGCGGCCATCCCGGTGTAGTGCATGCCGGTAATGCCCACCGCCATCACCAGCGCGGCTATGCTGCGCAGCCACAGCGGGCTGCGCACACTGCCGTTCAGGTAGAAGGACAGCCACAGGGCCGCGGTGGAGGCGCCGATGGCAATGAGCACTGATACGCTGAACAGTGTGGGATCGTAGCCAGTGGGGGTGTGGCTGAGCATCGCCTCCATACCGAGGTAGTGCATCAGGCAGACGCCGGCGCCCATGGTGAGGCCGCCCACCGACAGGCGCCCCGTGGTCGGTGTCGGCGCGCAGACAATCAACAGGGCCAGCGCGGATGCCAGCATGGCTGCTAGCATCGATAGCAGGGTCAGCGACAGGTCGTACTGCATGTGGCCGCCGGTCTTCATTGCCAGCATGCCGATGAAGTGCATGGACCAGATACCGCCCCCCATGGCCAGTGCGCCGCCACACAGCCACACATAGCGCGCGGCTTTTTCCGCTGCGCGCAGTCGGCCCGCCAGGTCGAGGGCGGTGAGTGAGGTGAAGGCGGCCACAATGAAGGAAAGAGCCACCAGCCAGGGATCAAAACTCAGGAGAAACTGCATCGCGTTGTTTGGAAAGGCCAGTTTGCGGTGGGTGACAGGGGGTCATCCGCAGGGAAATCGGCCGTTCTGGCGATAACTTTAGGGTGGTGGTGCTATTTCGTTTCCGGGGCGCCGAGTGCCTTGCTGTAGAAACCCGATGTGTCGAAACAGCAGACCCGCTTTTTGCCCGAGGCCAGCATGTCGCAGGCATCGTGGACCCGTTTGGCCCGGGTGCTGGCCTGTTTCGCCGAGGTGATCCAGTGGATCCAGTCCACGCGGGCCAGGGTGGTCGTTGCGTCCCAGACGGCCTGCGCGGCGGGAGCTGCTAGCAGGGCCTGTTCAAGATCGGCGGGCAGTTCTGGCTCCGGCTCTTTCGGCACGGGCTGAATGGCGAGCGTCACTGTGTCCCCTGCCTGTGCTCCTGCGGCCTCGCGCAGGGCGTCGTCCACCAGCAGCCAGTGGCTCTTTTGGCCATCGGGCTCCAAGCGCGCCTGGAAGGGCTGCCCGTTCAGTGTACCCTCCACCGAGGTTCTTCCGCGCCGGGGCAGCGTGTCGCTGGCCGACTTGGGCAGGACAAGAAACGTCCAGCCGCCGGCGCCGGCCCTGGCCGGCCGCTGGAGTACCGCGGAGAAGCGGGATGGAGTTTTGGTCTTGGGCATGGTGTGACCTGTCAGGTGAGCGAGTGGTGTGGCTGTTCAGTGATTGTCACGCCAGAGATTGCCCGGTGGACGAATCCGGCTGCCCACACCCTGGGGTTGTGGCTGGGCCAGATGGTGGCTCACCACCGCCTGCAGCTGAGTATACATGGCCGGTGAAAACATGCAGGAGCGCCGCGCCGCCAGGTCGATGTGGATGTCCACCTGTTCAGCCGCCGCCGTGCGAAAGCCGCGGGTGAGATTGACCATCTCGTGGAAAAAATGCAGCCGCTTGGTATCTACTGCCAGCAGCCAGGAGCGGATTTCCAGTTCGTCATCGAGCGAGGCCTCGCGCTCATAGATCAAGTGACTTTCCAGTACTGCCTTGCCACAGCCCGTGGCCTGCACGTAGGCCTCACCCAGTCCCAGGGCTTCAGTGAAATTGACGTGTGCATCGTAGACGGCCAGGCCGTAGCGAGTGGCATTCATATGGCCGTTAATGTCGATCCATTCCGCGGGGACGCTGATCCGCAGGCCGATAAAGGGGGCTGCCATGGCAGGGTTGCGGTTGGCGGCGACGGCTGGGTTTTCCGTTTCAAGAGCTGTCTGGTTCATTGGCCTGGGCGTTATCAGCGTGAGTTCTATTCCTTGGCGAACTGGGCAAACACCTCTTCGCCGCTCAGGTTCCGGGTGTGCTGCGCAAAGTCATAATAGGCGGGCTTCTGGTCGATGAATATTTGCCCCGTCAGCTCCCAGTCTGCCTCGCTGTCCAGTAGACCGACTGGCAGTGCGTAGTGATCGCCTTCCTTCAGGCGGTAGAAGAGATGTGTCCCGCAATGACGGCAGAAACCACGTTCTGCCCATTCCGATGAACTGAATATGGAAATATGGTCATTGCCGTCGATGCTCACATCGCCCGCGCACTCCACCGCCAGCAGGGGGCCGCCGCCCCACTTGCGGCACATGTCGCAGTGGCAGGCCTCGATATGCTCGCTCTTGCTCGTGGCTGTTATGCTGACGGCGCCACAGAGGCAGCTGCCGCGATGCTGTAATGGATTTTGCATGACCTTCTCCCCGGTGGTGTTGGGTTTCAGCTTAGCCTAAATTTCCCCGGCTTGAAGCCGGGCGGGCTCGCCATACAGGCTAGTCGAACGCCGCGCCTTCCGGCAGCTGGCGATACCATTTCACCCCGTTTTCATCCATCTCGAAACTCGCCTGGCGCCGGTGTACCAGGCAGTTCAGGTTGGCCATGGTCTCGCCGGTGGCGAGGCCAAAGTTGTGGCCTTCCAGTTTGCGGTTGAACAGGGCGGGAAAGCAGTCGACGGCGCGGCGCGGCTCGCTCAGGTAGTCGTAGAGGGTGGCCAGGTCGCGCTTGTGCGATTCGATGATCTGGGTGAGGCGGGTGTGCAGGCCGTAGAAGGGCGCCTCGTGGGCCGGCAGCACCAGCAGGTCGTCGGGCAGCAGGGAACGGATGCGGTTGCAGGAGTCCAGCCACTCGGAGATCGGGTCGCCGTGGGGCTCGGTGGGAAAGACACTGACGTTGGGCGTGATCTTCGGCAGTACCTGGTCGCCGGAGATCAGCAGCTTCAGGCCCGGGCAGTAGAGGCAGGCGTGCTCGGGTGAGTGGCCGCTGCCGACGATCACCTGCCAGTAGCGGTCGCCGATGGTCAGGGTTTCGCGGTCGGTAAGGCGCCGGTAGCTGTCGGGCAGGGTGTATACGGCCTTGCCGAAACCGCCGAACTTTTCCCGGTAGCTCTGTAACTGCTCTTCGTTGTAACCGGCTTCGCGGTAGAAGCGAATGGCCACTTCCGGCGCCGGGCGGCCGGTGTCGCCGACCATGGCGCGGCACATCAGGAATTCGTCGCGGGTCATCCACAGTTCGCAGCCGAAGCGCTCCAGCAGCCAGCCGGCCAGGCCGATGTGGTCGGGGTGCATGTGGGTGACGATGACGCGGGTGACCGGCTTGCCGGCCATGAAGCCGCTGAACAGCTGCTCCCATATTTTCTGGCTGTCGGGCAGGTTGAGGCAGGTGTCCACCACCGTCCAGCCATCGCCGTCTTCCAGCAGCCAGATATTGATGTGATCCAGCGACATCGGCATGGGGAAGCGCGCCCAGTACACACCGGGGGCGATTTCCTCGGGCTGGCCGGGGGCGGGGTTGGCTTTGCGGCCGTAGGGGTAGGTCAGGCCGCGAAAGGTTTCGCTGGGGTCGTTGAGCATGGTGGGATCCGCTGGGTACAGAGGCGGATATGGTGGGGGCTGGGGCCGGAGCTGTCCAGTCCGGGGCCCCTCCGCGCCCTGTTTCCCCAGTGGTTGTGTACCTATTCAGCCCACGCCGCGGTCCGAACCCTGCCAGTAGCTGGCGCGCACCGCCTTCTTGTCGGGCTTGCCCACCGGGGTCAGGGGAATGCTGGCCACGTAGTCGATACTCTTGGGGGCCTGCACCGAACCCTTGGCATCTTTCACCAACCCGATCAGCGCCGCACTCAGTTCGTCGGAGGCCTGCTGGTCGGGTTTCAGCACCACTACGGCCTTCACCGCCTCGCCCCAGCGCTCGTCGGGCACGCCGATGACCACGACCTGGGCCACCGCCGCGTGGGTGCTGAGTACATCCTCCACTTCCCGCGGATAGACGTTGAAGCCGCCGGTGACAATCATGTCCTTGGTGCGGTCGACAATGTAGAGAAAACCGTCCTCGTCCAGGCGGCCGACATCACCGGTGTGCAGCCAGCCGCCGGCAAAGGCCTCGGCGGTCTGTTCCGGCATGTCCTTGTAGCCCTTCATCAGCAGGGGGCCGCGCACGCAGATTTCACCGGGCTCGCCCGGTGCGACGGCCTTGCCTTCGCCATCCAGCAGGGCCATGTGGACCCAGGGCGAGGGCCGGCCGCAGGAGGCCAGCCGCTCCGGTTTGGACAGGTCGTGCTCTGCCTTGCGCATGTTGGCGATCACCATCGGCGCCTCGGACTGGCCGAAGAACTGGTAGAACACCTGCCCCCATTTCTCGATGCCCTCTTTGAGCCGCGCTGGGCTCATCGGCGAGGCGCCGTAGAAGATGGTTTCCATGCTGCTCATGTCGGCCGTGGCGGAGCGCGGGGAATCCAGCAGGAAGTAGAGCATGACCGGCACCAGCATGGTGGCGGTGATGCGGTGCTGTTCCACCATGTTGAAGAATTCATCCGGGCTGAAGCCCTGCATCACGTAAAACGCGCCACCTTTCTGCAGGACCGGGATCAGGAAGGCCGCGGCGGCGTGGGACAGGGGGGTGGCGATCAGCATGCGCAGTTCCCCGGGGAACTCCCACTCCGCCATCTGGATCTGGGTCATGTAGGCAGTGGTGCGATAGGCGCTCATCACGCCCTTGGGTTTGCCGGTGGTGCCGCCGGTGAAGTTGACGGAGGCGGTGTCCTCCGGAGCGATATCCGGCACCACCAGTGGTTGCGGCTGGAAACTGGCGGCCAGGGCCAGGTAATCCTCGCCGGATTCCGAGGGGCCGAAGGACAGCAGTTTGAGCGCGGGAATGCGCGCTTTTAGTGCCGCGGCTACCTGCTCGAAGGCGCCGGGATCGAATATCAGGGCGTCAATTTCCGCCGCTTCCAGCACATAGGCGTGGTCGTCCAGGGAGCCCAGCGGGTGCAGGGGGGTGCCGATGCAGCCCGCCAGTTGCATGGCGGCGATATTGGACAGCACCTCGGGGCGGTTGGTGGAGATCACTGCGATGCGGCTGCCCTTGTCCAGCCCGCTGGCGCGCAGCGCCTGGATCAGCTGGCTGGTCTGTTCGCGCATTTCGCGATAGCTGGCCACCTTGTCGCCCAGAAACAGGCAGGGTTCGTCATTGTAGCGGTTCAGGCCTTCCACCAGCAGGTGGGGCATCAGTGGCGGGTGGTAGAGGGCATCTTGGCTCATGGTATCTCCCCGTTTTGTTATGACCGGTGTGGTGCCGGAGCGGCACGCAGGGCTTGTGGGATGATTCTAGGGCTGGGCGGTGGGCGCTGACAGGTACAAAAAGGCCAAGATTCAGTGGTCTATGGTCACACATCCGCCGCCTTGCCAGGGGGCGAGGCGGCGGATGTGTATGCGTCAGCCGCTCTGGTCGACACCCAGCCCCCTGCGCAGCACCGCCAGGGTATCGGCCAGTTCGCGCTGGTGAATGGCGGTGTGGGCGAACACGCTGGAGCCGTGGAAGGTGCCGGGGTAGTTGTGCAGTTCACAGGGCACCCCCGCCGCCAGCAGGCGCATACCGTACTGCAGGCCCTCGTCCCGCAGGGGGTCGAATTCCATGGTGGTGATGTAGGCGGGTGGCAGGCCGGCGAGGTCGCTGGCGCGGGCCGGGGCGGCGTAGGCCGGGACATTGTCAGCGCCTGCATTGAGGCTATCACCGAGGTAGAACTTCCAGCTCAGAGCCGCTTTGCCGCTGTCCCAGCAGGGGGTGTCAGAGAACTGCACCATGCTGGGCGTGTCCAGCCGGTCGTCCAGCACCGGAATGCCCAGGAACTGGAAGCACAGGGCCGGGCCTTTCTCGTCGCGGGCGCGCAGGGCACAGGCCGCGGCCAGGCAGCCGCCGGCACTCTGCCCGCCGATCCCCAGGCGCTGTGGGTCGATGCCCAGCCCGGCGGCGTTGGCGGCGGTCCACTGCAGGGCGGCGTAGCAGTCGTCCTGGGGGCCGGGGTAGGCGGTCTCCGGTGACAGGCGGTAGTCCACGGACACGACAACAATACCCAGTGCCCGGCACAGGTTCACGCAGATGCCGTGTTCGCTGTCGAGGTTGCCCAGCACGAAACCACCGCCGTGGATATAGACCAGGCCGGGAACCGGGCCGTCGGCAGCGGCCGGCCGGTACACGCGGACAGCCACCTCCGGGGCGCCGTTCAGGCCCGGCGCGGCGCGGTCCGAGATGTCCACGCCGCTGGTATCGAGGTCGGCGATCAGGGCCGCAGTGGCACCGGCGAAGGCGGCGCGGGCGGCGGCCGGATCGGCCACGTCGACCGGCGGCATGAATTCCAGCAGGGCGGCAATTTCGGGGTCGAAGTTGTAGCTCATAGTGTTGGCCTTGTTCTGGTCAGTTGCGCAGAGCGACAGCATATCCGCTGGAGGAGCGATACGCAGCGCCGCAGGTACAACAATGGATACCTGCCGTGGTGCAATTGCGGGGGCGGTCAGTCCAGGCGCTTGTTGAAGCGCGCGGTGGCCACCAGCAGGACGACGAGGGTAAAGGTACAGAGCCAGAGGATGTCCCCGCTGAGCTGGTGCAGCTCGGCGCCGCGCAGCACCACTGCGCGCACCAGTCGCACGTAGTGGGTGGCCGGCAGCGCCTCGGCAATCCACTGGGCCACTTCCGGCATGGCATCGTAGGGAAACATAAAGCCGCTGAGCAGGATCGAGGGCAGCAGGATGAATACCGTGAGCTGCATGGCCTGTAACTGGGTGCGGGCGATGGTGGACAGCAGCAGGCCCAGGGTCAGGCTGGCGGCGATAAAACTGAGGGTGGCGATCGCCAGGGTGCCGAGTCCGCCGGCGAAGGGGACGGCGAAGATGACATGGCCGAGGCCGAGGATGATCACCACCTGCACCAGGCCCACCAGGGTGTAGGGCACCAGTTTGCCCACCATCAGCTCCAGCGGGTGAATGGGGGTGGTGATCAGCAGCTCCATGTTGCCCAGCTCGCGCTCCCGCACCAGCGCCAGTGAGGTGAACAGGATCATGGTCATGGTCAGCACAATGGCGGTGAGCCCGGGTACGATATTGACGGCCGAGCGCCGTTCCGGGTTGAAGAACAGGCTCACTTCGAAGCTGGGTTCGCTGGCCTGGTAGGCGCCCGCGGGTGCCCCTGCATCCAGCCTCAGGGGCATGTTGCGCAATCCCAGCAGCACCTGGCTGACGGTGGTGTCCGAGCCATCCACCAGCCACTGGCCCACGGTAGCGCCGCTGGCGATACGGCGCGCCAGGTCGCGGGGGAAAATCAGCGCCGCCCGCACTTCGCCGGCGATTACCGCCGCTTCGGCCTGCTGGGGCGTGGGCAGGTAACTGACGATGTCCACCACCTGGTTCACCCGCACCTGCTCGATAATTACCCGCGCCGCCGCGCTGCCGCTGAGGTCGACCACAGCGATGGGGATATTGCGTACCATGGTGTTGATGGCGTAGCCAAACAGCAGTAACTGCACCAGCGGGATCATCACGATCATGCCGAAGGTCATGCGGTCCCGCGCCAGTTGCAGAAACTCCTTGTGCGCCACAGCGAGGATGCGTCCGAGGCTGTTCACCGGCGCTCTCCGGCCGTGGCCGCCATAAACACGTCCTCCAGGTTGGGCCGTGCCAGCTGGCATGTCTGGTGCTGTGCAGCGGCCTGCAATCGATCCAGCGGTGCCGTCGTCTCCTCGTCGAACAACACGCGCAGGCGGCTGCCCTGCTGGGCGGCCGAGACCACGTCGGGGCGCGCCATCAGCTGTTCGCGCAATGCGCGCAGACCGCTGCCGCTGACCTCTACCACCCGCCCTTCCAGTGCAGCCATCAGGGCCTGGGGGCTGTCGTCGCGACGCACTTTGCCGCGCTCCAGGATGGCCAGTCGATGGCAGCGCTCCGCCTCGTCCATGTAGTGGGTGGAGACCAGGATGGTGGTGCCCGCCTCGCTGAGGTCGAACAGCTTCTCCCAGAAATCGCGGCGGTTCTGCGGATCTACCGCGGAAGTGGGCTCATCCAGGAACAGCAGCGTGGGGCGGTGCAGGGTGGCGACTGCCAGCGCCACCCGCTGGCGCTGGCCACCGCTCATGGCATGCAGCTGGCGATCGCGCAGTTCAGTGAGGCCGAACTGTTGCAGCACCTCGTCAATCCGCTGCCGTCGCTGCCCGTGCGCCAGGCCGTAGACGCGGGCCATGAAGCGCAGGTTTTCCAGGGTAGTGAGATCGGTGTAGAGGGAGAATTTCTGCGTCATGTAGCCGATTTCCAGGCGCAGCTTTTCCGCCTCGGCGGGAATCGATCGGCCGAGTACCGCTACCTCGCCTTCACTTGGCGTGAGCAGTCCGCAGAGCATCCGGATGGCGGTGGTCTTGCCCGATCCGTTGGGGCCGAGAAAACCAAAGATTCTGCCCTTCTCCACGCTCAGGTCAATGTGATCGACGGCGGTGAGCTCGCCAAACCGGCGGGTCAGCCCGCGGGCCGTGATGGCGAGTTCCGTCACTGGCCGTTGCCGCCGTCGTCGAGCAGTACCTGCACCGGCACGCCGGTGGGCAATTCACTGCCGTCGATCAGGTCGAACTCGGCGAGGTACACCAGCCGTGAGCGGTCGCTGGCGTTGAGGGCGTAGTAGGGGGTGAAGGCGGGTTCGGTAGCGATCCAGCGCAAGCGACCCCTGAAGTCGCGATCGATACCGTCCACCCGTACCGTTAACTCGGTGCCGGCGCGCAGGCGGGCGCGGTGCTTTTCCGGCACGTAGACGCGGGCGAAGGGACTGTTATTGGCGAGCATGATAGCGAGGGTGGCGCCCGCCGGCACGCGTTCACCGACGTTCCAGGGCAGGCTGTCCAGCCAGGCGTCGCGGGTGGCGGTGACGCTGAGTTCCTCCAGGTGTCGCTCTTCCAGCGCCAGCTGTGCGAGGGCAGCCTCCAGCTCCGCCGCACCCTGTTCGAGTTGTTCCGGACGGGTGCCATTGGTGAGCCGCAGCAACTGTTCGCGGGCGGCGCTCAGCGCGGCCTCGGCGGCATCGCGGTTGGCCAGGGCGGAATCCAGGGTCGCCGTGGCGGCCAGTTTCTGCTGCACCAGCTTGCGGGCGCGCTGGTAGTTGGCCTCGGCGTCCACCAGGGTGGCGCGGGCGCCGGACACCTGGGCGCTGGCGGCGGCGATGTCTTCCTTGCGGGCGCCGTTGCGCAGTTCAGTCATGCGCGCCGCAGCGCGGCTGGCTTCGGCCCGGGAGCGTGCCACCACCGCCTGCTGGTTGCGCGTGTCGAGTTGCACCAGCAATTGCCCGGCGCGAACCGGCTGGCCTTCCCGCTGCGGCTGGTCGGTGATGATTTCGCTGGCGGTGGCGCGCAGGATGATACGGTCCCGCTCGAGGGTGCCCAGGGCCTGGCTCGGCTCGCCCTGGCCACAGGCGCCGAGCAGGAGAGTGAGCAGCGCCAGCGACAGCGGGGCAAAGCTCGGGCGCAGGCGAGCGCGAGGGTGGCGTTGCATGCGACAACTCCGGCGGAATGTCCCCGGAGTTATAACACCCCCTGTGCAGCGTGCAAGCCGGCCCGCACTTTGGGGGCGCGGGCTGGGCGCTTATTCCCCGGCGTGGCTGCCGGCCGCTACATAGCGCGCCCGCGGGCGGATCAGGCGGCTGTCGCGGCGGAACTCCAGGAAGTGGGCGATATAGCCGTAGACCCGGGCCATGGCGAACATGGCGGTGAAAAAGTGGCTGGGGATACCGAGGCTGTGGAACACGGCCCCTTTGTAGAACTCCACGTTGGCCCAGATTTCCTTGTCCCGTTTGGCGAACTCTGTCTGGCAGGCCTGCTCCACCGCGATCAGGGTATCCAGCAGCCTGCGGCTGTCGGGGTCGTGGCACAGCGCCATCGCCATCGGCTTGAGCAGTTTGGCGCGCGGATCCACGGTGCGGTACTCGCGGTGGCCCATGCCCATGATTTTGGTCTTCTCGGCCAGGCACCGGGCGACATAAGCCGCGGCCTTTTCCGGTGCGCCGATGGCCTGGGCCATTTCCAGCGCCGCCTGGTCGGCGCCACCGTGCAGGCGGCCGTAGAGAGTGCCGATGGACGCGGAAATCACACTCTGGATCGGGGCCAGGGTGCTGGCGCAGACGCGCCCGGCGAAGGTGCCTGCGTTAAAGCTGTGCTCCATCTGCAGAATCTGTGTGGCGTCCAGGATCTTCACGGCGTCGCCATCGGGCACCTGCCCGTGCAGGCGGGTGAGAAAGTTGGCGTGGAAGTTGTCGTCCGGGCCGCCGCCGAGGGGCGCCAGGCCCTGCTCGGCCCGGTACCAGGCGGCGATCAGGCCGGACAGCTTGGCCGCCAGTACCAGACCCTGCTCGGCCTCCAGGCCCAGGCCCAGCGTCTCTTCGGTGGGCAGTTCGATCAGCGGCACCATGCCCTGCAAGACCAGCATGGGGTGCAGGTGGCGCGGCAGGCGCTTGAGGATACCGCGCTCTTCCTGGGTCAGCGCGGCGTGCGCGCAGAGGAAACGGTTCAGCTGCAGCTGCCGGGCGGCATCGGCGTCGCTGCCGAACAGCACCAGCCAGGCGACGTTGGCAAAGGGCCGCTGCACCAGTTCATTGATGTCGACGCCGCGGTAGGACAGGCGACCGAGGTCGCCCTCCACATTGGAGATGGCGGTTTCTCCCACCACCACGCCGGCGAGGTCAAAGGATTCCAGGGGCTTGCTTGCGGTCATTGTTGTGTCTCCACTGTGGCCGGGACTGTGATTTGCGGCGGCCAGTATAAATTTCGCCTTTCAATCAGTAGAGTTAAACAATCTTATTTTCTGATAAGTGAGACTGATATGCGCCTGGAGAACAGTGAGCTCCGCGCCTTCCGTGCGGTGGTGGAACAGGGCGGCTTCCGTCGCGCCGCGGAGGCACTGCACCTGAGCCAGTCGGCGGTGAGCCAGGCGGTGGCCGGGCTGGAGGCGAAGCTGGGCCTGCCCCTGGTCCAGCGGGGTAAAAACCTGGGTCTCAGCGACGCCGGGCGCCGGGTGTTTGATCACGCGGTGGAGGTGCTGGGGCGGGAGCAGCAAACGCTGGAGGACATCGCGCGCCTGCGCAACGGCGCCCGCGAGCGCCTGAGCCTGGCGATCAGCGGCGCCATCAATTACTTCCACGCGCAGGAGTTAATAAGTGCTTACTATGCGCAAAACCCTGCCGTCACCATGCATGTTCAGGAGCTGCCCAGCCGGAGCATGATCTACGCCGTACTCGGCGGGCAGGTGGAACTGGGCCTGGGGCCCTTCCAGAAACAGATGTCGGCCTTTCACACCGTGCCGCTCTACGAAGACACCCGGCACCTGGTGGTCGGCCCCCGCCACCCGGCCTTCGAGGCCATGATTGCCGGTGACGCGGCGGCTATCCGGCGCACGCCCCTGATCGCCTCGGCCCTGGACAATCCGGAAATGCGCCCTTCCATCCAGCGTCTGCGCGACCAGTTCAGCGCGGTGTGGGAAGTCAGCAGCCTGTCCCTGCGCATCCACATGGTGGAACAGGGCATGGGGGTGACCTTCCTCGACCGCCGCCTGCTCAAGGAGCACCCGCGCTGTCGCGAGCTGCACATCATGGACGACCTGTCCTTCGGCCGCATCGACAAGCGGGTGGGCCTCTACTATCGCGCCAATCTCGCCCTCAGTTCCGCTGCGCGTGATTTCATTGCATTGTGCGAGGCGCACTGGCGGGCAGGATGAAGCGGCTGTCAGCGCTGCCCGGTCGCAGCGTCGGCGACTTTGGCCAGCACGTAGTGCGGCGCGAGATCCCCGGTAATACGGGAGCCGTCCCGGGCCAGGTGGATGAGCTGGTTTTCACCCACGAAGTACTGCACTGGCGACGGACCTTCGAGCGTGATGGTGTTTCCCGCCTCGTTCCAGGTGAAGTTTCCCTGCTCCGAGAAAGGCGCATTGCTTTTGCCCAGGTACTTCGAGCTGCTGCTGTAGGTTCCGTCGTCCAACAGAACAATCACGGTCTCTATGCCCTCGCAGTCGGCGCAGGGCAGGACTCCGCGATAGGTGCCGGCCCAGTCGAGGGCGTTACGGGCGTTGTGCGCGGGGTCGGGATTGGCGGTGATTGTAGCGGCAGGGGGCGTCGAACACCCGGCAATGGCCAGGGCTGCGACCAGAATGAAAACGCGATGTGCTCTCATGACGTGTGATCCTTTCCATTTACACCCGGGTATTCTAGCCTGTAGCGGCACTTTTTATGGATAAGCCGGACCATGGCGTGACCTACGACGCGTTCAACGCCTTTTGTGGCAACCTGCCGGCCACAACCTACACGGTGCAATGGGGGCATTCCCATGTGTGGAAAGTCGGTGGGAAAGTTTTCGCCATCGGCGGCTGGAGCAAGCTGCAAAGGCCGGCCTTTACTTTCAAGACCTCGGAGCTCAACTACGACATCCTGAAGGACGAACCGGGCTACCGCCCGGCGCCTTACCTGGCCTCTCGCGGCATGAAATGGATACAGCAGTACGACACCACGGCGGGGGGCGACGAAGCGCTCAGGTACTACCTGGCGGAGTCCCACCGCATCGTATCGCTGGGCCTCTCCAGGAAGCGGCAGCGGGAGCTGGGCCTTAACCAGGGATAGGCCTCACGTCACAGGCGCGGTTGGCAAATACAGGAGTGACAGCGCATTGAATATCGGTATTTTCATCTACGAGCACGCGGAGGTGCTGGATTTTTCCGGGCCATTTGAAGTCTTCGCCACCGCCAACCGGCTGCGCGGTGGCGAAGGCCGCTTCAATTGCTTTCTGGTCGCGGAGACGACGGCGGCGGTGAGTGCCCGGGCCGGGTACAGTGTCAACCCGCACTTCGGCTTTGCCGATCACCCGGCCCTCGATGTGCTGATCGTGTCGGGCGGCATTCACAGCGCGGAGCTGCACAAGCGGCCGGTCATCGACTGGATCACCACCGTGGCCGACCGTGCCACCATTGTCGCGTCGGTGTGTACGGGCGCCTTCCTGATCGCCGAAGCGGGGCTGTTGTCCGGCCGGCAGGCAACCACGCACTGGGAGGATATCGCGGACCTGCGCAGCAGCTACCCGGATGTCGAGGTGTTGGAGGAGAGGCGCTGGGTGGACGAGGGCGGTGTGGTCAGCTCGGGCGGTATCTCCGCGGGCATCGATATGAGCCTGCACCTGGTTGAGCGCCTTGCTGGCCGGGATCTTGCAGAGAGAACCGCAAGGCAGATGGAGTTCGACTGGCGCGACAACCGCCAGGTAAGCAGCCAGGTGGCCGCAAAGTAGCAGTCCGGCATCGGAGGGATGGAGTGGCAGTCAGTCTTCGCAACAGCAATGTAGCCAGGCTCAAGGCGCAGGAATTCGACGTGCTGATTGTCGGCGGGGGCATTAACGGCGCTGTCTCTGCCGCGGCGCTCGCGGGCCGCGGGGTGAAGGTGGCCCTGATCGATCGCGGCGATTTTGCCGGCGGGGTCAGCTCCAATTCCTCCAACCTCGCCTGGGGCGGCATCAAATACCTGGAGAGCCACGAGTACCTGCTGGTCAACAAGCTGTGCAGGTCGCGCAATAAACTGATGCGGGCCTACCCCTCCACGGTGAAGGAGATCCGCTTCTTTACCACCATCCAGAAGGGCTTCCGCTTCTGGTCCTTCTTCGTCTTTCTCGGCAGCGTACTGTACTGGCTGATGGGGCGCTGCGTGACTAAGGCCCCGCGCTACCTTACCGCCCGCTATATTGAGGAGCAGGAGCCGGAAATCAATACCGAAAACGCGGCCGGCGGGCTGGAGTACAGCGACTGCTACCTCTACGACAACGATTCGCGCTTTGTTTTCAATTTCATTCGCAAGAGCCTGAATTACGGCTGCGTGGTGGCCAATTACGTTTCCGCCGACAGCTCTGTCTTTGCGGGCGGCGAGTGGAGCACCCAGGCGTGCGACCAGGAAAGTGGCGAGGCCTTCACCATTCGATCGAAGGTACTGATCAACGCCGGCGGCCCCTGGGTGGACGAAAACAACCGGCGCGACGGTATCAGCACCCGCCACAGCCACCTGTTCTCCAAGGGCATTCACCTGATTGTCGATCGCATCACCGACAACCAGCGGGTGCTGACCTTCTTCGCCAGCGATGGCCGGCTGTTTTTTCTCATTCCAATGGGCCCGAAAACCTGCATCGGGACAACAGACACGCAGGTCGATAGCCCGGAGGTGGAAGTCACCGACGAAGACCGCGACTTTGTGCTGGCCAATGCCAACGCCCTGCTGGATTTGCCGCGTCCGTTGACGCGCAGCGACATCATCGCCGAGCGGGTCGGCGTGCGGCCGCTGGCAGTCGAGGGCGGTGATGGCAAGGCGGACTGGGTGCAGCTGTCGCGCAAACACGAGATTGAGTGTGACAAGAGCCGGCGCCACCTCAGCATCTTTGGCGGCAAACTCACCGACTGCCTCAATGTCGGCGACGAGGTCACGGAGTGGGTGGCGTCCCTCGGTGTGCATGTGCCCAGCCCCGGGCATCGCTGGTACGGCGAACCCGGCAAAGAACTGCGCGATGAGTTCATGTTGCAGGCGCAATTGATGGAACTCGATGCCCTCACTGACCCCAGTTCGCCGGAACCTCTGTCCGAGCGCTTCTGGCGCCGCTACGGCGAAGCGGCTTTCGGCCTGCTGGAGGATATTCGCGAAGACCCGTCCCGGGCGAAGCTGCTGATTCGGCGGGCGGAGTACACCCGCTGCGAAATCGAGCTGGCGGCACGGCGCGAGATGATCGTCAAACTGGAGGATTTCATGCGCCGGCGCTCCAAGATAGAACTGGTGGTGCGGCGGGAAGAGATCCTCGACGCGCCGGGCCTGCATGAGGCCTGCGCCATCCTGTTCGGAGAGCGCGGTGAGGAAAAGCTGGCGGAGTATCTGTCCAGCCTGTGAGTGACAGGCAGGGCCGTACTTCCTGTTACGGGGGCGAATGCGCTTGTGGGCGACGCGCAACGTGTGATAATTTATGTAAACGTTTACATGTCGGTGTAGTGGTGTGTAAACGAATGGCGGTTTTCCCGGGCCGAAAGGCCCGGGAGTTTTTTCTATCCCGGCGATTGCGCCGCAATAATAACGACAGGTACTACAGTGCAAAAACTTGTGCGGACCTTTATCTGCCTGCTGTTGATGCCGGTGTTCCCGGCCCTCGCCCAGGTCGCGGCTACGCCACCGAATATCGTCTTCATCTTCGCCGATGACCTCGGCTACGGCGATCTCAGCAGCTTTGGCTCCACCACGATAGACACGCCGCGTATCGATTCGCTGGCGCAGGACGGTATTCGCCTCACCGATTTCTACGCCGCCTCGCCAGTGTGCTCGCCCTCCCGGGCCAGCCTGCTGACCGGGCGCTACGCTTCCCGCATGGGTATCAGGCACGTGTTTATGGATGATTCACCGGACGGCATGCCGCCTTCGGAAATCACCCTTGCGGAGCACCTGCAGGCAGCGGGTTACCGGACCGGACTGGTGGGGAAGTGGCACCTGGGCCACCGCGAACCCTTCATGCCCTGGAACCAGGGTTTCGACGAGTTTCACGGTGTGCCCTACAGCAACGACATGGGGAACTTCTTTTTCTACCACAACCGTGAAATGGACCGGACTGGCGCAATCCCTGGATGGCCCCTTCTTACCCTGTTTTAAGATTATTTTGTGTTAAAAAGCACATTGCTTAGACAAGTCCTGCTTTTGATGCCCTGTCGCGGCGCTGCCGGAGCTCTCTTCGCCGGCGGCCCGCCGGTTTCATTGCGATCCCCGCTGGGGGATACTTTGACAGGATCGACGGGGGCTCTGGGTGATGGATGCGGACATACGGCGCGAGTGGAGGCTCCCGCTGGCCTTGCTACTGTGTATTTTCCTGCTGGGCCTGCTGCCCAGGCTCTACAGTGCTGCGCTACTTGGCTGGGGCTGGGACGGCCCGGGCACCTTCAACCTGGTGAATTTCGACGAGGGCGGATCCTGCCGGGCAGCGCTGGGGGGATTCAAGTATTCCACCTTCATTGGCCGCCAGACCATTGCTATCGCCGGGCTACTGGGCGCCGGCCCTCCCCCCGGCATTGCCGGCGATGCGGCTGCGGTCGCCGCCTATTGCCACGGCGCCGAACATATCCGGGGGGCGCGTATCTTCTCTGCCGTCACCGGTGCGCTGACGCCGGTGGTGCTGGCCCTGCTGGCTTTCTGCTTGCTGCCAGCGCAGCCGGCGGTTGGCCTGACCGCAGGAGCGCTACTGGCCCTGTCCGGCTTTCATATCAGTGAGTCCCACAGCGGCACCGTGGATGCACCCTCTGTCTTCTTTATTTACTTCCTGTTGCTGGGCGCCGTGGCCGCCAGTACACGCTGGCGCAGGGCCCTGTGGGCGCTGCCGCCGCTGCTCACGGCGGCCGTCTGGGCCAAGTACTGGGTATTCGCCCTGTTGACTCTGGCGGCAGCGCTGCCTGCGACTGTGGGGGAGTTTGTCGCCCGTGGCTGGAGCCGGTGGCGTTTCTGCCTTGCGGTGCTCACAGTGGTCATCGCCTTTGGCTGTCTCAGCAACAGCGACTTTCCCCTCGGCGCGTGGCCGCTGCTGGCGCTTGGCTATCTGGCCGTGCCCTGGCGACGCATTGCCCCCGGTATGATTCCCCTGTGGCTGGCTGCTCCTTTCCTCGGTTTCGCACTGCTACAGATCGAAGTGGTCGCCAGTTACACCATGGGCGCAATGGAGGGCCGCTTCGGCAGCAGCTACGCGGCCATCGGCTGGCACAAGTGGCTGCGCAACGCGCTCAACATCCCCCTGGTATTGACGGTAGGGCTGGGGCTGCCGGCGGCGCTGTGCATTCCCCTCGGGGTGCGCTCCCTGCTGCGCTCCGGTCCGCCCTGGCGTCCCTGGCTGTGCCTGCTGCCACTGGTCGTGTTCCTGCTGTTCATGCTGGTGCCGGCGCCGGTGACCTATTACCGCCACTACCTGGCCCTGATACCGGCCGCAGCCCTGCTGGCGGCCATGGGTTTCTGGACCCTGCCCCGGCGCTGGGCTCGCGTCGGCCTGCCCCTGTTTCTCGCCTGGCCCGCGTTGCTGGCCTGGGATTTGGTAGCCGACTACCATCGCGACCCGCGTATCGAACTGCGCCACTGGTACCAGCAGGCGCGCCCGGAGCGGCTGTTATTCAGCTACTATGTGCAGCCTCCGCGGTTGCCGGAGGTGGCTCAGGGTCTGTTCCGCGAAAGTTTTGCCCGGGATGGCGGTGCCGTGTTGCGCCAGGGCCAGTACCTGCTGCTCAGCGAGAACTGGTACGACACCGCTTTCGCCAATGAATTGAACGGGCCGCTGATTGGCGACCTGCAACGGCTGGTCAAGACCACGCCGTTCAACGCACAGTTTTACCGGCAGGCGCTGGCGGGCGAGGTCGATTACCTGCGGCAGGAGCGGGTGATCGCGGTGAACAACTTCATGCCGGAACTGGTGCTGCACAAGCACTGGTACGGCACTTTCCAGCTGTTTGTGGGGGATATCCACATCTTCCGGATTCTGCAGTGAGCTTTATTGCATTAACCGAAAAGCGGGAATAGATAAACAGGGCAGGGGGCAATCTTTGACTACAGCAGCTGACGCAGCGGCAGCGTCGATTACAGTGACGGTGCTGATTCCCGTCTACAACGAAGTGGACGGGCTGGCCGAGTGCTACCGCCGCCTCGATGCAGTGGCCGGGAACTGCGCGGAGAACTTTGAGTTTCTCTTTGTCGACGACGGCTCCAGCGATGGCAGCGCCCAGTGGTTGCTGGAACTGCGCCAGCGCGACGCCCGCGTCGGCCTCATCGAACTCAGCCGCAACTTCGGCAAGGAGATCGCCGTGTCGGCGGGGCTGGATCACGCCAGCGGCGACGTGGTGATGCTGCTGGACGCCGACCTGCAGGATCCGCCGGAGCTGATTCCCGAATTTATCGCCGCCTGGCGCGAGGGCTACGACATCGTCTACGGCCAGCGCCTCAGCCGCGAGGGAGAGACCTGGCTCAAAATCCAGACCTCACACTGGTACTACCGGGTGATCAATGTGCTCAGCGATGTGCCGATCCCCGCCGATGCCGGTGATTTTCGCCTGCTCAGCCGGCGCGCGGTGGAGGCGGTCAGGGCCCTGCGCGAGAAGCACCGCTACATGGCGGGTCTTTACGCCTGGATCGGCTTTCCACAGAAGGCCCTGCCCTACCATCGCCACCCGCGCCACACCGGGCAGAGCAAGTGGAACTACCTGCGGCTGTGGGGGCTGGCGCTGGAGGGCATCACGTCTTTTTCTACCGTGCCGCTGAAACTGGCGACCCTGCTGGGGGTAGTGACCGCCAGTGCCGCCTTTCTTTACGGCGTCTACTTCCTGCTGCGCACTCTGCTGTTCGGCAACCCGGTGCCGGGTTATCCCTCGCTGATCGTGGTGATGCTGTTCCTGGGCGGTGTGCAACTCATCTGCCTCGGCATCATTGGCGAATACCTGGGGCGTACCTATGTCGAAAGCAAGCAGCGCCAGCTCTATTATCTGAGGGGCCTGCACCCGAGCCGGGAACGGCAACACGATGACTGAAAGCGGGCGGCCTTCCTGGCAGAGCGCCTGCTGGTACCTGGTAGGCGCACTCCTTTTCCTCGGCTTCGGCTTCACCGAAATGGCGGGCTCGGATCTGTGGTGGCACCTGGCCGGGGGCCGGGAAATTCTGGAGCAGGGCACCCTGTGGCTGCGCGATACCTGGTCCTACAGCGCCGCTGGAGAGCGCTGGCGCAATCACGAGTGGCTGTCGGACCTGGTGTTCTACGGCTGGTACCAGCTGTTTGGCCTGCACTCGCTGGTGTACTGGAAGTGGTTGCTGGTGATCGCCTGTTTCGGACTGCTGCAGGCACTGCTGGTGCGGCTTTCCGGGGCGCAGCCCGCGGCACTGCTGCTCAGCGTCCTGGCCCTCGCCGTCGCCGCGCCCTTTATCGACATGCGCCCCCACCTGTACAGCCTGCTGGCCTTTGTTGTGCTGCTCCACCTCGGGGTGCGCAGGGCGCCATTCTGGCAGTTTGCCCTGCTGTTCCTGCTCTGGGTCAACCTGCACGGCGGTTTCATGCTGGGGCTGCTGGTGCTGCCCTTCCTGCTGTTCCCCTTTCGGCAGTCGAGCTGGGCGGCGGTGTGGCGAGTGGCGCTGTGGGAGCTGGGCTGTATCGCGGTGTGTATGCTCAACCCGGATGGCGCCAAGGTGGTGATCTATCCGCTTACCTACGCCCTGCAGGCGGAATCCCCTTTTCGCCAGATTGCCGAGTGGCTGCCGCCCTGGATGCCTGGGGGCATCCAATCGCCGTTGTTTTTCTGGTGCCTGCCGCTGCTGCCGCTGGCGCTGCTGGGTTACTGTCTGCCGTTGCTCCGGCGGCAGGTGCACCTGCCCTGGTGGTCCCTGGGAGTTGCCCTGCTAACCCTGGCCATGGCCCTGACCAGCCGGCGTTTTATTCCCCTGTTCGCCATTGCCCTGGCAGTGTTTGCGGCGCCCTTGCTGGGTGTGCTCCTCGGCCGCCTGCGCGCGGGACTGCAGTGGACCCTGCTGGGTGCCCTGTTGCTGGTGGCGCTGCTGCGCCTGGCGCCATACCCCCTGCAGGCGGCGCCGGCCTTCCACTACCTGACGGCGGAGTACAGCTATCCCCACCTGACGGTCGATGTCCTGCAGCGCAACCGGGTACAGGGCAGGGTGTTTGCCTACTACAACTGGGGCGGATTCCTGCACTGGCGCAGCGACGGTGCGCTGTCGGTATACATCGATGGCCGCGCCAATACCCTCTACGGCGATGCTGTCTACCTCAACTACGTCAGTGTGCTGCGCGGTGATCCGGGCTGGATAGACATTGTCGAGCAGTCGGGGGCGGAGTATTTCCTGTGGCCCGCCAGGCTGGCCGGCGGCGCGCACAAGGCGAAGGAGTTGCTGGCCAGCGGGCGCTGGAAGCGGGTATACAGTTCTTCCAGCGCCATCCTGCTGGCGCGACAGGAAGTGCCGGTGCAACTCTCCGTTGGGGTGCCCGCGGATTCGCCCTGGTGGCAGTTGAGCGAGGGCTGGCGTTTCCTCCTGCAGGGCGATGCGGACAGGGCGCAGCGCAATGCTCGCGCCGTGCTGGAAAAATACTCCTATCATCAGGGCGCCTGCAATCTGCTGGGTGCCACGCTGCGCGAAGTGGGTGACGAGGCGGGCGCGGCGCGCAACCTGGCCGACTGCCGCGCGCAGTTCCCGTCGGTCTTTTTGCGTTGACCGGCAGCAGCGCACTGACTCAAGAGTATTCGCATGAACATCACCCTTCTCAGCAATCGCGATCTCGCCAGTAGCCTGGCGCTCAACCAGATGCTGCCGGCGCTGGCGGCAGAACACCGGGTGCAGGTGTTCCTGTCGGGCCAGGTCGGCGGGGGTGGCCCTGCCCACCCCGACCTGGCCATGCTGCGCTTTCTGGAGCAGACCCTGTTCACCGATCTGCTGTTTCCAGCCCTCGGCTCTTCACCGGGCGGGGCCGGGCTAAAGAGCTTCGAAAACCTCTGTGCAGAATACGGTGTCGGCCTCGCCGGCCTCAGCCGCATCAATACCCCGGAGGGGTTGTCAACGCTGGCCGGGAGTCAGCCGGATCTGGTGCTGAGCATTCGCTATGGCGGTATCCTGCGCGAAGACGCCATCGCCGTTCCGCCCCTGGGTGTGTTAAACCTGCACTCCGGACTGCTGCCCGACTATCGCGGGGTGATGGCGACCTTCCGCGCCATGTGCGATGGCAGGGATAGCATCGGCACTACCCTGCATTACATTCGCGATGCCGGCATCGATACCGGCGATATCGTCGCTACCCACCGCCGCCCGGTGGACTACAGCAGCAGTTACCTGGCCAATGTGCTGGACCTCTATCCGGCCGGCTGTGCGTCGATGCTGGAGGCAGTGGCCAGCCTGGCGCGCGGCGAAACCCTGAATACGACAGCGCAGCCTGTGGGCGGCAATTACTACAGCTTTCCGGATGACGAAGCCCTGCAGCGCTTTTACGGCCGCGGATGCAGGCTTTATGATGTCGGGGAAATCACCGCCGTGGCGCGCCGTTTCCTGGAGTCCCAATAATGATGAGAACACTACGCTGTGCCGCCCTGGTATTCGGCCTTGCCGCCAGCGCTGCTCACGCCGCCACCCTGGTGCACAATATTCGCGGCTATAGCCTGGACGGCGATCAGGTGCAGACCTTCTCGGCGCTGGAATTCGACAAGGGCGTCATTACCCACCTGTACCGGGATGTCGCCTCCGCCGATGCCAGCCGGGCCGCTACCCGGATTGACGGTTTCGGAGCCACCCTGCTCCCGGGCCTGATCGATGCCCACGGCCATGTCAGCTCCTTCGGCCGCGCCCTGGCCACGGTGGACCTGGTGGGCAGCAGCAGCGAAGCCGAGGCCGCCCGGCGCGTCGCCCACTATATTGATGCCCACCCCGACCGCGACTGGGTCGAGGGCCGTGGCTGGAACCAGGTGCTGTGGCCGGACAAGGCCTTCCCCGCCAGGGCCGCTCTGGATGCGATCAGCGGCGAGCGCGCGGTGGTGCTGGGGCGGGTGGATGGCCACGCCCTGTGGGTGAACTCCCGGGCACTGGCCCTGGCCGGTATTGGCGCCGGCACACCCGACCCGGACGGCGGCCAGATTCTGCGCGACGAACAGGGGCAGCCGACCGGTGTACTGATCGACAATGCCATGGATCTGGTGACCGCTGTAATGCCAGGGCCAGATGTGGAGGCGCTGGCAGCGCTGCAGTACAGCGCCCTGGAAAAGCTGGCTAGCTACGGCCTGACCGCGGTGCACGATGCCGGTATTCCGGCCCGTGAGGTGGAGGCCTACCAGCAATTGCTGGCCGAGGACCGCCTGCCGATCCGGGTCTACGCCATGCTCGATGTGCGCGATCCCGACAATGATCGCTACCTGGAGCAGGGGCCTCTCGTCGATGCACAGCACCGCCTGGATATCCGCAGCGTGAAAATTTCCGCCGACGGCGCCCTCGGCTCCCGCGGCGCGGCCCTGTTTGACGATTACAGCGACAGCAGCGGCAACCGGGGCCTGCTGCTGCATAGTCGCAAAGAGCTGGCGCACCACATGCACCGCGCGGTTGCCGCGGGTTACCAGGTCAATACCCACGCCATTGGCGACCGCGCCAACGCCCTGGTGCTCGATTTGCTGGAAGCGGTGAACAGCAACTCGCGCAGCGCCGCCCTGCGCCACCGGGTAGAGCACGCCCAGATCCTGCGACCGGCGGATATCTCCCGCTTTCCCGCCCTCAATGTGATTGCCTCGGTGCAACCGGTACACGCCACCAGCGATATGAACATGGCCGGCGACCGCCTGGGCGAAACGCGCCTGCGCGGCGCCTATGCCTGGGAATCCCTGCTCGAGAGCGGTGCCCGCATGGCCGGCGGCTCTGATTTTCCAGTGGAGTCCCCCAATCCTTTCCACGGTCTCTACGCCGCCGTAACCCGCCAGGACCAGGCGGGTCGTCCGCCCGGTGGCTGGTTGCCGAAAGAGAAAATGAGTCGCGAGGCGGCGCTCGCCCTGTTTACCAGTGGCGCCGCCTACGCCGCGCACCAGGAGGGTGTGCTGGGCCACTTGCAGCCGGGGTACTACGCCGACTTCATCCTGGTCGACGGCGATTACTTCACCCTGCCGGAAAACGATCTGTGGCAACTGCAGGTCAAGGCCACATATGTGGCGGGCGAGCAGGTGTTCCCCGCCCGGAGTGATGCTGATGGCTGATACGCCGCTGACGGTGGCCGGGGGACTGCGCGCGGACGATATCGCCGCTGCCCGCGACATCCAGATGAGCATTCTGCCGCCGCAGATGCCGCAGGTGGCCGGCTACGATTTTTTCGGCTGTCTGCGCCCCGCCGCGGAAACCGGCGGCGATATGTTCGACCTGGTGGAACTGGAGCAGGGGGTGTTCGTACTGCTGGGGGACGCCACCGGCCACGGCTTCGGCCCGGCCCTGTGCGCCACCCAGATGCAAGCCATGTTCCGGGTGGCCTTCCGCGTCGGCGCGGAACTCGGGGAGGCCTATATCCATGTCAACAACCAGCTCGACGAGGATCTGCCGGACGACCGCTTCGTTACGGCTTTCGCCGGTTTCCTCGATCCGCAGCGACACCAGGTCGACTACTTTTCCGCCGGGCAGGGGCCTATCCTGCACTACCGGGCGGCTACTCGCGACTGCGAATGGTTCGGCCCCACCACCTTTCCCCTCGGCACCATGGCAGTGGACCGCGCGGCGCCCATCCGCAGCCTGGCCCTGGCGCCGGGGGATATCCTGGCGGTGCTGTCGGATGGCGTCTATGAGTGCGAGGGGGATGCGGGCCTGTTCGGGCGCGAGCGGGTTGCAGACATGCTGCGCGAGTATTGCGAGGCCACCACCGCCGAAATGGCGGCGCGGCTGATGCAGTCGCTGGAGACCTTTGCCGGCCACCGGGAGCAGCAGGATGATCTCACGATTGTGCTGGTCAAGCGCCCGGCGCCCTGAGCCCGCTTGCCTTTTGCTTTGCCGGGGGCTGTTTTACACTCGGCGGGTGGTCGTTGGCGGGGTGCGGCGGAACGTTTCGGGAGCGCCATGAAACTGTCTCTGCGCAGGGAGTTGGGCGAGATCGAGCGCATTGTGGCGGCGCGTCGAAGCCTGTTTGCTGCCAGTGACCTGCCCGATGCCCTGATTTATCCCGTCGATCTGGCTACCGAAGAGCTGTTCGTCAATATGCTGCGACATAATCAGCAGGGGCAGGGGCCGATCACACTCGAACTGGAGGTGGTTGCCGGCGGTGTGAGGGTCAGCCTTGCTGACCACGATGCCGAGCCCTTTGATCCCGCCTCGGTGCCGCCGGTGGATATCTCGCGGCCATTGAACGAGCGCCAGATTGGCGGCCTCGGCCTGCACCTGGTTCGCCAGCTGGTGGGAAGCGTCCACTATCACTATCACAATCGCTGTAACACGCTGTCCTTTATGGCCCGGGAGGAGCCAACCGATGTTTGAAGTCCATCCCGATAGCAACGGCCTGCGGCTGGCCGGCCGCCTCGATGCCGCCGCTGCGCCGCTGGCGGAACCCCACTTTGAGGCGCTGTCCGGCGCCGCGGAAGTGGATCTGGCCAACCTCGAGTACATTTCCAGTGCCGGCCTCGGCGTATTGCTCAAGGCCCACAAGCGGCTGAGTGCCGGCGGCGCCGGCCTGCGCCTGGTTCAGGTCAGTCCCCACATCGTGGAAATCCTGCATTTTTCCGGTTTCGACATGCTGTTCGAGGTGGTTCCGGCCAGCGATCCCGCATGAGTCCGGGTCGCTACCCGGTGCCGGTGAAAACTTTTTTCACTTTTTTTCCAACTTTTTGTCCGCCCCGGAGTAATTATGGATAAGGAGCTGGACGCGGCCAGGGATGGCCAACTGGTCCTGCGGGGCCAGCGAGGTGACAGGCAGGCGCTGGGTGAACTGGTTGACCTCTATCACGGCGCCATTTACAGGCTGGCTTTCCGCCTGTTGGGAAGCAGCGAGGATGCGGCAGATGTTACACAGTCAACTTTTCTCAGCGCCTTCGAAAGCCTGCACACCTTTCGCCCGGAACACAGATTTTTTAGCTGGATCTACCGCATTGCCCTCAACGAGGCACTCGACTTCCGGCGGCGGAGACGGGGCGGTGAATGTCTGGACGAGTCGCTACCAGATCAAGGCCCTGGTCCGGAGCTGGTTGCCCGGCACGGTCAGCTACAGGCACAAATCCAGGCTGCAATGACGGGCCTGAGTGATGAACAGAGGGCAGTGGTGGTGCTGCGGCATTATTCAGAATGCAGCTACAGCGAGATTGGCGAAATTCTGGCACTGCCGGAGAAAACCGTGAAATCCCGGTTGTTTGAGGCCCGCCGCACACTGCGAAATTTGCTGGAACAAGAGTCCGACCATGCTTAGCGATTTTGACAAACAGCGTCTGCAGGCGGGTTTCGACGGAGAACTGACGTCGACGGAGTGGCGTCAATTGCAGGACGAGTTCAGGGACAGCGCCGAGGCCCGGGAATGGCTGGCGGAACTGGAGAGCCTGCGCAGTGCCCTTGCAGGGGCGCCTGAAGTGCCGGTGCCAAAGGATTTGGCAGCGGCCATCAAGGCCCGTATCCCGGCCAGCGAGGGGAATGTACGGCGAGTGGATTTCGCCGCCCCGCGCAACACCGCCCGCCCCCTGTGGGGCGGCCTGGCGCTCGCCGCCAGCCTGGTGGTGGCGGTTGGGGTGGGGATGCAGTTTTGGGGTGTTGCAGAGCTGGGTACGGATAGCCAGCTTCGGTCACGGATGACCGGCACCCTTCTTGACGCGGCTGCGATGGAAGCGCAGCGCCACTGGCAGTGGCAGGGTATGGATGCCCGCGCCCTGCTGGTACGCGACAACACCGGCCTGGTGCTGGAACTGGAACTGGATGCGCAGCCCGCTGCCGATCTGGTGCTCAGCCTGGACGGTGAACAATGGCGCTGGCGGCAGGACGTCGCTGGGCGCCGGCAGTCAGATGCCAAGCGCCCAGCCGCTGAAATGCGGCTGGCCGTTGCAGGAGAAGAGCGCTACCGGCTCGAGATCGAGCCGGACACCAGGGACGGTGTAGCAGCGCAGGGAACATTGCCTGCACCGCGCATCCATGTGCGTATGGAGCGTGATGGTCACAGCCTCGACCGGGGCACCATAGAGCCTGACTGACGGGACGGTTCGTCAGGCGTACCCCTTGGCGGCCTTCGGGCCGCTTTCTTTTACCTTATGGCACAATGCCCCGTTCCTGCGGTCGCGGATTGAGGCATGGCGGATACACCTGTGAGCTTTCTGCTGGGCGTTGTCCCGGTGCTGCTGTTACTGGCGGCGCTGCACCTGCTGGACGCCTATCGCCTGGTGTCGCGCTGGCGGGTGCTACGGGTGATCGCGGCCGGCGGGCTCGCTGCACTGCTGTGCCTCTGGCTCAGTCGCCATCTGTGGTGGCTGGCCAGGGAAAGCAGCCTTTCCACCTACTGGTTGCTGCCCCTGGTGGAGGAAGTGGCTAAATCGCTGGTGATTCTGCTGCTGTTTCGCCTGCACCGCATTGGCTTTCTGGTGGATGCCGCGATTCTAGGCTTTGCCGTTGGGGCCGGCTTCGCCATCGTGGAAAACCTGTACTACGCCGCCGTACTGGAACCCTTGCCGGCCGCTGTATGGCTGGTGCGGGGTTTTGGCACGGCGCTGATGCACGGCGGTGTCAGCGCCATTTTCTCCCTGCTCACCCAGTTGCTCACCGAGCGCAACCGCCGGGGCTTGCACTACTGCCTGCCCGGGCTGGCGCTGGCCGTGGGTCTGCACTGGCTGTTCAATCGCTTTTACCTGTCGCCCCTGATCCACACCCTGCTGGTGGTGAGTGTATTGCCGGCCCTGCTGCTGCTGGTATTCCAGCGCAGCGCGCTGGCCATGCAGCGCTGGCTGCGCCAGGGCCTGGATGGCGACATGGAACTGCTGCAACTGATTCGCAGCGGTGAGTTCGGCAATTCCCGCCTCGGCGGTTTCCTCAGCGACCTCATCGAGCGATTCGATGCCATCGCCGTGGTGGATATGCTCTGCTATCTGCGCCTTTATACCGAACTCAGCCTGAGGGCCAAGGGCGTGTTGATGATGCGCGAGCAGGGCTTCGACGTCCCGGGAGGCGCGGGCCTGGAGGGCCATTTGCGGGAACTGGCCTACCTTGAACGCAGCATCGGCCCTGTCGGCATGCTCGCCCTGAGACCCCTGCTGGCCCGCGACCGTCGCGACCGCTGGCAAATCCGCCTGGTCAGCGAGTTGGGGAAGGGTAAAAATCCCGGTTGAGGATTGTCCCCGACCTCCTTATAATCGCCACCCTCTTTACAGGACTATAGCTCAGTTGGTTAGAGCGCTACCTTGACATGGTAGAGGTCCCCAGTTCGAATCTGGGTAGTCCTACCAAACAAGAAAACCCCGGTCAGCCGCAGGCAGACCGGGGTTTTTTGTTTGGAGGGGTACTCCCCCGATTCAAACTAGCCTTCGACAAATCGCGACCCCGGAGCGATTTGCAACGAGGCGCGTCAGCGCCGAAGCCCCGCAGGGGTCGTTGCAGCCCAAAGGCTGCAACGATTCATCTGCCGCGCATACCGCCTTTCCCGTTGAATCCCCCAGGCAGACCGGGGTTTTTTTGTTTGGAGGGGTACTCCCCCGATTCAAACTAGCCTTCGACAAATCGCGACCCCGGAGCGATTTGCAACGAGGCGCGCCGCGCCGAAGCCCCGCAGGGGTCGTTGCAGCCCAAAGGCTGCAACGATTCATCTGCCGCGCATACCGCCTTTGCGGTTGAATCCCCCAGGCAGACCGGGGTTTTTTTGTTTGGAGGGGTACTCCCCGGATTCAAACTAGCCTTCGACAAATCGCGACCCCGGAGCGATTTGCAACGAAGCGCGTTGTACCCCACCTCTGCTACACTCCCCGCCTATAACAAAACAAGCCCAATCGGGCGGGGAAGGGACATCGGGCATGGCAGACCCGCAACAGGCTGAGCCGGCCGCGGGGACGTGGCGGCGGGAGTTGCGCAACCATCCGGTTATTCGGGTGGGGGGCGCCTATTGCGTCGCGGCCTGGCTGCTCATGCAAATTGGGGAGATCGTACTGCCCAGCTTTGATGCGCCCGCCTGGATCATGCAGACCCTGATCGGGGTACTGGTGGCAGCTCTGCCGGTGGTTCTGATTCTCGCCCGCTTTACCCGCCTGCCGAGCCTGGTGGGGCTGGCGAAGCCGGTGCCGAGCCCCGTGCAGTTCCAGGCGCGTCCCGATCCCGTCCAGGAGGCTGGCGACATTCTGCGTTTGAAGTCCGCCAGCCTGGCGGTGCCGATGGATCTGTCGGAGTCCCGCCAGGTCACCACCCTGGTGGTATCGCTGCAGGGCCTGCTGCGGGGGCGTGAAGACCCGGAGATCCTGCTCGGCTTTGTGGCAGGCATAGAGCAGGATATCGCCCAGGCGGTGGCCGGATACGAAGGCACCCGCATGCCCAGCGGGCGCAATGAGATCGTGGTCGCCTTCGGCTTTCCCCTGGCTCACGAAGACGACGCCCGGCGGGCGGCGCGCCTGTCGCGGGAGCTGCTGGACCTGGTGCGCGCCCACGATATCGCCGATGGCCCCGATACCCGGGTGATCAGCCGCGCGGGCCTCCACTCCGCCACCATCATTATCGACGAAGGCGCCGGCGATGCCGATGTCATGTCCCTGTTGGGCGACACGGTGAGTGTGGCGGGCTTTCTGCAGGCCTCGGCGGCAGAGGGCGAAACCGCCGTCAGTGAAGATACCCGGACCCTGCTGCGCTCTGGTTTTTTCCTGGAAGAAGTGGCGCGGCAGTCCCATCCGCGGCTGGGGCAGGCGGTGGCGGTGTACCAGCTCGGCCGCGAGCTGAGCGCCGATCTCGCCAATGTCATGGCCGACCACGGCGAGCTGTTCGGGCGCGAACACGAGCGCTCGCTGGTGATGCAGCAGTGGCGCACCGTGCTGGAAGGCGAATCTGAATACGTCCTGATCAAGGGCGAGCCGGGCATGGGTAAAACCAGCCTGCTGTTCGACGTGGTCCGGGAACTGGTGGCGCAGGACAAGGCGCAGCTGATGCTGCTCACCTGTGAACCCTACTACCGCGAATCGCCCTTCCGTCCCCTGCTGAACTTCTTTGAAAGCAACGTGTTCCTGGGCGAGCGCCTGAGCCCCGCCCAGCGATTGGAACGCCTGCAGGAGTTTGTCGGCAACGTGCTGCAGGAGGGTGACGAAGAAGCTGTACCCCTGCTCGCCGCCCTGCTGTCCAACAGTGACGAGGACATGCGCCTTGCCAACGACAACAGCAGCAAGCGGGTGCGGGAGAAAACGCTGGCCCTGCTGGTCTCGCTGATGGAGCGCTTTTCTGCGCGCAAGCCGCTGATTCTGGCGGTGGAGGATTTGCACTGGGCCGACCCGTCCACCCGCGACCTGATCGAAAGCCTGCTGGCCTACGATCCCTCCACACCCATCCTGGGGCTGTTTACCGCCCGCCCGGAATTTGAGCCGGCCTGGGCCAACCTGCCGGATGTGATTGAACTCAATCTCAATAAATTGCCGGCGCGTGTCGCGACGGAGCTGGTGCAGCGGCAGGTGGGTGAAGAGAAGCTGCCGGAACGGCTGGTGCAGCAGATTATCGATCATGCCGGCGGGATTCCGCTGTACCTGGAACAGCTTACCCACAGCCTGCTGGAGAGCCGCCAGACGGGCGTCGCCGGGGAAGGGCTGGCCATTCCCGCCACCCTGAAGGCTTCACTGGCGGCGCGTATCGATCACCTGGGAGCGGCCAAGCCCCTGTTGCAGCTGTGTTCGGTGATCGGCTTCGAGTTCAGTTATGAATTGCTGCGAGCGGTGTGTGCCGACAGCGAGGAAAAGCTGCTGCGTCGGGTGATGAGCTCCATCGTCAACGCCGGCCTGATCTTCCAGAAGGGCGCTTTTCCTGAGGCCACCTTCAAGTTCAAACACCGCCTGATTATGGAAGTGGCAAGTCAGTCGTTGCTGCGGCGCACGCGTCAGCGCCTGCACCAGGCCATCGCCGACAAGCTGGAAGCCGATTTCCCGGAAATCTGCCAGCAGCAGCCCATGCTGGTGGCCCATCACTGCAGCCGTGCCGGCAATGCGGACTGCGCCATCAGCTACTGGATACGCGCGGCGCAGCTCTCCCAGGCGAAATTCGCCAATGAGGAAGCGGTGGCACAGGTGCAGCGGGGTCTGGCTGCTCTCAAGGATGTGTCCGATACCGAGCGGCGCAATCAATACGAAATCACCCTGCAAAACCTGATGGGCATGATCCGCCTGGCGACCCAGGGCTACACCAACCCCGAGGTGCGGGTCGCCTTCGAGCGGGCGCTGGAACTCAGCGACAAGGTGGAGCAGACCCCGACGCTGTTCAAAATGATTGTCGGCCTGTGGATGTACTACCTGATTCGGGGCGAGTACGACCGGGCCCTGGAGCTGGCGGACCAGTTACTGCGGCTCGCCGCGGCGATCGATGAACCACCCGAGTGGCTGCAGGCCAACTACTGTGCCGGGTACTCCCACTACTATCGGGGGGAAATTCCCACCACCCTGGAATACTTCCAGCGCGCACTCTCCTACATCGATGCCGAGGCGGACTTTACTCGTCAAACGCCGAGTCGGGACGATACACGTCCCCACCTGTTTTGCATGCATGCGCTGGCGCTGTGGTCCCACGGCGATCCGCGAGCCGCCGACGACTCCCTGGCCCGGGCGCTGTCCTGGGCCAGGGAGCATGGCCAGCCCTACTGCCTGGTCTGGGTGCTGTTCTTCTCCACCTGGCTGCAACACATGCGCGGCAGGAAGGACGAAGCGGCCCTGTATGCCGGTGAAATGATCGATATCTGTCAGGCGCGCGGCTTTTCCTTTTTTATCCCGCTCGGCTTGTTCTTCCGCGCTGATGTGCTGGAAGACCCGGTGCAGCGCCTGGCATCCATGCGCGAGTACCTGGGTGTGACGCTGGCGGTGGGGGCGCGATCCGGTTCTGCCTATTTGCGTGCCGTGATCGTGGGTGAGTTGATTGACCAGGGGCTGCTGGATGAGGCCGATGCGCTGGCCAGCGAGAACGCCGCCTATATCGACGCCCAGGGTGAGTGGCTCTACAGCAGTGAAAACCAGCGTATGCAGGCCCGTATCGCCGTGTTGCTGGATGGTGACACGCGGCGCAGCGAAGCCCTTCTGATCGATGCGATCAACCAGGCGCGAGAGGTGAACAACCTGCCCTTCGCGCTGACCTGTGCCCTGAGCCTGTACGACCTGCCAGATAGCCGGCCGGCCGCCCGCTGTCTTCTTGAGGCGTTGCTGGCCCGCTATGTCAGCGAGGACAATAGCGAAGATTACCGCCGGGCGCTGGCAATTGTGAACGAGGACACTAAACACGGTCTGTCGGTGGAGGAAGTTTCCCGCTAAGCTTTCCGGCTTGTCCTGTCACCAGCCCGACTGGCGGCAGGGTCAGGGATGACAGCGCCGGCGCCATTTCACACCGGCTACAGAGAGGTTACGTGCAGCATGGAGCAGCGCAAGAAGGTTCTGATCGTCAATGTTTTTTTCCCCGATGAGCGCATGGCGATCAAACGCTCCAATCAGGTGCCGAATGCCGTGGCTCCGGCCTTGCTGGCGGGTTATTTCAACCCGGATACCTGTGAGGTGCGCCTCTACAACGAAGTGAACAGTGGCTTTCTCGAGGTATTCCAGCCGGAGTTGATCGGCTGGCCCGACCTGCTGGTGCTCACCGGACTCACTGCGGCCTTTGACCGACTGCTGCATCTTACCGCCTACGCCAGAACCGCCAATCCCGCGGTGATTGTTGCGGCGGGCGGTCACGGGGTGCGCGCGCTTCCCACCTATTCGCGGGCCTTTTTCGACTACACCTGCGTCGGCGATGTCGATGAAATTGCCGCGGTAGCGCGCGAGGCACTGGGCCCCCGCTATGTGGCTGAGCAGTTCCGACCGCGCTACGACCTGGCCTACTGGATTCACCGTCTCGGCTACGCTGAATCCTCGCGCAACTGCAATTTCAAATGTGGTTTCTGCAGCCTCACCGGGGTCGGGCTGAAGTACGAAGTACCGCCGATGGACTACCTGGAGGCGCAGATGGATGCGCTGGGGAAGCGCCCCATTTTCTTCTTTCAGGACAACCAGATCATGGGCTCCGGCCCGGAGAGCTTTCGCGAACGGGTGCAGCGCTTCCAGGTGCGACGCCAGGCCGGCCAGTTCAAGTACTGGAGTGGTTTTGTAACCGACACCTTCTTCTGGGAAGACGCCAATATCGATTTCGCCCGAGAAACCGGCTGTATCTCGGTGTTCGTCGGGGTGGAGTCATTCGACGACGAGCAGTGGCTGGATGAGCAGAACAAGAAGCAGAACAGCCGCTACAACCAGGCGGAGTTGTTGCGCCGGGCCTGCGACGGCGGGGTGCTGGTGCAGTACGGGCTGGTGTATGACCCCACCCGGCACAGCCTGGCGCAGATGCGCAAGGAGCTGGAGATTATCTGCGACAACCCGGAAATTCCCCCGCCCAATTTTATCTTTACCGCCATCCCCTTTCCGGGCACTCCCTTCTTCAGGGACAACCTGGAGCAGGGCCTGTTGCTACCCAATACCCACATGCGACACATGGAGGGCTCCACCCTCAGTCTCAAGCCAACCCTGGATCCGCAGCCCGAGGTCGTGGACTTTATCCGCAGCGGGCGTCGCTTCGCCGGCTATCGCGCGCGCTTTTTGCGACACCAGGCGAAGTTCCTGAAACGCTACCACCGCAGCTTGAATCGCGACCAGATGCTGTTGTCGAGTCTCGCTACGGCCGCCATCATGGCGCCCACCGCAGTGCTCGGTCCCGGCGCTATCTTCCGGCGCAAGGTGCAGCGCAGCCACGTTTCCACCACCGAGGTGCTCGATGGCGTCTATACGCCGTGCCTGCCGGTGGCCGAGCAGTATCGCCACTACTTCCTGCCCACCAACCTGGTGGACTGGGGCGGCGAGCTCAACGCCGCAGTAGCGGATGATGTGCTGCCGCCGGCCGAGCGCAGTGTGAGCGCGGAAGTGGTACAGCTGCGATGAAGCGGGCACAACAGGTCTATCGGGCAGGCGGCATTGCGCTGTTGCACCTGCTGGTTCTGGTAGCGCTGCTGCGCGGCACCAGTCGGCCCGACTGGCTGGCTTTCGCCCTGGTCTACCCGCTGGCGGCCATTGGCGTCGGTGTCGCCATGCACCGTTATTTTGCCCACCGGGCCTTTGCCACCAGCCGCGCTTTCCAGTTCCTGCTGGCGCTGATGGCGGCCTTGTCTTTTGGCAATGCGGTACATTTTGCCGGCAAGCACCGCCTGCATCACCGTCACTCCGACAGCGAGGGCGATGTGCATGCACCGCACCAGGGCTGGTGGCAGTGCTGGTTCGGCAGCCTGATCGACTGCGGTTACAGCGACGATGTCGTTCGCCGCGAGGCCAGCCACTGGCTGCAATGGCCCGAGCTGGCCTTTCTCTATCGCCATGGCAGCCTGCCGGCGCTGGTGGTGTGCGCTGTACTGTTCGCCACGGGCGGGTTTTCGATGATGGTGATCGGCGGGTGCCTGCCCGCCGTGCTGTTGCTGCACCAGAGCTCCGCGGTGAACTATTTCTGCCATTGCCGCGGCAGCCGGGACTTCGCCACCCGCGATACCTCGACCAACCATGTGATCGTCGCGCTGCTCACCTATGGTGAGGGCTGGCACAACAATCACCATCGCTTTCCCCGCTCCGCGCGGGCCGGTCTGCGCTGGTGGCAACTGGACCTTTTTTACGGCGTTATCTGTATTTTCGAATGGCTGGGACTGGTGTGGGAGGTGCGGCGTGTTGACGCCCGGCACCTGCGTCGCGCAAGCCTGGCACTGCAATCATGACGGAGGCTGAATATGGAAGTTCACGACCACGTACACGGGCATCACGCCGAACACGGGGATGACTGCTGCGACGACCCCAATGACGCGAAGCTGCTCTCCCATATAGCGATTTCGCTGTCCGGCGGCGGGCTGCGCGCCACCGGTTTTCATCTCGGTGCGCTGGACCTGCTGGACCGGGTCGACCTGCTGCGCAATATCCACATCCTGTCATCGGTCTCGGGCGGCAGCCTCACTGGCACCAGCTACGCGCTGTGCCAGGCGGAAGGCAAAGGCTACCAGGAGTGCTTCGATAACCTCTACGAGTTCCTGCCCGGGCTCAATACCATGGAGGAAATCTTCCGCAAGGTGAAACGCAACCGGCGGGAGCTGTTCCCCTCGGGGCGTCGTGATCTCATCACCGCCATGGCAAATGTTCTGCACGAGCAGTACTTCACCCGCTTTTATCAGTCCCACACCTTCGGCCAATTCTGGGACAGCACCGACGCCCACCTGACCGAGGTAATGTTCAACGCCACCGAGTTCAAGACCGGCATCGCCTTCCGTTTCCAGAAGAGTCAGTTTCCCTGCAAGATCGGCAATGGCAACGTCAGTATCAGCGAGGAGCACGCCCGCGCCATGCGCATGGCCGATGTCATGGCGGCCTCGGCCTGTATTCCGGCGGGTATGGAACCGCTGTTTTTCCCGGAGGATTTCCACTGGCCGCGTGACGATGAACCCGGGCGCCCGGTTTGTACCGCAGTGGCCGATGCCCTCGAGCGGCAGACCAATGGCGAGAACCGCAACATCGCCCTGATGGACGGCGGCGTCTATGACAACCAGGGCGTTACCAGCATCCTGCTGGCGATGATGCGACGCGACCGTGCACGCCAGCAGCGCAACGGCTGTCTGGAGGATGAGCCGGAATGTGTTGTCGAGCCTACGGCGGTGGAAGGCTGGAGCAACTGGCTGGAGCGCTTTTCACGGGCATCTTCCACTCGACTGGACGTAGAGGACTGTGACAGCGGTATCGACCTCAGCCATTTGCGCCTCTTTATCATCTCCGATACGCCGGTGCGCAGCGAGACCTTCTACCCCAGCAAGCCGCTGGCGGCGGGTGAGTCCAACTTCCTCACCCGTCGTACCCTGGGGCAGTACGACGCCTTCACCTGGGTGCTGACCGCCCTCATGGTGTTCAGTGCCGGCGACAGCCTGGTGGATCTCTGGTCCTATCGCGACCAGATCGCAGCGCATGAATGGTCCACCTGGCGGAAGTTCCTGTCCTTTGTGTTTCCCGCGGCGGTGATGGCCCTGCTGGCGGCGCTGGTGATCAAGGTGCGGCTCACCATCGTGCAGTTGAACAAGGAAATGGAAAAGGTCATGCCGCCTTTCCGCAACAAGCCCTGGCACTACCTGAAACGGCTGCGTTTGGGCGAGGCCATCGCCATGATCAATCTACGGGTCGGCTCCTCCGTGGCCCTGACCTCGAAGATCTTCATGAACCGCATTCGCCAGCTCAGCTACAGTACGGTGTTTTCCACCAGCCTTGACGAGCACTCCCTGGGCGACAGGGTAATGACCAACGAGATTTTCACCCTGCTGGATGACTGCAAGCGCCTGCCGGATGTGGCGCCGCCCACTGACGAAATGTGCACCATTATCCAGATGGCGAGCAATACCAAGACCGCACTGTGGCTGAACCCCTCGGTGGAGTACCGCGGTTATGGTGAGCTGGATGTGCTGGTCAGCGCGGGGCAAATGACCACCTGTTTCAACCTGATGCGCCATTTGCGCCAGCGCTACGGTGCCGGGGGCAGCGGGCAAATACCTCCGGGCAGCCGGGCCGACGCGCTCTACCAGCGCGCACTGGCCCTCTGGGAGGAGCTGCGCGACGACCCGATGGCCCTGGTGGAACAGCGCAGGGAGAGCGGCCGCCTGGCCCAGGGCTGATCCCGCCTCAGTCCCGCTTGCCGATGGCGCGCAGCAGGAAGAAGCCGCTCAGGCCCGCCAGCAGGGAAGCCAGCAGAATGCCGGTTTTGGCCATCAGCAGGTGCTCGGCATTGTCGGCAAAGCCCAGGTCGGCGATAAAAATCGACATGGTAAAGCCGATGCCGCCGAGCAGGCCGACGCCAACCACGTGCGTCATGGTGAGCCCGGGGGGGAGGCTGGCCCACTTGAGTTTCAACGCCAGCCAGGTAAAGCCGGCAATCCCGAGGGGTTTGCCGAGCAGCAGCCCGCATATCACCCCGAGCGTAATGGGGTTGCCGAGGGTGTCGCCGACCTCGCTGAAATTGACGGGAATACCGGCATTGGCCAGGGCGAAGATGGGGATCACGATGTAGGCCACCGGCAGGTGCAGGGCGTGTTCCGCGCGCTGGGCCGGCGCCTGCACCAGGTGCACTCCGTTCTCCAGCGAGCTGACCAGGGCGCGGAAGCGGTTGTTGTGGATGATGTCCGGCTTGTCCCACACCGCCTTGCGCATTTTCTTCGAAGAGTCCTCCACCTTGTCGATGAAGACCTCCGGTTCGAATTTGGGCCGGATGGGCACGGTGAAGGCGATGATCACGCCGGCGATGGTGGCGTGAATACCGCTGGCCAGCATGGCCATCCACAGCAGGGCGCCGGCGATGGCGTAGGGCAGGGTACGGCGAATACCGACGGCGTTCAGCAGCACCAGCAGGCCGGTGCAGGCGGCCACGTAGAGGAGGGCGGTAATGTCCAGTTTGTTGGTGTAGAACAGGGCGATTACCAGCACCGCGCCGAGGTCGTCGACGATAGCCAGGGCGATGAGGAAGGTCACCAGGGCTTTTGGCACCTGCGCCCCCAGCAGGCTGAGGGCGCCGATGGCAAAGGCGATGTCGGTGGCCATCGGGATGCCCCAGCCGGCCGCACCTGGCCCGGAGCTGTTGAATATCCAGTAACCCAGTGCCGGCACCAGCATGCCGCCAATCGCCGCCATAATCGGCAGCATGGCCTGGCTGGGAGAGGACAGCTCGCCCACGAGTAATTCCCGCTTCAGTTCCAGTCCAATCACCAGGAAGAAGAAGGCCATCAGCAGTTCGTTGATCCAGTAGTGGATCGACAGGGAGAACTGGCGCTCGCCGAAGCCGAGGCTGATGTGGGTGTGCAGGAAGTGCTCGTAGGTGTCGCGCAGGGGGCTGTTGGCTACCGCCAGCGCCACTACCGCGCAGATCATCAGCAACACGCCGCTGGTGGTCTGGCGGTGGATAAACTCCTCCAGCGGCGTCATCAGCCGCTCGAAGGCGCGTTCCCAGGGGGCGTGGTGGATTCCGTCTGACATGTCTCTGCTTCCGTTAACCGGGGCCGCTAGGATAGCAGTCCGGGCGGTATCTGTGGGGTGAACCGCACGGGGCAATAGCCCACACCTGCACGGGGGTGAACCGGTGCGGGGTGACCTACACCGTCGCCAGGAACGGCCCGTCGACGCACAGACGGCGACCGTCGGGGGTCGCGCAGGCACCGCAGATGCCCACGCCGCACTTGGTCAGGTAATCGATGGAGCTGAAGATCTGCTCGTCGCCGCAGAATTCCCGCTGCACCTTTACCGCCGCGTGCACCATCGGCGCCGGGCCGCAGTTGTAAAACACCAGCTTCGCCAGTTCGTCGGCGGGCATGGTCTGCAGGTGTTCCCGTAGCAATTCAGTGACGACACCGTGATAGCCGGCGCTGCCGTCGTCAGTGGCGATGTGAACATCGGCGATCTGCGCGCACTCATCGACGAAGTAGAGACGCTCCGCGCTGCGGGCGCCGGTGAAGACGGTCGCGTCGCCAAAATCGCGGGCGATCTGGTAGACCGCCGCCAGTCCGGTACCGCCGGCCACCGCTACGATCCTGCCGTCCTCCGGTGGCGCCACCGGGATGCCGTGGGGACCGCGCACATAGGCCTGGGTGCCGGCGGGCAGTTCCATCAGGGCGTGGGTGAATTCCCCGACATCGATCACCGCGAGGGAAAAAGGGTCGTCGGTCAGGGCGGAGAAGGGCTTTTCGCCGAGCCCCGGAATCCACAGGAAGATGAATTCACCGGCCTGCACATTGACCTTGCGGTCGAAGGTCAGGACGCAGATGTCCTCGCAGACCCGCTGGTTGTGTACCAGGGTGACCGGGCGGAAGTTCATGTCGATGTCGTAGCGCACCTGGCCCTCGGCGCGGTTGTTCCCGCTCTCCAGATCGGCCGCCAGGGTGCGGAAGTAGTCGGCAATTTCGTCGGTGGTGAGGCCGATCAGGGCAGAGCCGACGCCGACTACGGTGGCGCCGGCGTCGAAGAAGGCGCGCACGTCATCGGCGCTGCTGACCCCGCCGCAGCCGATAATCGGCAGGCCGGTGGCGGCCGCCACTTCGCGCACACATTTGAGCCCGATGGGCAGCACGCCCTTGCCGGACATGCCGCCCGCGCCATTGCTCAGCACCGGGTGGCCGTGGGCGGAGGTATAGCCCGGCCCCACGGTGTTGATGGCACAGAAACCGTCGGCGCCGCCCTCGGCGGCGGCCCGGGCGATCTCGCCGATATTGGGGGCGTTGGGGGTGAGCTTGGGAATGACGGGAATATCGACCACCGCTTTTACGGCGCTGACAATCTCCCGCACCATGTCCGGGTCCTGGCCCATGGCCATGCCGTAGCCCTTGGCGTGGGGACAGGACAGGTTGAGTTCGAGACCGTCGGAGACCGGGGCGAGAATTTTCGCCACCTCGACGAACTCCGCCACGCTGCCACCGAAGATGGAGGTCAGCAGGAAGCGGTCGGCCGGTACCTTCAGCTCCGCCATCAGCTCTGCGGACTTGTGGGCACCGGGGTTGGTCAGTCCCACCGCGTTGACGAAGCAGCCCGGCGCGTACTGGCTCAGCACGGGTTCGCGGTAACCCAGGCGCGGCTCCAGGCCGATGCTCTTGGTGGTCACCACGCCGACCTCGGGCATGTGGTCGAAGACGTACTGGATGATGGGCACGGCGGTGGTCACGATGCCGGAGGGCACGGTGAAGGGGCCGGACAGGGTCTTGCCGAAGAATTCGATAGTCAAAGCGCGCTCGGTCGGGGTCAGGTTGGACGGGGCGCCCCGGGCGAGGCCGGGGCCGGCGGCAATTATACTGCCTGGCCCCGGGTGAGTCTAAGTGAAGGAATTACCCCAGCGGCTGGCAGGCCCCGTCCCGCCACAGTTCGCGCAGCTTGAACTTCTGGATCTTGCCGGAGCCGGTAAGGGGGAAGGCGTCGACCTCGAACCACAGGCGCGGGGTTTTCTGCGGTGAGAGGTTTTCCCGCAGGTAGCTGAACAGGGCCTCCTGGTTCAGGCTTTCTCCCGGCGCCGGGCGCAGGAAGCAGCCGATTTCCTCGCCCCAGCGGTCGTGGGGCAGGCCCACCACGGCCACTTCGCCCACGCTGGGGTGGCGGAACAGGGCCTCCTCGATCTCCCGCGGGTAGATGTTCTCGCCGCCGCGGATGATCATGTCTTTCAGGCGTCCTTCCACCGTGCAGTAGCCGCGCTCGTCCATGGTGCAGAGGTCGCCGGTGTGCAGCCAGCCCTCGGCGTCGATGGTTTTTTCGGTGGCTTCCGGCATATCGAAATATTCGAGCATGACGTGATAGCCGCGGGTGCAGAATTCCCCGAGTGTGCCCACCGGTACCGTTTCGCCGGTTTCCGGGTCGACGATCCTGGCCTCGGTGTGGGGCATGGGCGGCCCCACGGTGTTGGCCTTGTCCTCAATGCTGTCATCGGGGCAGGTGTGCGTGGCGGTGGGGGAGCACTCGGTCTGGCCGAAGGCGATCATAAAGGGCGCATTCAGCTCGCTTTCCAGGCGTTTCACCAGGGCCTGCGGCACCGTGGAGGCGCCGGAGCCGATGAACTCCACTGACGAGAGGTCGCGTTCGGGATAGTCCGGGTGCTCCAGAATGGCCACCAGCATGGTGGGCACGCCCACCAGGTTGCGGGCACCGTAGGTCTCGATCAACTCCAGCATCAGTCCCGGGTCGAACAGCTCCGGCAGCACCAACGTGGCCTGTGCGCCCACGCTTCCGAGCACCCCAAGGGCGCAGCCGCTGGTGTGGAACAGGGGCATGGGGTTGACGATGACCCCGCCGGGGCTGGCGCCCTGGCGGTGGGTGCTGAACAGGGCGACATTAATGAGGCCGCGATGGTGCAACAGCGCGCCCTTGGGAAAGCCGGTGGTGCCGGAGGTGTACTGGATCATCACCGGGTCGCCGGGGCGCACCGAGGGCAATTCCACCGAGCTCGCCCGGCCATGGGCCAGCAAACTGTCGTAGTCGTCCAGGCAGGTCAGCACGCGCAGCTCGGGGCATTCGCTACGCACGCTTTCGGCAATCGCCAGCAGGGGATTGCCGCGGCAATTGCGCTGCACCAGCAGGCCGCTGGTGCGGGACTGGGTCAGTACGTACTGTAGTTCTTTTGCCTGGAACGAGGGATTGACGGTCACCAGCACCACTCCGGCCAGGGCAGCGCCGAATTCAATCACGACCCATTCGGGGATATTGCCGGCCCACAGTGCGACGCGCTCGCCCTGTTCGAAGTCCTCGCTCAGCGCACGGGCCACGGCCTGGGCATCGGCATAGAGTTCTGCATAGGTCCACTGGCGGCGAGCGGCCGGGTCGTGGACGCCGGCAATCAATGCCGGTTTGTCGGGGCAGGCCCGCGCAGCTTCCGCCAGCAGTTCGCCCATGGTGATATCGCGGATGGCGGGCTCGGTGGGCCCAACGGCATGGGATAGCTTCATGACAACCTTACCTTGTTATTGCTTTGCAGCAGTATGGCCCGAGCGTAGAAGGCCGTGCCACTGGCGACAAGCTCGCAGTTGCGACAGGGTGCCGTGGCGTAGCAATACAGTGCCCGCGTGTCAGGTGCCGCAGAAGGTTTGCTGTACCACCTGTTCCGGCCGCGGGGGCAGGGCGTAGCGGCTGTCTGCAGCATCGTAGTCGAAGGGCTTTTCCAGGCGCGCCAGCAGGGCGTGGAAAGGGGCGTGGTCATCACTGTTAACAGCTGCGGCGATGGCATCCTCCACCAGGTGATTGCGAGGGATGAAGGCGGGGTTGGCGCGGTACATGGCCTGCTGACGCTCGGTGGCGGGGCGGCCGTCCTGTTCGCAGCGGGCCTGCCAGCGCTGCATCCAGGGCAGGAAGCGGGCCGGCATGGCAAACAGGTCGTCAACTTTCACTGCCGGGCTGGCCGGGTCGGCGAAATCCGCCAGGCTGCGGAAGAAGAGAGTGAAGTCGACCCGCTCCTCGGCCATCAGTGCAAACAGTTCCTCGATCAGTTCGGCGTCGCCTTGCGCCGAGCCCTGCCAGCCGAGTTTCCGCTGGATACCGGCCTGGTGGACCGCAAGGAAGCGCTCAGGGAAGGTGTCTACCGCTGCCTGTGCCAGCTTCACCGCTTCTTCCTGGTCCCCGTGCAGTAGGGGCAGGAGGCACTGGGCCAGCACCGACAGGTTCCAGTGCGCAATACTCGGCTGGTTGCACCAGGCATAGCGGCCGTTGTGGTCGATGGAGCTGAATACCGTTTCCGGGTGGAAATCGTCCATAAAGGCGCAGGGGCCGTAATCGATGGTCTCTCCGGACATCAGCATATTGTCGGTATTCATCACACCGTGGATAAAGCCCAGCAATTGCCAGCGAGACACCAGCTCCGCCTGACGCTGAATGACCCCTTCCAGCAGAGCCAGCATCGGGTTGTCACTGTGCGCGGCAGCGGGATAGTGGCGGGCGATGACATGGTCCGCCAGCAGGCGCAGGGACTCGCTGTCCCGGCGCGCGGTGAAATACTCGAAGCTGCCGATGCGGATGTGGCTGCGCGCCACGCGGGTCAGCACGGCACCGGGCAGTGCGCGGTCGCGGTACACCGTCTCGCCGGTGGTGACCGCCGCCAGTGCCCGGCTGGTCGGTACGCCCAGTACATGCATGGCCTCGCTGACTACGTATTCGCGCAGCACCGGCCCCAGTGGCGCGCGGCCATCACCACCCCGCGACCAGGGCGTGCGCCCGGCGCCCTTGAGCTGGATGTCAAAGCGCTCGCCGTTCCTGTCCAGCACCTCCCCCAACAGGATGGCGCGGCCGTCCCCGAGCTGCGGGTTAAAGCCACCGAACTGGTGCCCGGCGTAGGCCGCCGCCAGCGGTTCGGCACCCTCCGGCACAGTATTGCCCGCCAGTACCTGGGTACCTTCCGGGGAGGCCAGCCATTCGCCGTCCAGCCCCAGTTGCTCCGCCAGCGCCTGGTTGACGCGAATGGGGCCGGGGTTTGCTACCGGGCCTGGTTGCAGGCGGGCGTAGAACTGCTCGGGCAGGGCGGCGTAGGTGTTGTCGAAGGGCCAGGTGGGCATGGGCAAGCAATTTGGTTGTGATGTGAGCGATGACTGTATCACTTCAGCGGACTCGCTACAGGCGGCGTCAGTCCTCCCGGGGTGGAAACAGGAGGAACTCGATCAGTGTTCCAACCAGTACCAGAACCAGAACCGCTTCGACCGGGGCGCCAATGTAATAGCCGGCGGCCGCCAGTAGAATTGAGGCGGCGAGCCCGATATGTCTTGATGGTTGCCTGTTTTTCAATGGGCTGGCTCCGGTGTCACTGTGTCAAGCTTGGCGGCGACGGTGGAATCTTGCAGCACCCCTGGCCATATATGACTAAAAATAGAGACTTTATCCTTGTCAGCAGCCTCTCTATAATCCCGGCCCATGTCATCCCGTATCTCCACACTGCTGACCGCTGTTTTCTTCGCCCTGAGCCTGCTGGCCCAGAGCGGGGCCGCCAGTGCCTGTGAGGAAGAGCGCGGTGCCGACATGAATCATCACGCGGCACACGCAGGGATGATGGAGGCCGAACCGGCCGCTCCTGCCGGTGACGACTGTTGTGACGACAGCGAGCACTGCCCCATGCAGGCCTGTTTCACCGGTGCGGCTCTGCCCTGCCAGGCAGAACTGCTGCAGTTACCCCCCCTGGCAGCCCTGCTGCCGCTGGCCCCGGTGCGTCATACCACCCCCGCCTGTTCCCGTTTCGAACGTCCCCCCATTTTCGCCTGACACAGGACAGCTGCGCCTGTCCTACACGTAATTAACCCTGCGGTGTAGACCACCCCAGGATTGTGTCAGCGCTGGTTCGCCAGCTCCCGGAATGGGGAAATCACCATGTTCGCCGAACCTTTTGTCCGCGCCAGTTGCCTGGCGTTGACTCTCTTTAGTCTCAGTGCGCCGCTGTTCGCCCAGCAGCCTTTGTCACTGTCTGACGCCGTCGCACTCGCGCGCGAGCAGGACCCGTGGCTGGAGGGCAGCCGACTGCGCCAGCAGGCGCTGGCCGCCAGCGAGGTCGCCGCCGGCACCCTGCCGGACCCGATGGTCAGTATGGGCGCCGCCAACCTGCCCACCGACACCTTCAACTTCAACCAGGAGCCCATGACCCAGTTCATGGTCGGGGTCAGTCAGGCGTTGCCCCGGGGCGACAGCCTGGAGCTCAGCCAGTCGCGCTACGCCCTGCTGGGGGAGCAGCAGACTCACCTGCGGGCGGATCGCCGCGAACAGGTCGCCGTGACCGTGGCCGGGCTGTGGCTGGATGCCTGGCAGGCGCAGGAGAGCGCGCGCCTGATCGAGAATGACCGGGCCCTGTTCGAGTACCTGGTGGAGGTGGCCCAGAACAGTTACGCCAACACGCTGGGCCAGACCCGGCAGCAGGATGTGATTCGCGCCCAGCTTGAACTCACCCGGCTGGACGACCGCATAGCCAGCCTGCGTCAGCAGCGCGATACCGCCCTCGGCCAACTGGGGGAGTGGCTGGGGGAGGGCTATGGCGTTGACGTGGGTGTGGGACAGAGCCTGCCCGAGCTCGAGCTGCGGGCAGCTGACCGGGTGCGAACAGAGGCAGCAGTAGACAGCACCTGGCTCGGTCAGGTGCTGTCAGCCCACCCCATGGTAAGCGGCGTTGAGCAGACCATTGCCGCCAGTGATGTCGGCGTGGAGCTGGCGCGGCAGAAGTACCGGCCCCAGTGGGGCCTGAGCGCCAGTTACGGTTACCGCGAGGATGCACCGGACGGCATGGATCGGGCGGACTTTTTCTCGGTCGGGCTGAGCTTCGACCTGCCGCTGTTCACCGGCAATCGCCAGGACCAGGAGCTGCAGTCCGCAGCGGCCGAGGCCGAGGCGAGCCGCACCGACCGGGCCCTCGCCCTGCGCCGCCTGCGGGCCGGTTTTGAAGCTGAACGCGCCCGCCTGGCTCAGCTGGACGCGCGTAACTCGCTGTACAGCGATCGCCTGCTCGGCCAGATGCGGGATCAGTACGAGGCGGCCCTCAGTGCCTACACCAGTGTCGAAGGCGACTTCGCCGAGGTGGTACGGGCCCGCATAGACGAACTCAACGCCCGGGTGGAAGCCCTGGGTATCCGGGTAGAGCGCCAGCGCGCCATCGCCCGACTCAATTATTACCTGGCTGGCCTCAGTGCCGCTGAGGAGACTGCATCGTGAAAACCCTGTGGATTGTTATGTTGAGCGCCCTGGCTGGCGCCGGGGCCGCGGCATTGCTCCTGCCGGCCTCGGATGGTGAAACCGCCAGTACGGCGTCTGGAGAGCCTAAGCCCCTGTACTGGGTGGCCCCCATGGACCCCAACTACCGCCGCGACCAGCCCGGCAAGTCGCCCATGGGCATGGACCTTATTCCCGTTTTTCCCGAAGACAGTGCCGGTGACGGCGCTGACGCCGGACCCGGTACGGTGAAAATAGCCCCCGAGGTGGTCAACAACCTGGGCGTGCGCATCGCCACTGCCCGCCGCCAGCCCTGGCAGACCGATATCCAGACCGTGGGCTATGTGAACTACGACGAGGACCGCCTGATTCACATCCACCCCCGCGTGTCGGGCTGGATTGAACGGCTGTACGTGAAGGCCGCCGGTGATCCCGTTGAGCAGGGCCAGCCCCTGTATGAGCTGTATTCGCCGGAACTGGTGAATGCCCAGGAGGAACTGCTGATTGCCCTCAAGCGCAACAACAGTGCGCTGGTCGAGGCCGCCTCCGCGCGGCTGCGGGCCCTGCACCTGAGCGAGGAGTTCATCCAGCAATTGCGGCGCCGCGGGAAGGCCGTGCAGACGGTTACCTTCTACGCCGTACAGGGCGGGGTGGTGGACGAACTGGCCATTCGCGAGGGCTTCTACGTGCAGCCCGGCACCACCATGCTGTCGATCGGACAGCTGGACGAGGTGTGGGTGGAAGCTGAAGTCTTCGAGCGCCAGGTGGCGGGCTTGCGCGCGGGCCTGCCGGTGACCATGCGCCTGGACTACCTGCCCGGCCGCGAGTGGCAGGGGAAGGTTGACTATGTCTACCCGGCCCTGGACCCCGAGCTGCGCACCGTGCGCGCCCGGCTGCGCTTTGCCAATGAAGACGGTTTGTTACGGCCGAACATGTTCACCCAGGTGAGCATTCACGGTGAGGCCGGCGGCGACACCCTGGTGGTGCCCAGAGAGGCACTCATTCGTACCGGCCGCCAGGATCGCGTGGTACTGGCCCTGGGCGAGGGGCGTTTCAAATCGGTGGCGGTACGCCCGGGGCGCTTCGACGAGCGCTCGGTAGAAATCCTTGAGGGGCTCGAGGAGGGCGACAGCATCGTGGTGTCGGCCCAGTTCCTGCTCGACTCGGAATCCAGCAAGAGCTCGGACTTCCAGCGTATGCAGGCCCCGGAGCCCATGGATCACTCCGGCATGAATCACTCGACGATGGATCACTCGGCCATGGGTGACCCGCAGCAGGAAGATGCCCCAATGGATCACTCCGGCGTGGATCACTCGACGATGAACCACGGCGACATGCAGCACGACGCCGGCGCTGGAGTGTCTGACCATGATTGAATCGGTGATTCGCTGGTCGGTGGGCAACCGTTTCTTCGTGTTGCTGGCCACCGCCATCCTGGTCGGGGTGGGCGTGTATTCCGTGCGCAACACGCCGATAGACGCCATACCGGATCTGTCTGACGTGCAGGTCATTATCAAGACCAGCTACCCGGGGCAGGCGCCCCAGGTGGTGCAGGACCAGGTCACCTATCCGCTCACCACCGCCATGTTGTCGGTGCCGGGCGCGGTGACCGTGCGCGGCTACTCCTTCTTTGGCGACTCCTACGTCTATGTGATTTTCGACGAGAGCACCGACCTCTACTGGGCCCGCAGCCGGGTGCTGGAGTATCTCAGCCAGGTGGCGCCCACCCTGCCCGAGGGCGCCCGGCCGCAGCTCGGTCCGGATGCCACCGGGGTGGGCTGGGTCTACCTCTACGCCCTGGTGGATCGCACTGGCCAGCACGACATCAGTGAGCTGCGCAGCCTGCAGGACTGGTTTCTGCGCTATGAATTGCAAACCGTTCCCGGCGTGTCCGAGGTGGCGTCGGTAGGCGGTATGGTGCGCCAGTACCAGGTGCAGGTGAATCCCGACAAGCTGCGCGCCTTCGGCATCCCGCTGTCACTGATCCAGACCGCGATCCGCGAGGCCAACCAGGAAGTGGGCGCCTCGGTGATCGAGATGGCCGAGGCGGAGTACATGGTGCGCGCCTCCGGCTATCTGCAGAGCGCGGAAGATATTGGCAACGTGCCCCTGGGTACCAACGCCAACGGTACACCGCTGTTGCTGAAGGATGTGGCCGATATCGTGGTCGGGCCACAGATGCGTCGCGGTATCGCCGAGCTGAACGGCGAAGGCGAGGTGGCCGGCGGGATTGTGGTGATGCGCTTTGGCGAAAATGCCCGCAGTACCATCGATGGCGTAAAGGCCAAACTGGAAAGCCTCAAGGGCAGCCTGCCGGAGGGCGTGGAGGTGGTCACCGTATACGACCGCTCCGGCCTGATCGACCGCGCAGTGGAGAACCTCTGGTACAAGCTGGGGGAAGAGCTGCTGATGGTGGCCCTGGTCTGCGCCCTGTTCCTGTTCCACCTGCGCTCCTCGCTGGTGGCGGTAATCAGCCTGCCGGTGGGAATTCTGGCCGCCTTTATCGTGATGTACCTGCAGGGTCTCAACGCCAACATCATGTCGCTGGGGGGCATCGCCATTGCCATCGGCGCCATGATCGACGGCGCCATTGTCATGATCGAGAACATGCACAAGCACATGGAGCGGCGCCCGCTCACGGATAAAAACCGCTGGCAGGTGGTGACCGAGAGTGCTGTGGAGGTTGGGCCCGCGCTGTTTTTCAGCCTGCTGATTATCACCGTGAGCTTCATCCCGGTATTTACCCTGGAAGCCCAGGAGGGGCGCATGTTCTCGCCGCTGGCCTTCACCAAGACTTACGCCATGGGGGCCGCGGCGGCGCTGGCGATCACCCTGGTGCCGGTACTGATGGGCTATTTCATCCGCGGCAAGGTCATGCCGGAGGCGAAGAATCCGGTGAACCGGGCGTTGATGCAGGCCTACCTGCCGGCGCTGAAGGCCACGTTAAAACGGCCGAAAACGGCACTGGTGATGGCCGGGCTGCTGACGCTCAGCGCCCTGTGGCCGCTGCAGCACATCGGCAGCGAGTTCATCCCGCCGCTGGACGAGGGCGACCTGATGTACATGCCCACGACCTACCCCGGCATCTCCATCGGCGAGGCCCGGCGCTTGCTGCAGCACACCGACAAGCTGATTCGCACCGTACCCGAAGTGGCCACCGTGTTCGGCAAGATCGGCCGCGCTGAAACTGCAACCGATCCGGCACCGTTGACCATGATCGAGACCTTTATCCAGTTGCGGCCCCGCGATGAGTGGCGCGAGGGCATGACTACCGAGAAACTGAAGCAGGAACTGGACGCACTGGTGAAACTGCCCGGGGTCACCAACGCCTGGGTGATGCCGATCAAGACCCGCATCGACATGCTCGCCACTGGCATCAAGACACCGGTGGGCGTCAAAGTCGCCGGGCCCGACCTGGGCACCATCCAGGAACTCGGCAAGCAACTGGAAGAGATCCTTGCAGACGTGCCGGGCACCGCCTCGGTGTATTCCGAGCGGGTTGCTGGCGGGCGCTATATCAATGTGGACATCGACCGCGAGCAGGCCGCCCGCTACGGCCTGGGTATTGCCCAGGTGCAGCAGGTGATTGCCACCGCGGTGGGCGGCATGAACGTGACCCTCACGGTGGAGGGCCTGGAGCGCTATCCGGTGAACCTGCGCTATCCACAGGCCTTTCGCAACTCGCCCGAGCAACTCGCCCTGTTGCCCATCGTCACACCCGCCGGGCAGCGCATCGCCCTGGCGGACGTGGCCACCGTCAAGATCGAAGACGGTCCACCCGGCATTAAAAGCGAGAACGCCCGGTTGAACGGCTGGACCTTCGTCGACATTGATGGCGTGGATATCGGCAGCTACGTGGACGAGGCACGGGAAGTGGTCGCTGCGCAACTGGACCTGCCCCCCGGCTACTCCGTCACCTGGGCAGGGCAGTACGAGTACATGGAACGCGCCAAGGCGCGGTTGATGTACGTTGTCCCGCTGACGCTGGCGATTATCGTCGTGCTGCTCTACATGAGCTTTCGCAACTTCACCCAGGTGGCGATTCTCATGGGAACCCTGCCCCTGGCGCTGGTAGGCAGCGTGTGGCTGATGTACTTGCTCGGCTTCAACTTCTCCGTTGCCGTGGGGGTGGGTGTGATCGCGCTGGCCGGCATCGCGGTGGAAACCGGGGTGCTTATGCTGGTTTACCTCGATCAAGCCTGGGGGACCCTGCAAGAGGACAACGCCGACCACACGCGTGCAGAACTCCAGGAGGCCGTGCTGCAGGGCGCCGTACGGCGGGTGCGGCCGGTGGTGATGACGGCCGCCGCAACCATCGTCGGTCTGCTGCCTATCCTGTACGGCAGTGGCACCGGGTCGGAAGTCATGAGCCGGCTGGCCGCACCGATGGTGGGAGGGATGATCAGTTCTGTTGTACTGACGCTGCTGATCCTGCCGGTGGTCTACCTGCTGTGGCGCGGTCGATCATTGGGCAGGTAATGCTTTGAAAGGGTATTCTGCCTGACCGACTGGCTATAAAAGGTAGGGGAAGGGTGGAAACCCGGTTGGTTTTGGCTAAGGAGGCCGTCGCTGATTGCCAGGTTCTGGCGATTCTGGCGGCCTTTTCTCCCGAGATTGTGAGCACGATATACGTTGGCTTTGACACACCCGACAGTGACATAGATATCGTCTGCTCCTGTTCCGACGCCGGCGCATTCGAGCGCGTGTTCAGTCGGGCGTACGCCTCATGCGATGGTTATGTTTTCACTCAGCGGGACGACTATGCGGTGGGGCGATTCCGATGGCGTGATTTCATGTTCGAAGTGTTCGTTGCGGGCACACCGGTAACAGAGCAGCTGGGCTATCGGCATTTCAAGTTGATGCAGCGACTCTCCCGCATTGGCGGTGAGCGTTTCAGGCAGCGGGTTCGCGCCTTGAAATTGTCCGGGCTGAAAACCGAGCCTGCACTTTGTGCACTGCTCGGCTTGCCGGGAGATCCCTATCAGGCCGTGCTGGTGGTAGAGACATGGTCGGATCGGGAGATTCTGGACATGATTGATGCACACCTTGTCTGAGTTTGAGAGGTTGGCTGAAAGGTGTCTAGCAAACTGGTGGTGATTCAGTAGCACAGCTTGCGCAAAGTCTTAGTGGGACGGTGAGGGCTGGGTGTAAAAGCAGGCACCCGCGCGAGAGTAGCAACGGGTGCCCCGAAGAGATGGTTTAGTTGAGCGCCTTCAGGCGTTTACGGCCGATGCCGAACAGGGCCAGGGCACCAAGGACCAGGCCCCAGAGGGGGACCGCAGGCACTGCAGTCGGCCGTGTGGCACCGGGCGTGGAAGCTGGAATGAAGATCGCAAAGGGGTCGTTAATCTGACCATTCACGGTGCCGTCGGCATCCAGCGGGCCACCATCGATCACCCTGAACGATACCGTGGAACCGGAGATGGTCGCCGACACTAGCTGCCTCCAGCTGCCATTGGATTTCCAGGTCTCGGCGCCAGCAGGGATTGCTGTTCCGAAGTCCATCACGACGTCAACGTAACCACCGCAACTGTTAGCTATGAAGGACACCGCGCCCCTGAAGTCCTGGTAACCATCCGGTAACCCGGCAGCTGGAGTAAAAGAGGCATTGGTGATGGTGCAGGCCTCATCCTCACCGGTGATCTGCAGTGAGCCCGTGCCACCACCCGGTAGGTTGTCGGTGTGGGTTGTGACCGGCTCTACATCACTTTCTTCCACAGTCACCGTGCGGGTCACCTGGACGGCATGGTTGCCGGCATTATCCCGTGCGTTGTAGAACAGGGTATAGGTACCAATTTGATTGGTGTTCACCGAACCGCTCTTCTGCACAGTCACTGCGCTGTCCCTGTCGTCCGTTACGTCAACGCCGGGGTCAGTGAACACCCCACCCTTGGTCAGGGTCATGACCGCATTGCCACGCAGTGTGATGACCGGGGGCGTATTATCCGGAGCTAAGGTTCTAATCGGTGTGGCTGCAGAAGCATCTCCCGCGCCGCCCGCATTGATAGCGCGAATACTGATCTCATAGTTGGTGTCAGGAGTCAGGCCATCAATCACTACAGGACCGCCGGTAATCGCCGGGCTGAATGGCTGGTAGTTGGTGCAATCGTTGAGTCGATATTCGTAGTTGGTGATCGCGTACCCGTTGTCTCCGGCCGGGTCAAAGGTCAACGTAACTGAGGTAACACCGACGGTGATGCCGGTGATGTCTGGAGCGCTGGGCGTCGGGATCGGATTAACCGTCAGCGTTGCTGTGGCGGTGCCGCTGTTCCCACTAATAGAATTCAGATCTCCGGTGCTATTGGACAGGTTTCCAGCCGTGCTGGACTGGATGTCTACAGAGATCGTACAGATTCCCCCGGCGCTGACCGTTCCGCCTGTATAGTAGACGCTGGTGGCTCCAGTGGAGCCTGACAGAATTCCTCCGGTGCAGGTGGTGCTCAGATTTGAGGGCAGGGCAACCTTGAGTGAGGCCGGAAGATGATGAGTGAAATCAAGGCCGGTAGCCGCACTGATTTTGGCGCTATTGTCGATGGTATAGGTCAGGGTTGTGATACCGCCAACAATTACGGTAGAGGGAGAAAACGACGCAGTGAATGTCGGCGCAGGATTGGGGACCGTTAAAAGGGGTGAAACTGCTAGAACAGGGAACTGGCTGTCATTTGGGGCGTCAGAAATATAAAGAATGCCAAAGGCCTGATTGCACGCAGCGGCCGCCGGGTTTGGGCTACCTAAAGGGGAGCCCAGGTCGCCAGTATTGGTAAGACCCGTCCAGAATGCCCCAGAGCAAGAACTCATCCCATACTGGTCAAAGATGCCAGCTTCGATCGGGATATTAATAGAGTTGAACAGAGCCGCTTCATTGGCCGCAATACGTTGCCCCAAGATGTTGTAAATTGGGATATCTGAGTTAAACAGGCCCGTCGACTGAGGACCGTCATTCTGCGTTCCCACCAAGGCTCTCCAGGTAATGCTGGGGTCATCAGTGCCATATGTAGACGCAATGTCTGCTTCTGCATTGACGAAATCGTCATAGGTGCTGCGATTCGCCGAGGTTCCATCAATAATGTCCTCCGTATTAAAAATCACATAGAAGGTGTCGCCGGAGTTGAGTCCGGAGGGGACCATTTCCTGTGGTGCATAAATTACGGGATCACCGTCAGCAATCGCTGCCACTGATATCAGGCTCGATAGCAGATATCCGAGCAAAAAACGAGCAAATCGAGGCGCCATGAGCAGGCATTCCTTGTTGGGTTTAGAAAGGAGCTGGGATTGTAACCGGCCATGCGGAATTTCAAAGTTTCCGCAAGGCCGAGGGGCCGAAAGTGTGAACTGGTCCCTTATGCGGGTTCAGCGAGCCCTGCGAGAAGATCCCTGACCAGGTGGAGGGTGTCGTCGTGCGGGCGGATGAATCCGGTAGCGATATCGGCTGCCTGGTCGATGGACTTAAGGGCTTTGTGCACCGATGTCGGATTCGAACCGTGGTTCAGTGTTTCGAGGGCTGATGCCAGGAGCCGGTACTGGCGCAAAGAATCAGGCTCGCCTGAGCCAGAGTTCGTTTTGCGGGAAAATATCAAGCAGAGGAGCAAATAAGCGCAGAGGTACGTCGGCTGGTTGATGAATACCAGGAGGCCCGCAGGGATGGCACCCAGCATCCAGCAGAGGGGCTTGTACAACGTGCGCTTGGCCGTCGCGCCGGGAGAGGCTGTTAGGGCCAGCAGTGTTTCGCCCGCGAGCCGGCTGTTCAGGTTCGCGCGAGCCAGACGCCAGGCAATGGCCATGGAGCCGGAGTGGTCGGAATGCCAGCTAAGATAATGGTTGGTGGTGTCGTGCAAGCCCATGCTGATTGGCCAGATGTTTTCGTTCGTCTTTCCAGGGTTCTCGATGTCCGATGGGCGTAGCGGTGGAGAGAAACCACGGGTATAGCGAGGTTTACGATTCAGCCGCAACTCTGTCTGTTCGTCTTCGACAGTGAGCGAGTTGCGGCACTGGAGGACCGTCGACGCCAGGTCTTCGATCACCACATCCCAGCGATCGGGCTTGAGGTGGCTGGCGACTGCGGACTGCCGGGCGGAAGCCGGCATCTCCTTGATGGCCCATATCTCGTCCTCAGGCCACTGCACTGGATCTGCCTCATCGACATGGATGCGTTTGAGGAAAGCCGGCGCGTCCTGGGTCTCGTCTACCTGGGCATCGAACAGGACGCCCCGGCGGAGTGCCGCCAGGTCGGCGGAGGAGGGCAGCTGTTGACCGGTGACAAATCCAATGTCCAGTTCCGACAGCAGGACGGCATCATCGTCTTGATTTCCGCTGTCATTCGGGGCCATTCCCAGCATCAGCCGGAGGCCGGCCCCAACGCGGATTTCCTCGACGATCTCCCAGAAGCTCAGTATTCTATGGTCACCCGAGCAGATTGCTGGATGGTTGAAGCGGCGCTATCCCAATGACGAGTACTATCACGTGTCTCTGAGACTATCTACAAGTGCTTGTATATTCAGGCCCGAGGTGTACTGAAACGGGAATTGCTTGCCGACCTCAGAAGTGAGCGAGTCTTCAGACGGCCTAGAAAGGCCACGTTGAAAGGGAAAGGCCTGGGTTCGATTGCAGATGCTATCCCAACCAGTGAGCGGCCGCCGACAGCGGAAGATCGAGCTGTTCCAGGCCATTGGGAAGGTGACTTGATCGCCGGTAGTGGGGGCAGTCACATTGACACTCTTGTCGAGCAAAAGACTCGGTATGTGATGCTGGCCAAGATCGAGGACAAGAACACGTCGACCGTTATAAGTGCTTTGATCAGACAAGCACGGTTGCTCCCCACAGAACTCTATAAGTCATTAACGTGGGATCGTGGCTCTGAAATGACTGGCCACCAGAAATTTACACTCGCAACTGACATTCAGGTGTACTTCTGTGATCCGAGAAGTCCCTGGCAGCGCGGATCAAATGAAAATACTAATCGCCTGCTAAGACAGTATTTTCCAAAAGAAACTGATCTTTCCATGTATTCTCAGGCGAAGCTCAACCTGATGACAAGATTACTGAACGAGCGACCCAGAAAGACGCTAGAATTTGAAACACCGGCAGATCGCTTTGCCGCCTGTGTTTCATCCGCCGATTGAGCCCGCAGGACCAGTAGGTCAGATTGAAAGTAAAGAATGGGATAGAGTTTTTTTTGTTAGAGTAGTTTATGGATTCTAAACAGTACAAGACAACATATCTGGAGATGTTTTCCGTCAACGACCTCCAGAAAAAAGCACTGCCTGACGTGCTCGAAGTTATTGAATGTAGAGAGCCGCAGTATCAGTTCAATAAGTTTCTATATGAGCTTGTCGGCTCAGAGTGGGAATGGGGTGATTTGGACGAGTGGAACGATGATCAGTGGCGTGACATTGTAGAGAGCGACTCTCTTAGAACGTGGGTTGCATACTACAGAGGCAGCATCGCTGGATACTATGAGCTATATAAAGATAATGAGAATACTGAAATTCGGTATTTTGGTTTAGCACCTAGCTATATCGGAAGAGGTTTCGGTGGGCCACTTTTAAGTCATGCAATTCATTCTGCCTGGGAATGGCCGGGTACCAGTCGAGTATGGGTGCACACTTGTACATTTGACCACCCTGGCGCACTGTCAAATTATCTTGCTCGCGGTATGAAAATATACAGAGAAGAGTTAACTCCTTTGGAGTGATATGCATGCCCTCCAGACGAATGGGCTTTGGGTACGAATGACCTCCAATTAAGCTAAAGTCCGCAATGAGGACCTCTACGACACGAACAACGCGACTGGCGGTCAATAGGCTATTCGTCAGGATTGGTGCAAAGCTAAGCAAGATATGGAAGAAAGGCTTAAAGAGCTTCGCACCTTGACAGGGGCAGGCCTCTTAGAATGCAAAAAGGCTTTGATCGCCTCGGAAGGTAATGTGCAAATTGCTCTGATCAAGCTGCGGGGAGAAGACGATGAACCTCCTGATCCAGAGCCGGAAGCCTTCGACTAAACCTTCGAGAATGACAGCTTCGCGGACACTCGCGACAACCTGTACCCCAGATTCGCTCCCTTCAAGGAGTAAACGATGAAAAGATCCCTTGTCCTTCTCGTCGCCCTGGCAGCAATCGGTCTGATCGCCTACAGCCAGCGCGCCGGCATCGCTGCCCGCCTGATGGAGAGAGGACTGGAATCACGCCTGGCGGCGGATCGTGTGGCGGAGCTAGGCGACGGGCTCCATCTGGCACTGTGCGGTGCCGGCGGTCCGCTACCGGCGCCAAAAGCATCCGGGCCCTGCGTTGCGGTGGTCGCCGGGCAGCGCCTTTTCATTGTCGATGTCGGCACCGACAGCCCCCGCAACCTGGGCCGCATGGGCTACCAGGTGGGTAGCGTTGAAGGCGTATTCCTCACCCACTTTCATTCCGACCATATCGACGGCCTGGGCGAACTGGCGACGCTACGCTGGGCTGGCGGAGATAATGACAAACCGCTGCCGGTTCACGGCCCGGAAGGGGTAGGGCAGGTGGTAGATGGCTTCAATAGGGCCTATGGCCAGGATGTCACCTATCGCCACGCGCATCACGGCGATACGGTGGCGCCGCTTGGCGGCGCCGGGATGAAGGCAGTGCCTTTCAGCAAACCTGCGTTGGGTGAACTGGCCACATTGATCGATGACGGTGATCTGGTGGTGGAAGCCCTGGCTGTCGATCACGCGCCGGTGGATCCGGCAGTGGGCTACCGCTTCAGCTACAAGGGGCGCTCGCTGCTGATTACCGGTGATACCGTGAAATCACCCAACATCGAGGCCTTCGCCCGGGGTGTCGACCTGCTGGTACACGAGGCGCTGGCGCCCAATCTGGTAGGCATGATGCACGATGCCGCAAAGAAAACCGGTGACCCGATTCTCGCCAAAATCACCCACGATATTCCCGACTATCACGCGAGCCCGATGGACGCTGCCGAAACCGCACGCGATGCCGGTGTGGGCCATCTGCTCTACTACCACATCGTGCCGCCCCTGGTTATTCCCGGGCAGAAAGCCCTGTACCTGAACGGTGCCGGTGACGTCTTCCCTGAGTACACCATCGGTGAAGACGGCGTTGAATTTTCGCTCCCCGCCCACTCGAAGGAGATTATCAAGGTCAGAGACGGTCTCTAGGGGCGCGCTCGAGCTATTGGGAGTGTTACAGGCTCCCACGGTAAAATTTCTATTGCATTCGATTGCTCATATATATGAACATCCATATGTGTTTGGCGCAGAGTGCAATACATGTCCCCCCTTACCTTCTTCAAATGCCTCTCGGATGAGACCCGGCTGAAGAGTCTTCTGCTGCTGACCGACAGGCAGCCGCTGTGTGTTTGCGAGCTGATGCTGGCCCTCGACCTCAGCCAGCCCAAGGTCTCCCGCCATCTCGCCGAACTGCGGGAATGCGGCCTGGTGGAGGGCGAGCGCCGTGGACGCTGGGTGTACTACCGCCTGCACGTGGGCCTGCCGGACTGGGCGCGCAAAGTGCTCGAGGATACCGCCCGGGCCTCAGCTGACTTCCTGCTGGAACCGCGCGCCCGCCTCGCCGGGGAGGCTCGCGCCACCGCCTGTAGTGCGTCATGAGAGATCAGCCATGAAAATCCTGTTTGTGTGCACCCATAACCGCTGCCGCAGCATTCTCTCGGAGGCCATCGCGCGGCACCGGGCTGGCGCGGTGCTCGATGTGCGCAGCGCCGGCAGCCAGCCCGCTGGCGAAGTACACCCGCTGAGCCTGCACTACCTGGCGCAGGCGGGCTATCCCACGGAGGGGTTGCAGAGCCAGTCCTGGGATGAGTTCGCGGATTTCGCGCCGGATCTGGTGATTACTGTGTGCGACGCTGCCGCCGGTGAGGCCTGCCCGCTGTACCTCGGCAACTCGATGAAAGTGCACTGGGGCCTGTCGGATCCCTCGAAAATTGAAGGCAATACTGCAGAGCAGGCCGCGGCCTTCTCGGCCTGTATCGCGGAAGTAGAGCGCCGGGTGGATGTGCTGGCGCAATTGGCCTGCGGCGGGCTGCAGGGCGATGCCCTGCGCACGGCGCTGGCAGAGCAAGGAGCAAAATAATGAGTGCACTCGATACCACACTGCCCAATATCGATCCGGCGCAGTTTCAGCGTCCCGCTGCCGGTGGCTTTGCCGCCCCCGACGACAGCCACCCGCCGCGCATCCTGCTGCTTTACGGCTCGCTGCGCGAGGTGTCCTATAGCCGCAAGGTGGTGGAAGAGGCGTCCCGGCTGTTAATTGCCCTGGGCGCCGAGCCGCGTATTTTTGACCCCCGCGGTCTGCCGCAACCGGACAGCGGCGAGGACCAGCACCCCAAGGTGCAGGAACTGCGTGAACTGATGGTGTGGTCGGAGGGGCAGGTGTGGTGCTCCCCCGAGCGCCACGGCGCCATGACCGGCATTCTCAAGAGCCAGATCGACTGGGTGCCGCTCAATATCGGCGGGGTGCGGCCTACCCAGGGTAAAACGCTGGCGGTGATGCAGGTCAGTGGCGGCTCGCAATCCTTCAATGCGGTCAACCAGATGCGCGTGCTGGGGCGCTGGATGCGCATGTTCACCATCCCCAATCAATCCTCCGTGGCCAAAGCCTTCATGGAATTCGAGGAGGGTGGCCGCATGAAACCCTCGCCCTACTACAACCGCATTGTCGATGTGCTGGAGGAGCTGGTGAAGTTCACCCTGCTCCTGCGCGGGAACAAAGAATACCTCGTCGACCGCTATTCCGAGCGGGTGGAAAGCGCGGAGCAGCTCAGCCAGCGCGTTAACCAGCGCTCGATTTAGGGAGTATCACAATGGGTGTGTTCGAACGATATCTCAGTGTCTGGGTAGGACTGGCAATCATAGCCGGCATTCTGGCGGGCCTGGCAATACCCGGGGCATTCGCGGTCATCGCGAGCTGGGAGTATGCCCACGTGAATATTGCGGTGGGGCTGCTTATCTGGCTGATGATCTACCCGATGATGGTGCAGGTGGACTTCGGCTCCATCCGCGATGTGGGGCGCAATCCCCGGGGGCTGGTACTGACCCTGGTTATCAACTGGCTGATCAAGCCCTTCACCATGGCCTTGCTGGGCTGGCTGTTCTTCCGGGTCATTTTCGTCGACTGGGTGGACCCGCAGACGGCCGGCGAATACATCGCTGGCATGATCCTGCTCGGCGTGGCACCCTGCACCGCGATGGTGTTTGTGTGGAGCCAGCTGACGAAGGGCGACGCCAACTACACCCTGGTGCAGGTGTCGATCAACGACGTGATCATGATCTTTGCCTTCGCCCCGATTGCCGGACTGCTGCTGGGTATCAGCGATATCCACGTGCCCTGGGATACCCTGCTGCTGTCAGTCGTGCTCTATGTGCTGGTGCCTTTGCTGGCAGGCGTCTGGACCCGTCACCGGCTCGATCGCGCCGACGATCACAGCCGGCTCAATGCCTTCCTGGCGCGTATGAAGCCCTGGTCCATCCTCGGCCTGCTGGCCACGGTGGTGCTGTTGTTCGGTTTCCAGGCCGAGACCATTCTGGCCAGGCCCCTGGCCATCGTGCTGATCGCGATTCCCCTGCTGATCCAGACCTACGGCATTTTCGCTATCACCTATGTCATGGCATTAAAGCTGCAGTTGCCGCATAACGTGGCGGCCCCTGCCTGCCTGATCGGCACCTCCAACTTCTTCGAGCTGGCGGTGGCGGTGGCCATCTCGCTGTTCGGGCTTCATTCGGGGGCGGCGCTGGCCACCGTGGTAGGCGTTCTGGTGGAAGTGCCGGTGATGCTGTCACTGGTGTGGTTTGCCAACCGCACCCGGGACCGGTTTAACAAGGCGGCGGCCTGACGCTTTCACAGCGCTGTCCACTGTCCTACACTCGGCGTCACCCATAAGCATAAGAGGACAGCCAATGAGCACAGCCTGGGACACCCTGATCACCGGCGCCACGGTTTTCGACGGCAGTGGCAGCCCGCCGCGGCAGGAAGATATAGCCATTGCCAATGGCCGGATCGCAGCACGGGGCATTGGCCTGCCGCCATCACAGGCGGCCCAGGTGATCGACGCCAGCGGCCAGTGGCTGATGCCCGGGCTGCTGGATATTCACACCCACCTCGACCTGGAAGTGGACCTGGAGCCGGCACTGCCGGAAGTGGTGCGCCACGGTACCACCACGGTGCTGTTCGGGAATTGCAGCCTCGGCAATTGTTTCGGCAAGCAGATCGAGGGCGACCAGAACCCCATCGTCGATTGCTTTACCCGGGTGGAAAACATCCCCAAGAAGGTGCTGGCCAAAAGCGTGGAGGCGGTCACCTGGGACAATACCGGCGACTACCTCGACCACTTCGGCGAGATTCCCCTCGGCCCCAACGTGGCGGCTTTTGTGCCCCACTCCATGCTGCGGGTGGAAGTGATGGGGCTGGAGGCCAGTGTCACCCGGGAGCCGACCGAGGCGGAGCTGGGCGAGATGGAGCGCCTGCTGGAGCAGGCCCTGCAGCAGGGTTACCTGGGCCTGTCCACCGACGGCCTGCCCTTTCACTACCTGGCCAACGCGCCCAATACGGATAAACGCATTCCCACCCAGTTCGCCTCCTTCAAGGAAATGAAGCGCTTGCTGGCGGTGGTGCGCAAGTACGACCGGGTGTGGCAGACCACGCCGATTATCGAAAACCGGCTCAAGGCCTTTGGCTATTTCGCCCTGACCAGCGGGCGACTGTTTGGCAAGACCCTGAAAACCTCGGCCCTGTCGGTGATGGAGTTCGTGCTGGCGCCCAAGGCCTCCAATGCCTTTCTCGGCTTTGCCAGGCTGATGAACAGTCGGCTGTTCAAGGGCAATATCCACTTCCAGGCCCTGGGTACCAATTTCCGCGTGTGGTCCGACGGCATCGTCAGCCCGCTGTTTGAAGAGCTGGACTCCACCTGCGAGCTTATCGCCCTGGAATACGACGACCTGGAGGGGCGGCGCGCCCTGCTGAATAACCCGGCCTGGGTCGAGCGTTTCCGTGCCGACTGGCATCACGGCCGCCGCGGGCGCAACTGGGCCCACTTCAAGGCGAAGCTGGGCATGCCGGACAATCTGGTAGTGCGCGATCTCGAGCGGATGGTCTTCGATGGCGCGCCGGTGGCCGACTGGGAGGGCGAGACCCTGCAGTCAGTCAGTGAGCGCCTGCAGCGTTTCCAGGACGGCGCCGCTGATGCCGCCCGTTCCGATGCCGAGCGCGAAGCCTTCAGCAGTTTTTCCCTGCAGGTGCGTGACGACGCCGATTTCATGCTCGGCATGCTGCGCGAGTACGACCGGAACTTCCGCTACTGGATCGACGTGAGTAACGACGGCAACCGCGCCACCCTGGATTTTCTGCTGCACCCCCAGGCCATGCCCGGTTTTAACGATTCCGGTGCCCACATCACCAATATGGCCTTCTACGATTCCAACCTGATGTCCCTCAAGCTCGCCCAGCAAAAGGGAGAAACGACTGTCGCCACCATCGTGCGGCGGCTGACCCGCGAACCGGCGGCATTCTTCAATCTCGATGTGGGTAGCATTGAGCCCGGCGCCCAGGCGGATATCACCCTGGTCGACCCGGAGAAACTGGCCGGTTGGGATACCAACGATACGCGGGAGTTCATCTACCGCGACCTGTTCGAGCACCAGCAGATGGTCAATCGACCGGAAGGAATCGTGCCGCTCGTACTGATCAACGGCCAGGTGGTGTGGCGCGACGGCGCCTTCGACGAGGCGCTGGGCAGCGCGGTGCTGGGGCGCGCGTTGCGGGCGGCCTGAAGCCCGTCCCGCTGCCTCAGTTGCTATCGAGATAGCGCAGTAGCAGTTGCAGCAACTCCTCGCGATAGTTGGCGTCTGCCAGTAGTTCCGGCTGTTCCTGCATGGCCTGGCTGAGGTTGCCCCGAAGCGTCTGGCGCAGTAGCAGGGCACGGTAGCGGGGATTGCCGCCGGCGTCCTTGTCGGCCAGCCACTGTGCCAGCCAGGCTTCCCAGGACGGGTTGTTGAGGGACTCGGTCAACTCCTCAACCCGCCGGTGGATGTCGAAACTGCCCCGGTACTTGCGGAAGAAGTCCGGCTCCAGTTGCTGCAGGGCCAGCCATTGCTCACATTCCTGGGCGATGATGGCGGCCAGGGTTTCCGGCACCGAGCGGTCCGCCAGCTTCTGGATCTGCTGAAAGTGCCGCTGGGCCTTCAGCAGCAACTGCTCCATGCGGTTCTCGTAGACGTCCGAGAGTATGGCCTCCTTGTTGGGGAAGTACTGGTAGAGCGAGGCGATATTGACCCCGGCGACCTCGGCTATTCGCGCCGTGGTCAGTTTGTCGGCGCCCTCGTTATCGAGAATTTTCAGGCAGGCTTCCTGGATGGCGCGCATGGTGTGCCGGGCGCGGCTCTGGCGCGGGCGCTTGCGGGCGCGGGGTGGTTGTTGCTCGTCGTTCATGGCCGGTGCCGGGCGGTAAAAATGTAAGTGGCCTGCAGTGTGCCCCGAGTAGTTGGTGAAAACCAGTGTACTTTCAACGGCTTGGGTGTCAGGGGCTGGTGCTGGAATGTGAATTGTCACCCCTGAGGCGGCGCTCTAGTCTGGCCCCTTCAAAGCCGGGCAGACAACGGGGTGGGGCAGGGTGTACTTCGATGGACAATACTATTGGCGGGTACTGGCCCACGTCTGGTCGCTGAAGGATTGGCCGGGGCGGCCGCGCATGCTGTTGCGCCTGCTGGTGCTGGTGCCCCTGGCGACTCTATTTCACAGTCTCTGTTTCCTGCTGGATTACCTCCTGTTCCCGCGGCTGTGGCGGCAGACGGTGGAGCGCCCGGTGTTTATCGTCGGCCACGCCCGCTCCGGCACCACCCTGGCTCACCGCCTGCTGGCGGCGGACGGTGATACCTTCAGTTACTTCCTCTACTGGGAGCTGTTTTTCCCCTCGCTGCTGCAAAAGAAAGTGATTCGCGGCCTCGGCCGTATCGACGCCTGGCTGGGCGGCCCCTGCATGAAAAAGCTCAAGGCCTGGGACGACAGGACCTTCGGCCGCTATCGCCATATCCACAACATGAGCCTGTGGAACGCCGAGGAAGACCAGTTCGTTATGCGCGCTGCCTTCGTCACCCAGCAGTGGGCCCTGGATGTGCCGTTGATGCACAGGATTGACCAGTTCCATGTTGACCAGATGCCTGAAAGGAAGCGCCGCCGCTGGCTGCACCACTATCGCGAGTGTGTGAAGCGGCAACTGCTGCTCAATGGCGGCGATCGCATCCACCTGTCGAAAAATCCGGTGATGTGCGGTTGGGTGGGGGCCTTGATCGAGGCCTTCCCCGACGCCCGCATTGCGGTGATGGTGCGCAACCCCCACCAGTGTATTCCCAGCACCCTCAAGTTGCTGGAGGTCAGCTGGCGCGGCAAGGGCTGGAGCCGGGAGCAGTACGCCGCGTCGCTGCGGGTGATGACGGAGATTTCCTTCGAGTCTTTCCACCACCCGCGACAGGTGTTGGCGGCTCACCCGGATACGCCGCATATCTTCGTTGACTATCGCGATATCACCAACAGTCCACGGCAGACCGTACACGCCATGTACGAAGCACTGGGTTTGCCGATGACACCGGCCTTTGATGCCTGGCTGCAGGCGCGGGAAGAGCACGAGCGTGGCCACAAAGGTACCTTCGAATACAGTATCGACGACTACGAGCTGTCGCCAGCGCGTATCGAAGAGGAGCTGGACGACCTGTTCGACGCGTACCAGTGGCCGCGCCAGACAGCAGTCGACACGGCAGCAAACCCGACATCCAAAGCAATAACATCAGGAGTACCCGCATGAATCAGTTACAGGGAAGAACGGCCCTGATTACCGGCGCCAGCCGGGGTATCGGCCTGGCCATGGCCCAGCGTTTTGCTGCAGAGGGCGCCGCGGTCGCCATGGTGGCATCGCGACTGGGCGCCCACGGCAATTTGCCGGGCACCCTGGATGAGGCGGTTGCCGCCATCAACGACAGCGGCGGCCGGGCAGTGGCCCTGGCCTGCGACCTGACCGATGCCCGCGCGCGGGCCGATCTGGTGGCGCGGGCAGAGGCGGAGCTGGGGCCTCTGGACATCCTGGTGAACAACGCCGCCGGGGCGAAGATGGGCCTGCCCAGTCAGGTGAGCGCGGCCGAGCGCAGCTGGATGTACGAAATCAATTTGAACGCGCCGATTGATCTTGCACAGCAGGTGCTGCCCGGCATGCGCGAGCGGGGCCGCGGCTGGATTCTGAATATATCTTCAGCCAGTTGCGAGCAACCCGCTGTGCCTTACCGCGACAGCAAGATGGCCGCCCATGCCATCACTGCCTACGGCGCTACCAAGGCGGCCCTCAATCGCTATACCGAAGGGCTGGCGCACGAGGTAGAGGAAGATGGCGTATTCGTGAATTCACTGGCGCCGGTCAGCATTGTGCTCACGCCGGGTGCGGAGTACGTGCGGGCGATTGCCGAACGCAACCCTGACATGGCGGAGCCTCTGGAAACCATGGCGGAAGCGGCCCTGTCCCTGTGCACTGGGCGCCATGTCGGCCAGGTGGCCTACAGTCGCCACTGGCTGCACGCGACCGGGCAGGACGTTTACAGCCTGGATGGCAAAACCCGTCTGGGAGACGCTTTTATCGCTGCGCAACTGGCGGCCAGGGCATAGCGAAAGGAGGTGACACAGATGACCACTGAGCAAGCACGGGAAGAGCTTAAAGCCGCCTGGGACGACCTGATCGAAAATTTACAGGCCGCCCGGAATGCCATTGATGACCCGGCCTGTTTCCCGCCGCCGGCGAGCGACCGCAACCTGGCGGAAGGATACCGCTACCTGTCGGGCTTTATTCATCACGCCGTCGAACGCGCCTTCCACGAGGATCCGGACTTTCCCGCCTTCCGCAACGCCCTGTCGGTGTACAACAAGTCCACCATCGACAACGCTGATGCCATCTACTTCTACGCACCGCTGGACGGCCGCAAGCACTACCGGGTCACTGCCCGCTTGCCGGATTGGCGCCACTGGCGCGGTGAAGCGCGCGCAGTTGACGGCCCGCTGGCGCCCCAGTACCTGATCTTCGAGGTGGCAGCGGGCCCCATGGCCGGCGATACCGGCGACCTGCGCGAACTGATGCCAGGCGGGCGCACCGGCTTTGGCACCCTCGACACTTCACAGCTCGAGGTGGGGCCGGACGGGGTGCTGGAACTGCACCTGGGGCCAGAGCGGCCGGCAGGCTACGAGGGTAACTTCATCTGCACCCGCAAACCGCCGTCGAAGCAGGCGCCGGAGGCGGGGGAGCGCTACGCCACTACCATCAGCGGGCGGCAACTGTTCTATGACTGGGAGCGGGAGGAGCCCCTGCACCTGTCCATCGCCTGCCTGGACAGTGAAGGCAGCCATCCCCCGGCGCTGAACAGTGCCCACACCGCCGGACAGCTACGCAAGCTGGGTGCCATCGTGCGCGGACAGATGCATTTCTGGCTGGCCTTCTACGATCGCATTCTCAACTGCAACGGCAGCCACGAGGGGGACGGGCGCTACTTTATGCCGGTGAATGCCTACAACCGGCCCAATGCCGCTTCCGGCGACACTGGCGGGGGCATGAGTACTAACATTTACGCCGGTGGCATTTTCGATCTGGCCGAGGACGAGGCACTGTTTATCGAGGCCCGTTTTCACGGTGAGCCGGTGTACACCAGCATGCACCTGGGCAATCTGTGGGGCGAGTCGCCGGACTACGCCAACCACCAGAGCAGTCTCAATGCCTTCCAGATGCACATGGGCGCGGACGGCGTGCAGCGCTGGGTGGTGGCCCATCGTGACCCGGGGGTGCCGAACTGGGTGGATACCACGGGCCTGCCCCGGGGTTACCTGTCCCACCGCTGGGCCTACAGCACCCTGCCGCCGGAGGATCAGTGGCCGACCATCGCGGCGCGAGTCGTTCCTTTCGACGCCATCCGCGATTGCTTCCCGCCGGACACGCCCCCGATGACCCCGGAGCAGCGGCGGCGGGATATCGCCGTTCGCCAGCGCCATGTGCAGAAGCGTTTTCGGGTGTTCTAGTCGAGGCGGCTCAGAAACGGTAGTCGAGCTGCAGCGACACGGTGCGCGGTGCGCCGTAGTAACCGATCACCTCGCCTTCGCCGGTGGTCGGAAAGTTGTAGCCCGCCACCCGGTACTCCTGGTCGCCCAGGTTGCGGCCATGCACACCGACCGACCACTGTTCATCTGCGGAGTACCACAGCAAACTGGCATTCCACAGTGTGTAGCCGTCTTCGTCGATGGCCGACGGAGTTTCGAACATCTGCACCGCGGAGCGGTAGGCCAGTGACAGTGAGCCGGTCAACAGGCCGTAGCTGCCCAGTTCGAAATCGCGGTTGAGGCCGACTTGGCCGGTCCAGCGCGGGGTGTTCTGGATGTCGCGCTGGTCGGCCACGTCGACAATCTGGCCGGAGGGATCGGCGCTCAACCACTCATCTATGTCGGTATCGATATAGCCGATATTCGCTGACAGCCGAAGGCTGTCGCCGAGCTGCGCTTCGGACTCCAGCTCTACGCCCCGCAGCGTGGCTTCACCGACGTTTTCCACGTTCTGCACCGGCACCGGGAAGCCCAGCGCGTTGTTGGCAAAGCCCACCGCCGTCACTACCTGCATATCTTTGTAGCTGGCGTAAAACGCTGCGGCATTGAGGCGCAGGCGCCGCTCGAGGAACTCGCCTTTCATCCCGACTTCCCAGCTATCTACCGTCTCGGGTTCAAATCCTTCCACGGTATCCGGGTTGGCAGCCTGGTTGCCGCGCATGTCGAAGCCACCGCTCTTGAAGCCTTCACTGTAGCTGGCGTAAAGCATGGTGCCGCTATCGAAACTGTAGCGAACACTGGTACGCGGCGAAAATTCAGAAAAGGTTCTGCTGTTCTCGTAGTCTGACAGCACTGCAACCGGAATGCGGAAGGGGTCATCCGGATCGCCGCTGAAGTTGCCGTACTGTTCCGAGAATACCACTGCCTCCTTGCGGTCCTCGGTGTAGCGACCACCAAGGGTCATCGACCAGTGTTCACCGAAGCTGTAGTCAGCATCCACGAAGGCGGAGTAGCTCTCGGTGTCGGCGTCACCGTAGGTGGTCTGGATCAGGGGAATCCAGGGAATGGGCAGGCCGATCAGCGCGCCTGGCACGGTCTGCCCGAGAATGGCGTCGAAACGGCCACCGGAACCGCCGGTAAAGTAGTAGAGCCCGGATACCATCTGCAGGTTGTCACCGCTGTACAGCAGCTGGACTTCCTGGCTGAACTGGTGATCGTTCACGCTGGCGGGCACGTCGAAGTCGTTGACCTCGAGATTGTCGAAATCGATGGGGCCAACGCTGTCCCCCTCCCGGTAGGCGGTGATGGATTTCACCGTCCACGCATCGCTGGCACTGAAGTCGGCAGTGAGGGCCGCCCCTTCGGTATTGACCTCTGTGGCCGGGTTCAGCCCGGCCCGCGAATCGTACACGTCATCCAGTATCGGCGCGCCGCTAATGGCGCCGACGGTCATGCGATGGCCGCCCTTGGCATTGGACTTGTCATTGCTGCGGTCGTACTGCAGGCGCAAAAAGAGCGCGTCGGAGGGCTGCCATTCCAGGCTCAGGCGTCCGCTGAGGACTTCCTTGTCGTAGTTGGGCGCATCGAAGGTCAGCAGTTCGCCGTAACCGTCGCCCTTGAAGGAGGCGAGGGCGGCACCGATAAACAGTGTGTCGGTCAGGGCGATATCACCCGAGCCCAGCAGGTCGCGTTGCTGGTAGGAGCCGACGCGGGCGCTCAGGTTCAGGTCGGTCTCACCGTCCAGGCGCCGCGTTACGTACTTGACCGCGCCGCCGATGGTGTTCTTGCCGTACAGGGTGCCCTGCGGGCCGCGCAGTATTTCCACCCGTTCGACGTCGTACACATCCAGCACCGCGCCCTGGGGGCGGGCGATGTAGACGTCGTCCAGGTAGAGCCCGACCCCGGGTTCGAAGCCCCAGAGCGGATCCTGCTGGCCGACGCCGCGAATAAAAGCAGTGAGCGTGGAATTGGTGCCGCGGCTGGGCGCCAGGGTGACATTGGGCGCGCTTTGCTGCAGGTCTACGATGGTGGTGGTGCCGGTCTGCGTCAGCTGCTCGGCGCTGAAGGCGCTGACAGAGAGTGGCACGTCCTGCAGCGACTGGTCGCGGCGCTGTGCGGTGACAATCACTTCTTCCAGCATTGCCGGCGCCGCAGCGGATGGGGTCTGGGCGGTACTTGTGGACGATACGGCCAGCGCCAGAGCGGCCAGGGCGAAGGGTCTAGCGGGTGTGTGCATGGCGTTTTCCTTCCATTGGGTTTGTTATTGTGAGCAGGGTCCGCAGCGTCTATTGCTGTCGGTCGATAAATTCCAGGAGCAGGCGATTGACGGCGTCGGGTTGGTCCATCGGCGCTGCGTGCCCCGAGTTGGTCACCACAGCCAGCTCGGCCTGCGGCATGCGGGCGGCGTAGGTTCGCTTGACCGACACCGGGGTGTAGTCCCTGTCACTGGCGATAATCAGGGTCGGCGCGCTGATGTCGGGCAGGCGCGCGCTGATGTCCCAGCGGCGCAGGGCCTGGAGAGCGGCCAGATAGGCGGCCCTCGGCATCTCGCCCATCTGGCGGCGGAAGCGCCGGGCGAGGCCGGCCTGTTCCGGGTGGGGGAACAAGCGGGCAGCCAGCACCGCGGCCAGGCGTTCCATCCCCAGCAGCCTGACCACTGCGGTACGCAGGGTCAGCTCCCCGTAGCGACGCAGTCGTCCGGGCAGGGCGAAGGGACCTGAGTTGATCAGGCACATACTCAGGAGCCGGGATGGCGCAATCAGCGCCATCTGCTGGGCAACCATGCCGCCGAGGGAGAAGCCCACCACGTGGGCGGACGGCAGTTGCAGGTGATCCAGCAGGGCAACCATGTCTGCCGCCATGGCCGGGATGGTGAGCGGGGGTGGCCCCGCTTCGCTGGCGCCGTGGCCGCGCAGATCGACGGCGATGACCCGGTAGTGCCGACTGAGGGCGGGAACCTGCAGGTGCCAGTCATCGCCCCTCGAGCCGAGGCCGTGAATTAACAGCAGCGGCGTGCCCGACCCGTAGCACTGGAAGTGGATCTGCAACTGCTGGTAGTCAAAATGCGGCATGTAAGGCGACGAGTCTGAAGTTCAGTAGTCGCGATAATATGGAATCAGAATTCCGATTACAATAAAAAACTGAAGCTCCCGGCAATCGCTGCTAGCGGGGTCAATGGCGCAGGCAATGCGCCCGATGAGCGCTACTTCAGGCTCAGGTAGGAGAGAAAGACACGGCCCAGCTCGTCCGTCAGTTCGCGCTGGCTGGTAGTGCCGAAGTTGCCGGTAATGGTGTGCTGGTTGAGTGCGCCCAGCACCATGTGGGAAATGAAACGCGCGGCTTTGTCGGGCTTCGGATGATTGATTTCATCGCGATGCAGGCGCAGCACTGCCGCGGTTTTCTGTGAGACAAAATCATTGGTAACGTGAATCCGGTCGCGTACCTTGGGGTCGCGGGAGCCCTGCAGGATCAGCGCGCGCAGCACACCGCGGCGATCCTTGTAGAGTTGAACGAAAAAACCGACCAGCCCACGGGAGACCTCTTCGAGAGACTTGTCCGCCCAGGCCTCGGGGTCGAATCTCTCATCGACGATCTTCTCGACATTCATCAGAAAGCGCTGTAATAGCAGCAGGAGAAGGCGCTCCTTGTCTTCGAGCAGGCGATAGAACGTCCCCACCGATGAACGGGCCTCGCGAGCAATTTCGGCAACGCCGGCTTCCTCGAAGCGGTTGGCGGCAAGCAGCCCCTCGCCTGCGGCGAGAAAGCGCTCCAGTGCCTGTTGGCTGCGAGCCTGGGCAGGCATGGGCACGCTCACCAGTGGTTTGAATACATCCATAAATCAGAGCCCCTGAATTCAGTGCCGGATCATAGCACGGTGATCACCGCACGAATGAGAACCATGGGCGGGGAAGGGGGCTGTCTATCGGTACTGCGATTCCGATACTTCCGCTGCTCAGATGCTGCCCGGCTGGGCGGGGGCCGCTTCAATACCCTTTCACCATATCCACCGGGTTGAGTAGCGCCTCCCCGGCCACATAGCGGCGCAAATTCTCCACCGCGATCAGGGCAGAGCGGTAACGCGCGTCACCGCCGCTGGCGGCGACGTGGGGCGTGATGATGACCCGCTCCATCTGCCACAGGGGATGATCGGCGGGTAGGGGTTCCGGGTCGGTCACATCCAGCCCGGCGCCGTAGAGCTGGCCGGATCGCAGTGCCGCCACCAGGTCGTCCGTCACTGTGCTGCCACCGCGGCCGACGCTGATGAAAATGGCGCCGGGGCGGGCGCCGGCGAAGAATGCCTTGTCGAACAGGCCGCGGGTGTCGTCGGTCAGGGGCAGGGCGTTGACGATGACGTGGGCCTGCTTCGACAGCTCGCCCAGTTCATCGGCCAGGCCTACGTAGTCGACAAAATCGGGCCCTTCCCGGGACGAGTTGCGGGTGGCGATGACGCGCATGCCCAGGCCGTGGGCGCGTTGCGCCACTTCCGTGCCGATACCGCCGAGGCCGACCACCAGCAGGGTCTTGCCGGCCAGTTCGCCAAAGCGCTCCTGACCGGTGATGTTGGGGTCCCAGTCACTGGCAAGCTGGGCTTTCTGGTAGGCGGGCAGGGCGCGGGCAATGCTCATCAGCATGGCGATGCTGTGTTCCGCGATCGTCGGCCCGGACAGGCGCTTGCTGTTGCTGAATACGCGGTTCTTGAACAGGGCCTCGTCGGCGCCCGAGCAGCGATCCACGCCCACCGTGTAGCTGTGCAGCCAGAACAGTTCCTCAGCGGCCTGCAGGGTCGCGGCGGTGCAGAAGCCGATCACAGCGTCGGCGCCCTCCAGCAGGGCCGTGTCCACCTGCCAGCCGCCGGAGCGGTCCAGCACCAGTTCCACATCGCCCGCGGCCTCCCGCAGGCGCTGTTCCATATTGGGCAGGGCGTCGGCAAAGAACGACGGCAGTGCCACAACGACCTTCCCGGGTTGCCAGCCTGCCATTTCGCGCAGCGGCTGTGCAGCGGTCGTCAGCCCCTGGGTCGCAATCACTTTCGCGACTTCGTCTTCGGCGGTGCTGGCGGCCGCAGGGACGGCGAGATTGACGTACAGGGCGAGCAGGGCGCTGACACCCGGCAACAGGCGGTGAACGTGGCGCATCGTGAAAACTCCGTAATTTCGGGCAGTGCGGAGCCACAAGCATAGGCGCACATTGCCGCTTCTGCGAGGGGCGGTGCTATAGTCAGTCCCCAGAAGCCCGCGGGAAAATCACTATGAAATACCACTTTGCCCCTCTACTTGCCGTTGCCTTTGCCGGCCTCATGCCTTTTGCAGTCCAGGCGGATGCTGTAACGCCGGGCGAGGAGGCCATCAGTACCGTGCTGTCCCGGGGCATGGCGCCGCCGCGCATGGCACCCCCGCGAGGGGATGAAAGCGAAGGGCCCTTCGAGCGACTGGTTATTGCCAATGCCTTCCTGGTGGACGGCACCGGTGCGCCGCCGCGCGGCCCGGTCAGCATTGTGATCGAGAACGACCGCATCGCCGATATTCGCGGTGGCGGCACCGCCGGCATCCACGGCAGCGACAACCCCTGGGGGCCGGGCACCCGGGTGATCGACGCCAGCGGCCAGTATGTGCTGCCGGGCCTGATCGACGCTCACGCCCACCTCGGCACACCCTCCCACGCGGCGGCCGGCTCCCTGACCGACCCGGAGTACGTACTCAAGCTGTGGCTGGCCCACGGAGTGACCACGGTGCGCGATGTCGGCGCCATGATGGGCCTGGGCTGGACGGTGGAGCACAAGCAGCGCAGCGCGAAGGGGGAGATCAGCGCCCCGCGCATGGTGGTGCACTCCATGTTCCCGGAGAGCATGCCGTCGCCGGATGCGGCGCGTAAATGGGTGCGCGCGGTGAACAAGCGCGGCGCAGACGGGGTGAAATTCCTCGGCGCATCTCCGGCCCTGATCGAGGCGGCCATGGACGAGGCGCAAAAGCTGGACATGAAAACCGCCTATCACCATGCCCAGCTGTCGGTGACCGGCACCAATGTGCTCGACAGCGCGCGCATGGGTCTGGACAGCATGGAACACTGGTACGGCCTGCCCGAGGCGATGTTCGAGGATCGCGTCATCCAGGACTACCCCTACGACTACAACTACAGCAATGAGCAGGATCGCTTCGGTGAGGCGGGCCGGCTGTGGCTGCAGGCGGCGCCTCCCGGCTCGGAGCGCTGGCAGGCGACTATCGACGAGCTGATCTCCCTCGACTTCACTCTCGATCCCACCTTCACCATTTACGAGGCCGCCCGGGATGTGATGCGCGCGCGCAATGCGCCCTGGCATGGCGACTACACCATGCCCTACATCATGCGCGCCTTCGAACCCAGCCCCGAAGTGCACGGCTCCTTCTTCTTCGACTGGACCACCGCCGATGAAGTGGCCTGGAAGCGCAACTACCAGCGCTGGATGCAGTTCGTGAACGACTACAAGAACGCCGGTGGCCGGGTAACAGTGGGTTCAGACGCGGGCTTTATCTACAAGATCTACGGTTTTGCCTACGTGCGGGAACTGGAACTGTTGCAGGAGGCAGGCTTCCACCCGCTGGAAGTGCTGAAGTCCGCGACCCTGAATGGCGCCGAGCTGCTGGGCATGGCCGACGAGATCGGCAGCGTGGAGATCGGCAAGAAGGCGGACCTGGTGATCGTCAATGAGAACCCCGTCGCCAACTTCAAGGTGCTCTACGGCACCGGCCACCTGAAACTCGATCAGGACAGCCACACCCTCAAGCGCACGGAAGGCATCCGCTATGTGATTCGCGACGGCATTGTGTTCGACAAGGACAAGTTGCTGGAAGACGTACGCGAACTGGTTGCCGCGCAAAAAGCCGCGGAAAAGACGGCGGGTACCGGCCCCTGAGCCTGGGCTCAGGGCCGGCCCGCCGAAAGAGGGAAGGGTTTCTCAGGCGGGAAAGGGTTTGCCCGCCGTGATTGCCGCCAGGGCATCCTCGCCGAAGGCGGCCGCCAGTGCCTCGGTCATGTCAGGGTGGCGGCGCAGGCCCTGGCCGCCATCGATGTTGTAGCACTGCCCGGTCACCCAACTGGACTCTGGTCCGGCCAGGTAGCGCACGCCCTCGGCGATATCCTCGCCCTCGCCAGTGCGCCCCAGGGGTATTTGCTCATTAAAGGCTGCCATGGTGCCCGCGCTGGCGAACATGGGGCCGGTGGCCTCGCTGCGGGTCAGCCCCGGGCGCACCGCGTTGATGCGGATGCCGGCGCTGGCCAGTTCGTCCGCCGCGGAGCGGATCAGGCCTTCCAGCCCGGCCTTGCCGGCGCAGTAGGCCGACAGCCAGGGGAAGGGCATGGCCGCGGTAGTGGACGAGATACAGACGATGGAACCGCCCCGGTCCATCAGCGGCGCGCAGTGGCGGATGGCCAGGAATGCCGAGCCGATGTTGAGCTCTAGCTCCCGCATCAGGCCCTCCAGCGATTGCATCATTAACGGCATGAAGCCGCCGCCGCCAACCGTGGGCACCACGATGTCCAGACGCTGGCGCAGGTCGAAGGCCTGTTGCGCCGCGCGCACAGTGTCCGCTTCCTGCAGGGCATCGCCGACACAGAGGGCGACCTCGGCCTCGGGGTATCTGTCCAGAATGGCCGCCCGGGCCTGTTCCAGCTTGTCCTGGCGCCGGCCCATCAGGGTTACGGCCGCGCCGTCCTCCGCCAGGCGCGCGGCACAGGCGGCGCCGATGCCGCCGGCGCCCCCCGTAACCAGGGCCGACTGGCCCTTCAGTGCTTGCAGGTCTGCCATGAGCAGGCTCCTCAGAAGCGGTAGTCGAGATCGAAACCGTACATCCGCGGCGGGTTATAGACCACACCGGCAAAGCCCACTGACTCAAATGCGCCGATACCACTCTGGCGATAGAACTCGTCGGTCAGGTTCTTGCCCCAGAGGGTGGCGGTGAGATTGCCGGCTTCACCCAGGCTGATGTCGGACAGGATCATCCGCGCGTTGACCAGGGTGAAGGGGTCGTTCTCAACAAAGTCATTGAAGCGGTTTTCAATCGTGCCGTAGGTGTAGCTGTCGCTGTAGGCCACATCCACCCGGGCACTGAGCTGGCCGAAACCGAAGTAGGGGAAATCGTACTGTACGCCGGCGGAAGCAGTGTTTTCCGGGGCGTTGGCGAAGACACCGCGGTCGCTGACGTCGCAGGTGGTGCCCGGCGCGCCGCAGAACTGGCCGGTGGGATCAAAGAAGGAGTACTCGTCGTACTCCGGATCCAGGTAGCCGTAGCTGACGTTCAGGGTCAGGCCTTCCATCGGGATGGCAATCAGCTCGAGTTCCAGGCCCTGGTAGCTGGCCGCCGCCGCGTTCTGCACCGTACTTTCAGCACCGGTGGCAGTGGGCACGAACTGGGTCACCTGCTTGTCGTCGTACTCGCTGTAGAACACCGCGCCATTCAGGCGCAGGCGGTTTTCCAGCCACTGGGACTTGATCCCCAGTTCATAGGAGGTCAGGGTTTCCGCATCGAAGGGCCGCTGGTTGGCGATGGAGGTGCGCGACAGGAAGCCGCCCGCCTTGTAGCCAGTGGCGATACGGAAGTAGCCGGTCATGTCCATGTTGAAGGCGTAGTCGAAGGTCAGGCTGCCGCTGGTGTTGTCGAAGTTCTCGTCGAAACTCTGGGAGGCGGCAATACCGTTCACGCTCTCGTCGATAGTGATTTCGCGTTCGTCCTCGGTGTAGCGCAGGCCAACGGTGACGTCGAGCCGGTCGTCCAGGGCCGCCGGGGTCCAGGTGAGCTGGCCGAAAGCCGCCCACGCCGAGTTGTCGGTGTCGTAGCTGCGGGCGGTGCCGAAGCTGCCGAACAGGAAAGCGGTCTGCTCGCGGGTGACCTCGGTGGCCTCTTCGTTGAAGTAGTACAGGCCCGCCAGGTACTGGAACTGGCCCACGTCGCCGAGGAACTGGATTTCCTGGGAGAACTGCTCGTGGGACTTGCGGTTGGGCGCGCCCGCGGCGAACAGCGTAACCACACCACCGCCGCTGGCGCTCAGGTCCAGGAAGCCGCCGCCGGACAGGCCGGTGCGGTGACGCAATTCCATCTCGCGGTAGCCGGTGAGGGACTTCACGGTGAGGAAGTCGGTGATATCCCAGGCGGCGGTCAGGCTATGGCCCTGGATATCCATGTCTTCCTGGCCGGCGTAGGGAATGTTCAGGGCGTCCTTGCGGTCCTCGTCCGCTGCGGCCGCGGCATTGCCATACACGCCGAGGAAGGTGCCGAGCTGGGCCTGGGCCGGGCTGGCGCCGCCGAAGGCGGGGTTGGCCGTATTGGCGAAGGCCACGCAGGAGGGGTCGGTCGAGCAGGCGCCGGACACGGGCTGGTTGCCGAAGGCGGCGTAGGTGCCCAGCAGTACCGAGTCGGCGATGCCGCCGTCGTTGGCGCCGGGGCCGAAGCTCAGGCTGGGGTCAAAATTCGCGCCAAACACAGAGGCTGGTACCGCCTCTGCGCGGGTCAGCTGGAAAGCTGCCGGGGTGCCGGTGCCCTTGGTGCCGTCGTAGCTGTAGTCAAAGCTCAGGGTGTCTGTGGGGGTCCAGTTCAGGGCTACGTGCCAGGCGTCGTTGTCCTGCTCGCCGAAGTCATCGGCTTTGCCCTGCTGGAAGTTGGTGGTTTCGTTGTCGACCCAGCCGCCCCGGGTGTCGTAGAGGTAGGACAGCTTGGCGGAAATACCGGCAAATTCCGGCAGGTCGACAATGGTGTGGGCTTTGAGGCGGTCGTAGTTGCCCAGGCTCAGGTTTTGCTGGAACTCGAATTCGCCGCTGGGCTTGGCGGTGACGATGTTGATGGCGCCGCCGGTGCTGTTGCGGCCGTACAGGGTGCCCTGGGGGCCGCGCAGTACTTCGATGCGCTCCAGGTCCACCACGTCAAAGGCCAGGCCGTTGTTGCGGGCCATGTAGATGCCGTCCATGTACACGCCGACGGCGGGGTCCACACTCATCGAGGGCTCCGGTTCGGTGATGCCGCGGATGGAGAAGTTCACTGTAGCGTTGGAGGCGGACTGGCGGTGCATGGACATATTGGGGGTGAAGTGGGTGACGTCGGTCACCTGCTCGATGCCCATGCTTTCGATGGCGGCCGGGGAAAAGGCGGAAATGGCGATGGGCGCATCCTGCAGGGATTCCTCGCGCTTCTGTGCGGTGACGACGACCTCTTCCAGGGCGGTGGCGCGGTTGCCGTCCTGGGCCAGTGCGGGCGCGCTGGCCAGCGCCACGGCCAGGGCCAGGGTGGATGGAGCAAAAACGGGTTTGGCGGAATGAATCATGGCTTACCTCTGAGTATTGTTATCGTGCGGCGGCAGAGGCTAGGTGGTGGGGTGGGGCGACCTCATCACTCAAATGGATGATATGGAGATGTCCCGAGGGCGAGAGGGCTGTGCGGTTGAATAGTTAGCCCAGCCCGGCGACGCTGCGCAGCACCAGACTGACCAGGGCCGACTGCTGGTTGACGCCGCTTTTCTGGAAGGCGCCGCGCAAATGGGTGCGCAGGGTATTGCGGCTGACGCAGCGTTCCTCGGCGATCTGCTCCAGACTCATACCGTTGGCCAGGGAGATGGCGAGCTGGGCTTCGCTGGGAGTGAAGTCGAAGAGCTGCTGCAGGATGCCCTGTTGTTCGGGGCTGAGAATTTCCGGCGTGCTGATGTACACCGCGATGCGCGGGCCATCGGCACTGGCTTCCGCCGGTATCAGGTCTGGCGGCAGCAGCCCGGCTTCGGCGCCCGCGGGCAGTGGTTTGAGCAGCAGGTAGAGACCGCTGTTGGGGCTCTCGGTTTCCATGCGCAGGGCCGGCGCCAGGGTTGGGCTGTTTTCCGGCGTGCCGGCGCACTCGGCAAGCAGCGCCTGCAGGCGCTGCTGATCGCCGCTGCGTCGGGCCGCGAGCCGGCCCTGGCGCTCAGCGATCAGTTCGCTGCTGGACAGCAGGGCCCGGGCTACCGGGTTGCAGTGAAGGATGCGGCCGCCGGCATCCAGCAGAATGGTCGCTATTTCCAGCCGGCTGGCGATGCCGTCATAAATGCCGAGTTCAAAGCCCTGCTGCCGGGTCTGGTCGAGCCAGCTCTGCAGCTGTCGCAGGTGGGGGGCCAGCAGGTTGAACAGCGCTTTTTCCTGCTCTCCGAAGGGCGCGGCCCGCTCGCTGCGGATCGCCCGCAAAAACAGCGCCGGCCTGCCGTCGCGGGGAATATCGATACCGAGAATCTGCACCAGGTCTGTCGGTTGCATGAACTCGCGGTAGAACGCGGTCTGGCGCAGCTGCTCCGGTGACAGCACTTCCGACAGGGTAATGGCCTCGCCGTCCGGCAGATTGACGAAGGGGTCGAGGGCGGAGAAGTCATTGGCGTACTGCAGGCGGTGCTCACGGTCGAAGTCTGCTCCGCCGATGAACACCACGCCCGGATCCCCCGGGCGGGGACGGGCCAGGTTCAGTACGGTGAGCCGGGAACCGGTGAGCTCGCACAGCTGGTTGAGGAAGAGCGCCCAGGGGGCGTCTTCCCGCGCTCCGTTATAGAGCGCTTCCAGCAGGGTGTTGTAGGTATCCAGCGACAGGGTCATGGCAAAGGGTGGCTTCCACAGGGGGCGCGCCAACGCTACCACGATCCGCCGCTGGCTTCACGAGGGGCAGGCCTCAGCTAAAGCGGTAGTCTTCCGCCTTGGGCTGCTTGGTCATCTGCCAGTAGTCGATGATGCGGAAGGGCAGGTTGGCGGTGACCCGGCCGGCTTCGTTCTTGTACCAGTTGTTGACCCCTTCCCAGCCCCAGGCGGTGTCGGCGTTGATCCGGTCCACCTCGTCGTTGTAGCTGTCGTGTACTTCCTGGCGCACGTCCATGCTCTGGTGGCCGCCTTCCAGCAGGAAGCGGATGCTGCGCAGGATGTAATTGACCTGCGACTCGGCGTTGTGGGCAATGCTGCCCGCCACCACCAGGTTGGTGTTGGGGCCGTAAATGCAGAACAGGTTGGGGAAGTTGGGCACCGTGATGCCGAGGTAGGCGCGGCCGTTGGTATCGCCCCACTGCTCGTTCAGGCTCACGCCGTCGCGGCCGGTAACCTGCATCGGAAACAGGAAGCGGTCGGCGTAAAAGCCGGTGGCGCAGGCGATGGCGTCCACCTCGTGCAACACGCCGTCGGCGGTGCGCACGCCAGTCGGCTCGATGGCGGTGATGCCCTCGGTGACCAGTTCCACGTTGTCCTTTTGCAGGGCGGCCAGGTAGGTGCCGTTATCCTGCAGGATGCGCTTGCCGAAGGGCGGGTAAGTGGGCAGCACTTTTTCCAGCAGTGCCGGGTCCTGTACCTGGGATTCGATCCAGGCGGTCAGTGCCTGGCGCATTTCGTCGTTGGCGGCGCTGACCGAGCGGCTGTCGTTCCAGGCCGGGTCCACCAGGGTCTTGTCGTACACGCCCTCGATGGAGGTGTAGAACAGCCAGAAGCGGTACCACTTGCTGTAGTAGGGCAGCTTCTTCAGCGCCCACTTCTGACCGTCGCCCACCGCCATGTGGTAGCCGGGATTGGGAAACATCCAGGCCGGGGAGCGCTGGAACACGGTCAGTTCACTGGCGGTTTCGGCCAGTTCCGGGATGATCTGGAAGGCGCTGGCGCCGGAACCGATTACCGCGACCTTTTTGCCGGCGAGATCGAGCCCTTTGGGCCAGGCGCCGGAGTGGAACAGGGGGCCGTTGAAGGTATCGATACCGTCGATTTCCGGCAGCTTCGGCCGGTTGAGCTGGCCGACGGCGCTGATCACGGCGCGGGCGGTCAGGGTGTCGCGCTCTCCGTTGCCGTCCACCACCGTGACCTGCCAGGTGGCGCTGTCTTCGTCCCAGCGCGCGGCCTCCACTTCGGTGTTGAAGCGGGTATGCTCTTTCACGCCGTAGTCCGCGGCACAGCGGTCGAAGTAGGCGCGGATTTCGTCCGCCAGGGGGAAGTGGCAGCTCCATTCGTGGTTGGGTTCGAAGGAATAGCTGTAGCTGTGGCCCGGCACATCCACCCGGCAGCCGGGGTAGTGGTTCTCGAACCAGGTGCCGCCGAGGCCGGAGTTTTTCTCGATCAGTGTGTAGGGGATGCCGGCCTCGCCGAGACGGATACCGGCCAGTACCCCGCCCATGCCGCCGCCGATGATCACTACCGGGAAGTTGCGCCCGGCCGCCTTCAGGGCCTCGGTCTCCAGGTTCAGGCCGCGCTGGTCGACGCCGTCGAGGGCGATTTCCTCGCGGATGAAATTCTCGTAGCGCTGGTCCAGTTCGTGGCCGCACATAAAGGTGTAGAGCTCGCTGACCACGTTGTCGTCCAGTTCCGGCAGGCTGCCGCCGCGCTGTCGGTAGGCGGCGATGGCGGTGAGCACCTCCTCGTGAATCTGCGCCGCCTGCGCGCGGGTATAGCCGCCCTCCAGTAATTGCTCGCCGCCGGCCCCGGCCTCCACCACGTTCATCATGCGCGGCGCCGGGTAGCGCGACAGCACGCTGGTATCGCCACTCATGTGCACGATGCTCATCAACAGGGACGGCACATTCAGTTCCCACAGCATTTCGCGGATGGCTGCGTCGTCCTCGGTGATCGCTTCCACCGAGGCTTTGAGGTGTTCGAGCATGGCTGCTTCTCCGTGTTCTCTTGTTATGGCAGTACTTATCCCACAGGCCGTGGTCAACTGCGAGCGGGGGGATAGTGTCGGGGTGGGCGCCGGCTCACATCCTCCAAATAGATGAACCGGACGTAAGGCGTGTCATTTTTTCAGCCTGTGCTAGCATCCTTGAACTATCCATGGAATCAGGAGTTGGACGTGACCAAAGCATCGGACCTGTTTGTACAGGCACTGGAACAAGAGGGTGTGCGCTACGTGTTTGGTATTCCGGGGGAGGAGAATCTGGATTTTCTCGATTCCCTGTCGCGCTCGGAACAGATTCAACTCATTCTGACCCGCCACGAACAGGCGGCAGGATTCATGGCGGCCACCTATGGTCGCCTCACCGGTAAAACGGGGGTCTGTCTGTCCACCCTGGGCCCCGGCGCCACCAATTTCACCACCGCGGCGGCCTACGCCCAGCTCGGGGGAATGCCGATGATGATGATCACCGGCCAGAAGCCGGTGAAAAAGTCCAAGCAGGGGCGCTTCCAGATTCTCGATGTGGTGGAGATGATGAACCCCATCACCAAGTACGCCCACCAGCTGGTGTCGGCGGACAACATCCCCAGCCGGGTGCGCGAGGCCCTGCGCCTGGCGGAGGAAGAAAAGCCCGGCGCGGTCCACCTGGAATTGCCCGAGGACATCGCCGACGAGGAGACTGAACAGTATCCCATCCCGGCCTCCATCGTGCGCCGTCCGGTGGCCGAGGAGAAGGCTATCCGCTTTGCGGTGGATCGCATTGTGGCGGCCAAATCACCCATCCTGGTGATCGGCGCCGGTGCCAACCGCAAGCTGACCAGCAAAATGCTGACGCAAATGGTCAATGACTACGGTATCCCCTTTGTCACCACCCAGCTCGGCAAGGGCGTGATCGACGAGCGTCACCCGCTCTATCTCGGTTGCGCCGCCCTGTCTGCCGGCGACTTCGTGCACCGCGCCATCGAGGCGGCGGACCTCATCATCAATGTCGGCCACGATGTGATCGAGAAGCCGCCCTTCTTCATGCAGCACGGACGGCTGAACGAGGGCTCCGACCATCACGAGACCAACCCGGTGGAAGTGTCCGCCGGCACCCAGGTTATCCATGTGTCGTTCCGCTCGGCGGAGGTGGACCCGGTCTACTTCCCGCAGCTGGAAGTGATCGGCGATATCGCCAATGCCATCTGGCAGATGAACAACGGTCTCGCCGAACGGGAGCTGCCAGGCTGGGATTTCTCCCGCATGATGGAGGTCAAGGAGCACCACGACGCCAACATCGCCGAGGGCAGCGACGACGACCGCTTCCCCATCTACCCCCAGCGCCTGGTGGCAGAGGTGCGCAAGGCCATGCCGGATGACGGCACCATTTGCCTCGACAACGGCGTGTACAAAATCTGGTTCGCCCGCAACTACCGGGCCTACGGTTCCAACACGGTCCTGCTGGACAACGCACTCGCCACCATGGGCGCCGGCCTGCCTTCGGCCATGGCGGTGCATCTGGTCAATTCCGGGCGCAAGGTGATGGCCATCTGCGGCGATGGCGGGTTCATGATGAACAGCCAGGAGCTGGAAACGGCCGTGCGCCTGAACATGAACCTGGTGTGCCTGATTCTCAACGACTCCTCCTACGGCATGATCCGCTGGAAGCAGGCCAACATGGGCTTCAGCGACTGGGGGCTGGAGTACGGCAACCCGGACTTCGTCAAGTACGCCGAGGCCTACGGCGCCAACGGGCACCGGGTGGAGAGCAGCGCCGGGCTGGCGCCGCTGCTGGAGCAGTGCCTGAACACCGGCGGTGTGCATTTGATCGACTGCCCGGTGGATTACTCCGAGAACGACGAGATCCTCAACCGTACCATCCGCAAGCTGAGCGCGGCCATCTGAATGCCCGGGGCCTCTGGCCCCGGTCAATCAACTAGAACTCGTAGCGCAGTCCGGCGCTGATGATGTCGTGGCTGTAGTATTGCAGGCCCTGAATCGAGCGATAGCTGATGAAGCCCTGCAGGCCGCCGTGAATCTCGCCATCCAGACTGCGCTGGCGCCCACCGCGCAGTACCGCTGAAAGGCCTGCCGAAAACACCGCATAGTTCTGGTCCAGGGGGTCGGTGGCGACACGAAAGCGGGCCTCCGGCCCGAGGTCGACGGCGTTATAGACAGCGGTGATGTCCCGCGATTCGTCCTCGAACTGGTGGTGGTATTCGGCGCTGGCGAAGGGGATCAGCACGCCGAAGGATGGCGTTGCGGTGTACTGCAGGCTGAGACCGGCGACGGCTTCCAGCGAACGGAAATCCTGCCGCTCGACACGCAACTGGAAGGCATCGTTGTTGATGTCCCGCTCGCTGAAGCCGTCGATACGGGTATCGGCGAAATCCAGGCGGCCGTAGGGCTCCAGGTTCAGCGCCGGGCCCAGTGCAATGTTGTAGCCAGCCGCCGCATTGACCGACCAGGTGTCGCCGCTGGTATCGCTCAGGGTGCGGGTGTCCACGCTCTCCACCGCCGGATTGAAGGAGGGGTATTCGATGGCCCGATCGAGGTCAAAATCCATGCGCTGGAAGCCTGCACCGACACTGGCGTACCACTGGTCGTGGTAATACAGGGCAAAGGCCATCAGGCTGTAGCCCTCGGTCTCGATGTCGCCGTCCACCACCAGTTCGCCCTCCTGCTGGAAGTCGATCTCGCGCTGGGTGATGCCGGCCAGCAGTCCGCCGACCCAGTTGGCATTGAAACGGTAGTCGGCCCCGGCATTGAATTCGTAGCCATCGAAGTCGAAACCGTCTTCATTACCGGTAGCGTCTTTGTCGCCCTTGCCGTAGCTGCCGTTGACAAAGCCGCCCCAGGGACTGTATCGCTCGCCGGCAGCGCTGTCGGCGCTGGCGCCCAGCCCCAGCGGCGTGTCGGCGGGGGTGCCGGCCAGGAAAAAACCGGTGGCGCCGCCGCGCAGGGCGGATATGCGGCTCGCCAGGGTAGACAGCTGACCGCTGACAAACTCGGTGGTCAGTGATTCCTGGGCGGCAAATTCTTCACCCGCAGTCCAGCGCAGGGAGGTGCCAAGGCCGGCGAGATCGGTGCCCAGGCTGAAATCGGTGGGACCCTGGCCCGTAAGCTCGTTGGCGGTGTGCACCAGCTCGCGGGCATTTTCGAACAGCAGAAAGGTCTGCCCGCCACAGTCGGCACTGGCCTGTCGCTGCAGCGCGGCGCAAGGGCCGCCGTTGCCCTGCAGGAGGGTGTCGTAGGTCGCCTGATTGGCTGCGGCCGCAGACTCTTCGACAGCGTTCGCATACTGTCCCGTCAGATCCAGCAGCGACGCACTGGCCTGCTGACACAGTAAAATACCCAGCGGCAATACAGCCAGGCCGCACACCCTTCCGTGGCGGTTGCCCCGTTTCCATTCCCCAGACATCGTCAGTCCCCTGCAGCGCCCCCGGGTGCGGCGGATAGTGGCCGCCTGGAATGCCCGGGAGTCTTGGTGGTCGGATTTTTGTTCAGGGAGCATAGCCCCGCCTGTCAAAGGGCGCCAGCGGCGGAAGTATTTTGCCGCACTAATCCATCCACATACGCTGCAGATTGGCGCGCACGTTGGCCAGTTCGTCCAGGGCGCCGGGGTCGCCGGGATGTTCCTGCAGTCTGGCCAGGGCGCTGTCGAGGGCGAACAGCAGCTTGCGCTGCTCGCTGGAGCGCACCTCGCTCTGCAGCCAGCCAACCGCCACCAGCCGCGAGCCACTGCGCACCGCTTCCACCCGGTGCAGGTAGCTGGAGGGATAGCACACCACCGCCCCGGCCGGGAGTTTGACGGCATCCTCGCCGGCGCCGGATTCGATCACCAGTTCGCCGCCCTCGTACTCACCCGGTTCGCTGAGGAAGAGGGTAAAGGAGACATCGGTGCGTACACCGTCGATGGCGGGGGCGTCGATATGGGTACCGTAGCCCATGCCCCTGTCGTAGCGGCTGATCAGCAGGCGGGCGAACTGGCGCGGGCGGGTGGCGGCGCGGAACACCGGGTGCGCCAGCAGTTGTTTCTCCAGCAGGCGGGTCACCCCGCGAATGGTGGCGTCGGCGCCGATGCCCTGCAGATTGTGCTTCACCGCCCGGGCGCGCCCGGCGGCCGTCGCCTCGCCGGGAGCGAAGCTGTCGCTGGTGGCCAGCTGTTCCCGTACGGCATCGAGGGTGGGGGCGTCGAGCAGGCCCTCGATGCAGGTCAGCATGGCCCGGTGACCGCGCCGGAATACGTTTGATCTGCAAGTATCTTAATAAGAATCATTTTCAAGAAGCCTCCGCTTTGCTATAACTGGCCGGCCAAATGATGACACAAGGAATTCGACAACATGCACAAGCGCACCAAATTGTGGTCCAGCCTGAGTCTGGCCGCCCTGGTTGGCGGCACCTCGCTGGCTGTGGCCGCCGCCGATGAACTGCAGGCTGCCGCCGCAATGGATACCGCCGCGGCGGACACCGGTCAGGCGGCCGCCGCCGGCGGCGAGGGCGAAGGTGAGGGCCTGGCCCAGAACGTCGACCCGGCCACCAATGATGTCGCCTACCTGTCGCAACTCGGGCTGATGCGCGGTCACCTGCTGGTCGGCCTCGAGCTCTACCGTGCCGGCCACATCGAGCACGCGCGTATGCACATGAAGCACCCCAAAAGCGAGTTGTACGCGGATATGGAGCCGGCGTTCAAGGCCCGCGGCAGCGCCGGCTTCGCCGACCAGCTGACCGCCCTGGCCAATGCCGTGGAAAGCGATGACAGCAGCGCTGAAGAGGTCGAGGCAGCCTACGCCGCTGTGCTCGAGGGCATCAGCGCCTCCGAGGCGCGGGTGGGTTCCCTGTCACCGGCCACCCGCCTGGGTGTGGTGGTGAAGCTGGTTCGCACCGCAGCGGATGAATACGCCCTCGGCGTAGTGGACGGCAAGGTGGTCAATGGCCACGAGTACCAGGATGCCTACGGCTTCACCCGCACCGCCCAGAGCCTGGTGGCCAACATGGACGTGGGGGATGACGCTGACCTGGCGGCAACCCGGGACGGCGTGAAGGCCCTGATCCAGGGGCTGTTCGACGCCAATCTGTGGCTCGGCATCATGCCGCCCGAGGCAGTGGACGGCAATGCTTCCCAGCTCTATGGCGCCGCCGCGCGGATAGAAATCGCCGCACTGAGTCTGTAGGGGCTCCTAGTCTTTCTTTAGCAGGCGTTCGAAGAGGCGCCCCGCCTCTTCCTGCACCTTGCGCTGGACCTCGTTCTTGCCGAGGTCCTCGATGATTTCCCCGCTGTCCACGCGGCACCAGTCTCCCGCGTCGCCGTTCAGGTTGCCCTCGCATTCCAGCGGCCAGTCGATGGCGGTGTAGCGCTCGTTGACCCGGCAGGCCGGGTCCACCTCGGCCAGCCCCGGGTCGAGGCGGGCGGCAAAATCGGCCTTGAAGTCGAGGCTGTCGAGTTGGGCCGCACCCTTGCCGGTCAACTGGATGTTGGCCAGTTCGGCGTGCAGGGGCGAGAGCCGGGCCTTGCCCTCTGCCAGTTGCAGGTCCACGGTCAGGGCCTCGAAGGCGCTGTCGGTGGGCAGTTCGGCGGCGAGTTTTTCCCGGTTCACCAGTGCCACGGTCTGGCACAGCATGCGTTCGATGCCGAGGCCTTTCAGCACCAGCTCGCGGGTGTGAATCTTGACTGGCCCGCTGAGGGAGTCGCGCAGGGCATTGCGGCTGCGTCCCTCGGCTGCAAGCTGCCAGTTCAATGAGGCCTGCCCGCTGAGCTTCGGCTCCGCTTCCAGCGCTGCCAGCAGTTGCGGCAGATCCACATTCTCCAGCTTGCCGCTGGTGTTGAGGCGGGCGCGGTTGTGGGCGGCGTTCAGCGTGGCGCTGGCCGACAGTGTGCCGCCGTGGACGCTTCCGGACAGACGATTAAGCGTGACGACACCGTCTACCGCACGCAGTTGTGCACGCAAATCGCGGATCTCGTGATTGCCGAAGCGGGCGCTGTCGATGGCCAGTTTGGCGCGGGTATCGATGCTGCGCAGTGGCGCCAGGGGCAGTGGGGCATCGCCGTCATCCACGGTATTGCCGTCGCTTTCGTCGTTGCTGCCTGCCGCGGCTTCCGGGCCGGCCAGGGCCAGCAGGGCGGGGGTGAATTCATTGAGGTGCAGGTCTGCATCGATCTGCGGGCTTTCGAAGCTGGCGAAGCGCAACTTGCCCTCGCCACGGGCGCTGCCCAGGCTCAGGGTGAGCTTGAGGTCGGCCACCACGCGCTCCAGGTCAACACCGCCACTGGCGCTGAGCTGCAGTGGCTCGGCAGTGGCGCCCTGCAGCTCAGCCTCGAGCTGATCGAGGCTGAGCTGCTGGCTGGCCTGATCCAGGCGCAGGGTGGTATCCAGTTGCAGTGTTACCGCTTCGCCGCCCGGCTCTGTCGCGGGTACCGAGAGGGCCAGAGACAGGGGAACCGGGCGGCCGGCCAGGTTCAGGTCAGTGGCGCGGAGGGATTCGATCTCGACAATCCGGTCGGGCTTTCCGGCGCCCTCCATCAGTACCAGGCGCGAGTCGTCCATGCTGAGTTCCGCCACTTCCAGTGCCATCGGTGCTGCCAGTGCCAGGCCGGCATCCTCACCTGTCTCCTTGAGAACCTTGCGCCGCTCGCGGTAGAAAGCGTCCAGTTCGGCATCGCTCAGGTCGCTGCTATCGATACTGGGCTGTTCCGGGCCGGCTGGCACGGTAACCAGCAGCCCGTTCAGCGCCAGGCGCTGAATCTGCACTTCACCGGACAGCAGCGGCAGGGGCTTGACGCCGATATCCAGGCGGCCGGCGCTGAGGTCCGGCTGACCTTCGCCGGGCAGTGTCAGTTCCACCTGCTCCACGCTCAGCGCGATGCGCGGCAACAGGCGCAGCCTGGTGTCTCCGCTGACCGCCAGCGTCGCGCCGGTTTTCTCCTTGAGCGCCTCGGCGGCGATGGCCAGCAGACGTTCCTCATCCAGCAACAGCGGCAGCAGGAGGGTGGCCGCCACTATCAATAGAAGCGGTGTAAGCAGGAGAAAAAGCAGAATACGACGCATGAAAGCTCCCTGGTTGGCAGGTTGTGGCCTATAGGTTAGCAGAGCGCAGGAGGCGCAGTGGCGCACTGCGTTCGGGCAGCGGGGCCAGTGCCGGCCGACATTTGCCCCGTCGCCGCTTTCCGGTAAGGTGAGCGGCCCGTCACCCGAATGCCCTGTGATGCTTTTCGACAACTGTCAGCCGCGATATCTCCCTCACCTGAGCCACAGTGAACTGTTGCAGATGGGGCTGGTGCCCATGGCACCGGAACTCTGGATCGAGCCCGATGGCGAAGCCGGGCGCTATCACCTGAACAAACTTGCCCAGCGCAGCCGCCTTGGCGACCGGGTGTATCGGGAGCTGCCGGAGTCCCGGCCGGCACAGGAAGAGCTGTCCACGGTGCTGCTCAAGCATCTATTGCAATGCCATGCGGACTGCTATCGGCGCGAGGGCCAATACCTTTACTGCCTGCCCGGTGGATTCCGCGCACCGCTGGAACACGGGGAAGCGCTGTGGAATGCCTCCCTGTGGGTGGCCGATGACCTGGTGATCATGGAGCCCCGGGGCGATAGCTACACTCTGACCGCCGCCAGCCTCTGTGCCGCCAGCCAGTGGCGACTGGAAGACAAGGTGGGCGGCTCCCTGGCGGATATTCACGCGGTGATCCCCGGTTTTGACAGCGTTTTGCTGCCGAAAGTGGAACGCTTTTTCCAGCACCTGAAGGTGGAGCGCCCGGTGGTGCGCTACAACTGGAGCCTGCAGCACGGCCACACACTGAACCGCAGGCCAGGCAGCGAGGGGGGCGAAGACGAGCCGCTGTTCTACCGGGTGGAGCGCCAGTCCCTGCGCCGTCTGCCGGCAAGCGGCGCGGTGGTGTTTACCATTCGTGTATACCTGCACCCGCTGTCGCAGCTGGTGGAAATGGGGAATGCACTACCGGCGCTGCTGCGCGCTATCGATAGCAACCCGCCGGGTATGCAACAGTACAAGGGCTTTGACCGTATGGCCGCGGCGCTGGCGCCGTATCGCCGCCTGGCGGGAGAATCCGAGAATGGCTGATTTACACACCTGGCAATACCTCGCCATCGCCCTGCTGTTTGTATGGAGCGGCTTTGTGCGCTCGGGGCTGGGCTTTGGCGGCGCGGTGCTGACCCTGCCCTTCCTGCTGATGGTCTATAACGCACCGCTGGTGTTCCTGCCCGTCATCGCCATGCACCTGCTGTTCTTTTCCTTCCTGACCATTGCCACCGCGCATTTTCGCGCCCGTGAAGGGCGCGCCGAGAACACGGTGAACTGGCCCTTCCTGCGCTACGCCTTCGCGCTGATGATCGTGCCCAAGCTGATCGGTGTCGCCGGTGTACTGACCCTGCCCACCAATGTGGTGAGCGGGTTTATCTTTGTGGTGGTATCGGTCTACGCCGTGAGCTACCTGCTGCAACGGCCATTCAAGAGCAACAGTCGCACCGTGGACACCCTGTTCATGTTGCTGGGCGGCTATGTCAGCGGTACATCCCTGGTGGCGGCGCCGCTGGTGGTGCCGGTAGCGGCCAGCCGGGTACAGAAGCACGAGCTGCGCGACACCCTGTTTGTGCTGTGGTTTGTGCTGGTGGCCATCAAGCTGGCGGCCTTTGCCTGGACCGGGGTCGACCTGCAGTGGCGCGCGACCCTGTTGTTGCTGCCCTGTGCCGCCATCGGCCACATGCTCGGCCTGCGCTTCCACCGCTATACCCTGCGCTCCGATACCGGCGTGTTCTTCCGGGTGCTGGGCGGCGGCCTGCTGGTGGTAAGCCTGGCGGGGCTGCTGCGGATGATCTTCGGCGGCTGATTGTTCGTGGATTTCTCGCTGCCCGCCCTTGCAATGGCTGTCGGCCCCTTTTAATCTGCCACCGGTGGCAGTGATGCCGGGACTATCGGGTAGCAGGAGCAAGTCGTGACGACGTTTAAACAGTACATCCCTTTCGGCGCACTTGCCTGCGCCATACTGCTGTTACTGGCGCCGCTGGCGGCGCGGGCCGAACCGATCACCCTGTTTCTCGCCGGGGATTCCACCATCGCCGCCAAACGGCCTTCAACCCGGCCGGAAACCGGTTGGGGCGAGGCCCTGCAGGGCTGGTTCGACCCCTCTGCGGTGACCGTCGACAATCACGCCCGCAACGGGCGCAGCACCCGCACCTTTATCGAGGAGGGCCGCTGGCAGGCCATTGTCGATGCCCTGAGCCCGGGTGATTACGTGTTTATCCAGTTCGGGCACAACGATGGCAGCGAGGAAAAGCTGGACCGCTACACGCCACCTGCGGACTACCGCAGCAATCTTGCCCGTTTTGTTGCCGATGTGCGGCAGCATCAGGCCCACCCGGTACTGATGACGCCGGTGATGCGCCGCCGATTTGATGAGCGCGGCAGCTTCTTTGATACCCACGGACCCTATCCTGGCCTGGTGCGCGAACTCGCCAGGGAGCAGGCGGTACCGCTGCTGGATATGCATCGGGACAGCGGCGCACTGCTACTGGAGCTGGGGGCGCAGGGCTCAAAGCCCCTGTTTCTTATTTTACCTGCCGGGGAGTGGCCCAATTACCCCGAAGGGCTGGACGACAATACCCATTTTTCTCCGCAGGGGGCGAAAGTCATGGCGGCCATCGTTACCCGGGAAATTCGCGAGGCGCTGCCCGCCCTGGCGCACCAGCTGCGCGATACGCCTGCTGCCGACTGACGTTCTCTCAGTCGGCGGGTGGCATCGCCGCGTCCAGGAATCGCGCAATCTCGTCACTGGCGCTGTCCAGCCAGCGCTCGAACAGCCAGAAGGTGTGGGGCGTATCGGCCAATTCCACTGCCCGGGTCTCAACACCCGCGGCCGCCAGCTTCTCCATGTAGGCATCCCGCCCGGCCCGGAAACGGGGCCGGGCGCTGTTCACGAACAGGGTTGGGGGGGTGGATGCCCCGGCGTAGCGTAGCGGCGATGCCTGCGCCCACAGTTCGGGAAATTCCGCGTAGCGCCCGCCTATCCACAGGCCAAAAGCCGAGGGTTTGGCGGGTGAGTCTTCGTAGTACCGCGCCGCCTCTGAGGTGAGATCCACCACGCCATCGAGGTCGACAATCGCCTGTACGCCAGGGGCGCTTCGATCCAGTTGCGATGGCTGTAGCACCTCCGGTGTGCCTGCGGCGCCCGCCAGCGCCGCCAGGTGACCGCCGGCAGAGGCGCCCAGCAGGGCGATTCGACCACTATCAACGGGCACCAGTGATTGCTCGCGCAGCCACTGCACGGCGCGGCGGATATCCAGTACCGCGGCGGGGTAGAGGGCCTCGCCCGACAGCCGGTAATCCACCGCGGCCGCGGCGTAGCCACGGGCTGCCAGTCGCGCTGCCAGTGGCGCCAGGTGACTGCGGCTGCCACTGCGCCAGCCGCCGCCGTGAACCAGTATCACGCCGGGCAAGGGGGAAGCAGCGGGGGCTGGAGTGTAAAGGTCGGCCGCGAGTTCCCGGGTACCGGTTTGTGCATAGGCCACATTCCGGACGGCCTGAATACCGGCAATGCCATCGGTGCCGGCAAGGGACAGCCCCGGCCATTGCTGCGCGTATTTCTCAAGCTCGGCCTGTGGCGTGTAGGGGGCATTCTCCCGGGGCAGCGGATAGGGGAAGCGCAGATGCCAGGGGGCGATGATACGGCGGGCATCGTATGCCTGTGCCTGCTGGTCATCCAGCTGGCGCCGGTCGGCGTTGGCCACCGCTCCCGGCCCGCGGCTGCGGTACTCGAAAAAGCGGGCGTCCTGCGGCGGGAAACGGATGCGACGGCCGTTCTTTGCCGTGCCTCCCATATCCGACCAGCCCTGGGGCTGGATGTGGCGGTCCATCCAGGTATCGATGAATACCGCCGAGCCAATCGCATCCGGGTCGGCGTAGCGGCCATCGGCAAAGGTCGTGGTGGGGTGCCAGGGGCGGCCCAGGCTGGTGCTGTGGTCGGGCACGCCGGGCTCGCGGGTCAGGCGGCAGCGCAGGAAGACCAGGCCGTAGTCAGAGTCGATGTCGGTACTGGGAGCGGTCAGGTAGCCCCAGGTCTGCTGTGTGCTGGCGCGAGTGCGCATGCGAATCTCGCTGTCGATAAACAGCCCGGTGCCGGCGCCGAAGATAAAGTCTACATTGCCGCTGACCAGGCTGTTGCGAATCAGGCTGCGGCCGGCGAGCAGAAACAGGGTGTCCTGGTAGCCGTGGATGGCGACATCCTCGAACGCGGCGCGGTCGCTGCCGACATCGGTCATCACCGCGACCGCCTGGCTGTGGCGGATACGCTGCGCTTTGGGCAGGGCGTCGTTGGCCAGGTAGTCGAAGCGGTTCTCTATCGTCAGATGGGCGGCGCGGAAATCCGGCGCGCGGATGATCAGGGTGGCGGAACCCCAGGTGGTCCAGGTGTCGTTGGGGCCGGTCGCGCCCGGGCGCAACTGCCCGGCGTAGGCATCGTAGTGGATCACACTGCGTTCGCGGCCGGCGCCAATCAGCTGCACGCCCGGGTAGTCCACGACCAGTTTTTCCCGGTATTCACCCGGGGCGATGTGGATGCGCCAGGGACGGGTATTCGCCTCGCGGCCCGCCGCCAGCGCGGCATCGATGCTGGCGTAGTGCCTGGCGCCGCCGGGCGACTGGCTGACGCAGGCTTCCCATTGGCAGGACTCGGGTTCCGAGCCCTGGCTGCTGCCCGGTAGCGAAAGTATGACCGCGATACTGACAGACAGGGGCAGAGAAAGTAGAGGTGTCAGCCGCATGGATTCTCCAGCAGTCGGTGTCCTGGTCAGCCAGTAAATACCCTTGAGTGGTTTCCAGCTGCGTTGTGAAACACAGTGTGCCAGAAATTGCTACCGGTGGCAGCATGGAGGGGTGGTGGTCGGGCGTTGGCGGTCAGGGCGAGCTGAGGAGGGAGCGGGCGCTGCGATGCATCAGGTTGCGGAAGGCTTCCAACTGCCCGCTGTCCGCCGGGTCGTAGTTGCGCTCTTCGCCCAGCAACTGGCCTGTTGCGGTGTAGTAGATGGTACCGGCCCCCAGCAGGTGCAGCAGGTGGGCGGGACTGGCGGGGGGGAATTCGCCGCTGGCCTGGCCGCGTCGGATGATGTCTTCCCAGGCGCCGAGGGCGACGAAAGAATTGCGCACCGGGGCGCTGCTGTCACTGTAGCTGTTGGCGCTGATACGCAGCAGAATGCGGGCCGCCGTGGGCCGCCCCACCAGAAAGTCCAGCCAGCCGTCCAGCAGGGCTAGCAGCTGATCCATGGCGGGGGCGTCGGGGCGCTCGGCGCGCCGGGTGTGGGCCATCATGGCGCTGAAGATGCGCTGTTCCACCGCTTCGTAAAGCTCCTGCTTGCCGGCAAAGTAGTAGACGATAGACGCGCGTTTAATGCCCACCGCCAGTGCCACATCCTCCAGCCGCGCAGCGGAGTAGTCCTTCTCGGCGAACAGTTCCTCGGCGGCATCGAGGATACGCTGGCGGGTCTTTTCACCCCGGCTGGCCTTGTTTTCCATGGAAAATCCCGTTGTTTTGATCGATTGCGCGCACTCAAGTCCGCCAACTGGACAGAACTGTAACGCTTGTCGGCTTGTTTTCCTACCTGCATGCAGGTAGTTTTTTGCCTACCTGCGCGAAGGTAGATAAATTGCCGGCGCAGACACAGATAACAGAAACGGTTCCGCCCCCGGGGTCAGGGCTGCGCAGTGCCTGCGCGCCACTCCCCGACGCCACAAGTGAGGAATAACCATGAATACAGCCCGCAAGCTGCCCGTTATCGCGCGTCTGAAACCACTGGCCTGGGCCTGCCTGGTGGCCGCCCCTGGTGCGCTGGCCCAGCCCATGCTCGAGGAAGTTGTTGTCACCGCCCAGAAGCGGGTGGAATCCCTGCAGGATACGCCCATCTCCCTGGCTGCCCTGGGCAGCAATGAACTGGAAATGCGCGGCATCGAGGACATCACCGACCTGCGCAGCGTGGTGCCCAACCTGCAGCTGACGCCCCACCCTAACAGCGCCGCCACCGCGCGTATCTACGTGCGCGGTATCGGCAACAGCGACGACCAGATCACCCAGGATCCGAGCGTGGCGGTGTACCTGGACGGCGTCTACCTGGCGCGTACCCAGGGCCTCGCCATGGAGGCGGCTGACATCTCCCGCATCGAAGTCCTGCGCGGCCCCCAGGGCACCCTCTACGGCCGCAACGCCACTGGCGGCGCGATCAATTACATCACCACGGATCCGGCAATCGGCGAGTGGGAATTCAGGCAGCAGTTCACCGTCGGCAACCGCGATCTGTTCCGCAGCAAGACCACGGCCAATCTGCCGCTGGGCGACAACCTGGCCGCCCGCATCGGCTATGTCACCGCGCAGCAGCACGGTTTTGTCGACAACCTGGGTACCGGCGAAGACCGCTTCGGTGACCGCGACCGCGACGCCTGGCGCGCGGACCTGCTGTGGCAGCCCAGCGACAGCATCGAGGTGCGCTATGCCTATGACCGGTCCGACATCAACGATACTCCGGTGTACTCCGCGGCAGTGCCGCTGTTTCCGCAAACCGCCGACCGGCCCAGCGCGGGAAGCCCGGATGTGCGCAATGTCGAGGCCAACGATGTGGTTTCCGACGGCCACAGCCTGATTGCAAGCTGGGAGCTCTCGCCCCTGGTGACCCTGAAGTCGATCACGGCCTACCGCTCGCTGGATAACTACCAGAACATGGATTACCACACCGGCGTTTACGGCCCCTTCCCGATCTTCCGCACCAGCGGCGATATCGAGCAGGAGCAGTGGAGCCAGGAACTGCAACTGTTGGGTGAAAGCGACGACGGCAGCCTGCAGTACATCGCCGGCCTGTACTATTTCGACGAGGACGGCAGCTATTTCAGCGATACCCTGGTGCCATCCAGCGGCATCAACAGCCTGAACGAGGGCGACATCAGCAACGAGGCGATCGCCGCCTTCGGCCAGGTCACCTGGACGCCCGATGTGCTGGAGCAGCGCCTGCACCTGACCCTGGGTCTGCGCTGGTCCGAGGATCAGCGCCAGGCCTCGAAGGCCGAGAGCATCTCCCCGATTGGCACCGACCTGGTGATCCCCCGCGGCGCCGGTGCCGGCGACAACACCTACACCAATACCAGCCCGTCCTTCATCGTCGGCTATGACCTGACCGACGACATCAACCTCTACGCCAAGATTGTCGACGGCTACAAGACCGGCGGTTACAACACCCGCTCCAGCAGCATCGAATCCTTCGAGCGCGGCTTTGGCGAGGAGACCCTGGTGTCCTACGAGGTGGGGGCGAAGATGGAGCTGTGGGACCGTCGCCTGCGGGTCAATGCCGCGGCCTTCCAGGCGGACTACGACGATATCCAGATCAACGTGCAGTCCGACCCGAACGACATCTCGGTCACCGACGTATTGAACGCCGGCCAGGCCACCATCAGCGGCTTCGAGCTGGACACCACCGCCCTGCTGTTTGAGGGCTTCAGCGCGAGCCTGCGCTATGGCTACCTGGATGCGAAATACGACGAGATCGTCGATGCCACCGGCAACGACATCAAAGACATCTTCCGCTTTACCCAGAGTCCTCGCCACACGGTGACCGCCGACCTTGACTATACTTTGCCGGCGCTGCCCTTCGGTACCCTGCAGGCGAACGTGAACTACAGCTGGCAGGATGACAAGTTCACCGGCTCCACGGCGGAATCCGGCGAGTTCATCGTGGGTGACTACGGCCTGCTGAACGCGCGTCTGGGCCTGTCGGAGATACCGTTCATCACCACCGGTGATCTGCGTGTTGCGCTGTGGGCGAAAAACCTCGAGGACAAGGAGTACTACATTGCGCACTTCAACGGCGGTGTACCTACGGCCATGTTCGGCGAACCGCGCACCTACGGTATCGACGTAATCTACGAGTACTGAGGAGTTATCATGACCGCTCGCTGGCGACACTGCATTGCGGCTGCGCTGCTGGCGGTCGGTCTCGGTGCCTGTAGTGGTACCTCCAGCCAGGTGCCGCCGCTGGCGGCGCCTGCCGATTCCTCCGACCTGCGCGCCCGCGGAGTGGCGGTCAGCCAGAAGGCCTTCGCCAACCGCCCCGAACACTTCCAGTTCGCCGTGGTGGGCGACCGCACCGGCGGTCACCGCCCCGGCGTGTTCGCCCGCGCCATGGCGCAACTCAACCTGCTGCAGCCCGAGTTCGTGCTCAGCGTCGGTGACCACATCGAAGGTTACAGCGAGGACCGGGATGAGGTCGCCGCCCGCTGGAGCGAGGTCGAGGGTCACATCGACAGCCTGCAGATGCCCTATTTCTTTGTGCCGGGCAATCACGACATTTCCAATCCGGTCATGCTCGACGAATGGCGTTCGCGCCACGGGCGCGCCTATTACCACTTCCGCTACCGCGATGTGCTGTTCCTGGTGCTGTCTACCGAGGATCCGCCCACCGCCAGCAACAAGAAGCGCCTGATGCAGGAACTCGGGGTGAGTGCGCAGGAGTACCGCCAGGCGGTGCAGACCCTGCAGGGCAACCCGGCCGAGGTCGCGGCCGCGGTGGCCGCCGACCCGCGCCTGGCCAGCATTGCCGCGGCCCTGGCCGGCGGCGACAGCGCTACCCTGAGCGAGGCCCAGGTGGCGTACATGAGCGAGGCCGTGGCTGCGAACCGGGATGTGCGCTGGACCTTCGTGCTGATGCACAAGCCGGCCTGGAAATACGACGCTCCCGGATTTTTACGCATCGAGGAGCAATTGCAGTCGCGCCCCTACACAGTGCTGGCCGGGCACTTTCACTACTACAGCCGCGAGCAGCGCTTCGGCCGCGACTATATCCAGATGGGAACCACCGGCGGCAACCAGCGCACCCATCCGGCCGGTCCCGGTACGCTGGATCACCTGATGTGGGTGACGGTGGGCGAGGATGGACCCGAAATCGCCAATATCGCACTGGATGGACTGTTCGACCGCGAGGGCCCGCGGCAGGCGCGCACGCCGCTGGAGTAAGCGCGCCCCGCAGCGCTCCGCGCGGTGCCTCCAGCTTGAGCGAAGCCTGGCATTCACGTTATTCTGCAGCGTCAGCAAGGTGCCCGTACCTTTCTGAACGCTGCTCCGCAGCGCCAATAATTCCAACCGGTACCTGCAGTGGCCACAGCCGAAAAGCCTGAAAACGCCGATAAGCGCACCCGCCGCTTTGAAGAAAAACGCGACCGCATCCTCGACGCCGCCACTGTGCTGATCAATCGCCATGGCCTGAAGGGCATGACCTTTGTCGGCGTGGCCGAGATCGTCGGCCTCAATACCACCAGCGTTACCTACTACTTCAAGCGCAAAGAGCAGTTGGCTGCAGCGGTGCTGGAGCGTTCCATCGAGCGTCTGGAAGCCATGGTGGACGAGTCTGCGAGGCAGCCTTCGGCGCGGCTGCGAGTGCGCCACTACCTCGAGTTGCACTTCCGTCATTTTGCCGCAAGACGCCAGGGGGAAGAGGTGCCGCTGGCCTCCCTGTCCGATATCCGCGCCCTGGCGGACCCCTACCGGGAGGCGCTGATCGAGCGCTACAACAATCTGTTCCGTTCCATTCGTAATTTCTTCGGCAAGCCGCGCTCCACGCGGGAAAAACTGCGCCAGACCGCCCAGACCCACGTGCTGGCAGAGAGCCTGTTCTGGCTGCCAGTGTGGTTGCGGCAGTATTCAGTGGGCGATTATGAGCGCGTTGGCAATCGCCTGTGGGAAGTCCTGGATCAGGGACTCGCCCCCGCGTCGACCCCCTGGCAGCCAAAACCGCTGGCGCTGGATGCCAATGCCCTGGGCAGTGATGGCGAGGGTATGCCGGACAACTTCATGCGTGTAGCCACCCGGCTGATCAACCAGCTCGGTTATCGCGGCGTGTCGGTGGAGCGCATCGCCGCCGAGCTCAATGTCACCAAGGGCAGTTTCTACCACCACCTGGAAGCGAAGGACGACCTGGTTCTGGAGTGTTTCAGTCGCAGCTATGGCCGCGTGTCACTGCTGCAGCGCGCAGCCCGGGATGCCGGCGGCGACCACTGGCAGCAGCTGCAATCGACCATGGCGGCGCTGTTGCGCGATCAGTTGCGCGGCGAGGATCCGCTGTTGCGAACCACCGCCCTGCAGGCGCTGCCCAACGAGGTGCGTGGCGATGTGCTGGCGCGTTCCGACCGTATGGCGCGACGTTTTGCCGGGATGCTGATCGACGGTATCAGCGAGGGCAGTGTGCGCGCGGTGGACCCACTGATTGCCAGCCAGGTGCTGATGTGCATGCTCAACGCTGCCTTCGAGCTGCGCAACTGGGCGGCGCGGCAGGACCTGGAGGACGCGGTGGAGCTCTACGCCTCTACCGTTTGCCAGGGCTTTTTCCGCGACTGATTCATATTTTTCTCCTGCGGGTTTGCCGGCAATAAGGCTCCTCGCGGATGAGTGGGAAAATAAAGCAGTAAAAAACCCCGCCAGATGGCGGGGCAAAGGCGCAGTGCCCCGGTGACACTGCGCGGGAAAACGCCTAGAAGCGACTGGTGATGCCGAGCTTGAACTGGCGTCCAGCCGGCGACCCGGTGAAGGGATCGTAGTTGTAATCCAGGCGGGCGAAGCTCGGATCGCGATCAGTCAGGTTAAATACCGAGAAACTCAGGTTGATATCCGACGGCAGCGACACCAGCAGACTGAAATCCAGTGTGGTGTAGGAGTCGATCTTCGCGCCCTGGTCCAGGACCGGATTGCCCGGCAGGTCAGTTCGCGGGGCGAATGGCCCCTCGTTTTTGTCGGCGCGCTGGTCGCGGTAGCTGTCGATGTAGTTCAGGGTCAGGCGGGCATTGGTGTCGGCACCGAACAGCGGCCGCCCCCACTCCACGAAACCCTTGGTCTTCCACTCCGGTACCGGGTAGCTGGTGGTCTGGAAGTTGAGGCTGCCCACGGCGTCGAAGCTGTCCTGTACCTTCACGCCCTCAACCACTTCCGCCCCCACTTCGTAATCCATGACATAGGTGGCGGTGAGGCCGCTGCCGAGGCGGCCGCCGGCGAAGTCGTCGTTCTCCCAGTTGAACATGAAGTCGAGGCCGGCGCTGGTCTGGTCGCCGCCGTTTACCCAGCGCGTTTCCACCCGCGAGATATTGCTGACTGCGCAGGTACCTGCGCCGGCCACGCCGTTGCCGTCCTGGAACTGGAAGCGCTGGCGCAGTGCCTGGTAGGCCGGGTCGTCGCAGCGGGCGGGATCATCGAACAGGGTGCCGACCATGCCGGACAGGGGTTCGGCGGTAATGGTGTCCTCCAGCTCGTAGCGGAAATAATCCACGCTGCCGCTGAAGCCGCCCGCCTCGAACATCAGCCCGGCGGAGAAGTTCAGGGCCGACTCCGGCTCCAGGTCCGGGCTGCCGAAGACGTCTACCGGGCGGAAACTGTTGGCGATGACCTGCAGGGATGTCACGCTGCGATCGGTGAGCTGCTGGGCCGGCGGGCCGCGGAAGGTGGTGCCGATCGAGCTGCGCAGGGCGAAGGTGTCGTTCACTTGCCAGCGCGCGGTCAGCTTCGGGTCGAAGGTGGAGCCGGTGGCGCCGCCGTAATCCTCGTAGCGCGCGGCGGCCTGCAGGTTGAAGTCGTCGGTGAAGGGCAGGAACACCTCGACGAAGGCAGCCCACACATCGGACTCCAGGTCCGCGTCCTGGTTGGTGCCGAGGAAGGCGAGGGCACCCAGGGCCGGGTCGCAGCTGGTGTTGCCGGTGACCGGCGTGTCCAGGCAGGGTGTCACCGCAAGGTTGTTGTTGTCACCGTACTCGGCCTCAAAGCCGTTGTCGCGGTACTGCAGGCCGACGCCGAACAGGACTTCGCCACCGCCGAGGCTGAGGCCGGTGGAGCCGCTGAGGTTGAGGTCCGCCACGAACAGGTCAGTGGTAACCTCGGTGGAAGCGGGTACGAAGAACCAGTCGATCATCTCCCGGTTGTTGTTGTCGGGCCCGGTGCCGGTCAGGGCGTTGCCGAAGGGATTGAGCCATGAGCAGCCATTCGCCCCCGGGGTGCCGGCGGACGGATCGCAATTGGGGCCGCCGTAGCCGGCCAGGGCCAGTTGCACGCGGTCGCCAAAGGAGTCGTAGCCGTCGTAGTAGCGGCGATACTCCTGCCAGGTGACAGCGGCCTGGTATTCCAGCGTGTCGTTGATACGCCCGGAAAGATCGGCGGTCAGGCGCAGGGTTTCCGATTCGCGGTGGCCGGTAGAGGCGCCGAGACCGTCGGGGTCGCCCTCGAAAGCCGGGTTGCCACCGGTCAGGAAGGGGCGGAACAGCAAGGTGGGAAACAGGGCTGCCACGCTGCCGGCGGGTACCCGGTCAGGGTGATCCTGCAGCAGCTGCTGGTAGCCGGGGTTGCTCGCCGGCACGATGAAACCGCTGCTGGAGCCGCCCACCACGGCCGAGGGCGAGCGCGTCAGCAGGTAGGAAGGGGAGCTGCGGTAGTGGGGGTTTTCGGTCTGTCCCCACAGCGCGCTGAAGTCCAGTGTGGTGTCTTTTCCGAGGTCTATACCCAGTTCGCCGTAGGCGCGGTAGCGATCTTCTTCTTCAATGAGCGCATCGAAGGGGGTGTACTGTGTGCGACAGCGGCCCTCTGCGCTGCGGAAGCCGCCCAGGGTTTCGCAATCGGGGTCGCCCAGCAGGGCGGAGTTGGGGCCGACACTCACGCCGTTGGGACCGGGAATCAGTCCCAGGGTAAGGAAGGTGGCCGGGTTGCCGCCGCCGGTCCAACCGCCCTCGGGGTTGGTCAGGTAATCGCTGACCGCGAAGTCGCGGTCCTTCGCCAGCAGTTCCGAGCGGTGCTGGTAGTCGGCGGCGACAAACACCCGCAGCTTGTCCCCCTGGAAACCGTAGCTGCCGGCCACGTTGTAGTCGCCGTCGGAATCCTCCAGCCCCTTGTAGTCGCCGGAGACCTGGAAGCCCTCCTGATCAGAGCGGGTGATGAAGTTGACCACCCCGCTGATGGCATCGGAGCCGTAGGTGGCGCTGGCGCCGTCCTTGAGAATCTCCACCCGGCGAATGGCCGACAGCGGCAGCAGGTTGACATCGACAAAGGGCACGCCGGTGCCAGCCTGTACCAGGCGCTTGCTGTTCAGCAGCACCAGGGTGCGCTGGGGGCTGAGGCCGCGCAGGTTGATGGAGGCCATGCCTTCGGTAGCCTGGGAACGGCTGTCGAACTGGTTGGTATCGCCAATGACGCCGCTGGAGGTGGGCAGCGATTTGATCAGTTCCACTGCCGTGGGTGAACCGAGCCGCTGTAATTCCTCGCCGTCGATAACGTCCACCGGCATGGCGGCGTTCTCCGACAGGCCGCGAATCATCGAGCCGGTGACGATGACTTCTTCCAGTAGCTGGTCGCCGGGCGCTTGCGCCTGGCCGGGCTGGCTGTGCGCCAGAGTGAGTACCGCGAGAGAGCAGGCGAGCCGAAGCCGCGCAGATGCTTTCATGTCGTCCTCCCGTTCAAGGAACATTATGTTTTTAGACTTACGACATACCGCACATTCGATTTAAGCAGTGACATACCCTACAGTCAAATTAATTGATGGCGAGGGGTTTGGAGCCTTATGTACGCAATAAACTGCAGAGAATAATTCAGGCTGTGTGGCGAGGGTCGCGTACCCATAACAGGATTATAAGAAGAGACAGGGAGAGCCCCGCGAGGGAAAAAAGGAACAGCGGACGCAGGCCCACGGCGCTGGCGACAGCGCCTGCCAGCAGCGGGGCAAGCACGGCCATGCTGGTTTCCGCGGTAGTGGACAGCGCGAGACGCATGGGTACTTCACTGGCATCGCCAAATTCCAGCACCATGGTGGTGGCGCTCATCATATAGCCGGACAGGGCCGCTCCGAGCAGCAGGAACACCAACTGAAACTGCCACAGGGTGTAGGCGTTCAGCACCAGCAGCATTGCCGCCATCCACAGCAGCAGGGCCAGTAAAAACACCAGGCGAAAGCCCCAGCGGTCCCCCAGCGGACCCCACAGCAGATTGGATACGGTGTCGGCACCGATAAAGCACAGGGTCAGCAGGCCGATGGTGCCGCCATCGAGGGCCAGGTGCTGGCCGGCGTACAGAATGCAGAAGGGCAGGGCGCAACGGCCTGCCGTTGCCAGCAGTTGCGCTACCAGAAACAGGCGGTAGTCGCGCTGCTCCAGCAGCCGGCGGAAATCCCGCAGACGATCGCGCAGGCCCAGCGGTGGGCGGATGCCCGCAGCGGCCGGCTCTTGAATCAGAAGATAGAGTACGCTCAGGCCGATGCTGGTCAGCACAAAGCTGAGCATGAAGGTGGTGGCGTAGCCATTGCCGAGCCAGTTGTTCTCGATCAGGTAGGCGCCCGCCCACCAGGAAAGGGCGGCCGCCACCATGCCGCCAAAGAAGTTGCGCCAGGCCTGCAGGCGCCCGCGCCGGTGGATGGGAATCACTTTGGCCAGCAGGGCCTGGAACACCACCCGCTGGGCGCCGGTGTAGTAACCCAGAAACAGCAAAAAGAAGAGGGTGGCAAGCACCAGGGCCTGCCCCTGCAGCAGCCATCCGGCCAATGCCAGGCCGAGGATCTGCAGGCGCATCAGGCTGCCGTAGCGTACCGCGTCCGGCAGGATGTGGTGCCGCTGCTCGATACGTGCCGCGCCGCGAATCGGCGAGGCGAGGGCGCCTGCCTGCAGCAGTGCCTGCCCCAGACCCACCAGCGCCGGTGAGCCTGTCAGCAGGTGCAGGTAACTGGGCAGGAAGGTGGGGGCGTAGATGATGCGAAAGCCGGTCAGCCCCAGCATGCCGTGAATGAAATGCGCCGCGTAATTGCGGCGCAGATGGTTGCCGCTGGTGTTGCTCTGCCCCGGTGGCGCCTCAGTAGCCACAGAGGCGGGCGTAGCGGTCGCGGTGGAAGCTGGCGTTGCCCCAGCTGTTCTCCAGTACCCGGGCGCGCTTCAGGTAGAAGCCGGCGTCGTGCTCGTCGGTCATGCCGATACCGCCGTGGAGCTGGATCATCTCCCGGCTCATCAGGTGCAGGGTGTCGTTGGCGGTGGCCTTGGCCAGACTGGCGAGCTGGGGAAGTTCCGGGTCGTCCCTGTCAATCGCCGCCAGTGCCTCCTCCACTGTTGAGCGCAGCAGTTCTATCTCGGTAAACAACCTGGCCATGCGGTGCTGCAGGGCCTGGAAGCGGGCGATGATCTCGTCAAACTGCACCCGGGTTTTCAAATAGTCGAGGGTCAGGTTGAAGGACTGCACCGCCATGCCCAGCATTTCCGCGGCGGCGCCAATGCGTGCTCGGTCGAGCACGGCATCCAGCAGTTTGCGGTCCCCTGCCGCGCCCAGCAGGGCGGCTTCCGGCAGTACCACCGCGTCCAGTTGCAGGGCGCAGTGATCGCGGGCATCGGCGAGATGGCGCGCAGCGCGTTCCAGGCCGGGCGTATCCACCTCTACCAGAAACAGGGCCGGCCCGCTGTCGGTCTCGGCGGCCACCACCAGCAGTTGCGCCTGGCCGCCTTCAGCGACAAAGGCCTTGCTGCCGTGGAGCACCCAGCCGTCATCGCTGCGACTGGCGCGGGTGCTGAATGACTGTGGTTGATGGCGCGGACCGTCGTCGATAGCGAGGCAGGCAATCAGCTCGCCACTGGCGATACCCGGCAGGTAGCGTGCCTGTTGCTCGGGGTTGCCGCCCAGCACCAGGGCGCTGGCGGCGCCCAGCGCCGAGGCCGCCAGGGGGCTGGCGGTCAGGGTGCGCGCGCTCTCTTCCAGTACCAGGCCGAGCCCGAGGTAGCCGAAGTTGCTGCCGCCGTGGGCTTCCGGGATGACGATGCCGGCCCAGCCCATGTTCGCCATGCTCTGCCAGGTCGCCGGGTCGACACCGGGTGTGCCGCTGTCGCGCAGGCGCCGGAAGGCGCTCACCGGAGACTGTTGGTCGGCCCAGTCCCGGGCCATGTCGCGCAGCAGGCGCTGCTCTTCGTTCAGTACGGCCATGCCCCTATTCCCCCTGCATGCCAAGAATGCGCTTGGCGATCACGTTGTTCTGGATTTCCGCGGTGCCGCCGTAGATCGACACCGCCTTGCCCCACAGCCAGCCGCGGGTCGCCATCAGCTCCTGCGGCGTAAAGCCGTCGCCCTCCCAGCCGAGGCCGTTCAGCCCCATCATTTCCAGGGTGAGCTCAGCCCGTTCCTGGGTCAGTTCGGCGCCGACATTCTTCAGGATGGAGCTGGCGGCGGCGGGTGCGCCGCTGCGGGCTTCGGCCAGCACCCGCTGGGCGGTGAGCCGGAAAGCGCGCTGGCGCATTTCGAAGCGGGCAATACGGGTGCGCAGGTCGGCGTCCGGTAGTTGGCCGGCGTCGTTCTTGCCCAGGTAGTACTCGCCGATTTTGGCCAGCGAGCCGCCGCCGCGGCCACCGCGGCCGGCGGCGCCCCCGGAAAGGTTGGTGCGCTCGTGTTGCAGCAGCCGCTTGCCGATGGTCCAGCCGCCGTTTTCTTCGCCCACGAGGTTTTCTTTCGGTACCCGCACATCGGTAAAGAAAGTTTCGCAGAAGGGCGAGGTGCCGGAAATAAGCTGGATCGGCCGCACTTCCACGCCGGGGCTTTGCATGTCGATCAGTAGAAAGCTGATGCCGTCGTGCTTGCGCTGTTTGTCAGTGCGTACCAGGGCGAAGCACCAGTCGGCCCACTGCCCGCCGGAGGTCCAGGTCTTCTGGCCGTTGATCAGGTAGTGGTCGCCGCAATCTTCCGCGCGGGTCTGCAGTGCTGCCAGGTCAGAGCCGGCGCCCGGTTCCGAATAGCCCTGGCACCAGCGGATTTCGCTGCGGCAGATGGGGGGGATATGGCGCCGCTTCTGTTCTTCGCTGGCGAACTCCAGCAGGGTGGGGCCGAGCATCATCACGCCCATGCCGCCGATGGGGTTCCAGGCGCCCACGGCGGCCATTTCCTCGTTGAGAATTTTCGCCTGGCGGTGATCCAGCCCGCCGCCGCCGTATTCCCGTGGCCAGGTCGGTGTACCCCAGCCGCGGCTGCCGATGGCGGCCTTCCACGCCTGGGCGGCGGGCGAGGCGGGGGCATTGCCCTCGATGGCAGCCAGCGGGTTGTCCTGCCCCGCCAGTTCCTGCGGGAAGTTTTCCTGCAGCCAGGCCTGGACGTCCCGGCGAAATACCTCCAGTGCGTCCCCTCCCGGGGCGGCTTCCTGTGCAGTCATATTGATCTCCATGTTGTCGTTATGGGCCAGTTGGGTGAGGGGTTGTCCGACCCCGTGTCAGGAGCCGCTCCCGACCTGCAATGGCGGTTCGGCGCCGGCGCGCAGGCGGGCCACGTTGGCCTCGTGGCTGGCGCGATCGATGCGGTAGAACCACAGCAGGCTGGCGCCGACGATGTAGAGCGCGGCAATGGTGGGGATGTAGGCGAGTGCCAGGTTGTCCACCACGCCGGCGGGCAGTTCTCCGGGCCTGGCGCCCTCGGGCATGCCCACCGCCGACAGCAGCAGGCCCGCCATTAACACGCCGAGGCCGGACACGCATTTCTGCATGAAACTGTTGGCGGCGTAGAACAGCCCCTCGGCGCGGCGCCCTGTGCTGAGGGCGCTCTCGTCGACCACATCGCCGATCATGGCGTGAACGAGAATGGCAGAGGCGATACCGCAGGTGGCGTAGACCGCCTGCATCAGGAACAGGGTGGGCACCAGTGCGGGCGAATCGTTGTCCAGGAACAGGCCCTGCAGGCGCAGGGCGTAGGGGGTGATGGTGACCAGCACGGCGATGACCGCCAGGGCGAAGGCGGCGTTGCGCTTGCCGAAGCGGGCGGAAGCCCGGGGCGCCAGCACCAGTGCCAGGGTGGCGCCCACGACGCCGTCGAGTGCCAGCAGGGCCAGCTGCCGGGATTCCAGCTCCCAGAAATAAGTGCCGAAGTAGAGGGTCAGGGCACCGGTCATGCCGATGGCGGTGTACTTGAGGATGCCGAAGGCGAGAATGGCGAGGAAGCCGCGATGGCTGAAACAGCGGCGCATATGGCGCAGGGTTTCCGGCACGCTGAGGCGCTGCGCCTCGGGCTGGCGCAGATAGGGAATGCGGTGGTGAGTGCCGAGGGTCGACAACAGCACCGTGCCGATCATGACGGCCGCGCCAGTGACGCCGAACAGCCAGTAGCCGTGGGGGTTGAGCTGCCCCACCGGGTAGTCGTCGGTGGGCGCCAGGAACAGGTAGAGTGTGGCGAAGGCCATGCCCAGCCCGCCGATATAGCCGAAGAAATAGCGGTAGCTGGCGATAGCGGTGCGTTCGTTGTAGTCCGTGGTCAGTTCCGGCGCCAGGGCGGAACTGGGAATCTCATAGAGGGTGATGCAGGTGCGCACCAGTGAGGCCACCAGCACCAGGTAGATGAACAGGCCGGTATTGGAGAGTCCCTCTGGCGGCATCCACAGGAGCAGGAAGCTGGCCGCCGCCGGGAGCGCAGAGGCATACATCAGCGGATGGCGGCGGCCCCAGCGGCTGCGCAGGTTGTCCGAAAACTGCCCCACCAGCGGGTCGGAGATGGCGTCCACTACCAGCGCCACCATGATCGCCGCCGACACCAGTGAGGCGGGCATGCCGACGACCTGGTTGTAGTAGATCAACAGGAAGCTGCGGAAGGCAGTGTCCTTGATGCCGTAGCCCACTGAGCCGACGCCGTAGAGCAGGCGCACGGGCGTGGAGAGGGGCGGGGTTTCTGACGATTGTGCGCTGTGCATGGGCGCGTCCCTCGCAGGATTCAGATTGGCAGGTTGCCGACGCCGGCGTTGACCGTGCCGGTGTCGTTGTAGGCCTTCATCAATAGTTCGGCAGTGCGCATCTGGTGCACCTCGTCGGCGCCGTCCGCCAGCCGCGCCCAGCGCGCCTGCTGCAACATGCCCGCCAGCGGCGTATCGGTGGAGTAGCCCAGCGCGCCGTGCACCTGCATGGCGCGGTCGGTCACTCGCCACAGGGTATTGGCCACATGGTGCTTGGCCATGGACACTTCCTGCTTGAAGTCCAGCCCCTGCTCGATGCGGTAGGCGCAGTGCAGCACCATCAGCTTGGCGGCGTAGAGCTCGCGGGCGCTGTCCGCCATCAGCCACTGGATACCTTGCTTTTCCGACAGCAGGGAGCCGTGGGCGAAGCGGTTCTGTGCGCGTTCCACCAGCATTTCCAGGGCCGTCTCGATCTGCCCCAGCCAGCGCATGCAGTGAGCCAGTCGCGCCGGCCCCAGCCGCACCTGGCCGAGTTTGTGGCCACCGCCGAGCTCGCCGAGTATGGCGTCGCCGCCAACGCGCACGTCGCGATAGCGAATTTCGCAGTGGTTGTGGCCGCCGGCCATGGTTTCCACATCGCGCACCAACTCGAAGCCCTCGCTGTCGGTGTCGACGATGAAGGCAGTGTTGCGGGCCTGGGGAATGGCGGCGTCGGGGTCGGTGCAGGCGATGACGATGGCGAAGTGGGCGCCGCGGGCACCGGAGGTAAACCACTTGTGGCCGTTGATCACCCAGTCGTCGCCGTCGCGCTCGGCGCGGGTCTGGATCAGGGTCGGGTCCGAGCCGGCGACTTCCGGCTCGGTCATGGAAAAGCAGGAGCGCTTGCGGCCCTCACACAGGGGGCGCAGATATTGCTCCTTCTGGGTTTCGGTGCCGAAGTGCAGCAGGGTGTGCATGTTGCCCTCATCCGGCGCCTGGCAGTTGAGCACCCAGGGGCCGATGCGCACTTTGGCGGCCTCGGCGGAGACCGCTGCCAGCGCGGTCGGCCCGAGGCCCATGCCGCCCCACTCCGCCGGCATGTGGGGCATCCACAGGCCCGCCGCGTGGGCGTCCCGACGCAGGGCGACGATGGCTTGTATCCAGGCATCGCGGTCGCTTTCGTCTACCGCAGCGGCGCGGGGGGCCACTTCCTGCTGCATGAAATCGCGCACCTGCAGGCGGACGGCTTCCACTTCCGGGCTAAAACTGAAATCGATGGCCATACTGCTGCCCCTGTTATTGGTCGCCCTGTGCAGGCGGCTGATAGTCGGCGATGCTGGCGCCGCGGGCGGCGAGCTCGGATAGCAGCGGTGCCGGGCGCCAGAAGTCGCTGCCGGTGGCTCGCTGGTAGTGCTCCAGGCCGGCGATAACCTGCTCCAGGCCGAGCTGGTCGGCGTAGTACATCGGGCCGCCGCGGAAGCGCGGCCAGCCGTAGCCGTAGACCCAGATTACGTCGATGTCGCTGCCGCGCCGGGCGACGCCCTCCTGCAGGATTTTGGCCCCCTCGTTGATCATCGGCAGCAGGCAGCGCGCCAGGATTTCCCCGGCATCGATGCTGCGCGGCGGGTGGCCGCTGGCGGCGATAAATTCATCGATGAGGGCGGCGACTTCGGCCGAGGGGCGGGGGCGCCGCTGCTCGTCGTAGTCGTAGAAGCCGGCGCCGCTTTTCTGGCCGCGGCGGCCGGCTTCACAAAGGCGGTCGCGCAGGGTTTCCCCTTTCGACGTCTCTGCATTCCAGCCGATGTCGAGGCCCGCCAGGTCCGACATCTGGAACGGGCCCATGGGCAGCCCGAAGTCGCGCAGTGGGGTGTCCACCTGCTCCGGGCGAGCGCCCTCCAGCAGCAAGCGCTGCGCCTGGGCCTGGCGCTGGAACAGGATGCGGTTGCCGACAAAGCCCGGGCATACGCCGACTACGGCAGACACTTTGCCGATGGCGCCGGCAAAGGCGAGACTGGCACTGATGACCTGCGGTGCGGTGTGATCGCCGCGCACAATTTCCAGCAGTTTCATGACGTTGGCCGGGGAGAAGAAGTGCAGGCCGATGACCGATTCCGGCCGGCTGGTGACTGCGGCGATGTCGTTGATGTCCAGCGCCGAGGTATTGGAGGCGAGAATGGCGCCGGGGGCGGCGATGGCATCAAGGCGGCGGAAAATGTCCTGCTTTACGGCCATGTTTTCGAACACCGCTTCGATGATCAGTTCGCAGTCCGCCAGGTCCTCCAGCGCCAGGCGCGGACGAATCAGGCTGCAGCGCCGCTCCACCTCCTCTGCGCTGATGCGCCCGCGGGCGGCGGAGCGCTCGTAGTTGCGGCGGATGGTGGCCATGCCGCGCTCCAGCGCTTCGCCAGAGGTGTCGATCAGGGTGACTGGCAGGCCGATGTTGGCGCCGTTCATGGCGATGCCGCCGCCCATGGTGCCGGTACCGATCACACCGAGATGGCGTACCGGGTTTTCTGACAGGGCAAAGGAGCCGGTAGGTGGGCGGACCGCGTCGCGCTCGGCCTGTAACAGGTAGGCGAGAGCTTCTTGCTGTTTATCCTCACTGGGAAGATCCTGCGATATGCTGATCTGGGGCTGGCTCATGTGGCTGCCTCCTGCGCCGTGCCTGGCGCGTTGTTAGTGTTATGGCGGTGAGCATACCCAAACATTGAAAAAATGCAAAGTGCGCAGATGGCCGGGTTTGGCGCTGGCAATGTGTTTGGTTCACACGGCAACTTGAACTAGGCTGCATGCAGTGGGCCGTTTTGCGTCAGGAGGTAGACGATGACCGCAGCAACACAATCGGAAGGGAAAAAGCGCGAAGAAGAGCTGGCAGCCAGCAAGGAGGCTGCCCTTGCAGCCTATGAGAAGTTGCTGGAGGCCCGGGAGCACTTTCGCCAGGCGGCGGAGGCGGCGGGCATGGATCTGAAGGACGAGGCCATGCAACAGCTGGAACACGGCAAGGCGCGCGCCACCGAACTGGCCGACGAGGCCACCCGTTACACCCGGGAAAAGCCCCTGGCCAGCCTCGGCATGGCGTTTCTGGCGGGATACATTCTGGCGGTGGTATTCGGGCGACGATGAATCCACAAGCCAGTTCGAACCCGGCGCCGGACGGCGCTGCTTCGGGAGCCGCTGCTTCGGGAGCCGCTGCTTCGGGAGCCGCCGCTTCGGGAGCCACGCCTGCCGCTGCTTCACAACCGCGGGACAGTTCGCCGCAGCAGCTTTTGCAGTTGCTGGTGGATACCGGCGCCGACCTCGGCCAGCTGACCCTGCTGGAGTTGCGTCTGGCCATCAAGAACCTGGGGCGCATGGTGGTGCTGGCCCTGCTGTTTCTGCCGCTGGTGCTGCTGATCTGGCTGGGTCTCAGCCTGCTGCCGGCCCTGGCCCTGTATCAGGCGACCGCTTCGCTGGTGCAGGCAGCGGCGATGTTTCTGCTCATTCAGGTGCTGGCCCTGGCCGCGCTGTGCATGCTGTGGCTGCGCTATCGCCGCAGCCTCAGCCTGCCGCGCACCCGGGAGCAGGTGCGGGCACTGGATCCGGACTATAACGGGGAGGCGAACCGTGAGCCGTAGCGAACTGCAGAGGGATATGCTGGAGCTGGAAGCGAAGCTGCGCGCCCGCCGTCCGGCGGTGCATCGCGGCCGGCGCCAGCTTGCCAGGCAGATGGCGGCGCTACCGCCCCTGACCTGGCCGGCCCTGGGGCTTGCAAGCGGCTTTCTCGCCGGTCGCAGTGGTGGCTTTGCAAGCCTGCGCGCCGCGCGTCGCAGCCTGACCGTGCTGACCCTGCTGAGAGGGTTGCTGGAATCACAGGTGCCCGAGCTTTGAGCGCCCCGCCTTCCGGCCGCAGTGAAGCGCCAGCGCCCGAGGTGCGCCCCCCCGGAACGCTGGCGCTGTGGGTGCTGGCCGCGCTGGCTGTGCTCTACACCCTGTACTTCGCCAGCAGCCTGCTGATCCCGGTGGTGGTGGCGCTGTTGTTTTCGCTGCTCCTGAGTCCGCTGGTCAATGCCCTCAAGCGCTTCCATATTCCGCGCAGTATCTCGGCTATCGTGCTGCTGGCCTGTATCGGCGGCCCCATTGCGCTGCTGGGCATGGAGTTGGCAGAGCCGGCCGAGAAGTGGGCCAAGCGCCTGCCGGAGATCGGCAGGGAGCTCACCGACGAGCTGGATTCGCTGACCGAATCCCTGTCTCCAACACAGCAGCAGGCCGAGCCGGCGCCCGCTCCCGAGCCGGCACCTGTTGAGCGCAGCGGCTTTAACTGGTTTGGCTGGTTCGACGACGACGAGGAGGCGGCGCCGGCCACTCCGGCGCCTGCCGTCCAGGAGGAGCAAAAATCCCAGGGGGCGGTGACCGAGCGCCTGCTGCAGGGCGGGCTGGAACTGATGATCTCCTTTGTCAGTGCGGCACCCTTTGTGCTGGTGCAACTGCTCACTTTTGTCATCCTGGTGCTGTTCCAGCTCAGCTTCGGGCCGCGCCTGTGGCAGAGCGCCATCGAGATTTTCCCCCGGGTGCGCGACAAGCGTCAGGCCGTGCTGGTTGTGGCCCGGGTACAGCGCGAGTTGTCGCGCTACATCGTGACCGTCAGCCTGATCAACATCGGGCTCGGTATCACTACGGCGGCAGTACTGTGGCTGCTGGGAGTTGAGGACGCCCTGCTGTGGGGCGCCCTGGTGGGGCTGTTGAACTTCGCACCCTATGTCGGCCCGCTGGTTGCGGTGTGCATACTGGCGCTGGCCGGAGCGGTGCAGTACGGGCTGGTGGCGGCGGCACTGATCCCCGCGCTCGCCTACTTCTCGATCAACCTGCTTGAGGCACAGTTTGTCACACCGCTGGTGCTGGGGCGCAATATGCGCCTCAACCCGCTGCTGCTGGTGCTGTGGCTGATTGTCTGGGGCTGGCTGTGGGGCGCTGCCGGCGTGCTGCTGGCAGTGCCCCTTCTGGTGTGCCTGAAACTGGCGGCCCAGCAGCTCGGGGTGATGGAGTACTGGGTCAAGCTGATTGAAACCCGGGCCTGAGAGCTACTGACCGAAGCCCTGCATTTGCATTGACGTACCGTGCTTCGCCCAGGGGTTGGCCCTGAGCTGATCCAGGCCGCTGCTGCGTCCGCGCAGGGTCAGGTCGAAGAAGGCAGCGGCCATCTCCGCCTGTATGCGGTGGGCGGTGTCGGCTGCCAGCAGGGTGTAGCTGCTGTCCGGGTCAAAGAATCGGGGGAAGGTGTCTGGCTTCAGCTGCGGCCACCAGAAAGGGCCGGAAACGCCGAAGCTGCCGTGGTTGGTGTCCTTTACCACGGCGAGAGCCGCAGGTACGGGGGCGTCGCTCACCGCGCTGGCCAGCAGCGGGTAGGGGCTTTCTGCACTGGGCGTGGTGGCGCCGGCGGCCTTTGCCAGTTGTGCCCCGAGTCCCAGAATCAGCCTGTCTTCCCCGCCACTCAGGATAAAGGTCGGTTTGTGCAGGCTGTTGAGGGCGAAGGGGCCTTCGGCGCCGAGGATGGCCGATTCCGCTGGCGCAGGCACCAGCATCCCGGCGGGCAGGCTGGCGCGCAAGTCCGGCATCGACGGTGGCACCACTGCAAAACCCGCCGCAAAACGGTCTTCCAGCATCAGTCCGGCCAGGGTGGTGGCGCCGCCGAAGGAGCGGCCCATCAGGCCGATGCGGGACAGGTCCAGGCGCCCCGCAAAACGCCCCGCGCGGTTGAGTTCGTCCAGCCTGTCGAGTACCGCGCGCAGGTCTCCCACCCGTTGCAGCAGGGACTGGTCGAGCTGGCCGAAGCCGGCCGGGGAGAATCCCCCAGCCAGCGGGGTGTAACTCTGGCCGTAGGTCTCGGCACTGCCGTACACGCCGTGATCATCCAGCAGGGGCAGCACGTCCTTCATCTTTTCCCGCAACGCCGGGTCGCCGCTCTGGGCATCCAGCGCCGGGTCGCGGCCGATCATGGCATAGGGTGAGTTGCCGGTGTGGTCGGCGGCGATGACGAAGTAACCGCGGCTGGCCAGGTAGGTGGCCGTGGTAGCCATGTTGTAGCGGCTACCGGCATCGCCGTGGGACATCACCACTACCGGCCAGGGGGTGTTGCCGCCCGCCGGCTTCGCATCGCGGTAGCTGGGGCGCTTGCGTTCGAACAGCTCGTTGATGGCGGCGTCGATCTGCGCCTGGTCCACGCCGGTGCGCACCGATTCTGGCGTCAGGTGAAAGAAGGTGGTTTGCGTCATCATCCGCCGGTGCACCTGGCGGTCGCCGAAGACGTAGTCGCCCCAGGTCGGGTGACGGCTGTGCTCATCCAGCGAGTCGGCGTTCACCGGGTACCAGACTTCGGTGACCAGCGTGCGCACGCCGGTGTCCACGCCGGCCACCGCATCGAAGGGCCGGCTGTCATCGTGGATGAAGAACGTACTGGATCCCACCGCGTAGTCCTCTGCCTCCGCGCCGGCTTTACTGGTCGCGGCCTCTTCCTTGCCGGGCCCGGTTGCGGCAGTGCCGGCGGGCGGTGCTTCCCGCTGGCAGGCGCCCAGACCCAGCAGCAGGCAGGCGAGGAGGGGAATAATGGAGCGGGGGTAGCGCATGGTTACGTCCTTTCTCTGATTATGAGTGCCTAGCGTTCGATGCCGTGGCTGTCGCGGTATTCCCGCAGCACCTGCTGGATGCGGATCAGGCAGTCGTCCAGCTCCTCGGCGAGCTGCGCCATGCTGCGGCCGCCGGTAGAGGCATTGAAGCCGTCGACCATGTCGCGGTACAGCGACTCGGTCAGCTCCGGCGCTTCCAGGCGGGTCCAGGGTTCCTTCAGCGAGGGCCCGAAATGGTCGAGCATGCGCTGCATGCCGCCCTCGCCGCCGCACAGGGCCATGTTGGCACAGGGACCCATGATGGCCCAGCGCAATCCCGGGCCGTAGGCGATGGCCTTGTCGATGTCCGCCACACTGCACTCGCCGTTGTCCACCATGTGCAGCGCCTCGCGCCATATAGCGTCCTGCAGGCGGTTGCCGATAAAGCCGGGCAGTTCCCGCTCCATGCGCGCCACCTGCTTGCCGTTGAGCTGGAAGAACTCCGCCGCCCAGTCGACTGCCGCATCGTCCGACTGCTCGCCCCCCACCACTTCGCAGAAGGGAATCATGTAGGGCGGATTGAAGGGGTGGCAGACTACAGTGCGGCCGGGATTGGCGCAGTCCTGCTGGATATCGGTCATCAGCAGGCCGGAGGTGCTGGAGGAAATCACCACGTGGTCCGGGGTGAGTGCGTCCAGCTGGGCGAACAGGGCCTGTTTTTCCGGCAGGTGTTCGGGGGTGCTTTCCTGGATGATGTCTACATTCTGACAGAAGCTTTCCAGCGATGCGGCAAAGCGCAGGCGTGCGGGGTCCGCGCCTTCGCGCAGTCCGAGCTGTTCCAGCACAGACCACTTTTCCGCGACCTTTTCGCGCAGGCGCTGCTCGGCGCCGGGGGCGCTGTCCCAGACCAGCACGTCTTTACCCATGCGCAGAAAGTGCAGGGCCCAGGCGCCGCCGATCACGCCGGTGCCCAGGATGCCAACGGTTTGTACGTCCTCAGGATGGGGTCGTTGTGTTGTCATGTCGCCAATCTCCTTACTGGGTGCCGCGCAGGCCGAGAATTTCACGGGCGCGTTCGGGGCTGGCGATGCTGCCACCCATGGCGCAGATGATGCCGGCGGCCTTTTCCACCAGCTCGCCGTTGCTGGCAAACACTCCGCGCTCCAGGTAGAGGTTGTCCTCCAGCCCGACACGCACATTGCCGCCCAGTAGCGTAGCCTGGGCCACCATCGGCATCTGCAGCCGGCCGATACCGAAACCGGCCCAGTTGCAGCCCGCCGGCAGCATGTCGACCATGGCCTTCATCGCAGTGGTATTGGCGGGCGCCCCCCAGGGAATGCCCAGGCACAACTGGTACAGGGCGGGCGCTTCCAGCAAACCGTCTTTGTGCATCTGGTTGGCGAAGGCAAGGTGGCCCAGCTCGAAGACTTCCAGCTCGGGTTTCACACCCACGGCTTTTACCCGCTCGGCCATCTCGCGCAGGATGGGCGGGGTGGAGATGTAGACGTAGTCGTCGCCAAAATTGATGCTGCCGCAGTCGAGGGTGCAGATTTCCGGCTTGAGTTCCTCGATGTGGGCGATGCGTTCGGCGGCGCCGATCATGTCGGTGCCTTCGCCGCCCACGCCAGGGTTGTCTTGGCCCGGCACAAAATCGCCACCCATGCCGGCGGTGATGTTGATGATGATGTCGGAATCACTGTCGCGGATGCGCTCCACGACTTCGCGGTACAGGGCGAGGTCGCGGGAGGGGGCGGCGCTGTCGGGGTCGCGCACATGCACGTGAGCCACGGCGGCGCCGGCGCGGCCGGCTTCGATGGCGGATTCGGCGATCTGCCGGGGGGTGACGGGGAAGTCGGGGTGTTTGCCGGGGTTGCCGGCGCCGGTTACGGCGCAGGTGATGATGGTGTCTTTGTTCATGGGTTCTCCTTTGATTCTGCGGCACACGGTACCGAAGCCCGGGAAAAGGTTTTGAGCTTATGCGAAGAGTGTTTGTCGGAATGCGACAGGTGGACGGCCCTTTAGGTGGCTGCGTCGCCAACGATCAGGGGAACTTCTTTCCGGGCGTCTTTGCGGCCGCTGCGTTACTGGGGATAATTCGCGCGGCCTTGCGGCCTTGCGGCCTTGCGGCCGCTGCGTCGCCGGCGATCAGGGGAGCTTCTTTTACTCCATTCCGGGACGATCGGCTGTGTTTTCCTTCTGCTCTCTTTACCTCGTTAGTTGCTGCCGGCTTGAGAATGGCCATCGAGTGCACAGGATCTTGGGCACGTTGATCGTTCTGAAGTTCGGCAGTGCCCTTCGCGAGGGCTGGTGACGCTGTAAGGGCAGACCGCACTCACAGCCGCCGCCCTCCAAGTCCGTAAAAGAACTCCCCTGCTCACCGTCAACGCGGGTGGAAAACCACACCATGGGTGCTTTGATATGATGATTGCTGAACTTGCTGAACTTGCTGAACCGCTGAACCGCTGAACCGCTGAACCCGCTAATTCAGCCAGTTTCGCCAAGCCCTGCCATCTCTCCATCCAAAGCCCCCAGCCTCCCGCTGGCACCCGCATTGACGTCGGCGGGGGAAAGCCTTTTGCGGACTTGGAGGGCGGCGGCTGTGAGCTCGGTCCACACTTACGAAGTCACCCGGCCTCGCGAAGGGCACTGCCGAACTTCAGAACGATCAGCGTGCCAAGAATTCTGTGCACACAGCGGTCACAACGAAGCCGGCAGCAACTAACGAGGAAAAAATCACCCAGGGAAGGCACAGCCGATCGTCCCGGAATGGAGCAAAAGACTTTCACCGGCCGGCGGCGATGCAGCGGCCCACAGGGCCGCCAGGAACAGAGCAAAAGACTTTCACCAGCCGGCAGCGACGCAGCAGCCACAGACATCACACCAGCCGGCGTCGCTCCTCCCGCGGCGGATAGCCAAACTGCCCGTGATAACTGCGGGAAAAATGCGAAGTGGAACCGAAGCCGCAGCGCAGCGCGATATTCGTAATACTGAAACTCGTCTGCTGAAGCAGCAACTGCGCCTTCTCCAGCCGCAGGCGGCGGTAGAACGACAACGGCGTCGTGTTCATGTGGCTGCGGAACAGGCGCTCCAGCTCGCGTTCCGACACATGCACCCGGCGCGCCAGTTCCGGTATCGGCAGCGGATGCTCGAAATGGCGCTGCATATTCTCGATCGTTTCCAGCAGCTTCGCGTTGGACACCCCGTAGCGGGCCTGCAGCGACATGCGTTGCGGATCGCTGCCCTCGCGCACCTGGTGGTAGATCAGCTGGTCCGAAATCGCCGCCGCCAGATCCGCGCCGTGCTGCCGCTGCACCAGGTAGAGCATCATATCCAGGCCAGACAGGCCGCCAGAGCAGGAAAAGCGGTTGCGGTCGATCTCGAACAGCTCCGGCACCACCCGCACATTGCGAAAGGCCTCGCGGTAGCTGTCGTGATTTTCCCAGTGGATCGTCGCGCTGTAGCCTTCCAGCAAACCCGCCGCCGCCAGAATATAGCTGCCGGTGTCCTGCCCGCCCAGGTCCACCCCTAGTGTGGCCAGCCGGCGCAGGGCGCTGGCCAGCTTATTGCCGAGCTGCTGCTGTGGGTGGAAGCCGGCGCAGACAATCAGGGTGTCGATGCCCTCCACCGTTTCCACCGCTTGATCCGCCATCAGGCTGATGTCGTTGCTGGAGCGCACCGGGCGGCCGCCGAGGGACAGCATCTGCCAGTGGTAGAGGGATTTCCGCGTCAGGGTATTGGCCCAGCGCAGGGGGTCGACCATGGCGGACAGGCCGATCATGGAGAAGCCCGGCAGGATCAGGAAGCCGATACGCTGGGGCGTTGTTGAGGGGGTGTCTCCAAACATCTGGCGAAAATGCGCACTTTCCCGTCGGAAATCTGCATAAGTCTACACGCTTCTCGCCTAGTATGATCCAGCATCACTATTTGCAGGATTTTGTCATGGATATCAGCAACGCATTCCCCGCCTACCGCAGCCCGGTGCGGGAAGAGTGGATCGATTACAACGGCCATATGAGCGAGGCCTACTACGTGCTGGTGTTTGGCTTTGCCACCGACGCGCTGATGGATGCCATTGGCGTGGATGAAACCTGCCGCGCGCGGCACGACTGCTCGCTCTATACGCTGGAGGCCCATGTTCGCTACCTGCGCGAGGTCGCTGAAGGTGTGCCGCTGCAGGTGCACTCCTGCGTGGTGGACTCGGACCACAAGCGCCTGCACGTGTACCACGCCATGCAGCGGGAGGATACCGGAGAGCTACTGGCGACCAGCGAACTGATGCTGATGTTCGTGGATACCGCCAGCGGCCGCTCGGCGGATTTCCCCGCGGCCATCGGCGCCGAGATCGCCCGCTTCAAGACGCGCTGGCAGGCGCGCCCCGAAGAGGGTGAACTGGGGCGGCGGATCGCCATTCCCCGGCGCTAGCGGCGTCCGGTCTCTCCGCCCTGGTTGTCGGCGGGCAGGGTCAGGACGGGCTTGCGCACCGCCGCACCAAAGTCCTGCTTGAGCCAGCGCAGCAGTGCCACACACAGCAACAGCAGCACTGGAATCAGCGGCAGGGCGGTGATGATGGTGAGTGACTGCACAGTCTTCAGACCGCCCACAATCAGCAGGCCCACCGCGATAAAGGCCAGCGCAAAGGCCCAGGTGAGGCGATTGCGGCGGGCCGGTTCCTGGTCGCCGCGCAGTTCGTGGCTGCTGATGCTGGCCAGCACATAGGCGGCGGAATCCAGGGTGGTGGCGAGGAAGATGAAGCTGAGGAAGGTGTAAACGGCGATCATCAGACCGCCCAGCGGCAACTGGCGCACGATCTCCACTACCGTGGCGGGGATGCCCTGCGACGCCAGCAGGTCGACCGTCGGGAGGGCGCCGGTCAACTGCAGGTCCAGTGCGTAGGCGCCGCAGATGGCGAGGAAGGAGCCGCAGCCGAGGCTGCCCCAGCCGATGACTCCCAGTACCAGGTGGCGGATGGTGCGCCCGCGGGAGATGCGGCCGAAGAACAGGCCCATCATCGGCGCGTAGGACACCCACCAGGCCCAGTAGAACAGGGTCCAGGCCTCGGGGAAGCCGCCGCGGTCCACCGGGTCCAGCCAGAAGGACATGCGGGTAAAGTTGTCCAGCATCAGGCCCAGGCTGTTGGCGCTGAGTGACAGGATGAACACCGTGGGCCCGGCAAACAGGATGAACACCAGGATGATCATCGCCAGGCCGATGTTGATATCGCTGAGAATGCTGATGCCCTTGTGCAGGCCGCGGTAGACGCTGGCGCCGAACAGCAGGGTCCAGAAGGCCAGCACGCCGAGCCGGGTCACCAGACTGTCGGGAATGCCGAACAGCTCGCCGACAAAGGCGGACACCAGCGGCACCCCGAGCCCCAGCGAGGTGCCGGCGCCGCCGATCAGGCCGATGATCACCAGGGTGTCGATAACCGGCTTCCAGCGCTGTCGCCCCGGCGTGTTGAGCACGCTCTCGCAGGCCTCGGAAATACGCAGGACGGGGCGATCCTTGACATAGAGCATGTAGGCTACCGGCACCGCCGGAATGGCGTACAGGGCCCAGGGGATAAAACTCCAGTGGAACTGCCCGTACATGTGCGCCCACTCCACCGCTGCGCTGGAGTGGGGTTCAACCCCCAGCGGCGGTGTGGACAGGTAGTACAGCGGCTCGACAAAGGCCCAGCTCACCAGGCCGATGCCGATGCCGGCGCTGAACATCATCGCCGCCCATGGGATCTCGCTGAACTCGGGTCTGTCGTCGGGCTTGCCCAGCTTGACCTGGCCATAGCGCCCGAAGGCCAGCCACAGGGCGAACACGAAGGCGCCGAAGCCCACCAGCACGAACAGCCAGCCAAAGCGGCTGGTGACGAAGTTCATGGCGGCGCGGGCGCTGCTCTCGGCCTGCTCCGGGAACAGGCTCAGGTAGCCGCCGGCCAGCAGCACCACCACCAGCGAGGGCAGGAACACTGCCCAGTCGATGCGGGGCGCGGCGGCCGGCGATTGCGAATGGGATGGGGAGTCAGCCATCCGCTTAGAAGGCATAGGAGGCGGTCAGGCCCCACATGGCGGGGTTGCCGTAGATCGGGTGGCCGTCACCGGCGCCGGCGCTGAAGCTGTGCACCACGTAGTCCTCGTCGGTGAGGTTTTTACCCCACAGGGCGAATTCCCAGCCGTTGTACATGCGCAGTGCGGCGCGGGCGTTCACCAGCGAGTAGCTCTCGGCACCGCTGTTGAGGTCGTTGGCGGTGTTGAAGTACATCTCGTCGGTGTAGGTCACGTCGGTGCGCAGCAGCAGGTCGCCCCAGTCGGCAACCGGCTGCACGTACTGGATACCCAGCGAACCGCTGGTGTCGGGGGCGCGCATCAGCTGGTTGCCCTCCACCGCCGGGTTGGCCGGGAACTTGGTGTACTCGGTGTCCATCACGCTGCCGGCCAGGAAGATGTCCAGGCGTTCCAGCGGGGTCCACCAGATTTCCAGTTCCAGACCCTGCATCTCGGCGTCAGCGGTGGCGGTGATGACCTCCGAGGTCGCCACATCCACGAAGAAGTTCTGCAGGTCCTGGTAGTCGCTGTAGAACACGTTGGCGTTGATGCGCAGGGTCTTGTCCAGCAGGTCGGATTTGAAACCCGCCTCGTAGCTGGACACGATTTCCTGGTCAAAAGGCTTCTGCGCTTCGGCCAGGGTGGCGGCCAGGCCGTTGTAGCCGCCCGCCTTGTAACCCTCGGCCCAGGTGGCGTATAGCATGATGTCGTCGTTCAACTGGTATTCCACGCCCAGCTTCGGCGTGAAGCGGCTCCAGCTTTCTTCTTCGTCCACGCTGTAGGCTTCCAGCAGGTAGCCGAGCACGTCGGGATTGCTGGTGACGTTGCTGAACTGCTTTTCATCCCAGGTGTAACGGCCGCCGGCGATCAGGCTGAGCTTGCCGGTGAGGTACCAGGTCGCTTCGCCGAACAGCGAGGCGCTGGTGCTGTCCATGTTGGCGTCCCACAGGGGGCGTGAAGCACCGGGAATACCGACGGTGCCAGAGGAGTCGAAGGACTCGAGCCGGTCCACTTCCTCGTCGAAGTAGTAGGCGCCCACGGTGTAGCCAAAGCGCTCCATCTCTGCGGCGTAGCGCACTTCCTGGGAGAACTGGGAGGAGTCTTCCTCGGCGTCGTTGGTCAGGGAGAGCACCGGCCAGGTGCCGGTGAGGTCGTCCAGGAAGGCGTACTCGTTGGCGCGGTAGGCGGTGATGGAGGTCAGGGTGCCCGGGCCGAGATCCCAGTTCAGGGTGGCGGAGGTGCCCCACAGCTCGCGTTCGGCGAAGCCGTCGAAGTCCAGTGACACCTTGTCGTTGGGCTCCCCGGGGAAGGGCGGCAGCAGGTTGATGGTGCTGCGGGCGGCGGGGCCGCGCAGGTCGTCGTCCTTGCTGTAGTCGGCGGACAGCAGCAGCTCGGCGCTGCTGCCGAGATCGAAGGCCAGCTTGGCGCGGCCGCCGATGTTGTCTTCGTTTTTCAGTTCGTTGCCGGTGTTGACGTTATCCACCCAGCCGTCGCGCTCGCGGCTGGACACGGCGATGCGGCCGCGCACGCCGCCGTCATCGCTCAGGGGGCCGCTGAGCATGGCGTTGATGCCCAGCAGGTTGTAGTTGCCCACGGTGACCTCGGCGCGGCCTTCCAGCACATTGCTGGGGTTGTTGGTGATGATATTCATGGCACCACCGGCGACATTGCGGCCGTACAGTGTGCCCTGGGGGCCGCGCAGCACTTCGATGCGCTGCACGTCGAACATGTCGGCGCTGTAGCCGCCGGCGCGGCCGGCGTAGACCTCGTCGACAAACACACCGACAGAGGCGTCATCGCCGACGCTGCTGGAATTGGTACCCACGCCGCGCACGTAGGGCGCCGGGGTGGTGGGGTTGTAGTTGGAGATGGAGAAGCTGGGCGTCTGTGCGGTGACGTCGCCGATATCGAGAATGCCGGTATTGCGGATGGTGTCTTCGCTGAAGGCCGATACCGCAACCGCGACCTGCTGCAGGTTTTCGGATTTTTTCTGCGCGGTGACGATGACTTCTTCCAGCGCAGCGGCGGCGGGCAGGGCGCTCAGGCCCAGCAGGCCGGCGGTGCCCCAGAGGGCGAGCGGGTGAAAGCGGGTGTGACTGGCGAGCGGATTGCGGCGACGCATATTGATCTCCTGGCGTAGTCTGTACGACGAAAATAGAAAGAGCACAAAATGAATGCCGCGTATGATAAGGGTCTTGTGGGTAGTTTTTTGCCTAATTCCGATGGATAGTTGTCTTAAACCGATAGGTAAAAGGTGTTGAGGACGAAGAATTATAATGGGTTGATGCGTCGTTTGCGGGGTGGCCGCAGCGCTTGACCACTGCTGGCGGAGTTGCAGCCGGGGAGGGCTGGGCCCCGAAGGGAGTGCCGGGCGCGCCCGATCAGGCAGCCCCGGCGGTCTTTTTGAATTCCGGGTTGCTGAGTAGCAGCACCAGCGGCATGGCGGCGATATTGATCAGCATCAGCAGATGGAAGTCATTCACGTAGGCGATCTCTGCCGCCTGGCGACTGATTTCCTGTATCAGGGCCGACGGCATCGCCATCATGCTGCCGCTGTTGTGCAGGGCGCCGGCCAGGTCCGGCGACAGTTGTATCCGCGCGCCGATTTCCTGCTGGTTGATCCACAGGCTGCGCGACAGCACCGCCATCACGATGGACACCCCGATACTCGACCCCAGGTTGCGCGACAGGCTGAACAGGCCGGTGGCTTCGTCGCGCAGGTTTGGCGCCAGGGTGGCGTAGGCCAGGGTAGAGGTCGGCACCATCACCAGGCCGAGTCCGAGCCCTTGCAGCACGCCGCTAATGACCAGTTGCCGCTGCCCCACCTCCATGTTGAAGCCCGCCATCATGTGTAGCGACAGAGTCACCAGGGCCATACCGGCCAGTATCGCGGTGCGCGCGTCAATGAACTTCATCAGGCGCCCCACCAGCAGCATGGAAACCATGGTGCCGACGCCCCGCGGCATCAGCACCAGGCCGGTAGTGACCGCGGGGTAGCCCTTCCACTGCTGCAGGAAAGGCGGCAGCAGGGCCATGGTCGCCAGCAGCACAATGCCGACGATGAAAATGAACAGGGTGCCCGCCACGAAGTTGCGGTCGCGAAACAGGGCCGGGGAAAAGAACTTGTCTTCCCGCCCCAGGGAGTGGTTGATGAACAGGTACAGCCCGAGCACACCGATCACCGCATAGAGCTGAATTTCCAGGGCCTCGAACCACTCCACGTGCTCGCCGCGATCCAGCAGCAGCTGCAGGCAGGCCACCGCGATGGCGATAAAGGCGAAGCCCCAGCTGTCGAAGCGCTGCTTGCGCAGGGGCGTGTCGGGCAGGTAGAGGTAGATGCCGATCAGCGAGGCAATCCCCAGAGGCACGTTGATATAGAACACCCAGCGCCAGGAGTAGTTATCGGTCAGCCAGCCGCCCAGGGAGGGGCCGAGAATGGGGCCGAGCATCACCCCCATGCCCCAGATGCTCATCGCCGAGGCGAGTTTCTCCCGCGGGAAGGTATCCAGCAGAGTGGCCTGGGAGAGCGGCACCAGCGAGGCGCCGAACATGCCCTGCAGCATGCGCCAGACCACCATCTCCGGCAGGGAGCTGGCCTGGCCGCAGAGCATGGAGGTGATGGTGAAGCCGGCCACGGACCACAGGAAGATATTGCGGCGGCCGAAACGCTGGGACAGGTAACCCACCGGCAGGGTCATGATGGCGGTGGCGACAATATAGGACGTCAACACCCAGGTGATCTGGTCACCGCCCGCGCCGAGGCTGCCCTGCATGTGGGGCAGGGCCACGTTGGCGATGGTGGTGTCCAGTACCTGGATGATGGTGGCCAGCATGGTGCTGGCCGTGATCATCAGGATGTTGCCGCCGCGCTGGGTCATTGTGGGTTGGCGGCAACCACGGTTTCAGTCGTTGCCGGGGCGATAGCGGTATCGATGCGTACTTCGGCGCTCATGCCAGCACGCAGCACTGGCAGGTCCTGGCCGGTGGCGGTGAGGTGCAGGCGCACCGGCACCCGTTGCACTACCTTGACCCAGTTGCCGCTGGCGTTCTGGGCCGGGATCAGTGCGAACTCTGAGCCGCTGGCGGGGCTCAGGCTGTCGACCACCGCGTCCCATTCCACGCCTGGATAGGCATCCACCACTACCCTGGCATGCTGGCCGGTGCGCACATCGGCGAGCTGGGTTTCCTTGAGGTTCACTTCCACCCAGGTATCTTCGCTGCTGAGCATGGAGACCAGGGTGAGGCCGGAGGGCACCATCTCGCCCACCTGCGGCACCTCGTTGGCGACGATGCCGTCCACCGGGGCATACACCGCGGTGCGTGAGAGCTGGTAGCGGGCGCGATCCAGCTGGGCCTGGGCGACCTTGATATCGGCGTGCTGTTCCAGCGGGGTGTCCACACCGCCGCCCAGTTCCGCGGCCAGGCTGGACAGCTTCTGGCGGTTGATGGCGATCTGGGAGCGGGCGCGGCTGAGAGCCTGGCGCGCTTCGTCGAGCTGGGATTCGGAGATGGCCACCGGCCCCATCTTCTCGTTGCGCTGTAACTGGCGCTGGTAGTAATCGGCGTCGCGACCGGCCTGTTCCAGCGCGGCTTCCGCTTCGGCGTAGTCGGCGATGCGGGACTGCAGCTGGTTGCGCACCTGGCCAAGGTGGGCTTCGGCCTCTTCCACCGCCAGGCGGAAGGGCGTGTCGTCCAGGCGCACCAGTAACTGGCCGCGCTCGACACGCTCATTGGCGCGCACCCGCACCTCAGCGACGATGCCGCCGACATCGGTGGCCAGGGCCAGTTTGTCCGCTTTTACATAGGCGTTGTCGCTGTGCACGCTGCCCTGGCCGCCGTAGACCAGCCACGCCACCACAGCGGCAGCGGTGAGTATGCCGGCGCCGAATCCGAGCCGGCGCCTTGTTCCATGGGTCATCATTACCACCTTACTTCTCGTCGCGGCTCAGGTTCTGGCGAACCCGGCCCAACAGCTTTTGCAATTGATCAACTTCCCGGGCGGACAGCCCTTCCAGGGCCTGTTCCCGCGTCGCCTGGGCCAGCTCCCGCAACACCGTCAGGGCCGGCTGGGCGGCCTCGGTGAGGTAGATGCGAAAGCAGCGCCGGTCACTGTCGTCGCGGCGGCGCTCCACCAGCCCTTCCTGCTCCAGATTGTCCAGCTGGCGGGTCAGGCTGATGGGGGCGACGTCCATGTTCTCTGCCAGTTCCGCCTGTTTCAGCCCCTCCTGCCGCGCCAGGTGCCACAGCACCTGCCAGCGCGAGCGGGTCAGGCCGTGCTCGCGGGCGCGGCGGTCAAAGTTGCGGCGCAACAGACGGGCGGCCGAGTGCAACTCGAAGCTCATCTGCGCTTCGCTATCGCTCTTGGACATAGAAAGTTTCCGTAATTTGTGCTGGCGTATTATAAGTATGCTTATGAAATGGTCAAGGTGGAATTTTGCCGTGATGGCGGGTGAGATTGTGGTGAGAGTCAGTGAATGAGAGAACAGCGCGTTTGGTTCTCAACAAAGTTGAGAACGAGGTGTAAGTAACCCCTGATTAGCTCCATTTCACTTTGGTGTGTGTAATGCGCTGGCGACCATTTTCTATGGGGCAGCCGGCGCTCAGTCAAGCCTGCCTGTGTGTCAAAATCAGTTATGCGTGCCGCCCATCTCATGGGACAATAATCAAAGGCTGATTATTATCGCGGAAGTAGCCCGCCTTGATGTCGTTTTCGTTATTCTGCGCTCTAATAATGACCGCTTATCGAGCCCGCCAGGAATATTCTCAAGTGTATTGAATTTTACAGGAACGTTCTCAAGTGCATTGACCGGGAATGGTGCCGACCCGTTCTCAACTATGCCTTCCAGCCCAGATTCTGCCTACCCCCCATTCTCTCATTCAATGATGCTCTCCATGTGGATAGAATGCACGATTTGCCTTGTAAAAAATACTTTCTGGTAGCGATGCATTACCTCAAGGCTAAAGATGAGTAAGGAACTCTACGTATGAAAAGTAGCCACCTGTTTGCGGTCGCGTTACTACTATCTCTTAGCGCATGCAAAATTGTCGTTAACGTACCGCCCGGGGCAGGAGGGTACGTCAGGTTCAATGAGAACGGATACGGAGACGCTTGTTCGGAAAATTGCGAGTACGATGTTGTCGATATCTACTTTGACAGAACCTTCGTTGCTGTACCGAAAAGAGGCTATTCCTTCTCGGGTTGGAAGCAAGGCGACCGGCAACTTTGTGGAGGAAGTAAAGAAGACTGCCATATTTCTACCGCTGGTTTTGAAGGTAATGATTCGCTGCTTGCCTGGTTACGTACTGATGAGGAGTTCTATCTTGAGCCGGTTTTCGTTAATGAGTACCGGTCAGAAGGGAGTGCTGAAGCATGCTTCATAGAAACTGCCTGGGGTGAGGGGCAAGGTTATGACATGTACTTGCATCTTGAGGACAACCCTGTAGAAGTGCGCGATGGCTTTATGCGCCGATCTATGCGCGATGAATTTTCATCCGGTGATAACAGATTAATCCCGGTACTCGAGACTCTGCAGGTTGCAGGAGACGATGAATACCATCATTTCATTGAGCGTTTGATAAGCGTTGATTCAGATGTGCCGATGGTAAGAATCTACGATGAGGATATTTCGATTTACAAGCCCGATCGGCGTAAGGTTCAAATTACCTATGACCCACCCCGGAATATACGCTTTGATCTCGAACTCGGTGCTTCGATCACTGAAACCCGTACAGAAACACTTCGTCACTTTGAAGGTGGCGTATTCAAGGAAGAGTCTGTACGCAACGTGTCAGAAACTCAGACCTATGTGGGTCGAGAGATAGTTAAGCCGGCGCTGGTGCCGTTTTTCTACCCTGTTTGTCGATTTGAGTTCCGTAGAGAAATTCAAGACAGAGATGGTCAGTACACTGAGATCGAGAATTTGTGGTTCGATACAGAGTACGGGATTCCCCTGCGGCAGATAATCAATGGGCGGCAGTATATAACGGGCTCATTTACCCCCCCTCACCCGTACTAAGGCGATGAAAAATCCTGACGGGGCTACTGTTGGATTTCGGCCTTATCGAGATTCTGCATTCGCCGGACATATCAGCCTGAAAATGCCGATTCTACCCCGCTACCGCTCTGCTAAACTGCCTGCTAGAAGACTTGGAGTGTCTATCAGATGGACTGGCGTGTCGCTTTCGGGCTGGGAGTTTCAGCCACCTGGATTACTGCGGGCCTCCTTTACCTGTTAGGCATTGTCGGCTGGGATCGCTTCCTGCACCTGCCGACGGCCGACATAGGCAGCTTCCTTGAGGGCGCCTTCGCGCCGCTGGCGTTCCTCTGGCTGGTTATTGGCCACTTCATGCAGCAGAAGGAAATCACCGCCAATACCAAGGCCATCAACCTGCAGGAAATGAGCGCTCGCCGCCTCGAACTGCACTCCCGCCGCGACAGCTATTTCAAGCTACTCAGCCTAGTGCAGGACCAACTCGGGGCGATCGCCGCCTTTCACTATATGTCGGTCTGTGGCCCCACAGGTACCGGCGAGATCAGCCAGGAGGAGTTTGCCGAACAGCGCTCCCACGCTACCGCCGGCGACCACGCCTGGTTTATCCGCAAGATGATTACCCTGGCGATGGGGCATCGCGATGACCCGGAGCAGTTGTCAGAGATATTTTTCGGTACCGAGGTGCGGCGCCGCCACTCCGACAACTTCTCTAATACCTTTGCCAAGTTGCTGAACGCGGCCCGTCAGGTGGATACGGAAGAGATGGTCACCCACGCCCTGCTGTACGGCTCGGCCTCGGGGATGTTCTATCGCATTATTCGCCACGCCAGCGGTGACGAGGCGATGGACCCGATTACCGGCCTGTCCACCGCGCCGCAGATGATGGCACAGCCTGAAGTGCAGAGTTAACTGGGTAACTCCGGTGGTTTGGCCCGCACAGTCGGGCGGGCACGTTAAAGATTCAACGATCTGCGCAATTCATCCGACATGGGTATTCCGAGGCGTTCCCCTCATTGGTGGAGAAGGAAAAAGGCGCCACATTGGCGCGATAGCCTATCGTGATGTGGCCTTTGCCAAGCACTGAAGCCAGTGATGCCTCATTGGCGCTGATCAGGTTGCTGCAAAAAACTGTAACAGCTAACAAAAGCACATTCGTCATTCGCATCACCAATCCCCCCCAAACCTGTTTTTTGCACGCTCGGACGTATCACTGCGACTGAGTAGAATGGCCAGCCAGGCCCGATGGTTACAACTATTCGCTGTATCTATGGATGCAGTCAACCGAAAGCTGGACTTGGGGGTAAGCAATTTTGTGTCGCTTCGGCGGGCTGGGCAATTGCGCTTCAACGGCTACTTTTTCTTTCTTTTTACCTGCAGGGCACCCAGTAACAATATCGCCAGCGAGCTGGTCAGTAGCATCCACAGGCTGTCCACGGGTATGGCCTGCAGTGGGGCTGTGATACGCCCCCAGAGAAACGCCCCCCAGGGTTCGCCCCAGTTGCCGGCGAGTGCCGGCCGGGAGAGTAATATGGTTCCCGGTGCAGCCAGAATTGCCAGTGATTTCGGCTGAATTAACGAGCGTCGCGGAGGGGGCCGGCACGACGTCCTTGATCGACGATTACTGTACATTCAGCGTCTCCACCTTGATGGCCGTGAGAGAAGCGTTCTGGATGGTAGCATCACCGCTTGCACTACTTTGCGCCATTTGGCATATCAACTTCACATTGGTGTCGGCCGCCAAATCCACGGCGGCGGTCATGGGTAGCGTTGAAGATACGAGGCCGTCCACGGTGAAAAACGCCTGTGAAAAGTCGAGCGTGTCTTCCGGTTCAGGTTGGCTGGTAAGGCTGAGATAGCAAGCGACGGCGTTTAGCTCTTCGGTGTCATTAAAATAGATGAACACCGCCTTCCCCGAAATGATGTGGTTGCCCGCCGGCAGATCCAGCGAAATGATCTCGGTTTCCAGGCCCGGTTCGCCGGGCGCGTCTTCTCCCAGGGGAACCGAGGCGTCGACGGGTAACAAGCGCTTTGCGTAGCCGTCAGACGGCCCTATTGGGCCTTCGGGCCCGGCTGCCCCTGCAGGACCTGCAGGGCCGACCGGACCTGCAGGTCCCGCCGGCCCGATTGCGCCTGACGGTCCAGCTGGCCCTTCCGGTCCGGCTGGCAGACTATCGATGGCATCTGCCAGTGCTTTAAAGTTCTCGTTGACTTCATCAGCATTTGCCGTCGTCCCGTTGACAAACACATTGGGGATGGTTGTCTGTGCTGTCGCCATGGTCGACCAGGTCGACACAATTGCAACACCCGCTAACGCTGCAAAATTTTTCATAGAAACGACCTTCTTGCACTTGTTGTATGCCGCATGGGTTGATGCTTTCTTAACCATAAACCATCCCTACTTTTTTTCACGTTTTTTTTACGTTTGGCGTGCAGTTGTGAATGTTGCAGCGTTTTCCGGCAAACCGGTAATCATCTGGCGGTATGTCGGCACAGTGCCGCCGGGGTCGATGTTATTGCGCCTGCACGGGGCGCCCATCGCGCCGAGATTCGTCCCGGCGCCGAAATGGCCACCGTCGCCGCACAGGATGGCGACCAGCAGGGTGTCGTCTTGCTCGAAGGTCTTGCAGGCGGTGCGCAAAGCGGTGGCGGTTAACTCGCTTATGGTTGTTCCCTGAATTTGGTCGGGGTTCGACATGATGCCATCGGGCGCAGCGAAACACCTCCCATCGGTGCTATGGTGCGCATAGCGCAATTCAGTTCAGTGGACGCCGACCATGCAAAAAATCCCCCACGCCGTTATCAATCCCATCAAATCCCTCAACCTGCTGTCGCGGGCCGAGATCGAGGGGGTCACGGCCAGCCGCGGCGAACTCTATGAGCTTTTCCGCAGTTGTGCCCTGGCCATTCTTAATACCGACAGCAACAAGGACGATGCCGCACAAATCTATGCCGACTACTCCGATTTTGATATCAGGGTGGTGCCCCAGCCACGGGGACTGCGGCTGGAATTGACCAACGCGCCTGCCCAGGCTTTTGTGGATGGCCACATGATTCGTGGTATACAGGAGCACCTGTTCTCGGCCCTGCGCGATATTGTCTACACAGATTTCAAGCTGCTGACTGCCAACCAGTGCAGCACGGCGCCTGCTGACACCACCAATATGGTGTTCCGGATGCTGCGCAATGCGCGGATCGTGCAGCCCGACGTGCCACCGCAACTGGTGGTGTGCTGGGGTGGCCACGCCATCCCCCGGGAGGAATACGACTTCGCCAAGCAGGTGGGCTATGAACTGGGTCTGCGCGGACTGGATATCGTCACCGGTTGCGGTATCGGCGCCATGAAAGGGCCGATGAAGGGCGCGGCGGTGGGGCATGCCAAGCAGCAGGTAAAAAGCGGGCGCTATATCGGTATCAGCGAGCCGGGCATTATCGCCTCGGAGTCCCCCAACGCCATCGTCAACGAACTGGTGATCATGCCGGACATCGAAAAGCGGCTGGAGGCTTTCGTGCGCCTGGCGCACACCATCATCGTCTTTCCCGGCGGGGTGGGCACGGTGGAAGAGGTGCTCTACCTGCTAAGTATTTTGATGCACGAAGATAACCGCGGTGCCATTCCGCTGGTCTTTGCCGGTCCGGAGCAGTGTCGCGGTTACTTCGAAGAGCTGGAGCGCTTCCTGGTCGCCTGCCTTGGGGAGGGGGTGCGGGACTACTACCAGACTATTGTCGGCGATCCCGCCAGTGTCGGGCGCGAAGTCAAAGCCGCCGTGGCCGGCGTACACGGCCGGCGGCGAGAGCGGGGCCAGGCGTACTACTACAACTGGGACCTGGTAATCGACCCTTCACTGCAGCAGCCCTTCGTGCCCACCCACGACAACATGGCGGCCCTCGATCTCGATCCGGCGCTACCGCCTGCAGCCCTGGCAAGCCAGCTGCGCCGGGCCTTTTCCGGGATGGTGGCGGGCAATGTGAAGGCCTTTGGTATCGAGCAGGTGCGCCGCCACGGGCCCTACCGTATTCACGGCGACCCGAAGTTGCTGCGGTCCATGGATGCCCTGCTGCGCATGATGGTGCGGGAGCAGCGCATGAAGCTGGGTGAGTGCGAGGGGGAGTACAAACCCTGCTACCAGTTGGCCTGAAGGGCGTTTAGCTGAGGCCCAGCCGCCGCATGCTGCGGGCAAGGTTGCTGCGGTCGACCTGCAGGGCGCGGGCGGTGGCGGCCAGGTTGCCCTGCTGGCGCAGCAGTTCGTGCTCGATCAACTGGCGCTGGAAGTGATCGGTGCGCTCGCGCAGGCCCGGGCCATCGATGTCGGCAACGGCCGGTTCGGGGGCGGGTGAAGTCGCGGCGGCAGTTGTCTGTGGCAGTTCCAGTTGCGCCGGGCTGATGGTAACGGCGCTGGCGTTACCGCCCTCGCGGCGGGCCTTCAGGGCCGCCCGGCTCAACAGGTGTTCCAGTTCCCGCACATTGCCCGGCCAGTCGTAGGCCTGTAATTGTGCCGTGGCCGCCGGATTGAGGCGCAGACGCTGGATGCCCAGCCGGTGCTGTAACTGCTCCAGAAAGTGACCGGCGAGGATTTCCACATCGCGCTGTCGTTCGCGCAGTGGTGGTACCGGCAGGGGGTAGACGCTGAGGCGGTGGTAGAGGTCGGCGCGGAAGCGTCCCGCCTGTACTTCCTTCTCCAGGTCGCGGTTGGTGGCCGCAATGATACGCACATCCACCGACAGTGTGTTGTCGCTGCCCACGCGCTGTATCTCGCCACTTTGCAGGGCGCGCAGTAGCTTGGCCTGCACCCCGAGTGGCAGTTCGCCGATTTCATCCAGGTAGAGGCTGCCGCCGTCGGCCAGTTCAAAGCGCCCGCTGCGGTCGCGGCTGGCGCCGGTAAAGGCACCGCGCAGGTGGCCGAACAGTTCGCTTTCCACTACCGACTCCGGCAGCGCTGCGCAATTCACCTGCACCAGGGCCTGGCCGGCGCGACGGGAGTTGTAGTGAATCGCCCGGGCCACCAGGTCTTTGCCGACACCGGTTTCACCGGTGATCAGCACTGACAGGTCGCTGGGAGCCACGGTGCGAATCTCCTCCTGCATGGCGTGCATGGCGGGGCTGCGGCCGAGCAGTTCCGGGGCGCTGTCGGTTTCCATCAGGCGCTGGGCGATGGCGGCACTCTGCTCGGCGCGCTGGCGCAGGGCATTGATGTGCAGGCTGGTTTTGATGGTGGCCGCGGCGGCGGCGATAAAGCCGCGCAGCTCGGTCCAGGGCAGGTCATCGAAGGTGCCGGGCTGTAGTGCATCCAGAGTGAGTGCGCCCCACAGTTCGCCGTCGATATAAATCGGGCTGCCCAGGCAGTCGTGTACTTCCAGCTGATGCTGCTCCGCTTCCACCAGTCCGTCGTAGGGGTCGGGCAGGGGGCTGTCGGCCTCGAAGCGGGTGGGCTCCTCGCTGCGCAGGATGGCGGCCAGGCGGGGGTGGTGGTGCAGGTCGAAGTGGCGGCCGATGGCTTCGTGGCGCAATCCGATTACAGCCAGTGGGTGCAGGGCATTCTGTTCCAGTTGCAGCAGGGCCACCGCGTCACAGGGGATGGCGTGGTGGATGGCCTGCACCACCCGCTGGTAGCGCTGCTGGGTGGTGAGGTCCCGGTTGAGATCCTCGATGAGATCGATAATGGGCTGGATATGCATGGCGGTCATATTAACCTGTTGAGGTCAGAATGACACAAATAAAGCTTGTGTCATTTTGACCTTGTCCGACCCATAAACCACTAGCCGTGCGGGTTTCCGGAGTTGGCACGAAACCTGACTAGGAGAAGTGTCGGGGCATCGGGCCCCGAAGCTGACAGACCAGAAGAGGTAACGCCATGCTAGACGCGCCCACCATCAACATTATCAAGGCCACCGTACCCGCCGTGCAGCAGCACGCCGAGCAGATCACCCAGTGCTTCTACCCGCTGATGTTCGAGCGCTATCCCGAAGTGATTCCTTACTTCAACCAGAGCCACCAGGGTAGCGGCAGTCAGCCGCGGGCGCTGGCCAATGCGGTGGTGGCCTACGCCGCCAATATCGACAATCTCGGCGTGCTGGACGAGGCCGTCGGCCGCATCGTGCAGAAGCACTGTGCGCTCGGCATCCAGCCGGACCAGTATCCCATCGTAGGCGAGTGCCTGCTGGCCGCCATCGCCCAGGTATTGGGTGAAGCCGCTACTCCCGAAATTCTGGCGGCCTGGGGCGCGGCCTACGGGCAGTTGGCGGATCTGCTGATCGCCGCCGAGGAATCGGTTTATCGTAGCAACGAGCAGAAGCCCGGCGGCTGGCGCGGCACCCGCGACTTCGAGCTGGTGCGCCGCGAAGCCGAGAGCGAAGTTATTACATCTTTCTACTTCAGGCCCTGTGACGGTGGTGCCCTGCCGGACTACGCTCCCGGCCAGTTCATCACTGTGCTGCTGGATATCGGCGGCCAGAGTGTGCGCCGCAACTACAGCCTGTCGGACGCACCGGGCAGCGATACCTTCCGCATCAGCGTCAAGCGCGAGCCGCAGGGGGTGGTATCGGGCTTCCTCCACGACCAGCTGCAAAGCGGTGACCGGGTGCAATTACTGCCGCCCTGCGGCGACTTTGTGCTGCGCGACAGCGAGCGTCCGCTGGTTCTGCTCACCGGCGGTGTCGGCATCACCCCCGCCATCAGCATGCTGAACAGCGCCATTGGCAGCGGTCGCCGTATTCACTTCATTCACGCCGCCCTGAACAGCGGTGCCCACGCCTTCCGCGGTCATGTGGATGCCCTGGCGGCGGCCAACGACAACCTGCGCACCTGCTATGTCTACAATGAACCGCGGCCCGAGTGCCAGCCCCATGTGGAAGGGCTGGTGAGTGCCGAACTGGTGGCCGGGCAACTCGGGGAGGAGCGGGATGTGGACTATTACTTCCTTGGTCCCAAACCCTTCATGGTACAGGCCCGGCGCATCGCGGAAGAACTGGGTGTGCCGGCCGGCCAGGTGCACTTCGAATTCTTCGGCCCCGCCGAGGAACTGGTTGCCTGATGCCGGTGCGGGCCGGGCGCGCCTAGCGCCCGGCCGCCTCTCTGATCCAGTGCCCCTGTTCCCGGCGCACCCGCACGCGGGCGTGCTGGCGAAAGTCCTTCAGCGGCAGCGAGCTGTGTTCGCCGAGGGAGGGGCCATGTACTACCTGGAAGTACACCCGCGCGCGGCGCTCGTTGCCGGCGTCGGCGATTTCCTCTACCCGCAATACCTGCCACTGGAAGCCGGTGAGGCCGTTGCTGTAGTAGGCATCCGGCACGATGGCGACCTCGGCGGCGGTGCTGTCGCGGGCGTGTTCGCCCGCCAGTTCAAACAGTTCGCACAGGTCCTCTGGCGATACGTCCACATAGAGATCCATTTGCTGTAGCGCCCAGGCCATGTCTTCGTGGGTGACCTGCTGGCCGGTGCCGGCGGCGCCCGCTTTGGTGGCGACGGGCGTGCGGGTACCGATGTGGGACAGGTGGGTGGGGTAGCGGCGGTGGCGAAACCAGATGTTGAAGGCCACTGCGACCGCCACCATCAGCAGGGCATTGTAGAGAATGGGGCTCAGCAGGTAGTCGTAGCCGAGCGCGCGCACCTGTTCGCCGCCCACCACGGCGGCCAGTGCGGCGGCCCCGCCCGGAGGATGCAGGCAGCGCAGGTAGTGCATGGCAAGCACGGCACCGCCAACCGCGCAGGCCGCGGCCAGTGCCGGGTCGGGGATAAAACGGGCGCAGCTCACACCGATAGCGGCGGACACGCTGTAGCCCAGCAACACCGGCCAGGGCTGGGACAGGGGGCCGTGGGGAATGGCGAACAGCAGTACCGTGGAGGCGCCGATAGAAGTGGCGATCAGCATGCCGGCCTCGCCCCACAATTGCGGCGCCGCCAGGTTCAGGCAGAGGATGCCGATAAAGGCGCCGATGGCCGACAGCAGTTTCTCCCGGTGCGACGTATTGCCGGGGCCAATGCCGAGGAAGCTGGCGGTTGCCCGCCTGAGCCGGATAGTGAGTGAGACCTGTTCGGGCGATTCCAGAGGCTGTAGCGGTGTGGGCATTGGCGGGCTGTGTGCGGCAAAAAAGGCGCTACTCTAGCGCCCTGCCGCCATGAGTAAAAGTGGATAGTACCGCTATCCCTTATCGCTAAAGCCGATGCGATGGGCCGCCGCGCTCAGACATTCTCCAGCGCGGGTGTACTGCCGCCCCGCAGCAACTTGATCTGGTTTTCCAGCCAGCCCACAAACCAGAAGTTGCCGGTGGTTTTGAAATCGCGGGCCGCCTGCAGCAGGCTTTCATGCACGCGGATGGTGAGGTCGATCGCTTCGGGGTTGTCCGGCTGAGCGCCCAGCACGATGTCCAGCAGGTGCAGGGCGGCTTCCGGTTCATTGGCATCGAGGCGTTCCTGGGCCCGTTCCACCAGCGCGGCGGCGCCGGCCAGCGCCACCAGGTCGGCGTTCACTTCAGAGCGCGGCACACTGTAGAGCTCGGTGGTGGAGTCGTGCTTGAACCAGCCCGCGTAGTTTTCCCAGATGGCGCGCACGCCCCAGTTCACCTTGCCGTAGCCTTCGCCGACCTCGCATTCGGCGGGCAGCGTGATCTCCTGCTGCAACTGGTGCAGGGGCTTGCCGGCATTCATGCCGGCCACCACTGCGTCGTGTACGTGGTGAATGGCGTCGCGGTAGGCCGTCAGTTCGGCGCGGATCAGCGCCTCTCCCTGCACCGGGTCGTGGTGGCCGTAGAGCAGCAGCTCGGGCTGCAGGTCGCGCACCACCTCTGCTGCTGCGGCGCAGACCAGGGCGTCCCGGTAGCGATCGCCGCGGATGGTGGACAGGTTGGGGAAGTGGCCGAAGGGGCAGCCGAACAGGTTGCCGGTGAGCACAATGCGCTGTTCGGGCAGCCAGATCACCAGCGAATCATTGGTCTCGGCGCCGGGCACGGCGATCAGTTCCAGGGTCAGTCCGCCCAGCTCCAGCGTTTGCCGCTCGGTAAAGGTCTGGTCCGGCGTGGGGTGGTCCTGCAGGTTGATATCGGTGTAGCCGGCGGCGGCATAGCCCTTGAACACCTCGGCGAAATCCGCCTGGAACCTGAAGGCAGAGCGGGCGGCGCGAAAGGGCTGCAGGCGCGCGTCGTAGGCCTGGTGCTCGGGGTTGCCGGCCTGGGCGATGTAAACCAGGCCCGGGTGGCGGTCGCGGAAGTACTGTACCCCGCCGAGGTGATCCACATGCCCCTGGGTGGTGACCAGGTACTTGATGTCGCCCTGGCTGTGCTGCTTGAGGTTGTGGTCAATCACCGGCGCTTCGAAGCCCATGCCGCTGTTGACAAGAATGTTGCCGGCGGGCGTTTCGAGCAGGTAGACGTTGGAGCAGGCCTCGGCCAGTACGATGAAGTCATTGATGCGCCGGCAGCGCTGGTTGAAGGTGGCGGCAGAGGGAGCTACCGGGCGGGTTTTGTAGATGGGTTCGCGCATGAAGATTCCTCGGTTGGCGGGGTCAGGCCTGGCAGTCCACCAGGACTTTCACCGCTTCGTCGGGGCGCTGGGCCTGGGCGAAGGCGGTGTCGAAGTCGGACAGGGGGAAGTGGTGGCTCACCAGCGGCCGCACATCGACGCTGCCGTTGCACAGCATGTCGATGACCTGGGGGAATTCCACCGGGTACTCCATGGCGGCGGTGATCTGCAGTTCCCGCATCAACAGGTTGACCATGTCCAGCTCTACCGGCGCGAAGTGAACGCCCACTACCACGATGCGCCCACCCTTGCGGGCAGTGGCGCAAATCTGCTGGAACACCGGGCCGGCGCCGGTGGCTTCGATGTAGACATCGGTGGCCGGCTGTTCGCCGAGGCGAGGGTCGTTTTGCACCGTACCGTGGAGGGCCTTGAGGCCTTCCGCCAGTGCGGCCGGGTTGCCGTCGGCGGCCAGCGAATTCAATCCCAGTTGTCGTGCAACGCCCAGTCGGTGCTCGGACCGGTCCACCACGCAGACTGATGCGGCGCCGAGGTGGCGCGCGCCGATGGCCGCTGCCAGCCCCACGGGGCCGGCCCCCATCACCACGACCCTGTCGCCGGCGCCGATCCTGCCCTGGTTGGCGGCGTGCATGCCCACTGACAGGGGTTCCACCAGGGCGCCAATTTCAAAGTCCAGATGGTCCGGCAATTTGAAGACGGAACCCGAGTCCGGGGTGACATTGCGCACCTGCACCAGCGGGGCGAAGGCACCGCGCAGCCCGTCGCTGCCAATGCCGTTGCCGCCGGCCTCCGGGTTCACTACCACCCGGTCGCCCACCTGCAGATGTGTGACCTGCTCGCCGAGGGCTTCAATGGTGCCGGAAAACTCGTGGCCAAAGGCGAAGGGCAGGTGGGCGCCGGGGATACCGCCGATCTTCGAATAGCTGAGGTCGGACCCGCAAATGCCGCAGTGCACCACGCGCACAAGTACATCCCGGGGGCCGATCCGGGGAATGTCGACCGTGTCGAGGCGGATATCCTGTGGCGCATGTATGCGCGCGGCGGTCATGGTGGGCATGATTCTGCTCTTATTTAATGTGGTCGCATTAATGCTAGTCGCCCCGGTGGGCAGGCGTCAATGGGGGGCGCCACTGCCCGTACGGGGGCAGCGGGAGGCTGGCAGAAGGAGATTGCTGGGTGTTGCGGGAAGTGGCGCTAAAACTCAGGCTGCTTCAGCGGCCGCCGCAATCTCGCGGATGCGCGCCACCATGGCGCGCAGGCCGTTGCCGCGGGTCGGGGAGAGGTGGTTCAGCAGGTCCAGCTCATTGAAGTAGCTGTCGATATCGAAGGCCAGCACATCGGCGGGAGCTTTGTTGTTGTAGGCGGCCAGCACTACGCCCAGCAGGCCCTTGACAATGAAGGCGTCGGAATCCACATCCATCTGCAGGCGACCGTTTTCCACCTGGGTATCGATCCACACCTGGCTCTGGCAGCCGCGAATCTTGCGCTCGTCGGTGCGCTTGGCCTCGCTCATCGGCGGCAGTTCCTTGCCGAGGTCGATGATGTACTTGTAGCGCTCTTCCCAGTCGTCGAAGAAGGACAGGGTGTCGACGATATCTTCCGCAGTGATGCTGTTGCCGAAGGGGTTGTCGCTCATCAGAACATCCCCGTTTCCAGCTGGGCTTCCTCGGACATCATCTCCCGGCTCCAGGGTGGGTCGAACACCAGTTCCACCTGCACGTCTTGCACATGGGGTACCTGGGCCACCCGGTATTCCACGTCGCCCACCAGCACCGGGCCCATGCCACAGCCCGGCGCGGTCAGGGTCATGTGGATGGTCACTGTGCCGCTGTCCTGGTCGATGGCCAGCTTGTAGATCAGGCCCAGATTGACCAGGTCCACCGGCACTTCCGGGTCGTAGACGGTATGCAGGGCGTCCCACACCTGGTCTTCGCTGATCTGGCCGTCGGCGGGAGCGTCATAGGCCAGCTTCAGGGGCTCCAGGCCCAGGGCATCGGCATCGGTGCCGTCCACCCGCACCATGTTGCCGTGGTGGATGACGGTGTAATTGCCGCCCAGCGACTGGGTCAGGGTGACGAAGGTGTGGGCGGGGATGGTCACCGGGGTGCCCACGGGCACCAGTCGACCGGGGCAGTCCCGGGTGGTGGTGAGCAGGGTGCGTTCCTGGGCGCTCATGAATCGGGTCTCAGTTGACGCTGAAGCTTTCGCCACAGCCGCAGGCGGCAGTGACGTTGGGATTGTGGAACTTGATGGTGCGGTTGATGCCCTCTTTCTCATAGGCGATCTCGGTGCCTTTCAGCACCGGCAGCGAGGCGCGGTCGATGTAGAGTTGCAGGCCATTGTCCAGGTTCATCACCAGGTCGCCGTCCTCGCTGGCCTCCACCTCGTCCATCACGTACATGAAGCCGGTGCAGCCGCTTTCTTTCACGCTGATACGCACGCCGTTGCCGCCGTGTTTTTCCAGCTGTTGCTTGAGGTGCCTGGCCGCCGCCTCTGACACGGAGATGGCGTCGCGGCTGACGTCAAAACTTTCTACCGACATGACAAACTCCTAGCGAAAAAGCCGTACGGCTTTGTGAATGCCTTCAAACAAGCGCTCCACGTCCTGCGCGGTGTTGTACAGGGCATAGGAGGCGCGCACGGTGCCGGGCACCTGGTAGTAATCCATCAGCGGCTGGGTGCAGTGGTGGCCGGTGCGCACGGCAATGCCCTGCTGGTCCAGCAGCATGCCGAGATCCGAGGGGTGAACCCCGTCCAGCACGAAGCTGAAGATACCCACCGCTTCGTTCGGCGCGCCAATCCGGCGCAGCCCCTCTACCTGTTTCGCCAGCTCCAGTGACTGCGCCAGCAGCGCCCGCTCGTGGGCCGCGGCGGCGGACAGGTCGATGCCGTCGAGGTAGTCGATGGCGGCGGCGAGGCCGATGGCATCGGCGATATTGGGGGTGCCGGCCTCGAATTTAAAGGGCAGGGTGTTGAAGGTGGTGCCGGCGAAGCTCACTGTCTCGATCATTTCGCCGCCGCCGAGGAAGGGCGGCATGGCCTCCAGCAGGGTTTCGCGCCCCCACAGGGCGCCGATGCCGGTGGGGCCGTAGAGCTTGTGCCCGGAGATGGCGTAGAAGTCACAGTCCAGCGCCTGCACATCCACCATGCCGTGGGCGGCCGCCTGGGCGCCGTCCACCAGGATTTTTGCGCCCACCGCGTGGGCTTTGGCCGCAATGTCTTTCACCGGATTGACAGTGCCAAGGGCGTTGGACACGTGGTTGACCGCCACCAGCTTCACGCGCTCGTCGAGCAACTCGTCCAGCGCCGCCATATCGATATCGCCGGACTCGAGAATCGGAATGGCTACCACTTCCGCACCGGTGGCGGCGCAGACCAGTTGCCAGGGCACGATGTCCGAGTGGTGCTCCAGGTAGGACACCAGCACTTTGTCGCCGGGGCCCAGTTCACTGCGGCCCCAGCTGTGGGCGACAAGATTGATGGCTTCGGTGGTGCCGCGCACCCAGATTACCTGCCGCGCGGTGGGGCTGTTGATAAAGCGGGCCACGGTGTCCCGCGCCCGCTCGAAGGCCGCGGTGGCGCGATCCGACAGGGCGTGGGCGCCGCGGTGGACGTTGGCATTGTCGCGGCGGTAGTAGTTGGCGATGGCCTCGATCACCACTTCAGGCTTCTGGGTGGTGGCGGCATTGTCCAGGTAGACCAGCGGGTGCCCGTTCACTTCCTGCTGCAGGATGGGGAAGTCGGCGCGCAGGCGTTCGGCGTCAAAGGCCGGCAATTTGAGAGACTCGGCGCTACGCATTGCTGCCGTCCAGGCTCTTCTCTTCCAGGATATGGCGAGTGAGCTTTTCGTTGCGGGCGAAGCGCCGGGCCAGTAGCGGCTTGAGGAAGTCGCGCAAGGGCTCGCAGCGCACGCCGTCCACCAGTTCGTTGATAAAGCCGTAGCTGATCATCACCTCGGCCTCGTCCTTCGGTACGCCACGGGTGCGCAGGTAGTGCAGGGTGAGCGGATCCATCTGCGCCACGGTGGCGCCGTGGGCGCACTGCACGTCGTCGGCGTAGATTTCCAGTTCCGGCTTGGTGTTCACCTCGGCGCGGTTGCTGGTGAGCAGGTTCTTGTTGGACAGCTCGGCGCAGGTTTTCTGGGCATCCGGGTGGATGTGGATACGGCCGTTGAAGATGGCGGTTGCCTCGTCGCCGATGATGCCGCGGAAGGTCTCGCTGCTGGTGCAGTGGGGCACCGCGTGCTCGATGCAGGTGTGGTAGTCCACCTGCTCTTCGCCCCGCGGCAGGTAGATGCCGTTGAGTTCGCAGTGGGCACCCTGGCCCCGGTGTTCCGCCACCAGGTCGATACGTTTGAGGCGACTGCCGAGGGCCAGGTGGAAACTGTTCAAGGTGCTGTTGCCGGCCAGCGCCGCGTGCACGCCGCCGATGTGGGCCGCCTCGCCCTGTTCCAGGTGCAGGCGGTAGTGATCCAGGCGCGCGCCGTCACCCAGCAGCAGTTCGCTGATGCCGTTGGTGAAGGCGGTGCCACCCGTGTTGGCATTGCAGAAAGTTTCCACCACGCTGGCTTGGCTGTTGGCGCCGAGTTGCACCAGCAGGCGCTGGTTGACGGACACAGCCTCTCCCTGGCCGCTGGTCAGCCACACCAGGTGCACGGGCTGTTCCAGCACGGTATTGGCGTCCACCTGCAGGAATACGCCGTCGGTGAGCGTGGCCTCGTTCAGGGCGGCGAAGCGGTGCCGGGCCTGATTGACGGCAGTGCCGAGCAGGTTGGTAATCTGGCTGGCGGTGGCTTCATCGGCCTCGCTGAAGCGCTGCAGGCGGGCACCGGCGGGCAGGTCGATATGCGACAGCTCCTCCCGGTACAGGCCGTCGGCAAACACCAGCGTGCTGCCGGGCAGTTCCGGGTAGCTGATATTGCCGAGCCTGGGCGCCGCATGGCGGTCCACGGCGGTAAAGGACTGCTGCAGGGCCTGCAGGTTGTTGTACTTCCAGGCCTCGGTCTTGCGATTGGGCAGGGAGGACGCCCGCCACTGCTCGCGGCCGCGCTCCAGCACCTGGGCCAGCCAGGGCGGCGCGGTCTCCGCGGCGGCCGTCAGCGGCTGTTGCATGAAGTCGCTCATCAGGCGGCGTCCTCCAGCCAGGCGTAACCTTTTGCCTCGAGTTCCAGGGCCAGGGACTTGTCGCCGGACTTGATAATGCGCCCGCCGGCCAGTACGTGGACGTAATCCGGTTCGATGTAGTTCAGCAGACGCTGGTAATGGGTGACCAGCACAAAGGAGCGCTCTTCATTGCGCATGGCGTTGACGCCCTTGGCCACCACCTGCAGGGCGTCGATGTCGAGGCCCGAGTCGGTCTCGTCCATGATGCACAGCTTCGGTTCCAGCAGCATCATCTGCATCAGTTCGTTGCGCTTTTTCTCGCCGCCGGAGAACCCTTCGTTGACGCCGCGCTTGAGGAAGGCCGGGTCGAGGTCCACTTCCCTGCTGATTTCCCGCGCCCGCTTCATGAAGCTGACACTGTCGATGGCTTCCTGGCCGCGGGCTTCACGCACCGCGTCGACCGAGGCCTTGAGGAATTCCATGTTGGACACGCCGGGAATTTCCACCGGGTACTGGTAGGCCAGGAACAGGCCGAGGTGGGCGCGCTCCTCGGTATCCATGTCGAGAATGTCCTGCCCCAGCAGGGTGGCGCTGCCGGCGGTCACCTGGTAGCCGGGGCGCCCCGCCAGCACGTGGCCGAGGGTGCTCTTGCCGGAGCCGTTGGGGCCCATGATGGCGTGCACTTCGCCGGGCTTTATCGCCAGGTTGAGACCTTTGAGGATGTCCTTGTCGTCCACCCGGGCGTGGAGGTTGTCGATTTTCAGCATGTTCATCTCTCTCAATTATCCTACGGAGCCTTCCAGGCTCACTTCCAGCAGCTTGCCGGCCTCCATGGCGAACTCCATGGGCAGCTCGCGGAACACTTCCTTGCAGAAGCCGTTGACGATCATCGACACGGCCTTCTCCGCATCCAGGCCGCGCTGCTGGCACAGGTAGAGCTGGTCGTCGCTGACCTTGGAGGTGGTGGCCTCGTGCTCCACCACCGCACTGGGGTTGCGGCTTTCGATGTAGGGAAAGGTGTGGGCGGCGCACTTGTCACCAATCAGCAGGGAGTCGCACTGGGTGTAGTTGCGCGCTCCCTCGGCCCGCGGACTCATGCGCACCAGCCCGCGGTAGGCATTGGAGCTTTTGCCGGCGGAAATGCCCTTGGAAATGATGGTGGAGCGGGTGTTCTTGCCCAGGTGGATCATCTTGGTGCCGGTATCCGCCTGCTGGGCGTTGTTGGTCAGCGCCACCGAGTAGAATTCGCCCACGCTGTTGTCGCCGCGCAGGATGCAGCTGGGGTACTTCCAGGTGATGGCAGAGCCGGTTTCCACCTGGGTCCAGGAGATCTTGGCGTCGCGATGGGCCACGCCGCGCTTGGTCACGAAGTTGTAGATGCCGCCCTTGCCCTCGGCGTCGCCGGGATACCAGTTCTGCACGGTGGAGTACTTGATCTCGGCGCCGTCCAGGGCCACCAGTTCCACCACTGCCGCGTGCAGCTGGTTCTCATCGCGCATGGGTGCAGTGCAACCTTCCAGGTAGCTCACATGGCTGCCCTCGTCGGCGACGATCAGGGTGCGCTCGAACTGGCCGGTGTTCTGCTCGTTGATGCGGAAGTAGGTGGACAGCTCCATCGGGCAGCGCACGCCCTTGGGGATGTAGACAAAGGAGCCGTCGCTGTACACCGCGCTGTTCAGGGCGGCGTAGTAGTTGTCCTTGCGCGGCACCACGCTGCCCAGGTACTTGCGCACCAGCTCCGGGTACTCCTTCACTGCCTCGGAAATGGAGCAGAAGATCACCCCGGCTTCGGCCAGTTTGGCGCGGAAGGTAGTGGTGACTGACACTGAGTCGAACACCGCGTCCACCGCCACGCCCGCCAGTGCCTCCTGTTCGTGCAGGGGAATGCCGAGCTTGTTGTAGGTGTCGATCAGCTCCGGATCGACTTCATCCAGGCTCTTGGGGCGGTCTTTCAGGCCCTTGGGAGAGGAGAAGTAGGAGATCTCATTGAATTTTACTGGCGGGTAGTTCACATGGGCCCAGCTCGGCTCCGTCATTTTCAGCCAGTCGCGGTAGGCCTCAAGGCGCCATTCGAGCAGCCATTCGGGCTCGTCCTTGCGCTGGGAAATGAAGCGGATCACGTCCTCGTTGAGGCCGGGCGGAAGGGTGTCCGACTCAATATTGGTCGTGAAGCCCGCGGCATACTCTTTCGAGATAGCGCGATCAATCTGTTGCTGCGACATAGTGGTTGACCTGTCTGTGTACTGCCAGCCCGCGGGAGCGGACTAGACCTGTCCCAATTCGGCGATGATGTCCGCTTGGTGGGTGTCGGAGGCCGTCACCCGCGCCTCCTGTTCCAGGGCGATGACCCTGATTTCCTGCCGTTCCACCAGGTCCTTGAGGGAAATGCCCTGCAAAAATGCGTGGATCTGGTCACTGAGGTTCATCCACAGGTGGTGGGTGAGGCAGGTGCTGCCCTTCTGGCAGTCGCCCTTGCCCTGGCAGCGGGTGGCGTCAGTGCTCTCGTTGACCGCCTCGATCACCTCCGCCACGCTGATCTCGCCGGCGGATTTGCCCAGGTGATAGCCGCCACCGGGGCCGCGCACGCTGCGCACCAGGCCGCCGCGACGCAACTGGGAAAACAGCTGCTCCAGGTAGGACAGGGAGATGTCCTGGCGCGCGGAGATGCCGGCCAGGGGAATGGGCCCCTCGCCCTGGTGCAGCGCCAGGTCCAGCATGGACGTTACCGCATAGCGGCCGCGAGTCGTCAGGCGCACGAAAAAAACGCGCCTGTAAGCGCGGGCTGTGATTCGAGGTGTGTCATACCCGACTATTTTAGTCGACTATAAAACCCCGGGCAATAGTCAGGTATTGCCCGGCCTGAATTGACCTACTCGGAGCGGTCGTCCTCATCCTCGTCCAGCGGCCTGGGTTGGGCTTCGTAGTCCTCGTCCTCGGCGTTGTCCAGGGGCACGGCGGCCGTATCGCCGGCATCGCTGGCGGGATCAGGCTCGGGGTTGCCCTGGGTTTCGACCGCGGGAGCGGCCGCAGCGGCATCGGACGGTGGTTCCACATCTTCGCTGACAACAGCAGCATCCGCAGCGGCGTCGGGATTGTTTGCATCGACCGCGCTGTCCCCGGCCAGCGGCTGGTTCGGGTCCGGCGCCGCGCTGGCCAACGCTACATCCTCGGCGGGGCTGATCTGCTCCTCCGGTGCCTGAATGCCAATGTGGTGGGTGGCGAAGCCCGGCTGTACCACCTGATTCAGGGCCATGCCGAGAATGCGGCCGTCATAGCTGGAGCGGATCTCGGTGCGCACATTGGTGATGGGGTTGGTCACCGTGCCCAGCAGGTCGCCCTTGCGCACCACCTGGCCCAGGCTGACCTTGCTGAACACCACGCCGCCCTCGGGGGCCCGCTGCCAGGTGGAGTTGTAATAGACCGGCTCCGGGTCGCCCCACAGCCGGAACTTGCTCACCATGCCCAGGTGATTGAGCAGGGTGCGAATGCCTTTGACGCTGTGGCTGACATCGTCTTCGCTCAGCACCATGGGCGCCCCGGCTTCCAGGGTGACGGCCGGAATACCGGCCTCCACCGCCGCCCGCCGCAGCGTGCCCTCGGCGCCGTCGCTGTGCAGCACCACGGTGGAGCCGAAGCTCTCGGTAATTTTCACTACCTGGGGGTTGGTCAGGTCGCCGCGCAGCTGGGGCAGGTTGGTGCGGTAGAAGGAGCCGGTGTGCAGGTCCACCACCGCGCTGCAGTGCTGGATGATTTCGTGAAAGAAGGAATAGGCGATGCGCGAGGCGGAGCTGCCCCCGGGGTCGCCGGGGAAATAGCGGTTCAGGTCGCGGCGGTCGCTGAGATAGCGGGAACTGCGATGGAAACCCTGCAGGTTGACGATGGGCACCCCGACCACGGTGCCGCTGAGTTTGCCGGCATCGAGGTTGTAGAGTACCCGGCGCACCGTCTCCACGCCGTTCAGTTCGTCACCGTGTACGGCGGCGGTCAGGCACAGCACCGGCCCCGGTTCGGCGCCGTTGACCACCAGCACCGGGGTGGCGCTGTAGATACCTTCGAAGGACTGGCTGGGCGCCCAGGACAGGCGGGTCGAGGTGCCCCGCGGCACTTCGGTACCCAGCAGGATGAAAGGAGCAGGAGACGCCGCTTCCTCTACGCCCACGGCAGCAGCTACCGAATTGGGGTCGGCCGGTGTGCCCGGTTCGCCCTCTGGCGGCGGCTCCTGCGGTGCCGGCGCAACCGCTGCCACAGGCGCCTTCAGTTCGGTGGTCGCAATGACGGGGGCGGCGGTTGGCTCGATCTCCTCAAGTGCCGGGGGTGGACTGCTCTCCTCGGGGGTGACCGGCTCGTTCAGGTCGACGTTTTCCGCGCGGGGTATGGATTGGTTGCTGTCCTCGCTGCCGGCTGGCGTTGTGCTATCGCCTTCTTCGTTGTCCGGGGGCGGGGCCTGTACGGTTGCAGAGTCGGTGGCCCTGGCTTCGTCGGCGGCGTGGCCGGGGCCCGCCACCCAAAACAGTGCCAGCACGGCGGCCAGCACGATGGGGCGAAGTTGTACCATTTCGGTGTCGGGGTCTCCTCTTCGCCGCCGTCGGGGCTGGCGAAATATCCGTTGCAGGGCCTAGCTTAACGCCCGGGGCCTCCGCCGGCCAACCGCTGGTTGCCGGTACAGCCTGGAATTGTGAGGAAGTTGGGGAAATACCCGCCGCTCCTGGGGGCGGCGGGGGCGGGACGTCAGAAGCCCTGGCAGTCGCTGGCGGTGCTGTGGTCGCAACCGTCGCTGCCGATGTAGGACTGGGTGGAGTACTCCTCGACGGGCAGTTTCGACAGGGGCAGGCCCATCTCGGTCAGCTGCTCCACGTAGTCGATAAAGCCCTGGGCGTACTCGGTGAAGGTATCCTCGAAATTGCCGGCGTCGAAGATGGGGCCGAAGGTGTCGTAGCCGTCCTGGCCGGAGGCGATGAAGTCGTTGGTGACCACGGTATACACCGCGGCGACATCAATCGGCATCCAGTCGCCCGCCACCCGCGGGTTCACCTCGACATTGCTGACCCTTGAGCCGAAGGGCTGCGAGGCGTCCACCGCGTAGCGCAGGCCGGAGGCATAGGGGTAGGAGCCGGTGGAGCCGCCGTCATCCAGGGCGTTGGCGAGGGCGTCTTCCAGCACGTCGATCACTTCCTGCCCGGTCATCTCCAGGGTCACCAGCGTGTTGGAGAAGGGCAGCAGGGTAAAGGCGTCGGCGATTGTGAAGTCGCCGGCGGCCACATCCACCCGCACGCCGCCGCCGTTCTGGATACCGATGTCGGCGGTGGGGGTCACCGTCATGAAGGCCTTGGCCACGATGTTGGAGATATCACTGCCCATGTTGTAGGTGGCGGAGATGTCGCACAGGGAAGAGCGCCCCTCATTGGGGAAGCGCTCCAGGCAGATGTCCTCGGCCACGCTGCCGATGATGGTCTGCTCCAGCACCGCCACCTCCTCATTGAAGCCCGCCAGCAGTTGCACCGTGGTGGCGTCTTCCATGGTGATGGCGATTTCGTCCTCGGCTTCCAGGGCGTTGCGCACCGCCAGGGCGTCGTTGCCGCCGAGGGTGCGGGTCTCGTCGTCATTGAACTCGAAGCTGAAGCTGTCGGCGACGGGCATCACTGGCATGCCGTTGCAGCTGGTGACCACCCCTTCGGCGTCGAAGCTGACCTCCAACTGGCCCAGCAGGTGGGCGTATTCCCAGGCCTGCACCACACACACGGTATTGCCATCGGTATCGGTGGTGAGGGTGGGGTATTCACCCACCGGGTTGAAGCCGAGGCTGGCGAAGGTGTCGTCCCCCAGCAGGGAGTGGGAGTCACCGCCCACGATCACGTCCACACCGGTCAGGTTCTGCGCCAGGGCGAGGTCGTTCTGGTAGCCGTAGTGGGTCAGCAGCACGATCTTGTTCACGCCCATATCCGTCAGCTCGTCGATGAACTGCTGGGCGGTCTCGGTTTCGTCGAGAAACTCAGTGCCCTCGTCGGGCCGTGAGGAGTTTTTGGTCTTGCCGGCGATATCGATGCCGATAATGCCGATTTGCTCACCGCCGCGCTCGACGATGGTATAGGGCTCGATATAGCCCTCGGCGATGGCGGAGTCCGGCCCCGGCACCACATTGGCGGCCAGGGTCGGCGTTTCGCAGGCGCCGCTGTTGAGGAAGTCCAGGAAATTGGCCAGCCCGGCATCGCCATCGTCAAACTCGTGGTTGCCCAGGGCAAAGGCGTCAAAGCAGATCTGGTTCATCACCTCGGCGTCGGCGCGGCCGTTGAACAGGCTGTAGTAGAGGGTGCCAGTAACGGCATCACCGGCGTGCAGCTTGATGACGTGCTCTGCGTTGGCGGCCAGTTCGTTGAACAGGGTCACCAGCATGGGGAAGCCGCCGTAGCTGACGTCCACTTCCTGTACCGGCTCGCCGGCCTCGGTGGTGGTGGCCAGGTTGAGGCCGGTGGCGTCGAAGCCGAAGCTTTCCGCCGCAATGTGGGAGTGGTGGTCGTTGAGGTGCAGCAGGGTCAGGTCAATCGCTTGGCCGCTGGGTTCAGGCTCGACCGGGACCTCCGGTACTTCGGGTTCAGCCGGTGTGTTATCGCGGTCGCTGCTGTCTGAGCAGCCCGCAATCAATAACAGGCTTCCCAGCGTGGCCGTGGTGACGGCCCGTGACAGACGGTGCATCATCTCTTCCCTCGTTGTGTTGTAGTGTTTCGCAATTCTCTGCCCGGTTCCGGCATATGCCGGAAGTCATCCACTTACGGGAGTCAGGGCACGCCACAGCGAGTCTGGAACCTGAATATGTTGATTGTGTGACCGGGGTATGACGTTGAGATGACTTTTTGGCGAACCGGCTCTGTAAAAAAACCGTCGCGCCACCGACACAAAACCGGCACAGGCCTGTCATCGAGATCTGTTGCACTTGGCATTCCAATGGTAATGCCGCCCTGCGGCGTTGCGCCCGGCGCGCGCGAGCGCGCTCAACCTGAATGGATATGCCTGCTGCTTATGAAACCATTGATGTTTGCCGGATCCCTGCTGGGCCTGACTGCCTGCGGCGCCGAGGCCGGAATGATGATTACCGCCGTTTTCGATGGCCCCCTCAGTGGCGGTGTACCCAAGGGGGTGGAGATCTTTGTTACCGAAGACATCGCCGACCTGAGTGTCTATGGCCTGGGTTCGGCCAACAACGGCGGTGGCAGCGACGGCGAGGAGTTCACCTTTCCCGCGGTGAGCGCCGCAGCGGGCGATTACCTCTACGTGGCCTCGGAAGAGACCGGGTTCACCGCTTTCTTCGGTTTTGCGCCGGACTACACTTCGAGCGCGATGTCGATCAACGGCGACGACGCCATCGAGCTGTTCCACAACGGTCAGGTGATTGACCTGTTCGGCGACATCAATGTGGATGGGTCCGGGCAGCCCTGGGACCATGTCGACGGCTGGGCGGCACGCATCAGCCGCACCGGCCCCTCCGCCAGCTTTGATCTCGGCGACTGGCTGTTCAGCGGTATCGATGCGCTCGACAACGCAGCGGACAATCTCACCGCGGCCACGCCGGTGCCCCTGTCAGGTAGCACCGGCGATGGTGGTAGCGGCGAGCCGCTGCCCCACGAACTGCAGCTGATTTCGGCGATACAGGGCACCCCGGCCACCCAGGGCAGCAATCAGTTTGGCGAAACTGATGTCAGCCCGCTGATAGACCGCCAGGTCATTGTGGAAGCGATCGTGACCGGTGACTTCCAGGACGGCGACGCCGACGATGCGCGCAACCTCTCGGGCTTTTTCCTGCAGGAAGAGGCCGCCGATGAAGACGGTGACCCGGCCTCGTCCGAGGGGCTGTTCGTGTACGACGATGGCTTCGGCGTGGATGTGAACCCGGGTGACCGGGTGCGTGTGTACGGCACCGTGAGCCAGTATTTCGGTGAAACGCAACTGAACACTGTCGTGGCGGTGGAAGTGCTGGCGACCGACCAGCTCGACCAGGTCGCGGTGGCGGATATCAGCCTGCCGGCGGCCGCCGTCAGCCGCGCCCAGAATGGCAGCTACCAGCCAGATCTGGAGGCCTGGGAGGGTATGCTGGTGCGTATCAACGGCGACCTGACCGTCACCGAGCAATACCAGCTCGACCGCTTCAACGAGATCCGCCTGGTGGCTGGCGAACGACCCTACCAGTTCACCCAGCTGTCGAGCCCCGATGTGGCCGGACTGGACGCCCACCTGCAGGCGCTGGGTGCGCGGCAGGTGGTCTATGACGATGGCCTCAACGTGCAGAATGCCGCCATCGACAATCTGGACGGCATGGCCGGTTACCGCGAACTGACAGCGCCGCGGATGGGCGACATGGTGGCGTCGCCGACCGGCGTGCTTGATTACAAGTGGGCGGGTAATTCAGCGTCCGGAGCGACCTGGCGCCTGCGCAGTCACCGGGACGGCAGCAATACCTTCACCAGCGTCAATCCGCGCCCGCTGCAGGCGCCAGGTGTCGGTGGCAACCTCTCGCTGGCCTCGCTCAATGTCCTGAACTTCTTCACCACACTGGATGACGGCAGCCAGAATACCGCGCTGGGCCTGGAACCGCGCGGCGCCAACACCGCGCAGGAGCTGGAGCGGCAGTTGGCGAAAACGGTCAACGCCATTCTCGCACTGGACGCCGATGTGCTCGGCCTGGTTGAAATCGAAAATCACTTCGACAGCAGCAACGACGGTTCCACCGCCGTCGAGGTGCTGGTCAATGCCCTCAACGAGGGCCTGGGTGAGGCCGTGTACGACTACGTTTACCCCGGCACCGCCTTCGCCGGCAGTGACGCCATCGCGACCGCGCTGGTTTACAAGCCGTCTGTACTGCGCCTGGCACCCGGCTCGGCCCCGGCGCTGCTGACCGATACCGCGGCGGCGCAGCTGGAAGCCTTTGCCGATCACGACTTTGCCGCTGACCCGATCTTCGAGGGCGAGGCCACCAACCGGGTGCCGCTGGCCGCAAGCTTCGAACATATCGAATCCGGCGAGGTGCTGACTGTGGCGGTGAACCACTTCAAATCCAAGGGCAGTTCCGGGCTGGAAGACAGCGCCAGCCCCAACTACGACCAGGCCGATGGCGCCGGCTTCTGGAACGCGCGCCGCGAGCTGGCCGCGCGCGCCCTGAGTGCCTGGCTGGACACGGCCCCCACCGGCGTTGCCAGCGAGCATGTGGCCCTGCTGGGTGACTTCAATGCCTATGCCATGGAGTCGCCGCTGCAGTACCTGTTGCAGCAGGGCTACGTCAATGTCGAGTCGCCGCAGGATTACTCCTATGTCTTTGACGGCCAGCTGGGCACCCTGGATTACGTCCTGCTGAGCGATGCCCTGGCACAGGCAATGACCGGCGCGCAGATCTGGCATATCAATGCCGACGAGGCCGATGCGCTGGATTACAACCTGGACTTCGGGCGCCTGCCGAGCTATTTCGATGCCGGCACGGCAACGCGCAACTCCGATCACGACCCGCTGCTGGTCGGCCTGCAGTTCAACGCGGTAGTACCCACGGTGGCGGGGGTGCTGGAGAGCCTTGCCAGCGCTATTGATGCCGGTGGTATCGATAACGCCAGGCTGGTCGATCGCATCCGTCTCGTTCTCTTCGTTGCCGGCCTCAAGGTGGCGGAACAACTGGAGCAGCGCGACCACGGGGCAGCCCTGTGCCGCAAGCTCGACTGGGCAGACCGGCTCAGCGATGGCGAACGCCGGCCCAGTGACTGGGTATCCGGCGCTGCAGTGCCCGACCTGAACGCGCAGTTGCGCGCCGTGAGCGCCGCCCGCGGCTGCTGAGCAGGGAGCAGGCCATCCTCCCGGGCCGGCTGACGGCCCGGGATTCCCGCAGCGGCGCTACAGCCGGTACAGGTTGCGGTCGGCGTGGTAGGTGAGGCTGGTTTCCGCGTTGCCGCCCTCGAACATGCGCTGGAACAGGCGCTTGAGACCGGCATTACCGCTCACCGGCTTGCCGCGGAAATAGCTGTGATCTGAACCGACGCCGCGACTGTCGGTGACATCCACGTAGTTGGCATTGCGTGCCAGCAGGTTGCGGGTGTGCTGGCCCAGCCGCTCGCGCTGTTCGCCGCCGGGTTTGCGCCGCGACCATTTCAGGGCGTAGTCGTTCTCGTTGATCACCACGTACAGCCGGTTGCGGCACTGCAGGCGCGGCACCCACAGCTCGTGCCCCGGGTTGTTGGCATCCGCGGCGATCAGGGCGATATTGTCGAACACCAGCTGGCGCAGGCTGCTGTCGCCGGGCATCGATGCGTATTTGACCAGGTAGTTGCCCATGCTGTGGCACAGCAGGTTCAGGGTTGTGCAGCACTCCTTTTCCAGCAGCCGGGAGAACAGGGCCTGGGCCTGCTCCGGGTTGGCCGGGTGCTTGCGCCGGGCCTGTTCCATCAGGTCGCTCTGGATGCCGGCGGTGAGCAGGGCGTGGTAGCGGTGCAGCAGGCCTACGGCGCGGTGCAGTGCGGTGGCGGAAGAGCGGGCGTCGTCCTTGTCGTTTTTGTAGGCCAGCGTGCCGCTGACGGCGCCGCCGCCGTTGGCGGGCCAGGAGAAGGGCACTACCAGCACGTTGTACAGCGCTTCCAGTTCCACTGCGGCGGTAAACACATCGCGCAGGTCATTGTTGTAGCCGTGCACCAGCAGCAGGATGTGCTTACCCTCGCGACGCGCCTGGTCGTAAACCGCGCAGGCCACTCGCAGGCTGGCGTACCAGGGGCTGTGGGTGTCGATGGGCAGGTTGTGCCGCCTGGCCAGCGATTCCACTTCGTCCCGGGAGAGGCGGTCGGCGAGAACGGCGGTGGTGAAGCGGGTTTTGCCGCTGACTTCCACCAGCCGCAACTCATTGGGGCCGCAGGGGTTCGGCTCGTGGCCGAACACATCCAGCCCGCCGCGCTCCTCGTGCAGAACCCGGTTGGTGATAACGAACATGGTGGCGCCCTCCCTGGTAGCTACTTTCCAAGGTAGGCCAGGGTCGGCCGGGGCGCCAGTGGGCGATCAGCTCGCCCCGACCCCCGGTTGCAGGCTAGCCGGCGCGGTTCTCGATCAGGCTGTCCACCACACTCGGGTCCGCCAGGGTCGAGGTATCCCCCAGGCTGCCCAGCTCGTTCTCGGCGATCTTGCGCAGGATGCGACGCATGATCTTGCCGGAGCGGGTTTTCGGCAGTCCCGGCGCCCACTGGATCACATCGGGCTTGGCGATGGGGCCAATCTCCTGCACGCAGAGCTTTACCAGTTCCTGCTTCAACGCGTCTGAGGGTTCCTCACCGTCCATCAGCGTGACGTAGCAGTAAATGCCCTGCCCCTTGATGTCGTGGGGGAAGCCCACCACCGCGGCTTCCGCCACCTTGTCGTGCAGCACCAGGGCGCTCTCCACCTCGGCGGTGCCCATGCGGTGGCCGGACACGTTCAATACATCGTCCACCCGGCCGGTGATCCAGTAGTAGCCGTCCTCGTCGCGGGTAGCGCCGTCACCGGTGAAGTAGTAACCGGGGTAGGTGCTGAAGTAGGTGTCGATCAGGCGCTGGTGATCACCGTACACGGTGCGGATCTGGGCCGGCCAGGAGGATTTCACCACCAGGTAGCCGGCCCCGGCGCCCTCGATCTCCGAGCCGTCCTCGTTCAGCAGCGCCAGGTCCACCCCGAACATGGGGAAAGAGGCGGAGCCGGGCTTGAGGTCGGTGGCGCCGGGCAGGGGGGTGATCATCTGGGCGCCGGTCTCGGTCTGCCACCAGGTGTCCACAATCGGGCAGCGGGAATCGCCCACTACCCGGTAATACCACTCCCAGGCCTCCGGGTTAATCGGTTCGCCGACACTGCCCAGCAGGCGCAGGCTGGCGCGGGAGGAGCGTTTGACCGGCTCGTCGCCCACCGCGTGCAGGGCGCGGATGGCGGTGGGGGCCGTGTAGAAGGTGGCCACCTGGTGCTTGTCGATCACCTCCCAGCAGCGGCCGGCATCGGGGTAGGTGGGCACGCCCTCGAACATCAGCGAGATGGCGCCATTGGCCAGGGGGCCGTACACGATGTAGGTGTGGCCGGTGACCCAGCCGACATCGGCGGTGCACCAGTAGACCTCGCCCTCGCGGTAGTCGAAGGTGTACTTGAAGGTCATGGCCGCCTGCAGCAGGTAGCCGGCGGTGCTGTGCAGCACGCCCTTGGGTTTGCCGGTGGAGCCGGAGGTGTAGAGGATGAACAGGGGGTCCTCCGCGTCCATGCTCTCGGGCTCGCAGTCGCCGGCGGCCGCGGCGGTGGCCTCGTGGTACCAGAGGTCGCGCCCTTCGCTCCAGGCTACGTCGCCGCCGGTACGCTGCACCACAATGCAGCTGTGCACATTGGGGCAGGCTGCGAGGGCGGCATCGGCATTGGCTTTCAGCGCTACTTTCTTGCCGCCGCGCAGGCCCTCGTCGGCGGTGATGAGGGTCTGGCAGTCGGAATCCAGAATGCGGTCCTTCAGGGCTTCCGGCGAGAAACCGCCGAACACCACCGAGTGGATGGCGCCGATGCGGGCGCAGGCCAGCATGGCGTAGGCCGCCTCGGGGATCATGGGCATGTAGATGCACACCCGGTCGCCTTTCTTGACCCCGCGCTCACGCAGCACATTGGCGAGCCGGCACACGGCTTCGTGCAGCTCGGCGTAGGTAATGTGCTTGCTGTCGGCGGGGTTGTCGCCCTCCCAGATGAAGGCGGTCTGGCCGGCGCGAGCGGGCAGGTGGCGGTCGATACAGTTGACGCTCACGTTCAGTTTGGCCCCGGCGAACCATTCCGCCTTGCCGATGGTGAGGTCGGCATTGACCACGCTGTCCCAGGGCTTGTCCCAGCTCAGGAACTGCTCGGCCTGTTCGCCCCAGAACCCGGCCGGGTCGTCAATCGACTGCCGGTACATCTCGCGGTAGCGGGCTGCGTTGATATGGGCGTCGCTGAAGCTGGCGGGGACCGGGTATACGCGGGATTCAGACATGGTTTTACTATCCGTGGTTATCATTTAGGGACTGATTGAGGGGTAGAGATGATACTCCTCAGGGAGTGTGTCGCAAGCGAGGGCTGTGCGCGACAGCGGCCAAACTACCGGCCCTCGCGCCCGCGCGTCAAAGTGGTAGAATGTCGGCCCTTTTTCAGACCCTCTAGGCCCGCTAGTGCCCACACGCTACGTAGAATCCGCCCGCCTGCCCACTGACTGGGGCGTGTTTGATATGCACGGATTTGAAGATGCCTCGGACAACAAGGAGCACGTGGTGCTGACCATGGGCGATGTGTCCGATGGCGAGCCGGTGCTGGCCCGGGTTCACTCCGAGTGCCTGACCGGCGACGCCCTGTTCAGCCTGCGCTGCGATTGCGGCAACCAGCTGGAAGCGGGTTTGAAGGCCATCTCCGAAGCCGGCCGCGGCGCCCTGTTCTACCTGCGCCAGGAAGGGCGCGGCATCGGCCTGCTGAACAAAATCCGGGCCTACAAACTGCAGGACGCCGGCGCCGACACCGTGGAAGCCAATGAGCAGCTCGGCTTCGGCGCCGACATGCGGGATTACTCCATCCTCGGCCCCATGCTGGAGCACCTCAACATCCAGCAGGTGCGCCTGATGACCAACAACCCCCGCAAGGTCGCCGCCCTGGAAGCTGCCGGCGTCAACGTGGTGGAGCGCATCCCCGTGCACACCGACCACAACCCCCACAACGAGAAGTACCTGAAAACCAAGGGCGCCAAGCTGGGGCATTTGTTTAACGATTAATTGCGCTGATCCTGCTCGAAAGCAGCAATTCTCCGGTCCAACTCTGCTGCCTGCTCGGAAGTGAGGGGAACTTCCGACTGTTCCTTCGCAAAACTGTCCCACAGGTCCTCGACCAGGCGGATGCGTTCTTCCACAGGCAGTTGACTAAATTGTGTGTCCATGGCTCGAATCATGCTCGTGGGCGGCATGGTGTCCAGCATGCCAGCAAATCAAAAACTAACGATCCCGCTCCACAATAAACCGCCCCAACTCCCGCAACATATCCGCCGACTCGCCAAACTCCGCCAGCGCCGCCAGCGCCTCATCCAGCAACCGCTGCGCCTCTGCCTTGGCTCCCTCCAGCCCCAGCAGCTTCACATAGGTCGCCTTGTCCGCCGCCTCGTCCTTGCCCTGGGTCTTGCCCAGTGTGGCCGTGTCGCCCTCCACATCCAGCACATCATCCACCACCTGAAACGCCAGCCCGATCCGTTCGGCATAGGTGTCCAGCGCAGCCAGTTGGGCGTCTGTTGCCCCGGCCGCAATCCCCCCCAGCGCCACCGAGGCGCGAATCAGCGCCCCGGTCTTCATGGCGTGCATGGCCTTCAGCTCGTCCAGCGTCAGCGCCTTGCCGGTGGACTGGATGTCCACATACTGGCCGCCCACCATGCCATTGAAGCCCGATGCCTCGGCCAGCACCTTGATCATCCGCACCTTCTGTTCCGCCGTCAGGTCCGGAGCGTCCGCGAGCAGCTCAAAGGCCCGCGCCTGCAGGCCATCGCCCACCAGAATGGCCGTGGCCTCGTCGAAGGCCTTGTGCAGGGTCGGCCTGCCCCGGCGCAGGTCGTCGTCATCCATGGCCGGCAGGTCGTCGTGGATGAGGGAGTAGGTGTGGATGAGTTCGAGGGCAGGGGCTGCCGAGTCGGCGGGTTCGTCACCGCCAATGGCGCGCGCCGCGCTGTAGCACAGGATCGGGCGAATGAGCTTGCCGCCGGAGGCGAGGGCGTATTCCAGGGGGGCTGCAAGGGATGGTGGCAGGTCTGTACTCTGTTTCGATAGGTCAGACAATACATTGATGCAGTTGGCACGCCTCTGCGCCATAAATTGGCTAAAGGTGATTTCCACTTATTCGGTCGCCTTGCCGTTTTCCTTACCGCTGGATGCCAGCAACTCCTGCACCTTCTGCTCTGTCTTGGACAGTTCCTCCTGTGCGGAGCGTACGAGATTAACTCCCTGTTCAAATTCCGCTATGGAGGTCTCCAGCGAGGTACTGGTATCTTCCAGAGTCGCGACTATTTGTTCGAGCGAGGTCAGTTTTTGGGCAAAGGTAGGAGTATTCTTTTTGGTCGCCATAGGGGGGCTCCTGAGTTGTGGCAGGATTATACCAACCATTGTCGAAAGATTGACCGTACGGGCAGATTTTCAAAGATTGGAAGTAGGCGCGGTGCTAGTATGCAGCGGGACAACCTGGTTTGACGTGGATGAAGTAATCGCTGGTGCAGTGGGTGATCGTTGCATTCTTCACAGTGCTATTGACGCTACGAGTTGGATTTTAAACCAGATCGTCACCTGGCTCTGGAGGACAAGGGGCAGGCATAATTCGAGCGACGCTATGCAGATGCTATACAAGTGGCCAATCGGGAAAGGTCTAAGGGAAAAAACATGAAGAACTTTGCCCTCATCGGGGCCGCCGGCTATGTCGCCCCGCGTCATATGAAGGCGATCAAGGACACCGGGAACCGTCTGGTTGCTGCGTTGGACAAGAGTGATTCTGTCGGGGTTATCGATAGTTACTTTCCCAATGCTGAATTTTTCACTGAGTTCGAACGTTTCGATCGACATCTGGACAAATTGAGGCGCTCGAACAATAGCAAGCAGGTCGATTGTGTGGCGATTGCCTCACCAAACTACCTACATGATGCACATGTGCGATTTGCTCTTCGTTCGCATGCCGATGCCATTTGTGAAAAGCCTCTTGTATTAAACCCCTGGAATATCGATGGGCTCCAAGATATCGAGCGGGATTCCGGCAGGCGGGTCAGCACGATCCTGCAGCTCAGGTTGCATCCAGCGGTCATCGAACTGAAAGAGATGGTAGCGGCGACAAAGGGAGACCATAAATTTGATGTTGACCTGACCTATATCACGGCCAGAGGCAATTGGTACTTCCGTAGCTGGAAAGGAGAGGAGAAGAAGTCCGGGGGTATTGCCACAAACATAGGGGTGCACTTTTATGACATGTTGCACTATGTGTTTGGTGATGTGCGACAAAATATTGTGCACCTGAACACGCCGGGGAAAGCCGCGGGCTATCTAGAGTACGAGAATGCCCGTGTCAGGTGGTTCCTGTCGGTGGATATCGATGATGTTCCTGAGGGGAAGCGCGCAGTAGGACAGCGTACCTATCGATCAATCACTGTTGACGGCAGTGAACTCGATCTTTCCACTGGCTTCACAGACCTGCATACCCGAAGTTATGAGGAGATTCTGGCAGGGAGGGGGTTCGGTCTGGACGAGAGCCGGGTAGCCATCGAAACCGTCGCGTACATCAGGAATGCCTCGGTCGCAAGCCCGAGCGGGGATTATCATCCCTTCCTGCAGTTATGAGTGGCGGCTCGGGTATGAAACCTTTCTTCCACGAAACTGCGGTCATTGACGAAGGTGCAAAGGTTGGTGAGCACTCTCGAATCTGGCATTTTGTTCATGTGTCAAGCGGTGCCCGGATCGGTAGACATGTGACTATAGGCCAGAACGTGTTCGTTGCCGGCACAGCGGTGATTGGGGACCATTGCAAAGTGCAGAACAATGTCTCCATTTATGACAATGTCACTCTGGAAGACTATGTGTTCTGTGGGCCAAGCGCGGTCTTTACCAATGTGCACAACCCCCGCGCGCACGTCGAGCGCAAGCATGAATATCGGGAGACACTGATAAAACGCGGTGCCACCTTGGGGGCAAACTGTACGATTGTGTGTGGCACTGTGGTGGGGTGCTATGCCTTCATTGGCGCTGGAGCTGTTGTCACCTCGGATGTTCAGGACTTCGCCCTGGTTGTGGGTGTTCCAGCCAGGCAGACTGCCTGGATAAGTCGCAATGGCGATAAGATTCCCATTCCATTGAAAGGCAAGGGAGAATATTGCTGCCCCCATACTGGCGATGTGTATTGCCTCGACGGTGACTCCTTAACCCTGGTTGATCCATCATGAAAATGCCTTTCGTTGATCTAAAAGCACAGTACGAGACGCTACGACCGCAGATTCAGGCACGCATCAACTCCGTTCTGGAGCATGGACAGTACATCATGGGGCCGGAAGTCGCTGAGTTGGAAGCACGCCTGGCTGACTTTACAGGGGCAAAGCATTGTATTTCAGTGAGCAGTGGAACAGATGCCCTGCTGATAAGCCTGATGGCGCTAGGCATTGGGGCTGGAGATGAGGTCATTACAACCTGTTTTAGCTTTGTCGCCACCGCAGAAGTTATCGTGCTGGCGGGTGCTACCCCGGTGTTTGTAGATATCGAAGCGGATACCTGCAACATTGACACGCACCAGATCGAATGCGCCATCACTGACAGAACCAAGGCGATAATTCCTGTCAGCCTGTATGGACAGCCAGCGGACATGCGGGAGATAAACGAAATTGCCGCAAGGCACGGCAACATACCTGTGATTGAGGATGCGGCGCAAAGCTTCGGAGCAATGTATGAGGATAGAAAGAGTTGTAATTTGTCTACCGTGGGTTGCACCAGCTTTTTTCCAAGTAAACCTCTCGGGTGTTTTGGTGATGGTGGAGCTGTTTTTACCTCCGATGACTCTATAGCGGAAGCTTGCAGGGAAATTCGCATTCATGGTCAAAGCGAAAGGTATTTGCATTCGAGGCTTGGGCTTGGAGGGCGAATGGATACTCTCCAGTGCGCAATAGTGCTTGCCAAACTCGATGAATTTGACAGGGAAATTCAGCTGCGTCAGGAAAAAGCCGAGTTATATAATCATTTGCTAGACGATGCAGCAGTCAGCCGGGTGCGACTAAAAGACGGTAGATCCTCGGTATATGGCCAGTACACGATATTTTCTACTAAGAGAGATGAGCTGCGCGCCGCACTATCGGGGGCAGGTATTCCCTCAGCCGTACATTATCCGACGCCAATACATTGCCAACCGGTTTTTCGCGATACCTTGGCCTTCAAGGAGTTAAATGTGGCTGAAGAAGTATGTGAATTAGTGCTAAGCCTGCCGATGAGCGCCTACATCTCTGAACAGCAACAGCGGTCGGTGGTGGATGCGCTACTAATGGCGTAAACATGGATGTTCAATCCATTTTTCGCATGCTGTTGCCGAAAAGTAGCTTTCTTCGGGGGGTAACTTACCTGATGGGAGGGAGTATCGGCGCCCACCTTCTTGTATTTCTTGTCTCGCCTCTTCTCACTCGAATCTATTCTCCGGCCGAACTTGGAAGTTTTGCGCTCCTCGCGGGCATAATTGCAGTGCCGGCACTCATCGCCAGTTTTAGATATGAACTTGCAATACCACTGCCTGAAAGCAACTCAGATGCACTGAGCTTGGCTCTCTTGAGTACATTGCTGGTCGGGGTCACCGGCATGCTGGCAACCTTGGTTATTGCGGTTTGTTTTGCTCTTGACCTTCATTCGAACTGGCCGCTGCCACTGCAGGAGTATGTTTGGCTTGTGCCAATTGGTGTATGCCTCGGAGGTTTGTTAAATGTAGTAAGTAATTACTCCGTGAGGCACAAGCTGTATAGCAGAGTCGCGTCTTCGCAGATCAAGCAAACTCTTGCTTCGATTTTTGTTCAATTCGCTGGATATTCCCTTGGTACGCTCGCGCTAATGGCCGCACAGTTCGCTAACCAAGTTGTTGGGTTGCTGTTTCTGGGTAGAGAGTTCATCGCTCGACTCTATGAAGAGAGGCCCACCTTCGTTGATATAAAGCGAGTCGCGGTGAGGTATAGCGCTTTTCCCTTTCATGCCACGATTGCCAGTATGTTGAACGTATTGAGCCAGCATTTACCTGCGTTCATCCTGTCCATGAATTTTGGCATAGCGGCTGCTGGCTTATATGCTCTGGTGTACAGGGTGCTGGCGGTGCCATCTTCAATGCTAAGTTCTGCTGTAAGCAGGGTGTTCCTGTCGCAGTTGCCGGAAGCTTCAAGAGAGGGCCGTTCTGCCGCCTTTGTATTGCACGGATCTGATTTCCTACTCAACTTTTCATTGCCACCGGTCATTCTCATGGCGATTCTCGCGCCAGATATTTTCGGCATAATTTTTGGGCATGAGTGGGAAGAATCAGGTCGGTTGGCACAATGGCTTCTATTATCTGTACTTTTCAGCTTTAACGTTTCTCCCGTCAGCACAGTTTTATATGTAGAAGATAGGCAGCGTCTGAACACTGTCCTACAAGGATTTCTGTTCACTGTTCGTCTTGCTGGCTTGCTGGCTGGTTCGATCATTGGTGATGCAGTCACAGCGATTGCACTTTACTCAATTGCCAGTGCGCTAGGTTATGGTATGTATCTTGTAGCTATCTTTCGCTTGAGTGCAGTGAGATTGGGGGATTATTTCGAGAAAGCATCGGTTGTATGTCTTTGGACCCTTTTCCTGCTCAGTCCATTATTGATGGCAAAATACTTAGGTGCAGATGATTTTTCGATGGCGCTGTTTGCATTGCTGGCATGCTTTTCTATATCCGCCCGGCTACTGGTAGTTCTCAAGCGCTTTTCAAGTATGCATTGACGCACAGTTCTATGCGCCTTTTTCTTTGTGGCTTTGGGGTTAATAAGATGGTCTTTGAGTTTTCTAGGGGTTGGAATGAATCAAAAAGGTGAGGACAGAGAGCGACAGCTAAATCTTGATTGCTATTTTAATGAAAACTATTTTGAGCTGGCCCAGCTCTGCTCCTATGCTCATCAGATAAGTGATATTTATCAAACCGGAGCTAGAGAAATCCTGGAAATAGGTGTTGGAAGTGGGTTGACATCCAGCTTTCTTAGGAAGTCCGGGCGCAAGGTAACAACGGCGGATATCAATCCCAATTTATCACCAGATATATGCGCACCTCTTTCCGAGTTAGGGAGGTATGTGGGTGAACTAAAGTATGACCTTGTGGTTTGCTGTGAGGTGCTCGAACATATGCCGTTTGAACAATTTGAGGAAAGTGTTGAGCTGTTGCGATCGTTCAGTAAGAATCTCTATTTGACTCTTCCTGCATATCGAAGAACTCTAGGATTTGGCGGTATGTTCCGTTTTCCAAGATTGGGGATGTTGCCTTTCAATTTTCACTTGGAGCTTCCTAACCGGAAGCCGATTTCACCGTCTCATTTCTGGGAAGTAGATTCAGAAAGTTTTAGCCGGAAATCCAATATAGTAGGTGTTCTTCGGAAATACTACAGCACCGTGAGCTGGGCGCGCTATGAACTTAATCCAAAGCATATTAAATTCGTGGCTGCAGCGTGAGTAAAGTCAATCTTACATTTGCCACTCTTCGTGCAAACTCTTTGGAGTTAAAACAATTAAATTGTATGGGTATGTTTAGGATGCAAGGAGTGTTAAAGAATTTATGAAGGTGTGTACTGTTATTGGTGCGCGACCTCAGTTTGTTAAGGCATCAGTGGTAACTGAGCAGTTTATGCATGCGGGTGTTGAGGAATATATTGTCCACACAGGGCAGCATTTTGATAAAAATATGTCAAATATTTTCTTCTCTGAACTTGGGCTTCGGAAGCCATGGCGTCATCTTGCGATAGGTGGCGGATCTCACGGGCAGAATACGGGCAGAATGATAGAAGGGATAGAGTCGGCTCTTCTGGACATCATGCCTGATTGGGTATTGGTTTACGGTGACACAGATAGTACGCTCGCAGGAACGATAGCCGCGGTAAAGCTACATATACCGGTCGCGCATGTGGAGGCTGGCCTGCGCAGCTATAACAGAAGCATGCCGGAGGAAATCAACAGAGTACTTACCGATCATGCGAGTGCTTTATTGTTTTCTCCAACCCTGGCTGCCGTAGAAAACCTGCAAAGAGAGGGCATTTCTGGGGAAAGTGTACTGCGGGTAGGTGATGTTATGTACGACGTTGCCCTTAAATATGGCAGCCAAGCCGGAGAATCCAGTCGGATATTGCAACATTTGAAGCTCCTTCCTGCGCATTATATTCTGGCGACTATTCATCGGCAGGAAAATACTGATGATCTATCGCGCCTGAAATGCATCTTAGAGGCCTTATCATCGAGCAGCGAAAAGATCGTGCTTCCTTTGCATCCCCGAACCAAATCCAGAATCCAGGAGTTCCAGCTTTCACTACCAGATAATGTGATGTGTATTGAACCTGTAGGTTATCTCGACATGGTCATGTTGGAGAAAAATGCGGCTGTTATTGTGACCGATTCTGGCGGGGTACAAAAAGAAGCATTTTTTTATCGCGTCCCTTGCATAACATTAAGAGCCGAAACGGAATGGCGGGAGCTCGTCGAGCTCGGATGGAACACTGTCGTTGAGCCAAAAAGCGTAGAACCAATTACCAAGGCTATTGAAGAAGCCAAGTCGCGGCCAGGGAACCTCACGGCAAGGCCGTTTGGTGACGGAAATGCGGCATCTCTGATTGCGAAAAGGCTAGCATGCTCATGCAACTAGTATTCGCTGGTTTGGTCTGGAGAGTTCAAAAAGTAGGGTTTGCCTTGCATGAAAGGAGCGGCGACGTTGTCTGATCGTTCTGCGTTGGTAATGTGTCTTGCAGATCCGGCAAGTAGTGGTCGTCCCAACAGATTTGTATGTTTGCTGCAGCGAGCGGGTTTTGTAGTAGACACTTTGAGTTATCAGGGTGTACGACGGCTTCCAGTGAGACACGGGTATAAACTTATACCCCCCGGCAAGGGGCGGGGAGCACGCTTCCTACGCATACTGAATTCTATAGCCGAGCAGGCATTTTGTAGGCTCGGCCTTGGCAGTCTTGCTCTGCAGCATTTGAATGACTTGCGCTATGGCCTTACCCGTATAGATGCAGGGCTCGCTAACCAGTCTTGGGACATGATTGTCGTTCAGGATTTGCAGCTATTGCCTCTTGCATTAAGGCTGAAGCGAGGTGCAAAAATAATTTTCGATGCTCGGGAATACTACCCGAAACAAAATGAGGAAAAATGGTCCTTTCGTTGGTTTGAGGCTCCGCAGCGAACTTGGATGTGCCGGAGGTATTTGCCGCAGTGCGATAAGTTACTCACGGTGTCACCGGGTCTTGCCAATGCATATCGACAAGAGTTTGGCGTGGAAATGCAATTATTCAGAAGTGTTTCTCCCTACGTAAATATCGAGCCAAGCACTGGTGATGGGGCGCGACTGCGTATGGTGCACCATGGCATTGCAAACTCAAATCGCGGCTTGGAAAAGATGATAGAAGTTGTCGAGCGGCTGGATGAGCGTTTCTGTCTGGATTTCTACCTCGTTGGGCCAGAAAGGAATATCGATGCGTTGAAAGCGCGAGCTGCGAGTTGCGATAGGATTCGGTTTCTCAAGCCTGTGCCATTTCAGCACATAGTTTCAATGTTGAATGAATACGATCTCGGGTTTTACTACTTGGAGCCTTCTGGGTTTAACGTCACCTACAACCTACCAAACAAATTTTTTGAGTTTATTCAGGCTAGGTTGGCTGTCGCTATCGGGCCCTCGCCCGATATGAAGAAGATCGTGGAAGAGCAAAAATTGGGTTTTGTTGCTAATAATTTCTCGATTGATGCAATGGTGGATCGGCTAAATGCACTCTCGTTGACAGATGTTAGAAATGCTAAAAGCAATTGTCACCAAGCTGCGAGAATCCTGTGCCTTGAGGAGGAGTCCCAGTCATTGTTGGCGTATATTTTGCGTTAGGATGGTATTGTCAATCCCATGGTAGCGAAACACCAAGAATCAATTTTACTATTGAAATGTGGCCACATTTTTTTATTGGAATAACGGCAATGCCGTGGGGAAGATAAGTGCTGAGGCAAAATCTATTATTTTGGTGGAGCTTCCGAGCCTGAGCCAAGTCTTTCAGAATTACTTAATCGGTGAGCTTTTCCAATGGGTAAACAGCTTTCATTAACTTTGGTGGTGGTGGCGGCACATCATAATACTAATAACGTTGCATCGCAGAGATTTAGGGAGCTTCTCAAGTATTTGGACACTCGGGATTTGAGAACATTTGTCGTCAGCCGACAAGTGCCTGGTGGCGAGTCAAATGGGACATACCAAAACATTCCAGTCGTTGGAAATGTGTACACACGATCAGCCGGACTGCCACATCTCTTGATTTTGTTGCTATGCGCACTCTACTCAAAGTTGCCATTGCTAATCCAGCGCTTTACCAGATGGAATTGGGCTATCAATGCATCTTCGGTCGCAGCGGATATTGTTTCTTCGGAACTTTCGCAAGGACGGCGCTGTATCGTGCTCGGCACTTTCTGTCCCCTGGACAGCCTTGTTGCGGCTCGGTGTGCAGCCGGACAGCGCGGGGCTTTGCTTATTCAGGATTTTAGGGATGGCCTGGGCTTCGAGCCGATTGGCCATCAAGGGTGGGGGCATATGATGATCAAGCGTCTCTTCGAATGGTCGACCTCCCGCAGTGCGAATGCGTTGATAACAGTCAGTGAACCGATTGCCGCGCATTTGCGCACACGGTTTCCACATAAGCGCGTCCAGATTATACCGAACGGTTATGATCGCGAAATCTTTGACGCTGAGCCAGCGGCCGTATCGCAGGCTGCTGACCGGTTTGTCAGGCGGTATGTCACACCGAACGCGATCCTTCTGGGGCACTTTGGCAGGGTTCGTTTGAGTGATCCGACCAGCCAGCCCAGCCTCACTCGACTGCTGAGCGCCCTCAGCGAACTGCCGCGTGACATCTCTGGAAAAGTCCATTTACTGTTCATGGGCGAGCTTTCCCGTGATGAAGAAGTCGCGGTGTGCGAGTCTGGTTTGCATTTTTCACTGCTGAAACCTCGCTCCCGCCATATGGCCATCGCGTTTATGCGGAAGATGGATGGACTTCTTCTATTGACTGGCACCAGACGCAGTGTGGTAACCGGGAAGGTATTCGATTATCTCGCTGTACGACGTAGCATCTTGCAGTTCACGTGCGTTCGCAATGAGGCCTCCCGAATCATCCTGGCACATTCGAACATGCACCTCATCTGTGTAGGTCCCAATGAGCCAGTTCCATCTGTACTGCAGCGATGGGTTGCAAGCCTTGGCGATGTCACTTTGGATTACGAGGTAGACAAATCCTTCGATAAATTAGAGCAAGCGAGAGCATTCAAAAGCCTGCTGAGAGAGGTAGCAGTTCAAATGTCATGAGCTGTTTCAGGTTGACGATTTCTGTTTTGCTACAGCTTGTTCTCCCGCCGGTCAGGCCCAGACGAAACTGAGGGGATCCCGTACTTTAGAAGCATGGCCAGTTTTCGGGGTTTCCAGCTAAAGGCACTGAAGTACTCGAGTGCACTTGTACGTCGGGTAGATTGCACTTGTTGGCGGTGTGCCAGCAGGAAACGGAATTTCTGTCCGAGTGCCCTTATCGCAGCGAAGTAGATGTCGGCGAATACCTCGGGCCTGCGTTTCAGTGTGCTGAGCAGGAGGCCCTCCATTAAAAGGGTCAGTATACTGATGAGCAAACTGGGCCAGACAAGGATTGTTGGTGTGCAGGTGAGCAGCACCGACAGTTTGTTTCGCTCACTCATAAACCGGCGTTCTATGGTGCTCGCAAGCCGTCCATTATGGTCCGGCCTGTTGCCGCCGAAGCTGTGCCCCTGGCGATGGCGGTAGCCGCTACCACCTAGAGCGATGACCTTGAGGCCAGCTAGCCTGGTACGGCAGCAGAGATAGAGGTCTTCTCCAATGGAGCCCATCCACTCCGGGAACCCGCCCATATCACGCCAATGTGACCCACTAATCCAAAGGCAGGCCCCGATAGTCATTGCGACTTCGGAAATACGCTCGTCCCGGTTCGGTATCGGGTTGTAGAACGGGTCGATCGAACAGCCCCGGTCCACCAACTCGCCTGAAGCCCAGTCAAACTGGGGCAAGGTGAAAACGTTATCTCCGTGGTCCCTCTGGCCTTGCATCAGCGTGTCGAGGGCATCTGGAAGTAGAGCTGCATCGTTGTTGAGAATCAGTAGGAACTGGCCCTTCGCCTCCTCAACCATACGATTATTGGCAATACAAAACCCCACATTGCTGTCGCTGGCGATGACCTTTACCTGGGGGTAACGGGTGGCAAGAAATTGCAGGGATTCCGGGTCCGAGGCATCGTCGTGCACGATGATTTCCGCGCGTACATTGCCGGTCTGGTTGAGTACCGAATCGATGCAATCGGCAAGCAGGTCTATGCCCCGGTAGTGCGCAATGCACACCGACACCTGCGGGCGCCCGCTCGGTTCTAGCCGGCCGATTTGCTGATCCATTCCCAGGTGGCCTTCAGGCCCGTGGCAAGGTCGTATTGAGGCTGCCAGTCAAACTGGCGCCGGGCTTTTGCACTGTCGAAGCGCACCTCACTGGCATCGACGGCCCTGGCGGGGGTGAATTGCAGGTCTATGGGCCGGCCCGCTGTTGTCGAAATTCTCTCCAGTAGCTGCTTCACGCTGACGTTTTCACCGCTCGATGCGTTGTAGGTGTGTGTGCCAGGGCTGCCACCGTCATCAATGGCTTTTGCCAGCAGGGTCACCAGATCATCGATGTAAAGGTAATCCCGTGTGGCGCTGCCGTCCCCCCAGATTTCCAGCGGCTCACTGTGTTTCAGTGCCAGCAGCGCCGCCGGAATAATGCCAAAGCCCGCGCGCGCCTGCTGGCCCGGGCCATACACGTTGGATGGCCGAAAGATACTCGCTGAACCGCCGAACTGGTTCGCCCAGGCAGTAATCAGCATTTCCGCCGCCACCTTGGTGGCGCCGTGGTAGGAGGCGGGGCGCAGCAGGTCGGCTTCGGTAAAAGGACGTTCGCTGCTGCTGCCGTAGGTGGCCCCGGCGGATGAAAGATAGATGAGGTGTGCGTGGGTATTCGTTTGCAGCTTTTCCAGCAGTACTCCCAGGGGGCGAAGGTGCCTGTCGACTTCGTCAACAGGCTTGCCGGCGCTGCTGCCGGGGGTGCTGGAGGATGCGGCGTAAACGATACAGGCGCATTCTCCCAACAGGCTGTCCAGTTCCGGCGCTGATTCCAGCCCGCCGGTGATGTAGTGAACACCGGGGACCGGGTCGTCGGGTTGGCGCCGCACCAGCGCCTGAATGGGTCGTGCGCCCCGGCTGAGGTGCGTACACAGGGCCCGCCCTATGAAGCCACCGGCGCCTATCACCAGTACGCTGTCAGTCATGGTGGGGCTCGCTCAGCTTTCGATAGAGTGCGACGTAGCGTCCGGCGCAGTCCGCCCAAGTGCCAATCTCGCTGGCCACCCACTCGCGGGCGGCGATGCCAAGTTGCTGGTTGCTCGCCGGGCTTTCCGTGGCTTGCAGCGCTGCCGCATAGTCACCGGGCATTGAACAGAGCGAGCCGGTAATGCCTTGTTCCACCAGATTCCGGTGCGCCGGCAGGTCGGAGGCAATGATCGGCAGGGTGGCAGCCATCGCCTCAAGCATTACCTGGGGGCGCCCTTCGGCATGCTGGCTCAGGGTGATGAGCCCTGCCGCCTTTGGGAACCAGTCCCGGGCCAGAACCTCGGGTGACGCGGCGCCGTGGTAGTGAACCCAGTCGGGCAGGGTAATGGTTTCCTGCATCGGGCCGATCAGGTGCAGTTCGCGCTGCTGGTTGCGGAACAGTGGCTCGGACCATTCCAGAAGATGGCCGAGCTTGTTTTTGGTCAGCCGGGTGACGGCGAGCCATTGGGGGCGTTCCAGGTCGGGTTGCCGGTCAATGGCGAACCAGATGGGGTCAATGCCGAAGGGCACGGGCTGGATGATGGCCAGGTCGCCAAAGGCTTTGCTCAATGGCTCTGCCATCCATTCCGCATTGGGGCAGATGGCCACCGGCCGCCTGCGCATCACGCGGCGCAATGCGGTCTTTACCAGCGGCAGTGAAAGTAGCTTGAGGTCGGTGCCCAGCACCGTCATCAGTACCGGCGCGCCGGAGCGGGGCAGGGGCAGGGCGGTTTGCAGCCAGTTCAGGTGGTAGATGTCGGGGCGCTGCTCCCGGCGATAGAGGCTGCGCAGGTAGGCCAGCAAGCGCAGCGGTGAGGACAGTGCAGCCAAACCGCCAGAGCGCATGAGGTGGGCGATGCCGCCCTTGTCCATCAGGCCTTTCAGCCAGGCGGATTCCGCAGGGGTGGAAACGGCCTGCGCTGTGGCGGGCAGCGGACCGGGCGGGGTCCACATGGAAAGCGAGATGTCGTCCCGCTCCGCCAATGCATGGGCCAGGTGGCGAATGAACACGCCGCGCCAGTCGGTGTCATCGGTGGGGTAGGAGGTGGCGACGAACAGTAGCTTCATTGGGTATGCCACTGGGCTACGTCTGGATGGCAGTGGATCGTATCCCCGCCTGCGCAGGGAGGACGCGGTAGAGAACCTGGCAGCGTACCCATCAAACCGGGGCGGGCTATTTCAGGGAGCTCTTGACGGCGTCTTCCACGGTAAACAGTTGGGTGGCGCCAGAGGCGTTGGCGATGCGCACGATGCTCTCGGCGGTCATGCCCGAGGCTGCCCGCTGCTGCTCCTGCCCGCCGTGCTCGTGAAACTCGTCACTCAGCCCCAGTGTCCTGATGGTCCCGTGGAAATCAACTTGCATCAGATACTCCGTCACTGCCGAACCGGCGCCGCCGGCGATGGCGTTGTCTTCCAGGGTGATGATCAGGGCGCAATCCGCTGCCAGTTGCTGCAGCAGGGCTTCGTCCAGCGGTTTGACCCAGCGCATGTCCACTACAGTTGCATTCAACTCTTGCCCGGCCTTGATCGCCTCCGGCAGCAGCGCGCCAAAACTGAGAATGGCCACGCGCTCGCCTTTGCGAACCGTCACCGCCTTGCCAATCTCCATCCCGACCATTTCCTCGGCCACCAGCGCGCCCGGCCCGGTGCCGCGCGGGTAGCGCACCGCGCTCGGCCCCTCGTGCCGGTAGGCCGCCGTCAGCATCTGCCGGCACTCGTTCTCGTCGGAGGGCGCGCCGATCACCATGTTGGGAATGCAGCGCAGAAAGCTGAGGTCGAAGGCGCCGTGGTGGGTGGGGCCGTCCTGGCCGACCAGGCCGGCGCGGTCGATGGCGAAGGTCACGTCAAGGTTCTGCAGGGCCACGTCGTGGATGAGCTGGTCGTAGCCGCGCTGCAGGAAGGTAGAGTAGATGGCCACAACCGGCTTCAGGCCGTCACAGGCCATGCCGGCGGCCAGGGTGACCGAGTGCTGCTCGGCGATGGCTACGTCGTAATAGCGGTCGGGGAAGCGTTTGGCGAAGTCCACCATGCCGCTGCCTTCGCACATGGCGGGGGTAATGCCTACCAGGCGGGGTTCTTTCGCCGCCATGTCGCACAGCCAGCGGCCGAACACGTCCTGGTATTTGATTTTCTTCGGTGCCGAGTGCGTGGTCCCGGCGTCCGGCAGTGCGGGCTGGGGACCCTTTGGCTTGGCCTCGATCTTGTTGATGGCGTGGTAGCCCACCGGATCGCGCTCGGCCGGGGCGAAGCCCTTGCCCTTCATGGTGCGGATGTGCAGGAACTGGGGGCCCTCCAGGTCCTTCATGTTTTCCAGGGTCTGGATCAGGCCGGGCAGGTCGTGGCCGTCGAGGGGGCCGATATAGTGCCAGCCCAGTTCCTCGAACAGGGTACCGGGGGCCACCATGCCCTTCATGTGCTCTTCGGTGCGCTTGGCCAGTTCCCAGGCGGGGCGGATTTTCTCCAGCACGCGCTTGGAGCCTTCGCGCAGGGCGATATAGGTCTTGCTGGCCCAGATCTTGGCGAAGTATGTGGCCAGGCCGCCGGTGTTGTAGCCGATGGACATCTGGTTGTCGTTGAGGATCACCAGCATATCGGGGCGCTCGTGGCCGCCGTGGGCCAGGGCCTCGATGGCCATGCCGCCGGTGATGGCGCCGTCGCCGATCACGGCGATGACTTTGCGATCAATGCCCTGCTGTCGCGCGGCCAGGGCCATGCCCATGGCAGCGGAGATGCTGGTGGAGGAGTGCCCCACGCCAAAGGTGTCGTACTCGCTTTCACTGCGCTTGGGAAAGCCCGCCAATCCGCCGGCCTGGCGCATGGTGTGCATCTGCTGCATGCGGCCGGTGAGGATTTTGTGGGGGTAGGTCTGGTGGCCCACGTCCCACACGATGCGGTCGTCAGGCGTGTTGAACACGCGGTGCAGGGCAATGGTCAGTTCCACCACGCCCAGGCCCGCGCCGAAATGGCCGCCGGTCTGGCCGACGGTGTACAGCAGGAAGGCGCGCAGTTCCTCCGCCAGGGCCTCGAGCTGGGCCGAGCTGAGCTCGCGCAGTTGGCGGCCCTGGTCGACAGCGTCCAGCAAGGGGGTAGTGGGGCGGATAATGGGGATGTCCTGCAACATTCGGCGATTCTAGCGCATTTTGGGGCCGAATGAATGACCGGCGGCGGGCAATATTCACTGCCTGATGACGGCCTTCGCTAGGGGAATTTGGCCGGGAAGTCCTCCCTCAGTGCCTGTCGCAGCAGCAGGTCCAGCCGCAGGTAGCCGGCCGGGTTCAGGTGCACGCCCCCGGAGCGGAAGAAAGTGGAGTCCGGTTTGCCGTCGGCGCCGGCGAGCAGGGGGTTGGGGTCGATCAGCTCGAAGGACGGGTGGTCCATGCCCCAGTCGGAGAGTTGCGTGATAACGGCGTTGATGGTGGGCCAGTCCCCGGTCTGCAGGGGGCTGCGGATGGGCGCGAATACATAAAAGCGGCTGCGGCTGCTGAGACGGGTGTCCAGTGTGACCAGGCGCTGGATGGAGGTGCTCAACTGCTCGGCGTTATGACTGGCACGAAGGTGGAATTCGCTGGGGCCGGGTAGCAGCACCACCGCGGCGGGGCGGTAAAAGCTCACCAGCCGCTCGTGATAGTGGATAAAGTCGTCCACTGTGGCGTTGCCGACTGAGCGCACCAGCACCGGCATGGGGCTCACGGTCGCTTCGAGGTGGGGCCACAGGGAGGCGCGGCGGCCGCCGATGACCACAATGGGTTTGGCCGGCAGTGAGGAGCGGTCATCCTCGCGGATATAGCGATCCACCTCACTCTGCCATGCCAGCGGGGAGGCGTTGCTGGTAGCCAGGCTCTCGCGCGTCACCAGGATGGCCAGGTGGATAAGCGGCAATAGCAGCAGCATCGCGCAGAACGCGCGGATTGTTTTCCAGGAGTACATACTCCGGGCCCCTGAGTTTTTTCGGAGTGTGTCGGAATTCAGCGGGGCAGGCAATCGGCGGCAGGGTTCCCCTGTGACCGGGTTCTCAGCTTTGTTGTTTGCCGCTAAAGGCGCCGGGCGGGGGCGATGTAGCATGCAGCCATGATCTATCAGCGCAGCATTCCCGCCGAAGAGCTGTTCTCCGCACAGTTGGAGATGCTCATGCACAGCGGCCGCATCGCCACCGTCACCGCCAACATGCTCGGCGTGCTGGCGACGATGGTGCTGTTCTGGCAGTTCGTGGAAGTCAGCTGGTTGCTGGTTTGGGCCTGCGCGGTACTCGTCATGTTGCTGGCCCGCTCCCTGTATATGAGCAACGCGCTGGTGGAGCGGCGCTATCTGGAGCGCCCGCGGCGCGCTTACTGGCAGCTCCTGGTGGGGGCGGCGATCACTGGTGCGGTGTGGTCATCGACCTATATTGCCGCCACCTTCCTGGTGCCGGAACCGGTCCAGCTGGTATTTCTACTGCTTATTTTCATGGTCATCACCCTGTCCATGGGGGTGACTCTGGCGCTGCGTGAATACTTTATCGTCCATCTTTTTACCTCACTCTGGCCCATTGCCTGGTGGTGCATGGCGCACTACTGGGAGCAGGGCAACAATCTGCTGGTCGGGTTGTTCACCCTCGGTGTGTGCGCGGTACTGCTGGTGGTGAGCAACCGGGTGTATTTATCCTTTCGCAACATGATTGCCCTGAACTGGGAGCGCGAGACGATGTCGCGGGAGCTGGGAGACCTGACCCACTCCCTGCGCGAGCGCAACCGCCAGTTGCTGGACGCCCGCGCACAATTGACGGATCTGGCCAATGTCGATGAGCTGACCGGCCTCGGCAATCGCCGGGTGGTGAACCAGGTGCTGCGGGAAGAGATCAACCGCGCCCGGCGCAGTGGTGGCGAGCTGTCGGTGATCATGCTGGATGTGGATTACTTCAAGAACTACAACGATACCTACGGCCACCCCGCGGGCGACGTGGTGTTGCAGCGCCTGGCGGACCTGATGCAGCGGGCCACGGCCCGCGCCGGGGAAGTGGTGGCCCGCTACGGCGGCGAGGAGTTCATGCTGATCCTGCCGGGCGCCGGGGAGCACTCGGCGCTGCGTACCGCCGGGCGCCTGAAGGAACTGGTACTGGCGGAGTGCATCCACCACGGGCAATCCCTGGTGTCGCCGTACATAACGGTCAGCCAGGGCGTGGTCAGCATCCGCCCGGGGGCCAGCCTGGAGCCGGCGGACCTGGTCAAGGTCGCCGATCGAGCCTTATACGAAGCCAAGGATTCAGGCCGCAACGCCATCGCGTTTGCTGAGGTTTGAGCCTTACCTACTCGTCCATTGAGTCCCGGAACCGGTGAATCTGGCGGCGCTGCTTTTTGGTGGGCCGGTGCGCCGGGCGGTCGATCATGCCGCCGGCGGCCTTGCGGGCGGCGGCCTCTGCTTCGCGGCGGGCCACGGAATCTTCGGTTTCCCGGTAAAGCTGCTGCGCCTCTGGTGCGCCGCGCCGCTGGTCTGACAGCGCCTCCACCACCACGTCCCTGACATCCCAGCCCTGGCGAATCTGCAGGCGGTCGCCCACGTTGATTTCTCGCGACACCTTGACGCGGTTTCCATCCAGCTGGACTTTGCCGCCCTCGATGGCGGCCTTGGCCAGGCTGCGGGTTTTAAAAAAGCGCGCCGCCCACAGCCACTTGTCGATGCGCACTCTGGTGGGAGCCTCGCTCATGAGGTGCGGGCCGCGCCGGGCATGATTTCGTCGAAGTGGTGAATGCCGGGGAAGCGGGTATCAATGCGTTTCTGCCGCTGGCTGTCGGGTTGCAGCAGGGTCAGCAGGTGGGCGATACCGTAGGTCTGGGCCGCGTCCAGCACGGTTTCGGTATCGTCTATCAGCAGCGTGCGCGCCGGATCGAAGGGATGGTGATCCTGCAGGGCGTGCCAGAAGGCCTGGTCTTCCTTGGCGGCAGCCAGTTCGTGCGACACCACAATGCGGTGGAACCAGGGCGTGATATCCACCTGCTCCATCTTGATGTCCAGGGTCTTGCGGTGGGCGTTGGTCACCAGTACCACTTCCTGCGCGCCGGCCCGCAGGGTGTCCAGGAATTCGGGCACATGGGGGCGCAGTTTCACCATGTGCTTCAATTCCCGCTTCAAGGCGGGAATGTCCAGGTCGAGCTGCTCGCTCCAGTAGTCCACACAGTACCACTCCAGCGTACCGCGGTTCTGGCTGATACGCGCCAGCAGGGCGTCGCTGGCTTCCTGCTCCGGCAGGTTGTTGCGGCGGGCGTACTCGCGGGGGATGTGCTCGGTCCAGAAGAAGTTGTCGAAGTGCAGGTCCAGCAGGGTGCCGTCCATATCCAGCAGTACGGTGTCGATGCTGTCCCAGTCGATCATGGTGAGGTTCCGCTCGCGTCTGTGGGTGGAAAGGGCTGCGTATTATGCCGATTTTTGCCCTTGAACGCAGTGTGTGTGCCGGCGATGGTATAGTGGCGATATTGCCATCTGGAACCTGCCGTGAACGACCTGTCCGCCCTGATTCCCCCATTACTCACGCTCAGCCAACAGGCGGGCGAGGCCATCTGCCTCCACTATCATGCGCCGGGGGATGTGGAGGTGGAGTCCAAGCACGATGACTCGCCCCTGACCCGGGCCGACCTGGACTCCCACGTTATCCTGCGCGAGGGGCTCAGGACCCTGGCGGGCGGCCTGCCGGTGCTGTCGGAGGAGTCGTCGCCACAGACCAAGTCACTGCGCCGCGACTGGCCCCGCTACTGGCTGGTGGACCCGTTGGACGGAACCAAGGAGTTCGTCGCCGGTACCGGCGAGTTCACCGTCAATATAGCCCTGATCGATGAACACCGCCCGGTGCTGGGGGTGCTCTACCAACCCCTGGCGCGACTGGCCTATGTGGGCATCCCCGGTACCGGCGCCTGGCGCTATGCGCCGACGGGCAGCGCGCACTGGCAGGGTGAGGCCATCCATACCCGCCACCTGCGCGAGGGCCGGCCGCTCTCGGTACTGGCCAGCCGCCGCCACCGGGGCGAGCGTTTGCGCAACGCGCTGGCCTGGCTGGAGCAGGCCTGGGGGCCACTGGAGCGCCATAACAGTGGCAGCGCGCTCAAGTTCTGCCACCTGGCGGAGGGTGAGGGCGATTTCTACCCCCGCTATTCGCCCTGCTGTGAATGGGACGTCGCCGCTGGCCAGGCGCTGGTGGAGGGCGCCGGTGGCGCGGTGTTGGGGCTGGACGGCGACCCGCTGCGATACAACCTGCGCGACACCTTGCTGAGTGCGCCCTTCCTGGCCATCGCCGCGCCCGGCCACGCTCTGTGGCGGCGCTACCAGGCGGAATTGGCGGAATAGTGCTGGCTGCAGGGGCGCTCGCTTGTCACCGCAATCGAAGTGGGTATAGAGTGAGCGACTGTCCTGAGCGGCTTTGTTGTGGAGCGGTGCAATGAACATGAGAGAGCCCCCTGAAGGTAACGACCGCGGGGAGGCAGCCAACGAATTGATTACCCCGGCCATGCGGCTACAGGACCTGATGGCTCGCCACCGGGCGCTCGACCTTCGCATTGATGCGATGTACAACTATCCCTCCCAGAACCAGATTCTCCTGCAGCGACTTAAAAAAGAAAAATTGCGCCTGAAAGACGCCATCGAGCGCCTGAAAGACGAACTGATCCCCGACCTCAACGCCTGAGCATACGGCCTCTGCAAGAGGATTGCGGCGGCTTTGAGCCGGGTTTCGCCCACTGATAGAAAAGGGGACAACCATGCGTTCACTGACTTTACTGCTGCTGTGCACCACTACCCTGGTCGCCAGCCTGCCCCTGGGGGCCCAGGAAGAGGAACTGAAAGTCTCCGTTAGCACCCTGCCCGCGCCGCTGCACCTGTTGCAGGGGCGTGGCGGCAACGTGATTGCCTCGGTGGGGGACGACGGGGTGCTGATCATCGACGACGATTACACCAACTACGCCCCCGCCTATGCCGGGGTACTGGACGGCCTGGCCGGGGCCGGCGAAGGCACCCCGCGCTTTGTACTTAACACCCACTGGCACTTTGACCACACCGGTGGCAACGCCTACTGGGGCGAGCGCGGAGCGGTCATCGTGGCCCATGACAATGTGTATCAGCGCATGTCCACCCGCCAGGAAATGAAGGCCATGGACCGCGTGGTGGAGCCCAGCCCGAGGCCGGCCCTGCCGGTGGTGACCTATGCCGACGCCGTCGCCCTGCGTTTCAATGGCGGCACCATTGAGGCGCAGCACTACCCCCGCGGCCATACTGATGGCGATTCCGTGGTGTACTTTGTGGAACAGAACGTGGTGCACATGGGGGACCATTTCTTCAAGGACAACTTCCCCTTCGTGGACCTCGGTTCCGGCGGCAGCGTGCAGGGCTACCTGGCCAACGTGAAGGCGGTGCTGGAGCGCATCGATGGCAATACCGTGATTGTGCCGGGCCATGGCAGCCTGGCGAAAAAGGCGGACCTGCAGCGCTATGCCGACATGCTGGAGTCCACCATCGACATCGTCAGTGAGCGCCTGGAAGAGGGCGCCGACGTTGAGGAGATTGTCACCCAGGGCCTGGGGCAGAAGTGGGAAAGCTGGGGTGGGGGTTTTATCGACGAGGCGCGCTGGATCAAGACGATTGAGGCAAGTCTGAATTAATCCGCGACAGGTTTTTCCTTAAGTTTTCACTAAGGACTCAGCGCTAGTCTGCCCCTGTAGCTTCAGGGAGAGCAGGCAAAGTGCACACATCCATAGCGTTATCAGCGCCAGCCCCCGGCGCATCGCCCGCCGTGTTGGAGACGAACCACGGACTCCCGGAACTCCGGGTTTTCGATCGGGCCGGGGCGGGGCGGGATCAGTTGGAACACTATATCGGCGGCGTATTTGCCGCCGCTTACGGCGCCGCGGTGAGTGGTTTCATGCCGCTACTGGCGGGCCTGTACGGGGGCGCTGAACCCGAGGCCGCTCTGGGCCTTCGCAGCGCCGCCCGCCAGAGCCTGTTCTGCGAGCAATACCTTGAGCGACCGGTAGAGCATTTCACCCGCAGCCTGTACGGGGTGACAGTGCGTCGCTCCCAGGTGATGGAACTCGGTAACCTGGCGGTCTCCCGCGGCGGCCACAGCGGCATCCTCTATTTGCTGGTCGCTTGCGCCCTGCGCGCGGCGGACGTGGATTTTCTGCTATTTGCCGGCAACAAGGCTGTGCGCCGTTCGATTGCCCGCTGCGGTTTCTCGCCGCGTCCGATTCAGGCTGCGCGGCCGGAATGCCTGCCTGATGGCGGGCGTTGCTGGGGAAGCTACTACGCGTCCGAGCCCGTTGTCATGCTGGCGGATATCCGCAGAATTGTACGCCAGGCGGGCACCCAGCCAGGCATGGTGGCGCTGATGGCACACTATGCCGGAGCGATCGACAGCCTGGCTGCCGCAGTGGCCCGGGAGGCGGCGTGAACGCCCTGCTGGCGTCCCTGCGGGAGCGGGCGCAGCGCGATCCGGAAGCGATAGTGCTGACCGGCTCCACGGTTACCTACACCGCAGCGGCGCTGCAAGGCGAAGTACAGGGGTTGGCCAACTTGTTCCGTGAGCAGGAAGTGCAGCGCCTGGCTCTGCATGCTGACAACAGCCCGGGCTGGATCATCATCGACCTGGCGGCGCAGTTGGCGGGGGTGGTACTGGTGCCCGTCCCCACCTTTTTTACTGCCGACCAGGTGCGCTGGCTGCTCGATGCCGCTGGCGTGGATGCGGTGGCATCGACGTCGGAAGCGGTCTTGGTAGCAGCTTTCTGCACAGAATCCCGTGTCACGTTGCTCGACGGGCTGTCGATGGCGTTCCGGCCGGCGGTGGCCGCGACACCTCTGCCCGAGCGCACCGCCAAGATTACCTTCACCTCCGGGTCTACCGGCCAGCCGAAGGGCGTGTGTCTGTCCACAGAGCAGTGCCTGGTGGTGGCGCGCTCACTGCTGCAGCGTACTGCACTCACGAAGGTGCGCCACCTGGCTTTGCTGCCCCTGCCGACACTGCTGGAAAACATCGCCGGGGTGTACCTGCCTTTGCTGGCTGGTGGGCAGGTCTGTGTGCCGGGCAGTGCCGACACCGGTCTGGCGGGAAGCAGCGGCCTGGATGCGCAGCGCTTTCTGGCTTTGCTGGCCCGGGAGCGGCCCGAGAGCCTGATCCTGGTGCCGGAGTTGCTGCGGGTGCTGGTCGGCGCCACGGCGGCGGGCTGGGTTGCGCCGGACTCCCTGCGTTTCGTGGCGGTGGGCGGCGCCCGGGTGGCGCCCGCTCTGGTGAGCCGTGCCCGCGCAGCGGGTTTACCGGTTTACGAGGGTTACGGCCTGTCCGAGTGCGCCTCGGTAGTAGCGCTGAATGGCCCCGGAAATGACCGCCCCGGCACCTGCGGTCAGGTACTTCCGCATCTGGTAGTGCATGTGAATGACGGTGAATTACAGATCGAGGGCAATGCCTTTCTCGGCTATCTCGGGGATCCGGAGTCCTGGTATCCCGAGCGGGTGGCCAGCGGTGATCTGGGCAGGCTGGAGGAAGGCTTCCTGGTAGTTGCAGGACGCCGCAAACACCTGCTGATTACTGCCTACGGCCGCAATGTGAGCCCGGAGTGGGTGGAGAGTGAACTGCTCGCTAGCGGTGCTCTGCTGCAGGCTGTGGTGCTTGGCGATGCAAGGGCCAGTTGCTGCGCGCTGCTCTACCCCCGCGATGCCGCGATGTCCGATGCCAATCTTCAGGCGCTGGTGGACGCCGCCAATGAACGCCTGCCTGACTACGCCCGAATCGGTGCCTGGCAGCGGTTGTCCGCGCCCCTGTCTGCCCGCGATGGCCTGCTGACTCCGAATGGCAAACCCCGCAGGCAGGTGATTGCCGCTCGCTTTCAAGGTGCTATCGATTCCCTCTATCAACCCGAGGAGTTACCTCAGCTATGAGCTTTTACCAACACTTGCTGGATACCACCACCGCGGGCCGGGAGGCCCTGCAGGGCACATCCCTGGTGCGCGATGCCCTCGAGGGCCGGCTCACCCGCGAGCGCTACGCGGCCTTTCTCTGCCAGGCCTTCCACCACGTGCGGCACACCGTGCCCCTGCTGATGGCCACCGGCAGCCGTCTGCGCCCCGACCAGGAGTGGCTGCGGGTGGCCATTGCCGAGTACATCGACGAGGAAACCGGGCACCAGGAGTGGGTGCTGAACGATATCGCCGCCTGTGGCTATGACCGTGACCTTGCGGAGCACAGCGCCCCCAATGCGGCCACTGAACTGATGGTCGCCTATGCCTACCACCTGATCGATCGCGGTAACCCGCTGGGATTCTTTGGCATGGTTCACGTGCTGGAGGGCACCAGTATCGCGGTGGCCGATGCCGCGGCGTCCAGCATCATGGTCTCCACGGGCCTGCCGCCTGCCGCATTTACCTACCTGCGCTCCCACGGTGCGCTGGATATTGACCACGTGGATTTTTTCCGCGGGCTCATGGATCGCATTGAATCGCCGCAAGATCAGCAGGTCATCCTGCATGCGGCGAACATGTTCTACCGACTCTATGCCGATGTCTTTCGCAGTGTAGAGAGTGAACAGGCGGCCGCGCTGGCGGCCTGAGGATGGCGTATGAAAATTGACGGGAAACGCATGGTGTTGACCGGCGCCTGTGGTGGCCTGGGTCGCGCCGTGGCTCAGCGCCTGGCGGAGCGGGGCGCGCGCCTGTTGCTGGTGGGTCGGAATGACGAAGTCTTGCAGGCGCTTTGCGATGGCCTGCCGGGTGGTGAACACGGAGTAGTCGTGGCCGATCTGGGTAGTAGCGCCGGGGTGAGCGCGGTGGTCGCGGTGGCCGGCGAAGCGGTGGACGGTCTGATCAACTGCGCTGGCGTCAATACCTTCGGGCTGTTCAGCGAGCAGGGTTCTGGTGAGCTGCGGCAGATGTTGGCTGTGAATGTCGAGGCACCGGCGGCATTGATTCGCGGTCTTCTGCCGGTATTACGTGAACACAATTCGGTAATTGTGAATGTGGGCTCGACCTTCGGCGCTATTGGCTATCCGGGGTTCTCGGCGTATTGTGCCAGCAAGTTCGCGCTGCGCGGTTTGACCGAAGCGCTGGCGCGGGAACTGGCGGATACGCCTGTCTCGGTGCGCTATTTCGCGCCCCGGGCCATTCGTACCGCCATGAACTCAGAGCGGGTGGAGGCCATGAACGCGGAACTGGGAAATGCCATGGACCCGCCGGAAGTGGTGGCCGAGGATCTGGTCCGGTTTGTCGAGAGCGACGAGCGGCGCCGCGATAGCGGTTGGCCGGAACGCCTGTTTGTGCGCATTAACGCCCTGCTGCCGCGACTGGTGGACAAATCGCTGGCCAGTACCTTGCCGGTCATAACCCGTTACGCCCGGCGTGCGGACGCCGTTGTCGATGCGGCGCGGGAGCCCGCTGCCTGATGCGCATCCTGCTGGTGGAAGATGACCTTTCACTGGCCAGTGGCCTGCAGGCGGCCCTGGGCCGGGAGGGCTTTGTGGTCAATCATGTGGCCTGTGGTCGCGAGGCCCTGGCCGCCATTCGCGCCGAGGCGCACGACATGGTGGTACTGGACCTGGGGTTGCCGGACATGGACGGGCTGCAGGTACTGTCGGAATTGCGCGGGCGCAAGGACCAGACGCCGGTCCTGTTGCTGACGGCTCGCGGCGAGGCGGAAGACAAAGTGGCCGGGCTGGATCGGGGCGCTGACGACTATCTTGCCAAACCCTTTGATATGCAGGAACTGGCGGCGCGACTGCGGGTGTTCGCGCGGCGCTTGTCGACGGCTGCCAGTAGCCAGGTCAGCATTGGCCCGGTGGTGCTGGATGCCGCCGCCCACACTGTTACGGTGGATGGTGAGACACTGAACCTGCCGCGCAGGGAGTACATGTTGCTCAAAGCCCTGATGGAAAGTGCCGGAAAGGTCCTGACCCGCTCTGTCCTTGAAAATCACCTCTACAGCTGGGGCGAGGAAGTCGCCAGTAACGCGCTGGAGGTCCACGTGCACCATCTGCGCCGCAAATTGCCGGATGACTTTATCCGCACTGTGCGCGGCATTGGCTATACCATCGCGGCGGTATGACGTCCATTCGCATTGCGCTGGTTGCCATGTTGATCGCCGCGTTTACGCTGGTGTCATTCCTGGCGGCGCTGCTGGGTTATCGCGCCAGCATGGACAAAGCCGAAGAATTGCTGGATACCCAGCTGCGCTACGCGGTGGAAATCCTGCGCTACAGTGAAGCGGATGATGTATTGCAAGCAGAACAGCCGTCCAGCGATGGCCTGGCATTTCAGGTATGGCGCGATGGTCGCTTGCTGCATCGGGCAGGTATCAGCGGCGAGCAAGCCATGGCGCGCTTCGCGCCGGGTTATGACTACGCGAACTTTGACGGTTTTCGCTGGCGCACGCTCACTGTCGCCGGGGCGGACGATACCTGGTATCAAGTGGCCGAGCGCGCCGATCTGCGTTACACCCTGGCCGAGCGGGTCGTACTGGCATCGATTCTGCCGCTGCTCACCTGGCTTCCTGTGGCCGCCATCCTGATCTGGTTTCTCGTGGGCTGGGGCCTGGCGCCACTGCGTGCCCTGTCGCAGCAGATCAACCGCAAGGCCAGCGACGACCTGGAGCCGCTGGTGTTCCCCGCACCGCCCGCGGAATTACAGCAGCTGGTGCACTCCACCAACGCCCTGCTGGCGCGTCTTTCGTCGGCGCTGCAGCGGGAGCGCGACTTTGCTTCCCATGCCGCCCACGAACTGCGCACACCCATCAGTGGCCTGAAAATCCATCTTCACAACCTGTCGCAGGACTTGCCGGCGAACCATCCCTCGCTGGCGCATACACGCGCTGATGTCAGCCGTATGCAGCATCTGGTGGAGCAGGTACTGGACCTCTCCCGTACCCAGCCGGAGTTGATGCGCGGCCAGTTCGACAGTGTGGATTTGCACTCACTGGCTGAGCGAGTGTCCGCGTCACTGTGGCCGGTGTTTACCGAAGCCGGCCTGTCATTGTCGCTGGGTGGAGGTTCCTGCGTGGTGGCAGGGGACGAGGGCATGCTGGATACCCTGTTGCGCAACCTGCTGGACAACGCCCGGAAATACGCCGGTCGCGGCAGCGAGGTGGAGGTGAGCACCGGGCGGCGGGACGGGCAGGCCTGTCTGGTGGTTGCCGACAATGGCCCGGGGATTCCCGCCGCCGAGCGTGAGCAGGTTTTCCGGCGTTTCTACCGGGTGGATGGCGGCAGCGGCGCCGGCGGCGCCGGCCTGGGCCTGGCGATTGTCTGGCAGATTGCCCAGCTGCACGGTGCTGAAGTGGCCCTGGAAGCGCCAGCTACGGGCAGCGGCCTGGTCGTCGTCGTGCGCTTTCCGCATACGGACGGTCCACGTGAGCTGGCGTAGCATTGTTTTCTGCTTGCTTGTTCCTGTGGCGGGAACGGTCTCGGCGGCACCGGAGTTTGAGCTGGTGATACGCGATCACCTGTTTGAGCCTTCGGAGCTGACTGTCCCGGCCAACACCCGGGTCAAGCTGGTAGTGCGCAACGAGGACCCAACGCCGGAGGAATTCGAAAGCTACGAGCTCAATCGCGAGAAGGTCATCCTGGGCGGGCGCAAGGCGGTGATTTTTATCGGGCCGCTGACTCCCGGCACCTATCCCTTCTTCGGTGAATTCAACCCCCTGACCGCCCAGGGGCGGGTGATTGCGGAGTAGCGGTGATGCTGATCAATTCCGTCATTCTGGTGCTGCGCGAAGTGCTCGAGGCCGCCATTCTGGTCACTGCGCTGCTGGCGCTGGCCCGCATTACCCGCCTCGGCTTTGCCTGGCTGTGGCCGGCCGTGGTGGTATCGCTGCTGGGGGTATTTACTCTGGCTGCGGTGCTGGGTGCTGTGACCGACATGCTGGATGGCACCGGGCAGGAGGTGACGAATGCTGCACTGCAGTTTGGCGTATTTCTGCTGGTGTGCGCCGTGATCGTGGATGTCCGTGAGCGCGAGGATGGCCGGCGCTACTCGCATTCTACCGGCTACCTGATGGCGCTGGCGGTTGCCCTGGCGGCGACCCGGGAAGGATCTGAGATTTTGCTCTATGTGCAGGGCTTTGCGGGTATCGACCAGTATCGCCAGAGTGTGCTGCTTGGCAGTGCCCTCGGGGCGGGTATCGGCGTGAGTGCCGGTACGCTGTGTTATTGGGCGCTGGTGTCCCGGCCGGGCCGGCGGGCCTTCGTATTCTGTCTGGCAAGCCTGTGCCTGCTGGCGGCTGGCATGGTGATGCAGGCTGCGATGTTGCTGGACCAGGCCGGATGGATTGTCAGCCCGAGCCCGGTGTGGGACAGCAACTGGCTGCTCAGCGAGGACTCTATCACCGGAGAGCTGCTGAACGCTGTGCTGGGCTATGAAGCCACGCCCAACGCGGTGGAACTCGGTCTTTACCTGGGCAGTCTCGCGCTGGTCACGATCGCGAGTGTTTACGCGGCGCGCCCGTGGGTTTCGGGGGAGAAAGGATTATGAAGGTCACATCAACCGGAGCGGCTGCGGTGCTGCTTGTCCTCAGCCTGCCGGCGCTGGCCGATGGGCTTGCCGTGGACAAGGTCTACCATCCCTACGTGGACCCGCTGGTCTGGGAGTTGGAATGGCGGGCGATAGTCGCCGATGACAACCCGGCCACGGGGGAGGGCCGCAGTCAGTTGCACCGCTTCAGCGTGGGTCGCGCGGTAGCGCCCAACGTGATGCTGGAGGCCTATCTCCTTGGCTCGGACAGTGAAGAAAGTGGATTCGCCATTGAGGCCTACGAGCTGGAGACCCTTTGGCAGATCACCGAACAGGGTGAATATGCGCTGGATTACGGCCTGTTGTTCGAGCTTGAAAAAGAGCGCGGTGAAGACAGCTGGGAGAGCGCCGTGTCGCTGCTACTGGAGCGCGAACTGGGGCGCTTTAGTGTGGCGGCCAACCTGGAGGCGGCCTACGAGTGGGGTGATGATATCCGCGATGAGTGGGAGACGGGGCTGGCCCTGCAGGGGCGCTACCGTTACCGCCCGGAATTTGAACCGGCGGTAGAGTTCTACAAAGGTGAAGACACCGCCGGCCTGGGACCTGCCGGCCTCGGTAATTTTCGCCTTGGCCCCGGTCGCAGCCTGCACTGGGAGGCGGCGGTGATCGTCGGTCTGGACAGCGCTACCCCGGACTACACCCTGCGAACCCTGCTCGAATACGAATTCTGAGCGTGCGCCCGCTCAGGCGAACCCGGCGATACCTTCCAGCGCCAGCAACTGGCGCTTGATCGTCAACCCTCCGGCATAGCCGGTCAGCGAGCCGTCGCTGCCAATCACCCGGTGGCAGGGCACCACGATGGGCAGCGGATTGCGGCCGTTGGCGGCGCCCACTGCACGCACCGCTGTTTCCCGGCCAATGGCGCTGGCGATATCGCGATAGCTGCGCAGCTCACCGTGGGGGATGGCATGCAGGGCCTTCCACACAGCTTGTTGGAACGGCGTGCCATTTCCCGCCAGGGGCAGGGCGAACGCCCTGCGTTGCCCCGCGAAATATTCAGCCAACTGGGTGGCAGCGCTTGTCAGTACCGAGTCGTTGTGGGCCGGGTGGGCTTGCCGGTGGTCGCCGGGGAAGTGAATGGCGACCAGTGCCTGGCCGTCGGAAACCAGCTGCAGCTCGCCAATCGGGCTGCTGATTTTCAGGGTGTTCACAGGCTTCTCCAAAGAAGGTTGGCCGCATAGGCACCAAAGGGCCGCCAGCGGCTGGCGGCGGTGTTCAGTGGCACACCGCCGTGGTCGAGCGCCTCCCAGGCGCGGATCAGGCCCAGGTCTTTCGGCGGAAAGCAGTCCGGGTCACCGAGGCCGCGCATGGCGACCATGGCCAGGGTCCAGGGGCCGATGCCAGGCAGGGCCTCCAGGCGCTCTAGCAAATCGGTGGCGGTGCCCCCGGCATTGCGCTCACAGAGCATGGCGCAGGCCGCCCGCAAACTGTCCCGGCGGCGCGACGGCATGGCGAAGGCCTCATTGGGCAGGGCGGCGATGCCCGCGGGGCTGGGAAAATCGCCGGTGTCAGTGGCGGTGGCCAGCCGGGCGCCAACCGTTCTGGCCGCGCCGATGCTGACCTGCTGTCCGACGATGGCCCGCACCGTGGCCTCTGCCGGGGACCACACCACCGGTGAACGAATGCCGGGGTAGCGTTGCAGCAGCGGGCGCAGGGCCGCGTCGCGTGCGAGTACTTCGGTGACTGCGGCGGGGTTGGCGTCCAGATCAAACATGCGTCGCACCCGCGCCACCAGCGGCATCAGGGCAATGGCCCCGTCGCTGTGTACCCGCAGTGTCAGCGCTGCCCGACCGGGCATTGGCGCCACTGAAAAGCGCAGCGGAACGCCGTCCAGTATGGCCCGGCGTTCGTAGTGCCCGGCGCTGACCGTCTCGATACCCTCGATGGCGTGGCGGGCGAAGAAGTCGATCACGCCGTCCCAGTCATAGGGCTCCCGGTATTGCATTTGCAGCTGGATTCCCTCTTCATCGCTAGCGGCCCGGCGCCGCAGGGCGGTGGGCGCAACGCCGTAGCTGGCCTGGATGGCGCTGTTGAAGCGCCGCACGCTGCCGAAGCCGGCGGCAAAGGCGATGTCGGTCATGGACAGGGACGATTCCACCAGTAACTGCCGGGCGAACAGCAGCCGCCGGTGCTGGGCGACCGCCTGGGGCGAAACGCCCAGTTCGCGTCGGAACAGCTTGCGCAGGTAGCGCTCGCCCACACCGAGCCGGTTTGCCAACTGTTCCAGCGAGCCCTCGTTCAGGGCGCCGGCATTGATCAGGCTCAGCGCGCGATTTACGGTAGTGCTGCTGCCCTGCCAGGCGGGGCTGCCTGGCGCGGCTTCCGGCCGGCAGCGCAGGCAGGGCCTGAATCCCGCCGCCGCGGCCTGGCTGGCCTCGCGGAAGTAGCGCACGTTTTTTTCCGCAGGCAATTTCGCGGGGCAGATCGGGCGACAATAGATACCGGTTGAGCGTACGCCGAGGAAGAACTCGCCGTCGAAGCGCGGATCCCGCGACAGACGCGCGCGGCGGCAGGTCTCCGGGTCGGGCAGGCCGCTGGCGTATTGCAATGCTGGGGTGGTTGGCGTTTCCATGGCTGCACTATAGCCCCGGTGTGTCGCGGTCACTAGCCAGAATCGGCCCTGTATGCGGTGCGTGGTTGCCGGATACCGCGGGGTCTTTCACTTTGCTTTCAGCCCCGTCAGCCACGATACTGCGATCAGGTAAAACTACGCCGCCAACCCTTATGAACCTCGTCATCTATGCCGTCCCCTTCTTTATCCTGGCCATGCTGCTGGAGCTGGGCTACGGCATACGCCAGCAGCGCAATACCTACCGCCTGAACGACAGTGTGAGCAGCCTGTTCCTGGGCACCCTGAGCCAGGCCCAGCGTTTTGTGACGCTGGGGGTGGGCGGCTATATTTACTACCTGATCACCGAGTACTTCTCGCTGCCACTGATGGATGCCGGCCATTGGTTTACCTGGGTGCTGGCCTTTGTGCTCTACGACTTCTGCTACTACTGGCTGCACCGCCTCGGTCACGAACGCACCATCCTGTGGGCGGCCCATGTGGCTCACCACCAGAGTGAGGATTACAACCTCTCCACCGCCCTGCGCCAGACCAGCACCGGCTTCCTGTTGAGCTGGCTGTTCTATATCCCGATGTACCTGCTGGGCATTCCCGCCGAGGTGGTGGTGACGGTCGGCTCGCTGAACCTGATCTACCAGTTCTGGGTGCACACCGAGCATGTGCCAAAGCTGGGTTGGTACGAGTGGGTCTTCGTCACTCCCTCCAACCACCGGGTGCATCACGCCCAGAACGACCGCTACATGGACCGCAATTACGGCGGTGTGTTTATTCTCTGGGATCGCCTGTTCGGCACCTTTCAGGAAGAGCTGGAGGACGACCCGCCGATCTACGGCATCCGCGGCCCCCTGGGCAGTTTCAGCCCGGTGAAGGCCCTGACCCATATCTACGTGGACATGGCCCGCGACAGCTGGCGCGCCGCGCGCTGGCGCGACAAGGTCCGGGTGTGGGTGGCGCGCACTGGCTGGCGGCCGGAAGATGTAGAGGCGCGCTATCCCCGGGTCAAGAGCGATCTCTCCCGGTTCCGGAAATACGATCCGCCACTCAGTCGCGCGCTCGGCTGGTACGCCTTCTTTCAACTGATTGCGGTGGTGCTGTTGTTGAACGCCATGCAGGCGGGCGAACCGGGCTATTACCTCGGCGTCTGCCTGTGGGCGGTGATGCTGGCGACCACCGTGACAACAGCGCGCTGGCTGGACGGCCGCCCGGGACTGGCCTGGGACTCGATACGCCTGCTGGCCGTCGTCGCTGTGCTGGGGTTTGCCTGGGCCTCGACAGAGGCGACCCTGCCTCTAGTGGGTGGGCTGAGCTATGTACTGCTTAACAGCCTGTTCCTGCTCTGGCTGGGGGCGCGCGAGCATCCTCATTCCGACTGCAAAACCACTGGCTCCAGCGTTACCTGCCGGTTGCCGGTGTCCAGGTAGAGCACCCCGCCGGCGATAGCCAGTGACAGCCTGCAATTTCGTTCAATCAGTTCAGCCGCCACCTGCACCTGCTGCCAGGGCAGTTGCAAGACGTTGAGACGCGGCAGGCCAGTCATGTCCTCGCAATTCAGTTTCCACCAGGTGTCGCTGCTTTTGCCGTAACTCACCACGCTGACTTTGCGGGCGACGCCGCAGGCTTTGCGCAGGCGCGCTGGCTCCGGCTGGCCCAGCTCGATCCAGTGCTCGATCTCACCGCTGTCACTGTGCTGCCACAAATCCGGCTCGTCATTGGTCGACAGCCCCTTGGTAAACCCGAGGCCGGGTGCCTTGAACAGTCCGTAGGCCAGAATTCGCGCGCACAGGCGTTCAATGGTTTCCGAAGGATGGCGAGCCAGCGTCAGGCTCTCGCTTTCATAGATATTGCGATCGCTGTCGGCAAGATCGAGTTGAATCTTGTAAATGGTGGGCTTGAGGGCCATGGGAGTTTCCTGATTCGTGGGCGGGCGATTGTAGCGGACTTTGCCGGGAGGGGGCCGCTTGTATCGATTGCGGCCGTGGGCCCGCTGCCAGAGGCTGAAACTAGCCGCTGGCGTCCTGCCGGCCTGCGCCCAGATGTGCGGCTGCATGCGCGGCAAAACCGGAGCCGGCCTGGGCGTAGAGGTTGAAGGCGGATATGCCGCAGTTTTCCAGTTCCTCTGCCTCTTCGGCGAAGCGCACCACCGCGGCGATGCGGCCCCGGTAGCCCAGGTCCTCCAGCAGGCGCCCTACCAGTTTGTTCTCCTCGTGATTGGTCAGCGCCAGCATCACCAGTTCTACCCGCTCCAGATCCACCCGGTGCCAGAAGTCCGGATCGGAGGCATCCGCGGCCACTACCCGGCGGTTGGCGGCGCGGTGGGCTGCCAGCTTGCGGTCGTTGTCATCCACCCCCAGGACTTCCGGGCCGTACTGCTCGGCGATGGCCTCGTAGGCGCCAGTGCCGATGTTGCCCATGCCGAGGACGATCACCCGGGTGCCCTTGGTGTCGGGCCAGGTGGCGCGCACCTGTTCGGTTTCAAAGGTTTGCAGGCGCTGGCACCAGCGGCGATAGAGCTGGTGTGAAAAACGGTTCAGCGGAGAGGCGATCAGAAAACTGACGGCGATAGCCAGGGAAATGGCGCCTGACCACTGGGGTTCCATCCAGCCGGCACTGGCGGCCACGGCCACCACAATCAGCCCGAATTCACTGTAGTTAGCCAGCGACATGGAGGCCAGCAAGGCGGTGCGCGGCGGCGTGTGCAGGCGGGTCATGAGCAGGAAATACAGGGGCGGCTTGGCCACTGCCAGCAGGCCAATCACTACCGCCAGCAGCATCATCTCCCGCTGCGGCCAGCCGTCCAGCCCGATGGAGAGGAAGAAACAGACCAGGAACAGATCCTTGAATTGCAGCAGGTTGCGCGACAGTTCCTTGGCTTTCTGGTGCCCGGCGAGCACCGCCCCGATGACCAGTGCGCCGAGGTCGCCCTTGATGCCGGTCAGTTCAAATACCTCGGCGCCGCCGAGGGCCAGGGTCAGGCCGAACAGCGTAAACAGTTCGCCGTGGCCGCTGAGGGTGAGCAGGCGCAGGATGACGCCGCGCAGGGGAAAAAGCAGCAACAGCAGCAGCGCTTCCGGCCCTGGCACTTTGCCGGCGGATAAACCGAGGAAGACCACCGCCGCGAGGTCCTGGATGATCAGGATGCCCACCGCCAGGCCGGCGTGACGGGAGGCCATTTCGCCGCGCTCCTGCATCACCTGAATGACAAAGACCGTGCTGGAAAAGGTGAGGGCGAAGGCGCCGACGAGACTGGCGCTGAAGCTCAGTTCCAGCGCCGGGAACAAGTGACCGGCGAGGTAGAACACGGCGAGGAAAAATACCTGCATCAGGGCCATGTGGGCCAGGGTGGTGCCCCAGATGCGGGTCAGCAGCAGGTCCTTTGGTTGCAGCTTCAGGCCGATGGTGAACAGCAGCAGGGTAATGCCGACTTCCGACAGGATGTGCAGGATGTCGCCGCCTCCCACCTGCAACTCGTGCAACAGGAAACCGGCCAGCAGGTAGCCAATCAGGGCCGGCAGGCCGACGGCCCGGCTGGCCATGCCACAGGCGAGGGCGACGAGGATGATCAGAGGGTCAAGCATGGTATCGGGGCCGCGGGTGAATGCAGGGCGGGATTATACCGATAGACCGCGGCAGGTCATGGACGGGGCGGTTACACACTGGGCTGGTGGCGCAGGGCCCAGAAGACACGGGCACACAGCAGGATCACGGCAAGGTCGATTGCGGCCGGCAGACTCGCCAGGCCCTCGCCAAGACGCATCAGGAACCACAGGTGAAGGGCGGGAACCACCATGGCCAGGAACAGGCTGAAGCGGGACTGGCCGAACAGCCCGATGCTCAGCAGCAGGTAGGCCGCGCCGATCAGCGCAATCAGGAGATGGGCTTCATTGAGTGGGTTGAACCAGAGGCCGGCGACCTGCCAGGCGCCGCTGGCGGCAACCAGCAGGGCGGCAAGCTGACGCATATGGAGCAGGGTTCGGGTGAGCATGGTGCCTCCGCACAGTTTCCGCGAATGTACCACAGCAGGAAGGTACTTGATGACGCCGGGGTTGTAGCCGGCGGCGGCCGGCCGCCGCGGTTCAGGCGGCGTCTGACGGACTGGCGGAGGCCGGCTTCGGCAATAGCGGTTTGCGCACCACTGGCCACAGCAGCTCCTCGGCCCAGTGCAGGCGCGGGGATATCGGCAGACCGTAGTGCTGCTGGCGGGCATTGGGAATCTTTGCAGTGCCAAACATCACGTCAAACAGGAAGAAAGTCACCGCGTAGTTGCCGTTCGGATGGGCGCTGCGGCCGTAGGCGTGGTGGGCGTGGTGAGTATCCGGCAGGGTAATGACCCGCTCGATGACCCACCACAGGCCCTGCAGGGGCTGTGGTGTCCGCTCGCGCAACCACAGATCCCAGCGGAAGCTGGAGTGGGTGGCGAGATTGACGAAGAAGGTGATCAACACCGCGGTGAAGTAGGCGGTGGTCTGGCCAAAGTACACGGCAAAGGCGCCCATCCAGGTCTGTGGCAGCAGGAAGACCCAGAAGAAATTGTAGCGGTAGACCACGCTCACATTCAGGTGCTGGGCGCTGTGGTGGGTGCGGTGAATCTTCCACAACCAGCGCCACTGGTGGGAGGCCCGGTGCAGCCAGTAGTGGGCGGCTTCCTCAATCAGGAAGATCAGCGGGAACGCGATCCAGAACGAGACACCGGCCAGGCTGCCCGCGTGATTGGGCCAAAGCTGGATGACCAGCCAGCCTGCAAAGGCGCCTATCAGGGTGCCCGCCACTACCAGGTTGGAGAACAGGCCGAATACCATGAACAGGAAATCCCGCGCAGGGCGGGGTGACAGGCCCAGGCGGCCGGTCAGCAGTTCCAGGGCGAACAGCAGCAGGAAACTGCCGAAGACTACCAGCCCCACCGTTTGAAATATGTCCATTGTTATTGACTCCCGGGAGCCGGCGCGCACAGGCCGGCCAGTGAATAGCGAATGAAATCGTCGAGGCGCCAGGTGAGCTCGGCGGGCGAACTGTCGCGTTCGCCGCTACGGCGCTGGGTATCCCACTCGGCCACCACCTGGACGATATGGCCCCCCAGCAGGCGCAGGCGCTCCTGGCGGATGTGGCGCGGGAGGTGCTGCAACTGGGCCTCCGCCAGAGCGGAGACTTCACGCAGCGCCCCGGAGCGGGCGCGATTGCGCATGAACAGTTCGCGCCAGGGAGGGCGCGGCAGCAGTTGGGCCAGCAGGCTGAGGTAGTGGGTATGGCCAGCGGGTTGTAACAACTCTTCCGCCAGCGGGCGAATCATCAGGTCTACCAGGTCGCGCAGGTCGGGCGTGTTGCCCTCAGCCTGCAAACGCGCCAGTTGCTGTTCGCGGCGCCGGTTTACAGGGCCCACCCGGTAGTGAATCAGCGCTTCCACCAGGCCTTCAAAAGAGCCGAAGTTATAGTTCACCGCCGAGTGGTTTTTCTGCCCGGCGCGGCGGGCGATCTCGCGACTGGAGACGCCGTCGATGCCCTGTTCGGCGATGAGTTGCTCCGCCGTGTGCAGCAGCGTCAGCGCCGACGCACTGAACTCGACAGCTTCCGGCGTGGTGGTGTGGTATTCGGCAGGAGATTCCATGGGGTGCAATCTAAGACGGTCGACTTAATAAGTCAACCGTCTTAATTGCGGGCGGCAATGGCTGCCAGCAGACGCGCCCCCCCGGGCTAGCGGTGCCGGGCCAGCTGGGTTTCCAGGCGTGACTTCATCGGCAGCACCCAGCTCTCTTTGAGCTGGGGCGACAGCAGGCCGGCGTCTTCCAGTTCATCGCACAGGTGCATCTGGTGGGCCAGGTCGAACATGTCGAACTGGCGGGCGATGCGGGCGTCGTCATTGAGGGTGATAAAGGAGATGCCGGGGGTCTGGTAGTGGCTGCCATCCGGGCGTTGGCCCGGGCCGCGGTTGAGCCAGTGGGTAACCAGGCGGTTGTCGCTGCCGACATAGACTCCTTCATAGGGAAAGGTCCACCCCTCCCAGCCGACCTGCATGTCCCGTCCGTAGTGGGTGGCCTTGATTTCGTCGATTCCGCGGGCGGTGACTTCCATTACACCGGCATACTCGCAGGTGTAGATGCAGTCCTGCGCGTAGAGTGCGTCGACAAAAAACGTCCACTCATTGCTGCGTGATGCCTCTGCGTGGGCGTTAATCAGTTTCTGCGCTGTGGCGCGCAGGGTTTCGTCACTCAGTGCCATGGATTTTCCCCGTCATTATTGCTGTTGGCCCGTCCGGGCAGTGTAGGGCGGGTACCGAAGTGTGGCCACGGGTGCTGTCTGGCAGGTTGAACTGCCTGTGCTTTTGCTATCATCGGCCCCAACGACCTTGAGAGTGCCAGTTCATGCCCAAAACCGTGATCCTTCCCATGCTGGCCGACGGCGAGTTTCACTCCGGACAGGCCCTGGCCGAGGCGCTGGGTGTCAGTCGGACGGCGGTGTGGAAGCAGTTGAACCGGCTGGAAGAGCTGGGACTGGAGCTTGAGTCCGTCCGCGGGCTGGGTTATCGCATCCCGGGTGGCCTGGAACTGCTGGACGACGCGGTAATTCGCAGTGCCCTGTCCGTACCCGCGCAATCGCTGCTGGGCGAATTGCGGCTGCAGGATAGTCTGGATTCCACCAATGCCGAGGCACTGCGGCGTATCGAGGCCGGCGCTGCCCGCGGCCTGGTTTGCTCGGCGGAACAGCAAACCGCGGGTCGAGGCCGTCGAGGTCGCGCCTGGGTCAGTCCGTATGCGCGCAATATCTACCTCTCCGTTACCTGGGAATTCAGCCAGGGCGCAGCCGCTCTGGAGGGTTTGAGTCTCGCCGTGGGCGTGGCCGCTGCCCGCGCTCTGGAAAAGCTGGGGGTGCCTGCGGTGCAGCTGAAATGGCCCAATGACCTGCTCGCCAACCGCGCCAAGCTCGGGGGCATCCTGCTGGAAATGGCAGGCGACGTCGCCGGGGCCTGCCAGGTGGTGGTGGGCGTGGGACTGAATGTGCGGATGCCGGACATCGCCGCCAGCGCCATCGACCAGGCCTGGACGGATATCGCGACGCTGTGCGGAGATAGTCCGCCGGGCCGCAACGCCCTGCTGAGCGCCCTGCTGAATGAACTGTTGCCGCTGCTGGCTGAATTTGAAGGCACAGGTTTCGCCGCCTGGCGGGAAGCGTGGATGCAGCGCGACGCCTACGCCGATACCCCGGTAGTGGTGCGCAGCGCCGATCGCCAGGTGGCGGGGGTCGCCCGTGGTGTTGATGAGCGGGGCGCCCTGCAACTGGAAACCACCGTCGGGGTCCAGTCGCTGTTTGGCGGTGAACTCTCGCTGAGGCCGCAAGCGTGACAGCCCCCTGGAGCTGCCTGCAATTTGACGTGGGTAACAGCAGCGCCAAGTGGCGCCTGCTGGTGGCTGGCGAAGTGGTTGAGCGCGGTCGTTACCAGGCCGACGATGCGGCGAGCCGATCGGCGCTGCTGGACTGTGCCCCGGCACCACAGGCAATCTGGATTTCCAGTGTGGCGGATGAAAAGAGCAATCAGGCGCTGGCGGCGATGCTCCGGGAGCGCTGGGGCATCGAGCCCTGGTTTGCCGTGTCTGAGGCCGAGACCCTGGGGCTGCATAACAGTTATGCCCAACCGGAGCGCATGGGGGTCGATCGCTGGCTGGCGATGCTGGGCGCGCGTGCCAGCCATGCCGGGCGCCTGTGTGTGGTAGATGCGGGATCGGCCCTCACCATTGATCTGGTTGGCGCCGATGGCGTGCACGAGGGCGGCTACATTATCCCCGGCCCCGGATTGATGGAGCGGGCGCTGTTACTGGACACCGATCGCGTGCGCTTCTCGGAAGCGGCAGACTATCGCCTGCAGCCTGGCCGCTCCACCGCCGAGGCAGTGCGTCACGGTATTGCTCTGGCCCAGGCTGCAGCAGTGCGCCAGGCGTTGGAAGTGGCAGGCGAGGGGGTGAGTCTGTTTCTCACCGGCGGGGGCGGCTCCTGGCTCCACGAGCAACTGGGTGGGCATGGGGAACTGGTTCCCGACCTGGTGCTGGATGGCTTGCAGTTGATGGCGGAAATTCGGGCTAACTGAAGCGCTTGCATCCGGAGCTCCGTGGATTAGAATGGCGCGCTTTCCGAAAGACCGCCGGTGTAGCTCAGTTGGTAGAGCAGCGCATTCGTAATGCGAAGGTCGTAGGTTCGACTCCTATCTCCGGCACCATCTTTTCCCGGTCTGTTGCGGTTTGTCAGTGATCTAGAGATAGGCCTGGGTGAGCGGATTCGCCGCCAGCTCGGCGTAGTTGCTGATCGCCTCACGCAAGTCATTGGCACCGATCTTCTCCAGGGCTGGGCGAATGCTCCCGCTACCGATGTCTACCCCGAGAAACTCCGTGACGCGACGGATTTCACTGTCGAAGTCTTGCGCCAGATTTTCGTAGTCGACCTCAAGGGTGGGCTGCGAGCTGCACAATGCGCTTACCTTTTTTGCCTGTTGTTCAATGGTCGACTCGCTCCGCTGGAATGCCTGCACGTCGATGTGCAGCTTGTTGCGCTTGAACCTGTTGGCGCCACCGCCCAGGCCCGAATGGGTCGCCCCCGTCGTCTTCATTACCTGTTCTGACAGGTAGCGCCGCAGCCGGTTGCGACGCCGCAGATGAATGATCTTGAGCCTGCTGCCAGCCAGCAGGCTGTCGACAGTTTCCCGCCAGCGCGGGTGCAGGATGGCGCCATACAGCAGCTTCAGGCCGGCCACGGAATCAGCCTTCAGGGCAGCATCCAGGAATCCCTCAGGATCACTGTCCCGCCATCGGGTCAGGCGCTCCCTGTGCGCTTTTCGTTCCGTTTCGCTGGCATTGATGGTGTCAAAGTCGTCAACGTAGCCAACCACCTTGCCTGCATTCAGCAGTTCGCCGTGGCAACAAATTCCCGGGATGCTGTTGAGCGTGCGTACAAGCAGGGTACTGCCAGTGCGCGGGGCGCCTACGATGATGAAGCTGTTACCGCTGAGTTCGGGCTGTGATCGGTTGTCCTGAGGGGCGGGCATGAATGTCAGGCTTAATCTGCAGATTGGGTCGAGGGCAGCATAGCGACCGTTAACGGACGAAGTCCAGTCAGGCGCAAATTCGTTGCATCCCGACGGCGCTTTGCTTAGAATCCCGGCCCTCCTGTTGGGCAGTCAGGGCGGGCTTGCCACGGCAATACGTCCATCGGGAAGGCTCGGAAATGGTCGCCCAGGCTGGCGTAGCTCAGTAGGTAGAGCAGCTGATTTGTAATCAGCCGGTCGGGGGTTCGATTCCTCTCGCCAGCTCCATTTTCCCGAAGCCAAAATCCGGACTGCCGGTAAACATTCGAAAGCAATAATAAACCGCTGCAGGGTTACCGCCCGGGTGCCCCGGGGTCGTCCTTCTGCAGCACGCAAAGGTACGCCGAGTTGGCACAGCTCGAAGCGCGGGCATTGGTTCGCAGACCCTATACGATTTCAGATCCCCTTGAGCCGCTGGATGCGCTGCGTGAGCGCTTTCAGGCGCTTGGCTACCTCTACTTCCCGCAAGCGGTGGATGCCGGGCTGTGCCGCTCCCTGCTGGACACCATCCTCGACCAGTTGTATCCGCATATCACGCGTACGCCCGCCGGGGCGCCGGTGTTGGCGCGGGAGCCCTTTTTCGAAACCGACGCGGTGTGGGATGAGGTCTATCCGAAAATACAGCGGCTGGAGGCGTTCCACACCTTTTTCCATCGTCCGGAACTGGCGCGCCTGATGACCCTGGTGGCGGGCGAGGATCACTTCGTCTACCCGATGAAAATGGCGCGCATCGCCACGCCGCGGAAGATCGGCTACGAGACGCCGCCCCACCAGGATGCCTATTCCCACCACGCAGGCCCGAGCATGGCGGGCATCTGGGTGGCCCTGCACGATGTCGATGATTCCATGGGGCGGGTGACGGTGCTTCCGCGCTCACACCTCGGCGGTGTGCGGCCGGTGTTCAAGGCCGAGGGGGTGGGCGGGGTGCAGTGCGAAATCCATGCGCACGAGACCGAGTGGCACGTGTCGGATTATCGCTGTGGCGATGTGCTCATCTTTCACTCCGCCACGGTGCACCGGGCGGAGCCCAACATCGCGGCCGACAAGGTGCGTATCAGCGTTGATACCCGCTTCTGCGACTTCGGGGCGCCGGTGTTCTCCACCAACCTCGAACCGCATCACGGCTGGCGTATTCCGGGGCTGGACTGGGACAGTATTTACCGCGGCTGGCAGAGCCGCGAGTACCAGTACTACTGGCAAGGCTACCCCAACCTGTTTTGAGCCGACCTGCCAGTTGTGAGAGTTGGCTGGCCCGCATTGCCCGCGTAGCATGCCGGAGGGGGGAAATTGCCTTCATTCCCGGCTTTGGCCAGAATCTGGCCTTCCTTTTAATGCAATAACAACGGCGGAGCAGTACCTATGACGGCAGAAGTATCGACGGACAACCTGGTGTTGGTAGAGGTCAACGACAAGGTCGCCCTGGTGACCCTGAATCGGCCGGAGGCCTACAACGCCCTGTCCCGCGGTATGACGGCGGCCATCATCGACGCCTTTCGTGCGCTTTCCGCCAATGACGGGGTGCGTGCCATCGTCCTCACCGGCAAGGGCAAGGCCTTTACCGCTGGAGTCGATCTCAAGGAAATGGGTGCCGACGGCGGCAAGTCGATGAGTGCCGACAACCTCGGTACCGACGCGCCGCTGGTGCGGGCTTTGTCGGACTGCAGCAAGCCGATCATCGGCGCCATCAATGGTTTTGCGGTGACCGGGGGCTTCGAGTTGGCGTTGGCCTGTGACTACCTCTATGCCGCCGAGTCCGCCCGCTTCGCCGATACCCATGCCCGGGTCGGCCTGGTGCCCGGCTGGGGGCTGTCCCAGAAGTTGCCGCGCTTGGTCGGTATCAACCGGGCGCGGGAGATCAGTTTTACCGGCAATTATTTCAGCGCCCGGCAGGCCATGGACTGGGGGCTGGTGAACTGCGTGTGCAAGGACGATGAGTTGATCGAGACGGCGCTGGCCTCCGCGCGGGATATTGCCGATACCCAGCCGGAGGCCCTGCGCCGTATCCGGGACCTCATGAATGAGGGCTGGGAGATGGATTTGGGCAGTGCGCTGGAAGTCGAGGGCGAGCGCTCCGGTGCCTACAATTCCACCATCAGCTTTGCCGAGATGGAGCAGCGGCTGGCGGAACTGCGGGCCCGGGGGCGTCGGCAATAGTACGCTCCTGGCGGCGGGGGGCTTGGGTCTCGGACCCGATTCAGTTACTTGTCTAAGGGCAGATTGCCGTGAAGTTGTAGCAAATCACGCCCAAACAGCGAAATTCCACCCGGTAGATACGATTATAGGTTGACGCACCCCGGTGCTGGTGTGAATAATGCGCGCCCGCGTCGCCTGCCCCCTGTGCAGTTGCCTGCTGGTGCCTGTTTTTACGGGATTTTTCCGTTGCCGGCCCGCCGCAAAATCAGGGGGATTAATTGGTTGACAAGGCTGGGTGGCGTCTGGACAATATGCCGCCTTCTGGGAGGGGTTCCCGAGTGGCCAAAGGGATCAGACTGTAAATCTGACGCGAAAGCTTCGGTGGTTCGAATCCACCCCCCTCCACCAAGATTTTGTATTGAAATCAATCAAGAGCGCCTGTTGGCTTGAGTGGTTTCAGTGTGGCTTGGAAGTCCGCGCAAGGCGCGGCAGGGCTGGCTTTGGCCGGTCCGTTGGGAAGTGTGGCGGGTATAGTTCAATGGTAGAACCTCAGCCTTCCAAGCTGATGATGCGGGTTCGATTCCCGCTACCCGCTCCAGTTGGTTGTGAAAGGCTCATATAGCTCAGTCGGTAGAGCACTTCCTTGGTAAGGAAGAGGTCACCGGTTCAAATCCGGTTATGAGCTCCACACCCCTTTATGGTTCAGGGTGTGCAGCCAGAAAGTTTTAAGTGGTGCGTTTCAACTGCGTGGCATAGGCCGCTGTGATAGGAGACCGTCGTAATGGCAAAGGAAAAGTTTGAACGTAGTAAACCCCACGTCAACGTGGGCACCATTGGTCACGTAGACCATGGTAAAACTACCCTGACCGCGGCCCTGACCCGCGTGTGCTCCGAGACCTGGGGCGGCTCAGCCGTTGCCTTTGACGGTATCGACAATGCACCGGAAGAGAAAGAGCGCGGCATCACCATCGCGACCTCGCACGTGGAGTACGACTCCCCGAACCGTCACTACGCGCACGTTGACTGCCCCGGGCACGCCGACTACGTGAAGAACATGATCACCGGTGCGGCGCAGATGGACGGCGCGATCCTGGTGTGTGGCGCGACTGACGGCCCGATGCCGCAGACCCGCGAGCACATCCTGCTGTCCCGTCAGGTTGGTGTTCCCTACATCGTGGTATTCCTGAACAAGGCCGACCTGCTGGCAGAAGACTGCGGCGGTGCGGACTCCGAGGAATACGAAGAGATGAAAGAGCTGGTTGAAATGGAGCTGCGCGAGCTGCTGGACCAGTACGAATTCCCGGGCGACGACACCCCGATCATCTGTGGCTCTGCCCTGATGGCGCTGAACGGTGAAGACGAGAACGGTCTGGGCACCACTGCCGTGAAGACCCTGGTTGAGACCCTGGACAGCTACATTCCGGAGCCGGAGCGTGCGATTGACCAGTCTTTCCTGATGCCGGTGGAAGACGTGTTCTCCATCTCCGGTCGCGGTACTGTGGTAACCGGTCGTGTCGAGCGCGGCATCATCAAGGTGGGCGACGAGATCGAGATCGTGGGTATCCGCGACACCACCAAGACCACCTGTACCGGTGTTGAGATGTTCCGCAAGCTGCTGGACGAAGGCCGTGCGGGCGAGAACGTGGGTATCCTGTTGCGTGGCACCAAGCGTGAAGACGTGGAGCGTGGCCAGGTGCTGGCGATTCCGGGTTCTGTGACTCCGCACACCAAGTTCGAGGCAGAGGTGTACGTGCTGTCGAAGGACGAAGGTGGTCGTCACACGCCGTTCTTCAAGGGCTACCGTCCGCAGTTTTACTTCCGCACCACTGACGTGACGGGCTCCTGTGAGCTGCCGGAAGGTGTTGAGATGGTCATGCCGGGCGACAACATCCAGATGGTTGTGACCCTGATTGCACCGATCGCCATGGAAGATGGCCTGCGCTTCGCGATTCGCGAAGGTGGTCGTACTGTTGGCGCCGGCGTCGTCGCCAAAGTCATCGAGTGATGAAAGCGCCCGCGTGAGCGGGCGTTTGAGTCATCCCGGCCATGGCCGGGGTGGCCAAGCAACCAAGCCGAACCGCTGAGCAGGCAGTTCGGCTTCGTTGTCTCAAGTTGAAGAAGGTTCAGATTTAGGCCAGTAGCTCAATTGGCAGAGCAGCGGTCTCCAAAACCGCAGGTTGGGGGTTCGATTCCCTCCTGGCCTGCCATTATGGCAGGGGGCGTCGCCGCAGTGCGACAGCCCGCAGATAGGATTGTTTGATGAGTGTGGAAACCACCGGAAGCCGCTTTGATACGCTGAAGTGGGTTGTCGTCTTCGCCCTGCTGGCAGTGGGCGTGGTCGGCAACAGCTATTTCTCTGGCGAGTCGCTGCTGTACCGGGTGCTGGCGCTGGTTGCCCTGGCGGCAGTGGCTGGCTTTGTGGCCCTGCAAACCGCCAAGGGTGCGGCCTTCTGGTCACTGGTCAAAGGTTCGCGAACCGAAATTCGCAAAGTCGTCTGGCCCACCCGCCAGGAGACAGTGCAGACCACCATGATTGTGGTCATTTTTGTCGTTGTAGTGGCACTCATGCTCTGGGGGCTCGATTCCCTGCTGGGCTGGCTGGTGTCGCTGGCGATTGGATAGCGAGACGGGAAGGCTTAGCCGATGGCAATGCGTTGGTACGTGGTTCACGCCTATTCAGGCTACGAGAAGAAGGTGGCGTCTGCGCTGAAGGAGCGAATTGAGCTCCACGGCATGCAGGATCGCTTCGGCGAAGTGCTGGTGCCCACCGAAGAAGTGGTGGAAATGCGCGCCGGCCAGAAGCGCAAGAGCGAGCGCAAGTTCTTTCCCGGTTACGTGCTGGTGCAGATGGAACTGGACGATGCGACCTGGCACCTGGTGAAGGAAACGCCCCGGGTGATGGGTTTCATCGGCGGCAAGGCGGATGCGCCGGCGCCCATCACCGAGAAAGAGGCGGAGGCCATTCTGCAGCGGGTTGAGCAGGGTGTAGAAGCCCCGCGTCCCAAGACGCTGTTCGAGCCGGGCGAGATGGTCCGTGTTGTCGATGGCCCCTTCAACGACTTCAATGGCGTCGTGGAAGAGGTCAACTACGAGAAAAACCGCCTCAATGTGGCGGTGCTGATCTTCGGTCGTTCCACACCGGTGGAGCTGGAGTTCAGCCAGGTCGAGAAGGCCTGATTATTAAAAGGGGTCAGAGCCCTTTTTGGAAAGAGGTAAAAAGGGCTCTGACCCCTTTTTCGACAATGGGGAGCCCGCGTACCTCACGGTACAACGGCGTTAGCACCCGGGAGAGTCAACATGGCAAAGAAAGTAGAAGCTTATATCAAGCTGCAAGTGCCTGCTGGCCAGGCCAACCCGAGCCCGCCTGTGGGTCCGGCGTTGGGTCAGCACGGCGTGAACATCATGGAATTCTGCAAGGCGTTCAACGCCGAGACCCAGGGCCTGGAGCCCGGTCTGCCGATTCCGGTAGTGATCACCGTTTACAGCGACCGTTCCTTCACCTTCATCAAGAAGACCCCGCCGGCAGCCGTTCTGCTGCGCAAGGTCGCCAAGATCAAGAAAGGCTCGGGTACCCCCAACACCCACAAAGTGGGCAAGGTCAACCGCGCCCAGCTGGAAGAGGTCGCCACCCAGAAGTGGCCTGACCTGACCGCCGCCGACATGGACGCCGCCGTGCGTACCATCGCCGGTAGCGCGCGTTCCGCCGGTATCGAAGTAGAGGGGGTTAACTGATGGCCAAGCTGTCCAAGCGCGTACGCGCATTCAAGGAAAAAGTCGATCCGCGCAAGGCTTATTCTCTGGAAGAGGCGGTAAGCCTGCTGAAGGAATTCGCCACTGCCAAGTTCAGCGAAACTGTTGAAGTGGCTGTGAACCTTGGCGTCGACGCCCGTAAATCCGACCAGGCTGTCCGCGGCGCTACCACACTGCCCTTCGGCACCGGTTCCGATGTACGCGTTGCCGTGTTCGCCCAGGGCGAAAATGCTGACAAAGCACAGGCCGCTGGCGCTGACTTCGTCGGCATGGAAGACCTCGCCGAGCAGATCAAAGGCGGCATGATGGACTTCGACGTGGTTGTGGCTTCTCCGGACGCCATGCGCGTTGTCGGTCAGCTGGGCCAGATCCTGGGCCCCCGCGGCCTGATGCCGAACCCGAAAACCGGCACCGTGACCCCGGACGTTGAGACTGCGGTCAAGAACGCCAAGGCGGGTCAAATGCGCTACCGTACCGACAAGAACGGCATCATCCACGGCGGTATTGGCAAGATCAGCTTCGAGCTGGATGCCATCAAGGGCAACCTTGAAGCCGTGCTGGCTGACCTGAAAAAGGCCAAGCCCGCCGCCGCCAAGGGCGTTTACCTGAAGAAAATCACCCTGTCCACCACCATGGGGCCGGGTGTTAGCGTCGACACCGCTTCCGTCGACGCCTAAGCAGTAATGATCGGGCGGCCCTCACAAGGGGCCGCTCCTCAGGCTTTCCAGGGAGGGGAAGTCGGTGGATCGGCAGGGGCCTATCGGCGCCAACCGGTCAACTTTGAGGTCTTTGGAACAGGCTGTGGCTGGCCTGCTTGCAGTAGCGAGTAGCGCGAGCCCAATTAGCTGAGAACCCTAGGCCATCAAAGACCGTAGGTGGTGTTGCGAGCACGCTGTTCACAGCTTAACGCAGCGCCTTAATTGCGATCAAGACGGGGAGGCAGTTTGTCTCTGTGGCGATCAAAACCTACGCAGATGGTGGATACGTTCACCACGCAAAGCGGTAGGGTCATAGATTTGGCACTACTTAACTTAGTCATCCAGGAGTAATACCAGTGGCAATTGGACTCGAAGACAAGAAAGCGATCGTAGCTGAAGTTAACGAGACTGCCACCAGTGCACTGTCCCTGGTCATCGCCGATGCACGTGGCGTGACTGTGGACGGGATGACAGCCCTGCGTGCCAGCGCGCGCGAAAATGCAGTGACCCTCCGTGTAGTGCGGAACACACTGGCCAAGCGCGCTCTGGAAGGTACTGACTACGAGTGTGTCAACGACGCACTGGTGGGTCCGTCCCTGTTCGGTTTCTCTATGGAGGATCCGGGTGCAGCGGCTCGACTCTTTAAGGATTTCGCCAAGACGAACGACAAGTTCGAGGTGAAAGCACTGGCGGTGAGCGGCCAAATGCTGGGTGCAGAACAATTGGATGTTCTGGCTAAGTTGCCAACGCGTGATCAGGCACTCTCTATGCTGATGAGTGTAATGAAGGCGCCGGTAACCAAGCTGGTACAGACAATGAACGAAGTACCTGGAAAATTGGTTCGCACGCTGGCAGCAGTACGCGATCAGAAAGAGGCGGCGTAAATCGCTGTCGAGTGAATTTCACTCAGCTAATTTTTTTATTCACAGCTAAATGGAGAAATGAGTCATGGCTCTGTCTAAAGACGACATTTTGAATGCAATCGCTGAAATGAGCGTAATGGAAATCGTTGAGCTCATCGAGGCGATGGAAGAGAAGTTCGGTGTAACTGCGGCAGCTGCCGTAGCTGCTGCTCCGGCTGCTGCTGGCGGTGACGCCGGCGCTGCTGCCGAAGAGCAAACCGAGTTCGACGTTGTTCTGGCTTCTGCCGGCGACAAGAAAGTCAACGTCATCAAGGTTGTTCGCGCAGTAACCGGCCTGGGCCTGAAAGAAGCCAAGGCACTGGTCGACGGCGCTCCTTCCCCGATCAAGGAAGGTGCTTCCAAGGAAGAAGCCGAAGACATCAAGAAGCAGCTGGAAGAAGCCGGCGGCACCGTCGAGCTCAAGTAAGCTCGACATTGGTTTGGCAACTGCCAAACAAGGACAAGGCTGGTGGGCGTTTTGCCCGCCGGCCTTTTCCCGCTTCGGTTTTAAGGGGTCAGAGCCCTTATTTAAAAGGGCTCTGACCCCTTAAAACCGTATTCAGATTCTGGGTTGGCAGCTGCGCTGCGCGACCTGACTGCAGCCCGCAACGGGGCTGTTGACCCGCCCGATGTGGCGGATGGCTAATCACGCTGGGGAGTACTGATGGCTTACTCGTACACTGAGAAAAAACGTATTCGCAAGGACTTCGGCATGCTGTCGAAGGTGATGGATGTTCCCTACCTGCTTGCGATCCAACTGGATTCCTACCGGAAGTTCACCCAGCAGGGCACGCCCCTGGATCAGCGCGGCGACTACGGTCTGCACGCCGCCTTCAAATCCGTGTTCCCGATCGTCAGCTATAGCGGCAACGCAGCGCTGGAATACGTGGATTACGCCCTGGGTACGCCCGTCTTTGACGTCAATGAGTGCCAGCTGCGCGGTGTCACCTATTCCTGCGCCCTGCGCGTCAAAGTCCGCCTGATCATCTACGACAAAGAGTCCTCCAACAAGACCATCAAGGACATCAAGGAGCAGGAAGTCTACATGGGGGAAATCCCCCTGATGACCGAGAACGGTACCTTCGTCATCAACGGTACCGAGCGCGTAATCGTGTCCCAGCTGCACCGTTCCCCGGGTGTGTTCTTCGATCACGACAAGGGCAAGACCCACTCGTCCGGCAAGCTGCTGTACTCCGCACGGGTGATTCCCTACCGTGGCTCCTGGCTGGACTTCGAGTTCGACCCCAAGGACATGGTCTTCGTGCGCATCGACCGTCGCCGCAAACTGCCGGCGACCATTCTGCTGCGCGCGCTGGGCTACCAGTCCGAAGAAATCCTCGACATGTTCTACGACGTGAATACCTTCAGCGTCGACAAGGATGGCAACTTCACCATGGCGCTGATCCCTGAGCGTCTGCGCGGCGACGTTGCGGCCTTCGATATCAAGGTCGGCAAGAAGGTCGTGGTTGAGCAGGGGCGCCGGATTACTGCCCGCCACATTCGCGAGCTGGAAAAGGCCGAGGTCACCGAGCTGGAAGTGCCGGGGGAATACCTCTACGGCCGCGCCCTGGCCAAGAACCTGGTGGACGAGAAAACCGGCGAAGTGCTGGTGGAGTGCAACTCGGAACTGAACGCGGAGATCCTCGCCAAACTGCGCGAAGCCGGTGTCGACAGCGTCGAGACGCTCTACACCAACGAGCTGGACTGCGGTCCCTTTATCTCCGACACCCTGCGTCTGGACAGCACCCGCAACGAGCTGGAAGCGCTGGTGGAAATCTACCGCATGATGCGCCCCGGCGAGCCGCCGACCAAGGAGTCTGCCGAGAACCTGTTCCAGAACCTGTTCTTCTCCTCCGACCGCTACGACCTGTCCAATGTCGGCCGCATGAAGTTCAACCGCCGCCTGGGTCGCGAGGAAATCACCGGCTCCGGTGTGCTGGATCGCGAGGACATCGTCGCGGTACTGAAAACCCTGGTCGACATCCGCAACGGTCGCGGCATGGTGGACGACATCGACCACCTCGGTAACCGCCGTGTACGCTCCGTGGGCGAGATGGCCGAAAACCAGTTCCGCGTGGGCCTGGTGCGCGTTGAACGCGCTGTGAAAGAGCGTCTGTCCATGGCCGAGAGCGAAGGCCTGATGCCGCAGGACCTGATCAACGCCAAGCCGGTTTCGGCGGCGGTGAAGGAGTTCTTCGGTTCCAGCCAGCTGTCCCAGTTCATGGACCAGAACAACCCGCTGTCGGAAGTGACGCACAAGCGCCGTGTATCCGCGCTCGGCCCGGGTGGTCTGACCCGTGAGCGCGCGGGCTTCGAGGTGCGCGACGTACACCCGACCCACTACGGTCGCGTATGTCCGATCGAGACCCCTGAAGGTCCGAACATCGGCCTGATCAACTCGCTGGCGACCTACGCCCGCACCAACGACTACGGCTTCCTGGAGTCGCCCTACCGCAAGGTGGTGGACGGCCAGGTGACCGACGATATCGAGTACCTGTCGGCCATCAACGAAGCCGGTTTCGTCATCGCCCAGGCCTCTGCGACCCTGGATGACAAGGGCCGCTTCGTCGACGAGCTGATCAACGTGCGCTACATGAACGAGTTCACCGTCAAGCCGGCGGTGGAAGTGGCCTACATGGACGTGTCACCGAAGCAGGTGGTATCCGTGGCCGCGGCGCTGATCCCCTTCCTCGAGCACGATGACGCCAACCGCGCCCTGATGGGTTCGAACATGCAGCGTCAGGCTGTGCCGACCCTGCGCAGCGACAAGCCGCTGGTGGGTACCGGTATGGAGCGCTACGTGGCGGCAGACTCCGGTGTCTGCGCCGTGGCCCGTCGCCCCGGTGTGATCGATTCCGTAGACGCCAGCCGCATTGTGGTGCGCGTCAACGACCAGGACGTGGGCAAGGACGAGGCGCCGGTTGATATCTACAACCTGACCAAGTACACCCGCTCCAACCAGAACACCTGTATCAACCAGCGCCCGATCGTCAAGCAGGGCGATGTGGTGGATCGCGGTGACATCCTCGCCGACGGCCCCTCCATTGACATGGGTGAACTGGCCCTGGGCCAGAACATGCGCATCGCTTTCATGCCCTGGAATGGCTACAACTTCGAGGACTCCATCCTGGTGTCCGAGAAAGTGGTGAAGGAAGATCGCTTTACCACCATTCACATCCAGGAGCTGACCTGTATCGCTCGCGACACCAAGCTGGGGCCGGAGGAAATTTCCGCCGACATTCCCAACGTGGGCGAGAGTGCGTTGGCCAAGCTGGATGAGTCCGGCATCGTTTACATCGGTGCGGAAGTGGACGCCGGCGATATCCTGGTAGGCAAGGTGACGCCGAAAGGCGAAACCCAGCTGACCCCGGAAGAGAAGCTGCTGCGCGCCATCTTCGGCGAGAAAGCCTCCGACGTGAAAGACACCTCCCTGCGCGTGCCCTCCAGCACCAAGGGCACGGTGATCGACGTGCAGGTCTTTACCCGCGACGGTCTGGAAAAGGACGCCCGCGCCCAGCAGATCGAGAAACACCAGCTGGACCAGTTCCGCAAGGACCTGAAAGAAGAGTACCGCATCTTCGAGGAGGCGACCTTTGCGCGCCTCGCCAACCTGATCAAGGGGCAGAAGACGGTCTCTGGCGCCGGCCTGACCAAGGGCACCAGCCTCACCGAGAAAGTGTTGTCGGAACTGGATCGCGACCAGTGGTTCAAGCTGAAGCTGTCGGACACTGACCTGAACGAGGCCCTGGCCTCGGCCAAGCGCCAGCTGGACGAGCAGAACAAACTGCTGGAAGAGCGCTTCGAAGACAAGAAACGCAAGCTGCAGTCCGGCGACGATCTCGCCCCGGGTGTGCTGAAAATCGTCAAGGTCTACCTGGCCATCAAGCGTCGCATCCAGCCGGGCGACAAGATGGCGGGCCGTCACGGTAACAAGGGTGTGATCTCCGTGATCATGCCGGTGGAGGACATGCCCTACGACGAGAACGGCGAGCCGGTGGACATCGTGCTCAACCCGCTGGGTGTACCCTCGCGGATGAACGTGGGCCAGATTCTGGAAACCCACCTGGGCATGGCGGCCAAGGGCCTGGGCGTGAAGATCGACCAGATGATTGCCGAGCAGCGCAAGGTAGCCGAGGTGCGCAAGTTCCTCGAGGCCATTTACAACAACGGCGCCGGCCGGGTGGAGGACCTGAAGTCACTGTCCGATACCGAGGTGCTGGAACTGGCCAACAACCTGCGCGGCGGTGTGCCGATGGCAACGCCGGTATTCGACGGTGCCGCGGAAGAGTCCATCAAGGAGCTGCTGGCCCTGGCCGACCTGCCGGAGTCGGGCCAGTTCACCCTGCACGACGGTCGTACTGGCGAAGCCTTCGATCGCCCGGTGACCGTGGGCTACATGTACATGCTGAAGCTGAACCACCTGGTGGACGACAAGATGCACGCCCGTTCCACCGGTTCCTACAGCCTCGTTACCCAGCAGCCGCTGGGTGGTAAGGCCCAGTTCGGTGGCCAGCGCTTCGGTGAGATGGAAGTGTGGGCCCTGGAAGCCTACGGCGCCGCCTACACCCTGCAGGAAATGCTGACGGTGAAATCGGACGACGTGGCCGGCCGGACCAAGATGTACAAGAACATTGTCGATGGTGACCATCGTATGGAGCCGGGCATGCCCGAGTCCTTCAATGTGTTGGTTAAGGAAATCCGCTCACTCGGTATTGATATCGAGCTGGAGCACGAGTGATCGAGCAGTGACGTCGCCCCTGCGAAGGCGGTGGTCCGCCACTGCGGGGCCCATTTTGACAATGGACCCCGCTACGGCGCACCACTGCCCGCGCGGGGACGACGCGACAGAAACCAACAAATTTGGACTTAACGGCAGGGTGGCCCAGCCATTCGCCCGAAGGAAAACCTCGCGGAGGAAAGACCTTGAAAGACTTACTTAATCTGCTGAAGTCCCAGGGACAGTCAGACGAATTCGATGCCATCCGTATTGGCCTGGCGTCCCCGGAGATGATTCGCTCCTGGTCATTCGGTGAAGTGAAAAAGCCGGAAACCATTAACTACCGTACCTTCAAGCCGGAGCGGGACGGCCTGTTCTGTGCCAAGATTTTTGGCCCGGTAAAAGACTACGAGTGCCTGTGCGGCAAGTACAAGCGCCTCAAGCACCGCGGTGTGATCTGTGAAAAGTGCGGCGTGGAAGTGGCGCTGGCCAAGGTGCGCCGCGAGCGCATGGGCCACATTGAGCTGGCTTCCCCGGTCGCCCACATCTGGTTCCTGAAGTCGCTGCCCTCCCGCATCGGCCTGCTGCTGGATATGACCCTGCGCGACATCGAGCGCGTGCTGTACTTTGAAAGCTACGTGGTCACCGACCCGGGCATGACCACCCTGGAACTCGGCCAGCTGCTCTCCGACGAGCAGTACTACGAGTCCATGGAAGAGTTTGGCGACGAGTTCACCGCCAAGATGGGTGCCGAGGCCGTGCAGGACCTGATGAGCCAGCTCGACCTGCCGCAGGAGATCGCCCGCCTGCGCGAGGAGATCCCGGCTACCAATTCAGAGACCAAGATCAAGAAGCTGTCCAAGCGCCTGAAACTGATGGAGGCCTTCGCCAGCTCCGGCAACAAGCCCGAGTGGATGGTGATGAACGCCCTGCCGGTACTGCCGCCGGACCTGCGTCCGCTGGTACCGCTGGACGGCGGCCGTTTCGCGACCTCCGATCTGAACGATCTGTACCGCCGCGTAATCAACCGTAACAACCGCCTCAAGCGTCTGTTGGACCTGAACGCCCCGGACATCATCGTGCGCAACGAAAAGCGCATGCTGCAGGAGTCCGTGGATGCGCTGCTGGACAACGGCCGTCGCGGTCGCGCCATCACCGGCTCCAACAAGCGCCCACTGAAATCCCTGGCCGACATGATCAAGGGCAAGCAGGGTCGCTTCCGCCAGAACCTGCTGGGCAAGCGGGTCGACTACTCCGGTCGTTCCGTGATCGTGGTGGGTCCGACCCTGCGCCTGCACCAGTGTGGTCTGCCCAAGAAGATGGCCCTGGAGCTGTTCAAGCCCTTCATCTTCGGCAAACTGGAAGCGCGTGGCCTGGCGACCACGATCAAGGCCGCCAAGAAAATGGTCGAGCGCGAGCCGCCGGAAGTGTGGGACATCCTCGCCGAGGTTATTCGCGAGCACCCGGTACTGCTGAACCGCGCCCCGACCCTGCACCGTCTCGGTATCCAGGCCTTTGAGCCGGTACTGATTGAAGGCAAGGCGATCCAGCTGCACCCGCTGGTGTGTGCCGCCTACAACGCGGACTTCGACGGCGACCAGATGGCGGTACACGTACCGCTGACCCTGGAAGCACAGCTGGAAGCGCGCGCCCTGATGATGTCCACCAACAACATCCTCTCGCCAGCCAACGGTGAGCCGATCATCGTGCCGTCCCAGGACGTGGTGCTGGGTCTGTACTACATGACCCGCGAGCGCATCAACGCCAAGGGCGAGGGCATGGCTTTCTACAACGTGTCTGAAGTGCACCGCGCCTACAAGGCCGGCCACGTACACCTGCAGGCGCGCGTGAAAGTGCGCATCTCCGAGGCGGTGGTCACCGAAGAAGGCGACATGCAGGAGCGCACCTTCCTCGCCGACACCACCGTGGGCCGCGCCCTGCTGTGGGAAATCGTGCCCCGCGGTATCGGTTACGACATGGTCAACCAGGACATGGCGAAGAAAGCCATCTCCCGCATCATCAACCAGTGCTACCGCGTGGTGGGCCTGAAGGCGACCGTTATCTTCGCCGACCAGCTGATGTACACCGGTTACGAGTACTCCACCCGCTCCGGTTCCTCCATCGGTGTGAACGACTTTGAAATCCCCGCGGCCAAGGCAGAGATCATCGATCACGCTGAAGCCGAAGTGAAGGAAATCGAAGACCAGTTCGCCTCCGGTCTGGTGACCCACGGCGAGAAGTACAACAAGGTGATCGATATCTGGTCCCGCGCCAACGACCTGGTGTCCAAGGCGATGATGGAAGGCCTTTCCAAAGAGACCGTGATCAACCGCGATGGCGAGGAAGAGGAGCAGGCATCCTTCAACTCGGTATACATCTACGCCGACTCGGGCGCCCGGGGTTCACCCGCGCAGATCCGCCAGCTGGCCGGTATGCGCGGCCTGATGGCCAAGCCCGATGGCTCCATCATCGAGACGCCGATTGTGGCGAACTTCCGTGAAGGTCTGAACGTACTGCAGTACTTCATCTCCACCCACGGTGCTCGTAAGGGTCTGGCGGATACCGCACTGAAAACCGCGAACTCCGGTTACCTGACCCGTCGTCTGGTCGACGTGGCCCAGGATCTGGTGGTGACTGAGGACGACTGTGGCACCGACGCCGGCCTGCTGATGGCACCGGTCATCGACGGCGGCGATATCATCGAGTCTCTCGGTGATCGCGTGCTGGGTCGTATTGTCGCCCGCGACGTGCTGAAGCCCGGTAGCAACGACGAGATCGCCATCACCGCCGGCACCATGCTGGACGAGCTGTGGGTGACCCGGCTGGAAGAGATGGGTATCGACGAGATCGAAGTGCGCTCGCCGATTACCTGTGAGACCCGCCACGGCATCTGCTCCACCTGTTACGGCCGCGACCTGGCCCGTGGCCACAAGGTCAACATGGGCGAGTCCATCGGCGTAGTGGCAGCCCAGTCCATCGGTGAACCGGGTACCCAGCTGACCATGCGGACCTTCCACATCGGTGGTGCGGCGTCCCGGGCGACTGCCCAGGACAACATCCAGGTAATGAACGACGGTACTGTGCGCCTGCACAACGTGAAGGTGGTGGACCGTACCGATGGCTCCCTGATCACCGTTTCCCGTTCCGGCGAACTGTCGGTACTGGACAAGGTGGGCCGCGAGCGCGAGCGCTACAAGCTGCCCTACGGCGCCGTGATCCGGGTTCGCGACCACGCGGAAGTCTCCGCCGGTGACATCGTCGCCAACTGGGACCCCCACACTCACCCCATCGTGACCGAGCTGGCGGGTATCGCCAAGTTCTCCGCCATGGACGAGGGTGTGACCATCCGTCGCCAGACCGACGAACTGACCGGCCTGTCCTCCATCGAAGTGATGGAAGTGGGCGAGCGTCCGGTGGCCGGCAAGGATGTGCGCCCCGCAGTGACCCTGGTGGACGAGAACGGCAAGGAAATGTGCCTGCCCAACACCAATGTGCCCGCGCACTACTTCCTGCCGGCCCACGCGCTGGTCAACCTGGAAGACGGTGCCCGCGTGGAAGTGGGTGAAGTTCTGGCCCGTATCCCGCAGGAAGGTTCCAAGACCCGTGACATCACCGGTGGTCTGCCGCGTGTTGCCGACCTGTTCGAAGCGCGTAAACCGAAAGAGCCCGCCATCCTGGCGGAAATCACCGGTACCGTGAGCTTCGGCAAGGAAACCAAGGGCAAGCGTCGACTGGTCATTACACCGAACGACGGCAAGCCGCTGGCGGACGGGTCCAGCCACTACGAGGCCCTGATTCCCAAGTGGCGCAACCTCTCGGTGTTCGAGGGTGAGCAGGTCGAGAAGGGTGAAATCGTGTCGGAAGGCCCGATGAGCCCCCACGATATCCTGCGCCTGAAAGGCATCGAGCCGCTGGCCAACTACATCGTCAACGAGATCCAGGAGGTTTACCGCCTGCAGGGTGTGAAGATCAACGACAAGCACATCGAAGTGATCGTTCGCCAGATGCTGCGCAAGGTGATCATTGCTTCCAGCGGTGACTCCAGCCTGATCAAGGGCGAGCAGGTGGAATTCACCACCTTCCTCGAGGAGAACGAGCGTCTGATGGCCGAGGGTCTGGTGCCGGCGACTGCCGAGCGCGAGTTGCTGGGTATTACCAAGGCCTCGCTGGCAACCGAGAGCTTTATCTCCGCGGCCTCCTTCCAGGAGACTACCCGCGTACTGACCGAAGCGGCGGTGACCGGCAAGCGCGACTACCTGCGTGGCCTGAAGGAGAACGTGGTTGTGGGTCGCCTTATCCCGGCCGGTACCGGCCTTGCCTATCACGAAGAGCGCAAGCGCAAGCGTGACGGCGAAGTGGAGATGAGCGTTTCCGCCCAGGAAATCGAAGCGGCACTGACCGAGGCCCTGCAGGCCGACGACTAAACCGCGTTGTGTTCTACCCGAAAGGGGCGAGGAGAAATCCTCGCCCCTTTTTTATGCCTGTATGTCGCTGGAGGGCAGGAGTCCGCCCCGCTGTACCGGGTAAGCCGGTGGTCCTGCACAGCGGAGCGACGAATGGACGAATGCCCGCGTTACCAGGCGATCCCGTAGTCCTCGCCGTAATCCGACGCGCCACCCCACATCGTGCCGTGTTCGGCATCAAACCAGATAGCGGTGATCGGGCTGTAGGTGCGCTCGACCGTCTCCACGGTATAACCCATTTTCTCCAGTGCGGCGCGCGTGTAGGGCGTTACCTGGGGGGTTACTTCCAGTCGCCCCGGCTGGCTCTGGTGGGCGCCGAAGGAACTCTGCATCTGGTAGCTGGTGATGTTGTGGGCCTCGGCGGCCTGCTGCACGTTCATGTCGAATTCGACCATGTTGAGAAAGAACTGCAGCAGGTTCTGGTCCTGGGTGTCGCCGCCCTGCACCGAGAAGGCCATCAGCGGCTTGCCGTCTTTCAATGCCAGGCTAGGGGTGAGGGTGGCCCGCGGTCGCTTGCCGGGTGCGACTACGTTGTAGGGATTGATGCGCTCGTCCAGCACGAAGCTCTGCATGCGCTGTGACAGGCCGATGCCGGTATTGCCGGCGATGAAGGCGGGCACCCAGCCCCCCGAGGGCGTTACCGAGACCACCCAGCCTTCGGCGTCCGCCGCCTGGATGGAGGTGGTGCCGGCGAGGAAGCCCTCGTCGTGCGACATCAGTCCGGCCTGCTGGAAACCCTCGGCGCCCTCGGCGTCGCTGGAGGGAGGGATGGGTGTCCACTGTTGCAGCAGGTCCTTGAACGGGTTGCTGCCGCGCTGGAAGGCATAGGGGTCGCCGGGGCGGGCGTCGGGGTTGTTGCGCGCGGGGTCGATTTCCTTGCGCCGCGCGGCGGCGTATTGCTTCGACAGCAGGCCCGCGACCGGCTCTTCCGGCGGGAAGTAGGGGTCGCCGTAGTAGAAGTCGCGGTCGGCAAAGGCCAGGTTCATGGCCTGGTAGAGGGTGTGGATGTAGCGACTGCTGTTGTAGCCCATGCTCTTGAGGTCGTAGCCTTCGAGGATGTTCAGCGCCTGCAGCATGGCCGGCCCCTGCACCCAGGTGGTGAGCTTGTAGACATCGATGCCACGGTAGTTGGTGGTGACCGGTTCCTCGATGTGCACCTGCCAATTGGCCAGGTCCTCGCGGGTGAACAGGCCGCCGTGCTCGCGGGTGGCGCGCACAATTTCCGCGGCGATGTCGCCTTTATAGAAGCGTTCGTAGGCGGCGTAAATCGCCTCTTTGCGGCTCTTGCCGGCGGCCAGCGCTGCGGCTTCGGCATCAACCAGCTTTTGCAGGGTGGCCAGCAGGTCGGGCTGTTTGAAGATTTCGCCGGGGTAGGGGGCCGCGCGCTGCTGGCTGTCGTCGTCGAGGTGGGGCAGGAACACGCGGGTGGAGTCGGGCCACTGCAGGATGACGTCCCTGCGGCGCTCCATATTGTCTGCCTGTTGTGCTTCGATGGGGTAGCCACGGGCCATTTCCATGGAGGGAGCGAGCACCTCCGCCAGGCTCAGGGTGCCGAACTCTGCCAGCATGACCATCAGGCCGCCGGGGGTGCCGGGTGTGACTGCCGCCAGCGGGCCGTACTCCGGTGGGTAGACCATGCCCTGGTCGCGGAAAAATTCCGGCGTGGCGCCGGTGGGTGCGACCCCCAGGGCGTTGATGCCTTTGACCTCTCCGGTATGGGGGTTGTAGATCAGGGCCTGGGTTTCGCCGCCCCAGCTCAGTACGTCCCACATGGTGGCGGTGGCACCGAGCATGGCGCAGGCGGCGTCCACGGCGTTGCCGCCTTTGGCGAACATCATGGCGCCGGCAGTGGCGCCCAGCGGTTTGCCGGTGATGGCCACCCAGTGCTTACCGTGGAGCACCGGCTTGGTGGTGGGTTGGGCCGCGACCAGGGGTGCGGCGATGGACAGGGCGCAGACGGCGCCGAGTAAAACGCGTCGGGTGAAGGTCGGCATGATGGCTCCTTGTGTCTTTGGACGCAGGATAACAAAGCCGCCGCCGGGAGGCGCGCCCGCGGGTGAATGGTCATATTTCACAGGGCCGCGCCGCACAGATCTGGAACTGACTAAAATGTGTTAGTCTTCAGCCACTTAACTCAGGGGAAGGGCCATGCACTGCCCATTCTGCGCCGCCGACGACACGAAGGTCATCGACTCCCGCCTGGTTGCCGAGGGCGATCAGGTGCGCCGTCGTCGCGAGTGCCTGAGCTGCAAGGAGCGTTTCACCACCTACGAGGTGGCTGAACTGGTGATGCCGCGGGTGATCAAGCAGAACGGTGACCGCGAACCCTTCGACGAGAACAAACTGCGGGCGGGCTTCCAGCGCGCCCTGGAAAAGCGCCCGGTATCACTCGAGGATATCGAGGCCGCGATCAACCAGATCAAGCACGATCTGCGCGCGACCGGCGAACGCGAAGTCGGCTCGCGGGTGCTGGGCGAACTGGTGATGGACTCCCTGAAGCAACTCGACCAGGTGGCGTATGTGCGCTTTGCCTCGGTGTATCGCAGCTTCCAGGATATCGCCGAGTTTCGCGATGCCATTGAACGGCTGGAAAGCGATAGCGCCAGCAGCGCCTGAGCATGTTTTCTCCCCTCGATACCCGGATGATGGCGCGCGCCCTGCAGCTCGCCCGCCGCGGCCGCTTTCGCGCCGCTCCCAATCCCCATGTGGGCTGCGTGCTGGTGCGCGAGGGCGCGGTGATTGGCGAGGGTACGACGCAACCGGCGGGCGGCCATCACGCCGAAGTGGAGGCGCTGGCCATGGCCGGCGACGCCCGTGGCGCCACCGCTTATGTCACGCTGGAACCCTGCTCCCACCACGGCAAGACCGGCCCCTGCGCCGAGGCCCTGATTGCCGCCGGGGTAGTGCGGGTGGTGGCGGCGATGGAAGACCCCAATCCCCGGGTCGCCGGCGGCGGCCTGAGCAAGTTACGTGAGGCCGGCATCGCGGTGGACTGCGGCCTGCTGCAGAGCGAAGCGGAGGAGGTGATACCCGGGTTTATCGCCCGTATGCGCCGCGGTCGTGGCCGGGTCAGGGCCAAGCTGGCGATGAGCCTGGACGGTCGCACCGCCATGGCCTCTGGAGAGAGCCAGTGGATTACCGGCCCCGCGGCGCGGCAGGATGTGCAGCGCCTGCGTGCGGCGAGCTGCGCCATCGTTACCGGGGTGGGTACCGTGCTGGCGGACAACTGTTCCCTCACGGTGCGCCGCGAGCAACTCGACGCATCGTCTCTCGCGCAGGAAGCGGGGCAGCGGCAGCCCTTGCGCGTGGTGCTGGACAGCGCGCTGCAAACGCCCGCCGGGGCCAATATTCTGTCCGCCGACGCGCCGACCCTGCTTTGCCATACCGCGGGCGCCGGGGTGGAGTCCCACCTGCTGCCAGTGGATAGGGCCGAGCTGCCCGTGGCGGCGACGGGAATGGATCTGTCGGCATTAATGTCCCTGCTGGCAACGCGGCAATGCAATGAAATTCTGGTAGAATCTGGCCCCCGTTTGGCCGGGGCCATGCTGCAGGCCGGCCTGCTGGACGAACTGATCGTCTATATGGCCCCGGTTCTGATGGGCAGCAGTGCCAACCCCCTGCTGCATCTGCCGCTCGACAGCATGGCGCAGAAAGTGGCGCTTAAGGTGGTGGATGTGCGGCAGGTGGGAAGCGACTGGCGTTTTACGCTGGCGCCTGAGTAACGCTGCCGGCAGACAACAGGATTCCAACATGTTCACAGGTATCATCCAGGCCGTCGGCGAGATCGCCGCGCTACAGCCCAGTGGTGGCGACCTGCGTTTGCGGGTACGCAGCGCCGGCTTGCCGCTGCACGATGTGGCACTGGGCGACAGTATCGCCACCAACGGTGTGTGCCTGACGGTGACCGAGCTGCCCGGCGATGGCTACTGGGCCGATGTCAGTCGCGAAACGCTGGATTTCACCACCCTCGGTGCGCTGCAGGTGGGTTCCAGGGTCAATCTGGAAAAGGCCCTGACCCCGGCCAGCCGGCTCGGTGGGCATATTGTGTCGGGCCATGTGGATGGCGTCGGCGAGGTGGTGAGCCGTGCTGAAGATGGCCGCTCCATCCGCTTTGTGCTGCGCGCCCCGGATGCGCTGGCCAAATACATCGCCCACAAGGGCAGTATCACGGTGGATGGCACCAGCCTCACGGTGAACGCGGTGCGCGGTGCCGAGTTCGACCTGAATATTATTCCCCAGACCATGGCCGAGACCATTTTCGGCAATTACGCTCCCGGCAGCCGGGTCAACCTGGAAGTGGACCTGATAGCCCGCTACCTGGAACGGCTGGTGCTGGGGGAGGCGGCCGCCGATCCGCAGGCCGGCGGCCTGACCATGGCAACTTTGGCCGAGAACGGCTTTCTGCGCCGCCAGTAAGCGACAAGGATTTTCTATGCACGTCAATTCCGTAGACGAACTGATCAGCGACATCCGCCAGGGGCGGATGGTGGTGTTGCTGGACGACGACGCCGAGAGCCACAATGAAGGCGTGGTGATGGTGGCGGCGGAGCACTGCGATGCCAGTCATGTGAATTTCATGGCCCGCCAGGCCCGCGGTCTGGTCTGCCTCACCCTTACTGAAGATCGCTGCCGCCAGCTCGACCTGCCGCCGATGGTGAGCGAAGCGCGTGGCGAAAAGTCCAATTTCACCCTTTCCATCGAGGCTGCGGTGGGCATCGATACCGGTATTTCCGCCGCAGACCGCGCCCGCACGGTGCAGGCGGCAGTGGCGCCTCACGCGGTGCCCGCGGATATTGTCCAGCCGGGGCATATCTTCCCCCTCACGGCGATGCCCGGCGGCGTGCTGACCCGCGCCGGCCACACCGAGGCAGCCTCGGACTACGCGCGCCTGGCGGGTTTGATGCCGGCCGCGGTCATCGCCGATATCCTGACTCCGGCCGGTGAACTGGCGGACGGGCCCGCGCTGGTGGAGTTTGCCGCCCGGCACCAGCTCAAAATCGGCACGGTGGCGGACCTGATTCATTTCCGGCTGGCCAACGAGCGCACTATCCGCCGGGTGCGCGAGGGCGCGATCCAGACCGCCCACGGCGAGTTCCGGCTGACCGCCTATCGCGACCAGACCATGGGCGAAGTCCATATTGCCCTGTCCCGCGGCGAGATCCGCGCCGACCAGCCGACGCCGGTGCGAGTGCACGTCACCAGTACCCTGCGCGACCTGGTAACCACCGAATTGCCCGGGGGCGGGTCCTGGAGTCTGGGCAAGTGCCTGGACTACGTCGCCCGCGCGGAGCGCGGTGTGATCGTGTTGCTGGCCCGGGCCGAGGGCAGCGAGCAGATGCTGGCCAGCATTGATATGGCGCTCGGCGCCGAGCCGGCACCGAGCCACAGCGGCCAGGATACCTACACTACGGTGGGGCTGGGTTCCCAGATACTGAAGGACCTCGGCGTCGGCAAGATTCATCTGCTGGGTGCTCCCATCAAGTACAATGCCATCTCCGGGTTCGACCTGGAGGTGTTGGACTTTATCGAGCCTTAGTAGAATTCACAGCTCAGACGAATACGGATTACTCGACATGCACAATATCAAAACCCTGGAAGGTGACTTCACCCACAGCAAAGGCAACTATGCCCTGGTGGTCGGCCGCTGGAACAGCTTCGTGGTGGAACACCTGCTGGAAGGCGCGGTGGACACGCTGCGCCGTCACGGCGTGAATGAAAAGCAACTCACCATCGTGCGTGCCCCGGGGGCCTTCGAGATCCCGCTGGTCTGCCAGAAAGTGGCCAAAAGCGGCAAGTATGACGCCATCATTGCCCTCGGCGCGGTGATTCGCGGCGGTACGCCCCACTTCGAATACGTGGCCGGCGAGTGCACCAAGGGCCTGGCCCAGGTCAGCATGGAGCACGGCGTACCGGTGGCTTTCGGTGTACTGACGGTGGACTCCATCGAGCAGGCGGTGGAACGCTCCGGCACCAAGGCCGGTAACAAGGGCGCTGAGGCGGCACTGTCAGCGCTGGAAATGGTCAGCCTGATGGGCCAACTGGACTGAAATGACTGTGAGCAAAACCCCGGGCAATACCCTGGCGGCGCAGCGTCGCAAGGCCCGCCACTACGGCATGCAGGCCCTGTACCAGTGGTACATGGCCGAGGCGCCGCTGAATCAGATCGAGGCGGAGTTCCGCGCCGATTACGATTTCGATCATGTCGACAGCGACTATTTCAACGCGCTGCTGCACGAGGTTCCGGCGCGCGTCGACGAACTGGAAGAGGCCTTCACACCGCTGCTTGACCGCAAACTGGAAGAGCTCGACCCTATCGAGCGCACTCTGCTGCGCATGGGGACCTGGGAACTGGCCCACCGTATCGACGTGCCCTACAAGGTGGCGATCAACGAGGCCGTCTCGCTGGCGAAAAAATTCGGTGCCACCGACAGCCACAAGTACATCAATGGGGTGCTGGACAAGCTGGCCCGTGAACTGCGGCGGGTGGAAGTGGCCGCCGATCAGTCCGCCGGCGCCTGATCGCACTGGCGCGCCGCAGTTCGCACTGAGTCATCATGGCCGCCTCGGAATTTGAACTCATCTATCGCTACTTCGCCTCCCTGGGCCGCGGTCCGGGGGTACGGCTTGGCGTAGGCGATGATTGCGCGCTGCTGCGGGTGCCCGCCGGCGAGGATCTCGCCACGTCGATGGATACTCTGGTTGCCGGGGTCCACTTCCCCGCCGATGCCTTTCCCGAGGACATCGGTTTTCGCGCCGTGGCCGTGGCGGCCTCGGACCTGGCCGCCGTTGGCGCCCAGCAGCTCGGAATGACCCTCGCCCTGACCCTGCCCGAGGCCGATGAGCTGTGGTTGAAGGCCTTCAGCGAAGGGGTGGCGGCAGCCGTATCCGCTTTTGACCTGCCGCTGGTGGGGGGCGATATGACCCGCGGGCCACTGGCGATTACCGTGCAGGTGCTGGGCTCGGTGCCCGAGGGCAGGGCCCTGCTGCGCAGCGGTGCCCAGGTGGGGGATCAGCTCTGTGTGAGCGGCACGCTCGGGGATGCCGCGGCGGCGCTGCTGGTGCTGGAAGGTCTGTGGACCGGCAGCGGCGAGTCCGCGGATTACCTGGAGCAGCGCTACTATCGCCCGTCGGCCCGTCTCGGGCTGGGGCGCCTGCTGCGGGACGGAGCCAGCGCGGCGATCGATATCTCCGATGGCCTGCTGGCGGACGCCGGCCATATTGCCGCCGCCAGCGGTGTGCGGCTGCAGATTGATCCGCAGCAGATTCCCCTGTCGTCGGCCCTGAAATCCCACCCCGATCGCGAACAGGCACTGCAGTGGGCGCTGACCGGCGGCGACGACTACGAGTTGTGCTTCACCCTGCCCGCTGCGGCGCCGGTGCCGCCCCTGTGCACCCGTATCGGCGAAGTGACCGCGGGTGAGGGAGTCGATTGCGGCCTCGATCTGGTGCAGGCGGGATACCGGCATTTCCCGTGACGCGGCCAAACCTTACATCCCCTGTTCACTTCCTCGCTTTCGGTCTCGGCTCCGGCCTGGCGCCCCGGGCGCCGGGCACCTTCGGCACCCTGGCTGCGGTGCCACTCTACCTGCTCGCCGCGCAACTGGGCCTGGTCGCCTACTCCGCTTTCCTGGTCCTCACTTTTGCACTCGGCGTCTATCTTTGTGGCCGCACCAGTCGCGAGCTGGGAGTACACGATCACCCGGGCATTGTGTGGGACGAATTTGTCGGGTACTGGATTACCATGTGCGCGGCCCCGGCCGGTTGGCTGTGGGTGGCGACGGGCTTCGTACTGTTCCGGATTTTCGACATTCTCAAGCCCTGGCCGATTGGCTGGCTGGACCGGCGGGTGCACGGCGGGCTGGGTATCATGCTGGATGACGTGGTGGCCGGATTGATCGCCTGGGCCTGCCTGCAGGGTGTGGTACAGCTGGTCGCCTGATGCCGACCCACACTTCAAGCATCAAACGTGGCCAGAAGCCAGCCAAAGTGATCGTCAGCCCCTATACTGGGGCAACATTTCCGACAACGGTTCCCGCGATGACCCGTACTCTGGCCTTTGTGTTGACCTGGTGCCTGCTGGCGGCGCCTGCCCAGGCGGTTACCCTGGTGGTTGAAGCGCTAATGCCGAACACGGCGGTCATTACCATCGACGGCACCCGCAAAACGCTGCGTGCCGGCCAGAGCCACGGCGGGGTCACGCTGATCAGTGCAGATGCCAGCGCCGCAGTGGTGGAAGTGAACGGCCAGCGGCAGACCGTGCGCATGCACCAGCACATTACCGGCAGTTACCAGGCGCCCACCTCCCGTGTGGTGAGCATCCCCCGGGATGCTCGGCTGCAGTACCGCACCACCGCCCACCTCAACGGCCGCAGCATGCAGGTGATCGTCGATACCGGTGCCAACGTGGTCGCCATGAACAGCGCCCACGCCCGCAGCCTGGGAGTGGATTTTGCCAGCGGCCAGCCGACCCGGATGGAAACCGCCAGCGGCATCACCAGGGCCTGGGCGGTCCAGCTCTACAGCGTGGATGTCGGCGGCATCCGGGTCGACAATGTGCAGGCCGTGGTGGCCGAAGGCAGCTTTCCCAGTGATATTCTGCTGGGCATGACTTACCTCCGGCACGTCACCATGAGCGAGGAGGGCGGCGTGCTCTCCCTGAGCAGGGAATGGTGATCTAGAAGCTGAGATTGGCCTGAAGGTAGAGATAGTACTTGTCGTCGATACCGCGATCCTTGAGTGCATCGCTGGCATTGAAGTAGGTCAGGCCGCTTTCCAGTTGCAGTCGACTGGGAATGACCTGCCAGCGCAATACCGTTTCCAGCTGGCTGCCCAGGTGCTTGTCGCCGCCAGGGATGGCTTCGGCCAGGCCGGTTCTGGGGCTGGGTGCGGCGGCCGTGGCCAGCCAGGCGTCGCGCAACTCCATGAACAGGCGCCAGTCCCCGGCGGGTTTCAGTTCCAGGCGCACGGCCGGGGAGCTGATGTTGTTGCGCGCCAGCAATCCGTAAATCCCGGTGGGTCCGAAATCGCTGCGCGGTATGCCGTAGAGCGAGTCCAGGCCATTGTTCTCGTTGTCGTCGGGGTCGCGGTCGCCGCTGGCGTAGTCGTAGTGTGCCTGCAGCCGCGGCTGCCAGGGGGCATCAAAGCTGTAGCCCAGTTCGGCGTGCAGGAAGCTGGCTGAGTGATCCAGTGAATCCGTGTTGGTGGCCGAGCTGCTCAGGCGCGAACGCCCCTCCTGCTGCAGTGCTTCAAACTCATAGTCCCAATGGCTGGTTTGCGGATTGCGCAGCAGGCGCACGCCAACGCTGTAAAGCTCGCGATTGCGCGTTTGCAGGTCGGCGCTGTCGCGCTCCTTGAGTGTCAGCAGGTAGATTTCGCCCTGGCTGTCAAAGGGCAGGCGGCTGGTTTCATACATCAGTCCGCCGAACTGCTGATTCTCGTGTGAGCGGTCGCTTTTCATTTTGTTGTCGCGCGGGTCGCCGTCAAAGCGGCGCTCCACGGGTAGGCTGTAAAAGGCACGCACCGTATCCTGTTCGCCGAGTTGCCAACGCGCATTAACGCCGTCGAAGGCGTTGATGGTATTGCGGTAGCGGTTGCGAGCCATGAAACGCCGGCTGCCAAGATCCTGGGTGAATCGCCCCAGCTTTACCTGCCACTGATCATCACCTACCCAGACGTAGCCCTGCAGGATGTCCAGCGGATTGACCATGGCACTGTTGACGGGGGTGTCATCTTCCACCCAGAAAATGCGGCTGTCGGCGAGCTCCAGGGTGGCGCCGCTGTGTTCGAAATTGAGGTCTGCCCGCAGCGTGGTGCGCTCCACGAGGGCATGATCTTCGCGTTGGCCGCTGTCGAAATCCTGGTTCAGGTATTCCACGCGGGTCTGCAGCGTGCCCGATAGCGACAGCCAGGAGGGCAGCTGCAGGTTGCTCTCGGAAGGGGCGGCGCTGGCGAATGACGCGGTACAGAGGAGACCGCAGAGCAGGGTGCGACGGGCGGATCGCTTCGCAGGTAATGGATGATAAAACATGAATAGCGTACTCGCTGGATGAATTGTTTCCCGATAAGGGCTGATTGGTACTGACAATATCGTCCACGGGTGGCGCGGCTTTAACGCGGAGTCGGGCTCGCGGCTAAAGATAATGCGCCTGGCACCGATATTAGCCCTGTAGCGGCAGCTTGTCTGGTGCTGCCTCATCAGAATGAAGTCGCCGGGCGTTGCCGCCGGTCAGGAGAATTGCCAGTGTCACTCAAGTTAAATCGTATCAATATCAAATATGGCGCCGCATTTGTAGCGGTTTCCCTGTCACTCATCTTTGTTGCTGTCGTGGATATGTTGCTGGTCAATTCGGTGCGCGATCGCATGGTGTCCTTCAGCGACGTATTCAATGTGGCTACCTCTGAAGTGCTCAACGCCGATCGCGACCTGTACCAGGCGCGAATGGCGGAATCTGCCTATGTCCATAGCGAAGCCGGTTCGGCGCAGCGCGAAGCGCTGCGGCTGGATTTTGAGGAGAACGCTGTCCAGGCACAGGAGCGGATCGAGAAATTCGCCGCCATTCTGGCTGATTACCCCGATGTACTGCTGGCGCTTGAGGGCTTCGAGGAGCGCTACACCGAGTGGTTGCAGCAGGCGGGGCAGTCGCTGGAGCTGGCGGATGCGGGTGAGTCGGACGCCGCCGTGGAGCATTTTGGCAGCGGCTCGCTGGCCAGTTTTGATGCGCTGCGGGAAATGTATAACCAGGCCGGCGAGGCAGTGGATCGCAAGGTGGACGAGTTGGGGCTCGCCACGCAGGCACGAGTGCGTTCGCAGCAACTGTGGGTGGGTGGATTCGCCCTGGTTGTCGGCATTGCCGCAGTGTTGGTTGCGCTGATCGGGCCGCACATGATGTCCCGGGCCATTCGTCAGGTCAGCAACCGGATTCGCGAAATCACCGAGGGAGACGGCGACCTGACCGCGCGCATCGAGAGTCGGCGCGGGGACGAGATTGGCGAACTCGCCAGTCAGTTCAACGCATTCATCAGCCGCATGGACAGCACGCTGCTGTCGGTACGCGAGAGCGCCGAGCGGGTCAGTGGCGCCTCCCTCGATATTTCCCGCGGTGCGGAGGAACTGGCCTCCCGCACCGAGGAGTCCTCGGCCAACCTGCATGAAACCTCGGCTTCGATGGAAGAGATCACCATCACTGTGCGCCACACGGCCGATGCCACCCAGCAGGCCAACGGCCTGATCAATAACGCCGTCGGCATTGCTCGTCGCGGCAGTACAGGAATGCGCGAAGTGGAGCAGACCATGGACAAGATCAATGAGTCCTCGGCAAAAATCCGCGACATCGTGACCCTGATTGACGGCGTCGCCTTCCAGACCAACATCCTGGCCCTCAATGCCTCGGTCGAGGCGGCGCGTGCCGGCGAGCACGGCCGCGGCTTTGCCGTGGTCGCCCAGGAAGTGCGCACGCTGGCGGGCCGCTGCAGCGACGCTTCCCACGAAATTCGCGATCTGGTTGAGGCCTCGGTTGGCATCACCCGCTCCGGAGCCGAACAGGTAGTGAGCGCCGGCCGGACCATGGAAGAGATCGTTCAGAGCATCGAAAAGGTAACGGCGGTCATCCAGGAGATCAGCACCGGCGCCGAAGAGCAGAGCAAGGGTATCGGCCAGGTGAACACCGCAGTGGCCGAACTGGATGTGATGACCCAGCACAACGCGAGCATGGTGGAGGGCACGGCTACTGCCGCGGAGCAGATGCGGCAGCAGGCGCACAACCTGATGGCGCTGCTGTCGAGCTTCCGTCTAGGACAGCAGGTTGTAGCAGAGCAACAGGATGCTGAAATTATGCAGCGCGATGCCGCTGCTGCGCCCCGTGCCCTGCCTTCCCTGAAAAGGGCCGCGTGACATTGTGACCGTCAGCGGGGCGGCATAGTTCGCCCCGCAGGCAGCTGCAGCGAAGCCTGTAACACAGGCACAAAAAAGCCGGCATCTAGCCGGCTTTTTTGTGGGTGGGCGGCACCGCCGCCCTTCAGGATGCGGCTTTAGCCGGCTTTTTTCTTGCGCTCAGCCACTTCGGCAATGACCTGCTCGGCCACGTTCTGCGGGCAGGGCAGATAGTGTGAGAACTCCATGGAGAACTGGCCACGGCCGGAGGTCATGGTGCGCAGGTGACCGATGTAGCCAAACATTTCGGACAGCGGAACGTCGGCCTTGATGCGAACGCCGGTCGGGCCGGGCTCCTGGTCCTTGATCATGCCGCGACGACGGTTCAGGTCGCCGATGACATCGCCCACGTGATCTTCCGGGGTGAACACGTCCACCTTCATGATCGGTTCGATCAGCTGCGGGGAAGCCTTGGGCATGGACTGGCGGAAGGCGCCCTTGGCGGCCAGTTCGAAGGCGATGGCCGAGGAGTCCACGGCGTGGAAGCCGCCGTCGTAGAGCTCGACTTCAACGTCCAGCACCGGGAAACCGGCGATCGGCCCCTGCGCCATCATGACCTTGAAGCCTTTCTCGATGGCCGGGAAGAATTCCTTCGGTACGTTACCGCCGACAACGCTGGAGGTGAACGCAAAGCCGGAACCCGGCTCGCCGGGACGGATGCGGTAGTCGATCTTGCCGAACTGGCCGGAACCGCCGGACTGCTTCTTGTGGGTGTAGCTGTCTTCGATCGCCTGGGTGATGGTCTCGCGGTAGGCAACCTGGGGCTTGCCGACATTCAGCTCCACACCGTAGGTGCGCTTGAGGATGTCGACCTTGATGTCCAGGTGCAGTTCGCCCATGCCCTTGAGGATGGTTTCGCCGGAATCTTCGTCGGTCTCGACGCGGAAGGAGGGATCCTCGGCCACCAGTTTACCGATGGCGATGCCCATCTTCTCGACGCTGCCCTTGTCTTTCGGCGCCACGGCGATGGAGATTACCGGCTCCGGGAAGACCATCGCTTCCAGGGTACAGGGGTGATCCGGGTCACACAGGGTGTGGCCGGTCTGCACGTTCTTCATACCGACGATGGCGATGATGTCGCCGGCCTGGGCAGAGCTCAGTTCGGTGCGCTCGTCAGCCTGCATCTCCACCATGCGGCCCACCCGTTCGGTCTTGCCGGTGAAGCTGTTGAGGATGGTGTCGCCCTTGTTCAGGCGGCCGGAGTAGAGACGCACAAAGGTCAGGGCGCCGAAACGGTCGTCCATGATCTTGAACGCCAGCGCGCGCAGGGGCTCGTCGGCGCTGACAGTAGCGAACTCGCCAGTCTCGTTGCCTTCTTCATCGGTCAGCGGTTGCGGGTCAACTTCGTTCGGGGCCGGCAGGTAGTCGACAACGGCATCCAGCACCAGTTGCATACCCTTGTTCTTGAACGCAGAACCACAGAAGGTGGGGAAGAACTCGAGGTCGCGGGTCCCCTTGCGGATGCAGCGCTTGATGTCGTCGATGGTGGGCTCTTCGCCATCCATGTACGCCATCAGCAGGTCGTCGTCCATTTCCAGGGCGGTTTCGATCAGGTACTCGCGGTATTCGGCTACATCGTCCACCATGTCGGCGGGCACGTCTTCGATGTTGTAGTTTTCCGGCTGGCCGGACTCGTCCCAGACGTAGGCTTTGTTTTCCAGCAGGTCGACAACGCCCTTGAACTCGTCTTCGCGGCCGATCGGCAGGGTCATCACCAGCGGTTTGGCGCCGAGCACCTTCTTCACCTGCTCAACGACCTTGAGGAAATCCGCGCCGATGCGATCCAGCTTGTTGACGAAGATGATACGGGCCACTTCGGATTCGTTGGCATAGCGCCAGTTGGTTTCGGACTGGGGCTCAACGCCGCCGGAACCACAGAATACGCCGATACCGCCGTCCAGAACTTTCAGGGAGCGGTAAACCTCAACGGTGAAGTCAACGTGCCCGGGGGTGTCGATGACGTTCAGTCGGTGGCCCTTCCAGGCACAGGTCACGGCAGCGGACTGAATGGTGATGCCGCGCTCGGCTTCCTGCTCCATGAAGTCGGTGGTGGATTCACCCTCGTGTACCTCGCCCAGCTTGTGGATTTTGCCGGTGAGCTTGAGGATACGCTCGGTGGTGGTGGTTTTACCGGCGTCTACGTGGGCGAAGATACCGATATTGCGATACAGAGACAGGTCAGACATGACACCTTCCAGTGACTAAAATTTGGTCAAAAAAAACAGGGCGCAAGGGTACAGGAAAACGCACCCGGTTGGGAGTGGGCACACTGTGTATTTCCACCGTTTTTGCGGCCTGCAGGGGTCGAGTGTGGAAAAAGGCCAAAATCCACCTCCTCAGGGGGCGGCGCGGCGGGGCGCTTGCCCCGAAGGCGGGGTGCGGCACCCCTGCCCGCGCCCGATCCTTACCAGATAAAGGCCAGGCAGGTCGCCGTGAGCACGCCCATGCAGCGGTTGAACCAGCGCCAGCTGTTGGGCGACGACAGTATTTGCCCTAGCAGTACGCCGAAGGCCGCCCAGCCAGACGTCAGGGGGAAGCCTACGAGCATGAAGATGGCCACAATCAGTCCGGCCGACCCCCAGTAGCCCTCGCCCGCGGCGGTGAAGGACCCCACCGCGGTAATGGCCATGGCCCAGGCCTTGGGATTGACGTACTGGAACAGCAGGGCCTCGTGAAAGCGCATGGGGCGAGCTGTGGTCTCGCCGGGCTGCAGCGAGCGCCGTGCCGGGGGCGGTGCCGTACCGATGCGCCAGGCCAGATAGAGCAGGTAGCCGCTGGCGAGCAGGCGCAGACCCTGTTGCAGCGCCGGGAAGGTCTCGAACAGTACACCCAGTCCGCCGGCGACCGTGCCGATCAGGCTGGCAACACCCAGCGATACGCCGAGCAGGTGGGGCAGGGTGCGGGTAAAGCCGAAATTGGCGCCGGACGCGGTCAGCATAATGTTGTTGGGGCCTGGCGTGCCGGTCATGGCGGCGGCGAATACAGCGATAGAGATCAGCAGTTGCAGGTTGGTGTCCACGGCGGGTATTTCCATATTGTATCGATACAAAAAAAGATAGTTCTTGAATTGTGTCTATCTGTTGCGGAAGAATGACGCTATCAGGGAATTTGGAGGGGCGCAAAAGCTTTATTGTCACCATGACATTTGCGGATATCAGCTTGAATAATGAAGGGGTTCCCCTCTACCGCCAACTGGCGGACATTCTGGCCCAGCGCATCGGGCGGGGTGAGTTGGCGCCGGGAGATCGCCTGCCCACTCACCGGGCCCTGGCCGATGCGGTCGGCGTGACGATTGGCACGGTCACCCGGGCTTACGCCGAGGCGGAGCGGCGCGGTCTGGTGGAGGCCCGCGTCGGGGCAGGCACCTTTGTGCGGCGCGCACAGGGGCCGGGCTGGAGCTTCGAACAGCACGACAAGCAGACACGCACTCTGGGTTACAACATTCCACCCGCCATTGACCGGGCCGGGGTGCTGCAGCGGGCCCTGCGGCAGCTCGCGGATCACGGCGCTACGCTCAACCAGTTAATGCTGTATCAGTCGCCGCAGGGGATTGCCGAGCACCGCCAGTGCCTGGCGCAGTGGCTGGGGCGTCTCGGGGTGTCACTGGACCCGGAGCGCCTGCTGTTCACCTCCGGCGCCCAGCACGGGGTGCAGCTGGCCCTGCAGACGCTGTGCCGGCCGGGGGATAATGTGCTCTGCGAGCGCCTGACCTACCCGGGTTTGCTCAGCCTGGCCCGTCAGCAACACCTGCATGTCCGCCCGGTGGAAATGGACAGCGAGGGCCTGCTGCCGGAAGCGGTCGACGCCGCCTGCCGTCAGCACCGTCCGCGACTGCTGTATGTTACGCCCACCATTCAGAACCCGACCACCGCCACACTCGGCGATGCGCGACGGGACGCGATTATTGGCGTATGTCGGGAGCACAATGTGGTCGTGCTTGAGGATGACGTACACGGTCTTCTGCCGCGGCAGCGGCCGGCTCCGCTGGTCAATCGGGACCCGGGCGCGGTGATCCACGTGGGCGGGCTCGGCAAGGCGCTTGCCCCGGGTTTGCGCCTGGGTTACCTGCAGGCGCCGGCGGAGTACCGCGACGCCTTGGTGGCCGGCATTCAGAATCACAGCTGGATGATCAGCCCGCTGCTCACCGCCCTGGCAACCCTGCTAATTGAGCAGGGAGCCGCCGACCGCCTGCTGCAGGCGGTACAGTCAGAAATGGAGGTGCGCTGGGAGTGTGCCGCGGCGTGTTTATCGGGATATCGGCTCAGGTTCCACCCCCAGGGTTTCCACGGCTGGCTGGAGTTGCCCGATGAGCTGCCGTTGAGCGAATGCCTGATGCAGGCCAGGGCCCGCGGGCTGGATGTAAAATCCGCCGAGCTGTTTGCCACGCCGGGTTGCCCGGCGCCACCGGCCATTCGCCTGGCTGCGAGCGCGCCCGCCAGCATCGACGAGCTGGCGCAGGCACTGGGCTTGCTGCGCGAGGTGCTGGCCGGGGGCGGCCCGCGAGACGCCTTTACCCTCTAACCTGCATACCCGGTGCCCGGGGTCATTCCTCCGGGCTGCGCCCGCCGTGTAGTCCGCCTCGTGGTCGGGGGTGGCGCCGTCGAAATCAGGCTTGACTGGCCCATACCCCATCTATAGAATGCCGCCTCCTCTTTGACCGGGGGTGGTTTCCTATGCCTTTTTGCCGCCAGTTTTGAGGGCGATAAGGCGGCCCCGGCCTGAGTCTGGCAGCAGGTACTGCCGGCGCTTGGGGAGGGCGGCTCCCGTACAGGTATAAAGAGCCGTGAAACTAAACGATTTATTTTTGGAGTTCTAACTGAATGGCAACGATCAACCAATTGGTTCGTAAGCCTCGGAAACGCAAAGTAGAAAAGAGCGACGTACCCGCCCTGCAGAGCTGCCCGCAGCGCCGCGGTGTTTGTACTCGCGTCTACACTACCACCCCGAAGAAGCCGAACTCTGCACTGCGTAAAGTCTGCCGTGTGCGCCTGACCAACGGTTACGAGGTTTCCTCGTACATCGGCGGTGAAGGTCACAACCTGCAGGAACACAGTGTGGTTCTGATTCGCGGTGGTCGTGTGAAGGACCTGCCCGGTGTGCGTTATCACACCGTACGCGGCAGCCTGGACACCTCCGGCGTAGCCGACCGTCGCAACGGTCGCTCCAAGTACGGTGCCAAGCGCCCCAAATAAGCTGTCTCTCTGTAAAGAGAGTTAGCTGGGCAAGTTCGTTACGCATTTCCCGCTGACGAAATTAAGTAAGGCTGAACCCCTGCCTCCCCCGCCTTTAGTGGCAGGTCGGTGTTCGGATTAACCTGAAGAGATAGAAGGGCAACAACATGCCAAGAAGACGCGTAGTCGCCAAGCGCGAAGTACTGCCGGATCCAAAATTCGGCAATGTAACGCTGGCAAAGTTCATGAACCACGTGATGATCAGTGGTAAAAAATCCGTCGCCGAAACCATCGTTTACGGCGCCCTGGATATTGTTCAGGAAAAACTGAACAAGGATCCTCTCGAAGCATTCGACGAAGCGCTGGAAAACATCGCCCCGATGGTGGAAGTAAAATCCCGCCGTGTCGGTGGTGCTACCTACCAGGTGCCGGTTGAAGTGCGTCCCTCCCGCCGTGTGGCTCTGTCCATGCGCTGGCTGGTGGAATACGCGCGCAATCGCGGTGAAAAATCCATGCGTCAGCGTCTGGCCGGCGAAATCATTGACGCGTCCCAGGGTAAGGGCAACGCGGTCAAGAAGCGCGAAGACGTGCACCGCATGGCCGAAGCCAACAAGGCGTTCTCTCACTACCGTTTCTAATCTCTGCCCTGGCAATCAGCTACTGGAGATTTATACGTGGCACGCAAGACTCCCATCAAGCGTTACCGCAATATCGGTATCTGCGCGCACGTGGACGCGGGTAAAACCACGACCACGGAGCGCGTTCTGTTCTACACCGGTCTGTCCCACAAGATCGGTGAAGTGCATGACGGCGCCGCGACCATGGACTGGATGGAGCAGGAGCAGGAGCGGGGTATCACCATTACCTCCGCTGCGACGACCTGCTTCTGGCGCGGTATGGACGCCCAGTTTGACGAGCATCGCATCAACATCATCGACACCCCCGGGCACGTAGACTTCACTATTGAGGTCGAGCGCTCCCTGCGTGTGCTGGACGGCGCTGTGGTGGTGCTGTGCGGTTCTTCCGGCGTGCAGCCCCAGACCGAGACTGTCTGGCGCCAGGCCAACAAGTACGAAGTGCCACGCATGGTATTCGTCAACAAGATGGATCGCGCTGGCGCGGATTTCCGTCGGGTGATCGCCCAGCTGAAAGAGCGCCTGGGTGCCAACCCGGTGCCGCTGCAGATGACCATCGGCGCCGAAGACGAGTTTCGCGGTGTGGTCGACCTGATCAAGAACAAAGCCATTCTGTGGAACGAAGCCGACCAGGGGATGACCTTCGAGTACGGCGAAGTGCCCGCGGATATCGTCGACGAAGTCGCCGAGATGCGCGAGTTCCTGGTCGAGACCGCCGCTGAAGCCAACGAAGAGCTGATGGACAAGTACCTTGAAGGCGTAGAACTGTCGGAGGCCGAGATCAAGCAGGGCATCCGCGCCCGCACCCTGGCCAATGAAATTGTGCCGGTGCTGGGTGGTTCCGCCTTCAAGAACAAGGGCGTGCAGGCGATGCTGGATGCGGTCATCGAGTACATGCCCTCACCCACCGAGGTGAAGGCCATCGAAGGCCACCTGCTGGACAAGGACGAGACCATCGAAACCCGCGAAGCGGACGACGATGCGCCATTCGCCGCGCTGGCTTTCAAGATCGCTACCGACCCCTTTGTCGGCACCCTGACTTTCTTCCGCGTGTACTCCGGCAAGCTGGAGTCCGGAACCGGCGTGTTCAACTCCGTGAAGGAGAAGAAAGAGCGCGTTGGCCGCATGGTGCAGATGCACTCCAATAGCCGCGAGGAAATCAAGGAAGTACTGGCGGGCGATATCGCTGCTGCGGTGGGCCTGAAGGACGTCACCACCGGTGACACCCTGTGCGATATCAACCGGCCCATCGTGCTGGAGCGCATGGATTTCCCCGAGCCGGTGATTTCGGTGGCGGTGGAGCCCCGCTCCAAGGCGGATCAGGAAAAAATGGGTGTTGCCCTTGGCAAGCTGGCCCAGGAAGATCCGTCCTTCCGCGTGAAGACCGACGAAGAAACCGGGCAGACCATCATCTCGGGTATGGGCGAACTGCACCTGGACATCATTGTCGACCGCATGCGTCGCGAGTTCAGCGTGGAGGCCAATATCGGCAAGCCCCAGGTGGCCTATCGCGAGGCGATTCGCAACAAGGCTGAAATAGAAGGCAAGTTTGTGCGCCAGTCCGGCGGTCGCGGCCAGTACGGTCACGTCTGGGTTCGCTTCGAGCCGGGCGAAGACGAAAATGCCGAGGGTCTGGAATTCGTCAATGAGATCGCTGGTGGTATCGTGCCCCGGGAGTACATTCCCGCTGTACAGAAGGGCATTGAAGAGCAGATGCAGAACGGTGTACTGGCGGGTTATCCCCTGCTGGGCCTGAAAGCGACGCTCTACGATGGCTCATTCCACGATGTGGACTCCAACGAAATGGCGTTCAAAATCGCTGCCAGCATGGCCACCAAGAAGCTGTCCACCGAGGGCGGCGCGGTGTTGCTGGAGCCGATCATGAAAGTGGAAGTGGTCACACCAGAGGAAAACATGGGCGACGTGGTTGGCGACCTCAACCGTCGTCGCGGCATGATCTCAGGTATGGACGACAGTGTGTCCGGCAAGGTGATTGACGCCGAGGTGCCGCTGGCCGAGATGTTCGGCTATGCGACCGACCTGCGCAGTGCTACCCAGGGGCGTGCGACTTACACCATGGAGTTTCTGAAGTACTCCGAGGCGCCCAACAATGTCGCTCGGGAAATTATTTCCAAGAACGCGTAATCATTCATTTTTAAGCAAACCCATAGAGGTGAATCAAAGTGGCAAAGGAAAAGTTTGAACGTAGTAAACCCCACGTCAACGTGGGCACCATTGGTCACGTAGACCATGGTAAAACTACCCTGACCGCGGCCCTGACCCGCGTGTGCTCCGAGACCTGGGGCGGCTCAGCCGTTGCCTTTGACGGTATCGACAATGCACCGGAAGAGAAAGAGCGCGGCATCACCATCGCGACCTCGCACGTGGAGTACGACTCCCCGAACCGTCACTACGCGCACGTTGACTGCCCCGGGCACGCCGACTACGTGAAGAACATGATCACCGGTGCGGCGCAGATGGACGGCGCGATCCTGGTGTGTGGCGCGACTGACGGCCCGATGCCGCAGACCCGCGAGCACATCCTGCTGTCCCGTCAGGTTGGCGTTCCCTACATCGTGGTATTCCTGAACAAGGCCGACCTGCTGGCAGAAGACTGCGGCGGTGCGGACTCCGAGGAATACGAAGAGATGAAAGAGCTGGTCGAGATGGAGCTGCGCGAGCTGCTGGACCAGTACGAATTCCCGGGCGACGACACGCCGATCATCTGTGGCTCTGCCCTGATGGCACTGAACGGTGAAGACGAGAACGGTCTGGGCACCACTGCCGTGAAGACCCTGGTTGAGACCCTGGACAGCTACATTCCGGAGCCGGAGCGTGCGATTGACCAGGCTTTCCTGATGCCGGTGGAAGACGTGTTCTCCATCTCCGGTCGCGGTACTGTGGTAACCGGTCGTGTCGAGCGCGGCATCATCAAGGTGGGCGACGAGATCGAGATCGTGGGTATCCGCGACACCACCAAGACCACCTGTACCGGTGTTGAGATGTTCCGCAAGCTGCTGGACGAAGGCCGTGCGGGCGAGAACGTGGGTATCCTGCTGCGTGGCACCAAGCGTGAAGACGTGGAGCGTGGCCAGGTGCTGGCGATTCCGGGTTCTGTGACTCCGCACACCAAGTTCGAGGCAGAGGTGTACGTGCTGTCGAAGGATGAAGGTGGCCGTCACACGCCGTTCTTCAAGGGCTACCGTCCGCAGTTTTACTTCCGCACCACTGACGTGACTGGCTCCTGTGAGCTGCCGGAAGGTGTTGAGATGGTCATGCCGGGCGACAACATCCAGATGGTTGTGACCCTGATTGCACCGATCGCCATGGAAGATGGCCTGCGCTTCGCGATTCGCGAAGGTGGCCGTACTGTTGGCGCCGGCGTCGTCGCCAAAGTCATCGAGTAAATCTCGATAAATGCGATAAAGGGGTCAGAGTCGCGACTCTGACCCCGGTCATCGTCAGGACCGCAGCGTCCTCAAAAAGCCCGGCCTTGTGCCGGGCTTTTTCGTTGCAAACCTTTGGCTAAAGGCCTTTCCCTCTAGTCTCTACATGTTTGTAGCGCCTACCTATCAGTTCCGCGGTGACGCTCTCCACAGATTTACTTCCCGCAACAGCTCCCTGTATACTCCCGCGCCTGCACAGGTGCCTGTTCGACTTTCCCCAGCCGGGAAAGTCTGGGACAGGGTAAACGGGAAGTAAGGTGCGTCGCGGCAAGTTCACTGGCCGCCGCTGACAATGCCTTCGCTGCCCCCGCAACGGTCCGGAGTGTTTCACTCCAAAGCCCGAAACCGGCCTGGTGTTACTGCAATCAGCAGCCAACACGCGCAGAGGTATGACGATGAAGCGGCGGGCTTCTCGGATCGTTGCCGGCCCGCCTTTCTGTTTCGGCTGCCTGGCTCGCCTCCGGATCCCCCTTTTTGCCGTCTGCCTGACCTGACTGTCATGCAGTGAAGAAGCGGAGGGCTTCCGATGCAGGCGCGACCTCTGTGGTCATGTCCCGTGTTTCCTCCCTCTTACGCACTGCTTTTCAAGCGTATGAGGAATTACCCATGAATATCTGTATTTATTCCAATCGGCCTGCTTTGCGTCCGTTGGCCAGGGCGTTTTCGCTCGCGTTGCTGGCGGCCGCGCCGGTGATGGCGGAGGAATCGAGTCGTGAAGAAGTGGTCGTTACGGCCACTCGCACTGCTCAGCCAGCGTCCGAGGTACTGTCATCGGTGTCGCTGGTGAGCCGCCAGGACATCGAGGCATTGCAGCCCCTGGACCTGGTCGATGTGTTCGACAAGGTGCCCGGCCTGGACATTACTCAAAGCGGTGGCCCCGGCTCCAGCGCCAGCCTCTTTATTCGTGGCAATGACTCCGGCCACACCCTGTTCCTGGTGGACGGGCAGCGCGTCGGCAGTGCCACACTGGGCAGCACCAGCTTCCAGCTCTTCAGCCCGGAGCAGATCGAGCGTATCGAGGTGGTGCGCGGCGCGCATTCCAGCCTGTACGGGTCCGACGCCATTGGCGGTGTGGTGCAGATATTCACCCGCGACGGCAGCGGCACCCGGGGCAGCTACGTTAATGCCGCAGGCGGCAGTCACAATACCTATCAGGCGGCGGCTGGCACCAGTGGCTCCTCGGGCAGCTGGCGCTATGCCGCCAATGTCTCCTACCTTGAGACTGACGGCATTGACAACCTGGTGGACGACAGCGGTTTTAACAGCGACGACGACGGTTATCGCAATCAGGCGCTGAATGCGAGTATCGGCTACCGCTTTGCCAATGATGCCGATCTCAGCCTGCGCTATCTGGGCACAGATGCCCGCAACGAATACGACATAGCCTCGGCTCCCGAGCAAAAGCCCTACAGCGAAGGCTGGATGCAGAACATCAACCTGCGCGGCAGTTTGCCGGTCACTGACTACTGGCTGTCGACGCTGTCGCTGGGGCAGTCGGTGGATGACACCGAAAACTACGACGATGTCACCGGGGCCGACCTCGGTCACTTCCGCACCACCAGGGATCAATTGTTCTGGCAGAACGACCTCTCGTTCACCGAGGATGACATCCTGACCCTGGCCTATGAGTATTACGATGACGGCGTCGATTCCAGCTCTGCCTACGAGGGCGCCGATGGTCGCGCGGTGAGCAGCCGTAGTAATGAAGCCTGGATTGGCGAACTGCAGCTCGGGATGGGTCCAACCAATGTAGTGCTGGGCGTGCGTTCCGATGACAATGAGGAATTTGGTAGCGAGACCACCGGCAGCGCCAGTATGGGTGTCAATCTTGACGGTCACCACCGACTGGTTGCGAGCTGGGCCCAGGGCTTCAAGGCGCCAACCTTCAACGATCTGTATTGGCCGGCCAGTGCCTATACGGAGGGCAACCCCGACCTGGTAGCCGAAAGCTCCGACAACCGCGAATTTTCCCTGCGCGGCGACTACGATCAGTGGGGCTGGTCCCTGACCTACTTCGAAAATACCGTCGACGACCTGATCAACTGGGCACCCGGCGCTGATTTTGTCTACCGTCCCTACAATGTGGACAGCGCCCGCATCGAGGGTGCCGAGTTGATGTCCACTGCACAACTCGGGGCGTGGCTGGTAGAGGCTTCGTATACCTATGTGGAAGCGCGTGACGAGCAGAGCGATGCGCTGCTGCCCAATCGCGCTCGCTCCAACTTCATCGTTAACGTCGATCGCCCCCTGGGTCGCTGGCAGCTCGGCCTGTCTCTGAAAGCCCAGGACAGGCGCTATACCAATGCCGCGAATACCGAGTCACTGCCGGGCTATGCCACCCTGGGTGTCAGGGCCCAATACCGCTTGCTGGACAGCCTGGTGGCAAGGTTGCGCGTGGATAACCTGCTGGACAAGGACTACCAGCTCAATGATGGCTACAACCAGGACGGGCTTAACTTCCAGCTTGGCCTGAGTTACTCACTGTAATGCGAGCCAGCTTCGCTACATTGTCATGCCGTTGATTGCCCCCACACTGATTGTCGGGCTGCTGCTGGATGCGCTGCTGGGTGAACCGCGGCGCTGGCATCCACTGGTGGGGTTTGGCGGCCTGGTGCAGGCCGTCGAGGGCAGGATGAATCGGCCGACGAGCCGGGCCTTTGTGCTGCGCTTGCGCGGTGCGCTGGCCTGGAGCCTGCTGGTGTTACCCCTGCCGCTGGCATTGTGGTGTCTGCTGGCGGCGCTGCCTGCCGCCGTGAGCCTCGCGATCAGTATTGCCATGCTCTATCTCTGCCTTGGCGGGTGCAGTCTCGCCCGCCACGCGCGGGCGGTGGCCGCTCCTCTGGATGCCGGCGATGTGCCGGGCGCCCGCCAGGCGGTAGCCAGGATAGTGAGTCGGGATACCCGGGAAATGGATGCGCCGGCAGTGACCCGGGCGGTGCTGGAGTCGGTGCTGGAAAACGGCAGCGACGCAGTGGTCGCCAGCCTGTTCTGGTTTGCACTTGCCGGCGCGCCGGGTGTCGTGCTTCACCGACTTGCCAATACGCTGGATGCCTGTTGGGGCTACCGGAGTGCCCGCTTCCGGCACTTTGGGTGTTGGGCGGCGCGGGCCGATGACGTACTCAACTATATTCCGGCGCGATGTTGTGCGCTGGCCTACGCGTTGGCAGGGTCGACGCGTCCGGCCCTGCGCTGCTGGCGTCGCCAGGCGCGTCGTCTCTCCAGCCCCAATGGTGGCCCGGTGATGGCGGCAGGGGCGGGCGCCCTGCAGGTCTGGCTCGGCGGGCCGGCCCGCTACGGCGGCGAGTGGCAGCAGCGGCCGGTATTTGGCTGCGCCCGCGAGGCGCGCCCGGCCGATATCGAGCGCGGCTTGGCGCTGTTATGGCGGGCGGTAGCAATTCTGCTTGCGTTCGCCCTGGCACTGGAACTGCTTTGCAGAGGGCCTTCGCTGTGACGTTTGAACCCCTGCTGCACGGTGGCAATCTCAATGGGGCCATTGCCCGCTATGGCGGAGCGGTGGCTGAGTGGCTGGATCTATCCACTGGCATCAGCCCCTGTTCGTGGCCGGTGCCACCTCTGCCGGAGGCCGTGTGGCAGCGCCTGCCGGAGCAGGGGGATGATCTGGTGGACGCGGCGGCGGCGTACTACGCCTGTCCGCCCGAGCGCATACTGCCGGTACCGGGCTCCCAACATGCCATCAGTCGTCTGCCGCGCCTGTGGCAGGCGGCCGAAGTAGCGCTGCCGTACTGGGGTTATCAGGAGCACCATCGCGCCTGGCGGCGGGCGGGGCACCAGTGCCTTTTGTACCGCAGCCAGCGCGAGCTATTGGCCCTGCTGGAGCGCCCGGACCTGCGCTATGTGGTGGTCATCAACCCCAATAACCCGACGACGGAAAGACGCGACCCCGACGATCTGTTGTCGCTTGCGGAGACACTGCATCGGCGTGGCGGCCGGCTGTTGGTGGACGAGGCCTTTATCGACCTGGCCCCGCATTGCAGCCTGGCTTCCCGCTCCCACCCGGCCCTGGTGGTGTTGCGTTCGCTGGGCAAATTTTTCGGTCTGGCGGGGCTGCGACTGGGCTTTGTCCTGGGGGACGAGATTGACCTGGCGGCGCTGGCGATGGCAACTGATCCCTGGGCGGTCAGTCACCCGGCGCGCTGGGTGGGGGCGTCGGCGCTGCGCGATGCCGCCTGGCAGGCCGGGCAGCGCGAGCGGCTCACATCCCTGTCACTGCGTTGGCTGCAAACGCTGCGCTCCGTTCTGCCGGGCCTGGACTGGTCCAGTGCCGGCCTGTTCCAGAGCGCCCCCCTGGGGGCCCGTTCAGCAGAAACCCTGTGGGACGCAGGCGCGCGCCGGCATCTGCTGTTGCGTGTGGTTGGCCCCCAGTCGGGTGAGGCGGTGTTGCGTGTGGGCCTGCCGCGAGAGCGGGACCTGGAGGATGCGGCCCGGCGCTTACGGCGGGCGGCGGGGGCAGCCGGTATCAGTGGCGTCGGCGATTGAGATCGTCTATCTGGCCGTTGAGGGTGAGGAAGTCATAGAGGACGCCGATCCCGAACAGGCCGAGTGTCAGCAGGTACAGCAGGCCGGTGAAAATCTTGCCCATGTAGAAGCGGTGAATGCCGAATACGCCGAGAAAGGTGAGCAGAATCCAGGCGAGGTCGTAATCGGTCTCGCCGCTGTCGTAACGATGATCGGCATCCCGGGCCATGCCGGGGATAAGCAGCAGGTCTATAATCCAGCCGACAAAGAGCAGGCCGAGGGTGAAAAACCAGATCACCCCGGTAATCTGGCGGCCGTAGTAAAATCGATGGGCGCCGATAAAACCAAAGATCCACAACAGGTAACCCATAAATACAGAGTGGCTGGGGGGCTGTTGGCGCATGCTGGAAGTCCGTTTTCTGTCAGTCCGTGGCTATAGTGGGAGTGTGGCGGGGCACAGGTCAAGGCCCGCAGCAAAGGAGCAGCCTGCAGTGACCCCCAGGGCGAGAACCGGTGCTTTTGTGGTCGTGCAAAAATTAAACAAAAATAGCTTGCATCGGCGCCCGGCGGTGCCATAATTCGCGCCGGCAGAAAGCCCATGGAAATAAGTCGGATTCCCCGAAACTATTTACCATCGCCTGGTTGACACTCCTCAGGTCGGTCTATAGTATTCGCGTTCCTTTTTCGGGGGGCTCCTTTGCGGGTTCCTGGTTTTTTTATTGATTGGAGTTTGGTCAGGTGCAGAATCAACGCATTCGTATCCGTCTTAAGGCTTTCGACCATCGACTGATCGACACGTCGACTCAGGAGATTGTTGAAACTGCGCGCCGCACCGGCGCTCAGGTTCGTGGCCCGATCCCCCTTCCCACCCGGAAGGAAAAGTACACCGTGCTGATTTCCCCGCACGTCAACAAAGATGCACGTGACCAGTACGAGATTCGTACCCACAAGCGCTTGTTGGACATCGTGGAGCCCACAGAAAAAACTGTGGACGCACTGATGAAGCTGGATCTGGCCGCAGGTGTGGAAGTACAGATCAGTCTTGGTTAACGATATCTCGTAAACAAGACCTGCCCGGCCGCCACAACGCGGCCGGGTGTGTAACGCCCAGCAGTTCAAAGCAAAAGGCGGGGCGGCCATAGAGGGTAAGCCCCGTACACTGAGAGGTTAGCAACAATGACTATTGGTTTAGTCGGCCGCAAATCCGGTATGACCCGTGTGTTTACCGAAGACGGCGCATCCATCCCAGTAACCGTAGTGGAGATCGCTCCAAACCGCGTTACTCAGATCAAAGAGCTCGAGAGCGATGGCTACCGGGCAATCCAGGTCACTGCGGGCAACCGCAAGGCCTCTAAAGTGAGTAAATCCGCAGCGGGACACTTTGCCAAGGCGGGTGTTGAAGCGGGTCGCGGTTTGTGGGAATTCCGTCTCGAGGGTTCTGAAGAGAGCTTCGAGGTTGGTTCCGAGCTGACTGTTGAGCGTTTCGAGGCCGGCCAGAAAGTTGATGTCGCCGGTCAGTCCAAAGGTAAAGGTTTTCAGGGCGCCATCAAGCGCTGGAACTTCCGTACCCAGGACGCCACCCACGGCAACTCCCTGTCGCACCGTGCGCCGGGCTCCATCGGCCAGTGCCAGACCCCGGGTCGGGTGTTCAAGGGCAAGAAGATGGCCGGTCACATGGGTGCCGAGCAGGTGACTGTGCAGGGGCTGGAAGTTGTCCGTGTAGATGCGGAGCGCGGTCTGCTGCTCATCAAGGGCGCCGTCCCCGGCGCACCGGGCGGTGACGTAGTTGTTCGTCCCGCGGTCAAGGCATAGGTTAGGGGGTTTCTAACGTGGAACTGAATGTAGTTAAGCCGGGCAATGCTGAAGCGGGGAAAGTTTCCGTTTCCGATGTTGCGTTTGCTCGCGAATACAACGAGGACCTGGTTCACCAGGTGGTGACCGCCTATCTGGCTGGCGCCCGTCAGGGTACTCGTGCCCAGAAAACCCGCTCCGATGTCCGCGGCGGTGGCAAGAAGCCCTGGCGTCAGAAAGGCACCGGTCGCGCTCGCGCCGGCACGATTCGCTCGCCCATCTGGCGCTCTGGTGGTGTGACCTTCGCGGCCCGTCCGCAGGATCACTCCCAGAAAGTGAACCGCAAGATGTACCGCGCTGCCCTGCGCTCCATCGTCTCCGAGCTGGCTCGCCAGGATCGTCTGGTTGTCGTTGAGAGCATGGAGCTGGAAGCGCCGAAAACCAAGCTGCTGGCGAAGCAGTTGGGTGATTACGGTGTCGACAACGTGCTGATCGTGACTACTGAAGTAGCCGAGAATCTGTACCTGGCGGCGCGCAACCTGCACAAGGTGGACGTGCGCGACGTCGATGGCGTCGACCCGGTCAGCCTGATCGCCTACGACAAGGTGTTGGTGACTGTGGACGCAGTGAAGAAGATTGAGGAGATGCTGGGATGAACCAGGAAAGAGTATTCCAGGTACTGGTCGGTCCGCACGTATCCGAGAAAGCTGCCGTAGTGGCAGACAGCAGCAACCAGTACGTTTTCAAGGTGGCCGTTGACGCTACCAAGCTGGAAGTGAAGAAGTCTGTAGAGCAGCTGTTCAAGGTCAAGGTGGACAGCGTTCAGACTCTGAAGGTCAAAGGCAAGGTCAAGCGCAACAAGTTTGGCTTCAGCAGCAAGCCGACCTGGAAGAAGGCATACGTTCGTCTGGAGCAGGGTCAGGAAATTGACTTTGCTTCCGTAGAGTAAGACGAATAAGGAGTAGGTTGAACATGGCAATTCTGAAGAGCAAGCCCACTTCCCCGGGTCGCCGCCACGTAGTACGTGTGGTCAACCAGGAGCTGCACAAGGGCGCGCCCTATGCGCCCCTGCTGGAAAAGCAGTCTCGCAACGGTGGTCGTAACAACAATGGTCGCATCACTACCCGCCACGTTGGCGGTGGTCACAAACAGCACTACCGTGTGATCGACTTCAAGCGCACCAAGGACGGTATTCCGGCCAAGGTTGAGCGCATCGAATATGATCCGAACCGCACCGCGCACATCGCGCTGCTGCTGTTCGCCGATGGTGAGCGTCGCTACATCATTGCGCCCAAGGGTGTGTCTGCAGGCGATACGCTGCAGTCCGGCTCTGCTGCGCCGATCAAGGTCGGCAACTGCCTGCCGCTGCGCAACATTCCCGTGGGTTCTGTGATCCACGCGGTAGAAATGAAGCCGGGCAAAGGTGCCCAGATGGCCCGCTCTGCCGGCGCATCTGTGCAGCTGGTTGCTCGTGAAGGCCGCTACGCAACACTGCGTCTGCGCTCCGGTGAGATGCGCAAAGTGCTGTCTGACTGCCGCGCGACCCTGGGCGAAGTGTCCAACTCCGAGCACAGCCTGCGCAAACTGGGTAAGGCGGGTGCTGCGCGCTGGCGCGGTGTGCGTCCGACCGTTCGCGGTGTGGCGATGAACCCGGTCGATCACCCCCATGGTGGTGGTGAAGGCCGTACCTCCGGCGGCCGTCATCCGGTCAGCCCCTGGGGTACCCCGACCAAGGGTTACAAGACCCGCAAGAACAAGCGTACCGACGGCCTTATTGTGCGTCGTCGTGGTAAGAAATAACGGTTGCCGTTAAACCAGATTTTAGAGGAAACAGATTGTGCCGCGTTCACTGAAGAAAGGTCCTTTTATCGACCTGCACTTGATGAAGAAGGTCGAGGCCGCGCTTGAAAGCAACGACCGCCGTCCGATCAAAACCTGGTCGCGCCGTTCCATGATTGCTCCGGATATGGTCGGTCTGACGATTGCCGTGCACAACGGCCGTCAGCACGTCCCGGTGCTGATCAACGAAGACATGGTTGGTCACAAGCTGGGTGAATTTGCGGTAACCCGCACATTCAAGGGCCATATCGTGGACAAGAAGGCCAAGCGCTAAGCGCTGGCCGGATAAGCGAGGTTTAGGAAGATGGAAGTTGCAGCAAGACTGAAAGGCGCGCGCATCTCGGCGCAGAAGGCCCGCCTGGTCGCAGACCAGGTGCGCGGCATGCCGGTTGAAAGAGCGCTTGCACTGCTGGAATTCAGCCCCAAGAAGGCTGCTCACATTGTCAAGAAGGTGCTCGATTCCGCCATTGCCAATGCTGAGAACAACGAAGGTGCCGATGTGGACGAGCTGAAAGTGTCCAGCATCTTTGTAGATGAAGGTATGACCATGAAGCGTCTGCGTCCGCGTGCCAAAGGCCGCGCTGATCGCATTCTCAAGCGCAGCTGTCATATCACAGTGAAAGTCGCAGACGGCGAAGGCTAAGGTTAGGAGAAGACCATGGGTCAGAAAGTAAATCCGGTCGGCATCCGGTTGGGCATCGTAAAAGATCACAACTCGATCTGGTACGCGGACAGCAAGAACTACTCCAAGAACCTGATCAGTGACCTGGAAGTTCGCGCTTTCATTGAGAAAGAACTGGAAAACGCCTCAGTCAGCCGTGTCGTTATCGAGCGCCCGGCGCAGACTGCGCGTATTACCATCCACACTGCCCGTCCGGGCATTGTGATTGGCAAGAAAGGTGAGGACGTGGACAAGCTGCGTCGCACCCTGACTGCCAAAATGGGTGTGCCGGTGCACATCAACATCGAGGAAATCCGCAAGCCGGACCTGGATGCGAAGCTGGTCGCCCAGAACGTGGCCCAGCAACTGGAGCGTCGTGTGATGTTCCGTCGCGCCATGAAGCGCGTAGTACAGAACGCCATGCGCCAGGGCGCCGAAGGCATCAAGGTGCAGGTCGGTGGTCGTCTGGGTGGTGCTGAGATTGCCCGTACCGAGTGGTACCGCGAAGGTCGTGTGCCGCTGCACACCCTGCGCGCGGATATCGACTACGCGACCTACGAGGCTTCCACCACCTACGGCATCATCGGTGTGAAGGTTTGGATTTTCAAAGGCGAAGTCATCGGCACCGAAGAAGCGGCTGACGGCGCCAAGAAGACAGCAACTAATTAAGGGTTACGCAGATGCTTCAACCTAAGCGTACAAAATTTCGCAAGACTCAGAAGGGCCGCAACCGCGGTCTGGCCCAGCGCGGCAGCAAAGTGAGCTTTGGCGAATACGGCTTGAAAGCGACAGGTCGCGGCCGCATCACCGCGCGCCAGATCGAAGCGGCCCGTCGTGCCATGACTCGCCACATCAAGCGTGGCGGTAAAATCTGGATCCGCGTCTTCCCGGACAAGCCCATTACCGGCAAACCCCTGGAAGTTCGTCAGGGTAAAGGTAAGGGTAACGTTGAGTACTGGGTAGCCCAGATCCAGCCCGGCAAGGTGCTGTACGAAGTGCAGGGTGTTTCCGAGGAACTGGCGCGCGAGGCATTTACTCTGGCCGCCGCCAAGATCCCTGTGGCTACTACATTTGTTAAACGGTCGGTGATGTGATGAAAGCAAGCGAATTGCGTGAGAAGTCCGCTGAGGACCTGAACAAGCAGCTGCTCACCCTGCGTGAAGAGCAGTTCAAGCTGCGCATGCAGAAGTCCACTGGTCAGCTCGGGCAGACTCATCTGCTCAAGCAGAACCAGCGCGACATCGCACGCGTCAAGACTGTACTGAAACTGAAGGCAGGTAACTAATCATGTCAGGTGCAGAGAAGCGTATCCGTACGGCGACCGGCAAGGTTGTCAGCAACAAGATGGACAAGACGATCACTGTGCTGATCGAGCGTCGGGTCAAGCACCCGGTGTACGGCAAGTACATCACCCGCTCGTCCAAGATCCACGCTCATGACGAAAACAATGAGTGCGGTATCGGCGACACCGTGAAAGTGGTTGAGTCCCGTCCGCTTTCCAAGTCCAAGACCTGGAAGCTGCAGGAAGTTGTTGAGAGCGCCACTCAGGTCGTTTGAGTACAGGATAGTGCGGCGTGAGCCGCAGTTTGGAGTTAGAAAATGATTCAAACACAGTCGTATTTGGAAGTGGCCGATAACAGCGGTGCCCGCCGTGTCATGTGCATCAAGGTGCTCGGCGGTTCCAAGCGTCGTTACGCTCGCGTCGGTGACCTGATCAAGGTAACCGTTAAGGAAGCAATTCCCCGCGGCAAGGTCAAGAAAGGCCAGGTAATGACTGCCGTAGTCGTGCGCACCAGAAAGGGTGTTCGCCGTGCCGACGGTTCCCTCATCAAGTTTGATGACAACGCCGCCGTACTGCTGAACAACCAGGAAGCACCCATCGGAACCCGTATCTTTGGCCCGGTGACCCGTGAACTGCGCGGCGAGAAGTTCATGAAGATTATTTCTCTGGCCCCGGAAGTTATCTGAGCTGGCCAAGGAGAGGACGAGAGATGTTGAAGATCAAGCGCGATGACGAAGTGGTTATCCTGGCCGGTAAGGACAAGGGTAAGCGCGGCAAAGTTCGCAAGGTGCTCGCTGACAATAAAGTCATTGTTGCCGGCATCAATATGGTGAAGAAGCACACCCGCCCCAACCCGCAAATGGGTGTGGCTGGCGGCATTGTTGAAAAGGAAGCCCCGATTCAGGTTTCCAATGTGGCGATCTTCAATCCCGCCACCAGCAAGGCCGATCGTGTGGGCTTCAAGGTGGATGGGGATACTAAAGTACGTATCTTCAAGTCTAACGGCGAAGCGATCGATTGATCCCGCTGCGGGCTGGCAAACCGAGTTTACAGGTAGAAGACATGGCAACGTTGAAAGACAAGTACAAGAGCGAGATCGCTCCCCAGCTGAAAGAAGAGCTGGGTCTGGCTAATGTGATGGAAGTTCCTCGCATCACCAAGATCACCCTGAACATGGGTGTCGGTGAGGCCGTGGGCGACAAGAAAGTGCTGGAAAATGCCGTCGCCGACATGGAGAAGATCGCCGGTCAGAAAGTGGTGATCACCAAGGCGCGCAAATCCATCGCCGGTTTCAAGATCCGTGACGGCTGGCCCATCGGCTGCAAGGTGACCCTGCGTTCCGATCGCATGTACGAATTCCTGGAGCGCCTGATTTCCATCGCGATTCCCCGGATTCGTGACTTCCGCGGCATTAGCCCGAAGTCTTTCGACGGCCGCGGCAACTTTGCCATGGGTGTCAGCGAACAGATCATTTTCCCGGAAATCGACTACGACCAGGTGGATGCCCTGCGCGGTATGGACATCACCATTACCACCACCGCTCGTACGGACGATGAAGGCCGCGCCCTGTTGCGTGCTTTCAACTTCCCCCTGAAAGGTTAAGAGGCTTTATACATGGCTAAAAAATCTATGATTGCGCGTGAGACCAAGCGTGCACGTATGGTAGCTAAGTACGCCGAGAAGCGTGCCGCTCTGAAAGCGATTCTGAGCGATGTCAACGCCTCTGACGACGCCAAGTGGGAAGCCCAGGTCGCCCTGCAGAAGCTGCCTCGTGACGCCAGCCCGGTTCGTCGTCAGCGTCGCTGCCAGGTCACCGGTCGCCCCCACGCGGTATATCGTAAATTTGGCCTGTGCCGTAACAAGCTGCGCGAAGCTGCAATGCGCGGTGATGTACCTGGTCTGGTTAAGTCCAGCTGGTAACGGAGAGAATTCAAGATGAGTATGCAAGATCCGCTGTCAGATATGCTGACCCGCATTCGCAACGCGCAGATGGCTGGCAAGACCAAGGTGGAAATGCCTGGTTCCAAGCTTAAATCCGCGGTAGCGAACGTACTGAAGGAAGAGGGCTACATCGCTGACTTCAATGCTTCCAGTGAAGGCAAGCCTCGCCTGGAGATTGAACTGAAGTACTTTGATGGCAAGCCCGTTATTGCAGAGATCGACCGCATCAGCCGTCCTGGTCTGCGCAGCTACAAAGGCAAGGACGAACTGCCTTCTGTACGCGGTGGCCTCGGTGTTGCCATAGTCTCCACCTCTCGCGGTGTGATGACTGATCGAGCTGCCCGCGCCGCTGGCGTCGGTGGTGAAGTGCTCTGCACCGTTTTCTAAGATTTACTGAATTGAAGAGCATTCAACATGTCTAGAGTCGCAAACAATCCGGTAGAACTGCCCAGTGGGGTAGAGGTCAAGCTGAACGGCCGCGACCTGACCGTCAAGGGCGGTAAAGGCGCCCTTGAGTTCACGCTGAACGATGGCGTGGACATCAAGCAGGAAGACAACATAGTGACCGTTGCCTACGACGGCGACAAGTTCAAGGCAGTGGCGGGTACTACCCGTGCGTTGCTGAACAACATGGTCAAGGGTGTCAGCGAAGGCTGGGAGAAGAAGCTGGTTCTGAACGGCGTGGGCTATCGTGCCAAAGCCGACGGCAAGAGCGTCAACCTGACTGTGGGCCTGTCCCACCCGGTTGATTACGCGCTGCCGGAAGGTGTCAGCGCTGAGACCCCGACCCAGACCGAAATCGTGGTCAAGGGCATCGACAAGCAGGCAGTCGGCCAGGCGGCCGCGGAAATCCGCGCCTACCGCCCGCCGGAGCCTTACAAGGGTAAAGGCATTCGCTACGCGGACGAGCACGTCCGTCGTAAAGAAGCCAAGAAGAAGTAAGCAGGTACTAAGAGATGAGTGCAAAGAACGATTCCCGGCTGCGTCGCGCCCGTCGCACCCGCGCCCGTATGCGCACCCAGGGCGTAAACCGCCTGAGCGTGCACCGTACTCCGCGCCACATTTACGCCCAGGTCTTCGCGCCGGCCGGCGACAAGGTGTTGGCCAGTGCTTCCACCCTGGACAGCAGCCTGCGCAGTGGCGCCACCGGCAACATCGATGCCGCGGCTGCTGTTGGCAAACTGGTGGCTGAGCGCGCCAAGGCTGCCGGTGTCGACAAGGTCGCCTTCGATCGCAGCGGCTACAAGTACCACGGACGCATTAAGGCTCTGGCCGACGCTGCCCGTGAAAGTGGACTGGAATTCTAGGGTATCGATATGGCGTTCAACGATCAGAAAAAGCAACAGCAGCAGGAAGGTGACCTCCAGGAGAAGCTGGTTCAGGTCAATCGTGTTGCCAAAGTCGTCAAGGGTGGTCGCATCTTCGGCTTCACCGCGTTGACGGTGGTTGGCGATGGCAATGGCCGCGTCGGTTTTGGCCGTGGCAAGGCGCGCGAAGTGCCTGTCGCCATCCAGAAAGCGATGGAGGCAGCCCGCCGCAACATGATCAGTGTCGAGCTGAACAACGGCACTATCCAGTACCCGGTGAAAGCCGCTCACGGCGCTTCCAAGGTGTACATGCAGCCTGCTTCTGAAGGTACCGGTGTTATTGCCGGTGGCGCGATGCGTGCCGTACTGGAAATCGCTGGTGTACACAACGTACTGGCCAAGTGCTACGGCTCCACCAACCCGGTGAACGTGGTGCGCGCAACCTTTAACGGTCTGCGCGACATGGCGGCTCCCGATGACGTGGCGGCAAAGCGCGGCAAGACTGTCGAAGAAATTTTGAACTAATTATTGGGTTGGCTTGTCATGGCTAAAGCAACTATCAAGGTCACGCAGATCAAGAGCGCTCACGGTCGCCTGAAGAACCACAAGGCCTGTGTCGCCGGTCTCGGCCTGCGCCGCATCGGCCACACCGTGGAAGTGGAAGACACTCCCTCTGTGCGTGGCATGATCAACAAAGTGAATTACCTGGTACGGGTCGAGGACTAAATCATGTCTGATGTAATGCGACTGAATACCCTGAGTCCGGCTCCCGGTGCCCGCAAGGACGCCAAGCGCGTCGGTCGCGGTATCGGTTCCGGCCTGGGCAAGACCGGTGGCCGCGGCCACAAAGGTCAGAAATCCCGCTCCGGCGGCACTGTGAAGCCCGGTTTCGAGGGCGGTCAGATGCCCCTGCAGAAACGCCTGCCGAAATACGGCTTTACTTCCCGTATTTCCCGCACCACCGCCCAGGTTCGTCTGGGTGAGCTGAACGCGGTTGCGGGTGATGTGGTGGATCTGGCGGCGCTGAAAGACGCCGATCTTATCCGCAACGACGTTCTGCGTGCCCGAGTGTTTCTGTCCGGCGAGCTGAACAAGGCTGTGACCGTTAAAGGTCTGGCGGTTACCAAAGGTGCCCGTGAAGCCATCGAGAAGGCTGGCGGAAAAGTAGAGGACTAAATGGCGACAGGTCAACTGCCCGGAGTCAACAAGGCAGGCATGGGCGAGCTCTTTGCTCGCCTTCGTTTTGTCTTGATGGCGATAATCGTTTATCGCATCGGCACACATATTCCGGTACCCGGAATAGATCCCAATCAGTTGGCGGCGCTGTTCAACCAGAATCAGGGAACCATCCTGGGCCTGGCGAACATGTTCTCCGGCGGCGCGCTGGAGCGCATGAGTATCCTGGCGCTGGGCATCATGCCCTACATCTCTGCATCGATCATCATGCAGCTGATGTCGGCGGTGACCCCGCAACTGGAGCAGTTGAAAAAGGAAGGCGAGTCCGGCCGCCGCAAGATCAGCCAGTACACACGCTACCTCACGGTAGTGCTGGCAATTGTGCAGGCCACGGGTATGACCGTGGGCATGGCGAATCAGGGCATGGCCTACAGCGTGAGTCCGCTGTTCTATGTGATCGCGATTACCTCGCTGGTCACCGGTGCGGTGTTCATGATGTGGCTGGGTGAGCAGATCACCGAGAAGGGCGTAGGCAACGGTATTTCACTGTTGATTTTCGCCGGGATTGTCGCGGGGCTGCCCGCAGCGATCGGCCAGTCGCTGGAACAGGCGCGGCAGGGTGAGCTGAACATCCTGATCCTGCTGTTCATCCTGACTCTGGCCATTGCGGTGATCTACATGATCGTGTTCATCGAGCGCGGCCAGCGCCGCATCACGGTGAACTATGCCAAGCGGCAACAGGGTCGCAAGATGATGCAGGCGCAGAGTTCGCACCTGCCCCTGAAGGTGAACATGGCGGGTGTGATCCCGGCTATTTTTGCCAGCAGCATCCTGCTGTTCCCCGCTTCGCTGGCGCAGTGGTTCGGTTCCTCCGGGGGCGCGGACTGGCTGCAGGACCTGGCCGTTGCGATTGGCCCGGGCCAGCCGTTGAACATCCTGTTGTTCACGGCGCTGATTGTATTTTTCTGCTTCTTCTATACGGCGTTGATGTTCAACCCGCAGGAAGTGGCTGACAACCTGAAACGGTCCGGTGCCTTTGTCCCCGGTATCCGTCCGGGCCAGCAAACCGCCAACTACATCGATGGCGTGCTGACCCGGCTGACGGTGTTCGGTGCCGCGTATATCGCGCTGGTCTGCCTGATGCCCCAGTTCCTGGTCGTGATGTGGAACGTGCCCTTCTACCTGGGCGGGACTTCATTGCTGATCGTGGTTGTCGTGGTGATGGATTTTATGGCCCAGGTGCAGAGCCACCTGATGTCACAGCAGTACGATTCTGTGATGAAAAAGGCCAACCTGAAAAACTATGGTGCTTCCGGGCGCGTGCGTTAAGTCGCGCCGGGTGAACGGAGAGAGTGAAAGATGAAAGTACGTGCATCGGTCAAAAAAATCTGCAGGAACTGCAAGATTGTCCGTCGCAATGGTGTTGTGCGCGTGATCTGCAACACGGATCCGCGCCACAAGCAGCGCCAGGGCTGATGTGGTTGCCGCCGGCTTTCGGGCGGGCGGTGGTTGATTTTTAGTAAACATGCCGCTAGAATGCTGCGCCTTTCGCGTCCTGCCCCCCAATCTGATGCAAATCAGGGGTCGGGCGCTGCGCTGCCGTTAGCGACAAACTGAGTATTTGGAGAGAGTTGGATGGCTCGTATTGCCGGCGTCAACATACCCGATAACAAGCATGCTGTTATCTCATTGACTTACATCTATGGTGTAGGTCGCACCCAGGCCCGTCGTCTGTGCGCCGACACCGGCGTGGCAGAGAATGCCAAGATTGCCGACCTGAACGAAGAGCAGATGGACGCTCTGCGGAACAAGGTAGCCGAGATGACGGTAGAGGGCGACCTGCGCCGTGAAGTCTCCATGAACATCAAACGCTTGATGGACCTGGGTTGCAATCGCGGCCTGCGTCACCGTCGCAGCCTGCCGCTGCGCGGCCAGCGTACCAAGACCAATGCCCGTACCCGCAAGGGTCCGCGCAAGCCGATTCGCAAGTAAGCCCAGGGCCAACAGCGAATCCTCTTAGTGTAGCTGCACCCCGTGCAGTGTTGATATTAAAGCAGGAACTACAACATGGCTAAGCCAGGTGCCAAAAGCACTCGTAAGAAGGTCAACAAGACCGTCGTTGATGGAATTGCGCACGTACACGCTTCCTTCAACAACACCATCATCACTATCACCGATCGTCAGGGCAACACCCTGAGCTGGGCCACCTCGGGTGGTTCCGGTTTCCGCGGTTCGCGCAAGAGCACCCCGTTCGCAGCCCAGGTGGCCGCCGAGCGCGCCGGTGAAGCTGCCAAGGAATACGGCCTGAAAAATCTGGATGTCCAGATCAAGGGCCCTGGCCCCGGCCGTGAGTCAGCGGTTCGTGCGCTGAACGCCTGTGGCTACAAGATCAGCAACATTACCGACGTAACCCCGGTGCCGCACAACGGCTGCCGTCCGCCCAAGAAACGTCGCGTATAACGCTTTACAGGAAGAATTGACATGGCTCGATACATTGGTCCCAAGTGCAAGCTCTCCCGTCGTGAGGGAACCGACCTGTTCCTGAAAAGCGGTGTGCGCGCACTGGATAGCAAGTGCAAACCCGAAACTGCCCCCGGCCAGCACGGCGCCCGTCGCGGCCGCCTGTCCGACTACGGCGTACAGCTGCGTGAAAAGCAGAAGGTTCGTCGCATCTACGGCATTCTGGAGAAGCAGTTCCGCAACTACTACAAGGAAGCGGCCCGCCTGAAAGGCGCCACCGGTGAGAACCTCCTGCAACTGCTGGAATCCCGCCTGGACAACGTGGTTTACCGCATGGGCTTTGGCGCGACGCGCTCAGAGGCTCGCCAGCTGGTAACCCACAAGGCGATTCTGGTGAACGGCGCTGCCGTGAACATCCCGTCCTACCAGGTCAAGGCCGGTGATGTTGTTTCCATCCGTGAAAAAGCCAAGAAGCAGCTGCGTGTGCAGTCCGCCCTGGCCCTGGCCGCCCAGCGCGGTGAGCCCGAGTGGATTGAAGTCAACGCCGACAAGCTCGAAGGGACTTTCAAGTCCGCTCCCGAGCGCCAGGATCTGTCCTCCGAGATCAACGAAAACCTGATCGTGGAACTGTACTCCAAGTAATCGGCGGATCCAGGACTAACCTACAACTACAGGTGCCAGAATGCAGACAGCAGTTAATGAATTCTTGACCCCGCGCGTGATCAATGTCGAAGAGAAGACCAGTTCACGCGCCCAGGTAACCCTGGAGCCCCTGGAGCGTGGCTTTGGTCACACCCTGGGTAACGCATTGCGTCGCATTTTGCTGTCTTCCATGCCCGGCTGCGCCATCACCGAAGTCGAAATCGACGGTGTGTTGCACGAGTACAGCGCCATCGAAGGCGTTCAGGAAGACGTGATCGAGATCCTGCTGAACCTCAAGGGCGTCGCCCTGGTGATGAACGGCAAGGACGAAGCTGAGCTGACGCTGAGCAAGAAGGGCCCCGGTGTTGTGACCGCCGCCGATATCCAGGTGGACCACGATATCGAGATCCGCAATCCTGATCACGTGATCTGCCACCTGAACGGCAGCTCAGAGATCAACATGCGGCTGACGGTAGCCCGTGGTCGTGGTTACTCCCCGGCGGACTCCCGTGACAACCCGGAAGAGGAAACCCGTTCCATCGGCCGTCTGCAGCTGGACGCCACCTTCTCGCCGATTCACCGCGTATCCTACGTGGTCGAGGCCGCGCGGGTTGAGCAGCGCACCGACCTGGACAAGCTGGTGCTGGACCTCGAGACCAACGGCACTATCGACCCGGAAGAGGCGATCCGTCGCGCCGCGACCATTCTGCAGCAGCAGCTGGCCGTGTTCGTCGACCTGGAAAGCGAGTCCGAATCCGAATCTGTGGTGGAAGAGGACGAAGTTGATCCGATTCTGCTGCGCCCGGTAGATGACCTCGAGCTCACGGTTCGCTCCGCGAACTGTCTGAAGGCCGAAAACATCTACTACATCGGTGACCTGGTACAGCGTACCGAGGTGGAGTTGCTCAAGACCCCGAACCTGGGCAAGAAGTCACTGACCGAGATCAAGGACGTTCTGGCGTCGCGAGGCCTGTCACTGGGCATGCGCCTGGACAACTGGCCCCCCGCCAGCCTGAAAAACGACGACCGGGTGCTGAGCGTATAATCGCTCCCGGTTCTGATACCAGATATTGCGTGCTGCGATAGCACTGAACACATAGGATTGGAAAAATGCGTCATCGTCACAGTGGACGTCAGCTCAACCGGAACAGCTCACACCGCAAGGCCATGTTCCGTAACATGACCGTGTCTCTGGTGGAGCACGAACTGATCAAGACCACCCTGCCCAAGGCCAAGGAGCTGCGCAGCTACGCTGAGCCGCTGATCACGCTGGCCAAGAACGACAGTGTGGCCAATCGCCGCCTGGCCTTCGACCGCGTGCGCAGCAAAGAAGCTGTCGGCAAGCTGTTCAGCGAACTGGGTCCGCGCTACCAGGCGCGCCCGGGCGGTTACATTCGCATTCTCAAGTGCGGCTATCGCGCTGGCGACAAGGCTCCCATGGCCTACGTCGAGCTGGTCGATCGCCCGGTTGCGGATGTGGAGGGCGACGACGAGTAGGTCGTGGCCAGTACATATCCTCAGAAAAGCCGGGCATGTCCCGGCTTTTTTGTGTCTGCTTTTTCTGGCTTATGGTGATTTTGGGCTGGTACTTCGTAGCCCGGGCGCGATCTGGGCGTACGCCTCCCCGGACACGCTACGAGCACATCCCTGTGCGCTCGGCAGCGGCCGTCCATGGCCGCTGACGGTCCGGGGAGGCGCACCCCCAGCTCACACCCTGCATTTGTGCGAGATTCCTACAGGAGCGAAGCGCTGGTTCCGAAATATCCTCAGCCGGAGCGCGCGTGGCGCGCGGGGCCCTTCCGGGACCGTCAGCGGCATGGATGCCGCTGTCGAGCCCCCATGGACGGGTTCACGGCGTGTCCCGGAAGGGCTCCGGGTGCCGCGCGCGCGGGTTCAGGGCGAATATGGTCAGGTTGATGCCTGACGAAGGGCTGATTTAAGAGTGGCTCAGACAGCACCCGCCAACTGGTGCAACTCAAAGCGCGTCCCCGCCCGTCCACTGATCTCCACCTTGCACTCCTTCCAGCCGTTCGGCACCGTCCAGGGCCGGGTGCTGGGGAAGGGCAGGCGCTGCTCGTTGCCGAGGCAGGCCAGGTAGATCCAGCTGATATCGCCGCGAACGTTCTGCAGATTGAAGGTGTTGCGGGTGAGGCGGGTCTCCCAGGAGCCCGGGCCGCCGCGATAGAGCGGTGTCAGCTCGCCTTTTGTCGCGATATCGGGATTGGCCTGAAAACGGGCCTGCGCCGCCTGCTGGGCGCTTTGTACCTTCTGGATCACTTCGTCGCCGGAACCGCGAATCATGATCTGGTTGAAGGTGGCCTGGGCGTCCGCCAGCTGGTTGTTCTCCAGTTGCAGGGTGTGCACCCGCGCCAGCATCAGCGCATAGTGCTCAGGTTCCACATAGGGGTTTTCGAAGCGGTTGCGATCGGCCAGGTTCTGGAACTCCATCACCCGCTTCAGGTGCTGCATTTCGGTTGCCGGGTCGTCCCAGCGGCTGGCAATGGACGCCGCCAGGATCTGGAATTTGACGTCTTCGAAGGCGTTGCGCCCGGGCATTTCCTTGAGCTGGGCGGCGAGATCGAAGGCGCCGTCGTAGTCGCCGGCGCGGAATTTCTCCCAGGCCTGCTCATAAGTTGAGCTGAAGGCCGGACTCATTTCCCGCGGGGTGTCCAGAATCCAGGTGTAGACGACCGGCCCGGCGGGCACCTCCACCGGGGTGCCGTTGCGAGTGGCGGGGCGAAAACGCATGGCCTTGAGCTGGTTCAGCATGTGGGTGTCGACGGCAGGGACACCGTTGGAACTCTGGATGGTGGCGTCTGCCACATTGCCCTCGGCGTCCACTTTGTAGGTGTAAACCAGCCAGGCTTCCTGGGTAAAGCTGGAGTCCAGGGAGGGGGAGCGGCCACTGATGCGCTCGGGCGGGACGAAACCGCCCTGGGCAGAGGTGGGCAGGGCGGCCAGGAGACTGCTGAAAGCCAGTACCTGGGCCAGGCTGCGCAGGATACGGTGAGGGTTTACGCTCATGCTGGACATTCCTTATGGCCGGTAACCGCCTAGTCTAGCAGGATTCACTCAGTAAGCGCCGAGGCGCCGGCGGTCATTGGCCGACTGGTATTCCACTTCTTCCTGCAACTCCTTCCATACGGCCTGTTCCGGAGCCACTACCTGGCCATCGGCGATCAGACTGAGGGCGGTGTCCCAGGATTTGACCTCCATTTCTTCCCGTACCGCCTCGGTATAAGCATCCAGCAGGCGCTGACGCACATCGCGGGTTACCGCCATCTCCGGGAACTCCGCCATCAGGGCATCGTAACCCTGGCGGGCGGCATCCAGGTCGCCGCTGCTAACGGCCTGCAGGGCTTCACTGGCGCGGCGGCTGGCGGCGGCTTTGCGTGCCGCGATGGCGGCCTGTTCCTGCTGCCAGGCTTTTTCAAGGGCCGGGATGTCCGCCATCAGTGCGCTGGCCTCCGGGTGATCGGGCGCCCACTGCTGGACGACCGCCAGCTGCTCCCTGGCACTGGCGTATTTGTGTTTTGCCACATCGCGCTGCGCTGCCGCGACGAGGCCGGCGGCGCTGGCAGCGAGACCCTCGGGCACACCCGGTGTGTTGGGTTCGGCGGCGGCAAAGGCTTTGGCTGCCGCAGCGAAGTCATTCTGCTTCAGCAGCGCCTGCCCCTCGCTGACCAGCTGCTGTTGTCCCCGGGCTTCGGCCAGGGCCGGAAGTTCCGCCAGTCGCTGTTTCAGGGTCTCCTGTTGCGGCGCGAGTGCGAGGGCTGCATTCAGCTCGCTTTCAGCGCGCGTGAAGTCCCCTTCCGCGATGGCGTCGTCGGCTCTGGCGCCGAGGCTCTCGACGGCTTCCTCCAGCCCGCTGCGGGCATCGGCACTCTCCGGATCCAGGCGCAGCGCGGTTTGAAACTTGTCGCCGGCAGATGCGGGGTCGCCACTGTCGGCGAGGGCGCGGCCGTCCTTGAGCAGAACCTCGATATTCTGTGCGGTAACCCGCTGCACTTCTTCAGCGCCGCGTTGTTGCAGGGCTTCTCTCGCATCCAGCCAGTTGCGCTCCAGCTGCGCCACCGCGGCCTTGCCGGGGGCCAGGGCATTGGCCTCGTCGAGGAGTTCGCGGGCCCGCTCCAGGTCGTTCGCGGCGAGTGCGGTATTGGCTTCCCCGAGGAGTGCCTGTAGCTCCCCGTTCTGCACCGACAGATCCTCCGCGGGTACCGGGTTCTGCTGTTGCAGGTACAGGTAGCCGCCGGCGCCGCCTGCCGCCAGCGTCAGCACGATAGCCGCCAGCGCCCACTTGCCAGCCCCCGAACGGCGGCGCGACGAACCGGTACGCCGCTCGTTGCGAATCCCGCTGATCATGCCGTCGGCGTGGCTCGAAGTGATCTGGTAGCCCCCGGAAACCCGGCTGCCGATGGGGCTGCCGGTATCGCTCCAGACCACCGTGCGATCGCTGTCCTGGTCACCGTCCAGGCGGGTGCCCATCGCCGGGGTCTTGCGTTGGGGGCTGTCGCTGCGCGGCTGCGTCAGTACGTCGTCGTCGCTGAACTGATTGCGCACTGCACAGAAGGCCTCATACAGCTCGTAGCCGGACTGGAAGCGGTCATCGGCCTTCTTCGCCATGCCCTTGTCGAGGAAGGGCTGGTAGGCGGCCAGGTGTTTGGGCAGGCGGGGAATCTTCTCGGTGAGGTGCTTGACGGCCGTACTGACGGCGGAATCCGCCTCGTAGGGCACGGTTTTGGTGAGCATCTCGTAGGCCACCACGGCCAGGCTGTAGAGGTCTGAGCGGCCGTCCAGGGCAACACCCTCGGCCTGCTCCGGGCTCATGTAACTGGGGGTGCCCACCAGCAGGCCCGCCTGGGTCATCTGGGTGCTGGAGTCCGCCGCCTTGGCGATGCCAAAGTCGGCCAGCACAAAATCGTCGGAGCCGCGGCGCATGATGTTGCTGGGCTTGATATCCCGGTGGACGTAGCCCTTGGCGGCGGCGTAGTCGAGGGCCGCGGTCATCTGCGCCATCACCTGGTAGATGGTGCGCTGGTTCATGGCGCCGCGAATGATGTCTTCCAGATCGCCGCCGTGCAGCAGTTCCATGGAAATGTAGTTCAGGCTGCCGTAGACGTTGACGTCGTAGATTTGCAGGATGTGGGGGTGGGACAGGCGGGCCGAGATGCGCGCTTCGCGGACAAAGCGTTCGGAGAAGGATTCGTCGGCGATTTTGTCGGTGTCAATGACCTTGATCGCCACTTCCCGGTCGAGATTGATATGCAGCGCGCGGTAAACGCTGGCCATACCGCCGCGGCCGAGCTGCTCATAGATCTCGTAACCCGGAATCTCAAACTTGGCCATGATTGAGGCTGATCGTCCCTGTCGAAGTCAGTCAGTAACAAGCTGCGGCGCGTCCGCTGCATCGCAGTGTAAATTACTGGATTCCGGTTCGTCACACAAAAAGCGAAATCCCGACGCTAATGTACCCAATTTGGATACATACCGGCGGGGAAAAGCGCTAATTTGTGCGCCAATTCAAGATCGGGGTAATAAAGGCCAGCCGGGGTGAACTCTACAGACCCGCGGGCCGCCCGCCTGTCAGCCGGGCATGCGGCGCCGTCTGCGCAGCTGGCGGGCCATCAGCAGCAGTCCCAGTGCCATCAATGCCGGAACACCGGGGTTGGGGATGGGCTGTTCGCGCGGGTCGATGGGTACTCCGGTGGTCCAGATGCCGGCATTCGAGAGGCCACCGCCGCCGCCTTGCGCGCCTGTCTGGGAGAACTGCCAGGTGCCATTGTATTCACCGGGAGTGATCATGAAGGCGCCAAAGTCTGACAGGTTGTCGGTGGGGCCATGTCCCACATGCACCGTGAACACACCCAGGCCGAAAGTGTCCCAGAAGCCCGCTGCAAGTGTCCAGGTGGCTTCGATGTCCTTGTCGCCCCAGTTGCCGCTGGTCAGGCTCACGTTGAGCCAGTCCGAGTCGTCGCCATTGTCGGTCACATCGCCGCGCTTGGTCCACACGCCGCTGCCCGGCAGATCGAACACGCCGCCAAGGCCTTCAATGTCGGCGCTGGAGTTCGGGTTGCCCTTGCCGGTACCGCAGGCCTCTGCGCTGTCAAAGCTCCACTCTCTGGTGAAACTGCCACTGGAGGATTCGCAGGTCATGGGCGAGGCGAAGGTGTTGCTGGCTGCCGATGCCGCCAGCAGCACGAGGCAGGCCGCCGGCAGGTGGCCGGTTCTGCATATCAGCGAGCGTACAAACTTTAGTGTCATTTTCCGGTTTCCTTTGCTCCGCGCCGTCCGGTCGCCCCATCGAGACTGTGATGAGCTGCCTGGTCCGCTGCGCCGAGAGAATCTCTTGGGTCAGTGCATAAAAAGCAGGAACCATGCCAATTCAAAAAAGGCAATTTAAAACAATGACATACAGTTTTCATGCCGGGTCTTCGATATGCAGATGTAAAGCCCGGTGACACTTATCCCTGGGCGGGTTACCGTTGCCGGGAGGGGGCGTCAGGCCGCCTTTCCCCGGGAGCGGGCTTTACCCTGCTTTCCGAGCAGGGGGGCCAGGAAGCGGCCGGTGTGGGAGGCTTTTGCCTTCGCGACTTCCTCCGGCGTGCCGGTGGCGATGATCTGGCCGCCGCCGGAGCCCCCCTCCGGGCCCAGGTCGACAATCCAGTCGGCGGTTTTGATCACGTCCAGGTTGTGCTCGATGATGACCACCGTGTTGCCGTGGTCGCGCAGGCGGTGCAGCACGTCCAGCAGCTGGCGGATATCCTCGAAGTGCAGGCCGGTGGTGGGCTCGTCGAGGATGTAGAGGGTCTGGCCGGTGTCGCGCTTGGACAGTTCCCGCGACAGCTTGACCCGCTGCGCCTCGCCGCCGGACAGGGTGGTCGCGGCCTGGCCGAGGCGGACATAGGACAGGCCCACGTCCATCAGGGTCTGCAGTTTGCGGGCGATGGCGGGCACGGCGTCGAAGAATGCCAGCGCGTCCTCCACCGTCATCTCCAGCACTTCGTGGATGTTCTTGCCCTTGTAGCGGATTTCCAGGGTCTCGCGGTTGTAGCGCCGGCCCTTGCAGATGTCACAGGGCACGTAGATGTCCGGCAGGAAGTGCATTTCCACCTTGGTGACACCGTCGCCCTGGCAGGCCTCGCAGCGGCCGCCCTTGACATTAAAGCTGAAACGGCCGGGCTTGTAGCCGCGCGAGCGCGCTTCCTGGGTGCCGGCGAACAGCTCCCGCACCGGCGTAAAGATACCGGTATAGGTGGCGGGGTTGGAGCGCGGGGTACGGCCGATGGGGCTCTGGTCGATGTCGATGCACTTGTCCACCTGCTCCAGCCCGCTGATGCTCTTGTGCGGGGCCGCATTGAGGGTGGTGGCGCCGTTCAGCGCGGTGGCCGCCAGCGGGTAAAGGGTGTTGTTGATCAGGGTGGACTTGCCGGAGCCGGAGACACCGGTGACGCAGGTCAGCAGGCCCAGTGGCAGCTCCAGGTCCACGCCCTGCAGGTTGTTGCCGCGGGCGCCGGTGAGCAGGATCTGGCGCTTTTTATCTCTCGGAACGCGCTTGCCCGGCACTGCGATCGCTTTCTTGCCCGACAGGTAGGCGCCGGTCAGCGACTCACTGTGGGCGATGATGTCCTCGACACTGCCCTGGGCGACGATGCGCCCGCCGTGCACACCGGCGCCCGGGCCGATATCGATGACGTGGTCGGCGGTGCGGATGGCGTCCTCGTCGTGTTCCACCACCAGTACCGTATTGCCCAGGTCGCGCAGGTGGGTAAGCGTGTTCAGCAGGCGCTCGTTGTCGCGCTGGTGCAGGCCGATGGAGGGTTCGTCGAGAATGTACATGACACCCACCAGTCCGGCGCCGATCTGGGAGGCGAGGCGGATGCGCTGGGCCTCGCCGCCGGACAGGGTCTCCGCGCTGCGGTTCAGGGTCAGGTAGTTCAGGCCCACGTCCACCAGGAAGCGGTAGCGGGCGCGCAATTCCTTGAGAATCTTGCTGGCGATTTCACCCTGGCGGCCCTCCAGTTGCAGGTTCTCAAAGTAGATCTCCGCTTCGCCCACCGGCATGTTGGTGATGTCGGGGAGGGTGCGGTTGTCCACGAACACATGGCGCGCGTCCCGGCGCAGGCGTGTACCCTCGCAGTCCGGGCAGGGCTGGGTGGCCAGGTACTTGGCCAGTTCCTCGCGCACCGACTGGGATTCGGTGTCGCGGTAGCGCCGCTCCATATTGGGCAGGATACCCTCGAAGGGGTGGGTGCGTTTGAACACATCGCCGCGGTCGTTGATGTAGGAGAAGGCCACTTCCTCCTTGCCGCTGCCGCGAAGGATGACTTCGCGGTGCTGTTTTTTCAGTTTGTGGAAGGGGGCGTCTATATCGAAGCCATAGTGCTCTGCCAGGCTGGTGAGCATGTGGAAGTAGTAGACATTGCGGCGGTCCCAGCCGCGGATGGCGCCCTCGGACAGGCTGGATTCCGGGTGCAGGACGATGCGCTCGGCATCGAAGTATTGTTTCACGCCCAGCCCGTCACAGCCGGGGCAGGCCCCGGCCGGGTTGTTGAAGGAGAACAGCCGCGGTTCCAGTTCGTCGATGCTGTGGCCGCATTCCGGGCAGGCAAAACGGGCGGAGAACATGATGTCTTCGCCGTCGCTGTCCATCCAGCTGACGGTGGCCAGGCCGTCGGTCAGTTCCAGGGCGGTTTCGAAGGACTCGGCGAGGCGCAGCTTGAGGTCTTCGCGCACCTTGAAACGGTCCACCACCACCTCGATGCGGTGTTTGCGCTTCTTGTCCAGCTCCGGCAGGTCGTCCAGGTCGGTGACAATGCCGTCGATACGGGCGCGCACGAAACCCGAGGCGCGCAGTTCCTCGAACACATGCAGGTGCTCGCCCTTGCGATCGCGCACCACCGGCGCCAGCAGCATCAGCTTGCTCCCCTCGGGCAGTGCGAGCACCGAATCCACCATCTGGCTGACGGTCTGGGCCTGCAGGCTGATGTCGTGGTCCGGGCAGCGCGGCTCGCCGGCGCGGGCGTAGAGCAGGCGCAGGTAGTCGTAGATTTCGGTAATGGTGCCGACGGTGGAGCGGGGGTTGTGGGAAGTGGACTTCTGCTCGATGGAGATAGCTGGCGACAGCCCCTCGATGTGGTCGATGTCGGGCTTTTCCATCATCGACAGGAACTGGCGCGCATAGGTGGACAGGGATTCCACATAGCGCCGCTGCCCTTCGGCGTAGAGCGTATCAAAGGCCAGGGACGATTTGCCCGAGCCGGACAGGCCGGTGATCACCACCAGCTTGTCGCGGGGAATATCCAGATCGATATTCTTGAGGTTGTGCGTGCGCGCCCCGCGGACGTGGATGGTTTCCATGAGTCACCTGATACAGCGGCTGGGAGTCAAACGGCGCAGTATATGCCGCCGGCCGGATAGCTGGCAAAGTTGCTGTGTCGGGGTGGAACTGCAGACGCCAAAGAACACTCGAAATAGGGTAAACTGCGCGGCCGACACAACGCTGACAGTCATATACGGCTGGCGCGACGGGCCGGATGCATCCGGTTCACTTCATATCTCAGGTAGTGGGCAGTGCCCAACAGGACGAGCGATACCATGGACATTATGGAAACCATCAAGGAACAGGTCGAGAGCAACCCCATCCTGCTCTACATGAAGGGTTCCCCCAACCAGCCCCAGTGCGGCTTTTCCGCCCGTACCGTACAGGCCCTTATGGCCTGCGGCGAGCGCTTTGCCTACGTCGACGTGCTGTCCAACCCGGACATTCGCGCCAACCTTCCAAAGTACGCCAACTGGCCCACCTTCCCCCAGTTGTGGGTGAACGGCGAGCTGGTCGGTGGCTGCGATATCGTGGCTGAAATGGCCGAAAGTGGCGAGCTGGAAACCCTGGTTAAAGAGGCCGCGGCGGCCCAGCAATCCGCCTGAAGCCCCGGCAGCCTGCCCAGGCTTGCCGGGTTGGGTGACACCAGCGCACTAAAAACCCCGCGCGGCGCGTCGCCGGGCGGGGTTTTTTAATAGAAAGGGGAAGTCAGGTTACGGCGTAGAACAGTTGCTGTTCGGCGCCGGGAAGGCTGTCCAGGGATTCGCGCACGATTTCGCGGGCGACAATGCCGCATTTGCCGCACTGGCTGGCGACGCCCAGAGCGCTGCGCACCTCGCGAATACTGCTGGCACCGTCCTGTACTGCCGCACGGATCTGGGTATCGGTAATGCCTTTGCAAATGCAGACGTACATTGGGACGCCACCTGTCAGGTACTGTTGCATGGCAAAGTAATGCTAATGAGAATGGTTGTCAACAGTATTTAATGACAGAAAATTTAAGATTGCGCCCCGGGCTGCCCTTGAAATGGCCGCAGCCGCCCGCACTGTGTAAACTTCAACGCGCAATCCGCCCGGCGTCGCCGGGCATCTGCCATTCCCAAGCCAAACCAATGGAGTTAAGACAATGGGCGTATTAGTCGGTAAACCCGCACCGGATTTTGATGTCGCTGCCGTACTGGGCAGTGGTGAAATTGTTGATTCCTACAAGCGTTCCGAGCAGATGGCCGGCAAATACGGCCTGGTTTTCTTCTATCCCCTGGACTTCACTTTTGTCTGCCCGTCCGAGCTGATCGCTCTCGATCACCGTATGGACAAGTTCCGTGAGCTGGGTGTGGAAGTGGTCGCTGTGTCCATCGATTCCCAGTTCACTCACAATGCCTGGCGTAATACCCCGGTAGACAAGGGCGGTATCGGCGCTGTTTCCTACACGATGGCCGCTGATGTAAACCACGACATCGCCCGCGCTTTTGACGTTGAGTCCGCCGGTGGCGTGGCTTTCCGCGGTGCGTTCCTGATCGACAAGGAGGGCCTGGTGCGCTCCCAGCTGGTCAACGATCTGCCCCTGGGCCGCAATATCGACGAGCTGATCCGTCTGGTTGAGGCGCTGCAGTTCCACGAGGAGCACGGCGAAGTTTGCCCGGCTGGCTGGAACAAAGGCGACAAGGGTATGGACGCGTCTCCGGACGGTGTCGCTGCCTACCTGGCGGGTAACGCCGACAAGCTGTAAGCCTTACCGGCAAGCAGTTGCGAAAAACGCGGGCTTCGGTCCGCGTTTTTTGCTTGCGGCGGGTGGTTTGGCGGCCCTTTGAGCCGCTGAGTTGTTCTCTTGGCGGCCTTGCGGCCGCTGCGTCGCTGGGAATAATCCGGGCGGCCTTGCGGCCTTGCGGCCGCTGCGTCGCCGGCGATCAGGGGAGCTTCTTTTACTCCATTCCGGGACGATCGGCTGTGTTTTCCTTTGGGCGATTTTTTGCTCGTTAGTTGCAGCCGGCTTGAGAATGGCCACCGAGTGCACAGGATTTTGGGCACGCTGATCGTTCTGAAGTTCGGCAGTGCCCTTCGCGGGGGCTGGTGACGCTGTAAGGGCAGACCGCACTCACAGCCGCCGCCCTCCAAGTCCGTAAAAGAACTCCCCTGCTCACCGTCAACGCGGGTGGGAAACCGCTCCATGGGCACTTTGCTACGATTGAATGCTGAAACCGCCGAAACCGCCGAAACCGCCGAAACCGCCGAAACCGCTAATTCAGCCAGTTTCGCCAAGCCCTGCCATCTCTCCATCCAAAGCTCCCAGCCTCCCGCTGGCACCCGCATTGACGTCGGTGGGGGAAAGCCTTTTGCGGACTTGGAGGGCGGCGGCTGTGAGCTCGGTCCACACTTACGAAGTCACCCGGCATCGCGAAGGGCACTGCCGAACTTCAGAACGATCAGCGTGCCAAGAATTCTGTGCACACAGCGGTCACAACGAAGCTGGCAGCAACTAACGAGGAAAAAATCACCCAAAGGAAGGCACAGCCGATCTTCCCGGAATGGAGCAAAAGACTTTCACCGGCCGACGGCGATGCAGCGGCCCACAGGGCCGCCAGCAACAGAGCGCATGGGCTCCCCCCCAGCGGCGGCGACACAGCGTCACATCAGTACCCGACATCAGGTATAATCCCGCCCCTTTCCACCCGCAGCACAGTGAGCCCAATGCACACCGCGGAACAGATCGACATAGCCCAGTACATGGATCGCCTCGGCCGCCAGGCGCGGGAAGCCGCCGCCAAAGTGGCCGCATCCAGTACCGCCACCCGCAACGCCGCCCTGCTGGCCGCCCGCGACGCCCTTGACGGCGCCCGCGCCGCACTGGCCGAAGCCAATGCCCGGGATATGGCCCGCGGCCGCGAGAATAACCTCGACGCGCCCCAGCTGGACCGCCTCGAGCTGACCCCGGCGCGTATCGACACCATGCTCGAAGGGCTCACCCAGGTTGCCTCCCTGCCAGACCCGGTAGGCAGCATGACCGATCTCAACACCCGCCCAAGCGGTATCCAGGTGGGCAAGATGCGGGTGCCGCTGGGGGTAATCGGCATCATTTACGAGTCGCGTCCGAATGTGACCGTGGAGGCGGCCAGCCTGTGCCTGAAATCCGGCAATGCCACTATTTTGCGCGGCGGATCGGAGGCCCTGGCTTCCAATGGCGCCATTGCCGCCTGCCTCGCCGAGGGCCTGCGCAGCGCGGGTCTGCCAGAGACCGCGGTGCAGGTGCTGGAGACACCGGATCGCGCCGCGGTGGGTCACCTGATAGCCATGCCTGACTATGTGGACGTGATCGTGCCGCGGGGGGGCAAGGGCCTGATCGAGCGCATCAGTCGCGATGCCCGGGTGCCGGTAATCAAGCACCTGGACGGTATCTGCCATGTTTACATCGACGAGGGCGCGGACCTCGACATGGCCTTCAATATTGCCCTCAACGCCAAGACCCATCGCTACGGCACCTGCAATACCATGGAAACCCTGCTGGTGGCCGCCAGCGAGGCGCCCGCCATTCTGCCGCGCCTGGCGCTCGCCTATGGCGACAAGGGCGTGGAGCTGCGCGGTTGCGAGCGCACCCGGGCCATATTGCCGGAAAGCCGGGCGGCCACAGAGCAGGACTGGGGCGAGGAGTACCTGGCGCCGGTGCTGGCCATTCGCGTGGTGGATGACCTGGATGCCGCCATTGCCCACATCAATCGCTACAGTTCCCGGCACACCGACAGCATCGTCACCCGCGATCACGGTCGCGCCATGCGCTTCCTGCGCGAGGTGGATTCCAGCTCGGTGATGATCAATGCCTCCACCCGCTTTGCCGACGGCTTTGAATACGGCCTGGGAGCGGAGATCGGTATTTCCACCGACAAGCTTCACGCCCGCGGCCCGGTGGGCCTGGAGGGCCTGACATCGCAGAAGTACGTGGTGTTTGGCGAGGGGCAGATCCGCTCTTGAGCGCGGTCGCCGCCCCGATCGGGGTGCTGGGGGGAACCTTCAACCCCATCCATCACGGACACCTGCGCTCGGCGCTGGAACTGGTGGAAATACTGGGCCTGGAGCAGCTGCGGCTGATTCCCTGTGCCCGTCCGCCGCACCGCGAGGCGCCGGATTGCAGCGCGGAGCAGCGCGCTGCAATGGTCGAACTGGCGGTAGCGGGAGAGCCTCGCCTGTGCTGTGACCGGCGCGAGCTGGAGCGCGAGGGCCTGTCCTATACGGTGGATACGCTCGCCAGCCTGCGCTCGGAATGGGGTGCGCAGCGCCCGCTGTGCCTGGTGCTGGGCTACGATGCAGTGGCGACACTGGACAGCTGGCACCGCTGGCGGGAGCTATTGGACTATGCCCATATCGTCATCATTGCCCGTCCGGGCTGGGAGTTGCCGCACGTCGGTTCCGTGGCCGAGTGGCTTTCGGAACACCGGGTGAGCGGGCCAGAGGCACTGGGGAAGGCGCCTGCGGGCGCGGTGCTGTCACTGGCGCTGCGGCCCCTGGCCATCGCCTCTACCGATATCCGGACGCTGCTGGCAGCGGGGCGCTCGCCGCGTTTTCTGCTGCCGGAGCCGGTACTGGACTATATTGAGATTCATCAACTGTATCGCGGCACAGGCAATGGAGCCTGAACGCCGTCAACAACCGCTGGAAAACTGGATGCAAGCAGAGCAGATCAAGCAAATCGTCGAAACCGCGCTGGATGACCTCAAGGCGGTCAACATCGTAACCCTGGACGTCACCGGGCTCACCGATGTCATGGATTACCTGGTGATTGCCAGTGGCACTTCCAATCGCCACGTGAAATCCCTGGCCAACAATGTGGTGGTGGAGGGCAAGAAGCAGGGCGCCCGTCCGCTGGGCGTGGAGGGTGAGGACGCCGGTGACTGGGTGCTGGTGGACTTCGGCGATGTGGTGGTGCATGTGATGCTGCCGGCGACCCGCGACTTCTACGACCTTGAACGCCTGTGGGTGAGGCCGGTGGCGGGCAGCGCCAGCGAGCAGGAGGCGGAGCGGGACTGATGCGCCTCAGCATCGTCTGCGTGGGCGGCAAAATGCCGGCCTGGGTGGACGCCGGTGTCGGTGAGTACGAAATGCGCCTGCCGCGCGAACTGAACTTGCAGTGGAAGGAAATCCCCCTGGCCCGCCGCGGCCGCGACAGCAAGCCGGAGCAACTGCGCCAGGCCGAGGGCGAGCAGATTCTGAAAGCCATTCCCGAAAGCGACCGCGTGATCGCCCTCGATGTGCAGGGCAAAAGCTGGTCGACGCCGGAACTGGCGCAGCAACTGTCGGGCTGGCAGATGTCCGGTGACAACTACAGCCTGGTCATCGGCGGCCCCGACGGCCTTGCCCCACAGTGTCTCGAGCGCGCAGAGCGGCGCTGGTCGCTCGGCCCCCTGACCCTGCCGCACCCTCTGGTGCGCATTGTTTTGGCGGAACAGCTGTATCGGGCTTGGACAATTACGGTTAACCACCCGTATCATCGCGACTAGAGAAACCTCTGCAAAGCTACTGCGCTCGACATCTGAACCCCCGGCGGTGCTCGGAATGCTCATTTATTGCCATATAAACTCCGCATCCTGCGCTCCGGCGGAGGTGCACCTGTATTCGCTCGCTACGCTTTCCAGAGGCTTCTCACCCTGTTCCAGATTGCGGCTATTTAGTTAATGCCGCAGCACATCGCCCTCAAGGATCCCAATCGGGAAAGTCGCATTTTCAGCGCGCGCACCATCACTGCGATCCTCATCGTGACAGGATTGCTGGGGATTATCCTGGCGCGCTATCACACCCTGCAGATCACCGAGTATGAGACCTACCGGACCCAGTCCGAGCGCAACCGGGTGCAGCTACAGCCGCTGCCGCCCAAGCGCGGCCTGATCTACGATCGCAACGGTGTACTCCTTGCAGACAATCGCCCCAGTCACCTCCTGTCCATCGTGGTGGAGCGGGTGCCCGACCTGGAGCAGACCCTGGCGGAGCTGCGGCAGCTGGTTCCGGTGTCTGATGCCGACCTTGAGGCCTTCTACAAGAAAAAGAACCAGCGCCGCCCCTACGAAGCGGTGCCCCTGCGTTTTCGCCTGACCGAGAGCGAACGCGCCGTACTGGCGGTCAACCGCCATCGCCTGCCGGGGGTGACGGTGGAGGCCCAGCTGGTGCGGCACTACCCCCACGGCGAGTTGTTCTCCCACGCTATCGGCTACGTCGGCCGCATCAACGAGCGTGAGACTTTCGAGCTGGATGCCTCCGATTACCGCGGTACCTTCCATATCGGCAAGGTGGGAGTGGAGAAGTACTACGAGGATCTCCTGCACGGCGAGGTGGGTTACCAGAATGTCGAAACCAATGCCCACGGCCGCGTGCTGCGGGTACTGGAACGCTTCGACCCCAAGCCCGGCGCCGATCTGGTGCTGCACCTGGACATCGGCTTGCAGCGGGTGGCCTTTGACGCGCTCGGCGACCAGCGCGGCGCCGTGGTGGCGATGGACCCGGCCACTGGCGGGGTCCTGGCGCTGGTATCCACCCCGGGTTACGACAGCAACCTCTTCGTCAACGGCATCAGTTCCGCTGATTACAGCGCATTGCGCGACTCGCCGGATGTGCCCCTGTTCAACCGCGCGGTGCAGGGGCAGTATCCCCCTGGCTCAACGATCAAGCCAATGATGGCCATGGCGGGGCTGAAGTCGGGGCTGGTGACCCCCGAGTACACCGTTCCCGATCCTGGCTGGTACAGCCTGCCCGGCGACTCGCGCCGCTACCGCGACTGGATTCTGAAAATCCGCGGTACCGGCCACGCGCCGCGGGTGGATATGGAGATGGCGATTGCCGAGTCCTGTGACGTGTATTTCTATGACCTCGCCCGGCGCATGACCATCGACGGCATGTACGAATACCTGCACCCCTTTGGCCTCGGCGAGCGCTCTGGCATCGACACCACCAACGAGCGCCGCGGGGTGTTGCCGTCCACGCGCTGGAAGCGCGACGCCATGAACCAGCCCTGGTATCCGGGTGAAACCATCAGTGCCGGCATTGGCCAGGGGTATATGCTGGCCACACCGGTGCAGCTGGCGGTGGCCACCACGGCGCTGGCGACCCGCGGCACGCACTATTCCCCCCGCCTGGTGAGATCCATCAACGGGGAGGTGGTGAGCGCGCCGGAGTTGACGCCGGTCCAGGGCAGCGAGGAGCACTGGAGTGCGGTGCAGAACGCGATGCGGGAAGTGGTGCACGGGCGGCGCGGTTCGGCGCGCAAGATCGCTGCGGGGATTCAGTATGAAATGGCCGGTAAAACCGGTACCGCCCAGGTGATCGGTATTGCCCAGGGCGAAATCTACCGCGAGGAAGAGGTGGCAGAGCGCCATCGCAATCACGGTCTGTTCATCGCCTTTGCGCCGCTGGAGGCACCCACCATCGCAGTGGCGGTGATTGTGGAAAATGGTGGCGGTAGCAGTGCGGCCTATCCCATTGCGCGGCAGGTGATCGATGCCTGGCTGCTGGATGAGGAACTGCCCGTCGAAGATGCCGGGCCGGTGGAGGTGAATTGATGGGGGACTATGTACGCCAGTTGCCGGGCAGTTCCGCTGGTCTTTCCCGACGCCCGGGTGCCACGCAGCGCTTTCACCTGGATCTGCCGCTGTTGGGCCTGTTACTGGTATTGACACTGTTCGGCTTGGTGGTGCTGTACAGCGCCTCCGGTCAGAATATGGGTGCTGTCATCCGCCAGGGCCGGTTTATCCTGGTGGGCTTTGTGGTGATGATCGCGGCGGCGCAATTCAGCCTGCAGCGCTTCCAGCGCTGGGGGCCGTTGTTTTACCTTGTGGGGGTGGCCCTGCTGGTGGCGGTGGATGTCGCCGGAGTGGGGGCCAAGGGCGCCCAGCGCTGGTTGTCCATTGGCGGCTTCCGCTTCCAGCCCTCGGAAATCATGAAGCTCACGGTGCCGATGACGGTGGCCTGGTACCTGGCTGATCGTACCCTGCCGCCGCGCTTCAAATATATCGTTGCCTGCCTGACGATTATCGCCATCCCCTCGGCGCTGATCCTGATACAGCCTGACCTCGGTACCTCGCTGCTGATTGCCGCCAGCGGCATGTTCGTAGTGTTCATGGCGGGCATTGGCTGGGGCTATATCTTCGGCGCTGTCCTGCTGGCGGTGGCATCGGCCTGGCCAGTGTGGATGTACGGGCTCAAGGAGTACCAGCAGCAGCGCATCCTGACCCTGCTCAATCCCGAGAGTGACAAACTCGGCGCCGGCTGGAACATCATCCAGTCCAAGACCGCCATCGGCTCCGGCGGCTGGGAGGGCAAGGGCTGGCTCAAGGGCACCCAGTCCCAACTGGACTTTCTGCCCGAAAGTCACACCGATTTCATCATCGCGGTGCTGGCGGAGGAGTGGGGGCTGCGCGGCGTCATCATTCTGATGGGCCTTTACCTGCTGATTCTGCTGCGTGGCTTCTGGATTGGCATCCACGCCCAGAGTAGCTACGGGCGTTTGATGGCCGGCAGCCTCACGCTGACGTTTTTCGTATACATCTTTGTTAACATGGGCATGGTTGCCGGCCTGTTGCCGGTTGTGGGTGTACCGCTGCCGCTGGTCAGCGCCGGCGGCACCTCGGTGGTGACGCTGATGGCCGGCTTCGGCCTGTTGATGGCCGTCAGCACAGAACCGCGGCGCGTGGTGCACTGACGCCCGCCCGGCCCGACTTCTGGAGACCTCTGTATGGTAAGACCCTTCATCCTCGCCCTGGCTACCACTGCGCTGATCCCCCTCCAGAGCCTGGCGCAGCACTACGGTGACAACCCGCAGGCGCAGGCAATGATCGAGGAGCTGGTCGCTGAGGAGGGTTTCGAGCGCGATACCCTGGAAACCCTGTTCGGCAAGGCCGAGCGGCAGCAGAGCATCATTGACGCCATCTCCCGCCCGGCGGAAAAAACCAAGCCCTGGTACGAATACCGCAAAATCTTCCTGACCGAAAAGCGCGAGCGCGAAGGCCTCGAGTTCTACGCCGCCCACCGCGAAACCCTGGAACGCGCGGAGGCGGAAACCGGCGTGCCGGCAGAGATCATCGTCGCCATCATCGGCGTCGAAACGTCCTACGGCCGTATCACCGGCAACTATCGGGTGATGGACGCCCTGTCCACCCTGGCCTTTGACTATCCCCGCCGCTCCGCCTTTTTCAGTAAGGAACTGAAAAACTACCTGCTGCTGACCCGCGACCAGGGCATGGATCCGATGGCCCTGAAGGGCTCCTACGCCGGGGCAATGGGCTACGGCCAGTTCATGCCCAGCAGTTACCGCAGCTACGCGGTGGATTTCGACGGCGATGGCAGAACTGATATCTGGAACAATCCGGAGGATGCCATCGGCAGTGTTGCCAACTATTTCAAGCGTCACGGCTGGAACGCCGGCGAGCCGGTGGTGAGCGCCGCCAGCCTGCAGGGTGAAGTGCCCGAGGACTGGTTTAACGCCAGTCTCAAGCCCGAGCGCAGCCTTGTCGATTACAGCGCCGCCGGCCTGCAGCCGGTGACCGAGGGCCTCGATCCGGCGCAGCCAGCGACTGCCATTCGCTTTGAGACCGAGCAGGGCTATGAATACTGGCTGGGGCTGAAAAACTTCTACGTCATCACCCGCTATAACCACAGCAGCATGTATGCCATGAGTGTTTACCAACTCAGCCAGCGTATCGCGGCCGGGGTGGCGCCGTGAGGTCCTTGCGCCTCAGCGGTGCACTGCTTCTGTTCGCAGTGCTGGTCACCGCCTGCTCCATCGGCCCGCAACAACCGGAGCCGCCACCGCCACCGCCGCCAGTGCCCAGCGAGCCGGAGGTGTCTGACGGGGCACCCCTGCGCCACATCACCCCGGATCAGGTAGCCGACGCGGTGCCGCGGCCGGATCCCATCCTGTCGCTGGGCAACAAAAGTCCCTATACGGTCAATGGAGAGACTTACGAGGTGCTCGATGAGCACCACCGTTACCGCGAGCGGGGTATCGCCTCCTGGTACGGGACCAAATTCGACGGGCGTAAAACCTCTAATGGCGAGGTCTATGATCTCTATGCAGCTTCAGCCGCGCACAAGACCCTGCCCATCCCCTGCTACGCCCGGGTGACCAACCTGGACAACGGACGCAGCGTGATTGTGCGGGTCAATGACCGCGGCCCCTTCCACTCGGATCGCCTGATCGACTTGTCCTACGGGGCGGCGGTCAAGCTCGGTTACATGGAACATGGCACCGCGCCGGTGGAAGTGGAAGTGCTGACGGTCGCCGGGGTGGATGATCGCCGCGGCACGCCACTGGGCGACTACCGCTACCTGCAACTGGGCGCCTACAGCACCGAGGATTCAGCCAGACAGCTCACCAGCCGGCTGGCATCGGAAATTGACGCCCCGGTGTTTGTGGCCCCGGTGGAGACTGCTGGCAAGTTGCTGTACCGGGTGCGCATTGGCCCGCTGAACAGCAATGAGGCGCTACTGGTGCTGCAGGAACAACTGGAGGCCGGGGGCTACGGCAGCGGGCAACTACTGCCCTGATTCCCGACCAATTTATTTTTCACCTCTGCTACACACAGGGTTTTCTGCTTTATGAAGCACATTGCAACACTGATTTTTCTGGTATTGACCACCGCCCTGGCACAGGCTTCCACCATTGTGCCCTCGCCGCCGCAGGTCGCGGCAGAAGCCTATATCCTGATGGACGCCAACAGCGGCGCCGTGCTGGTGGAGCACAATGCCGAGGTGCCTCTGCCCCCCGCCAGCCTGACCAAGATGATGACCGCCTATGTGCTGGCCGGCGAGATCGAGGCCGGCCGGGTCAAGAAAGATGACATGGTAGCGGTCAGCGAGAACGCCTGGTCACAGAACCCGCTGTTTGAAGGCTCCTCCCTGATGTGGATCGAGCCCGGCAAGGACGTGTCGGTGGAGGATCTGGAGCGCGGCATTATTGTCTCTTCCGGCAACGACGCCACCGTGGCGGTCGCCGAGCACGTGGCCGGCAGCGAAACGGCCTTTGCCGACATGATGAACAGCCACGCCGAAGCCCTGGGCATGACCGGCTCGCACTTTGTGAATTCCCACGGGCTGCCGGATGCGAATCACGTGGTGACCGCCCACGACCTGGCGCGCCTGGCAGTGGCGATGATTCGCAATTACCCGGAACACTACGCCCTCTACAAGGAGCGCGATTTCACCTACAACGGTATCAAGCAGTACAACCGCAATACCCTGATGGCGGAAGATCCCAGCGTGGACGGCCTGAAGACCGGTCACACCGAGGAGGCGGGCTATTGCCTGGTGGCCTCCGCCGAGCGTCGCGGCATGCGCCTGGTGTCGGTGGTGATGGGCACCGCCAGCCCCAACGCGCGCAAGAACGAAACCCGCGGTCTGTTGAACTACGGCTTCCGCTTCTTTGAAACCGTCAAACTGTTCAGCGCCGGCGAAGAACTGGAAAAACCGCGCATCTGGAAAGGGGTGGAGGACAATCTCTCAGTTGGCCTGCTGGACGAGGCATTGGCCACCCTGCCGCGCGGCAAGCAGGACCAGCTCGCCACCGAGCTGGTGCTCGACGAGCCCCTGGTGGCGCCGGTGGCCCGCGGTGACCAGGTCGGTACTGTGCGCCTGACCCTGGAGGGAGAGACCGTGTTCGAAGCGCCGGTGGTGGCTTTGCAGGCGGTGGAAGAGGGGGGCTTTTTCTCCCGCCTCTGGGACATGGTGCTGATGTGGTTCTCCTCCCTGTTCAGTGCCGAACCGGGAGCGCAGGTGCAGGGCGATGAGTGAGCTGCAGGATCCGCCGAAAATCGAGTTTCCCTGCGACTACCCGATCAAGGTGCTGGGGCGCGACAAGCCCGAGTTCCGGCCGACGGTGCTGGCGGTCTTTGAGCGCCACGCCCCCGGCTTCGACAGTGAGACCATAGTGGTGAAGGGGTCCAGCAAGGGCACATTCATGTCTCTCACCATCACCATCACCGCCACCGGGCCGGAACAGCTCAAAGCCTTGCACGAGGAGCTGATGGCCAGTGGCCTGGTGCAGATGGTGATTTGAGCGGTGCCGGAGCTGCTCTGCAAGCGCCTCGGCCAGGTTGACTACCTGCCCACGTTCGAGGCGATGAAAACCCTCACCGATGAACGCGACGACGACAGCGCCGACGAACTGTGGCTATTGCAGCATCCGCGGGTGTTCACCCAGGGCCGTGCCGGCAAGGCCGAGCATGTGCTGGCGCCCGGGGATATTCCTGTGGTGCAGGTGGACCGCGGCGGCCAGGTCACCTATCACGGCCCCGGCCAGTGGGTCATCTACCTGATGGTGGATGTCAAGCGCCGCGGCCTGGGGGTGAGGGCGCTGGTGGACGTCATCGAACAGGCCATCGTCAAGTTGCTGGCGTCCTACGGCATAGAAGCCGCGCCCAGAGCCGAGGCTCCCGGGGTTTACGTGGGCGCCGACAAGATCGCCTCACTCGGCCTGCGCCTGCGTCGCGGCTGCAGCTATCACGGGCTGTCCCTGAACGTCGATATGGATCTGGAACCCTTCAGTCGCATCAACCCCTGCGGTTACGAGGGGCTGCAGGTGACCTCCATGGCGCGCTGCCTGCCGCAGCAAACGCTGGATATGGATCGGGTTGGCGACAGCCTGCTGGCCGCACTGGCCGCCGAGTTGGAACAGGCCAGCGCAGGCACCCGGGCAGGGGTCTGCAGGTGATGTAAACGCCTGCATGTCGTCCGGGAGGGTGCCGGGAGAGTGCTGGGATAACGCTGAGAGAGCCCCGGGGATTGAGGGCCAGTGGACTGCGCCAGTCAGCGGGCTAGACTGTGAGAGTCGCCACCGGAGACCTGCTGTGTGTTCCATTAAACCATTACCGGGCCGCGCGCTCTGCCTGAAGACAGTAAAACCCACAGTGACGGGACGTAGTTCAGGGTTCTGGCAGGCGCTTCGCCGGCGCACAGCCTGCCTGTTGCTGAGTGCCGCGCTGGCCGCCTGTGGCGGCGGCTCCGGCGGCAGTTCTTCCAGCGCCCCCGAGCCGCCAGCACCACCCCCGCCCGGCGGCGAGCCCGCCCCCGGTGACCCGCCCTTCGGGCTGACCGAGCGAGCGCCGCTGGCGACCCTGCGCCTGCCCACTGAACCGATAGCCGGCGGCAGTGTTGGCCTGGAGCGGCGTTTTCCGGCCCTGGCTTTTCCCTCGGCCCTGTTTGTCGCCGCGCTTCCGGCTGAACCGCGCCTGGTGGCGGTGCGCCAGTCGGGTACCCTGGAAGTGTTTGCCAGTGACAACGCTGCCGGGCAGGCCAGGACCGTGCTCGATCTCAGTGAACGCGTGCTGTTTGCCGGTGAGCAGGGTCTGCTGGGCCTGGCCTTCGATCCGGATTTCCTGGCCAATCGCTACATTTACCTGCACTACAGCGCGGACAATCCCCGCCGTTCCGTGATCTCGCGTTTTCACTGGGATGCCGCCACCGACGCGGTCGATCCCGGCAGCGAGAAAGTCATCCTGGAAGTCCTCCAGCCCTTCGCCAATCACAACGGCGGCATGCTCGCCTTCGGCCCCGACGATTACCTGTACATCGCCTTGGGGGACGGCGGCAGCGGCGGAGATCCGCTGAACAACGCCCAGGACACCGGCAATCTGCTGGGCAGTATCCTGCGACTCGATGTCCACCCGGCAGATCCGGCGGCGCCCTATGCCATCCCGCTGGACAATCCCTTTGTCGACAACCCAGCGATCCGCGACGAGATTTGGGCCTATGGCCTGCGCAACCCGTTCCGTTTTTCCTTCGATCGCGTCACCGGCCTGATGTGGATTGGCGATGTCGGGCAGAACGCACTGGAGGAAATCGATATCGCCAGCGGCGGTGAAAACTTCGGCTGGCGCGTGTTCGAGGGCAGTATGCACTTCGACGCTTCGCTGAATACCCTCCCGGATGCCGCCTTCACCGGGCCGGTATTCGAGTACGGTCGCGAGCAGGGCGTGGCGGTGATCGGGGGCTATGTCTACCGTGGCAATGCAATCCCGGCGCTGGCCGGCCGCTACATCTACTCGGATTTCGGTTCCGGCAATGTGTGGGCCCTGCGCTTCGACGGCCAGCGGGCGGTGGACAACGAACTGATCGCCCGGGCCAATGCGCCCACCTCGCTGGGCGAAGACAGTGACGGCGAGCTGCTGGTGGTGGACCGCCAGGGCCAGCTGCACGGTTTTACCCAGAGCGCCGGCGGCAACCCGCCGGATCGCCTTTCGGAAACCGGGCTGTTCACTGACCTGGCCAGCCTGGCACCGGCTTCGGGGTTGATCGAATACACGGTCAATCATGCCTTCTGGTCCGACAATACCCGCAAGCGGCGCTGGCTGGCGCTACCGGACGGCGCGCACATTGCCTTTGACGCAACCGGGGCCTGGGGTTTCCCCGTGGGCAGCGTTACGGTCAAGCACTTTGAAATACTGACACGGGAGGGCGATCCGGCCTCCGCCGTGCGCCTGGAGACCCGGGTCATGGTGCGCCTGGAGGCGGGCTGGGAAGCGTTTACCTACCGCTGGAACACCCAGGGCAGCGACGCCACCCTGCTCTCTGGCCGGCAAACCCGGCGCCTGCAGATCGAGGATGCCAGTGGTGGGGTCGGCGAGCAGGTTTACACTTTTCCCTCCCGCACTGATTGTTTCCGCTGTCACACCGCGGCTTCCGGACGTGTGCTCGGTATCCACACGGCGCAGTTGAACCGCGACTTCAACTACAGTGGTGTCACCGATAACCAGCTGCGCAGCCTGAACCATATCGGCCTGTTCGACGTCGATATTGGCGCCGCCGCCAGCTATTCCGCCTACCCGGCCCGCGACGACAGCGGGGCGGAGCTGAACAAGCTGGCGCGCGCCTATCTCGCCGTGAACTGTGCGGCCTGTCACCGGGAGGGTGGCACTGCGCCGGTGCAGATCGACCTGCGCTTTAGCACCCCGCTCGGGGATACCGGATTGATTGACCAGCCGCCCCTTGCCAGTACTCCTGGCATGGAAAATGCGGTACTGGTGGCGCCAGGTGCCCCCTCCGCAAGCCTGTTGATCGACCGCGTGGCGCGCCGCGATCGCTTCGCCATGCCGCCGCTTGGCAGCCATCTGGTGGATGAGGCGGGTGTGACCCTGCTGAGCCGGTGGATTGAGTCGCTTTAATTCCCGGCCGGTTTAATTGTTGGCGCTTAAAACATAGCGCCGCCAATGTACAATTTCCCCTTCGTTCGTGACGACTTCCCAGCCAGATACCAATAAGAGGACAGGATGGTTTTGATCTTTCGTGCGGGTGCGCCCGTATTGCTGTTGTTTCTAGTGTTGGCGGGTGGCGCCGCAGTGGCCGCACCTGTGTCGCTACCGGTCAGCGGTGAGCGCCTGCTGGCGGCCGACCGCGAGCCGCAAAACTGGATGAGCTACGGCCGCGATTACGCGGAGCAGCGTTTCTCGCCGCTGCAACAGGTAAACCAGTACACCGTGGAAAACCTGGGTCTGGCCTGGTACTTCGAGAGCGACAATCACCTGGGGCTGGAGACAACGCCCCTCGTTATCGACGGCGTGATGTACTTTACCGGCGCCTGGAACAAGACCTTTGCCGTCAACGCCGGCAACGGTGAGCTGTTGTGGCGCTTTGATCCCGAGGTGCCGCGCAGCAAGAGCATTACCGCCTGCTGCGGGGCGATAAACCGCGGCCTGGCCGCCTGGGGCGAGCGGCTGTTTCTCGGCACCCTGGACGGTCGCCTGATTGCCATCGATCGCGTCAGCGGTGAAGAAGTCTGGTCCACCCAGACCACTGACCCGGAGCAGGCCTACTCCATCACCGGTGCGCCTCGGGTGGCCAAGGGGCTGGTGTTCATTGGCAATGGCGGCAGTGAGTTCGGCACCCGCGGCTATGTCAGCGCCTACAGCGCTGAAACCGGCGAATTGCGCTGGCGCTTCTACACCATACCGGGCAACCCGGAAGAGGGCTTTGAGAACGACGCCATGGAGCGCGCCGCGGCCACCTGGAACGGCGAGTGGTGGCGGTACGGTGGCGGTGGCACCGTGTGGGATTCCATCGTCTACGACCAGGAACTGGACCAGCTCTACATCGGCGTTGGCAACGGGGCGCCCCACAACCGCCGAATCCGCAGCCCTGGTGGCGGCGATAACCTCTTTCTCAGTTCCGTGGTGGCGCTGGACCCCGACACTGGTGAGTACCTCTGGCACTACCAGGAAGTGCCCGCCGAAACCTGGGATTACACCGCCACCCAGCAGATGACACTGGCGGATATCGAATGGCAGGGGCAGCAGCGCAAGGTGATTGTGCATGCGCCCAAGGCGGGCTTCGTCTACCTGATCGACCGCAACACGGGCAAGTTGCTGTCGGCGGAGCCCTATACCACTGTCACCTGGGCCAGCCACTACGACATGGATACCGGCCGCCCGGTGGAAGTGGAAGGGCAGGACTACGACGGTGAAATGGCGGTGGTGTTTCCCTCCGCCATGGGCGGGCACAACTGGCAGCCCATGGCCTACAGCCCCGCGACAGGCTATCTCTACATTCCAGAACTCGACATGGGTATGCCCTTCGATGAGATCAGCCCGCCCGACTACAAACACCTGAAGCGGCATTTCAACACCGGCTACCACACCGACAGTGGCGACACCGGGCAGCGCTTCAGCCAGGCCATGATGGCCCACCTGCCCAAGTCCCACCTGCTGGCCTGGGATGTGGAACAGGCGAAAATCGCCTGGAAGCTGCCACACCCGCATATCCATAACGGCGGGGTGCTGGCGACGGCGGGCAACCTGGTGTTCCAGGGGACCTCCGATGGCCGCATGCTGGCGGTGCAGGCCGAGAGCGGTGAAGTGCTGTGGCAGTTCGATACCCAGAACAGTGTGCTGCCGGGCCCGATCAGCTACGAAGTCGATGGCGAGCAGTACATCGCCGTGGCCGTGGGGCGCGGGGGCGTACTCACCAGCAATACCGGTCGCGCCTACCCCACCGGCAATCCAAACAACCGCATCATGGCCTTCAAGCTGGGCGGTGCGGCATCCCTGCCACCGTTTGAGCGACCCGAGCGGCCTTTACCGCCCCCCAGGACTGATGCCAGTGATGAGGAGATTCTTGCCGGTCGCGCCCTGTTCGACCGCTTCTGTGCGCGCTGCCACGGCGCCAATGCCGTCGGCGACGGCTCGGTGCCGGATATGCGCTACCTGGAGCCGGTGTGGCATGAAAACTTTGAAGCCATTGTCCTTGAAGGGCTGATGGAGCAGGCCGGCATGCCGCGATTTGACGACGTGCTCGACAGCGGCGATGTGCGCAACATCCACGCCTACGTCATCGAGCGCGCCCATGAGGATCTCGAGCTGCGTCAGGAAAGTGGCTGGTGGGCGACGCTGAAAGATGCGGCCGCCGATGCCGGCGCGCGCGTAGTGAGCTGGTTCCTGAGGCCCTGATCGCTCGCTATTAGCGGCGATCGGCTAGCGCCTGACCGGCCGTTTCTGCAGTTTGCGCTGCAGGGTGCGGCGGTGCATTCCCAGGGCGCGGGCAGTGGCGGAGACATTGCCCTCATTCTCGTTCAGTACGCGCTGAATGTGCTCCCACTCCAGCCGGTCCAGCGAGGTCGGCTGCCCGGCTACCGGCTGTTCCGGTGCAGCCCCGTCGAAGGCGCGCAGCACTTCGTCCACCGTGGCGGGCTTGCACAGGTACTGGGTGGCGCCGGCCTTGATGGCGTCCACCGCGGTGGCGATGCTGGAGTAGCCGGTGAGCACCACCAACCTGGCCTGCGGCGCCGCCTGCAACAGCTCCGGCAGGGCCGCCAGACCCGACAGCTCGGGCATGTTGAGATCCAGCAGGATGTGGGTGGGCGCAAAAGCCGGACAGGCATCCACCGCCGCCCTGCCGCTGTGGCAGGTCCGGGTGACAAAACCGCGCCGGCCGAAACCCCGGGCCATGACCGCGGTGAATACCTCGTCGTCGTCCACCAGCAGGATGCGTTGCAATGAATTCATTGCGGTTCTTCCGGCTGCAGGGGGAGGGTCAGAGTGGCAAGGGTGCCGCCGCCCGCGGCATCGGCCAGCTGCAGGGTGCCGCCGTGGCGTTCGGCGGTGGCCCGGCTGAGGATCAGGCCGATGCCCAGCCCGCCTTCGTCGCCGCCCTCGCCGGGCTGGGCCCGCAGCGAGGCGCGCACCGCGGCAGGCGCGCCGGGTCCCCAGTCGCGCACCTCGATACTGGCGGCGTCCGTATTCCAGTCGATGCGCACCCGCAGTTGCTGCGAACCGGTATCGGCGGCGTTATTGAGCAGGTTTTCCAGCGCCTGGGGCAGAGTCTGGTCGTAGGCGATGCAGGGCTGTACGCCGTCAGTGACGATCTCGGTGCTGCAGGATACCCGCGGCCGGCGCGCCGCCCAGTGCTGCACCGTGGCATCCACAAATTCACCCACCCTGCGCTGCTGGCGTTTGCCGGCGGCGCTGGCTTCGGCGGTCTGGCTCAGGTCGGCCAGGATGGCGCGACACTGCAGTAACTGCCGCTGCAGCAGGCGGCAGTCCTCGCGGGCCGGTTCCGGCAACTGCGGGTCGCTGAGCATTTCGTCGACGACCACCGTCATGGTGGACAGCGGCGTGCCCAGTTCGTGGGCGGTGCCGGCGGCGAGGCTGGCCACGGCCAGGATCTGGTCGTCGCGCAGGTGGTTTTCCCGCAGGGCCGCCTCGCGCGCTTGCTGGCTGCGCAGCACCGCGGCCATGCGTACCACGAAGTAGGTGATCAGGCCGACGCTGAACAGGAAGTTGAACCACATGCCCAGGCGGTGAATGCCGCCGCTGTCGCCATGCACCATGCCGGCGTGGGGCGAGAACAGGGGGAAGGGCTGGCGGTAGTAGAGCAGCAGGCTGTAAGCAAGCACCGAGGCCCCGGCTATCAGCCAGGTGTAACGCCAGGGCAGCACCGCGGCGGCGACGACCACTGGCACGATGAAATAGGACACGAAGGGGTTGTCGGCGCCGCCGGAGCAGTACATGAGCACGGTCCAGCCCAGTACATCCACCAGCAACTGGGCCAGGAATTCGTCCTGTCGCACCGGCCACGGGCGGGTGGTGCGCCACAGGCTGGCCGCGGTAATCAGGGCCAGCAACAGCAGCGCCGTGGCGAGTCCGAACATGCTCTCGGTGGTGCGACTGGCCAGCAGCACCCAGCCCAGTACCCCGGCCTGGCCCAGCAGGGCGATGGCGCGAATCGCCAACAGGCTGCGCAGGTTGGTCAGGGAAGGGTGGTAGGTGCTGGTGGCGTCGGAAGTCACCGCGCCATTATAAAGGGGCGACAGGCAGCCGTCCTGTGGCAATGCGTCGCAGGCGGGCTCTGCGCGGGCGCCCGAAAGTGCGTATAATCCGCGGGTTTTCATCCCGGTCAGACCCATGGCAGAACTCAGCAAAGACATCGCCGCGCGCCGCACTTTCGCGATCATCTCGCACCCCGACGCCGGTAAAACCACGATCACCGAGAAGCTCCTGCTGCTGGGGCAGGCCATCCAGGTGGCCGGCAGTGTAAAGGGCAAAAAGGGCCCCCACGCCACCTCCGACTGGATGAGCATGGAGCAGGAGCGGGGTATTTCCGTTACCTCCTCGGTGATGCAGTTCCCCTACCTCGGGCGTACAGTCAACCTGCTGGACACCCCCGGGCACGAGGATTTCTCCGAGGACACCTATCGCACCCTCACCGCCGTCGACTCGGCGCTGATGGTGATTGACGGCGCCAAGGGGGTGGAGGATCGCACCATCAAGCTGATGAATGTGTGTCGCCTGCGCGACACCCCTATCTTCAGCTTCGTCAACAAGATGGACCGCGACATCCGCGACCCCATTGAACTGCTGGACGAAATCGAAGAGGTGCTAGCAATCCAGGGCGCGCCGATCAACTGGCCCATCGGTATGGGCAGCCTGTTCAAGGGTGTCTACAACCTCTACACCGACACCATCCACGTGTTCACCCCGGGGCAGGGCAGCGTATTACCCGACGACAAGCGTATCGAGGGACTCGATTCCGGCGCCGCCCGCGACCTGCTGGGCGAGGATTACGACAGCTTCGTGGAGGAAATCGATCTGGTGCGCGGCGCCAGCCACGAATTTGACCTGCAGCAGTTCCTGGCCGGCAAACTCAGTCCGGTATTCTTCGGCACCGCCCTGTCCAACTTCGGCGTGCGGGAAATGCTCGACGATTTCGTCCAGTGGGCGCCGCCGCCCCTGGACCGCGAGACAACCGAGCGCACAGTTGGCGCCAGTGAGGAAAAATTCAGCGGCTTCGTGTTCAAGATCCAGGCCAACATGGATCCGCGCCACCGGGATCGCATCGCCTTTCTGCGGGTCTGTTCCGGCCGCTACAGCAAGGGCATGAAGATGCGCCACACCCGGCTCGCCAAGGATGTCAAAATCGCCGATGCGGTGACCTTCAAGGCGGGGGAGAGGGTGCTGGTGGAGTCCGCCGTCTCCGGCGATATCATCGGCCTGCACAACCACGGCACCATCCAGATCGGCGATACCTTCACCGAGGGTGAGGAACTGCAGTTTACCGGCATTCCCCACTTCGCCCCGGAACTGTTCCGCCGTATCCGCCTCAAGGACCCGATGAAGTCCAAGCAGTTGCAGAAGGGCCTGCAGCAGTTGTCGGAAGAGGGGTCTACCCAGGTTTTTGCCCCCATCAGTAACACCGACCTGATTGTCGGCGCGGTGGGACAACTGCAGTTCGAGGTAGTGTCCTACCGCCTGAAGGACGAGTACAAGGTGGAGGCGATGTACGAGCCGGTTAATGTCTACACCGCTCGCTGGGTGCACTGCAGCGATGCGCGCAAGCTGGAGGAGTTCCGTAAGAAGGCGGCCGACCTGCTTTCCATCGACGGCGGTGGCCACCTCACTTACCTGGCGCCGACGCGAGTGAACCTCTCACTGATGGAAGAGCGCTGGCTGGATATCGAGTTCAGGGCGACGCGGGAGCACTGACAGTGTTGGCGCAGCTGGGCAGAATTGTTTGGACTGCGCCTGCACCGGCGACATTATCACCGGGCTGGATTGCGTGAAGATCTGGCGCCGCAATCATCCGCAAATCACTGTAGACGACCCGCGCTATCGGCAGGTTTCGCTGCTGTACAGCATCCTGCTGATAATGATGATCTACTGCTCGGTCATCGGCACCCTGAACGTGGTCTTGTTCAAGGATATGCAAACGGCGCTGTTTGATTACGCTGGCTTTTTCAGCGCTGTGGCCATTTACGTCTATGTGTCGCGAACAGCCCAGTTCCGGCGGGCCAGCTGGGCGGCGCTGTTGGCGCTGATTGCCGTTCTGGCCAGTTTCACCTTTGTCGCCAGGGGCGCCACCTATTCGCTGATCTGGGTGACGGTGTTGCCGCCCATCGCTTTCTTCCTGCTCGGCCTGCGCGCCGGCACCTGGCTATCAGCGACCTTTACCGCAGCGGTTTTGCTGTTTTTGTTGGCAATCACCGACAAGTGGGAAAGCGGCCCATTCAGTATTGCGGCGCTATTGAACTTCGCTGAAGTCATGACCGTACACCTGCTGATTTTTCGCCACTATGAACGCTCCCGACTGGAGGCTTTTGAGCAGCTGCGGCTGGGGGCGTCGATCGACCGCCTGACCGGATTGTTCAACCGGGAGCGACTGGACGAGCTGTTGGCCGACACTCTGGCGCAGGCCCGGCGCGGGGGGCAGAACACCGCTCTGATCATGCTGGATGTCGATCACTTCAAAGCCGTCAACGACCGGTATGGGCATTTGCACGGCGATGTGGTCCTGCAGCGGCTGGCCCACCAGTTGCGCGAGAACGTGCGCCAGACCGACCGTGTCGGCCGTTGGGGAGGCGAGGAGTTTCTGGTTATCTGCCCGGATACCGATGCCCGCGGTGCCGGTATCGTGGCCGAGAAAGTCCGGCAGGCTATCGCCGCCGGGAAAATCGATTCGATGCCGATGCCCACGGTGAGCCTGGGGGTGGCAGCGGGCAGCGGAGAGGTGGCGGCCAGCAGCCTGTTGCAGGCCGCGGACCGGCAGCTTTATCGCGCCAAGCGCGAGGGTCGCAACCGGGTCTGCATCGAACGGCAAGCCCCGGAGAGCGAAACCAAAGTGAGGGCTTGAAGCGTGGCGGCCCCTACGCCAACAAGCCCTCGATGTCCTTCGCAATCTCCTCCGGCCTGGTCTTTGGCGCGTAGCGCTTGATCACCGTGCCCGAGGCATCCACCAGGAACTTGGTGAAATTCCACTTGATCTTCTCGGTGCCGAACACCCCCGGCGCCTCGTGCTTCAGGTGTTTGAAGAGGGGGTCGGCGTTGTCGCCGTTGACCTCGATCTTGCCGAACATCGGAAAGCTCACCCCGTAATTCAGCTGGCAGAACTCCATAATTTCGCTGTTGGAGCCGGGATCCTGCTTGCCAAACTGGTTGCAGGGAAAGCCGAGGATCACGAAGTTGCGCTCACGGAACTGCTGGTAGAGCTTCTCCAGGCCCTCGAACTGGGGGGTGAAACCGCATTTTGAGGCGGTATTGACCACCAGCAGGACCTTGCCCTGATAGTCGGACAGGGATTTTTGCTCGCCGCCGGATGCGGCGCAGGTGAAGTCGTAGACGGTATTGCTCATGTTGTCCCCTCTGTTAGTTATGGACTGTGGCCATTATGCACTGGCCTCGGGTACGTCAATAGCGGGGTGCCGGATCAGTCTCTGGAGGGGGCGGGGCGCAGTGCGCCCCGCATAACCGTTGTCAGGCGGCCTGCAGTTGCACCTGCTGTACCAGCATCGCTACGCGCTTGCGCTGCATTTTCAGGGAGTACTCAAGCTCCTTGAACTTGGTGCGCAGGGCGGCGTGCTCCCACTTTTTCAGCAGGGCGGCCTTGCGCTCCTCTATGGCGCCTTCCAGTTCCGCCACTGTCCGCTCGTAGCGCTCGGCCTGCAGGGCCTTCCACTGGTTAACCGACTCGGTGAACAGCTGGTACTCGCGCTCCAGGGAGGCCAGCAGTGGCTCGCTGTTGTCGGCCCGCTCCAGTTTGCGACGGGCGCGTTCGAACTGGGTGTCGAGGATGGCGCGCTGGATCTTGAAGTTGGGTACCCGGCTCAGGTTGCTGGCCAGGCCCACGCGGGAGCACAGGGCGATCATCCACTTGGTCGGATCCCACTGATACCAGCGAATACCGTTGCGGTAGTCGTTCTGGAAGATGTGGTGATAGTTGTGGTAGCCCTCGCCGTAGGTGAGGAAGGCCAGGAAGCCGTTGTCCCGGGCGCTGTTGGTCTCGGTGTAGGGGCGGCTGCCCCAGTAGTGGGCCAGGGAGTTGATGAAGAAAGTGACGTGGTGGTTGACCACCAGGCGCAGCAGGCCCACCACCAGCACGGTGCCGATGATGTCGCCGTGCCAGATGCCCAGCAGCAGTGGCAGGCCGACGTTCATCAACACGGTCAGCGCCACGTAGTGATTGTGCTGGAACATGACAACGGGGTCGCGCTGCAGGTCGCGGGCATTGCTGAAGTCCGGGTCGTTGCTTTGGTACTCGCGCAGCATCCAGCCCATGTGACTGAACCACAGGCCGCGGCTGGCGGAGTAGGGGTCGAGGTCATCGTGATCCACATGGCGGTGGTGACGGCGGTGGTCCGAGGACCAGATCAGGATGCTGTTCTGCAGTGCGCCGGCGCCCCACAGGGCATAGAACCACTTCAGGGCCGGGTGGGCATCGTAGGACTTGTGTGCCCACAGGCGGTGGTATCCGCCGGTGATGGACAGGCCGTTCAGGTAGAGGAAGGCCAGGGCCCACAGCCACTGGAAGCTGTCGTAACCGTGGTAGATGCCCCAGAAGGGCACCAGGATCAGCGCCGCCAGGGGCAGCCCCACGAAGATGGCCGTATTAACCGGATTCAGGGGCGGTTTGCTGCGAACTGTGCTCATTGCGGAGGAAAACCTCGGCTGCTTGAAAGTGGCGAATAGTACCCAAAGGGCCCGGAAATGTCTCCCGGCTTTGCCCGCCAGTGTGGCACTCCCAATGCGCCATTGCCATGACTTTTGGCGCCGCCAACAGGCCCGCGGCAGGCGTAATTTTGCAGTATCATGCGCCCTTTCGCGTGGCTTCGGCCCCGCCGTCGCTGTCTCCACTGAGGATATTCATGATCCAGGCCAAATTCACCCGGGGCTCCACTATGGGCCACGTACTGGCCATGACCGGGGCTTCAGCCACCGGCCTGATCGCCATGTTCGGTGTGGATCTGGTGGACATGTACTTCCTGACCCTGCTGGATGACCATTCGCTGGTCGCCGCGGTGGGCTACGCGGGTACCCTGATTTATTTCCTGGTGTCGGTCAGTATTGGCTTGCAGATTGCGCTCGGCGCTGTGGTGGCGCGGGCAGAGGGTGCACACCAGCGCTATCTCGCCGGGCGTTACTGCAGCAATGGCCTGTGGTTCAGCGTGGTGGTGTCCTCGGTGATCAGCCTGGTGGCCTGGTTCTGGTTGCGGGACCTGCTGGTGATCCTGGGCGCCCACGGCCCGGCGCTGGAGTACGCGGTCAGCTATGGTGGCATCCTGTTGCCCAATATTCCGGTGATGGTGCTGGGCATGAGCGCCGCCGCGGGTGTGCGCGCCATTGGCGACGCCCGCCGCTCCATGTGGGCGACCCTGATCGGCTCCGCGGTAAACGCGGTGCTGGATCCGATCTTTATTTTCGGCTTTGGCTGGGGACTGGAGGGGGCCGCGCTGGCCTCGGTGGTCAGTCGCTTTGCCCTGCTGGCGGTGGCCTGGCGGGCGCTGGTACATGTGCACGACCTGCCCCGGCGCAGCACCTTCGCGGAATTTCGCGCGGATTTGCGGCCGCTGCTGGCGATCGCCGGCCCCGCCATCCTGACCAACCTCGCCACCCCTGTCGGAAACAGTTTCGTATTGCGCACCATGTCCCATTTTGGCGACGGGGCGGTGGCCGGCGCGGCGATTCTCGGTCGTATTGCGCCGGTTGCCTTTGCCGCGGTGTTTGCCCTGTCCGGCGCGGTGGGGCCCATCATTGGCCAGAATGCCGGCGCCGGCCTCTATCACCGGGTGCGCAGCACCCTGCGCGATGCGCTGGTGTTCAATGCCGTGTACGTGCTGCTCGTGTGGGGCCTGCTGTGGCTGGGCAGTGACCTGATCGTATCCGCTTTTTCCGCCGAGCCGGCGGCCGCCGAGCTGATCCTGTTCTACTGCCACCTGCTGGTGTGGGCCTTTTTCTTCAATGGCAGCCTGTTCGTTGCCAATGCCTGTTTCAATAACCTGCACCATCCCCACTGGGCCACCGCCTTCAACTTCGGCAAGGTGCTGCTGGGGGTTATACCTGCGGTCTACTTCGGTGCCCGCTGGTACGGCGCTCGCGGTGTGCTGGCCGGCGAGGCCCTGGGCATGGTGTTGTTCGGTGTCCTGGGCGTGTGGGCAGCATTTGCCCTGGTGGGGCGCCTGCAACGGGACTACACACCGCTGGCGGTACGGCCCCGGACGCTGTGACCGGGCGCTACAGCCGTTCCAGGTAGCTCTGCAACTCCAGCGGCGAGATGCGGCGCCGGAATTCCTCGACCTCCTGGGCCTTGGTCAGGCTGAAAATGCGCTGCAATTCGCCACCGAGGGCGGCGCGGATGAAGTCGGACTGGCTGAACTGTTCCAGCGCATCGTGCATGTACACCGGCAGCGCCGGCACTCCCTGCACACTGTAGCCATCGCCGGTGGTCGGCTTGGGGGCGGCCATCTGCTGCTCCATCCCCTCCAGCATGGCGCCGAGAATAACCGCGAACAGCAGGTAGGGGTTGGCGTCGGCACCGGCAACGCGGTGCTCGAGGCGGCGGGCGCTCTGGGCGCCGGTCGGGACCCGGACGGCGACGGTGCGGTTCTCGTAGCCCCAGGTGGGGTAGATGGGCGCGTGGGAGCCCGGCTGGAAGCGACGATAGCCGTTGTAGCTGGGCGCGAAGATGGCCATCGATGCCGGCATGTGGCGCAGGCAGCCGGCAATCGCATGTTGCAGCAGCGGTGTGCCGCGTTCGCCGCCATCGTCGAAGACGTTGTTGCCCTGGCTGTCCAGCAGACTGCAGTGTACGTGCAGGCCGTTGCCGGCTTCGTCCTCAAAGGGCTTGGCCATGAAGCTCGCCACCAGGCCGTATCGGGCGGCGACTCCCTTGATCAGCCGCTTCATCATCATGATCTGCTTGGCCGCCAGCACCGGGTTGTCCACGTGCAGCATGTTGATTTCGTACTGGGAGGGAGCGGACTCCTTGACCACGCCATCAAAGGGCAGGTCCTGCACTTCGCAGGCCAGGCGCAGCTCTTCCATCATCTCCTGATGCTGGTTGAGTACGTCCAGGCCGTACATGTTTCCCCCCACCGGGGTACCGCAGGTGGGAGAGGGGCAGCTGTGGCGGGCTTCGCCCTGATCCATGCTGACCAGGCTGAATTCCAGTTCTGCCGCTACCACCGGCGTCCAGCCGGCGTCCTGAAAGCGCGACAGCACCTGCTTCAGCACGTGCCGCGGGTCGCCCAGGTAGGGGGTGCCATCGGCCTCGAACATGGACAGCATGATCTGTCCGTGCTGGCCGCCTGCGGCCCATGGGGTGGGCAGGAGTGAGCCTTCCACCGGCCGGCAGATACCGTCGGCATCGCCGAAGGCGAACACCAGTTCTTCGACATCGCGTCCCCAGATATCGAGGCTGAGAGCGGTTTTGGGCAGTTTGAGTTCGCCCTCGAAAATCTTGCCGAGTTTGTGCCGCGGCACCCATTTGCCGCGCATGACGCCGTTGAGGTCTGGCAGCAGGGCCTCGATGGTATTGATTTCGGGGTGAGCCCGTAAAAACCAGTCGGCTTCCAGGGACATGGGGACTCCGGCAGGCGGGGTTGCAGAGACTATCCCAGCCGGACGCAGGTGCCTCAATGCCCCGGATTGGGCAGCGCCGGCGCCAACTGCCGGCTACCTGGCAATGGCGCTCCCGGGAAGGTCTAGCGAGGTGCCATATAGATGCTGAGTGGATCGGCGCCGGCCGCTTCGCCAAGGCAGCTCATGGCATTGATAAACAGGGAGAACAGGTCGGTCTGGGAATTGACGTCGAGTTTGCGGTAGATGCTTTTGCGGTGGCGACGCACCGTCTCCACGGCAATTTCCAGTTTCTGTGCCGAGATGTCCGTGCCGTAGCCGCGCAGCATCATTTCCAGTACGTCCTTTTCCCGCGGAGACAGCATGGAGGCGCCGAAGGTGCGAAAGGCGAGATCAATCTGGTGGTTGATGCCGGGCTGAATCAGGTTGGTGATGGCAAAATCGTTGTGCTCGGAGTGGCGTTTCAGCAACTCGGAGACCGGTTCCGCCAGCAGGTAGAGGCTCTCGTACTCCTGCTCGCTGAATTCGCCGTGGTGGGGCAGGCGCATCATGCTCAGGTTGATGACATTGCCGGCGTGCAGACGCGCCAGGTAAACCGCTTCGTCCACCGTGCCGGTGCCGCTGTAGTAGCCGCTGTAGTAGCTGGATTCCTGCAACTTGTTATGCGTGAGGCGCGACAGCAGGTAGATTTTCGAGCGCGGCTGGTTCATCGAGGCCTGGTAGAAGGGATCTTCCCGGTAGGGGCCCTCGAGATACTGGTCTATCTGGGCGCGTACTGCGTGGGCGGGAATCTCGTGATACAGCACCCGCGGCGGCAGGTCGCGGTGATAGAGCCATATCTGGGGATAGTCGATGGCTACCTGGCCGCGCACGGCGGCGATCAGGGCAGGGAAGAAGTGTTCACTGCCCAGCGCCCCTATAGCGATGGAGATGTCCCGATTCCACTTGCTCAGCTGGCTTATCGTTGTCATCGAATTGTTTTTGTCTGGCGCCCCGTTGGCACAGTGTGGGGAGGCCGTATGACGATGTCAATTGCAACCCGCGCGGCCCGCCAGCCGGCGCCCGCTGGCCGGCGCGGGGCTGGCTAAAGCCGTTTGCGGTTTAACTCCTTGTGCAAGGCGCCTTTCGGCGGGCGTTGGCGCGGCTATACTGGCCTTCGGGTAGCCGTATCGGGTTCTTCTATGAAAAGTGGTATTACTGCGCAACAGCGGGAGCTGATTCCGGCGGGTTTCATTGAAGCGCTGCTGGCTCAGGGCGAGCGCGCCGGCCGCGAGCGCGAGTTACTGCTTGGCGACGCCGCCTTTCCCTTTGACCCGCTGCGCGGTTGCAGCGCTACACAAACCACTTCCTCCGCCGCTTTCTCGCGCCTGGCCCTGGCCCTGTTCAGGGTGCTGGATGATGAGGCGGGCGGTAGCATGCCCGATGCACCGACACCCGTTGGCACGGCCAGGTTGCTGGCCTTCAGCCTGCTCGGCAGTCACAACCTCGGGGCGGCACTGCGTCGCGCGATCGAGTTCAATCGCTGTTGCCGGCTTAACCGCGGCCAGTCCGCGGTCAATAGCCTGACCATAGACGAGGATTTGCGGGAAGCCACCCTGAGCTATTACCTGGAAGGGTCCGATCGCGCCCAGCAGCGATTGCTCTGTGGCCTGGCGATCTGGATGCGCTTCTGCGGCTGGCTGATCGGCCAGCACATCGATGTGGTCAGCGCCCGCTGCGCCGCTGCGGCGCCGGCCAACGTGCGCGAGCTGAGGCACTTTTTCCCCTGTCCGGTGGCCTTTGGCGCTGCCGACAACGCGGTGGTGTTTTCAGTGCGCCACCTGGAAGCGGAACTGCTGCGCAGCGAGACCGATCTGTCCCGCTACCTGCGTGAGGCGCCTTACTGCCTGGTCGTCGCGCCCAAGCCGAGTTCCCTGAGCATTACCCGCCGCATTCGCGAACTGCTGGGGGATGACTTCCGCTGTGAAATGCCGAGCTTTGAAGATCTCACCGGCATGCTCAATATGTCGGCCCGCACCCTGCGTCGGCGGCTGGAGCGGGAGGGTACGTCCTATCAGCGGATCAAAGATAACGCGCGGCGCGATCTCGCCATCGCCCTGCTACAGCGCGACGGCGCCACAGTCAGTGAAGTGGCGGAACGGGTGGGATTTTCCGACCCCAGCGCCTTTCACCGCTCCTTCAAGAAATGGACGGGTGAGTCCCCCGGCGCATTCCGCGCCTGACTGAAGCGAATTCTGTCAGGGCGCCCAGTACAGGGGTTCAGTGCGCCAGTGTGATTTCCAGGCGACCTTGACCTTGTTGCTGTAACGCTTGCTGCCGCTGCTGCCGTTATAGGCGGCGAGGGCGCGGTGCAGGTGGCCATCCTCCCGTTGCAGATAGAACTGCAGGATGCGGCAGCCATACTCGAAATTGGTGCGGTTGAGGGTGAGGTTGTCGCCGGGGCGCCCGATTTCATTCTTCCAGAAAGGCATCACCTGCATCATGCCTTGGGCGCCGGCGCTGGAGACGGCAAAGCGATCAAAGTGGCTTTCGACTTCGATCACCGCCAGCACCAGTTCCGGGGGCAGTTCCGCCCGCACTGCGGCGGCGTGAACCTGGCGCAATAGCTCCAGGCGCTCGCCCGGCTCTTTCACAAACCGCGCCAGCCGGGCCGACATATCCACCAGCCAGACCTCGGCGTCGTAGCGGTCCTCGAAGCTGTCGGCACTGGAAATAGTGCGCTCCAGGAATGCGCGCAATGCGGCGCGCTCCTGGGGGTCCTGCGGCTGCCCGTGTACCGCCTGTGTCAGAGGTCCGGCCAGCAGCAGGGTCAGGCCGCAGCGGCAAAACAGGCGCCGCCGCACCGTTCAGCGTCCCAGCTTTTCCATCACGGCGGCGAAGATGGCGTCGCGATCAATCAGTGTGGGCTCGGCATCCCGTCGGCCCTTGTATTCCAGTTGGCCCTCGGCCAGGGCGCGGTCGCCAATCACGATGCGGTGGGGGATGCCAATCAGTTCCATGTCGGCGAACTTCACCCCGGGACGCTCGTTGCGATCGTCCATCATTACATCGACGCCAGCCTCGCGGAACTGCCGGTACAGGGCTTCGGTGCACTCGGCCACGGCCTCGGACTTCTGCATGTTGAGCGGCACGATGACCAGCTCGTAGGGTGCCATGGCGGTGGGCCAGATAATGCCCTTGTCGTCGTGGTTCTGCTCAATGGCGGAGGCAACGATGCGGCTGACGCCGATACCGTAGCAACCCATGGTCATGGTGACCTGCTTGCCGTTTTCATCCAGTACGGTGGCATGCATGGCTTCGCTGTACTTGGTGCCGAGCTGGAAGATGTGGCCAACCTCGATACCGCGTTTGATCTGCAGAGTGCCCTGGCCGTCGGGGCTGGGATCGCCTTCGACCACTTCGCGCAGGTCTTCGACGCGCGCCAGCGGGCAGTCGCGCTCCCAGTTCACGCCGCGCAGGTGTACGTCGTCGCGGTTCGCGCCACAGACAAAATCGGCCAGGTGGGCGGCGCTGCGATCGACAATGACGGGAATCGACAGACCCACCGGACCCAGCGAGCCAAAGCCGGCGCCCAAGGCCTTGCGCACGGCTGCTTCCTCGGCCATTTGCAGAGGGCTGGCCACGCCGGCGAGCTTTTCCGCCTTGATTTCATTCAGGCTGTGGTCGCCGCGCAGAACCAGGGCCACCAGGGTGCCGGGCTCATCGCCGGCGACCACCAGGGTTTTTACCGTGGTGGCCGGATCGATGTCGAGCAGGGCGGCGAGATCGTCGATGGTTTTTACGCCGGGTGTGGCGACGTCGCTCATGGTTGCGGCGGGCGCCGGGCGCTCGCCGGCCGGGGCCAGGGCTTCGGCCATCTCCACATTCGCGGCGTAGTCGCTGCTGTCGCTGAAGGCGATGTCGTCCTCGCCGGAATTGGCCAGCACGTGAAATTCGTGGGAGGCGCTGCCGCCGATGCTTCCGGTGTCTGCAATGACCGGACGGAAATCCAGCCCGAGACGGGTGAAGATGGCGCTGTAGGCGCCGTGCATCACCTGGTAGGTGGCCTCCAGTGAGGCGTGGTCGCGGTGAAAGGAGTAGGCGTCCTTCATCAGGAATTCGCGCGAGCGCATGAGGCCGAAGCGCGGACGTATTTCATCGCGCACCTTGGTCTGGATCTGGAACAGGTTCAGCGGTAGCTGCTTGTAGCTCTTGATTTCGTTGCGCACCAGTTCGGTGACGACTTCCTCGTGGGTCGGGCCCAGGCAGAAATCGCGCTCGTGGCGATCCTGGATGCGCAGCAGTTCCGGCCCGTACTGTTCCCAGCGCCCCGATTCCTGCCAGAGCTCGGCCGGTTGCACCACCGGCATGCTGACTTCCAGCGCGCCGGCCGCCACCATCTCCTCGCGCACGACGTTTTCCACCTTGCGCAGTACCTTCAGGCCCAGCGGCAACCAGGTGTAAAGACCGGACGCGAGCTTGCGGATCAGCCCGGCGCGCAGCATCAGCTGATGGCTGATGACTTCAGCGTCGGAGGGGGTCTCCTTGAGGGTGGTGATAAGGTACTCGGAGGTGCGCATGGTGGTTCCATTGGAAGGCGAAAATGAGGCTGGGTAGTTTACGTCTGAACGGGATTTGGGTACAGCGAGTGCGCCCTGAAGGGGTGCAGGTGGCGGTGAGGCCCGGGAACGTCCGGGTGAAATGGCTCACACACCTGCAAAAATAGGGTTTAATTGCGCAGATTGGCTTCAAAGCGCTTGTATTGCAGCGTTTCATGATTTATACATTTGTGCGTGCCTGACGTCGGCACTTGTTTCTGCGGTTCGGGGGGCGGGTCGGCACACTACTCACTCATAACGAAGGAAGGTTGCAAACAACATGGCTACCAGAAAAGCAGCAGCTAAAAAGAAAGCTCCGGCCAAGAAGGCAGTAGCTAAAAAGGCTCCGGCCAAGAAAGCTCCCGCCAAGAAGGCCGCTCCAGCCAAGAAGCCTGCGGCAACTGCGCTCAAGGACAAAATGACCAAGAGCCAGATTGTTACCAGCATTGCTGAGAGCACTGGTCTGTCCAAGAAGCAGGTGGGCGATGTGTTTGGTGAGCTGGAATCCCTGATCGAGCGCAGCATCAAGAAGCGCGCGGTCGGCGAATTTACCCTCCCTGGCCTGATGAAAATCACCACGGTGAAGAAGCCCGCCCGCAAGGCGCGCAAGGGCATCAACCCCTTCACTGGCGAAGAGACCACCTTCAAGGCCAAGCCGGCCAGCGTCGCTGTTAAAGTGCGTCCGCTGAAGAAAATGAAGGAATTCGCCGCCTCCTGAGGCGCCGGTTCTTCCCGTTTCCCGCGGGCTGTCTCCGCGGGAAACGCCCCTCCCTCGCGCCGCGTCAGTTGGCGTGAAAGCCCGATTCCCCCTGAATTTCTGTCGCTGTTCACTTCTTGGCCTGTTTCCCCGCTTGGGGTAAAATCCGCGCCTCGTTTTTTTCCTTGTTGTTTTCGTTTTATCGGCGAGCAAACACATGCCTATCTATGAGTATCAGTGCCAGTCCTGTGGTAAACCCCACGAGGCTTTGCAAAAGATCAGCGATGCCCCGCTGCAGGACTGTCCTGCCTGCGGCAAGCCCGAGCTGAAGAAGAAGATTTCCGCGGCTGGCTTTCGCCTCAAGGGCGGCGGCTGGTATGAGACCGACTTCAAGACCGGCAGCAAGAAGAACCTGGCCGGCGGCGGTGATAGCGGCGCATCCAGTGGCACCGACAAGGCCGGCGGCGACAAGAAAAGCAGCGGCGAGAGCAAGAGCAGCGCTCCCGCCTGACACCCGGCTCGCGGCAGCGGGCCTCACCTGACAAGCAATGGATACCTGAGTTATGCGCAGTCATTATTGTGGCGCCCTTGGCACCGGCAACATCGACGATACCGTCACCCTCTGCGGGTGGGTAGACCGTCGCCGCGACCACGGGGGCGTTATCTTTCTCGATCTGCGCGACCGCGAGGGCATCGTCCAGGTGGTATTCGACCCGGATACCGAGGAGCATTTCCAGCGCGCCGACCGGGTTCGCAGCGAATACGTGCTGAAGGTCACCGGCCGGGTGCGCGCGCGCAGCGATGCCACCGTCAATCCGAATATGGCCACCGGCGCTATCGAGGTGCTGGGTAAGGAGCTGGAGATTCTCAACAGCGCCGCCACGCCGCCCTTCCAGCTGGACGAGCACACTGCGGTGGGCGAGGACGTGCGGCTGAAGCATCGCTACATGGACCTGCGCCGCCCCGAGATGCAGGCCAAGCTGATGCTGCGCGCCCGCATCACTTCCGCCGTGCGCCAGTTCCTCGACAGCGAAGGCTTCCTCGACATCGAGACCCCAATCCTGACCCGCGCCACGCCCGAGGGCGCCCGCGACTACCTGGTGCCGAGCCGCACCCACCCGGGGCACTTCTTTGCCCTGCCGCAGTCGCCGCAGTTGTTCAAGCAGCTGTTGATGGTGTCCGGCTTCGACCGCTACTACCAGGTCGCCAAGTGCTTCCGCGACGAGGACCTGCGCGCTGACCGCCAGCCGGAATTCACCCAGATCGATATCGAGACCTCCTTCCTCGATGAAGACGCGATCATGGGCATCACCGAGCGCATGATCCGCGAGCTGTTCCAGAGTGTGCTGGATGTGGAGCTGGGTGACTTCCCTCACATGACCTACGCAGAGGCCATGGACCGCTTTGGTTCCGACAAGCCGGACCTGCGCATCGCGCTGGAACTGGTGAGTGTCGACGACCTGATGCAGCAGGTCGATTTCAAGGTGTTCCGCGGCCCCGCCGATGACCCCGACGGTCGCGTGGCGGCCCTGAAGGTACCGGGCGGCGCCAGTATCAGCCGCAAGGAAATCGACGATTACACCAGGTACGTGTCCATTTACGGCGCCCGCGGTCTGGCCTGGATCAAGGTCAACGATCTGGCGGCCGGTGTTGAAGGTTTGCAGTCCCCCATCCTCAAGTTCATGCCGGAGGACGTGGTACAGCAGATGATGGCGCGCCTGGAGGCGAAGGACGGCGACATCATCTTCTTCGGCGCCGACAAGACCGGCGTGGTCAACGAGTCCCTTGGCGCCCTGCGCCTGAAGGTGGCCGAGGATCAGGGCCTGGTGGCCGCGGGCTGGGCGCCGCTGTGGGTGGTGGACTTCCCCATGTTCGAGGACGATGGCAACGGTGGCTGGACACCTCTGCACCACCCCTTCACCGCGCCGTCCTGCAGCCCTGAAGAACTCAAGGCCAACCCCGGTACCGCCCTGTCGCGGGCCTACGACATGGTGCTGAATGGCACCGAACTGGGCGGCGGCAGTGTGCGCATCCACCAGCGCGATATGCAGGAGACGGTGTTCCAGATTCTGGGCATCGATGAGGCCGAGGCCGAGGAGAAATTCGGCTTCCTGCTCAACGCCCTGAAGTACGGTGCGCCGCCCCATGGTGGCCTGGCTTTCGGTCTCGACCGCCTGGTCATGCTGATGACCGGTGCCACCTCGATTCGCGAAGTGATCGCCTTCCCGAAAACCCAGACGGCGGCCTGTGTAATGACCGACGCCCCCGGTGAGGTGGCTGCCCAGCAGCTGCGTGAACTGAATATCCGCCTGCGCCAGAAACAACAGGAGCAGCCGGCCCAGGGCGAGTAAAGGAAGGGAGGACGCATGGCTGGCCATAGCAAGTGGGCCAACATCAAGCACCGCAAGGCGGCCCAGGACGCCAGGCGGGGCAAGATCTTCACCAAACTGATCCGTGAACTGGTGGTGGCCGCCAGGCAGGGCGGCCCCCTGCCGGAAGACAATCCGCGCCTGCGCGCGGCGGTGGACAAGGCCCTGGGTGCCAACATGACCCGGGACACCATCGACCGCGCCATCGCCCGCGGGGCCGGCAACAACGATGCCGACAACATGGATGAGCTCACCTACGAGGGCTATGCCCCGGGTGGTGTGGCCGTGTTGGTGGAAGTGATGACCGACAATCGCAACCGCACCGTGGCGGAGGTGCGCCACGCCTTCAGCAAGCGCGGCGGCAACCTGGGGACCGACGGCTCCGTGGCCTACCTGTTCAGTAAAAAAGGCCAGATCAGCTTCGCCCCTGGCGCCGATGAAGAGGCTGTTATGGAGGTCGCGCTGGAGGCCGGCGCCGAGGATATCGAGGCCAATGACGACGGCTCCATCGATGTCACCACGCCCTGGGAACAGTTCGGTGCGGTGAAGCTCGCCCTGGAGCAGGCAGATCTGCAGCCGGAAGGTGGCGAAGTCACCATGGTGGCCTCGACCACAGTGCCGCTGGACGCCGATAGCGCCGGCACGGTACTGGGCCTGGTGGACGCGCTGGAGGACCTGGACGATGTGCAAAACGTCTACACCAACGCGGACATCCCCGACGAGGTCTACGCAAGCCTCTGAATCCCCTGTTTTCCGGGGTTTGCGCGGCTTCAGCTAGTGCGCACGCAGGCTGGATGCTGTATATATGTACAGAATAAGCAGACAGGCAGCGGGCAGCGCAATCTATGGCGGTCATCCTGGGGATAGACCCCGGCTCACGAAAAACCGGCTTCGGCATTATTCACTTCGAGGGTGGGCGATCCGAGTACATCACCAGTGGCGTTATCCGCCTGTCGGCGGGGGAGCTGCCAGAGCGCCTCGGGGTTATTCACGCCAGCTTGACCGAGCTGATTGAGTTGCACTGTCCGCAGCAGCTCGCCATCGAGCAGGTCTTTATGGCCAAGAGCGCGGGTTCCGCACTCAAGCTGGGGCAGGCGAGAGGCGCCGCCATCGTCGCCTGTGTGGCACAGCAGATGGCTGTTTCCGAATACTCGGCGCGCCAGATCAAGCAGTCCGTGGTGGGTACCGGCGCCGCCGACAAGGCCCAGGTGCAGCACATGGTCAAGGTCCTGCTGAAGCTGCCGGCGGAGCCCCAGGAGGATGCCGCCGACGCCCTGGCCGCCGCCCTGTGTCACGCTCACACCCAACAAAGTATGATCAGCATGGCCGGCGCCACCTCAGTGCGCCGGCGCCGCATTCGCTAGGCTTATTAAAGTACAGGTAGAGAAGCAGTTTATGATTGGCAGGATTCGCGGCACTCTCATCCACAAGCAGCCCCCGGAGATCCTGGTGGAGGTGGCCGGTGTGGGTTACGAACTGCAGGTGCCGATGACCACCCTGTTCCAGTTGCCGGCGCTGGGTAAAGAAGTGGCGCTGGTCACGCACTTTGTAGTGCGCGAAGACGCCCAGCAGCTCTTCGGTTTTATCGACGAGCGCGACCGCGGCCTGTTCCGCCAGCTGATCAAGGTCAGCGGTGTCGGCCCCAAGCTGGCCCTGACCATCCTCTCCGGCATGGACGCCAGCAGTTTCGCCCGCTGCGTGCAGCAGGGAGATATTTCCTCGCTGGTGGCGCTGCCCGGTGTCGGCAAGAAAACCGCCGAGCGCCTGCTGGTGGAGATGCGCGACAAGCTCAAGGGCTGGCTGGACGAAATGGGGGAGGGCGCTGGCAGTGCAGGTATCGCCGCGGTGGCGCGCCCGGCCAGCAAGGTCGCCGACGCAGAGGGCGCCCTGGTCGCCCTGGGCTATAAGCCCGCCGAGGCCGCCCGCGCGGTGGCGGCGGTGAACGACGACGGTGTCGACAACAGCGAAGAACTGATTCGCCGCGCCCTGAAATCCATGGTCAGCGGTTGATTGAGCGGCCACCATGATTGAAACCGATCGCCTGATTGCACCCGCCGCCCGTGAACGCGAGGATGCCCTGGATCGCGCTATCCGCCCCAAAAGCCTGGCCGAATACGTGGGCCAGCCGGCCGTGCGCGAGCAGATGTCCATCTTCCTGGAGGCCGCCCGCGGTCGCGGCGAGCCACTGGACCACACCCTGATTTTTGGCCCGCCGGGTCTCGGTAAAACTACCCTGGCCAGCATTATCGCCAACGAGATGGGGGTGTCCCTGAAAACCACCTCTGGCCCGGTGCTGGAGAAGGCCGGTGACATCGCCGCGTTGATGACCAACCTCGAACCTGGCGATGTGCTGTTTATCGACGAGATCCACCGCCTCAGCCCCTTCGTGGAAGAGGTACTGTACCCGGCGATGGAAGACTACCAGCTCGACATCATGATCGGTGAAGGGCCCGCGGCGCGCTCTATCAAGCTGGATCTGCCGCCCTTTACCCTGGTGGGTGCCACCACCCGCGCCGGCCTGCTGACTTCGCCGCTGCGGGATCGCTTCGGCATCGTGCAGCGTCTGGAGTTCTACCAGGTGGCGGATCTCGCCCATATTGTCGAGCGCTCCGCCCATATTCTGGGTATCGGCATCGACCCGGAGGGCGCGGCGGAGATCGCCTGTCGCGCTCGCGGTACGCCGCGCATTGCCAACCGCCTGCTGCGGCGGGTGCGGGACTACGCCGAAGTGCGCGCCGACGGCACCATCACCGCCGCGGTGGCCGACAAGGCCCTGGACCTGCTGAGTGTCGACAACCGTGGCTTTGATCACCAGGATCGTCGCCTGCTGCTGGCCATGATCGAGAAATTCGACGGTGGCCCGGTGGGCGTGGACAGCCTGGCGGCGGCGATTTCCGAGGAGCGCGGCACCATCGAGGATGTGCTGGAGCCCTACCTGATCCAGCAGGGCTACATGGTGCGCACGCCCCGCGGTCGCATGGTTACCCGCAATGCCTATCTGCATTTTGGTTTGCCGGCGCCGAGGGCGGGCCAGGCAGAGCCAAACCTCTCCCTCGACCTCAGTGCCGGCGAGCCCGAAGCAGAGAGCGGCGAGCCGTGAGCGGGGCGGAATTTTCCTATAAGCTGCGGGTCTACATTGAGGACACCGATGCCGGCGGCATCGTGTACTACGTGAACTACCTGAAATTCATGGAGCGGGCGCGTACCGAGATGATGCGCGCTCTGGGTTTCGGCAAGGATTACATATTTAACCACGACCTCATGTTCGTGGTGCGCGACGTGGCGGTGCAGTACCGGCTGCCGGCGCAACTGGACGACGAACTGGAGGCAACCGCGACAATCAGGGAATTGCGCGGGGCCACCATGCGTCTACACCAGACGGTAAAGCGCGACGGCCGGCCACTGGCCGAGGGTGAAGTGACCATCGCCTGTGTCGATCGCGCGGGAGTGAAGCCGCGGCGCCTGCCGCGGGAGATGCTGGAGCGGCTGCGGACAGCGCAGGCCGCCGGGACTGAAGGGGAACCCTGAGTGGAAGAACAACTGAGTTTGATAGACCTGGTGCTGCACGCCAGCTTCACCGTGCAACTGGTGATGCTGATCCTACTGCTGGCATCGATGCTGTCCTGGTACATGATCGTCCAGCGCGCTATCTATTTCCGCAACTCGCAGGATGACATGATCCGTTTCGAGGAGCAGTTCTGGTCGGGCATAGACCTGTCCCAGCTCTACCGCGAGGGTAACGAGCGCGCCGCCGACGGCCAGACCATCGTCGGCATGGAGAGCATCTTCCGCGCCGGTTTCAAGGAGTTTTCCCGCCTGGCCCAACAGCAGGGTATGGATTCCGAGGCGGTGATCGAGGGTTCCCGCCGCGTCATGCGGGTGGCCATGCTGCGGGAGGAGGAGCGCCTGGAACGGCACCTGCCCTTCCTCGCCTCGGTGGGCTCCACCAGCCCCTATATCGGCCTGTTCGGCACGGTGTGGGGCATCATGCACTCCTTCCGCGGCCTGGCCAACGCCACCCAGGCTACCCTGGCCACCGTGGCGCCGGGGATTTCCGAAGCCCTGATCGCCACCGCCATGGGCCTGTTCGCGGCAATTCCGGCAGTTATGGCCTATAACCGCTTCGCCGCCAAGGTGGACATGTTCACCAACCGCTACGACACCTTTGTCGATGAGTTTTCCAGTATTCTCTACCGCCAGGCCTACGCCCTGCGGTCCCGCGAGAAGAAGGCGGGCTAGGAGCGCATCGTGGGGAGATCCAGTAAAAAACACCGGCCCATGGCCGAAATCAACGTGGTGCCCTACATCGACGTGATGCTGGTGCTGCTGATCATCTTCATGGTGACGGCGCCGATGCTGATGCAGGGGGTCAAGGTCGAGCTGCCCGAGGCCAATGCGGCACCGGTGGAAGATCAGGACAGTGAACCGCTGATTGTGTCGGTGGATGCCAGCGGCCAGTTCTTCCTCAATATCGGCGGCGACGAGAAGCAGGCAATCAGCCTGGCGACCGTGCGCGAGCGGGTGTCTACCGTGATGCGCCGCAGTCCCGAGAAGCCGGTGCTGGTATGGGGTGACCAGGCGGTGGCCTATGGCACCGTGGTCACCGTGATGGCCGCTTTGCAGGAGGCGGGCGCCCCCAGCGTTGGCCTGGTGACCGAGAGCCCCGAGAACCCGCAGTGAGCGCTTCCGTCTACGCCAGGCCCGTCCAGCCGCGCATCGTGCTGCGACCGACCCTGGCGACCATTGCCCTGCACGGCCTGGTGATCTACCTGCTCACTGCCAACTGGCATGCCTTTGAGGACAAGACCATCACCGCCAAGGTGGTGCCCAAGGTGATTGATGCCAAGTTGGTGGAATTGAGCGAGGTCATGCCGAAAAAGCCGGAACCCAAGCCGCCGGCGCCAAAGCCCGCTCCCAAGCCGGAGCCGAAGCCGCAACCTAAACCCGAGCCGAAGCCGGCCGCACCGAAACCTGAACCGAAACCTCAGCCCAAGCCGGTGGAAAAGAAGCCCGAGCCGAAGCCGCAACCCAAGCCGGAGGAAAAGAAACCCGACCCGGGCCCCAGCCGCGAGGAACTGCTGCGCCAGCAGCGTGAAGATATGGCGCGCACCATGGCCCAGGAAGAGGCGGCCCGCGCCGCGGCCACCGCCGATGAAATGGCCGCCAGCTTCGCCGCCCTGATCCAGCGCACGGTGGTTGGCTACTGGAGCCGGCCGCCCAGTGCCCGCAATGGCATGGAAGTCCTGCTACAGTTGCAGTTGATTCCCACCGGGGAGATTGTCAGCGTGACGGTGCTCAAGAGCAGCGGCGACACCGCCTTCGACCGCTCCGCGATCAACGCGGTGGAGAAGGCCGGCCGCTTCCCGGAGCTGCAGAAGCTGCCACAGCGCAAATTTGAAGAAACCTTCAGGCGATTCCGCCTGCTGTTCCGACCAGAGGACCTGCGATACTAATGATACGGATACTACTGAGCCTGGTACTGACCCTCGCCGCCTTTGCAGCGCGCGCCGAACTGGTCATCGAGATTACCCAGGGTGTGGACAACCCCACTGCCATTGCAGTGGCCCCCTTCGACTGGCAGAACGGCGGTGCCGCGCCGGAGGATATTGCCATGGTGGTTCAGGGCGATCTCGCCCGCAGCGGTCAGTTCGCACCGGTGGATCGCAAGGACATGCTGGGTCGCCCCAGCACCGAAAAAGAGGTGTTCTACCGCGACTGGCGCGCCATCAGTGCCGAATACCTGCTGATCGGAAGGGTGTCCGGCACCGAACAGATGAAAATCGAGTACGAACTCTTCGACGTCAATCGCCAGACCAAAGTCTTCAACGGCACGGAAACCGGCCCGGCCAGCGAGGCGCGCATGCTGGCGCACCGGGTGTCCGACGCCATCTACGAGAAGCTCACCGGCATTCCCGGCGCCTTTGCCACCCGCTTGCTGTACGTGTCGGTGACCCGCAACCCCACCGGCAAGGACTACTACCGCCTGACCCTGGCGGACTCCGACGGCGCCCGCCCGATTGTACTGCTGGAGTCCCGCGAACCGATCCTGGCCCCCTCCTGGTCGCCGGACGGCAAGGAGATCGCCTACGTGTCTTTCGAGACCAGCCGGCCCGCTATCTTCCGCCAGAATCTGGCCACCGGCGCCCGCGAGCAGCTCACCAATTTCCAGGGCCTGAACAGCTCCCCGGCCTGGTCGCCGGATGGCGGCACCATGGCCATGGTGCTGTCCAAGGACGGTAGTCCGGACGTCTACCTGATGGATCTCGCCAGCAAGCGCCTGACCCGGGTTACCCGGCACTACGCCATCGATACCGAGCCCACCTGGATGCCGGATGGAAAGTCGTTACTTTTCACATCTGACCGTGGTGGACGGCCGCAAATTTACCGCTATGATCTGCGCAGCGGCACAACCGAGCGGGTAACCTACGAGGGCGCCTATAACGCCCGCGCCCGGGTAGCCCAGGACGGTCGCAACGTGGTGGTTGTGCACCAGAGCAACGGACGTTTCCATATCGCAATTCACGATCTGGTGACGAACCGTTTGCAGGTGCTCACTTCCACGGAACTGGACGAAAGTCCGAGTATCGCGCCCAATGGCTCTATGGTACTGTACGCAACGAAGTCGGGAGATCGCGGCATTTTGGCGGCAGTCTCTGTTGACGGGGGCGTGAAATTCCGGCTGCCGGCTCGCGAAGGCGATGTCAGGGAGCCGGCGTGGTCACCTTATATGAGCCAATAAGCTCGTTAAAATCAAAGACTACACTTTTAAGGATGGGAATATGAAACATATCAATGTTGCCGGAAAGGCGCTTACGCTGCTGTTCACGGCGGCATTCCTGGTGGCCTGTAGCAGCAGTGACACCAAGGAAGACGACGATGCGGCTGCCCGTGCAGCTGCAGCTGCCGCAGCCGCTGAAGAAGCGCAGCGCGCCGCCGCTGCTTCTGCGGAAGCAGAGCAGCGTCGTCTGCAGGATGCCGTTGCCTCTGTTGGCAACGTCTTCTACTTCGAGTTCGACAGCTCCAACCTGACGCCGGACGCACAGCGCTCTGTTGACGCGCACGTCGCCCTGCTGAAGACCAACGACAAGACCGTCCGTCTGGAAGGTCACACCGACGAGCGTGGCACCCGTGATTACAACATGGCACTGGGTGAGCGCCGCGCCAACGCCGTGCGCGATTACATGGTCGCCAACGGTGTTGCCAGCTACCGCATCGAAACCGTCAGCTACGGTGAAGAACAGCCGGTAGCCTACGGTTCCGGTGAGTCCAACTGGTCCCAGAACCGTCGTGTTGAGCTGAAGTAACTTTCTAACGGAAGTAAAACGGAAGAAACAATGCGTCAAAGCGTAAGCAGACTGCTTGCCGTGAGCGGGCTGGCCCTGGTGGCCAGCCCGTTCTGCTTTACGGTCCAGGCACAGGATTACATCGACGTCGAGGCCGAGCGCCGCGCCCAGGAACAATCTGGCGGCAGCGTTGCGGCCCCCGACACCCGGCGCGCCCCCTCTGGCGCCCAGCCATCCAATACCTACCCGGCCACCAGTTACGGGGTCAGTACGGCTCCAGCTGGCCAGGGGGTTGGCGAGAGCCCGACGCCGGTGGCCGCGGCCCCCGATATGGCGTCAGGTGGTGGCGGGAATATCGGCCAACTGGTGCTCAAGGTGCAGCAGTTGCAGCAGGAAGTGATGCGCCTCAACGGCATGGTGGAAGAGCAGGCCCACGAGTTGCGCACGCTCAAGTCCCAGAACCTGGAGCGCTATGTGGACCTGGATCGCCGCGTCAGTGAACTGGCGACGGGTGGTGCTGTATCGCCCGGTGGCGCGGCAGCGGCGGGTGCGGCTGCCGCGATGGCTGACGACAGCACGCCCACAGTCAGCACCGGTGCCGCCAGTGTCAAGGAGCAGCCCGGTGAAGCCGATGCCTATCGCGCCGCCTATGCCCTGGTGCGCGGCCAGCAGTTTGACCAGGCCGTGCCCGCCTTCCGCGATTTTCTGCGCCAGTACCCCGGTGGCCGCTATGCCCCCAATGCCTACTACTGGCTGGGTGAGCTCTACCTGGTGGTGCAGCCGGCGGATCTCGAGTCCTCACGGCAGAATTTCACCCTGCTGCTGGAGGAGTATCCGGACAACGCCAAAGTGCCGGATGCGCTGTACAAGCTCGGCAGGGTACATTACATGAAGGGGAACCGGGAAAAAGCCCGGGAGTACCTCGATCAGGTTGTACAGGAATACGGCGACAGCAATAACGCCGCGGCCCGCCTGGCCCAGGATTTTATCAACGAAAACTACTGATCACCCAGTAGCCAGCCCCACTATGAACAAGCCGTTGCCACACAGCGACGGCGCCCCCTCCGCCGTGGCGGAAGGGGCGCTGCGTATTACCGAGATTTTCTATTCCCTGCAGGGGGAAGCCCGCACGGTGGGCCTGCCCACGGTGTTTGTGCGCCTCACCGGCTGCCCGCTGCGCTGCGTTTACTGCGATACGGCCTATGCCTTCAGCGGCGGCGAGATGATGCCGCTATCGGCCATCCTCGGGCAGGTCGCCGGTTACGCGCCCCGCTATGTCACGGTGACCGGTGGCGAGCCCCTGGCCCAGCCCGACTGCCTGCCGCTGCTGCGACAGCTCTGCGACGCCGGCTACGAGGTCTCCCTGGAAACCAGCGGCGCCCTGCCCGTGGCGGAAGTCGATCCGCGGGTGGTCAAGGTTCTGGATTTGAAAACGCCTGCCTCCGAAGAAGCCCATCGTAACGACTACGGTAACATTGCCCACCTGACGCAGCGCGACCAGGTCAAGTTCGTCATCTGCGATCGTGCCGATTACGAATGGGCGCGCTTCAAGCTGGATGAATACCAGCTGGCCGCCAAAGTCTCCGATGTGCTGTTCTCACCCAGCCACGGCAGCCTGCCGGGGCGGGACCTGGCGGAGTGGATTCTGGCGGACAACCTGCCGGTGCGGATGCAACTCCAACTGCACAAATACCTCTGGAACGACGAGCCAGGGCATTGACGATGGAAAGTGAAAAACGCGCAGTGATCCTCGTCTCCGGCGGGCTCGATTCCACCACCGTGCTGGCCATGGCGCGCAGTGAAGGCTATCAGTGCTACACCCTGAGCTTTGATTACGGCCAGCGCCACCGGGCGGAGTTACTGGCCGCAGAGCGGGTTTCCGAGGCCCTGGGCGATGTCGAACACAAAGTGGTCAAGCTGAACCTGGACAGCATCGGTGGTTCAGCCCTCACCGACACCCGTATTGCTGTGCCGGAAGAGGAAACCAGCGGCATCCCTGTCACCTACGTGCCGGCCCGCAACACCGTCTTCCTGTCCATCGCCCTTGGCTGGGCGGAAGTACTGGGCGCCAGCGATATTTTCATCGGCGTCAACGCGGTGGATTACTCCGGCTATCCCGACTGTCGCCCGGAGTATGTCGCCGCCTTCGAAACGATGGCCAACCTGGCGACCCGGGCCGGGGTGGAGGGGAGCAAGCTCACCATTCACGCGCCGCTGATGAATATGGGCAAGGATGAGATCATTGCGACGGGCCTCGCACTGGGCGTTGACTATGCCCTGACGGTGTCCTGCTACCAGGCCACCGAAGCCGGGCTGGCCTGTGGCAAATGCGACAGCTGCCGTCTGCGCAAAGAAGGATTTTCCGGCGCCGGGGTGGCTGATCCCACGCGTTACCTTGATTCGTAAAAAGTTGGTATTCGGGCCGAAAAGTGGCTTGAGTTTTGACACTGAATCAGTAATATACGCACCTCGTTTGCGGCGACAAGGCACCGTTGCCCAAACCGACCCGTTTAGGGGCCGTTAGCTCAGTTGGTAGAGCAGTTGGCTTTTAACCAATTGGTCGATGGTTCGAGCCCATCACGGCCCACCAACAAAGCCTGAGTCATCAGGTACAGAAAAGCCCTCCGCAGCGAGGGCTTTTTTGTGTCCGATTCTATCTGGATCCCGCCCTCAGGAAGGTTCAATCCCGGCGAAATCATGATCCAGGCACACTGTGACCCTGCCCACAGTTTTCTCCTGATTGCTGGATGTCACTACAATTACTCGGTAGTGTCGCCCCCGGTAGAATAATGAAGATTGTGAGGGCGCGTGTTTCAATCTGGAAAGCGGAAGAGCACCGCCAGCGACAGCTGGTGTTATCGGTGCAAGGGAGGCGTGGTCCGTTGGCTTGTCTTAAGTCTGAGTCTGGGGCTGGCTCCCCTGGCCAGCGCCCAGGGTCTTCTGGTTCCTGAGGGCACAACCTTCAACGTGCCCTCGGGTGGCTCCTTCGACCTGGCATGTGGTGATCTCAATATTGGTGGTGATGTAGCTGTCAGTGGCGGTGCCTTCGCGGGTGTTGGCACTGTCGCCATTGCTGCCAGCGGTCGCTTGCAGGGTGGTAGTGGCAATATTGAGTTTGGAGGCAACTGGCTTAATCAGGGACAGTTTCAAGCCGGCACCAGCACCGTGACCGCAGTCGATGACTGTGGTGCGACGACCGCGATCTTCTCTGGCATGACAGTGTTCAACAACCTCGTACTGCGCAGTACCGCCGGGCGCGAGTTCATCTTTCCCGCTGGCAGCCTGGTTACCGTCGCCGGCTCCCTGACTCTGGCGGGCACCAGCAGCCATCCGGTCATTTTATCGTCTGCGGGAGCAGGCGTTGCCACAATCAGGCTGGCACCGGGAGCGACCGTACAATCCAGCTTTGCCCAGGTCCAATCCAATGTTGTCATTGGCGACAGGCCAGCGGCGAGCCCCGTACCGGCTCTGGGCGCCTTCGGCCTGCCCGGGTTGATCACACTGACCCTACTGCTGGCACTGTCCAGGCTGCGCTTGAACAGGACAGCCCCGCTGCTGGCGATTCGCACCAAATAATGGAGTGTTCCCTATGAAGTCACGTTTGCCTTCCAGCAAAACGCCGTTGTTTCTGGCAATTGGCGCGCTGCTGAGCGCACCGTTGTCCTGGTCTGATGATATCTCGGCCACAGTGCCCCCCGGTGGCGGGTTTGTCGTCAAGAATTCCGACGGCTCTCAGGAGCGGTTGCGTGTGCAGGAAGACGGTCAGGTGCTCCTGCCAGAGGTGGGTAATGGGCCCACAGGTGCCAACGTACTCTGCTATGACGGCGCGGGAACTCTGGGGCCCTGCACCGCCAGCGCAACAAGTGGGCCAACAGGTGCAACCGGGCCGGCGGGAACGACTGGCCCGACAGGTGCGGCCGGACCTGCTGGCCCTACCGGTGCCACCGGCGTCAGCGGCCCTACGGGTGCGACCGGACCTGCTGGTCCTACCGGTGCCACCGGCATCAGCGGCCCTACGGGTGCGACCGGACCCGCTGGCCCTACCGGCGCCACTGGCGTCAGCGGCCCAACAGGTGCGACAGGTCCTACTGGCGTGACCGGAGCGACAGGTCCTGCTGGAGCCACCGGCACCAGCGGACCCACAGGGGCGACCGGAGCAGCTGGACCCCAGGGGATTCCGGGACCGCAAGGAATTCAAGGCCCACAGGGGGCAACGGGTGCCACAGGGGCAACGGGCGCAACAGGCGCTACCGGCGCAACGGGGCCGAGCGGCGGCTTTAGCTCGGTCACAACGGCTACGCAGGTTCAGAGCTTCCCGGGTGGCTCTGAGTCCACAATCACAGCGAGCTGTCCGGCCGGCGGCAGGGTATTGGGCGGGGGGTGTAGTGGTACGAATGTTTCGGATTTTGTCACCTATGCCAGCTATCCGGCGACTAACACCAGCTGGGCTTGTCGAGCCTATGTCTACAGCCCAATGGACGTGACTGCCTACGCTATTTGTGCCGAGTGACGGATTGTTTGGGAGTTCGCCTGAGAACAGGATGAGCATCAAGCCTCGACCAACGATTTGTCTGAATATGATTGTCCGCGACGAATCGGCTGTGATTGAACGCTGTCTGGCTTCTGTGCGAGCCCATATCGATTACTGGGTTATTGTTGATACAGGTTCGCTTGATGACACCCCGGCTCTCGTCGAGCACGCTCTTGATGGCATACCGGGCGAATTGCATCACACGCCCTGGCGCGACTTCAGCTACAACCGCAACGACGCGATGCAGCGGGCCAGCGGCAAGGCCGACTACCTGCTGTTTATCGATGCCGACGAGCAACTGGAGGTTGACGACGGCGCTATGCTTGCACCACGGATCCAGGAAGCCTACTCGCTCGAAACCTGCTTTGGTGCGCTGCGCTACGATCGACTTGCGCTGGTGTCCACTGCTCTGCCCTGGCAGTGGGCCGGCGTGCTGCATGAATATCTTGATGCCGGTCGCACGGTGTCGCAGCCGCGATTACCTGGTGTCAGGATTTTGGTCACTGCCGATGGGGCGCGTTCGCGCGACCCGAATAAATTCGAGAAAGACGTCAAGGTACTGCAACAGGCATTAGAGCGGGAACCTGACAACGCGCGTTATGTCTTCTACCTGGCCCAGAGCTACCGGGATGCAGGCCATAGAGAAGAGGCACGTCATTACTACCTGCAGCGAGCGGGCATGGGCGGCTGGGAGGAGGAAGTCTGGTATGCCCTCTTTCAGGTGGCGTTGCTGCACCAGCAATTGGAAGAAATTCAGGCCACTGTGGTGGACGCCTTTTTGGCCGCCTATGCCTGCCGGCCTCTGCGCGCTGAATCGCTGGTATCCCTGGCGCACTATCTGCGCACCCGCGAAGCCTGGGAATTGGCTTACCTGTTTGCCCGCGCGGCTTGTGATATTGCCCCGCCGTCCGACCGGCTTTTCGTCGATTGGTCCGTGTACCAGTGGCGAGCCCGTGATGAGCTGGCACTTGCAGCTTTTTATACCGGTCGTAAGGTCGAAGCAGAACAGCTCTGGCGCCAGCTATTGAGCGATGTAGAGGCACTGCCGGCCTCGGAGCGTGGCAGGGTTGAGCAAAATCTGTCGTATATCTAACCGGTTACCGGACTGCAGCACACAGTGGTCTGGGCCCGGCTCCAGTGACTGGCAATCCTCGCGATGTCGCCATTGCTCAGGAGCCATCCGGCGGCGGAAGGGTACACGGTCAGCGGCGTTGACGCAGGCCCCCGCATCTGTTCGAACGTGGGGGTTCCTCATCGTGAGTTACTGCTTCAGCTCCACCACCAGGATGCTCCTGGACGGGATTTCAATCACTCCCGCGCTGTTGGCGTTCAGCGTGACGGGGGAGGGCTTTACGGCACCGGGCTCGCCAAACCCGTTCTCTGCATCCAGAGCTGGCGCTGTCAGGTGTTTGCCGGTGACCGAAGTCACCTGCCGGTCGCCCAGGGTAAGCTCGATCTGGTGCGATTGTCGTGGGTCGGCATTGGTGACCGCTAGATAGATCTTCCCGTCCTTGGCTCTGGCAACGCTGAACGAGAGCGCCGCGGTACTCCGGTCGGCGAAGCGGTATTCAGGGATTTCACTGGTGCTAAAAGGCAGCGCAACGGCGTCCTGGAATACCCGGTACATGTGGAATACGTGGTAGGTGGGGGTGAACACCATGCGCTCTCCGTCTGTCAGTATCATCGCCTGGAGCACATTGACCATCTGCGCGATATTGGCCATGTGCACGCGCCGCGCATACTTGTGGAAGTAGTTCAGGTTGATGGCGGCGACCATGGCGTCCCGCAGCGTATTGCGCTGGTGCAGGGCGCCTTTGTCCGGGTCTTCCTCGTCATACCACGTCCCCCACTCGTCGACGTAAAAGCCTACCTTGCCATCGGGGTCGTTGCGGTCCAGCGCAGCGATGTGCTCGGCGAGGAAGCTGTCCATCTTCGCAGTTTCCACCAGGGTGGATATCCACTCGGCCTCGCCAAACCCGGTGGCGCTGCCCTTGGTGTCCCAGTCGCCAGTGGGCAGGGTGTAGTAGTGGTAACTGATGCCGTCCATGTTCTGTTTGATATTGCCGCTGAGAACCTCGGTCCAGTTCAGCAGGTTGCTGTGGCCTCCGCTCGCCACGAACTTTGGCCGCTTGTCCTCGGGTGCATTCAGGAAGGTCGCATACTGGTTGTACAAGTGGGCGTAGAACTCCGGTTGCATGTTGCCGCCGCAGCCCCAGCTTTCATTGCCCACACCGAAGAACGCGACCTGCCACGGCTCTTCCCGTCCGTTCCCGCGTCGCTCCCGGGCCACGGCGGAATCGGTGGCCGCGGTCATGTACTCGAGCCACTCCGCCATCTCGCGGATGGTACCGCTACCAAGATTGGCACTAATATAGGCCTCGGCGCCGATCAGCTCGATGAACCGGAAAAACTCATGGGTACCAAAGCGGTTGTCTTCCTTGACCCCGCCCCAGGAGTGGTTCACCCGCAGCGGACGCGAATCTCGCGGGCCGATGCCGTCGCGCCAGTGATACTGATCGGCGAAGCAGCCGCCAGGCCAGCGCACCAGCGGCACCTGGAGTTCCCTGAGCGCCTGAATGACATCGTTGCGAAAGCCATCGGTATTGGGGATGCTGGACTCACTCCCGACATAGATACCGCCGTAGATGCCGCGGCCGAGATGCTCGGCAAACTGGCCGTAGATATTGCGGCTGATCAGTGGGCCGTCCGTGCCGCTGTCAATGGCCAGCCGCACGGTGTCCGCCCGCGATGAGACGGGCAGGCAGGTAACACACAGCAAGAGGGTGAGGATTATTATCTGTTTCATTGGCCGCCCCGGACGTTTATCCACTGGAACCTGTTATCCAGGATGCATGGTAGCAAGTTTCGAGGCGCTGTCACCGGCCGGGTGCTGTCGGGGCTTTCAGTCAGCCATAGCCGCTCCGGGTGGATGCCGGGCTTTCACGGTTGCTGATGCGGTGGCCCTCGCCTCGCTGTGCCCCGCAAGTCGGCGCAGGGTGACGTAGAAGGCCGGGGTCAGCAGCAGGCCGAACAGGGTGACCCCCAGCATCCCGGTAAACACGGTGACCCCCATGACGTTGCGCACCTCGCTGCCGGCGCCAGTGGCTGTCAGCAGGGGGGTCACGCCGGCGATGAAGGCGACGGACGTCATGATGATGGGGCGCAGGCGCAGGCGCGACGCCTCCAGGGCAGCGCTGACCGTATCGTAGCCGGACTGCTCCAGTTCGCGGGCGAACTCCACGATCAGGATGGCGTTCTTGCAGGCCAGGCCCATCAATACCACCAGCCCGACCTGTACAAACACGTTGTTGTCACCGCCGCTCAGCCACACGCCAAACAGCGCTGCCAGCATCGACAGGGGCACGATCAGGATCACCGCCAGCGGCAGTACCCAGCTTTCGTACAGGGCCGCCAGCACCAGGAAGACCAGCAGCAGGGCCAGTGGGAACACGATCATCGCCGCGCTGCCCTGTGTGATCTGCTGAAAGCTGAGATCGGTCCACTCAATGTCCATACCCGCGGGGAGGGTCGCTGCCGCCACCGCGGCCACGGTGTCCAGGGCCTGGCTGGAGGACAGCAGGGCCGGGTCGGACTGGCCGATGAGATCCGCGGCTGGGTAGCCGTTGTAGCGGATCACGGGATCCGGGCCGTAACTGCGTTCGAGGCGCACCATGGTGCTGATCGGCACCATCTCCCCGCGTTCATTACGGGTAAACAGGTGGTCGATATCGCTGGGTTCATCGCGAAAACGCGCATCCGCCTGGGCCATCACCCGGTAGGTGCGGCCGAACAGGTTGAAGTCATTCACATAGAGTGAGCCGAAGTAGAGTTGCAGGGTGCCGAACAGATCGTCCAGGCGCACGCCCTGGGATTTCGCCTGCAGGCGATCCACCACCGCATCCAGTTGCGGCACATTGGCCTGGTAGGAGCTGATTGGCCGGTTGAGGCCCGGGGTCTGGCCCAGGGCATCGGCCAGTTCGTTTGCCGCGGTTTGCAGGGCACCAAACCCCAGCCCGTTGCGATCCTGCACATATACCGAGTAGCCGGACCCGGCGCCCAGGCCAAAAATAGGCGGCGGCATCAGGGTGATGGCGAAGCCCTCCTCGATACTCATGAGCTTCTCGTTGAGTTCGTTGGAAATGGCCTCGGCGCTCCTGTCGCGCTCGCTGAAATCGTCGAACAGGATGAACACCGTGCCCACATTGGGGGTATTGGTGCGCTGCAGGGCGTTGAAGCCGACAAAGGCCGCGGCATCGGCCACGCCTTCGGTTTGCAGGGCCAGTTCGGTTACCTCGCGCGCCACCGCCTCGGTGCGATCCAGTGAGGCCCCTTCCGGCAGGCGAATACTGCCCACCAGGTAGGTCTTGTCCTGCACCGGAATAAAGCCACCGGGCACCTGGTTGAACAGTACGGCGGTCAATCCCAGGAGCAGCACATAGGTGCCGAACACGGCGCCGCGCCGGCCCAGGCTCCAACCCACAAAATGTCCGTAGTGCGCGGCGTAGCGCTCGAAAAGGCGGTTGAAAGGGCGGAAGATCCAGCCGAACAGGCGTTCGATGATCCGCGCCGGCAGATCCGGCTGTGCGCCGTGTGGCTTCAGCAGGGTGGCGGCCAGGGCGGGCGACAGGGTCAGCGAGTTGATGGCCGAGATCACCGTGGCGATGGCGATGGACATGGCGAACTGCCGGTAGAACTGCCCGGTCACCCCGTCCAGGAACAGCATGGGAATAAACACCGCGCACAGTACCAGGCTGATGGCAACGATTGGCCCGCTGACCTCGCGCATGGCCTCGTGGGCAGCGGCCAGCGGAGGCAGGCCCTCTTCGATATTGCGCTCCACGTTCTCCACCACCACGATGGCGTCGTCCACCACAATGCCGATGGCCAGCACCATGCCGAACAGGGTCAGCGTATTGATGGAGTACCCCAGCAACTGCAGGACGGCAAAGGTGCCGACGATAGACACCGGCACCGCCAGCAGCGGGATCAGCGAGGCGCGCCAGGTCTGCAGGAAGAGGATGACCACCAGCACCACCAGCAGGACCGCTTCCAACAGGGTCTGGATGACGGCGTCAATCGAGGTACTCACGAACACGGTCGGGTCGTAGGCCACTTCCCAGTCGAGGCCCTCGGGGAAAGTGTCGGCCAGGGTAGCCATGCGCTCGCGCACCGCGCGGGACACCTCCAGGGCGTTGGACCCGGGCGCCTGGAAAATCGGCAAGGCCACTGCCTGCCGTCCATTGAGCAGTGCGCGCAGGGCGTCCTGGGAGGATTCCAGCTCCACGCGGGCTACGTCCCGCAGGCGGGTAATCTCGCCGTTGTCGCCGGTCTTCAGCACGATATTGCCAAACTCCTCGGCGCTCTCCAGGCGGCCGCGGGCATTGATGGAAATCAGGAAGTCAGAGCCCGATGGCATGGGTGGCGCGCCGATCTGGCCCGCCGATACCTGCACATTCTGCTCCCGCACCGCGGTGGCGATGTCGCCGGCGGTAATGCCGAGGGACGCGGCCTTTTGCGGGTCGACCCACAAGCGCATGGCGTAGTCACCGGAGCCGAACAGGCCGGCCTCGCCCACCCCGGGCAGGCGCGCCAGCTGGTCGCGAATGTGCAGCACCGCGTAGTTGCGGATGTAGGTGGCGTCCAGGCTGTTATCCGGCGACAGCAGGTGCACCGCCATCATCAGGTTGGGCGACTGCTTCTGCGTGGTCACACCCTGGCGACGCACGTCTTCGGGCAGGCGTGGCAGCGCCTGGGACACGCGATTCTGTACCTGTACCTGGGCGAGGTCGGGGTCGGTGCCCAGTTCGAAGGTGGCGGAGAGGGTCAGGGTGCCGTCACTGCCGGCCACTGACTTCATATAGATCATGTTCTCGACGCCGGTGATGGCCTCCTCCAGCGGGGTGGCCACCGTTTCGGAGATGGTTTTCGGGTTGGCGCCCGGATAGCGCGCGGTCACCTGGACACTGGGCGGAACCACCTCGGGGTACTCGCTGACCGGTAGCACCGGGATGCTGATCAGGCCGACCACAAAGATGATGATGGACAGCACCGAGGCGAAGATCGGCCGGTCAACGAAGAAGCGGGAGATATTCATGGCGGCGTTCTCAGAAGCTGAAGTGGTTGGCCGCGGCGACCTGGTTGCCGATGTCCTGTTCGACACTGCCTGCGCTCTGCGGCCGCACCGCAATACCGGGCTCACTCACCCGCTGCAGTCCATTGACGATGACGCGGTCGCCGGCCGCCAGGCCGCTGAGAATGACGACCCTGTCGTCCACCTCGCGCCCGGGCTCGACCTCGCGACGCAGGGCGCGATTCTGCCCGTCCACGACATAGACGAAGCGGCGATCCTGGTCGGTCAGTACAGCCTTGCGGTCCACCAGCAGGGCGGCGTGCGCGTGCTCCACCGGCATTTCCACCCGGGCAAACTGGCCGGCGCGGAAACGGCCGTCGGGGTTGTCCACTACAGCGCGGAACTGGATGGTGCCCGACTGGCTGTTCAGGCGGTTATCGATGAAGTCCAGGCGCCCGCGGTGCGGCAGGCCATCCTCGCCGGCCAGGCCGATGCGCACTTCTGGGCGCGTGTGGCTATCCACCAGCTCGCGACTGTTCAGCAGCGTTTGCTGGTCGCTTTCGAAGTACACGTACATCGGGTCTACCGATACCAGCGTGGTGAGTTGCGTCTCGTTGGCCCCGGCGAGATTGCCACGGGTGACCAGCGCGCGTCCGACGCGCCCGCTGATGGGGGCCTCTACGGTGGTGTACTGCAGATCGAGGCGGGCGCTTTCCAGGGCGGCCTCCGCGGCATTCACCGCCGCTTCCGCCGCGGCGCGCGCGGCATCGCGCTGCTCATGTTGTTCGCGGGAAATGGCCTTGCCGTCCAGCAGCTGGCGGGCGCGGCGCGCCTCGCTGTCGGCCAGTTTCAGCTGGCTTTGGGCCCGTGCCAGTTCCGCCTGTGCGGCCTGTTCCCGCGCCCGGTAGGGACGGGGGTCTATTTCAAACAGTACGTCACCCTGCTGCACCAGTTCACCCTCGGTAAAGGCGACGCGTTCTATATACCCGCTGACCCGGGGCCGTAGCGCCACGGTTTCCGGGGCGGCGACGCGGCCGGTAAAGCTGTCCCACAGTACTGTGGGTTCGGCGCGCAGTTTCGAGACTTGCACGGCAGGCGGGGAGGGCGGTGCATCTCCATCATTGCCGCGGGCAGTGCAGCCCCCCAGCACCGCGGTGGCCAGTGTGGCCATGGCCAGTGCGCGCCACCGGCGTCGCGCCTGAAATCGTCTGAATGTGTTTCCCAACTTCACCCTACTACTCCCTGTCCAGCCCTGTCGGGTGGAACCTTATCTGTGGACGGGTCGGAATGGCCCGTCGCGATAGTGGAGGAAATACTAGGTGCCAGGGGCTCGCGGGCGGTAGCGGGTTCCTGTGTCTTGATTGCACAATACTCCATTGCTTGAGGGTGGCGCCGCTACTTGCTCTCTCAGCTCATGGATTATTTCGGCTTTGTTTCCCAATTATTTCAGTGTTTATGCCAGTGGATTCCTGTGATAGACCTGTTTGGATGATTGCCTGATTGTCCGATTCTGCAAGGTGCTTGCCTATTCCTGCAAAAGTCCGGCGTCGGCCCGGTGTAGCCGGAAGTCCCGGCATATACTGTGGCCGATGCGCCGGAAACGACCGGCGAGTACTGTTACGGAGATTGTTGATATGCCAGCAAACGCCACGGCAAAGCCATTGAGCAGCACAGAGACGCAATTGGAGATACTGCGAATGCAGCTGGCGCAGAAGCTGATGCGCTGGCTGCCCATTGAGGGCATGGTGGAGTCAGAGATTGACGGTGTCACCCTGGTGCGCGGTGACGGCTGTTCCGGCTGTATCGGCACGCTGTACGAGCCTTCGCTGGCGTTTATGATTCAGGGCGCCAAGAGTGTACAGCTCGGTGACAGGGAGATTCGCTACGGGCCGCTCTCGTATCTCGTCACGTCGGTGCATCTGCCGGTCATCGGCCAGGTAATCGAGGCCGCCCCGGATCAACCCTACCTCGGCATCAAGCTCAAGCTCGACCCTCAGGAGGTGACCGACCTGCTGCTCGCGATGGGCGACCTCGCGCCCGACCCGGGCAGGGCCGGTGATTGTCCCGATGCCGCCTGCGGAATGTGCCAGGCGCAGATGGACGAGCCCTTGCTGCAGGCCCTGTCGCGCCTGGCGAGCCTGCTGGATTCCCCGGCGGACATTCCGGTACTTGCCCCGCTGGCCCGGCGCGAGCTGCTTTACCGCGCATTACTGGGTGAGTTGGGTCCGCGTATGCGCCGTTTCATCATGAGCGACAGTCAGGCGGCGCGGGTTTCCCGGGTCATCGCCACCCTCAAGGATCGCTACAGCGAGCCGCTGCGGATCAGCGATCTCGCCTCCCAGGCCAACATGAGCGAGTCGTCGCTGTTTCACAGCTTCAAGCAGATCACCCGGATGACGCCGCTGCAGTACCAGAAAAAGCTGCGCTTGCACGAGGCCCGGCGATTGATGGTCAGTGAAGGTCTGGAGGCGGCGTCCGCCAGCTATCGGGTCGGTTACGAAAGCCCTTCCCATTTCAGCCGCGAGTACAGTCGCCTGTTCGGCGCGCCGCCGAAGGCCGATGTCAGCCGACTGCGCGGCGAAGAGCGCTTGCCGGCCTGAGCCGGTAGCGAGGTGAGTGCCCGGCGCGCTAAAGCAGCATCGCCGGGCGCTCGAATGGCCGCTATTCGGCCAGCATCTGTTCAATGCGGTAAACGGCGGTGCTGCCACTTACCTCAAAGCCGACAACCAGCAAGGCCTCGCCATTGGGCGAATCGCTGGCGGGGATAAATACCAGGCCCTCCGGCCCCAGGTCTCCCACACTGTCGAGGATGCCCTCGACATCTTCTGTCACCCAATCCTCGCGGCTGTTGAAGTAATCCACTCGCTCCGGCGCCATCGGGTCGGTGATGTCGTAGACCATGACACCGCCCATGCGCTCGAGGCCAAGGAAGAGGAAGGTTTTATCGCCCAGCTGGCCTGTGGTTAAGCCTTCCGGCTCGGGACCCTTGGCGTCGCTGCGGCTATCGAGTGCGCTTCCTTCGTCGTGTCCGCTATTGAAGTAGTCGCGGCAGGGAATGTCGCGCGCGCTGCCCACCCGGCACTCGTCGCCGGCGAGGTACTGCTCAATGGCATCACCGGAATCCCACACCAGTTCACCGGCGGTGTTCCAGATGCTGAAGGAGCGGGCGCCATAGCTGAACAGCTTGTCGTACATCAGGCGATCGCCAGCGGCGGACTCATTGCCTTCGGTGTCAAACAGCACCGGCATGCCCTCGCTGTCGGTGCGGTAGCCCATCGTCCAGGTGATGTTCAGGCGCCCCAGTTCCTCGTCTTCACGGCAATCGCCCGGGTCACCCGCGCTTGCACCGCAATAGCCAAACACATCGGGGTTGAGCAGGGCGCCCGCCGCCAGCTCGCGCAGCTGGGGCGGCAGGTCGTCATTGGCGCGGCGATCAAAGCCGTCGGCGTGGACCAGGTGTTTGACGCGGAACTCCTCGACAAAGCCCTGGCTGGCATCGCCGGCCCAGTAGGCATCGTTGTCCTCGCCCCAGGCGCGGGCGTCGCCCTCATTGGCAGTGATCAGCCAGGTCTGGCCACCGGCTTCATAGCTGGTGATGGCGTCCGGGTGGTACTGGCCATGCACGCCCGGGTGGACACGAATGTTGATTTCGACCGGGTCGTCAGAGGCGTCGAAGGCGTTGCTGGAGCCGAAGGCGTTGCCCTCGAGGCCGTGGTCCTTGTATCCGAGCGCGGTGATGCGCTGCACGGTGGCCGAGGCGATATCGATGTGCGCCAGCGCGTTGTTCTCCTGCAGCGCGGCCCAGGCGGTGCCGCTGTCGGCGGACACGGCGATATATTCCGGCTCCAGGTCCTGTGCCACCGATGCGCCGGGACCGTAGATGCGTACGCCGTCCTCGCGCAGGGTGGCTTCGGTGCCGTTAAATGCGGTGAAGTCGGCGATGCGTACCACCGGGTTTTCGATGTCGCTGATGTCAATCACGCCGATGGAACCCTCGGGGTCGACGCTGTAGTCATCACTGGGCTCGCCTTCATTGGCGGTCAGTACAGTATTGCCGTCGGGCGTGAAGACCAGCATGTCCGGCTGCGCGCCCACATCCACACTGGAAATCAGCGACAGGTTATCTGCCCGGTAGAAAGCCACGGCCCCGGGGTCGGTCTTGGGGCTGGCCTCGATGGCAACTGCAACAATGCCATCCTGCACCGCCACCGAGTTCACCACGCTGCCGGCGCGGATGTCCTCGGTGGTAATCGCGTCAATGAAGTCCGGGCTGGCTGGGTCGGAGAGGTCCAGCACATCCAGCGCGCCCTTCTGCGCATTGACCACGAACAGGCGCTGGCTGGCGGCGTCGTAGGCGGGAATTTCCGCCGCGGCTTCGTCGAACTGGCCAGTCTGGTAGCGGCCGAGCAGGCTCAGGGACACAGACTCCGGCGTGTTGTCTACCGGCGGCTCAACCACCGGCGGTTCCGGTGTCTCGGGGTCGCGGCGATCGCTGCTATCGCTGCTATCGCTGCAGCCGAACAGCGTCAGGGTGGAACAAGCGAGGAAGATGAAGGGCAATGTCCGTTTCAAAGTGCTACTCCTTGTGTCAGTTTGACCTGCAGAGTAGCGAGGCAGTGTTACAGATTTATGGCGAATTTGTGGCCTGCGTAGCGAGAATTCGGGGGCATCTGCGCCAAACCGGGCTATAACTACCTTATAAGCACAAAAAGGTTCAAGGAGGGACGGGTGGAGCACAGCAGCGCGGTAATCGATCTGGTGATGGCGGTCACCTTCCTGCTGTTGGTGGCGGCCGGTGTGCTCGCCCTCAGCAAGCGCATCAAATTGCCCTTCACGGTGCTGCTGGTAGTGATCGGCATCGCATTGTCGGAGTTGGCCCACCTCTCGCCTGGCTTCCTGGCGCCGCTGGTGGAATTCCAGATTTCCCCCGATGTCATCCTGTTTGTGTTTCTGCCCACCCTGATCTTCGAGTCCTCGCTGCACCTCGAGGCGCGCGAGCTGCGCCGCAACCTGTTACCGGTACTGACTCTGGCTGTGCCGGGGCTGTTGATATCAACCCTGATCATCGGCTCCCTGGTAGCGCTGCTGACGCCGATCGATTTCTCCGCGGCCCTGGTGCTCGGTGCCATTCTCAGCGCCACCGACCCGGTGGCGGTGATTTCCCTGTTCAAGCAACTCGGTGCGCCGCGGCGGCTCACCATCCTGGTGGAGGGGGAGAGCCTGTTCAACGACGCCACCGCCATCGTCGCCTCGCAGATTCTGCTGGCCATTGCGGTGGCCGGCTATGTCTCCACGGAAACCGTGGTTGCCGGCGTGGGCGATTTCTTTTTCGTTTTCTTCGGCGGCGCCCTGGTGGGCTGGCTGATGGCGCTGGTCACCGGCTTTTTTCTCGGCCACGTGGAAGGCGACCCGCTGATCGAGATTTCCCTGACCACCATCCTCGCCTACTTTTCCTTTCTTATCGCCGAGCACACCCTGCACGTCAGCGGGGTGATGGCGACGGTGGCTGCGGCATTGACGATCGGCGGCTGGGGGCGCTCCAAAATCTCCCACTCGGTCAGCGAGTACCTGGAGAACTTCTGGGAATACCTGGCTTTTGTCGCAAACGCCCTGATCTTCCTGCTGGTGGGGCTGCAGATTGATCTCGCCGCGGTAGCGAGTGTTTGGTCGATGCTGGCGTGGGTCATCGTCGCCATGCTGGTGGCCCGCGCGGTGGTGGTGTTCTCACTGGTGCCACTGGTGGGCAAGCTGCCGGGAGCCGAGGTCATCGACCGCAAATTTCAGGCGGTGATGTACTGGGGCGGGCTGCGGGGCGCCATCGCGCTGGCGATTGCACTCAGCCTGGGGGATTTCCGCTACGCCGATACCTTTGTGGTGCTGGTCACCGGGGCGGTGCTGTTTACCCTGGTCGTGCCCGGTTTGACCATCGAACGCTTGATCAAGAGCCTGGGCCTCAACCGGCCGCCCCTGGCTGATCGCATGGCGCTCGCCGAGGCGAGCCTCAACGCCCAGTACAAGGCATTGGTGAGCCTGCCGGAGCTGCAGCGCGAGACGGATTTTTCTCCCCGCGTGGCGGCGGCGCTGGAATCGCGCTATCAGCTGGCGGTGGAGGAGGCGGATGCACGCTACCGCAGGCAGCGTGAGGAAGAGCTTGACGCCGAGCAGGAGCGCAACCTCCTGCTGTTGCGGTGCTTTGCCGTGCAAAAGGCCCTCTATCACCAGATGTTCGCCCACGGCCACCTGTCGGAAAAAACCTACCGCAACATGGTGTACTCACTGAATGTGGAGGGCGACAGCCTGCGCTATCACAACGCACTGCCGAATATCCCGCCGCGCTCCTATTTCGAGCGCTGGAGCCGCAATACATGGATGCGCTTTGTGCAGCGCGCCGGTTTCGGCCTGCTGGACAATTACGCCGAGGCCATTCGCAGCCACTCCACCGCCCGCGATTACGAACTGGCCTGGGCCGGCTACCACGGCTGCTTGCGTGTGCTGGCGACGATTGACGAGCTGTCGCAGCTGAGCCAGGCCCGCAGCGCGGCGACAGACGAGGTGAGGGCGATGTTCCAGCGCTGGTCCGAGGGTGCGCGCAAGCGGCTGAATGCGGTGGTGGAGCAGTTTCCGGAGTTTTTCAACGCCAGCCAGCAGCGGCTGGCAGAGCGCACCATGCTGCACAGCCAGCGCAATTTCATTGTGTCCCAGCGCCGCAGCGGCGCCATTCCCAACAGCGTTGCGGCAACGCTGCTGGATGAGTTGGACCAGCAGATCCGCGCCCTGCGCGGCTACGACACCACCCATCTCAAAATTGATGCCAGCGAACTGCTGCGCAAGGTACCGATATTTGCCGATTTGCCGGAGCAGGAGGTGCCGCGGATACTGGCCTGCCTGACCCAGCGCACCATTCCCGCGCGCCAGGATTTGATTCAGGAGGGCTCGGTGGATGAATCGCTCTACCTGATTGCCAGGGGCCAGGTGCGGGTGCTGCGCCGCGACGAGGCGGGGCGCGAGATCGAGCTGGCGGTGCTCAGCGCGGGCGATTTTGTCGGCGAGTCGGGATTCCTCACCGGTGCGCCCCGCAGCGCCACCTGTCGCGCGCTGACGCCCTGCGCCATCTACCAGCTCAAGCGTCGCGACCTCGACACTTTCCTGGCCACCTGTCCCGGCCTGGAGACTGCGCTGGAGCGCGCCATGCGTCACCGCACCGGCGATGTCTGCCTGCTGGATGACCGCCCGGACCCGGTCCCGGGCTAGCGCTCCCGGCTTGCCGGCCCTGCGCTACACTGCGGGTGATCACTTGCTGAATACGGTGTGAGGCCATGTTATACCGTGTCGCCGCCGACCTCGTGCTGCTTGTCCACGTGCTGTTCGTCCTGTTCGTGGTACTGGGTCTGGCGCTGGTGCTGCTCGGCGGCCTGCGCAAATGGGAATGGGTGCGCAATCCCTGGTTTCGTCTCGCACACCTGGCGGCTATCGGCGTTGTGGTATTGCAGGCCTGGCTGGGGCAGTTGTGTCCGCTGACCCATCTGGAGGTGGCGCTGCGGCAACAGGCCGGTGACGCCGCCTACACCGGCGCATTTATCGCTCACTATCTGGAGCGGGTCCTCTACTTCCAGGCGCCCCAGTGGGTCTTTGTCGCGGCGTATACCCTGTTTGCTCTGTTGGTGGTGGCGGCGTGGTACGGCGTGCGTCCGCGGGCCTTGCAGCGCGGCCAGCGCCGCGCGGACTGAGCCGGCGCGGTGTTACAGCAGGGACGAGAGCCCGGTCGCGGTGCCGAGAAAGGCCAGGAAGCCCGCAACATCGGTGACCGTGGTCAGGATGATGGAGGATGCGGTGGCGGGGTCCTGGCCCAGCCGCGACAGGATCATCGGCACCAGGGCGCCGGCGATACCGGCCATGATCATGGCGGTGACCATGGCGATGGCGATCACCAGCGCCAGCCCGGGGGACTGGCTCCACAGCCACACACCCAGGCCGCAGGTCAGCGCCAGGGCGCTGCCATTGATAATGCCGATCTTCAGTTCCTTGGACAGCACCGCCCGCCATTGCACGGTACTCACTTCCTTCAACGCCAGGCCGCGCATGGTCACCGCCAGGGCCTGTGAGCCGGCGTTCCCGGATTGTCCTGCCACCACCGGCAGCAGGATAGCCAGCGCGGTGAACTGGGCGATGGTGGACTCGAACAGCCCCACCACAGCGGCGGCGAGAAAGGCGGTGAGCAGGTTGATGTGCAGCCACACCAGGCGCCGCTTGACCGCGAACAGGGCCGGGGACAGGGCGCGCTCGTCGGCGCTGGCGCCCACCATGCGCTGGATGCCCGCCGTCGCCGCCTCTTCTGCCGCCTGGAACAGGTTGGTGTAGCGGATGACCCCCAGCAGCTTGCCGGCCTGGTCCACCACCGGGATGGAGTCCGAGCGGGAATCGTCGAACAGCTTGACCAGGTCCTCTTCGGTGGAATTCAGGTAGGCCACCGCCTGTACCGGATGTAGCAGATCCGACATCGGCGTTTCCGGTTCGGCCAGGGCCATGTCCTGCAGGTCGACCCGGCCTTCCAGTTCGTCCTGTTCGGAGACCACATAGAGCGAGCGCACCCGCTTGATTTTTGACTGGCGCAGTTCCGCCAGTGCTTCGCCGACAGTCTGGTCCGGAAGGTAGCGGGCGCGCAGGCGATCCATGTAGCGGCCGGCGGTGCGCTCGGGGAATTCCAGCAGTTCGCTGTATTCGTTGCGCAGGCCGCCGGGCAGGTCGGCCAGTGCCGATTCGCGCTCGTCGGCATTGAGCGAGCGCAGGATCAGCAGGGCGGTGCGAATGCTGGCGAGCTGCAGCACCCGGCTGCGCTGCGCCGGTTCCAGCGCCAGGAACAGGGCATTGAGCTGGCCCGGGTCGGCGTACTCCAGCAGCCGCGTATAACTCTCCGGCGACAGCTGATCCAGCCCGTCCGGCAAGGGGCCGCCGCGCTCCACCACGCGGGCGGCCTCGGCGGGAAACTCGCGCACGTAGTATTCGCGCAGCTGGTCGGTGAGGTTCATGGGCGCCCGAGCAGGGATTCCATCACCCGGCCGCAGGTGTTGAGGTAGCCGCTGGCCAGTTCGGTGAGGACCTTTTCAATGCCGAATTCGCCGGGGCGCGTCTCGCCGGCCACCCGCTCCAGGGCGGCGCGGCTGATGACGCCAAGCACGCGCTGCTGGTGATCCACCACGGGCAGGTCGGCATGGTCCGCCCACTGCCGGGAACCGAGAGCCGTGGCGGCATCGGTGAGGCCGCTGAGCGGCTCCACGTTGTCGACCACCTGGCCGACGGTGCGTCCGCGGTTTTTGCGGGCGAAGGCGGCGCGCAGGTTGAGCAGGCCGCGATAGTGGCCCTGGGGCCCGACCACCAGTACCGGCTGGGCGCGGGTATCGGTGCTGCCGGACAGCTCCTCGCAGAATTCCTGGCACAGGGTGTCGTCGGCGACGCGGATAAAGTCGCTGCTGACCAGCGCCGCCAGGGTGTGGGACGGAAACTGCAGCAGCTGGTAGAGCGTGCCGCGTTCCTCCTCTGGTGCGGCCTGCAATACCGTCTCGTAGCGACTTTCATGCAGGTGGGCCGCCAGTGCGACCGCTTCGTCGGCACTGGCGTCCGCCAGCAGCGCCGCCACCTGCGCCGGTGGCAGGGTTTCCATCAGCCCGGTCAATTGCCAGCTCGGCAGGTGGGAAGCCAGCGCCGCAGCCGTGCCGCGGGGCAGTTGCGCGATAAAGGCTTCCAGTTCTGCCAGCTCGCGGTCCGCCAGTTGCACCGCCAGTTCCCGCGGCCGCGACGTGGCGAAGGCCAGCACCAGCGGGTCAAGGCTCACGGTTCACTCCCGTCCCGGTCCCGGTGACCGCCTCTGATGCTTCGCGCAGCAGCAGGACCTCCCCCGCGGCAAACTGCGCGGTCGGGATTGTCAGGATGCCCTGCTCCGCTTCCAGTACCACCGCGGTACTCAGCATTTCGATGATGCGGCCCTGGCTGCCGTTGATGCGCACTTCGTCGCCGATGCGGTAGCGGTCCAGGGCGCGCCGGGCCAGCAGGTTTTCCACCAGCTGGCGGCTGCCGAGGGCAAAGGCCAGGGACAGGCCGCCGAAGAAAAACCCCAGCAGGATGACAATCACATTGGACAGGAAGCTGATGTCCACCGCGGTCTGGGCGAGGCCCGTGAGTACTGCCGCCAGCAGTACCAGCAACTGGGCGAAGCGCGGCACCAGGTGGTCCGAGGACAGCCCCATCAGGCCCGCCACGATGCTGCGCACGATCACCCCCAGCAGGTAGCCGGAGAGAATGATGAAGCCGCCGAGGATGAGTTGCGGGATGTACTGCAGCAGGCGGTCGAGCCAGTCGCGCACCAGCGAGATACTCAGTGCCTGCAGGGCCAGCAACAGGAAGATGACCAGTGTGCCGTAGTACACGCCGGCCCGCAGGGAGCGGCGCAGTACCCGTAGATCCACATCTTCCAGGCGGCCGCGGGCCCGGCGCCGCAGGTAGGCTTCGAGGCGGATCAGCCAGCGCTCGGTGAGGCGGGCCAGCAGGCCGGCCAGCACAAAGCCGGCGATGGCGATCAAAATCGCCAGGATTTCCGGGTTCTGGTTAAACAGCTCCGAGATCATGGTTGCACTCGTGTGCGCCGGCTCTTTTCACCGCGTTACTAAGCACTTTAGCCGGGGCGCGGGTCGAGTGCCACCGCGTCGGTTTTGGCTTCGGGGGCGGGCTCTGGCAGGCGCGCCGCTATTTTCTGCGGGAACTCGGTATTGCCGCGATCCAGTTTGATCACCGGCTTCTGCAGGATCAGGCTGTTGGGATAGGTGATGAGGTTGCCGTCCACGGTGCGGATCAGCACATGGAAGAGGCTGATTTCCTCTACTGTTCCGGAGAGATCGAAGTCGGAATCGGTCACTTTGATCTGGTCCCCCACCCGGTAGGGAAAGCCGAAGAAGATCACCATGCTGGCGGTGATATTGGCGAGGATGGACCACTGGGCAAACAGCGCCACGCCAATCACGGCAAACGCCGAGGACAGGAATAGCGACACCTGGCCGTAGCCGAGGCCGAGGATCAGGCAGAGCACGATCACAAAGGCCACAAACAGCAGAATGTTGGAGGTTTTCTCCAGGTACTTCACCCGGACTTCCGCCACCTCCTTGTGGCGCCCCAGGCGGCGGATGGTGGCGCTGACCGCGCGGGCGGCGAGCAGGTAGGTTGCCAGGCAGATCGCCACGGAAAGCCATTTCATGGGTACTTAATCCTTCCTTCGAGTCATTCCTGCGCAGGCAGTGGCCCGCCAGCGCGGAATCCATTTTTCCTAGCGCCGGTAGAGCTTCGTCAGGTCGCCGTAGTGATCCACCCGGCGGTCGCGCAGGTAGGGCCAGATACGGCGCACGGACTCGCTGCGCGCCAGGTCGATATCCACCAGGGCTACGGTCTCCTCGTGTTCCGAGGCCTGCCACAGGATCTCGCCCTGGGGGCCGGCGACAAAGCTGGAGCCCCAGAACCGGGCGCCGGCGCCGCCGGCCGGGTCCGGTTCGTGGCCGGTGCGGTTGACGCTGATCACCGGCAGGCCGTTGGCTACCGCGTGGGAGCGCTGGATAGTAATCCAGGCGTCGCGCTGGCGTTTTTGCTCGGCCTCGTCGTCGTTGGGGTCCCAGCCAATGGCCGTGGGGTAGATCAGCATCTGCGCCCCCGCCATGGCCATCAGGCGGGCGCCCTCCGGGAACCACTGGTCCCAGCACACCAGCACGCCGAGGCAGCCGACCGAGGTCTGGATGGGCTCGAAGCCGAGGTCCCCGGGGGTGAAGTAGAACTTCTCGTAGTAACCCGGGTCGTCGGGGATGTGCATCTTGCGGTACAGGCCCGCGATGCTGCCATCGCTCTCCAGTACCACCGCGGTGTTGTGGTACAGGCCCGGCGCCCGGCGCTCGAACAGGGAGCTGACAATGACCACGCCGAGTTCCTTCGCCACCGCGCCGAGCGCATCGGTAGAGGGGCCGGGAATGGTTTCCGCCAGGTCGAACAGGTCGGTGTCCTCCTGCTGGCAGAAGTAGCGGCTGCGATGCAGTTCCTGCAGTACGACCAGTTTGGCCCCCTCCGCTGCGGCGGCGCGAATGCCGTCGATGCTGCGCTGCAGGTTGGCGTCCGTATCGTCGCTGCAGGTCTGCTGGACGACGCCCACGACCAGTGTATTCATGCTTGCGGCCCTCCATCGGCGGCCTGTTCGTCCTGCAGCACCCCGGCGGGCAGCTGCATGGTTATGCAGTGAAGACTGCCATGCTGACGTATCAGGGTGCGGCAATCCAGCCCCTCCACCCGGTAGCCGGGAAAGGCCTCCGCAACCTGGGCCAGCGCAATGTCGTCGTTGGGGTCGGCGTAGGTCGGTACCAGCACCAGGCCGTTGCAGATCAGGAAGTTGGCGTAGGTCGCCGGCAGGCGATGGCCGTCTTCCGGGTCGTGCTGGGCGCCGGGCCAGGGCAGGGGCAGCAGGCGGTAGGGCGAGCCGGTGGCATCGGTCAGTGCCGCCAGCTCCCGCGCCATCGCCGCCAGGTCGGCAAAGTGCTCATCCTGCGGGTCGTCGCAGGCCTGGTAGAGGAGGGTGTTGTCCGGGCACAGGCGAGCCAGGGTGTCGATATGGCTGTCGGTGTCGTCGCCCGCCAGGGCACCGTGTTGCAGCCAGTTGATTTTGCGCACTCCCAGCAGCTCGCCCAGCGCCCGCTCGATGGCGCCGCGATCCAGGTCTGGGTTGCGGTTGCGGTTGAGGAGACATGCGGCGGTGGTCAGCAGGGTGCCGCGACCGTCGCTCTCGATGGCGCCGCCCTCCAGCACCATGTCCACTGCTTGCAGGGTCGCGTTGGGGAAGGCGCCCAGGCGCTTCAGCTCCGCGGTCAGGGCATTGTCTTGCGCGGCCTCGAACTTGCCGCCCCAGCCGTTGAAGCGGAAGTCCAGCAGGCGCAGGCCTTGCTCCGTGGAAATGGTGATGGGGCCGTGATCGCGGGCCCAGGTGTCGTTGCTGGTGGCGGCGTAGCACCGCACCCGCCCGGGCAGGCTGGCGTCAAATTGCTGTTGCAGCGCAGCGGCCCTGGCGGCCGGGGCGGCGATCAGCACCCTGGCGGCGGTGCTGATGCGCTGCACGAGTTCAGTGTAAAGGGTCTCTACCTCTGGCAAGAGGTAGAGCCAGTCGCTGTCGGCGTGGGGCCAGGTCAACTGGATGGCGTCCTGCGCTTCCCATTCTGCAGGCAGTCGTACCGTCATGGCTGTAAATCCGGTGGTGGCAAATGTGCGCGGAATGTAGCACAGGCGGGGGCCGGTGACCGCGCGAGGCAAGGCTCAATCTGCGGTAAAAATCCGTCAACGGTGGTGATCGTGGCGGCGGCGAGTGGACGGGAAAGCGGCTTGCTCCGGGTATGTTGACATGCAGGTTACACACTGAAACCAAAAAGAGTTGCAATATGTAACTTATTGAGATTACATACTGTAACTACCAGTTTGGTGGTCGCCAAGGGTTCTTCTCCGGCCTTCTCCATGCCGGGGTTGGGCGTTTACTCCAGATTAATTGGGTGTATTAACCCATTTTACTGGAAAGGTACCTTGGTGATCTGCGGGTTGGTGAGCTGCTCAGATACATTCGCAGTATTCGAATAATATTAATAATGGGAGCATTGTCATGACTCTTGCTAGCAAACGTACCCCCCTGGCGCTCGCGCTGCTCGCCAGTCCTCTGCTGGCCCTGTCCCCGGAGCAGGGCGTGGCCGAACAGATTCTGGAAGAGGTGATCGTCACCGCGCAGAAGCGCAGCGAGTCGATTCAGGATGTACCCATCGCGGTCTCCGCTTTCACGGCGCAGAGCCTGGAGGCGATGCAGGTGCGCACCAGTATCGACCTGCAGAATTACGTGCCCAACCTCAGCTACACCGGCAGCGGCGAGTTTTCCATCCGCGGTGTGGGCGGGGCGGTGATCGGTACTACCGGCGATGTCGGTGTGGGGATGCACCAGGACAATGTCCCGCTGATTATCAGCCGCGCCGCCCAGGGCGAAATCTACGACCTGGCGCGAGTGGAAGTCCTGCGCGGTCCGCAGGGCACCCTGTTCGGGCGCAATGCAACCGGCGGTGTGGTGAACTTCATTACCCAGAAGCCCCTGCTGGGCGAGTTCGACGGCTATGTGAAAGGTGAGCTGGCTTCCTACGACTCGAAGAAAATGCAGGGCGCCGTGAACATTCCCCTCGGCGATCTCTTCGCCGCGCGGCTGGCGGGTAGCTGGGTAGAGCGTGACGGCTACTCGAAGAACATTGCCACCGGCAACGACGTGGATGGCCGCGACCAGTGGTCAAGCCGCGTTGGTATCACCTTCTCACCCGGCGAGCGCTTCACTTCGACCCTGAGCTGGGAGCACTTCGAAGAGGATTCGACCCGCAACGGCGGCGCCCGCAGCATGTGCATCGCCGATCCGGGGCCGGACATGATTGGCTCCACCGCCATTACCAACGAAGCGGCCAGTCTCTACCTGTCCCGCGGCTGTGATGTCGGCAGCATCTATCAGGACAGTGCCTACGGCAACGCCAACAGCGTTGCCACCTTCGGCGGTCGCTACGCCTTCCTGCTGGGCCTGGTGCCCGGCGACGTGTTCGCCAACCAGCCGCAATCCACCGATCCGCGGGAGGCGTCCTACTTTATCGACCCCGAATATGTGGTGGAGAACGACGTTGTGACCTGGGACAGCAGCCTCGACCTGAACGAAGGCCTGCAACTCAACCTGCTGCTGGGCTGGTCCGAGGACACTGAATATACCCGCAATGGCGGCGACGAATCGGGTGTCGGCTTTTTCGATACGCCGCTGACCCCCGGCGGTGTGTACACCGACTTCCAGAGCGGGCCCGCGACCGGTATCCGCACCCTGAGTATCGATGATCGCTGGACCGAGCAGCGTTCTGTGGAGCTCCGCCTGCAGTCCGACTATGACGGCCCCCTGAACTTCAATCTCGGCGCCTTCTATTTCGATGTGGAACGCGAAAACGTCACCTTTGTCTCCACCAACTCCACGTCGCTGTTCGCCCAGGCCTCCGGCCTGCCGCTGTACTTCGACGAGAATCCGGACCCGGCTCAGTCGGGCTATGACGGCCATCAGTACCTGGCGGTCAAGGTGCCCTACGAACTGGAATCCCAGGCCCTGTTTGGCGAGCTCTACTGGCAGGCGGCGAACGACATCAAAATTACCCTGGGCCTGCGTTATACCGACGATACGAAGCGTTCCGACGACGTGCCGGCGCTGCTGTTCCAGCCGCTGGGGGCAGACGGTATCGGCACCGCCGGGCATCCGCCCAGCGGCCCGGGGTCGATCACCCGGCGCGAGGTGAGCTTCGACGAGTGGACTGGCCGCCTGGTGCTGGACTGGACGCCGGACCTGAGCTTTACCGAGCAGACACTGGTCTACGCTTCTTACTCGCGGGGCTACAAGGCGGGGGGATTCAATCCGCCCGACGAGCCCAATAACCCGGACAGTTTCGAGCCCTACTTGCCGGAGTACGTCAACGCCTACGAAATCGGCACCAAGAACATGTTCGCCGGCGGCCGCGCTCTGCTCAACGTGACGGCTTATTACTACGACTACAAGAATTACCAGATCGCCTTCCTCGAAGAGTTCTCCGCCCGCAATACCAATGTGAATGCGGAGTCCATGGGCCTGGAGATCGAGTCGCAGTATGCCTTCGACAATGGCTTCAGCGCCGATATGATCCTGGCCTGGCAGGATACTGAAATCAGCGACGGCCAGACCTACGATCCCTTTGACCGCACCCAGGGACGCGAAGACCTGACCTACATCGTCAGCCCGCAAAATGGCTGCGTGGTGCCCACCGCCTCGCTGGAGCCCCTGGTAGCGCTGATCAATGCCGGCGTGCTGCCGGCGGCCATCCTTGCCAACGCCTCCCCCGGAGACGGCAACGATATTTGCGAAGGCGGTTACACGGGCCCGGGCAACCCGCTGGCGGCGCTCGGCATCGACATTCCCGCAAGCCCGGGGGTGATCGCCGATATTGAGGGCAACGAACTGCCCAACTCTCCGAAGTTCTCCTATTCCATCGGGCTCAGCTATACCACTGACATTCTCGGCTGGAACACGGTATTCCGCGCGGACTACAGCTGGAAGGACGAAAGCTACGCCACGCATTTCAACGGCCCCAACTACGAAATCGAGAGCTGGGACAACGCCAACCTCAGTGTCACCGCGAGCAACGACCAGAACGGCCTGACCGTGCAGGCCTTCGTGCGGAACCTGATGGACAGCGACGACACCGTGATCGACTACGGCGTCAACGGCCAGGGTGTCGGCCAGAACCGGGTGGCGACCCTGCTCGACCCGCGTCTGTACGGACTCAGTGTGACCTGGGGGTTCTGAGGCATGGACGGGTTAAAGGCAATTGTTTCCGCGGTGCTGATGCAGGGTGCCCTGGCCCTGTGTCCTGTGGCGCAGGCGCAGGAGACGGTTGAGGCGCAGTCGCCTGGGCCGACCCTGGCAGCGCTGGCACTACCGGTTGAGAGCCTGGCGCAGGCCACGGAATTCTACACCTCGATATTTGGCCTGGTGGTGAAGCACTCCTTCGACAACACGTCCATGACGGAGAACATCCTTGGTACTGAAGGGGGTGAGGGCGCCGCGCTGGTGCTCGTGCAGTACAAGGATAAACAGGCGGACAAGAGTGAGTCGGTGCGCGTGGTCTTCCACGCTACCGATCCCGCGGCCCTGTTGGCAGCAGGGCAGGAGAAGGGTGCCACTGTCGTATTGCCGGCGCGCGACATTCCGGAACTGGGAGCCACCCTCGGCATCATGCGTGATCCCGAGGGCTACCTGGTGGAAGTGATCAAACGGGCCGGCACGCCGCCGGCGGCCCGGCAGCAAAGGAAGTAGCCGTGTTTTCCAGAACGATTCTTACCCTGGTCTGCCTGACAGTTGGCGGTTCCCTGTCGGGGCCGGCGGCACGGGCCGCTGACATTGCCAAGGGCGCCGAAATCTACCAGAGCGCCTGTAAAGGTTGCCACGAAGTATCCATCGGTCCGCCGCTGGCGGGTGTGGTCGGCCGCCCTGTGGCCAGTGAACCGGGCTTTGGTAGTTACAGCGATGCGCTCAAGGAGCGGCGCTCGCTGGTGTGGACGAAGGACGAACTCGATCACTTCCTGGCCGCGCCGCGGGAGTGGATCCCCGGCACCCTGATGATGCAGACGGTACCCGACGCGGAGGAGCGTGCGGCGCTGATCGCCTACCTCGAAACTCTGGGTAGCGGGAGCGATGTGGAAGAGGGCACGGCAGCGTTGAGCATCGACCAGCCGGTGATAGTCGCGGTGCGACGTCTCAATGAATCCCAGTATCGCAACAGCATCCGCGATATTTTCGGTGCCGATATCGAGATCAAAGCCCGCTTCGAGCCGGAGCGGCGGGAAGAGGGCCTGCAGGCCGTCGGCAATTCGGATCTGTCCATGACTTCCGCCGGCTTCGAGCAGTACTTTGGTCTGGCCCGCAGTATCGCCGCCCAGGTACTGGACCCCGCCCGCGACAATGCGCTGGCGGCCTGTTCCCAGGCTGGATCTATGGATGAGCAGCGCGAATGCACCGAGGCTTTTGTCGGGCACTATGGCGAGCGACTGTTCCGACGCCCACTCACGAGTGAAGAGCGGGCGGTGCGCGTTCACACCGCCCTTGAGAGTGCCGCGCGCGACGGCGATGTCAGGCAGGGTCTGCAGCTTGCGCTGACCAGCCTGCTGGCCGCCCCTGAATTCCTGTTCCGTATCGAAATGGCAGAGCCCGACCCGGGCAACCCCGGCGCCCTGCGACTGGATGGATACAGCCGCGCCGCACGCCTTTCCTTCCTGTTCTGGAACAGCGCGCCGGATGAAGAACTGCTGGCCGCAGCGGCGACCGGAAAGCTTTACCAGGCTGACGGACTGCAGGCGCAGGTGGCGCGCCTGGCGGATTCGCCGCACTACGAGGAGGGCGTGCGTGCCTTCTTCAGTGACCTGCTGCAACTCGACGGCTTCGACAACCTGGTCAAGGACCCGGCCATCTATCCCAAGTTCAGCCAGGTGGTGGCCGACAGCTCACGCGAGCAGATGCTGAAGACCCTGGTGGATCTGCTGCTGGTGCAGCAACGGGATTACCGCGACATCTTCACCAGCAATGAAACCTACATCAATCGCGCGCTGGCGGCGGTATACCGTGTTCCCTACCCGGCCGACACCGCGTGGGCGCCCTATACTTTCACGCCCGACTCGGAACGCGCCGGGCTGCTGAGCCAGGTGGGTTTTCTCTCCCTGTTTGCCCATCCGGGCACGTCGTCGCCGACTCGTCGCGGCATCAAGTTGCATGAAATCTTCATGTGCGAGCCGACGCCCGATCCGCCCGCCGATGTGGATTTCTCCAAGGTCAAGGACAGCAAGGCCGGCACTGTGCGCGGCCGTCTGCTGGATCACATGGAGAACACCGGTTGCGTGGCCTGCCACCGGCGCAGCGATCCCCCGGGGCTGGCGCTGGAGCATTTCGACGGCCTCGGCCAGTTGCGCAAATACGAGAACGGCCAGTTGATCGATGTCAGCGCCACCCTCAATGGTGTGGCCTTTGTGGGCGCCGGGGGGCTGGGGCAGTTGTTGCGCACAGACGAGCGCATACCCGCCTGCCTGGTGCGCAATGTCTACGCCTACAGCGCGGGGCAGCTGCCGGCACCCGAACAGGCTGAATTCATCCGGCGCAGCACGCGCGAATTCGCCGGCGACGGCTACCGCCTGCCGGGCCTGATGCAGCGCATGGCCGTGGCGCCGGCCTTCTTCAATGTACTGGTTCCCGAAGGGCTGGCGGCGACAGGCGCCAATGCGCGCGACGCCGGCGCCACCGGCCGATAAGAGGAGAAAGAACCATGAGCAAAAAATTTACCCGGCGCTCCCTGCTGCGCGGCACCCTCGGTGGTACCGCGGTATGCATGGGGTTGCCCCTTCTCGATGTATTTCTCAACAGCAATGCCAGTGCCTACGCCAGCGGCGCCAGGCTGCCGGTACGCTTTGGCACCTATTTCTGGGGGCTCGGGCTCACCGATACCCCCGCCGGCGGCACCCGCTGGGTGCCCGCGACCACCGGCCCGGGCTATGAAATCACGCCCGAGCTGAAAGCCATCGCCGCAGTAAAAGACAAGGTTTCGGTGTTCTCCGGCTTTCGTGCCATTCCCGAAGGCCGTGCAAACCTGGTGCACTGGAGCGGTCACGCCTCGATCCTGTCGGGCGTTGCGCCGACCGCTTCCGGCAGTTTCGACGAGGCGTCCTTCGACACCCGGGTGGCAGACGCCCTCGGCGGTGCGACGCGCTTCAAGAGCGTGGATATCGACGCTTCCATGTCGCGCACGCCGGTCAGTTATTCCACCCGCAGCGGCAAGACCTTCGCTTCGCCCGAGGTCAATCCGCTGGGGCTGTATACGCGCCTGTTTGGCGCGGGCTTCCAGGATCCGAACAGCGACAACTGGCAACCGGACCCCTCCATCATGCTGCGCCAGAGTGTGCTGTCGGCGGTGAAGGAACAGCGCCAGGCGCTGATGTCGACCGTCGGGCAGGCGGATCGCATCAAGCTGGATCAGTTCTTTTCGTCGGTGCGGGATATGGAAAACCAGCTTGCGGTCCAGCTGGAACGGCCGGAGAAACGCGAGGCCTGCAACCCGCCGGTTGAGCCGGGTGAACTGCCGCGCGGGGCCTCGGTTGACGTGGTCAACGAGAACACCCGCCTGATGGCGCGCCTGCTGGCGATGGGCATGGCCTGCGACCAGACCCGCGCCTTCAACTTCGTGCATACCTCCGGTGCCTCGGAGACCTACATGGCGGGCAACAGCAAGATTTACCACCAGATTACCCACGACGAACCCACCGATGCGAAGCTGGGCTACCAGCCGGAAACCAGCCGCCTGGCTGAACAGGTGATGGAGGGCTTTGGTGCCTTCCTGGAGGAGCTGGATGCGGTGCCTGAAGGTGACGGCACGCTGCTGGACAACACGCTGGTGATGGCTTTCAGCGACACCGGCTACGCCAAGATTCACTCCATCGACAACATTCCCATGTTCCTCGCCGGTGGCGCCGGCGGCCGGCACAGGGCAGGCCAGCATATCCATCAACCGGGCGAGCCGGTGACCCGCGTCTCCCTCACGGCGATGCAGCTGGTGGATACACCGGTGGGAGAGTTCGGCAGGGGCACCATGAAAACCGCGCGCCCGGTGTCGGAAGTGATGGCCTAGGGAGGCGGCAACCATGCAACGCAAACAAGCTGTTTTACAGGGCCTGCTGCTTGCCGGCCTGCTACTGCCGGCGCTGGCCCATGCCGGGTGGACGCGCTCCTGGGTGATTGAGTGGAACGAGCCCGCCATGTACTACGGCGCCGACAGCGGCGTGATTGACCCGGGCAGCGACTGCCCCGCCGGTACCAACCCGGAAATCGACTGGGTCGAGGTACTGGTGAGGGCCGGCTACAGCCGGGCGGAGGCCGAGTGGCTGCGCGACCCCGCCAATCCCACCCGCAGCCCCCGCAACGGCCAGAACCAGATGGCCTTTCGCGGCGAGGGTCGGGCCAACGTCTACACCCACCCGGAAACCTACCCCGATCCGGGGTTGACCGGTGTCAGCGGGGATATCGGCGAGGGCTTCGATCTCGACGGCGATCCCGGCAACGGCTTTGTCAGCCCCGAGGGCGAGCGCGGTATCGACAACGCCTTCTATCGCACCCTCGGGTGCTGGAAGACCTACCGCGGCCCGCACCGTCTGTCCGGCGGAGCGCTCACCTTCAACGACGCCATGCGTAACGGCGGCTGGACCATGGTGATTGTCGCCAGCGGCGAGGGCGACGATGAGCGCAACGACGACAATGTGCGTGTTGGTATCTATCTGAGCGAGGACAAGCTGGTCAAAGGCGGCAATGGTGAAATCGTGGCGGACTACACCTTCCGTATCCAGCCTCACCAGGTCTTCGAGGGGATTTTTGCAGCCCGCACGGAAGGCGGCGTCATTCACTCGACTGAGCCGTCGCCGCGGGTGGTATTGCGCGACCCCAGCTTTACCCGCGAACTGGAACTGCTGCAGGCGCGCCTGCGCCTGACCATGCAGGCGGACGGTTCCCTGCAGGGGCTGATTGGCGGCTACCGGCCATGGATGCCGGTCTATCAAGGCTGGGTGGATGCCCGTGGGCCGGTGATCGAATCCCTCACCTGGGTGGAACTGCCCGGGGTTTACTACGCGCTGCAGCGAGGCGCCGACTACAGCCCGCCGGGCAGTGACGGCGAACGCACACACATTTCCTACGCCCTGCGGGTGGATGCCGTACCGGCCTTTGTGATGGAGCCCGACGCATCGCGCGAAGTGGCCCAGGTGCGTTCCTACCGTGATGTGGCTGAAGAGGACAACTACAAGGCCCCCTTTGCCGGCTATGTCGTCAACGGCATCGTGCCGGATCGCAGTGGGAAATACTACGCGGGTCCGGATGCCGTCATCCTCCCGCCCCAGTCGGGAGAGTGAGACCTCTCGCACCATTCACAGCACCGGCAGGTGCCATGCCAAAACGAGGAAAACAATGAAGGCAGCGAAACTGAAAACCATTCTCGGGTCACTGGGTGTCGTCCTGGCCCTGCATTCACAGTCCGGATGGACTGCACAGGGGCCGGTGGCGACCATCGGTGCCGGCAAGGTCGAGGGTGTCGAACAGGGCGGCGTGCTCGCCTTCAAAGGCATTCGCTACGGCGCCGATACCGCCACTACCCGCTTTGCCGCCCCGCGTAAACCGGCGGCTTGGGATGGCATTGCCCCGGCCCGTGAGTACGGCGCCTCCTGCCCGCAAACGCCCATCGGCAGCGGCGGCGGCCTGTTTGCCTCCTGGCGGCCCACCCCGGTGCCACCCTTCAGCGAAGACTGCCTGTTTCTCAATGTCTGGACGCCAGCCCTGGCCGATGGCGCCAAGCGCCCGGTAATGGTCTGGTTCCACGGCGGTGGCTTTTCCCAGGGCGATGGTTCCTCCACCGCGTACGAAGGGACGCGTCTCGCCAGCCGCGGCGACGTGGTGGTGGTGACGGTCAACCATCGCCTGAACGTGTTCGGCTACCTGGCCCTGAATGATTACGGCGACAGCTACCGGGATTCTTCCGTGGCCGGCATCCTCGACCTGATCCAGTCCCTTGAATGGGTGCGCGACAATATCGAGCAATTCGGGGGCGACCCCGACAACGTGATGATCTTCGGGGAATCCGGCGGCGGCGCCAAAGTGTCTACCCTGATGGCCAGCGAAGCGGCGAAGGGACTGTTCCATCGCGCCGTGGTGCAATCGGGGGCCATGCTGCGCTTTCCCGAGCAGGATGCCGCCCGCGCCGCGGCGGACCAGGTGGTCGCCAATCTCGGCCTGGATGAGGACAGCATCGACGATATCCGCTCGCTGCCGGCGGAAGCCATTGTCAGCGCCTACAAGGACACCGGCGCGGCCACGGCGCCCACCTTTGACGGGCGTATCCTGACCCGCCACCCCTTCGAGCCCGACGCGGCGCCGAGTGGGCGCGATGTGCCGATGATGCTCGGTAGCAATCGCACCGAGAGCTCGATCTTTCTCGGTGCGACCAACCCCGCCCTGTTCGACCTGAGCTGGGAGGGACTGGAAAAAGCGCTGACGGCCACCTATCCGGACAAGGATGCGGCCGCGATTATCGCCGGCTATCGCGAACTGGAACCGGAGGCGGAGCCCGCGGATATCTACTTCGAGGCCACCACCGACGCCCGCTGGCTCGCCGGCCATGTGCGCCAGGCGGAGCAGAAGGTGAAGCAGGGCGGCGCGCCGGTCTACCTCTACCTGTTCAACTGGGACACCCCGGTGGACGGCGGCAAGTGGCGTTCACCCCATGCGCTGGAGATCGGCTTTGTGTTCGATAACGTGGCCAACTCCGAAGCCATGTCCGGTGTCGGGGAGGAGCAGCAGGCGGTGGCCGACATAATGGCCGACACCTGGATTGCCTTCGCCCGCAGCGGCAATCCGAACAACCCGCACCTACCGCAGTGGCAGCCCTACAACCTGGAAGAGCGGCCGGTCATGGTCTTCGACACCGAACCCCAAGTGGTTAATGACGCGCGCCGCGCCCAGCGCGACTTGTTGAATGACGGTGAAGGCTACGGCAACCGCTATCAGCGCTAGCACCTGCGGATAAGCTTCTATCACGGCAGGTGCATAGTGCCGTGGTTCTCGTCCTGGGGAGCTTTGCTCCCCTTTTTTGTCGTGGCTGGCGGATCAGGTGGCGTGCTTCGTCACAAAGCGCTGGTCCAGATGCTCAGAGTTCATTCACAGGTTAGTGTGGAGGAATGGTCGAGGCCCGCCATGCCCCTGCGGGAAGTCGGCCAGAACGCCAAATCTGTTCTAGAATCTTTTGATCGGCCACTCCTGCACAATGGACACTTTCATGAGCAAAAGTATCGCCTCAGTTTTCTTCGGTGTTTTCCTGGGTAGCTGTCTCTTCACGAGTATCGCAGCGTTCGCAGAGGACTTCGATGCAGAATACCAGGGTTTGATCGAGGATTTTCGCGGCTCTCTGAATGATTCGACCGCTCTACAGCAGCAGGTCGATAAAGCCGACGCCCTGCACGATCGTATTCAGCAGTATCGTCGGGACAAGCGTTCTGAGCTACCGAAGGCGGACCTGGACCAGCTGCGTGACCTTGCCCGCGAAGTGCGTTACTTCAAGTCGGTGACCAAGGTCGTGGGACAGCTTCGCAACTCGGCCGATGTTGATATCGAAGCGTTTGACACGGTCAACGCCCAACTGCAACTACAGCCGGTCGTGCTTCAGCAATTTGACTCCGGTTTGGAGATCGTACGAATCGATGTGGATGGATACGGCAGTCTGCTCATACGCAATTCGACGCCAATAACCTTTACAGTCACCTATAGTGCGCAAGGTGCCGAGCAGTCGGGTGGTGTCGGCAGCGCCAACTGCGAGAGCTATTCGGTCATGTCCGGGCTCTACAACTCGCGCGATCGCGCGATCGATAATCTTGTGTTCACTGTTGACGCGCACAAGGTCGGGGTAAAGGCCTGTGATTGAGTTGTAATCCCTCCAGAAAATAATCGAGGTTTTGAGTAGAGACTTGTGTTCTACCATTCATCGATCTTCTCCCTTAGCGGTCCCTGCTTGCCAGCGCCGCCTGCACTTCCTGTAGCCGTTCGCGGCTGACATCAATGCGGTTGGCCATCCACCAGGGCACCAGTAGCAGAAGGGTCATTACCGGTCCTACTGTAATGCCGATACCCAGCAGGGCGGCGTCGGAGGCCTCTCCCGGCGCCACCCCGGCATTCAGGCCGACGGCGTCCAGCAGGGGGCCGGCGACCATGTAGCCAAAGCCCATGACGAATTTCAGCGCAAAGGTAGTGGCGGCGAAGAACACGCCCTCCTGGCGGCGGCCGGTGGCCAGCTCGTGCTCGTCGGCGATGTCGGCCATGATCGAGTGCAGGGTGACGGTGCGCATGATGGTGAAGACGGTGGTGATCAGCGCGTTGAGGAACACCAGCGCAAACAGGGCAGTCGTGCCGTTTTCGGGTAGCAGGCCGAACAGCCGGCCGGGAATGAGCCACAGGGTATTCAGGGCCAGCCCGGCCACTGCCAGGCGCAGCAGGGATTGTTTCTGCCAGCGCTGCGACAGCAGGGCCATGCCGGGAAAGGCCACCGCCACCGCCAGCAGGGAGGACAGGGCCAGCAGGGATATCTGCGCGATGCTCAGTTCCCAGAAATAGGTGAAGGTGATCATCTGCAGGGCGCCGAGGATGCCGAGGGTGCCGCCCACTGCGATTTCGAAAATGAAAATGCGGCGGAAATTGGCGTTCTTCAGTGTCGCCAGGGTGTCGGCCAGCATGCCCCGCAGCCCCGGGCTCTCCGTGCTGCGGGCCGCCACTGCCTGCAGTCGCGGGATGAACTTCCAGGTGCCGGCGATGCACAGCAGGCAGGCCGTCAGGGACAACGCCAGACAGGCCCACCCGAAGGCGCGGTAGTTGGCCGCCACAAAGCGGCCGTCTGTATCGCCTTCCGGGACGAACAGTAGCGTCAGCCACACGGCGGGTACCGCTACGCCGGCGATCCAGCTCAGGTTGGTGCGGTAGTTGACGATGCTGGAGCGTTCTTCGTAGTTGGCGGAGATCTCGGCGCCCATGGCGTTCTGGGGGATGTAGAACACGGTGAGGGAGGTCCGCAGCAGAAGCACGGAAGCCAGTAGCCAGGCGAACAGCAGGCCCTGGTCGCCAGCGATGGCGGCGGGCGGGCTGAACAGCATGAGGAAGGACAGGGCCAGGGGCGCCGTGCCCAGCAGCATGACCGGGTGGCGCCGCCCCCAGCGGGTGCGCAGGCGGTCGGACCAAGCGCCCACCAGCGGGTCGGAAACGGCGTCCCAGATCACCGACAGGAAGATGGCCAGCCCGGTGAGCGAGCCGGAGAGGCCCAGTACCTGGGTGTAGAACAGCAGCACGAAGGTGCCGAAGGCGGCTTCCTTGGCGGCGTAGGGCACGCTGCCAATGCCATAGGCCAGTTTGTCGCCGAGCGAAATTGGCGCGGTTGCGGAACCCGCTTGCGCCGCCTCTTCGGCGGCGCTGGAAGTAGCCGGTGCTGCCCGTGCAAATCCGGAAGTTACAGACTGTCCTGCGGTAAAGCCTTCGGCGCTGTTCTGCATGCGAAACCTCAACACTTTGTTTTATACGGATAATTGAGTGGCGTCTGCTATTGTCTGCGGCAGTGCAACATTTATGGTTGCAAAGCGTAACTAGCGGGCTTAGAGTGTGCAAGCATTAGGTTACAAGATGTAACCATATGCCTGCCCCAGCACAGGCAATGGAGTCATGGCATGGTGGAACAGACGAAATCTGCAGCGGTGAATACATCCGACCGGATGTCCGCCGAGGAGCGGCGCGACGACCTGATCAATATCGCGCTCGACCTGCTGCGGGAGTCGGGGATGGAGGCGATCACCATCGGCGCTGTGGCCGAGCTGGCCGGGGTGACCCGCACGCTGGTCTACAAGCACTTCGCCAACCGTCAGGACGTGATCAACGCTGTCTACCAGCGGGAAGCGGCCAAGCTCCATGTCACCATCCGCGACCGGGTGGTGGAGGCGACCGGTTTCGAGGGGCGGCTGCGTGCCTTCGTCGACGCCATTATCGGGGCAGTGGATACCCACGGCTGGCTGTTCAGTCCGGCGGAGTCCCAGACCCACGAGGCCGGCTTTCGCACCGAGCAGGCCGGCCGCGACCGCCGCACGGTCAGGGAGTTCGCCAAACTGGCTGGCGCCGAATTCGGGCTGTCCCTGCGCGAGGCAACGTCCGCCATGGGCATCCTGTTGAGTGGGCTGACTTCGCTGCGCCTGCAGGCCCATGTGCTGACCTCAGAGGCGGATCGCGCCGCCCTGGCCGCCCTTTACGTCGATCTGGTGATGGCGGCGCTGAAGGGCCTGGCCAGCGGCGAGGGCCACTACAAAGGCGATACCGAGACTTCCCCCGGGGGTGCATCCGGCGATGCTGCTCCCGACCAACCCTCGCCCCCACCCGGCGCCCGCTAGGCGCTGCGCGGGCGATCTGTTTGAGGAGAGTTCAATGAGCTACGCACAGGGCCGACTGATTCACGACGCCGATTCCCATGTCATGGAAACCCACGACTGGCTGGACCCCTTTCTCGAAGGCGGCGGCACCGATGGCCTGAAAAATATCTACGACAAAGCGCCCGCCTTCATTCGCGACCAGATTGCCGAGGCGAGATCCCGCAAGGGTGATACAGCGGCGGCTGCCGCCGCCGCAGAGAAGTTGATTGACGGACCCAAGGGCTGGATTGCCTACGGCGCCTTCGACCCGGACGAGCGGGCGCAGGCCCTCGATCGTATCGGTTTCCAGAGCCAGTTGGTGTTTGGCACCTTCGCCCTGGGTATTTTCAGCCAGGTGAAGGATGAAGACCTGCTATACCAGGGCGCGCGCGCCCAGAACGACGCCATGGAGGCCTTCTGCAAGGCCGATGAGCGCCTGATCTACGTCGCCTATGTACCGCTCAACGATACCGACAAGGCGCTGGCAGAACTGGAGCGGGTACTGGCGCGCGGGGCGGGAGCCATCCAGGTGTCCTCCGGTCCCGCGGGTGAGCGCTCGCCCGGGCATGTCGAACTGGACCCGTTCTGGCGGCGCCTGGAGGAGGCCGGCGTGCCCTTTGTCCTGCACATTGGCCCCGGCACCATGACCCAGCCCAAGGCCCTTCAGAACAACGGCCGCGAACGCGCCCCCGACCTGCACGGTGGCGGCGAGAACCTGCGTTTCCCCGATTACGTCATGCTGTCCTACGGGCCGCAGATTTTCCTCACCGCAATGGTCTACGACGGCGTCTTCGAGCGCTTCCCCAACCTGCGTGGCGGGGTGATCGAATGCGGCGCAGGCTGGGTGCCGGAATTCCTGCGGGAGCTGGATATCGCCCACCGCAGCTTTGGTAAAACCGATCCCTACCTGCAGGCCATGCAGCTGTTGCCCTCGGAGCAGATTCGCCGGGCGGTCAAGTTCACGCCCTTCCCCAAGGAAGACCTGCGTCGCATGATCGAGGATGCCGGTCCCGAGCTCTTCGTGTTCTCCAGCGACTATCCCCACCCCGAGGGCACCTCGGACCCGATGGGTTATTTCGAGGAGACCATTGCCGACCTGGACGAGGACATCAAGGATCGCTTCTACCGGCGCAATTTCGAGGAGATGCTGCCCTGGCGCTTCGCCAGCAGCGCTGCGTAGAGTTGCTCCGCCAGTTGCCGGTAGCCGGCCGCGTTGGGGTGAATCGGATCGGCCCGCAGCGATTCGTTGGAGAGAATGCGCGCCAGCACATCCTCAACCAGGTATACCCGCTCTTCTTCTGCCAGTTCCCGGTAGATAGCGGCGTCGTCGAGCGCGCCGACACTGGCGCGTAGAACCGAGAAGCGCGGTACGGCCACCAGAACCAGTGGAATCGACCGGGTCTGCACCTGCCGGATCAGGGTGCGCAAATCCTCCTTCACCGCCGCTTCCGGTTGCCGGCGCAAAAAGTCATTGCCACCCAGTTCCAGAATCACCAGCGCCGGCTGATGCTGTTCCAGCGCCCCCGGCAGGCGTTTGCCTGCCGCCTGGGCGGTATCCCCCGGGATGCCGGCGTTGACCACCTTCCAGCCGCTAAGGCCGGCCAATTGCTCCGGGTATGACTCGCCTGGGGCGGCGCCGGTGCCGAAGGTGATGCTGTCACCGAAAGCCAGCACCGTGGCGCCAGGCGGAACGGGGTCGACGTCTGGTTCCGCACTGCAGGCGGCCAGCAGTACGCATAGCGCTGCGCCGACCGTCTGGAGTGCGGTAATGACAGGGCGGAAGTTTTGCATTGCGGATTCACCGGGGCTGTGAGTATCACGATGCTGGGCTAAGCTGCGGTGTAGATCAAGGGAGCCGTGGGTTGCTGAACCGATGAAAGTCATCCTGCCGTTATTGCTGCTTGCGCTGTTGCTCGCCGTGCTGGTGTGGACGCGCACGGCGAGTGAGTCGGAGTCGCAGGCTGCCGCGGCGGCGGCTGTGCCGTCGTCTGTGCAGCAGCACGGCACCGGCGGGCATGGGGCCGCAACGGCTGTGAGTGAGCAATCCACTGATGTCAGCACTGGCGGCGCTGGAGATATGCCCTCACCGCTCGATCTGGCCGATCCCCGTATCGCCAGCTATCTGTCGCGGGAGCAGGACAAGTCGGCACTGCAGGCCTATTTTGCCAACCCGGATGCCAGCGAGCTGTCCGCCGCGGCGGCCTGGCGGTTGATTGAGCAGGTGGAGGCCGACGGGCGGGTCATGGGCTTTGAGGCCCTGTATCTCAAGCTGGCCTGGCTGGAGCGCAACAGCGGCAGCGAAGCGGAATTCCAGCGGCGTTCGGCGGAATTGCTGGCGCAGTACCGCCAGCGTGCCGAGCAGGCGGCGCGCGACGACTCGCCCGAGCGGGACCCTGCCTTCGCAGATTACAAGCAGCGCGAGCGGCAGATCATGGATGAAGTGGCGGCCATGGATGACATTCCCAACGGCCTGACTCGCCAGGCCTACCTGCGCCAGCGCCTGCTGGAGGCGCGCATGGCGGCCTATGGCGAGTCAGCGTCTGACAACTGAACTACAACAGCCCCCCGACCAGGTCGTAGAACCAGTCGTGATTGTCCGCGTAGTCACTGCTGGAGAGTGACTCCACCGCCCGCAGCGGCGGGCCGCCACGGTAGTTCACCACGTTGTTCATGAAGTCATAGGTATCCAGCCCCAGCTCCTCGATTTCGCCATAGCGGAAGTCCAGCACGGATACGCAGTGGCTCTCGTTGAAGTCGCGGTAGAGGGGGAAGTAGTAACTCCAGTTGCCGGTGGCGTCGAGCAGCGGAACGAGGTTTTCAGCCGTGTCTTTTTGCCAGAGGGTGCGCAACTTGTTCAATTTGGAGTCGGGGTCGGGATCGTTGCCGATGTCGGCATAGAATCGCTCATAGGAGTAGGAACTGAAATTGCCGTCCGCCAGGAAGTGGGTGATGCCCAGGCGGTCACCGGGGAATTTACCGGACAGCCCGCCGTAAAGACTGGCCAGCCGGTTGCTGTCGAAGCCGGGCGTGATGGCGCCGAGCATGTTCAGCGGATGCTCGGCCGCGGGATTGCCGATAACACTGGTATCGGTCCAGGACGACAGCACTTCCTGGTGCAGGGGCACCGAGGGATAGCTCGCGGTATCGCCGGAGGTCAGCGGCGCATTGAACACCGGGCCGGAATCGTCGATCAGGTAGCCGTAGGTGGAGCCGAAGTGGCCCCGCAGCTTGGAGTAGTTCAGCAGGGCGCCGATGCTGCCGGCGCTGCAGCCGGCTACCGTGAGTTGCTTCGGCTCCTGCAGGTTGTTGCGCACCCAGGACACTACCGACTGCACATTGCGCAGGCCGTTGTGGTGCCACACCAGGGTCTCGTTGCTGTTGTCCGGGTTGACGTATTCCGCGGTGCGATCGCCAACATAGATGTCGCCGGTGCAGTAGGGCACGTAGACGATGTTCCACTCGCCGGTCTTGAACTGGTTATAGGGGTGGTGGGTGTAGATCAGCGGCGACGCTGCCGCGGTGCCGAGATTGGCGGCGTTCTGGAAGTCCAGCAGGTTGATGTTCTGGACATAGTTGTCGGGAATGCCGTTGGGATTGCGTGCACCGCGGATACCGGTTTGCCCGGAGCAACTCGCGTAGTCCCAGCAGGCGCCGCCGCCTTCGAAGTACATAATGGTATTGCTGGTGTCCGGCACCCGGTACACGAAGAACTTGTAGGGTGAGCCGTTGCCACACATGGCGCCGCTGCTGACCGGTACATCCACCTGTTGCCAGTTGTCGTAGTCGCCGGGGGAAAAGCCGTCACTGAAGCCGCTCGGGCGCTGCTGCAGGGGGTACATGCCCTGTGTTTCGGCAAAGCTGACCGGTTTGTTCGCCCGCGGCGGGCTGACCAGGTTACCGAGGGTTTTCCAGAAGCCGTAGTCCCCCGGCTCCGCCAGGCTGGTGGCCGCGGGCAGGGCCAGCCCGGCGCCGAGGGCGGCGGCGAGGATGAGAGAGGTGCGCGATGCCATGGTGTTTGCCTCCTGCTGTCGCTGTTATTGTTGACCGGCGCCTTCCTCGCACCGGTTCACGCCTTCAGGTTAGTCAGCGCAGGGCTGGCTTTTAGACTGTTTTGTTATTACATCACCGGTTGTTTATCCCATCCGGGCAAACAGGGTCAGATAAGGCTCAGCAGCCCCGCCAGCAGGGCGTAGCGCACGCTCTTGCCGATGAAGGTCAGGGCCAGGAACAGGTCGAAGCGCACTTTCATCATGCCGGCGATAAAGGTGAGGGCGTCGCCGCCGACGGGGAGCCAGGCGAACAGCAGGCTCCACACGCCGTAGCGCTGGAACCAGCGTTGCGAGGCCCCCAGGCGCTCGGCGCGGAAGGGAAACCAGCGTCGGTCCTGATAGGCCAGCAGGTAGCGACCCAGCGCCCAGTTCACCGCCGAACCGAGGGTATTGCCGATACTGGCCCACAGCCACAGGGCCCAGGCGTTGTAGCCCTCCCGCAACAGGCCGAGGAACAGCAACTCGGAATAGGCTGGCAGGATGGTGGCGGCGAGGAAGGCGGCGCCGAACAGGGTCAGGTAGGCGGTCATGTTGGCCATTCTCACACAGGTTCCGTGGCGGAGCAGCGGGTGCCGCGACACGGAATTGTTTTCAGCTTTGATTTCAGCAGTGGTAGAAGGTAGTGATAATGCCCATGAACCTACCTTCAACAGGACGCTGCAGGACAATGCTCGCCGATCAGGCCCACGGACGAACCACGCGTGCGGCAGCCGGGAGTGTCAAAGTACTGCTGTATTTCGGCCTGCTGGTGATTCTGGTCAGCGGCTACCTCATTACTACCGCCAAAGGGCAGGGCCCGATGCTGTTCAACCGGGTGGAGTTTCCGGTGCTATTGACACTGAGCCCGGAAGGGGGCGACCGCGCTGGCTGGCTGCATCGAGTGGCGTCCTGGGCCGTGGTGATCCTGGCTGCACTGCATGGCCTGGCGGCACTACCTTTGGCGGCAGCGTCAGCTACGATTCCGCCAATGTTGCCGCCAGCAAAGTCAATGTCACGATTGAAACCGGCTCGATCGACACCAATCATGCCGAGCGCGACAAGCACCTGCGCAGCGATGATTTTCTCGATACCGGTAATTTTGGCAAGGCTACCTTTGTCAGCAAGCAAATTACCAACATCGAAGACGATGGCACCTCCTTTGATGTAGTCGGTGACTTCACCCTTCGAGGTGTAACTCGCAGTGTCACCATCGAAGTGGAAAAGGTAGGTGAAGGTGAAGATCCCTGGGGTGGCTACCGGGTCGGCTTTGAAGGCGAAGCCGAGATTCGTCTGAAGGATTTCGGTATCGATTATGACCTTGGTCCTGCTTCCCAGGTTGTCGAGCTTGATCTGCATATCGAAGCCGTGCGCTGACGCGCTAAATCCAGGTCATTGCCTAACAGAAGGGTTCCATACCGTCGATGAAAAAAGTCACTCGCAATCCCTTTTGAATATCTAGAATCAAACAGTGCATTATTTTTTCATCTACCCTGCAGAGGTTCGAGCATGAGTGTGTTGCAATCCAGTTACCCCTATTACCTGGCCAACCGGGCCGAGGCACCCAATACTGACCTGGCGGTTACCGACAAATATTCCGGCGAAGTAGCGACCCGGGTAGCCCTGGCCGACTCCGCCGCCATTAACCGTGGTATCGCAGCGGCGGTGGATGCCGCAGAGCCCATGGCCCGCATGGCAGCCTATGAGCGTCAGGCGGTTCTGGATCACTGTGTGCAGCGCTTCCGCGAGAGGGCCGAGGAGCTGGCCGTGGCCCTGTGTATCGAGGCGGGTAAGCCGATCAAGGACGCCCGGGGGGAAGTTACGCGGCTGATCGATACTTTCCGCATTGCCGCCGAGGAATCCACCCGTATGAAAGGTGAGCTGCAGACCCTGGATATCTCTCCCCGGGCGCGCGGCTATCGCGGCATGTGGAAACGGGTGCCCATCGGTCCCTGTTCCTTTATCTCTCCCTTTAACTTTCCGCTGAACCTGGCGGCCCACAAGATCGCTCCGGCACTGGCGGTGGGTTGCCCCTTCGTGATGAAACCGGCGTCGCGCACTCCCCTGGGGGCGCTGATCATGGGCGAAGTGCTGGCGGAGACAGATTTGCCGATCGGGGCGTTCTCCATCCTGCCCTGTTCCCGTGATGGCGCCGACCTGTTCACCGTGGATGATCGTCTGAAGTTGCTGTCCTTCACCGGCTCCCCTGAGGTGGGCTGGGACCTGAAGGCCCGGTGCGGTCGCAAGAAGGTGGTACTGGAACTGGGCGGCAACGCAGCGGTGATCGTCGACCACGATGCGGACATCGACGATGCAGTGGAACGCATCATATTTGGAGCCTTCTACCAGTCAGGCCAGTCCTGCATCGGCGTACAGCGCATCATCATCCACCAGTCAATTTATGCTGAAGTGAAGGAAAAACTGGTGGCGAAAACGGCATCTCTGATCGCTGGTGACCCGCGCGATGAGAACACCTTCATCGGTCCGATGATCTCCGAGGGCGAAGCCTCGCGCCTGGATCGCTGGATCCAGGAGGCGGTAGCAGGTGGCGCCAGATTGTTGTGTGGCGGCAAGCGTGATGGAGCAATGCTCGAGGCTACCCTGCTGGAAGGGGTGGATCGCAGCGCTAGCGCCTATACGGAGGAGGCCTTTGGTCCGCTGGCAATCCTGTCGTCATTCGAATCCTTCGACGACGCCCTGGCAGAGGTCAACGATTCCAGGTTCGGCCTGCAGGCCGGTGTGTTCACCCGGGATTTCTACAAGATCCAGAAGGCCTGGGATGTGCTGGACGTGGGCGGCGTGGTGGTTGGCGATGTACCTTCCTACCGCGTGGACAATATGCCCTACGGCGGAGTGAAAGACTCCGGTCTTGGTCGCGAAGGGGTGCTTTTTGCCATGGAGGACATGACTGAAATCCGCAATCTGGTGATTCGCATGCGCTGATCTCCCCGTCGGCTCAACAATTTATGCTGTGCGCTTCGCCGACGGGGGCGGGGCGCGCTAGTCTAGGGATGCTCTGTACACCGTAAGCAATAATTACAATCAGCCAATCAGGAGCCCCCGTATGAATTCACCCGAAGCCGTGCACTTCGGCGCGGACGATCTGCCCTTCGTCGATATCGGAGATGGCAGCAAGCTCAAGGTATTGCAGGTCCGCACCGGTGAAGGCCTGTGGATTATCGAGAATATCTTCCAGGCGGGCTATGAAGTGGAAACCCACCGCCATACCGGGCCGGTATACGGCTACACCACGTCCGGCGCCTGGAAGTACAGGGAGTACGACTACGTGAATCGTGCCGGCTCCTTTCTCTACGAGCCGGCCGGATCAGAGCACACCCTGCAGTGCATCGAGGACAATACCCGGGTCTGGTTCCAGATGTACGGCTCCAACATCAATCTCGATGCCGGCGGCAATATCACCTCGGTGGTGGACGGTGCGCTGACCCTGGCGTTTTACTACGCCATGTGTGAAGAACAGGGCCTGCCGCGGCCCAATGTGCTGGTGACGGACTGACGATGGATATCGATATCTACAGCCCGGACAGCTACACCAGCGGCATTCCCCACGAGCAGTTCGCCTGGCTGCGCGCCAACGCGCCGGTCTACTGGCATGCACATCCGGACGGCGGCGGCTACTGGGTGCTGAGCCGCCACGCCGATGTCACCGCCGTGTCGCGTGATTTCAAGACTTTCTCTGCCCAGCGCGGCTTTGTCATGGTGGACGAGATGCCGCCGGATATTCTCACCATGACCCAGTCGCAACTGCTGGGCATGGACCCGCCCCAGCACGGGCCGATCCGGCGCGCGGTGATTTCGCGCTTCACCTCGCGCATGCTGGCAGCGCTGGAACCGCGGGTGCGGGAAATTGCGCGCGGTGTGATGGAGTCAGCCCGCTGCGGCGATCCTGTGAACTTTGTCGACGACCTCGCCGGCGATTTGCCGACCGCTGTGATCTGCTCTCTGCTGGATATCCCCGAGGATATGTGGCCGCAGATTCGCCGCTGGTCCGACCTGCAGACGTCCGGCACCGATCCCGATCTCGGGGGCACGCCGGAGGAAGTGACCCAGGCCTCCATCGACATGGGCACCTACGGCTTCCAGTTGGCCAGCGAGCGCAAGGGGCGTGGCGGCGATGACCTCATTACCCTGCTGATCGACCAGGAGGTAGACGGCCACACCGTGTCGGAGATGGAATTCGCTTCCCTCTTCGTGCAGTTGACGGTGGCGGGCAACGAGACGACGCGCAGCCTTATCAGTGCCGGCATGCATGAACTGCTGAAGCGCCCGGCCCTCTATCAGCAATTGCTGGCCGAACCGGCGGGCCTGCCGCAGGCGGTGGAGGAAATGTTGCGCTGGACTTGCCCGCTGCACTACTTCCGCCGTACCGCCACTTGCGATACCGAGGTGGGGGGCCAGAAGATCGCCGAGGGTGACCGGGTGGTGATGCTCTATAGCTCGGCCAATTTTGACGAAGAAGTGTTTGCCAGCCCCCTGGACTTTAATATCCGGCGCGATCCCAACCCGCACCTGGCCTTCGGTCACGGTATTCACCTCTGCCTCGGCGCCAATCTGGCGCGGATGGAGGCGCGGGTCTTCTTCGAGGAGTTCTTCCGCGCCTTCGGCGATGGTATCGAGGCGGTTGGCGAACCGGTGTTCATCCGCTCCAACAACATCCACGGTTTCAAGCAGATGCCGGTGGTGCTGACGCGGGCGGCCTGAGCCGCCCCGCTTTTCCAGCGGCGCTCAATAGGCCTTGTAGGGCAGGAACTTGCCAGAAAGCACCACATTGACCCGGTCACCGGCCGGGTTTTCCTCGCGTTGAATATCCATGTTGAAGTCGATGGCGCTCATGATGCCGTCGCCGAACTCCTCGTGAATCAGCTCCTTGATAGTGGTGCCGTAGACATTGACTACCTCGTACCAGCGATAGATCAGCGGATCGGTAGGCACGGCAGTCGGCAGGGAACCCTTGTAAGGCACAATCTGCAGCCAGGCGACTGCCTCGTCCGGCAAACCGAACAGTTCGCCCACGGTTTCCGCCTGCTCTTTGTTCAGGGTCATCTGCCCGAGGCAGGCGGCGGTGGTCCACTCCTTGGACTGGCCCACGGCCTTGGCCACCTGGGCCCAGCGGATGCCCCTGCTGACCTTGTTGGCGATGATGAGATGGGTAACGTCTTCACGGTTGCGGATCATGGTTTCACTCCGTTGATGGTGGGTTTACAGCAAGTGGTGGAGCAGGGCGAGGATCAGCAGTAGCTGGACTACTGCCACGCCCTGCCAGAAGGCCACGGGATTGCGCTCGAGTAGCGGCGGTTTGTCCCGGGCCAGGAAGTCCGCGCCGGGGTGGCGCAGTTCGTAGAGAAATTCCGACAGTTCCCCCTGGCGCTTCATGGGGTCCATCTGCACTGCCCGGCGCAGGGCGGCGTCGACCCAGGCAGGAACATCGTTGTCATCAGTCGCCAGGCTGCGGTAGCGCAGGCGACGTTGGGCCTGCAGGCTTCGCGCCCGTGCGACACCGGGGCCGTAGGGAAAGTCGCCGCTCAGCAAATAGTAGGTGAGGATGCCGAGGGAATAGAGGTCAGAGCGTGCGGAGCCCGTCTGGCCGAGGAAGTACTCCGGCGCACAGTACAGGGCGGTGCCGGGAATCTGCAGATCCTCCTCGCGGCCCAGTTCCGCCAGCCCGGCAACGTACACCGCGCCGAAGTCGATCAGCTTTACTGTGCCGTGGCAATCGATCACGACGTTTTCCGGGCGCAGGTCCCGGTGCAGCATCTCCCGGCGGTGGAAGGCCAGCAGACCTCGGGCAACCTGTTCGATAATGCCGCGCACGGTCTCCAGTGAGGGTCGGGGATTGTCGCGCAGCCACTGGGCCAGGGTCTGCCCGTCCAGGTATACAGTGGTGGTGTAGAGAAACTGGCGCTCGCGGTCGACCGGTGCCGCCTGCAGTACGTGCGGACTGCTGATGCGGCGGGCAATCCATTCTTCGAGCAGGAAGCGCTCCAGGTAGGCGGGGTTGTCGCTCTGTTCGGTAGCCGGTGTCTTGATCACCACCTGCTGGCCGCTACTGGCATCCTCCGCCAGCCAGGTGTGGCTGCGGGCGCTGTGGTGCAGGGCGCGCAGGATGTGGTAACCGTCGAAGTGCTGTCCGGCCTGCAGGGGCGGTGGCAGGGGCAGGGCCTCGGCCCGGGCCTGCAGATTGTCAGCGGCGCGTTGGGGCAGGTGATCGATTCGGGCAATCTGCAGGGTGAGGTTGTCCGCGCTGCCGGCGTCGAAGGCGGATTGCAGCAGGGTGCCGGCCACGCTGTCCAGGTCCTCCGTGGGGGACTGCAGGGCATCGAGTATCTGCTGCGGCTGCAGGAATTCGTAGACGCCGTCGGTGGCCAGCAAAAAGACATCGCCGGGGCGCAGGGGCAGGCTGCTGTAATCCACGGCCACCTTATCCTGCATGCCCAGGGCGCGGCTCAGGTAGCTCTCGTCGGCGGCAACCCACTGCCGGTGGTCGTGGGTGAGTTGCTCCAGTGCCCCGTCGCGCAAGCGGTAAATCCGCGAATCGCCGACGTGCAGTAGGTGGGCACTATGACCGCGCAGTACCAGGGCACTGAAGGTACACACATAGCCGCGGTCGCGCTCGTAGCGGTGGGGGCCGCGGCGGGTCTGGGCATAGAGCCAGGAGTTGGTGGCGGCGACCACCCGCGAGGCGGCGGTCTGTACCGTCCAGGCTTCGGAAGTGCAGTAGTAGTCTTCGAGGAAACTTTTGACGGCGGTTTCGCTGGCGATATGACTCACCGGTGAACTGCTGATGCCGTCCGCCAGTGCCAGGGCGATCCCTTTCAGCGTGCGCAGCGGCTCCGCTGGCACCAGGGCTCCGTGACAGTCCTGGTTGGCGGGTTTGCGGCCGCGGTCGCTGGCCTGGCCAATGCTGACCCCGGGTGCCGCAGTGGCCCCGGGGGCCAGGCCGGCCCGGGGCGGGTTTTGCATGGCGCTGGTGATCAGTTGGTCACCGGCTGGCCGATAGCACCGGGCTGTTCACGCTTGGGTGCGGTGCGCACGTGGGTGCTGTAGAGGGTCAGGCCGGTGAAGGCCAGGCCGCCCACCAGGTTGCCGAGCGCGGTGGGGATCTCGTTCCACATGAAGTAGTCGTAGATGGACAGGTCGCCGCCCATGATGATGGCGGACGGGAACAGGAACATGTTCACCACCGAGTGCTCGAAGGTCATGTAGAAGAACAGCATGATCGGCATCCACATGGCGATGACCTTGCCGCTGACATGGGTGGAGATCATGGCGCCGACCACGCCCATGGACACCATCCAGTTGCACAGCATGCCGCGGAAGAAAATGGTCATCCAGCCGGCGAAGCCGTGCTCGGAGTAGCCCACGGTGCGGGCGTGACCGATAGTGGCGATTTTTTCGCCCACCGCCCCGGGTTCGGTGGAGAAGCCGAAGGTGAAGACGAAGGCCATCATAAAGGCCACCGTGAGGGCGCCGGCGAAGTTGCCGGTAAACACCAGCCCCCAATTGCGCAACAGGCCGTTCATGGTCACCCCGGGCCGCTTGTCCAGTAACGCCAGCGGCACCAGCACAAACACCCCGGTGAGCAGGTCAAAGCCCATCAGGTAGAGCATACAGAAGCCGACCGGGAACAGTACGGCCCCCAGCAGCGGGCTGCCGGTCTGGGTGGTGATGGTGATGGCGAAGACCGCGGCCAGCGCCAGGATAGCGCCAGCCATGAAGGCGCGGATCAAGGTGTCGCGGGTGGACATGAAAACTTTTGCCTCACCGGCGTCGACCATCTTGGTCGCGAATTCCGAGGGAAGTAGATAGGCCATGAGTGGTGCCCCGTTGATGTGTGAATGTTGGGGCCAGTGGTGGCGGGCAGTTATCCAGGGATAAAAAAACGGCGCCCCTTCACCGCACTTCAGTGCAGTTGAAGGTAGACGCCGTTGTCCATGGAAAGCCGAATTGTGTGAGCCGCCGCCAACTGGCCTGTGTCGCTCGATCAGTGTTTAGCAATCTCTGTGCCAGTAGCGGCTGAGCGGCAAAAACAGGAGGAGGCCCCGGCCCGGGGGCGGCCAATCAGGGATTCCGGGGGCTGGCGGCAGTGCAATGGCTGGCGGGGTAATAGCCAGGTGCCGCACCGTTGTAAGGCTTTTGCACTGCCGTGGTGCGTTAGCGGGGGTTCAGTGCAGGGCCCGACTGGGGCCGCCGCGCTGCGGGTCGCCCTCGGGGAAGAGGTAGTCCAGGCGCAGGCACTCCTCCGCCAGCTGGCGGGTACCCTCCATCACCATCACCACGAAGGCGGCGAACTGGTCGCGGGTGATGCCGCTGTGGACCGGCAGGAAGCCGGCGATCACCAGCTGCGGCGTGGCGTCGTCGATGATGTCGAGAAACACCTTGAGGTAGGGGTAGTCCATGTTGATGCGGCCGAGGTCTGCCGCCAGTGGCAGCAGGGCCATGGGGCGCACTTCCAGTCCGGTGCTGAACACCAGGCCGTAATGCTCGAGGATGATCCGGCTGTCCACCACGCCATCCAGTGCCTGCAGCGCACGCACATGCAGGCCCTCGCATTCGCCGCAGAGATCGAAGGCGACTTTGGTTTCTTCCATCCAGCGCTCCAGCAGGGCGCGGTCGGGTTTGTACAGTGATGACATAGTGCGGGGGTGGCGCTGAAAATGAGCTGCGATTCTACGTCAGCGGACGGCGGGCTGCCAGCGTGCGGCCGGGCGCGGTAGACTGGCGCCGGTGAGAGAGGTCAGGGGAAGGCCGTTTGGCGGACAGGACGTTAACACAGCAGCGAGTGGACGCGGCGCGGGCGGGCAATCTGGGGCATCGCCTGGTGGCGCTGGCGGGGGATTTCTCCGACCGCATTCTGGCCCGCTATCGCGAGCAGGGCTACGCCAGCATCCGCCCGGTCCACGGCGCCCTGCTGCGCAACCTGGAACTGGAGGGCACCCGCCTGACTACCCTGGCGGCGCGGGCCGGCATGACCCACCGCGCCATGGCCAAGATCGTCGATGACGTCGCCGGCCTTGGCTTCGTCGCGCGGCGCCCCGACCCGGACGACCGCCGCGCCAGCTGCGTGCACTTTACCGCCCGCGGCATACACCTGCTGCGCGATTCCAGCGACATCATCGAGCACATCTACGCCTGCTATTCACAGTTGGTGGGGGCCGAACAGCTGGAGCAGCTGGAAAACCGTCTCTACCAGTTCCTGCAAAGCCTGGATATCGAAGTCATTCACAGCGGCCAGCAGGCCCTGCACCCGGTGCGTCCGGAAAACCTGCGCGACGCCAGCGGGGCCTACCTGTCCCACAATCTCGGGCGCTACCTGCAACTGGCCGGGCAGGACTACCACCGGCGCTGTGCCGAAGCCATGGCGCGGCGGGGGCACCCCGGTATTCGCTTCGATCACCTGGCCGTGCTAACGCACCTGCAGTTGCAGGGCATGAACCTGTCGGAACTGGCCGAGGGCGCGGGTATCTCCCTGCAGGCCATGGGCAAGCAGGTGCGGGCGGTACACCGCATGGGCTATATCAGCCTGCGGGAGGGGGAGGATCGCCGGGTACGGGAGGTGCACTACAGCCCGCGCGGGCTGGCCTTTCTCGACGATCTGCTGGCCGCCTTTGATGAGCTGGATACCTTCTACGCCAGCCAATTGGGGCCGCGGCGCCTGCAGTGGCTGCAGGCCAGCCTGTCCCGCCTGATCATCGCTCTGCAATTGCCGGTACCCGCGCGCTCCTTCTGAGTCAATCCCACCGCTGTGCCCCGGTGAAGGCTGGGGCCAATTTTCCAGCGCCGGCAGGTGATCCGGGTTTTGCCACAGAAACGCCGCTTGCAAAATACGATACCTGGTTTACTATGACCATTGCGGTACCCGGTTTACTAATGTCCGCCATTCCGGCGGCGCTCTGTGAGGAGGGTGGTGATGAATAATAATTACAGACGATCCATCGCGTTGCTGTCATCCCTGGCAGCCTGCCCGGCCCCGGCCCTGGCCCAGGTGGCCGATGAAAGGCGCAGCAATGTGCTGGAGGAAGTCATCGTAACGGCGCAAAAGCGCGAATCGAGCCTGCAGGAAACCCCCATTTCCATCTCCACCTTCGACCCGGCCAACCTGCAGCGACTGCGGGTGGCGGAAGCCGGTGACGTGGCCAAGTACACACCCAACCTGGACATGCGCAAACCGCCGGGCAGCTATGATAATTACGGCTACAGCCTGCGCGGCATGTCCTCGACCGACCCCTCCCTGCTCACTGAGCCGACGGTCGGGCTGTACGCCGACGGCGTCTACATCGCGCGCATTTCCGGTGCCGCCTTTGACACGGTGGAGCTGGAGCGTATCGAAGTGCTGCGCGGCCCACAGGGCACACTGTACGGTCGCAACGCCATCGGCGGCGCTATCAACCTGGTGACCCGCAAGCCGTCTGAGGATTTTGGCTTCAAGCAAAAGCTGTCGGCGGGCAACTACGACTACTTCCGCAGCGAGACAACGGTCGACACCGGCCAGTACGCCGGGCTGTCGGCCACCCTCAGCTATACCCACTGGAACCGCGAAGGCTGGCTGGACAACCTGATCGCCGACAACGAACTGGGAGAGGTTGATAAATCGAACTCCGCCCGGGTGGCGATTCGCTGGGAGCCAACGGATACCTTCACAGCGGATTTTGTTTACGATTACACGGACCGACTGAGCAACGGTTCGCTGCCGCAACTGGTGTGGGTGCGGCCCTATCAGACCAATCTCGGCGGCCCGATCTACGCCCAGGCGGCGGAGTTCGCTTCGCCGGATCGCCTCGACGGCCTGCCGATGGCGGTTTCCACCGAGCCAGATACCTGGTCGGAGATTGACGGTTACGCCCTTACCCTGGCCTGGAACGTGGGCGGCGTGACGCTGAAGTCGATCAGTGCCTACCGCGACTGGTACGCCGGCACCACCGGCAACGAGTACGGCGCCTTTCCATCGGACGGGGTGAACGTGCTGGACGGCATGGGAGGAGTGATTCCGGCCGGGCAGTATGTCTCCATGTTCAGCGCCACCCGTGAGGACGAGCAGGACCAGTTCACCCAGGAATTCCAGCTGCTGGGGGATGCCTTCGAGGATCGCCTGACCTACACACTGGGGCTCTACTACTTCGAGGAAGAGACCTACGAAGACAACCCCCAGACCTTCGTATTCCCCGCCATCATGGCCTACGGTGGCCTTGACCAGGTCACCCAGTCCTTCCTCTGTCGCGACCCTACCTTTGCCGACCCGGCAGCTTGCCTCGGCAAGGATACGGTGTTGTCGACGCCGATCTTCCAGTACGGCTCCGACAACGACTCCTGGGCGGTCTACGGCCAGTTCGGCTACGACCTCAGTGACAAGCTGGGCATGACCCTGGGGTTGCGTTACACACGGGATAACAAAACCGCTTTCCTGCGCAATTCCGGCATCCAGCGCAATGAGGGAATTGAACAGGTCGAAGCCAAAGACTCCTGGAGCAACTTCACACCGGCGCTGACCCTGGATTACGCATTCAGTGACGATCTCAACGGCTATACCACTGTGTCACAGGGCTTCCGTTCCGGCGGTTTCAATGCGCGTGCTTCCACCTCCAGCAGCTTCTCTACACCTTTTGATGAAGAGAACGTCACCAGTTTTGAGGTGGGCCTGAAGGCCGACCTGCTGGACCAGCGCCTGCGAGTCAACAGCGCCGTGTTCTACTACGACTACCAGGACAAGCAGGTCACCCAGTTTGAGGCCGGTTCCAACGGTGCCTCATCCATTATCGCCAACTCCGGCGAGCAGGATGCTGTTGGCGTGGAACTGGAGGTGGCGTTCATTCCGGCAGAAGGCTGGTTGCTGCAGGCCAGCTACGGCTTTGTCGATATCGATATCAAGGAGTTCGAAACCACGCCCTCGGACCCGGTCACCGGGCTGCCGGCGGGCAACCAGAACGTCGACATCTCCGACTTCGCCAAGAACATCCACACACCGGAGCACAACGGCAGTGTGATCCTGGAGTACGCGGCGCCGCCTTTCTCTTTTGGCCAGCTGGTGCTCCAGGTGGACGCTTCCTACAACAGTACCCGCTACTTCCACCCGGTGAACAATCTCTATGACACCGCGGGCCACCAGACCCTGGTCAATGGCAAGGTCAGCCTGAATGGTATCGGGCTCGGCCCCGGGGAACTGGAGGCGGTGGCCTGGGTACGCAACCTGACCGACGAGGAGTATCGCGAGTGGGGCATCGACTTCGGCGCCCTCGGCTTTGCGGTGGACTCCTTTATTGCGCCGCGGATGTACGGCGTGGACCTGGTCTACCAGTTCTGAACGCGCAGCAAGGAGAAAACATGCGCTGTAACAATCCCGTTGATACCGAGGAACAGCGTGAGCATGAAAAGCTCGCGCTCCACTACTTTTCCCATCCGGACATCGTGGCCGAAAAAGAAAAGGTGCGCGCCATGTGGCTGGAGCTGGCCCAACCCAGCGACGTCATGCGCGGCTGCTTTGACTGGGCCTTTGAGGAGGTGATGTTCGGGGCGGTGGTCTGGGCCCTGAACCAGGACCCTCTCTATCCGAAGGTGATCACTATCAGCCGTTTACCCCACCGCCTCGGCGAACAGCGGGTGCCTGGCAGCCGTTGGGGTATCGATAACCCGGATAGCATATACCGGGTGATTCCCATTAGCGGCGACGAGCGCTACGTCATTCATGGGCGGGTAGCCGAACAGCGGCTGGTGGAAAACTACTTCACCCTGTGGAGCCCCACCATGCAAACGGTCGGCCTGCTGGATGGCAAGGAACTGGTGCTGGACGACGATGGTTCTTTCACCATCCACGTGGATTCCGATCCCTGCGGTGATCGCGCCAATCACGTGCAGACCGGGCCGGATGCCCACGAGTTTTATATTCGCGATGTAATTTTCGACTGGGCCAATGACCGCGCCAACGAGCTGCGAATTGAACGGCTCGGCGCTGAACCCCCGCGCCCGCCGCGCAGTGAGGCGGAGAACATTGCCCTTATTAAGGATTACATGCACAAGTGGGCCACCAACACCACGCGCTGGAACGCCCAGGCCATGGATCGCCCGGCCAACGAGTTCAGCTTCACCATCGACCGCGACAGCGACGGTGCCCTGCGCAACCAGATCTACATCATGGGCAACTTTGTACTGCCGGATGCCGATACAGCGCTGGTGCTGGAAGTGCAGATGGGCGGTGCCGACTATTTCATCGCCCCCATCACCAATGTGTGGGGCACCACCAATGAAATTGTGGCGCGAAGTGGCTGCCTCAACCGGCACCAGGCCCTGCCCAACAGCGACGGCAGCTATACATTTGTCCTGTCCCTGCGGGACCCGGGGCTGCACAACTGGCTCGATCCCAGCGCTATGAGTGAAGGCATTCTGACCCTGCGCTGGGCGGAGTTTGCCGGTGGGCGTCCGGGCGAGGATTTCGGCGTGCGCTCGCGCCTGGTGCCGCTGAAGGAACTGGACCAGACCCTGCCGGCGGATACGCCGCGTGTGACACCGGCGGAGCGTGAAGAACAGCTGGCTGCGCGCGCGGCCAGCTACGCCTGGCGCCTTGCCCGGGAGAGCAGCCGATGACAGCGAAAGAAACGGTCTGGCTGATTACCGGTTGCTCCACCGGCTTTGGCCGGGAAATCGCCCTGGCGGCGTTGCAGGGCGGCGCGCGGGTAGCGGTAACGGCGCGGCGACAGGAGGCGATTGCCGATATCGGCCGTGACTGGCCCGATACAGCCCTCTGTCTGCCCCTGGATGTTACTAATGCCTCACAGCGCGAGTCGGCGGTGGCGCAGACCATCGCCCGTTTCGGTCACCTGGATGTGCTGGTCAACAATGCCGGTTACGGCTATGTGGCGGCGGTGGAAGAGGGCGAAGACGCCGCCGTGCGCGCCATGTTCGAGGCCAACTTCTTTGGCGCACTGCACATGGCACTGGCGGTGCTGCCCCACTTCCGTGAGCGCGGTCGCGGGCGAATTATCAACAATTCCTCCCAGGCCGGGTTGATGGCGAATCCCGGCACCGGCTACTACAGTGCCTCCAAGTACGCGCTGGAAGGGCTGATGGAGGCACTGGGCAAGGAAGTGGAACCACTGGGTATCCAGGTGGTGAGCGTGCAGCCCGGGGCCTTTCGCACCGACTGGTCCGGCCGTTCCATGCAGCGCAGCGCCCGTCGCATGCCGGCGTACGAGGAGCATGTGGGCAGCCGCCTCGACATGATTGCCGCCATCGACGGCAAGCAGCCCGGAGACCCGGTGCGGGCGGCCCAACTATTTGTACAGTTGGGGACAATGAACAATCCCCCTCCCACCCTGGTGCTGGGCGCAGGGCTGCTGGCGAGCTACCGTGACAAACTGGCGCAGGCCGCAGCGCGCCTGGAGGCCTGGGAACAGACCTCGGTGTCGGTGGACTTTCCGCCACAGGAGGGCGCTGGCCCGCCATAGAATAATTAACGGAGGTCACAGTGGACGCCTATCGCGAAATCGAAAACCTGATCTACACCTACGCCGAGCGCATCGATGCCGGCGACCTGGAGGGCGTGGCCGAGCTGTTCCGCAACGCCGCCATCGTGGCTCCGGCCCACGACAGCTGCCAGCGCGGCTACGATGAAGTGCTGGCCATGTATCGGGCTTCCTGTCGCGTCTATCCGGAGACGGGTACCCCGCGTACCCGCCACGTCACCACCAACGTGCTGATTGAAGTCAATGTCGACAGCGCCATTGCCCGCAGCACCTTTACCGTGTTTCAGGCCACTGAAAGCCTGCCGTTGCAGCCGATTATCTGCGGACGCTACGCCGACCAGTTCCGCTGCCGCGACGACGGGCGCTGGGAGTTCAGCGAGCGCTCCATGCAGGTGGATTTTGTCGGTGACTGCTCGGCGCACCTGCTCTACGACTACAGGAGCCCCGCAGACAAGGCGGGCTAAGGCGGGCTCTTCCCGCCGCTAGCGGCGGCGGATATTGTCCACCGGAATGCCCCACAGGCCGAGGCCGCGCGCGCGGGCGATCTTTTCCATGGTCAGGTATTCAAAGGAGGCATCCGGCAACGCGACCGCCCAGCCCTGCTGCAGAAGATAGGCTGCCAGGTCCTCGCCCTCCTCGAACGAACTGGCCCCCACGCGACACCAGCCATTGAAACTGCGGTCATTGTTGCGGGACAGCAGCTCACAGCGCACAAAGCCGTCGATCTTGAAACGCAGGGCGACCACCGCGCGGCTGCCGCACACCGGCGGGTTGCGCCAGGTCTGGCAGGTGGTGCCGGTATCCGGCACGTGGATGCCCGCGAGGTGGATAGTGCGGCCGTTGATGCGCAGGCTGGCATCGTCGTTGACCCGGGCGTAGCTGGAGACTTCCCGCGCCTGGGAAGTCGCCGGAGAAAGCAGGCCCGCCGCCAGGCAAACGGCGCCGACAGCCAGGACAAAAGAGCGTGTGCGAGCCACCATGGCAAAACCTCCCATTGATGCCACAAGCCTAGACCATGGCGGCTACCGCGGGTTAATTTCAGTGCGCGTCTTTTGTTTGCCGAAAGGCTGTGCTAGAAAGGCTGCCTGCGGCGCCGGCAATGAGCGGCCCGCGGTTTTCAGCATGTGCGGGTATCGTATAGTGGTATTACCCAAGCTTCCCAAGCTTGAGAGAGGGGTTCGATTCCCCTTACCCGCTCCATTTCAAATGTGGCCTTGTCATTCCCGTCTCAGCAACCGTCCGCGAATGGAAAGCGCGGCTTGCGGATAGCCCCAGCCCGATGAACCATTGACCGCCGGCGGCGTCAAAAACCCGAATGTTATCTGCCAGGAAGCAACCATGGATGTGAAAGGAATACTGAATCAATTGTTGGCGTCGGGTAGTGCTGCGGCGAATCCGGCGCAGGGTGGTAGTGCCGGGCAGGTCAGTGGCATGTCCGACATGACCAAAGGGGCATTGGGTGGTGCCGTGGGCGGCAGTCTGCTGACCATGCTGCTGGGCAGCAAGAAGGGGCGCAAGATGGGCACGAAAGTGGCCAAGGTCGGCGGCACCGCGGCCCTCGGTGTGCTGGCCTACAAGGTCTACAATGACTGGAAATCCTCCCAGCAGCCACAGGCCCAGGCAGCCTCATCCGGCAGTCCCTCGATGGTTGTTGCGCCGCCCGATACGCCACAGCATTCCATGACGGTTCTTCGCGCCATGCTGGCGGCTGCCAAAGCCGATGGTCACGTGGACGAGGGCGAGCAGGCGCGCATTTACAAAGCGGTGCAGTCGATGGGTGCCAGCCGGGAAGTGTCCGCTTTTGTGGATGCCGAGTTGTCGAAGCCGCTGGATCCCGCTGATGTCGCCCGCGGTATCGACTGCCCCGAAGAGGCCGCCGAGGTTTACCTGGCCTCGCTGCTGATGGTCGACGAGCAGAGTTTCATGGAGCGCGCCTATTTGCAGGAACTGGCGCGGGAGCTGAAACTCGCGCCGGAACTGGTGTCCCGCCTGGAGGCGCAGGTCTGACAGGGCGCTGGCGACAGGAATGCTTGAAGTCGTTGCCGCAGCGCCCATACGATACACATCCTGATAACAACAACTGGAGAGCCCCTCATGTATACCTTTTGTGTCGAGAAAACCCTGGATGCCCCGCTGGAGAAAGTCTGGCAAGTGGTGTCCGACTTCAGCAACCTGGACTGGTTCGCCGGCGCCGAGCGGGTGGAACAGGTGGGCGAGGGCGTGGGGCAGGTACGCCGGATCTTCATGCCGGGCAGTGAGCAGCCGGTGGAGGAAAAGCTGCTGGCCCTCGATCCCGAGCGCCACAGCCTTGAATACCAGGTGCTGGAAGGCGGGGTGAACATCATGCAGGACTACCGCGTGGTGGCCAGCCTGGAGCAGGCCGGCGATGGCACCACGGCGCGCTGGGACGCCAGTTTCAGTGGTGTCTCGGTGGAGAGTGTGGAGCCCGAAAGCATGAGCGCGATGATGCAGGATATGTACGGCGGCATGCTCGACGCGATAGCTGCCGAGGCGAAGCGCCGTTAGTTGCGGGCCGGGGCAGGGGCCTCCCCTGCCCAACCGCCACTGCCACCTACATCTGCGCCAGTGTTTCCTCCAGTTCCACCACCATCGTGTTGAAGACCTCCAGCGCCGCGTAGATCGGCTCCGGCGTTGTCATGTCGACGCCGGCCTTTTTCAGCAGCTCGATGGGGTAGTCGTTACTGCCGGCATGCAACATCGCCAGGAAGCGGTCCCGCGCCGGCTCACCCTCGGTGAGAATACCCTGGGCCAGGGCGTTGGCCGCCACGAAGGAGGTGGCGTACTGGTACACATAGAAGTTATCGGTACGCAGAAAGTGTGGAATACGGCTCCACTCGCTGGCGTTCAGCGGATCCACGGCCACCTTGTCGCCGTAGTAGGTCTTGAAGACATCGGCGTAGAGGGTGTTCAGGTTATCCTTGTTGAGCGCCTCGCCGGCTTCCACCATGGCGTGGGCCTGCATTTCAAAATCGGCGAAGGAGGCCTGGCGGAAGAAGCCGCTGCGGAACTGGTCCAGATAGTTCTGTAGCAGGTAGGCTTTTTCCCGCGGGGTCTCGGCATCGGCCAGCATCTTCTGGAACAGGATGGCTTCGTTGGTCATCGAGGCGATCTCGGCAATGAAGGTGCGATAGCTACCGTAGACGTAGGGCTGGGTGTTGCGGGTCATGTAGGAGTGCAGGGAGTGGCCGTACTCGTGGGCCAGTGTGGAGACGTCGTTCAGGGTGCCTGCGTAGTTCATCGACAGGTAGGGCTTGGAGTCGTACATGCCCCAGGAGTAGGCGCCGCCGCGTTTGCCGGCACTTTCGAAGGCGTCTACCCAGCCTTCTTCAAAACCCTTCCAGTACAGGGCGATGTAGTCCTCGCCCATCGGAGCCAGGGCGTCGGCGACGATGCGCTTGGCGTCCTCGTAATCGATGTTGTCGTAGGTGGATTCCACCATCGGCGCGTACAGATCCCATACCTGTAGTTGCTCGTAGCCCAGCGTCTTGCGGCGCAGTTCAAGGTAGCGCTGTAAGGGTTCGGCGCCCTCCCGGGCCACCTTGATCATGTTGTGGTAGACGGTCTCGGGGATGGCGTTGGTGTAGGTGGCGGCGTGCAGGGCGGAGTCAAAACCGCGAGCCTTCGCCTCGAACACCCTGCCTTTGACATGGCCCTCGTAGTTGGCCGCCAGCGTATTGCCGTGCTTTTCATATTCGGCGAACAAACCTTTCCAGGCGCGTTCCCGGTAGTCGCGGTCGCGGTTGCTGAGGGCGGCGTTATAGAGTCCTTTGGTCAGCGCTACCGTTTCACCCGCGTCGTTCTCGATCTCGCCAAAGGTGAGGTCGGCGTTGTCGAGAGCGCCAAATACGCTGTTGAACTTGCCCAGTGGGTCGGAGGCCATGGCCAGCAGCGATTCCTCCTTCTCCGACAGGGTGTAGGGCCGCATGCGCGACTGTTCGTCCAGGAAGTGGCGGTAAATCTCCAGGCCGGGTGTGCTGGTGATCATGGCCTCAAGCCTGTCTTCGGGAATCGCCACCAGTTCAGGCGTGAGGAAGGCGGTGGCTGTCTGTAGTTCGGCATTCAGGCCCTGGGCGCGGGAGAACCTTGCGCTGTCATCGCCCACCCGCATGTCCTCGAAGGACTTCAGCCCGGCGTAGACATAGATGCGGCCCAGCAGACGTGACAGGGCTTCATAATCCTTTATCGCGGACAGTAGCGCTGCGCCGCTGTCCCCCAGGTGGCCCTTGTGCTGCGCCATCTTGGGCAGCGCCTCCTGCAGGCGCTTGACGTCGCCTTCCCAGGCATCGCTGCTGCTGTACATGTCGCTGAGATCCCACTTGTACTGCGCGGGGATATCGGCGCGTTCCGGTGCCTGGGCGAACGCCGGCAGCGCTACCGCAGTGAGGGCCAGGGCCAGCAGGGGTTTTCTGAAAGTGGCTATCAGCGCCATTGGGTTCTCCATCGTCATTGGTTCAGTGCGGCAGGGTGCCTGTCTACTGGTTCAGGTGGGGGGTATTGCCCTTGAACAACTCCGCAGTCCAGCTCTCCAGCAGGCGGAAAGTGGCTGTCGGGTCCTGGCGTTTCATCTCCAGCAACTGCATCTCGGGTCCGGTCCCCACGTTGATTTCCTCGATCCCGCCGGCAAAGCCGTCGGCGATCACCCGGGCGCAGTCGTCTACCGGCATGCCGGCTTCGATGGCGGGATCTGCCACGCCGGTGGGCTTGCCGCTGCCGGTGAGGGCGTTGTGGGCAACAGGCGTGCGGATGGAGCCCGGCACAATAGTAGTCACGTTTAACCCCAGGTGGGCGGTTTCCACCCGCAGCGCATCGAAAAAGCCCATCACACCGTGCTTGGCCGCGCAGTAGGCCGTACGCATCGGGGAACCCACCTTGCCGGCCACGCTGGAAGTGACCGCCAGGGTGCCGCTACCCTGTTCTACCATCAGTGGCAGCACCTGCTTGGTAAGGGCAATCTGGCCGAGGAGGTCGACCTTGATGATCTTGTGGTAGACCGACATGTCGGTGTCCAGGCAGAGCGAGCGCTGGGACATGCCGGCGTTGTTGAGCAGCAGGTCAATGCGCCCAAAGTGATCGCGGACCCTGTCGACGGCGGCCGGCATGGCGGTTTCGTCTTCCAGGTCCAGCGGCAGCACCAGCACGTCTTCGGGGCCTGCGCCGGCGGCAATACAGTCCTTCCGTACCGTTTCAAGCTGCTCCACACCACGCGAGGAGAGCGCCAGCCTGGCCCCCCTGCGCGCCGCTTCGATGGCGAAGGCCGCGCCGATGCCGGAGGAAGCCCCGGTCACCCAGATGACGGCCTGGTCAAAGTTGAACTGTTTGCTGGTGTTGGACATGGAGTTTTCCTTGCAAAAGGGCTTCAGCCCTGGCTTTTCATCTTATCGGCATGCTGCCGGGTCAGTTCCAGGTAGCGGGGTGTCAGGCCGACGTCCTCGTAGATCGGGTCGCCCTCTTCATCGCGGGTGATGATCCTGCTGCCCTGTTCGTAGGGCAGGTGGGATACCACTTCGTCCAGTGCCGCGGACAGCAATTCGGTAATGATTTGCTCCCGGGTGCGGTGTGGGAACATTTCGGCAAGGGCTTCGATGCGCGCGGCGTCGCTGACCGGCAACTGCACACTGTAGCGCTCCTCGGCCAGTACTCCGGGCGCGTCATTGGTCCACTGTGCAACCAGTTCCCTGATGTCCATTGTTACCTCCTGTACCGTCACGGGTGCCCCTCTTCTGGAATCCTAGCACGGTTGCTGCGGACGGTGGGGCGCCCGGCATCGTCTATGCTGTGGTGTATGGAGACGGCCCTGCAATCTGCTACCGTGGGGGAACCCGCGGCGGGTACAGAGGGTCTGAACCCGAGGACACCCAGGAGGATGCCGATGAGCACACAGGAACCGGACGACAATAACTTCGAGGCTGATCAGGACGACGAGAGCAGCATGCGCGCGATGCCCGAGGACAAGCTCGGCGCCGGGGGTGCCACCCGCAGGCAAAGGAAGTCCGGCTTTCCGGTGAAGCCGGTACTGGTGGTGGTTGTGGTGATCGGCGCCCTGGCCTTTATGTTCTATCCCGGTGGTGAGCAGGAGTTGCCGGCACCAGCGCCGGAGTCGGTGCAAGCACCAATGCCGGCAACGCCGCCCCGGCCGGCGGCCGAAGACATTCCGGACAGGCCGGACACGCCCGTCGAAGTCGCCGAAGAAACACCCGGGGAGGTTGCGCCCGAGCCTGTCGAACCGCCCCTGCCGGAGCCCCAGGACAGCGATCCGCTGATGCGGGAAGAACTGCAGAGTGTCGGCGCCGCCGGCGAGTTGCAGGGCTTCAACGAGGGTGAACATTTACTGGAACGGATGGTAGCGTTGGTCGACGGAGGCAGCCGCGGGGTACTGTTGCGCAAGATTCTGCCGATGAGCGCACCCGATGAGCCCTTCCCGGTGGAGAAAGTCGATGGCCGGATCTACATGGACCAGGCGGGCTATGAACGCTATGACAGCTATGTGGATGCCGTGCTGGCACTGGATACAGCGACCATCGTGGACAGCTTCCACCGCCTGCGCCCGCTGTACGAGAAGGCCTATGCCCAGTTGGGTCTGCCCGGGGAGGACCTGGACAATGCCCTGATTGCCAGCCTGGACCGCATTATCGCCACTCCGGAAGTCGCCGGGCCCCTGGAGTTGAAGCGTGACTCGGTGATGTACAGCTACGCCGATCCGCAGCTCGAAGAGATGAGCCCGTTGCAAAAGCAATTGTTGCGCATGGGGCCGGACAATACCCGGCGCCTGAAGGAGAAAGCGCAGCAGATTCGCGCTGCACTGCTCAGCCCGTGAAGACGGGTGGCGCCGTCCGTGTGCACGGACGGCGCTGCTGCCTCAGCTGTAGGCCGCGACAATTTCCCTGATCTTGTCGCTGATCTGCCCGGTGTCGTAGTTGCCCAGGCGCTCGCGTATTTCCGCCGGCGTGTCGTAGCTGACCGTGGCGCCGGCGCCGGCAAACATGATGACGTTCGGTAGCAGGGGGTGGTCGATATCGTCCCGCACCTCCAACTCAACCGGGTTACCCGCCGCGGCGAACCACTGCTCCAGGTAGTCTTTCCAGCTCAGGTTTTCGTCACCGATCAGGTAGGCTTTGCCGCCTTCGCCATTCTCCAGTGCACCGGCCACGGCCTGCGCCACCGACTGTGAGGTGATGTGGTTGGTGCCGCCCTTGGGGGCGAATACCGGCATGTCCGGGATGTGGCCGGCGGCGTAGGCCACCAGTGCGCCGATGTGTGGCACCTCGGTGCCGGGAATGTGGCCGAGCACAAAGGGCAGGTCGAGGGTGCAGACCTGGAAACTGTCACTGTTCAGCGCGCGCACGGCCTTGTCGGTGTTGGCGCGGGAGGTGACATAGGGGCACTCGCCAATGCGATGAGCCGCCACGTGGGGGTAGAAGGTGCCGATGTACACCACCTTGCCGATACCGGCATCCCGCGCGGCTTCCAGCGCCCGTGGTACGGCGATATCGTTGGCTTCCCTGTAGACTTCTTCCGGTGTTTTCGAACCGTCCATGGGCACGTTGCGGATATCCGCAGCGGCGGAAAACACCAGTGCATCGAAACCCTGCAGGCGGCCGTCGCCGAGGTCGTCGTTGATGTAGTCGCCGGCCAGGAAGGGCAGGGCGGCCAGCGCGGGTGCCTGTGGCGGCTTGCGCGACATGATGGTGACGTCGTGGCCCAACCGGGCCAGGTGCAGGGCGGCGTCGCCGCCGATAAGGCCGGAGCCTCCTATAACCAATACTTTCACTGGGTTACTCCTGTATCGCCGCGGGTAAACAGCGCGGCGCGGTGAACAGATCATCTGGGCCTGTTAGCTTAACCAGCGACGCGTGGCGGAGGTAGGCCGCCGCGCCCCGTTTCAGTTCACCTCCTTGTACCTGCGCCTTTCTTGGACCTGCAGCGGTGTCAGTTGACACTGCTCTGCAGCTGCCACACCCTTCCTGCTCAACCCGCGAACGGATGCGCACATGCTCCCGCTTGAATTATCCCTGGCAATAGTTCTGATTATCGGCACCCTGTGCCAATGGCTGGCCTGGCGGGTGCGCCTGCCGGCCATCCTGTTCCTGCTGGTGGCGGGGCTGCTGTCCGGGCCGGTCAGTGGCTGGCTGGACCCGGATGCGGTATTCGGCGACCTGTTGATGCCGATGGTGTCGCTGTCGGTTGCCATCATCCTGTTCGAGGGCAGCCTGACCCTCAACATCAGCGAGATACGTGGCGTCGGCCGGGTGGTACAGCGCATGATCTCGATCGGCGCCCTGGTCACCTGGGTGATTGTGGCCGTGGCGACCCACTACCTGTTCGACTTCTCCTGGCAGATCAGCGCCCTGTTCGGCGCGGTGGTCATTGTCACTGGCCCGACAGTGATCGTACCCATGCTGCGCTCGGTGCGGCCCACCCGGAAAGTGGCGAATATCCTGCGCTGGGAGGGTATTGCCATCGACCCCATCGGCGCCCTGATGGCGGTGATGACCTACGAGTTCATTCTCGCCAGCAGCGAGGGCGAGGCGCTGGGGCATGTCTTCCTGCTGTTCTTCCAGACCGTGTTCGTGGGGCTGGGAGCAGGCCTGGCGAGTGGTTATGTCCTGGGCAAACTGCTGTCGCGGGACTGGTTGCCTGAATACCTCCACAACATGGCCTCCCTGGCGCTGGTGTTGCTGTCTTTCAGTGCCTCCAATGCCATCGCCCACGAATCCGGCCTGCTCACGGTGACGGTGATGGGCATGTGGCTGGCCAACCAGCGCAGTGTGGATATCCACCCGATCCTCAATTTCAAGGAACACCTGAGCCTGCTGTTGATCTCGGTGTTGTTTGTGGTGCTGGCGGCGCGCATCAATCTGGATCAATTGGCGGAGATCGGCTGGAACGCCGTCTGGCTGCTGCTGGCGCTGCAGTTCCTGGCGCGACCCGCCAAGGTGCTGGTGAGCACCCTGGGCCTGGACGTGAGCTGGCGCGAGCGCGGTTTGCTGGCCTGGATCGCCCCGCGCGGGATTGTGGCGGCGGCCATCTCCGCCCTGTTTGCCGACAACCTGGTGGCCATTGGCTACGAGGAAGCGGCACTGCTGGTGCCGCTGACCTTCACCATCATCATCGGTACAGTGGTACTGCAAAGCGCTACTTCACGCTTTATCGCACGCGCGCTCAAGGTGACCGAGCCTTCGCCGCGGGGCTTTCTCATCGTCGGCGCCAACGCCTTCTCCCGGGCGGTAGCGGAAGCGCTGAAAGAGCATGATTTTCGCTGCGTACTGGCGGACTCCAGCCGCGAGGATATCCGCACCGCGCGCATGGCGGGGCTGGAGACCTACTACGGCAACCCGGTGTCCGAGCACGCCGAAATTCACCTCGACCTGGCCGGTGTTGGCGGGCTGCTGGCGATGTCGCGCCAGCGCTATGTGAATGTTATCGCCGCGCTCCACTACCGCCAGGACTTTGGTCCGCGGCGCATCTACCGGCTGGCCTCGGACCTGTCCCGCCGGCAGTCCGAGAAGCACCAGGTGACCCAGGGTTACCGCGGCAGCCAGTTGTTCGGCGAGGAGGTGACCTACGGGGATGTGATCAGACTGGTCAACCGCGGCTGGGAAATCCGCAGTACCCGCCTGACCGAGGAGTTCAGCTGGGAACAGTACCGGGTCAAGCACGGCGAGAACTGCCTGCCGCTGTTTGTCATCGACGGCAAGGGCTGGGTTACCCCCTTTACCGCCGGTGAATCATTGGAGCCCACGGCCGGTTGCACGGTACTGTCCCTGCTGCCGGATGATATCCCCGACGCCTGATTACGCCACCTGGTCTGAGGGCACCTCATTGCTGTAGCAGGCCAGCAGCAATACCTTTTCCAGCGCGGCCCGGAGTGCCTCGTTGATGGGGAAGTCGCGCTGGCCGAGCGAATGGTCCAGCTGCCGGACTTTTTCCTTGCCCTCGGACATGCGTGGCGGTGGATCGTCGTCAAGATTGGTCAGCGCCAGTAGATGTGCGGCGGGCTGTTCCTCCTTGATGCTGCGGCAGACGGATAAGCGTGGTTGTCCAAACTTGCCGCTGACACCGGCGGCGCCGAACATGCGGCACAGCGAGGGACGCTGGCGGTAGATGCCACACTCGCCGCGGCTGCCATCCAGGGAGTGGCGGACAAAGTGAATGCAGGAAAACCCCGAGTAGTTGTCCAGGGATGTCAGGGTGTTCTCCGCCAGGCCCCGATCAAACAGGTCCAGGGCGAGCGGCAGCATTTCCAGCGGCGAGGCTTCGACCTCCGGGTTGTTGCAGCAGGCCCCGCATCCGGAGGTGCAGTTCAGCCCGGTCCGGCGCTGGTAGCCGGCAAAAGTACTTTCAAGTTCTTCAAATACAGCTTCAACAAGACGCGCAAGTTCCCGCAGCCTTTGCATACAGACTCCGCAAAATAAAAACGCCAGATATGGTGTGAAACAGAAAGCTACGCCGGAAGCCGGGGAGCCCCGGCCGGCGGCGAATCATAGGGGGGAGTGTGATGGGATGGCAAGGGGTTGGCGTTGTTTATATGGCGATGGAATTCTCTATCCCTTTCTATGGGGATTACCGCCTCGTCCGCGTCAATATCCTTTACAACTTGCGTGTCCGGCCCTCCATTGGCTTTTGTCTCGACGTTGATTTCATTCAGATTTCCGACTGCGGCACGCGCCTTGCACCATGTCGCCATCGTCCTCCAAAACGCATGCGAGACACTGGTATGAAAGGGCTTAACAGGAACGCACTGGCATTCATTCTGGCCGTTACCCTTGCGAGTATTGCCGGCCAGGCCCGGGCGGTTCTCATGTTGACCGACTCGGCGGTCTTCTCTGCTAACCCGTCTGGTGAGAACTGGAATGGGTGGATCTGGAATACCCAGGGCGGCGAGTCAGACGATCGCTGGAATCTCTACTATTCCAGCTCGCTAGACCCGCAAAACCCGGTCTTCCTGAACTCAAAGGACGGCGCAACCACCAACATTGCCATTGCGTTGACACCCGGGACGCATCTTTTTTCAGTCTACGGAGAATCGGTGATTCCGAACGTGGACCCGCTCCAGCATTTCGTATTGAGTCTGTATTTTGGTGGCAATCAAACCACAGCGGATATCTCCGGCTTGTACGGCTCGTCCTGCAACCCCGTCTGCCCGGCATCGCATCCCAATGGTCTCGACCTGTACGGTTCCTCCGGTTTGTCCACGCCCAATGCGCAGGAAGCAGGCACTCTCAGTTTCGTTTCAGGGGACTATGAGGTCACCCTGAGTGACTTCATCTGGATTCTGAGACCAGACATCGACCAAGTATGGCCATACTGGGACAACAGCCCAGACTATAGCAATGGCAGCAATACGCCTGACTTTTTCGGTCGTATCCAGCTGGATGTTCGTGCGCTTAACAATGCCTCTCCGGTACCACTTTCCAATACCCTGACCTTATTCGGCCTGGGCTTGCTCCTGCTTCGCCTGGTCAATCCTCGTCGCGCCTGATTTGGCGGGGCCCTGGCTGCTCCCAACTACCCGTCGCCAGACCAGATGGCGCAAGATCTCCTCGCTCAGAAGATACTTGAAAGCAATCAAAACATACTGTAGGTTCAAATCCGCATTTTGAACACTGCCGGACTCCTGTGTGCCTACCCTTGATAGGGGGGCAGGCAGGCCGGCACAGTGCCAAACATTCTGAGATGAGGTGCAGCCGTGAGCGAGCTGGAACAATTCCGCGCCGAGACCCGCGCCTGGCTGGAGGCCAACTGCCCCCAGTCCATGCGCACCCCTGCCCGGGGGTTTGAGGACATTTATAACGGTGGGCGCAAGCCCGAGATCGATCACCCGGACCAGAAGGTCTGGTGCGACCGCATGGCCGAGCGCGGCTGGACGGTGCCCACCTGGCCGAAGGAATACGGCGGTGGCGGCCTGAACAAGGAAGAGGCGAAAGTGCTGGCCCAGGAAATGGCGCGCATCAGTGCCCGCCGCCCGCTGGACAGCTTCGGCATCTCCATGCTCGGCCCGGCCCTGCTCCAGTTCGGTAGCGAAGAGCAGAAAAAGGAGCACCTGCCGCCCATCGCACGCGGCGAGATACGCTGGTGCCAGGGCTACTCCGAGCCGAATGCCGGCTCCGACCTCGCCAGCCTGGCGACGCGCGCCGAAGACCAGGGCGACCACTACCTGATCAACGGGCAGAAGGTCTGGACCTCTTACGCCGACAAGGCCGACTGGATCTTCTGCCTGGTACGCACCGACAGTTCCGGCAGCAAGCACGAGGGCATCAGCTTTGTGCTCTTCGATATGGACCAGCCCGGCGTGACGGTAAAGCCGATCAAGCTGATCAGCGGTTCCTCCCCGTTCTGTGAAACGTTCTTCGACGATGCCAAGGCCCTGAAGAAAAACCTGATCGGGGAAGAGGGCAAGGGCTGGACCATCGCCAAGTACCTGCTCACCCACGAGCGGGAAATGATCTCCGGCTTCGGCACCATGTCGCGCGAATCGCTGGGCCAGCGCGCAGCGAAAATTGTCGGCGCTGACGCCAGCGGACGCCTGGCCAATGGCGTACTGCGCCAGAACATCGCCCAGTACCAGCTGGATGCGATGGTGTTTGGCTACACCATGGCCCGCATTGGCGACGAGGCGAAGGCGGGGCAGGGCCTGGGCCCCGCGTCCTCCATCTTCAAGTACTACGGCACCGAGCTGAACAAGCGCCGCAATGAACTCAACCTGGCGGTGCAGGGCGAAGTGGCCCTGGGCTGGGATGGCGACGTCTATGACGGCGGCCAGCTGAGTCGCGACTGGTTGCGTTCCAAGGGGAATTCCATCGAGGGCGGTACCACCGAGGTTCAGCTGAATATTATTGCCAAGCGCGTGCTTGGCCTGCCGGACGCCTGAGCCGGACGCGACAGAGGATTAATTCATGGCACTGGTATTGAATGAAGAGCAGATCATGCTCAAGGATTCCGCCGCGGGTTTTCTGGCGGAGAAGGCGGCGGTACCGCAGCTGCGGGCATTGCGCGACAGCGGCAGCGAGACCACCTTCGACGCCGCCGTATGGCGCGAAATGGTCGAGATGGGCTGGGCCAGCATCGCCATTCCCGAGGCCTTTGGCGGCCTGGGCTACGGCTACACCGGGCTCGGCCTGGTGCTGGAGCAGGTCGGGCGTCACCTCAGCAACTCGCCGCTGGAGTCGGCAGTGCTGGTGTCCGCCACCCTGATTAACGAACTGGGCAGTGAGGCGCAAAAGCAGCAGTGGTTGCCGGCCATTGCCGCCGGTGAGACGCAGTTCAGCCTGGCCCTGCAGGAGGGCGCTCACCACAACCCGCAGCAACTGGCCACCACGGCCCGCCGCGAGGGTGAGGGTTATGTGCTCAACGGCAGCAAGGTGCTGGTGCTGGATGCGCCCAGTGCGCAGCAATTCCTGGTGGTCGCGATGCTCGAGGGCAGTGAAGGCCCGAGCGTGTTCGCAGTGCCCGCCGACGCGGCGGGATTGACGGTGGAGTCGCGCGCCATGGTGGACAGCCGCGCTGCCGGCGCACTGATGCTGGACAATGTCAGCGTTGGCGCCGATGCCCTGGTGGGCGAGGCGGGGGCTGCAGGCCCGGCGCTGGAACGCACGCTGGACATCGCCAACATCGGCCTGGCGGCGGAGCTGCTGGGGCTGTCGGTCGAGGCCTTCGAACGCACGGTTGCCTACCTGCAGGAGCGCAAGCAGTTTGGCCGGATTATCGGCAGCTTCCAGGGGCTTCAGCATCGCGCCGCCGAATTGTTTGCGGAACTGGAGCTGGCTCGCTCCATCGTGCTCAAGGCCCTGCAGGCGATCGATGAAGGTGCGGACAACCTGCCGCTGCTGGCCAGTGCCGCCAAGGCCAAGCTGTGCGAAGTAGCGCAGCGTGCCAGCAATGAAGCGGTGCAGATGCACGGTGGCATCGGCATGACCGACGAGTGCGAAATCGGCTTCTTTATCAAGCGCGCCCGGGTGGCCCAGCACACCTTTGGCGACTATAACTATCACCTTGATCGCTTCGCCCAGCTCGGCGGATTCTGACCATCAACTCCGGGGAATACCGATAACATGCGCCCTGAAGTCCAACAATTTGATGCGCTGGTGGCGGAACTCACCGCTCCCGGCGCACCCTTCGCACTGAATGAAGTGGCAATCGATGGCGTCAGCTATCGCAATTACGCGGAGCTGCCCGCCAACCTCGGCGAGTATTTCCGTCATATGCTCAACCACGGCGACAAGGAATTCGCCGTTTATCTCGACCAGCGCTACACCTTCGCTGAGACCTATGCCCGCAGTGCGGCATTCGCGACGGCGCTGAAAGAAAAGCTCGGTGTCGCCAAAGGCGAGCGGGTCGCCATCCTCAGTCGCAACAATCCCCAGTGGATGATGAGTTTTATCGGCACCCTGGCCAGCGGCGTGGTGGCGGTGCCGATGAACGCCTGGTGGACCACCGAGGAACTGGACTACGGCCTGCGCGATAGTGGCGCCAAGGTGGTGATCGCGGACCGCCAGCGCATTGAACGCCTGGCGCCGCTGGTGGACAGCCTGGGCCTTACCCTCATCGCCATCGACGATTGCAGCGACCTGCCTGTGGCGGCCCTCGCTTTCGATGACCTGCTGGCGGAGTATGCCGGGGCGGCAATGCCCGCGGTGGAGGTGGACTGCGATGATCACGCCACCATCATGTATACCTCGGGTTCCACCGGCCACCCCAAGGGCGCCCTGTCCAGTCACCGCGGCATTCTGTCGGCCCTCTACAGCTGGATGCTGATGGGCGTGGTGAGCAAGCAGGTGGACATCGAGGCGACGGCCGGCGAGCCGCGTCAGCCCTGCGGCCTGCTGACCATCCCCCTGTTTCACTGCACCGGCTCCCATTCCGCCTTCCTGCTGTCGCTGGTTGCGGGGCGCAAACTGGTCATCATGCACAAGTGGGACGTGCAGGAAGCCCTGCGCCTGATCGAGGAGGAAAAGGTGACCTGGTTCAACGGCGTGCCCACGATGTCGGCGGAACTGCAGGAAGCGGCGCGCACCTCCGACCGCGACCTGTCGACCCTGAAGGACATCTTCTCCGGCGGCGCTGCGCGGCCCCCGGACCAGGTGGGCAAGCTGGCCAGCACCTTCAGCAAATCCACCCCCGGCAGCGGCTACGGCCTGACCGAAACCAACGCCCTCGGCGCGGTCAACAGCGGTGCCTTCTACATTGCCAACCCCGGCAGCACTGGCCGTGCGGTACCGGCAGTGACTGAATTTCGCATCACCGGCCCCGGCGGCGAAGCCCTGCCGGTGGGTGAGCGCGGCGAAGTGTGCATGAAGTCGCCGGCCAATGTGCTGGGCTACTGGAACAAGCCCGAGGCGACGGCGGAGGCCTTTCGCGACGGCTGGTTCCACACCGGCGATGTCGGCTACATGGATGAGGAGGGCTTCCTCTACATCGTCGATCGCATCAAGGAAATCATCATTCGCGGCGGCGAGAACATCAGCTGCCTGGAAGTGGAGGCGGCGATTTACAGCCACCCCGCCGTGGCGGAGGCGGCCGTGTTCGGCCTGCCCGACGAGCGCCTCGGCGAGGTCGTCGGTGCAGCCCTGCTGTTACACGAGGGGCACAGCCTCGACGAAGCGGCACTGCGCGAATACCTGGCGGGGCATCTGGCGAGTTTTAAAGTCCCTGCCCACATCTGGTTCCGCGACGAACAGCTGCCGCGCATCGCCACCGGCAAGATCTTCAAGCGCCAGCTCAAGGCAGATTACGCCAGCGCACTGGCGCATCAGGCTGTCAACGCCTGATCCAGGCGGCGCTGCGACGGCATAGCAATGAACATCAGGAACTCGGGAGAGTCATCATGGATTTAGGTATCAGCGAAAAACTGGCCCCACTGCTGCAGCAGGTGCGGGACTTCATCGCCAACGAGATCGAGCCAGTCGAGCACGAGTACATCGCCGAGATCAGTGTCGGTGACCGCTGGCAGTTCACCGCACGCCAGACGGACATCATGGAGAGTCTGAAGGACAAGGCCAGGGCCGCCGGCCTGTGGAATTTCTTTCTTACCGACGGCGAGCAGGGTTCCGGCCTGACCACGGTGGAATACGCTTACCTGGCGGAGGAGATGGGCAAGTCCCATATCGCCGCAGAGGTATTCAACTGCGCCGCGCCGGACACCGGCAACATGGAGGTGCTGCACAAGTACGGTACGGAGGCGCAGAAGAAGCAGTGGCTGGAACCCCTGCTGAGCGGCGAGATTCGCTCTGCCTATGCCATGACCGAACCGGACGTGGCATCTTCCGACGCCACCAATATCTGCACCAGCGCGGTGCTGGACGGCGACGAGTGGGTGATCAACGGCGAGAAGCACTATATCTCCGGCGCCGGCGACCCGCGCTGCAAGATCATGATCGTGATGGTGAAAACCGATCCCGATGCGCCCAAGCACCTGCAGCAGAGCCAGATCCTGGTGCCCATGGACACCCCTGGGGTGGAGAATGTGCGGCCGATGAACGTGTTCTCCATGGACGACGCGCCCCACGGTCACATGCACCAGCGCTATACCAACGTGCGGGTGCCGAAGGAGAACATGATTCTCGGCCCCGGTCGCGGTTTTGAAATTTCCCAGGGCCGCCTCGGCCCGGGCCGTATTCACCATTGCATGCGCGCCATCGGCGCCGCGGAGAAAGCCCTCAAGCTGCTGTGTGAGCGATCGGTGTCACGCACTGCCTTTGGCAAGCCGCTGGCGCGCCTCGGTGGCAATATCGACATTATCGCCAACGCGCGCATGGATATCGAGATGGCGCGTCTGCTGACGCTGAAAACGGCGTGGATGATGGACCAGGTCGATCCGAAGGAAGCGCGGGTGTGGATTTCCATGATCAAGACCGCGGTGCCCAACATCTCCATCCGCATTGTCGACCAGGCGATCCAGATGTTCGGCGCCCTAGGTGTGTCCCAGGATACGCCGCTGGCGACCATGTATATGGCCCAGCGCACCCTGCGCCTGGCCGATGGCCCGGACGAGGTGCACCGCATGGTGGTGGGACGCAACGAGCTGAAGGCTTACACAGAAGGCGGCAAGCCGGTTAACGCCACTTTCCGCGACGGCTGATCTTCGGCCGAGGGTCAGAGCCCTTTTTCGATTTCCCGAAAAAGGGCTCTGACCCCATTTAGAGAGCCTCTTCCACAAACCGGTGGAATTGCACCGCCGGCTCCTCCAGCGCTCCGAACAGCAGGCTGTCGTTGGCGCCGGAGGCAAACCCTTTCTGGGCGCCTACGGACACAAAGATATCCTCCGCCTCGAAAACCCCCCTGTCGATCAGCTCGAAGGAGCGCTCGAAGTGATCGCGTTCCTGCTCTGAAACCGGCTTCCGCGGGGTCAGCATGCTGTGCACGAACAGGGTGCGATCCGCCGCCTGGGGAAACAGGCTGATGACACTGGTGTACTCGGGGTGGAAGATCAGCACCATGTTCGGGAACAGGGTGTAGGAGAAGGTGGCGTGCTGGCGCCGGTCCAGCGCCTGCGGCGCAAGGTCGAGGTCGTCCAGCAGGGTATTGCGCGCCACCGCCGAGCGGATGTGGCGGCCGTGGATGCTGGATTCGGCGAGTGCGTCCGGGAAGAAAGGCCCCACGGTTTTCTTGTGCAGGCGCACCACATGGTAGCCGTCGAGGAAGGCGTCCTGCACCAGCTTCCAGTTGCAGGCGATGTCCTTCACGCTCTGCCGGCAGAAGTGGTAATCCCCCAGGCGGAACTCGTCGAAGTCGCGGCCCAGTCCGGCCAGGTGGGCGTCCAGGTCCATGGTGGCGCCCGGCGTTGCCTGGACCCAGATCAGGCCGTGGCGCACCTCGGTGGGCAGGGCCACCAGGTTGAAGTCGGCGGGGTCGATATCGCAGAAGCTTTCGGCGCGTGGAATATTGCGCAGCGCGCCATCCAGGCCGTAGGTCCACTGGTGGTAGGGGCAGACCAGCGAGCGCAGGCTGCTGACACCTTCGTCCTGCACCAGGCGCATGCCGCGGTGGCGGCAGACGTTCATGAAGGTGCCGATGTCGCCGTTTTTGTCGCGCGTGGTGATCAGCGGCAGGCCGAGCCAGTCGTAGGTCAGGGTATCGCCCGGCTTGGGCAGCTGGGATTCGTGGCCGATAACCTGCGGCAGGCGCAGTATCAGGGCATCCCGCTCGCGGGAAAAGCGGGCGGGTTCGGTGTAGACGCTGGTGGGAACGCGCAGGCTGCAGGGCGGCGGCGCTGCGCACCCTGCCGCCGCGCGCTGCTGCAGGCGGGCCAGCAGCTGGTCAGGGCTCGCGCTGTCGTCGCGGGCGATTACAGTCTCGGGCTGCGGCATGGCTTGTTATCTCTCGTGTGGCCGTTGTGGGGCCAGCTTAGCAGGCCGCGGCAGCGACAAAAATACTTGAACGACAGTTTTTCATACTGTATGTTCAAATGCGTTTTGCAAGGCCGGGCGGGTCCCCTTGCGCGCTGTGCGCGGTAACCCGCAGTGGCGTCTACACTGTTCGAACCCGGTGGTAACTCACTTACACAAACATAAGGAGCACGGTATGGCGGCGACATTGATTCCCAAGGACAAGATGCTGGAGCAGAAGGGCCGGAAGTTTGAGCCGGGTCCCTGGGTGACCCTTGAGCAGGAGCGCATCAACCAGTTCGCCGACTGCACCGAAGACCACCAGTTTATTCACATCGACCAGGAAAAGGCCGCCAAGACCCCCTTCGGCGGTACCATCGCCCACGGCTTCCTGACCCTGTCGATGCTGGTCAAGATGTGTGAAGAGGCCACCGTCGTGCCCGACAATATCGTGATGGGCATCAACTACGGCTTTAACAAGGTGCGCTTCCTGGCGCCGGTGCGGGCGGGCAAGCGCGTGCGCGCTCACTGCGAGATTGCCAATGTCGAGGCAAAGGACGGCAACCGCTTCCTGATCACCCAGAGCGTCAGTGTGGAGATCGAGGGCGAGGAGACCCCGGCCCTGGTCGCCGAGTGGCTGTCCATGATTGTTACTGCCTGATCTGATCCGGAAGGGCTTGCGAGCAAGTTTTCGAGTCATGCCCGCTAAGGCGGGCATCCATTGTCAATATTGTCGGGCAGCGCGCAGTAAACGCACCGCTCGACACCGATTTGAAGAGAGGTGAATCCACCATGTCCATTCGCTATGACGGCAAAGTCGCCATCGTTACCGGCGCCGGCCAGGGCCTCGGCCGCTGCCACGCCATCGAACTCGCCAAGCGCGGTGCCAAAGTCGTGGTCAACGACCTCGGCGGTGCCAAGGACGGCACCGGCGCCTCCAGTGACGCCGCCCTCGCTGTCGTCGCAGAAATCGAAGCCGCCGGTGGCGAAGCCATCGCCAACGGCGCCAATGTGGCGAAGTACGCCGATGTCGAGGCCATGGTGAAGCAGGCCGTGGACACCTGGGGCCGGGTGGACATCCTGGTCAACAACGCCGGCATCCTGCGCGACAAAAGTTTCGCCAAGGGCTCCCTCGAGGATTTTCAGCTGGTGCTGGATGTACACCTGATGGGCACCATCAATTGCACCAAGGCCTGCTGGGACATCATGCGCGAGCAGGAGTACGGACGCATCGTGGTGACCACCTCGTCCAGCGGCCTGTTCGGCAACTTCGGCCAAACCAACTACGGTGCGGCGAAAATGGGCGTGATTGGCGCCATGAACACCCTGGTGCAGGAAGGCGCCAAGTACAACATCCGCGTCAACGCCCTGGCGCCGACCGCCGGCACCCGCATGACCGAAGGGCTGCTGCCGGAGAAGGCCTTTGAGCTGCTGACCCCGGAAACCGTCACCCCCGCCGTACTCTACCTGGTGAGCGAGGACGCGCCGAACCGCACCATCCTTTGCGCCGGTGCCGGCGGCTTCTCGGTGGCCAAGATCGTGGAAACCGACAGTGTCTGGCTGGCGCCGGAGGAGCAGACGCCCGAGGGCATTGCCGCCCACTGGGACGAGATCAACCGGGCGGAGACTGCGCGCGAACTGAAAGGCGGCTTCGAGCAGTCGATCAAAATGCTGACCGTGGCCGCCGCCGGCCTCGGCATCAAACTGGATTAAGGGAGTATCCCCATGAAAGAAGCAGTGATTGTATCCACCGCCCGCACCCCGATTGGCAAAGCCTATCGCGGCGGTTTCAACAACCTCGGCGGCGCCAGTCTCGGTGCCGCCTCGGTGGCGGAAGCCGTACGCCGCGCCGGCATCGACCCGGCGGAAGTGGAAGACGTGATCATGGGCTGCGCCCTGCAGCAGGGCGCCACCGGCACCAATGTCGCGCGCCAGATCGCCCTGCGCGCCGGTCTCGGCGCCGGGGTATCCGGCATGACCATCGACCGCCAGTGCTCCTCCGGCCTGATGGCGGTGGCGACAGCGGCCAAGCAGGTCATCGACGACGGCATGGGCATTGTGGTTGGCGGCGGGCTGGAATCCATCTCCCTGGTGCAGAACGAACACATGAACCTGCATCGCATGGTGGATGAGGAGCTGATGGCCATGCACCCGAATATCCACATGCCCATGCTGCAAACGGCGGAAGTGGTGGCCAAGCGCTACAACATCAGCCGCGATGCCATGGACGAGTACGGCCTGCAATCCCAGCAGCGCACCGCCGCCGCCGTTGATGCCGGCAAGTATGCCGACGAGCTGGTGCCGGTCACCTGCAAACGTATTGTGTGGGACAAGGCAACGGGTGAGCAGTCAGAGGCCGAGATGACCGTCTCTGCCGACGAGGGCCTGCGCGCCACCACCGCGGAGGGCCTGGCCGGCCTGAAAACGGTGATCGAGGGCGGCACCATCACCGCCGGCAACGCCTCCCAGCTGTCCGACGGCTCCTCCGCCCAGGTGGTGATGGACGCCAAACTGGCGGAGCAGCGCGGCCTGGAGCCGCTGGGTATCTATCGCGGAATCGCGGTGGCCGGCTGCGAGCCCGATGAAATGGGTATCGGTCCCGTATTCGCCGTGCCCAAGCTGCTCAAGCAGCACGGCCTGAGCGTGGACGATATCGGCCTGTGGGAACTGAACGAAGCCTTCGCCGTGCAGGTGCTGTACTGCCGCGACAAGCTCGGCATCGACAATGACAAACTCAACGTCAATGGCGGTGCCATCTCGGTCGGTCACCCCTACGGCATGAGCGGGTCGCGCATGATTGGCCACGCCCTGATCGAGGGCAAGCGCCGCGGCGTGAAGTACGTGGTGATCACCATGTGCGTCGGCGGTGGCATGGGTGCCGCCGGCCTGTTCGAAGTGGCATAAGGGACATTGCACAGATACGGCGCCTGCGGGCGCCGTTCTTGCCTCTGTGAATGCGGTATCGCACCGGCGCAGGGGGCGCGCAACAGAACCAATAAAGGAGCGGAACATGAGAGCGGTAGTCTGCAGCGAATACGGCATGGCCGACAAACTGAACCTGGAGAGCGACTGGCCGGCACCGGAAGTGGGCAAGGGCCAGGTGCTGATCGACATCAAGGCGGCGGGCCTGAACTTCCCCGATGTGCTGATGATGCAGGGCAAGTACCAGACCCAGCCGGAATTGCCTCACGTCACCGGGGGTGAATGCGCCGGCGTGGTTGCCGCCGTGGGCGAAGGTGTCACCCGGGTCAAGCCCGGCGACAAAGTGATCGCCATGGTGGGCTGGGGCGCCTTTGCCGAGCAGATAGTGGCCAGCGAGTCGGTGGTGTTTCCCATGCCGGATGGCCTGAGTTTCGAGCAGGCGGCCGGTGTCGGTATTACCTACTTCACCTCCTATCACGCCCTGGTGCAGCGGGCCAATATCCAGCCCGGGGAAACCCTGCTGGTGCTGGGCGCCGCCGGCGGTGTCGGGGTGACGGCAATCGAGCTTGGCAAATTGCTGGGTGCAAAGGTGATTGCCGCTGCCAGCTCCGATGAAAAGCTGGAACTCTGCAAGAAACTGGGCGCCGACGAAGTCATCAACTACTCCGAGGGTTCGTTGAAAGACAAGCTCAAGGAGTTGACCGGCGGCAAGGGCGTGGATGTGGTCTACGACCCGGTGGGTGGCGATTACAGCGAACCGGCCCTGCGCAGTATGGCCTGGAACGGTCGCTACCTGGTGATCGGCTTCGCCAGTGGCCCCATTCCCACGCCGCCGCTGAACCTGACCCTGCTCAAGGGTTGCTCCATCGTCGGCGTGTTCTGGGGGCGCTTCACCATGGAGGAGCCGGAACTGAACCTGGCCAACATCCAGGCCCTGTGGAAGTACTTTGCCGAGGGCAAACTCAACCCGGTGGTGACCGACCTGTTCCCGCTGGAGCAGTATGAGGATGCCTACAACTGCATGATCGAACGCCGTGCCCGCGGCAAGGTGATTCTGACGGTCAACAGCTAGCTGGCTGCGGCAGGAGCCATTACAGGGAGCACACGCCATGCAGGACTTTGTCTTCAACACCACACCGCAAATCCAGTGCGCTCCCGGCAGCGCCCTGTTGCTGGCCCGGAGCTGTCAGCGCCTGGGGGTGAAACGCCCCCTGCTGGTTACCGATCCGCAGCTGGTGGCCATCGGTCTGGTGGCGCCGGTGCTGGCGGCGCTGGAAGCCGCGGGTGTGCCAGCGGTCGTCTTTGACCAGGTCAAGGAGGATCCGCCTGAGGCCACGGTATTTGCCGCACAAAACCTGGCGCAGGAGCAGTCCGTCGACGGCGTTATCGCTGTGGGTGGTGGCAGCTCCATGGACGTGGCCAAGATCGTCGCGGTACTGCTCGGCGGCGCACAGCCGCTGGCGGAACTCTACGGTGTGGATCAGGTACGCAACGCCCGTCTGCCCCTTATTCTGGTGCCCACTACCGCGGGCACCGGCTCGGAAGTAACCCCGGTTGCTATCGTCACCACCGGCGAAACCACCAAGGCCGGCGTTTCCTCCCCGGTGCTGCTGCCGGATGTCGCGGTGCTGGACGCCGATCTCACCCTGGGCCTGCCGCCGGCGGTGACCGCCATGACCGGCGTGGATGCCATGGTGCACGCCATCGAGGCCTATACCACGAAACACCGGAAAAACCCGATTTCCGACAACCTGGCCCGGGAGGCGTTGGTGTTGCTGGGGCGCAATATCCGCACCGCCGCGACCGATGGCGGCAACCGGGAGGCCCGCGGCAAAATGTTGCTGGGCGCCTGTCTGGCGGGTCAGGCCTTCGCCAATGCGCCAGTGGCGGCGGTTCACGCCCTGGCTTACCCATTGGGCGGCCACTATCACATTCCACACGGCCTGAGTAATTCCCTGGTGTTGCCCAGCGTGCTGGATTTCAATACGCCCGCGGCGGCGCCGTTGTATGCGGAGCTGGCGGAGATTGTGACCGGCGGTCCGGTGGCCGGCAGCGACGAGGCAAAAACCGCGGCATTGATCCAGTCCCTGCGCACCCTGATTGACGACCTCAAGCTGCCCGCCACACTGGCGGCTGCGAAGGTGCCGGAGGCCGACCTGCCGATGCTGGCCGCCGACGCCATGCTGCAGCAGCGACTGCTGGTGAACAATCCACGGGAGGTGAGCGAGGCGGACGCCCTGGCCATCTACCGCGCAGCGTACGGAAACGCAGCATGAGTGCTCTACCAACCCGCACCGACTACCGGGTGTTCTACCCCATCACCACCCGCTGGTCGGACAACGACCTCTACGGCCACGTCAACAATGTGGTCTACTACTCCTACTTCGACTCCGCCGCCAATCGCTACCTGATCGAAGAGGGCGGGCTGGATATCCAGTCCGGGGAGATTGTCGGCTTCGTGGTCAACTCCGGCTGCGAGTACCACGCGCCCATTGCCTATCCGGAACGCATCGAGGCTGGCCTGCGCGTGGAGAAGCTGGGCAACAGCTCGGTTCGCTACGGGATTGCAATCTTCAAGGCAGGGCGGGAAGAGGCGGTGGCCCACGGCCATTTCGTACATGTCTTTGTGGAGCGGGCTGCCAATCGCTCGGTGACGATTCCGGGAAGATTACGCGAGGCGTTGCAGGCGATTGTGATCGTCGACTAGCGCCGCTCGTGCAGCGTTAGCAGCACCAGCACCACAAAAAACACAAAGGCGCTGAACAGCGCCGCCAGCGGGCCGTGAATCTGGTACAGGAAGCCCGCCACTATGGGGCCGGCGACAAAGCCCATGGCCGGGCAGGCACTGACCAGTCCTGCCACCGCGCCCTGTTCTTCCGCGTTCACCGCCAGCGAGGCCCCGGCGGCAACCGCTGGCATCGATACCCCCAGCCCCACGCCCAGGAAGGCCATACCCACTGCCAGCACGGCGAAGCGATCGAAGGCGGCAATGATGCCGGCGCCAAACAGCAGGGCCACCAGCCCCAGGCGCAGGAACTGGGTGGCGCTGAGGTTGAGGCGCTGCATCAGGGTCATCTGGGCGGTGAAGGTGAACACCGCGGAAATCATCAGTGCGGCCCCGGTGAGCTGCGCCGTTTCGATACCGTTCAGGTCCAGTTTGTCCTGCAGCAGGAATCCGAGTGTCTGCTGGATGCCGGAGTAACCGACAAACAGTCCGATGGCACTCAACAGATAGTGGCGCACCCTGGGGTCGGTGACGCGCAGGGACAGGCGTCGACTGCGCGCAGTCAGGTCTTCCTTCGGTGTCGGCGGCAGCATTTTCCATACCGCGAAGCCGGCCAGGGCCGACAGGCCGGCGGCAAAGTACAGGGGCGCCAGCAGGCCGAGGGTGGCCAGGGCGCCGGATACAGCCGGGCCGAGGATGGTGCCCAGGCTATTGGCGGTGCCCAGCCGGGCCATGGTGCGGGTGCGGGTGGCGGGAGCGCTGTTGTCCGCGGCGTAGGCGGTGCTGGCGGGGTTGGTGGCGGACATCACAATGGACTGGCTGCAGCGGGCGAGCAGCAGCACGGCGTACAGGGTGAGCCCGGACAGCATCCCGGCGAGGCCGGCATAGAACACGCTGGTGAATATCAGGGTGCCGATGGTATAGCCGGCGAGGCCGGTGATGATGACCGGCTTGCGCCCGACCCGGTCAGAGAAGCGGCCCCAGTAGGGGGAGGCCACAGCGAAAACCAGGGCAGAGATGGCGATGATGGAGGTGATCTGTAATTCCCCCAGGTTCACCTCCCGCCCCAGCGGCGCCAAGATGGCGAACACCAGCGACTGCCCGATACCGGTGGCCATCAGGCCCAGGATCAGCACGGTGGTCTGGCGCAGATCGAGCTGTTTGGCGGCCTCCGTGCTCACGGCATCGACATCATTTTTTGCCCAGCGCATCGCCCACCTTGCCGAGGCCCGGCATCAGGCTCGGGTAGCGCACCGGGAACAGGCGGGTGATCACTGAGATGAATTTGGCGTCGCCACCGATCAGCAGGCGCTTCTGGCGCTTTTCTACCGCGCGAATGATCTGCGCGGCGGCACTCTCGGGGCTGGTGCGGGCGAACTGCTCGAAGGCCTGACCGCGCTGATCGGCGCTTATCTCGGAACTGGCGCTGCGGGCCCGGCGGGCAATGTTGGTGCGGATGCCGCCGGGGTGCACACAGCAGACGTGCACCGAGCTGCCTTCCATCTCCAGGCGCAGGGCCTCGGTGTAGCCGCGCACGGCGAACTTGGCGGCGTTGTAGGCTGACTGGGTGGGCACGCCGATCATGCCGAAGATAGATGAAAGGTTTACCAGGTGCCCCTGGGAACTGCCCTTGAGCAGCGGCAGGAAGGCCATGGTGCCGTGCACTACCCCCCAGAAATTGATGCCCATCAGCCACTGCACGTCCTCGTAGCGGCCCTCGTCCACCCGGTCCGACAGGCCGACACCGGCATTGTTGATCACTATATCGATGTGTCCTTCGCGGGCGCCGATATCGGCCGCCCAGGCGTTCACCGCGGCCCGGTCGGCGACATCCACCGGCCGTGTATCGACGGCGGCGCTGCCGGTGAGGGAAGCGCGGGTCTCCGCCAGGCCGACTTCGTCCACATCGGAAAGGTAGAGGGCGCAGCCTTCGCTGTGCAGTTGCCGGGCGAGCGCCCGACCGATGCCCGAACCGGCGCCAGTGACGGCGGCGATTTTGCCAGAGGTGTACGGCATGGTTGTCCCCTTTGATTGTTATGTCTGAGCTGCGGCGCGCGCTGGCGGACTTGGTAATATCACCAATTGCCGCCCGATGGCGTTATCGGTCGGGACTTCGTCTGGACACTCCCGGCCGCTTCACCTAAAATTGCCTGCCAGATTTCACACGCCCGGTTGTCCCCGGGTTCCGTGTAGTCCCGTGAATAACCAGAGCTGATTGTATGCCAAAAAGCGAGATGCGGTTGCCCCATCTCGCTTTTTTTCGAGCGCCCGCGCGCCGGGGGTTCAGGTAGCAGTCGCTCAGAAGTCTGATGGAGGTGTCCTTGACCAGTCCGGCCCTGTTAGCCCTTGAGGATGGCAGTATTTTCAAAGGTGTGGCCATCGGCGCTGAGGGCAGCGCCGTTGGTGAGGTGGTGTTCAATACCGCCATGAGCGGTTACCAGGAGATCCTCACCGATCCCTCCTATGCCCGCCAGATCATTACCCTCACTTACCCCCATATCGGCAATACCGGTACCAACGCCGAGGACGAGGAGTCCGCCGATATCTGGGCTTCCGGGCTGGTGATCCGCGACCTGCCCCTGATGGCCAGCAGCTACCGCAACGAGGAAGACCTTTCCAGCTACCTCAAGCGCCGCAACGTGGTGGCCATCGCTGATATCGACACCCGTCGCCTCACCCGCATCCTGCGCGAAAAGGGCGCCCAGAACGGCTGCATTATCGCCGGGCACAATATCGACGAGGCGGTGGCCCTGGCCGAGGCGAAGGGTTTCGCCGGGCTCAAGGGCATGGATCTGGCCAAAGTGGTCAGCGCCAGGGAAAGCTACAGCTGGAAAGAAGGCAGCTGGACCCTGGGCGAGGGCCACAGCCAGCCCGACGACAGCGAGTTGCCCTGGCATGTGGTGGCCTACGACTACGGCGTCAAGCGCAACATCCTGCGCATGCTGGTGGATCGCGGTTGCCGCCTCACCGTCGTGCCGGCCCAGACCCCTGCCAGCGACGTGCTGGCCCTCAACCCGGATGGTATCTTCCTGTCCAATGGCCCCGGCGATCCGGAGCCCTGTGACTACGCCATCCAGGCCATTCGCGACATCCTCGAGACCGACGTGCCGGTGTTCGGCATCTGCCTCGGTCACCAGCTGCTGGGCCTTGCCAGTGGTGCCAGCACCATGAAGATGGGCCACGGTCACCACGGTGCCAACCACCCGGTGCAGAACCTGGACAACGGCACCGTGCTGATCACCAGCCAGAACCACGGCTTTGCGGTGGACGAGGCGAGCCTGCCGGATAACCTGCGGGTGACCCACAAGTCGCTGTTCGATGGCACCCTGCAGGGTATCCATCGCACCGACAAGGCGGCCTTCAGCTTCCAGGGCCACCCCGAGGCGAGCCCCGGGCCCCACGATGCAGCGCCCTTGTTTGACCACTTCATTGAACTGATCCAGACCAGAGCAGGAAACGTGTAAGCCCATGCCCAAGAGAACCGACATCCAAAGCATCCTGATCCTGGGCGCCGGTCCCATCGTGATCGGCCAGGCCTGCGAATTCGACTACTCGGGCGCCCAGGCCTGTAAAGCCCTGCGCGAAGAGGGTTACCGGGTCATCCTGGTGAACTCCAACCCGGCCACCATCATGACCGATCCGTCGATGGCGGACGCCACCTACATCGAGCCCATCGAGTGGCAGACGGTGGCCAACATCATCGAGGCCGAGCGCCCCGATGCCCTGTTGCCGACCATGGGCGGCCAGACTGCGCTGAACTGCGCCCTGGACCTGGCCAAGCACGGCGTGCTGGACAAATTCGGCGTGGAGATGATCGGCGCCACCAAAGAAGCCATCGACATGGCGGAAGACCGCCAGCTGTTCGACAAAGCGATGAAGCGCATCGGCCTGGAAACGCCCCGCGCCTCCACCGCACACAGCCTGGAGGAGGCCTTCCAGGTGCTGGACTCCATCGGCTTCCCCTGCATTATCCGGCCCTCCTTTACCATGGGTGGCTCCGGCGGTGGCATCGCCTACAACCGCGACGAGTTCGAGGAAATCTGCCTGCGCGGGCTGGATCTGTCGCCCACCAAGGAACTGCTGATCGACGAGTCCCTGATCGGCTGGAAAGAGTACGAGATGGAGGTGGTCCGCGACAAAAAGGACAACTGCATCATCGTCTGCTCGATCGAGAACTTCGACGCCATGGGCGTGCACACCGGCGATTCCATCACGGTGGCCCCGGCCCAGACCCTCACCGACAAGGAATACCAGATCATGCGCAACGCCTCGCTGGCGGTGCTGCGTGAAATCGGCGTGGAAACCGGCGGTTCCAACGTGCAGTTCGGGCAGTGCCCGGAGACCGGCCGCCTGGTGGTGATCGAGATGAACCCGCGGGTGTCGCGCTCCTCGGCCCTGGCCTCCAAGGCCACCGGTTTCCCGATCGCCAAGGTGGCGGCCAAGCTGGCCATCGGCTACACCCTGGACGAACTGCAGAACGACATCACCGGCGGTACCACCCCGGCCTCCTTCGAGCCGTCCATCGACTACGTGGTCACCAAGATTCCGCGCTTTGCCTTCGAGAAGTTCAACGCTGCCGACCCGCGCCTGACCACCCAGATGAAATCTGTCGGTGAGGTCATGGCCATCGGCCGCACCTTCCAGGAATCGGTGCAGAAGGCCCTGCGCGGCCTGGAAGTGAGTTCGTCCGGTTTCGAGCACAAGATGGACGTGGACAACCCCGACCTGCGCGACGAACTGATCGGCGAACTGGTCAACCCCGGCCCGGATCGCATCTGGTACATCGGCGATGCCTTCCGCGCCGGCATGAGTGTGCAGGAGGTCTACGGCCACTCCGGCGTCGATCCCTGGTTCCTGGTGCAGATCAAGGACATCATCGATACCGAGGACAGCCTGAAAACCGTCAACCTGGCCGACATCGACGCCGACGCCATGTTCCGCCTCAAGCGCAAGGGCTTCGCCGACAGCCGCCTGGCGGTGTTGCTGGCGGTGACCGAGGGCGAGGTGCGCAAACACCGGCACAGCCTGGGCATCCGCCCGGTGTACAAGCGGGTGGACACCTGCGCCGCGGAATTTGCCTCCGCCACGGCCTACATGTACTCCACCTACGAGGAAGAGTGCGAGGCAGCGCCCACCGACCGCAACAAGATCCTGGTGCTCGGCGGCGGCCCCAACCGTATTGGCCAGGGCATCGAGTTCGACTACTGCTGTGTGCACGCGGCCCTGGCCATGCGCGAAGACGGTTACGAGGCCATCATGGTCAACTGTAACCCCGAGACCGTATCCACCGACTACGATACCTCTGACCGCCTCTACTTCGAGCCGGTGACGCTCGAGGACGTGCTGGAAATCGTCGCCCTGGAAAAACCCAAGGGCGTCATCGTGCAGTTCGGCGGCCAGACCCCGCTGAAACTGGCCCGCGCCCTGGAGGCCCAGGGCGTGCCCATCATCGGCACCACCCCGGACGCCATCGACCGCGCCGAGGATCGCGAGCGTTTCCAGCGTATGATCCAGAAGCTGGAACTGCGCCAGCCCGCCAACACCACCGTGCGCAGCGTGGACGAAGCCCTCGCCGCGGCTGGCACCATCGGCTATCCGCTGGTGGTGCGTCCCTCCTATGTGCTGGGCGGCCGCGCCATGGAAATTGTCTACCGCGAGGAAGACCTGCTGCGCTACATGCGCGACGCAGTGAAAGTGTCCGACGATTCGCCGGTGCTGCTGGACAGCTTCCTGTCCGCCGCGGTGGAAGTGGATATCGACGCCGTGTCCGACGGTGAGCAGGTGGTGATCGGCGCCATCATGCAGCACATCGAGCAGGCCGGGGTGCACTCCGGCGACTCCGCCTGTTCCCTGCCGCCCTACAGCCTGCCGGCCGAGGTGCAGGACCAGATGCGGGAGCAGGTGCGCCAGATGGCCCTGGAGCTGGGCGTGTGCGGCCTGATGAACGTGCAGCTGGCCTGGCAGGACGACGAGATCTACGTCATCGAAGTGAACCCGCGGGCCTCCCGCACCGTGCCCTTCGTATCCAAGTGCATCGGCGCCTCGCTGGCCAAGGTCGCGGCGCGCTGCATGGCGGGGCAGAGCCTGGTGTCCCAGGGTTTCACCGAGGAAATTGTGCCGCCCTTCTACTCGGTGAAAGAGGCGGTGATGCCCTTCAACAAATTCCCCGGCGTGGATCCCATCCTCGGCCCGGAAATGCGCTCCACCGGCGAGGTCATGGGTACCGGCGATACTTTTGCCGGCGCTTTCGCCAAGGCGCAACTGGCGGCCGGCGACCCGCCGCCGCGCTCCGGCACGGCCCTGATCAGTGTGCGCGATGTCGACAAGCCCGGTGCCGTGCGGGTGGGCAAGGCGCTGGTGGAGCTGGGCTTCGACCTGGCCGCCACCGGCGGCACCGCCAATGCGCTGGAGGCCGCCGGGCTGACCGTGCGCCGGGTGAACAAGGTACTTGAAGGGCGCCCGCACATCCTTGATATGATCAAGAACGACGAGGCCGACTTCATCGTCAACACCACTGAGGGGCGCCGCGCGATTACCGACTCCGCCCCCATTCGGGCCAGCGCAGAGGCCCACCGGGTGTTCTATACCACCACCCTGGCCGCGGCCGAGGCGGTGTGCATGGCCCTGAAACAGGAAAGCGACAAGAGCGTGCGACGCCTGCAGGATCTGCACGCCAGTATTGGGAGTAACGCTGCATGAGCAATGTGCCGATGACGGTTTCCGGTGAAGCCGCGCTGCGCGCAGAACTGGAACGTTTGAAGAAGGTCGACCGGCCCCGCATCACCGCGGCCATTGCCGAGGCGCGTGCGCACGGCGACCTGAAAGAAAACGCCGAGTATCACGCCGCCCGCGAGCAGCAGAGCTTCGCCGAGGGCCGCATCATGGAGATCGAGGGCAAGCTGGCCAGCGCCCAGGTGATTGACGTGACCAGCATTCCCAAGTCCGGCAAGGTGATCTTCGGTACCACCATTGACCTGATCAACCTGGAGACCGACGCCACTGTGACCTACCGCATCGTCGGCGAGGACGAAGCGGACGTGAAGCAAAACCTGATTTCGGTGGGTTCACCCATTGCCCGCGCCCTGATCGGCAAGGAGGAGGGCGACGTGGTGATCGTGCGTGCGCCGGGTGGCGACGTCGAATACGAGATCGATCAGGTGCACCATATCTGACCGTTCACGGGGCAGCGACAAAAAACGGGCGCCACATCAGGCGCCCGTTTTCGTTGTGCACAGCCTGGCAGGCTTGCCGAGGATGGAGCCCTGCCTCGGCAGGCAGGGCTCTACGGTTTGAGCCACTACAGGGTAAAGTTAATTTCCAGCCCGTAGGTCCGCCCGCGGGCGTACATGCGGGTCATGGAAAAGGCGGTGGTTTCGTTGGGGTAGTACTCCTCGTCCAGCAGGTTGTCGGCATACAGGGAGGCGCTGATCTCGCTGTCCCCGAGGCGGATGCCAGCCAGCCCCAGTCGCGCGCCGACACGCCAGAAGCCGTCGATTTCACGCTCGTCGTTCAGTGGCGACACATTGCCCTCGGGATCGCGCAGGGTATTGGCGGTGAGCACGGTGTCTCCCTGGTAGACGCCGTCCAGGCGGCCGTAGAGCTGCAGGCCATTGCCAAAGGCCGGGGCGTAGTACTGGGCGGAGAGGCGGCCCGTGGTTTTCGGTACAAAGGTCTGCTCCACATCGTCGGTGATATCGACGAAGGAGCCGTCCGCGGTGCGCTGCAGGTACTCCTCGTACTCGTGGTGGATGTAGCCCAGCGAGGCGGATACGATCAGACCCTCCACCGGCAGCCATTCCACCTCGGCTTCGGCGCCCTGGATGGTAGCTTCACCGGCATTGTCGAAGAACTGCCGGCCGTTGAGGAAGGCCTGTAGCTGCAGGTCCTGGTAGTCGCTGTAGAAGGCCGCCAGGTTGAGGCGCAGGCGGTTCTCCAGCAGTTGCGATTTCATGCCCACCTCGTAGGAGATCAGCGTCTCCGGCTCGAAGGGAATGCCGCTCAACAAGCCGCCGGAGACATAGCCTGTCGACACTTTGGCGTAGGTAGTGATATCCGCGCTCGGGTACCAGGTGGCGATGCCGGTGTAGGTCACTTCCTCGTAGTCCACCTTGTAGTTGCCAAGGCCCAGCACCGCGCCGGTGGCGCCGGCCAGTGAATCGATATCGATCTCGCGCTTGTCCGAGGTGTAGCGCAGTCCGCCGGTGAGATCGAAGCTGTCGTTCAGGTGCCAGGTGAGCTGCGCGTACGCGGCCGAGGAGTCATTGTTGGCCGTGGTAATGGTGGTGCCGCTGCCGAACAGCGGGTCGAGCACAGGGTTGGTGGTGAGCACCCCGTCCGCCACTGGCTGGAAGATACCGAGCACACTGTGGGCCGGCGATTCCTCTTCGAAGTAGAACAGTCCCGTCACCAGATCGAACTGATCGCTGGAAACCTGCAGTTGCAGTTCCTGGGTGAACTGCTCCTGGCTGGTGGAACGCGCCGTCAGCAGGGAGAAGAAGCTGTCCTCGGGGCCGGGCTGGACCGCCGGGTCGAGTATGCCGGGGATGTTGCCGGACAGCAGCGCAATAAACTGCGCCTCGGTGAAGCGGATACCGCCGCTTGCGCCCAGGTCGTAGATGTTCGGGTCCTGCTCCAGTTCGCGCCAGCCGGTAATGCTCTTGAGGGTGGTGCTGTCGTTGAGATCCCAGGTCAGGGTCAGGTTGTGGCCCAGGGTTTCCAGGCGTTCCACGCTTGAGGCCGCGGCCACGGCGCTCAACTGCTCGTCAGCGATGTTGGTGATGCCGCCGGTCAGCGGCTGGAAGGCGAGCACGGCGCCCCACAGCTGACCGGTCTGGTCGGGCAGTGGCCCCACTACCTGCTGGGGGTTGCCGACAGTTTCTGAATCGCTGTAGTCGAAGCGATAGTCCACGGTAAGCCGGTCAGTGGCGTCGTACTGCGCCGCGAAATGAAAGGCGTCGACGTCCTTGCCGCCGAGTTCGTCGGCGTAGCGCAGCGCGCCGAAGCCAGGTGCGCGTGCGCTGACGTCGATGGTGCGGCCGCCGATCAGATTGTCGGCGTAGCCGCCGATTTCATCGTGGAGATAGCTCAGCTTGGTGCGCAGGCCCCGCCATTCCGGCAGGTTGAGGGTGATTTTGCCGCGGCGGGCGTCGTCGTTGCCCATCGAGGCGCTGGCGCCGATACCGAACTCGCCGGTGGGCGCTGCCGTCACGATACTCAGGGCGCCGGCGGTGGCGTTGCGCCCGAACAGGGTGCCCTGGGGGCCGCGCAGTACTTCCACCCGCTCGATATCCGCCAGGTCGAAGATGGCGCCGACACTGCGGCCGACGTAGATACCGTCCACGTAGACCCCGACCTTGGGGTCCACCGCGTTGTCGGAGGTTCCGGAAGTGACCCCGCGAATGGCCAGCGCGGGAGTGGTCTGCTGCCCCTGGTTGGTGATATTGAGGTTGGGTGCCAGCGAGCTCAGGTCTTCGATATTGACAACACGCATCTGCTGGATGTCCTCGGACCCCAGGGCGGTGACGGCGATGGGTACCGACTGCAGGTTTTCTTCCCGGCGCTGGGCGGTGACCACGATTTCCTCCAGTGCACCCCCGCGGCCGCGGGCTTCCTGCAGCCCAGTGCTCTCCCCCGGTGACTGGGCGAGAGCGGGGATGGCAGTGCCCAGGGTAAGGGCGGCGAGAGCGAGGTAAAGGGGGCGGTGCGGTAGCGTTTTCATAGTTATTTTCCTGTTTTTGGCGGCGTAGCTGTCCCTGGCGCCGGTTGGCGCCAATGGTCGGGTTGGGTTCAGTGCCCGCAGGCGGGGTCAGGCGGCGTCGAAATACTCGCCGAGGGACCACATGGTGTCTTCGAAGTCGGGGCTGTGGCGGATGCCGAGCTCCTCGCGCACCGCGTCGACTGTCCACTCGAACATTTCTTCATAGCGCGGCATGAAAATGCCGGTGGTCATCTGCGCGCCGATGCGCTGGCCTTCACCGAGGGCCTTGTACAACGGCGGCAGCAGTTGCGGGTAGTGGCAGCCGAAGCGGGCGATGGCGGTGGACAGCAGCAAGTTGGAAACAACCGACATGTGTTCCATTACTTCGGCGCCGAGAAAGCGCGCCATGTTGGTCTGGCGCGCGGCGATCAGGCCGAATTCGCCGAGCGGGTCGTAGCGGTAGCCGACGACCACATGCTCGATGTCGTGAGTCTGGCTCTGGCGGCGCAGCATGTAGTCGTAGTCGGTGGCGGTGCTGCCGAAAGGCAGGAAGTCCGCCTGCAGACCCTGCTCGGTCAGCATTTTCTGGTACTCCCGCCCCAGGGTGCCCTCGGGCAGCTGCGCCAGCGCTTCCATGTCATGGGGGATGAGGTAGCGATCCTCGAACCAGGCGTCCAGTTTGGCGTCTTGGGCGCGAGCCCCGGCTAACAGGCGGTTGATTTCGTCGATATCATCCAGGCCGCGGAAGATGTCGATAATCTCCAGCGGGCCGCCGTAGTGATCCATGTCCGGCCCGTTGCGGCGCAGGGATTCCACCGCCACCCAGTGGCGCAGGCGCGGGTCGTTCAGGTACTTGGAGGTGCTGCTGAGCATGGTGCTGGTGCCCAGCCTGCGTGGGTCCAGCAGCCGCTGGTTGGCTGAATAGCCCGGTACATCGGTCATGGCGAGATCCTGGCGGTAGCGCGGTTTTAATCTTTATGTGCCTGTATTAGAGGCCAGCCGCCGGGGCGGGGGAATGGAGGATTCAGCGGAGGGGTTGCACTATTGCTCGCTGCCGGCACAGCGGTGCCAGTGGTATATCAGCTTTTACCGTCGCGGATCTGGGTGGGCGACCAGCCGGTGAGTTGCTTGAAGCGGCGGGAGAAGAACATCGGGTCGTCGTAGCCCACCTCGGCGGCAATCACCTTGACTGCCTTGTCACTGCCCTGCAGCAGCTCCCTTGCCTTCTGCATACGCAACTGGTCACGCCAGCGCATCAGGTTTTCGCCCATTTGGCTTTTAAACAGGGCATTGAGAGTGGACGGGGCAGCATTGGCAGCGGCGGCTACCTGCTCCACGGTAGTCTTTTCGGCGTAGTGAGCCAGCAGGTAATCGCGGGCGGCCACCACCCTGCGGTCGAGGGATTCACGCTGCTGCTGTGGGCGTTGCTGGTCGCACAGCAGCAGGATCTGCTCCAGCAGGTTGAGGTGCAGGGCCTGGCTGTGGCGGGACTGGGAGTGGGCGATATCGATAATGCGGCCGAATGACTCGCTGATGTAACCGGCAATGTGCGCATCGGCAATCACTTCGCCGCGCAGTTCGCCGTTCACGACGCCACTGCGCAGCAGTGCCTGCCAGTGCTGGGGCGGGAAAAATGCACTGCTGAACAGGCTGCACTCGCTGTCGCGCTGCGCGCATTGCACCAGTAGCTGGCACTCCGGCGGAATCAGCAGCAGGGCGGGGCCATTGTTGCCCAGACGCAGTTTGCTGTCTGCACAGCTCAGCAGGCACTCGCCGGCGGCGGCGTAGAGAAGCAGCCAGGAGCCGGCTGGCGTGTGCAGGGGCCGGGGGAAATCCGGTTCCGGCGCCGGCAGCAATTCGATATGGCTGGTAACAATCTGGTGTGTGAGCAGGAAGCGGTGGTAGAAGTGGGCCCACACCCGGCTCTGGAACTGCATGGCCAGTTCGGGGTAGTCGTGCCAGTTGAGTCCGGCCAGCGGCAGGCCGAGTTCCTCCAGCGTTTCCGCCAGCAGTTCATGCCGCGCTTCCAGATCGAGCTGATCCAGGTTGAGCATGGTGGTTACCGGCAGGGTGAGGGTATCCCCCAGCAGGTCGACAAACTGGCGGGTCTGTTCGAGGAAGGCAGTGTCGGCATCCTCTGACTGCAGGGCCGCCACAAGGGCATTGGCCAGGGAGATCAGGGCGCCGCGGGTATGTAGCGAGGGGTTCGGGCTTGCGCTCACAGAGGTGCTTCCAAAGGGCTTTTACGGTTTGGCGAGACGGCCGATGGCCTCGCGTTTCACCTGGTCGACGGCTGCGCTCATACGGGTCATGTCACTGCCCGGCGGGGCCTGGGCCACTTCCCGGAAACTGACGACGCTGCCGTCACCGCCGGCCCCGACTTCTATGGTCCACACCGTGTAGGCCCCCAGGCCCTGCAGCGGGCCGAAGGGCGCCTCGAGTCGCAACAGACTGCCTTCCTGCACCATCAGCACACGTCCGTGGGCTACCGAGCCGCCGGGCCACTGTTCCAGCCACAGGCCGCCGGCGCGGGCCTCCAGACTGAGTGCGTCGGCGCTGCCGGAATAGCTGTGGGCGGGGTTCCACCAGCGTTCGGGATGGATCAAACGCTGCCACAGGGCCTCGGCGCCGAGTGCCGAACGGGCCTGGTGCTGCAGCACGAAATGGGTATCCGATGCGCTGACGACTTCCGCTCGCAACAGCGGAGCTGACAGTAGCAGGGACAGGCTGAGCAATAGTCTGATCAGGTGCATGGTTTGGCACTCCGCCGCCGTGGAAGATGTTGTCATACTAGCCCGCCGCATACCGCTGCAACAGCGCCTGTACGGCGCGCTGTCAGGCCGCCGCCAACTGGTACCGGTCGCGGCCACTGTCCTTGGCGATGTACAGGGCCTCGTCAGCCCGCTGCACCACGGCTTCGAAGCTGTTCTCGCCGTTGTACACAGCGACGCCGGCGCTGATCGTGACGCAGGTCTGCTCACGTACCCGCGCCAGGATGCGCTGGGCGATGGCTTCGGCATCGTTCAGCTGGGTGCGGGGCAGTACCACCAGGAACTCTTCGCCACCGTAGCGCACGATGAGATCCTGCCCCCGGGAACACTGCCCCAGGGCATCTGCCACTTTTACCAGTAGCTCGTCGCCAGCGCTGTGGCCATGGGTGTCGTTGTACTTCTTGAAATAATCGATATCCAGCAGGATGAGGCAGAAGGGTTCACCGCTGCGTTGGGTGGCGGGGAACAGCATTTCCGTGTGCAGGGCCAGGCGGCGGCGATTGCCGACCCGGGTCAGCGGGTCGACCAGGGCCGATTGCCGGTTCTCGATCTTCAGGGCGATGTTCTCGATCAGTACCTGGGTGTGACGGCGGGTATGTTTGAGTAACTGGAGGTAGCCGAAACTGAGAATGGCGGCGGCGATGTAAAACAGGGGCTGCTGGATCAACAGGAACTTGCCGATGATGGACAGCATCACCAGGCTCAGAAACACCACAACCTGCACGTAGGAGGTGCTGAGTACCAGTACCCCACCGGTGGCCAGTACCATAAAGACCAGGGCGCAGAGCACCGTGCCGATGAGGGCGTTGTCGCCGTAGGGCAGATAGATCACCGCCACAAAACCCGAATAGGCGGCGACGCTGGCCAGGGCCATGTAGCGATCCCATTTCAGGGCATCGGCTTCGGTGATGCGGCCGGCGCGCTTGCTCTGCCCGTAACGCAGGGACAGCCACAGTCGCGGCAGGTTGGCGATCATCACGCCCAGCAGCCAGTACTGGGCCGCGCCCGGGCTGGCGTAGGTGTCGGCGATGAAGTAGAGCAGCATGATGGCCGCAAACACGCCGATATAGCCCGCCCGCACATTGGCGTACAGGATCTGCACCCGCTCCATGTCGAGTTCCGGGCTGAGCGGAAGCCTGCTCTGGTCCATGCCATCCCCTGGGTAGGCCGGATCGGCCAACCCCTGCCGACACCTGCGCTGATTATAGTTCTGCTGAGTGTCGATCATCGCAGCGACCGCCGCCGGGGACAAGCCTGTACTCGCCAGTTGGCGGGCGCGCAGCGTCGATTCTCCATGCCCTTCGCGCGATCTGCCATGTTCGCCGGCGGCAACCGCGCCTACAGTGGCGACAGCACAAGGAGGAACCACCATGTACGACCTGATAATAAGAAATGCCCGCATCTGCGATGGCAGTGGCAGCCCCGCCTATCGCGGCGCGCTGGCCGTCAGCGAGGGCCGGATTGCGGCCATCGGCACCCGTATCGACGGCGATGCGCGGACGGTAGTGGACGCCGGCGGCAGGGTACTGGCGCCCGGCTTTATCGATTCCCACACCCATTTTGACGCCCAGATTACCTGGGACGGCCTGGCTACCCCCTCTCTGGAACACGGCGTGACCACCGTGATCAACGGCAACTGCTCCCTCACCATGGCGCCGGTGCGGGCCGAGCACCGGGGCTTCGTCGGCGCCGTGTTCCGCCAGATCGAGGAAATGCCCGCCGCGGCCTTCGACGCCGGAATGCGCTGGAACTGGGAGACCTTCGAGGAATACCTGGCGGCCTTCCGCGACCAGCTCGGCATCAATGTCGCCACACTGGCCGGACACAGCATGCTGCGCCTGTGGGTGATGGGGGAGGCCGCACGGGAGCGCGCCGCGAGCAGCGGGGAAGTGGCGCAGATGCAGGAACTGCTGCGGGAGTGCCTGCGCGCCGGTGCCCTGGGCCTCTCCACCAGCTGGGTGGATATCGACCACGAACACCGGCCGGTACCCTGCCGCCTGGCGAGTCCGGAGGAACTGGACGCCCTGTGTGCGGTACTCGGCGAGTTCGGCGCCATTATGCAGGTGGTGCCGGAGTTCTGGGATCCGGACCTGCTGTGCGCACGCATCGATATCCTTGGCGACCTGTCCCGGCGCCACGGCATTACTGTCAGCTTCTCGCCCCTCTTCGACTCCAACGCCACTCCGGAACTGGTGCCGCGGGCCCTGGAGCGGGTGCGCCTGCAGACCGCCTACGGTGCCCGTATCGTACCGCAGATGCAGACCCGGCCGATCGATGTCACCTTCGAGTTCGATGTGCCCACCTCGGTATTCAGTACCCGCCCCACCTGGTGGATGACCATCCTCAAGCCCGCCGCACAGACTCTGGCGGATTTCCGCGACCCGGTGATTCGCAAGCAACTGGTGGAAGAGGCCTACAACGCCATGCACCCCATCGCCATGGAAGTGCACTTCCCGGATTTCGTGGTGCGACGCTGTCACCTGCCGCACAACAAAGCGCTGGAAGGCCGCACTCTCAAGGACATAGCCGGCGAGCGCGGCTGCGACCCGGTGGAGCTGATGCTGGACCTGGCGGTGGAGGAAAACCTGAAAACCTGTTTCAGCGCGATGGCCGTGGGACACAACAACCTGGAGCGCATCACCGGCCCGATCAGCGACCCTCTGGTGCAGGTGGGCTCCGGCGACGGTGGCGCCCACGTCACCCGCTTTGCCACCTACGGCGACACCGGTTACCTGTTCAGCTGCTTTGTGCGCGAGGCCGGGGCCATGAGCCTGGAGCAGGCAGTGTACAAGCTCACCGGCCAGATCGCCCACAACTGGGGCCTGGCGGATCGCGGCTTCCTGCGCCCCGGGCTGGCGGCGGACCTGCTGTTGTTTGATCCCGACACCATCGACCGCGGCCCGGAGATTGCGGTGGCGGACTTGCCCGGCGACGGCTATCGCTATGTGCGCCGGGCCCGCGGCGTGGAACAGGTCTACGTCAATGGGCAGCTGGCCTACAGCGCCGAAGGCGGCTACGCAGAGTGTCGCGAAGGCCGCATTGTCTCAGGCGCCCGCCAGTCGGCCGCGTAAACGGAGAAGCAATATGAGTGCATCGATTACCCCCCAGCGCCCCTGGATCTACCCGCGGGAAGGCGACGACTGGCACAGCATTGCCGGGCGGGAATTTCCCGGGCGGCCGGCGGAAGAGGCCGTGGCCGACCTGCAGAGCTGGAACCTCTACCTGGTGTTTCGCCCCGCACCCGCCGGCATGACGCCCTCGGACATTGTCTTTACCGGTCCGCCCGCGGCGTGAGCGAAACCCCTGCGGTATCGGGTGCGGTGATTAGCGCTGTGCGCCTGACCCCTACCCACGACGGGGAGGCCGCCATGGTGGTGGAACTGCACTACCCCAACGGCGGCCGCAGCACAGTGCAGATCGAAGGCGCCGATGCGGTGGCGGTGATGCGGCGCGCCGGAGTCAGTCATGCCAGCGAATTGCTGGGGCTGCCCTGGACGGTGCTGCGGGTGCGGGATGTTGCGGGTCTCTGAGATACCCTGGAGACGGTCAGGGGGTCCTCTCGTGCTGGAACAGCTTCACTTCCGCCAGCACCAGTTGCGCCGCCAGTTTCACCAACATGGCGTGGTTTTCCTGACGCAGCCCCTCCAGGCCGGCATCGATCTGCCGCCGCAGGGCGTCGCCCTGTTCCGGGCTCAATCCCGGGGGCAGGGTGATGCTGAAGCTGTACTGTTCGGAACGGGTGAGTTCGGCGTAGATGGTGGTTAGCTGGGCGGCGGCGAAGTCGATCAGTTCGGCGTCGGCGCCGCGGGTATCGAGCAGGTCCCGCAGTTGGCGGTCCAGGTAGGCGAGGCCCTGGGCCTGCCGCGATGGAAACTCGAGGATATCCCCCATGCCGTGCCAGCTCCCGTGAGGACGATGCCTCGATAATAGCCCCCCGGCGGTGGCGGAGGGAAGCGGCAGGCGCGGGCGGCGCGGGTTTACAGAGGGCGCAGCAGGTTGGACAGGCGCGGGTCCGGCTGTTTGCTGCGGCGCAGTACCAGAACCATGTTGCCGATGGACTGCACCACTTCGGCGCCGGTGCGCTCGCACAGCTCTTCTGCCACGGCGCTGCGCGCCTCGCGGCCGCCCACGGCCAGCTTGATCTTGATCAGCTCGTGGTCGTGCAGGGCGCGGTCCACCTCGCTGATGACATTGTCGGACAGGCCCTTGCCGGCCACGGTGACAATGGGCTTCAGTTTGTGGCCGATGGCGCGCAGCTGCTTGCTGTCGGGGCCGGTTTGCTTGCTCATAGAGGTTCCAGTCTGCTTTTGGCGTTACAATGCCGCCTTTTACGGGGCGCGCATTCTACAACAGCGCCCTCCCTACACGATACGCCAAATACCGGGACTGTCCATGCCCAAGAAACGCTCCTCCAGCCGCGCCTGGCTCAAGGAACACCACAGCGATCCCTATGTGCAGCAGGCCCAGCGCGAGGGCTACCGCTCCCGCGCCTGCTACAAGCTGCTGGAATTGCAGGAAAAGGACCGGCTCATTCGGCCGGGCATGACCGTGGTGGACCTCGGCAGCGCCCCCGGCGGCTGGTCCCAGGTGGCCGCCGGCCTGGTGGGTCACAAGGGCCGGGTAGTGGCCTCCGACATACTGCACATGGACAACCTCGCCGACGTGGAATTCATCCAGGGTGACTTCACCGAGGACGCCGTCTTCGAGCAGATCCTGGCCGCGATTGGCGACAGCCCGGTGGACTTGGTCATGTCCGACATGGCGCCCAACATGAGCGGGGTGAACGCGGTGGACCAGCCGCGGTCTATGTACCTGGTGGAACTGGCGCTGGATATGGCGAGCCGGGTACTGGCTCCGGGCGGGTCTTTTGTGGCCAAAGTGTTCCAGGGCGAGGGCTTTGACGACCTGTTTCGCAGTGCCCGTGAACAGTACGGCAAAGTGCTGACCCGGAAACCCGCCGCTTCGCGGCCCCGCTCCCGGGAAGTCTACGTCGTCGCGAGGGACTTTCGAGGTTAGAACTTTCCCTGTGGCACAGGGATGTGCCACCGCCGGGCGCAGCCCGGAGATGTAGAAAGCCTTGAAACATGGAGCGCCGTCCCCATCTGTAGTACATTGATCGGCCTTTTTTCCACAGAAGAGTGGCGCGGAACCGGGTTCTGTCGCGCTCTCCCGCACCGACACCGGCCAGTGGCCGGTCTCGATTCCGGCTATACTCATCAGGTAGACGCGCCTCGGGCGCTGCAACCGGTGACGGCCTGACGTTGGTGAGGTAACCGCATTGAGTGATATGGCAAAAAATCTACTGCTTTGGTTGGTGATCGCCGCCGTCCTGTTGTCGGTGTTCAACAATTTCAATATGCAAAGTGCCACCGAGCAGGTGGGCTACTCGGAATTCATCCAGGAAATCCAGCAGGAACGGGTGAAGAAAGTCGTGGTCGACGGCCTCAACATCAGCGGTGAACGCTACGATGGCAGCCGTTTCGAAACCATTCGCCCGATGCTGGAAGATCCCAAGCTGATCGACGATCTGCTGGAACACCAGGTCGAGGTGGAGGGCCGCAAGCCCGAGCAGCAGAGCGTCTGGACCCAGTTGCTGGTCGCGTCCTTCCCCATTCTCATCATCATCGCGGTGTTCATGTTCTTCATGCGCCAGATGCAGGGCGGTGGCGGTGGCCGCGGCGGCCCCATGAGCTTTGGCAAGAGCAAGGCCCGCCTGTTGGGCGAAGACCAGATCACCACTACTTTTGCCGATGTGGCGGGCGTGGATGAGGCCAAGGAAGATGTCCAGGAACTGGTGGAGTTCCTGCGCGATCCCAGCCGCTTCCAGAAGCTCGGCGGGCGCATTCCCCGCGGCGTGCTGATGGTGGGCCAGCCCGGTACCGGTAAAACCCTGCTGGCCAAGGCCATTGCCGGTGAGGCCAAGGTACCCTTCTTCTCGATTTCCGGTTCCGACTTCGTGGAAATGTTTGTCGGCGTGGGCGCCTCCCGCGTGCGCGACATGTTCGAGCAGGCCAAGAAGCAGGCTCCCTGTATTATCTTCATCGACGAAATCGACGCCGTCGGCCGCCACCGTGGCGCCGGCCTGGGCGGCGGTCACGACGAGCGCGAGCAGACCCTGAACCAGTTGCTGGTGGAAATGGACGGCTTCGAGGTGAACGACGGCGTGATCGTCATCGCCGCCACCAACCGCCCCGATGTACTGGATCCGGCCCTGTTGCGCCCGGGCCGCTTCGACCGCCAGGTGGTGGTGGGGCTGCCGGATATTCGCGGTCGCGAACAGATCCTGAAAGTGCACATGCGCAAGGTGCCGTTGTCGGAAGACGTGGAACCGTCCAAGATCGCCCGCGGCACGCCCGGTTTCTCGGGTGCCGACCTCGCCAACCTGGTGAACGAAGCCGCCCTGTTTGCCGCTCGCGCCAATGTGCGCACCGTGGGCATGAACCAGTTCGAGTTGGCCAAGGACAAGATCATGATGGGCGCAGAGCGCAAGTCCATGGTCATGTCCGAGGACGAGAAGCGCAATACGGCCTACCATGAGGCCGGCCACGCCATTGTCGGTCGCCTGGTGCCGGAGCACGACCCGGTGTACAAGGTCAGTATCATTCCCCGCGGCCGCGCCCTCGGCGTGACCATGTTCCTGCCCGAGGAAGACCGCTACAGCCACAGCCGCCGCCATATCACCAGCCAGATCTGCTCCCTGTTCGGCGGCCGTATCGCCGAGGAAATGACCCTGGGCAAGGATGGCGTGACCACCGGCGCCTCCAATGACATCAAGCGCGCCACCGAGATCGCCCGCAAGATGGTGACCCAGTGGGGCCTGTCGGAAAAAATGGGTCCGCTGATGTACGACGAGGGCGACGAGGAAGTCTTTCTCGGCCGCAGTGCCACCCAGCACAACAACGGCATTTCCGGTGAGACCGCCAAGCAGATCGATCAGGAGGTGCGGCGCATCATCGACGAGTGCTATGCCACCGCCGAACGCCTGCTGGACGAAAACGTGGACAAGCTGCATGTAATGGCCGATGCCCTCATGCTCTACGAAACCATTGATGCCGATCAGATCGATGACATCATGTCTGGCAAGAAACCGCGCGAACCCCGCGACTGGGGTGGCAACAGCGGTGCCAGTAGCGGCGGTGCCGCGGCCAGCGATGTCAGTGACGAGCCGTCCACTCCCATCGGTGATCCCGCCAGCGAACACTGAGCGTCCGGCTTGATCATGCTCAACCCCTCCGGCCTGCCGCCCCTGCAATGTGGCGGCCGGACCCTCGACCGTTCCACCCCCCAGGTGATGGGCGTCGTCAATACCACCCCGGACTCCTTCTCCGACGGCGGCAGCCTGTACCAGGAGGGGCGCCTCGACCTCGATTCCGCCTTTGCCCGGGCCCGCGGCCTGTATGAACAGGGCGCCACCATTCTCGATATCGGCGGCGAATCAACGCGCCCCGGTGCCGCCCCGGTCAGTGAGGCGGAAGAACTGGAGCGCGTGGTGCCGCTGGTGCAGCGTATCGCCGCCGAACTCGACGTGGTGATTTCCGTCGATACCAGTTCTCCGGCGGTGATCCGTGAAGCCGTGGCGGCCGGGGCGGGCCTGATCAACGATGTGCGTGCGCTGGAGCGCCCCGGCGCCCTCGAGGCGGCCGCCGCCTCCGGCCTGCCGGTGTGCCTGATGCACATGCAGGGCCAGCCAGGCACCATGCAGGACCGCCCTGAGTACAGCGATGTCGTGGCAGAGGTGGCGGACTACCTCGCCGGGCGTCTGGCGGCCTGTGAGACGGCGGGTATCCCCCGCGAGCGGGTGCTGCTGGACCCCGGCTTCGGCTTCGGCAAGTCACTGCAGCACAATCTGCGGCTGCTGCAGCACCTGCCCCGCCTGCAGGCCCTGGGTGTGCCATTGCTGGTAGGGCTGTCGCGCAAATCTTTGATAGGCAAAATTATTGAGCGGGATGTCCATCAGCGCCTGGCGGCCAGCCTGGCGCTGGCGGTACTGGCCGTGGAGCGGGGCGCCTGGATCGTGCGCGCCCACGATGTTCGCGAAACCGCGGATGCCCTCGCCATGTGCCGCGCGCTGGCGACCCACACGTAATAAGTACAGAACTGGGAATGACCATGAGCAGGCAGTATTTCGGAACCGACGGCATTCGCGGCGAGGTGGGCAAGGCGCCCATCACGCCGGATTTCATGCTGAAACTGGGCTGGGCCTGCGGGCGGGTGTTTGCCCGCAATGGCAGCGATGGCCACAAGACGGTGATCATCGGCAAGGACACCCGCGTATCCGGCTACATGTTCGAGTCCGCACTTGAGGCGGGGCTGGTGGCAGCCGGGGTGGATGTGAAGCTGCTCGGCCCCATGCCGACCCCGGCGGTGGCCCTGATGACGCGCACCCAGAATGCGGTGGCCGGGATTGTTATCAGCGCCTCCCACAATCCCTTTTACGATAATGGCATCAAGTTCTTTTCGGCCGACGGAGCCAAGCTGCCGGACGCGGTGGAACTGGCCATCGAGGCGGAACTGGGCGAAGACCTGGTGGTGGTGCATTCCCGCGACATGGGCAAGGTGGTGCGGGTGGCGGATGCCGCCGGTCGCTACATCGAGTACTGCAAGTCCACCGTGCCGGATGACTTCAGTCTGCGCGGCCTGAAAATTGCCGTGGACTGTGCCCACGGCGCCACCTATCACATCGCCCCCAGTGTACTGTCCGAACTCGGCGCCGAGGTAGTGGCTCTCGGTGTGCAACCCGATGGCTTCAATATCAATCAGGGCGTGGGCTCTACAGACCCCGCCGCACTGGCGGCGCTGGTGCTGGAGCAGGGCGCCGATCTCGGCATTGCCTACGACGGCGACGGCGACCGGGTGCTGTTTGTGGACGGCAACGGCGAACTGGTGGACGGTGACGAGTTGCTCTATATCATTGCGCGCCATCGCCTGATGCGCGGCCAGGCCGACGCCGGCGTGGTGGGCACACTGATGTCCAACCTGGGGCTGGAACTGGCCCTGCGCGATCTCGACCTGCAGCTGGTGCGGGCCAAAGTCGGCGACCGCTACGTGAAGGAGCTGATGGAGCAACACGGCTGGAAGCTCGGTGGCGAGTCCTCTGGCCACATAATCTGTGCCGACCACACCACCACCGGCGATGGTATCGTCGCCTCCCTGCAGGTGCTGACAGCGCTGCAGGAGGCCGCTACCGACCTGTCCACCCTGCGCCGGGGCATGACCAAGTGCCCCCAGACCATGATCAATGTGCGGGTTAGCGGCAGGGTGGATCTGGCTGCGTTTCCGGCCGTGGCCGAGGCCGTGGCCGAAGTTGAGCGCACGCTGGCGGGCCGCGGCCGCGTGCTGCTGCGCTCCTCCGGTACCGAGCCACTGGTGCGGGTGATGGTGGAAGGCCAGGACGGCGAGGAAGTCGCTGCGCTTTGCGGCCAGCTGGCCGAGCGTGTTCAGTTGGCATTGAGCTAAGGGTTTACTTGTGTCCGGCGGGTATCTTAGGTAGGATTGCCGCCGTTTTCGCACCGGGGTAAATGATGCGTCGTCCACTCGTTATTGCAAACTGGAAGATGCACGGCTCGCGGTCCAGCGTCGCCACTCTGATGGCCGGGTTGCTGGAGCGGATCGACGAAGCGCGCGCCGACATTGCCCTCTGCCCGGGCTTTGTGCATTTGGCGCAGGTGGTTGACGCCTGCGACGGCAGCGCCATTGCCGTGGGAGCCCAGGATTGCAGTCACATGCACGAGGGCGCCTACACCGGCGAGGTGGCACCGGACATGCTGGTGGATATCGGCTGTGAGTGGGTTTTGCTCGGCCACTCGGAGCGGCGCCAGTACCATGACGAATCGGACAGGCTGATCGCGGCGAAACTGGCCGCGGCGGTGGAAGCGGGGTTGCAACCGGTGCTGTGTATCGGCGAAACCCAGGAGCAGCGCGAAGACGGTGAGGCCTTTACCGTGGTAGCCCGGCAGTTGCAGGGCGCCCTCGCGGAGCAGTCTTCACTGGCGGGGCTGGTTATCGCCTACGAGCCGGTGTGGGCCATCGGTACCGGACTCACTGCGAGCCCGGAACAGGCCCAGGAAATGCACGGTTACATCCGTGAACGGCTGGCTGAGGCAGGCTGGGTAGATGCCGCCGAGGTACGCCTGTTGTACGGCGGCAGCGTCAAGGCGGCCAATGCCGCGTCGCTGTTTGCGCAGCCGGATATCGACGGCGCCCTGGTGGGCGGTGCGTCGCTGGACAGCGCGGAATTCGCGAATATTGTTGCCGCGGCCTGAGGCCGGGGCCGGGAAGAGATACTGCCCGAGAGGGCAAGGAAACTATGGAACAGATTATTCTGATCGTTCACCTGCTGGTTGCTCTGGCCATTATCGGCCTGATCATGCTGCAGCAGGGCAAGGGAGCCGACATGGGCGCGTCGTTTGGCGCCGGTGCCTCCCAGACGCTGCTTGGCAGTGCCGGCAGTGGCAACGTGCTGACCAAGGCCACTGCCTGGCTGGTCGTACTGTTCTTCGCCTCCAGTTTTGGCCTCGCCCTGCTGGCCACGCAGAGAACCGCGTCAGTCGACGACCTCGGCCTTGCGCTGCCACCCGCTGCCGAGCAACAGGCAGCCCCGGCCACCGACGCGCCGGACTCCGACCTGCCGCAGGTGAATGACGAAGTCCCGGAATTCGAAGCCGCCCCGGAGGGGGACGTTCCGGAACTGTAAGCAGTACCCACCCGTTTTATGCCGAAGTGGTGGAATTGGTAGACACGCTATCTTGAGGGGGTAGTGAGCTATGCTCGTGCGGGTTCAAGTCCCGCCTTCGGCACCATATCAAAGGTCACGGTTGTCCGCTGAAGTCCGGTAACCGTTGATTTAAAAAGGATTTATTCGATCCTTAAGTCCAGTGAAGACCGCTGGTCACCATTGCAAACCACGCAAAACCTGAGTAACTTCCTGAGTAACCAAGCTGATGGTTACTCAGGATGCAGGTTATGGCGGAACGGAAACCCCTCACCCACGCCCGGCAGGCGGAAACCGCCAAGCCCGAGTCCAGGCCCTATACCCTGAATGCAGGAGACGGGCTATTCCTCAAGGTGATGCCCAACGGCACCAAAAAGTGGATGTGGCGCTACTTCTTCCTGAAGAAGGCCAAGTCCCTGTCTTTGGGCCTGTATCCCGCTGTGGGCCTTGCTGAGGCCAAGGAGGCCCGGGACGCTGCTCGTAAGCTGTTGGCCCGTGGTGAAGACCCCAGCCAGCGCAGAAAGGAAGAAAAGGCTGCGACGCTCTCCGCACATGAGAATAATTTCAAGGCGGTGGCGGAAATGTGGCTGTCGCGACAGACTGACAAGGCCGAATCCACCCGAAAGAAGTCCGCCTGGCTGCTCAGTTTCCCCATAGCCGATTTTGGCGACCGCCCGATCACGGCGGTCACGCCAAAGATGGTGCTGGATACCTGCAGAAAGTACGAGAGCCAGGACAAGCTCGAGACGGCCAAACGGATAAGAGTTAAGTGCAGCCAGGTGTTTCGCTTCGCAGTTGCCTCAGGAATCGCTGAGAGTGACCCTACGAGGGATATTAACGATGCACTGAAGCCCCCCCAGGTCAAACATCGGGCTGCGATCACTGACCCAGCCAAGGTTGGTCAGTTGCTTTTGGATATAGACGCCTACTCGGGCACACCGCAGGTCATTGCTGCTCTCAAACTGTCACCTTTGATCTTTGTCAGGCCCGGGGAGCTGAGATCTGCTCGTTGGGAAGATGTTGACCTCGACGCAGCGGAATGGCGCTACACCCCGTCAAAGACCCAAAACCAGACCGGTGTAAACCTGATTGTCCCACTATCCCGGCAGGCTGTGGCAATCCTCGAGGCTTTGAAGCCGGTCACCGGAGCGAGGGAGTTTGTCTTCTTTAACTATGGGAAAGAAAGACACCTTTCGGAAGGGGCGGTGCTCAGTGCCCTTCGGCGCATGGGCTATGACGGCGATACGATGTCGGGGCATGGTTTCCGCGCATTGGCCAAAACCATCATGCTGGAAGCGCTGAAACTACCGGACCAGTATATCGAGCTCCAGTTAGGCCACCGTATAAAAGACCCGAATGGCGGCGCGTACCACCGGGCAAAATTTTTGGACGACAGGAAGCAGATGATGCAGACATGGGCTGATTATCTGGACACTCTGAAAGCACAGGCTGACGGTGAGAATGTGGTGGTGGGCCAGTTTCGTCAATAATTGAATCACTGCGTAGAGCGTAGTCGTAACCTCCGAGCAGTCGCGAGGTTGGCTGCTTGGTGCAGCAACTTTTCATTGCGGGCACAGCGGGAGGTGCGTATGGGCGAGAAACGGTTGCCTGATCCATCGTTTTTCACAATCGAGCAATTAGCCGAGTATTGGAGGGTCCCAGGCGCTACGGTCGCGGACTATCTGATGGAGCAACACCTAAGGCCAGCACTCAGACCGGCTGACCCTCCACATGTTCATGCTCTAGATATTTCCCTGACGCTGCAAACGGACGAGGATGATTGGACTAGCGGCCACGAATTGCCAATACGCATGCATACGGCAATCAGCGCCCGAGTTTCGGGTGCTCCAATTGCTCCCTCGGAGTGGGTGTATTTCGACCTGACTAGCGCCACGGCAATGAGTAGAGATGACTCCAAAGAGCTTTATGCGGTGCTATCAACACGTCGGGCCGTCGATGAGGAAGCGACTGAAAGACTGTTGAGCGCGCCCTTCATGCTCTTTGACGGAAGACCGGTAGAGGTTTTGGTGGAGGTTCTTCTGGGCGTCGCTGACCCCACCCCTGACTACCTCGACGAAATTTGGATTGATAGCACTGCAACCTTCATCATTCCGTTAGAGGAGGTGAGACGTTTTGAGACCAACCGGGGCGCCGATATATTCCACACCATTAAACCTGAAACACAACAGGCCTGGCTGGTGAATCGTTTGGAAAGGGCCGGGGTAGATCCTAAGGCAGTGCCTCGACAGCGGGGAGGTAAGCGCGGGCTGAAAGCCGAGATGAAATCCGCTGCGCTTCAGGAGCGCCCTGACCTGTTCACTTCAGACTCATTTGACCATGTATGGAAAAAGCTACCTAAGATAGATCCGTAACGTAGGCAACCACCGTGGGCAAAACTTGCCCAGGTGCCCACGTAGACTGCCCACGGTAGCTGCGCGCAACAATCCGCCGTAAATCCACTGACCACCACGGAGTTACGGCATGAACCACCCCCCTAAACTTGGCCCTGTCGAACTATGGCGCATGAAGCGCTTGGAGGAGACAACTGGCCTGAAACAATCCCGACTGTACGAGCTTGTCTCTGAAGGTGCTTTCCCGCCGCCGGTGAAGCTGGGTCGGGCTAGCGCCTGGGTTTCTACCGAAGTACAGCAATGGATCGCAGATCGCATTGCTGAACGTGATGGAGGGACCCCGGAATGAATCAGATCTCCAGTACCTCCGGGGCAGACCCAGTACGCAGCTTTGCTGACGCGGTATTTAGTGAAATCGGGGCCGTGCTTGATCCGGTCCCGGATGGAAAGATTCACCGTTTCGATTGCCCGCATGGCAAGAAGGGTAACAAAGCCGGCTGGTACGCTCTATTCCTGGATCAGAATCCCGGAGGTGTCTTCGGCAACTGGCGCACGGGTGTAACGCGTACCTGGCGCCATGACCATGGGGATCCGGTCGGGTTTTCGGAATTCTCAACCACCAGCTCGGCGATCGAGGCCGCTAATCGCAAACGCGAACTGGAACGGACCCGCGCACGGGCAGGCGCCGCATGCATGGCGAAAGGTCTCTGGCGGAAGGCTGGCATGGCTACCACCGCTCACCCCTATCTCCAGAAGAAAAACATTCCCGCGTTTTGCCTTCGTCAACTCGGTGACCGTCTGCTGATCCCGCTGCGCACGGTGACGGGTGAGATGGTTAATCTCCAGCAAATATATCCCGATGGCACCAAACGGTTTCTGAAGGGAGGCCAGTTGTCGGGAACCTTTGCACTGTTCGGTCGTGAGCTGCCGATGACTGGCGATCTGTATATCTGCGAGGGCTGGGCGACAGCGGCGACCATAGCTTGCACACTCCGTCTGCCCGTTGTGGCTGCCATGACTGCTGGCAACCTGAATAAGGTTGCGAATGCTATCCGTGCCATCCATCCCGCGCTAACCCTGGTGATTGCCGCCGACGATGACCACGCTACGCACGGTAACCCCGGGATGACCCAGGCCGCGGAGGCGGCTCGTGCGGTAAATGGTGTAATGACCTGGCCTACTACTTGCCGGCAAAAGGGCTGCACCTGCACAGACTTCAATGATGTCGCCAACTGCAGGAGGGTGCCCTGATGGCTCACTCCAATCTGGCGCAGGACCTGCGACCCAAGCCCACGCCCCATGATCTTGAGCTGCCTACCCTGCCCGACGTGATCGACCGGGCAGGTTATCCACTGGAGGCACTGGGGGAGCTATTGGGTAGTACCGCCCGCGCTATCGCCACCACCATGCAGGCGCCGCCCGAGATCGCCGCCCAGGCTGTGCTATCTGTCGCTGCCTTCGCAGCGCAAGACAAGGCCGATGTAGTGATGGACGGGCGCATTTATCCGCTTTCGCTGTTCATGCTGACCGTGGCGGAATCCGGTGACCGTAAAAGTGCGTGTGATCGAGTGGCCAGCCGCCCCCTGGAGCAATGGCAACGGGAACGCGCCCTGGACTACCGCGCCGAGCTCAAGCAATACCACGATGAAAAGGCTGTCTATGACGCTACCCACCGGCAGCTAGTCAACGACAAGAAAAAGACGCCCGGGGAGAAGGCCATAGCGCTAGCCGGGCTGGTACCGCCGGTGGTGCCGCCTGAGCCTATTGTGATTGCCCAGGAACCCACCCTGGAGGGTTTGCAACGTTCATTCCGTCGCGGCAGGCCCAGTCAAGCCCTGTTCAGCGATGAGGGCGGGCAGTTCTTTGGTGGGCATGCGATGAGTCCCGACAACGCCCTGAAAACCATTGCGGGACTGTCAAAGTACTGGGATGGCGCCGCGATATTTCGCACCCGCGCCGCGGATGGTGAAACGTCTGCAATGTTCGGGCGCCGGCTGTCTATTCACCTGCAAGTGCAACCCCGTGTCGCTGCTGGTGTGCTGTCGGATCGAATGCTGTTGGAACAGGGACTGTTGGCCCGCTTCTTGGTCGCCGAGTCTCGCACTCTGGCCGGATCGCGCCTATACAAGCCGGAGGACGCCAACCAGCACCCCGCTGTGGTCCGCTTCCACCAGCGTATTGTCGAGTTGTTGGAGTATGAACCTTGCACCGGTGAGGATGGCGGCCTGGAGTTACCACAACTGCGCCCCGACGATAACGCTACCGCCCTGTGGGTGGACAGCTATAACCGCACGGAGGTGGCCCAGGCACGGGGGGCGCTGTTGGAGATCGTCAAGCCTGATGCCAGCAAGGCCGCTGAACAGGCCTTGCGCCTTGCAGGAGTGTTCGCCGTCCTGGAGGAGACCCAAGCTATTACACAGGAGCAAATGGGTCGCGCATGGAACCTGGCTACTTACTACCTGCAAAACGCCCTGCGGGCCGCACAATTGGCAGAACAGGATCACGCCCACCGGCAGGCCCGTGAGCTGTTGGATTGGCTGAAGGCCGAACCGGGCGCCCGGGCAACGATAGATCACATGCAAAAGCGACTGCCCCTCAAGCTGCGCAAAAAGGTGGCTGACCTGCGGGCATTGTTGGCGCTCCTGGAGGGCGCCGCCGCAGTGCGTGTGATTGGACATAACGCACGTGGCCTTGGGAGCGCCTGGGAGGTAGTGCCGGGATGAATCTGGCGGAGATACTGGGGCTGAAAACGTGGAATCCGCAGCCACCCCCTGCGGAAACTGCGGATTCTGCGGAAACCGCACAACCACGAGACTCGGAGATTCCGCAGACCCCAGCGGAAAACTGCGGAAAAGAGCCCGCGGCACACGGAATCCGCAGAAACCCGCAATCACCTGAGGAAAGCGAAACCCGCACCATTACTGGGGTACAAGCGAAATCCGCAAATCCGCACAATCCGCAGACCCTGCCGGGGGTCACGGAGCAGGCGCTGCCTGTCACCCGGGAGCACTTCAACAGCCAGGGAGTCTACCTGCTGGCCGATGACCTTGCTTACCTGCGCTGGCACCTGCCGACGGGAACTTCTGCCCGCAATGCTGCCGTGCGCGAGTACGTACGCCGCTGGCATGAAGCAATGGAAGGGGAGCCGGTAGAGTACCGGAAGGACAATGCCGGGAGGCGAGCTGCTAACACCTGGTTGCGCTCGCAGTATCACTTAAGGGGTGCAAACAGGGCTGACAGAAAGGTTGAGTTATGACAAGTCCAGCGCTAACGCACAAACAGATGATATTTGTGGAGACCTATATTCAGAACGGAGGGAACGGCACCGCTGCAGCCCGGGCAGCTGGATATAGGGGGACAGCCGCCACCCTTGGGGCCGTTGCGCACGAAAACCTGAAAAAACCTAATATTCAATCCGAGATTTCCCGCCGGCAGAAGGAAATCCGCCATCAACTGGAGATTTCGACTCAGGCAAAGCGAGAGCAGTTATGGGCAATCGCCCAAGAGGCGGCCAGTCTGCACGAGGTGAATCGCCTGGTTGAGGAATCGACGATGCAGGACGGTGTAGTCGTAAGGACCATTACCGTTGTCTTGACGCCATTTGATCCCAAAGTGGCTATCAGAGCCATCCATGAACTAAACCTGATGGATGGCGATTGCCCCGGTTAACCTCAATCGGCCGTGGCTCCATCGACATTCTTCGAACCGTTGTTCAAATAGTGATCAGGTCAGGCAGCTGGAATCTGCCCTTGCTGTCGGCTAATCGGTCCAGATCGGCAGAGATCGGTTTACATCAGCAGAATTGATCGTATAGTTTGTTGTGTTTTCTTGGGTAGAGCGCTACCTGTTCCCGCTGGGCGTGCTGGTGTCAGGCACATGGCTCGTCCCATTTATTTACCCGGAGCTTGATAAATGGCCGAGATGGAAGATCGCTGGTTATCGATCAGCGAGATCTGTACCCACCTTGGGGTCAGCAATGACACTGTGTACAAGTGGATCGACAAGCATGACATGCCGGCTCACCGTATGGGTCGGCTCTGGAAATTCAAGAAAGACGAAGTAGATGAGTGGGTGAAGGCGGGTGGAGCCGCTGAGACCTTGCAACGGAACCCTGATCGCGAATGAGCAATGACAAATACTTGATGTCATTCACCGTTGGTGGGTTGTTCCATCGCGAGTCCCTATTGCTCTCCAGCCAGTTCTTCGAGCTGGGTGATTGGGACATTGTCCGTAAGAGGGTCACCGCTGAAAACCTGTTACAGGCCAGGACGGTGAGTGCTCTCAAGCGCAGTTGCCGCGAGGCTGTCTTTCGCCTCAGGACGTTAACTGAAAAGGAACTTGAATTCCTTGTTGAGGGAAGCCATCAGGAGCAAGGCTATTTACTATGGATCGCTATTTGCCGCCGGTACAAATTTGTCGCTGAATTCGCCGTCGAGGTACTTCGAGAAAGCTTTCTCACCTTAAAAAATGACCTGACTTATGAAGATTTTGATTCCTTTTTTAACCGGAAATCCGAGTGGCATTTGGAGCTGGAAAAGATCACACCGGCTACACGAGGAAAATTGCGGCAGGTCCTGTTCAGGATGCTCCGCGAGGCAGATCTACTAACGGCCGGTAACATGATACAAGCGGCCATGCTTAGCCCGGGGCTATTGGAACTGATCTATCAAGCCAACCGCGGAGAAGTATTGTACTTTCCTGTCTTTGAATCTGAACTCACGGAGGTGAAGCGGTGACGCAAGATATAGCTCGGTTGCCGATGCAAGACCGATTTCAACATCTCCTTGCTGTCATCTCAGGTCAGCGGTTTCTGAACAAGCAAGGCCTTGGAAACGAGGTTCCGTTTTTCATCTGTCCCTTCAAACCTGAAGAGGCTGTTGAAATGGAGCGGCTCCAGCGGCAATTGATTAATCGCCTTGAACAGGTCGGTGTCCGCGTTCTGGAAATCAATCTGTACGACCTTTCGATAGAAATCCTCAAAGAGCGAGACATCTGGGAGCAGATTCTCGAAATGGAGAATTCGGTCACCAAAGAGCAACTTAAGGAGCTTTTGCAGGGGGTGCTGGATCCCGCAGCACACCTTGTGCCAGCTATTGCGGCCAGGTTGGAAAGTACCGGGTTTGAGGTTCTTTTTCTGTCCGGCGTAGGCGAAGTATTCCCTTATATTCGCTCGCACAACGTCTTGAACAACTTGCAGAGAGCTGCCAAAGAAAAGCCGACTGTCATGTTTTTCCCGGGTGACTACGGTCACTCGCTTGAGTCGGGTGCATCGCTCGATCTGTTCGGGAAACTGCACGACGACAAGTACTACCGAGCATTCAATATCTTCCACTGTGAAGCCTGATACCAATTACACGAGCCGAGGGAAGCGTGAAGACTCTTAAGACTATATTCAACAAGCCAGTTGACCGCCCAATTGAAGGGGTTATCAAAGCAGACGATGAAGCCAGCCTTCGACTTGAGATGGAAGAGTACGTACTGACCAATGAGGTCGAGAAGCGTCTTGAGTCATTTCTGGATGCCTACAATAATTATGAAGGCGCTAATGGCGTATGGGTTTCCGGCTTTTTCGGGTCCGGTAAATCCCACCTGCTGAAGATGTTGGCGCTGCTGCTCGAGAACCGTCAAGTCGACGGAACCTCGGCGCTTGATCTGTTCCTGCCAAAGTGTGGTGAGAACGAGATATTGCGTGGCGATCTCAAGCGAGCGGTCTCAATTCCCTCGAGAAGTATTCTCTTCAACATTGACCAGAAAGCCGATGTCATCAGCAAGACTCAGTTTGATGCGCTCCTCTCCGTGTTCATCAAAGTTTTTGATGAGATGTGTGGTTATTACGGCAAGCAAGGGCATATTGCCCAGTTCGAGCGCGACCTCGACAGCCGTGGTCTCTATGAAGAATTCAAGTTGGCCTATGAAGCCATCGCGGGCAGGACATGGCATAAGGGGCGTGAGCAGGCCCTGCTTGAGGCGAAAAATATAGCTAAAGCGTATGCCGAGGTAACGAGTGATGACGAGGCCTCGGTGATGGGGATACTCGATAAGTACCGCAGCCAGTACAGTGTATCCATCGAAGACTTTGCCGATCAGGTTAAAGCCTTCATCGATCAGCAGCCATCGGAATTTCGGTTGAACTTTTTCGTCGATGAGGTTGGCCAGTACATCGCCAAGAACGAAAAACTGATGACTAACTTGCAAACCATCGCTGAAAGTCTGGCTACAAAATGTAGAGGTTCTGCATGGATTGTCGTGACCGCCCAGGAAGATATGGGGACGGTGCTTGGTGAGATGGACAAACAACAAGGCGATGACTTCACCAAGATTCAGGCCCGATTCGCCAATCGCATGAAACTGACCAGTGCTGATGTGGCGGAGGTTATCCAGAAACGTCTGCTCTTGAAGACCGAGGATGGAGTGGGCCTCCTGTCTGACATCTATCACGCCCAGTCCAACAATTTTAAAACCCTGTTCGACTTTGCGGACGGCTCGCAAACCTACCGTAATTTTCAGGACCGAGAACACTTCATTCACAGCTATCCATTTATTCCGTATCAGTTCGCGCTGTTCCAGTCGGCAATTCAGAATCTGTCGCAGCACAATGCCTTCGAGGGGAAGCACAGCTCGGTAGGCGAGCGTTCCATGCTGGGAGTGTTCCAGCAGGTGGCCATCCATATTGGGGAGCATGAAATCGGACAGCTGGCCACTTTCGACCTCATGTTCGAAGGTATCCGCACCGCCCTGAAGTCCAATATTCAGCGAGCCATTATTCAGGCCGAACAACACCTGGATGGACCTTTTGCGATCCGGCTACTGAAATCACTGTTTCTCGTCAAATACGTCAAGGAGTTCAAGCCGACCGTCCGCAATTTGTGTGTGCTGATGCTCGACGGTTTCAATCAGGACTTGCCTGCACTGCGCAAGCGAGTCGAAGAGGCGCTCAGCCTCCTGGAGCAACAGACCTATGTGCAGAGGAATGGCGAACTCTACGAATATCTTACTGACGAAGAGAAGGATGTAGAGCAGGAAATCAAGAACACGGACGTAGAGACTGCAGACGTTGCTGCAGAGCTCGAGAAAATCGTATTTGACCATGTCATAAAGCATCGAAAGATTCGCTACGAGAGTTCCTCTACCGGCGGGCAAGGTCAGGACTACCCTTATTCCAGGAAACTCGACGATCGTCTGTATGGCCGCGAGCAGGAGCTGGCCATTAATGTCATTAGTCCTTTCCATGAGCATGCAGATAATGAGCCGATGCTCAGGACCAACTCCACCTACAAAGCAGATGAGTTGTTTGTCTACATGCCTGCTGACGATCGTCTTGTTCGCGACCTTCTCATGTACAAGCGCACAGAGAAGTATATTCGTCAGAATATGTCGATCACTCAGCAGGAAGCGGTTAAGCGTATTTTGACCGATAAGGGGTTCCAGAACCGAGAACGGTACGCAGAGTTACAGAAACGGGTCCAGGATCTGCTAGTGAAAGCCAAATTGTTAGTGGCGGGCGCAGACATCGAGATCGGTTCGGAAGATGCGCAGTCGCGCGTGGTGCGTGGCTTCCACGAGTTGATTACGCGTGCTTATCCAAATCTCGGCATGCTCCGTGGTGTTGCCTACACCGAGGATATGGTCAGTACGATTTTGCAAGGCAAGAAGGGAACGCTATTTGGTACTGACTCCACGGCATTGGCCGAGTCCGAGCAGGAGATACTTGCCTTCATACAGAGCAACAATCGGGGTGGCGTGCGGACAACGCTGAAGAGCGTGCTGGAGAAATTCGAGCGCAAACCCTACGGATGGTATTACGCGGCCATGCTTTGCACGCTGGCGAACCTCTGTGCCCGCGGCAAGGTGGAGGTGCGCAGTAATGGCAACCTGCTTGAAGAGGGCGAGCTCGAGCGGGCGCTGCGCAACACCCATGGACACGGCAATGTGGTGTTGGAGCCCCAGGTCGAGTTTACCGCGTCGCAGGTACGTGCCCTCAAGGAGTTCTTTGAAGACTTTTTTGATACGCCCCCCGCTGCGAGTGAAGCTAAGGCTCTGGGCAAGGAAGTCGGCATCGCGCTTCAGGAACTCACCCATCAGCTCGCCCCGCTGGCAGCACAGGCATCCCAGTACCCCTTTCTTAATACGTTGGTACCAGTGCTCGAGAAGCTCGAGGAGCTGAATGGCAAGCCCTACGCCTGGTATCTAACTGAACTCCTCCGCCAGGAAGACGCGCTACTCGATATGAAGGAGGGCGTTATTGACCCCGTCCGCAAATTCATGAGTGGCACGCAAAAGGATATATACAATCAGTCGAAGTCCTTCATAGAGGCTCAAGAACCAAATTTCTCATACATCGACCTGGAGGAAATCGACCGAATTCGTTCGGCTCTGAGTGATCCCGCTTGCTTCAAAGGTAACCAGATTCAGTTGCTGAAAAGCGACCTCGACGCGGCAAAGGCGCGCCTCGATGACGCGATACAGAAGGCGCGTTCCGATGCACTCCAGGTGCTGCAAAGCATGCAGTCCCGTATGCAGAGCATGGATGAGTATAAGGCCCTGCCTGAAGTCAGGAGGGAAGAGGTCGATAAGCCCTACCGCGATCTTGCCGAAGATATAGCCCGGCAACACCTGATAGCCGTTGTGAACGACAGGTTGCGGTACTTCGAGGATACGGGGTATCAGAAGGTCCTGGCAAAAATGGTTGAGTTGGCTAGCCCAAAGCCAAAAGAGACTCCAGGGTCGCAGCCATCGGATGACCGTCCTCCTGAAGTTGATGAGCCGATCCTTGAATATGTCCAGGCCCGCAAAATTCGTGTCCCCTACGACAAGGCCTGGCTGGCGAGTGAAGAAGATCTCGACAATTACCTTAAAGTACTAAGACAACAATTGTTAAACGAACTGGCCCAGGGAAAGCGCATACAAGTATGAGCAAACAGGATGCTGAACGTCTTTTACAGCAGGCGCTGAGAAGCCCGGCGGCTCAATTCAGAGATGGTCAATGGGAAGCCATTGATGCCCTGGTAAATCAGCGGAAGAAGCTCCTGGTAGTCCAGCGGACCGGTTGGGGGAAAAGTTCTGTCTATTTTATAGCCACCCGGCTGCTGCGTGATAAGGGTTTTGGCCCCACGATCATCATTTCCCCCCTGCTGGCATTAATGCGGAACCAGATTGAGGCGGCAGAGCGATTGGGTATCCGCGCCATTACCATGAATTCCACCAACAGCAAACAGAATGCTGAACTTACCCGGAAAGTGCTGAGCGATCAGATCGATTGCCTGTTGATCTCGCCAGAGCGACTGGCTAACGAGCGTTTCGCAGAGGAGGTATTAGAACCTATTGCGGAGCGAATCGGCTTGTTGGTCGTGGATGAAGCCCACTGTATTTCTGATTGGGGCCACGATTTCCGGCCGGACTATCGCCGATTACTCAATATTCTGCGCCAGATGCCGCCGAACATGCCAGTACTGGGTACGACGGCGACTGCAAACGACCGGGTAATCCAGGACGTAGTTGATCAACTGGGTGATATTGAGGTGATGCGTGGTCCCCTGGTGCGAGAAAGCCTGGCCCTGCAAACCACCACATTGCCCGATCAGGCAAGCCGTCTGGCGTGGCTAGCCCAGACCATTCCGACGCTGAACGGTGCTGGCATCGTTTATGTTCTCACCAAGCGCGATGCAGAACAGGTGAAGGAGTGGCTCGTCAGTCAGGGTATTGACGCCCAGGCCTATTACAGCGGTATTGAGGATGAGAATTTTAACGATACCAACGAATACCGTGAGCACCTCGAAGACTTGTTGCTTAATAACCGACTGAAGGTGCTGGTGGCGACCCCTGCGCTTGGAATGGGTTACGACAAACCCGATCTTACCTATGTATTTCACTACCAGGCGCCGGGCTCTATCGTCGCTTATTACCAGCAGGTGGGGCGGGCAGGCAGGGGCATCGACCAGTCTTTTGGGGTTCTGCTCTCTGGTACTGAAGACGAGCAAATTCATGACTTCTTCCGTCGCTCGGCGTTCCCGAGTGAGAAGCAGGTCAATCTGCTGTTGGCAACGCTGGAGGATTCTGATGGTTTTTCTGTACCAAAACTCCAGGAGTTGCTCAACTTGCGTCAGGGCCAGATCGAAAAAGTGCTCAAGTTCCTGAGTGTCGAGAGTCCGGCGCCCATCTACAAGGATGGCTCGAATTGGGTGAGGACCGCTGTGCCCTATCAGCTGGATCACGACAAAATCGCCCGTCTTACGGCCCAGCGGGAAGTCGAATGGCGCGAGATTGGGGAGTACATCGACACAGAGGGTTGCCTCATGGAGTATCTCCGTAATGCGCTTGATGACCCCCACTCCCAACCATGCGGTAAATGTGCCAATTGTCTTGATGAACCAATCTTCCCCGAGAGCGTTGATCGCACCCGGGTGATCACTGCAGCGCAGTTTATCAAGCAGTCCGAGCTGATTTTTAAACCCAGGATTCAAGTGGCTGCCGGCGCTTTCCCCCAGTACGGCTTCAGGGGCAACCTCCCCCCTGAGCTTCGGGCATCCGAAGGCAGAATTCTTAGCCGTTGGGCTGACGCTGGCTGGGGGGGGATGGTGGAGGAGGACAAGCACAATGGCTTCTTCCGGGATGAACTCGTAGAGGCCACGGCGGAGATGATCAGCCTTCGCTGGCGGCCCACCCCCGAGCCGCTGTGGGTCACCTGTGTACCGTCGCTGAATCATCCAGACCTGGTGCCACACTTTGCTCAAAGACTTGCGGAGAAACTGGGCCTGCCGTTTTGTCCGGTTATCACCAAGGTACTGGACAATCGGCCGCAAAAGTTCCAGAACAACCGTTTTCACCAGTGCCGAAATCTGGATGGGGTATTCTCGATTGAGGAAGGCATACCAGAGGGGCCGGTATTGTTGGTTGATGATGTGATAGATTCCGGTTGGACAGTCACGGTACTGGCTGCCTTGCTCCGGCAGCAATCTGGCGGGGAGGTCTATCCTGTCGCACTGGCCTCGTCGGCGACAGGGGATTAGCAGATGCTTACCGCTCACACACAGGCTGTTCTGCTGCTAACAGCGTATTTCTCCAAAGCCTCGTCTACGGGCGTGAAACCACTGTCCAACAAGGAGTGGGGTCGCTTTGCGCTATGGCTGAACAGCAAGAAGCTGAAACCGGAAGATCTGCTTAGCGGTAGCCTGGTTCAAAGTCTGGATGGTTGGTCAGATGACAAGATCACACTGGAGCGTATTGAGGCGCTGCTGAACCGTGGTTCGGCGCTAGCGCTCGCCGTAGAAAAATGGAGCAGAGCCGGTCTCTGGATAGTCACAAGGGCTGATGCCGACTACCCCAGAAAGCTGAAAACCCGTCTGGGTAATATGGCTCCGCCTCTGTTTTTCGGTTGTGGGAATCGTAAGCTGCTCAACCAGGGTGGAATAGCGGCAGTTGGTTCGCGCAAGACATCCGAGGCCGAGTTGCTCTACAGCAAACAGTTGGGGTCCAAGGCCGCTGGAGAAGGCTTGTCCATTGTATCTGGAGGAGCCAAGGGGGTGGATGAGGCGGCCATGCTGGGCGCCCTTGATGCTGAAGGGACAGCCGTTGGTATTCTTGCCAATGAACTGCTTCGAGCGTCTACCTCTGGGAAATACCGTAAGCACCTGCTGGCTAACAATCTTGTTTTGATTTCACCCTTTCATCCGGAGGCGGGCTTCAACGCTGGCAACGCCATGCAGCGGAACAAGTACATTTACTGCCTTTCCGATGCCGCCATTGCCGTGCACTCCGGAACCAAAGGAGGTACCTGGGAGGGCGTGCTGGAGAATATCCGACAACAGTGGGTGCCGGTGTGGGTTAAACAGACAGACGACCCAGGCGCAGGCAACGCTGCATTGGTTGAAAAAGGAGCCAAGCTACTGTCTGCCGATATTGAAGCAGTCGATTTTAAAGCCCTCGCCGGCGATGCTTCCCTTGTCTCCAATGGCGTCGGCAGTGACATGTTCAGTCAGTCGCACGTAATGGAACCGACACCGGAGGTGGGGAAAGCAGAAGAAAACCTGCCTGCACCAGCACTGGGGGTGGAGTCGGTTACAGGCCAGTCAAAAACAGGACCGTCGCTGGACTCCCAGAGTGTTGAACAGGAGAGAGGGAATATTACAGATGATACAGATGCATCCGGCCTTGATAGAAGTACAGGGGACAGGGTTGATTCTGTGGCGACTGCGGATGTATCGCAAATATCGCTTTACGAGCATTTTCTGTTGATTCTGGCGAGTGAGGCCACCCAGTCTCCAAAAACTGTGGATGAGTTACTGGAGCTGACCCAATTGTACAAAACCCAGCTCAATGCCTGGCTTAAGCAGGCAGAAGAGCAAAGCAAAATAGAGAAGCTGAAAAGGCCCGTCCGCTACCAGTGGATCACGACCACACAAGAAGAATTGCTGTAGGAACCGTCCAGCTATGGAAACAGCCAAGCTCAAAAAATTTGCCCAGTTCGCTCGCCGCACGCTGATCGATCAGGTCTCTGCCAAGCTGGAACTGGTGCTAGTTGAAAGCAGTGCAGCACGGCGTGAACATCCCCAGGCCATCGCTAAACTTGAGAAAGCAATACAGGACTCCGGTAGAGAGCAGGTCATCGAGCGAGTGGCCTATATCTGGTTCAATCGTTTCTGTGCTCTGCGCTTTATGGATGTAAACCGCTATACACGCATCGGCGTGGTGTCGCCCGCCGAGGGCCAGTCCCAGCCCGAGATGCTGGCCGAGGCCAAGATGGGGCATATCGACGAAGAGATGGCCCATGACACGGTTCGGCAACAGATATTCGCCCTGCTAGACGGCAAGGCCCCTAGCCGTGACCCGCAGGGCGAGGCCTACCGCCTGCTGGTGGTGGCCGCCTGTAACTTCTTTCACCGCGCCATGCCGTTCCTGTTCCAGCGGATCGATGACTACACCGAACTGCTGATGCCAGACGACCTGCTCTCGGGCAACTCCATCCTCGCCTATACCCGCGAGGCGATGACGCCGGATGCCTGCGAGGACGTCGAGGTGATCGGCTGGCTCTACCAGTTCTACATCTCCGAGAAGAAGGACGAGGTGTTTGACGGCCTGAAGAAGAACAAGAAGATCACGCCCGAGAACATTCCTGCCGCCACCCAACTCTTTACCCCGCACTGGATCGTCCGCTATCTGGTGGAAAACTCCCTCGGCCGCCTGTGGCTGCTCAATCGTCCCGGCTCGAAGCTGGTCGAGAAGATGGACTACTACATCAAGCCCGAACAAGCCGAGACGGACTTCCTACATATCAGCAAGCCGGAAGAGATCAAGATTTGCGATCCGGCCTGCGGCTCCGGTCACATGCTCACCTATGCCTTTGACCTGCTCTACGCCATCTACGAGGAGGAAGGCGTTGATCCCGCCGAGATTCCGGAGAAGATCCTCACGAACAACCTCTACGGCATCGAGATCGACGAACGCGCTGGGGAGCTCGCCGCCTTTGCCCTGACCATGAAGGCTCGCGCCAAACAGCGGCGGTTTTTCAACAAGGGCATTAAGCCGAACATCTGCGTGCTGGAGAATGTCCACTTTGACGGCAATGAGTTGAAGGACTACATGGACTTTGTCGGGCGCGACCTGCTCACCGCACCGCTGCAAACCACCCTGCGCCAGTTCGAAGAGGCCGACAATTTCGGCTCCCTGATCCGCCCCGACGTCACCGATGTGGACGGTATGCTCAGGATTCTGGAGACAAAGAATGTCTCCGGGCAGCTGTTTATCAGCATGACCCACCAAAAGGTTTTACAAGCCCTACAGCAGGCCGATTACCTGAGTCCCAAATACCATGTGGTGATTGCTAATCCTCCTTATATGGGCGGCAAAGGAATGAATGGGAGGTTGAGCGCTTGGGCAAAGAATAATTGCCCGAACAGCAAATCTGATCTTTTTGCGATGTTCATAGAACGCAACATGGAGCTTGCTCTGCGGCATGGCGCTATTGCAATGATCACTATGCAAAACTGGATGTTCTTGGCTTCATTTGAGTCTCTTAGAAAGCAAGTTCTAGGACAAAGCACTTTACTTTCGATGGCTCATCTTGGTGCCCGGGCATTCGATAGTATAGGGGGTGAAGTTGTCTCAACAGCGGCCTTTGTATTAGAGAATACAAGCAACCCGGCTCATCGGGGTGTTTTCTTGCGTTTGATTGATGGGGCCTCCGAATGCGAGAAGAGACATTTGTTACTCAAGGCTATCAAGAATCCCCATTGTGGTTGGTTCTACCGCGCTTCGATCTCTGATTTTAAGAAGATTCCGGGTGAGCCAATTGCGTATTGGTTGGGCAGTAAGACCCTTAGCATGTTTGAATCTCACCCTCCACTTGGCGAAGTAACGAACGCTAGGGTTGGTCTCCTAACCTCAGATAACGATAGATTCCTACGCTATTTTTGGGAGGTGAGCACTTGCAGATATTGTCTCGATGCACGCACAGACGAGGAAGCTGCAGAATCCAGAAAGCGCTGGTTCCCTCATAATAAAGGTGGAGGATTTAGAAAGTGGGCTGGAAATTACGAGCTCCTTGTAGACTGGGAAAGCCGAGGAGCGCGGATCAAAGAAACGGTCATTAGAAAATATCCATATCTAAAAGGAAATCCAAATTTTGTTGTCCATGACGAAGGCTATTATTTCAGGCCCTTCGTTTCATGGTCCGAAATTGGGACAGGGCCACTGTCCTTTAGAATGTTTCCCAATGGATTTACTTCAAACATCAAAGGAATGTGTTCGTATGAGGTGCCCGGAGCAAAACTTCATCAGATTTTGATGCTCTGCAACGGGAAATTCGTTACACACATCGCTAATGCCCTTAATCCATCAGTAGGGTTTGGAATTAAGAATTTCAACTCGATACCTGCAGCTTTGCCGTCATTTCAGAACGCGGATAAATATGCGCACGTACTGGTGGATCTCGCAACGTCTGACTGGGACTCCTTTGAAACCTCCTGGGACTTCACCGGCCTGCCGCTGCTGAATGCCGACTACCGCCAGCCATCCCTAAAGGCCGCCTTCCAAAAGCTCCGCGCCCACTGGCGGGAGATGACGCTGGAAATGCAACGATTGGAAGAAGAGAGCAATCGCATCTTCATCGACGCCTACGGTCTGCAGGATGAACTGACGCCCGAGGTTCCGCTCAACCAAATCACCCTGACCTGCAACCCGCACTACCGCTACGGAAGCGACAAAAGCGAGGACGAGCTCGAGGCGCTGCTGCTGGCCGACACCATGCGCGAGCTTGTCTCCTACGCTGTGGGCTGCATGTTTGGCCGCTACGCACTGGACAAACCAGGGCTGATCCTCGCTAACCAGGGCGAGACCATCGAGGACTACCTGAAGCGGGTTCCGGAGCCCAGCCTGCCGGCCGATGACGACAACGTCATCCCCATGCTCGACGGAGATTGGTTCACCGACGACATCGCGGAGCGCTTCCGCAAGTTCCTACGTGTAGCTTTTGGCGATGAGCACTACGAGGAAAATCTCCAGTTCGTCGAAAAGGCTCTGAACACCAAGGGCAAGCGCAACTACGGCATCCGCGACTATTTCCTCGGCGAGTTCTACACCGACCATGTGAAGCGCTACAAGAAGCGCCCCATCTACTGGCTGTTCTCCAGCCCGAAGGGAAGCTTCAACGCGCTGATCTACATGCACCGCTATCGTCCGGATACGGTCAGCGTGGTGCTCAACGACTACCTGCGCGAGTTCCGCACCAAGCTCACCTCCCACAAGAACCATTTGGAAGCAGTCAGCATCAGCGCCAGTAGTAGTCAGGGCGAGAGGACCAAGGCCCTGAAGGAGATCGAGAAGATCACCAGTATGATCGCCGAGATGGAAGAGTACGAGCGCGAGGTGCTTTACCCGCTGGCCACCGAGCAGGTGGAGATCGACCTCGACGATGGCGTAAAGGTTAACTACCCGAAATTGGGAGCTGCGCTGAAAACTATCCCGGGTCTGAAGAGGAAGGATGACTGACGACATCCGGCCTGGAAGCGGATGACGGCGGCACGTTACGGAATAAGTAAGGGACGTTATGGATACTGTGGCTGGACGATTCAATCTCAAAGATCTTGGTATGGCATATCGGAAAGCCAAAGTGGATCTGTTTTATACCACGCATCCCTCGTTGTCCGAGCTGGTCGTCTATGAGGAGAACCTCGAGGAAAATCTGTCTTCTCTGCTCGATCGAATCAATGGCGAGAGTGAAGATTGGATCGACGATGAACAGTTTCTAGGCGGTTGGATTCCGGCTCCCGCGAAGCTGGATTGGCAAGCGGAAGCTAGCCGTGCAGGTGACGCTGTATTTTCTTCCCCTCACCAACAGTGGGGGAATTATCTGAAGCAAAAGTCAGTTTCACCGGGCGCAGTCGCTACATTCCGGGTCATGGCCCGGAACTCAGTCGATTTTCATGTCCTTTCGGCGCTTTGGATTATTCATGTTGGGGAAAAGTTTGATGTGCAGCTGTCCGACGTCGCCTACGGTAACCGGGTACGCCGGCAAACGGATAAAACATACAACAAGCTGTCTCTAGGGTCGTTCCAGCCTTACCTGAAGCCTTACCGCGACTGGCGTGATAATGGGCTCAAAGCTATGCGATCCGCTTTGGAGAGCAAAAAGCGCATTGTAGCGGTAAGTGCTGACATTGCGTCCTTCTACCACTGTCTGAATCCGACTTTCATGCTGGGCGAACAATTCATCAAGTTGGCCGGTGTTAAATTAACTCCTCTGGAAACCCGGCTGCATCGGTTATTCATAGAATCCCTAACGAAATGGACAGAGCACACCCCCCTGGACACAGGACTCCCAGTCGGCCTCCCCGCATCTGCGATTGTGGCAAACATTGCACTGATTGCGCTGGACCAGATCATGGAAAAGGAGGTTGTGCCGCTATACTACGGTCGCTACGTGGATGACATCTTGTTGGTCATTGAAAACCATAAGGGTTTTGCTACCACGGCGGAAGTCTGGAAGTGGTTGATAGACAGGTCAAACAACCAACTGAAGTCCGAAGAACCTGATCTGGGTGGGGCTGTCCGATTTGCTCCGCACTATCTCAATGGTAGTTCGATCACTTTTTCTGGTGAGAAGACACGACTGTTTATCGTGGAAGGGCGAACTGGCTTGAGCATGCTTCAATCCATCGAGCGCCAGATTGGGGAGCGGGCGAGTGAGTGGCGGAGTCTGCCGAATTTGCCCGATTCAGCCGAGAAGGTGACGACAGAAATTGTAGAAGCGTTAACCCAGGATGGAGAGCGGGCCAATAGTCTGCAGAACACTGACTCGGTAACGACAAGAAAGGCCGCATTCGCTATTAAACTCAGAGATTTTGAGGCGTACGAGCGTGATTTGCCTGCGAATGTATGGGCAGAGCAGAGGCACGCCCTATTTGATGCATTTCTTGACCAGGTCATGGTTCCTCATCGCTTTTTTGACATGGCCGGCTACTATCCCCGCATTATTCGACTGGCTACTGCATGCGCTGATTTCGAGCACCTCGATAAGCTGATTCGTGCGCTAAATAAGCTAGTGGAAGACGTGAGTCAATATTGTGGCATTGGCCTGAAGGCGACCAGTCCACCGATGAATATGAAGCGGGAGGTACTGGACAAGTGGGCTGATTACCTGGAATCAATGCTTCAAGAGTGCATTTTTTCAGCATTCCCAGCGCAGCTCTCCAGGCAGCAGCTGCGAGTTTGGAATCAACACTTTGCAAAAAAGAATGTTAACTCGGGAGATCGTCGGTTGTTGTCATCAATCGCGAGGCTTTCGATTAGTAAGATTCGCATGGAAAATGAAAGATACTTTGTCCATGACCTGGCCTACAAGCCCTTCCGATACCTTGGTCTTCCCGCGGAGCTTATAAAGCACATAAAGACAGTAGCCAAAAAGGCTGTTACCTACGTCTCTAAACCTTTGACGCTCGTTGACGAAAGTATACATGAAGGGTTGGAGGTGCTCGCACAGTGGTCAGGTTGGGCAGGGAATTCGGGGATTCCTTACGGACTGGTGTTTGCGACCAGGCCGTTTACGCTTATCGAGTTGTATCTCATTGCCGACGCACCGTTTTCAAAGGCCAATCAGCAGGTATTAAGTAGTGCCATACTCGCGCAGCGTGGATTTTCCGTAACGGATAAGTTGGCAGTAGTGAACAATAAAGGTGTATTGGAAATAGAGGATGGCGGAGACAAGGAAAAAGTCAGAATCGCGCTCGCAAACTTTCTGACTGAGGAGGGCAGCTGGATAGCTTCGATAACACGGCGTCCGGATCCCGACACAGGTCGATACCAGCGACTCATGACATTGGTTGAAAACGTCATTGAGGAGCATAAGTCCATCGATTACCTGTTGATGCCTGAGGTGTCTCTCCCTCCTGTCTGGTTTATGCGTCTTGCCCATAAACTGTCCAGCCGGAGAATATCGCTGATAGCAGGGATAGAGTATATCCATGCCCGGAGGAAAACCGTCCGCAACCAGGTCTGGTCCGCTTTGACTCACAATGGCTTTGGGTTCCCTTCTCATCTGGTTTATATGCAGGATAAACAGACGCCGGCGTTTCATGAAGAAACCGAGCTCAAGCGTATAGGCGGCGTGACCATGCGACCAGCTGTCCCTTGGCCAGGGGGCAATCCGCCCATTATCCAGCATGGCGGATTTTTCTTTTCCATTCTGGTTTGTAGTGAGCTGACGAATATCAGCTATCGATCAGCTATCCGCGGGAAGGTAGATGCGCTATTTGTGCCGGAATGGAATCCAGACACAGACTCCTTTAATGCCCTTGTGGAGTCGGCTGCGCTGGATGTACATGCCTACATTCTGCAGTGTAACCACCGCCAGTACGGTGACAGCCGTATACGGGCACCCTATAAGAAATCGTGGATGAGGGACCTTGTGCGTATTAAAGGGGGTATTCTCGACTACTTTGTCGTTGGGGAGATCGACATTAAGCAACTTAGACGATTTCAATCGCCACACAGGTCGCCAAGTGGCCCGTTTAAGCCTGTTCCTGATGGCTTTATTTCTTGTATGAGCTATGAGCGTAAAACCTTGCCTCTGTGAAATTGTAAGAGCCGACATCCCCAGACATCGGAGCACGTGACAATTGAGATCTCCAGGTAATGAGTGAAGAAAATAGAATTTCCCGGGCGTTAAGTAACCTCTTTGCCCGTCACCGTATCGTTTTTTGGTATGACGCCAAGCGGGAATTGCGGGATGAGTTCGAGAGACTGGCATTGCCTGACGTTGCGAAGCTGGAGCTTGCGAATAACGAATACGGCATTAAATACAAGCTTCTGCGTGAAGAGCCTGAGAAGAAGTTCTTGCTCTACCGCGAAGGGCCTCAGCCTGCGGATCTGGATAACTGGTTGCTGGACGTACAGCTGGCCCAGGGCGAGTTCCGCACCGATCAGGTAGCCATCTGGTTATCGGAACTGGAGCTCGGCCTGGAGTTCACCGATGTCGTGCAAGGCCATACGGAATTCTTTCAGGCGAACAAACGCAAGGATGCCCTCAAGAAACTGCTGAGGGCGGATGACACCGCCGGACAGATTCGCCTGAAAATGCTGGCAGTATGCACCGGAAGTGAGCCGCGCATGGATGCGGTAGTGGAAAGTCTACTGCAGGACCTAGCAGATGATCGAGATGAGAAAATCAGGCTGGCCGGGCGGTGCAGTCTGGACGGTTTCCTCTGGGAGCAGATGACCCGCTGCTATGGCTACAGGTCCACCGAGCCTGGCATCCGTGATTTCGCCGTTGAGCTCTTCAAGTCCTGCTATGCAATGACCGTAGGCGGAGCGGGTGGCGACAGTCAGGTGAATTTGACCGGTGACGCCCTGGTATTTCTCAAGCGTTGGAAGGACAGTCGTCAGTTCGAAAGTAGTTTCGAGACCCTCTCGGCGGAATGTGCCGAGGTGCTCGGAATAGAGCAGGATCTGGCCAAGCGGGATTTCCGTGAGTTGATCGAACTCGATTATTTCCTCCTGATCGACCAGAAGATCATCAGCGACCTGGTGCGAGCGGTGGCGGCCCGTACGGCCTCTAGCGGTGATGTGGCAATCTGGGTCCGCCAGCGGCGGCAAGGCCACTGGTATCGCGAATTCCAGCATTTGTACGAGGCGCTCGATTACGCCGCCCAGTTCACGCTCGTCCTGGGAGAAGCCAAGCTCAGCATGGACAGCCTAGCTGAAGGTATTCAGCGCTATAGCCGCTTTTGGTATAAGCTCGATCAGCTCTACCGCAAGTTCACCTACCATGTGCGCATGTCGGGCCAGGCGTCTTTGATGGGCAGCCTGACCGACCAGATCGAAAATCTCTACACCAACAACTTCCTGCTGAAACTGGGCGATTGCTTCCAGACTTTCGTGGATTCGGCATCAGAATGGGAAGCCTTCCCCGTACGAAAGCAAAGTGAATTCTTCGAGCACTGGGTAAGGCCTTTCCTGCGCAAAGACAACAAGGTATGCGTAATCATTTCCGATGCCATGCGCTATGAGATTGGTGAAGAGTTGTTAGGCCTGATCCGCCAGGAGGATCGTTACAGCGCGGAACTGGAGCCGGTGCTTTCGATGTTGCCGAGTTATACCCAGATTGGCATGGCGGCACTGTTACCCGGCGTGGAGTTGGTGATTGCTGACAATGAAACCGGCACTGTGCTGGTAGATGGGCAAAGCTCCCAGGGTACCGCTAACCGTACGAAGATCCTGCAGTCCGCACTTCAGGGAAGGGGGGCAGCAGTTACCGCGGAAACCTTCATGCAACTTGATCGCGACGGGAGTCGCGACTTGTTGAAAAGCAACGATGTTATCTATATCTACCATAATCGCATCGATCATACCGGTGACAAGATGCACTCGGAAGGACAGGCCTTCGAAGCCGCGGAGAGCACCCTGGACGATATAGTCAGATTGGTAAAGAAACTCACAGCAGCGAACGCAAGCAATATTCTGGTCACTGCTGATCATGGATTTATTTATCAGGACCGCACACTGGAAGAGAGCGATTTTGCTGATGTAGAGGCCAGGGGTGACGTTGTTTTCTACCGGGATCGTCGATTCGTACTGGGTAAGGAACTCGTAGAGACATCCAGCCTGCGCAAATTCACCTCCGATCAGCTTGGCCTTGGAGGGGAGGTGGAGGTGCAGATCCCCAAGTCAATCAATCGCTTGCGCCTGAAGGGCTCTGGTAGTCGTTTTGTACATGGAGGGGCGACATTACAGGAAGTCGTTGTGCCGGTCCTCAAGATCAACAAGAAGCGCCAGAGCGATGTTGCCGCCGTCGAAGTAGACATCCTGCGTGGATCCAGTTCGGTGATAACTTCCGGGCAGTTGGCGGTGACCCTGTACCAGGCTGCCCCGGTGACGGACAAAATCCAGGCTCGCGTGCTGAGGGCTGGTATTTACACCACAGCCGGCGAACTGATCTCAGACAGCCATGACCTTAGCTTCGACTTGAGTTCAGACAATCCCCGGGAGCGGGAGCTGCAGATCCGGTTCGTGCTGACCCGAAAAGCCGATGAGGCTAACGGTCAAGAGGTCATCCTTCGGTTGGACGAAAAGCATGCCGGAACCTCTCATTATAAGGAGTACAAGTCGCTGCGCTATGTGATGCGGCGTTCATTCACCAGTGACTTTGATTTCTGAAGGAATAGGGAGACATCTGGTGAAAGCATTGAACGCCGCGGTTCAAACTGGAGATCTCTCAGCAGTCACCACGATATTGAGTGGTGAGGCAGAGACCTGTGTTGATCCCGCCGAGCTTAGCGGTCCCCTGTTTAGATTGGCCTTGGAATCCGGTTTTAAGGCCATCGCTTGTACTTTGATGATGGATGGATATTTCGACCCAAACGCAGAGACCGGCGAATCTTTGCGTCAGGCAATCAAGTTAGGCTATCTGGATATTGCCGCTGAGCTCATTGAGAAGGGAGCAAATCCCAACCTTCGTAGCGAGGAGGGCAGCAGCGCGCTATTTGTCGCCCTGGAGAGCGAGTGCTTCGACCTGGCTCACCGGATGATTTGTAGCGGAGCTGAGGTAAATATTCGCAATGCGCGCGGCTGGACACCTTTGATATGGGCATCGGTCAAGGGTTATCAGAAAATAGTCGCTTTCCTCATTGATCATGGGGCTGATATTCACATCTGCAATAATGATGGCTGGAATGCCATGGTCGGTGCTTACTTCAAAAGTCGTACCGAGATTGTGAACCTGCTGATTGAGAAGGGGGCGCGCTTTGGTGAGAAGTATAGAGAAGCGGCGCTGGTATCGGCCTACGAGCGGGGTCACTACGATGTTGTGCAGACGTTGGTGGAAGAGGGTGTCAGCGTCAATATCATTGCTACTGACGGCGATCCGCTGCTGCTGTCTGTCATTCGACGGGGTGATCTCGCAATCGTTAATCTTTTGCTGGAGCATGGCGGGGATGCAAATGCCCGGTCTGCCAAGGGAAGCCCCGCCCTGTCGGTAGCACTGAGCAGCAAGCACTATAGTATCGCTGAGCTTTTGCTGGCGAAGGGGGCGGAAGTCAATATCAGCGACGAGAATGGGTTAACACCGTTCATACAAGCCGCCAGTTTTGGGCACTCTGAGCTCTGTAAGTCTCTTCTCGATAAGGGAGCGGCGATCAACCACCATGTAAAAAATCATTACACGGCCCTCTTGGGTGCTGCAGGTAACGGGCATTTAGAAGCCGTACAAGTGCTGGTTGCTGCCGGTGCGGATTTGAACCTGAAAAATTCAAAGGGTATTAGTCCTCGCCGGTTAGCACGGATGTTCGACTACAGCGAGATCGAAGACCTGTTAGCAACACACGGAGCAATTGACTAGTGATTGCTGAGGCGGAGGTCTTTGACGCCGTGCGTCGGGGCTACGAGGAGTTTGAAACTGCATCGCCTGTAGAAATTATTGATTACTTTTCCGCAATAGATGATGTGTCTGTAATGGGGCATGTCAATCATATAAAGGGTATTTTATTCGAGCAGGAGTATCTGGATGATTTGGCAATGCAGGGGGTCGAGGCTGAAATATTTGAACCGACCAACCACCCAGTCTCAGATATAGCCATATTTGAGGATGGCGAAGTGATCGGGGAGTTGCAGCTCAAGGCAACAGAGAGTGCCAGTTATGTAGCTGCCGCCATCGAGGAAAATCCGGACGTTGGCTTTGTGGTGACCTCAGAGGTAAGTGCTAGCATGAACAATGATGCGGTGATTGATTCAGGGATAGAGGAAGCTGCACTCGAGGAAGCCGTGGGGAATACGCTTTTTGAAGAATCGCTTAATCCAGTTAACCCAATATCGGTTATTGGCTGGCTCCTGGGTCTGCCTTTCTGAGCTCAATTTCGTAGAGGACACGTTGTGACTCCGTTAGATACAAAGATTAATGAGAATTTTCCAGGGCTGGTAGTTCGGAAGGATCTCGTCAAAACGGTGAAGGGCAATGCCATTGTCCCCTCCTACGTGCTCGAGTACCTCTTGGGTCAGTACTGCGCGACCAGTGATGAGTCGACCATCCAGACTGGCATCGAGACGGTTAAAGAGATCCTTGCCAAACATTACGTTCACCGCAACGAAGCTGCGCTGGTTCGTTCCAACATCAAGGAAAAGGGCCGGTACAAGGTTATCGACAAAATCGCTGTCGATCTGAATGACAAGATCGATGCTTACGAGGCCAGCTTTGAGAATCTTGGCATCAAAAAGGTGCTGGTTGATTCAGGTACGGTCAAGAAGCACCCGAAGCTTCTTGTGGGTGGCGTCTGGTGTATTTGTGACCTGGAGTATTCCTTTAGCGAGGAGGCTGACTCAATTCCCTGGATACTGTCTTCGCTAAAGCCCATCCAGCTCTCTCATTTCGACTACGACAGCTACGTCGAGGCTAGAAGGCAGTTCACCACCGAGGAATGGATAGATGTACTGCTCCAAAGCATCGGCCTGAATCCTGAAATTTTCGGCCGCCGTAGCAAATTGATCCAGCTCGTTCGTTTAATTCCCTTCTGCGAGAGGAACTATAACCTGATCGAGCTCGGTCCGAAGGGCACGGGCAAATCCCATATATTCTCTGAGTTCTCTCCCCATGCGACGCTCGTTTCGGGGGGGGAGGCCACTTTGGCCAAGCTGTTCATCAATAACACCACGGGAAAGATTGGCCTTGTGGGGTATTGGGATGTAGTAGCCATGGACGAATTTGCCGGCAGTAATAAAAAGCCGGACATAAAACTGATCGACACACTCAAGAACTACATGGCCAATAAATCCTTTAACCGCGGGACCGGCCCCCAGGGTGCTGAAGCCTCGATGGTCTATATCGGCAATACATCCCACAACGTGCCCTATATGCTCAAGCACGATGGCTTGTTCATGGATCTGCCCGAAACCTATCGAAATACCGATGGCCAGGCGATACTCGATCGTCTCCACTGGTTTGTGCCTGGCTGGGAGATGGAGAACCTCCGCAGCGAGATGTTCTCCGAGGGGTTCGGCTTCGTTGTCGACTACCTCGCCGAGGTACTTCGGTCCCTGCGGAACCAGGATTTTTCTGACCGTTACGGCGAACTGTTTGCGCTTTCCAGTGATATATCAACTCGCGACCGTGATGGCATCAACAAGACCTTTAGCGGGCTGATGAAAATTCTATTCCCGCACGGTGAAGCTACTCCCGAAGAGATCGAAGAGGTCCTGCGGTTCTCCATTGAGGGCAGGAAGCGTGTAAAGGACCAACTGATGCGGATCGATCAGACCTATGGGAAAGTCCGCTTTGCTTACCAGGCAGAAGACGGTGAAATGCGGGATGTCACTACCCTCGAAGAAGAGGAGTATCCGAGCTACTACCACCGAACACTCGCTGAAGGTGGGGTAGATGACACAAGTGAAGCGGTGAAATCAGGCCAAACCCCCGATCAGTCCGAGCCGACCCCGAAAACAGCCGTACTAGGGGAAAAGCATCTTACCTTCCAAGAGAACCAGAAAGGCCCGTCCTTCGATACGTTGTTCGGCCGCTATCTTGCTGGGGCGAGCACGATCACCGTCACCGATCCGTACATCCGTCTGTTCTATCAAGTGCGCAACTTCATGGAATTGCTGGAAACAATTGTCAAGCACAAAGCCCCGGATGAGGAGGTATCCGTTCACCTGGTGACGACTGAAGACGACTTCAAGGGCGAGCAGCAGCGGGATAACTTTGAGAGGATCAAGGTGTCCGCAGGCCCGGTGGGAGTGAATTTCACCTGGGAGTTTGACGATACCGGAACGATTCATGCTCGCCACATCATGACTGACCACGGCTGGAAAATCGCCCTGGATCGCGGCCTCGACATTTTTCAGCGATATGAGATGAATGATGCCTTTACCTTTGCCAACCGGCTGCAGCAATGCCGGCCTTGTAAGGCATTTGAGGTGACGTACATCAAAATATGACAGGATGGACGATTGAAGGCGGCTGTCGTGAGTGAGAGAAGATGCTTGGGGGTATGTTTCCAAACCTGAGTAACATCCTGAGTAACATTAATTTTAGAATTACTAAAAAATACTAAAATCAAATAGATAGGGCTCATTATAAAGTCCCGCCTTCGGCACCATCTTTACTCTGAAAGTCCCGCATAGCGCGATTCTCGCGCTTTCAGGGCCATTGCTGGCCCTGGTGGAGCTGTACGTCCACCGGGATCGCCCGTGTCTACATCTCCCGTCATCTTCAAGCACACTCCAATGGCAAGCGTGAACTGCGGAAGTCCACCTGGCATAGCAGCAAGCACTTGGCCCGCCGTTTCGCGCTCAGGTTTTGGCTACAATGTCAGGCTTTGTTCGAGCAAATTGTATACAGCATGGCGACGATGACGAACCAATAGAATTGCTCAGCGATCTTGTCACCATCACAGATGCCCTTGGGAGGCCTCACAGCTTTGATTTCGGTGGCGACAGTAGCCCCGCGCCCCAAGGGGCAAGACAATCAATTTGCGATGGGGGAGAAAGCGCCGCTGGACCTCCGAAGCGATCTGTTTAGCGGGAAGTACCCAATGAGCGTAATACAGCGATAGATTCTTTATGTTTGCTAGCGTACAGATAATTTTGCCGCGCTGAAATACGATTGTTCGTAATGGATATTGTTTCGCAAGGACGCGCAATCAGGGAGATTTATTCGCAAGGACGCGCTAACAATGAACACCCTCGCCGTATCTCGCTTGCGGTGGACTGCCGGGAGATTCTGCGGGATTTGCCGGGAGGGCGGGGGAGGGGAAAATAGTGGGGCGGCAGTCGCCGCCCCGGCAGTGGCTGCAATCAGTGTTGCTTGCGGCGGCGGGCGAAGTACAGGCCCACCAGGCCGAGGCCGAGCAGGGCGGAGCTGCCCGGCGTGGGGACGGGCCTGTCGGTCAGTGATACTGTGTCAATGAAACCGCCCAGAGTGTTGTCGAGACCGGTAGCGGCAAAGCCCAGGTACATAGTGGCGTTGGTGGCTTCCAGGATGGCCGTGTACTCAACCCAGTCGTTGTAGTCGGACGATACCTGGTTGGCGATGCTCAGTGGCGACAGGAAGTTACTGGTATCGCCGGTCCAGAGGACGTCGATGCCATTGTCGTTGCTGCCGTTGTTGGTGCGCGGGCGGTACCAGAAGCTCAAATCGTAGAAGTTGCCAATGATCAGGTCGGTGAGGGTCTGGTACATGACGCTGTTGGTAGAGCCACCACCATTGCTGTGAGAGTCCAGCTCGACGTAGTTGCTGCCGCTGTGGGCGGTGACGACGGCATTGGTTTGCAATTCAATACCCGCGCCGGAGTAGGTTTCCCACTCGCCCGGCAGCGTCTGGTATACGCCCCAGTTGGGGCCTGAGGGGCTGGGGCTGCCTGTCGGCGCGGCTTCAAAATCACCATTCTCGATAAGGTTGGCATTGGCCATTGAGGCCAGGCCCATCAGGGCGGCGGCGCTCAGTGCTTTGAGAGTCTTTATGGGCATGCTGTCAGTGTCCGTATGCGGGGTTCATTTTGCCTGGCTACGTGTGCGCAGGGTCCTACGGCGTTTTCAGCAAAAGTCAGGCCAATTCTATAAAACCCTTATAAAACAGAGCGATAACTGAGATCCTTTGTTCTTCAATGGCCTTTTTGTAAAAGTTTTCGACATTAAAACCATCTCTCTTTATAACTGGATGGTTGGTTTTGTGATGCAGGTCTCAGTGTGTGGCCGGATGGGCCAGAAAGCGTCGCGTTTGCTCCGCATTCATCGGCCGGCCGAGATAGAAGCCCTGCACGCGGTCACACCCCAGTTCGCACAGGTAATCCAGTTGTTCCCGGGTTTCCACACCCTCGGCAACACAGCGCAGGTCGAGGCTGCGGGCCAGGTTGAGGATGGTGCCGACCACCGCCTGGTCGTCGCTGCTGCTGACCAGGTCGTTGACGAAGCTGCGGTCAATTTTGAGGGTGGAAATACGGAAGTGCTTGAGCTGGCTCATGGAGGAGTAGCCGGTGCCAAAATCGTCGATGGCCACGCCGATGCCCGCCTGGTGCAGGCGCTGGATGGTTTGGGCGGCCAGATCGGGGTTTTCCATCGCCATGCTTTCGGTCAGCTCCAGCTCCAGGTAGTGCGCGGGGATGGCGAATTCCTCCAGCACACTCAGCACCAGCTCAGGCAGGTCCGGCTGGCGGAACTGGGCGGCGGACAGGTTGACCGCTATACGCGGCACGTCCAGCCCCTCGTCCAGCCACGCACGCAGTTGCCGGGAGACTTCCCGCAGCACCCAGTTTGACAGGGGCAGAATGAGGCCGCTGCTCTCTGCAACGGGAATGAACTCGCCGGGAGGCACCTGGCCCAGTTCCGGATGCCGCCAGCGCAGCAGGGCTTCCAGTCCGATCAACTGCCGGTCCTGTGCCTGCAGCTGCACCTGGTAGTTGAGCGACAGCTGCTGTTTTTCCATGGCGCGGCGCAGTGCGTTTTCCACCGTGAGCTGGCGCAGGCAGCGCGCCTGCATTTCCGGTGTGTAGAAGCAGTAGGTGTTGCGCCCCTGCTGCTTGGCGCGGTACATGGCGGTGTCGGCATTGGTGTGCAGCTGGCTCAGGGTGTCGCCGTCGTTGGGGAACATGGCGATGCCGATGGAGCAGCTTACCGCCAGCTCCCGGTCCAGCAGGCGGAAGCTGCTGCCGAGCCGTTCCAGCAGGCGGCGCGCGGTGTGGGCGGCGGTGTCGGCGTCGGTGTTGGGCAACAACAGGGCGAATTCGTCGCCGCCCAGGCGGCACAAAGCGTCCTGGTCGCGCAGCGATTCGGTCAGGCGGCTGGCACATTGCTGCAGAACGCGGTCGCCGGTGTCCTGGCCCAGTGAATCGTTGATGTTCTTGAAGTTGTCCAGGTCCAGTACCAACACGGCCAGTGGTCGTTTTCCCTGCCGCGCCAGCTTCAGGGCGTACTCGGAGCGGTCCTGCAACATGGCGCGGTTGGGCAGACCCGTAAGGGCGTCGAAGTAGGCGAGGCGCTGCACCTCGGCCTGACTCTGCTTGAGCAGGGTGATGTCGCTCACCACGCCGATGTAGTGCGACAGGGTGCCGTGTTCATCGCGCACAGCGGTAATGCTGATCCACAGGGGCGCAGTTTCACCGTTCTTGCGGCGGCCCCAGATCTCCCCCTGCCAGAAGCCGTCCTCGGACACCCGCTGCATGATGGTGTGGAGGAAGTCCGGTGTGTGCATGCCCTCGCTCAGCATGGTCGCGGGCTGGCCGATACACTCGTCTTCGCTGTAACCGGATATCTCCAGGAAGGCGCGGTTGGTGGCCACCAGTCGGTATTCCGGGTCGGTGATGAGCAGCCCTTCCCGGGTGCTGTCCATCACATGCAGGGCCAGCTTCAGTTGCGACGTGGTATTGACCAGGTGGCTGATGTCGATGTGGGTGCCGGCGACAACCGTGACGCCGCCGCTGCCCGCCGCGCTGCGCAGGGCGCTGCCGCGACTGAGAATGGAGACCCAGTGCCCCTGGCGATGGCGCATGCGGAACTGCACTTCCAGTTGCCCCTGGCAGCCGCCCTGCAGATAGCTGTTCACCTCTCTGTCGGTACGCTGGATGTCATCGGGGTGGATGAGGTGACGGCAGAACTCCAGCCAGTTGCCCTGGCTGTCCTCGGGCAGGTCGCTGCACTGGTAGCCGAGCATATCGAGGTAACCCGCCTGGCACACCAGTTTGCCCTCGTTGATGTTGTATTCCCAGAGTCCGGTTTGCGAGGCGGTAATCAGGGAGTGGTAGCGCTCCAGGGTGCCGTCCAGCTCCCGTGTGCGCTGCTCCACCTTGCGGCTGAGCTGACTGCGGTAGCTGCGCAGTTCGACAAAGGTGCGGCCCAGGCAGCCGGCGAGCAGGCTGAACAGCACACCCAGCGCAATCGCGCCGGCCAGCCAGGGTGGATTGGGCCATCCATCCCGGGGCATGACCGCCAGTTGCCAGCGCGCATTGGGTACGTAGAGCGATTGCTCCACCGGGGCTCCGTTCAGCGTCTCCCGGCTGGCGGCAATGATTTCGCGCTCGCCGCTCACCGGGTTATCACGCCACAGCTGGTAGTCCAGCCCTGCATCGGACAGGCTGTCCAGCCGCAGCAGGCCGAGCAGTGCCGGCAGGCGCAGGGTGACACTGGAGAAGCCCCAGAACTGCTCCCCGCCCTGCTGCGCAGGGCGAAACACGGGAATGCGGCCGACGATGCCGCGACCGCCCTGGATCAGGTCCAGCGGGCCCGCAACCGTAGTGCCTGTATTGGCCTTGGCCAGCTGGCCTTCGGCGCTTTGTTCGCTGTCGGTCAGGGGGTTGAAACCCAGCGATACCTCGTTGTCGCCGTGCGGTGCGATCATCCGGATCACGCCGCCGGGCGCAAGTGACAGCTGCTCAATATAGGGGTTACTGCGCAGCAGGTCGTTGCTGACGACATTAAAATGGCGTTCCAACTGATTGCTGTTGCGGGCGATCACCGCAAGCGTTTCCGCCGGGGCGAGAGTGGCGTTGAGGCGACTTTCGATCAGCCGTGCCGCCTGGGTGGTGATGGACAGCACACGAGTGCGCTGCTCCTGGTGGAACAGGTCGCAACTGATGCTGATCCACAGATAACTGGCGAATGCCCCGCCCAGGGCGGTGGCCAGGCCGACCAGTTGCGGCAGGCGCAGCCGGACGCCGCTTTTCCGAGTGGTGCCGGCCCGGCGATCTCCGGTCGCAGCCAGGCCAGCTTTGCTCAGTGCTCTGGCAAAAGCAGAGGGCCGTGGTTTTACCTGGGCGTGCATGTTCAATTTTCAGGTACTGGCTGCGCGACCCGGGCTCTGCTACATCTGGGCTCGAACCGCGCTGCACTCACACCGAATCGCCAAGTTCCGCCTGTGTCTGGCGAGCCCAGGCACAGGCGTGGCGGTAGGCAACTTCGTAGAAGGCGGGGTCGAAACGCTGCGACAACTGATCAAAATGGCCCTGCTCGTAGTGTTCGACGTCGGCCAGCGTGTCGCCGAGCGGACCCTGGCGCGATAGCAGAGCGCGTTTGGTTTCCTGGCGCAGCGGTAGTTGCTCCAGCAGTTCGCCCATCTCGATATCCATTAGCACATCGAGTTGTGACAGCAGGCCGACGATAAAGTGGTGAACCGGCATCGGCTGGCTGTCCAGTTCCGCCAGGATTTCGCACATGCGGGCGCGCACCAGCATATTGCGGGTGAGCGCTTCGGGTTTGCCGGGTTCAGACTCTACCAGGAACAGGTGTACCCAGCGCTTGATTTCCTCAGTGCCCAGGATGGTGATCGCCTGCGACAGGGTGTCGACTTCGCGCCGGATGCCCTGGGCCGCGGAGTTGACAATGCGGAGGATGCGGAAGGTCAGATTGGCGTCGCGGATGGCCAGCGCTTCCAGGCTGGCCGCGGTGGCCTCCGGGTCCTGCAGCTTGGCCAGCATTTCCAGTAACAGGAGCTTGTTGCCGCTGACTTTCTTGCCTTTCACCGGCGTGGCGGCGCTCAGGAAGCTGCCCTGGAACCAGGTAAACCCGAGTTCCACACAGCGATCGAATTGCTGTGCATTGGCTACGCCGTCGGCCAGAAGGTCGACCCCGCGCTGGCGTAACTGCTCAGCGGTCCGGGCCAGTTCACCGTCATCCAGTTCTGCGCTATTCACCCGCACGATATGGACAGCTGCAAGCAGTGCATCGAGATCCGGCCGCCCGGGCCGGTAGTTCCCCAGGGCGATGTGGTGTCCTTCGGCGGCGAGGCGCGCCAGGCGCTGGGCCAGCTCCGGGCCGGCGGGTTCACTGCCGGTTACCAGTTCCAGGATCAACTGCTTGCGCGGCAGTGCCGGAAGTTGTTCATCAAACAGCATGGCGGGGCTGAGCTTCACGAAGCTGGGCACCGACAGGAAACGCCCCTGCTGGAAAATGCGGGCATAGGACTCCAGCACCAGCGGCACCGCGGACTGGATGTCCTGGACGTTGACAGACGATCCCGGCGTGGTGTGATCGAGCAGCAGGTCGAAAGCCACCACATCCTGGTTGCGCGACAGCACGGGCTGGCAGGCCAGCAGCGCTTCCAGCGGGCTCTCCCCGGAGAGTATCGATTGCGCGTTGAGCATGATTATCCTTGTCTGGCGAGCGCCAGAAATCTCGGTTCGGGGTCGTTGTTTCTCATGCGCGTGAGTCCACCCTGGGGCGCTTGCGGTGGGACTGCCCGTCGGGCCCGTAGAGGCTGTTGCCCGCAGACTCCCGCAGCGCATTCAGCAGGCGCTGGTTGTTTTCCAGCCGCAGTTGAATCAGGTCGCCATTGGTCTGGTTCAGTTGTTTCGCTGCGCTGGCCAGCTGGTCGATGTTCTGCCACAGCGGCAGGCAGCCGGCGTCGTTCGCCGCCGCCATGGCGCCCTCGCGCCCCGCCGGATAGCCCAGGCGTGTCTGTGCCCCCCTGCGTCTCGCCTCGAAACTGTCGAGAGAGACCAGGTGTTGCTGTTTGTCGACGGCCACCCGGTCCAGGGCCGCGCCGTCCACCTGGCTTTGGGTCAGCAGGCTCTGCTCGGTGTGCAGTAGTGCAACCAGCTGTTCCAGTTGCAGGCGCTGGGCCTGCAGGTGTGGCTCAAGACTCATGCTTGCCTCGTAACACTAGGGTGTTTCGCCGTCCAGGATTTCGCGCACACTGTCGATCAGGCCGTCGGCAATCCGGCTGGTATCGATGGCCAGCTTGCCGTCGGCAATCGCCTGGCGAATCTCGGCTACCCGGGCCAGGTCAATGTCCTGGCCGCTGGCTTCCACCGCGCTGCTGAAGCGGCTGACGCTGGCCTTAGTGGGTTCTTCACCGCTGACCGCGGCGCTGGTTTCGACGCGCCCGCCGGTCCGGTTGACACTGTTCTGGTTGGCCTGCTGCGGCGCTGTATAGCCGTTGATTTTCAAGATTCCATGCTCCAAGGGTTCTCCTTTGCTTGGTTATCGGCGGCCACTGGGCGAACTTTAGGGCGCCGGCAGAAAAAAAGTCTCAGGGCGCCAGCCGCGCGGCGCCGGGTCCGGTGACCTCTACATTCAGTATCTCCCGGCTGTCCAGGCGCACCCGGATGCTGTCGCCACGTCCCCCGGCATCCAGGGCGCGGCCGCGGCGCGCAATTTCGAATCCGGTGCCCGCTGCGGCGACGGTAATCAGCTGCTGGCGCTCCACGAGGGCAGGGCGGGTGAGCAGTGACTGCTGCAGCACGCTGCCGGCGCGCAGCGGTCGGCGGGTCACGCTTTGTTCCAGCTCGGCGAGATCGCGCACCGTGTCGCGGGGCAGCCTGCCCAGGTCGCCCTGGCGCGCCTCCAGGTCGGCCCGGGTGACCGGCGCGCCGCGCGGCAGGTCGCGCCTGCTCTGCCAGTAGCGAACCTGCACACTGACCCGGGCCTGCAGGTAGCGCACACCACCGCCGGCACAGCGGATACCAACGCTGACCTTGCCCCAGCGGCGCGCGCCATTGCCTGGCATGAAGGGCCGGGGTTGCCGACAGTCGGCGAACTGCGCTCTGGGTTCATCGACTTCTACAGACACTCTATCGCCCAGGTCCTGCGTTTTCTGAAGCAGGAAGCGTTGTACCACGGCGCCGAGGTCGTCGGCACTGGCTGCTGGCCAGCTGGCCAGCATGAACAACAGGCCGCTCGCCAGGTATTTGCAGGGTCTGTTCACGTGTTTGCCTCCGCTGCTGCCACTTCCTGCGAGTTGGTTTGTCGCATCGCTATATAAAGTCGGTACTTCTACTTAAGACAGTGTAAGGCAGTGGAGCCACAAACAATTTTGGAAATAGCCCTGAAAAAGTAGCCTGTTTACGACTTTGCCTGCGGGCTGCCTGCGTATTCTTGATGTTGAGCGACACTGCCAACGCGGAGCCGAATACATGATCGACAAACTGTCCGCCTCGCTGGACTTCTATCAGCAGGCCCTGGGTTTGCGCCACCAGCGCCAGCAGGTGCTGGCGGCGAACATTGCCAACGCCGACACGCCGCACTACAAAGCGCGCGATTTTGATTTTGCTGCGGAGTTGTCGCGGGCTAGCGATGGCAGTGGCGACCTGCGCCTGGCGACGACAGACAAGGGCCATATTGCCGCCGGCGGCAGTGCCGGCAGCGCAAGTAACCTGCTCTACCGTGTCCCCGACCAGCCCAGCCTCGACGGCAACACGGTCGATATGAACCGTGAGCGAACCCACTTCGCCGACAACAGCGTGCGCTACCAGAGCGCCCTTACCCTGGCCAATGCCCGAATCCAGGGGCTGAAGTCGGCCATGCAGAGTGAATCCTGATCATGTCGATGTTCAACATTTTTGAAATCTCTGGATCGGCCCTCGCTGCACAGAGTCAGCGCATGAACGTTTCCGCCAGCAATCTCGCCAATGCCGACAGTGTGGCAGGACCCGACGGCGAGCCCTACCGCGCCAAGCAGGTCATGTTCGAAAGCGAGGGTCCCCAGGGCGCCGCCGGTGTGCGCGTGTCGGCGGTGGTCGATGACGACTCTCCCCTGCGCATGGAATACCGGCCGGGTCACCCGCTGGCGGATGCCGAGGGCTACGTGGCCATGCCCAACGTGGACCCCACCCATGAAATGGTCAACATGATCTCGGCCTCGCGTTCCTACCAGGCGAATGTGGAAGTCATGAATACCAGCAAGCAGCTCCTGCTGAAAACCCTCACCCTCGGAGAAAGCTGATGACGACGATCGACAGCAGCACACTGACCGCGCTGAACGGTAATCAGGCGGTGAAAACCAGTACCGGGGCGGATCTGCAGGACAGTTTCATGACCCTGCTGGTCACCCAGCTGCAGAACCAGGACCCGACCAATCCGATGGAAAATGCGGAGATGACGTCGCAGCTGGCCCAGATCAATACCGTGAGCGGTATTTCCGAACTCAACGACACCCTCGCCACCATCAACCAGCAGATCGATGCCGGGCAAACCCTGCAGGCTGCCAGCCTGATCGGCAAGGGTGTGCTGGTGCCGGGCGACAGGATTCTGGTGGGCGAAGAGGGCGTGTCGACACCGATTGGCGTGGAGCTCGCCAGCCCCGCCGACCAGGTTGCCATCAGCATTGTCAGCGCCAGCGGCGAGGTGATCCGCCAGTACCAGCCGGTTGCCATGTCGGCTGGCATGGAAACCCTGCAATGGGACGGGCGCCTGAACGATGGCACCCTCGCGCCAGCCGGTAGCTACCGGGTGGTAGTCAGCGCCAGCAACGAGGGCAGCGCGGTTTCCGCCAATGTACTCAACTACGCGCTGGTGTCGGGTATCAGCCCGGGTGACGACGGCCCCTTGCTGGACCTGGGCGGGGTCTCGGACCCGGTGACCCTCGACCAGATACGCCAGATTCTGTAGGGCGCTCGCAGCGGGCGCCGGATTTTTATCAACCGCTTTATCGATTCTTCAATCGGCTTCATTTACTAGCAAGGAGATGGACCATGGGCTTTTCCCAGGCACTTAGCGGCCTCAACGCCGCCGCCACCAACCTCGATGTGGTGGGCAACAATATCGCCAACTCCCAGACTGTTGGCTTCAAAGGTGGCAATGTACAGTTTGCCGACGTTTTTGCCGGCGCTGGCGCCGGTCTCGGCACCCGGGTGGCGGGTATCCTGCAGGATTTCAGTAACGGCAATATCGAAACCACCAATCGCAATCTCGATCTGGCGATCAGCGGCAACGGCTTTTTCCGCTTCTCCCAGAACGACGAGACAGTCTACTCCCGCAATGGCCAGCTGACGCTGACCAAAGACGGCTTCCTCGAGAACGCCACCGGCGCCCGGCTGATGGGCTACCCGGCAGGCGAGGGCACCGGCGGCCAGCCGGTGGAGTTGAATATTCCTGCCAGCGGCCTGGCGGCGGTGGCCACCCAGGCGGTGGACAGCTCGCTGAACCTGGATGCCACGGCAGATGGGCTCGATCCCGCACTGTTTGATTACCAGGACGGGGATACCTATTCCTACGCCAACACCGGCACCGTTTACGATTCCCTCGGTGTGCAGCATTCCATGACCATGTACTTCGTCAAGGACGGTGCCAACCCCAACCAGTGGCAGGTCTTTGTCGGCCTGGACGGCCAGGCCCCCACCGGCCCCCAGACCCTGGAGTTCGACGGCAACGGCACGTTGACTAACGGCATCACCGCCAACTACAACTTCCCCCAGACCAACGGCGCTGCTGATCTGAACTTCGATCTCGACTTTGGCGGCACCACCCAGTTCGGCGGCGATTTCGCGCTCAATACCCTCAATCAGGACGGCTTTGCGGCCGGCAACCTGGTGGGTATTGCCATCGATGAGGGCGGCAACCTGGTGGGTACCTATTCCAACGAACAGACCCAGGTGCTCGGCACCATCGCCCTGGCCAATTTTCGCAACCCGGAAGGCCTGAAGGCGGTGGGCGACAACGCCTGGGCGATGACCGGAGCCTCCGGCCAGGAGCTGCTGGGACTGGCAGGCACAGGTGTTTTCGGTGACATCGAGGCCGGCGCGCTGGAGTCCTCCAACGTCGACCTGACCCAGGAACTGGTGGATCTGATCATCGCCCAGCGCAATTACCAGGCGAATACCCAGACCATCAAGGTGCAGGACGAAGTGCTGCAGAACGCAGTCAACCTGCGCTAGGGCCCGGGCTGATGGATCGTATTCTCTACACGGCCATGGGCGGCGCCAAGCAGAGCATCGACGCCCAGGCCGTGGTCAGCAACAACCTGGCCAACACCAGCACTGCTGGCTTTCGGGCGCAGCTGCAGGCCATGCGCGCAGTGCCGGTACAGGGCGACGCCCTGCAGGCCACACGCACCGCGGTGGTGGCCACCACGCCTGGCACGGATTTCAGTGCCGGTCCGGTCAATGCCACCGGACGGGATATGGACGTGGCCCTGAAGGGCGACGCCTGGCTGGCAGTGCAGGACGCAGCGGGCGGCGAAGCCTACACCCGTCGCGGTGATCTCCAGGTCAGCGCCAACGGCGTTCTGACCAGTGGCGGACTGCCGGTGATCGGCGAGGGCGGGCCCATGGTGGTACCGCTGGATTCGCGCCTGTCGATGGGTGCTGACGGTACCGTCAGTGCCATTGGCCCCGGCGAAACGCCGGATGCCATCGTCGAGGTGGGTCGCCTGAAACTGGCCACCGCTGCGCCGGGACAACTGCTGCGCGGCGACGACGGCCTGTTCCGGCCCCTGCCGGCGGAGGATGGAACCGCTACCAACCTGCCGCGTGACGAAGAGGCGCGACTGGTATCCGGCGCCCTGGAGGGCAGCAATGTCAGTGCCGTGGAGGCGATGGTGTCCATGCTCGACAACGCCCGCCGCTTTGAACTGCAGATGAAAGTGATCGACGACGCCAACAACAATGCCCAGCGGGCCAACAGCCTGCTGTCCCTGCAGGGCTGATGGCCGTCGCATAGCAACCGGAGGAAAACCCCGTGATCAAGTCCCTGTGGACATCCAAGACCGGCCTGGAATCACAGCAGGTGAAACTGGATGTGATAGCCAACAACCTGGCCAACGTCAGCACCAATGGCTTCAAGAAGTCCCGCGCCGTGTTCGAGGACCTGCTGTACCAGAATCTGCGCCAGCCGGGCGCCCAGAACGATGTGCAGAACACCCTGCCGTCCGGTATGCAGGTGGGCACCGGGGTGCGTCCGGTCGCCACCGAGCGCCTGCACACCCAGGGCAACCTGGAAAACACCGGCAACTCGCGGGACCTGGCCATCAACGGCCGGGGTTTCTTCCAGGTGATGATGCCCGACGGCACTACCGCCTACACCCGCGACGGCAGCTTCCAGCTGGACCAGAACGGGCAGATGGTCACTTCCAGTGGCTATCCGCTGGAGCCGGTCATCATCATTCCCGAGAACGCCCTGTCCATCACCATCGGGCGCGACGGTATCGTATCGGTGACTGAACCCGGTTCCAGCCTCAACAACCAGGTGGGCCAGCTCACCATTTCCACTTTTGTCAATCCAACCGGACTGGAAAGCGTGGGTGAGAATCTCTATCTGGAAACGCAATCCTCCGGACTGCGCACCGAGAGCCTGCCGGGCCTGAACGGGGCGGGGGTGTTGTACCAGTCCTATGCGGAGACCTCCAATGTGAACGTGGTGGAGGAGATGGTCAACATGATCCAGACCCAGCGCGCCTACGAACTCAACAGCAAGGCCGTACAGACCTCCGACGAGATGCTGGCGCGCCTGGCCCAGCTCTGAGGCGGAGAGTGGTGATGAGCCCGATTCGATATCTGGTAGTTGTACTGGCACTGCTGGCGGGCGGTTGCGCCCAGTTGCCGCGTTCCAGCGTGGTGCCGGAGGTGGAACCCCTGCAGATGCCGGAACCGCCCCGGACCCGTGGCGACGGCGCCATCTTCCAGGCTCACGCCGGTTACCGCCCGCTGTTCGAGGATCGCCGCCCGCGCATGACCGGGGATGTCATCACCATTGTGCTGGACGAGGAAGTCAGCGCCAGCAAGAACTCACAGAGCAACGCCAATCGCAACGGCGTCACCAGTTTTGCACCCGAGGGCGTGCCCAAGGGGCTGGAAGACCTGATTGAATACGGCTTCGACCTGTCCGGCGACAATGAATTCAACGGCGGTGGCGGCTCCCGCGCCAACAATACCTTCACCGGCACCCTCACGGTGATGGTGGTGGATGTGATGTCCAACGGCAACCTGCTGGTGCGTGGCGAGAAGCAGATCGCTATCAACCAGGGCACCGAGTTCATCCGCTTTTCCGGCATCGTCGATCCCTACACCGTGACCAGCGCCAATACTGTGTCCTCCACCCAGGTGGCGGAGGCGCGCATCGAGTACTACGGCGACGGTTATATCAACGAGGCGCAGAGCATGGGTTGGCTGCAGCGCTTCTTCCTCAATATCTCGCCGCTCTAGGCCCGGAGGTTTAGCGTGAAACTGTTGGCCAGACTGGGCCTTTGCCTGTTACTGCTGTGTCTGCCTGTGAAGGCGGAGCAATTGAGGGAGCTGGCGGATTTTGCCGGGGTGCGCGAGAACGCGCTGGTCGGTTACGGCCTGGTGGTCGGCCTCGACGGCAGCGGCGACCAGACCATGCAGACGCCGTTCACCACCCAGAGCCTGGCCAATATGCTGTCGCAGTTGGGTATTAATGTACCGGCCGGCACCAACATGCAGCTGCGCAATATCGCCGCGGTGATGGTGACCGCCCGCCTGCCGGCCTTCGCCCGCCCGGGCCAGCAACTGGATGTGGTGGTGTCCTCCATCGGCAACGCCCGCAGCCTGCGCGGAGGCACCCTGTTGATGACGCCCCTGAAGGGAGCGGATGGCGCCACCTATGCCATGGCCCAGGGCAACCTGCTGGTGGGCGGCGCCGGCGCGGAAGCGGGCGGCAGCAGCGTGCAGATCAACCAGCAGGCCTCGGGGCGGATCAGTGCCGGCGCCACAGTCGAGCGCGAAGTGGCCTCGGTCTTCAGCGGCGAGGGCGGCAGCCTCGAACTGCGCCTGCGTGATGCCGACTTCGGTACCGCCCAGCGTGTGGTGCAGGCCATCAATATGAGTTTCGGCCCCGGCACGGCCACCGCGCTGGACTCGCGGGCGATCAAGCTGCGCGGGCCGGTCGATCCGACCCAGCGGGTCGGCTTTATGGCGAGCATCGAGCACCTGGAAGTCAATCCGGTGCAGGGCGCAGCAAAAGTCGTCCTCAACTCCCGCAGTGGCGCGGTGGTGCTGAACGGCCGCGTAACCCTGCGCCCGGCGGCTGTCGCCCACGGCAACCTGTCGGTGGTGATCGACACCAATTACGGCGTCAGCCAGCCGGCGCCCTTTGGCGGTGGCGAAACAGTGGTGGTGCCCGATAGCGATATTCGTCTCGAACAGCAATCCGGCACCCTGCGCACGGTGGAAGGGGCCAACCTGCTGGAAGTGGTGGACGCCCTCAACGCGCTGGGTGCCACGCCGGCGGACCTCATGTCCATCCTCGAAGCCCTGAAAGCGGCCGGCTCTCTGCGCGCCGAACTGGAGATTATCTGATGCCCCCGACTGCCATTTCCGACCAGCAGTTTGCCCTGGATGTCGCCGGCCTGGAAAAACTCAAGCAGGCTGGCCGACGCGATCACGACGCCGGCCTGCAGGGTGCGGCGCAGCAGTTTGAAGCCCTGTTCCTGCACCAGATGCTGCAGGGCATGCGCGACGCCACCCCCCGCTCGGAACTCCTCGACAGTTCCCAAACCCGCTTTGTTGAAGGCCTGTTCGACCAGCAGCTGTCGCAGCATCTGGCGGGCAAGGGCCTGGGCCTGGCGGAGCAGCTGGTGGCCCAGTTGCAGCGCGGCGGCAAGTAGCTGTCGGGGCTAAAGTTTGGGCCGCCGCGGCCGATAATTTCTTTGCACACAGAATCAACCTTCCGGCAGCGCCGACGAGCGTCAGGGGATTGACCGTATATGAGTATTTTTTCTATTGGTCTGAGTGGTCTGAACGCTGCGCAGAACGCCCTCAATACCACCAGTAACAATATTTCCAATGTCTACACGCCAGGCTATAACCGGGAAATCACCATACTGGGTGAAAGCAAGGCCGGCGACGGTGTCAGGGTCAACGACATCCAGCGCCAGTTCAATGCCTACGTCACCGAGCAGCTGAACGCCGCGTCCAGCCGCGCCAGTGCCCTGCAGACCTACGAGACCCAGGTCAGCCAGATCGATAACCTGCTGGCCGACAGCGAGTCCGGCCTGTCGCTGCTGCTGCAGAATTTCTTTTCCTCGATCGGCGACCTGGTCAATGCGCCTTCCGATCCGGCGGCGCGCCAGGGGGTGCTGGGTTCGGCGGAGGCGCTGAGCGCCCAGTTCCGCTCCTTCGACAGCTACCTCGACGACATGCGCTCGGGCGTTGACGGCCAGATCCGCGACGAAGTAAAGGTCATCAATAATACCGCCAGCCAGGTGGCCTGGCTGAACCGCGAGATTGCCCTGGCCAAAGCGCGCACCGGTGAGGCGCCCAACAGCCTGCTCAACCAGCGCGACCAGCTGGTGGCGGAACTCGGCGAGCGAGTCGACGTGCGACTCGATGTGTCCGAGACCGGTTCCTACAACCTGTCCGTCGCCAACGGTCGCCCCCTGGTCGCCGGGGTGCAAAGCTATGAACTGACCACCATGACCGCCAGCGCCGACCCCACACGCACGGTGGTGGGCTATATCGATGCTGCGGGCAACCCGGTGGAACTGGCCGAGGACGCACTGGCCGGCGGCAGCCTGGGCGGGCTGATGGAATTTCGCAGCGAGACGCTGGATTCCGTGCAGAACCGCATCGGGCAACTGGCAGTGTCGCTGGCGGCCGGTTTTAACGCCCAGCACAGCGCGGGGCTTGATCTCAACGGTAATCCGGGCGCCGAATTCTTCGCCATCGGCGAGCCGCAACTCTTTTCCAATACGCGCAATACCGGTACTGCGACGCTCGACGTGGCCTATGACGACTTCAGCCAGCTCACCGCCAGTGACTACGAGCTGACCGTGAGCGATGCCGCTGCCGGCACATTCAGCATCAAGCGGCTGGACAGCGGCGAAACCGTCAGCGCGACCCTCGACGCCTCCAACCAGCTCACCATCGGCGGCGTGGTAGTCACGGTGGATGACCCGGCCCTGCTCGCCGACGGCGACCGTTTCAGCCTGCAGCCAACCCGCGGCGCGGCCGGTGACTTCGACTCCCTTATCAGCGACAGCAGCGCCATTGCGGCGGGCCTCGGCGCCGGCAGCGGCGACAACGAAAACGCCCTGGCCCTGCAGCAACTGCAGAGCGAGGCGCTGGTCGGCGGCAGCGCCACCCTCAACCAGGCCTATGCGGCGCTGGTGGGTGACGTGGGCAACCGCACCAATATCGTCCAGGTCAACCTCAGCGCGCAGGAAGGGCTCACCGAGCAGTTGCGCGCCGTGCAGCAGTCGGAGTCGGGGGTGAACCTCGACGAGGAGGCCGCCAACCTGATCCGTTACCAGCAGTATTACCAGGCCAACGCCAAGGTCATCCAAACCGCCACTGTGGTGATCGATGCCCTGCTCGGCCTGCGCTAACTCTCAAGGAATTACTCACCATGCGCATCAGTACTGTCACCATGTTCGAGCAAAGCGTCAGCTCGATGAACCGCCAGCAGAGCGAATTCATGCGGGTCGGGCAGCAGATCGCTTCCGGCAAGCGGGTCGTGAACCCCTCGGACGATCCCCAGGCTGCCTCGCGGGCAGTGCGGGTGTCCCAGTCCATCGCCGTTACCCAGCAGTACGGCGACGCCCGGGTTGGCGCGCGCAACTCCCTGTCCCAGCAGGAGAGCATCCTCAACAGCGTCAGCGACACCCTGGCCAGCGCCAAGACCAAGCTGGTGCAGGCGGCCAACGGCACCCTCACCGATGCCGACCGGGACTCGGTGGCCAGTGAGCTGCGCGGCATGTACGAGGCGATGATCGGCCAGGCCAATGCCACCGACGGTAACGGCCGCTACCTGTTTGGCGGCTACCAGGACGGCAGCGAGCCCTTCGTGCGCGCCGCTGACGGCAGTGTGAACTATGTAGGTGACACCAATGTACGCGCCCAGCAGGTGGACTCTTCGCGCCTGATGCCGGTTGCGGACAACGGCATCACCATTTTCCAGAGTGTGCACAGCGGTGCGGGGTATGTTGCCGAGGCCGACCCCGGCAACACCGGTAGCGCCACCTTCAATGGTCCCAAGGTCGTCGACGTGACCGATCCCGCCTACGGCGACCCGTTTACCATCGACTTCCAGGTGACTGCCGGTGTTACCACCTACACCGTCAACGGCGGTCCGGCCCAGGCCTGGGCCGAGGGTGTACCGGTGCTGGCGGGGGGCTTGTCCATGACTTTCGAAGGACAGCCCGCAGATGGCGACAGCTTCCAGATGGATGTGGCCACCAATATGAACACCGATGTCTTCCGCAGTTTCGAGAAGGCCCTGGCAGTGCTGGAAAACCCGGCCCAGACCCCGGCGGAACAGGCGGCCCTGGAGAATACCCTGAACACCGTGATGCGCGAGTTCGACAACAGCCTGGACAATGTCCTGACCAACCGCGCGTCAGTGGGCGCGCGGCTCAACGAACTCGATGTACTGGATTCCGTGGCCGGCAATCGCACCCTGAACTACGAACAGAATCTGTCGGACCTGGTGGACCTGGACTATGTGGAAGCCATCTCCGAGTACACCCTGCGCCAGGTCGGCCTGCAGGCAGCCCAGAAGGCCTTCGTCGACGTGAAGGGTATGTCCCTGTTCGAGTTTCTCTGAGCCTGAACACCGCTGCTTGCGCCGGCCATCTGGCCGGCGCAAGCAGATCAGGGCAGTCCCGCCAGCGCCGCGGGTAGTTGCTGCAGAAATCCCAGACCGGTGCCGAACAGGCCCTGCAAAAACCGCCCGAAGTCCGTCATCAATACACTCAGCAAAAAGATACCCAGCGTCAGCGACATGGGAAAGCCCACCGAAAACACGGTGAGCTGCGGTGCCGAGCGATTCAGAATGCCCAGCGACAGGTTGACCACCAGCAGGGCGCCCACCAGCGGTAGCGCCAGTTGCAGGCCGGACATGAACACCGTGCCGCCGAAGCGGGCCAGCAGTTCCATGGCGCCGGCATCCAGCCCCAGCAGGCCCACCGGCAGCGTGTGGAAACTCCCCGCCAGCGCCTCGATGGCGATCAGGTGGCCGTCCACCGCCAGGTACATCAACAGGGTAATCATGTAGAACAGCCGCGACAGCACCATGGTATTGGTGCCGGTTTCCGGCGACACAAACGTGGCAAAGCCCAGTCCCATCTGCAGGCCGATAAACTCGCCGGCGGCCTGCACCACTGCAAACATGATGCGCAGGGTCAGGCCCATGGCGACACCGATCACCAGCTGTTCCACCAGTACGCCGATGCCGGCCCAGGAATACAGCGGGATGGGCGGCGCCGGCGGCAGTACCGGTACCAGCGCCATGCAAAGCAGCAGGGCCAGCCCGAGTTTGACCTGGCGCGGGACGCTGGAATGCCCCCACAGCGGGGAGGCCATGGCGAAGGCGGTAATGCGCACGAAGGGCCAGAAGAAGGCGGCGATCCAGGCCTGCCACTGGGCGAAGGTGAACTCGATCACGGGCGCGGGCTAATCAGAACAGCATCTGCGGCAGGTTCTGGATCAGGTCGCGGGTGAAATCGGTGATCAGCTGCAGCAGCCAGGGGCCCATCAACACCAGGGTGGCGAAGACCCCGAGGATCTTGGGAATGAAGGACAGGGTCATCTCGTTGATCTGGGTGGCGGCCTGGAACAGGCTCACCAGCAGGCCGATGGCGAGGGCGGTCAGCAGCAGCGGCGCCGCCAGCAACAGTGTAATCACCATGCCCTGGTAGGCCAGGCTCATGACGGTTTCGGGGGTCACAGGAAGAAACTCTCCGCCAGCGAGCCCACCAGCAGCTGCCAGCCGTCGACCAGTACAAACAGCATCAGCTTGAAGGGCAGGGAAATGGTCGCCGGCGGTACCATCATCATGCCCAGTGCCATCAACACGCTGGCCACCACCAGATCGATGATCAGGAAGGGAATGAAAATGGTGAAGCCGATCTGGAAGGCCGTTTTCAGTTCACTGGTCACAAAGGAGGGCAGCAGCACTCGCAGCGGTACGTCATCCGGGCCCTGCAGGGGGCCGACTTCTGCCAGCCGGGCGAACAGGGCGAGGTCCGCCTCCCGGGTCTGGGCCAGCATGAATTCACGCAGCGGCACACTGCCGAGCTGAAAAAACTGTTCCAGGTTGATCTCTTCGCGGGTCAGCGGTTGCCAGGCCTGTTCGTAGATCTGGGTCAGCACTGGCGACATGATGAAAAAGCTGAGGAACAGCGCCAGCCCCAGCAGCACCTGGTTGGGCGGAGCCGACTGGGTGCCGAGGGCGGTGCGCAGCAGTCCCAGCACGATGATGATGCGGGTAAAGCAGGTGGTCATCAGCAGAGCGGCGGGCAGGAAGGCCAGGCTGGTCAGCAGTACCAGCGTCTGCAGTTTGATCGACCACTGCTGGCCGCCGTCCGCGGTAGGGCTGGTAACAATACCGGGCAGGGCGGCCTGGGCGGCGACATCACCCGCTGCCAGCAACAGCAGCGGCGCCCAGCGCAGAAGGGAGCGCGATGTCACTGGGCGTCTCTCCTGTCCTGTCCGCGCAGGGCACCTGCCAGGCGGCTTGCGAAGCTGCTGTTGCCCGCTGTCGCCGGAACGGAGTCGGATGCCGGTGCCGGCATGCTGTGCAGGGTATTTACCTGGCCGCTGGCCACGCCGAGCACCAGCCGGGTGTCGCCCACGTCGACCAGTACCACCCGCTCGCGCTGTCCCACCGCGACGCTGCTGACAACCTGCAGGTTGCCGTTAGCCGCGGTGCGCACGCCGCCGATGCGGCGCAGCAGGGCGCTGGCGCCGTAGATCAGCGCCAGTACCACTGCCAGTGCAACGGCGGTCTTGCCCAGGGCGGCGAGGCCCAGGGCGGTGTCGACAGCGGGAGCCGGGGCGCTCATCGGTTAAGTTTCTGCACCCGCTCGGAGGGGGTGATGATCTCGGTGATGCGGATGCCGTAGCGGTCCTCCACCACGACCACTTCACCCTGGGCGATCAGGTAGCCGTTGATCAGGATATCCATGGGCTCGCCGGCCAGGCCGTCCAGCTCCACCACCGAACCCTGGGTCAGCTCCAACAGCTGCTTGATGGTGATGCGGGTGCGTCCCAGCTCCACAGTGAATTTCACCGGGATGTCCATCACCATTTCCAGATCGCGCGGGGGGCGCTTGTCGGCCGCCGCATCGAGGGGGCGAAACACCTGTTCGCCGGCGGATTGTACGCTATCGCCGGCGGTCGTTTCGGCACCGGCCTGCTGCGCCAGCGCCTCGGCCCAGGGGTCGTCGGCACTGCTGTCGTCGGTGGTGCCCGCAGCGTCGGCGTCCGCCTGCGCTGCCAGGGCCTCGCTCCAGTCGTCGCCGGAGAGTTCCTGGTCGGGCTTGTTGGGGTCAGTCATTGTCGGATTCCTTCGAAGTCGGCGTAGATCCTTTGACAAAGGGGCTCTCCGGCCCGGGAAGGGTCGGAGTGTGGTCGATCATGCGGCGCACCCGCAGGGCGCGCAGTTCTTTGCGGCTGCCGTACTCGCACTCCATAACGGGTACACCGTCGACACGCGCCATCACGGTGGATGGCAGATCTAGGGGCAGCACGTCACCCACCTTCAGCGTCATCACGTCACCGACGGTGCTGGGCAGGTCGGCGAAGTCGGCAATCAGCTCCACTTCCGATTGCCGCAGTTCGCCCGCCATGCGCTGGCTCCAGGTGGCATCGCCGACGCTGTCCACCACCGGGTTGGTCAGCAGGTCCTTCAGCGGCTCGATCATCGAGTAGGGCATGCAGATCTGGAAATCACTGGCCAGGTTGCCCACTTCCAGGTGGAAGGTGGTGTTGACCACGATCTCGTTGGGCGAGTTGGTGATGTTGGCGAACTTGGCCTGGATCTCCGAGCGCAGGTAGTGAACGCTAAGCTTGTAGATGGAGCTCCAGGATTCCTGGTAGGCGTCGACGGCCAGGTCCAGCAGGCGCCGGATAATGCGCTGCTCGGTGTTGGTGAACTCGCGGCCTTCACTTTTGGTGACAAAGCGGCCGTCGCCACCGAACAGGTTGTCCACCACCATGAATACCAGGCTGGGCGGAAATACCAGCAGGGCGCTGCCGCGCAGTGGCTTCATGGCGATCAGGTTGATGTTGGTGGGTACCGGGACGTTGCGGGCAAAGTCCTTGTAGCTCTGGTAGCGGACGGCCTCCACGGTGATGTCCGCGGTACGTCGCAGCAGGTTGAACAAACTCATCCGGAAGTGCCGTGCAAAGCGCTCGTTGATAATGTCGAGCGTGTGCAGGCGCTCCCGGATGATGCGCTGCTGCGATGCCGGGTCGTAGGGCTTGATGCGCGGCTCGCTGCTCTTGTCGCTGGCGCTGGCGTCATCGCCGTCGCCGCTGAGCAGGGCGTCAATTTCTTCCTGTGATAACAGGTCATCCTGTGCCATAGCAGTGGCTTCCGGTGCTGCGCTTACTGGACGATAAATTCGGTGAACAGAACATTGCGCACAGCCAGTTCCGGCTGTGGCTGCGCCATTGGTTCGCTCAGTAGATCCATCACGCCGGCCACCAGCTCCTGCTTGCCGTTGATGGAGATCAGCGCCGCGGCCTCCTGCCCGGAGAACAGGGTCAGCAGGCGGCTGCGCAGTTGCGGCATGTGCTGCATCAGGAAGTCGCGGGTGGCTTCGTCGCCCACTTGCAGGGACACGCCGGCGTAGAGCAGGCGATTGCCGTAGCCGTCGGTCTGCAGGTTGACGGTAAAGGGTGCGATGTCGACAAAGATCGGCGGGCCAGACTCGCTGACCTCTGCCACCTCTTCGGTTTCACCGCTGTCGCCCTGCCGTGTCAGCAGGAAGATGTTGGTGGCCGCCAGGCCCGTTGTGATGAACAGCAGGGCTATGACCAGCCACCACATTTTGCGCGAATCGCCTTGTGTATTTGCCATGGTTTGCGTTGTTACACCGGTTTCTGGGTTGAGGGATCAGCGGCGTCAGTATGATGGCCCGGCCTTCGCGCTAATGGCGCGAATAGGCGAAGGATTCATGCTTATTCCGCTGGATTGTGTCGCTCGGGCGATCAGGCGTAGAGATCCACGCCGTTGCGCATGAGTGCGGCCGCGGCCGCCGGTGAGGGCGTCACCTCGGTCTCGCCGGTTTCGGCCACCTCGGGCCGGCCGCTACCCGGGCCGCGCCCGGATTGTGAGCCGGCCTGGTCGCGCCCCTGGCCGGGCTGGTCGCCCACCGAGGTTTCCGCCAGCACGATACCCTGCTGTGCCAGGGCTTCTCGCAGTTGCGGGATGGCCTGTTCAACGGCACTGCGCACCCCGGCGTGGGCCGACAGGAATTGCGCCTGAGCACCCTGCTCGTCGACTTTCAACGACACGGCCAGGGGGCCGAGTTCGGTCGGGTGCAGCTGTAGCTCCACCTGGGTGAGCCCGCGCTGGTGCAGGGCGCTGACCTGTTGTTCCAGTTGCTGGCGCCAGGCTGGCGTGGCCAGCGGGGCGGTGAGTTCCTGGGCCGAGCTGGTGGCCGCGCCACTGGAAACTGGCGTGGCGGCGCCGCTTGTGTTGCGCTGCTCCACTGCTGAAGTGCCAGTGGCCAAAGCCTGGGCCGTGGACGTGTCGGCGGCGGGAGAGGGGCGTGCCACATTGTCGACGGCCGGGCTTTCCGCGCTGCGGTAGCGCAGCAGGTCGGTGGCCGGTTGTTCGGTGTCACTGGTGTTACTGCTGGTCGGCAGCTCGATCTGCCGCGCCGCGTTGCCGGCAGTGTCGGTGGCGAGGTCGGCAGGTACCGCAGCGGGCGTAATGCCCTGCCGCTGTGAACTCGCGGTGTTGTTGGCCAACAGGTCGCCTGTGTCTTCGCTAGTACCTGTCGTGGGTAACGGCTGTGCCGCGGCGGTGCGTTGCGCGGCGGGCATCTGCGCTACCGGCGCTGCGCCGGCGACAGTGCTGGCGGGGGTCATCGTGTCGCGGTTTGCAGCGGTGTCCAGCCAGGGCTGGGGGGCGCTGCCGGTTTGCAGCACCGGCGCTGGCGGTTCAGCCCATGAGGGCGCTGCCACCGGGGCCGGCACAGGCGCGGCCCTGTCCACGGTAGCCGGGGTTGCGACCGATTCGGCAGTCACCGGCGTTGCCGGAAGTGGTGCCGCAAAGGCCTGCGGCGCGAGGGCCAACTCCGCGCTGTTGTCGTCTTCACTCTGTTGCTGCTGGTCACCGGCGGCGCCGGCGACTGCCTGCGCAGTGGCGGCCGGCAAGGTCTGCCCGTTACCAGTGCTGGTGTCGGGCACGCTGGCGCCCTGCTGGGGCAGCAGGGCCGCCATCATGGCCGCAAAATCGCTGCTGGCGGTTTTGCCCTCTCTGCTGGCGGTGGCCCCGACGGGTAGCAGGCTGGCAGCACCTGTCGCTGAACCGGGAATCTGGCTGGAATGCATGGTTTTCTCCTGGGTCTACAACTCGGCCTGCTCGGCCTGCAGTCGCAGGCGGGCGCTGTGGTTGCTGGTGAATTCGTCGTTCTGTAGCAGCTCCCGGCGACGGTCCTGCTGCTGTTCACGCTGGTTCTGGCGGTTGGCGAGAGTGTCAAAGCTGGATAGCCGCTGACGCTCCTGGCGCCACTGTTGGCGGCTGCCTTCGACCCGCTTCTCCTGTTGCTCCGCTCCGGTGCGCGCCCGTTCAATGGCCTGGTCCAGCGACTGCAGGAAGGCGCGGAAGTTGGCCAGGGTGGCGGCGTCGGTGCCGCTGCGCAGGGCCGCCTGCATGCGCTCGGCGTATTCGCTCCGGTATTGCCGCAGGGCCGCCAGCTGGTCGCTGGCCTGCACGCTGCGCTGGTGTTCCTCGGCCAGGTTGCGGCCGGCGCTGTCGCAGGTTTTCTGCGCCAGTTCTATCAGGGTGTTAAGCGGTCCGTTCATTTCACTTGCCCCAGGATGCGGCCGAGCAGTGAACGGCTATCGTCCACCGTGGCCTGTTCGTGAATGCCTTGCTGCAGATAACGCTCCAGTGTCGGGTACAGGGCGACGGCGCGATCCAGCCCCGGGTCACTGCCCGGGCTGTAGGCGCCGACGCTGATCAGGTCGCGGTTGCGCTGGTAGCGGGAATACTGCTGCTTGAAGTGCTGTGCGCTCTGTTGCTGTGCGCTGTCGGTGATCGAGGTCATGGCGCGGCTGATGGAGGCCTCAATGTCGATGGCCGGGTAGTGCCCGGCTTCCGCCAGCTGCCGCGACAGCACTACGTGGCCGTCGAGAATGGCGCGGGCGGCATCGGCGATCGGGTCCTGCTGGTCGTCGCCTTCGGTGAGCACCGTATAGAAAGCGGTAATGGAGCCGCCACCGGGGCGGCCGTTGCCGGCCCGCTCGACCAGTGCCGGCAGTTTGGCGAACACCGACGGTGGATAGCCCTTGGTGGCCGGCGGTTCGCCGATGGCCAGGGCGATTTCCCGCTGGGCCATGGCGTAGCGGGTCAGCGAATCCATGATCAGCAGCACGTTGCGGCCGCTGTCGCGGAAATGTTCCGCCAGGCGTGTCGCGTAGGCCGCACCCTGCAGGCGCAGCAGCGGTGAGTTGTCGGCTGGCGCCGCCACCACCACGGCGCGGCGGCGGCCCTCTTCGCCGAGGATGTTGTCAATGAAGTCCTTGACCTCGCGTCCGCGCTCGCCGATCAGTCCGACCACGATCACGTCGGCACTGGTGTAGCGGGCCATCATGCCCAGCAGCACCGACTTGCCCACGCCGGAGCCGGCAAACAGGCCCATGCGCTGGCCGCGGCCGACAGCCAGCAGGCCGTTGATAGCGCGGATACCCACGTCGATCTGGGTATCGATGGGGCTGCGGGCCAGGGGGTTCAGCGGCGGCGAGTTGAGAGCGCCGAGGGCGGTATCGGCCAGGTGGCCACCGTCGTCCAGGGGGTTGCCGTTGCCATCCACCACCCGCCCCAGCAGGGCGTCTCCCACCGGAAAGTGGCGCTCGCCACCGCGGTCGTTGTTGGACAGGGGGATGACCCGCGCGCCCGGCGTCAGGCCGCTGATTTCCTGCAGCGGCATGAGGAAGACTTTGTCGCCGGCGAACCCGACCACTTCCGCCTCGGCGAAGCGGACGGCGCCGCTGGCGCCGGACAGTTCCACCCGACAGCCGGCGCCCAGGGGTACTTTGAGGCCGACCGCCTCGAGCACCAGGCCGGTGGCGCGCACCAGGCGCCCGCTGCCGATGTAGTTGCGGCTGCCGGCGACGCGCAGGCGTACTTTTTCCAGGGTGCGACACCACTGGGCCGGATGGGGATTGCTCGCGACTGACGCGTTCACAGGGTGCCGGCGGGGCCGCCGCCGTCGCGGGTGCCGGGTTGGCGCACGCGGGTCATGATCTGCTGCCAGCGGCTTTCGCGGCTGGCGTCCAGCTCGCCGCTTTCGCACAGCACCCGGCAACCGCCGCGCTGCAGGCTCTCGTCTGCCTGCAGTGTCCAGCCGGCGGCGCTGAACTCTTCCTCCAGCCCGGACTGCACCAGCTGCAGATCCTCAGGGTGCAGGCGCAGGCGCGGCTGGCCCTTGAGCAGGGGCTCCTCGTGGAGCAGCTGTCGCACCAGTTCCAGAATGTACTCCGGGCTGGCGGTGAGGGCTTCGCCAGCCAGTTGGCGACCAGTCACCAGGGCCAGGTCCACCAGTTCGCCGGCGACGCGATCGTCCAGTTCCTGCAGGGCATCCTGGAAGGTTTGCAGCAGCTCGGCCAGGGGTTCGAGGGCGATCCGTGAAGCTTCCCGCGCTTCGTCCAGTCCCTCCCGGCGCCCCTGTTCCAGCCCCTCGGCGTGGCCGGCTTCGCGCCCCGAGGCCAGCCCCTGGCGATAGCCTTCGTCCCGGGCGCGCTCGATTTCCTGGTGGCGCAGGCTTTCAAATTCGGCGCGCTGGGCCAGGGCGCGCTGCTTGACGCTGAGCTTTTGCTGCTCCAGGTCCGGCTCGTCAGGTGCAATGCGGGCCAGTTCACCCATCCGCCAGGTGCGCCATTCGCCGCGCAGTGCAGGGGTGGATGTATTGAAATCAGACATAGGTATCGTCGCCTCCGGCCAGTACGATTTCGCCAGTGTCCGCCAGGCGTCTCACCACCTGCAGCACTGCCTTCTGTTCGTTTTCCACATGCGACATCCGGATCGGGCCGGAGGCCAGCATGTCTTCGCGCAGCAGGTCGGCGGCGCGCTGGGACATGTTGCCGAGGAACTTGTCGACCACCTCCTGCGGCGCACCTTTCAGTGCCACCATCAGGTTGCTGGTGTTGATTTCCTTGAGCACCAGCTGAATGGCGCGATCGTCCAGGTCGACCATGTTCTCGAACAGGAACATCTCGTCGATGATCTTCTGGGCCAGGTCTTCGCTGTGGGCACGCACTGTGTCGATCACCGACTCTTCGTGGCTGGAGTTCATCAGGTTGAGGATCTCCGCGGCGGTGCGTACACCACCCATTTTGCTGCGCTTGAGGTTCTGGCCGTTGAGCATGGTGCCGAGCACCTCGGTGAGTTCCTGCAGCGCCGCCGGCTGTACACCGCTGAAGGTGGCGATGCGCAGTACCACGTCGTTGCGCAGTTTGTCGTCGAACAGCTCGAGAATGTCGGCCGACTGGCGCCGCTCGAGGTGGACCAGAATGGTGGCGATGATCTGCGGGTGCTCCTCGCGGATCATCTCCGCCACCAGGCTCGGGTCCATGATGTTCAGCGCGTCGATACCGGAATTGGTGCCGCTCTGTTCGAGAATGTCTTCGATCAGGCTGGACGCACGCTCGCTGCCCAGTGCCTTGGTGAGGATGGCGCGGATGTGGTCGCTGGTGTGCAGGTTCAGTGCTGCGTACTCCTGGGCCTCCTGGTGGAAGGCCTCCAGTACCACCTTCATCTCGGCGTGGGACACCTGGCCGAGGCTCGCCATCTCCTGCCCCAGCTCCTGGACTTCCCGCGCCGACAGGTGCTTGAACACTTCGGCGGCGCTGTCTTCATCGAGGGCCAGCAACAGGATGGAGGCGCGGCGGGCGCCGCTCATCTTGACCTTTTCACTATTCATACTTGGCGATCCAGTTGCGCACGATCATGGCGACAATGGCGGGTTCTTCAGCGGCCATCTCCTTGAGATCGGCGAGATTCTGCTCGTAGCCCGAGGGCTTGCGGCGACGGCCGCCCGGTTCGTCGTAGACAGCCTGGCCAGTGTCCTGGTCACTGCCGCTGTCATCGAAATCCCCAACGGTGGCGCTGAAGCCCGGTGTTGCGGCCGGTGCTGGTGCTTCAACGGCGGGCTGACGGCTTTCGCTGTAGCGTTTCACCAGTGGCCGCAGCAGGCTGAAGTAGAGGATCAGCGCAGCCAGGAAAGCCAGCAGGTAGCGACCGAGTTGCAGGATCAGTTGCTGGATATCGCTCGACTCCCACCACTCCTGCTCAACCACGGTCTCGCGGGTCTCGGTGAAGGGACTGTTGACGACTTCGATGGCATCGCCGCGGGCTTCCGAGTAGCCCACAGCCTGGCGCACCAGCCGGTTGATGTGCTGCAGCTGCTCGTCGTCGAGGGGTAGCTGTACGCTGTTGCCCTCTTCGTCCACGGATTCGCGGTAATTGACCACCACCGCCACTGACAGCCGCTCAACGCGGCCCCGCTGGTGCTGGGTGTGAATGACATTGCGGTCGAGTTCGTAGTTGATCACGTCGTCGCGCTGCAGGCTGTCTGGGCGTTCATCGCCGGTACCCGCTTCGTCATCGCCTTCCCCTTCCGGGTAATTGATGGGCGAGGGTGCCGCGCCCGGGGGCGTATTGCTCAGCGCGCCGGGAACGCCGCGCGCGGCCTGTTCGCTGCCGGCGAAGGACGTGCTGGTCTGGGCGCTGCGCACGGCGGCTTCGTTGTCGCCCTGGTTGGGCGCGTAGCGCTCTGCGGTTTCCTCGCGACTGGCGAAATCGATCTGTGCCGCCACCTGGGCGCGCAGGTTGGTGGCGCCCAGCAGGGGGGTGAGAATGTGTTCGATACGCTGCCGGTAGGAGCGCTCCACTTCCTGGATATAGTCGAGCTGGGTACCGTCGAGGTTGCTGCCATCCGCGGCTGTGCGCGACAGCAACTGGCCGCGCTGGTCGACCACCGTCACGTCTTCCGCGGCCAGTTCCGGCACGCTGCTGGACACCAGGTGGACAATGGCGTCCACGGCGCCTTCACCCAGGGCCCGGCCGCTCTGCAGGGTCAGCACCACGGAGGCCTTGGCGGGTTGGTGGTCGCGCACGAACACCGACGGCCGCGCCAGCGCCAGATGTACGCGGGCCTGGGATACCGGGCCCAGCGCCTCGATGGAGGCGGCCAGCTGGCTTTCCAGCCCGCGCTGGAAATTGACCTGCTCCTTGAACTGACTGACGCCGAAGGCCTGGTTGTCCAGTACTTCAAAGCCGACGTTACCACCCCGGGGCAGACCCTGTTCCGCGAGGCGCAGCCGCAGGCTGTGAACCTGATCCTCCGGCACCAGCAGGGCCTGACCGCCAGCGGCAAAGCGATAGGGAACGCCACGCTGCTCCAGCTCGGTGATGATGCGACCGCCATCGGCCTCGCCCAGGTTGCTGAACAGGACGCGATAGGTGGGCGCACTGGCCCACAGCAGCAGTGCGGTAACAATGGCGATTGCCGCCGCGCCACCCAGTAACAGCGGAATCAGTGGCCTCTTGCGCAATTGCTCCAGTAAACCAGGCTGCGTTTCGACGGCGGCGCTGGTTTGCTCTTGCTTGCTCTGGGCAGTTGACGGGCCCTTGCTCATGCGTTTCCTCTGGGCAACAGCATCTGTTGAAAGTTTCGCGGGGGTCTGCCGATACAGAACTTGCGACAACAGAGTGGTCGGTGAGCGTTACACCCGATCGGCGGGTGCTTTCCATTACGGCGGCCATTATCCGTTGCCCGTGTTCAGGCAAAGGCGAGAAAAACACGCTGTTTTGCTGTTATTTGCCGTGATGGCCTTTCCGCTTGCGCTGCTAGCATGCTCTTCACTGCTATTACTGGAACAGGAAGATCATGAGTAGTGAGGCAATACAGTCTGCCCTGGCGCAAATGAACAGCCTGGCCAGCCAGGCCGCGGGCAATACCGTAAAAGGCAGCCAGGTGAACATGGCGGTGGGCGGCGGCAGCTTCGGCGAGGCCCTCTATGGCGCCGCGCGCCGGATCAACGAGCTCAGTGACAACGCCACCCGCAAAGCCGAGGCTTTTCAGCGCGGCGAACCGGGCATTGAGCTACACGATGTGATGATGGACGGGCAGAAGGCGAGCATCGCCTTTGAACTGGGTGTGCAGGTGCGCAACCGTCTGGTGAGCGCCTACAAGGACGTCATGAATATGCAGGTGTGATGCCTGCATCGATTCCAGATTCCCGATTCCCCTGATTGCGCGGTGCAAGTCGTCGACTTGCACCGCTTTTTCCTATTGCGGGTTATAGGCATATTCCTGCCAGCGCTGGGCCAGTACATCCCTGCTGATATTCTCGCGGATCCTGAATACACCGGCGGTATCGCAGCGCTCAACGGTTTCCAGGAAATCCAGTACGCAGTGATAGACGGGGCGGTCCCAGAAGTCGTGGATGAACAGTCGCGCCTCTTTGCTGACCTGGTGATCCAGGCAGTGCGCAATCGTTGCGAGGGTGCAGGCGACGCGGAAGCGCCCGTCGATGAGAATCATGTCAAAGCCGGTATCGTGTGCTGCGATAGCGCGGCTGTAGTCCGGAAAGCGCTCGCGACTTCCGGCTGAAACAGGGAAGCCCCACTCCCGTGTCGGACCGATATCGACAGACTTCACCCGGCACTGTTCGCCAATGCGCTGCCTGAGTGCCGCCACCCACTTGGCATCGCTCTCCACACCCTCTACCTGCAGGCCTTTTGCGGCTGCCCAAACGGTGGATCCGCCGCTACCGAACTCAAAGTAGCGCCCGGCAGATTCAAGGCTGCGTTTGAACATCTCCGCTTCAGCCGCGCTCATGTGCGGCGCATCGGGAATCTTCGGCATGCCGGCCGCGGGGTGGCTGGCTTCATTCGCCGTGCTGCGGGTGAGGGGGGCGGTAAGACTGTCCAGATAGCGCTGCGCCAGGTCGCGGTCAATGCCGTGCAGCAGTTCCCAGGACAGGTCGTGGATGCTGAACACTGTGTGCAGCAGGTAGGCCAGCTTGCTGCGCCGCTCTGCGGGCATTGCGGCAAGGCGATGGTCATCGGGAATCAGCAGGGCATCGCCGCTCAGCAGCTCGCTGTGCTGGCTGCTGCCCTGCGCTGCCGGCCGGGGCAGGCGGCTACCGTGTGCAAGGTCATTGAGGCGATACAGGCGGAATCCGTTCTCGAGCGCCCACGCCAGCACCGCCCCGAGCTCTGTCTGGCGCTGGTGTGTGGGCTTGAATACCACTCTCACCTGCAGCAGCAGGGCATTTGCCAGCGCTTCCTGTCCGTGCGTGAGAATGGTGGCGCTGTCGCTGTACTGATCCAGTATCAGCCAGTCGATCTGCTGCAGTCCTTCAATCTGGTCCAGTTGCAGCGAGGCAATGGGCATCTCCGCGAGAATTCGCCTGCCATTGGCAGGGTCTGCTCCGGCGGCGTCTTGCGGCAGCGGAGCTAGCGTCGCACTGAAGCCGGGGTCGAGGGTGGCGTAAAGGGTGCCCTGGGAGCCGTCACCCAGGGTGGCATGCCGGAACAGCTGCACATCGCTGTCAGTGGCGTCCTGATAGCGGGTGTCTTCGACACTGCCGGCGGGATCAAAACCCACAGCGACAAAAGTCCCCTGCTTGCGCATTTCGTCAAAACCCGCATCGCGGAACAGACGGGCGCCGTTGTCTACCACCACGACCGGCCCGGGCAGTGACCAGGAAAACGCAGCGGCCCCATCGCCTGCGGCCTGCGGCAGGTCGATCGGACCATCGTCATCGGCAAAACAGGGGCGGCCCTGCTGGTCGAAGGCCAGCGCGGCGGGCGTATGGCCGCGGCAGTGGCGCACCCAGATTGCGCGCAGGGCCCTGGTAAAGTGAGTGGCGAAACGAGAGGCGTCTGTCACTGGTGATTCCAGCAGAACGCTGCGCAGGTAGCGCCGGATTCGAGCCAGACTGTCGGGGTCGCCGGCCAGCTCCAGAACGCGTTGGCGATACTCCTCCCAGCTGTTGACCACCAGCTCGGGCATGCCGGCATTGACCAGGTGGGACGCAGAATGACGGCCGGCAAAGGTTGGGCCGGGAAGGCTGACCACCGGTACACCCATGAGGAAAGCCTCGCAGGTCGTCAGGCCGCCGGAGTAGGGCCAGGGATCGAGTGCGATGTCCACCCGGTTGTAGGCATCCAGCAGCTCCTCGTGGGGGGAGGGGCCCTCGATGATCAGGCGCTGTTCTTCAATGCCGAGGGCCGCCATGCGATCGACGACGATGCGAACCCGCTGGGCGCTCTTGTACTGCATGCTTTTCAGGTAGAGCCGCGAGTCGGGCAGGTCGTGCATGATGGCCGCCCACTGCTCCAGTACCATGTCATTGATCTTTATCGCATTGTTGAAGCAGCCCAGGGTGATGTAGCCATTTTCCAGTGCCGGCAGCGGGCCTACGTCCGGCTCGTAGCCATTCGGCGGCACATAGCAGATGTAGTCATCGGGCATGCGGATCAGCTTCTCGACATAGGCATCGTCCACCCCGGCAGGGGTCTCGACGCTGTCGCTGAGAAGGTAGTCCATGGCCCTGATACCGGTGGTGTTGATCAGTCCGCCAACCCACTTGAGCTGCAGGGGAGCAAGGCGGCTCGACACCGCCATTGCCCGGTTGCCGGCATTGTGGCCGGCGAGGTCGATGAGAATGTCGATGCCGTCCCCGCGCACCTGTTCGACAACCTGCTCGTCGCGCATGGCCTGCATGCTCATCCACTGTGTCGCGACGCGTTTCAGGCGTTGGGTAATACCGTCGCTGGCGTTGTTGGTGCTGTAGAAATAGAGGGCCATCTCGTTGGCTGACACCTGTTCCAGTACCGAGGTGATCATCCGGCCGACCGGATGCCCGCGAAAACCATCAGAGATCAGGCCGATGCGCAGGCGCTTGTTTTCCGGCTGTTGACGGTCGAAGACAGGGGGCGGCAGGGTCGGTGGAAAGCGATCGTGCCAGCTCTTGCAGAGCGCGGAAATTTCCTCTGCGCTGCGTTGCGGGTGGTAGTGGTAGCTGGTGATCAGGTTGGAGAACGGCCCCGGAGCCGTGGGTGAGGCTTCGTGGGCGCGTCGGTAGCTCTCCAGCCCGGCGTCCAGGTCGCCGAGTGCGTTGTGGATATTGCCCAGATTGTTCCAGGACAGGTATTTCTCGGGGGCCAGCGCAGCGGCCTTTTCCAGCACCTCCCGCGCCCGCTCGTAGTCGTGACGGTACAGCAGGATATTGCCCAGGGTATTGAGCATGTCGACGTCACCGGGGATGAGTTCGCAGGCGCGCTCGGCAAAGGGCAGCGCCTGGTCGTAGCGCGCCTGCGTGTAATAGATGTAGCCGATGTAGTGCTGGGCCTTGGCGTAGTCCGGGGCGATGGCGATGGCCTGGTGCAGCAACTCCAGCGCCGCCTCGGGCCGTCCCAGCAGGTGCGAAACCTTGCCCTGCAGGGCCGCGGCTTCGGCGTCGTCCGGTGCCAGGGCGCGAGCCTGGTCGGCAGCGGCGAGGGCATTTTCCAGATCGCCCTGCGCGGAGAGTTGCGAGCAGCGCTGCTTCCACTCGCGCAGCTTGCGCGGTTGCCTGAGCGTGGCCGATTCACCCTGGCGGGGGCTTGTCGTGCGGTTGGCCTGGTTGCGTTTGCGTTGCTGGGCGCGGGATGAACTGGCTCGGGTCATGGGGTTTCCTGCGGGAGTTGGGAATTTCCAGCCCACTAGGCTAACGCCGCGGCGCGCCAGCCTAAGGCTCGATTAAGGCCGCGCTGATGGCCTATTTTCCCGGATAAAAAAAAGGCTCCCCGAAGGGAGCCTGAAAACATCGTGTCCGTTTTCCGGGCGGGGGATTAGCCCAGCAGGGACAGGACGTTCTGGGGTACCTGGTTGGCCTGGGCCAGAACCGAAGTGCCAGCCTGTTGCAGGATCTGCGCGCGGGTCATGTTGCTGACTTCAGCGGCGTAGTCTGCGTCCTCAATGCGCGAGCGCGCGGCGGAGAGGTTGGTTTCGTTGGTCTGCAGGTTGGTGATGGCAGACTCGAAGCGGTTCTGGATGGCACCGAGGTCGGAGCGCAGCTCGTCGACCTGTTTCAGGGCGCTGTCCAGCTGCTCCAGCGGGTTGGCGGTGGAGGCGCTCAGCAGGTCGCCGGCGTCAAGCTTGGTGCCGTCTACGCTGAAGTTCGCAGTGGTGGCCGCAGTGGTGATGTCCGCTTCTGACGGATCCAGTGCAACCTGGAAGGTTACTGCGGTGCCGGATGCGGCTTCAATCCCTTGCAGGCTAAGCGCCTTGGCCTCGGATTCAGATTGCGCGGTGATGGTGACATTTACGTACCAGTTGCCGTTGTCGTCAACTTGTGCAGTAGCAGCGGTTGCGACGGCGGTGGTGGATACACCCAGGTTGGTAGCCAGTTCGTCACTGAAGCCGGTGGCGGCAACAGCGTTGTTGGCGATACCCGTGGCAACGCCGTAGGCGTCTTCGTAATCGGCAGTTGCAGCCGCAGCGAGACCTGCGCCCGGGCCGTTGACGTTGAAGCTGTCCAGGCTCAGGGTGCTGGCAGTGATTTCTTTCAGGTTGACGCTGATGGACTCGCCATCGTTGGCACCGACCTGGATGTTCAGGCTGGTGTCTTTTGCCAGCACTTTCACGCCGTTGAAGTCGGTCTGCTCGGAGATACGGTCGATCTCGGTCAGACGCTGGTCGATTTCAGCCTGGATGGAAGCCTGGTCATCGGCAGAGTTGGTGCCGTTCTGGGATTGAACGGTCAGCTCGCGGATGCGCTGCAGGTTGTCGTTGACCTGGTTCAGGGCGCCTTCTGCAGTTTGCGCGACGGAGATACCGTCGTTGGCGTTGCGCTGGGCCTGGGACAGGCCGGTGATTTGCGCGCTCATGCGGTTGGCGATGGCCTGGCCGGCGGCGTCGTCTTTGGCGCTGTTGATACGCAGGCCGGAAGACAGGCGCTCCATGGCGGTTGACAGGGCACTCTGGGATTTGCCCAGGTTCTGCTGGCCGATCATTGCGGTAATGTTGGTGTTGATCACTGACATAAGTATGTCCTTCTGTTTTCGACTGATTCGTTAAAAGTCCGGCGGTGTCGTTTCAGTCGAGCTGATCGCGGTTCCGCCGCAACGGCGCCAAATGCCGTTACCCCATATCTCGGCGGATTTGTCCCAAGCTTTAGCCCTGCAATTTTCAAAAAGTCGTCGGCACCGGATAGCTAAAGAATCCCGGTGCAGCGCCGATAGACGGGAGGAGTGCCGTCACTGGCACAGAATGCGGGGTAGAGGCGGAGCGCAGCAGTATGAATGAGGACAGGGCGCCGGGCCGGGTGCATGGCCCGGCCGCGGTAGAGGAACTGATGGCAACGCTGACCCTGCCCGGGGTCGCCGCGCTGGAACTGGGTGAGGGCAGCGACAAGCCGCTGCCCGTGGTGGTGGAGCGCGCCGTACCCGGGGAGAGTGTGGTGGTTGATATCACCGCCACCGGCCATCACGCGCCGGCCATTATGCGCCAGCGCGAGCTGCGTTTGGTCGGCCGTCACGCAGACGGCTTGCTGCGCACGCCGCCCCTTCCTTTATTACGCGTTGAGGTCGAGGGTGGGCGGCAGCGCTGTTATTGCGAATATCCTGCTTATATAGAGCAGCACCAGCGGCGTGACAGTTACCGGGCCGCCCTGCGGCTCGGCATGCACGCGGGCGTCCTGTTGCGACTGCCTGACACCTCGGGTGCCATTCAGGGCGATCTGCGGGACTTGTCCATGGGTGGTTGCCAGGTGCGGCTGCCGGGCTCCGCTGCCGAAGGGCTGGAGGGCACCGCGGAGCTGGAGCTGTGCTTTGTCAACGGTACCCGCTTTGTGGTGAATGCCAGGGCGAGGCGACATTCAGTGGAGGCGGGGGGAGCCGTTGTCGAAGTTGGCTTTGAGTTTCTCCCGCTTGGCAATGAGCAGGATCGCCAGCTTTGGTACCTGGTGCGCGAAATCGAGCGCGAGGCCGCCCGCAGCGCCAGCGACGAGGATTCCGCCCTGCAGCCTTCTCCGCTCTTTGCTGTCGCGCGCGAAGGCGAGGCGGAAGTCGGGCTGGGCAATGGTTACAACTACGCCACGCCGATGGCGCGGCGGCTGGCGCGGGTGGCGGACTACCTGAGCGGGCAGTTGCTGGAATTGCGCGAGGGCGCTCCGGTCGACCCGGCCCTGCTATCGCGTGCCGCTGACCGCGTGCTGGTGCTACAGGATGAGGACAGGGAGGCACTGTTGCTGTCCCTGCCCCTGCTGCCCGTTCAGCGCCCTGTCATCCAGCAGGCACTGGCGCTTGCTGTGCGCCTGGTGGATATCGGTGCCGCCCTGCGCATGCCGCGGGAATTGCTGAAGGCGCTGGCCGCCTGTGCGCTGATCCACGATCTCGGCCGCTTTCTGGGCGAGCCGGGGACAGCGCAGGGGGGGCGAGTGGAGGGTGGCAGCCAGAGGCGCGCCGAGGGGCTGGACCAGTTGCGGCCGCGACTGCGGCGCTGCCAGTGGTTGTCGGATGCCGTGCGGGAGGCCGTGCTGGAAGGTGCCTACGAGCGCCTGGACGGCAGCGGCGAACCGCATGGGTGGCGCGGCGATGAATTGCATGAACTGACCCGCCTGACCAGTGTGGCGGTAGAGATCGAGCAGCTTGCCTGGCCCGCCGCCGGGCGCGAGGCGCTGGATATCGTCGCTATCCGCCAGCACTTGTTGCAGCGTGAAGCCGCCTTCGACCCGCGCTGGGTGCAGCGCTATTTCAGTCACTTCGGCCAGTTGCCAGTCGGCGCGCCGGTGGCGCTGGAAGACGGTCGCTGTGGCTGGGTGGCGGCGCTGGACGAGCAGCGGCGCCCCGGCGCGGTGCAGCTCTGCGCGCGGGAGCAGGCCTGGCCCTCAGCCCCCCTCGACACACAGTCACTCGGCGAGCGTTTGCAGGGCGCCGGGCTGGCGGCGGCGGGGCCGCTGCGTGCCGTGGCGCGCTCGCGGTCGCCCTGATACCGGCCCGGATTGGCCTAAAGAATTTGTGGCGCAGGCCGAAAGCAGTAAATAGCGTGCCGGTGAGGCTCTGTTTCACCCTTGGGTTATGGCGAACTGGCGCACAATACGCCACTGATGGACGAGGTAAGTGAAAACTATGGCGAGTATTTCTTCTCTGGGCATTGGCTCCGGGCTGGATCTCAGCGGCCTGCTGGATCAGCTGGAATCCGCCGAACGGCAGAAGCTGACACCCATCGTCGCCCAGCAAAACAAACAGCAGGCGAAGATTTCTTCCTTCGGCCTGCTGGACAGCGCTCTCGACCAGCTCAATAGCGCCGTGGCCAAGCTGGCTTCGCCGGACCTGTTCTCGACAGTGAAGGCGAGCAGCAGCGGCGATGCGGCTACTGTCACCGCCGATGCCGAGGCGCTGCCCGGCACCTTCCAGGTGGAGGTACAGCAACTGGCGCGCGGCTACAGCATCGCGACTGCCGGTGTGGCCGACCGCGAGGCCGACCTGGGGGCGGGGGTAATCACCCTGACCCTGGCCAGCGGGGATACCGCCGACATCGACATCGACGCTGACAACAGCTCGCTGGAAGATATTCGCGATGCCATTAACGCCGCCGATGCCGGCGTGTCGGCCTCCCTGGTCAACGACGGCAGCGGTAGCCCCTGGCGACTGGTGCTGGCGTCCAGCGAGACAGGGTCGGAAGCGGCTATCGCGGCGGTGGATTTTGGCGCGCTGGCGGGGAGCCTGAGCCTCGATGCCGGCACCGAGGTGGCGGCCCGGAATGCCGAGTTGAGTGTCAATGGCATCGCCATCCAGAGCCAGTCCAACAGCGTCGCCGACGCCATTCAGGGGGTGACCCTGAACCTCGCGGAGACCGGCAGCCTGGAGCTGGAGCTGGAGCGGGACAGCGAAAAGGCAAGCAATGCCGTGCAGGGCTTCGTCAACAGTTACAACGCACTGCAGAAGACCATCGGTAGCCTGAGCAGTTACAACAGCGATACCGGTTCTGCCGGCATGCTGCTGGGCAACAATACGCTGCGCTCCATCGAAACCCGCCTGCGCGATGGCATGAGTACCGTCGAGAACAGCGGCGCGCTGGGTATGCTCAGCGATATCGGTGTCTCGCTGCAGCTCGACGGCACCCTGTCCCTGGACAGTGACCGCCTCGACGAAGTCGTCGCCGCACAGCCCGGAGACCTGGCCGCCTTCTTTACCGGCGATGGGGAGAACGGCTTTGCCAACCGCCTGGCCGACCTCATCGACCCGATGGTGCAGGACGGCGGCCTGATAGACAGTGCCACCGACGCCCTGGACGACAGTATCGACGCCCTGGGCCTGCGCTACGAGCGTATGGAGCAGAGCATCGCGGCAACGGTGAGTCGCTACCGCAGCCAGTTCAGCCAGCTGGACAGCCTGATAGCCACCATGAACTCCACCAGTAGCTACCTGACCCAGCAATTCGACATGATGAATGCACAGCTGGGCCGTAAGTGAAGCCAACAAGGGCGGTGAAATGAAAGTACAGCAAAGGAGCGTCCGGCCATGATGAACCGGCGAGGAGCTGCCGCGGCCTGGCGCCAGGGCCCCGGCAGCTATGCCAGAGTGGGGGTGGAGAGCGACGTGCTGTCCGCCAGCCCGCACCGTTTGATAGAGATGCTGTTCGACGGTGCGCTGAGCGCCATTCGAACCGCGCGGTTGCAGCTCGAGAACGGTGACAGGGGCGCCAAGGGTCTGGCCATTTCCAAAGCCCTGGATATCGTCAACAACGGCCTCCTGGCGGCCCTCGATGAGGAGCAGGGCGGTGACATCGCCGCACAGCTGGCCGCCATCTACTACTATGTGGGGCGCCTGTTGCTTAAAGCCAACCTGCACGACGACGACGACAGCCTGGCCGAGGCGGGGCGCCTGTTAGAGGATATCGCCTCCGCCTGGCGCCAAATCGGTGCCGGCCGGCAGGCCGCTGGCGCCACCGAGATCAGGGAGGCGATCCCGGATGCCGGCATCTGAGCCAGGTAGCAGTGGACGCCCGGCGTCCGTGACCATCAAAACAGGAGAAGAGTTGCTGGCCGTTTACGAATCGCTGGTGCTGATGACCCGGGCCATGCTGGAACTGGCGCGCAACCAGCGCTGGGAAGAGCTGATCCGGCAGCAGGCACGCTACGTGGTAGAGGTGGAAACCCTGCGGCGGCACGAGGCCGGATTGTCGCTGGACAATGATCAGCGCGAGCACAAGGCACTGATGCTGGAGGCCATTCTCGCCAATGACCTGGCCATTCGTGACCTGTTGCTGCAGCGCAGGGACGAGATTGGCGAGCGCCTCGGTACCGCGCAGCGCCGCCGCAGTCTCAACCGGGTCTACCGCCAGGGTACTGCCCTGACGTCCGATGAGACGCGGCTGACCGACGAGTACTGAGGGCGGATAGGCGACGTGGCTGGCCTGACTCCCCTGCTGGACACGCTGCTGCACCAGGTGCTGGGCAAGCGCGTGGACCTGCAGCCAGCGCGCGCCCTCAATGAGCCGGTCAAGCCCCTGCAGGCGGCCATTGCCCCCCAGGCCGTGCACAGTGATTCGCGCCTGGATCCCCGGGCGCTGCTGCCACAGAGCCTCCTTGCCGGCGATGCCGGACACCCGGTGGCGCGCCCCGCGGCGGACACCGCCGGCGGCGGTAGCGCCGCCACACTGCAACTGAGTCCCGCCGCCCGGGAAATCGCCAGCCTGCTGGCGCGCTATCCCGCGCCGCCATCGGTACTGCGCGGATCACCGCTGCAAAGCGAGCCGGGCGCGCCGCCGGAACCGGCGGTGCTGGCCCGGGCGGTGCAGGGCCAGATTGCCCGCAGCGGCCTGTTCTACGAATCCCACCTGGCGCTCTGGTATCGCGGTCGCCTGCCGCTCGCGCAGCTGGCTCTGGAACCGCAGATGACCGACAGCGCCCGACCGGCGGCGCCGCCCCCGGGCGCCAGCGCTGCATTGCCGCCAGCCGAATCCGATGCCCCCCGCAGACAGTCCCGGGAAGAGGGCACTGTGGCGCGCTTGCCCGACACGCTGGCCAGCGTCCTGCGCCACCAGCTGGAACTGCTTGCCACCCCGGTGGTGCGCTGGGAGGGTGAGGTCTGGGAGGGCCTGTTTCTGGCGCTGGCGATATTTGCGCCGGAAGTCGCCTGGGGCGATGCCCGCCGCCGGGGCGATGAAGCGGCAGAGGGCGACGCCGCCGATGCCGAAGAACAGGCCTGGAGTACCGAACTGGTGCTGGACCTGGCGCAGCGCGGCCGCCTCCAGGTCAGGATGACGCTGGTGGCGCAGGCGCTGAGCCTCGAACTGACCGCCGCCACCGAGCTCACCGACAGCCTGGCGCAGCGCGGGGAGGGACTGCGCACCCGTCTGGTCGACTGCGGCTTCCAGCCGGTCAACCTGCAATTCCGGATACTGGCCGATGAGTGACGAGCCGACCTCGCGCCGTCCGCCGTCCCGCGCCGCGGTGCTTGCCTATGGCGATCCCCATACCGCGCCGCGCCTGGTGGCCAGCGGCTATGGAGAGCTGGCGGAGCGTCTGATCAGCGAGGCCCGCCGCCACGGACTCTACGTTCACAGCGAGCCGGCGCTGGTGCAGCTGTTAATGCAACTGGATCTCGATCAGCGCATTCCCGACCCTTTGTATCGCGCCATTGCCGAGGTGCTCGGCTGGCTGGCGGAAGAGGACGAAGCGTGATTCGCAGGTGTCTCTGCGCCGGGTAAAAAGCCCCATCCGGCGGACTTTCTGATGGAAGTGAAACGTGGGTCACATTTTGATAGGGCATGTCACATTTAAACAATCATTCTCAAAAGTTATTATTGTGCGCAATCAGAAAGACACCGATCCGGTCAGGTTTGCTAAGGGATTTTGTTTCCGAACCGGTTCACAGAAGTGTCGATTGTCTTGCAGGGAAGCAAAACGGCCTGGAGGAATCCGCAGCCAAAAAATGCGGGTCCGCCAATACTTGGTAGGGATCGGGGTGAAGCGCCCCGGCCGTCGGTAAACAATGGGCAAGACCATGACCACACACACTGAAGACCTGGTGGAAATCCAGGATCTCAACCTGACTTATCTGCTGATCGCACAGCGCCTCCTTAAATCGGATTTCACCACCGCTCTGATGCGGCTGAAGATCGATGACGATCTCGGGCGCCATCTCCTGTCGCTGAGCGCGCGTCAGGTCGGGCGCCTGGCGCGCAACAACCAGATGCTGTTCCGTCCCTGTCTGGACGGCGCTGCACAACTGGCGCAACTGACCCACAACGTCCGCGACCAGGGCATGGACCTGCTGCACGGCTCCCTGCTGATGGCCTCGGCGCCGCTGTCGGGCATGCCGGCGACCGCAGAGGGCGTCTGAGGGTGGCAGACAAGAGCCTTGTCACTGAAATGCAGCAAGTGCAGCTCGCCATCGAGTTAATCGAACTCGGGGCGCGGCTGCAGGTGCTGGAGTCAGAGACCGAACTGAGCCGGGGACGCCTGATACGGCTGTACAAGGAAGTGCGCGGAATGTCGCCACCGAAGGGCATGCTGCCCTTCTCGACGGACTGGTTCATGACCTGGCAGCCGAACATTCACTCGTCCCTGTTCTACAGCTACTACCAGCGCCTGACGCGGACCCTGGGCTGCACCCGGATGGAAGCCTTCACCAAGGCCTACCGGATGTACCTGGAGCAGCTCTCCCTGGACGATGCAGAACCGGTGCTCGGTCTCACCCGCGCCTGGACCCTGATCCGCTACTTTGAAAGCGGCATGTTCGAGGTGAACCCCTGTACCCGCTGCTCGGGGCAATTCGTCATGCACGCCCATACCCCGGCCAGCGAGTACGTATGCGGGATCTGTCTGCCTCCTTCAAGGGCCGGTAAAACCGCGCGCAGCGTCAGCGCCTGACGCGGGGCCTACCCGGCCCCGCCTGATCCATATTCCTGCTTCTACCACCGGGGGTGTGAGCTTTCGCGCTACCCCGTTTCCACCTTTTGCTGTCGACTGACGAGTCTGCCTCAAGAACTCGCCGGGCCTGCCGATAGTCAGGTCAGAAGCTATCCACGTCGGCAGGAGAAGGTCTCGGTTGTGCTAATACCCCTCGGATTTATTATCGTCGCCGCATCGGTTTTTGGTGGCTTTGTGCTGGCTGGCGGCCACCTGGGCCCACTGGTGCAACCCACGGAGATTCTGATTATCTGTGGTGCGGCCATCGGTGCGTTCATTGCCGCCAACAACGGCAAGGCCATTCGCGCCACCCTGAACGCGACATCCCGGCTCAAGCGCACCAAGCGCTACGACAAGGCCACCTACATGGAGCTCATGGCGCTGCAGTACAAGTTGCTGTCGAAGATGCGTCGCGGCGGCATGCTGGCTATTGAGCAGGACGTGGAAAAGCCGGAGGAGAGCGACATTTTTTCCGAGTATCCACGCATCCAGTCCGATCCGATGATCATGGGCTTCATCACCGACTACCTGCGCCTGATGGTCAGCGGCGGCATGGAGCCGATGGAAATCGACGAGCTGATGCTGCACGAGATCGAGGCCTTTGAGCACGAGGCCCACATCCCCGTCGATGCGCTGAGTAAAGTGGGCGATGCGCTGCCCGCCTTTGGCATCGTGGCCGCTGTACTGGGGGTGGTGAACGCCCTCAGCCAGGCGGATGCCGGCGTGGAGAAAATGGGCCTGATGATCGCTCACGCCCTGGTCGGCACCTTTCTCGGCATTCTGCTCGCCTACGGTTTTGTCAATCCGCTGGCGAGCCGCATCGACCGCCAGGTCCACGAGGCTGTGAAAATGCTGCAGTGCATTCGCGTCACGCTGCTGGCAACCCTTAACGGCTATGCGCCACAACTGGCGGTGGAGTTCGGGCGCAAGGCGCTGCATACCGCTGAACGCCCCAGCTTCAGTGAGCTGGAGAACCACGTGCGCAATCCCGGCGGGCTGGAGACGGAAACGGCATGAGCGATGGCGCACGCCCCGTCGTTATCCGGCGGCCGAAGAAAATCACCGTCGCCCACCACGGCGGCAGCTGGAAAATAGCCTACGCCGATTTCATGACGGCACTGATGGCCCTGTTTCTGGTGCTGTGGATTTTGTCCAGCGCCACACCGCAGCAGTTGCGCAATGTGGCGGAATACTTTCGGACACCCCTGTCCGTGGCGCTGGCCGGCGGTGACCGGCAGACCTCCAGCACCAGCGTCATTCCCGGTGGCGGTGCCGATCCAACCCATGTGGACGGTGAACGGCAGAGGACTGAGTTGCGCCTGGAAACGCGCGCCACAGATATTCAGCGACAGTTCGTTGCCCTGCAGAAGCGCATAGAGTCGGTGGTAAAAGCCGACGAAGGGCTGCGCGAACTGCTGCACCAGATTCGCTTCGACATGACGCCCTACGGACTGCGCATCCAGCTTGTCGACACTGACCAGCGCCCCATGTTCGAGAATGGCAGCGACCGCGTCGAGCCCTATATGCGCGACCTGTTGCATGTGCTGGCGCCACTGCTCAATGAGATGCCCAACAAGTTGAGCATCAGTGGTCACACCGACAGTGCGCCCTACGCGGCCGGGGTGGTTGGCTACAGCAACTGGGAGCTGTCGGCGGATCGAGCCAATGCCTCGCGACGTGAACTGGTGTCCGGCGGTTTTGAAGACAGCAAGCTGCTTCAGGTGATGGGCATGGGCGATCAACTCCCCCTCCCGGGCAGTGAGCCCCGCGATGCGGCCAATCGCCGTATCACTCTGGTCGTACTGAACCGGGAGGCGGCGACGCTGATCCTGGATCGGGTACAGGAAGCGATGTTGGCCAGTTCCGCACTGGCGATGGAATAGCGATGGATATCAGCGAATTTTTTGACACTTTCTACGAGGAAGCTCTGGAACTGCTGCAGGAGATGGAGCAGATCCTGTTGACGCTGGACGTTGAGGCGCCCGACAGCGAAGAGCTCAACGCCATATTTCGCGCCGCCCACTCGATCAAGGGCGGGGCCGGCACCTTCGGTTTGACCGAGCTGCAGCAGACAACCCATCTACTGGAAAACCTGCTGGACGCGACCCGCCACGGCGAACTGTGCCTGCGGCGCGACATCGTAGACACCTTTCTGGAAACCAAGGACATGCTACAGGAACAACTGGAAGCCTACCGCGCCGGTGAACAACCCGATGCCGAAACCTTTGAGCGTATCTGTGCTGTGCTGCAGCAGATGGCCGAAGCGGAAATCGGGCGCGCGGTGTCCTCCGCCGACGCAGCACCGGCGCCTGCGGTGGCGCCACCCGCGGCGAAGAGCGCCGTAAGCGGCGGCGCTGCCGAAGACGACAGCGACCTGCTGGAGGTGAGCCTGCTGGGTGTCGGCGACAAGGATCGTGAGTTGCTGATTGATGAACTGTCCCAGCTCGGTGAGATTGTGGCGCGCGAGGGAGACGCCCAGCAGTACCGGGTTACCCTGCGTTGCGGGGTCAGCCCCGACGATGTCGAGGCGGTCATGTGCTTCATCGTGGAGCCGGAGCAACTCTCTATCCGGCCGGTGTCCAGCCAGCAGGCCGGCAGTGAGTCGGTGCCGGCCCCCGCAGAGCCGGTCGCGCAAGTGGCCGCGGCGGCGACGGCCGACGACGCAGACGCACCTGCGGAACGAAGGAAGCCCGCAGCCGATGCCGGTAAAGGCGGGGAGAGCAACTCGATCCGGGTGCCGGTGAGCAAGGTGGACCAGATCATCAACCTGGTGGGCGAGCTGATCATCACCCAGTCCATGATCAATCAGGTGGCCGAAGGCGCCGCCGGCACCGCCGCGCTGAACAACGGGCTGAACCTGTTGCAGCGCAACTCACGCGACCTGCAGGAAGCGGTGATGTCCATTCGCATGGTGCCGATGGACTATGTATTCAGCCGCTTCCCGCGCCTGGTCCGGGATCTGGCCGCAAAGCTCGGCAAAGAGGTCGAGCTGGTGACCGAGGGCAAGTCGACCGAACTGGACAAGGGGCTGACCGAGCGCATCATCGACCCGCTGACCCACCTGGTGCGCAACAGCCTGGATCACGGCATTGAGGACCCGGCTACCCGCCGCGCCGCCGGCAAGCCCGACGCCGGGCAACTGCTGCTGTCGGCGACTCACCAGGGCGGCAATATCCTGATCGAAGTGCGCGACGACGGCGCCGGCCTCAATCGCGACCGGATTCTGGCCAAGGCCCGCAGCAGCGGTATCGCCGTGTCGGACAGTATGAGTGACGAAGAAGTTTGGCAGCTGATCTTTGCGCCGGGCTTCTCCACTGCGGTGGAAGTCAGCGATGTGTCCGGCCGCGGCGTGGGCATGGATGTGGTGAAGCGCAATATCCAGTCCATGGGCGGCCATGTGGAAATTCTCTCGCAGCCAGGTCAGGGCACCCGCACCCGAATTGTGCTGCCACTCACCCTGGCCATCCTCGACGGCATGCTGATCCGGGTCGGTAGCGAAACCTTCATCCTGCCGGTCAACGCCATTATCGAATCCCTGCAACCGCGGGAAGACGATCTCTACAGCATGGGTGGCGGCGACCTGCTGCTCAAGGTGCGCGAGGACTATCTGCCGGTGGTGCCGGTGGGTCAGGCCATGTCGGTGGCCAACGCCGTAGAGGATGTCACCAAAAGCATCACCTGCGTAGTGCAGGGCGAGGGGCGTCGCTATGCCCTGCAGGTCGACGAACTGATCGGCCAGCAACAGGTTGTGGTCAAGAACCTGGAGACCAACTACCGCAAAGTGCCGGGCGTATCGGCTGCCACCATCCTCGGTGATGGCAGCGTGGCCCTGATTCTCGATATCGGCGATTTGCAGGAGTTGAGCCAGGGCCGGCGCCGCACCGCAGCGCCCCCGGCGGGGGAAAAATCTTCAATACAGAAGCAGCCAGAAGAGGCACTGATATGAGTCAAAGCACGGCATTGCGCGACGCGACTGAAAAAAGCGGCGAGCGCGTGGAGTTCCTGGTGTTTTCCCTCGGCGACGAGGAGTACGCCGTCGATATCCTGAAAGTGCAGGAAATTCGCGGTTACGACAACGTCACCCGCATCGCCAATACACCGGACTTTATCAAAGGTGTCGCCAACCTGCGCGGCGTGATCGTTCCGGTGGTCGACCTGCGCATCAAGTTCCGGCTCGACAAGGTCGAGTACACCGAGCAGACCGTGGTCATCGTGGTGAGCATCGAAGACCGTATTGTCGGCATTGTGGTCGACGGCGTGTCCGATGTGATGAGCCTCGGTGCCGAACAGATCAAGCCCGCTCCGGAGTTCGGGGTCAGCATGCCGGTGGACTACCTGAGTGGTCTGGGCAGCATCGACGACCGCATGCTGGTGCTGGTGGATATCGAGAGGCTGCTCACCAGCGAGGAAATGGCGCTGATGGAACGTGCCGCCAGTTGATTGTGATTGACCATTTCGACCGGCGGGACTGACCCGCATCTGCTACAGGTAAGCTCGATTGAACGCCATAACTGAAGCCCCATCACAGGCAATGCCTGCCCTGCGCGAGTTGATCCTGGCACAGCGGGATTTTCATCGTATCCGCGATCTGATCTATCGCCACGCCGGCATTGTCCTTGCCGATCACAAGCGAGAGATGGTGTACGGCCGCCTGGCGCGCCGGGTGCGAGCCCTGCAGGTGGACAGCTTTTGCGACTATGTCGACCGGCTGGAGGAGCGTCCGGGTGACCCGGAGTGGGAGCATTTTATCAATGCGTTGACCACCAATCTCACCTCCTTCTTTCGCGAGCCCCATCATTTCCCTTTGCTGGCCCAACACTTTGCCGGTCGTCGCGACCGGGTCAGGGTGTGGTGTGCAGCGGCATCCACCGGTGAGGAACCCTATTCCATCGCCATTACCCTGCGGGAAGCGCTCGGTGGGCAGGTGCCCTTCGAAGTGGTTGCCACCGACATCGATACCGATGCCCTGGCGCGGGCGCGACAGGGTGTGTACCGACTGGATCAGCTCGGCAAGCTGGAGCAGGAGCGCCTGCACCGCAACTTCCTGCGCGGCAGCGGCAGTATGGCCGGCTATGCGCGGGTGCGACCGGAAGTCGCACAGCACGTATCTTTCAGTCCGCTCAACCTGGTGTCCACTCGCTGGCCGGTCGAGGGGCAGTTCGACGCGATTTTTACCCGCAACGTCATGATCTATTTCGATCAGTCTACCCAGTCGCGGATTCTCGAGCGTATTGCCCCGTTGATGAAGCCGGACGGACTGCTGTTTGCCGGCCACTCCGAGAGTTTTTCCTATGTCAGTGAGCGGTTTCGCCTCCGCGGGCAGACGGTTTACACCCTGGCATGACTGATGCGGCGGGTGATCAGCTGCCGCGCCGTTTTTGCCTAAAGGGCGTGAACGTGCGGCCGATAGAGTTAAAGAACCCACGGCTATCAGGCCGTGGGAGCCATCGAGGAGAAGGCAAGTGAAAGGGGCCAAGTTGCGAGTGCTCTGCGTTGATGACTCGGCTCTGATACGCGACCTGCTGCGACAGATCATCGACAGCCATGCTGATATGGAGGTCGTGGCGGTGGCGCCGGACCCGCTGGTGGCCAGGGACCTGATCAAGCAGCACAGTCCCGACGTCATCACCCTGGATGTGGAAATGCCGCGTATGGACGGCCTCGATTTCCTCGAGCGGCTGATGCGCCTGCGCCCGATGCCGGTGCTGATGGTGTCCTCCCTGACCCAGGCCGGCTCCGAAGTGGCACTGCGTGCGCTGGAACTGGGCGCCGTCGATTTCGTCGAGAAGCCGTCTATCGGTATTCGCAACGGCATGCTGGATTACAGCGACCTGATCGCCAGCAAGCTCAGGGCCGCGGCGAGCGCCCGGGTGCGCCGCCACGAAGCCGCCCCGAGGGAGCGTGCGACGGTGCTGCGGGCGCCGCTGGTATCGAGTGAGAAGCTGTTCATCCTCGGCGCTTCTACCGGCGGCACCGAGGCCTTGCGCAGCATACTTGAGCGCCTGCCGGCCAATGCGCCGGCCACCCTGATCGCGCAGCACATGCCGGGTGGCTTTACCCGCTCCTTCGCCCAGCGCCTGAACCGCTTGTGCCAGATCGAGGTGAAGGAAGCTGAAGACGGCGAGCGCATCCTGCCGGGACACGCCTACATCGCCCCGGGGGACTCCCACCTGCGCCTGGCGCGCAGTGGTGCGAACTACATAGCCCGGCTCGATGGTGGGCCGCCGGTCAACCGTCATCGGCCCTCGGTGGATGTGCTGTTCAAATCCGCGGCCGAGCAGGCAGGGCGCAACGCCATTGGCGTGTTGCTGACCGGCATGGGCAAGGACGGCGCGCAGGGCCTTTTGACCATGCGCGAGGCCGGAGCGCAGACCGTGGCACAGGACGAGGCCAGTTCACTGGTGTTTGGCATGCCCCGCGAAGCGATTGCCCTGGGCGGAGCCGGCGAGGTGCTGGCGCTGGATGACATCGCGCCCTCGCTGCTGGCCAAGGCTGCGGCGTCGGGCCGGGCACAGCGCGTCTAGGGCGCAAACACTTTTTTACCAATCTCAATCAAGCAAAGGAATCGACAGAATGATAAAGCTGCTGCGGAACCTGAGAATCAACGTGGCGATGGCCACCGTGCTCTTCTGCTTTGCTGCACTGATCGGTGTAGTGGCGGCGCTGGGCTATATGGCCAGCCGTACTGCGAGCGACTCGCTGGAGCTCATTGAGCAGGAGAGCGTGGTGCAGGTCGACCACATCAACATTGCAACCAGCCTGCTTAACAGCGCCCGGGTAAAACTGGAGATGGCGGTCAACTACCTGGCCCAGGATCGCAGCCTTAACGCCGAGCGCCAGATGAATACTGCGCTGGTGGAGCTGGATGCATCGCAGGCGCGCCTCGATGCCTTCCTCGCCGAGCCGAAAAGCGAGGAGGGGATGGAGCATGTGCTGGCGATCGAGAGCAACTTCAGCGAAGTGATGGAGCTGGTGCGGGAACAGTACGGCGCACTGGAGAAAGGCGATATTGCCGATTTTGATTCCCTGCGGCAGATGCTGGTACCGCCCAGTGACGGCCTCACCGAAGGTGTCAACGACTTTGTGGCCTACGCGGAAAACAACCGCGTGACCATGATGGAACGCTATGGCGAGCAGGTCGAGCAGTTCAGCCTGATTGGCCTCGGCCTGCTGGGACTCACTGTGGTGATGGTTGTTGTTATCTATCTCGGCCTGCGCTTCCTGGTGATCCTGCCGCTGTACCGCGCGGTGGAAAGCCTGCAGCACATCGCCGACGCGGACCTTTCGCATCCCATCGATGTGCCGGGCAACAACGAGATCGGCAAACTGTTCGCCGCCATGAATGACATGCAGCAGAGCCTGACCCGCATCGTGACCGATGTGCGCGATAGCAGTAATTCGATCTTTACCGGTACCACGGAAATTGCCAGCGGTAACAACGACCTGTCCTCGCGCACCGAACAACAGGCGGCGTCGCTGGAGGAAACCGCGACCAGCATGGAAGAGCTGACCGCAACGGTGAAGCAGAATGCCGACAACGCGCGCCAGGCCAGTGGGCTGGCCAGCGACGCGTCCCATACCGCAGAGCGCGGTGGCCAGGTGGTCGACCGGGTAGTGGATACCATGCAACGCATCTCGGAGAGCTCGCGCAAGATTGCCGATATCACCGGGATGATCGATTCCATCGCGTTCCAGACCAATATTCTCGCGCTGAACGCCTCGGTGGAGGCCGCTCGTGCCGGTGAGCAGGGACGCGGCTTTGCCGTGGTGGCGGGGGAAGTTCGCAATCTCGCTGGCAGCAGCGCCGATGCCGCCCACGAAATCAAGCAGCTGATCGAGAACTCTGCCGCCCAGGTGGACGAGGGCTCGCGCCTGGTGGCCGAGGCGGGTGAAACCATGAAGGAAGTGGTGAGCGCGGTGAAACGCGTGACCGACATCATGGATGAAATCTCCGCGGCATCGCAGGAGCAGAGCAGCGGTATCGACCAGGTCAGCAGCGCTGTGAGCCAGATGGATGAGGTGACCCAGCAGAACGCGACGCTGGTGCAGCAGGCCGCAGCCGCCGCGGCGTCGCTGGAGGAGCAGGCGCGACGCCTGGAGCAGGCGATGGCAACCTTCCGGCTGATGGAAGCCGGGCGCGAAGTGCAACTGGCGGAAAGGGTGGACCGGATAGCGGAAGAGCGCCGCCAGGCGGCCAACGACCAGGAACCGGTTGCCGCGAAAGCGCGGCCCCTGGCTGTGGCGGCGAGCGGCGGCCACGCGCTGCCGCTGCGGGACGGCGCAGCCCAGGGCGACTGGGAAGAATTCTGAACAGCGGCTGGCACCGGGTAGCGGCGCGCAGCAAGCAATATTGACGAGGCAAGTAATGATGGACAAGAACATGAGTATCCTGGTGGTGGATGACTTCCCCACCATGCGCAGGATCATTCGCAGTCTGCTCAAGGAGCTGGGCTACAACAACGTCGACGAGGCAGAGGACGGGCAGGAGGCGCTGGCCAAGCTGCGCGGCGGCAGCTTCGAGTTCGTGGTATCGGACTGGAACATGCCCAACCTGGACGGACTGGAGATGCTCAAGCAGATCCGCGAGGACAGTGCACTGCAGTCGCTGCCGGTGTTGATGGTGACGGCGGAGGCGAAGAAGGAAAACATCATTGCCGCGGCCCAGGCCGGCGCCAATGGCTATGTCGTCAAACCCTTCACCGCGGCAACGCTGGAGGAGAAACTCAACAAAATCTTCGAGAAGCTCGGTAACTGACGGTGCCGGCAATGGCAGGAGACTTGAGTATGACGATGAATGTGACGCCGCTGCCCGCTGCCGAGGGACAGACCAGCGATGAACTGGTACAACGGGTCGGTCAGCTGACCCGCATGCTGCGCGACAGCATGCGCGAACTCGGCCTGGACAAGGAAGTGGAAAAGGCCGCCCAGGCGATTCCCGACGCCCGCGAAAGACTGACCTACGTAGCCTCGATGACGGAGCAGGCCGCCGAGCGCGCCCTCAATGCCATCGATCGCGCCCAGCCCCTGCAGACCGAGCTGGAAGAGAAGGCGCGGGAACTGGACGAGAGCTGGAAGGGCTGGTTCGAGGCGCCCCTGGAACTGGACTCGGCGCGCGATCTGGTGACGGAAACCCGGGGATTCCTGTCGGCCATACCGGAGCTGACCCGCGCCACCAACCAGGAACTGCTGGAAATCATGATGGCCCAGGATTTCCAGGACCTGACCGGCCAGGTCATCAAGAAAATGATGGACGTGATTCGCGAGGTGGAGCGCCAGTTGCTGCAGGTGCTGCTGGACAGCGTGCCGGAAGGGCGCGAGCGGGAGGACATGCAGCGCCGCTTGAATGAACCCACCGAGCAGCGGCAGCAGGCGGATTCCCTGCTCAATGGTCCCCAGGTGGGCGAGGGGGGAGAAGACGTGGTCAGCAGCCAGGACCAGGTGGACTCCCTGCTGGACGAGCTGGGCTTCTGATGTCCCCGCGGGCCCGGGCCTTTTGAATCCCGGGCTGCATCCTCTCTACGGTGCGCTGCGCTAGCCGAGAATAGCGCGCTTTTGCATGCGTTAATTGCCGCTTCGGCGGCGGGCCTCAGTGACGACAATGGGCGGCGTTCATTAATACTGCCCACTGTCCCCTATGGCTGACGATTCCAGCGACCAGGAAAAAACCGAAGCCGCCACCCCCCGGCGCCTGGAAAAGGCCCGCGAAGAGGGGCAGGTGCCGCGATCCCGCGAACTGGCCACCTTTATGTTGCTGCTGGGCGGCGTGGCGGGCCTGTGGTCGATGGCCTCGGTACTGGGGCCCCAGCTCGGGCTGGTGATGGAGCAGTCGCTGCTGTTCGAACGCCGCCAGGCCTTCGAGCCCGGCCCTATGGTCATGTCGGCCGCCACCCTGGTCGAGCACACCCTGATGGCGCTGATTCCGCTTTTTCTGGTGCTGGCCCTCCTGGCGCTGGCGGCGCCGATGTTGCTCGGCGGCTGGTCGATGAGCGCCAAATCCCTGAAGCCGCAGTTTTCCCGCCTGAACCCGATCAAAGGCCTGAAGCGCCAGTTTTCCAGCCAGGCCCTGGCCGAGCTGGGCAAGGCGATCGCCAAATCCGTGCTGGTGGGCTGCGTTGCGGTCTGGTTCCTGCACAGTCGGCGCGGTGAGTTCATGGCGCTGATGGACTTCCCGGTGGCCGAGGCGGTGGCCTCTGCCCTGCGTCTGGCGGTGACCGCCTGCGCCCTGATGGTGCTGGCGCTGGTGCTGGTGATCGGGCTGGATGTGCCCTACCAGCTCTGGAGTCACGCCAAAAAGCTGCGCATGAGCAAGGAAGAGATTCGTCGCGAGCACAAGGAAACCGAAGGTGATCCGCAGCTCAAGGCGCGCATACGGGCCCAGCAGCAGACCGTGGCGCGCTCGCGCATGATGAGCAAGGTGCCGGAGGCCGATGTGGTGATCACCAACCCTACGCACTATGCCGTGGCCCTGCGCTACGACGAGGCGCGGATGTCCGCGCCGCGGGTGGTTGCAAAGGGCGCAGATGCGGTCGCGGCGCGGATTCGCGAACTGGCGGCAGAGCACGGTGTGCCCCTGCTGGAGGCGCCGCCGCTGGCGCGGGCGCTGCACCGCCACGTGGACCTGGATCGAGAGGTACCCACGGGCCTCTATACCGCCGTGGCGGAAGTACTGGCCTGGGCCTTCCGCCTGCGACGCGTGCGCGAGGAGGGCGGGCTGGAACCGGATGCGCCGCTCGAATTGCCGGTGCCGCTGGAGCTCGAAGTGCCGGCCGCGCAAGAGGACAGTGAATCATGAACGGACTCGGCCGTTATACCAGCGCAGTGCGCTGGCCGGAGCGGGAGCAGATGCAGGTATTGGCGGGGCCGCTGCTGATTTTGCTGGTCATGGCCATGCTGATCCTGCCGCTGCCGCCCTTTGTTCTGGATCTCTTCTTTACTTTCAATATTGCGCTGGCGGTCATGGTACTGCTGGTCAGCATGTTCACCCTGAGTGCGCTGGAATTCGCTGCCTTCCCCGCGGTACTGCTGTTTACCACCCTGCTGCGACTGTCACTGAACGTCGCCTCTACCCGCGTGGTATTGATGGAGGGGCACCAGGGCGGCGCCGCCGCGGGCCGGGTCATCGAGGCCTTCGGCCAGTTCCTGGTGGGGGGCAATTTCGCCGTGGGCTTGGTGGTGTTCCTGATTCTGGTGGTGATCAACTTCATGGTAATCACCAAGGGCGCCGGGCGCATCGCCGAGGTGGGCGCGCGCTTCATGCTCGATGCCATGCCCGGCAAGCAGATGGCGATCGATGCCGACCTGAACGCGGGCCTGATTGGTGAAGAGGAGGCCCGGGCGCGCCGCACCGAGGTGGCTCTGGAAGCGGACTTCTACGGTTCGATGGACGGCGCCAGCAAGTTCGTGCGCGGCGACGCGGTCGCCGGCTTGATCATTATGTTCGTCAATATCATCGGCGGCCTGTTGATTGGCATCGTGCAGCACGACATGTCCTTTGCCGATGCCGGCAAGACCTACACCCTGCTGACCATCGGCGATGGCCTGGTGGCGCAGATCCCCGCCCTGGTGATCTCCACCGCGGCGGGCGTCACCGTATCCCGTGTCAACACCGATCAGGACGTGGGGCAGCAGATGATCAGCCAGTTGCTGATCAACCCCAAGGTACTGGCGCTGTCGGCGGCCGTGATGGGCTTGCTGGGCATGGTGCCCGGCATGCCCAACCTGGTGTTCCTGCTGTTCACCGGCACCCTGGGCGGCCTGGCCTGGTGGCTGTCGCGCCAGCGCGACGACCGCATTGCAGAGGAACAGATCAACGACGGCCCGCTGCCCACGGCCGAAGTGCCGGAGGCGAGCTGGGACGACGTCGAGCTGGTGGACATGCTGGGCATGGAAGTGGGGCATCGCCTGATTCCGCTGGTGGATCACCGCCAGCAGGGGGAACTGCTCGGCCGCATAAAGAGCGTGCGCAAGAAGTTCGCCCAGGAGATTGGCTTCCTGCCGCCGGTGGTGCACATCCGCGACAACCTGGAGCTGGAAGCCAACCGCTATGTCATTACCCTCAAGGGCGCCGAGGTCGGCCGTGGCGAAGCCTTCCCCGGCCAGTGGCTGGCGATCGATCCCGGCCAGCTCACCGGGGAAGTGGCGGGTACCGTCACCCGCGACCCTGCCTTTGGCCTGCCGGCGGTGTGGATCGAGGCCGGGCAGCGCGAGCTTGCCCAGGTCTACGGCTACACCGTGGTGGATGCCAGCACCGTGGTCGCCACCCATCTCAATCACCTGCTGCTGCAACACGCCGCCGAAATGCTCGGACGGCAGGAAGTGCAGCACCTGCTGGACAAGCTCGGCAGCGGCAACAAGGCGCTGGTGGAAGATGTGGTGCCCAAGCGGGTGTCCATGACCACCCTGCAGCGCCTGCTGCAGCAGCTATTGCAGGAAGAGGTGTCCATTCGCGACCTGCGCACCATTCTCGACACCCTGGCGGAGCAGGGCGGCGATGGCGAGCCCGACGAGTTGCTGGCCCAGGTGCGGATCGCCCTGGGGCGCGCCATTACCTACCAGTGGTTCCCCGGAGACGAGACCCTGCACGTGATCGGTCTGGACAGCGCCCTGGAACAGGTGCTGTTGCAGGGGGTTGCCAGTGGCGATGCGCTGGAACCGGGCCTGGCGGAAACCCTGATGAATGAAGCACAGGCGACGCTGGAAGCCCAGGAGCAGGCCGGCGATCCGCCGGTGCTGGTGGTGCCTCCGTCACTGCGCCTGCCGCTGGCGAAATTCCTGCGCCGTCGCCTGCCGCAGATGGCGGTGATGTCGCAATCCGAAATACCCCATGAACGCAGTGTGAGGATGACCAGAATGATAGGGGCTCAAGCATGACCGTGAAGCGTTTTGTCGGTACCAGTAGTCGTGAAGCCATGCGCCAGGTAAGGGCGGTACTGGGTGAAGACGCGCTGATCATCGCCAACCGGCCCACCGATGCCGGCATTGAGATCCTCGCCATGGCCGACGGCGAGGCGGGCGGCGCAGAGACAGTCAGCCTGGCGCCCAAGCCGCGCTTGCAGGCCGTAGAAACCAGCACCGCGGGCGCTGTCGATACGGCGAGCCTGCTGGCATCTCACGAGCGCCTGTTGAATGAAGTACAGGCCATGCGGGAAATGCTCGACGCGGCCCGGCCTCCGCAACCGGTCGAGGTGGATACCCCGGACGAAGCCGGAGAGCAGCAGTACAAGGACCTGCGCAGCCGTCTGCTCGGTGCCGGCTTCGGCGCCGGCCTGGCAGAGGATATCGCCGCCACCGCCGGCCCCGGCCTGACGCCCGGGGCAGCCACCGATACCTGGCTGGTGCGACAGCTACAGAACCGCCTGCGCACACCGGCCGATGCGGTTGCCGAACTGGAAGAGGGCGGGCTGCTGGCCCTGGTCGGCCCCACCGGTGTCGGTAAAACCACAACCGCGGCCAAGCTCGCCGCGCGCTATGCCATGCGTTACGGCTCCGGCGATATCGCCCTGGTCAGCGCCGACCACTACCGGGTGGGTGCACGCGACCAGCTCAAGGTGTACGCCGACCTGCTGGGTGTGGCCATGCATGTGCTGGCACCCGGCGAATCGCTGGCGGACCTGCCGCAGGACATCGCCAGCAAACCCCTGTTGATCGTCGATACCGCCGGCATGGGCCAGCGCGACCAACGGCTGCGGGAACAGATGCAGCAGCTCGCTGGCGGTACGCGCCCGGTGCGCGCGGTGCTGATGGTGAATGCCTCGTCCCAGGCGGAGACCCTCGACGACACGGTGGTGGCTTATCGCGAGGCGGCGCGCAGCGCAGGCGTGGAGATCGTCAACGCCATTGTCAGCAAGCTCGACGAGGCGCCCCGTCTGGGGCCAGCTCTGGCCACGATCATGCGCCACAACCTGTGTCTGCACTTCGTGGCTTATGGCCAGCGTGTGCCCGAGGACCTGGCGCCTGCCGCCGCCGGCGAGCTGATGAGTGAGGCACTGATGGCCAGCGCGTCGCCAGAGGATGAAGTGGCCGGCGCTCGCGATCCGCTGGATCGCGGGCTGGCGCTGCAAAGCGTGTGGCAACAGCTGAGCCGGGAGTTGGGGGAGCTGGATTCCCTGCAGCGGGTCTGGGGCGGCGAAGCGGCGGCGGCACTTGCCGAGGCACCGGCCGCAACGCGCTTTCTGGTACAGGGGCGCGATGCCACAGAAGACTTTCTGGCCCTGGATCGCGGTGGTCTGGCCCTGCTGTCACCGGTCGCTGCCGGGCCTGCACGGCAACTGCCGCAGCGGGCGGAGGGCTGTGGCCTGATGCTGTCGAAATTACCCGATAGCCACTCTGCACTGATGCTGCTGGAACGACAGATTCCCTGGCTGGTAGCGGCATCGCACCAGAGTCGGGTGTACTGCGAAGGTCAGCGGATGCCCCTGTCCCAGCTCTGGTCCCGCGCCGAGAGCGCCGGAGCCATGGCGGTGAACTTCCGCGCTCGCGAAGTACAACTGCGCCTGCACACGGTAACCGTGTACGCCGCTCCCGGTGGCCGTCGCCGCCGTTGCAGCGTGCGTCTGCGGGCTTGTCTGGGCGAGTTGCGCAACCTGGATACGGGCGCTGTGGTCGGAAGACGCTACTGGCTGGCCCCGGCGGAACTGCACGCCGATGACTGTCGCGCCCTGTTGGCGCAGCAGATGTTTGCAGAGACCTTCTTTGCGCTCCGGCGCAAGGCGTCTGATCTGCTCGGTGAACGCCTGCCGACCTGGCGCGGGCAGGCCGCGCGCCTGCACTGTGTGGCCCACGGCCTTGCCGCTTTGGCATGCAGACTGGATGGCGACCACTCCGAGTGGGCGCTGGATGTGCGGGCACAGTTGCTGGCGCTGGATGGCCGTACCCGCCGCCGCTCACCTCAGCTGTTGTTACAGGCCCTGCTGCAGTTATTCGGTCAGCGCGAGGCCCTGCGCAGGCTGGCACTGTCACTGCCCGCCGGCAACGCATGATCGACGGCGACCAGGCGGAGGGCCTGCGCCGCTGGGCCAAAACACTGTCTGTCGAGCCGCCATCCCACGCAGCCCCGCGCACCCTGATGGTGTTGGGGCTGGACTGTGACAGCGGCAGCCAGCGGGTTACCCGGGTGCTGCAGCACTGGCAGGCACAGGGCTACGACTGGGTCGGTGATCCCGCGCGCTGGCGGGTGCGCCCGGTGCGGGCCGACGACGCCCGTCTGCCGGCGCTGGCGGCACTGCACCAGCGCTGGGGCCTGTGGGTGGACGAAGGGCCGGAAGGTATCTGCCGGGCTTTCGCGCAGTTGCGCGGGCTCAGCGGGAAAGCCGGCCCCAGGCACCTGCTGGCTCTGCATCACCCGCACATGCCGCGCCGCGGCAGGCTGGAGAACCTGCGCCGCGCGGCGCTGGAGCGCTGCGGCGTAAAACTGCTGCTGATCAAGGCCTGAGGACAGGTTTTGTAAGGCTGGAATAGAGCCTTGCAGATTGCCCTAATCGCCGCATGGCCGGCCGGCAACAGGGGGAATAATAGACTCTGGCGGCACTGTCGCTAACGGTCAAAAAGGCAAGCACTCGGGCTATGACATACACTGCACAGGGTAAAATTTCACAGGAAGCACTGCTGGAGGAGTACCTTCCGGCGGTGCGCCGCCAGGCACTTTCACTGCAGGTGCGTCTGCCGGCGGGCGTCGATATCGACGACCTCATCCAGGCGGGCATGCTGGGCTTGCTGGACGCGCTGGGGCGCTTCGATCCCAACGCCGGCACCGCCTTCCTTCCCTTCGCCAACGCCCGTATACGCGGCGCCATGATCGACGAGCTCCGCTCCCGCGACTGGCTGCCCCGCAGCGTGCGGCGCCGGGCGCGGGAACTCGACAGTGTGATGCACCAGCTCGCCCAGGAACTGGGCCGTCCGCCGCAGGAACGGGAAGTGGCGCAGGCGCTGGGTATCTCGCTGCAGGACTATCAGCAGCTGCTGGGCGACATCAATAACGGTTTTCTGCTGCCCTATGAAGAGCTGGTGGTAGAGGATGGCGAGCCGGAGGACAGCGCGCCCAGTAGTCGTTCCCCCTTTGGCGCCCTGCTGGAAGGCGAGCGGCGGGAGCAACTGACCGCTGCGATCGACGCGCTGCCGGAGCGGGAGAAGCTGCTGATGGGCCTCTACTATCAGGAAGAACTCAACCTCAAGGAGATTGGCGCGGTGCTCGGGGTCAGCGAATCCCGTGTGTGCCAGCTCCACAGCCAGGCTATCAGTCGCCTGCGTTCGCGGCTGCTCGACGCCGACTAGTTCCAGCCTCAAGGTTTTCTTCCCGCCGCCGATAGAACTGTCGACGGCGCGGTACGGCTGCGGGAGTGCATTAATCCCGTGGCGCCGGGATCCTCGCTGTCTCCCGAAGCCCCAGATTCCCAGGAGAAGACATGAAAATGCAAATTCGCCAATCCCGCATCGCCGGCACCGGCTGCGCCGCGCTGGCGCTGGCTGTTTCCCTGATGACTCCCAAGGCACTGGCCTGCAGTGAGCCAGTGTTCAGTGCCAGCATCCCCGACGGCAAAGCCGCATCGGAATCGGAAATGGCCGCAGTGCAAAAAGCCGTCAAGGACTACGTCAGCAGCGGTGAAGCCTACATCGCCTGCCTCGAGGACTCCGGTTCCAGCGGCTCGCCCACCTACATCAAGAAGCGCAATGAGACCATTGATGGCATGGAGCGGGTGGCAGCCCAGTTCAACCGCGAGCTGCGCCAGTTCCGCAAGAACAGCGGCTGATCGCCGGGTCAGAGCAAGTCGCGCTCGATGGCCAACAACACGGCGCGGGTGCGATCGCGAACCCCCAGCTTGGCCAGCAGGGTGGACACCTGGTTTTTGATGGTGCCTTCTGACTTGTGCAGGGCCAGGGCGATTTCGCGGTTGCTGTAGCCGCCAGCCATCAGGCGTAGCACGGCCTGTTCCCTGGGACTGAGCGGCTCCGGTTCCGCTGGCGCCTCAAAGGTCGGCGTCACTCCCCGCAGGCCGCTCATGATGCGCTCGGTAACTGCCGGCTGAATCAGGGTGTCTCCCCTGTTTACCGTGGCGATGGCCTCGACCAGGGTTTCCAGGGAAACGTCCTTGAGCAGGTAGCCCTGGGCGCCGGCGGCCAGAGCGTCCAGCACCAGCTGGTGATCGTCGAAGGTGGTCAGGATAATCACCGGCAGGTGACAGCCACTGGCGCGCAGAGCGCGCAGCGCTTCGATACCCGACTGACGCGGCATACGGATATCCAGCAGGATGACGTGCGGATGGCAATCCGCCACGGCGGCAGCGAGCTCGTCGCCGTCGGCGGCTTCGCCTGCCACATGCACCTGATCCGACAGTGCCAGCAGACTGGTGATGCCCTGGCGCACCAGGGTCTGATCGTCCACCAGCAATACGCGGATCACGCCTGATCTCCCGGTAATTGCACGCGGGTCTCAAAGCCCGCGGGCGAAGCCCTGAACGCGATATGTCCATCCAGCGCGGCGACCCGCTCGCGGAGTCCGCGCAGGCCGTTCCCGGGTTGGACCGGCGGAGTACAGGCGCCGTTGTCGCCAAGGCGCAGGTCGAGGCCGCCGTTTGTCTCCATCAGCTCAATGCTGAACAGGGTGGCGCCGGAGTGGCGCAGGCTGTTGGTGAGACTCTCCTGGACACAGGCCAGGATGGTTTCCGCTACCGCCAGGTCGGTGGGATTGGCGGTCACTTTCAGATCTACCTGCAGGCGCGGGATGTTGCGCGTCAGCGCCACCAGCGCCTGGTGCAGGTCGAGCCCGCTGTGCTCGCGCAGCTCCGACACGGCTTCGCGTACGTCGCTTAGCAGCAGACCGGCGATGGCGTGGCAGCGTTCGATGGTGTCGCGCACCTCGCCCTCACTCCTGCGAGCGGCGACCTGCAGGTGCAGGGACAGGGCGGTAAGGTGGTGGCCGAGCAGGTCGTGGATGTTGCGGGCAATGCGGGTGCGCTCCGACTGGCGACTGGCCTCGTTAAGCAGGGTGCGGGTCGCCTGCAGTCTGCGATTCAGTTCGTCGGCGGCCTCCCTCGCGCGCCGCTCCTGCAGGGCGTTGTTCATGGTGATCATGGCAAACAGGTTGAGCGCCCAGAACAGCAGGGCGTTCAGCAGGCTGTCCTCCTGCTGCCAGTAGTCGCGGTAGACCAGCCACAGGGGTAGCGACAGCAGCGGTGACAGGCACAGGGCCAGCCGCAGTGGCAGGAAGTAGGGCAGCAGGGCGCACCACACCGCCATCAACACGCCGGTGAAACCGAAGGGCACCGTGAAGTACAGGGCAACGACCAGCGCGTACAGACCGCTCATACCCGCCGCCCGGTAGTGGCGACTGCCCTGTATTTCGCTGTGGGACAGGGCCAGGAACAGCGCGAGAAAAGCCAGGTACAGGAAGCCGGCCAGCAGTACCCGCCAGTGCCAGGGCTGCAATTGCAGCAGCAGGAAGTAGAGGCTGGTGCTTGCCACCAGGCCCCAGGTCAGCACTGCGCTGGCGCGATCCAGGCCAAATTCCCGCAACCATTTCGGCACCTGACTCTCCCTTCTGGTCTCTGACTGTGGCTCTCGCTTCCAGCTTAGGGCGTAGGCAGGCACCACGACAATAGGCCGGAAGTCACGATTGGATGGGTGACTTCCGGCACTGATGCTCGCACGGGGCTTGATCTATCGTGGCCCCGACTGACTGACAGGAGCGGCAAACATGTCGACCTTACATTCCTCTTTACTCTTTGTGCACGTGGCCCTCGGCGCTGCCGCGGTAGTGCTGTTCTGGGGGCCGCTGGTGACAGCCAGGGGCGGATACTGGCACCAGCGCACCGGGCGCTGGTACGTCTCCTGTATGGTGGGGGTGAGTCTGAGTGGCGCTGTGATGAGCGCCCTCGCGCTGGCCTGGCCACAGCAGTGGCTGGGAGGAGCGCCCGACGTGGCACAACTGGCCCAGGCGCGTGACACCTACCTGTTCCTCGGCTACCTCAGCCTCCTGACTTTTACGACTGTCAGCCACGGAGTGGTGGTGCTGCGGGCCAGGGAGCAACGCCAGCAGTTGCGGCGCTGGCGGGTGCTCTGCTGGCCCACACTGCTGGTGCTCGCTGGCGTCGCCCAGCTTGTGCGCTTTCTGGCCGCCGGCGGGCTGTTGCCGGGCATCTTCGGGGCCCTGGGTATATTCCTGGGGCTGCCGATGCTGCTCTACTGCCTGCGCGCCAGCGTGCCGCTGGGCGAGTGGCGACTGGAACACCTTGGGGCGATGCTCGGTTCCGGGATCGCCGCCTATACCGCCTTTCTCGTCTTTGGTGCGCAGGCACTGTTCGAAGTCCGTGGCGGGCTGGCGATGTCGGTGTGGTTTGCGCCGGGCCTGGTTGGCGGCCTGGCTATTGCGCTGCTCCGTCGCCGCCATCGTCGACGGCGCGGGGCAACCCAAATATAGTTGCAGTTGTAACTAAATGTTGCGACAACTATACTCCCGGCACGACCAACAACTCAGTGCCGCAGTGCGGGAGGCAAGCAATGGCAGATCTTTTCGACAACCCCATGGGCCTGGATGGCTTTGAATTCGTGGAATTCGCGGCGCCCGAGAAAGGCATACTGGAACCCGTGTTTGAAATGATGGGCTTTTCCCGGGTGGCGGAGCACCGCACCAAGGATGTCAGCCTGTGGCGCCAGGGCGATATCAACTTCATTACCAACTACGAACCCAAAAGCCACGCCTGGTACTACGCCCGCGAGCACGGTGCCGGCGCCTGCGGCATGGCCTTCCGGGTCAAGGACGCCACCCTGGCCTACCGTCGCGCGCTGGAAAACGGCGCCCAGCCCGTGCATGTGGAAACCGGGCCGATGGAACTGCGCCTGCCGGCGATCAAGGGGATTGGCGGGGCCACCCTCTACCTGATCGACCGCTACGAGGAAGGGCAGAGCATCTACGATATCGACTTCCACTGGCTGCAAGGCGTGGAGCGCAAGCCCGTCGGTCACGGCTTTCACACCCTCGACCATCTCACCCACAATGTCTATCGCGGGCGCATGGATTACTGGGCTTCCTATTACGAGGACCTGTTCAACTTCCGCGAAATCCGCTACTTCGACATCAAGGGTGAATACACCGGCCTGCTGTCCAAGGCGATGACAGCGCCGGACGGAAAAATCCGCATCCCCCTCAACGAGGAGGCCAAGGGCGGCGGCCAGATCGAGGAATACCTGATGGCCTATAACGGCGAGGGTATCCAGCACATCGCCTTTGCCTGTGACGACCTGCTGGCCTGCTACGACAAACTCAAGGCCGCCGGCCTCGAGTTCATGCCGGCACCGCCGGACACTTACTATGAGATGCTGGACGAGCGCCTGCCCGGACACGGCGAACCCGCCGCAGAGCTGCAGCGGCGCGGTATCCTGCTGGATGGCACCACCGAGGGTGGCCAACCGCGTCTGCTGTTGCAGATTTTCTCCGCCAACCTGCTGGGGCCGGTGTTCTTCGAGTTCATCCAGCGCAAGGAGGACGAGGGCTTTGGCGAGGGCAACTTCAAGGCCCTGTTTGAAAGCATTGAACGCGACCAGCTCGCCCGCGGCGTGATCGGCGGGGATGCCAACGAAGAGAAACAGGCCGGTTGAGCCGGGAGGCGCTGCCATGAACATTCGCAAAATTCATCACGTGGCCTATCGCTGTCGCGATGCGAAGGAGACGGTGGACTTCTACAAACGAGTGATGGACATGGACCTGGTGCTGGCCATCGCCGAGAATGAAGTGCCCTCCACCGGCGCGCCGGACCCCTACATGCACATCTTTCTCGATGCCGGCATGGGCAATGTGCTGGCCTTCTTCGAGTTGCCCAACTCGCCCTCCATGGGGCGCGACGAGGCGACACCGGAGTGGGTGCAGCACATCGCTTTTGAGCTCGGCTCGGTGGAGGAACTGCTGGCGGCCAAGGAGAAGATCGAGGCCGAGGGCCTGGCGGTGGTGGGGCCGACGCACCACGGCATCTTCAAATCCATTTATTTCTTTGATCCCAATGGCCATCGCCTGGAACTGGCGGCGAATATCGACCGACCCGGGGATCTGGAGAAGTTGCGGGAAGTGGCGCCGGCGATGATCGATGAGTGGTCGCGCACCAAAAGGGCGCCGCGCCACGCCGCCTGGCTGCATCAGCGCCAGGATGACTAATGCATAGAGAAGAGGGAGATTCACAGTGAAACTCGCATCAGTGAAAGCGGGGCGCGATGGCGCCCTGGTAGTGGTATCGCAGGACCTGGGGCGCCAGCTGCCGACGGGCATGACGCTGCAGGACGCGCTGGATAACTGGGCCGATACACGGCCCGTCCTGCAAGACCTCTGCGGGCGCGTCAATGCGGGGGAGGGTGAACCCTTCGACGAGTCGGCCTGTGCCTCGCCGCTGCCGCGGGCCTACCAGTGGGCTGACGGTTCCGCCTACGTCAATCACGTGGAGTTGGTGCGCAGGGCTCGCGGTGCCGAGATGCCCGAGAGTTTCTGGAACGATCCGCTGATGTACCAGGGCGGGTCCGACACCTTTCTCGGGCCGCGTGAACCCATTGTCATGGCCAGCGAGGACTGGGGTATCGATTTCGAGGGCGAGATCGCCGTGGTGACCGGCGATGTCCCGATGGGCGCCACGGCCGCGCAGGCGGCGGAGGCCATCCGTCTGGTAATGCTGGTGAACGATGTGTCCCTGCGCAACCTGATTCCCGCCGAGCTGGGCAAGGGCTTCGGCTTTTTCCAGTCCAAGCCCTCCAGCGCCTTCAGTCCGGTGTGTGTGACGCCCGACGAACTGGGGGATGCATGGAATGGCGGTCGCCTGCACCTGCCGCTGCTGGTGTCCTACAACGGCGCACTCTTTGGCAAGGCCAATGCCGGCGTGGACATGACCTTCGATTTCCCCACCCTGGTTGCACACGCGGCGAAAACCCGGCCACTGGGGGCGGGAACTATCATCGGTTCCGGCACGGTGTCCAACAAGGACGCCGACGGCAGCCCGGGGCGTCCCGTCGCGGCGGGCGGCCTTGGCTACAGCTGCATTGCCGAGATTCGCATGATCGAAACTATTGAGGGCGGCGCGCCGCAAACACCGTTCATGCGGTACGGTGACAGGGTGCGCATTGAGATGTGCGACGAGTCCGGGCACTCGATTTTCGGTGCGATTGAACAACAAGTGAGCGCCCCGCAATAAAACCTGAAATTAGTTGGGAAAGCCGGTTGACCACCATGGGGGCCGTACCTATAATGCACACCCTCGAATTCAGGCAGCAGCAGTAACGCGGCCTGAGGTGAAGTGCCAAGGGGCCTTCACGGCGAGGAAGTATTGATGCGGGGTGGAGCAGCCTGGTAGCTCGTCGGGCTCATAACCCGAAGGTCGTCGGTTCAAATCCGGCCCCCGCTACCAATTACGTATCACCCGCTCCTAAATCTAGGTGATACGTTCGAGAAGCCCCTTTTTAGGGGCTTTTTCGTATCTGCGAAAAAGTACCGGCCCTGCCGGTGGGAGCACTTGCCAATGGCGACAAAGGAACAGGAACTCCAGCAGCTGCTGGCGCCCTCTGTGGAGGCGCTGGGCTACGAGCTGTGGGGTATCGAGTACCTGTCACAGGGCCGTCATACAGTATTGCGTGTCTATATTGAGAGCGAGCAGGGCATTGGCGTGGAAGATTGTGCCGATGTCAGTCACCACGTCAGCGGTGTGCTGGACGTGGAAGACCCGATCGCCGGTGAGTACACCCTGGAAGTGTCCTCCCCGGGAGTGGATCGCCTGCTGTTCCATCTCGAGCAGTACCCGGCCTACGTCGGCGAGTGGATAGAGTTGCGTTTGCGTCGGCCCTTCGATGGGCGCCGCAAATTCAAGGGAACCCTGAAGGGAATCGAGGGCGAGGACGTGGTGGTCCAGGTGGATGACCACGAATACCTGTTGCCCCACGGCGCAATCGAGAAAGCGCGTATTCAACCCCGCCTGGGCGGGCAGTGATCGAACAAGCGAGGCTTGAGATGACGAAAGAAATCCTGATGGTGGCGGAAGCCGTCTCGAACGAGAAAGGTGTCTCGGAAGACATCATTTTCGAGGCGATTGAGCTGGCACTGGCAACAGCGACCAAGAAGCGCTACGACGAGGAAGCGGACATTCAAGTCACTATCGATCGCAAAACCGGCGACTACGAGACTATTCGTCGCTGGCTGGTGGTGCCCGACGACGAGATGGCCCTGCTGGGTACCCAGTTCACCACTGAGGAAGCTGCCGAGAAAGACCCGAATCTCAAGCCCGGTGATATTTTTGAAGAGCAGGTGGAGAACGTCGGCTTTGGCCGTATCGCCGCCCAGACCGCCAAGCAGGTTATCGTGCAGCGTGTGCGCGACGCCGAGCGCGCCCAGGTTGTCGAGCAGTACATGGATCGCGTTGGTGAACTCGTGGCGGGTACCGTCAAGAAAGTGACTCGTGACAACGTGATTGTGGACCTCGGTAACAACGCCGAGGGGCTGCTGCCCCGCGATCAACTGGTGGGCCGTGAGACCTTCCGCGTCAACGACCGCGTGCGCGCCGTGCTGAAGGAAATCAGCACTGAGACCCGCGGTCCGCAGCTTATTCTGAGCCGGGCCTGTCCGGAGATGCTGATCGAGCTGTTCAAGATCGAGGTGCCGGAAATTTCCGAGGAAGTCATCCAGATCCGCGCTGCGGCCCGCGATCCGGGTTCCCGCGCCAAAATTGCGGTAAAAACCAATGACCAGCGCATCGACCCGGTGGGCGCCTGCGTTGGTATGCGCGGTTCCCGCGTGCAGGCGGTGTCCAACGAACTGGACAACGAGCGCGTGGACATTGTGCTGTGGGATGACAACCCCGCCCAGCTGGTGATCAACGCCATGGCCCCGGCCGAAGTCGAATCCATTGTCATGGACGAGGACAGCGGCACCATGGATGTAGCGGTGTCCGAGGACAACCTGGCCCAGGCCATCGGCCGCTCCGGCCAGAACGTGCGCCTGGCCAGTGAGCTGACCGGCTGGACCATCAACGTGATGAGCACCGAGGAAGCGGCCGAGAAACACGAGGCCGAATCGGGCGAAGTCATCCAGGCGTTTATGGATCAACTGGATATCGACGAGGAAGTCGCCGAAATCCTGGTGGAAGAGGGCTTTACCACCCTTGAGGAAGTGGCCTACGTACCGCTGGAAGAAATGGTTGCGGTAGAAGGCTTTGACGAGGACATTGCCGAGGAATTGCGCGCTCGCGCCAAGGATGCACTGCTGACACAGGCTATCGCATCCGAGGAAGAGCTGGGTGCCAATGAACCTGCCGAAGATCTGCTGAACATGGATGGCATGGATCGCCACCTGGCCTACATCCTGGCCAGCCGCGAAGTGATCACCATGGAAGATCTGGCGGAGCTCGGTGTGGAAGACCTGATGGATATCCCGGAAATGACGGAAGAGCGCGCCGGTGAATTGATTATGACCGCCCGCGCACCCTGGTTTGCGGAAGAGGCCGAGTAAGACCACAGAGAAAGTGGCACGGCATTGGGCAAACTGGGAAACGGGATTTAAGGAGATTATTGAATGGCGCAGGTGACAGTACAGCAACTCGCAGAAACTGTGAATGCCTCCGTGGAGCGTCTGCTTACGCAGATGAAGGACGCAGGTCTGCCGCACAAGGCGGCGGACGAGGCGGTTTCCGAAGAGGACAAACAGACACTGCTGACCTTCCTGAAGCGCAGCCACGGTGAAGCCACCGATGCACCCAAGCGCATCACGCTGAAACGCAAGACCATCAGCACCCTGCGTTCCAGCAGTTCCCAGGGCAAGAAGACGGTCAACGTGGAAGTGCGCAAGAAGCGCACCTACGTCAAGCGCGATCCGGAAGAACTCAGGGCAGAGGCGGAAGCCGCTGCGGCGAAGGAAGCCGAGGAGCTGGCAGCGCGTGAAGCTGCTGCCGCGAAAGAGGCCGCCGAGGCAGAGGCCGAGGCCGCTCCGGCGGAACCGGAACCCGAAGTCGTAGCAGCCGCCGAGCCGGAAGTGGAAGAAGAGGCAGCTGTCGTCGAAGAAGTTGCACCGGAAGCCGAAGCTGAGCCTGAGCCGCAGCCGTCCGCAGCGGAGCCGGCCGCACCGAAGCCGGCCGCACCAAAGAAAGAAGACCCGCTGGAACTGGATCCGGAGATCCTGCGCCAGCGTGCGGCCGAGCGGCGCAAGAAGAAAGAAGCAGAAGAAGCCGAGGCCCGTCGCCGCAACATCGAGGCCAAGAAAGCCGAGGAAGAGCGTCAGAAGACGGAAGCTGCCGCCGCCGCCGAGCGTGAGAAAGAGAAAGAGGCCAAGCGTCCCAAGCGATTGCACGAGGCGCCCCAGCCCGGTGCTGCCGCTGCGCCAAAGGAAGATCAGCGCCGCAAGTCGGCCGGCAAGGGGCGTCTCGAGCGCCCGCCGGGTCGTGGCAAGCAGCGTGGACACATGTCGCTGAACAACCTGGATGGCGACGGGTTCGGTCGTCGTCGCGGCGGTCGTCGCAAGCTCAAGGCCTCGCATGCCGAACACGGCAAGCACGGCTTTGAGCTGCCCACCGAGCGCCAGGTGCGGGAAGTGGAACTGGCCGACATGATCACTGTGCAGGGGCTGGCCCAGCAGATGAAGGTCAAGGCCGGTGAAGTGATCAAGGAGTTGATGAAGCTCGGCGTCATGGCGACCATCAACCAGATGATTGACCAGGACACCGCGTCGCTGGTGGTCGAGGAAATGGGCCACTCTGTGAAGCTGATCAGTGCCGATGCGCTGGAGGAAAAACTGGAAGAAACCCTGTCGCTTCACGAGGGTACGCCGGAGCCGCGCGCGCCGGTAGTCACCGTAATGGGCCACGTCGACCACGGCAAGACCTCGTTGCTGGATTATATCCGCAAGAGTCACGTCGCCTCCGGCGAGGCGGGTGGCATTACCCAGCACATCGGTGCCTATCATGTGGAGACCGGCCACGGCATGATCTCCTTCCTGGATACCCCGGGGCACGCGGCCTTTACCGCGATGCGCGCCCGCGGTGCCAAGAGCACTGACATCGTGATCCTGGTGGTGGCCGCCGACGATGGCGTCATGCCCCAGACCGAGGAGGCGGTGCAACACGCCAAGGCGGCCGGTGTGCCGCTGATCGTGGCGGTGAACAAGATGGACAAGGAAGGGGCCGATCCCGACCGGGTCAAAAACGAATTGTCCGCCAAGGATGTGATTTCCGAAGAGTGGGGCGGTGATACCCAGTTCATCAACGTTTCCGCCCATACCGGTGAGGGCATCGATGCGCTGCTGGATGCCGTACTGCTGCAGGCGGAACTGCTGGAATTGCAGGCGCCCCGCGATGTACCGGCACAGGGGATCGTGATCGAATCCCGCCTGGACAAGGGCCGTGGCTCCGTCGCTTCTCTGCTGGTTCAGAGCGGCACCCTGCGCCAGGGTGATATTGTGCTGGCCGGCCTGCAGTACGGCCGCGTGCGCGCCATGCTGGACGAGAATGGCAAGCCTGTGAGCGAAGCCGGCCCCAGTATCCCGGTGGAAATCCTGGGCCTGGATGGCACCCCCGATGCCGGCGACCAGTTCGCCGTGGTGGAAAGCGAGAAGCGCGCCCGGGAAGTGGCGGACTTCCGCCAGGAGAAGCAGCGCGACAACAAACTGCAGCGCCAGCAGGCGGCGAAACTCGACAACATGTTCGAGAGCATGACCGCCGGCGAGAAGAAGACCCTCAATGTGGTGGTCAAGGCCGACGTGCGCGGCTCCCTGGAAGCCATCCAGACTTCACTGCTGGATCTGGGCAACGAGGAAGTACAGGTCAACATCGTCGCCGGCGGCGTCGGTGGTATCGCCGAGACCGACGTCACCCTGGCCATGACCTCCAACGCGGTGATCTTCGGCTTCAACGTGCGCGCGGATGTTTCCGCTCGCCGCCTGGTTGAAAGCGAGGGTGTGGATCTGCGTTACTACAACGTGATTTACGACCTGATCGATGATGTCAAGCAGGCCCTGTCCGGCATGCTGGCACCGGAAATGCGCGAAGAGATTCTCGGCATTGCCGAAGTGCGCGATGTGTTCCGCTCGCCCAAGTTCGGCCTTATCGCCGGCTGTATGGTGATCGAGGGTACCGTGTACCGCTCGCGCCCGATCCGTGTGCTGCGCGACAACGTGGTGATCTATGAAGGTGAGCTGGAATCCCTGCGTCGCTTCAAGGACGATGCCGCGGAAGTTCGCAACGGTATGGAGTGTGGTATCGGCGTGAAGAACTACAATGACGTGAAGGTCGGTGACCAGATCGAAGTCTTCGAGGTGAAGGAGATCGCCCGCTCCCTGTAGGGCGCGGCGACCTCTGCCGGACATGGCCAAGGAATACAGTCGAACCCAGCGCGTTGCGGATTATCTGCAGCGCGAACTCGCCGCCCTGATACAGCGGGAGCTGCGCGATCCGCGGGTGGGCATGGTGAGCATCACCGGTGTCGATGTCAGCCGCGACCTCGGCCACGCCAAGGTGTTTTTTACCCTGCTGGGTGCTGACTCCAGTGACGACGCAGCCGAAACGGCTGGCGTGCTGAACAAGGCGGCGGGTTTTCTGCGTTCCCAGCTGTCCCGCGACAGCAACATGCGCATGGTGCCGCAGCTGCGGTTCGTCTTTGACAGCAGCGTCGGCTACGGCCGCAATATGGAAGACCTGATCCGTCGCGCTGCGGATGCCGACCGCGATCTCGGGCTGCGTGACGACGAGGGCGACGACACCGGAGAGCGGGAGTAGTGGCACGGCGCCGCCGCGGCCGTCCGGTGGACGGCATACTGGTGCTCGACAAACCGGGCGGGGCGAGCTCCAACCACGCCCTGCAACAGGCCAAACGCCTGTATTTTGCTGCCAAGGCCGGACACACCGGCAGCCTCGATCCGCTGGCCACCGGGGTGCTGCCTCTCTGCTTTGGCGAGGCCACCAAGTTTTCCCAGTACCTGCTGGATGCGGACAAGGCCTACGAGAGCACCTTTGTATTGGGTGTTGCCACCGCCACCAGCGACGCCGAGGGCGAGGTACTGAAGGAGTCCGACGCATCAGGCATTGACGAGGCGACGGTGCGCGCCGCGCTGGAGGCATTTCGCGGCGACATCGAGCAGGTACCGTCGATGTTTTCAGCCATCAAGCAGGATGGCCAGCCGCTGTACAAACTCGCCCGTCAAGGGCTTGAGGTGGAGCGCAAGGCGCGGCAGGTGACCGTTCACCGGCTGGAACTGCTGGCCTTCCGCCCGGGTTTGCGGGCGGAGGTGGATATCGCAATGGAGTGCAGCAAGGGCACCTATGTGCGCTCCATCGCCGAGGATCTTGGCGCCGCGCTGGGCTGTGGTGCTCACGTGAGCGCGCTGCGGCGCACGAAGGCCGGGCCTTTCACGCTGGCGGACGCGGTTACCCTGTCGACCCTCGAGGCGCTGAAGCAGAACGACAGGCTGGCCGACATGGACCAGCTGCTGTTGCCGGAAGACACCGCCGTGCGCGGTATGCCGCTGGTGCGGCTGACCGAATCCGGCGGCTTCTACATGCGCCAGGGGCAGCCGGTCCAGGTGCCAAATGCGCCCTGTAATGGTATGGTGCGCGTCGCTCTGGAGACCGGTGAGTTTCTGGGCGTAGGCGAAATATTGGACGACGGGCGCGTGGCGCCCCGTCGACTGGTAGTCGACCGGCATTAGCCGGCCGGCCGTCACCGGGAGGTGACACAGGCATATCACCGCCGCCCTGAGTCGGCAGTGATGCAAACCGGAGATGTCTGTAAATCTGCACGGACAGTCTCTTTTCATGAACGCGCAGCGGTGTGAATGTCGCTGCCACGGCAGATTCAAATGAGGAAATAGCAATGGCTTTAAACGCTGAAAAGAAAGCAGAAATCGTCAAAGAGTACCAGGTAGCTGAAGGCGACACCGGTTCCCCCGAAGTACAGATCGCGCTGCTGACTGCAAATATCGAGCAGCTCCGGGACCACTTCGCCGAGCACAAGCAGGATCACCATTCCCGTCGCGGCCTGATCCGCATGGTGAACCAGCGCCGCAAACTGCTGGACTACCTGAAGCGGAAAGATGTGAACCGCTACGCCGACCTGATCAAACGTCTGGGTCTGCGTCGATAAGCTGCACCATAGACCGGGGCTGAATGCCCCGGTTGTCATGTTAAGAATTGGAGAATTAATGTGAATCCAGTAACTAAAACCTTCCAGTACGGTGGTCAGACCGTCACCCTGGAAACCGGCCGTATCGCCCGTCAGGCGACTGGTGCGGTTCTGGTGACCGTCGAGAACACCACCGTGCTGGTCACCGTGGTGGCAGAGAAAACCGCCAAGGAAAACCAGCCCTTCTTCCCGCTGTCCGTACACTACCAGGAGAAAACCTACTCCGTCGGCAAGATCCCCGGCGGCTTCTTCAAGCGTGAAGCCCGGCCCAGCGAGAAAGAAACCCTGACGTCGCGCCTTATCGATCGCCCGATCCGCCCGCTGTTCGCCGACGGTTTCATGAACGAAGTGCAGGTCGTCTGCACCGTGATGTCCGCCGACAAGCACATCGACCCGGACATTCCCGCCATGATCGGCACCTCTGCCGCTCTGGCCATTTCCGGCTGCCCCTTCAATGGTCCTATCGGCGCCGCGCGCGTCGGCTTTAATGAAGCCCAGGGCTACATGCTGAACCCCACCTATGACCAGCTGAAAGAGAGCAAGCTGGACATGGTCGTTGCCGGCACCACTGACGCGGTACTGATGGTTGAGTCCCAGGCTGACCAGCTGTCCGAAGACCAGATGCTGGGCGCGGTACTGTACGCTCACCAGGAAATGCAGGCTGTTATCCAGGCAGTGAAAGAACTGGCCGCCGAAGCCGGCAAGCCGCGCTGGGACTGGCAGGCACCCGCTGTCGACCAGGATCTGCTGGCTGCCGTTGAAGGCCAGGTCAAGGCCGACCTCGGTGAAGCCTACCGCATCACTGAAAAAGCCCAGCGCTATGACCGCGTGGGTGAAATCCGCGAAGCCTGCGTTGCCGCGCTGGCGGTGGAAGGTGGCCCCTCAGCCGATGCCGTCAAGGACATGTTCAAGAAGGTCGAGAAAGACCTGGTGCGCAAGCGCATCATCGCCGGTGAGCCGCGTATCGACGGTCGCGATAACCGCACCGTTCGCGCCATCGCGTGTGAAGTTGACCTGCTGGCCAAGGTTCACGGCTCTGCCCTGTTCACCCGTGGTGAAACCCAGGCCATCGGTGCCGTGACGCTGGGCTCCACCCGCGACGCACAGATCATCGATGCCCTGGAAGGCGAGCGCCGCGATCCCTTCATGCTGCACTACAACTTCCCTCCCTACTCTGTGGGCGAAGCGGGCCGTATCGGTTTCACCGGTCGCCGCGAAGTCGGCCACGGCCGCCTGGCCCGCCGCGGCCTGGCCGCGGTGCTGCCCCGTGAGGACGAGTTCCCCTACACCGTGCGTGTGGTATCCGAGATCACCGAGTCCAACGGCTCCAGCTCCATGGCATCCGTCTGTGTCGGCTCCCTGGCCCTGATGGCCGCTGGTGTACCCCTGAAGGCGCCGGTTGCCGGTATCGCCATGGGCCTGGTCAAGGAAGGCAACAACTTTGCCGTGCTGACCGATATCCTGGGTGATGAAGATCACCTCGGCGACATGGACTTCAAAGTCGCCGGTACCGCCGAAGGCGTGACCGCCCTGCAGATGGACATCAAGATCGAGGGCATCAACGAGCAGATCATGGAGATCGCCCTGCAACAGGCACTGCAGGCCCGCCTGCACATCCTGGGCCAGATGAATGCCGTACTGCCCGCCGCCCGCGAAGTCACCTCCGACAACGCGCCGAGCATGATCACGCTGAAGGTCGATTCCGACAAGATCCGCGACATCATCGGCAAGGGTGGCGCGACCATTCGCTCCATCACTGAAGCGTCCGGCGCGACGGTCGACATTGATGACGACGGCACTGTGCGTGTGTTCGGCCAGGACAAGACTGCCCGCGACAAGGCGGTTGAGCTGATCGAAGAGATCACCGCGGAAGCGGAAGTGGGTGCGGTCTATGTGGGCAAGGTTGCCCGCATTGTTGATTTCGGTGCATTCGTAAACATTCTGCCCGGCAAAGATGGCCTGGTGCACATTTCCCAGATCGCCAATGAGCGAGTTGAGAACGTGACCGACCACCTGAGCGAAGGCCAGGAAGTTCGCGTGAAGGTTCTGGATGTGGATCAGCGCGGTCGTATCAAGCTGTCCATCAAGGAACTGCTGGAAGATGAGGCTCCGGCCGAGGAAGCACAGGAACAGGAATCTGCTGATTCCTGATCCGGTCACCCCGGTCGTTTATTCAGGGGCGCTCCCGCAAGGGTGCGCCCCTTTTTTTCGCCTGCGTAGCAGGGTGGTTCTGGTGCATGTCCCTGAATCGCCTTTTTGGCGCGAAGTTTTTCGGAGCTTCGTAGCTCGGCGTCACAGGAATGGGACGGGCCTCGGGACACGCCGTAAATACGTCCATGTAGGCTCGACGGCAGCATCCATGCTGCCGACGGTCCCTCACCCCGCCCCATACCTGAGACACCTAGTGTTGCCGCGCCAAACTGCCGGAGCTACTGGCAGCGTTCCAATGGTCAATGTGAAAGTAGGTAGGCCGGAGGGGCAGGCTCTCCATGCCTCATAGGGTCGCTGTATGCCCCTGGGGCTCAGACGCTTTCTGCACCTTGGAACAACGTTCACGGCGCAACGGCTTCGATAGGGTCGGTATTGTGCCCATGTTGTAGCTCTCGGCGATGTAGGTGTCGTGGAGCCGGAGTGGGGTGAGGGACCCTCGGCAGCATGGATGCTGACGAGGAGCCTACATGGATGTATTTACGGCGAGTCCCGCACCCCACTCCGGCTGTGCGGCACCGGCCTACGAAGTCGAATAAGTTGACCGCAACTAACACGCCCCGTACTGTACCGCCAACTTTCCAAGCCACCCGGAGTGCCAACGCCATGAAAAAAATCGCCGCCACCTTGTGCCTGCTCGCCGCCCCCGCGATCGCCACCGCCGACGTTCTCGCCTTCAAAGCCGGCGCTGCCGCCTGGATGGCCGACGGCAGCGCTCCCGGCTTCGATGCCGGTGAAGAGCAGCAACTGTCCCTGACCGCCGCCTTCGAGCACCCCATCCCCATCATCCCCAACATCAAAGTCCGCTACTGGGATTACGCTGAGAAAGACGGCGCCGCGCCACTCGAGTTGAGTACGCTGGACGCCATCCTCTACTACGAAATTCTCGACAACCCCGCCATCGATCTCGATCTCGGGGTCAGCGCCACCAATTTCCAGGACGGGCGTGCGCCGGGGCGGCGCTCATTTGAGGGCTGGGTACCGCAGCTCTATGGCACTGTGCGCGTGCCGCTGGTGGGTACCGGCTTCGGGGTTTACGGTGAAGCCACTGCAACCAACTGGGATGACACCAGTGCCTACGATGTCGAAGCCGGCCTCGACTACACCCTGGATATGCCGGTGCTGGATCTGTCTTTCCGCCTGGGCTATCGCCAAGTGGAAAACGATTTCGATGATTTTGACGATTACGACGGTAAACTGGAGTTCAGCGGCTGGAGTCTCGGCGTACTGATCGATCTGTAAAGTCTGCTATCAGCGCGGGGCTTCCATCGGTGCGGAGCCCGCGCGTTGGCGCAGCCAGTTGATGGCGCGGAGGATGCCGGGGGTGAGCGCCAGTTTGCGCTCGAGGCGGTATTTGCCGGGAAAGTTCATCAGCATCAGCCCCACCAGAATGGTAACGACGCCCTGGCCGGGGGTGAACAGCAACAGAATGCCCAGCGCCAGGAGCATCAACCCAACGACGTTCTTCAGGATAACCAGCAGCAGGCTGAGGGGCGGGTAGGGCGTCATGTCGCGCCAGGAGCGGCGGGATTCGGCGTTGAAGTAGTCGACCGGCAGTCGCGACAGCGCCAGTGGCATGACGACCACAGTGCCTATCAGCATCAGCAGTGAGATTCCGGCGACCCAGGCCAGCAGCGTCTCGGCGTGTTGCGTTACAAAATCCATGTGTACTTGCGACCGCCAGTTGTAGCGCAGGTTCCGCTGCCGGGCTTATCGCCCGCATTGATTGCCTCTTACTGTGTAGCCAGCATGCCCCAGTCGGAGGCAGGGTTAACGGCGAGGCGCACGTTGTCTATCAAACGGGTACTGCCCAGCCGGGCCGCTGCCAGGATGGCGATCTCTTCAGTGCTCTCATCCACTGCACGCAGGGTACGGGCGTCGCGAATGGCGAAGTAGTCCGGTTCGAAGCCGGCCTGCAGCAATTGCATGCGCGCGTGGGATTCCAGTTGCAGGAAGTTGTCGAAGCCGCAGGCAATGGCTTCGCGGCAGCCCGTCAGCACCTCGTGGATAGTGGGGGCAATGCGGCGCTGCTCGCTGTTCAGGTAACCGTTGCGGGAGCTCTTGGCCAGGCCGTCGGCATCGCGCGCCGTCGCCACACCTTCGATCTGGATGGGCATGCAGAGATCGCTGACCATCTTGCGGATGATGGACAGTTGCTGGAAGTCCTTCTCGCCAAACACCGCCACATCGGGCTGTACCATATTGAACAGCTTGTTGACGATGGTGGATACGCCGTTGAAATGGCCGGGGCGGCTGCTGCCACAGAGGGTTTCGGAGAGGTCGGGAACCTGTACCTGGGTGTGCTTGTGCATGCCCTCGGGGTAGATTTCCTCGACGGTGGGGGCATACAGCACCTGAACGCCCTCACTGAACAGTTTTTCCTTGTCCGCGGCCAGGGTGCGGGGGTAGGCGTCCAGGTCCTCGTTGGCCCCGAACTGCAGGGGATTGACGAAGATACTGACCACTACGATATCGCAGAGCGATCGGGCCCGGCGCACCAGGTCCAGATGACCTTCGTGCAGATTGCCCATGGTGGGTACGAAAGCGATGGATTGGCCCTGGCAGCGGAATTCGCCGAGGGCGGAACGCAGGCTTGCGGCCGTTGTGTAAGTTCGCATATCTGCCATATCCCTCTATGTGGAATGGGCGACGCTAAACCGATCGTCGGAGTGGTTACAGACCTGCCCTTGCGGCGGCAGGGGGTGAGGCAGTATGCACAAAGATAATGTTACGGGCAACGGAATTTCATGAAAAATTCACGCTCCGGTGTTACCAAAAGAAGCAGTATTTGCCGCTTCTTGATGTGAGCGCTTACTTACTGTGAAGGCCTCAGCTTCTGGCAGTGCCTGTAGAGCGGAAGGACGGTAACCGGGCTGATTCAGCTGTAGGTGTGTTCTTCGCGGGGGTATTCGCCCGCCTTGACGGCCTGCACAAAGGCGCCGAGGGCGTCCTGCACGCTGTTCTTGCCGGCCATGAAGTTCTGCACGAATTTGGGGCTGTGGCCCGACAGGCCGAGCAGGTCGTGCAGCACCAGTACCTGGGCATCGGTGCCGGCGCCGGCGCCGATACCGATGACCGGGATGTCCAGCTTTTCGCTGATATCGGTGGCCAGGTGGGCCGGCACACACTCCAGTACCAGCAGGCTGGCGCCGGCGTCCTGGATCTCCACGGCATCGGCGAGGATGGATTTGGCGCTCTTGGGCGTGCGCCCCTGCACCCGGTAGCCGCCGAAGACGTTCACGGATTGCGGGGTGAGGCCGAGGTGGGCACAGACCGGGATGCCGCGCTCCACCAGCATGCTGATGGTATCGCTGAGCCAGACGCCGCCTTCCATCTTTACCATCTGCGCGCCGGCCTGCATCAGCATGGCGCTGTTGCTCAGTGCATCCTCGGCACTGCTGTAGGTCATGAAGGGCAGGTCGGCTATGACCATGGCATCGGTGTTGGCGCGGCATACGCAGGCCGTGTGGTAGACCATGTCTTCCATGCGTACCGGGATGGTGCTGCCGTGACCCTGCACGACATTGCCCAGGGAGTCGCCGACCAGGATGGTCTCGGCGCCGGCTTCGCTCACCAGGCGGGCAAAGGTGGCATCGTAGGCGGTGATGCAGACAAACTTCTCGCCGGCGGCCTTCATTTTGTCCAGGGTGCTGACAGTAATCTTGCCCATGGCGGTGCTATCCAAAGAAGGTGGGATTGAAGTAGTGGCGGCCGCTGCGGATGTCCAGCAGGTAGTCGACCAGGTGGCGGTAGTCGCTGTCGCCGTTGGCGAGATCGATCTCACTGGCGTTGACGATCAGTAGTGGGGCGCCATCGTAATACAGAAAAAACTCGCTGTACACTTCGTTCAGGCGCTCCAGATAGTCGCGTTCCACCGCCTGTTCAAAGGGTATTCCACGCTGTTCTATGCGCGACAACAGTACGTCGGTGGAGGCCTGGAGATAGATCACCAGGTCCGGTCGTGGGGCGTCGATAGTGAGTTGCTTGTAGACCCGCTCGTAGAGCTGGAACTCGTCCGCTTCGAGGTTGATGCGGGCGAACAGCGGGTCTTTGTCGATCAGGAAGTCGGCCACCCGTACCGGCTCAAAGATATCGGTTTGGCGGAGCTGCTCGATTTTTTCGGCCCGCTGGAACAGGAAAAACAGCTGGGTGGCCAGCGCGGCCTGCTTGCGGTTGCGGTAGAACTTCTCGAGGAAGGGATTGGCCTCGGCCTCCTCCAGCAGTGTCTGGTAGTTGAAGGTGGCGGCCAGGCGCTTGGCCAGCGTGGTTTTGCCCACTCCGATGGGCCCCTCTACCGCGATATACAGGGGCGGCTGGCGCCCTTTGAGGTCGTGGCCGATGGTCGTGCTGTCACCGCTCAAGCTGTGGCTCCTGGTTCTATTGCCTAGTGTGTTTTCAGGCGTATCCGGGTGCGCTCCAGCCGGCCTCCGGAACAGCGGTCCGCCAATGTAGCAAGATCGCTGCCGCCCGGCACTACCAGACGCGGGTCGCAGATATCTGTCAGGGGCACGAGTACGAAGTTGCGCTCGGCCATGGCCGGGTGCGGCACCTGCAGGCGAGGTTCGTCGATGCGCTGTTCGCCGAACAGCAGAATGTCCAGGTCGATAGTGCGCGGCCCCCAGCGTTCGTCGCGCACCCGCCCCTGGTTGTTCTCGATCGCCTGCAGGGCGTCCAGTAATTCCAGCGGCTGCAGCTCGGTGATGAGGGCGACCACAGCGTTGAGGTAATCGTCTTGTCCGTCCGGGCCCACAGGTTCGCTGCGATAGACCGGGGAGGCCGCGGCCAGGCGGGAGCGCGGCAGTTTTGCCAGCGCTGCCAGGGCGTCCTGCAACTGGCGCTCCGGGTCGTCCAGGTTGCTACCGAGGCCCAGATAGCAGGTGATCACGCGGCGTTACCCGGGCGCCGTCGCCGCGGTCGCCGGCGGCGGCTGCGAGTGGGTTGGTCCTGGGCTACCTGCTGTAACTGCTGGTTCTCCGGCAGGGTCTGGAATTCGGTCCACCAGGCGCCGAGGCCATCGGTGGCTTCGCCGGCTTCCTCGCGCAGCAGCAGGAAGTCGTAGGCAGCGCGGAAGCGCTTGTGTTGTACCAGTTCCACCGCCTTGCGCCCGCGGCGCTCCAGGCGCAGCTGGAACTCCCAGATATCGCGCATGGGCAGGCTGAAACGGCGCGGGATGGAGAGGTGCTGGGCGGCTTCGGCAATGACCTGCTGGGCGGCACTGTTCAGCGCCTGAGCCGGCGCTTCGCCGCGGGCCTGCAGATCGTCCCCCCGCGCCCTCACCACAGGCCACAGCAGGGCCGCCAGCAAAAAGGCCGGGGTGACCGGTTTGTCCTCGGCGATGCGCGCGTCGGTACTGCGCATGGCGGCCTCCACCAGGGCCTGGCCGCTGGGGTCGCGCTGTAACTGGTGAGCACTGTCAGGGAACAGGTAGCGCAGTAACTGGTGGCGCTGCAGCAGCGCCAGGGTGGGCTCGGCATAGCCGGCCAGGAACAGCTTCAGAAACTCGTCAAACAGGCGCGCGGCCGGTATTTCCCCCAGCAGTCCGGCGCATTCGGGAATGGCCGCGGCGGTCTTCTGATCGATGGAGAAATCGAGTTTGGCGGCAAAGCGCAGTACCCGCAGCATGCGTACCGGATCCTCGGTGAAGCGCTGCACCGGGTCGCCGATAATGCGGATGTGGCGGCGCTGCAGATCTTCAAGCCCCCCAACGTGGTCGAAGACTTCGAAATTCTTGCTGTCGTAGTACAGGGCGTTGACGGTGAGGTCGCGACGCACTGCGTCCTCTTCCAGCGTGCCAAAGACATTGTCCCGCAGGAGCAGGCCACTGGACGATTGCCGTGAGTGGCTGGAGCGGGAGCGATCGTCGTCGCTGTCGTGGTGGCCGCGGAAGGTGGTGACCTCGATTATTTCGCGGCCAAAGCGCACATGTACGATACGGAAGCGACGGCCGATGATGCGTGAATTGCGGAATAGTTCGTGGACTTGCTCGGGCGTGGCGTCGGTGGCGATGTCGAAGTCTTTGGGGTGGCCGCCGAGTAACAGGTCGCGTACGGCGCCGCCGACAAGGTAGGCCTGGTAGTCGCTGCCGCGCAGGCGCGCCATTACCTTGAGGGCGTTGTCACTGATGTTCTGCCGGGAAATGCAGTGCTGATCCCTGGGAATGACCTTCAAGCGCAGTGCCTTGTGCAGTGAGTTAACGCAGCGCAGTCTATCACAGAAGGTTGCGCGAGGTGTGCTGGCAGCGGTTAATGGGAGGGGGCGGAAAGCAATAATAAGACGGGGAAAACAGCTGTTTTCCCCATCCAGGTCTCTTCGGAGTTATTCTTATGCGCTAGCCGTATTTATTCTTATTGGCAGGCGATAGAACTATTTCGCAAAAGCACTGCCATAGTCTGTAGTTCTGGCGTCCTGTGGTCCGGACTGCCGGGGGCATATCCCTTAAGGGTTCAGCCAAACTGGCTGCCGATCGAAGGGTATTCCCGAAAGCTGCTTGGAACGAAGGGGAAGAAGTCTTCCCCCACCAGGTCCATAGTGAAAATATCTTATTGTTATTACGGCAGATTCTTATTTTTATTGTTGTAGCCGACCTAGTAATTGCAGGGCGTGTGCCAGTTTTTAAAAAATCTTTTAAAAACAAGTAGTTAACTTTTTGGCTGCGGTTCGCTGGCAGGCTGCAAGGTAGCTGTTGTTACCATTTTACTCCGCGTTTTGTTACACATTTGTGACCGGGTAACGCTCAGCTCCCGGTCTTCTTGCGCCGGGCGGTGCCGCTGCCGCCGGATTTTTTGCGCGGAATTTCAAAGCGCTGGCGCCGCTCCCAGAGGCATTTGCGGCTGATACCCAGTTTCTGTGCCAGTTCGGTCTCGCTCATGGAGTCCTGGTGTTCCAGTACGAAACGCTGGAAGTAGTCCTCCAGCGACAGGTCCTCCGAGGGGTCGGAGTTGATGCTGCGGGGATGCGGGGTGGACGCCTGGGCACCGCTGACGCCGTTGCTCTGCTGCCCCCGTATGCGGTTGATGTTGACCAGCTCGAGGTCGATGCCGAGCGCCTCGTTGTCAATTTCGTCGCCCTCGGACAGGATGACTGCCCGCTCGATGGCGTGCTCCAGTTCGCGCACGTTGCCCGGCCACTGGTAGGTGGTGATGGCCTGAATGGCTTTGGGCGACAGTACCATCGGGCCCTTGCCCAGCCGCTCCAGTTGCACCTGCAGCAGTTGCTCGGCCAGGTGCAGGATGTCCTTGCCGCGCTCGCGCAGGGGGGGCAGGTGCAGGCGCAGCACGTTGATGCGGTAAAAAAGATCCTGGCGGAACTCGCCTTCGGCGGCCAGCGCCTGCAGGTTGCGATGGGTAGCGCAGATCAGGCGCACATTTACCTTGCGCGAGCTCACTGAGCCGATACGGCGGATTTCCCCTTCCTGGATAAAGCGCAGCAGGCGCGCCTGGGCTTCCATCGGCAGTTCACCGATCTCGTCGAGGAACAGGGTGCCGCCATCGGCGGCCTCGATAAGCCCCATGCGGCTGGCATTGGCGCCGGTGAAGGCGCCCTTCTCGTAGCCGAACAGTTCGGATTCGATCAGGGTGTCCGGGATGGCGGCGCAGTTGACCGATATCAGGGTCTTGCCGGCCCGCCGGCTGGCCCGGTGTATGCTGCGCGCCACCAGTTCCTTACCGGTCCCGGTCTCGCCGAGCACCAGCACGGTGGAATCGGTGGGCGCCATTTTCTGGATATTGCTGAACAGGGTCTGCATGGCCTGGCATTTGCCGATGAAGCCAGTGACCCGGTTTTCCGCGTCTCCCGGGGCGGGGTGGTCGGTGTCGCGGGTCTTCTCCGCGCGGGAGGTGGGGTGGTCGGCGATGATGCGCTCTACCGCGCTCAACATGTCGCTGTGATCGAAGGGCTTGGCGATGTAATCCACTGCGCCCATGCGCATCGAGTCCACCGCCGAGCGCAGGCTGGCGTAGCTGGTCATGATCAGCACCGGCACGTCACCGGCCTTCTTGATCAGGTCAGTGCCGGGGGCGCCCGGCAGGCGCAGGTCGCTGATGATCAGGTCGAATTCGGTCAGGGTGTGCCGCGATTCTGCCTCCTGCACGGAGGCCGCCTCGGAAACGCTGTAGTCATTGCGTTCAAGCAGGCGCCGCAGGGCGGTGCGGATCACGGATTCATCTTCGACGACGAGAATCTTTTGCATAAAGGCACCTCTGACTGGGTCCATGGTACTTCAGGCCTGCAGGAAAGCGCGTGATCAGGGTGGCGCCTTGGGGCATGCCGGTGGCACGTTGAAAAGCGTTGCCTGAAGTGTTACCGGTGGGTGTGCAGGTGACACAACATACCCTTACCCCCGGCAATTTTCCAGTCGCCGGGTGGCCGGGATGTCACCGCTGGTTACATTTCCAGGCCGAAATCGCTGTCGTAGCGCCCCAGCGGCAGTTGCAGGGTGATGCGGGTGCCGGGTTGTGCGCCCTCGAACACCGGGCTTTGCAACTGCACGCTGCCGCCCATGTCCTCCATGATGCTGTACACCAGCGCCAGCCCCAGTCCGGTGCCCTCGCCGGGATCCTTGGTGGTGTAGAAGGGCTCGAACACCTGGCTCTGGATGCTGGCCGGTATGCCGCTGCCGTTGTCCTCAATCTCGATGCTGGCGCTGCCTTCGATGACGGCTGCGCGCACGTGCACCTGGCCATCGTCGGCGCAGGCGTCACGGGCATTGCCCAGCAGGTTGATGAATACCTGCAGCAGCTTCTGGGTGTCGGCCAGCACCACGGTTTCGCGATCGCAGTCATTGCTGAACTGCACCGGCTTGGCCTGGTGGTCCAGTTCCAGCAGGTGCACCGCCTCGTCCACGCAGTCGGCCAGGTTGCAGGCGACCAGGCGGGTGTTGCCGGAGCCGGAACCGGTGTGCGAGAAGTTCACCAGCGATTCCACAATACGGCTCACGCGGTCGGTCTGCTTGAGAATGTCGCGCGCGGTGGCGCGGACTTCCTCGGGCTCCAGATCGTAATCCAGGTTCTGGGCCAGGCAGGCGATGCCGGTAATGGGGTTGCCGATTTCATGCGCCACGCCGGCCGCCAGCCGGCCGATGGAGGCCAGGCGTTCGCTGTGCAGCAATTCGGTTTCCAGTCGCTCCAGATCGGAAATGTCCTCCACCAGCACCACCCGGTCGCCGCTGCTGCGGCGGCCTCCGGTGGAGGCCTTGTGCAGGCTGATCCAGCGGCTGCTGCCATCCGCCAGCACCACCTCCTGTTTCAGCAGGGTTTCGCTGGGGTCGAGCAGGAAGTCGCAGAAGATGCGCCGCCAGGGCTGGGGGATAAAGGTCTGCAGGGAGCCCAGGGTGCGGCGGGCGGGGATATCGGTAATTTCCTCCATACTGCGGTTCCACAGCAGAATCTCTCCGTCCGGCGCAGTGGAGAACACGCCGATGGGCAGGTTGTCGAGGATCTGGCGGTAGTGGCGTCGCAGGTGGTCGAGTTCGGCGGCAAAGCCGGTGAACTGTCCTTCCGCCTTGTCCAGCTGGCGCTCGATCAGGTACAGGTCATCGGTGCTGCCGTTGAGGTCCGGCTGGAAGGGGACGCAGCGGTTGAGGATGCTGTGAGCCACGGTGGGGCCCAGCAGGCCGGACAGATTGGCCTCGATGCGGGTGCGCAGGCGCCGCAGGGCATAGGGTCGCGACTCGGTCTCCTCGAATTGCAGTTCCACCAGCGCGCGGCGCACTTCGGCGCGGGCGGTGCGCTCGCCCAGCGCCGGCGCCAGGGATTCGATGAACTGGCCGGCGCTGTGCAGCCCCAGGCTGCGCCGCACCGGGCGGTTGAGGTCGTCCATGGAGCAGATTTCCGCCGCCACGCGTTCTTCGTCGCTGGTGCCGGTGAGCACCGAAACCGCCAGGAACAGCACGACATTGAGACTGATGGACAGCACGCAGCTCACCGCCCAGGCTTCCCGCGGGTCGCCGAACCAGTTCATGGCCAGTACCGGCAGCCAGCTCGGCTGGGCGGCGCCCAGGGTGGGCAATAGCAGGGTGACTGCCCACAGGCCGAGGCCGCCGGCAAGGCCCGCCAGCAAACCGCGGCGGTTGCCGCCGTGCCAGTAGGGTGTGGCGATAATGCCGGGCAGGAACTGCAGCGTACCGGTAAAGGCCACCAGTCCCAGTTCCGCCAGGCTCTGGCGGCTGCCGACGGCGAGGAAGCAGCCGTAGCCGGCCAGGATCAGCAGGGCGATCAGGCTGCGGCGCAGGAGTTTTAGGTGGGAGTAGAGGCTCTGCTCGCGCCCGATCTGGATGACGTTGCGCGGCAGGATAAGGTGGTTGAGGATCATGTTTGCCAGCGCCAGGGTGGCGACGATGATGGTGGCGCTGGCCGCCGATAGCCCGGCCACGAACGCGGTGGCGGCCACACCTTCCGATTTCAGGCCCAGCCCCAGCGCCAGCCCGGTGTACTCCCGGGGCAGGTCGTGGGCCAGGCTCATCCCGGCCCAGGTCACCGGCAGTACCGGCAGGCTGATCAGCAGCAGATACAGGGGCAGGCCCCAGCTCGCTGCGCGCAGATCCAGGCTCTCCTTGTTTTCGGCGAAGGCCATATGAAAGATGTGCGGCATGCACACCGCGCCGGCGAAAAACAGTAGCAGCAACAGGCGGGTGGCGTTGCCCTGCAGGGGGCGCTGCATGATCTGCGCGGCCTCGGGTGACTGCGCCAGCCACTCGGCCATCGGGCCGAAGCCGCCGAACACCTGGTAGACCGCGGCGGCCATTAATCCCAGCAGGGCCAGCAGCTTGACCAGGGACTCGAAGGCGATAGCGGTGACCAACCCGGTATTGCGTCGCTGGGAGGCGATATTGCGCGTGCCGAAGAGAATGGCGAATACCACCATAATCAGGCAGAACAGCAGGGCCAGGCCATCCTGGCGGTCAGAGGCCGGTAACAGGCTGCCGGTGGCGCCGGCGAGGATCTGGATGGAATCCGCCACCGCCTGAATCTGCAGGGCCAGCAGCGGCAGCAGGGTTATGCACATGGCGAGGCTGACTGCGGCGCCGACCCACTGGCTGCGGTAGCGGAAGGTCAGCACGTCCGCCAGCGACGATAGTTGGTACACCCGGCACAGGCGCAGCAGTGGCAGCAGCAGCAGGGTGGCGATCAGGAACATCAGTACCCCGCCGAGGTAGTAGAGCAGGTAGCCGTAGCCGTAGCGCCAGGCCAGTTCGAATATGGCATTGCTGGCCATGGCGCCGGCAAATACCCCCAGCGACAGCACGTAGGTGGCCGGGTGGTGGGTCAGCCAGCGCGGTAGCAGTCCGCGGTCGGCGAGGTGGGCGACGAGGAACAGGATGCTCAGGTAGGCGACAATCGCCAGGACAATCTGCGGCAGGCTAAAGCTCATCCGGGTACCTTGAGCGCTGGTTCCACCAGCCGGCGACGATGGCCGCCAGCCACAGCAGGTAGGGGCGGTACCATTCGGTGGGCGTCTGCCACAGCCAGCGCTCGATGGCGGGCAGGAAGATCAGGGCCAGGCCCAGTAACAACAGCAATGCCCGGTTGATGTACATGGGGCGCGTTCCTTGTCGGCGTGGCGCTGAGTCTACAGAGGCCCCGCAGGGCGGTAAAGCGGCCTCAGCGCGGCGCCAGGGTAGGCCCCGGTGGCACCGCCTGCGGGTCCCAGCGGGCGAGGGCGAAGTCCAGCAGGTTGCGCACGCCGCTGCAGTCGGGCGGGGGTGAGGGCTGGCCGAGATAGCCCAGCGCGGCGCGCAGGTTCGCTTCCGCCTTGCCGTCTTGCAGGGGCGGGGCGTGCGTCTGCTTGCTCAGTTTCTGGCCCTCGCGGTTAGTCAGTACCGGCAGATGGCCGTAGTCCGGCTGCGGGGCATTGAGCAGGGACTGCAGCCACAGCTGCCGCGGCGTGGAATCCAGCAGGTCGGAACCGCGCACGATATGGGTGATGCCCTGTGCCGCGTCATCCACCACCACCGCCAGCTGGTAGGCGAACAGCTGGTCCTTGCGCCGTACCACAAAGTCGCGCAGTTGCTGCCCGATGGGCCAGCGCTGGTCGCCCTGCCAGCGATCCTGCCAGTGGGCGACGAACTGCGACGCGACCGGCACACGCAGCGCGACCGGCGGCGGTGGTGTGTGTTGCCGGCATTCGCCACAGCAGTTGCCGGCGCTGTCGGTGGAGGCGCGGCTGCAGTGACAGGCGAAGAGGTCGCCGCTGCGCTGTAGCTGTTCCAGGGCGGAGAGATAGACTTCGCTGCGCTGACTCTGCCACAGCACTGTCTCGTCCCAGTGCAGGCCGTGGGCTTCCAGGCTGTGCAGAATGGCATCGGCGGCGCCGGGTTGCTCCCGCGGCGGGTCGAGGTCTTCCATGCGCACCAGCCAGGTGCCGCCGGCGCGCCGGGCCTCCAGGTAGCTCGCCAGGGCGGCGATCAATGAACCCAGGTGCAGCGGGCCGGTGGGTGAGGGGGCGAATCGACCCCGATAGGAGGCATCAGGTGCAGGCATGTGGGGGCAGCGCCGGGCGCAACGTTACCCGGGCAGGGGCCGCCCGGGTCGGGCGGCCGCAGGGTGGGCGTCAGCCCATCTCCTGCTTCTCCTTGATTTCGGCGAGGGTTTTGCAGTCGATGCAGAGCGTGGCGGTGGGGCGCGCTTCCAGGCGCTTGATGCCGATTTCCACGCCGCAGGCGTCGCAGAATCCGTAGTCGTCCTGGTCGATGCGCTCGATGGTGCCATCGATCTTCTTGATCAGTTTGCGCTCGCGGTCGCGGGTGCGCAGCTCCAGGCTGAACTCCTCTTCCTGAGTGGCGCGGTCCGCCGGATCCGGGAAGTTGGCCGCTTCGTCCTTCATGTGGGTCACGGTGCGATCCACTTCCTGCATCAGGTTGGCTTTCCAGTTCAGCAGAATGGCGCGGAAGTGGTCACGCTGTTTCTCGTTCATGTACTCCTCGCCGCGCTTTGGCTTGTACGGCACGAAGCTTTTGAACTCGGAGGGTTCCGCTTTTTTGGCGGCGGGTTTTGCGGTCGTTTTTTGCGCTGCTTTTGGCATGGTCAATATCCCACACTGCAAGATGGTTCAGGTGCTGCTGGACAGCAGTCCCAGGCGACGGGAGGCCGCCGCTCTCAAGCGCGCAGAAACTACCAGATATCACAGGGTGGTGCCACAAAAAATTTGGGCCGCTATGGGCCTTGTCAGCCCTTCGCGTGGCGCTGGTAGAATGGCCGGCCCAAACCTTCAAGGACGCCCCGATGCCCAGTGTTTTCGAGCGCCGAGGCAGCGCCGCCCGGGTACGCGATATCGAGCCCTTTCGCGTGGTGGAAATCCTGACCCGCGCTACCGAGCTGGCTGCCAGTGGCCGCGATGTCGTCCACATGGCCGCCGGCGAACCGGATTTCGCTACCGCCGCGCCCATCGTCGAAGCGGGGCGCGCGGCCCTCGCCGCCGGCGCCACCCACTACTCCCAGCCCGCCGGCCTGCCGGCCCTGCGGGAGGCGCTGGCGCGCTACTATCAGGATGAGTACGGGCTGGATATCCCGCCCTCCCGCATTGTGGTGACCCCCGGCGCCTCCGGGGCCCTGTTGCTGCTGTCGGCCCTGTTGATGAACCCCGGCGAATCCCTGCTGATGAGCGACCCGGGTTATCCCTGCAACCGCCACTTCCTGCGCCTGGTGGAGGCCCGCGGCCAGCTGGTGCCCACCGGCCCGGAGACCCGCTACCAGCTCACGCCGGAACTGCTGGCCCGGCACTGGCAGCCGCACACTGCCGGCGCCTTGCTGGCCTCGCCGGCCAATCCCACCGGCAGCGTGCTGTCGCGGGAGGAACTGGCGGCCCTGGCGGCCGCCACCCGCGAGCGCGGTGGTTACCTGCTGGTGGACGAGCTCTATCACGGTCTCGGCTACGATGTGGCCACTCCCTCGGTGCTGGAGGTGGACCCGGACGCGTTTGTCATCAACAGTTTTTCCAAGTACTTCGGCATGACTGGTTGGCGCCTCGGCTGGCTGGTCGCCCCGGAGGCGGCGGTGCCGGAACTGGAAAAACTGGCCCAGAACCTGTTCATCTCCATGTCTACCATGGGCCAGTATGCGGCGCTGGCCTGTTTTGAGCCGGCTACCCGCATGATGCTGGACGAGCGCCGCGAACTGTTTCGCCAGCGCCGCGATTTCCTGCTGCCGGCGCTGCAGGAGATCGGCTTCGAAGTGCCCTGTACTCCCCAGGGCGCATTTTACATCTACGCCAACGCGGCCCGCTTCACCGACGACAGTCAGGCCTTCTGCCTGCAACTGCTGGAGGAGCACGGCCTCGCACTCACCCCGGGGCTGGACTTCGGCCACCACCGGGCCAGCGAGCACCTGCGCTTTTCCTACACCACCGGCCTCGAGCGGCTGGAGGTGGCGGTGGAGCGCCTGTCGAAGGTGCTGGCCTGATGGAGTTTGGCAAACTGGTGCAGGGCCGCCTGCTGCGGCGTTACAAGCGTTTTCTGGCGGATGTGGAGCTGCCGGGCGGCGCAGTGATCACCGCCCACTGTCCCAACACCGGCGCCATGACCGGCTGTATGCCCGAGGGGGCGCCGGTGTGGCTGTCGGTGAGCGACGCGAAAACCCGCAAGTACCCCCACACCTGGGAATTGGTGGACACCCCTGCAGGCCTCGCCTGCATCCACTCGGCGCTGGCCAACAAGGTGGTGCGCGAGGGGTTTGAGAACGGCAAGGTCAAAGGCTTCGAGCAGTACCCGGCGTTGCGCAGCGAGGTGAAGTACGGCGCAGGCAGCCGCGCCGACCTGTTGCTGGAGGGCGATGCTGGCAGGGTCTTTGTGGAAGTGAAGTGCGTCACCCTGTATCGGCGGGACGACTGGGGCGCCTTTCCCGATGCCGTCAGCGATCGCGGTCGCAGGCATATTCGCGAACTGCAGGGGGTGATTGATGATGAGACCCGGGCACTGCTGCTGTTCTGCGTCTTCCACAGTGGCATTCACAGGGTCTGTGCCGCCGGGGATATCGACCCGAAGTATCGCGACGCCCTGGCAGAGGCGATGGCTGCCGGGCTGGAAGTGCAGGCCTACGCCGCCGAGGTAACCACCCGCGGGCTCAGTCTGGCTCGCCGCCTGCCTTTCAGTCTCGACCCGGCCTGAGCTGAGGCCTCAGTCGAGGTAGATGTCGCCATTGCTCAGGGTAAAGGCCACGGCGCGCAAACTCTCGCCCAGGCAGGGGCCGGCCACGCACTCGCCGCTGTGGCTGAGGAACTCGGCTCCGTGGTGCTGGCACACCAGCAGCATGCCCTGGGACGCGGCTACTGAGCCGCCCATGGGGTCGAGTTCTGTGTTGGCGTGGGGGCAGCGGTTCTCGTAGAGAAAGAGCTCGCCGTCTTTCTTAACCGCCAGCAATGCCAGGTGATCCACCTGCAGGCTGGCGCTGCTGTTGTCGTCAATGTCGTCGATGTGGCCGATCCGGCTCATGGGCTGCCCCGTTGTCGCTGATTTTCCGCTGCGCTATTGTGCCGGCTGTTACCGCATTCGCAAGTTGTGTTCTATGCCTTTCGCTATCGACCAGTTGACCGGTGTCGACGACAGCCATCTCGCTACTCTCCCCGAAGGCCATCGCCTGCACCCGGAGGTGGCGGCTGCCTGGCGGCGGCTGGCGCGGGACGCCCGCGATGCCGGATTCGCCCTCGCCATTGCCAGCAGCCACCGCAGCTTCGATCGGCAGAGTGCCATCTGGAATGCGAAAGCCGCGGGCCGGCGCGGCGTTCACGACGACGCCGGCAATCCGGTGGCCATGGCGGCGCTGGCGCCAGCGCAGCAGATGCATGCCATTTTGCGCTTCTCCGCTCTGCCCGGCACCTCGCGGCACCACTGGGGCACGGATCTCGACGTGTTCGACGCCGCCGCCGTAGCTGCCGACTACCAGGTTCAGCTGACGCCGGACGAGGTGGCGCCCGGCGGGCCATTCGATGCCCTGCACAGCTGGCTCGACAGCCGCATGGCGGCGGGGGAGTCGCACGGCTTCTTCCGTCCCTACGCGCGGGATCGGGGCGGTGTGGCGCCGGAGCGCTGGCACCTGAGTTACGCGCCGCTGGCACTGGACTGTGATGGCAAGATCGGGGCGGCCCAATTGTTGGCCTGCTGGGATCGGCACCTGCCGGACGGTCTGCTGCTGCGCCGCGCCATAGAAGCGGAGTTGGAAGAGCTGCTGGCGCGCTATGTGGCAGTGGCGGAGGGCTGGTGCCCGGGAGATATCCGCCGGCATTGAGCGCGGCGGGAGGAGGGTAGGGCCGGCAGTGGAGCCGGCCCCGGTGATGCTCGCTTAGTGGCCTTCCGCCTTGGCGTAGGCGGCAACCGCTGCCTCGATGGCGGCGCGCGCATCGGCTGCGGTGCCCCAGCCGTCGACCTTCACCCATTTGCCGGGCTCAAGATCCTTGTAGTGCTCGAAGAAGTGGGTGATCTGCTGGATCAGCAGGGCCGGCAGATCCTCTGCTTCATGGACATCGTTGTACAGCGGGCTCAGCTTCTTGGTGGGCACGGCGATCAGCTTGGCGTCTTCGCCGGCTTCGTCGCTCATTTGCAGGATGCCTACCGGGCGGCAGGGAATGACGCAGCCGGATACCACGGTGTGGGGAGTGTGCACCAGCACGTCCAGGGGGTCGCCGTCATCCGCCAGGGTGTTGGGGATGTAGCCGTAGTTGCAGGGGTAGAACATGGCGGCGGACATGAAACGGTCCACCATGATGGCGCCGCTCTCGTGATCCACTTCGTACTTGACCGGATCAGAGTGGGCCGGCACTTCGATGATGACGTTGATTTCGTCGGGGATGTTCTTCCCCGGGGGTACCAGATTCAGGCTCATGAGCTTACCTATCGTTCGCAAACACTATGGGGTTGGGTTTTCGGGGCGCGGAGTATAGCAGGGCCTAGACCTTGAATGTACCGCGCAGCTTTTTCTCCACCGGCACCAGCTTGAGACGGGTATAGCTGGGCAGCCCGTTCCGGTACTCCGGGTAGGCCTCGCCGGCGATCAGCGGCGCCAGGTAGGTACGCGCAGCCTCGGTGATGGCAAAGCCGTCGCGGCTGATATAGCTGCGGGGCATTTTTTTCTCCACGTTGGCGACGTCTTTCAGGGGCGCCTCGCCGATGCTCCAGCTATAGCGCTTGCCCTTGCCGCGCACGATGGCGGGCATCACGGCGTTCTTGCCGGCGACGGCAAACTCCACCGCGGCCCTGCCCAGGGCGTAGGCCTGGTCGAGGTCGGTCTGGGAGGCGATGTGGCGGGCCGAGCGCTGCAGGTAATCGGCCACCGCCCAGTGGTACTTGTAGCCCAGCTCGGACTTGATCATCTGCGCGAGGGAGGGGGCCAGGCCGCCGAGCTGCTTGTGGCCGAAGGCGTCCACCACGCCGGAATCGGCCAGGAAAGTGCCGTCTTTATACTGGGCGCCCTCGCTGGCCACGATCACGCAGTAACCGTGCTTCTTCACCGTGCGCTTGACCCGGGCCAGGAATTTTTCGCGGTTAAAGGCGATTTCCGGGAACAGGATGATGTGGGGGGCGTCGCCCTCTTCCTCGGCGGCCAGGCCCGCCGCCGCGGCAATCCAGCCGGCGTGGCGACCCATCACTTCCAGAATGAAGACCTTGGTGGAGGTCTCGCACATGGAGGCTACGTCCAGGGCGGCCTCACGGGTGGAGATGGCCACGTACTTCGCGACGGAGCCGAAGCCCGGGCAGTTATCGGTCAGTGGCAGGTCGTTGTCGATCGTCTTCGGGACGTGGATGGCCTGGATCGGGTAGCCCATGGACTCGCTGAGCTGGGAGACCTTCAGGCAGGTGTCCGCGGAGTCGCCACCACCGTTGTAGAAGAAGTAGCCGATGTCGTGGGCCTTGAACACCTCGATCAGCCGCTCGTACTCGGCGCGGTTTTCCGCCAGACTTTTCAGCTTGTGACGGCAGGAGCCGAAGGCGCCGGCGGGGGTGGAGAGCAGGCCGCGAATGGCTGCCTTGCTCTCTTTGCTGGTGTCGATGAGGTCTTCGCGCAGGGCGCCGATAATACCGTTGCGGCCGGCGTAGACCTTGCCGATATGCTTGCGGTGTTCGCGGGCGGTCTCGATCACGCCGCAGGCGGAGGCGTTGATGACGGCGGTGACGCCGCCTGATTGAGCGTAAAAAGCGTTCTTCCTGGCCATGGCGGGGGGGTCCGTGGTCGGTGGGTGGGCGGGTATCTTCCCGCCTCGGAAAAAGCGCGCATCATACGCGAAAGGCGCGCCGGTGTGGACTGCCAGGGGAAGTATTACCGCATCTTGCCGGCGCGCAAGGCGCGGCGCTGCAAGGCACAGGGGGCCGCGTGCTACACTCGACGCCGTCCGAATAAGGAGTGCCTGTTGAAAGCACATATACACATTCTCGGTATTTGCGGCACCTTCATGGGCGGCATTGCCCTGCTGGCACGGGAACTGGGCTATCGCGTCACCGGCTCCGATGCCAGCGTCTATCCCCCGATGAGTACCCAGCTCGAAGCCGCCGGCATTGAGCTGATGCAGGGCTACCTGCCGGAACACCTGCAGCCTGCGCCGGACTGCGTGGTGGTGGGCAATGCCATGACCCGCGGCAACCCGGCGGTGGAGTACATGCTCAACCGCGGCCTCAATTACAGCTCCGGCCCCCAGTGGCTGGCGGAGCATCTGTTGCACGGCAAGTGGGTGCTGGCGGTGTCCGGCACCCACGGCAAAACCACCACCAGCAGCCTGCTGGCCTGGATTCTGGAATACGCCGGCATGTCGCCGGGCTTCCTGATCGGCGGAGTACCCGCCAATTTCGGCCAGTCGGCCCGCCGCGGCGACAGCGACTTCTTTGTGGTGGAAGCGGACGAGTACGACACGGCCTTCTTCGACAAGCGCTCCAAGTTCGTGCACTACCGCCCGCGCACCCTGGTCATCAATAACCTGGAATTCGACCACGCCGATATCTTCCCCGACCTCGCCGCCATCCAGCGCCAGTTCCACCACCTGGTACGCACGGTGCCGGGGGAGGGGCAGGTCATCCATCCCGCCGGCGCCGCCGCCGTGGACGCGGTGCTGGAACAGGGTTGCTGGACCCCCACCGCCAGTTTCGCCCTGGACACTAGTGCCGACTGGCGGGCAGAGCCGCTGCAGGCTGACGGCTCCAGCTTTCTGCTGCGGGTGCCGGGGGCAGAGCCGGTGACGGTGGAGTGGGGCTTTCTCGGCCGCCACAATATTGAAAATGCGTTGGCTGCGGTGGCCGCCGCGCGCCACGTGGGCGTGCCGCCGGCGGTGGCCGGCGAGGCGCTGGCCGGGTTTCGCGGCGTCAAGCGCCGGCTGGAATTGCTCGGCAGCCCGAACGATGTCTATGTGTATGACGATTTCGCCCACCACCCCACGGCCATTGCCACGACCCTGGAGGGACTGCGCGCCCATGTCGGGCAGGGGCGGGTCATCGCCCTGGTGGAACCGCGCTCCAACACCATGCGCATGGGTTCCCACCGGGAAGCGCTGGCAGCCAGTACCGCCAGCGCCGACGCCGTGTACTGGTACCAGCCCCCGGGCATGGACTGGTCCCTGGAGAGTGTGGCGGCGGCCAGTCCGGTGCCGGCGCAGCTGTTCGACGATGTGGAGCAACTGGCAGCCGCGGTCGCGGCCCAGTCGAAAGCCGGCGATCGCGTGGTGATTATGAGTAATGGCAGCTTCGGCGGTGTGCATCAGCGCCTGCTACAGGCACTGGAGAGCGGGCGGACCCCATGAGTCGACTAATGTCTATCTACGAGCGCAGCGTGCTGCGCCACCCCTGGCTGTGGCTGGCTTTTGTGCTGGCCCTGCTGCTGGCCTGCGCCACGCAACTCGGCAAACTCAAGCTGGACGCCTCCGCCGACTCCCTGATGCTGCAGGGTGACCCGGCGCTGGATTTCTACCGGGAAATCAGCAGCGAATACAGTGCCGAGGACTTCCTCATCATCACCTGGCAGCCGCAGGCGGCGCTGTTGAGCGATGCCTCGCTGGAGCCCCTGTCGCGGATGGCGGATGAGTTGCGACAGCTGCCGGGGGTGTCCTCGGTGGTGACGGTACTGGACGTACCGCTGCTGGAGAGCCCGCCGGTAGGGCTTTCGGACATCACCGGCAGCGATCCACTGCCGAGCCTGCGCGATCCCGGTATCGACCGCGAACTCGCGCTACAGGAGTTCACCACCAGCCCCATTTATTCGCAGTTGCTGGTGAGTCGCGACGGCGATGTCACCGCAGTGCAGATCAACCTGCAGCGTGACCAGCGTTATTTCGAACTGCTGGGCGAGCGCGAAGCCCTGCGTCGCGCCCGTCAGGAAGGCGAGCTGGATGCCAGCGATGCGGCGGAGCTGGAGCAGGTGGAGGCGGCGTTCAAGGCACACAGCGCCAAAGCCCTGGAAGCCCAGAGCGCGCTGGTGCAGTCGGTGCGCGACATCGCCGACAGCTACCGCGAGCACGCCCGCCTCTTCGTCGGCGGCGTGCCGATGATCACTGCCGATATGATCACTTTCGTGCGCTCCGACCTGGTGCTGTTTGGCAGCGCCATCCTCGGCGTCATGCTGCTGGTGCTGGCGGTGATCTTCCGCCGGGTGCGCTGGGTGGTGATTCCGCTGGTCACCTGCAGCGCCTCGGTGCTGGTGATGCTCGGCATCCTGGCAGTATTCGACTGGCGCATGACGGTGATCTCGTCCAACTTCGTGGCGGTGCTGCTGATCATCAGCCTGGCCATATCCATTCACCTGATCGTGCGCTACCGCGAGTTGCACGCGGCGGACCCGGATGGCGACCTGTTTCAGCGGGTCAGCGACACTGTGCGGCTGATGGTGGTGCCCTGTACCTACACCGGCATCACCACCATTGTCGCCTTTGTCTCGCTGGTGGTGTCCGGCATCCAGCCGGTGATCGACTTCGGCTGGATGATGACCACCGGCATCGTGGTGTCGCTGCTGCTGGCCTTTATCCTGGTGCCCTGCCTGATCCTGGTATGGCCCCACGGCCGCCCCCACCGCTATGCCGCGGAGGGCACGCCGCTCACCATCTATTTCGCCCGCGCAACGGATCATTTCCACCGCAGCATCATCGCGGTCACCGTGTTGCTGTGCCTGCTGGTGGTGGTCGGGGTGTCGCAACTGAAGGTGGAAAACCGCTTTATCGACTACTTCAAGGACACCACTGAAATCTATCGCGGCATGGAGTTGCTGGATGCCAGGCTGGGCGGGACGATTCCCCTCGATATCCTGTTGAGCGCCCCGGCCAACGACGAACCGCTGCCCGGCCTGGAGCCGGCCGGTACCGCAGATGCGTCGCCACCGGCGGCGGACGATCCCTTCCTGGCGGAGTTGGAAGAGGGCGAGGACGCCGGCGCGGACTTTGCTGATTTCGGCACCTCCGCGGCCGGCGACGACAGCTTCGCCGATTCCGGCGAGGGTGACGACTGGGCCGACGACGGCTTCGGCGATGAGAGCTTCGATTTCGCCGGTCCCGCGGGCAGCTTCAAGCCGAGTTACTGGTTCAGCCTCGACGGCATGCGTCGCATCGATGCCGCCCACGCCCTGGTGGACCAGCAGCCGGAAACCGGCAAGGTGCTGTCCCTGTCCACCGTGTTCCAGGTGGTGCGCAACCTGCTGGGCGACGATATCGGCAGTGTCGAGCTGGCCCTGGTGCAGAAGAGCCTGCCGGATGATATTGCGGCGATGATGGTCGATCCCTACTTCTCCGCCGACAACGAGCAGGCCCGCATCACCGTGCGCGTCATGGAAACCAGCAAGGAATTGCGCCGGGACGCCTTCCTGGAGCGCCTGCATGGCGACCTGGCGGACACCCTCGACATGGCGCCGGAAGACATCCAGTTCACCGGCATGCTGGTGCTTTACAACAACGTGCTACAGAGCCTGTTCAAGTCCCAGATTCTGACGCTGGGCGCGGTGTTCGCCGCCATCCTGCTGATGTTTGTGCTGCTGTTCCGCTCCTTCAGCCTGGCCCTGGTCGCGCTGGCGCCGAACATACTGGCCGCGGGTATCGTGCTGGGCACCATGGGCCTGCTGGGTATCCCGCTGGACATCATGACCATCACTATCGCCGCCATCGTGGTGGGGATCGGGGTGGACGACTGCATTCACTACGTGCACCGTTACCTGCGGGAATTCCGCGTGGACCGGGACTACCTGGCGGCCATGTACCGCTGTCACGGCAGTATCGGGCGCGCGATGTACTACACCACCATTACCGTAGTGATCGGTTTCGCCATGCTCACCCTGTCCAACTTCAATCCCAGCATCTACTTCGGCCTGCTCACCGTGATGGCGATGGTGGCGGCGGTGCTCGGCGCGTTGCTGTTGCTGCCGCTGCTGATTGTGCTGTTCAAGCCGCTGGGGCCAGAAGGCGTGGAGGCGCAGTGATATGGACTGTCGCAGCGGCTGCGGTGCCTGCTGCATCGCGCCCTCGATTACCCGGCCCTACTACGGCATGCCCCAGGGCAAGCCGGCGGGGGTGCGCTGTATACACCTGGATGAGGCGATGGCCTGTCGCCTGTTCAACGACCCGCGCCGGCCCGCCGTGTGCGCCGCCTTCAGGGCGGAACCCGAGGTTTGCGGCGAGAGCCGGGAACAGGCCCTGCAGATTCTCGACGCGCTGGAAATCCTGAGCCGACCCGGTTGATTCGCTATGGCTGAAACCACCGAAATCCCCCTGTTTCCCCTGTCTGGTGTGCTCCTGCCCCACGGCCGCATGCCCCTGCGTATCTTCGAGCGCCGCTATCTCGACCTGGTGCGCGACTGCATGCGCAACAACGTGGGCTTCGGAGTCGCCTGGATTCGCCGCGGCGAGGAGGTCGCCCAGCGCGGCCGTGCCCGCCCCGAGCTCGGCGATTGGGGCACCTACGCCCGCATTGTCGACTGGGACCAGCTCAAGGACGGCCTGCTGGGCATCACCATTGAAGGCGAGCGCCGCTTTTCCCTTCTGCGCAGCAGCGTTGCCGGCTCGCAACTGGTGATGGGAGAGGTGCAACTGGACGCCCCCCCGCCCCGCCTGCCGGTGGCTGCCGAGTGGGAGAGCCTGGTGGAGGTGCTGCAGAGTCTGGAGGCCCACCCCCACGTGGAGCGCATGGGCCTGGCGATCGACTACCAGAACGCCTGGCAGGTGGCCTACACCCTGATCCAGTTGCTGCCGCTGGAGGAATCCCTGAAGTACTCCCTGCTCGGGCTGGATGACCTCGAGCAGGTCGTCGAAGCGCTGAACGACATCCTCAACCGGATCAGCGGCGAGGACTACGACGCCTAGTCGAAGTTCGGCATCCAGCCGCCGCTTTCCTTCCAGCGATTGACGATCTCACAGAACAGTTCTGCGGTGCGCTCGGCATCGTAGGCGGCGGAGTGCGCCTCGTTGTTGTCAAAGGTGATGCCCGCCTCGCTGCAGGCGCGCGCCAGTACTGTCTGGCCATAGGCCAGGCCCGCCAGGGTTGCGGTATCGAAGTGGGAAAAGGGGTGGAAGGGGTTGCGCTTGATGCCGCAGCGCGCCACCGCGGCGTTCACGAAGCCCGCGTCAAAATGTGCGTTATGGCCTACCAGGATGGCGCGATTGCAGCCCTGGTCCTTGATCTCCTTGCGCACCACCTGGAACATCTCGGTCAGTGCCTGCTCCTCGGGGATGGCTTCGCGGAAGGGATGCCATGGATCAATGCCGGTGAAATCCAGCGCCGCCTGTTCGATGTTGGCGCCTTCGAAGGGATGCACGTTGAAGTTCACGGTGCGATGTACCGACAGCATGCCGTCGCTGTCCATGCGCACGATAGATGCGGCGATTTCCAGAATGGCGTCGGTGGCCGAGTTAAAGCCGCCGGTTTCCAGGTCGACCACCACCGGCAGAAAGCCCCGGAAGCGGTCGCACATATGGTGTGGTCCCGAGTCCAGCAAAATCAGTCCTCGCGCACCTGCCAGCCCACCGTTTCAGCGGCGCGCATGGGGGTGAGGGGCGCATCGCCCAGCGGCAGGGAAGCGGGCACCTGCCAGTCCTGTTTCACCAGGGTAATCCGGTCGCTGTTGCGCGGCAGGCCGTAGAAATCCGTGCCGAAGTGGCTGGCGAAGCCCTCCAGCCGGTCCAGTGCGCCCTGGCTGTCAAAGGCCTCGGCGTAGAGTTCTATCGCCGCGTGGGCGGTGTACACCCCGGCGCAGCCGCAGGGGCTTTCCTTGGCATTGGTGGCGTGGGGGGCCGAATCCGTGCCGAGGAAGAACTTCGGGCTGCCGGAGGTCGCCGCCTGCAGCAGGGCCTGCTGGTGGGTATCGCGCTTGAGGATGGGCAGACAGTAATAGTGGGGGCGAATGCCGCCCACCAGCATGTCGTTGCGGTTCAGCAGCAGGTGGTGGGCGGTGATCGTCGCCGCCACATTGGCCGGTGCCTGGCCGACAAAGGCCGCCGCATCGGCGGTGGTGATGTGCTCCAGTACCACCCGCAGGCCGGGGAAGCGCTGCACGATCGGCGCCAGGTGGCGCTCGATAAATACCGCCTCGCGGTCAAAAATATCGATGCCCCTGTCCGTCACCTCGCCGTGTACCAGTAGCGGCAGGTCGTGCTTCTCCATCGCTTCCAGCGTCGGATACAGGCCCGCCAGGTCAGCCACGCCGGCGGCGGAATTGGTGGTGGCCCCGGCCGGGTACAGTTTGATGGCGTGGACGAATTCGCTATCGGCGGCGCGCTGGACTTCCTCTGCCGTGGTGCGGTCGGTGAGATAGAGGGTCATCAGCGGTTCGAACTGCCGCCCGAGGCCGGCCATGGCCGCCTGGATGCGTTCCCGATAGGCCGTCGCGTCCGCCACGGTGGTCACTGGCGGGGTGAGGTTGGGCATGACGATGGCGCGGCCAAAGTAGCGCGCCATGTCGCGGCAGGTGTCGGGCAGGGCGGCGCCGTCACGCAGGTGGACGTGCCAGTCGTCGGGGCGGGTGATGGTTAGTTCGGTCACGGGGCGGTGTCGGGCAGCTTGGGAAAGGGCGCATGCTATCACACCTTGGGGGCCCGGATCCGGTCTCGGTACCGCCAGTCGAATTTCGTAGTACTGGCCAGTGGCACTGCGAAACCCGTCACCCGCAGCGGGAAGGGCTGTGCTGAGACACGCCGTTAATACGTCCATGTAGGCTCGGCAGCGCCCGTCCAGGGCGCTGACGGTCCCAGCACAGCCCTTCCCGCCACGTGCGACTCCACCGATGCCGAATTCAACCACTGTGTAATCTGGTGTCTCGCAACAATGCAGGTGTCGATCTGTCGTATGGGATTCCGGGACCGTCAGCGGCCTGGATGGCCGCTGAAGAGACTACATGGATGTATTCACGGCGTGTCCCGGAATCCCATACGACAGGGCGGCACCGGGCTACGGAGTCGCCGCAGGACCATCGACCCAAGATGGACTCTGCTTTCGCAGGAGTGACTCTCGTCTGGAATAGAAGCACTGCGCCCAGTAGAATATGCCCCCTTTTCAACCCAAGTAATCGCGCGGGAAGCCCATCATGTCCGACATCAACAAGGTAGTACTCGCCTACTCCGGCGGCCTCGACACCTCCGTTATCGTGCGCTGGCTGCAGGAAACCTATAACTGCGAAGTCGTCACCTTTACCGCCGACATCGGCCAGGGTGAAGAAGTCGAGCCGGCGCGGGCCAAGGCCGAGGCGCTGGGGGTCAAGGAAATCTACATCGACGACCTGCGCGAAGAATATGTGCGCGACTTCGTCTTCCCCATGATGCGCGCCAACGCCCTGTACGAGGGCGAGTACCGCCTGGGCACCTCCATCGCGCGCCCGCTGATCGCCAAACGCCTGATCGAGATCGCCAACGAAACCGGCGCCGACGCCATCTCCCACGGCGCCACCGGCAAGGGCAACGACCAGGTACGCTTCGAACTGGGCGCCTACGCCCTGAAGCCGGGCATCAAGGTGATTGCCCCCTGGCGGGAGTGGGAGCTGAACTCCCGCGAATCGCTGATGAATTACTGCGAAAAGCACAACATTCCGGTGGACTTCTCCAACAAAAAGAAAAAATCCCCCTACTCGATGGACGCCAACCTGTTGCACATCTCCTACGAGGGCGGGGTGCTGGAAGATCCCTGGCAGGGCCCGGAAGAGGATATGTGGCGCTGGAGTGTGAGCCCGGAGGCGGCGCCGGATACCGCGACCTTTATCGAGCTGGACTTCGAGCGCGGTGACATTGTCGCCATCGACGGCGAGAAGCTGAGCCCCGCCACAGTGCTGGAGCGCCTGAACCAGGTTGGCGGCGCCAACGGTATCGGCCGCGACGACCTGGTGGAGAACCGCTACGTGGGCATGAAGTCCCGCGGCTGCTACGAAACCCCCGGCGGCACTATCATACTCAAGGCCCACCGCGCCATGGAGTCACTGACCCTGGACCGTGAAGTGGCGCACCTGAAGGATGCGCTGATGCCGCGCTATGCCGAGATGATCTACAACGGTTACTGGTGGTCGCCCGAGCGCAAGATGCTGCAGACGGCTATCGACGAGAGCCAGGTACACGTGAACGGCAAGGTGCGCCTGAAGCTGTACAAGGGCAACGTAATCGTGGAGGGCCGCCAGTCTGCCGACAGCCTGTTCGACGAGAGCATCGCCACCTTCGAGGAGGATGCCGGCGCCTACAACCAGGCCGACGCCGAGGGCTTTATCAAGCTTAACGCCCTGCGCATGCGCATCGCCGCCAACAAGGGCCGCAAGCTGCTCTGACTCCCTGCCAGGCAGGCTACCCACCCTGCTAACCGATAGTGCGCCCCTGCCTGGACAGGGGCGACCTGTTCAGCCTTTGGCAAACTCCGCCATTCGCTGTTTCAGTTCTTCTTGCGGAACATCTTCTACATGGGTGGCCAGCGTCCACACATGGCCGAAGGGGTCGCGGAAGGTGCCGGACCGATCGCCGTAGAACTGGTTAGTCACTGGCCGCAACTCGGTGCCCCCGGCTGCGACGGCGGTACTGAATCCGGAATCGACATTCTCCAGGTAGATCATCAGGCCCACCGCGCTGCCGTTGAGGGTCTCCGGACCGACGTTGCCCATCTCCGGGAACTCGTCTGCCAGCATGATGATGGAGCTGCCGATTCTCAGCTCGGCGTGGCCAATGCGACCATCGTCCATCTCCAGGCGAAACAGCTCCTCTGCGTCGAGGGCGCGGCAATAGAAATCGATGGCCTCGGTGGCGTTGCGCACCGACAGGTAGGGGGTGACGGAGTGGTAGCCGTCGGGGATTGGTTTGACGCTCATGGCAGGGTCTCCTTGGACATGGCCGGACAGGGTGCGTGCCCCTGACAGGCGCTCCGGGCCGGCACCCAGCTACAGCATAGACACCCTGGAGGATTCTGCCTGGCAGTGAATGAGCGGGTGCAAAATGATCCCGATTGGGTTAAATATCACCTTCGGGCCGCAGGGGGTGGCCTCTGGAGAACTGGCATGCCCAAGCTACCGTCCGCGCTGCTGCGGCTCATTCTGCTATCGATATTGTCGGCGCCGACTTTTTCCTCCGTAGCTCAGGAGGAACAAAGTCCTAAGGATACTGTGCCCGCGACTGACACGGTGCCAGCGACGCCACACAGTTTGAGCGATTTCAGCCACAGCGACGGGGTGCGCGTTGCCGATGTGGAACTGGATGGCGCCACCCTGTTCCGGGTGCGCGGTATCTCGGCGTTTCCCGCTGCCGAGCGAGCAAAGCGCATCCGCCAGCAAATCGTCGCCGTTGCCAGGAACCCTGAAATAGATCCCGAAGTTCGCCGCGCTGTGCTGCAGGGCGATCGCCTGCGGCTGGAAATTGACGGCGAACTGCTGGGCTACCTGCTCCCGGTAGATGCCGAGATCGAGGAGGTGCCACTGGAAGTGCTGGCGGAGGCGATCCTGCCACGTGTCAGCGAGGCCATTTTCAAATACCGGGAAACGCGCAGTTCCCGCAGCCTGCTGCGTAGCACCGGCATACTGTTGGGCATCACGGCAGTGGCAGGGCTGTTGTTATGGGGCATGAGCGCCCTGTTTCGCTGGCTCAACCGCCTGATCGAGCGGGCCGTCAAACTGCGCATCGAGCGCATTGAGAAGGCCTCGCACAAGGTCATCGACGCCGCCCAGTTGTGGAGCTGGTTCGGTGGCCTGCTGAGGGGCCTGCGCACCCTGACACTTGCAGCCATAGTCCTCACCTGGCTGAACAGCGCGCTCGGTCTCTATCCCTGGACGCGGCCCTTTGCCACCGACATTTTCCGCCTGCTGCTCAACCCTCTGCAGAAGATGGGGGTGGGCCTGATTGAGTCACTCCCGGACCTGGTGTTCCTGGTGGTGCTGTACTTTGTCGTGCGATTCTTGTTGTCTGCCACCCACAACTTTTTCCAGCGTGTCGATCGCGGCTGGATTCGACTGGATAACTTCGACCGTGACTGGGCAATGCCCACCTATCGAATTGCGCGCATCCTGGTCATTGCCTTTGCATTGGTGGTGGCCTACCCCTACATACCCGGTTCGGATTCGGAGGCCTTCAAGGGAGTCAGTATCTTTCTCGGGGTGGTGTTCTCTATCGGCTCATCTTCCTTTATCGCCAATATGATCGCCGGGTACAGCCTGACCTATCGCGGCGCCTTCCGCGAGGGCGACCGGGTGAGAATCGGTGAGCACGTGGGCGATGTGGTGGATGTGCGGGCCCTGTCGACCCGCATGCGCTCGCTGAAGAACGAGGAGATCAACATTCCCAACTCCGAGGTGCTGGCGAGCGCGGTGGTGAATTACAGCACCTTCGGCCGCGAGCAAGGCATCATCCTGCACACTGATGTCGGTATCGGCTACGACACGCCATGGCGCCAGGTGGAGGCCATGCTGCTGCAAGCCGCGGCGCGCACCGAGGGGCTGGAGCCCGAGCCGCCTCCGTTTGTATTGCAGACTTCGATGGGCGACTTCACCGTGGTCTACCAGTTAAACGCCTTTTGCCGCGATGCCGCGGCGATGATGAAGCTCTACAGCGCCCTGCACGCCAACATCCAGGACGTGTTCAACGAGTACGGGGTGCAGATCATGTCGCCCAATTACGAACAGGACCCGGCCGAGCTGAAAATAGTACCGAAAGAACAGTGGTTTGCCGCGCCGGCAAAGCCACCTTCTCCCGCGAGCGGGAAACCGCTGCAGTCGCCATAGTTCAATCATTATGCAGGCCGGATGGCCTGCATAAACCCCTTGTTTGAATCGCCCCTGCCGGGGTGTTGGCTGTCACAAAACTGCCATACTGCGTCACAAAGCTGTCACGCCCCTGTCACTCAACGGGACTAATCTGCCGCCTTTTCCGGAGGTGCGCGGGGGCGTACTTCCGCACAAAAGACCAAAGTGGGAGTACATGTGACATGGGGATGAGTCAACACAAGCGATTGGTTGAGGTATTGCGCGGGGTGCTGCCGCAAGCAGGGGGAGCCCGCGGCGGTTTCACCGTCGCCAGTGTCGCTTTTCTACTGCTGTCTCCGGAGGTACTCGCCCAGGGTAGCAGCGGAAGCGAGAGCAGCCTGCCCATCGAGGAGATTGTCGTTACCGGCAACAATGTTTATCGCGATCGCACGGAAGACATCAATCCCACGCTGGCCTATGGCCTGGATTTCTTCCAGCGCTTTGAGCCGTCGACGGTGGGCGAGATGCTCAAGCGGACCCCGGGCGTGGTGTTTACCTCCGACGTACTGGAGTACGACGCCGTCCAGCTGCGGGGCCTGGACGCCGCCTATACCGAAGTGCTGATCAACGGCCGCCCGGTGCCGGGGCAGGGTGCCGACCGCACCTTTTTTGTCGACCGTATTCCGTCGGAACTGGTCGAGCGCGTGGAAATTATCCGCTCACCCTCGGCCGACATGAGCTCCCAGGGCGTGGCGGGGTCGTTGAACATCATCCTCAAGGACGGCGCCCAGCTGGAGGGTTTGACCACCCGCATCGGCACCACCTACTACGAGCAGGATGACCGCTTCCGCAATACCGGCTCTGTTGCCTATGCCGATGCCGGCGATACCTACGACTTCTGGCTAGGCGCCAATGTGCAGGAGCGTCGCAATCCCAAGCAGAAGCTGGAAGAGTATTTCGACGACGGGTCCCTGGAAGGCTTTGCCTACGAGGACGATACCCGCGACGGTACCGACACATCGCTGAATGGCTCGCTTGGCCTGCAACTGCCGGCCGGCAACCTGCGTTTCAACGGCTACTACGTCTATACCGATCGCAGTGAAGAGGAGTTCGTGCGCGAGTACGAGGGTGAAACGGTCGACGTCAATGCCGCTGACCTTGTCGCCATCGCCCGCCAGAAGGAATCCATCGACCAGACCAGCTGGGGCCTGGACGGCATCTACACCCTGCCGCTAGGTGAGGGCGAAATGGCCCTGTCGGGCGCGGTATCCCACTTCGATGAGGACACGCAGAACTTCGAAACCGAAGAGGAATTCGAAGACGGTATGTCGCAGGGCGTTGAGGAAGGCGAAGAAACCCTCGATATCGAGGACAGCAGTTACGCTGCAGAGGCCAGCTACACCTACCCGGTGTGGGAAGGTGGGGAGCTCAAGGCGGGCCTGTCCTACAGCCTCAACGAGCGCGAGGGTTTGCAGGCCGGGTTCTTTGACGTGGAGGCCGACATCGAGGAAACCCGCTGGGCGCCCTACGCCAAGCTGACCCAGGACCTTGGCGATGCCCTGACCGTGGAAGGCGGCCTGCGTTACGACATGTACGAGCGCGATGTGGACAACGAGGATGGCTCCGCCAGCCAGGACGGCAACGAGTTGCTGCCCTCGCTCAGCCTGCGCTGGGACATGACCCAGGCCACCCGGATCACGGCGTCCGTGGCCCGCACTCTGCGCCGCCCGGAGTTTGACCTGGTCGCTCCCTTCGAGGAGGACGAGACTCCCGACGATGAGGACGCCACCTTCGGCAATCCGGAGCTGGATTCGGAACTGGCCTGGGGCTACGACCTGGGGCTGGAGCACCGCATCGCCAATCGCGGCATCATCGGTATTAACCTGTTCTACCGCGATATCGAGGATGTAATCGAAATCACCGATACTGGCCTGCCCTATGATGACGGCGACGGCACTATCTTCACTCCGCAGAATATCGGTGACGGTACCGCCAGCGGCGTCGAGCTGGATATCTCAACCCCACTGGACTTTATCGGCCTGGATAACACCGGCTTCTACGCCAACTACGCCTGGCTGGACTCGGAGATTGAAGATCCCTTCACCGGGGAAGATCGCGCCTTCCGCAACCAGCCAGACTATGTCTACAACATCAGCCTGACCCAGGATTTTCCGGGCTTCGGCGGGGCTGGCATTTCCTACCAGCAGCGGGGCGACTCCCTTGAAACAGAGTTCCAGGAATACGTGGTCACCGGATACGACGGTAACCTGGAGCTGTTTGTGGAGTGGAACATCACCGAGAATTCGGTACTGCGCCTGACCGGCACCAATCTGCTGGACCAGGAGAAGGTCGAGCACATCCGTGACTACGGCGACCCGATCAGCGAAATCCAGTACGAGGAGTCCACGCCGACCTATAGCCTGGTCTGGCGCGCGGCCTTCTAGCTCGCCGACCGGTAGCCGGCGCGCATGGGTTCCGGTCTGAATGCGCCTACCGCTTGCATGCTACCCGCTCTCCGCCAGCCCGCATTCCCCCCTGTTGCGGGTTGGCGGGGTGCGGGCCCTCCCGCATAATGAAACCCAAATGATTACAACAACGGGGTAGGGAATGCGCACTTTACTCGTGTGGCTCGGGGGCGGCCTGGCCCTTGTGATGTTCAGCGTCATGGTGCTGGGCTGGTGGTTTCTGTCGGCGGATGCGATCGACCCCCCGGACCTGCCCGGCAAGCGTTTTTCAGGCCAGATGGAATGGGCTGGCCTGCAGCGCAGTTACCAGCTCTACGTGCCCGATAACTTGCCGGTGGAAGCACCGCTGCTGATCCTGCTGCACGGCTCGCGCGGCAGCGGTGCCGATATGGCGGCACTCAGCTTTTACAGCTTCGATGTGCTGGCCGAGCGGGAAGGGTTGCTGGTCGCCTACCCCGATGGGGTGGAGCGGCACTGGAATGACTGCCGTGCCAGCGCCAGTTACAGCGCCAACTTGCGCAATATCGACGATGTCGGCTTCCTGACCGCGCTGAAAGGTAACCTGGCCAGCGAGTACGGTATTGATCCGCAGCGGGTGTACGTGGCGGGTATGTCAAACGGCGGCCATATGGCCTATCGCATGGGGCTGGAGGCGCCGCAGGTGGTGGCCGGCATCGCCGCCTACGTGGCCAACCTGCCGGTTGCCGCCAACCTGGACTGCGAGGCCGCGGACCAGCCGCTGCCGGTGTTGATCGTCAATGGCACTGAAGATCCGGTAAATCCCTACGAGGGTGGCCTGGTGGAATTGTTTGGTGATGACAGTCGCGGTGCGGTGCTGTCTGCCAGGGATAGTGCTGCCTACTGGTCTGCGCTCGCCGGTTACAGCAGCGACGGTCAGCACAGCGACTGGCCAGACCAGGTGGCGGACGACGAGACTACGGTAACGACGCTGCAGTGGCAGGGCCCTGGCCGACCCGCTGTCGCGCTGGTTAGCATGGTGGGTGGTGGCCATACCATGGCCAACCCGGTGTTTCGCCTGCCGCGGTTCCTGGGGCCGACCAGTCACGAGTTCGACACAGCGGAACTCACCTGGCAATTTTTCCGCGACGGCGAAGTGCGCCGGCCCGCCGAAACAACGATCGAATGAGTCGGCCCCGGCAAGCGTTGCCGGGGCGCAGTTGCACTACTTCTGCTTGAAGATCTTGCCGCTCTTCATCACGAAGTCCACGTCCAGCAGTTCCTCGATGCTGTCCAGCGGAGATCCACTGTAGGCGACGATATCGGCCTGCTTGCCGGGCTCCAGGGTGCCCAGGCTGTCGCTCATGCTGATCAGATCGGCGGCGCTGACGGTGGCCGCGACCAGGATGTCCATGTTGTCCATACCGGCCTGCTTCATCAGCACCGCTTCTTTGGCGTTGTCGCCGTGGGCGGAAACGCCGCTGTCGGTGCCGTAGGCCACTTTGACGCCCGCCTTGTAGGCCCTGCCGAAATTGTCTTTCATGTCGTTGCCAACCCGGATGGCCTTTTCACTGATGGCGGGGCTCAGGAAGTCGGAGGTTTCCGCCATGGTCTTGACCGTGTCCCCCGCCAGCAGGGTGGGCACCAGGTAGGCGCCGCTGGACTTGAACAGCTTGATGGCTTCCGGGCCGGCATAGGTGCCGTGTTCGATGCTGTCCACCCCGGCCTTCAGGGCGGCGATGATGCCGTCTTCCTGGTGGGCGTGACTGGCCACTTTGCGACCCATGCGGTGGGCGGCACGGACCACCTCTTCCAGTTCGTCCATCTCCATCTGCTGGCCGGTGCCGGTGTCGCGATCGGTCAGTACGCCGCCGGTGGAGGTGATCTTGATCAGGTCGGCGCCGTACTTGATGGCATCGCGAGTGGCGCGGCGGCAGTCATAGGGACCGTCGCAGATGGATTTGTCAGTATAGAGCTCGAGCAATTCGTGTTTCATTCCAGAGACATCGTTGTGGCCCCCGGTAATGCCCACACCGCCGGCTGCGACAATGCGCGGGCCGTCGATCCAGCCGCGAGCGATAGCATCGCGCAGGGCGTACATTTCCTGACTTTTGGAGCCGGCATCGCGCACCGTGGTAAAGCCTGCGTCGAGAGTGCGCAGGGCGAACATCAGCGAGCGCATCTGGACCAGCTCGTCGGAGAATTTGAGATCCTCGCTATCGCCGTCGGGACCCAACTCGCCCTGCAGGTGGACGTGCATGTCCATCAGGCCGGGCATTACGAAACGGTTCTTGAGGTCGATGATCTGAGCATCTGCTGCGTTGCCGGGCGTCTGGTAACCAGCCAGTACCTGGCTGACACGGCCGTCTTCAATCACCAGCGTCTGTTCCCTTTTGGGCTTTTCGCCGGGAATGGCCAGCAGTTGCCCGGCGTGGATGATGACAGTGCCCGCCAGCGCGGACTGGGCACCAGCCAGCAGGGTGGCGCCAGCGGCCAGGCGCGCGAGTGATCGGGGTAGCTTCATGGTGTTCTCCTGTGGGAATGCGGGCAGCCTATAAAGGCCTATCCTGCTTGTCAAAAAGAAGATGGCCCCTGGCGATATTGGTCTACGCTTGAATGGGTTGCACTCCCGACGTAGAGACGCGGCCCCGACCCTTCAAGGACACAAGAGGCATAACAATGATCAAACAACTTGGTGCGGAGTTTGTGGGGACTTTCTGGCTGGTGTTGGGAGGATGCGGCAGCGCAGTGCTGGCGGCGGCGTTTCCCGAGGTCGGTATCGGCCTGCTCGGTGTGTCATTGGCCTTCGGCCTGACCGTGCTGACCATGGCCTTCGCGATCGGCCATATCTCCGGCTGCCATCTGAATCCGGCGGTATCGGTGGGGCTTTGCGTGGGTGGTCGTTTTCCCGCCAGCCAGCTGCTGCCCTACATCGTTGCTCAGGTATTGGGTGGGCTGGTGGCGGGCGGGGTGCTCTACCTGATCGCCTCCGGCCAGGCGGGCTTTGACGTTACGGCGGGCTTTGCCACCAACGGCTATGGTGAACACTCGCCCGGGGGCTATTCACTCACCGCTGCCCTGGTGTGTGAGATTGTGATGACTGCCATGTTCCTGGTGGTGATCATGGGCGCCACCGATAGCCGCGCCCCGGCCGGCCTGGCCCCCATCGCCATCGGCCTGTGCCTGACTCTGATCCACCTGATCAGCATTCCTGTCACCAACACCTCGGTGAACCCGGCGCGCAGTACCGGTGTGGCCTTCTACGAGGGTGGCCTGGCGGTATCCCAGCTGTGGCTGTTCTGGGTGGCGCCGATCATCGGCGCCGCGCTGGGCGCGCTGGTCTACCGCGTTATCGGCAGCGAGGACTGACCTGCGGCAGTTCGCGCTCGGACGCTCCCGGTGATGTAACTTTTGCAAAGCCCATGTACTGCTTACAAAAAAGGGCAGTGGGAATTTGCCAGGCCGGGCAGCGGACCGATTGCAGACGATAGCTGAAACCCCTGCAATGACTGCGTTTGCAGGGTTTCTCCCGAGGCTTCAGGTGAGTTGGTATAGCGATTGCATTCACCCTTGTGACGCTACATGACAATCGATCTGTAACCGGGTCGTTGATTAATGCAATCCCACTTGCAAGGAGCAAGCCTATGAAATCCCTCTATGCCACGCTGTTCAGTCTTCTTCTCGTTGCCGGCGTTGCCGGCTGTGAGGACAACAACATGGAAGATGCCGCAGACAACCTCGGTGATGCGGTGGAAGATGTCGGTGATGCCGCGGAAGACGCCTGCGAAGACGCCACCGACGAGAACTGCTGATACCCCAGCTTTAGCTTTACTGTTGCAAACCCTGCGGGCGCCCGCCAGCCGGGCGCTCGTGGAACATTGTTGAAGTAAAAGGAGTAAGGACTATGACTGCGACCAATTTTACTGTGCCGGGTATGGATAAAACCACGGCGGACAAAGTCATTGCAGTACTTGATCAGCGCATGGTTGCGCTCATCGATCTTGGCCTGACCCTCAAACATGTACATTGGAATGTCGTCGGCCCCAATTTCATTGCTGTTCACGAAATGCTCGACCCGCAGGTGACGGCAGTACAGGAAATGGTCGATGCCGTTGCCGAACGCATTGCCACTCTGGGTGGCATTCCCGTCGGTACGCCTGGCGCTATAGTCGGGCGCCGCGGCTGGGATGACTACTCATTGCAGCGTGCGCTTGCCAATGAGCATCTCGCGGCCCTGGATGTCGTTTACACCGGGCTGATTGAGGATCAGCGAAGCGCGGTAAAAAAACTGTCCGAGTTGGACGCTGTTTCGGAAGATCTGCTGACCGGCCACGCGGGCGACCTGGAACTGTTCCAGTGGTTTATTCGCGCGCACCTGGAATCATCCGGTGGCGAACTTCCCACCGAAGGCGTCAGCACCGAGAAAGGTGCCGCCGGGAAGGTGTCCTGACACGTGACTGGCCCCTGGTCGCCCGGCCGGGGGTCTTTCATTTCAGCACCCTGGATTTACGTTGAATTCGGTGGTCTGGCAGGTGACGCAGCAGTCCTCGCAACCCCGGTCGCCATCCAGGCCCACTCCCCAGTACCAGTTGTCGGTCTCGGCGCCGTAGCATATTTGGGCTCCGGTCCGACAGCTCAGTGTGTGGCTGTCGGTGCTGTAATAGCCCGAGGTGTAGTAGTACTGGGAACTGTTTGGCCAGACCAGGTTGTTGGTTTTGTCGAAGAAACGGTAGTCCAATGGACGTCCATCGTTGCAGGCATCGGTAATGTTGATGGTCAGTGCCGACGTGCCATCGCCGCCTCCACCGTTTCCACCACCGCCGTTGCCCCCACCATTGGTATTGCCGGTGCCACCGAAGTTGGCGGCCAGACTGGAACTGGCGACCAGCACGAACTGGCCATTGCCGGGCACCAGTGCAGTCACATCCCGGTAGGCGTTCCACTGCCGCTGAATTTCGGCTTCCGGGAAGCCGGTGTCGATCTGCCAGTATTCGCCGGTTGCCCCGTTCAGGTCGGTCATCACCACCAGCCACTGACCTCCGCCATAGGCCACTTCGGTCACCCGGTAGCCGCGGTTACCATAATTGTTCATGAAGTCAGCGGGAAACGCATTGGACAGTTTGTAAGCCTGGCCACCGAAGCGCTCCACCCGGGACATCACCAGGGCCCAGGTGCCGTTCTTGTAGGCCATGTCCGTGATGGAATAGCCGCTGTTCCAGCGCTCTTCGATGCTGCTTTCGGGAAAGGTGGCTGAAGTCTTCCAGAACTGGGCGCCGAGTCCGGTACCGCCGGTGGCGGTGACGACCCAGATACCGTTGTGCGCGGCGACTTCTGTGATGCTCTGGTCCTGGTTCCAGGCAACTTGTATGTTATCCCCGGGAAAGGTGGAGCCGGAAAAGTAGCGCTGGGACGTGAATCCACTTACCTGGGACATGAACACGTTCCAGCCGCCATCACCTCCGCTCATGGAGGTGATAAAGAGGTCGCGATCATAGTTGTCGCGGATAAAGGCGGAAGGAAAGTCAGCGGACAACTGATAGGACTGCCGGACGGGCCCCTGGGAAACGCGGCGAAAAACGGGCTGCAAGCGGAAGACTGTGTCCGATTCCAGGACGGCCATCAAGTTGTTGTTACCGGGAAAGCCCCGGGTGGTCAGCGGGCAGCTTGTGCGGTTGCCGCCGCAGAAATAGCCGTTGCCCTTCTTCCAACCGGTGAATTCGTAACCGGAGTCGGGAACAGCGATAAAATTCTCGTCGAAATAGGTGTCGTAGATATTCAGTGTGCAGGTTTGACCAGCGGCGCAGTCGTAAGCTCCGGACGCGGTAATCACCTTGCCACCCGGCGGGACCAGAACCTCGACTTTACAGCCGGCCAGCAACGCCAGCAGTAGCAACGAACCCCAAAACCTGCCCTGGCGCGCGGGTGTTTCGCGCACCGCCCCGGTGATTTTTAACATTCCCCATGTCCTGTAATAATTAGTATCGGTGGGGATTATGCCAGAATCACTCCAGATCGGAAGGCAGGCGCGGCGAGGAAAGCAGGGCGCTGAATTTCTGCCAGCGCTCTTGATTGGTCTGTGTATCGCGCTCGATGTAATCCTTTACCAGCGCCTTGCCCCAGTTGTAGTTGATGACATAGGCGCCGTAGGTATCGATAAAGCGCACCGACTGTTCGGCGCGGCTGCGACTGGTGGGGCCGTAGGTCTGGGACAGTTCGATGGCCTGTTCGCGGTCGATGTCGCCGTTCAGGTACTGGCGGGCAATCTCGTTGCGGGCGTAACTCAGTTCCGCAGTGAGATCCTGAACGTTGTCGTAGCGCTCGGCCGTTTGCGGGTCGAGCCCGGCCAGCGGGTAGAGCACTTGCTGCTCAAAACGCAGTTTTTCCTCGCCGGGGAAGGCAAGCTCAATGCCGTAGTTGGCGCTGCCCTCTGCGATAAGTGATTGCGGACTGAACAGCGGGTAAACGCTGAATTCCACCCAGCCGCGCTGGCGCACGAATTCAGTTTCCAGCAGGGCATTGTAGGTGTGATGCCCCGGGTAGCCCTCGTGGCAGCCCAGGTCGATGGCGCGGTCAATGCGCACTGGCAGGTCGGTGTTGACCTGGATCAGGCTGTGGGCATCGCCCCGATACCAGTTGTAGCCGCTCCAGGGTTGGTCGGTGACATATTCCAGCTGGAAGCTTTCACCTGCCGGCAGTGTGATGTGCGCCAGCGTGCGTTTGCGACAGGCCTCGATGGCGGCATCGAACACGGCGGACAGCTTGTCTGCGGGGATATCGAACTGGCGCTGGAACTCGTCAACCCGCTGGTGCAGCGGCGCGTCGCCCGGCAGCAGTGCCGCCAGTTGTTGCAGCGTGCTGTCAAAGCTGGATAGTTCGCGCCGGGGTGGTGTGGTGTCGTAGAGCGCCCGGGCTTCGGCGTCAAAATCGCGAGGCGTATCCTTGCCGTAGGTGCCGGCATAGGCGGCCAGGGCACCGAGCTGGGTACTCAGGTAGTTGTTGCGCAGCCTTTCCAGGGCCGAAGCTGCCCGGGTGTCTGCAGCGGAAGGCAGTTGCTCGCGCAGCTGGTGGGCCGAGGAGGCGATGGCTTCCGGGGAAGGCGGCGCTTCCGCTACCTGCTGGCGCCACTCGGCCGGCCCGTAGTAAGCGTCGACATAGCCCTTGTCGTGCTCGCCCATGGCCAGTACCAGCCGCACGTATTGTTCAGCGATTGCATCTACGGGTGTAGCGTGACCGGGGGTGCTGGTGAGCACGCTGAGGGCGAGGGCGGGCAACAGGCTGTGCAGGGGACGGGGCATGGGCGAATACCTAGGTGGCAAAGTCCGGATTATGCCGCCGTTGGAGCATCCAGAGCCAGCGGCGGTGTCGCGCTATGTTGCCGTTATTGAGCGCGAGAAGCGGAGATTCCCGAGCCGGGCAGGCAGGCGTCATCGGCACGTAGAAGTAGAGGAAAAGGGGTTGACTTGCCCCCGCGATTTCCTCAAAATGCGCGCCTCTTTGGGACTGGTCAGTCCCGTTGCTGATGTGGCTACGTAGCTCAGCTGGTTAGAGCACAGCATTCATAATGCTGGGGTCGGTGGTTCAAGTCCACCCGTAGCTACCACCTCTTCTTCGTTTTTCTTCAATTTTTTCAATAGCTTAGCGCACTCTGTAAAATACGCCAAAGTGTTCGATTTTTGATCAATCTGTGATTGAGACCAAATTGAGACCATCCTGAGACCAGTGCTCTACCGGCTCTGGGCTCTACCCCATACACGGGGGACGGGCATTCATCCTTACCCGATTGATAATGCCAGCGGAGCGCCGCACCGCCCACCCTCAGTGGGTCAGCACCCTTACCCGGTAATTCTCAAAGTTCCAGCGGCTCGACGGCACTGGGATTCTGAAGCCAAGTCGCACCATGAGGCATTCAGCAACCCCGAGTTGCATACGAAGGGTCTAACGGTCCAAGGTCCCTTTCCGGGGACGCTGAATCATGGGCTTCAAACTGCGTTAATACACCACAGGCATAACGCGGCTTTACTTTTACCAGAGGCTACCGGGACACTATTGCTGCCAACAAAACATACTACTTTAAATGTTTAAAGAGGAGGCCACTGCGGCTCAGTAAATTGATATAGCCGGCCGAGGCCGCCGGCGACAAGACACCTGCTGACCTGGACCGACATTCGCCAGCAGTGGCGGCGGGCTCTGCAGGTCCAGTCGACAGAACCAGCGAACGTGTCTACCCTCAATAGGTAGTTAGTATGCCCTATACTCGCCGATAGACATCGCTGGAAGACACCGAGGCAATGCTGCCGCCGATTCCCGTAATAACGGGCGTCCGGAGGCGTTTTTGCATGTCTCCAGCATGGTAGGGTTGGCAGGGTAAATTCTCTAAGGGAGTGGCCGCGGATAGAGGGCGCGCCCGATCACGGCTGCTCGCGGGCGTTTCAAGAAGCAGCCAGCCAGATTGTGATGGCATGGATTGCAGGAGCACGGCGATGGAGTTGGGCGAGCGCTTGCTGGAAGAGTCCCCCGATGCGGTGATTGCCACCGACACGGCGGGGAATATCGTTTTCTGGTCGCCAGGCGCCTGCGCTATTTTTGGCTATCGGCGCGATGAGGCTCTCGGCAGGTCCTACCGCGACCTGCTCGTGCCGGACGACCCCAGCCACGTTGGGGGAAATTCTGACGGGCCCACGTCCGAACAGGGCGCCGCGACCTATGAAGCGATCCGTCGACACAAGGATGGTTCGGTGGTATTCGTGGATGTCTCCAGGAAAGCGGTGCGCGACAACGGCATCGACCTCGTACTGTCTATCGAAAAGGATATCACCCAGCTCAAGTCCCTGCGCGATGCGGAAACCATGGAGGCCAACTACGGTCAACTGCTCGAATCCACACCTGATGCCATCCTGCTGGTCAACACCGCCGGCCGCATCGTGCTCGCCAACTCGCAGGCGAAACAATTGTTTGGCTATCCACAGGACACCTTGCTCGGCCAGCCCATCGAGATGCTATTGCCCGAGGAGCTGCGCAACAAGCACATCGGTTTTCGTGCCCGGTATACGCAGCAACCGCGCGTGCGCACCATGGGGGAAGGTCTGGCCCTGAACGGGCTGCGCAAAGACGGCACCGAGTTCCCAGTTGAAATCAGCCTCAGTCCACTGAGAACCGGGGCGGGCACGCTCACCATGAGCGCCATCCGCGATGTCAGCAAGCGGGTCAAGGCGGAGGAAAAATTCAGGGAGCTACTGGAATCCGCACCCGATGCCATTGTCATCCTCGACCAATCGGGGCGCATCGTACTGGTCAACTCGCAAGCAGAGGTGCTATTCCACTATCCGCGCGAGGAGTTGCTGGGGGAAACCATCGAGGTGTTGATCCCGGAGCGGTTCCGCGGCAAACACCCAGGCTATCGCCGGCAGTTCTTCGCCGACCCGAAGCCACGGCCGATGGGCATGGGGCTTGAGCTCTACGGCTTGTGCAAGGATGGCAGTGAATTTCCGGTGGAGATCAGCCTGAGTCCGCTGGAAACCGAGGAGGGAATACTGGTGTCCAGCGCTATTCGTGACATTACCGAGCGCAAGCGCTTCGAGCAGGCCCTGCGAGAGAAAAACGACCAGTTGGCAAAGGCCAACCAGGCAAAGGATCATTTCCTGGCCAGTATGAGCCACGAACTGCGTACGCCGCTCAATGCAATTATCGGCTTTACTGGAACATTGCTGATGGAGTTGCCGGGGGAGATCAACTCAGAGCAGCGCAAGCAACTCGATATCGTCAAGCGCAGCAGCAAGCACCTGCTGTCGCTAATCAATGACCTGCTGGATCTTGCCAAGATCGATTCCGGCAAAATAGAGCTGTTGCTAGAGCCTGTCGAGTGCCAGCGGGTTATCGAGGATGTGCTCGCCAGCCTGCGCCCGCAGGCCCAGGACAAGGGGATAGGGCTCAATGCCGAGTTTTCGGACAGCACCCTGGTAGCCCATGCGGACCAGCGTGCATTGCAGCAAATTCTTATTAACCTGGTCAACAATGCGATCAAGTTCACAAGTGCGGGAGAGATTCTGCTCCACGCACGGCGCCAGAACTGCAAGGATAGTTGGGATACCGTCGAAATCTCCGTGGAAGATACCGGCACCGGTATTGCCACGGCGGACGTCGAGGAGCTGTTTGCTCCATTCGTCCAGGGCGCCAAACGGACGGGGGGGGATCAGGAAGGCACTGGTCTCGGGCTCTCCCTCAGTCGAAAGCTTGCGCGGCTGATGCACGGTGACATCCACTTTCGCAACAGGGACGGAGGCGGAAGTATCTTTACTTTAACTCTGCGGAGCCACAGCCGATGACTGGCCGCGTGCTGGTCATAGAGGATAGCGAGGTCAACCTCGAACTGGTGCGCTACCTGTTGGAAGCGCACGGCTATCGTGTGCATGCCGCGGGCGATGGCCGAGCTGGTATCGAGGCGGCCCGCAGGGAACTGCCGGACCTGATTCTCTGCGATATACAAATGCCGCATATGGACGGTTATGCCGTCGCCCGTCAGCTGAAGCAGATAGAGGAACTAAAGGATATACCACTGATCGCGGTCACCGCGCTGGCGATGGTGGGCGACCGGGAGAAAATCCTCGCGGCCGGCTTCGACGACTATTGTGCCAAGCCGATTGATCCCGAGGGTCTCCTTGCGCAGTTGGAACCGTTCCTGGGGGCGGCAAAGCAGTCGTCTTCCAAACGCGAGGGGCGAACGGCGCCAGAACCTGGAGATGACGCTCCGCTGGTACTGGTTGTGGACAACTTGCAAATGAACCTGGAACTGGCGACCAGTTTGCTGTCTGGCTCCGGCTATCGCACCGCAACCGCGAGTTGCGTCACAGAGGCCTTGACCCAGTTGGTTAACAACCCGCCCGACCTGATCCTGTCCGACGTCAATATGCATCAGGGTACTGGCTTCGATTTGCTGGCAACGGTGCGCAACGACAGTCGCTGGCGCGAGCTGCCCTTTGTATTCATCACCTCCTCAAGCCTGTCCCGGCGTTTTCGTCAGGAAGGCCTGGATCGAGGAGCGGACGAAGTTCTGTTCCGGCCGCTCGAAAACCACGACCTACTTGCTGCCCTGGAGAGCTGCCTGCGAAGAGGCCGCGATGCCTGACAAGCGCACCGTACTGATAGCAGATGACACCGCCGCCAATCGCGAATACCTCAAAGCCGTGCTGGTACCACATGGCTACAGCGTGACGGAGGCGGCAGATGGGGAAACCGCACTGGCAAGAGTGCGTGATGAGGGGCCCGATTTGGTAATTTGCGATGTGCTCATGCCGCGCGTGGACGGTTTCGAGTTCCTGCGGCGCGTACGGGGCGATCCCGCCATCGCGAGCCTCCCGGTTATTTTCTTCACCGCGTACTACCTCGAGGGGCAGGCCAACGATCTGGCCACGGCGGGCGGCGTGTCGAGTGTGCTGCAAAAGCCCTGTGAACCGGCCGCGCTGCTCGCCGCCGTGGAGGAGGCGTTCGCTTCCGGTGCGACTACCTCGCCCCCCTTGGAGGACGAGGCTTATCGCGAGCAACACTTACGTTTGCTGAGCGACAAACTTGCCAGCACGGCGATTGACAACGAGTTCGTCAATCAGCGCCTCGCCGGTCTGGTTGAACTCAACTTGCAGCTGGCCTCCCAGCAGGATCCGGTGCAATTGTTGTCGATGGTGTGCCGCGGTGCCCGGGAGCTGGTCAACGCGGACCACGGCCTGCTCGCGGTGACCGATGACAGTGGTGAGCAGTTTGAACATATTGGGCGCAGCGCCGTCCCCCCGGACCTCACACCCATTGAACCCGGCAGGGGGTTGCTCGGGCGGGTATGGTCCGACAAGGCTCCCGAGCGGCTTTCGGGGGAGGAACTCGACCCCATCGCGTTGGGATTGCCCCCGGGGTACCCGACATTTCGCGCCATGCTGGCGGTGCCGATTACCTCTTTCACGCGCAGCTATGGGTGGTTGTGCCTTACCACCGCCGGCGATGCGGGGTTTACCGAAGAAGACGAACTGCTATTAACAATTCTCGGTGCCCAGACCGGCCGTGTCTACGAGAACGGCAGCCTTTATCGCAAGGTGCGTTTGCACGCCAGTCAACTGGAGCAGCAGATTGCACGCAACCAACGCTCGCGTCGACACTTGAAGGCCCAGTTCGCCGTCGCCCAGGCTCTGGCAACCGCCTCTCCTTTTCATCAGGTGATTCCCGACTTGCTACGAGCCATCGGGGACAATCTCGCTTTCTCGGCGGCAATTCTCTGGGGCGCCGAACAGAGCGGTCCGCGTTTCCTTTTGCTCGATGCGTGGACCGCCGAACCCGAGCTGGCCGAGGAAATTCGCCAGATCGCCCGTGGTCAGGAAGTGAGCGGCGAAGACAGTATGTTGGCCCGTGTCAGCTTCAGCGGAGAGCCGCAGTGGATTGCAAACTTTCGCGACGATGCGCGCTTTGATCAAACCCTGGAGGCAATTCGGGAACAGTTTGTCCGCCACGACTGGAACACAATCATCTTGCTGCCCCTGCTACAGCGCGGCCAGGTCATGGGTATACTCAGTCTGGTGAATAGCGAGCAGTTGCCCTACAGCGACTCGCTCATGTCCGTGTTGACTACCCTGAGCAACCAGGTCAGCCAGTTTCTCGACAACAGCCATCACCAGCAACATATCATACGGTTGAACCGCCTCTATGCACTGTTGAGCGGCATCAACACCGCGGTGGTGCGAGTGCGCAGCCGCCAGCGCCTGTTCCGCGCCGCTTGCCGGATCGCGGTGGACGAGGGCCATTTCCGCATCGCCTGGGTGGCACAGTTCGACGAAAGGGGAGGCCTGGTTACGCCATTGATTGCCAGCTCCCGGGACGGCATTGACCTAGATCAATGGGCCGAATCACTGGCGGAGCCCGCACAGTGCATCGCCATAAGACAAGTGATCGAAAGCGGTCACCCGCTGGTAGCCAACCAGCTGGACGAAATACCCATGCCGGAGCAGCCTTTCCCCATGTGTCGCGAGGCCCTCGACCATGGCTGCCTGTCGGCGGCGGCTTTCCCCCTGCGAGGCAAGGGCATAAGTGACGGGCTCGTGGTGCTCTATGCCGACGAGACGGGGTTCTTTGATGAAGAGGAAATCCAATTGCTGGGGGAGATGGCCACCAATGTGGCCTTTGCGGTGCAGTACCTGCAGAACGAGGAACAGTTGCACATTCAGGCTTTCCGCGACGCCCTGACCGGGTTGATGAATCGTTCGGCGCTATATGCTCAGCTTGAGCAATTGGTGGCGGCTAATCAAGATAGCCCGGCGCGATTTGCCGTGGTCCTGGTCGACATTGACAACTTCCACACCATCAACGACACACTCGGCCACAGCAATGGCGATGCCCTGCTGATCGAGATCGCACAGCAACTGGAGTCCTGTGTCTGGGAATCCGATATGCTGGCCTGCCTCGGAGGTGATCATTTTGCACTGGTGCTGCGGGACGTAAGCAGACGCGAGCAGGTCGAAAAGGTGGTGAGCAAAGTCCTGGAGCTGGCGCAGGCCAGCTATACGGTGTCGGGCATTCCGGTCAATGTGGAGATCAGCGCCGGCACCGCGCTTTACCCCGATGATGGTGAATCCGCGGAAACACTCTGGCGGCGTGCGGATATCGCGTTGCGCCAGGCCCGCAAGCGGTTTGTGAAGCATTTGTTCTATTCTCCGGATATCGACCGCACCGATCCGGCACAGTTGACCATCATCGGTGGCCTGCGGGACGCCATCAACCAGGGTGAGCTGGTGTTACATTACCAGCCCAAGATCAGCCTGGTGACCGGCGCCGTCACCGGGCTGGAGGCCTTGATTCGCTGGCAGCAGCCGACGGGTGAGCTCATCTTTCCCGACCAGTTCCTGCCCAGCGCCGAGCAAACCGGGCTGATTAACCCGCTTACCGACTGGGTGCTGCGAAAGGCAGTTGGCCGGGCCATGGAGTGGCGAAGAAAGGGAGTCGACCTGGAGCTATCGATCAACATCTCTGTGCGTAATTTGCTAAACCCGCATCTTGGCGAGGACATCATGCGGGTCGTGAGGGAGGCGCGCTTTCCCCTGCACCGCCTGATGCTGGAAGTGACCGAGAGCGCGGTGATGACCGACCCGGTCAACGCCAGGCGAACACTACAGAAGCTCAGCGATGCCGGCATCCAGATCTCGCTGGACGACTTTGGCGTCGGCCATTCCTCGCTGGCCTACCTGAAAGACCTGCCCCTGCAGCGCCTGAAGATCGATAAGTCCTTCGTGTTTGATATTCTTCAGGACCGCAACCGCGCGATTGTGAGCGGCGTGATCGACATTGCGCACCGACTCGGCCTCAGTGTCACCGCTGAGGGCGTGGAGGATCGCGAGGCTTTTGACATCCTGCAGTCCCTTGGTTGCGACTACGCCCAGGGCTACTTCATCAGCAGGCCCCTGGAAGAATCCGCTTTTCTTGATTGGCTGGAGAACTATCAGCCGATCCAGACCTAGAAAGGCCCATTGCCGGCCTGTCAGCCCGGATTGAATCACAACGCCTTTTGGGCGTTGTGACCCTTCAGGCTTCGCCGCTGCGCGGCTCGTTACAAATCGCTCTCGCGTTTTGTGAACCTGGTTACGCTCGCGGCGCTGCCGCTCGCAAAAGAACAAAGCCAGCACTCCGCCGGTCCAACAAAAAAGGCCACCCGATGGGTGGCCTTTTTCGTCCGGGCACCGGACAAGGGCGAGTTGGAGGAACTGGTTCAACTGATAAGCCAGCGCGTCGGCCGCAGCCTCGAGCGCCAAGGCTCGCTGGAACAGGACACCGAGAGTGCCTGGCTGGACCTCGACCCCGCCGAGGATACCGATGCCATGCCACAGATCCTGGGCAGCTCCATCTCCTACCGCATAGCCGTTGGCTCACAGCAAGGCCAGAAAGCGTTCATGATCCGCACTATCCGCCCGCTGGAGCGACCTGATCCTGGTTTGGAGCGGGTCGCCAAGGCCAACGGATTTTCCCTGCATGCCGGTGTGAGTTGCGAAGGGCATCGCCAGGTTGGCCGCCCTGGTACCCAAACCAAGAGTCAACCTCACCCGCTTCCATGGCGCCCTGGCACCGAACCATCGCTGGCGAGGGCTCGTCACGCCAGCGAGACGCGGGAAAGGCGTCAAGTCCAACTCCAACACAGAAGTCCGCACACCCGCCGAGCGCCATGCCGCAATGACCTGGGCTCAACGGCTAAAGCGTGTTTTCAACATCGACATCGAGGTCTGCAGTCTTTGTGGCGGATCTGTCAGGGTCATCGCATGTATCGAGGACCAGGACGTCATCGATCGGATACTGGATCACCTGCGCCAGAAAGAACGGGAAACACCGACTAGACCATTGCTGGTGCCACCGACCAGAGCGCCACCTGGAACGTTGTCACTTTTCGCTGGGAAGGATTCCAGACCAACAGCAACCCACTAGCAAGGACGCCAGTGAACACCGCATGGCATGAACTGTTGCGTGCTCGCGTCCAGGTTTGAACGGATATGAATGGCATACCAAACGCCGCGAACAGGATTTTCGGGTCAATAGATAGAAACTTCGACAGGTCTGCAGGTCCAGTCGACACAATCAGCGAGGATGTCTACTCTCGATAGGCAGTTAATATGTCCTATACTTGCACCGCAATGTGATTTACCGCGACGGCAAGTAGCGGGCGGATAGCTTGCTGCCCTTTACGGCATTCAACAGTGAAGGCCCGGAGCAGCTCTGGGACTAGATGGATCGCTAAGAGCAGCTGAACGGTGGCAAGGTCCTCGAGCTAAAGGGGGTCGGTGGTTCAAGTCCACCCGTAGCTACCACTTTATTTTCTGTTTTTACCCTTTTAATTCAACGAGTTAGCCTGAACTTTTCTGAACCTGACAGGAATGTAATCTTGTCGGGCGTAGTGCGTTATACAATCCAGTGTGTCGTTCAATAACATGCATTACATGGATAGGGTGCACGATGCCGACAATAAGAAAAGCGCTGTCTGACGAACACACAACGCCGCACTGGGCGAAATTGACGCCCTCCCTCCTTGTCTTTGTGCTGACGGCCGCAATGACCGCCTGCAGTGATGGCGGGAGTAGCGCCGGAGGGGCTACGGCGAATCCGGACGTTGAGGAGAATGTGAGCGTCAACGGTCAACTGTCTCCGCCCGTGATTGAGGGATTGGAGTTTCGGATTCCAACCACCCGCGGGACAACAGATGTCTCGGGGACATTTCTCTTTCAGCCCGGGGAGACGGTCGAATTCCGCTTGGGAGACTCGGTGCTGGGCTCGGGCGGCGCAGTTTGGTGGCGTGAGTCTCAATTTCCAGCAGCTACCGCGAGTTTTTGCCTACGGGGGTGGCTTGCGCTCGGTGATGGAGCAACTGGAACGCCCCTTGATGAAACTCGAGGTGGCACTTGCCGCGCAGTGGCAACTGGAAGGGACGGCGCCTCAGGATAGGGGCATTCGCCTGAGTCGGCAGGCACGCGTTGAATACATCGCTGAGAGCGACCAGTCGATCCTTGCGACGACGCGTACGGAGCGGCTCCATGACTCGCAGGGCAACCTGATATCCACGGCGACCTATAGCGGGAACGGTCACCTGCAGCGCCGCACTGACTACACCTACGACGCCGGTGGCTACAGAGTTTCCAGTGAGGGGGACTCCAACGGTGATGGTCTGCTGGATTTTCGTTCCAGTACTACACGGGATTTTTCCGGTAATGCGACCTCATCGCTCAATCACTATGGAGAAGCGCTCCAGAGTGTGGATCGTACGGATACGATGTTCAATCATCGGGGCTTGCAGGTGCGCAGTGAAATGGATCGAGGGAATGATGGTTCGATCGACGCTTTTTATTTGACGCAGTATGGGAGCAATGACCTCTCTGTGCGCAGTGAGGCCGATACCGACGGCGACGGTGTGGTCGACGAAGTGATCACCCGGGCATACGATGCCGAGGATCGATTGATTCGCAGCACCTACCAGGGCGCGGGCTTCGATCTGCATCGAGCCACCGCAGGACGCCCACCGACACTGGGGTACAGCGCAATGGATGCTTTCGATCCCACGAGCCCTTACCCGGAAACGACAGCCGGCTTCGGTGTGGTGGGTACTCAGGTAGAGCCCGGATTACGGACCACTACCTTCGAGTGGAATAGCGATGATTTCCTGGTACGCAGGTCTTCCGACCTGGACAACGACGGACAAACAGACGAGGTTACGACGTTTAGCTACGACGCAGGCAGGCTGGTCGCCTGGAGTTACGACAGGGCTGGTGACGGTCAGAGCGAGTCGTATGCAAGCTACACCTACAATGATCAGGGCCACCTGATTCGAGTCGATCAGGTCGATGGACGCTTTGGCTTTCCCATGGAAGAACAGCGTCAGATAGCCTATGACGGGGCAGGGCGGGTGGCCCGCATCGTCGTGTCCAGTAATGGCTCCGGCGTCAACGACGGCGAACAGCTCTTCAGCTATGACGCCCTGGGCAATGTCAGCGACATCAGCTTCGACAGTGACGGGGGTGGCCAGCCGGACACACGCTCAATAACCACCTGGGAACCGAGTTTTCGGCTCGATGACTGGGCTCCCTATCGTTACTAAGGCAGTTTCTTGTGTGAGCGATGCCTGCTTGACACTTCGCGGCTCACTTTTCCTCCGCAAATCAGCGTCAGTAAACCAGGTCCCGGTAGGCTTGCCAGGTGGCATGCCCCAGTACGGGGAAGATCAACACCATCGCGATCAGTCCGGTGGCGAAGCCCACTATCACCAGGCCGGTGACTACCACGGCCCAGACCGCCATCGCCGGCGCGTCGCGCAGGCTGACCTGCAGGCTCGTGTGCATGGCGGTACTGGCATCCACGTGGCGGTCGACAATCATCGGCACTGTCACCACCGACAGCGTGAAGACCAGCAACGCCAGCAGCGCGCCGCTGCCGATGTAGGCCGTTAATTGCGGGACGCTCAGTCGCAGCATGACATCGCCCCACACCGTTGTTGTGACCGCCGGGGCAACCTCGCCCAGGGCAAAATACAGGATGCTTGCGGATAGCGTGAACCAGACCAGCGAGACCAGCAGCAGGATCTGGGCGAACTCTGTCAGACCCTTCCGGTTGCGGCGCAAGGGTGCCAGGGAATCCTCAAAGCCACCGGGTTCACCACAGTCGCGGCGCCGGGACAACTCGCAGAGGCCCGCGGTAATCACCGGCCCGACAAGCAGGAAGCCCGAGGCCATGGCGGCGATGAAATACGGGTGTCGCCCATAGGCGAGGATCAGCGCACCCAGCCCTGAAACCAGGGCCCCCCACGCAAGGCTTGCCAGGGGCTGGTGCAACAGGTCCTGCCAGCCTCGCCCCAGCCAGACCAGCGGTCGGGTCATTGGGACGCGGTGAATCCGGTATTGTGCGACGTTTCCAGAGTGGTGGGTTGAACGGCTGTAAGTGGCCATGGGTAGAGCCTCCCGCGGAGAAACTCCGCAGTAGCGGCGACAGGCCGGCGCTGTTCAGTCAGTGGCGAAGCATTTGCGAGTACGACTGTAGCTCGCCTGCCGCCCGGGTCGCGCGCGGGAGATACCCGCGCAGAGTGGTCATGTCATCTAAAGGTATAGATGGTTATGGTGCCGGCTGCAAGGCCGGCGCCCCGGAATCGAAACCGTCAGCCAGCCCGGGCAATCGTCGCAAAGGCGTCGATCACTTCCTGCGGCGCCTGTACCAGCTCCACCAGCACACCCTCGCTGCCGATGGGGAATTCCTCGTTGCCCTTGGGGTGAATGAAGGTGATGTCGTGACCGGCGGCGCCGGGGCGAATGCCGCCGGGCGTAAAGCGTACGCCCTGGGCCGTCAGCCATTCCACAGCGGCGGGCAGGTCGTCGATCCACAGGCCGACGTGGTTCAGGGCCGGCTCGTTGACGCGCGGCTTCTTGTCCGGGTCGATGGGTTGCATCAGGTCGACCTCGACTTTCAGCGGGCCCTCGCCGGCTTCGCAGATATCCTCGTCGACGTTTTCCTTTTCGCTGGTGTAGGAGTGGGAAAAGGTCAGTCCCAGGGTGTCGACCCAGAACCTGCGCAGTTTGGCTTTGTCGAGACCGCCGACGGCAATCTGCTGGACACCGAGGACTTTGAACGGACGGGAGGTGGAAGACACGGCTTGGCTCCTGTGTTTTGGACAGTGGAATTTGCCGGGCATTCTACCCTATTCAATGAGGGGCGCTGCAAAACCGCACACATGTTGTGAGTACCCGATCTCCCGCTTCGCTCCCGGTATCGATACCTGACAATATCGGCCGGATGCTGTCGAATGCGACAATAGCGAATCGACCACTAAGTGGAAGCGTCATGCCGGGGAGGCTGGCCAGTGCGCCATGTCATGGCGCAAAACCACTGCAAGGAGATGCCGTATGTCCGGGTTTGTTGTCACCACGTTTGATTGGGTACCCGCAATGCCGAGGGGTTTTGTACGGGATATCCGTGCCTGCTGGGCCCTCGAGGAGGCAGGCCTTCCCTACCGCGTCGAGGGTACATCGTTCGAGAACCGGTCTGTTGATCACTTCTCGCGCCAGCCCTTCAACCAGGTGCCCTGGCTGAGCGATGGCGAAACCACGATATTCGAAAGCGGCGCGATCCTGCTCTACCTGGCGGAACGCAGCGAGCTGTTGATGCCTCACAGCCACCGCAATCAGGTTATCGAATGGCTTTTTGCGGCACTGAATTCCGTTGAAATGGCGAGCCTGCCCTGGTCGCTGTTCAAGTTCTCCGGGAAGGCGGAGGACGCACCGGCCAATAGAACCATCGAGGATTTTCTTACCGCGCGGCTGCGGCAGATGGAGGCGGTGCTGGCTGGCCGGGAGTGGCTGGCTGGGGCATTCTCCATTGCCGACATTGCCATGGTGGATGTGTTGCGGCTGGTCGATCGCTTCGACGGGCTGGCAGGCTTCGCGAATTGCCGCCAGTATGTCCGGCGCGGCACGGAGCGTCCCGCTTTCCTCAAAGCACATGCGGACCAGATTGCATTCTTTGCCGAAGCGGACAAATCCCGGCATTGAAATCAGTACGGCCAACCTGCTGCTGACCGAAGTCATCCGGCCCGCTGCGCCTAGTGACGCTGATAAATGGTGACGCCACCCACCACAGTGCGCACCACCTGAAGGTCGCGCAGGTCGGCCGGATCACCCAGCGGGTCGCCATCCAGCACCACCAGGTCGGCGTACTTGCCAACCTCCAGCGAGCCCAGTTCGTCTTCGCGGAAGATCTGCCAGGCGGCGTCGATGGTCATGGCACGCAGGGCGTCCATGGCCGGTACCCGCTCATCGGCGCCGATCACCTGGCCGCTGGTGGATACACGGTTTACGGTACTCCACAGCAGCAGGATGGGGTCCATTGGCACCACCGGGGAATCCAGGTGGACGCTGTAGCGCAGACCGCGCTCGCCCGCCGAACGTGTGGGGCTGATATGCATGGCGCGTTCTGGGCCGATGAAGATGTCCCGGTGACGGTCACCCCAGTAGTAGGTGTGTGCGGAGAAGAAGCTCGGCGTGATACCCAGTCGCTTCATGGCGTCCAGCTGGTCGTCCCGGGCCATTTGCGAGTGGATCAGAATCAGGCGGGGGTCCTCGACCGGGTGTGCCTGCTGAGCTTTTTCAAAGGCGTAGATCACATCGTCGATGGCGCCGTCGCCGTTGGCGTGAATGGCCATCTGGATGCCGGCGCGATGAATTTCAGCGACGATATCCGCCAGTTTCTCACGCTCGAACGTGGGGTAGCCGCGGTAGTTTTCATCCTCCCGGAAGGGGGTGTGATAGGGGTGGGACAGATAGCCGGTATAGCCCTGAATGCTGCCATCGGACACGATCTTGATGGTGTCGGCGTGGAACCACTCGCTCTCCATCGCGGCGACGTCAATCTCCCCGCTCAGTACCTGCGGCCCGATCATCTTGTAGAAAGGCCAGATTTCCAGGCGGAACGGAATGTAGCCAATGCGCGATGCCAGTTGCAGCCCCTCCAGTACCCCTTTGTCGACCCCGCCGCTCTGGGCGGTGGTAACACCCTTGCTGGCATAGTCGGCGATGGCGGTATCGAGCATGGTGAGGATTTCCCCGACCGAGAAGTCCATGCCCAGCGCCTGCACCGGTGCCATGGCGGTTTCTTCCAGCAGGCCGGTCAGTTCACCGCTGTCGCGGTCGTGAACGATCACGCCGCCCTCGGGGTTGGGCGAATCCCTGTCGATGCCCGCCAGTTCCAGGGCGCGACTGTTCGCCACGCCCATGTGGCCGGAGACGTGGGTGACAAAGATGGGGTGCTCGGTGGAGACGGCGTCCAGCTCTTCCCGGGTGGGGTGGCGGTGTTCGGCAATCAGCGTGTCGTCATAGCCCAGCGCCAGTACCCACTGACCCGGTTCGCGCCCGGCGGCAAAGGTTCGCAGGGCCTGTTGGATATCGTCGATGGAGCGGATAGTGCCGATGGGCGGGCTGTTCAGGTCGACGGTGACGGCCGCGACGCCGGTGCCAGGGAAGTGGCCGTGGGCGTCGATAAAGCCGGGCAGCAGGGTCTTGCCCCCGAGGTCGTGCACCTCGGCCTCTTCGAGGTAGGGGGCCATGTCGCTGTCGTCGCCCACGGCGACAATACGATCTTCCCTGACTGCGATGGCGGATGCGATGCGGTTCTGCCCGTCCATGGTGAGTACCTGGCCATTGCGGAATACCTGGACATCGGGTGGCGTGGGGCGGCCCAGGGTAAAGAAGGCGGTGATCGCCAGCAGGGCAATCAGTACAAACAGGGTAAGCAGCAGTTTTTTCAGCAAGTGGGTATCTCCCTGTGGCATTGCTCGCGGCATCGACCGGTGCACGTCGGTTGGTGTGGTGCATGCTAACACCGCGAAGGGGGCGGCAAGTGCCAGCCAGGCGACAAACCGTGGGATGGGCGCCGGAACTCCCGCCCGGGCTAAAAAACTGAACGCGACTGTTCGGCTGTGCAAGCGCGGTCTGATTGCCTAGAATCTGGCGACCGCCCCGCGGCTGCGGGGGGCCCGTTAGCCAACTTCCCGATAGAGAACCATGTCACCTACAACCGATGTATTGCAGGCCCGTTTCGAGCGCCTGCGCAGTAACAAACTGTTTGAATTGCTGGTGATCAGCATCATCCTGATGTCGGCCCTGCTCATCGGCGCCAAGACCTACTCGCTGCCGCCGCTGGCCAATCAGCTGGTGCTGATCCTGGATTGGGGCATTACCCTGTTTTTTCTGGTGGAGATTTCCATCCGCTTCATGGGTGAGAGCGACAAGAAGCGCTTCTTCCGCAGTGGCTGGAACGTCTTCGATACCCTGATCGTCGTGGTCAGCCTGATTCCCATCGAGGATTCGGAGCTGGCGCTGATCGGCCGCCTGGTGCGAATTTTCCGGGTGCTGCGTATGGTCTCCATTATTCCCGAATTGCGCACCCTGCTGAACTCGCTGCTGGCGGCGCTGCCCCAGCTCGGCTATGTGATGTTGATGATGTTCATCATCTTCTACATCTACGCGGCGGTCGGGACCACCTTCTTTGCCGACATCAACGACACCCTGTGGGGCGACATCAGCATCAGTCTGCTGACCCTGTTCCGCATCATGACCTTCGAGGACTGGACCGACGTCATGTACGAAACCATGGCGGTCTACCCCCTGAGCTGGGTGTTTTACCTGAGCTTTATCTTCCTGTCCGCCTTTGCCTTTCTTAATATGATCATCGGCATCGTGGTGAACGTGCTGGAAGAGGAGCAGCAGCGCCAGGCCCGGGCCGATGCGCTGGCCGCCGGGGAGCCGACGCTGGCGGAGCTGCGCGATGAAATCCGCGGCCTGCAACAGCTATTACAGCAACAGGTGGATCAGCAGCGTCCCGCTGCCTGAGGAGGAGGGGGAGTGACGTCGCAAGGTGGTGTATCGATAGCCCTGGTGGTCGCCCTGGCTTTGCTGGCCGGTGTGACGCCCGTTGCGGCGCAGGAGCTGACGCCGCGCGCCTACTGGCCGGCGCCGGTGGGTACGCAGTTGCTGACCCTGGGTGTCTCTTATACCGACGGCGACACCGTGCCCGACCCCTCCCTGCCCATCGTCGGCGTGGATTCCGGCATCGTGACGGCCACCGCGGGTTACACCCGGTTCTTTTCCCTGGCCGGCCGCACCGCGAGCTTTTTCGTCCAGCAGCCTTACTCCGACGGCAATACCCGGGCCGAGCATGAACTCCTCGGCGACCTGGAGCGGGATTACCAGGGGGTGGGGGATATTACGGCGGGCGTGTCGTTCAACCTGCTGGGAGCACCCGCGATGAACCTGCAGCAGTTTGGCGAATTGCGGCACGCACCGCGCCCCATCCTCGGCGCCAGCTTCAAGGTGGTTGCGCCGACAGGCAACTACGACACGGACAGGCTGATCAACGTCGGCGCCAATCGCTGGGCGGCCAAGGCTGAACTGGGCTATATCCAGCCGCTGGCGCCGAGCTGGCTGCTGGAGCTGGATGTGGGGGTATGGGGGTTTGACAACAATAGCGACTTTGTCGGCTACACCCGCGAGCAGGACCCCATCTACTCGGCCCAGCTACACCTGATCAAGCGCTTCGGGCCGGGCTTCTGGGGTTCAGTCAACCTCAACGGCTACCACGGTGGCCGCAGCACGGTTGGCGGTCGCGAGCTGGATGACCTGCAGCGGGACACCAAGGCGGGGTTCACCCTGGTCTTTCCCTTCGCCGGCACACACGCCATCAAAGCCAGTTTCGCTACCGGCTCGGTGAACGACAGCGATGAGAGTTTTGATGTCTACCAGCTGAGTTATCAGCGGGTATTCTGATCAGACGTTGAAGCGGAAGTGGATGACGTCCCCGTCCTGCACGACGTAGTCCTTGCCCTCCAGGCGCCAGCGACCGGCGTCCTTGGCGCCCTGTTCACCCTTGTGGGCGATGAAGTCGTCGTAACTGATGACCTCGGCCCGGATAAAGCCTTTCTGGAAGTCGGTGTGAATCACGCCGGCCGCCTCGGGTGCGGTGGCCCCCACTTTCACAGTCCAGGCGCGCACTTCCTTTTCGCCGGCGGTGAAGTAGGTCTGCAGGTTGAGTAACTGGTAGCCGGCGCGGATCACCCGGTTCAGGCCGGGTTCTTCCATGCCGAGGTCAGCGAGGAATTCGTCGCGCTCATCGTCTTCAAGTTCGATGATTTCCGATTCCAGCTTGTTGCAAATGGGCACTACCACCGCGTTTTCGCTGGCGGCAATTTCCCGCACCTTGTCCAGGTGCGGGTTGTTGTCGAAGCCGTCTTCGCTGACGTTGGCGATGTACATGGTGGGCTTCACGGTCAGCAGGAAAAGCTGTTTGAGCAGGGCCTTCTCGCTGGCGTCGAGGTCCAGCGCGCGCACCGGCTTCGCCTCGTTCAGTTGCGGCAGCAGCTTGTTTTCCAGCAGTGCCTTCATGGCCACCGCTTCCTTGTCGCCGCCTTTGGCGGTGCGGGTCACTTTCTGCAGTTGCTTTTCGCAGCTGTCGAGATCGGCCAGGGCCAGCTCGGTATTGATGACTTCAATGTCGGAAGCAGGGTTGATCTTGTTGGCAACGTGGATGACGTTGTCGTCCTCGAAACAGCGCACCACGTGGGCGATAGCGTCGGTCTCGCGGATGTTGGCCAGGAACTGGTTGCCGAGGCCCTCACCCTTGGAGGCGCCCGCCACCAGGCCGGCGATATCGACAAATTCCATGGTGGTGGCGATTTCCCGCTGGGGTTTCACAATTTCCGCAATGCGGGTCTGGCGCGGGTCGGGAATCGGCACGATACCGGCATTGGGCTCAATGGTGCAGAAGGGAAAGTTCTCGGCGTCGATGCCGGCCTTGGTCAGGGCGTTGAACAGGGTGGACTTGCCCACATTGGGCAGGCCGACGATTCCGCATTTGATTCCCATGGTTGATTCCTGTCAGAAAGTGGGCCGAGTTGCACTCAGGCCGCAGTGAAACTGTGTAGCCGGGTCATGGCCCGGGTGCCATCACCGTCAAGTAGCAAGGGCAGGGCGGCGATGGCTTCGTCGATACTCAGGTCGATACGCGTGCGTTCGTCGGCACTGGGGCGGCCCAGGACATAGCCGGTCACTTTCGATGCGTGACCCGGGTGGCCGATGCCGATGCGCAGGCGGTGAAAATCCTTGCTGTTACCCAGCGCGGGTACAATATCGCGCAGGCCGTTGTGGCCGCCGTGGCCGCCGCCCTGCTTGAAGCGGGCCTGGCCAGCGGGGATATCCAGCTCGTCGTGGGCAACCAGGATCTGTTCGGGTTCGATCTTGTAAAAGCTCGCCATGGCCGCCACGGCCTGGCCGCTGCGATTCATGTACGTGGTGGGGATGAGCAGGCGCAAATCCTGCCCTGCCAGGGTGATGCGTGCAGTGAGGCCAAAGAACTTGCCCTCGCTTTGCAGGGTGGCGCCGCACTGTCGTGCCAGCGCCTCCACAAAATCGGCGCCCGCGTTGTGGCGTGTGCCCCGGTAGTCGCTTCCGGGGTTGCCAAGGCCAGCTATCAGTTGGATGTCGGCTGTCAACGCGGGTGCCGCTCGCGGCGCAGGACGAATCAGTCCTCGCCGTTCTCCTCGGCGTCACCGCCTTCGGCAGCTTCGTCGTCGGCATCGCTGCCACCTTTCGGCGGGATCACGCTGGCGATGGCCAGGTCGTGGTCTTCGCCCAGGGCCAGGGCCACGGAGCTGACACCTTCCGGCAGCGCAACGTCGGACAGGTGAACGATTTCACCGGCCTTGACGTTCAGCATGTCCACTTCGATGTACTCGGGGATGTCGGTAGGCAGACACAGGACTTCGATGTCGGTTTCCTGGTGCTGAATCATGCCGCCTTCGATTTTTACGCCGTGGCAGCTCTTCTCGTTCAGGAAGTGAATCGGCACGTGTACCTTGATGGCAACCTTGTCGTCAACGCGCAGGAAGTCTGCGTGCATAACGGCGTTGCGGGCGGGGTGACGTTGCAGGTCCTTGAGGATGGCCTTTTCTGCACTGCCGCCGACGTTGATGGTCAGCACGTGAGAGAAGAAAGCCTCGTTTTCCAGTGCCTTTTCCAGGTCCTTGCGAACCAGGGTCAGGGGCTTGGGCTCTTTGTTGCCGCCGTAGATGATGGCGGGTACCAGGTCGGCGTGACGACGCAGGCGGCGGCTCGCACCTTTCCCCAGGTCCTCGCGCACTTCGGCGTCGATTGCAAATTGGTCAGACATTGTCTGGCTCCTTTGATAACACTGCGTTGCTTGCGACCAGCGCGACAGTGATTGGTTTTAAGCGCTGCCTTTACTGGAACAGCGCGCTGATGGATTCCTCGTTGGACACCCGGCGGATGGACTCCGCCAGCAGGTCCGAGATAGTCAGCTGACGGATCTTGCCGATCTGCTTTGCTTCCGCACTCAGGGGAATCGTGTCTGTTACCACCAGCTCATCGAGCTGGGAGGTCTTCAAATTGTCCAGTGCGCGGCCCGACAGTACCGCGTGGGTACAGTAGGCAACGACTTTCAGGGCGCCGCGCTCTTTCAGCGCGTCGGCCGCCTTGCACAGGGTGCCGGCGGTATCGACCATGTCGTCCACCAGCAGGCAGGTGCGGCCTTCCACTTCACCGATGAGGTTCATTACCTGGGCTTCGTTGGCCTGCGGGCGGCGCTTGTCGATGATGGCGAGATCGGCATCGTCGAGCTGCTTGGCGATGGCGCGGGCGCGAACCACACCGCCGATGTCCGGCGACACTACCATCAGGTTCTCATAGTGGCAGGCCTGGATGTCGGTGTTCAGCACCGGCGAGCCGTAGACGTTATCCACCGGGCAACCGAAGAAGCCCTGGATCTGCTCGGCGTGCAGGTCGACCGTCAATACCCGGTCGACACCGACCGTAACCATCATATCGGCCACCACCTTGGCGGTGATGGGCACCCGTGCGGAACGTACGCGACGGTCCTGGCGGGCGTAGCCGAAGTAGGGCACCACGGCGGTAATGCGAGCTGCCGAGGCGCGACGCAGGGCGTCGATCATCACCAGCAGTTCCATCAGGTTGTCGTTGGTCGGTGCGCAGGTGGATTGCACCACGAACACGTCCTTGCCGCGGACATTCTCGTTCAGTTCAACGGCCACTTCGCCATCGCTGAACTTGCCGACGTCGGCCTTGCCCAAAGTGAGGTACAGTCTGCTGGCAACTTTCTGTGCCAGTTCCGGGTTGGCGTTTCCGGTGAAGACCATCATTTTGGAGGACACGGCGCTTACCTCGGGTTGATGCTGGATAGGGACTCTGTACATTGCTCGCTCCGGAATGCCGGGCCGCCGGCCCCATGTTTCCCGCGAGCGACTGTACGTGCTGTACATAGAAATAGTGCCATACACTGTTGTCAATGTATGGCACTGCATCCGGGCGCCTTGCGGTCATGGCGCCCCGCGCACTGCAATGGTTCGGGCAACTGCGCACTCTTGTATGGCTGGGGTGGTAGGATTCGAACCTACGAATGCCAGGATCAAAACCTGGTGCCTTGCCGCTTGGCGACACCCCAGTAATCGGGTCTTCAGGATAGCTCAGACAGCGCTGGCGAGCGGTTTATGCCGCGAGCCACATAGGCCTGCCAGGACTCGGGAACCTGCTGTGCAACCGCCTCGGCGGATGCTTGACTGTCGAAGCGGGAAAAGACGCAAGCGCCAGTTCCTGTCAGTCTGGATTCTCCGAATTTTGCCAGCCAATTCAATGCCTTGGCTACCTCGGGGTAACGTCTGGCAACAACTTCCTGGCAGTCGTTGCGATATGCCCCCTGAAAAACGGCCGCCATTGTGATCGCAGGGCTGTTCCTTGTCAATTCCCGTGCCGAAAAAATTTCCCCGGTCGGGACATGGCAGCCCGGATGGATGAGTAGATACCAGTTTTCGGGCAGTTCCACTGCCCTCAGGCGCTCGCCAATTCCCTCTGCCCAGGCGCTGTGGCCGGCCACGAACAGGGGCACATCGGCTCCCAGGGGCAGGCCGGCGGCCTGCAGTTCGGCATTGCTGAGGCCGCAGTCCCACAACTGGTTGAGGGCCAGCAGGGTGGTGGCGGCATCGGAGCTGCCGCCACCGAGTCCGCCGCCGCTGGGAATACGTTTGTCGACGTGAATGCGGGCACCGCGATCGCCATGTCGAAGCGCGCGGGCGGCGCGTACGATCAGGTTGTCTTCGGGTGCGAGGCCGAGGGTGTCGCCACTCAGGTGAATCTCGCCACTGTGATCGGCGGTAATGGTCAGGGTGTCTCCCCAGTCCAGTAGCTGGAACAGGGTCTGCAACTCGTGGTAGCCATCCGCCCGGCGCCCGGTGATATGCAGGAACAGGTTCAGCTTGGCCGGTGCCATCAGGCTCAGGCCGGTGCTCATTGGGGCGCGCCCGGTTGCCAGTCGCGGATCAGTAGTTTGGCGCTGGTGTCGCCGCGCTGGATTTGCAGGCGGGTGGGCAGGTCAAAGGCGCCGAACTGGCGGTAGTCGGAAAAATCCACCAGCCAGCCATCCTGGCGCAGGTGGCTCAGGCGCTGCTTGTCGAAACGCAAATCGGTGGCATCGGTGTCCGGCTGGGGAATGCCGCGCAGCCAGAAAGGCAGCGCGGCTACGGGGATATCCCAGCCGGTGCTGTCGCGCACCGCTTCCGGGGTGGAAATATCAAGAATGTGAAGCTCGCCGCCACGCTGCACCTCCAGCCGCGCGCCGTCGGCAAGTACCCGGGTGGAGGCCATTCCGAGGGGGCCGCTGAGTTGCAGCTCGGATTGAGCGCCGGCCTGGCGCCACAGCAGGCTGGCGGTCTCTGCCTGTTCGCCGCTGCGCAGGGCGAGCTTGCCCCGGGCCTGCCAGTGCTGCAGGGCGCTCAGTTGTGCGACGTGTTGCTGCCAGTTCCGCTGCACCGCAGGTGAATCGGGGATGGTGCTACAGCCGGCCAGTAAAGCCAGCAGCAGGGGAACGATCAGGCGCATGGATCAGGGGGCGCTCTGCAGCATGCTGATATCGAAGCGCTGGATGGTGCTCAGCAGAATTTCGTGCTCAGGGTCCTTCAGCAGGGCGTCGCCCCAGATGGCGCGCGCCTGTTCGGCTCTGCCAGATACCCACAGTACCTCGCCCAGGTGCGCGGCAACCTCCGGGTCGGGGAAGGCCCGGTAGGCTCGCTCCAGGTAAAACAGGGCGTCCTCGTAGTTGCCCTGGCGATAGAGCACCCAGCCCATGCTGTCGAGAATGGCGGGTTCATCCGGCTCCAGTATCAGCGCGCGCTCGATCAGCTCGCGGGCCTCTTCATAGCGCTGGGTACGGTTGGCCAGCGAATAGCCGAGGGCGTTGAGGGCCGTGGCGTTGTCCGGCTCGCGGGCGATGATGGCGCGCAGGTCGGACTCCATCAGGGTGAGGTTGCCCTGCTTTTCCCCCAGCAGTGAGCGGCTGTAGCGCAGGGAGGATGACTCGGGCAGGGTCGACAGGGCTTCGTTCAGCACGGCCATGGCCGCGTCGTTGTCACCGACACCGGAGAGCACTTCGGCCTCCAGGGCGTAGAGCCTTTCGCGCGCCTCCGGATGAGCCTGTCGCAGGTTGACGAACAGGGCCCGCGCCTGATCTTCCTCGCCGTTCTCCAGCAGGATGCGAGCGATGCGGCCCTTGGCGCTGTAGAAGTCGCCACTGTCCGCTTCGCTGACTTTCATGTAGGCCTCTACCGCGGCCTGCAGGTCGTCGGCGTCTTCGGCGATGCGACCGAGATAGTAATGGGCTTCGTCGCTACGCTGGCCGAGCTCAATGAGCTGGTTGAGGTAGGCTTTGGCCGCCAGATTGTCGCCGATCTCGTGATTGATCAGTGCCAGGGAGAACAGCAGGTTGCCGTCCTCCGGCGAGCGGGCGGAGAGGATTTCGAACTGGCCGCGGGCGGCGTCGATGTCGCTGCGGGTGAGCAGCCGGGCGTACTGCAGGCGCAGGCGGCTATCGTCGGGATTGGCCGCCAGGGCTTCCTCGATATGGGCAAAGGGGGCATCCCTGTCCTGCTCCAGCAGGAGTTTGGCTTCCAGCAGCAGGCCCTGGTACTGGTAGGGCTCCTTGTCGAATAGCCGGGCCAGCACGTCCAGTGCCTGCTGGTGCTGCTGTAATTCATCGTAGGCGAGGGCGCGGGTGAGCAACAGGGACGGGTTGTCGGGGAATTCCGCTGACAGTGCTTCCAGGCCATCTACCAGCTCGCGCTGCTGCTCGCTGTCCAGCTCGGGAAAGCGATTCAGCAGAATGGGGAAGTTGGCCTTGCCCTGGTCCCGGGCCACCATGGCCAGGTGGGGCAGGGCTTCATTGGTGCGCCCGACCCTGGACAGCAGCGTGGCGTAGGTATTGTTGGCCTCGACATTGTCCGGTTCCAGTTCGACCCACAGGGCGGCGGATTCGCGGGCGGCGCGCTCCTGTTGCATGAACTGGGCGATGTGGGTCGTATGGGCGCTGACGCCGCGGTCGCGCAGCAGTGACGCCTGCTGGGTGTAAAGCTCCAGGGCGGTGCCGTATTCGCGGCGGCGCAGGGCGAATTCACCCAGCAGCAGGGGATAGAGCGATTCCGCCGGTATGGCGCGTTCCGGCGGCGCAGCCGGCTCCGCTTCCGCTACGGGTACAGCGGGTGCTTCGGGTGCGGGCGCAGAGGCGCAGGCGCCGAGCATAGCGGTCAGGCAGGCGGAGAGGAACAGACGCGACATGGCGGGGAGATTTCCGGACATCGGCAACAAACTATCGTCGATTGTGACACAAGCCCTTGTGTAAGCCTACCTGATTCCGACCCCGGTGGTGGCCGGGGGTTCCCCCGGGCGGGCGCTAGTTTTTGCCCGGTAACTTGCTAGAATCACGGGAAATTTCCTGTGGATGTGCTATGGTTCGCGCCCTTTTCATCGACGGTATCGACCGACTACAGCGCCCTGCGGGCGGCTGCTGAGACGCCATGAACTTCCTTGCCCTGGGTATCAACCACAACTCCGCCGCCATCGAGGTGCGCGAGCGGGTGGCCTTTGCCCCGGAGCAGGTGGGGGACGCGCTGCAGTCGCTGTGCCAGCTGCCCGGTGTCGAGGACGCCCTGGTGCTCTCCACCTGCAATCGCACTGAACTCTATGTGCTGGGCTCCGAGGCGGTGAGCGCAGAGCTGGCCGATACCCTGGTAGCCTGGATGGCCAGCTACCATCACCTGTCCGCCGCCGAACTGCACAGGGCGGCCTACTTCCATCTGGGCAGCGACGCCCTGGAGCATGTGGTGCGGGTAGCCAGTGGCCTGGATTCCATGGTGCTCGGTGAGCCGCAGATTTTCGGCCAGTTGAAGTCGGCCTTTTCGGTCGCCCTGGATGAGGGGGTGGTCGGTGCGGAATTCAATCGCCTGTTCCAGCGTGTTTTCGCCCTGGCCAAGCGGGTTCGCACGGATACCGCAATCGGTGAAAACCCGGTATCCGTGGCCTATGCGGCGGTTGACCTGGCCGGGCACATTTTTACCGACCTGTCGGCCTGTTCCGCCCTGCTGGTGGGTGCGGGGGAAACCATCGAGCTGGTCACCCGCCACCTGATCGAAGCGGGCGTGACGCGTATCACCATTGCCAATCGCACCCTGGAGCGGGCGCGGGAACTGGCCCGCCGCTTTGGCGCCGAGGCGGTGCTGATGGCGGACATTCCCGACCAGCTGATCAAGGCCGATATTGTGATAACGTCCACCGCCAGCCAGCTGCCGATCCTTGGCAAGGGCGCGGTGGAGCGCGCCATTCGCGTGCGCAAACACCGGCCGATGTTGATGGTAGATATCGCCGTACCGCGCGACATCGAGCCGGAAGTGGGTGAGCTGAGGGATATTTATCTCTACAGCGTGGATGACCTGAAAGACATCGTGGAAGAAAACCTGCGCAGCCGCCAGACCGAAGCGCGCAAGGCCGACGTCATGATCGCCGAGGGCGTGCGAGCCTACAGCGAGGAGTTGCGCAGCCTGGTGGCGGTGGACTCGGTGAAAGAGTACCGCGCCATGGCCGAGCAGTTGCGCGAACAGGAACTGGAGCGCGCCCTGCGCGCCCTGGCTCGCGGCGACGACCCCCAGGTGGTGGCGACGCAACTGGCCCGCGGCATCACCAACAAACTGATTCACGCGCCCACCGCCGGCCTCAAGCAGGCCAGTGTGGATGGCCGCGCCGATCTGCTCGGTCAGGCGCGCCGCCTGCTGGGCCTGGCGAGCGTCGAGCGCATGCAAGGCTCCGTCGGGAGCGGTGTGCGGGCGCGACAGGCAGCGCAGCCGCAGCCGCTGGAAGCGGACACTGGCGACGACAGCAAACCCGGACACACCCTGCAATGAAAGCCTCATTACTGAGCAAACTGGATATCCTGACCGATCGTCACGAGGAGGTCGCCGCCCTGCTGGGTGATGCCGAAACCATCGCCAGCCAGGATCGCTTTCGCGATCTGTCCCGCGAGTACGCCGAACTGGAGACCGTGGTGCAGTGCTACGCCGGGTATCGGCGGGTCAAGGAGGATCTGGAAGAGGCCCGCGCCATGCTGGCGGAAAGTGATCCCGAAATGGTCGCCATGGCGGAAGAGGAAATCGCCAGTAACGGTGAGCAGCTGGAGGCGCTGGAGAGTGAACTGCAAACCCTGCTGCTGCCGCGCGACCCCCGTGATTCCCACAACGTCTACCTGGAGATTCGCGCCGGTACCGGCGGCGACGAGGCGGCGATCTTTTCCGGGGATTTATTCCGCATGTACTCCCGCTATGCCGAGCAGATGGGCTGGCGCATCGAGGTGCTGTCCCAGCGCCCGGGCGAGCACGGTGGCTACAAGGAAATCATCAGCCTGGTTGAGGGCCGCGATGTCTACGCCCACCTGAAATTCGAATCCGGCGCCCATCGTGTGCAGCGGGTGCCGGAGACCGAGTCCCAGGGGCGCATACACACCTCTGCCTGCACCGTGGCGATCATGGCCGAGGCGGAAACGGTGGACGAGGTGGAAATCAACAAGGCCGATCTGCGTGTCGACACCTACCGCGCTTCCGGTGCGGGCGGCCAGCACGTCAACAAGACCGATTCGGCAGTGCGCATTACCCATCTGCCAAGCGGCATTGTGGTGGAGTGTCAGGATGAGCGCTCGCAGCACAAGAACCGCGCCCGGGCCATGTCCCTGCTGCTGTCCAAGCTGCTGTCCAGCGCCCAGGACAAGCAGGCGGCGGAACAGGCCGAAGAGCGTCGCAACCTGGTGGGCAGCGGCGACCGCTCCGATCGTATCCGCACCTACAACTTTCCCCAGGGGCGCGTCACCGACCACCGTATCAACCTTACGCTGTACAAGCTGGACGAGGTGATGGCGGGCGACCTGAATGCGGTTATCGCGCCGCTGCGCCAGGAGTACCAGGCCGACCAGCTCGCGGCGCTGGCGGAGCAGTAAGCCGCGCCGTGGCCAGTGTCAGGGAGCTATTGGCACTGGGCGCCGACCTGCCCACCGAAAGCCCCACTCGCGATGCCGAAGTACTGCTGTGTCACTGCCTGCAGCGCGACCGTACCTGGCTGTACACCTGGCCCGAGAAACACGTTGAAGCGACAGCCGAGCAGCTTTATCGCCGCTTGCTGGCACGCCGCCTGCGCGGTGAACCGGTGGCTCACCTCACTGGCAATCGCGATTTCTGGACCCTGTCCCTGAAGGTCACGGCGGATACCCTGATCCCCCGGCCCGATACCGAGACCCTGGTGAGCTGGGCGCTGGAGCTGCCGTTGCCCGCGCGTGCCCGGGCGCTGGATCTCGGCACCGGCAGCGGCGCCATTGCCCTCGCCCTGGCAACAGAGAATCCCGGCTGGCAGGTAACCGCAACGGACGCCAGCGCCCCCGCCCTCGCCGTGGCGCAGGTCAATATCGAACGCTACTGCCCCGGGCGTGTGCGCACGCTGCAGGGAGACTGGTACGCGCCGCTGGCCGGAGAACACTTTGACCTGATTGTCAGCAACCCGCCCTATATCGAGGCCGACGACGAGCACCTCGGCTGCGGCGATGTTCGCTTTGAGCCGCGCTCGGCGCTGGTGGCGGGAGCCACTGGCCTGGACGATCTGCAGGTGATCATCGCGGGAGCGGTTGAGCACCTGGCGCCGGGCGGTTTTCTGCTGCTGGAACACGGCTACCGGCAAGGCCTCACGGTGCGCAGCCTCCTGCTGCAGGCAGGTTTCAGCGAGGTGGCGACGCGGCGGGACCTCGGCGGTAACCAGCGGGTGAGCGGAGGGCGGCGCCGTGCTGACTGACGACGAGCTGCTACGCTATTCGCGGCAGATTCTGGTGCCCGGTTTCGATATCGCCGGCCAGGAAAAACTGCAGCGGGCCAGGGTGCTGGTACTGGGGCTCGGCGGGCTGGGCAGCCCGGCGGCTCTGTACCTGGGCGGTGCCGGCGTAGGGCAGCTGTTGCTGGCCGATGGCGACGTGGTGGAGGTCGACAACCTGCCGCGTCAGCTTTGCCACCGCCAGTCGGATTGTGGTCGCAACAAGGCGGAGTCTGCCGCCGAAGCCATTGCCGGGCGCAACCCCGGCGTGCGCATCGAGGTGATCCCGCGGCATCTGCAGGCGACGGATCTGGATCAGTTGCTGCCGGGACTGGACCTGGTGCTGGACTGCAGCGACAACTACCCGGTGCGCTACGCCCTCAACCGGGCCAGCCGGCGGCATCGCGTTCCGGTAGTCAGCGCTGCGGCGGTGCGCACCGAGGCCCAGATCGCCCTGTTGGACCCAAACCGCGAGGGACCCTGCTATCGCTGCCTGTATCCCGACGCCGGTTCCGATACGGCGCTGAGCTGCGCGGAAAGCGGCGTTCTTGGCCCGGTGGTTGGAGTCGCCGGGAGCCTGCAGGCCCTGGAGGCGATCAAGTACCTGTCAGGCTGTGCCGACCCGCTGGGCGACACCCTGCTGGTCATGGATCTCGCCTCTCTGGCTTTCCAGCGCCTGCGTATCCGCCGTCGCGACAACTGCCCGGATTGCGGGTCCAGGGCCTGAGTGGCGCGGCCTCTGTGCCGGCAAACTTTCATCGGGTATTGTTGTCACAGATGCAGTCCACCGACACACTCCATCGCACCTGGAATCCGCTATGAACGCACTGGCGCGCGCCTACTACTGTATTCACGAAGCTATTTTCCCCCGCCTTGCGCATCTCGACGGACTGGCACCGCTGGCCATGCGCCTGTACCTGGTCCCGGTGCTGTGGACGGCGGGCAACCAGAAGATTGCCAATATGGAGTCCACCATCGAATGGTTTGGCAATCCCGAGTGGGGCCTGGGCCTGCCGGCTCCCGCCCTGCTGGCCCACCTGGCGGCTTACACCGAGGCCATCGGTGCCCTGCTGTTGCTGGTGGGGCTGGCGGTTCGCTGGGTCAGTGTGCCGCTGATGATCACCATGGCGGTCGCCGCCATCACCGTACACTGGGCCAACGGCTGGGCAGCCATAGCGGACTCCAGCGCCCAGGAGGTGGCCATCCGGCTCGGTGAAGCCAAGGATATCCTGCGCGAGCACGGCAATTACCGATGGCTCACCGAGAAGGGCAATTTCGTGGTGCTCAACAACGGTATCGAGTTTGCCGTCACCTACTTCATCATGCTGCTGAGCCTGTTTTTCACCGGCGGCGGGCGCTATGTCAGCGTCGACTATTACCTGTCGCGCCTCTACCCCCGCAGCCGCGTATAATACGTACCCGCCACCCGGCGCACGCCACAGGCGGGTCGCCGGCAAAGGTGGTAGACTAGCGCGTTTTTTGGGCAACAGGACATCGAGTGATCAAGCATCTGGTGGGTCGTATCGTCGGTAAAGGCGGTGCGGAACCCGAATCTCAGGCCCCGGCGGGCAAGCACCCCGCGGCCGGACAAAAGGGCCCGCGCCCGGAATCCGAGGCGCCCCGCGCCCATCCGCGCGAAGCGGGCAAGGGCAAGAACAATCGCAAGCGCCAGCCAAAGGCGCCGGCCGAACCCTGGAGTGTTGACCAGTTCCCGGTGGAGCCGGAAGAGGGCAAAACCCGCTTTCACGACCTGGGGCTGCGCGACGAGCTGATGCACGGCATCGCCGATCTCGGCTTCAAATACTGCTCCCCTATCCAGGCCTCAGTACTGCCCCACACGCTGCAGGGCCACGATGCCATCGGCAAGGCCCAGACAGGTACCGGGAAAACCGCGGCCTTCCTGATAACCGCTTTCAATGACCTGCTCTGTCACCCGGCCGAGGGCGAGCGCTTTCTGGGCGAGCCGCGGGCGCTGGTAATTGCCCCCACCCGCGAGCTGGTGATGCAGATTGCCGAGGACGCCAGGGATCTTGGCAAGCACACCGGCCTCAGTACGGTCACTCTGATCGGTGGCATGGATTACCAGAAGCAGTTGAACCAGCTCAATCGCCGGGTGGTCGACCTGGTGGTGGCGACCCCGGGGCGCCTGATCGACTTCATGACCCGCCGCGACCTGTTCCTGGACCGGGTGGAAATCCTGGTGCTGGACGAGGCCGACCGCATGCTGGACATGGGGTTCATTCCCCAGGTGAAGCGCATTGTGCGCGCCACACCGAACAAGGAAGATCGCCAGACCCTGCTGTTCTCAGCCACCTTTACCCAGGACATTATCAACCTGTCCAACCAGTGGACCTTTCACCCGGTCACCGTGGAGATCGAGCCCGACCATGTGGCGACCGACACCGTGGACCAGAAGGTCTACCTGGTCAGTAGCGAGCAGCGCTACCGCGTGTTGACCAACCTGCTGCGCGGCCCCGATGCCCAGAGCGTGATCGTATTTGCCAATCGCCGCGACCAGGTGCGCCGCCTGCACGAGCGCCTGCGCAAGTCCGGTGTGAAGGCGGGCATCCTGTCCGGCGAGATTCCACAGGCCAAGCGCACCCGCACGCTGGAGCAGTTCAAGAGCGGTGAAATCAAGGTACTCGTGGCCACCGATGTGGCCGGACGGGGCATTCACGTGGATGGCGTGACCCACGTGGTGAACTACAACCTGCCGGAAGACCCGGAAGATTACGTCCACCGTATCGGTCGTACCGGCCGCGCCGGCGCCAGTGGTACCTCCATCAGTTTCGCCAGTGAAGACGACGCGTTTCTGCTGCCGGACCTGGAAGCTCTGCTGGGGGAGCCACTGGAGTGCACCCATCCCCCCAGGGATCTGCTGGTCTGAAGCCTGCTATTGCCGGGGCGCCAGTTCCCGGCACCACAGCAGGGTTGCCCCGACAACCGCCGAGGGCACCACAAAGAAGTTCACCACCGGAATGGCCGCGCCCAGGGCCACCAGCCCGCCAAAGCCCATGCTGGACAGGCGCCGGCTGCGCACGGCTTCTTTCACGTCTGCGAAGCTCAGGCGGTGGTTGTCCATCGGGTAGTCGACGAACTGGATGCTCATCATCCAGGCCCCGAGCAGGAACCACAGCACCGGTGCCAGGGCGTTAAGGGCGGGGATAAAACTCAGGACCAATACCAGCAGCGCCATCGGCACGTAGTAGAGCAGCTTGGCCAGTTCCCTGACGATGCCCCGGGGTACCTCCAGCAGCGCGGTACCGATGCCCTCCAGTCCCGCTACCTCACGACCGGTGATGAGCTCTTCGGCTTTCTCCGCCAGCAGGGAATTGAAGGGGGAGGCGATCAGCAGGGCGAGGGCGGTGAAGGTGTAACCCGTTGCCAGGCTGAACACCAGGCCGATCAGCGGCCAGATAATCCACTCCAGAAACGACAGCCAGTCCGGGATGAAACCCAGCCAGTACTCCATGTGGCTGGCGAGATAGCTGTAGGCGACGCCGAGCAGCGAGGCGAAGATCAGCACATTCACCACCAGGGGAATCAGTACAAACAGCCGCAGGCGGGGGTGGGTGAGCAGGCGGGCGCCCTCTATCAAATAGCCGGCGCCCTGGATGGCGTTACCCTTCATTTCGGTCTCCGCAGTGTTGGTTGCCGGCCGTCTCGCTGCCGCGTCCGCAGGCGGGGCACAGACAGGATGTGCCGCGCGCGGCCGGGGGAACTGCAGCCAGTGCCGCGCGGTCGATAGGAGTGGAGGCGCACCAGCAGTCCCCGATATCGCCTCCGCGGGCTACGGCGCAGTGGTTGTCCGCGCCGCAGAGCGGACAGTAAATGGCGGTGTTGGAGGTGTCCATGCTGGATTACCGGCGCAAATGTAGCGGCTATAATAGCGAACCTTGGTGTTCCAACCACCTTGGGGAGCACTGATCCTGGATAATCAGGCGCCTGGAGTGCCAGGGTGATGTACATGACAGACGACGAATTCTCCCTGTTCGAGCAGGAAATGGCCGGTGTAAAGCGGCTGCGACAGGACGAACGGGTGGCGCGCCGCGCCGCTGGCGAGTCAGCGCAGGCTCTCGCCCATCGCCGCCAGGCCGCCGTTACCGACAGCAGCGAGGACCCCAATACCCTCAGTGACCGGGAGATTGCCCCCCTCGACCCTTGGTACGTGCTGGAATTCAAGCGTCCGGGTGTGCAGAACGGGGTATACCGCAGGCTCTGCCAGGGGCGCTATGAATTCGAGGCCCGGCTCGACCTGCACCGGATGACGGTGGCCGTGGCGCGCAGGGAAATTTTCGAATTTATCGAGCAGTGCCATGACTATGGCCTGCGCAGTGTGCTGCTGGTGCATGGCAAGGGCGAGCGCAAGCCCGAGCGGGCGCGCAGCGCAGTGCTCAAGGCCTATGTCGATGTCTGGCTGCGCGACCTCGACACCGTGCAGGCCTTCCACAGCGCGCAACCCCGCCACGGTGGCACCGGGGCGGTATATATTCTGCTGAAAAAGAGTGAGGAGAAAAAGCGCGAGAATCGCGAACGATTCATGAAGGGGCGGGTGCCCTACGAGCGCTGAGGCCCGCCGGCGCACCGGACACGCTCTTACTCAGCGCCGGCCTGGCGCAGGATGTCAGCGTAATCGCCGCCGTGGCGGTGTTCGCTGACAATGGTCAGAACGTTGCGACCGTCGCTGCCACTGGCATTGATGTCGCGGCCCTGCTCCCTGAACATTCCCACAAACAGTTCGAAGTCCGAAGCGCGCATGCTCTGGTAGGCCTTCAGCAGCATGTGGAAGTCTTCGTTGCTGCCATCGTAGCTGCGCACGTTCAGGAAGCTGCGCACATGGTCCTCGGTCCAGACTTCGTCGATGACCTTTTCTTTGTCTTTCTTCATTTCCTTACCCTAACTTGTCGGCCAGCAGTTGGTTGACCATTTGCGGATTGGCCTGGCCCTTCGATACTTTCATCACCTGGCCGACAAAGAAGCCCACCAGTTTCTTGCGCTTGCCCTCGTCGGCGGCGCGGTACTGCTCAACCTGCTCCGGGTTTCCGTCGATCACGCTGGCCACCATGGCTTCCAGTTCGCCGCTGTCGGAGACCTGCTTCAGGCCTTTGGCGGCGATCACGCTGTCGGCATCGCCCTCGCCATTCCACATGGACTCGAACACCTGCTTGGCGATCTTGCCCGAGATGCTGTTGTCGAGAATGCGCTGGATGAGTTGCGCCAGGTGGGGGGCGGGCACCGGGCAGTCGGTGATGTCTTTCTCGTCGCGGTTGAGCCGGCCGAGCAGTTCCACCTGTACCCAGTTGGCGGCGATCTTGGCGTCACCGGCCTCGCTGGCCACCGCTTCGAAATAGTCCGCCAGCGGGCGGCTGGCGGCGAGCACGCCGGCGTCGTAATCGCCGAGGCCGTAGTCGCTGACGAAGCGGGCGCGTTTCTCCCGCGGCAGCTCCGGTAGCAGTTCGCGCAGTTCTTCGATGAAGGCGTCGTCGAGTTCCACCGGCAGCAGGTCCGGTTCCGGGAAGTAGCGGTAGTCGTTGGCCACTTCCTTGGAGCGCATCGGCCGTGTCTCGTTGCGGTCGGCATCGTAGAGGCGGGTTTCCTGCACCACCTTGCCGCCGTCTTCGAGAATGTCGGACTGACGCTCTATCTCGTGCTGGATGGCTTTTTCCACAAAGCGGAAGGAGTTGACGTTCTTGATCTCCGCCCGGGTGCCGAGGGTATCCGAACCCACGGGACGCAGGGAGATGTTGATGTCGCAGCGCATCGAGCCCTCGGCCATGTTGCCGTCGGAGATGCCGAGGTAGGTCACCAGGGAATGCAGGGCCTTGAGGTAGGCCACGGCCTCCTCGGCGCTGCGAATGTCGGGGTCGGTCACGATCTCCAGCAGGGGCGTGCCGGCGCGATTGAGGTCGATGCCGCTGCAGCCGTGGAAATCCTCGTGCAGGGATTTACCGGCGTCTTCCTCCAGGTGGGCGCGGGTGATGCCGATCTCCCGGGTGCTGCCGTCTTCGAGTTGAATCTCGAAGGTGCCGCGGCCGACGACAGGATCGCTGAACTGGCTGATCTGGTAGCCCTTGGGCAGGTCCGGGTAGAAGTAGTTCTTGCGGTCGAACACCGAGCGGCGCCCGATCTCGGCGCCGATACCAAGGCCAAACATCACCGCAAAGCGCACTGCCTGTTCGTTCAGCACTGGCAGCATGCCGGGCATGGCCAGGTCCACGGCGCTGGCCTGGGTGTTGGGCTCTGCGCCGAATGCAGTGGCGGAGCCGGAAAAAATCTTCGACTGGGTGGCCAGCTGGAGATGGACTTCCAGGCCGATGACGGTCTCAAAATGCATCAGGCGGCCCCTCCGGCGATGTCGGGTGTGCGGGTGTGCCAGTCTGTGGCCTGCTGGAAGCGGTGGGCCACGTTCAGCAGGCGGCCTTCGTCGAAATGCCGGCCGATCAGTTGCAGTCCAACCGGCTTGCCGTCGACAAGGCCGGCGGGCACCGACATGCCCGGCAGGCCGGCCAGGTTCACCGCCAGGGTGTAGACGTCCTCCAGGTACATCGCCACCGGGTCGGAAATCTTCTCACCGATACCGAAGGCGGGGCCGGGTGCCGTGGGGCCGGCAATCACGTCGACCGATTCAAAACAGGCCAGGAAGTCGTCGCGGATCAGGCGCCGGGCCTGCTGCGCCTTCCTGTAGTAGGCGTCGTAGTAGCCGGCGGAGAGAGCGTAGGTGCCAACCAGTATGCGCCGCTTCACTTCGTCGCCGAAGCCCTCTTCCCGGGTGCGGGTGTAGAGGTCGTGCAGATTCTCGGGGCTGTCGCAGCGGTGGCCGTAGCGCACGCCGTCAAAGCGCGACAGGTTGGTGGAGGCCTCCGCCGGGGCGATGATGTAGTAGGTGGGAATGGTCAGGTGACTGTTGGGCAGCTCGACCTCCACCAGTGTGGCGCCCTGGCTTTCCAGCTCCCTCAGGGCGGCCTGGATGCATTCGCCGGTGGCGGCGTCCAGCCCCTCGCCAAAGTACTCTTTTGGCAGGCCGATGCGCAGGCCTTCCAGGGGGCGCTCCAGTTCCGCGCAGTAGTCGGGCACCTCGCGCCGGGTGGAGGTGGAGTCCGCCGGGTCGTGGCCGGCCATCGCGTTCAGCAGCAGGGCGCAGTCCTCGGCGCTGCGTGCCATGGGGCCGCCCTGGTCGAGGCTGGAGGCGTAGGCCACTATGCCCAGTCGCGATACCCGGCCATAGGTGGGCTTGAGGCCGGTGATGCCGCAAAAGGCGGCCGGCTGGCGGATGGAGCCGCCGGTATCGGTACCGGTGGCGGCGGGCACCAGGCCGGCGGCCACCGCCGCTGCGGAACCGCCGGAGGAGCCGCCCGGCACCAGGCCTGTGTGCCAGGGGTTTTTCACCGGCCCGTAGTAGCTGTTTTCATTGGAGGAGCCCATGGCGAACTCGTCCATATTGGTCTTGCCCAGGCACACTGTGCCGGCATCGGCCAACTGTCGCACGACAGTGGCGTCGTAGGGCGGCACAAAGTTGTCCAGCATGCGCGAGCCGCAACTGGTGCGCACCCCATCGGTACAGAAAATGTCCTTGTGGGCGATGGGTATACCGGTCAGCGGGCCGGCGCCGCCGGCGGCCAGTATGCGGTCAGCGTGGTCGGCAGCGGCCAGGGCCTGCTCACCGGTCACGGTAATGAAACTGTTGAGTTGGCTGTCCAGCTGGCCGATGCGGTCCAGCAGGTGCCGGGTCAGTTCAACACTGGAAAAGCGCTTTTCACGTAGCCCGCGGGAGAGCTGGGCAACGGTTTGGTCATGCATGGGAATGATCCTGGAACAGCGTGCTTACTCGATGACTTTGGGCACCAGATAGAGTCCGTTCTCCACCGCCGGGGCGATGGCCTGGAAGTCCTCGCGGCGGTTGCCCTCGGTGACAACATCCGGGCGCAGGGCCTGGGTGGCATCGAGGGGATTGGCCATCGGCTCGATGCCCGCGGTGTCGGCGGCCTGCAGGGTGTCGACCATGGCGAGAATGCGAGTGATGCGACTGGCCACCTCGGCGGTCTGGTCGGCGGCGATGCGGATGCGCGCCAGTTCGGCGATTTTCTCGATCTCTTCCCGGTCGACGGACGGTGCTGTGGACGGCTTGTCGGACATGGTCTGTCCCGGTCTCCAAAATTCGTTGGGAAGGGGCGGCAAAGCGCCGCGGGGGCGTAAACTTAACATATTTGCGCCTTGCTCAACATCCCCGCGATTGGTAGAGTTGCGGGATTATCCGCCCGCCGAAGAATAATGAATTCGCCGCCTCGATTTCACCACTTTTGCCGGCCAGGAAGGCGGCAGGGCTGGGTGCACGAAGGTCTCCGTTCGGAGCAACCCGTTGTTCTCACAAGGTAAACACATTAATGCTGAAAAAACTGCGCGGAGTGTTCTCCAATGATCTTTCGATAGATCTGGGTACCGCCAACACTCTTATATACGTGCGCGACAAGGGAATAGTCCTCGACGAGCCATCCGTCGTGGCAATCCGCATTCACAATGGCCAGAAAACCATCGAAGCCGTAGGTACTGAAGCCAAGCGCATGCTGGGTCGCACGCCTGGCAATATCACCGCCATCCGCCCGCTCAAGGACGGTGTGATCGCCGACTTCCAGGTCACCGAGAAGATGCTCCAGCACTTTATCGCCAAGGTGCACGAGAGCCGTTTTATTCGCCCCAGTCCCCGTGTGCTGGTGTGTGTGCCCTGCATGTCCACCCAGGTGGAGCGTCGGGCCATCCGCGAGTCTGCCCTCTCTGCCGGCGCCCGCGAAGTGCGCCTTATCGAGGAGCCGATGGCCGCGGCCATCGGCGCCGGGCTGGACGTGGAGGAAGCCACCGGCTGCATGGTGGTTGACGTGGGCGGCGGCACCACTGAAATTGCCATCATCTCCCTCAACGGTGTCGTGTATCGCGACTCAGTGCGCATTGGCGGCGACCGCTTCGACGAAGCCATCGTGGCCCATGTGCGGCGCCGCTACGGCAGCCTGATTGGCGACGCCACCGCCGAGCGCATCAAGCAGGAGATCGGCTGTGCCTTCGCCGGCAGCGAACTGCGCGAGATCGACGTGCGCGGCCGCAACCTGGCCGAGGGCGTACCGAGAAGTTTCACCCTCAACAGCGATGAGATTCTCGAGGCCCTGCAGGACCCCCTGTCGTCCATCGTGCAGTCCGTGAAAACCGCACTGGAGCAGAGCCCGCCGGAACTCGCCGCGGACATTGCCGAGAGCGGGATCGTGCTCACCGGTGGTGGCGCCCTGTTGCGTGACCTGGATCGCCTGATCTCAGAGGAAACAGGCCTGCCGGTGATTGTGGCGGACGATCCGCTGACCTGCGTAGCGCGCGGCGGCGGCCGTGCAATGGAGCGCATGGACCGGCATACTATGGACCTGCTGTCTACCGAGTAATCCGGCGTGCAGCCCCGGGCGTGCCCGCTTGGGGCGGGCCGCCCTAGGGAACTGCCATAAAGCCGCTATTCGTCAAAGAGTCTCATCTCGGGTTGCGCATCGTGCTGACCCTGCTGGTGGTGGCGGGTCTGATCGTTGCGGACATGCGATTCAACAGTCTGGACCGCACCCGCGCCATTCTCGACACCCTCGTTGCACCGGTGTACTGGGTGGCCGACATCCCCTCGCGCCTTGCCGAGTGGCGGCAAACCCACCTGGTATCACGCAGCACCCTGCAGGAAGACAATGATCGCCTGCGCCGTGAGAACCTGATCCTTGAGGGGCGCACCCAGCAAATGGCCTCGCTGCAGGCGGAGAACATCCGCCTGCGGGCACTGCTCAACTCCGCCGCCCTGCTGCGCGACGATGTGGTGGTCGCCGAACTGATCGGTGTGTCGCCGGATCCGGTGCGCCAGCAGGTTGTCATCAACAAGGGCTCCCGCGACGACGTCTACCTCGGCCAGGCCCTGATTGATGCCGACGGCCTGATGGGCCAGGTCGTAGAGGTGGCCGAGTTCACTTCCCGCGTGCTGCTCATCACCGACCTTACCCACTCTGTGCCAGTGCAGATCAACCGCAACGGCGTGCGCGCCATTGCCGAGGGCAACGGCACTCTCAGCGCGCTGGAAGTCCATCATGTTGCCGCGACGACGGATATCCGCGAGGGCGACCTGCTGGTGACCTCGGGCCTCGGCGGGCGCTTTCCGGTGGGCTACCCGGTGGCGATTGTCACAGCGGTGGAGCGCGACCCGGGGCAGACCTTCGCCCGCATCCTTGCCCAGCCTACAGCCGCCCTCGATCGCAGCCGCCATGTGCTGCTGGTGTTCACGGTGGACAAGGCCGATAGCGGCCCGGAGTAGACGGTGGATAACGCGCAGGGCTATTGGGTCGTGATCGCCACTTTGCTGGTGGCAGCGGTGCTGGCGGTTTTGCCGATGCCACTGTGGCTGGTGTGGTTGCGGCCGGAGTGGGTGGCGCTGGTGCTGGTGTACTGGTGTATTGCGCTGCCGCACAGGGTAGGCGTGGTGGCGGCACTGCTGGCCGGGATTGCCATGGATCTGCTGGAGGGGGCCATGCTGGGGCAGAATACCTTTGCCCTGGCGGTGGTCGCCCTGCTGTCGGTGGGGCTTTACCAGCGCCTGCGCCTGTTCAGCCTGTGGCAGCAGGCCGGTATGGTCTTCGTCCTGATCGGTATTCACCAGCTCATCTGCCAGTGGGTGCAGAATCTGGAAGGGGTGGGGGCCCGTTCGCCACTGTTCCTGCTGCCGGCCCTGAGCAGTGCCCTGCTCTGGCCGCTGGTGCTGACCCTGCTGCGCGGCCTGCGCCGCCACTACCGGGTGGCCTGAAGTGACGACCCTGGTGCTGGCATCGGCCTCCCCGCGGCGACGCGAACTGCTGGCGCAGATCGGCGTCGACTGCCAGGTGAGTCCTGCCGATATTGACGAAACGCCGCAGGCGGGGGAATCGCCTCAGGATTATGTTTGCCGCATGGCGCGGGAAAAGGCCGCTGCGGTGGCCGCTGCTCAGGCAGCGGATGTGGCGGTGCTGGCGGCGGATACCACCGTGGTGATCGACGACGATGTGCTGGGCAAGCCGGGAGACCGCTTCGACGCCCTGGCCATGCTGGCGCGCCTCAGCGGTCGCACCCACCAGGTGATGAGCGCGGTCTGCCTCTGCAGAGGGCAGCGCCGTGAAGAGATAGTGGTGACCACCGAGGTGACCTTTGCGTCGCTCGACAGGGAACTCTGTGAAGCCTATCTGGCCACCGACGAGCCCTGGGACAAGGCCGGCGCCTACGGTATCCAGGGGCTGGGCGCGGTGCTGGTGGATGCCATCAACGGCAGCTACAGCAATGTCGTCGGGCTGCCGCTGGCCGAAACCTGGCGCCTGCTGCGGGACTTCGGTATTGCTTCCGGCCTCGGAGGCGGCGATGAGTGAGGAAATACTGGTCAATGTAACGCCGATGGAAACCCGGGTGGCTGTGGTGGAGAACGGCGCCACCCAGGACATTCACATCGAGCGCCGAAGCAGTCGCGGCATCGCCGGCAACATCTATGCCGGCAAGGTAGCCCGTGTACTGCCTGGCATGCAGGCCGCCTTTGTCGACATCGGCACGGAGAAGGCCAGCTTTATCCACGTCAACGATATTGTGTCCCTGGACAGCCGCGGCCGCGAGGATCGCAGCCGCCACAGCAGCGCCATTCGCGACCACCTGCACGAGGGCAAGAAGCTCATCGTCCAGGTGACCAAGGACCCGCTCGGCAGCAAGGGGGCGCGGCTGAGTACCCAGCTGTCGGTGTCCTCGCGCTACCTGGTATTCATGCCCCAGAACTCCCATGTGGGCGTGTCCCAGCGCATCGATGACAGCGACGAACGCAGCCGCCTGCAGGCCCTGCTGAACGAGGCACTGGCGCTGGAGGAGATGGGCGACAGCGGCGGCTACATACTGCGCACCGCCGCCGAGGGGGTGGGGCTGGAAGAGCTGCGTGCTGACCTGCGCTTCCTGCGCCGGCTGTGGGCCGCGGTGGAGCGACGGGCCCGGGCGGCGACCGGCCCGGAGCTGTTGTACGAGGACCTTCCCCTGCACCTGCGCACCGTGCGCGATCTGGCGAGGCCCGGCGTGGAGCGGATTCGCATCGACAGCCAGGAGAGTTTCGCCGCCCTCAGTGAATTCTGCCGCGACTATGTGCCCGAGGTGAGTGACCTGCTCGAGTGCTATCGTGGCGAGCGCCCCCTGTTCGACCTGCATGGCGTGGAGGACGAGATCCAGCGGGCGCTGGCGCGCAAGGTCGACCTGAAGTCCGGCGGGTACCTGGTACTGGACCAGACCGAGGCGATGACCACCATCGACGTCAACACCGGGTCTTTCGTCGGCCGTCGCAATCTGGAAGAGACCATCTTCAAAACCAATCTCGAAGCCGCCACCACGCTGGCCCGGCAACTGCGCCTGCGCAACCTCGGCGGTATCATCATCATCGACTTTATCGACATGCAGGATCCGGAACACCGCCGCCAGGTACATCGCGCGCTGGAAAAGGCCATGCAAAAGGATCCGGCACGCAACAAGATTACCGGGGTATCGGAGCTGGGCCTGGTGGAAATGACCCGCAAGCGCAGCCGCGAGAGCCTCGAGCACCTGCTGTGCGAAGATTGCCCGGTCTGCGCTGGCCGCGGCAGCCTGAAAACCGCCGAGACAGTGTGCTATGAGATTTTCCGGGAAATCATGCGCGACGCCCGCGCCTACGACAATGACAGCCTGGCGGTACTGGCCGGGCAGTCGGTGGTGGATCGCCTGCTGGACGAGGAGTCCGCCAATGTGGCCGACCTCGAAGAGTTTACCGGCAAGACTATCGGTTTCCGGGTCGAGCCCAACTATAACCAGGAACAGTTCGACATCGTCCTGCTCTAAACCCCTATGACCATACAGCGCGCCAACCCGTCAGCGGGAGAGTTGTGGAACACGCCCTGATGCACAGGCTGGCGCGGGCGCTGTGGCGCCTGCTGGTTATTGCCATTGTGCTGCTGGCTGCCTATGTCAGCTTTGGCCGGCTACTGGTGGATCGGGTTGGCAGCCAGCAGGACTGGATTCTGGCCCGCCTGAACCAGCACCTGCCTTTCACGGTGGCGGCAGACCAGGTCAGCGGTGACTGGCGCTCCTTCAGTCCGGAACTGGTGTTGAGCGGGCTGCGCCTGCAGTTCCCCGGCTATTCGGGCGGCGACATCAGCCTCGACGGGGGCCGGGTGCGCATCAACCCTCTGCGCAGCCTGCTGGAGGGCGGCCTGCGGGTGAGTCGCCTGCGGCTGGAGGGCTTGAGTCTGCCGTTGCAACTGGACAGCGAGGGTCGCTTCAGTGTGGTGGGCTTCGAGGGCGGCGACGGCGGTGCCGCTGATTGGCTCCGCAACCTCGCCCTCAGCATTGAACAGCTGGAACTGCGTAACAATCGCCTGGAGGTCTCCATGCCCGGTGGCGAGACCCGGGGCCTGGCGCTGGAGTTCAACCTGCTGCGCGACGGCAGTCAGCGGGAACTGAGCGGCGCCCTCACCGCGGAGACCACCGGTACCTACATGCGCTTCACCGCCGAGGGGCTGGGCAACCCCTTCGCGACCGAGACTTTTGAGGGGCGCGCCTACCTCGGTGCCCACGACGTGGATTTACAGGCGCTAGGCCAGTGGCTGCCGGCCGCCGCCGACCTGCCGGCGTTGACCGGCACCGTAGAGCTGCAGGCCTGGCTGGATTGGCGCGAGGGCAAACCGCATCTGCGCACGCGCCTGCGCGGAGATGCGCTGCAGGCGCAGGCCAGGGATGAACGCTGGCAGTTGCCGCTGCAGCAGCTGGCCTTCGACGCGCTGCTGCAGCGCGACCACAGCAGTTGGCGGATTGTCGTCCAGAATCTCCTGCTGGCCAGCGGTGAGGCCCGTCTGGTGGTGCCCCGGCTGCAACTGGATAGCTGGGGTGATTCCCTGCGCCTGCGCGGTGAAAGCGTGCCGGTTGGCCCGTTAAACCAGTTGTTTGCCGGTCTCGGCACGACACCGCCCGAGCTGGCCGATGCCATGCAGGTGCTGGACGCACGCGGTCTGCTGCAGCGGCTGGAACTCAGTCTGGACGACCGCCACAATCCCCGGCGCGGTTGGCAGGTGGCGGCCAACTTCCGCGATATCAACCTCAATTCCTGGCGCGGCGCGCCGGGTACAAAGTCCGCCACCGGCTACCTGAGCGCGGCGCCCGGCCGCGGCACGGTGGTACTGGACGCGCAGGATTTCAGCCTCGATTTCCCCACCATCTACGATCATCCGCTCGACTACGAGGATATCTACGGTACCGTGGATATTCACTGGGACAATAGCGAACTCTCCCTGCACAGTGGCCAGATCGTGGCGCAGGCGGCCGAGGGCCAGTCCCATGCACTGTTCCGCCTGCAGGTACCCTTTACGCCGACACCCGCCGGTGTGGAGATGGATCTGCTGGTGGGGCTGCGCGATTCCACCGCGGATCACCGCGACAAATACCTGCCTACCGTGCTCGACCCGGGTCTGCTGGATTGGCTGCGGGACGGCCTCGGTGAGGGGCGGGTGGAGCAGGGCGCCTTCCTGTGGCGCGGCAGCCTGAAGCCCCAGGCGGATCGCCTGCGCACGGTGCAGCTGTTCTTCCAGGTGGAGGAAACCGCGCTGCGCTATCAACCGGACTGGCCACCGTTGGCGGACCTTTCCGGCCTGGTATTGATCGACGACACCAACGTCAGCGTCTGGGGTGACAGCGCCAGTCTGTACGGGGCGCGCCTGGAACAACTGTCCGCCGAGGCCTGGCTGGCGCCGGGACATGGGATGCAACTGGCGATCAATGGGCAGTTGCAGGGAAGCGTGGCCGACGGCCTGCGCCTGGTGAAGGAGTCGCCGCTGGCGGATGCCAGCGCCCGCGTGTTTGACGACTGGCGCGGGACCGGGGACCTTGACCTCGAACTGGAGCTGGCGCTGCAGCTGCGCGGGGACGCGCCGCCGCCTCAAGTGACGGTGGCGGCGACGGTAAGCGAGGCCGGCGTCGACATGGGTGCCCTGAACCTGCAGGTGACCGATATCAGCGGCCAAGTGGACTACACCAGCACCGGTGGTTTTCACTCCAGTGATCTACAGGGGCAGCTGTGGGGGCAGACTCTCGACGCCCGGCTTGCGCCGCTGCCCCGGGACGACGCTTCCACGCCCGGTCTGGCAATCGAGCTCGAGGGCGCTGTGCCCGCCGATGACCTGCAGGCCTGGCTGGGCCTGCAGGCCCCCTATCCGGGCACCGGCGTGACCGGGTTCAGCGGTGTTTTGCAGGTACCTGGCGGGGGGCCGGCGACCCTGCAACTGACCTCCGGACTGGAGGGCGTGGCTATTGCGCTGCCGCCGCCGTTGAACAAAGTGGGCAATTCCAGGCTGCCGCTGTCCCTGTCACTGCAGCTGGACGGGGCAACCCGTCTGCTGTCCCTCGATCTCGAGCGGCGCCTGCAGGCGGCGCTGCTGCTGGGGGAGGGCGGGGCTCTCGAGGGGGGCGATATCGCCTTGCAGGAGCGTGCCCGGCCGCCGCAGTTGGGCAGTTTGCGGGTACGCGGCCACCTGCCGGAACTGGAGCCTGCTCGCTGGCAGCGCTGGCTGGCAGCGCCGCCTGCCGATGGAAGCGCCGCCGGGGGTGAGGTTGCGCCGGGGCTATCGCTCGCCGCGCTGCCGCCACTGGTGGTAGATAGCCTGCTGCTGGACAGCTTGCACCTGGGTGGCCTGGAGCTGCGGGACGTGATGCTGAGCGGTGGCGCGACGGCAAACGGCGGCTGGCAGCTGAGCGCCGAGACCGACTGGTTGCAGGGAGAGCTGTCACTGGCAGCCGACGGCGGGCGGGGGGATATCCATCTCAGCCACCTCGACCTCTCCGGCCTCCGTGGCCTCGGCGGCGGCCAGCGAGAGGCTGATTTCAGCGATCTACCTCACCTGGCAGTGCAAATCGACCAGCTGCGTACTGACCGGCTCGATCTCGGCAATCTCGCCTTTGATCTCTATCCCGACGCCGGGGGCCTGCGCGCAGCGTCGATCACCGGCGAGCTGGCCGGGATGGCGCTGACCGGGGAGCAAGCGGGGGAACTGCTCTGGCGACGCGAGGGTGGCCAGTCACAGACTTCCCTGTCCGCCACCCTTGATTTTGTTGACCTCGGCGCAGTGCTGGAACGGCTGGACTACGAGCGCATCGTGGATACCGAGGGCGGACATTTTACCGTCCAGCTGGATTGGCCTGGCGGGCCACAGGAATTCGCTCTCGCCGCAACGCAAGGCGCTATCGGCATCGAGTTAGGTGAAGGACGCTTTCTCGACGCCCCGGCGGGGACCTCTGGCACCCTGCGGGTGGTGAGTATTTTCAACCTGACAGAAATCGTGCGGCGGCTCAGTCTCAGCCACATGTTCGAATCGGGCATTCCCTTCGATTCAGTCTCGGGTGAGCTGTTCTTTCATCGCGGCAGCGTGGAGGTGCCGGGGCTGGAAGTGAAGGGCGCGTCCAGCAGTTTCAATTTCTCTGTCATCAGCCCGCTAGCCGAGCAGACACTGGACGGCGAACTGGTCGCCACGCTGCCGGTGGCCAGCAATCTGCCCTGGGTGGCGGCACTGACCGCGGGATTGCCGGTGGCGGCGGGCGTCTATGTGGTCAGCAAGGTTTTCGAACAGCAGATGAACCGGGTTTCCAGCGCCGTTTACAGCGTCGGCGGCAGCTGGGATGACCCCGAGGTCAGTTTCAGTCGCATCTTCGATACCGGCAGTCGCCAGCGCAGCGCCCCTGAGTCGCCAGCTGACCCCAACAGCCTGGGCGCACCCGACGCCAACAGTCCCGAAGCCGGTTCACCGGGCGCGGACTCTACCGCTCCCACTTCCCCTTAGCCGCCCCACTACCCGCCGCTGCTTTCCTCCAGTTCCCGCAAATACCGGAACAGCTTGCGACTGGCCGCGGGCGGTTGGTTGCGGGCACTTTCTCGCTGGTGCTGCAGAACCAGTTGGCGCAGGTGCTGGCGATCGGCCTGGGGCCAGCGTGTGACAACCTGTTCTATCCCCTTGAGGCCCTGGGCCAGCACCTCGTCGCGCAGCTGTTCCAGGCGATGAAAGCGGTCCGCGCTTTCCCGTTGTTCCCTGTACAGGCTGTCCAGCGCCGCTTCTATGGGCGCCGGGTCGATGTTGCGCATGAGCTTGCCGATAAACTGCATGTGCCGGCGGCGGGCGCTGTTGGAGTTGATGGCCTTTGTCTCGGCAATGGCCTGGATGAGTTGCGGATCAATCAGCGGGATTCTCTCCAGCTGCCGGTCGCTGAGTCGGGTCAGGGTCTCGCCCAGCTCCTGCAGCGCCGTCATGCGGCGCTTCAGTTCACTCTTGCTCGGGGCGTCGTCGCCAAAATCTTCGTAGTCGTCAGCCATAAAACCAGGTCGCCAGGCCAAGGAAGGAAACAAAACCCACCACGTCGGTCACAGTGGTGAGCACCACACCCCCGGCCAGGGCCGGGTCGATCTTTACACGTTTGAGGAACAGCGGCAGGGCCGCGCCGGTGAAGGCAGCAGTGACCAGGTTGATCATCATGGCCGCCGCGATGATCAGGCCGATATTCCAGTCATCGAACCACAGCGAAGAAGCTACCGATACAACCGTGGCCCACAACAGACCGTTGAGGACGCCTACGCCCAGCTCGCGGTTGATGAGCCAGGCGCCATTGCTGCGACTGATCTGGCCCATCGCCATGCCGCGCACCAGTACAGTGAGGGTCTGGGTGCCGGCGATGCCGCCCATGGAAGCGACGATCGGCATCAGTACCGCCAGCGCCACCACTTTCTCGATGGTGTCCTGGAACAGGTTGATGACCGAGGCGGCGACGAAGGCGGTGAGCAGATTGATACCCAGCCAGATGGCGCGGCGCTTGGCGGTGCGGAATACCGGCGCAAACGTATCCAGGTCTTCCTCGAGGCCGGCCATCGACGTCAGGGAGTGATCCGCGTCCTCGCGAATCACGTCAACCACGTCGTCAATAGTGATACGGCCCAGAAGATGACCCGTTTCATCGACCACGGGAGCGGATACCCAGTCGTGGCGCTCGAACAGGCGCGCCACTTCATCGTCGGGCATGTAAGCGGGGATCGGCTCCACATCGGTGTCCATCATCTCGCGCACCGTACGCGAAGGATCTGAAACAAGCAGGGTGCGCAGTGGTAACAGGCCGATAAAGCGGTCTTCGCGGTTCACCACGATAAGACTGTCGGTCATCGCCGGCAGCTCCTCGTGCCGGCGCAGGTAGCGTAACACCACATCCAGGGTCAGGCGCGCCCGGATGGTAATGGTGTCGGTGTTCATCAGACCGCCGGCGGTGTCGTCGGGGTAGTGCAGCACCCGCTCCAGTCGCGCCCGGTCCTGGTGGTCCATCGCGTCGAGGACTTCCCGCGTTACCTGCTCCGGCAGTTGTTGCAGGATGTCGGCGACGTCGTCGTCGTCCAGGTGCCCGGTAATCTGGGCCACCTCGGCGGCATCCATGTCACTGAGGAAGTGGGTGCGCAGCTCGTCCGAGAGCTCGTTGATGATGTCGCCCTCGTTATCGAGGTCGACCATCTTCCACAGGATGTGGCGGAAGCGCGGCGTTGAGGATTCCAGCAGGTGGGCCACGTCCCCGGGCGGCAGGCCGTTGAGCATGCGCTTGACGTCGACGAAGGTGCCGGATTCCAGCGCCGCCGACAGGCGGTCGAGTTGCTGCTGGGACTTTGGCGTCGTCGTCGGTGCCATGCCTTCCTTCCGCTGCCGCGCCGCGGCGGAATTGCCGGGCTCGCTAATTATCCGGTAAAGGCACAGGCACAACAACTTGCGCCCGGCCAATCAGACCTGCTTGATACGAAGTTATTAGATAAAAGTTACCACCGAAGGAGCGTGCATGGCGTCCGGGAGCCTTCCGGGACCGTCAGCGGCATGGACGCCGCTGAAGAGCCTACAGGGATGTATACACGGCGTGTCCCGGAAGGCTCCCGGGCGCCGTGCGCGCGTCTTCAACGCGACTCGCTGATACCTCAATGCAAGCAGGTTGGGGGCTATTCGGCTTCGTCGAAGCGATTGGCGATCAGCGTGGTGAGGGCTTCTAGAGCCTCGCGCTCGTCCTCGCCCTTGATCTCGATATCCAGCACCGTGCCCTTGCCAGCGGCCAGCATCATCACCGACATAATACTCTTGCCATCGACCATCTTGCCGTCCCGGCCGGCCTGGATCGAACTGGAAAATGCACTGGTGCAGCCGACGAATTTAGCCGCTGCGCGCGCGTGCAGGCCGAGCTTGTTGATGATGGTGAGCTGGGTGCGGATCACGACGCGTGCAGTTCCCGATGCCGTAGATGGACTTGTGGGAACTGCTGTCGATAGTGCTGGTACAGCCGATCCGCGAGGTATACTGACCGATGTTGTCCACCGGTACAACCCACCGCAATGGTCATGTACGAGCGGTTGCTGTCGGCGTAGGCGGGCAGCCAGCGATCGAGATAATCGGCGATACTGTTGAACAGCTCGTGGGTGGCCGCGCGGGCCTCCAGAAACTCCCGCACCGGCTCGTCCAGTCCACTCATCATGCGCAGTTCCTTGACCCAGTGGGGGTTGGGCAACATGCGCACATCGAACATCAGGTCCGCATCGGCGGGTACACCGCGCTTGAAACCGAAGGACTGGAACAGGATCGACATACTGCGATTGCAGTCCCCCAGCAGGCGCTGGCGGATGGCGTCGCGCAGTTCATAGATCGTAAGCTGGCTGGTGTCCAGCACCAGTGATGCAGCGCTGGCAATCGGTTCGAGCAATTCCCGCTCCCGAAGAATCGCGTCCGCCAGCGGCAGGTTGTGATCACTCAGGGGGTGCTTGCGACGGGTTTCACTGAAACGCTTGATCAGGGCCGCGTCCTGTGCGTCCAGGAACAGCACCTGGCAGTTCACTCCCTCGGGCAGCGAGTCCAGGATGGCGTTGAAATCCTGCAGGTCCTTCCAGGCATTGCGCGCGTCGATACAGACTGCGGCGCCGCGGAAGTGGGCAAACTCGTCGCGAAATGTCTGCTCCACCAGGGCCGGCAGCAGGCCCAGGGGGAGGTTGTCGATGCAGTAGTAGCCCTCGTCTTCCAACTGGTGCAGGGCGGTACTCTTGCCCGACCCGGAGCGGCCGCTGATGATGACGAGCTCCACGGTTCAGGACTTCCAGCCGGTGGCGATGTCGTAGAGAGCCTGGTTGTCGCCCGCGGCGCGCAGGGCCTGACAGAACTCTGTCTGGCTGAACAACCCGGCTACGTGAGAGAGAATGTCCAGGTGCTCCTGATGCGCTTCCTGGGGCACCAACAGCACAAACAGCAGGTCGACCGGCTGGTTGTCCGGCGCATCGAAGTCCACCGGCTCGTCCACGCTGAGCAGGGTGCCCAGTGGCTGGCTGCAATTGGGAATGCGGCAGTGAGGGATGGCGATGCCCTGGCCGAGCCCGGTACTGCCGAGCTTTTCGCGGGCGATCAGCTGGGTGAATACCTCTGCATAGGGCAGCGAGAGCTGGTCTTCACTGATAATTCTGGCAATGGTTTCAAACAGGCGTTTTTTGCTGCCCCCGGGCGCGCGGCAGATGGTGCGCCCGGGGGAGAGTATTTGCGTCAGGGTTTGCATGGGATGAGATTCAGTGGCCTCGCGCCTTTTCTTTGTGCTTGATCAACTGGCGGTCGAGTTTATCGGCCAGGGCGTCGATGGCGGCGTACATGTCTTCGGATTCGGCTGCGGCGAAGATGTCGGCTCCCGAAATATGTACATTGGCCTCGGCTTTCTGGATCATTTTCTCGACGATTAGGGTGACCTCGGTGTTCGTTATCTGATCGAAATGTCGTTGCAGGCGCTCAAATTTGCTTTCCACGTATTCCCGCAGCGGGGTGGTGACTTCTACATGGTGACCGCTGACATTCAGTTGCATAACTGACTCCTTCTGCAGTGTGAATCGACCCGTGGGTCGACGCGGTGGCGACTGTTTTGCCGTCGCCCTTTCTCATTCTAGACCAATCTCTTGCGCTCATTGGAAGGCGGAATGAACAAGGTGTCACGATACTTGGCCACGGTGCGCCGGGCCACCTGGATACCCTGTTCCTCCAGCAGCTGGGTGATTTTGTTGTCGCTGAGAGGCTTGCGCGGGTTCTCGGCGGCCACCAGCTTCCTGATCAGGGCGCGGATGGCGGTGGAGGAGCACTCGCCGCCCCCGGTGGTGCCCACGTGGCTTGAGAAGAAATACTTGAGTTCGAAGATGCCCCGGGGGGTGTGCATGTACTTGCGGGTGGTGACCCGGGAAATGGTCGACTCGTGCATGTCCACCGCTTCTGCGATGTCGTGCAGCACCAGCGGCTTCATGGCCTCCTCGCCGTACTCGAGGAAGTTGCGCTGGTGTTCTACGATTTTGCTGGCCACCTTCATCAGGGTTTCGTTGCGGCTTTGCAGGCTTTTCAGGAACCAGCGCGCCTCCTGCAGGTTGTCCTTGAGGAAGGTGTTGTCGGCGCTGTTGTCAGCGCGCTTGATCAGGCTCGCGTAGTCACTGTTGATGCGCAGGCGCGGGGCGATGTCGGGGTTCAGTTCCACCACCCAGCGATTATTGAGCTTGCGCACAAACACGTCGGGCACGATGTACTCGGTGCTGTCGTTTTCCACTGACAGGCCCGGGTTGGGGTCCAGGCTGCGGATCAGTCCCAGGGTCTGGCGCAGCTCGTCCTCGCTGAGGCGGGTGCGGCGCAGAATTTGCTGGTGGTCGCCGGCACCGAGCTGGTTCATGTGGCGGCTGATAATGGTGCGCGCCGGCTCCAGATAGGGCGTGTCGGCCGGGAGCTGGGCGAGCTGGATCAGCAGGCATTCCTGCAAATCCCGGGCACAGACACCGGCGGGCTCGAACTGCTGCAGGCAATGCAGTACCGCCACCACCTCGTCCAGTTCGATATCCAGCTCCGTGGTCAGCGACTCGAGAATGTCCTCCAGCGAGCTGGTGAGCCGGCCGTTGTGATCGGTGGCGTCGATGATGGCCATGGCGATCACCCTGTCCACGTCAGATAACCGGGTCAGGTTGAGCTGCCAGGCCAGCCGGTCCTGCAGGGATTCGCCGCCGCCATTGCGGGATTCGAAGTCGTAGTCACCGCCGTCCTCGGAGCCGCTGCTGGCTGGGGCGGAAGAGGAGGGCAGCAAATCGTCCCACTGGGTATCGACCGGCAGATCCTCCGGCATCGAGGCCTGCCACTCGCCGTCGTCGCCGCCGCTGTCAGAGGCGGTGCGCTCAAGGCTCTCCAGCGGGCCGTCGCCACTTTCGCGGGTGGCTTCACTGTGGCGTTCGGTGTTGTCGGCGGGTTCCGGGCTGTCGTCGTCCTCGGCCGTTTCCAGCAGCGGATTGGAGTCGAGCGCCTGTTGAATTTCCTGTTGTAAATCCAGCGTGCTGAGCTGCAGCAGCCGGATGGCTTGCTGCAGCTGCGGCGTCATGGTCAGCTGCTGGCCAAGTTTGAGTTGGAGCGACTGCTTCATCGGCTTGCTATGGGTTCCTGCGATACCACTTTAGGCGTACTGCTCGCGACGGCGGAAAGCCAGTGTAGCGCCGCCAGAGGAAGGCTGGCAACCGCTGGCGCGAATATTGCTTATGCCACAGCTGGCCCTACAGCCGGAACTGATCCCCGAGGTAGACCCGGCGCACCGCCTCGTTGCTGAGGATGTCTTCGGTGCCGCCTTCGGCGATGATGTGGCCCTCGCCGACGATAAAGGCGTTCTCGCAGATGTCGAGGGTGTCGCGCACGTTGTGGTCGGTGATCAGCACCCCGATGCCACGGTCGCGCAGCTGGCGGATGATCTGCTTGATGTCGTTCACCGAGATCGGGTCGACCCCGGCAAAGGGTTCGTCCAGCAGGATGAAGTCGGGCTCGGTGGCCAGGGCGCGGGCGATTTCCACCCGGCGCCGCTCACCGCCGGACAGGGACTGGCCGAGGCTGTCGCGCAGGTGACTGACATGGAATTCTTCCAGCAGGGCATCGCAGCGCTCCTGGCGCTGGCTCCGGTTGAGGTCGGGGCGGGTTTCGAGGATGGACAGGATGTTGTTGCCCACGGTCAGGCGGCGGAAAATCGAGGCCTCCTGGGGCAGGTAGCCAATGCCGCGCCGGGCGCGTTCGTGCATGGGCTGGGCGGTGACGTCCTCGCCGTTCATCACAATGCTGCCGTGGTCGGCGCGGACGATACCCACAATCATGTAGAAGCAGGTGGTCTTGCCGGCGCCATTGGGGCCCAGCAGGCCGACAATCTGGCCGCTCTCCAGGCGCAGGGATACATCCTGCACCACCTGCCGCCCGCGATAGGCCTTGGCCAGGTTACTGGCCGTCAGTTGTGCCACCGGGCTCTTCCTCTGCGCTGTTGTCGGAAGGTGTGGAAGGTGTGCTTTGGTCTCCGTTCTGCTGGCTGTTGGGCAGGGCGCTGGCCGGTATGACCACCTCCACCCGCCCGCTGTCACTGGCGCTGGAATCGGCGCGGATCAGCTGCTGGCCGATGAAGTACTCAATGGAGTCACCGGCAACCCTGGAGCCGTCCTGCTCGACGCTGGCATTGCGCTTCAGCAATACGCGCTCCTCGGCCTTGAAGTACTCGATCACCTCCGCCCGCGCGTGCATCAGGCCCTTGTCGGCCTGGGGCTGCTCGCGCATGTGGGCCGGGCTGCCCTCGGCCTTGATGCGGTCGGCTTCCTTGTCCGAGTGGAACACGGTGACTTTGGTGGCGTCGATACGCAGGGTGCCCTGCTGCATCATCACGTTGCCCTGGTAGACGGTAAAACCGTTTTTCTCGTCGCGCACCGCCTTGTCGGCAGTGATGCGAATGGGTTCCTGGCGATCCTCCGGCAGGGCCAGAGCACTGCCGGCTGCCAGCAGCAGGGCCGCAGCCAGCAGGCGGGCGATCGCCCCCGGGGCCGGGTCAGGGCCGCGCTTGTACATAGGTGGTCTCCACATTGGGGCTCATGACGATGCGCTCGCTATTCAGGTCGGCGGTCATGCCGTCGGCACGCAGGATACTCTCATTCTGTGTAACGGTGACAGGAACGCGTGAAATCGCCGTGTTTTTCCGGGTGTTCAGGGTCATGGCCTGGGTGGCCAGGGTGCCGCCGGTCTGGTCGTTCACCAGCCGCACCTGGCGCCGCAATTGCAGTATGCCCGCCCGGTGGCGGAAGGTGCCCTCGTCGGCGGAGGCGGACCAGCTGCGATCATTGCCGTCGTGAGAGTAAAAGCGCGGCTGGGTCAATTCGGAGGCGTCTTTCCCGGTAAAATATTCCGCCCGGTCTGCTTCCAGCACTTCCTTCAGGTTGCCGTTCGCGGCGTACTGCCAGCTGCGTACCTCCTCGACATAGGTGCGCGGCAGGGTCATCTGGCGCTGGGCGATTGCCGGGTCGGCGGCAGGGTCGCCACCGGGGTTCCAGTACAGGCTGGTCAGCAGTACGAGGAAGAGGGCCAGGGCGATGGGCAGGGCGGTGCGTTGCATCAGAGAAAACCGGACTCCAGGGTAGCTTTCTGGCCGCGCGCCTCGAGCAGGAATTCACAGGCCTCGCGCACCGCGCCGCAGCCGCCGTTAAAGCGGCTGCACCAGTCCGCAGCTGCCGCGACCCGGGCGCAGGCATCGGCGACCGTCAGGCCCAGGCCGGCGGCGATGATGGCGCCGAGGTCGGGCAGGTCGTCGCCCATATAGGCACATTCAGACAGTTGGAGCGATTTTGCGCGACACAGTTCCACCAGTGCCTCGCGTTTGTCCTCGCGGCCCTGCACAACCTCGCCAATGCCCAGTTCCGCCGCGCGACGGGCGACAATGTGCGAGTTGCGACCGGTGATGATGGCTACCTCGATGCCGGCTTTCTGCAACAGCTTGATACCGAGGCCGTCCTTGATGCTGAAGGCTTTGAGTTCCTCGCCACTGTTGCCGTAGTAAATACGGCCATCGGTGAGTACGCCGTCCACATCCAGCGCCAGCAGGCGAATGGCGTTTGCCCTGTCGGCGATGCTCATCAGGCGATACCCGCCTGCAGGAGATCCTTGAGGTGCAGCACACCGCTCACGGCTTCTTCCTGCAGCACTACCAGGGCGCTGATGCGGTTTTCTTCCATGATACGCAGGGCCTCGGCGGCGAGCATGCCCGGGTGCACGGTTTTGGGGCCGCGGGTCATCAGGTGGCCGATAGTGGTGTTGTTGATATCGACCCGCGCCTCGATGGCGCGACGCAGGTCACCGTCCGTGAATATGCCGGCCAGCTGGCCATCGGGTTCGAGCACGGTGGTCATGCCGAGGCCCTTGCTGCTGATTTCCAGCAGTGCCTGCGCCAGTTGGGTGTCGCGCATGACGCGCGGCACCTGCTCACCGCCGCGCATGACATCTTCCACCTTCAGCAGCAGCTTCTTGCCGAGCGTGCCGCCCGGGTGGGAAAAGGCAAAGTCCTCGGCGGTAAAGCCGCGCGCCTCCAGCAGGGCAATGGCCAGGGCGTCTCCCATGACCAGGGCCGTGGTGGTGCTGGACGTCGGCGCCAGGTCCAGCGGACAGGCTTCGGTTTCCACCCCGGTGTCGAGGTGGGCGTCGGAGGCCTGGGCCAGTGGTGAGGCGGGGGCGCCTGTCATGCTGATGATGGGGGTGCCGAGGCGTTTGAGCAGGGGCAGCAGGCTGACGACTTCGGGTACCTTGCCGCTGTTGGACAGGGCGATCACCGAGTCGTCGGCGGTGATCATGCCCATATCGCCGTGGCTGGCTTCGCCCGGGTGCACAAAATGGGCTGGCGTACCCGTGCTGGCCAGGGTGGCGGCGATCTTGCGGGCGATATGGCCGGACTTGCCCATGCCGGTCACGATGACCCGACCGCGGGTCGCCAGCAACAGTTCACAGGCGCGATCGAATTGCCCGTCGATGCGCTGGGCAAGGGCGGCGACGGCATCGGCTTCAATCTGCACGGTACGCAGTGCCGAGCGGCGGAACGCGCTCGGGTCGTGGTCGCTCATGGGGAGGTCTCAGCGGGTCTGGTAAAGCCAGTAATAATACCCCGCGTAGAGGGCGACAAACAATGTGCCGACCCCGCGCCCGAGGTAGGCGCGACCGTCTTTGCTGCACGGGTGGCGCCGGCCCAGGAACAGGGTCAGGGCCAGGATCACCGTCAGCGCGGCCATGCTGCTGTAGTCCCGCGTCAGGACGTGGGCATCCAGCTGCTCCGGCAGGATGATGCCCGGAATCGCCATCACCGCCAGCAGGTTGAACAGGTTGGAGCCGATCACGTTACCGACCGCGATCTCGGTGTGGCCGCGCAGGGAGCTGGCCATGGTGGCGGCCAGTTCCGGCAGGCTGGTACCGATGGCGACGATGGTGAGGCCGATCACCAGCTTGGACACACCCAGGAACAGCGCGACCTCGGTGGCGCCCCACACCAGCATGCGGGAACTGGCGATCAGCAGGGCCAGCCCGAGGATGAAAGTGAGCCAGGCGCGGCCCATGGCGAAATGCGGCAGGTCTTCGTCACTGGTGTCTAGCAGGGGGCTCTCGGGGCCCTGTCTGCGCATCATCAGGTAGAGGATGAGGGCCAGCGAAGCCAGCATCAATCCGCCGTCCAGGCGCGACAGTTCGCCGTCGAGGATCAGTATCGCGACGCCGGCGGTCACTGCCAGCAGGGCGGGCAGCTCCTTGCGTACACAGTCCGCGTGGACGAACATCGGCACCGCCAGCAGGGTAACCCCCAGCACCAGGCCGATATTGGCGATGTTGGAACCGATGGCGTTACCGATGGCCAGTTCCCCGGCGCCGGCGAAAGACGCGGTGAATGACACCAGGATTTCAGGTGCAGAGGTGCCGATGGAGACAATGGTGAGGCCGATCAGCGCCGGCGACAGGCCGAGGTTCTCGGCGATGGAGGCGGCGCCCGCCACGAACAGATCCGCGCTCCAGATAAGGATGATGAAGCCGAGCAGAATCGCAATGGACGCCAGTAGCATCGGGTTGGTTCAATTCCTGTTAAAGTGTGCGCCGCGCTGAACCCCGGTGCCACTGCCGCTGTCATACTCGTTGACGGGTACGCAGCACACAGGTTGGCCGGTGGTCCGGGGGCGCAGTCACTATAGCCCTAAAGATAGCCTTAAAGACAACCTGAAAGATAACCGCAAAGCCGATACCCTACAGAGATTCAGTGCAGGAGCAAAGGACGTGAAGCGACTTGAGCAGTTTTTGATGCATGGGATAGCCCTGCTGGCCCTGGTGGCCAGCGCTGCCATGACCCATGCCGAAGAGGCCCCTAACGCACACCAGGTTGTGGGCCAGACCACCGAGGCGGTCATGACCGCGGTGGCCGATGCGCGCCGCGCCGGCGGCCAGGCGTCCGACGCCTACTACCAGCAAATCCAGGAACTGCTGGACCCGGTGGTGGATTTTCGCGGCTTTGCCCGCGGCGTAATGGGCCCCTATGCCACCAGCGAGCGCTATCGCTCCCTCGACGAAGCCGGCCGCGAGCAGCTGGCGTCCCAGCTGGACCGTTTCACCGAGCGCATGCGCGAAGGCATGGTGCGTACCTACGGGAAAGGCCTGCTGGCCTTTGGCGGCTCGCGCATCGAAGTGACGCAACCCTCCAACCCCGACCCCGAAGCGCGCCGCGTGACGGTGCAGCAGCTGATCCACAAAGACGGGGCCCAGCCCTACGTGGTGCTGTACCAGATGGGGCGCGACAAGGACGGCAGCTGGAAGCTGCGCAACATGATCATAGAGAACGTCAATCTCGGGGAGATTTACCGCAGCCAGTTCCAGAGCTCGGCGCGCAGCTACGACGGCGACCTGGACAAAGTCATCGACAACTGGTCGGCGGTGGAAATCGACACCTGACACAGGTGCTGGCTGTTTTGCCGCAGCCTGATAAAATGCCCGCTTTTTCCGTGCGTGCCGCCGTCAGGGCTGGCGCGCCGTTCTATTTTGGAGCTTGTTATGGATGCCGCAACCGTTACCACCCTGCTGGAGGCCCACCTTGAGGGTTGCCAGGTGCAAGTCGAAGGGGCCGGCAACCACTACGACATCCTGGTCGTGGGCGAGGTCTTTGAGGGCATGCGCCCGGTCCAGCGCCAGCAGCTGGTCTACGCCGGACTCAGCGAGCAGATTGCCGACGGCAGTATTCATGCCGTAAACATCAAGACCTTTACTCCCGAGCAGTGGCGCTCCCTCGCCTGAGCCCGGTCAACCCCCATCGGGAGATTTTAGCGTGGATAAATTAGTCATCAGGGGCGGTCGTGCGCTGCACGGGGAACTGCGGATCTCCGGCGCCAAGAACGCCGCCCTGCCCATTCTGGCCGCCACCTTGCTGGCCAGCGAACCGGTCACGATCCGCAACCTGCCCCATCTGCACGACATCACCACGATGATCGAGCTGCTGGGCTGCATGGGGGTGGAGCTGACCGTCGACGAAAAGCTCAGTATCGAAGTCAACGCCAATACCATCAGCGAGTTTTCGGCCCCCTACGAGCTGGTAAAGACCATGCGCGCCTCGATTCTGGTGCTGGGGCCGATGGTGGCCCGCTTCGGTCGCGCCCATGTCTCCTTCCCCGGGGGCTGTGCGATAGGCAGCCGGCCGGTGGATATTCACCTCAAGGGGCTGGAAGCCATGGGGGCGAAGATTTCCGTGGAAGGCGGCTATATCAACGCCGAGGTCGAGGGGCGCCTGAAGGGGGCCCGCATCCTGATGGAGACGGTGACCGTGGGCGGCACCGAGAACCTGCTGATGGCCGCCGCTCTGGCGGACGGGCGCACGGTGCTGGAGAACGCTGCCCGGGAACCGGAAGTGGTGGATCTGGCACAGTGTCTGATCGCCATGGGTGCGAAGATCAGTGGCCACGGCACCGACACTATCGTCATCGACGGGGTGGAGTCGCTGCACGGCTGTACCTACGACGTGATGCCCGATCGCATCGAAACCGGCACCTACCTGGTAGCAGCCGCGGCCACCCGCGGCAGCATCAGCCTGCGCGGCACCTGCCCGGAGTACCTGGAGGCGGTGCTGCACAAGCTGGAGGATGCCGGCGCGGTGATCGAAGTGGGGGAGGACTGGATCCGCCTCGATATGGAGGGACGGCGGCCGAAGGCAGTGAATATCAAAACCGCCCCCTACCCGGGTTTTCCCACCGACATGCAGGCTCAGTTCACTGCCATGAACGCGGTGGCGGATGGCACCAGTACGGTCACCGAAACCGTGTTCGAGAATCGCCTGATCCAGACTCACGAGATGAATCGCATGGGCGCCCACATTGTGATCGAGGGCAACACCGCCATCATTACCGGGCAGGAGCGCCTTGAGGGTGCGCCGGTGATGGCCTCCGACCTGCGCGCCTCAGCCAGCCTGGTGATTGCCGGGCTGGTCGCCAGTGGCGAGACCCCGGTGGACCGCATCTACCACATCGATCGCGGTTACGAGTGTATTGAAGAGAAACTCCAGCAGCTCGGCGCCGATATTCGCCGGCTGCCGGGCTGACGAGCGAGGTCGAGGCCACCGATGAGCAGACCCCTGACCCTGGCGCTGACCAAGGGCCGCATCCTCAAGGAAACCCTGCCGCTGCTGGCACAGGCGGGCATCGAGCCGCTGGAGGATGTGTCCGCCAGCCGCAAGCTGGTGTTCGAAACCACCGTTCCCGGCCTGCAACTGGTGATTATTCGCGGCACCGATGTGCCCACGTATGTGCGTCACGGCGCCGCCGACCTCGGTGTGGTGGGCAAGGACATCCTGCTGGAGCAGGGTGCCGATGGTCTCTATGAACCGCTGGATCTCAACATCGCCCGCTGTCGCCTGATGACCGCGGGTCCGGTGGGCTGGCAGCGCGGCGGTGCGCGGGTGCGGGTAGCCACCAAGTTCGTCAATGTGGCTCGCCGCCACTTCGCCCGCCAGGGCCTGCACGCCGAGGTCATCAAACTCTACGGCGCCATGGAGCTGGCGCCGATGATGGATCTGGCGGACCTCATTGTCGATATTGTCGACACCGGCAATACCCTGCGCGCCAACGGCATGGAGCCGCTGGAGGAGATCGCCTCCATCAGTTCCCGCCTGGTAGTGAACAAGGCCGCCATGCGCGCCCAGCATGGCCCCATCCAGAAAGTTGTCGACAGGATTGCCGCCGCGGTGGCGGCCAGAGCCGCCTGATGCGCCGCCTCGACGCCCGCCAGCCCGACTTTGACGCCGCCCTGGCGCAGTTGACCGCCTGGGAGGAATCCCTCGATGCCGACGTCAATGCCACTGTCGTGGAGATCATTGCCGCGGTGCGCCAGCGTGGCGATGCGGCACTGCTCGAATACACCGCCCGTTTTGACCGCCGCCAGCTGGCAGGCGCCGCCGAGCTGGAGGTGCCCCGGGCGCGCTTGCAGCGCGCTCTGGAGAGTATCGACCCGGTCCAGCGCCAGGCGCTGGAGACCGCCGCCGAACGGGTGCGGAGCTATCACCAGCACCAGAAGCAGGACAGCTGGGATTACCGCGACGCACACGGCAACCGCCTCGGCCAGCAGATTACACCGCTGGCGCGTGCGGGCATTTACGTCCCCGGTGGCAAGGCCAGCTATCCATCGTCGGTGCTGATGAACGCCATGCCGGCCAAAGTTGCCGGCGTCGCTGAAATCATCATGGTAGTGCCGGCCCCGGACGGCGAGCTCAATGACCTGGTACTGGCTGCCGCGGCCATCGCCGGGGTCGATCGTGTGTTCACCATCGGCGGTGCACAGGCCGTGGCGGCGCTGGCCTACGGCACCGAGACAGTACCGGCCGTGGACAAAATCGTCGGCCCCGGCAATATCTTCGTCGCCACCGCCAAGCGCATGGTGTTCGGCAAGGTCGGTATCGACATGATTGCCGGCCCTTCGGAAATACTCGTGATTGGCGATGCTTCAACCGATCCCGACTGGGTGGCGATGGACCTGTTCTCCCAGGCGGAGCACGACGAGAACGCCCAGTCCATCCTGCTCTGCCCGGATGCGGCCTACCTGGACGCGGTGGCGGGGAGTATCGAGCGCCTGCTACCGACGATGGAACGGGCCGATATTATTCGCGCTTCGCTGCAGGGGCGCGGTGCGATGATTCTCACCCGCGATCTGGCAGAGGCTGTCGATATCAGCAACCGCCTGGCGCCGGAACATCTGGAGCTGTCGGTGGCGGACCCGGACGCCCTGCTGCCTTCTATCACCAATGCCGGCGCGATTTTCATGGGGCGCTATACGACGGAGTCCCTCGGCGACTACTGCGCCGGGCCCAATCATGTTCTGCCCACGTCGGGCACTGCGCGCTTTTCGTCGCCGCTTGGGGTCTACGATTTCCAGAAGCGCAGTTCGGTGATCCACTGTTCGCCGGAAGGGGTGCAGGAGCTGGGCAGGGTGGCGTCGGTGCTGGCGCGTGGTGAGCAGTTGACGGCCCATGCGCGTAGTGCGGAGATGCGGCTGGAGGAGTAGTTTTTTCGGCGGCCTTGTGGCTGCCGCGTCGTTGGCGATCAGGGGAGCTTCTTTTGCTCCATTCCGGGCGGCCTTGCGGCCGCTGCGTCGCCGGCGATCAGGGGAGCTTCTTTTACTCCATTCCGGGACGATCGGCTGTGCTTTCCTTGGGTGATCTTTTCCTCGCTAGTTGCAGCCGGCTTCGTTGTGACCTCTGTGTGCACAGGATTTTGGGCACGTTGATACTTCTGAAGTTCGGTAGTGCCCTTCGCGGGGGCTGGTGACGCTGTAAGGGCAGACCGCGCTCACAGCCGCCGCCCTCCAAGTCCGTAAAAGAACTCCCCTGCTCACCGTCAACGCGGCGGGGAAACCGCACCATGGGTGCTTTGATATGATGATTGTTGAACTTGCTGAACCGCTGAACCCGCTAATTCAGCCAGTTTCGCCAAGCCCTGCCATCTCTCCATCCAAAGCTCCCAGCCTCCCGCTGGCACCCGCATTGACGTCGGTGGGGGAAAGCCTTTTGCGGACTTGGAGGGCGGCGGCTGTGAGCTCGGTCCACACTTACGAAGTCACCCGGCCTCGCGAAGGGCACTGCCGAACTTCAGAACGATCAGCGTGCCAAGAATTCTGTGCACACAGAAGTCACAACGAAGCCGGCAGCAACTAACGAGGTAAAGAATCCCCCAGGGAAGGCACAGCCGATCGTCCCGGAATGCAGCAAAAGACTTTCCCCCGCCGGCGGCGATGCAGCGGTCCAAAGGGCCGCCAACTACAGAGCAAAAGAAGCCGCGACAGGCACAGGCGAACTAAGGTCAAATCGTCGGTGACTGCCTCAGCGTCCCCACCACCGCGTGCAAATCCAGCGACTGCGTCTCCCGCTGCACCGTCACATCGATATTGTCCCCCGGCCGCAGCATCGCAATATGGTGCATCGTCTGGCGGCCGTCCTGGATCGGTTCGCCGTCGATGTGCGTGATTACATCCCCCAGCCTCACACCCGCCTTCTGTGCCGGGCTGTCCTCCGTGATGGCTGACACCAGCAGCGCCTGCCCCGTGGGAGTGCCATTGTCGATGCGTCGCACCGGTTCCACACTCACGCCCAGCCAGCCGCGGATCACCTCGCCGTAGTCGATCAGATCCTGCATTACGAACACCGCCAGATTCACCGGGATCGCCAGGCTGATACCGATGCCGGTGGGGGAGGCGGCGCGACCCTGGTCGCCGGCCGTGTAGATCAGGGTGTTGATGCCGAGCAGGCGGCCCTGGGTATCGACCAGGGCGCCACCGGAATTGCCCAGGTGAATGATGGCGTCGGTCTGGATGTAGTCTTCGTAGGTATTGCGCTGCAGGCCGTAGCGGCCGAGGGCCGAGACAATACCCTGGGTGACCGAGTTGCCGAAGCCCAGCGGGTTGCCGATAGCCAGTACCACATCGCCAACCCGGGTGTCTTCCGAGTTGCCGAGTTCCACCGGCTGCAGATGGGGCAGGTCGATCTTCAGTACGGCCAGGTCGGTGGCCGGGTCAGTGCCGATCACCCGGGCCTTGGCCAGGCGGCCGTCGTGCAGCAGCACCTGGATGGCGTCCACCTGGCTGATCACGTGGTTATTGGTGAGGATGTGTCCCTCCTCGGTCATGATGACGCCGGAGCCGAGGGACTGCTCGATGCGCTGACGCTGTTCCCGGGGCGGGTTGAAGCGGTTTGAAAACAGGTCCTCGATGCGCGGGCGGCGCTGTTCCGGCACCAGCCGGGCGGTGTAGATATTGACCACTGCGGGGCTGGCATTGCGCACTGCAAGGGCGTAGCTGACCGATTCCGGCGCCAGCGGTTCACTGTGCCGGGGTGGAAGCACGTAGCGGTCGAGGAACAGCAGGGCCGCGAACAGGCCGGCCAGGGCAGGCCAGGTGATGAATTTCAGGGTGTCTTTCATGGTGTCCGCGTGTGTGGTCAGCGGCCGCATTGTATATGATGCGCCCCTGCACTGTCCTGTCGGGGCAGTGGGTTCGATATCGGAAAGGGAGAGAGCGCTTTATGCCAGTCAGTCTGCGGGAACTTCAACAGGAGCTGGATCGCCTGCTGCAGCCGCGCCAGTTTCACGACTACTGTCCCAACGGCCTGCAGGTGGAGGGGCGGCCCCAGGTGCGGCGTCTGGTTACCGGGGTGACGGCCAGCCAGGCGCTGGTAGACGCGGCCATCGACTGGCGGGCGGATGCCATCCTGGTCCATCACGGCTACTTCTGGAAGGGCGAAGCCCCGGTGGTCACGGGCATGAAGCGACGCCGCCTCGCTGCGCTACTGGGGGCGGATGTCAGCCTGCTGGCCTACCATCTGCCGCTGGATGCCCACCCGGAGCTGGGCAACAACGCCTGTCTCGGGCGCTTGCTGGGCATTGAGGAGAGCGAACCGCTGCACCCCGGTGGCGAAGGTGTGGGCAGCGTGGCGACCCTGGACGAGCCGCTGAGCGCGGGCGACTTTGTCGATCGCCTGCGCGAGCTGGCCGGGCGCGAGCCGCTGCATATCGGCGACCGCGAGCGCGAAGTGCAGCGGGTGGCCTGGTGTACCGGGGCGGCCCAGGGCTACATCGATGCCGCGCTGGCGGTCCGGGCCGACCTGTACATCACCGGTGAGGCCTCAGAACAGACGGTTCACACGGCGCGTGAGGAGGGCATCGACTTTATCGCCGCCGGCCACCACGCCACCGAGCGCTACGGGGTGCAGGCGGTGGGTGAGAGCATGGCGGAGCGCTTCGACCTGCAGCACCGCTTTATCGACATCGAAAACCCGGTCTGAGATTGGGTTGTCCGGCCGGCCGCGCCGCGGGGTCAGGACTTGCCTTCTGCCTCGCTCTCGGCTTTCTCGCGCTTGACCCGCTCGAGGCCGAACTCTTCGTTCAGCATGCCTTTTTCTTCGGGGGATGACTTCGGCGCATAGTCCAGCGGTGGCTGGATGTTGGCCAGGTGGGGAGGGATTTCGGCGTCGTCGCCGGCGCTCTGCAGCCGCTCCAGGGAAATCGGGCCCTGGCCCTGACACAGGGTGGCGGCGCCGGTGGCCAGGTGGTTGTGCACGTCGCGGTAGCTGTCGGTCAGGTTGTTGAGCAGCTTGGCCGTCTTGGAAAAATGCTCAACCACTTCGTCTTCATAGGCACGCTTGTCCTGGATTACCTGATCCAGTTTGCGTTCCACTTCGCGGGACTTTTTGCCCTCGGCGGAGCTGCGGCGGCCCGCCAGCAACCCGAGCCCCAGCCCGACAAGCAGGCTGACGACGGCCGAAGCGACGACGATGGTTAAGCTATACACGCGGTAATTCCTCACTGGCCAGGTACAACAGGCTGGCCAGTATACCCGAATCAAGGCCCGACTAAAGTGGGCGGCGCCCTGTGGATTGCCTTCCGCGCGGTCGCTGGGTAAAGTTGGCCGCTTTCCTGAACCACCCGCCAGCACTGCGCGAGCCTTCCGCCTTGACCCATTCGTCCTCCAGCCCCCTGCAACGCTACCAGCACGACCTGAAACGCGAGGGGTTCTCCTACGATGCGGCCCAGGAGCAGGCGGTCATCAAGCTGCAGGACCTGTACATGCGCCTGCTGGCGCGACGCCGGGAAGCGGCTGGCCTCGGGGGGCTGTGGCGGCGCCTGAAGCGGGAGCAGCCGGAACCGGAAAAGGGGATCTATTTCTGGGGCGGGGTGGGGCGCGGCAAAACCTACCTGGTGGATACCTTCTACGATTGCCTGCCCTTCGAGGACAAGCTGCGCGTGCATTTCCACCGTTTCATGCAGCGCGTGCACGCCGATCTGAAAGATCTCGACGGCGAGAAAAATCCGCTGGAGCATGTGGCGGATCGCCTGGCCAGCGAAACGAGTGTGATTTGCTTCGATGAATTCTTTGTCACCGACATCGCCGATGCGATGATCCTCGGCGGGTTGATGCAGGCGCTGTTCGCCCGCGGCGTGAGCCTGGTGGCAACCTCCAATATCGTGCCCTCGAAACTGTATGAGAATGGTTTGCAGCGCCAGCGCTTCCTGCCGGCCATCGCCCTGATCGAGCGCTACACCGAGGTGGTCAACGTCGATTCGGGGGTGGACTACCGCCTGCGCACCCTGCAGCAGGCCGAGCTCTACCACTACCCCCTGGACGAGGCGGCCGACACCAGCCTGCGCCAGAGTTTCGAGCAGCTGGCGCCGGAGCCGGGCAAGCACTGGGAGCGCATCCAGGTCAACGGCCGCTATATCACCTGCCGCTGCCTGGCGGATGACGTCGCCTGGTTCGACTTTGTCGAACTCTGTGACGGCCCGCGCTCGCAAAACGACTACATCGAGCTGGCCCGGGACTTCCAGGCGGTACTGATTTCCGGGGTGCCGGCCATGGGGCGGGCCAATGACGACGCGGCGCGGCGCTTTGTGAACCTGGTCGACGAGTTCTACGACCGCAACGTCAAGCTGGTGCTGGCGGCGGACCGGCCGCTGCTGGAGCTGTACGCCGGCGGCCGGCTCGAGTTCGAATTCCAGCGCACGGTATCGCGCCTGCAGGAGATGCAGTCCACCGAGTACCTGGGGCGGGAACACCGCCCTTGAGGCGCCGCAGGGGGCGGGTCCAGTGATGGCTTTGGCGGGGCTGCCGGGGCGCCGGTCAGGGGGCGGCTGCCGGTGGAACTAAGTGCCGAATTTTCTTTTGGTTTTCCGCTTGAAATGGGTATGCGCATTAAGTAGTATTCGCGTCCTTGAAATTGGAGCCCTCCAAGAGGCAGTCATTGATGAAAACTTTTAGCGCCAAAGCTGAAGATGTGACCCACGATTGGTTCGTGGTCGACGCGTCTGACAAGACTCTGGGCCGCCTTGCCAGTGAAATCGCACACCGTCTGCGTGGCAAGCACAAGCCCGAATACACCCCGCATGTGGACACCGGCGATTACATCGTCGTGATCAACGCCGAGAAAGTGCGTGTCACCGGTGCCAAGGCGAAAGACAAGATGTACCACTCCCACACCGGTTACCCGGGCGGCCTGAAATCGATCTCTTTTGAAAAGCTGATCGACAAGGCTCCCGAGCGGGTACTCCAGGGTGCGGTCAAGGGCATGTTGCCGCGCAACCCGCTGGGCCGCGCCATGTTCAAGAAGCTGAAGGTGTATGCGGGTGCCGAGCATCCCCACGCCGCACAGCAGCCGCAAGAACTGAATATCTAACGGAAGCCACTTATGTCAGCTACCCAATACTACGGAACCGGTCGTCGCAAGACCTCCACCGCGCGTGTGTTTCTGCAAAGCGGTGCCGGCAACATTACTGTCAACAAGCGTCCGCTGGATGTTTACTTCGGCCGTGAAGTAGCGCGCATGATCGTGCGTCAGCCGCTGGAGCTTGTCGAGCTGGTCGAGAAGTTCGACATCAATGTCACTGTCGCCGGCGGCGGCAGCTTCGGTCAGGCCGGTGCCATCCGTCACGGCATCACCCGCGCCCTGATGGAATACGACGAATCACTGCGTGGCACCCTGCGCGGCGCTGGTTACGTGACCCGCGACGCCCGTGCGGTAGAGCGTAAGAAGGTCGGCCTGCGCAAAGCGCGCAAGCGTCCTCAGTACTCCAAGCGCTGATTCATTCCGGCGCGCTCCTGTGGGTGCTGCCGGAAAGTCCCGAGAACGCCCATCCTGGTTCCAGGTGGGCGTTTTCTGTATTTCCCCGCTGTTCCAAAAGCCGCTTCAGAAGGCCTCCGAGAGGGCGGAAAACGCTGCAAAATCAAAGCGTTCTCCTTGTCACTTTGGGCTAAAGTCATTACTATTTGCAGCATTTTTCGCAAAGTGGTCCCGGTAGTCTGACAGCCTCTGTCAGCGGACCGACAATAAGGGGAGAAAAGGATGAGTGGCGATGGCGTGAACACCGGCAGGAGGCGCTTTTTGACGGCGGCCACCAGTGCGGTGGGTGTGGCCGGCGCGGTGGGAATCGCGGTTCCGTTCCTGGGGTCGTGGAATCCCTCGGCCAAGGCCAAGGCGGCCGGTGCGCCGGTCAAGGCCGATATTGGCAAGCTTGAGCCGGGCCAGATGGTCGTGGTCGAATGGCGCGGCAAGCCGGTCTATGTGGTGCATCGTACCCCCGAAATGCTCGAGGCCCTGCCCGGCCTGGATGGCAATCTGAAAGATCCCCAGTCTGAAATTTCCTCGCAGCCGGCCTACATCACCGGCGAGGGGCGCGCAATTCGCCCGGAAATCTTTGTCGCTGTCGGCCTCTGCACCCACCTGGGTTGCGCGCCGAAGTACCGCCCGGAAGTGGGCGCTGCGGACCTCGGCGGCGATTCCTGGATGGGCGGCTTCTTCTGCCCCTGTCACGGCTCCAAGTTTGACCTGGCGGGTCGGGTGTATTCCGGCGTGCCGGCTTCGGCCAACCTTGAGGTTCCTCCGTACTCGTATGAAAGCGAGAACGTTCTGGTAATTGGCGTGGATGCGGAGGCTGCCTGATGATTAATATGCTGATCGGGGTACGGGACTGGGTCGACGAGCGTCTGCCCATCATGCGCGCCTGGAACACCCACATGGGCAAGTACTACGCGCCCAAGAACTTCAATTTCTGGTATTTCTTCGGTGTGCTGTCGCTGCTGGTGCTGGTCAACCAGCTGCTGACCGGCATCTGGCTCACCATGAGCTTCAATCCCAGCGCCGAGGGCGCCTTCGCCTCGGTCGAATACATCATGCGCGATGTCGACTACGGCTGGATTCTGCGCTACATGCACTCCACCGGGGCCTCGGCCTTCTTCGTGGTGGTTTACCTGCACATGTTCCGGGCACTCCTTTACGGCTCCTACAAAAAGCCGCGGGAACTGATCTGGATCTTCGGCATGCTCATCTTCGTGGTGCTGATGGCCGAAGCCTTCGTGGGCTATGTGCTGCCCTGGGGGCAGATGTCCTACTGGGGCGCACAGGTGATCATCTCGCTGTTCGGCGCAATTCCGGTGGTGGGTGAAGACCTGGTGACCTGGATTCGCGGCGACTTCCTGATTTCCGGTGCCACCCTGAACCGCTTCTTCGCCCTGCACGTGGTGGCCCTGCCCATCGTGCTGCTGGCGCTGGTCGTGCTGCACCTGCTGGCGTTGCACGAAGTGGGGTCCAACAACCCCGACGGCGTCGAGATCAAGAAGCACAAGGGGCCCGATGGCGTGCCGCTGGACGGTATTGCCTTCCACCCCTACTACTCGGTGCACGACCTGCAGGCCATCGCCGTGTTCCTGTTCATTTTCTGTGGCGTGATCTTCTTCATGCCGGAAATGGGCGGCTATTTCCTCGAGTTTGCCAATTTCGAAGAGGCCAACGGCCTGAAGACCCCGGAGCACATCGCCCCGGTGTGGTACTTCACCCCGTTCTACTCGGTGCTGCGCGCAGTGCCGGACAAGTTCTGGGGCTTCATTGCCTTTGCCGCTTCCGTTGCCATTCCCTTTATCCTGCCCTGGCTGGATCGCAGCCCGGTCAAGTCCTGGCGCTATCGCGGCAATATCACCAAGGTCATGCTGGTACTGTTCGTTGCCAGCTTCCTGATCCTCGGTGTGCTGGGCGTGAAGGCGCCGACCGAGGCGCGCACCCTGCTGGCGCAAATCTGCTCCGTCTTCTACTTCGCCTTCTTCCTGCTGATGCCGATCTGGTCCTCCATGGACAAGACCAAACCGGTGCCCGAGCGGGTGACCATGGATGGCGGTATGGGCTTCTGGCGCAGCATGGGTGTACTGGCAGTGATCCTGACCCTGACCATCCTGCCATTGAAGGCGGTGGGCGCTGAATCCGCCCACGCCTGCGGCAGTATCCCCTGTGACGAGTTCACTGCCGATCCTTCTGACAAGGCCTCCCTGCAGAACGGTGCCAAACTGTATATGAACTACTGCATGGGGTGTCATTCCCTGCAGTACTCGCGCTACAACCGGGTGGCTGATGATCTCGGCATTCCGGTCGACCTGATGGAGGCGAACCTGATCTTCGACCCCTCGGTGAAGATTGGTTCGCTGATGCACAATGCCATGTCCAAGGATGACGCCAAGGTCTGGTTCGGCGCGGCGCCCCCCGATCTGACACTGGTCTCCCGCGCGCGCCAGCCCGAGTGGCTGTACACCTATCTCCGCACCTTCTACAAGGACGACAGTCGCCCCTGGGGGGTGAACAACAAAGTCTTCAAGGATGTGGGCATGCCCCACGTCCTGCTGGAGCTGCAGGGCATGCAGGAATGTGCCATGGGCCCGGTGAAAGCCGCCAATGGCGGGGTCAAGCGCGACCCCCTGACCGGCGCTGATATTATGGAAGAGCCCTGCGGTCGCCTGGTGGTGACTGAAGAGGGCAGCATGACGCCGGAGGAATTTGACGGCGCCATGTACGACCTGACCAATTTTCTGGCCTACACGGCCGAACCGATAGCCAGCGACCGCAAGCGGATCGGCACATTTGTGTTGCTGTTTATCACCCTGTTTTTTGTCTTCACCTGGCTGCTCAACCGCGAGTACTGGAAAGACGTACACTGACAGCCCGCAAGGGCCGCTGCCCGCGCCGGATGTCTTTGACGGCGGCGCGGGCAGCAATGCATTTCTGAAAACCTGAGGAATCCCTGATGGGCGTAGTGGCAAAGCGGTCTTCCATGACCTTATTCTCCGACAGCAGCAGTCATTACAGTCACCGCGTACGTATCGTGCTGGCTGAAAAGGGCGTGACCGTCGACCTGGTCGAAGCGGAAGGCAACCATCCCCCCGCGGAGCTGGCGGACGTCAACCCGGACAACTCCCTGCCCACCCTGATGGATCGCGACCTGGTGCTGTGGGAATCCCGTGTCATCATGGAGTACCTGGACGAGCGCTTCCCCCATCCGCCGCTGCTGCCGGTGTACCCGGTTGCCCGCGCCGAAAGCCGCCTCTTCATGCACCGTATCGAGAAGGACTGGTGCGCACTGGTCGACTCCATCCAGAACTCCCGCAGCGACAATGTGGTCAGCAAGTCCACCAAGGAACTGCGCGAGAGCATCATGGGTATCGCTCCCATCTTCGCCGAGAAGCCCTTCTTCATGAGTGAAGAGTTCACCCTGGTTGATTGCTGTATTGCCCCCATCCTGTGGCGCCTGCCATCACTGGGTGTGGATATTCGTTCCAGCAAGCAGTCCAAGCCGCTGCTGACCTACATGGATGCCCTGTTCAATCGCGAATCCTTCCAGGAGAGCCTGACCGAACAGGAACGGGAGATGCGCACCTGAGGCTGCGGTCTGCGGAGTAGCTTCTATGACGCCCAGTCGTCCCTATATCATGCGCGCCCTCTACGAGTGGATCGTGGACAACGGCTGCACACCGTATCTGCTGGTGGACGCCTCGATCCGCGGTGTCGAGGTGCCGCGCCAGTATGTGAAAGACGGCCAGATCGTGTTGAACATTTCACCGAGTGCGGTGATAGACCTCAACATCGCCAACGACCTGGTCTACTTCAACGGCCGCTTTGGCGGCGTGCCAACCGACATCCGCGTACCGGTGAATGCCGTGGTGGGTATCTATGCCCGGGAAAATGGCCAGGGCATGGTGTTCGAGGCGGAAGAGGGGCCGAATGGCCCTGACGACGACCCCGACCTTCCGCCGGATAACGGCCCCGACAAGCCCGAAGGCCGCCCCTCCCTCAAGATCGTGAAGTGACCGCCACGCAGTGGCGGTCATCCCTGCCGCTTCAGGCAGGGATCCATCCTGGATAGAAGCACGCAGCGGCGGTCACTCCGTTTCAGCCCGACACAATCTCAAACAGCCTTACCACACGCTGCACGCCGGACAGGCCGGCGGCCACATCGGTCACCCGGTCGGCCTCGGCCTGGGTGGCCATGCCCATCAGATAGACCACGCCGTTTTCGGTCACGACCTTGGTGCGCATGCCGGGTGTACTGGAGTGTCCGATCAGCCAGGATTTGACCTTCGCGGTAATCCAGGCGTCTGCGGTGCGCGTCATGCCGGAACTGGCCGCGGCCACCTCCAGTTCGTTGTAGATGCGGCGTACCCCGCGAATCTTGCGTACCACATCAGACGCCTTGTTTTTCAATTCTTCGCTGGCGACCTGCCCGGCCAGCAGCACGAATCCGTTGTAGCTGACGATGACCAGGTGGGCCTGCTCAAAGCGCGCGTCCGAGGCGCGGATATTGACCGTGGCCTTGGTTTCGACGGCTTCGTCTTCCAGTTGCCGGCCCATGGTGCGTTCCACCGGTTCGTCCTCAATGGGATTGGACTTCATGGTGGCGAGCATGCTGCCGCAGCCCGACAGGGAGAGACTGGCGACAAGGAGGGGGGCGAAGAGATAACGCATGGAGTCAGTGTCCTGTAAAACCGCCGAACAGGGCGTGGTCAATGAATTCGCAAAGATTCTGGAGCAGCACGGCGTGGCGCTCCAGCGCGCGGGACGGTGCAATCCGGTCCAGGGCGATGGCCGCATCCCCTGCGCTGAGCAGGGCGGGGATGCGCTCGTCCACGCCGTTCGACAGCAGGGCGATAGCCATGTTCCGCTCGCGGGCGCTTTCCAGGGCGCGCTGCAACTGCCCGTTGAGGCCAGCGCTGGCAATGCACAGCAGCACATCGCCGCTCTGCCCCAGGGCCAGCACCTGGCGGGCGTAGATTTCATCACTGCCATCGGCACTGGCGATCGCTCCGACCACGCCGCCATCGCTGGCCAGGGCCAGGGCTGGCAGGGCGGGGCGCTCCTGCTGGAAGTGCCCCAGCAGGTTGATGGCGAACAGTTGCGCGAGGGCGGCGTCGGGGCCGCTGCCGCAGGCCAGGATTTTGCGCTCGTTGAGCATGGCGGCCACCATCAGTTCGGCGCCGGTGGCAAGGGCGGGCGCGGCCGGGTCCACCGCCATGGCCAGTGCTTCAATGGTGCCCTGGCAGTTGGCGGCCAGCAGTTCATAGTGATCCATGCGATGTTCCCGGAGTGGTGTGGCTCAGGCAGTGAATGCGGACCGAATCCACAGAGGGTCCGGCGCCGGCGATGATTGTCGCGGCTCGAAGGCGATAACGTCAAATCGGCAGGGGTAATTGCGCCAGCGGGGCTGGGAGCGCAGGAACAGGCTGGCGGCCAGCTGCAGTTTGCGCTGCTTGCGCCGGTCGACGGAAGCGGCGGCCCCGGCATAGCGCGGATTGCTGCGGGCTCGCACCTCCACGAACACCAGGGTATCGCCGTCGAGGGCGACGATATCCAGTTCACCTCCGCGGTAGCGGATATTGCGCCCCACCAGGCGCAGCCCCTGTTGCTGCAGGTATTCGGCGGCGCGGTTCTCGTGCGGATCGTCGGCGGTAGTCAGCGTGACGGCCTCCTCAATGGCAGGCCGCCAGTATAGTCAGCGCGGCTTCAGTCGGCCGCCATCAAATGTGGCCGCCTGTGGCTCGCGGCGGATGCGCAGTTGCGGATCCATGCTGAGCAGGCCGGTGCTGCCCCGCAGCAGGGCATCGGCCCCCGCCTGCAACTGGGCAAAGCGGCTCTGCAGCAGGAAGGCATCGGCGCCGAGGGCGTTCAGCCGGGTGTAGCTGTCGCTGCCGGTGTCACCGGCGGCGATCGCCACCCGCAGGCCCGGGTCGGCCCCGAGTAGCCACGGCAGTTCGGCGAGAATAATACCGTTGAGGTCGCTGTCACCGCGCCCGGGGATGCCGCTGTACACCGCCGACGGTGCGTAGACCGGGATATCCCCCGCGTAGTGGAAGGCCAGCAGGGGCTTGATGGCACGGGCCTCGTCGGGACTGCCGGCCAGCAGGAAGATGGCGTCGATGTCCTGGCGCCGGCGAGCGCTTGTCTCGATATTGGTGGCCAGCATGGCGCGGACCTGGCGCGCCCGGGCCTCGCTGGCGTCGAGCTGCAGGGCCTGTTTGATGGTGTCGGAGTAAGCCTCTGCGCTGGCGTAGGTTATGGCGCTGACAATATCCCCGCCCAGCGCCTGCCAGTGCTGCTGCAGGGTGTCATTGAGCTTGTCGCCCCACTCGCCGGCCGGGCGCACGATCAGGGCGCGGCGGGCACCGCCGTTCCAGGCCTGGGTGGCGAGGGTGTCCACTTCGTCCTCCGGAGACAGCGAGAGTTGCACCAGTGCTGTCGGCCCCGGGGGCAGGGGGTCGTCGCTGCGGTTCAGGGCCAGTACCGGTACCGGCCGATCGGGCATCTGGCCGACCGCGCTCACCGCCTGTTTGCTGAGCGGCCCGACCACCATGGTCGCGCCCTGGCGCACCGCGTCCTGGTAGGCGCTCACCGCGTCGGGGTAGGCGCTGGTGTCCAGCACCAGCAGCTCGTGTTCTGGCGCGCCGGAGGCGGCGGATCGGTAGTAGGCGGCCAGATAGCCGTCTTGTACCGCCCTTGCGGCTGGGGCCAGGCGGCCGCTGAGGGGCAGCAGCAGCGCCACGGTCTGTGTGTTCAGAGGTTTGTCCAGCAGCGCACCCAGGCCGCCCGGCAGGGGGGACGCGGCGGGGTGCTGGGAATGCTCGTCGCGCCACTGGCGCAGCCCACTCTCCAGCGCGGAAGGGCTGCTGGCATTGGCGGTTAGGCGCGCAAGATCCAGCCATGCCTGCCAGTCGCTGTCAGCCTGGCCGCTGGCGGCGGCCAGTTGCTCCGCCGGCACTCGCTCCAGGTCGCGCCAGATACTGGCCTTGAGAGACCGGGCACCGGGTTGCTGCGGATCGGCGCTCAGCAACCGGCTGCCCATGCGGGCGCTGTCCAGGTAGTTGCCAGCGGCGGCGCTCAACTGGCGCTGAAAGCTGATGATCCTGTCGGAGAGGGCGAGGGCGGTGTCCGCCGCCGGATAGTCCTGCAGCCTGGCGCGGGCCTGTTCGGGCCGGCCGCGCTGCCAGGCAATGCGCGCCTGCAGATAGCGCAGGTAGGCCTCGTCGTTGTGGTTGAGCGGCGCAGTTATGTCCACAAGGCTGCGCTCGGCCTGCATCCAGTCCTGCCGTGCCAACTGTGCCTCAGCCCGGGCGAAGGCCGGGGCGTAGACGCTGTCGGGCAGTGAGCGATCCGCCGCGGCTTCCTTGGGCAGGCTGGTTTCCGCTGCACTGTCGGGCGGCTCGGGCAGGTCGTCCGGGCGCTCCTGCACCGGGGTCTCAGCGCAGGCCTGCAATAACAGGGCGGCGGCCAGCAGCAGGCCGGCGAGGGGGCGGTGGCGACGTGTCGGGTAATCTCTCATGCTATCCTTCGCTACTTTCTCGGCACCGCGGAACTGGCGCGGTGCTGGCCATTATAGAGTGATTGCGCGCAAGGGTAAGGTTGGCGAGTGAAACTGGATTCCGGACTGTACGTGGTGGCAACCCCCATCGGCAACCTCGGGGACATCAGCCGCCGCGCCCTCGAGGTACTGGCGGCGGCCGATCTGGTGGCGGCCGAAGACACCCGGACGACCCGTAACCTGCTGGCGAAATTCAACATCGACAACCAGGTGCTGGCCTATCACGACCACTCCGACGCGCGCGCCGGGCGGCGCATTCTGGACTGTGTCACCGGCGGGGGCGTGGTGGCGCTGGTATCCGATGCCGGCACTCCGCTGATTTCCGACCCCGGCTATCGCCTGGTACGCGACGCCCAGGAGGCGGGGCTGGTGGTGTTTCCGGTGCCGGGTCCCTGCGCCGCTGTGGCGGCTCTGTCGGCCTCGGGCCTGCCCACCGACCGCTTCCTGTTCGAGGGCTTCCTGCCGGGCAAGGCGACTGCCCGTCAGGGCCGGCTGGCGGAATTGGCCCAGCGTCCGGAAACCCTGGTGTTCTACGAGGCACCGCACCGGGTGCTGGAATGCCTGGCGGATATGGTCGAAGCCTTTGGTGCAGAGCGCGAGGCACTGCTGGCGCGGGAACTCACCAAGGCCTTCGAAACCCTGCGCCGGGCGCCGCTGGCCGACCTGCAGACCTTTGTGGCCGCCGACAGCAATCAGCAGCGCGGCGAGATCGTGCTGGTGGTGGCCGGGCAGCGCGACCGGGTGGAGACCATCGATGCCGACAGCGCCCGGCTGCTGCGCCGGTTGGCGCAAGAGCTGCCGCCAAAGCGGGCGGCGGCGGTGGTGGCCGATCTCACCGGGCTGCGCAAAAAGCAGCTCTATGACTTCCTGTTGCAGCAGGATTGAAATGCCGACGATAGCGCTTGCCTTGCCCCGGCGCCCCGCGTAGTCTTGCCGCCGAGTCGGTCAGGCGATCGCTTCGCCGTCAGCTTCGGCTGCGGGCGGGGAGGAAAGTCCGGGCTCCATAGGGCAGGGTGCCAGGTAACGCCTGGGGGGCGCGAGCCTACGGAAAGTGCAACAGAAAGGATACCGCCTGGCTACTTCGGTGGCCCGGTAAGGGTGAAATGGTGCGGTAAGAGCGCACCGCGCGGCTGGCAACAGGCGCGGCGATGGTAAACCCCACTCGGAGCAAGACCAAATAGGAATCCATACGCTGCGGCCCGCAGTGGATTCGGGTAGGTCGCTACAGGCAGGCGGTGACGCCTGTCGCAGATGAATGATCGTCCACGACAGAACCCGGCTTATCGACCGACTCAACTTTTTCTGTCACGTACATCCACCATGCAGGCATGGAAGCGTTGCCGGATTGTCATATTGGCGTCATAGAATGCCGGCTGGACTCTTCAGAATAATCCGCAGAAAGCCGCATCCATGACTCTTCTCATCAGAATTTCCGCCGTCGCGCTGATGCTCGTGGTCGCGTTCATCGCCCTCGTTTTCCTGGTGATTCCCGCCTTCAGGCATCAGGATCTGACGCCGGTCTATGCCACCGAATTTGCCAGCAAGGTCACGACTGCCTCGGCACCGTCCATTAATGAGGGTATTGGCGGCGTGGTGACCGTGGCGGGGAAGGGCACTACCGCCATGCTCCGTGTCTATAACCGGCCGCGCAAGGAGCGGTTTGTCGATGTAGTGACTACAGAATTCACTGAACTGGATGGCCGCTTTGAACTGGCGTTGTCCCCCGGCGACTACCAGTTGCTCGTCAGCAAGGGTCCCGAGTTCGAATTCGTTTTCCACGACTTCAGTGTGAACGCCGGTGAATCCATCAACATGGATATCGATCTGGTGCAGCTGGTAGATATGACACAGAGGGGCTGGTTCGCCGGGGACCCTCACCAGCACTCCGCCTTTGCCGATGGCAAGGACGCAATCGATGACCTCCTTCGCGCCAATGCCGCCGTGGGCCTCCACTGGTCGGTGCAAACGGATCACAATGTGGTGGGCCAGAACCCGGTGGCCAGGCAGGCGGCCATCGACATGGGGCTCGAGCACGCGGGGCATGCCCCCTACCACACGGTGGGTGGCGACGAAGTCACCACCCGAATTGGTCACATGATTGTGTGGGAGCCCCTGAATCCGCTGGGCGAATATGAGCATATCGACCATGAAACGCCCGGCCACGATGACCCGCTGGAAGAGCGGCTGGACGCGATTCACCGTATCGCACATGAAATGCGGGAAATGGGGCAATTCCAGAACATTAACCATCCCCACGGCGGCTCGCGCGCCTATGAGGCCTTCGGAGACAACGCGAGCAGTACCTGGGGCGATATGAATCTGGACTGGGTGCGGCACAAAGAGACCGTCCTCCAGTTCGATGCAACCGAGGGCTGGAATGGCGGCTCCGGTTTTATGCAGGGTGGGATCTACTACTTCGGCTCCAGGGCTGAACACCCCTTTGAAGCGATGGAGCGGGTGTTTCACCAGTGGTATCGCCTGCTCAATACCGGTGCAAAGTTTCCCTCGCTGGGTTCCAGCGATACACACGACACCAAAGTGGCAGAGCAGATCGCGGGGTACAACCGCCTCAGTGAAGGCGTGAAAGAGGTATTTTTCGGCCTGCACCCCTACCTGCCGCAAGGTCTCGCCTACGCATTGACCGACGATGTACCCGGTGCCCTGATGTACCAGCATCTGGACTTCGTGGAAAACCAGCTGGAGGACATCGCGCTGATGGGAGGTTCGCCCAGAACCTATGTGTACACCGGGGGCGAACTGACCACCGAGAAACTGGCGCAGAACATGGCGCACAGTTTTGTCACCAGTGGTCCACTTCTGCTGGCGCAAATCAACGGTGCCATGCCCGGGGAAACGGCGCTGCCACAGGCGCAGAATACGCTGGAGCTGGATATTGTCTCCCACAAACCCCTGAGCAGATTAATGGTTGTGGTCGACGGCGAGCTGGCGGTTGATAAACGCTACGATCATGTGATGCATATCAAGGACAGTCTGGCCCTCGATATCCGGGGTAAGAAGTGGGCGATCGTGTACGTGGAGGGCGAGAACAATTATGCCTACGCCTACACCAACCCGATCTACTTTCACTAGGGGGCAGGGATCGCTCAGGACGGTGCGGCGGGGCAGTCTTCACGATCGGGTTGCGCCGGATACTGATCCAGTTCCCCGGCGGTAGCCGCGATCACGGCCTCCAGTGCGGGGGCCAGTCCGCGGGCCTGTTGCGCCGGCGCCAGCACGGTCCGGGCGCTGGCGGGGCAGCCCAGCGCCAATAGCAGGTCAGCGTAGTTGTTGCGACCGGCGTAGTGCTCCGGATCGCTAATCAATAGCTGCTCGAAGCGTTGGCTGGCAGCATGCTTATGCCCCGCCGAGCGCTGGGCATTGGCCGCACCAAACAGCAACTCTGCCTGTCCCGGCCAGCGCGTCACTGCGGCTTCCCAGCCGGGCAACACCGTTGGCGCCCCCATAACACGCTCCGCATCCGCCAGGGCCTGTGTGACTGTTGCCGGCGTTGCAGAGGCGGGCAGGCGCCCGGGAGGAAGGGTGACTGCGGCCCAGTAGGCGGCCTTCTGCCAGCTGATCAGGAAGCGGGTGTGAGAAGCGGTGTGCCGGCGCTCGGTGCCGGAGCGCAGCAGCCACTGGCGCTCGCCGGAATGGTAGCCCACCACGACGGCGTAGTGCCATTGCGGCAGCGCATCGATGCCCAGGTTCTGCATGACCAGCACCGGGTTTCCCGCCGCCAGCTCGCTGGTCAGTGCCTCGGGATTGCCGGCAATGCGGTAGGGGATGCGCCCATGGCGGCGGCTGGCCGCCAGCAGTTCTGCCTGCAGGCTGCCCTCGCGACCCGGCAGGAAAACGGCCTGCTCGAGGGCGCGGTCGTCAATATCCACGCCGCTGTAATTCAGCGTCGTGGCGAGGGCGGCGGGGCCGCATTGGTAGCGGGACTGGGGAAAAAACGGCACATCATCCAGTTCCACGGAAGCCGAGTCCGGCGCCGGAGGAATATCAGGAAAGGTGCCGCAGGCACTCAGCGCTGCGCCGAGCAAAAATACCGACAGCAGGCGCCCGGCAGTCACGACAGCGGGGCGCCGGTGTGGGCTGCAGGCAGGCCTAGACCGCGGTGAAGATGTTGGTGACGCCAACCAGCTCCAGGATCAACAACACCACAAAGACCGCGCCGATCAATCCCAGTATGTCGCCGCCTGCGGGCAGTTGCTCCATACGCTGGCCGAGCTGTTGCAGTTCAGCGGGGCTGAGGGCGGCAACGCGCGCCATCGCGTCTTCATGGGAGACGCCCATGGCCACCAGTTGCTGGCGCACCTCATCCCTGGCCAGCACCGCGTTGATCTGGGCCAGACGCCCGTCGCGGCTGGTTTCACTGACGTAGTCCGGCGTGGAAATAACGGCAGCCTGGGTGCTGGTGGCGGTGGTGGCGCAAACCAGAATCAAAGCCTGGAACAGCATCAGGATGCGAGCAGTAATCATGGTGACCTCTAACTATGACTGTTGGTTATGACTCGGATGTTAAGGCATGCGAGGTGGGTATCCAAGTGTTCCTTGATGAAGGATTGCCCACGACAGAATCCGGCTTGTCGATCGACTCAATTTTTCCTCATCAGCCTTCTCCGGGTCAATTGATCCGCCCTGTCTCCCTCCCCTGCGAATTCATGAACGAGCGCTTGCCCCTCAAATGCACATCCGTGGTGCGCAATGGCGTTCTACCGCACCTCCATTGCGCTCGGTTACACCAGAAACATGAAAAATAGTGTGAATATACATGTGATTATTGACATTTATTTTGGCAGGTGCCGTAATGTCTCTGTCATCTGCTCATGGAGAGTTCCGTTTACGTGGCAGTGACGCCGGGGTTTAACACAAACGATTAATTGTAGGGGTAATAGCATGTCCGGAAGGAAACCCGTAGAAACAGTGAGAGTGCGCGGACAGCGCGCGCTGCCCGCGTTGATGCCACTGCCGTTGGCAGTGATGATGGCGGTGAACGCCAACGCCGTTTTCGCCCAGTCAGGAGCGGATGCCGCATTGGAAGAAGTGGTTGTGACGGGTTCCCGCCTGGCGCGTGGCAATGAAGTGTCACCGAGCCCGGTGACGACGGTTGATGCCGGTGAAATCGAAGCCCGCGGTACGATTCGCGTGGAAGACATGCTGAACGTACTGCCGCAGGTGTCTCCCTCGGAAACCGCGAGCAAGGCCAACGAGGCAACAGGTACTGCGACGGTAGATCTGCGCGGCCTTGGGGCTGAGCGTACTCTGGTGCTGGTAAACGGCCGCAGGCTGCCGATGGGCTCGCCGATTGCGCCGGCCGCGGACCTTAACCAGGTGCCCTCGCAACTGGTTGAGCGCGTTGAAGTCCTCACCGGTGGTGCGTCAGCGGTTTACGGCGCCGATGCGGTAGCCGGTGTCGTCAACTTTATCCTCAAGGACGACTTTGAGGGCATTGAAGTCGACCTGCAGTACGGTGGCTACCAGACAGGTAACGAGAACGACAACATAGAGTCGGTTCTCAGGGAGTTCGATCAGCCGGTGCCGGGTTCCACCTACGACGGCGAGTCTTACAATATCAGCATCATGGCTGGCCTGAATGCTGACGACGGTCGCGGCAACATCACGGGGTACTTTACCTATCGCAAACAGGACGCCGTGCTGCAGGGTGAGCGCATCGGCAGCGCCTGTGGACTTGGTACACGCAACAACGGTACCCAGTACACCTGTGCCGGCTCGAGCACAACGAATCCGGCGCGTTTTATCAATGGCGGCCCGGTAGCGAACCCCTTCGACTTTACGCTGGCAGACGACGGCAGTGCCAGGCCCTTTGAAAACCCGCAGGACACCTACAACTTCGCACCGCTGAACAACTATATCCAGCCGAACGAGCGCTGGAGTTTCGGTGCTATCGGTCACTATGACATCAATGAACACGTAGAGGCCTACGGCGAATTCGGCTACACCACCAACGAGATTGTCGACCAGATTGCCCCCGCGGGGATTTTTGCCGGCCAGACCGACTCGATCAACTGCGACAACCCCTTCCTCTCCGATGAGCAGCGGGACATTATCTGTACCGCCAATGGCTTCTCCGGCAGTGACGACGCGCCGCTGAACATCGCTCGTCGCAACGTCGAGGGCGGTGGCCGCATGAACACCGTTGAACACAGCTCGTTCCGCCTGGTTGGCGGTCTGCGCGGTGATATCAACGACGTCTGGTCCTATGATATTTCCGCTCAATACGCTGAAGTGGAGTACTCCGACCAGGCCGCCAACTTCTTCAACATCAACCTGGTGGAAAACGCCCTCGAGGTTCGTATTGATCCGGCCACTGGCCTGCCCGCCTGTCAGGTGGCGATCGATGGCATAGACACCAACTGTGTGCCCTACAACCCCTTCCAGCTTGGCGGTGTGACTCAGGAAGCGCTGGACTATGTTCAGGCTCCCGGCTTCCGTGAAGGTTTCGTCAAGCAGAAGGTCTTCATGGGCTCGCTGACCGGCGACCTGGGTGCTTATGGCGTCACCAGCCCGTGGGCTGATGAAGGCCTGATGACCGTGGTTGGCCTGGAATATCGCAAGGACGAACTCAGCCAGACCAATGATTTTCTGACCCGCAGTGGCGCGCTCGGCAACCCCCGTGCCGATGTTTCCGGCGCTATTCCGGTGACGGAATTCTTCGCCGAGGTCCAGATGCCTCTGGTGCAGGATGCGCCCGGTGTCCAGGATCTGTCCGTGACCGGTGCCTACCGCTTCTCCGACTACGAAGACACTACCGGGACCCAGAGCACCTACGCCTTCGGCGCCAGCTATGCGCCGAACATGGACATCCGCTTCCGCGCCCAGTACCAGCGCGCCACGCGGTCGCCCAACCCCCTGGAGTTGTTTGCACCGAACAATCGCTTCGAGTTCAACCTGCCTGAGCTGGCCAACGGCACCTTTGACCCCTGTTCCGGCCCCAATCCCGCCCGTTCCGCGGAAGACTGCGCCAGAACCGGCGTTACCGGTGCCCAGTATGGACAGGTGGCCGACTCGATCGGTGGCCAGTTCAACAATCTGCAGGGCGGTAACGAGGACCTGGACGTAGAGACCTCCGACACCTACACCTTCGGTGTGGTGTTCACGCCCGACTTCATCGAGAACCTGACGGTGTCAGTTGACTACTTCCAGATCGAAGTAGAAGACTTCATCGCAACGGTTCCCGAGCAGACGGCACTGAACAACTGCCTCGATTCCGGCGACAGTTTCTTCTGCAGCCTGATCCAGCGCGACCCCGTCAACGGGCGGCTGTGGGGCAACGAAAATGCCTACGTCATCGCGACCAACGTCAACACGGGCTCCCTGGAAACTTCCGGCTTTGATATTTCCGCCGCCTACGGCTTCGATATCGGCAGCCTCGGCAGCGTGCGCGTGAACTACATTGCCACGGTGCTGGACACCCTCGAGAAGATTCCCCTGCCGGGCGAAGCGGCCATCGACTGTGTCGACTACTTCTCTTCCAACCGTGCGCAGTGTGGTGTTTCCTCCCCCGAGTACCGTCACCAGATGCCGATCATCTGGATGGCACCCTGGTCTGACATCGAAGCGCGACTCACCTGGCGTCACTTCGGTGAAGTGGATCTGCTCGGTACTGACGGCAATGCCACGTCCGAACGCCTCGCAGCCAGGGACTACTTCGACCTGGCCGTTACCGGCATGATTACGGAGAACATTGATTTCCGTGTCGGTGTGAACAACATCTTCGATCGCCAGCCTCCGCTGAGCAATCAGGTAGGTGGCGCCGGTGGCAGCTACGGTACCGGTAACACCTTCCCGGGTGTTTACGATGCGCTCGGTCGCTTCCTGTTCGTCGGTACGACGCTGAGGTTCTAAGCGCCGTTACCTCCCCCCTTTACCGGCCGCCTCATTCCCCGGGGCGGCCGGTGACTCTTTTTCTGCAAATCCATCCAGTGGAGTGATGTTTTGACGACTGGTCTGACTCTCTCTGTATTCGAAAGAGCGGTCCTTTCCCGGAAAGGGCCGCTTTTTCGATTGCGGGGATTCCTGCGATGCCTGCAAAACGCAGCCATCGCCTGTGTTTACACCAGCGCAGTGGTCGCTGGTGCTGCTTCTGCGGCCGAAGACAATCTGCCGCCCCTGAGTCTCGAGCGGGTATTCGATACGCCGAGCCTGTTTGGTACACCACCGGCGATGCCGGTCTGGTCGGCGGACAGCGAACATCTGGCATTCATCTGGGCCGAGCCCGGTCAAACCCGTAGCGGCCTGTGGCTGGTCGGCCGGGATGGTGCGGGGCTCCGGCAGCTGGGTGACAACCTGCCGGCTGAGTCCGCGCCGGTGCGCGAGATCGCCTGGCTGCCAGACGCCAAATCGCTGGTTAGCCTGCGTGGCGACAGTCTCTGGTTGAGCACTCTCAGTGGCGACGACCGCCTGCTGGCAGATGAGCTGCCGGGAGCCTCCCATCTGGCGGTGGCACCGGGCGGTAAGCGCGTCAGTTGGCTCCGGCAGGGTGATCTCTGGATGCTGGATTTGTCGACCGGCAAGGTCACCGCGCTCACCAATGTGGGTATCGCCCCCCTCTCGGCGCTGGCGGCGGGCCGTTACCGGCGCCCCGAACGCGAGGTTGGCAGCGGGATCTGGGGCGGGCCGACCTACCAGTGGTCGCCCGATGGAAACCACGTGGCGCTGCATATTGTCGACCGCCGGGGAATGCGCAAGGTGTCTTTCCCCGACTACCTGGCACCGGAGGACACCTCCCCGAACTTTGTCAGGCGGGGCTACCCGGGTGACCCCAATGAATCCCGGTCGGTGGGCCTGCTCCATATCGAGTCGGGCGAGCTGACCCTGCTCGACCTGCGCGATACTACCGCCAACCAGGTGGTCAGTTTCGACTGGTCCCCGGCGGGCCGGCTGCTGCTGGATGTGGCGTCGGATACGGCGGTGGAGCGCTGGCTCTACACGGCAGATCCCGGCCAGAGTGCGCTCAGGGAAGTCTGGCACCATCGCCGGAGCAGCCGTATATACACCCGGTTTGGCGCGCGCTGGAGCGCCGATGGCAGCAGGATCCTGTTCCTCAGCGACCGGGAAAATTACTACGGCATCTACGCCCTGGACCCCGGTGTGGCCAACGCAGCGCCGCAGCGCCTCTCTGACCCGGGCTTCGATGCCCTGGCGGCTCCGGAGGTGGTGGCGGAAACCGGTGCGGTGTTCTTTCACGCCACCGCAGGGCAGCCCGCCGTGCGACATCTGTACCGTGCCGATGGCATCGGCCAGCCGGCAACCCGCCTTACCCGCCGGCCGGGGCATCACGATGGCTATCCCGCGCCGGATGGTCGCTCGTTGGCGTTGATCAGCAGCGATGACCAGCACCCACCCGAACTGTACATCGGCGCCGCTAGCGGTGAAGGTCTGCGGCGAGTGACGCACTCGCCCCTGCCGGAATTCGGGCAGCGGCAGTGGGCTCGCGCCCGCTATGTGACCTTTCCCAGTCACATCGACGATTACACGCTGCAGGCCCGCATTCTGGAGCCGCCGAAACTGAAACCCGGGCATCGCTACCCGGTATTGTTCGGGCCCATCTATTCCAACACCGTTCGCAATCGCTGGGCCGGCGTGTATACCCGGGTGCAGCAGCTTCTGGTGCAGCTGGGTTACATCGTGGTGCAAGTCGATGTTCGGGGCAGTACCGGCTACGGCCGTGATTTTCGCGAAGAGTTCCTGACGGATTTCGCCGGGGGAGATATCGAGGACGTGGTCAGTGCCGTCGACTATATGCGCACACTTCCCCATGTCGATCCCCAGCGACTGGGAATCTGGGGCAGTAGCTACGGTGGCACCATGACCGTGTATACGCTGCTGTCCAAACCCGGGCTGTTCTGTGCCGGCGTAGCGGGTGCGTCAGCTGTCGACCCCGCCTATTTCGGTACCGATGATGTGGCGATCGTGCGTACCCCGGACGTCGAGCCGGACATTTTTTCCCGGCGCGCTGAAGCCCTCGCGGGGAATCTGGAGGATCACCTGATGTTGATCCACGGCATGCAGGACCAGGTGGTGCCGTTCAGAACGATTGCTGCCCTGGCAGAGGCTTTGATCCGTGAGGGCAAGAACTTTGACGCCGTCTTCGTCCCCGGGGCGACACACGCCTGGCGCGATGAGACGCCCTATTCGGCGTTTCTGTTTGGCAAACTGATCGAACACTTTGACCGCTACCTGAAATCGGGAGACTGTCGATGAAACCGGAAACACCCTGGAAGAGGGCGGGTTACTGTGCCGTAGCGATGCTTGCTGCCGCGAATGCGTTCGGAGAGACCACCGACGGCGGGGTGGCCGACGGTGCAGCGGATGCTGTACCGGCCATAGTCATCAGCGCACTGGAGGCGGCGGCACGGGGGGAGGCGTTTGCCGACGACCTGCACCCGGAAACGGCCAAAACCGGCAAGCCCCCGTCATCCGTACAGCAGGCATTCGATGTGCGGCACTACGCCCTGTCGGTTCGCATCCAGCCGGAAAGCCGCTCCATCGAGGGGACGCTGGATCTCACGTTTCGCGCTATTGAACCGCTGTCGGCCATTGAACTCGACCTCGATCCGGATCTGACGGTGCACGCGGCAAGCATGGCAGGGGTTGCCGCTACTTTCGAACGCAATGGGGACAGCTTTACTGTCGCGCTTCCCGTGCAGGTCGATGCGGGAGAGACCCGGGTGGTCAGGGTGAGCTACGGCGGCCAACCTCACATTGCACTTGCGCCGCCCTGGCACGGTGGTTTTGTCTGGTCGGAAGTTGACGGCACGCCCTGGTTCGCCACCGCCGTGCAGACCGAGGGCTGTGACCTGTGGTGGCCCTGCAAGGATACCTACGCCGACAAACCGGAGGAGGGCGTGGAAGTGGCCGTGTCCGCCCCCCGCGGCGTGATGGTCGCATCGGTCGGCGTGCTGGCCGGGGTGACAGAGGGTGACGATGGCTTCGATACCTGGCGCTGGGTATCGCGCCACCCCTATACCGGTTATGCCATCGCCATTAATGGCGGTCCCTACGAGGTGATCGAGGAATCCTACACTGGCGTGAACGGCACCACCTATCCGGTGCAGTTCTGGGCGCTGAAAAAGAACGTGGATAAGGCCCGTAAACTGGTGCTCTCTGAAGTGTTCGACGACCTGGCCTTCTTCGAGAGGCTGCTGGGTCCCTATCCCTGGGGCGATGAGAAGGTCGGCTTTGTGGAAACCCCCCACCTGGGCATGGAACACCAGACCATCAACGGCTACGGCGAGCAATACAAGCGGGGCAAGCACGGTTTTGACCAGCTGTTGCACCACGAACTGGCGCACGAGTGGTTTGGCAATGTCATGACCCACCGGCGGCCGCAGGACGCCTGGCTACACGAGGGATACGGCGCCTACATGCAGGCGGTGTACGCCGAGGAGCTCGTTGGTGCCATGGGCTACTTTGATCGTATGTACGAAGCCTACGTGAGCAACGAGCATTGCCTGCCGGTGGTCAATCCCGGTGTCGGCGACGTCGGCGAGGCCTTCGACAATCGCGACATCTACACCAAGGGCGCCTGGATGCTGCACACGCTGCGCCGCTACATGGGCGAACAGCCCTTCTGGGGCGGCACGCGCCGGCTGCTGTATGACACCCGCGAGCCCTGGTCGCTTGCCTACCCGATCGCGCCGCGTTACCGCACCACCGAAGAGTTCATCCGGATCATGAGCGAGGAAGCGGGCGAGGATCTTTCCTGGCTGGTTGCAGCCTACCTCGATGAAGCCGGGATGCCCGAACTGCAGGCGCGGCGCCAGGACGGCCAACTGAAGCTTGCCTGGAAGGTGCCGGGTGATCGTCCCTTCCCGATGCCGGTCACTATCCGCATCAACGGTGAGGAGCAACGCGTGGCAATGGGGGGCGCACCGGTTGCTGTCCCGCTCCCCGACGGGGCCAGCGTGATTCTCGACCCACACAGTGACATCCTGCGGGATTTACCCATCATTGGCGACTGCGCCGAACAAACCGACGCGCAGATCCAGTACAACATCGATCGATTCACGCGCATGGCGCGGGAATACAGCTGGCAGCGCTGAACACGGCGCTGCCAGCTGCACCGGTTCCGGGGTGATCGCTGGCCGGGCCTGGTGGTGGCGGAGTGATCGGCGATGTACCGATATTGACGAGATAAGCAGAACAAGGATTACCCACCATGATTAAACGAAGTTTGCTGGCGGGAGTGGCGCTCCTGTCCACCATCGGCCTTTCCGGCAATGTCATCGCCAGTGGTGAGGCACAGCGGCGCTGGGAATTCATGAACCAGATACGGCAGGAGAAGTTCGATCTGGTGCTGCCCGAGGTCATGCGGGAGAACGGTGTCGATATGTGGATTACCGTCAACCGGGAAGGTTTCGATGATCCCCTGACGGAAGATTTCGGCAAGGGCTATGTCGGCGGCTACGGGTACTACATCTTTACCGATCGCGGCAACGGGCGCATTGAGCGAGCTGTGCTCGGGGTTGGCTCCGGCCTGGTGAAGGACAACGGTGCCTATGACATCTTTGGCAGTGCTGAAGAGCTGAGTGCCTTCGTCCAGGAACGCGACCCCAAGTCCATTGCGCTCAACTTTGCGCCGGATATCGGTGCCGCGGACGGCCTCAGCCATACCAGCTACCAGAAGCTCAGCCGGGAGCTGGGGCCGCGCTATGCCGGCCGATTTGTGTCGGCCCAGAAACTCGCCTCTGATTTCCGCTCGCGCCGGGTTGCCACCGAAATAGCCGGTTTTGCCCGCGCCGGGGAGATGTCCCGTACGATCGCTGAACGCGCGTTTTCCAATGAGGTCATCACCCCGGGCAAGACCACGCTGGCCGATGTGGCGTGGTGGATGCGTGAACAGCAGTTCGAGAACAACCTGGGTACGTCCTTCGGCCTGCCATCTGTCTACGTGACCGGCCCGGATGGCGTAAAGGCGACTTCCAACGACTATGTCATTCAGCGCGGTGATTTTCTCGCCATTGACTGGGGTGTCGGCTACCTGAATTTTTACACCGACATCAAGCGCCATGCCTATGTCCTGAAAGAAGGCGAGACCCACCTGCCGGAGAGTATCCAGAGGGCCTTCGACAACGGGATCACGGTGCGCGACATCCTGAAAGCGCACATCAAGGCGGGGCGCAGGGCGGGCGAACTTTACGAAGACATGCAGGCGCGGATCAATGACGCGGGCTTCCGCTTCATGGACTCCTTCAATAGCCCGACCAGTGACCCGGACATCGTCGATGTCATCATCGGCTGCCACTCCGTGGGCAACCTCGGTCACGGCATCGGCCCCTCCATCGCCTGGTTCAATCCAGAGCGGATGACCTATACGGTGAAGGAGTCCAACCTCCTGTCCATTGAGCTGTTTGCTTATACGGCCATCCCGGAATGGGGCGGCAGGAAACTCAGGATTCCTCTGGAAGACGACGCCGTTGTCACGGCCCGCGGCGTTGAATGGCTGTACCCTGTCAATCAACGGGTGCGCCTGATTCGCTAGTTGGGTAGCAGGCCAGGCCCAGCGGGAAAAGAAACCGGCGCCGGATGGCGCCGGACGAATATCAGAAGGGTTTGTCGGCAGCGCTGTCCATGATCCTGCGGATAGCGGTGTCATCGCCGGTCAGCTGCCAGTGCACCAGTGACATCGGCACACTGCCGGCGTTATTCAGTTCGCGGAAGAAATCCTTGACGGTGTAGTCCTCGTTTTCCATCTGGCGGGTGCGGTGCGCCAGGGTTTTCTCCAGCAGGTACTTGCCCGTCACATAGCTGGTGCCGTACCCCGGCTGGCGCAGGTACAAGTGCTGTTCGAACTGCAGCAATTCGGGCTCGTTACTCATCCAGCCACGGGGCGTCCACTTTACGTGCACCTGGCTCGCCTCGGCCATGTCCATGTCGTTGGCGTGGGCATATAGTGAGCCGAGCCCCCGGGCCGCGCGCTGCGCCAGCATGATCCAGACCAGTTCCCGCGAGCGCGGATTGCCTTTGTACAGTCCGGCATGCATGAACATCTCCTCCACGCCGGTGGCGGTACCTTCGTTGCGGCTGTCGAAAATATTGTAGAGCAGGGGGCCGCGCCGGATCGGGCTGGCGTGGGGTTCGGTGTCCATCTGCGCCAGGTCGAACCAGTGATAGAAATGGGAGTACAGTGGCGTGGGATCGATGTGGGCGCCGATGGTAAAAAAGTTGCGCTGCTCTGCCGGCACGTAGCCGATAAAGTGCTCGCGCAGGGCCGGCTCCAGGTAGTCCTTCTTGTCCAGAATATCCTCATCGAATAGCCAGTCCATGAACGCCCGGGCTTTTTCCTCCTCGAGCCGATCCATTGCCTCTTTTGAGTCCGCCGCTGTAGCCGGCGGCAGCTCGCGGTTGGCGTGCTCCTCCAGCTTGAGCGATGACCAGGATCGGTCAACTTCTCTCTCCAGCAGGCGAACCTCGTCCATCCAGCTCATGGGGACATAGTGAACCTGCTGCAGGTACCAGGTGTAGTTGTCGCGGCCGATACCTGAGGGGCCGTCTTTGGAGGGCAGTTCCGCCTTGAGCCAGGCGACGAGGTCTTCGGTTGCTGCGCTGGCCTTATCCAGCGCTGCGCGCATCGCCGGGCCGGGTGTCCCGATGCGGTCGCGAATCTGCTCGATAAGATTGCCCTGGTCCTCGATGTTGCGAATGCCCGCGCGCCAGAGGTCCCGGGCGTTTCCGGTCAGGTTTTGCCGGGCCTGCTGCATCAGGGGGGGAATGACGGCGAGCTCGGACAGCAGCCGTGCTTCTTCGGTCGCCGACAGCGGGAACTGGTAGGTCCACAGCTCCAGTACGGCGTGGTGTGTCGGGCCCTCGTGGGCCGGTACGTCACTGCGGTGGGCCCAGATCGACTGGTAAAAGGCCGGGTCCCGGACCCAGGGCTTCAGGACTTTATGGTTGAACTCGAAGCCGTTCATCTCTGCGCGCACCACGTGCCAGTCCACCTGCTGCTCAATGGGCCAGCCGCTCGGATCAATGGCTTCGAGTTGTTTGCGCAGTGCCAAAAATTGCGGGTACCGCTCATTGAAGCTGTCGGCACTGTAGTCCGGGGCGCCCTGTGTAAATGGCGGGCGCTCAAAAGCACGCCATTCCTCGAACAGCGTTACGAGGGTGGAGTAACTGCTGGTGCCCACCTGTGAGTCTCTGGCATTCGCTGTTAGCGTCGTGCCGGTCAGTGCGAGCAGCAGTAAAGCGCTGATCGCGACACGGCCACATCGGTAGAGGGATTTCATAGTTCAGGTCCTGTCGTGGGTTTGGGTTTGATGCACTTTGTTATTGGTATAGCGCTCGATTAGCAGATTGCGTGACGTGGTTACCGGGGGCACCCGGCAGCGAAGCCGGGCGCGGTCGGTGTCCCTGCAGCGGCCAGAATATTTTCACAGAAATACTATCCAGCATAATGTGAATATGGTTATATTATGTCATAACACTGCAACATTGGAATCTGGTTGTCCGCCGGACTCGATTCGCGGGCGCTCTCTAACGATCAGAACATGGCGCAATAAGGGGAAGTACATGGCGTTCAAAAAATTAGCGGGTCAATCGCTGCTGGTGAGCAGCCTGCTGCTGGCGGCGGCGCAAGCACAGGCCGAGAAATTCGAGTTACAGTTGCCCAGCTCGGCGCCAGAAGCCAGCTACGATGGTCGCCTGATTCTCATCCTGGCCGCCGATGACTCAAAAGAACCCCGCGACCAGGTCAGCGCTGATTTTGACGCGGCGCAAATCTTCGGTATCAATATCGACGGGATGAAGCGCGGGAAATCCGCCATCATCGACGGCGATATCCTGGGTTTTCCGGCGCGCAGCCTGAAAGAAGTGCCGGCCGGTGAGTACACTGTGCAGGCAGTGCTGCACAAATATGACACCTTTAACCTGGCAAACGGTAAAACTGTAAAGTTGCCGGCCGCGCGCGGTGCGGGTCAAAACTGGCGGAAAGAGCCGGGCAATCTGGTCAGCAAGCCCTTCAAGGTGACCTTTGACCCCGACAGCAACAAAACCATTGAAGTCAAGCTGAGTGAGGTGAACCCGGCGATCGAGGAACCGGTCGATACCGAGTTCATTCGTCACATCAAGATTCGATCCGAGCTGCTGTCAGAGTTCTGGGGAACCGACGTCTACCTGCGGGCCCATGTGCTGGTGCCGAAGGATTTCGACAAGCACCCTGAAGCACGTTTTCCCCTGGCCATCTTCCACGGCCATTTCCCGGCGGACTTCGGCGGCTTCAGCGAAACGCCACCGGATCCGGATGCCGAGTGCGTCTACAGCAAGCGTTTCGATCTCGACTGCTACAACAAGGTAGAGGCCCAGGAAGCTTACGACCTCTACCAATACTGGGTATCGGCCGATGCACCGCGGATGCTGATTGCGGAGATCGACCACAGCAATCCCTACTATGACGACAGCTATGCCGTGAACTCCGCCAATATCGGTCCCTATGGCGATGCCATCACCTACGAGTTGGTGCCGGCGATTGAGAAGGAATTCCGCGGCCTGGGGGCGGGCTGGGCACGCTTCCTCTACGGTGGCTCCACCGGGGGCTGGGAAGCGCTGGGTGTTCAGGTGAAATACCCCGATGAGTACAACGGTGCCTTTGCGGCCTGTCCGGACCCGATCGATTTCCGCCAGTTCATGACAGTCAACCTGTATGAGGATGACAATGCCTACTACCGGGAGGGTCCCTTCACCAGAATCGACCGCCCCTCTCACCGCAATTATCTCGGCCATATCTCCCGCTATATGGAAATGGAGAATCGCTGGGAGCTGGTACTGGGTGACAAAACCCGTTCCGGCCAGCAGTGGGATGTGTGGGAGGCCGTGTTCTCCCCCAACGGTCCGGATGGCTACCCGCAACGCATCTGGGACAAGGCCACCGGCGAGATCGACAAGGACGTGGCGCAGTACTGGCGCGAGAACTACGACCTGCGATATATCATGGAGCGCGACTGGGCTGAGCTCGGGCCAAAACTGCAGGGCAAAATCCATATCTACACCGGCGATATGGATAACTACTACCTGAATAACGCCGTCTACCTGACTGAGGACTTTCTGGAAAAGGCCGATCCGCCCTATGAAGGCGTAGTTGACTACGGCGATCGGGCCGAGCACTGCTGGAACGGCGACCACGAGAATCCCAACGCCGTGTCGCGGTTACGCTACAACACCTTCTACGTGCCCCGCATCCTGGAAAGGATTGAGGAGACGGCGCCGGAAGGCGCGGATCTGACCAGTTGGAAGTACAAGTAGGCTGCTTCAGCTTCCAGCCGGTTGAGCATGCTCTATCCCCTGTGTAGAGCCTTGTGGGGCAGAGTGCCGGTCTCCGGCATTCTGCCCTCTTTTTTCACCCGATAAACCCCAAGGAGCTGCCATGCGTTTCAGCTACCGTCCTCTGGCCGCCGCATTCTGTGTGGCCGTATCAGCGATGACTTTTTCTTCCATGGGCCAGGCCGCCGTCAGCGGGCAGCAAAAAGCCGACGCCGAAACCCTGCTCAAGGAACTGATTCCCTACCGGACCGCCAAGGGCTATGGCCAGGTGCCGGCCATGATCGACCACCTGGTGGGTAAACTGAAAGCTGCGGGCTTTGCTGATGAGGACATAGTGCGCCTGCCGCTGGAAATCGATGGCGAGAAAACAGCGGGCCTGATCGTGCGCTACCGGGCCGGGGGCATCGGCAAGCAGGCACCGGTGGCCTTCCTGGCGCACATGGATGTGGTGGACGCCGTCCCCGAAAACTGGGAGACCGATCCCTACGTCCCGCAGGTAAAAGACGGCTATCTCTACGGCCGCGGCAGCCAGGACAACAAGTTTGGCGTAGCGCTGCTGGTGTCGACCTTCGCCAACCTGAAACAGGAAGGCTTCGAGCCGAAGCGCGACCTGGTGCTGGCCTTCTCCGGCGATGAAGAAACCGGCATGCTCACCACGCGCGAGATTCTCAAGCATCCCTTTGTCAGGGAGGCGGAATTTGCGCTCAACTCCGATGCCGGGGGCGGCACCATGACCCGCGACGGGAAGGCGGTGGCTTTCTCCATGCAGGCGGCGGAGAAAACCTTCGCGACCTTCGTGCTGGAGACAAAAAACCCCGGCGGGCACAGCTCCGCACCCCGGCCTGAGAATGCGATCTACGATCTGGCGCGCGCGCTGGTCAGCGTGGAGGCGATCGGGTTTCCGGTCCGGTTCAACGAGATCACCCGCTCCATGGCGCAATTGGTCGCGCAGCGCGAAGGCGGCGAGGTCGGACAGGCCCTCAATACACTGTTGAAGGATCCCACTGACGCGGCGGCCATTGCCACCATGAAGCGTTATCCGCAGTTCTCGAACATGCTCTGGACGACCTGTGTCGCGACCATGCTCAAGGCCGGCCACGCCGAAAATGCGCTGCCGCAGGATGCCCGGGCCACCGTTAACTGCCGCATTCTCCCGGATACCGGCGGTGTCGAGCAGGTACAAGCCGTGCTGGCCGGGGCGATAGACAATGAAGGCGTCAGTATCACGCAACAGCGCGTGGCAGTGGAGAGCCCGGCCTCGCCCGTTCGCGAGGATGTCCTGGAGATACTGCAGGCCGGTGTGGCGGTGAATTACCCCGGCGTGACCCTTCAACCGACCATGTCTTCCGGTGGTACCGAGGGGCGCGAGTACCGGCGCGCCGGCATTCCGACCTATGGTGCGGGTAGCCTGGCGCTGGTGCGCCCTGACGACAGCCGTGCCCACGGCATCAACGAGCGTATTCCCCTCAAGTCCTTCGCCCGTGAGGTGGACTACTGGGATTACGTTGTACGCCGGGTCGGCGGGGGCACAGTCAATGAATAACGGATCGCGGCGTAGTTTCCTGAAAACCGGTGCGGCGCTGATCGCCGGGGGCAGCGGCGCTGTCGCTCTGGCCGGTGCAGGCGCCCCGGCGCCGGCAGCCCCCGAGGCCGGAAATCCTCTGGCGGGCCTGCCGGATATGGCCCGTGATGCACGCCTGATTACAGCGCAGGAGCGGAAACAGCGTCGCGACAAACTGCGGGCGACCATGCGCAAGCTGGGGCACGATGCTGTGCTGATCGAGCCGGGGACTACCCTGGAGTACTTCACCAATGTGAAGTGGTGGATCAGCGAACGGCTTACCGCGGTGCTCATTCCCGCCGAGGGCGACATGATGTTCGTAACGCCCTCGTTTGAAGAGAGCCGGCTCAGGGAACTGCTGGAAACAACGGCAGACGTGCTGACCTGGGAAGAAGACCAGGACCCCTTCGCCCTGATCGGCGCCTGGCTGAAGCGCAAGGGGCTGGCGAAAGGCACCGTGGCGCTGGACGAGTCAGTACGCCACTTTGTCGCCCACGAACTGGCGGCCGCCGCACCGGATGTCACCGTGACTTCTGCACGCCCCGAGGTGACCCGGTGCCGGGTGATCAAGTCCGCGGCGGAAATTGCCCTGATGCAGCTGGCCAGTGATATCACCATCCGGGCGTACCGGACGGTATACCCGATGATCGAGCGCGGCATGGGGCGTGAGGACATCGTACGCCTGATGTACCAGGCCCAGGCGCAGCTGGGAGCGGATAGTCCGGCCGGCGGTGCCCAGATCGGCAAGGGTAGCGCGCTGCCACACGGCTCTACCATTCCCGAGTTTGTGGACGACGGCGTAGTCGTGCTGATGGACTTTGGTTGCAGTGTCGGTGGCTATCGCTCCGATATCTCCCGCACCTTTGTGTTCGGGGAAGCGGATGCACACCAGGTGGCCGTGTGGAACCATGTCCGCAAGGGGCAGGAAATCGCCTTTGCCACGGCCCAGCCCGGTACGCCGGCCGGCGAGGTGGATGTCGCAGTGCGCCGCTACTACGAGAAGGCCGGTTACGGTCCGGATTATCGCCTGCCGGGACTCTCCCACCGAACCGGCCACGGTATCGGCATGGATGTCCATGAACCCATTAACTTCGTGCGCAACGAGCAGACCCCGCTGGCACCGGGCATGTGCCTGTCCAACGAGCCGGGGATCTATATCCCCGGCCGTTATGGCGTCCGCCTGGAGGACTGTGTGTACATCACCGAGCAGGGGCCGCGCTGGTTCTCGCAGCCCCCGCCGTCGATTGAGCAGCCGATGGCTTGAACAGGTTGTTATGTCGGCTGGTGGTAAAGCGGTTTTTACTGGACAAAGGTGCATTGATCGCATGAGAAAACAGATTTCGAAGGTGTTGGGTTCGCTGCTGATTGGCGGACTGTTGGGCGCGGGCAGTGTTGCTGCTTCCAATTCAGACATGCCCGGCCTGCCCGATCTGCAGCAGCGCGCCGCCGTGCAGGACCGCTGGCTGAAAGAGCGGCTGGATACACTGGTACCGGCGTTAATGCGCGAGGCAGGTGTGGATATGTGGGTGTTGATTGCGCGCGAGTACAACGAAGACCCGGTGCTGGAAACGATGCTGCCTGCGACCTGGATGTCGGCTCGCCGGCGCATGGTACTGGTGTTCCATGATCGTGGCGGAGATCTCGGGGTTGAGCGGTTGGCCGTGGCACGTTATCCAGTGGGGGATGTGTTTCCCTCTGCCTGGGATCCGGAGGCGCAGCCTGACCAGTGGGGGCGCGTCACTGAGATCATCAAAGAGCGCAACCCGCAGAACATCGCAATCAATATCTCTTCTACCTTTCCTCTGGCGGACGGGTTATCCGTGAGTCAGTACCGCGAACTGCGCGAGGCGCTTGGCGAGTCCCTGTCAGCCAGGCTGGTCTCCCACGACGCTCTGGCCATCGGGTGGCTGGAGACCCGGATTCCGGCGGAGATGAACACCTATCGCGCCATCATGCGTGTCGCACACCGTATCGTTGAGCGCGGGCTCTCCGAGGAAGTGATCACGCCCGGAGTCACCACTACGGATGAAGTAGTTTGGTGGTACCGGGAGACCCTGGCGGCGCTGAAAGTGGAGCCCTGGTGCCAGCCGAGTGTCAGCGTGCAACGCAGTGGCATGGCGACCTTTGACATTGAGAAGATGGTGCTGGAAAACGGCAACGTCATACAGCCGGGGGACCTGCTGCATGTGGACTTTTGTATGAGCTACATGGGTCTGAAGACTGATACCCAGCAGATGGCCTATGTACTGAAACCACAGGAGACAACGGCACCCGCGGGGCTACGCAAGGGGCTCAGCGCAGCCAACGCAGTGCAGGACGCGCTGACAGATAACTTCAAGGTCGGCCGTACTGGTAACGAGATACTGTTTGCCGCGCGCAAGCAGGCCCTGCGCCAGGGACTGAACCCGACAATCTATACCCACCCCATTGGCTATCACGGTCATGGTGCCGGCCCTGCGATCGGCTCCTGGGAGCACCAGAACGGCTCGCCGGGCACCGGCGATTATCCCATGCGTGCCAATACTGCCTACTCGATAGAGCTGAATGCCGTAGAAGCGGTGCCGGAGTGGCACGACCAGGAGGTGCGCTTCATGCTCGAAGTCGACGGTTTCTATACCGGCAGTGATTTCTACTACATCGACGGCCGGCAAACGGAACTGCTGCTGATTCCCCGGGCTGCCAACCCGCACTAGCGTGCAGCCTGGTTTGGCCCTGCAAGTAACAGACATGATCCGCGGCGTCGCCAGCGGATTGCAAAGCAAATGATACAGACAAGGTAGATACTATGCGTAAGCTGTTGATTCTCGTGGTCGCGATGGCCTGCTCGCGCAGCTGGGCTGCAGACATTGGTAGCATGCAGGAGCGCAGCCAGTTGATAGACCGCATTCTGGCGCAGCGCTTTGAGGATGTATTGCCGGGGCTGATGCGGCGGGAAAAGATCGACATGTGGGTCATTATGTCCCGCGAATACAATGAGGACCCGGTGATCAAGACGATGCTGCCTTCCACCTGGATCTCCGCGCGTCGCCATACCATGCTGGTAATCTACGACCCCGGTCCCGGGCAGCCGCTGGAGCAACTTGCCGTCGCCCGGTACGCCGTGGGTGACCTGTTCGAAAAAGCCTGGGACAAGGAGGCGCAACCGGACCAGTGGGCGGCACTGGCCGATGTGATTGCGGCGCGTGATCCCGCGCGTATTGCGGTGAATGTATCTGACAGCTTTGCACTGGCAGACGGCATGAGCAGTACCGAGCACCGTAAACTTCTGGCCGCGCTGCCAGAGGAACTCCGCACCCGGGTTGTGCCCGCTGAAAAGCTGGCCATTGCCTGGCTGGAGACCCGCAGCGAGCTGGAGATGGAGCACTACCCCGAGCTGGCCCGGATCGGCCACCAGCTGATTGCGACGGCTTTCTCCAACGAGGTGGTCACTCCCGGGGTGACCACGACCAGTGATGTGGTCTGGTGGCTGCGCGACCAGACCACCAAACTGGGCCTGGCCAACTGGTTCCATCCTACGGTGTCGATCCAGCGGGCGGACAGTGCCCAGTTTGACGCGGTTGAGGCGTTCAGCAAGAGACCCGGCGAGGAAGTGATTCAGCCTGGCGACCTGATCCACGTCGATTTCGGCATCACTTACCTGCGCCTGAATACCGACCAACAGCAACACGCCTATGTGTTGAAGCCGGGTGAAACCGAGGCGCCGGCTGGCCTGGTGAAGGCACTGGCAAACGCTAACCGTTTGCAGGATATCCTGACGGATAATTTCCGGACCGGGCGCAGTGGTAACGACATTCTGCGCCTGTCGCGGGAGCAGGCCATAGAAGAGGGCATCAAACCATCGATCTATACCCATCCGCTGGGTTTCCACGGTCATGCAGCCGGGCCGACCATCGGCATGTGGGACGATCAGGGAGGCCTGCCGGTGAAAGGCGATTATCCCCTGTATCCGGACACGGCCTATTCCATTGAACTGAATGCCGCCACCTATATCCCGGAGTGGGACAAAGAGATACCTATCAAGCTGGAAGAGGACGCTTTCTTTGATGGCGACACAGTGGAGTACCTGGATGGCCGGCAGACTTCGTTCCACCTGATTACCTCCGACCCGGCACCCTAGGCCGGAGCGTGGCTTACTGCGCGAAACGGTTGATGTATATTGTTCGCTTCATCCAATCACAAGGGGGCCAGCGGATGAAGTCCCCCGGAAACACATAATGAAGAATGACGCCCGTACGGGGATACCTGGAGAACTGGATTTTCGTTCACCCGAATTCGACCTGTTCGCATCCCCTTTCTATCTGATTGCCCATGCCGATTTTCACTACCACGAAGATTTGGACAGGGCGGCTGCCCGCTTCGGCCTCGACCGCACGGCCTACCGGCTGCTGACGACGCTGCACCGGAGGAGCCCGCTGAACATCAAGGACCTGGCGCACTACGCGCTGGTCAAGCGCTCTACCGCTACCCGGGCCCTGACCCGCCTGAAAGATGCCGGGATGGTGTCGCAAAGTATAGATAGCACGGATTCGCGGATCGTGAATGTGAACCTGACAGAGCTGGGGCGCGAGACAGCGGGCAAGATACTGCAGCTGGGGGACCGGCAACTGGCCCGGGCGATCGAAGGTATTAGTGAAGAGCGTCTGCGGGAGCTGACTACCACGCTGCGTCAGCTCGTTGTTAACCTGACCAAACTTCCCATCGATTGAACACCCGGTATTCGCTGCCGGTGTCGATGGTGCTTATTCTGGCCAGTCTATGAGTAGTTGTGGGGTAGTCATATGTTGAACGCGCGGATCGTCGTCCTGCTGGTACTGGCGGTGGCAGCTTCCCTGTCTGCCATTGCCCGGGAGGGCATGACGATCAGCCCGCTGGAGGATGCCCTGGCGACTCCCGGTGTAAAGGCGGGGCTTGCGGCAATTGATGCCAGCCGGGATGACAGCGCGCGGCTCCTGGTCGAAATCGGTGGCATCGAATCACCCTCAGGACAGGAGCAACAACGCGCGGAGGCTGTCGCCCGCCATATGCAGGACATCGGCCTGAGCGACGTCACGGTGACCGATATCTGGAACGTTGTGGGGCGAATTCCCGGCCGCTCGGGTCAATCGGTGGTTTTCGTTTCCACGCTCGATGACCTCGCGACGGTGGCCGAGCACCAGCGCTCGGCATCACAGCCCCTGCGAGTTGTGGGCGACAAGGTGCTGGGGCCCGGTAGCAACACCTCGCTGACGACGGTGGCGCTCATGTCGGCGGCCAGTGCGCTGCTTGAGAGCGGCCTTCAGCCGGAGCACGATATCGTGTTTGCGGCGGCGGCACAGGAAGAGACGGGCCTGGGTGGAATGCGGGCGCTTTACCGGCAGCATCGCCAGCAAGCCATCGCCTTCGTCGATGTACTGGGCGAAGGCGAGGTGCTGGCCTATGGCGGGATCGGGATTCACTGGTGGAAAGTGACCGCCTACGGATCCCCGGGGCATACGCTCCACGGTGGGCTCCCCAATGTCAATCAGGCCATCGGTCGTGCGGTTGACAGGATTCTGATGCTGTCTCCACCCCTGGACAGCAACGGTGACCTGGCGCGGCTGAACATTGCGGTGATAGAAAGCGGCAGGGTGTTTAACCACAAGCCGGCATCCGGCTGGTTCTCCCTCGATATCCGCGGGCTGACCGAAGAAATTATTGGCCGGCTCGAGGCTGGGGTACAGCGCGAGTTGGCTGCGATCGAGTCGGAGCTGGATGTGCGCTTTGAGCTGGAGGCGATAACCAACACCCCGCCGGGGCAGATTCCGGGAGCCAGGGAGTCAGCGCTGGTGCGGAATGCCCAGGCGATCTCGGCCTACCTTGGCAGTGAACCGACCCTGTCCAACAGTGGCTCATCGAATATGAACATCGCCGTTGCGGGTGGCACGCCCGCCATCCAGATCGGTGGTGAGCGCGGTGGCCGTCGAGGTTTCGCCGACGAGTGGGCCAGCCTTGACGTACTGCAGCGCACCGCCCGGCATGTGTTTCTGGCCTCAGTTACGCTCGGGCAAGCGATAGACGGTTAATTGCGCCCGTCTGGCGGCGGGCCGTTCTTGATTCTTACCCCGGGCCGAACCTTTTTCGACCTCACTTTACTCCCGATCCTGGCGAATGCGGGTACAACCCGCTGAGCGCGCACAATTGCTTGTGGTTTAGATGGGTCCAGGCCCTCTGTATATACCGTTTCGGCACCCTGCCACTTCCACAAAAGAAGAAAATATACTGAAACTTAAAGTAACTTGTGAGCAAGTGCGGGTACACGCATGTTTTGCGTAATCTTTGTCCACATATAGATACCCCAGAGCGCGGCGAGAACTGCCCCAACCTCCGCTAATTCACTGAAATTACAACGTTTTTTTGCGAATGGCTCGCTTGACACCCTGTTCAGGGCGGACCTATAGTGTCGCAAAGTGGGAATAAGTGGATAAATTTGGTTTTTTGTGGGATTAGAGAACCAAATAAGTGGGGAAAACGATCATGTTCCGCGGTGTGCAGCACATCAATATGGACGCGAAGGGGCGCCTGGCCATGCCAGCGCGCCAGCGCGAGCCATTGCTGTCGCTGTGCGAGGGACAGATCGTGGTCACCATCGATACCCAGACCCGCTGCCTGGTGATCTATCCCCTGCCCGAATGGGAGCGCGTCGAGGAGCAAATCCAGGCACTGCCTGCACTCAACAAGGCCACCAAGCGCTTCCAGCGCCTGATACTGGGCTACGCCACCGATATCGAGCTGGACGGCAACGGTCGTATGTTGCTGCCCCAGTCACTGCGCGACTATGCCGGGCTGGAGAAGAAGCTGGTGCTGGTGGGGCAGGGCAAGAAAATGGAGCTCTGGTCCGAGGCGCTGTGGCAGGCCGAGTGTGAGCAGGCTCTGGAGGAGTCCGGCCCCGACGCCGAACTGCCCGCAGAATTGCTGTCGCTGACCCTGTAGGTGAGTGGTATGCACGAAACGGTGATGTTACGAGAAGCGGTAGACGCTCTGGTGACAACCAGCAGCGGTTGCTATGTGGACGGCACCTTCGGGCGTGGCGGGCACAGCCGCGCGGTGCTGGCGGCATTAGATGCAAACGGCCGGCTGGTCGGTGTGGATAAAGATCCCGCCGCCGCCGCGGAGGCCGAACAGTTGGCGATGAGCGAACCCCGCTTCAGCTTTTACCACGGGTCCTTCGCTCAGCTTCCCCGTCAACTGCGTGGGATGGGGATCGACGCAGTTGACGGTATTCTTCTGGACCTGGGGGTTTCCAGCCCCCAGCTTGACGAGGCGGAGCGCGGCTTCAGCTTCCAGCACGACGGCCCCCTCGATATGCGCATGGACACCAGCAGTGGCGAAACCGCCGCCGAGTGGCTTGCCCGCGCCGACGAGTCGGACATCGCCGATGTGCTGTACGACTACGGCGAAGAGCGCTTTTCCCGCCGTATTGCCCGGGCCATCGTCGCGCAGCGCGCTATCGACCCCATCGTTACCACCGGCCGGCTGGCGACTATCGTGTCCGAGGCCAATCCGCGCTGGGAAAAGCACAAGCACCCGGCCACTCGCTCGTTCCAGGCCATCCGGATTTTTATCAACCGCGAACTCGAAGACCTGCAGGATCTGCTGGGCGAGGCCCTGGACCTGCTCGTTGAGGGCGGTCGGCTGGTCGTGATCAGCTTCCACTCGCTGGAGGATCGCATCGTGAAGCGCTACATGCGCGATATGGCGCGTGGCGAACAGTTGCCGCCCGGTGTTCCGGTGCGCGACAGCGCACTCAACCGCCGCATGAAACTGGTGGGCAAGGCCGTGCGCGCCAGCAAGGACGAGGTGGCGGTCAATGTGCGCGCCCGCAGTGCAATCATGCGCGTGGCGGAGAAAATCGCCTGATGGCCGCACGCAAGCACATTGCCGGCCTCGACCCCGCGGAGAACCGGGCGCTGAACCTGCTGGTATCGCTCTGCCTGGGAGCCGTGGTGCTGTCCGCCTTTCTGGTGATTCACTCCTCCCACGCCTGCCGCGGTCTCTACGCCGAGTTGCAGGCACTGGAGGCCGATCAGTGGTTCCTGCAGGAGGATTACAGCCGCCTGTTGCTGGAAGAGAGCACCTGGGCCTCCCACCACCGGGTGGAAAAGGTCGCCACTGACGAGCTGGACATGCACTCCCCGCGCATGCAGGAACTCAAGGTGGTAACGCCGTGAGCCGCCGGCTTCGCCAGTCTTCGGTGGGCGCCTGGCGCTTCTACCTGGTTGCGGCGGTGCTGCTGGCCCTGCTGGGCCTGCTGCTGGGCCGTATACTGATGCTGCAGGTAGTCACCAGCGATCGCGGCCGCGAGTTCCTGCAGGATCAGGGCGAGATGCGCGCTGTCCGCACCGCCGAGATTCCCGCCTACCGCGGCCTGATTACCGACCGCCGCGGCGAGCCTCTGGCAGTCAGCACTCCGGTCATTTCCATCTGGGCCGACCCCTCCCTTCTCGGTGGTTCCGATCGTCTGCCCGAGCTGGCGCAGGCCCTGGGCATGCCCCTGTCGGAACTGGACGAGCGTCTGGCGCGCTACGCCGGCAAGCGCTTCATGTACCTGCAGCGCCACCGGGTACCGGCCGAGGCGCGGGAAATACTGGCGCGGCGCATTCCCGGTGTCTACGGCGAGCGCGAGTACCAGCGTTACTACCCGGCGGGCGAAGTGGCTGCCCAGCTGGTGGGCTTTACCAATGTCGACGGCTCCGGTATCGCCGGCCTGGAGCTGTCCTACGAAGACTGGTTGCGCGGCATCCCGGGCAAAAAACAGTACATCAAGGATTTGCACGGCGATGCGGTGCGCGATATCGGCGTGCTGGAACCGGCCCGTCCCGGTCGCGACCTGCGCCTGTCCATCGATCTGCGCCTGCAGGTATTGCAGCATCGCGAACTGCAGCGGGCGGTGGCCCAGACCGGCGCCGACTCCGGTACCGTGGTGACCCTCGACGCACACAGTGGCGAAGTGCTGGCGATGGTGAGCTACCCGGTCTACAACCCCAACAGTCGCAGGAACATCGACCCCGGTAGCACCCGCAACCGGGCCATGACCGACGAGTACGAGCCCGGTTCCACCATGAAGCCGCTGACCCTGGTAGCGGCATTGGAAAGCGGGCGCTACACCACTGACACCGTCATCGATACCTCGCCGGGCCGCATCCGCGTCGGTCGCAAGACTTTGCCCGATCCGCGCAACTACGGCGAGATTACTGTGTCGCGGGTCATCGAAAAATCCAGCCAGGTCGGGGTGACCAAGATCGCCCTGGATATTGGCCACGAACCGGTGTGGAAGGTGTTCCAGCGCCTGGGCATCGGCCAGCCGCTGGGTACCGGCTTCCCCGGGGAGCAGAGCGGCCTGCTGCCCAGTCGCCCGCGCTGGCGCCCCATCGAGGAGGTCACCCTGGCCTTCGGCTATGGCCTGACCGTGACCCCGCTGCAACTGGCCCGCGCCTACACCGTGTTCGCCAATGGCGGTGTGCTGCGGCCGGTATCGTTGCTGGCGCTGGACGGGGGTGAGCTGCCCGAGGGGCAGCAGGTTATCTCGCCGGACATCGCGGCCGATGTACTCACGGTGCTTGAACGGGTGACCGGTGAACATGGCACTGCCCGTCGCGCCCGCGTTGAGGGCTACGCGGTGGGCGGCAAGACCGGCACCGTGCACCAGGTGGGCGCCCAGGGTTATATCGATGACAAGTACCGCGCACTGTTCGCCGGCGTTGCACCGGCCCACGACCCGCGCATTGTCACCGTAGTGGTATTGAATGGCCCGAAGGGCGACGAGTACGGTGGCGGCGCGGTGGCCGCGCCGGTGTTCTCGCGGGTGGCCAGCGGTGCGCTGCGCCTGTTAAACGTTGTGCCAGACGCGCCCGAAGCGGTGGTCGCCGCGGCACCGGGCCGCCCGGGAGGTGCTGTGTGATGATGGCTCCCGCGCAACCGGTAGCGACGGATTGCTCCCTGGCCTGGCTGCTGGAGCGCGATCTCGCTGTCGATGCCCGCATCAGCGGTATCTGCCTGGATAGCCGCCGCGTGCAGGCCGGCGATCTGTTCCTGGCGATAGCAGGGGCTGCCCACGATGGACGCGCATTCATCGAGCAGGCGGTTGCCAGCGGCGCCGCAGCCGTGGTTGCCGACGCGCCGGTGGCAGGCTTTGTCGAAGCCATACCCGTCCCGCTGATTGAAATCCCGGACCTTTCTCAAGAGGCGGGGGCCATCGCCGCCCGCTTCTACGGTGACCCCACCCGGACGATGCGCGTGGTGGGTGTCACCGGCACCAATGGCAAAACCACGACTTCGCGACTGGTGGCCCAGCTGCTGCGCGCCGGGGGCCGCCCCTGCGGGGTCATCGGCACACTCGGCGCCACTCTGGACGACAGCATCGCCGAGGCCGTCAACACCACGCCGGACCCGGTGGGTCTGCAGGCCTGCTTCGCCGACTGGCGCGAGCGCGGGGTGCTGGACGCTGCCATGGAGGTCTCTTCCCACGCTCTGGTGCAGGGCAGGGTGGCCGGTGTGCAGTTCGAGACGGCGGTGTTCACCAACCTGTCCCGCGACCATCTGGATTACCACGGCGACATGGACTCCTACGCAAGCGCCAAGCTGCGCCTGTTCGCTAGCGAAGGCTTGCGGCACGCGCTGGTCAATCACGACGATGCCTACGGCTCGGTGTTTCGCGCAGCAGCCGGAGCAAAAGCCGTCCTGACTTACTCCGCCGCCGGTGATCGCGCGGCAGACCTGTATATCGACAACCTGCAACACAGTGCCGATGGCGCCCGCGGCAGGCTGCACACCCCCTGGGGTGATGGCGAGTTTGTGTCGCCCCTGCCGGGCGTTTTCAATGTCGCCAACCTGATGGCGGCGGTGGGCTGTGCGGTACTGGCCGGGCAGCAACTGGACACGGTGCTGGGCCGCCTGCCGCAACTACAGCCGGTGCCGGGGCGCCTGCAGAGCGTGGCAAACGAACACGGCCTGCAGGTGCTGGTGGACTACGCCCACACACCCGATGCGCTGGAACAGGTGCTGCGTGCACTGCGCCCCAATGTTGCCGGCCGCCTGATCACGGTGGTCGGTTGCGGCGGTGACCGCGATGCCGGCAAGCGTCCGGTGATGGGCCGCCTGGCCTGCGAACTGTCGGACGCGGTAGTGATTACCAGTGACAACCCGCGCGGCGAAGATCCGGAGGCCATCATCGACGACATTGCCGCCGGTTGTATCGGCAGCTTCCAGCGCGAGGCCGACCGCGCCAGCGCCATCGCCCTGGCAATTGCCTCCGCCGGCCCCGGCGACTGCGTGCTGATTGCCGGCAAGGGCCACGAGGACTACCAGATTATCGAGGGGCAGCGCTTGCACTTCTCCGACGTTGAGCAGGCTCAACAGGCATTGTCACGGAGGACGCGGTCATGATGCGCACCTTCACCCTGTCTGAACTGTGCGGCCCGCTCGGGGGGCAACTGCTTGGCGCCGATGTCGGCTTCAGCGCCGTCTCTACCGACAGCCGCAAAGCCCTTGATGGCCAGCTGTTTGTCGCCCTGAGCGGCGAGCGCTTTGACGGCCACGACTACCTGTCGGTGGCGCGCGACGGCGGTGCCGCCGCAGCCCTGGTCAGCCGCCGGGTCGATGCCGGCTTGCCACTGGTGCTGGTGGACGACACCCAGCGCGCCCTCGGCTATCTCGGCGCCTGCAACCGGGCCCTGTACCGCAACCCGCTGGTGGCCATTACCGGCAGCAGCGGAAAAACCACCGTGAAAAACCTGGTGAATGCGGTGCTGTCCCAGCGCGGCAACACCCTGGCCACCGAAGGCAACCTGAACAACGAAATCGGCGTGCCCCTCACCCTGCTGCGGCTGACGCCGGAGCACGATTTTGCGGTGGTGGAGATGGGTGCCGCAAAGGCGGGCGACATCGCCTGGCTGTGCGAGCTGGGCAAGCCCGATGTAGCTGTGCTGCTCAATGCCATGCCGGCCCACCTGCAGGGTTTTGGCTCGGTGGACGAAGTGGCGCAGGCCAAGGGCGAGATCTACGATGGCCTCGGCGGCAACGGCACGGCTGTGATCAACGCCGACTCCGAGTACGCCAGTCGCTGGCGCAAACGCGCCGGCACGGCGACCGTGCTGGACTACGGCCTGCAAAAATCCGCCGCCATCAGCGCCAACAACATCAGTAGCCGCGGCACCGCCGGTATCAGCTTCATTGCCAGCACCCCGGCGGGGGATGCGCCAGTGGCATTGCGTTTGCCCGGCCTGCACAACGTGTCCAACGCCCTGGCCGCCATCGCCGTGGGTCTGGCCTGCGAATTGAGCCTGACGGAAATCACTGCCGGCCTGGCCTCGGTCACCCCGGTGCCGGGTCGCCTGGCGGTGAGTCGCGGTCGCGACGGCTGCACGCTGATCGATGACTGTTACAACGCCAACCCCGGTTCCGTGCGCGCCGCTATCGACCTGCTGGCGGATTGCGAAGGCCGGCGCACCCTGATGCTGGGCGCCATGCGGGAGCTCGGTGACGAGTCCGAGGAGTTGCACCGGCAAATGGGTGAATACGCCCGGCAGCGGGGAATCGACGGATTCTGGGGGGTCGGCGAGGAACTGGCGCCGGCCGTGCAGGCATTTGGCAAGGGCGGGCGCCACTTCGACGATCGCGCGGCCGCGGCAGCGGCGCTGCCCGGTGCCTTTGGCAGTGACGATACCGTGCTGGTCAAAGGGTCCCGCGGCGCTGCCATGGAACGGCTGCTGGCCGAACTTCAGGAACAGGACGAGGGGGCGAGCCGCCAACCATGTTGATATTTCTCGCCGAATACCTCGAACAGTTTGCCCGCGGCTTTCAGGTCTTCGGTTACCTGACTCTGCGCGGTATTCTCGCCGCCGGCACTGCCCTGGCCATCTCCCTGCTGGTGGGGCCGGCGATGATCCGCCGCCTCAATCATTACCAGGTGGGCCAGGCCGTGCGCGACGACGGCCCCCAGAGCCACCTCAGCAAGTCCGGTACCCCGACCATGGGCGGCGCCCTGATCCTGGTGGCTATCGCCATCAGCACCCTGCTGTGGGCCGACCTGCGCAACCCCTATATCTGGGTCACCCTGCTGGTCACTGCTGTATTCGGCGCGGTGGGCTGGGTGGACGATTACCGCAAAGTGGTGGAGAAAGATTCCCGTGGCCTGCCGGCGCGCTGGAAGTACTTCTGGCAGAGCGCGGCCGGGCTCGCCGCCGCCCTCTACCTGTTCCTGGCCTTCGACACGCCGGTGACCACCGAGCTCTATGTGCCTTTCTTCAAGGACTTTGCCTGGAGCATGGGGCCGCTGTTCGTGGTGCTGGCCTATTTTGTGATTGTCGGTTCCAGCAACGCGGTGAATCTCACTGACGGCCTGGACGGCCTGGCCATTCTGCCCACGGTGATGGTGGGCACCGCCCTCGGCGTCATCGCCTATCTCACCGGCCACGTGGATTTTGCCAACTACCTGCACATTCCCTACGTCGCCGGCAGCGGTGAACTGGCGGTGTTCTGCGGGGCCATAGCCGGGGCCGGTCTCGGCTTCCTGTGGTTCAACACCTACCCGGCCCAGGTCTTTATGGGCGATGTGGGCGCGCTGGCCCTGGGCGCGGCGCTGGGCACGGTGGCGGTGATTACCCGCCACGAGATCGTGTTCTTCATCATGGGCGGGATATTCGTGCTGGAAACGGTGTCCGTCATTTTGCAGGTGGCGTCTTTCAAGCTGACCGGCAAGCGGATTTTCCGCATGGCGCCGATTCACCACCACTTTGAACTGAAAGGCTGGCCGGAACCGCGGGTGATTGTGCGTTTCTGGATTATTACCGTGATGCTGGTGCTGTTCGGGCTGGCGACATTGAAACTGCGTTGAACCATTGGGCGAAGGAGTGAATAACGCTGTGGCACAGGACATGATCGCAAGCAGTGATACCCGGGTCGTATTCGGCCTGGGCGTCACCGGTTTGTCCTGCGCCCGCCACCTGTACCGCCAGGGCCTGCCCTTCTGCGTGGTGGACACCCGCGCCGAGCCGCCCGGCATCGACGCCCTGCGCACGGAGATGCCCGATGTCACTGTATTCGCCGGCGATGTACCGGTGGCGGTCCTGGAGGGCGCCAGCGAGCTGATTGTCAGCCCCGGTATTGCCCTGGAAGATCCGCTGGTGGCCGGCGCGCGTGACGCCGGCGCCCATGTGCTGGGCGATATCGATCTCTTTGTGCGCGAGGCGCGGGCGCCGGTGATCGGTATCACCGGCTCCAACGCGAAATCCACGGTGACCGAACTGGTCGGGGCGATGGCGCGCGCCGCCGGTCTCAATGTCGGCGTGGGCGGTAACCTGGGCACCCCGGCACTGGACCTGCTGGATGAGGCGCGGGAGCTCTACGTGCTGGAACTGTCCAGCTTCCAGCTGGAGCGCGCCGGCGACCTGAACCTGGCGGTGGCCACGGTGCTCAACATCAGCCCTGACCACCTGGATCGCCACGGCAGCCTGCCGCGCTATCACCAGGCGAAGCACCGCATCTTCCGCGGCTGTGCCAGCGCGGTGGTGAATCGCGACGACAGCCTGACCGTCCCGCTGCTGGGGGATGAAGTGCCGGTGATAAGCTGGCGCCTGGGCGAGCCCGAGCTGAAAGGTTTCGGCCTGCGCACGGTGGACGGCGTGGAAAACCTCTGCCACGGTTTCGAAGCGCTGCTGCCGGTGGCCGAGATGCCCCTGGTGGGGCGGCACAATGCCGCTAACGTACTCGCCGCCCTGGCTATTGGCCATGCCGCCCGGTTGCCGATGGCGGACATGCTGCGCGCGGTGCGCGCGTTCCGCGGCCTGCCCCATCGCTGTCAGCTGGTGCGCGAGCGCGCCGGTGTGCGTTTTGTCGATGACTCCAAGGGCACCAATATCGGCGCCTGCGAAGCCGCCCTGAACGGGCTCGGCGGGCAAGGCAATGTCATTCTGATTGCCGGCGGCCAGGGCAAGGGCGCGGATTTTCGCCAGCTGCGCCCGGCAATCGCCCGCCATTGCCGGCATGTGCTGGTAATGGGCGAATCCGCCCGGGCGCTGACCGCAGCCCTTGGCGATGTGGTGGCGGTGAGCAGCGTGGACTCCATGGCGTCCGCCGTGCGGGAGGCGCTTGTTCTGGCGCACAGCGGCGATGTGGTACTGCTGTCGCCGGCCTGCGCCAGCTTCGACATGTTCAGTGGTTACGCAGAGCGCGGGCGTGTGTTCGCCGCGGCGGTGCAAGCGCTGGAGGAGGGGGCATGAACCTGCGCCTGGAAGCCTTCCGCGCGCCGCGCATGGACCTCCCCCTCAGCCTGCTGGGCCTGGCCCTGCTGCTGGTGGGTCTGGTGGCTATCGGTTCTGCCTCGATCGAATACGGCGACTGGAACTACGGCAATCCCTGGTTCCATACCACCCGGCATCTCATTTATATCGCGTTGGCGCTGGTTGCGGCGGCCATCGTCTACCGCGTGCCCATCCAGGTGTGGCAACAGACTGGCTGGGTGTGGCTGTTCGCTGCGCTGGTGCTGCTGATCCTGGTGCTGCTGCCGGGTATCGGTAAAGACGTCAACGGCAGCCAGCGCTGGCTGCCGCTGGGGCCCTTTACCCTGCAGCCTTCCGAGTTCGCCAAGCTGGCGATGGTGGTTTACATGGCGGGCTACCTGGTGCGCCAGATCGACGCGGTGCGCGCCAGCTGGCAGGGCTTTATGCGGCCGATGGCGGTGCTCGGCTTTGTCGCCCTGCTGCTGATGGTGGAACCCGATTTCGGCGCCACTGTGATCGTGGTGGGCACGGCCTTCGGCATGTTGTTCCTGGCCGGTGTGCGCCTGCTGCACTTCATGGCGGTGCTGGGGCTGGCACTACTGGGGCTGGTGGGCCTGGTATTCAGCGCTCCCTACCGGGTGCAGCGCCTCACCGCCTATACCGACCCCTGGGCCGACCCCTACGGCAGCGGCTTCCAGTTGATCCAGTCGCTGATCGCCTACGGCCGCGGCGAGTGGCTGGGCGTGGGTCTCGGCAACAGCGTGCAAAAGCTGTTTTACCTGCCGGAGGCCCACACCGACTTTGTATTTTCCATCTGGGCCGAGGAAACCGGCTTTGTCGGCGCCACCCTGGTGATCGGCCTCTACGCGGCGCTGATTGCACGCATTCTGTGGGTGGGCCGGCGGGCCGCCGCCGCGGGCGAGGACTTCGGCGCCTATCTCTGCTACGGCATTGCCCTGATTTTTTCCGGTCAGGCCTTCGTCAACATGGGGGTGAGCTCCGGCCTGTTGCCCACCAAGGGGCTGACCCTGCCCTTTATCAGCTACGGCGGCACCAGCCTGATTGTGTGCTGTTGCATGCTGGCCATGGTACTGCGGGTGCAGGCGGAAACGCCAGAAGGCAAAAAGCCGCGGGGAGGCAAGCGATGAGTGCCCCGCAAACGTTTCTGGTCATGGCCGGCGGCACCGGCGGGCATGTCTACCCGGCGCTGGCGGTGGCGCGTGAATTGATGCAGCGCGGCCACCGTGTGGAGTGGGTGGGCACCCGGCGCGGTCTTGAGGCGCGGGTTGTTCCCGCCGCCGATATAAAATTGCACACCCTGGCGGTGCGCGGCGTGCGCGGCAAGAATGTGCTGCACACCCTGTGGGGCGTATTGGCTTTGGCCTGGTCACAGCTGCAGGCACTGGGCCTGCTGCTGCGCCTGCGCCCCGGCTGTGTGCTGGGCATGGGCGGTTATGCCGCTGGCCCCGCGGGTCTGGCCGCCTGGCTCTTGCGCCGGCCTCTGGTGGTACACGAGCAGAACGCGGTTGCCGGCACCACCAATCGCCTGCTGGCGCCGCTGGCGCAGCGGGTCATCGCCGGCTTTGCCGGTGCCTTCAAGGATCGCCGTGATGTGCTGGTACTGGGTAACCCGGTGCGCGCCGAGTTGCTGGCCGCGGGCGAGCGCAAGCAATGGAACTACGACGGCAGTCGCCCCCTGCGCCTGTTGATCGTCGGTGGCAGCCTCGGTGCGAAGCCGATCAACGACCTGCTGCCTCCTGTGATTCACGCCCTGCGCCAGCAGCGCGGCGAGGTAGTGGAGGTGCTGCACCAGACCGGCAGCGCCCAGGCGGCCGCGGTCGCCGAACAGTACGGTGCCCTGCACAACGCGGGGGTGCGGGTGCAGCCTTTTATTGAAGACATGGCCGAGGCCTATAGCTGGGCGGACCTGGTGCTGTGTCGCGCTGGTGCCCTGACCGTGGCGGAACTGGCGGTTATGGGCCTGCCCTCGCTGCTGATTCCGCTGCCCCACGCCATCGATGATCACCAGACCGGCAATGCCCGTTCCCTGACCGATCGCGGTGCCGGCCTGTTGCTGCGCCAGTCGGAACTGAGCGCCGAATCGCTGGTGAAAACGCTGCTGGGTTACATCGACCAGCCCCGGGGCCTGGCCGATATGGCCCGCGCGGCGCGCCAGGCGGCCCTGCCGGAGGCCACCCGCCGGGTGGCGGACTGCTGCGAGGAGGTGGCGCGATGAACGAACGGAACAATGTCTACAGCGTGCCGGAAATGCGCCGTATTCGCCGCATTCACATGATCGGTGTCGGCGGCACCGGGATGAGCGGTATCGCCGAAGTGCTGAACAACCTCGGCTACGAGGTCAGCGGCTCCGACCTGCGCCGCAGCGCGGTTACCGAGCGCCTGGAAAAGCTGGGTATCGCCGTGCACTACGGCCACAGCGCAAGCAATGTCGGCCGGGCCGATGTGGTGGTCAGCTCCAGCGCGGTCAGTGCCGACAACCCGGAAGTCTGCGCCGCCCGGGAGGCCCGGGTGCCAGTGGTGCCGCGGGCGGAAATGCTGGCGGAGCTGATGCGCTACCGCCACGGTATCGCCGTGGCCGGTACCCACGGCAAGACCACCACCACCAGCCTGATTGCCGCGCTGTTCGGTGAAGCGGGCCTGGACCCCACCTTTGTGATCGGCGGCCTGGTCAACAGCGCCGGCAGCAATGCCCAGCTGGGCGCCAGCCGCTTCCTGGTGGCAGAGGCCGACGAGAGCGATGCCTCTTTCCTGCACTTGCAGCCCATGGTGACTGTGGTCACCAATATCGAGGCGGATCACATGGAGACCTACGGCGGAGACTTCGCCGTACTGCGCCAGACCTTCCTTGAATTCCTGCACAACCTGCCCTTCTACGGGCTGGCGGTGTTGTGTATTGACGATCCGGTGGTGGCGGGGCTGTTGCCGGACCTGGCCCGCCAGACCCTGACTTATGGCTTTGACGCCACGGCGGACTATCGCATCGACGCGGTCGAGCGTCAGGGGCTGACCACCGACTTTACTGTTCACCGTCCAGCTGGCATGACGCCATTGCGGGTGCGGCTCAATATGCCCGGTACGCACAACGTCCTGAACGCCACGGCGGCCATCGCCGTGGCCAGCGACGAAGGTCTGTCCGACGAAGCCATTACCCGCGGCCTGGCAAACTTTTCCGGGGTGGGGCGGCGCTTTACCCAGCTCGGTGAGCTGGCGTTCGCCGGCGGCAGCGCACTGCTGGTCGATGACTACGGCCACCACCCCACGGAAGTGCGCGCCACACTGGAATCGGCCCGTCAGGCCTGGCCCGGGCGGCGGGTGGTCATGATCTACCAGCCCCATCGTTTTTCGCGTACCCGCGATCTCTACGAGGATTTTGTCTCGGTGCTTTCGCGCTGCGATGCCCTGCTGCTGCTCGATGTGTATCCGGCCGGTGAAAAGCCGATTCCTGGCGCCGACAGCCGCAGCCTGACCCGCAGCATTCGCCAGCGCGGCCAGGTGGAGCCGGTATTTGTGGAAAGTATCGAGGAAGTGCCCACCTTGCTGGCCGACATACTGCGCGACGGCGATGTGGTGATCACCCAGGGGGCCGGCAATATCGGCAAGCTCGCCCAGGATCTGACTGCGGCGCCGAAGCTGCAGGGAGGTGTGTCGTGAGTTGGGAGCAGATTATTCGCAAGCCCGTGGCGGTATTGCAGGGCGGCACCTCCGCCGAGCGCGAGGTCTCCCTCAATTCCGGGGCCACCGTGATCGCGGCGCTGCAGGGGCTGGGTTGCGAGGTGCGCCCGGTTGACCCGGCTGATGCCGACTGGATTGCCAAACTGCAGGATGTTGGCAGCGTGTTCAACGCCCTGCACGGCCCCGGCGGGGAAGACGGTGTCATGCAGGGAGCGCTGACCGCACTCGGCCTGCCCTATACCGGCTCTGGCGTGCTCGGTTCCGCGATCGCCATGGACAAGCAGCGCAGCAAGCAGCTGTGGCAGGGTATCGGCATTCCCACCGGCGGCTTCGAACTGCTGGCCGCCGACACCGACTGGCAGGGTGTTATCGACCGCCTGGGCAAGGTCTTCGTGAAACCGGCCTGCGAGGGTTCCAGCATCGGCATGGCACCGGCGTCGAACGCCGCCGAATTACAGGCCGCCTGGCAGGCAGCCGCGGCCTACGGCGATGCAGTGCTGGCGGAAAAGTTCATCGACGGCCCCGAGTACACCGTGTCCATTCTCGGTGATGCGGCGCTGCCGTCGATCCGCATGGAAACCGACAATACCTTCTACGACTATGAAGCCAAGTACCTGTCCGACGACACCCGCTACCACTGTCCCAGCGGCCTGAGTGACGCGGATGAAGCGGAAGTGGCGGCGATCGCGCTGGCGGCCTTCCGCTCGCTTGGCTGCGCGGTGTGGGGGCGGGTCGATCTGATGCGCGACGCCGACGGTCGTTTCTACGTGCTGGAAGTGAACACCATTCCGGGGATGACCTCCCACTCCCTGGTGCCGATGGCGGCGCGGGTGGCGGGGCTGGATATCCAGGCCCTGGTGAAGCGCATCCTGGAACTGAGCTGGGCCGAGCGAACTGGCGGCGAGGTGATCCCGTGAGCACACGCAATCCGCAGGAAGCAAAACGCCGGGCGCCGCGCAAGGGCGGCCGCGGGGCTACCCGCACCGTGGCCAGTGCGCCGCGTGAAGCGCGCCAGTGGTCCTTGCATCTGTCGTTCCACTGGCTGAACCGCCTGCTGATTTTGCTGGGGGGCGGCGCGGTGCTGGCGGCGGCGCTGCAGGGCTACATCACCCTGCAGGCCATTCCGGTGGAGCGCATTGGCGTTACCGGCAAGCTCAAGCACACCCAGACCGAACTGGTACAGCAGATGGTGCAGCCGGCCCTGGCCGGCGGTTTCCTCAATGCCGATCTCGGCCAGATTCGCGAGCAGCTGGAAGCGCTGCCCTGGATCTATGAAGCATCGGTGCGCCGGCGCTGGCCCAATTCGCTGGAGATTCATGTGATCGAGCAGCTGCCCATCGCCCGCTGGGGGCAGGGGGGCTTTCTCAATCACGAGGGCGTGGTGTTCCAGACGGCCAATGCCGATGCCTGGAACCACCTGCCACGGCTGGAGGGCCCCGAGGGGCAGCAGCAGGGGATGATGGCCAGCTATCAGCGGCTGGGCGAACTGCTGGAGCCGCTGGCGCTGGAAGTGCAGGTGCTGGCCATGGACAGTCGCGGCCAGTTGTCGGCAGAACTCAGCAACGGCATCGAACTGCAGCTGGGTGGCGATGACTTCCGCGAGCGAGTGCAGCGATTTGGCGCGATTTACGCCAGCGAACTGGCGCCGCGGGCAGACGAGGTGGCGCGGGTTGACCTGCGCTACCAGAGCGGCCTGGCGGTCGCCTTTCACGAGCCGGCCCAGGTGGCCGGCCTGGCAAGCGAATAAGGGACGGGGAGAGACACTGCCATGGGCAGCGCACAGGACAAGAGAATGATCGTCGGACTCGATATCGGCACCTCCAAAGTGGTCGCCATCGTCGGTGAAATCAGCATCGACGGGGATATCGAGATCGTCGGCATCGGCTCCCATCCCTCCAAGGGCATGAAAAAGGGCGTGGTGGTCAACATCGAGTCCACCGTGCAATCCATCCAGCGCGCGGTGGAAGAGGCGGAGCTGATGGCAGGCTGCCAGATTCACTCTGTCTATGTCGGCATTGCCGGCAGCCACATCCGCAGCCTCAATTCCCACGGCATCGTCGCCATCCGCGACCGCGAGGTCTATCCGCTGGACCTCGAGCGGGTGATCGACGCAGCCCAGGCGGTGGCCATTCCCGCCGACCAGAAAATCCTGCACATCCTGCCGCAGGAATACGTGATCGATAACCAGGAGGGCATCAAGGAACCGCTGGGCATGTCCGGTGTGCGCCTGGAAGCCAAGGTGCACCTGGTGACCTGCGCGGTGAACGCCGCCCAGAACATCGAAAAATGCATCCGCCGCTGTGGCCTGGAAGTCGAGGACATCATTCTCGAGCAGCTCGCCTCCAGCTACGCCGTGCTGACCGAGGACGAGCGCGAGCTGGGCGTGTGCCTGGTGGATATCGGCGGCGGCACTACCGACATCGCCATTTTCACCGAGGGCTCCATTCGCCACACCGGGGTGATTCCCATCGCAGGCGACCAGGTGACCAACGACATCGCCATGGCCCTGCGCACGCCGACCCAGCACGCGGAAGAGATCAAGATCAAGTACGCCTGCGCCCTGACCCAGCTGGCCGGGCCGGACGAGACCATCAAAGTGCCGAGCGTCGGCGAACGGCCGCCGCGCGACCTCTCGCGCCAGGCCCTGGCCGAGGTGGTAGAGCCGCGTTACGACGAGCTGTTCACGCTGGTGCAGGCCGAGATTCGCCGCTCCGGCTACGAGGACCTGATTCCCGCCGGCATCGTGCTCACCGGCGGCACCTCCAAGATGGAGGGCGTGATGGAACTGGCCGAGGAAATCTTCCACATGCCGGTACGGGTGGGATATCCGCAGGCGGTGAAGGGCCTCAATGACATCGTGCGCAACCCGATTTATTCCACCGGGGTTGGCCTGCTGCAGTATGGACTGCAGCAGCCCGAACACGCCGGTGGCGCCCGCAATGACATCGGCACTGAAGAGCCGGGGTTGTTCGCCAAGGTGAAGTCGTGGGTGCAGAGCAATTTCTGAATTTGGGTGGCGACACCCGGATGTTGTAAACCGCCGCAACGCAACGCGGCAAACCAGGAAAGGGGAGAAAGACCATGTTTGAACTGATAGACAACGTACCAGACAACGCAGTGATCAAGGTCATCGGTGTCGGTGGTGGTGGCGGCAACGCCGTCAAACACATGATCGAGAACAACGTGGAAGGCGTGGATTTCATCTGCGCCAACACGGATGCCCAGGCACTGAACGACATTCACTCCAAGACCGTCCTGCAGCTCGGTGGTGAGATCACCAAGGGCCTGGGCGCCGGTGCCAACCCGGAGATCGGTCGCGCCGCTGCGATAGAAGATCGCGAGCGAATCGCCGAATCCCTGCGCGGTGCCGATATGGTATTTATTACCGCTGGCATGGGTGGCGGCACGGGTACCGGCGGTGCGCCGGTGGTGGCGGAAGTGGCTCGCGAGATGGGAATTCTGACAGTGGCGGTAGTCACTCGCCCCTTCCCCTTCGAGGGCAAAAAGCGCCTGGCAATCGCCGCAGAAGGCGTGCGCGAACTGCAGCAACACGTCGATTCTTTGATCACCATTCCCAACGAAAAGTTGCTCGAGGTGTTGGGAAAAAATACCAGTTTATTGGATGCCTTTAAGGAAGCCAATGATGTATTGTTGGGCGCAGTTCAGGGTATAGCCGACCTGATCATTCGCCCCGGTATGATTAACGTGGACTTTGCGGATGTTCGAACGGTGATGTCCGAGATGGGCATGGCAATGATGGGCACCGGCAGTGCCAGGGGCGAAAATCGCGCCCGCGAAGCCGCAGAACGCGCCGTCAACAGCCCCCTTCTCGATGATATCGACATCAAAGGTGCGCGCGGCATTCTGGTGAATATCACCGCCGGCCTTGATCTGTCTCTTGGAGAATTCTCCGAAGTTGGCGACACGATCGAGGAATTTGCATCTGATGAAGCGACAGTTGTGGTAGGTACCGTTATCGATCCCGAGATGACGGATGAGCTCAAGGTTACCGTGGTAGCCACGGGCCTGGGCGGCGGAGTTGCCAAGGCGCCTCTGCAGGTGGTGGAAAATACGGCCCCGCAGCAGGCTGCGGAGTCTGACGCCGCACCCAATTATAAGGAGTTCGATCGTCCCCCCCATATGCGACGTGCGCGCGCAGGCGCGGGTGGACAGGCAGCAGCTGTCGCAGCTGAAGCCGGCGGCGAGGAGTATTTCGATATTCCCGCGTTCTTGCGTCGCCAGGCAGACTAGCAAGGTAATCAACCCGGACCCGTTCCGGCGGCGCCTTGCGATTTTGTTGTGAGGCACAGGATACGGTTGGGAGCACTATGATTCGACAGCGAACTCTGCGAAATGCAATTAAGGCCACAGGTGTTGGCCTGCACACGGGGGAGAAGGTCTACCTGACCCTCAATCCGGCACCTGTGAATACCGGTATTGTATTTCGCCGGGTGGATCTCGATCCTGTGGTGGAAATTCCCGCCCGGGCCGAGAACGTTGGCGATACGACTCTCTCAACCAGCCTGATGGCCGGCGGCGAACGCGTATCCACGGTTGAGCACCTGCTTTCCGCCATGGCGGGCCTGGGCATTGACAACGCTTTTGTGGATGTCAGTGCGCCGGAAGTGCCCATCATGGACGGCAGCGCGGGCCCTTTTGTGTTCCTGATCCAGTCCGCTGGTATCGAGGAGCAGAGTGCGGCCAAGAAATTCATTCGTATCAAACGCCCGGTCACCGTGGAAGACGGGGACAAGACAGCCAGCTTCCTCCCCTTTGATGGCTTCAAGGTCTCGTTTTCCATCGACTTCGACCACCCGGTGTTTCGCGATCGCGCTGCCCACGCCGAGATCGACTTCTCCACCACCTCCTTTGTGAAGGAGGTGGCCCGGGCCCGCACCTTTGGTTTCATGCACGAGATCGAGTATCTGCGCTCCAAGGGTCTGGCGCGTGGCGGCTCCGTCGACAACGCCATCGTGGTGGACGAATACCGCATCCTCAACCAGGACGGCCTGCGTTACGACGACGAGTTCGTCAAACACAAGATTCTCGACGCCATCGGCGATGTCTACCTGCTCGGTTACAGCCTGATTGGTGAATTCAAGGCCCACAAGAGTGGCCACGCCCTCAACAATGCCTCCCTGCGCGCCCTGATGGCCCAGCCCGATGCCTGGGAAATGGTCACCTTCGAGGATGAGGCCACCGCTCCCATCTCCTACAGTAGCAATCCTGTTCCCGCTGCCTGAGACAGATTGCAATCCGGGCGTAGCATATGGCTAAGGCCTGTGGCATAGTTCGCTGCCTGATTTCTGCAAAAGTGCCAATGAAAGTCATTGTCATCAATCGCAAGCATGGCGGCTCCCGCTCGTTTGAGCTAGGTCGATGGTCCCGTGCCCTCCTTTCCCTGTGCTGTCTTGGGCTGCCACTGGGTATGGTGGCGGCCGGCTATCTGGCCGGGATGCAGAGCGAAGCCAGCTCCCTGCGCGGCCAGAGTGTGGACGCCATGGCCGATGAACTGGCCAGGCAGTCGGACGACCTCGATGCCCTGAAAGACGAAGCCGAGCTGAAACTGCAGGCGCTGACCCACAGCCTGGCGGAATTGCAGGCGCGGTTGACCCGCATCGACGCCCTCGGTGAGCATCTCACCGCAATGGCGGAGCTGGACGAAGGCGAGTTTGACTTCAGCCAGCCACCGGCCATCGGCGGCCCGGTCGGCGGCGAGTTCAGCGTCGACTACTCCAGCATGGGCCTGAGCGGCGAAATCGCCGACTTCTCACGCCGTCTGTCCGACCGCGAGCAACAACTCGCCATCCTCGAATCCCTGCTCAGCAATCGCAAACTGGAGGACCAGGCCTGGCTGTCCGGCCGCCCCGTCGAAAAGGGCTGGGTGTCCTCCGGTTACGGCCGGCGCAACGACCCCTTCAACGGCCGCCCGGCTTTTCACCACGGCATCGACTTCGCCGGCAAGGCGGGCTCCGACGTGCTGGCGGTGGCTGGCGGCGTAGTGACCTGGTCGGGCGAGCGCAACGGCTACGGCAACATGGTGGAGATCACCCACGAGGATGGCCTCGTGTCGCGCTACGGCCACAACCAGGAAAACCTGGTCGAGCCCGGCGATGTGGTACGCAAGGGCGAGCCCATCGCACTGCTTGGCTCCAGTGGGCGCTCAACCGGCGCCCACGTTCATTTTGAAGTCTACAAACACGGCCGCTCGGTCGACCCTTCCAGCTACGTCCGCCGCACTCGCCGGCGCTAGCCACCCAATCCCCCATCGCAGTACCACTCCCTTTGCAGGGGTGGCCGTGTCCCGTTCCCCAATGGCAAAAAAATGATTAGTTCAGCTCTGAAAAAAGTCTTCGGCACCCGCAACGACCGCGAACTCAAGCGCATGCGCAAGGTGGTCAAGCAGATCAACGGCCTGGAAGAGGCCATGCAGGCCCTGTCCGACGAGCAACTGCAGGCCAAGACGGCCGAGTTCCGCAACCGGCACCAGGACGGCGAGTCCCTCGACCGCCTGCTGCCCGAGGCCTTTGCCGTTGCGCGCGAGGCGAGTGTGCGGGTGATGGGCATGCGCCACTTCGATGTGCAGCTGATTGGCGGCATGGCCCTGCACGAGGGCAAAATCGCCGAGATGCGCACCGGTGAGGGCAAGACCCTGGTGGCGACGCTGCCGACTTACCTCAATGCCATATCCGGCAAGAGCGTGCACCTGATCACCGTGAACGACTACCTGGCCAGCCGCGACGCCAGCTGGATGGGCCCGCTGTACCGCTTCCTGGGTGTGTCCGTCGGCGTCATCATGTCCGGCCAGGGGCCGGAGCAGAAGCGCCAGGCCTACGGCTGCGACATCATCTACGGCACCAACAACGAATTCGGTTTCGACTACCTGCGCGACAACATGGCCTTCAGCCTGCAGGACAAGATGCAGGGCGACCTGACCTTTGCCATTGTCGACGAGGTGGACTCCATCCTGATCGATGAGGCCCGCACCCCGCTGATTATCTCCGGCGCCTCCGAGGACAGCTCCGAGCTGTACAAGCGCATCAACAAACTGGTGCCCCAACTGAAGCCTGAAACCGAGGGCGAAGAAGGCCATTTCACGGTTGACGAGAAGCAGCGCCAGGTGGAGCTGAACGAAGCCGGCCACGAGTTCATCGAGGAGCTGCTGACCCGCGAGAAGCTGCTGGAGGAGGGCGACAGCCTGTACGCTGCCACCAACCTCAACCTGCTGCATCACGTGCACTCGGCCCTGCGTGCGCGCGTGCTGTTCCATCGCGATGTGGAGTACATCGTGCAGGACGGCCAGGTGGTGCTGATCGACGAGCACACCGGCCGCACCATGCCCGGCCGGCGCCTGTCCGAGGGCCTGCACCAGGCCATCGAGGCCAAGGAGGGGGTGAATATCCAGAACGAGAGCCAGACCCTGGCCTCCACCACCTTCCAGAACTACTTCCGCCTCTACGAAAAGCTGGCGGGCATGACCGGCACCGCCGACACCGAGGCCTTCGAGTTCCGCCAGATCTACGGCCTGGAAGTGCTGGTGATTCCCACCAACAAGCCGGCCCAGCGCCAGGACCTGAACGACCTGGTCTACCTGACCCGCGAAGAGAAGTTCGACGCCATTGTGGCGGACGTACAGGAGTGCATGGCCAACAACGCGCCGGTGCTGGTGGGTACTGCTTCTGTTGAAACCTCAGAGGAGCTGTCCGCCCGCTTCCGCAAGGCGAAGATCGAACACAAGGTGCTGAACGCCAAATACCACGCCCAGGAAGCGGAGATCATTGCCCAGGCTGGCCGTCCGGGAGTGGTGACCATCGCCACCAACATGGCCGGTCGCGGTACCGATATTGTGCTTGGCGGCAACCTGGACGCGGAACTCGCCAGCTATGGCGACAGCCTCGGCGATGAGAAAAAGGCCGAGCTGAAAGCGGCCTGGCAAGAGCGCCACAAGCAGGTGCTGGAAGCCGGTGGCCTGCACATCCTGGGCACCGAGCGCCACGAATCCCGCCGCATCGACAACCAGCTGCGCGGCCGCGCCGGGCGCCAGGGTGACCCGGGTGTGTCCCGTTTCTACCTGTCGCTGGAAGACAGCCTGATGCGTATCTTCGCCTCCGAGCGGGTGAAGAACTTCATGCAGGCACTGGGCATGGAAAAGGGCGAGGCCATCGAGCACCGCATGGTCACCAACGCCATCGAGAAGGCCCAGCGCAAGGTGGAAGGGCGTAACTTCGACATCCGCAAACAGCTGCTGGAATACGACGACGTCGCCAATGACCAGCGCCAGATCATCTACCAGCAGCGCAACGACCTGCTGGGCGAGGACGATATTGCCGACACCATCACCGCCATCCGCGAGGACGTGGTAAACGACACCATCAACAGCTACATCCCGCCGATGAGTGTGGAAGAGCAGTGGGATATTCCCGGGCTGGAGAAGCAGCTGGAGGCGGAGTTTGCCATCAGCCTGCCCATTCAGCAGTGGCTGGAGTCCGACGAGAAACTGTTCGAGGAAGCCCTGCGCGAGCGCATCGTGCAGGAAGTCCAGGCGGCCTACGACGCCAAGGCCGCCGATGTCGGCCCGGACATGCGCAAGATCGAGAAGCAGATCATGCTGCAGGTGCTGGACAACCTGTGGAAGGATCACCTGGCGACCATGGACCACCTGCGCCAGGGCATCCACCTGCGTGCCTACGCCCAGAAGAACCCGAAGCAGGAGTACAAGCGCGAGTCCTTCGCCCTGTTCGAGCAACTGCTGAACAGCCTCAAGCACGAGGTGGTGAAGTTCCTCAGCCACGTGCAGATCCAGCGCCAGGACGAATCCGCCCTGATCGAGGCGCGCCGCCGCCAGGAAGCCGAGCGGGAAAAGCTCGCCTTCCAGCACGCCGCCGCCACCGCGATGGCCGCCGAAGCCGCGGCCCAGCAGCAGTCCTCTGCAGTGGAGGCGGGGGCTGCGGAAGGCGTGCCGCAGACCGTTACCCGCAACCAGCCCAAGGTCGGCCGCAACGAGCCCTGCCCCTGCGGCAGCGGCAAAAAGTTCAAGCAGTGCCACGGTAAACTGGAGTAGTCGCGCGATACCAGGTCGCCGCACAATGGCCCCGGTTTGCCGGGCCATCGCCTGCGCGGGGGTGACGGCGGGGCTTCGTTTCTTTTATTTTATGGCGATATAAGCCCCTAACTGGAATCCAAACACATGGCCACCGGCAGCGATCAAGCCCCCACCCTGTTACCCGTACCGGGTATTCGCCTGGCAACCGTTTCCGCCGGCATCAAGAAGCCCGGACGCAAGGACATGGTGCTGATTGAAGCCGCGCCGGGCACCACCTGCGCCGCCACCTTCACCCGCAACGCCTTCTGTGCGGCGCCGGTGACCGTGGCGCGGGAACACTGGCTGGAGAGCGACGGCCAGCCCCGCTACCTGCTGATCAACACCGGCAACGCCAACGCCGGCACTGGCGAGAAAGGCCTGGCCAGGGCCCGTGAATGCTGTGCCGCGGTAGCCGCGCAGGCCGGTGTTGAAGCGCGTGCGGTACTGCCCTTTTCCACCGGTGTGATCGGCGAGCAACTGCCCGCCGACAAGATTACCGCCGTGATTCCCGAGGCCCTTGCCACACTCAACAACGACGGCTGGGCCGCTGCCGCCAGCGGCATCATGACCACCGATACCCGCCCCAAGGGGGCTTCGGTAAGCTTCCAGGTGGATGGCATCGACTGCACCCTCACCGGCATCGCCAAGGGTGCGGGCATGATCCGCCCCAACATGGCGACCATGCTCGGCTACCTGGCCACCGACATGGCCGTGGAAGCCAGCGTATTGCAGCAGGTGCTGGCGGAGGCCGTGGATATTTCCTTCAACCGGGTGACGGTAGACGGCGACACCTCCACCAACGATGCCTGTATCCTGCTGGCCACCGGCGCCGCGGGCAATGTTCCCCTCGACAGCGTCAATGCGCCCGCCTATGTGGCTCTGAAGGCGGCAGTGGAAGAGGTGTGCGTGATCCTCGCCCAGGCTCTGGTGCGTGACGGCGAGGGAGCCAGCAAGTTTGTCTGTGTGCAGGTGAACGGTGGCAACAGCGAACAGGAGTGTCTGGACGTGGCCTTTACCATCGCCCACTCGCCCCTGGTGAAAACCGCGCTGTTTGCCTCCGACCCCAACTGGGGCCGCCTGCTGGCCGCCATCGGTCGCGCCGGCCTGGCCGACCTGGACGTGAACCGTGTCGGCCTCTACCTGAACGAAGTGCTGATTGCCGAGAACGGTTGCCGCGCAGAGGCCTATACCGAGGAGCAGGGCGTTGCCGCCATGGCGCCGGAAGACATTACCATCCGCGTGGAATTGAACCGCGGCGAGCGGCAGGCGGCGGTGTGGACCACGGACTTCTCCTACGATTACGTCAAGATCAACGCCGAGTACCGCACGTGAGTGCCCGCCCGGCAATTCCCGGCAGCGCCAGTGTGCGCCGCCTGCCCACCTCGCCGGCCGGCTTCCGCAATGGCTGAAGTCCACGTTGCCGTTGGCGTGATCCTGGACCGCGATCAGCGCATTCTGTTGACCCGGCGTGCCGACAAGGCTCACCAGGGCGGCCTGTGGGAATTTCCCGGCGGCAAGGTGGAGGCGGGAGAGGATGTGCTGCAGGCACTGGATCGCGAACTGCGGGAAGAACTGGCCATCTCCGTGGCGCACAGCGCGCCGCTGATTGCAGTGCGCCACGATTACGGCGACAAGGCGGTGCTGCTGGACGTCCACCTGGTTCGCCGCTTCAGCGGCGAGCCGAAAGCGCTGGAAGGGCAGCCGATGGCCTGGGTGGCCGTTGCGGATTTGCCGGACTATGACTTTCCGGCGGCGAATGTGCCGATTGTGGAGGCGGTAACCGCGGCGCTGCAGTAGCCGCGCCGGGGCGACGCCCTCAGGCAGCGGCCAGCGCCAGTAATTCAGTGTGCAGCTGTGCGGCGCGCTGCTCCAATGCGGCCAGCGTGCCGCTGTTATCCACCACAAAATCCGCTTTTGCCAGCCGCGCTTCCCGGTCCATCTGGGCGGCGATAATCCTGCGCACCTGGGCCTCGTCGTTGCTGTCGCGCGCCATGGTGCGCTCAACCTGCACCTCCACCGGCACATCCACCACCACGACCCTGTCCACCAGCAGTGACTGGCTGCCCTCCAGCAGCAGGGGCGAACTGAGTACCGTGTAAGGCGAGATCGATGCCGCCAGCTGGCGCTGGATTTCCTCGCCGATCAAGGGATGGGTCAACTGCTCCAGCCAGCGCCGCTCATCCGGATTGGCAAATACGATTTTGCGCAGGGCGGCGCGGTCGAGGCCGCCGTCGGCCTGCAGAATGTCTCCGCCAAAACGCCCGGCGATCGCCGCCAGCGCCGGCGTACCCGGTTCCACCACCTGACGGGCCACCACGTCGGCGTCCACCACGGTAATGCCCTGTGTTTCCAGGTAGCGGGTGAGGGCGGACTTGCCGCTGCCGATGCCACCTGTAACGCCAATCACCAGCTTCATTGGCCAAGCCCCGTGGATTGCAGGTAGAAGGCGGTCAGTTGCTCGCCCCATATCAGCGCCAGCCAGCCCGCCGCGGCCAGGTAGGGGCCAAAGGGAATGGGCACATCGCGGCCCCGGCGGCGCACCACCATCAGGGTGATGCCCACCGCAGCGCCCACCAGGGACGACAGCAGAATCACCATCGGCAGGGCCTGCCAGCCGAGGAAAGCGCCCAGCGCCGCCAGCAGCTTGAAGTCGCCGTAGCCCATGCCCTCCTTGCCGGTGAGCAGCTTGAACAGCCAGTACACCGACCACAGGCTGAGGTAGCCGGCCATGGCACCGATCACGGCGTCCTGCAGCGGCACATAGGTGGCAAAGAGATTGAACAACAAGCCCAGCCACAGCAGGGGCAGGGTGATATCGTCGGGCAGGAGCTGGTGGTCAAAGTCGATCAGGGTCAGGGCGATCAGGCACCAGGTGAGCAACACGGCGCCGACCATGGCCCAGGTGGGGCCGAAGTGGATGGCCAGGAACAGGCTGGCGATCCCGGTGACCGCTTCCACGATGGGATAGCGCGGCGAAATCGACGCCTTGCAACTGGCGCAGCGCCCTTTCAGCAGCAGGTAGCTGATGACCGGGATGTTCTGCCAGGGCCGGACCGGGGCCTTGCAGTGCGGGCAGTGGGAATTGGGCGCCGCCAGGCTGAGTGGCGCCGCCGGTTGCGCGTTTTCAACCTCCAGCAGCTCGCAGCAGTCCCGCCGCCACTGGGCCTGCATCATCAGCGGCAGGCGGTAGATCACCACGTTGAGAAAGCTGCCGACCACCAGGCCGAGCAGCAGTAATACAAAGGGCAGGAACCAGCTGTGCTGGTTCAGGGCGTCGAGCATGAATACCTCGCCGGGCGCTTAGATAACGGAACCCAGCATGAAGATGGGCAGGTACATGGCGATCATCAGGCCGCCCACCAGCACCCCCAGGATGGACATGATCATCGGCTCCATCAGCGAGCTGAGGCTGTCCACGGCGTTGTCCACCGCTTCCTCGTAGTGGTTCGCCACCTTGTCGAGCATGTCGTCCAGGGCGCCGGACTCCTCGCCGATGGAGACCATCTGCAGCAACATGTTGGGGAACAGCCCGGTGGTCTTGATCGAGTTGTACAGGGTGGTACCGGTGGTGACATCGTCGCGTATCTGGCGGATGGCCCTGGCGTAGACCGCGTTGCCGGCGGCGCCGGCGGTGGAGTTCAGTGCATCCACCAGCGGCACACCGGCGGCGAAGGTGGTGGACAGGGTGCGGGCAAAGCGCGCGATCACCGAGTCGTGCACGATGCCGCCGACAACCGGCATTTTCAGCGCGGTCTTGTCCAGCCACTCGGCAAACTTCACTGATCGGAAGCGGGCCTCGCGAAAGGCGAACACTATTCCCCCCAGCCCCAGCAGGATGACGAACCACCATTTCTGCACAAAGTTGGAAATGTTCAGCACGAACAGGGTGAAGGCCGGCAGGTCGGAGCCGAAGCTGCGGAACGTCTCGGCGAACTGCGGCACCACTTTGATCAGCAGGATGCCGGTGACCACGATGGCCACCACCACCACCGCCGTGGGGTAGGTCAGCGCCTTGCGGATCTTGGCCTTCAGGGCCTCGGTTTTTTCCTTGTAGGTGGCCACCCGGTCCAGCATCACTTCCAGGGTACCGGACGCCTCGCCCGAGGCCACCAGGCTGCAGAACAGCTCGTCGAAGTGGCGCGGGTACTTGGCCAGCGAGGGCGCCAGCCCGCTGCCGGAGGCGACATCGTTCTTGATGCTGTAGACCATCTCGCGCATGGTCTGCTTGTCCAGCCCTTCGCCGACGATGTCGAAGCTCTGCACCAGCGGTACGCCGGCCTTCATCATGGTGGCCAGCTGGCGGGTGAAAATGGCGATATCGGCGGGCTTGATCGGCTTGCCCTTGCCGCTGCCAAACAGGGGCTTGGGCTTCTTCTTGACCGACTTGGTCTTGATACCCTGGCGCCGCAACTGCGCCTTGGCCATGGCGGAACTGGTGGCCGTGATCTCGCCCTTCGTCGTGCGGCCATTCTTGTCGATGCCGTTCCATACGAAGACGTCGCTGCGCGCTGCACTGGTCGCCATAGAGTTTCCCCGTTTCCTTCGCTAAGGTCGCTGCTGCCCCGTGTTGTTATTGCCGGTGTCGTCAGTCTGTGGTGACCCGGTTGACCTCTTCCAGGCTGGTCAGGCCCTGGGCGGCCTTGCGCAGGGCCGACATGCGCAGGTCGTTGAAGCCCTCCACGCGGGCCTGCTCGTGGATGTCCAGAGAGTTGCCCTCCGCCATTATGATGCGGGCGATGGCCGGTGTCACTCGCACCACCTCGTACACACCCACCCGGCCCTTGTAGCCGTCCTTGCAGTGTTCGCAGCCCACCGGGTGCATCAGGGTGGCGGTTGCGAGCAATTCTTCGGTAAAGCCTTCCTTCAGCAGCACGTCGTGGGGGATGTCGTCCGCCGGCACCGCGCACTCCTTGCACAGGCGCCGGGCCAGGCGCTGGGCAATGATCAAGTCCACCGAGGTGGCCAGGTTGAAGGCCGGTACGCCCATGTTCAGCAGGCGGGTGATGGTTTCCGCCGCGCTGTTGGTGTGCAGGGTGGAGAGTACCAGGTGGCCGGTCTGTGCCGCCTTGATGGCGATTTCCGCTGTTTCCAGGTCGCGAATCTCCCCCACCATGATCACGTCCGGGTCCTGGCGCAGGAAGGAGCGCAGGGCCTCGGCGAAATTCAGGCCGACCTTGGGGTTCACGTGCACCTGGTTGATGCCCGCCATATTGATTTCCACCGGGTCTTCCGCGGTGGAAATATTCCGCTCGGGCTGGTTCAGCAGGTTGAGGCCGGTGTAAAGAGACACCGTTTTACCGGAGCCGGTGGGGCCGGTGACCAGAATCATGCCCTGGGGCTTGCTCAGGGCTTTCAGGTAGAGCGCCTTCTGGTCCTCTTCATAGCCCAGCGCATCGATGCCCATCTGGGCGCTGCTGGGGTCAAGGATACGCAGTACGATCTTTTCCCCGAACAGGGTGGGCAGGGTGTTGACCCGGAAGTCGATGGCGCGGTTGCGCGACAGCTTCATCTGGATGCGCCCGTCCTGGGGCACGCGGCGCTCGGAAATGTCCATCTGCGACATCACCTTCAAACGCGCCGCCAGCCGGGCCGACAGGTTGCGCGGCGGCTGCACCACCTCGCGCAGCACGCCGTCGGTGCGGAAGCGCACCCGGTAGTTGTGTTCGTAGGGCTCGAAGTGAATATCCGAGGCACCCTGTTTGATGGCATCCACCAGCACCTTGTTCACAAAGCGCACGATGGGGGTTTCGTCGATGCCATCGCTGCCGTCGTCGTCATCGCCTTTGCCTTCGGCGATGTCGATGTTCTCCAGGTCATCGGCGTCGATGTCCGACAGGCCCTTGCCCAGGTCGTCCTGGGATTCCATCCACTGCTCTATCAGCTTCGAGAGTACCCGCTCTTCCACCAGCACCGGGTCGGTGTTGATGCCGGTGTGGAACTTGATTTCGTCGATGGCGGAGAGGTTGGTGGGGTCGGATACGGCGATGAACAGGCGGTTGCCGCGGCGGAACAGGGGCAGGGCGTGGTGTTTGCTGATGAGGTTGATATCCACCAGCCCGCTGGGCAGCAGCTCCGGATTGAAGGCGCGGATATCAAACAGCGGCACGCCAAACTCGTTGGAGGCGATTTCCGCCAGGCGATGGCTGTCCACGTCCATCGTGTTGACGAGGTACTTCACCAGTGGAATGCGTTCCAGCGCGGCCTGCCGCTGCGCCTCCTGCCCCTGTTCCCTGGTGATCAGACCCTCTGCAGCCAGACGCCCGGCAAGGCCGCTGAGTTGGCCGGATGCTTTGTTATTCATACAGCTCGGTCACTATGTGTTTGTTAGTTGCGCCGCCGTTGGCACAACTTATCTCGCGATAGCTATCTCTGCCTGTGAACAAAACGGGCAGTGCCGAGTATACGAATTTGGCAGCGGCCGATACACCTCAAAATGGGCTTATCCCCTTATTTTTTGGGGATTTTGCGACATTGTTGTACTTGTGAATACCGGAATGGCGACGGCTGTCGCCAGTGGTTCAGACTGACGAAAAATGTCACACACTGTCTTTGAAGGGCAGCTGTGGCCTCGAATCGCAGTCCATCGAGAGTGGAGGTAGCGCCTGAAAGTGTGATGCATGTCACAAAAAGTACCCGCCTGCTGTGCTCTTATCGAGATGGCACATAACTTGCTATCAGGGAGGGGCGACGGGCTCATTTACGATGGGCCGGCCAAGCGTAAGCATCCCCAGGGGATATAAGGAGAAAGCAATGAAAATGCAAAAACAGGTTCAACAGGGCTTTACCCTGATCGAACTGATGATCGTGATTGCGATCGTCGGTATCCTGGCGGCGATCGCGCTGCCGGCGTATCAGGATTACACCATCAGGGCGAAAATGAGCGAGCCGATGGCTTCTCTGGCAGAGGGCAAAACGTCTGTTCAGGAATACTATGTGGCCCGTGGATTCCTGCCAGATTCTGCATCGGAAGCGGGTATCACGGAGTTTCAGAACAAGGACGTGGTCAAGTCTGTCTGGTTCACCTCAGCCGGCGGTCCGGCTCTGTTCGCCAGCGTCCAAACGAGTCTGTATTCCGGCGCTACAGATGGTGCTGATACCTTCATGCTTTCGGGAACCACGCGTTCTGATGGCTCGATCATCTGGAAGTGTAAGCAGGGTACAACAGATGAGATCCCCGCAAAGTACCTGCCTGGATCCTGCCGTTAATTTTGCCTAATAGCAAAAGTGGCACAGACGAAACCCGGCGCTAGCGCCGGGTTTTTTTGTTAGCAGTGGTTCAATATTCGTGATCCTGGAAAAAGGAGAATATTCCTTCAATTTTGACGGAGTCCGGTGGATTCCCGCAGTTGCAGGACTCCTTGTGGTCTGGCTGGTTTACACCATGGGCGCAGGCGCCCCCTTCACCTTTGACGACGAACCGTCGCTGACTGGCAATTATCTCGCGCATTTCTCGCCAGCCGCCCTCGATCACTGGCGAGTGGCCAGTGATAGTTCCGGATCAGGTTCGCTTCGCCGCCCGGTCACGATGTTTACGTTCTACCTCAATTTCGCTCTCAGCGGTGAGTACTCTCCACGGGCAATAAAAGCGACCAACGCATTGATTCACTGCGTGATCGCTGCGCTGTTGTATTTCCTTTTCATCAAGGTGCTGAGAGTTGCCGCCCCAACGCCGCGGAACGCCTGCCACAGGAAATTGAACTGGATGGCTGCGTTGGCAGCCGGAGCCTGGCTCCTGCATCCACTTCACGTGTCAACGGTGCTCTATTCGGTACAGCGAATGGCGCAACTGTCGACTCTCTTTGTCGTACTGGGGCTGTTGTTATTTGTCACCCTCAGAACTCGCTGGAGTCGGCGCGGGGCCACTGTGGCTGAAGTGGTCGCTGGTGGGCTGTGGCTCCTCCTGATCGGTTTGCTGGCCGTTTTCAGTAAGGAAAACGGCATTCTGCTCTGGTGGCTAATCCCGGTCTGTGAGGTTTGTCTGTTTCGCGGCTCCTGGGCCGGTAGCGAGCGCAAGTGGCTGCAATGGCTCGGATGGATCGCGTTCGTCGCGCCCTTGCTATTGATCGCTGCTGTGTTCTGGTGGCAGCCGGACATGTTCACATCGGGATATCTGCAACGCAATTTCACGATGGAAGAGCGTGTGCTGACCCAGGCGCGCCTGCTGTGGCGCTATGCCGGCTGGATTGTCTGGCCCAATATTTTTGATATGGGGTTTCAACACGATGATATACCCATATCCAAGGGGTTGTTGGCGCCGGTCACGACACTGATATCAGTGGCAGGCTTGCTGGGCGTTCTGGCTTTAGGCTTTCTTCTGAGGCGGCGTGTACCACTTCTATTATTCGCCGTCCTGTTTTTCCTGGTGGGCCATTCACTCGAATCCGGGTTTCTTGCTCTGGAGATGGTGTTTGAACACCGAAACTACCTTCCGTCTATCGGCATCTGCCTGTTGCTTGGTAGTCTGCTGCTTCAGGTGTTGAATCGTATCGATGCGTCGCGACGAGTATGGGCAGTAGCGTTTCTTGGCCTGGTGTTGATGTCCCTGCTAGCTGCCCGCGTCCATACCTGGTCCAATGACCTGCGGCTGGCACAAAGCAATCTTGCAAGACATCCTGATTCGGTTCGCTCGAACTATTACTATGCGCATACTCTGTTGCGTTATTACAGCGGTCAAGATGTATTGGGCCTGACGCCAGAACAGGCGAACGATTACCTGCTCAAGGGCCGATATTATTATGAGGTCATGCATCAGCTTGATAAGCAGGACATTGCAGCACTCGTGATGCTTTACTACCTCGATAAAGCGTACTTTCGGGCACTGGATGAGACAACCGACTGGTTAGGTGCGCTGATCGCTGCTTTTGATGGCAAGGTGCTGAAGCAGTCGGACAGGAATGCTTTGGCCGTTCTCGCCGAGTGTATGGGAGACGGCAGTTGCGAGACGAGTGAATCAGAAATGAACGCTATCTACTCGGCGCTCAAAGCGAACTACCCCAATGGCCTGGATGCCGCACTATTCAAGTATTTTTATTACCTGGCTTCCAATGCAACACCACAATTGAAGTTGCAGATGCTGCAGGAAATCCAGTCGATTCGCCCCGGGCTGATTGATCTCAATTTTTCCCGTGTAGCGGAGCTGGGTCGACTCAAAGCCCACGCTGAAATATTTGACACTCTCCTGGAATGGACAGCCGCGGATCCGGATCGCAGGTATTTGCCTGCCCTAAAGCAGCTATTTGAGGGTGGAGCGTCAGAGTGAATTACCCGATGCAGCGGGACTGGCTTTTCTGTGGCTGCCTCCTGGGTGTTGCTCTCGCATTGGCGGCCTGGCTGTACTGGCCTGGCGCAAGCGGGCCGACGATGCTGGATGATCGCTCGAGCTTAGAGGTGCTGAAAGAAGCGGAGCCTGGCGTTCGTTCCCTGGTTGAGCAAATCTTCGCAGATAAATCAGGCCCGCTCGGGCGCCCGGTTGCGATGGCAAGCTTCGTCATGGAACAGTTGGTGGTTGGCCCAACGGGCACCTGGTCAAGCAAGGCGACCAACATCATCCTGCATCTAATAAATGGTGCATTGCTGTTCTGGTTATGCTGCCTGCTCCTATCTGATGCTGGCTACCACGGATCGAAGTGGTATGCGCTGCTGGCCGCAACGATCTGGCTGGCATCTCCCCTGTACGTGAGCACGGTACTTTACGCAGTACAGAGGATGGCGATGCTCGCGGCCACTTTTATGCTGCTGACGTTGATTTCCTACTGTTACTTCCGATCGCGGTTTGTGCGGGGAGAGTTGGCCCGGCGGAGACTGATTCTGGTCATTGTTTTCCTGGTACTGGCGATTCTGTCAAAGGAGACAGGGATCGTTGTGCTGCCTGTCTTAGTGCTAATGGAATTAATGTGGTTCGAGTCGAACAAGGAAAACGCCACAAGAGAGCGGCTTTTGCGCAGGTGTGCCTGCGGTGCGGTAATCACCGGTGTGGCTGCGATAACGCTGGTATTTTTGTTGTATTCCGGGAGCGTTCTCTCGCCCTACGCTATACGAGAGTGGACCCTGCTGGAAAGAGTTCTCACGGAAGGGAGGATACTCTGGGACTATGTAGGGCAACACTACTTCCCCGATGTTAATCGAATGGGGTTGTATCATGACGACATAGTTGTTTCGCGGAGCCTGAGTGAGCCAGCTTCTACGTTTTGGTCCTTGTTGGCCTGGCTGTTTGTTGCTGTTGCTATCCTCGTCGGATTGTTGTCCAGCTTTGGGCGAAAGTTGGGATTTTGTTGGCTCTTCTTTTTGATGGGGCATAGTACTGAATCGACAGTTCTCCCCCTTGAGCTCTATTTCGAACATCGCAATTACTTTCCCGGGATAGGCCTGATTCTCTTTCCTGTGACGGTGGTTGCAGAACTGTCCCGTCGATGGCCTCCGCTAGGAGCGCCACTGCTCGCTTGGGGAGGTGTAGCTGTGACACTCCTTCTGTTCAAGACGAGCTCACAAGTTCAGATTTGGTCCAGTAACGAACTTCTCATCCTTAATCAGGTCACTTATCATCCACGATCTTTTCGCGCGAATGCCGATATGGCTTCGCTTCTGGCTTCAACTGGAGCGCTTGAGCGGGCGCTTGAGTTTTCGGCGGTAGCGCATGAATACTCTTCGGAGCCGGATGGCGACCATCTGCTGCGCAACTATGCCTTGAGCTGCATGGCATCCCGCTTACCTAATCGGCCATGGGCTCCTGGATATGAAGCATTGGCTTCTGCCAGGCCTCTCAGCTCTGTTCCTACCGTATATACGTTTGTTCAAATGGTGCAGGATGGGCGGTGTACTCACCTTGACACTTACGCTATAGCAGATGCTTTGGCGCACACTTACCTGTCTGCACAATCGAAGGTAACAGCTTCAGCGAATATGTACAGTGTTCTGGCTGTCCTGGAAAATTCTCTGGCGAGATGGGGTAATGCGTACTCCTACGCGCAACTTTTTCTTGAAGGAGCGCCAGGGAGTACGCGAGGCCAGCTAATGCAACTGCATTTTACTACCGCCTTAGGTAAAGTAGACGAAGCAGCCGAGCTAAAGGCCCTTCTGCTTGAAAAACAGGCGCATGGCGAACTCACGGTAGCCGAACAAGAGAACTTGGCGCTTTACGTTCAATAATCAGAGTCCGGAGTTCTACACGGGTGCATCTTTCCATCGTCATCCCCGCAAAAAACGAAGAACAGGGCCTGTCCAACACCCTGCCGCGCCTTGCTGAACTCTACCCCGAGGCGGAGATCATCGTTGTCGATGACGGTTCGACGGACGGTACTCGCGGTATCTGCGAAGCATCCGGGGTAAAGGTGCTGTCCCAGCCCTACAGCAAGGGCAATGGCGCGGCCATCAAGGCCGGTGCCCGCGCTGCCAGCGGCGACGTGATTGTATTCATGGACGGTGACGGCCAGCACGACCCCATGGATATTGAACGCCTGCTGTACAAGATGGACGAGGGCTACGACATGGTGGTCGGTGCCCGCAGTGGCCTGTCTGACCAGGCCAGTATCGCGCGCTGGGGGGCGAACGGGTTTTACAATCGCCTGGCCAGCTGGATGGTGAACAAGAACATTCCCGACCTCACCTCGGGCTTTCGCGCGGTGCGGCGCAAGAAGTTCCTCGGCTTCCTCTACCTGCTGCCAAACGGTTTCAGCTATCCCACCACTTCCACCATGGCATTCTTCCGCGCCGGGTATTCGGTGGGCTTTGTGCCGATCTCGGTATCCCAGCGGGTGGGCAAGAGTCACATCAATGTGCTGCGCGACGGGGTGCGCTTCCTGCTGATCATCTTCAAGATCGGCACACTGTACTCGCCGCTCAAGGTTTACTTTCCCACTTCGGTGGCGGTTGCCGGTATTGGCTTCCTCAACTACCTGCTGGCCTGGGCGGCCTCGGGCTCTTTTCGTTTCACCAATATGAGCACGCTGCTGGTGCTGGCGGGCATGATCATCTTCCTCATGGGGTTGCTCTCGGAACAGCTCACCAACCTGCAGTACAAAGACGCGGATGCCGACCCGGACGACGAATGATCAGTAGGGCACTTTCAGTGCCAGCGTCTCCTTCACCTGCTCCATCACCACGTAGCTGGTGGATTCCAGTACACCTGGCAGGGTAAGCAGGGTCTCCCCCAGAAATTCACGGTAGGCGGTCATGTCGGCCACCCGCGCCTTGATCAGGTAGTCGAAGTTACCGGACACCAGGTAGCACTCCTGTACTTCCGGCAGGTCGAAGGCGCTGTTCTTGAATTCCTCGAAGATGTCCTGGGCGGTGCGGTTCAGGCGGATCTGCACGAACACCACCAGGCCGGCATCCAGGTATTCTGGATTGAGGATGGCCTGGTAGCCGCGAATGATGCCCTCGCGCTCCAGGCGTTTGATGCGCTCCTTGCAGGGCGTGGGCGACAGGCCGACTTCTTTGGCCAGGTCCACATAACTCATGCGGGCATCATTCTGCAGCAGGCGCAGGATTTTGCGGTCAATGCGGCTGAGGGTGTGGGCGCGGCGTTCCATGAAATTCCCTGGCAATTTGGTTATAAAAACTGATTCGATTAATACATTTTGGCTTTTAAATAGCTGAAAGCGCTGTTTGCGGGCCTCAAGTTTGTGAATCTACTGATTTGCAGGGAAAACTCCAGTGAAAATCTCCGCTATCGCCTTCTAGACTGGTGGTTTAGACACTTATTTAGCTGGCCCTGACCAAGGAGGCTCACATGTTGATCGGCGTACCCAAGGAAATCAAAAACCACGAATACCGCATCGGCCTTACCCCGGCCGGGGTCAAGGAACTGGTGAGTCACGGTCACAAGGTATTGGTGGAGCACGACGGTGGCCTTGCTATTGGCTTCGACAACGAGCAGTACCTCGGCGCCGGGGCGGAGATTGTCGCCAGCGCCGAGGAAATCTTCAAACGGGCTGACATGATCATCAAGGTAAAGGAGCCCCAGCCCGCGGAGTGTCGCCAGCTGCGCCCGGGCCAGTTGCTGTTCACCTACCTGCACCTGGCCCCGGACCCGGAGCAGACCCGCCTGCTGCTGGAATCCGGCGCCACCGCCATCGCCTACGAGACCGTCACTTCCGACGGTGCCGGCCTGCCGCTGCTGGCGCCCATGAGCGAGGTGGCCGGCCGCATGGCGATCCAGGCCGGCGCTCACAATCTGGAAAAGGCCCAGGGCGGCAACGGCATGCTGCTGGGTGGCGTGCCGGGCGTGGAGCCGGCGAAAGTGCTGGTGATTGGCGGCGGCGTGGTGGGTATCAACGCCGCGCGCATGGCGATGGGGCTGGGGGCGGACGTCACCATCCTCGACAAGTCACTGGATCGCCTGAAAGAGCTGGATATGCACTTCGGCGGGCGCCTGAAAACCATTTACTCCACCGCCGATGCCATCGAGCGCCATGCGCTGGAGGCGGATGTGGTGGTCGGCGCGGTACTGATCCCCGGCGCCGCGGCGCCCAAGCTGATCAGCCGCGAGCTGGTGAGCCGCATGAAGAAAGGCGCGGTGATGGTGGATGTGGCGATTGACCAGGGCGGCTGCTTTGAAACCAGCCGCGCGACCACGCACCAGGACCCGACCTACGTGGTGGACGGCGTGGTGCACTACTGCGTGGCCAACATGCCCGGTGGCGTGGCGCGTACCTCAACCATGGCGCTGACCAATGCAACCCTGCCCTATGCGCTGAAACTGGCGAACCTGGGGGTGGAAGCGGCGCTGGATCGCGATCCGCACCTGCGCAACGGGCTGAATGTGCATGCAGGCATGATTACCTGCGAAGCGGTGGCCGAGGCGCTGGACTATGACTATGTGGAGCCGATGACGGCACTGGGTCGCACGGCGCTGCAGCAGTCTGCTTGAACTGAAAGGCGCCCCGGCTATCGCGGGGGCGCCTGGAAGATTCAAGTCATTGAAGCGGGGCGTTGTTACGCCCCGTATTTCGCTTTTGCTTCCCGCCGCCGCCGGTGCAGGACTGGCTCGGTATAACCGTTGGGCTGCGCGCAGCCCTCGAACACCAGTTCACAGGCCGCCTGGAACGCCACTGAGTCAGCAAAGCCGGGGGCCATATTGCGGTAGCCCGGGTCGCCGGCATTCTGCTCGTCCACCACCGCGGCCATGCGCTGTAGCGTCTCGCGCACCTGCTGTTCACTGCACACGCCGTGGCGCAGCCAGTTGGCAATGTGCTGGCTGGAGATGCGCAGGGTGGCGCGGTCTTCCATCAGGCCCACATTGTTGATGTCCGGCACTTTCGAGCAGCCCACCCCGGCGTCGATCCAGCGTACCACATAGCCGAGAATGCCCTGGGCGTTGTTGTCCAGCTCGCGCTGGATGTCGTCCGCAGATAAACCTTCCGCTCCCTTCAGCGGAATGCTGAGAATGTCGTCCAGCGACGCGCGCTGGCGGTTTGCCAGTTCTTGCTGGCGCGCGGCCACATCCACTGTGTGGTAGTGGGTGGCGTGCAGGGTGGCGGCGGTGGGTGAGGGCACCCAGGCGGTGTTGGCGCCGGCCTGGGGGTGGCCGATCTTGGCTTTCAGCATCTCGGCCATCAGGTCCGGCATGGCCCACATGCCCTTGCCGATCTGGGCGCGGCCGCGCAGGCCGCAGGCCAGGCCGGTGTCCACGTTCCAGTCCTCGTAGGCGTTGATCCAGGGCTCTTGCTTCATGGCGCCCTTGGGCGTCATGGCGCCGGCCTCCATGCTGGTGTGGATTTCGTCGCCGGTGCGGTCGAGGAAGCCGGTGTTGATGAACACCAGCCGTTCGCGGGCGCGGCGAATGCACTCCTTCAGGTTGATGGTGGTGCGGCGCTCTTCGTCCATGATGCCGAGCTTGAGCGTGTTGCGCGCCAGGCCCAGGGCGTCCTCGATACGGTCGAACAGCTCGCAGGTAAAGCTCACTTCCCCGGGGCCGTGCATTTTTGGCTTCACGATGTACACGCTGCCGCAGCGCGAGTTGCGCGGCTCGTCACTGCTTTTCTGCAGGTCGTGCAGGGCAATCAGGGCGGTAAACATGCCGTCCATGATGCCCTCGGGGATCTCGCGGCCCTCGCTGTCGAGGATGGCGTCGTTGGTCATCAGGTGGCCGACGTTGCGCACGAACATCAGGCTGCGGCCGGGCAGTACCAGGTCGTTGCCATCGGCGCCGATAAAGCGGCGATCCGGGTTGAGGCGGCGGGTATGGGTATCGCCATCCTTGCTGATGGATTCGCTGAGGTCGCCGCGCATCAGTCCCAGCCAGTTGCGATAGACCACCACTTTGTCGTCGGCGTCGACCGCGGCAACCGAGTCCTCGCAATCCTGGATGGTGGTCAGGGCGGCTTCCAGGGCGATGTCTTTCACCCCGGCGCGGTCGGTAGCGCCGATGGGATGGGTGGTATCGATCTGGATATCGATGTGCAGGCCGTTGTGGCGCAGCAGCACGTTGGTGGGTGCATTGGGCTCGCCGGCGTAGCCGCGGAACTGGGCCGGGTCGGCGAGCGAGGCGATCTGGCCCTCTTGCAATACCACCTGCAGCACGCCGCCCACCACGGTATAGGCTTTTGCCTGGCTGTGATCGCCGGTGGACAGGGGGCAGTGGGCATTGAGGAAATCGCGGCCCATGGCGATGACCTTGTCGCCGCGCACCGGATTGTAGCCGGGGCCCTTTTCCGCGCCGCCGTCTTCGCGGATTACATCGGTGCCGTACAGGGCGTCGTACAGGCTGCCCCAGCGGGCGTTGGCGGCATTCAGTGCATAGCGTGCGTTCATCACCGGCACCACCAGCTGGGGGCCGGCGAGGGTGGCGACTTCCTCGTCCACGTTCTCGGTGGCGATGGTGACGTCGCCCGGTTCCGGCAGCAGGTAGCCGATTTCTTCAAGGAAGGCTTTGTAGGCGGCGCGATCATAGCCAGCGCCAGGGTGGTCGCGGTGCCAGGCGTCAATCTTCGCCTGCAGCGCGTCGCGCTCGGCCAACAGCGCACGATTGCGCGGGCCGAGCTCGTTGACGATGGCCTCCAGAGCGGACCAGAACGCCTCCGGGGCGACGCCGGTGCCCGGTGCAATATCCCGCTCCAACAGTTCATGCAGAACGGCGGCAATCTGCAGGCCGCCTTGCTGGATACGCTCACTCATGCTGTACATCCTTTGCTGGCCGCGCGAAGCGGCGGGTCTCTGGTAGTAAAGCCGAATTCTAGGAGGGCACCCATAATTTAGCTAATTTATCGTTTTTATCGTGGCCATGCGCTTTGTGAATGGTTGCAGGAGGGCTTGTTGCTAACCCCATCGGGGAATGCGCTGCATCTGGCTGGACAACATAGCGCTCTGCTATTGTTGCCGCCGTCTAAACAGAGGACCATCCATGTCGACACCTTTTCCCTTGATCAAGCTCAACACCCGTGACGTCGAAGCGGAAACCTACTATCTCGACGCCGCCAAGCTTATAGCAGGTAACCCCAGGCAGACCCTCTGGAACCACTACACCGACCCCACCGGCCGCTATTTCGCCGGCTTCTGGCACAGTGAGCCCGGCAAGTGGCACATCAACTACACTGAAGAAGAAACCTGCCATCTGCTGGAGGGTGTCAGTATCGTGACCGACGAGGCGGGAGCCGCAACCACCCTCAGGGCGGGCGACAGCTTTGTGATCCCCCGGGGCTTCACCGGCACCTGGGAGGTGGTCGAAGCCACCCGGAAACTCTACACAATTTACGAAGAACCCGGCCAGTGAGAGGATCGCGCGGTGGCGTTGCAAGCGCCGCCGGACTCAGGCCGCGTGGCAATCGCCATTAGCAGTGGGTATCATGCCCGGCCGCGGCTAAAGTCGCCGGGTTCCCTTTGTCTGCAGGAGTGAAAACGATGGATAACGCAGTTCCCGCCAGAGTCTGGCTTATCGCACATCGTCTCAAATTTGCGGTCCGGGGAATTGTCCATGCCTGCTTCTGTTATCACCCTGCGCGGGGTCACAGCGCTTACGCCTGAAGGGCGCGCGCTCTTCACTCAACTCAATCTCGGTTTTTCCAGCGAGCGCACCGGCCTGGTGGGGCGCAACGGTGTGGGTAAATCCACGCTGTTGCGGTTGATCGCCGGCGACGTGAAGCCGGATGCCGGCGCTGTCGAGTGCTCCGTCACTGTCGTTTGGCTGCGACAGGGCTGCGGGGCGACGATACGCGGTACCGTGGCGGAGCTGTTTGGTATCGAAGCCGCTCTTGCCCGCCTGGCCCGCATAGAAGCGGGGCAGGGCACACTGGCGGATTTCAGCGCAGCGGACTGGACCCTGCCGGCCCGCTTCGAAAGCGCCGTTCTCGGCAGCGGTCTCGATGTACGGGCCGATACGCGCATAGAAACCCTGTCCGGCGGCCAGCGCACCCGCCTGGCGCTGGCGGCGCTGTTGTTTGGCGAGCCGCAATTCCTGCTGCTGGATGAACCCACCAATGACCTCGACAGCGAGGGCCGCGCCGCTGTCCTGGACCTGCTCGCCAACTGGCGTGGCGGCGCGCTGGTGGTCAGCCATGACCGCAACCTGCTGGGCCAGATGGACTGTATCGTTGAACTCACCGGCCTGGGCGCAACGCGCTACGGGGGCAACTGGCTGCATTACCAGGCGTCGAAGCAGGCCGAGCTGGCCGCCGTCGAGCGCGATGTGGCCGATGCCCGCAAGCAACTGGCCGCGACACAGCGCAGCGCGCAACAGCGTGTGGAGCGCAAGGCCCGCAGCGATGGCGCCGGGCGGCGCAAGCGCGCCAGGGGCGATGCCCCGAAGATTCTGCTGGATGCCAGGAAAGAGCGCAGCGAGGCGACCGGCGGCGGCAACGCGCGCCTTGCAGAAGCCCGCCAGGCCGCCGCGGAAAGCGCACTGCAAACCGCGCGCGACAAGGTGGAAATACTGCAAGCGCTCAGTATTGATTTCCCCTCCGTCGGGCTGGCTCGGGGCAAAACGGTCCTCGAACTGGAGGCGGTGACGGCTGGCTACGCGCCTTTGCAGCCGGTGTTGCAGGATGTTTCGCTGAGCGTGAGCGGCCCCGGGCGCGTGGCGCTTACCGGCCCCAACGGTTCCGGCAAATCGACCTTAGTGGCGGTGATTACCGGTGAACTGGCGCCGCTTTCCGGGCGGGTGGCATGCCGGGTGGATTGGGCTCGGCTGGATCAGCGGACCGGGTTACTGGCCGAGCACGCCACCGTGCTGGACAATTTCCGCCGGCAGAATCCCGGGCTGCCGGACGAGGCCTGCCGCGGGGCGCTGGCGCGCCTCGGTTTCCGGGCCGCCGCGGCCCTGCAGGAAGTCGCCAGCCTGAGTGGCGGCGAACGCCTGCGCGCCGCCCTGGCCTGTGTGCTGGGTGGTGAGTCGCCGCCGCAGCTGCTGTTGCTGGACGAACCCACCAATCACCTGGACCTGGAGGCGATCGCCGTCCTGGAAGCCGGGCTCAGGGCCTATGACGGCGCCCTGCTGGTGGTGAGTCACGATGAGGCCTTTCTCGACGCCATCGGGATCGACCGGCGCATCTCCCTCGGGAATTGATCCGGCGCTGGCGCCGTGCTCAGGGCAGGGGCGCCTGCCCGTCCATTTCCCGCGCGGTATCGGCGATCAGCTTGCGCAGCCACTTGTTGGCGGGGTTGTGCTGCAGCAGGGGGCTCCAGGCCATTTTCAGTTCCAGCGGCGGGATATCCAGCGGCGGCTCGCGCAGCACCACCCGCGGGTTGTTGCGCTTGAGCATGGCGGCGCGGGTGGGCAGGGTGACCACCAGGTCGTTCTGCTCCGCCAGGGTCATGGCGGCCTGGTAGTGGCGGGTAAACACACGGATCTGGCGTTTTTTGCCGAGCTTTGACAGGGCGCTGTCCACCCAGCCCAGGCGCTGCACATCGTCCGGGTCCACACCCACGCCCACGCCCATGCCGGTCTTGCTCACCCAGATGTGGTTGGCCTTCAGGTAGTTGTCGAGGGTGAAGTCATCCAGCAGCGGATTTTCCGGGCTCAGCAGGCAGGAGAAGGAGTCGTTCCACAGGTGAATCTGGTGAAAGGACTGGGGCATGGAGTCGAAGCGGTTGATCACCATGTCCACCTTGCCGCGCTCCACATCGAGGAAGCTCACGTCCGAGGGGGTCATGATGTCCAGGGTCAGGCCCGGCGCCTGGGTGCGCAGCTTGCCGAGCACGGTGGGCAGCAGGGTGGATTCGGCGTAGTCGCTGGCCATGATGCGGAAGACGCGGCTGGCCTGGTCCGGCTCAAAGGCGGAGCGCGGCTGCACGGCGCGATCGATTTCCGTCAGCACCTCGCGCACGATGGGCTCCAGTTCCAGGGCGCGCTCGGTGGGCGTCATACCGTCGGAGGTGCGCACCAGCAGCGGGTCGTCGAACAGCTCCCGCAGTCGGCGCAGGCCGTTGCTCATGGCGGGCTGGGACAGGTTCAACTGGTTGGCGGCCTGGGTCACATTGCGCTCCCGCAGCAGCGCGTCCAGGTAGACCAGCAGGTTGAGATCGATACGGTTCAGGTTCACGGGGCCCCCGGTGGCGATTTATTCACCCAGTGAATGCCTGGGATGCTGTGGATCAATTTACGAAATTATACGCGGCCCGATACAATTGCCAATCCGTGCCGCCCTTCCGTGGTGGTATCGTCATCTTTCAGGTATTCAACTCACTGGTATTCCCATGGCCTATTACCGCGCCCCCCTAGACGATATGACCTTTCTCATCGATGAACTGCTGGATGCCGGCAGTCGGCTGGGCAACCTGCCGGCCTACGCGGAGTTGGGCGTGGGGCCGGAACTCACCACCGCCCTGCTGGACGAGGCCGCCAAACTGGCCGGCGATGTGATTTCCCCCCTGCGCCGGGTCGGCGACGAACACCCGGCCACCTGCGCCGATGGTGTAGTGTCGATTTCCCCCGGCTATGCTGAAGCCCTGCAGCAACTGGGTGAAGGCGGGTGGTTCGGGATTGCCGCGGATCCCAACTATGGCGGCCAGGGCTTGCCGGAGCTGTATTCTACGGCGGCCTTTGAAATGTGGAACAGCGCCGACATGGCCTTCGCCCTGCAGCCGATGTTGAGCGCCGGCGCGGCGCTGGCCATTGCCGAACACGGCAGTGATGAACAGAAGCAGCGCTGGTTGCCGAAGATGTACAGCGGCGAGTGGTCCGGCACCATGAACCTGACCGAATCCGGGGCCGGCTCCGACCTGGGTGTGATGAAGGCCCGCGCAGTGCCGGAGGGCGAGCACTATCGCATCCACGGGCAGAAGATATTCATTACCTGGGGCGATCACGAAGCCTGTGAAAACATCGTGCACCTGGTGCTGGCCAAGCTGCCCGACGCGCCCGAGGGCAGCCGCGGGATTTCCCTGTTTATCGTGCCCAAGTACCTGGTCAATGAAGACGGCAGCCTCGGCGAGCGCAACGATGTCTACCCGGTGTCGGTGGAGCATAAGCTCGGCATCCACGGCAGCCCCACCTGCGTGATGGCCTTCGGCGACAACGACGGCGCCATCGGCTATCTGCTGGGCGAGGAGAACCGCGGCCTGGCCTGCATGTTCACCATGATGAACGAAGCGCGCCTGAAAGTCGGCATGCAGGGCCTGGGTATGTCGGTCGGCGCCTACCAGCAGGCGGTGGAGTACGCCCGCGAGCGAGTGCAGGCCGGGGTGCCGATCATCCAGCACCCGGATGTGCGCCGCATGCTGCTGACCATGAACGCACTGAATGAAGCCATGCGCGCCCTGGTGTATACCGAGGCCCTGAGCATGGACCTGGCCCACGCCGGACCCGAGGCGGAGCGCGCCGGCGCCCAGACCCGGGTGGACCTGATGATCCCGGTGATCAAGGGCTGGCTGACCGAGGTGGGCCAGGAACTGACCTCCCTCGGCGTGCAGGTGCACGGCGGCATGGGTTACGTGGAGGAAACCGGCGCGGCGCAGTTCCTGCGCGATGTGCGTATCGCGGCGATTTACGAGGGCACCAACGGCATTCAGGCGGCGGACCTGGTGGGCCGCAAACTCGGTCGCGATGGCGGCGGCGCCATGCTCGATGTGCTGGACCAGGTGGCGGATACCGTGTCCGCCCTCAATGCCAGCGGCGACGCGCAACTGGCGGGCATTGGCGCGGCCCTGGCCGGCGCGGCGGCGGATTTGCGCGGTACCACCGAACAGATCGTCGCCAGCCTGAAGGCCGATGCGGAAGTAGCGCTGGGCGGCTCCTTCGATTACATGATGCAGGCGGGCTATGTGCTGGGCGGCTGGCACCTGGCGCGCGCGGCCCTGTTGTGTCACGAGCGCATCGCCGCGGGTGAAACGCGCGAATTCTATCCGCGCAAGATTGCCACCGCGGCCTTCTACACCGAGGTGATCCTGCCGCGCAGCGCTGGCCACTCAGGAGCCCTGCGCGGCGCCGGTGGTCAACTGAAGGCCTTTCCTGAAAACTGGTTCTAGGGAGACAACTGTGAGTACGCTGTCCACACCCGATCTGTCCGACAATGCCCCCGAGGCGCAGGCCATCGAGTTGCCGTTTGCCAACTACGGGGCGCGCAAGCAGTTCAGCGGCCGCGCTGTCACCATCAAGTGTTTCGAAGACAACTCACTGGTCAAGGCACTGGTGGCCGAACCCGGTGAGGGGCGAGTGATTGTGGTGGACGGCGGCGGTTCCCGCCGCCGCGCCCTGCTGGGTGACATGCTTGCCGAGCAGGCCGCCGCCAGCGGTTGGGCCGGTCTGGTAATTTACGGGGTGATCCGCGATGTGGACGAGATCGGCCGCACGGATCTCGGGGTGCAGGCCCTTGGCACCGTACCGCTCAAGACCGACAAACGCGGTGAGGGGCAGCGGGATATTCCGCTGCATTTCGGCGGTGTGGTGATTGAGCCCGGCGACTATATCTATGCCGATAACAATGGCGTACTGGTGAGCAAGGTAGCGCTGGGCTGAGCGGCCTTAATCCAGCCGCATCGACAAATCCATCGCCTTGCAATCCTTGGTGAGGGCGCCGATAGAGATAAAGTCCACCCCGGTTTCCGCCACCGGGCGCAGGGTCACGTCGGTGATGTTACCGGAGGCCTCCAGTTCTGCCCTGCCCTTGGCCAGGGTCACTGCCTCGCGCATTTTTTCCAGGCTGAAGTTGTCCAGCATGATGCGGTCGGCGCCGGCCTCCAGGGCCTGGGCCAGTTCGTCCATTGATTCCACTTCGACTTCCACCGGCTTGCCCGGGGCGATGCGCCGGGCCGACTGTACCGCTTTGGCAATGCCGCCGCAGGCGTTGATGTGGTTTTCCTTGATCAGGAAAGCGTCGAACAGGCCGATGCGGTGGTTGTGGCAGCCGCCACAGCTCACTGCGTACTTCTGCGCCATGCGCAGGCCGGGAATGGTCTTGCGCGTGTCCAGCAGGCGCACATTGGTGCCCTGTACCTGGTCGGCATAGCGGCGGCAGGCGCTGGCGGTGCCGCTCAGCAACTGCAGGAAGTTGAGGGCGCTGCGCTCGGCCGTGAGCAGGCCGCGAGCGGGGCCGGAGAAGGTGAACAGGGTGTCGTTGGCGGCCACGGCTTCACCGTCCTGGTGTTGCCACTGCAGTTGTATGCCCGGGTCGACGGCCTTGAACACCGCATCCGCCCAGGGGCGCCCGCACAGCACGCCGGCCTCCCGGGTGATGACCCGGCCCGTGGCCAGTGTGTCGGCGCCAATCAGTTCGGCGGTAATATCGCCGCTGCCAATATCCTCGGCGAGGGCGGCCTGGACATTCTGTTGGATGATGTCGGCGGGCAGCTTCAGCATGGTGGTCACTCATCGTGCAGGGGAGGGGGATTCTAGCAGTTGCACCGCGGTGCGTCAGTGGCGGGCAGCAATCGTTGAGCCCGGCGCCGGGCCTCCGCTATGATGCCTGCAGTCACTGGAGAAACCATGTCCTTTTACCTGGAGCAGGGCTGGCTGCGGCCGGCGCGCATCGTTCCTTCCCCCAACTTCGGGCCGCGCCCGGAAGGGGTGGCGCCGGATCTGCTGGTGATCCACAACATCTCGCTGCCGCCGGGGGAATTCGGCGGCGACTGCATAGCGCGGCTGTTTAGCAACTGCCTGGACTGGGGCGCTCACCCCTACTTCGAAACGATTCGCGGGCTGCAAGTGTCCTCCCACCTGCTGATCCGGCGCGATGGCGAGGTACTGCAGTTCGTCAACCTGCTGGAGCGGGCCTGGCACGCCGGCCAGTCGAGCTACCAGGGCCGCGATAACTGCAACGACTTCAGCATCGGCATCGAACTGGAGGGCAGCGACGACACCCCCTATGAGGAGGCCCAGTACCGCGCTCTGGCGGCGGTGAGCGACTGCCTGTTACGGGAATTGCCGGGTATGAGCGCCGAGCGGATTGCCGGCCACAGCGATATAGCGCCCGGGCGCAAGACGGACCCGGGGCCGGCCTTCGACTGGTCGAAATACCGCGGGCTGCTACACTGCGGAAAAGCCCAATAATGTAGGCCCCGTTCATCGCCAATGACTGAGCCACCGCGCACGGAAGCGACTCTCCCCTCCCTGATTGCCAGCCTCGCGGCGGACTATGGCGATTCAGTTCTCAGCCTGACTGTACTCTTTCACCCCGACCCGCGGCGCATCGGCGCCTGGTATGAAACGCCGCTGGGCCAGCACGGCGGTACATTGGAGCTGGGCCGCTTGCAGCCTGTTTTTTGCAGTCGCAGCGGGGAAGAGGCAGCGCTGGGTGAGGGGCATGTGTCGCGGCAGGCGCTGCAGTTACATTACAACCGGAACGGGCTGCGTCTGCAGCGCCGCGCGGGTGCCTGCGCTTGCCGGCTCGATGGCCTCGCTCTCGGCGACGAAGTATTCTCTCTGGATCGAGACGCGCTGAACAGCGGTTGCGTGCTGCAGTTGGGTCACGCGCTCGTCCTGTGGCTGCACTGCGGGCCCGCCCGTGGCGCGCAGCGCGCTGAGGTGGCGCCGGACCTGTTGGGCTCTGGCGCCGCCATGTGCGCCCTGCGTCAGCAAATTGCCCGTGTCGGCCCCACCGACCTGGACGTGCTGATTCTCGGCGAAACCGGTACCGGCAAGGAGGAGGTCGCCACGGCCCTGCACCGGGTCAGCGACCGGGCACGGGAACCGCTGGTGCCCATCAATATGGCGGCGATACCGGCAGGACTGGCTCCGTCCCTCCTGTTTGGCAGTGTACGCGGCGCCTATACCGGCGCGGCCGCCAGCCGGGGCTATTTTCGCCAGGCGGAGGGCGGCACCCTGTTCATGGATGAAATTGGCGCCACGGCGGCCGAGATTCAGCCGCAGTTGTTGCGGGCCCTGCAGCAGCGGCAGGTGCAGGTGGTCGGCGGCGCCCTGGAGGCGGTGAATGTCCGCGTTATCGCGGCTACCGACAGTGACCTGGACGCCGCGGACAGCAACTTCAGCAGCGCCCTGCGCTATCGCCTGGGTAGTATCGAAGTCCTGCTGCCGCCGCTGCGTGAGCGGCGCGAGGATCTGGGTGAACTGTTGCTGGCCTTCCTGCGCCGGGAGGCGGCGGTTCTGGATGCCCATTCGCTGTTACCGGGCAGCGGTGCCGACCCAATGCTCGCGGCGGGTTGGGCCGAGGTCATACAGCGCCTTGCCCGGTACGACTGGCCCGGCAACGTGCGCGAGCTGGCCAATACTGCCCGGCAGTTGTTGCTGGGTGGCGATGGTGGGCTGGTGATGCCGGCGGCCCTGGAGGCGCGATTGCAAGGCGGCGCGGAGAAAGCGCCGCAGGAAAATTCAGTCAATGCGCCAGCGGCCGTTGCGGTGAGTGTCGATGACTTTCGCGCCGCCCACACTGCGGCGGAGTTCGAAGTGGCAGCCACCGCCCGGCGTCTTGGGGTGTCGCGGCAGGCGGTGTACCGTCGGCTGCAGGAGAGCGGTTTCCGGCTGGCCAGCGAAGTGTCGGAAGACGAACTGGCCGCAGCCCTGGCAGAGGCAAATGGCGATGTGCGGCGTGCGGCACTTGCCCTGCGGGTCTCGGCGCAGGGCCTGCGCGCCCGTCTGCGGCAGCGTGGTCGCTGATGGGATCGGCAGCCTTCGGCGCTCCGCGGATCGGGCCCTACCGGGTACTGCGGCTGATACGTCGCGGCGGCCAGGGCAGTGTTTACCTGGGCTACGACACCCGCCTGCAACGACGGGTGGCGATCAAGCTTTACCACCTGCCGCCGGGGCGGGCTGAGCGGCGCAAGGTGGTGGACGAGGCGCGCATCATTGCCGCTATCGACAGCGACCGGGTAGTGCAGATTCACGATGTGATCCTGGCCGGAGACTACCTGGCGATGATCATGGCCTATGTGCCGGGGATCGACCTGGAGGAACTGCTTGCACAGCAGGGGGCGCTGGAACTCGGCGCCCTGCTGAGCCTCGCGACCGATGTGGCGGCGGCGCTGGCGGCGGTGCGCCAGCAGGGGATTGTCCACGGCGATCTCAAGGCCAGCAATGTGCTGGTGTCCGACAACGGTCGCGCCGTGCTCAGCGACTTCGGCATTGCCCGGGCGCCGGGGCGGGCGATCGGCGTTCACGGCGCGGCCAGCGAGAGCGCCCTGAGTCCGGAACACCTCAGCGGAGAAGCGCTGGATGTGCGCTCGGATCTGTTTGCCCTGGGTTGCCTGCTATACCGGATGGCCAGCGGAGAGCATCCCTTTCTGCGCCGCGGAAAACTCGATGTGACGCGGCTGCGGGAGGGGGACGCGCCACCCTTGCCGGACGCCCTTATCGATGGCAAGCCCTTGCCGGAGGGGCTGCGGGACCTGATTCAGCGCCTGCTGCAGAAATCCCCCGCGGATCGACCGGACAATACTCACCGGGTGCGGCAGATACTGCGTCATCTGTCCCACGAACAGCCCCAGAGCCTGCTGCGTCCGCCCCTGGCGGGTTTGCGCTCCAGCCTGCGCCAGGAGTCGGAGGACGATCTGCCGCCCGCCCTGCCGCAGGATTTCCGGCGCCAGGGGCGTTCCCAGCTGTCCGACTGGCGGGGCTTCGAGCAACTGACGTTGTCGGATGTTCGTCGCCTGCTGGGGAGACGGCGGGTTCAGGCTGCCATCGGCGCGGTGGCGGTGCTGACTGCCCTGCTGGTGGCTCTGCTGGTGCCCAGGCCCTACCGGGTGGAGATGGTGATGCCCCGTATTGAAACCAGCTCCGCTTCGCAACTACCCGCCGGTCTCTCCGTGCGCTGGCTGCAGGTGCAAGTGTGTAAGGCGGCGCTGGCGCAGGATGGCAGCCTGTTGTTCTACAATGCGCCGTCGTCCTGTCCGCCCGCCGGTCAGGGCGTGGCCAACAACCGCCAACCGCCGGCGGCGAACGAACAACTGGAAGTTGATCTTCACTGTGGCGAGGAGCTGTGCCTGCTGGGTCTTGCCCGCAGTGGCGCCGGCGTGGAGCGCTACCGCCAGGCTGTGCTGCTGCCGGACATGTCCCTGCGGCGCTGGCAGGCGGTACTGGTCGATCTGACCCGGGACAGCTACGTCACGCGTTAAACGCTGCTCACCGAAGCTGCCAGCAGCAGCTGCGAGACAAAATACAGCGGTGTCCCCCACAGCCCGTTGCGCCGCTCGCTGAGCACAAATTGTTGCCGCGCCACCGCCAGGTCGGACAGGGCGAAGCCCACTGCACCGGGCAGAATCCACAGCGCGGCAGGGTTGCCCCAGGTTGTGGAGGCGGCGAGCAACATGGCGGCGATCACGGCAATGTATAGCCGGACAGCAAGGCGCATGTCGCCCGGCACATGGGGTGCCAGCCAGCGCCAGCTGGCGAACACCAGAATTGCCACCGGCAGGGCGCTGACCCACAGGGCGCCGACGGTGCCGGGCAGTTGGCAAAAGGCCACGATATACAGCAAGTGGCCGACCAGGAAGGCGCCGAGTCCCGCCATGAAGGCGCTTTGCCGCTCAAACATCAGCAGTAGGTCCCCCGCCATACAGGCGACCAGTCCGGCCAGCAACCACTGGCCGTAACTGCTGTGCAACGCGCCCAGGCTCCAGGCCAGCGCCAGGAAGGCGAGGGCGGCCAGGGGTTTGCACAGGTAGCGGCCGGGGCGCCACTGGCGGTAGTCCGCCACCACCAGCGCTGGAATGGTCAGGACGGCGAGCAGCAGGGCTGTGTAAGTGTTTATCATGCTGCTGTCTCCCTGGCTTTGACCGCGCGCCACAGGGCTTCATTGCGGGGGGCGCTAATACCGAATTGCAGCGCCTGCCGCAGTACAAAACCAGTGATGTAGTCGATCTCGCTGCGCCGCCCGGCGCTGAAGTCCTGCAGCATGGAGGAACGGTTCGCCGCGGTGGCGCGAATCACCTCGAATACCTGTGTTTCCAGCCCTTCCAGTGCCGCTGCCTGCCCGGCTGCACGGGCCACCGCGGCGATCTCCCGGCACAGCTCCCCGACCTGGGTGGCCAGTTCCGGGCGTTCGCCCAGTTCACCGTTGGCGCAGTTGTGCAGCGCAGTCAGCGGATTGATGGCGCAGTTGATCGCCAGTTTGCGCCACAGGGCGGCGTTGATATCGCTCTCCCAGCGGCAGTCCGGCAGAGCGTCGGCAAGGGGGGCGAACCAGTCCGGTGCATGCGGAACGCCCGGCATGCCAACGCGGGTGATGCCGTGGCCGGCGTGCAGCACCACCCCGTCTCCCTGGCGGTGGGCGCCCTGTGTGCTGGTGCCAAGGGCCGGGCGCAGTGCCGGCGCCACGGTGCGCAGCTCTTCCGCGTAGCCCATGCCGTTGGCCATCAGGATGACCCGGCTGTCATCGTGGAGGCGGTGGCGTACGGTCGCCAGCGCCGGCGCCACATCGTAGGCCTTGGTAAAGACCAGCAGCTGCTGAATCGGGCCGCTGGCGTCCGGAGACTCCCAGGGCAGGGCGTGGTGGCTGGCGCTGAGGCCGGTGATGTCGATTGCCATCGCTGCGCCGGATGGCGCCGTGCGCGGCAGGAGCACGACCTTCAGCCCGGCGCGACTGAGCTGGGCGGCGTAGAGCCGGCCCATGGCGCCACAGCCGAGAATATGCCAGTGCGAGGCAGACACGGATCAGTCGGCCCGCCGGGGGATTGTAAACTGCGGGAGCCGCATTACCATGTGCACCTCTATGTATGCAGTGGCGAGGATCAGGCACTATGCCATCATTCGACGTGGTATCGGAAGTGGATCTGCACCAGCTCACCAACGCGGTGGACCAGGCTGGGCGTATTGTCAGCAACCGCTTTGATTTCAAGGGCGTGGAGGCGTCTTTCCAGCGCGAGGAGCGCTCCGTGATCATCACCGCAGAGGCCACCTTCCAGATTACCCAGATGGAAGACATGCTGCGCACGGCACTGATCAAGTGCGATATTGCCGCGGCGGCCATGGAGTGCGGCAAGCCGGTGCCCTCCGGCAAGGGGGTGAAGGAGACGGTGACGTTGCGCCACGGCCTGGACAGCGCCCAGTGCAAGCAACTGGTCAAGATGATCAAGGACGCCAAGCTGAAGGTGCAGGCCCAGATCCAGGGCGAACAGGTGCGGGTGACCGGCAAGAAGCGCGATGACCTGCAACAGGTGATCGCCCTGCTAAAAGATGCCGACTTCGAGCAGCCCCTGCAGTTCACCAATTTCCGCGACTGACACCGTCTCGCTAGCCTTGCGGCAGGCCGAGGGTTTGTACCTGGCCTGCCGCGGCAAGCAGTTGATCCACTTTTGCAGCCAGGTCCACGCCTTCGGGGCTGGTATCGGCAAACCACAGTACTTCGATATGGTGGTAGAGCAGGGCGTAGGTGGCCAGCTGCTGCCAGTCGCGCTGCGCCGGCTGGCGCAGCAGGTAGTTTGCCAGCAGCTCCTCGCAGCCCGCCCGGCCCAACTCATCGCCAGCGCAGACCACCGCTAGGTCGAACCAGGGCGACCCCATCGCGCAGTACTCCCAGTCCAGGGCCTGCAGGCGTCCGCCACTGACAATCCTGTTGGCCGCCAGCAGGTCGTTGTGGCACAGGCAGAGGTTGTTCTGGCCCCGCTGCCAGGCGAGGACCTCGTCGATGGTGTGATCGATGGCTGCCAGTGCCTGGGCCAGGCGATGTCCGGGCGTGCAGTGGCGGCGGTAGCGGGTGGTGCGTTCGCCGAGATCCAGGCGGTGATGCAGGGGGGGCAGGGCGTGGATGCTGCGCAGCAGTCGGGCAACGTCGGCGGTGTTGTGTTCGCGTTCTGCATCCAGCGCCAGATAGTCGTACACCAGCGCCCCCAGATCGGGGTTGAAGTAGCGCGGCCGGGGGGCGATACCGGCCCGGTGCGCGCTGTGCAGGGCACGCCACTCAGCCTGGCGACTGATACCGTGGTGGGCGGGATCAACGCCGTCCAGGCGGATTGTGAACAGGCGCCCATCAGCACTGGAAACTTTGTAGCTGCTATTGCTGAAACCCGGGCCGAGTTCGGCCGCGACGGTCGGTTCGGCGGGCAGGGGCGGGTCGCAGTCCCAGTGTCGCCACTGGGACAGGACCCGGGCCAGCCTCAGCTGGCGGTCGCGCGGTAGTGGTGTAACCACTGCCAGAATCCGGCCACAACGATGACCAGGTAGACCGCAAACAGGGCCGAGAAAAGGTAGAGCTCGCGGTCGATATAGAGATAGATGGATGCGCCGTCGATCACCAGCCAGTAGATCCAGTTTTCCAGTACCTTGCGCGCCACCATCCAGGTGGTGAGGATGGCGCCCCAGGTGGTGAAGGAATCCAGGTAGGGCATGGCGGCGTTGGTGTAGGCCGTCAGCAGGTTACCGCTGATGGCCGAGAGTGCCAGTACGGCGGAAATGGCGACGGTGTGCTGGCGCAGGGTCCAGCGACTGATCGGGCGCTGGCCCGCCTCGTCGCTGACACCGCCGCTGCTCTGCTGCCACTGCCACCAGCCGTACACCGCCATCGCCAGGTAGTAGATCTGCAGGGCAGATTCCATCACCAGCCCCACCTGCCAGAACAGGTAGAGGGAAATGGCGGTGCCGACAAATGCGGCGTACCAGCACCACAGGCTCTCGCGCACTGCGAGCAGCAGATAGGCCACACCCAGCACCACGGCGATCAACTCCCAGCCCGACATGGCGGCCAGGGCATTGGCCAGGTGCTGTGTCAGGCCGGGTTCACTCATCGACGCAGCTCCAGTTCACCGGGAATGAATTTGCACACCAGCACCTGCTTGCCGAACGCCTCGAAGTTGGCTTTCAGTTCCTGGCGCACGATGGCGAACACGCGGTCGAAGTCACCGCAGATCTGGGTGCTCATGGCGTTGGTGACAATGACCAGGTCGCCGTGCTCGCGCAAGCGGTCGATAAAACCCTGGATGACGGGAATGTACTCTTCCTGCAGGGGATAGAGGCTGAGTTCGGCGGTGAGTTTCATGCTGTCTCCTTGTGCATCCGTCATCAGAAAGTGTAGCGCCCGTAGACGCCAAAGGTACGCGGTTCGCCATACTGCAGGTAGGGCTCGGTGACATACTCCTTGCGCGGATCGTTGCCGAAGCTGCCGAAACCGCGCACAAAGTAGTCCTCGTCGGTGAGGTTGCGGCCCCACAGGGCGACGCTCCAGTTGTCGGCGCTGTAGCCGATGCGCATGTGCAGCAGGTCAAAGGCAGGCGCTTTCAGCTCGTGCCGGTCGGAGAAGTAGAACTCGTCCTTGCCCTCCAGGTCCAGGCGGGCGTAGAAGCCATCGCCAAAGTCGTAGCGGGCGCCGGTGGCGTACTGGTAACCCGGGGCGTGGGCCTGTTCCCGGCCCGAGAGGTCGGTGCCGGCGGCGTTGACGTAGTCCTTGAACTCGGTTTCCAGCAGGCCGACATGGGCGTAGAGGGACAGGCTGTCAGTCACCACCCAGTCCGCCTCCGCCTCCAGGCCGTAGTTCTCGCCTTCGGCGGCGTTGCTGATGTGGTCGAGGAAGGTGGTGCTGTTGTCATCGCGCACGATCACCAGCGAGCCCTTCACCTGCTGGTCGACACGATCCATGTAGAAGGCGGCGAGTCGCAGGCTGAGCCGGTTGTCCAGCAGCCGCCCTTTGTAGCCCGCCTCGTAGTTGAGCAGTGATTCCTCGTCGAAGGTCTGTACCCGTTCCAGCTGGCTGATAACAGCCGGGTCATCGTAGGCATTCATGCTGGCCAGGATGCCGGCATTGACGCCGTTGGCGCGATAGCCACGGGACAGGCCGCCGTACAGCATGTGGTCGTCGCTCAGCGTGTATTCCAGGGTGATGCGGCCACCCCACAGGGTTTTGCCGGGATCCGAGGCGACCCCGTTGCTGTCGCCGTAGTCGGTATTGCGGCGTTCTACCCGCGCGCCGGTGATCAGGCTCAGGTGCTCTGTGAGGCGGGTGTCGAGCTGGCCGAAGGCGGCGTAGGTGTCGATGTCGTAGCTGCTGCGAAAATCGCTGTCCAGGTAGGTGTAGCGGCGCAGCAGGTCTTCGCGATCGCCGAGGTAGTAGAGCCCCGCCACCCAGTCGCTGCGACCGCCAAACAGGCGGGACTCGTCATTCGACAGCAGGCGCAGCTGGGCGCTGGTGCTGTCGCGATCGCGCAGGTACTGGTCGAAGGAGGAGTATTCCCAGCCGGGGGCGATGCCGACAAAGCTCCAGTCCTCATCGAAGGAGTACTCGGTATCGGAAGTGGCCAGGCTCAGGGTTGCCTCCAGGTCGAAAGCGGTCAGGGATTGCTGCCAGTCCAGGGCCAGGGCGCTGGATTCCTGGCGGTCGCGGCCGGGCTGGTCCGACAGGGTGTGGCGGGTGTTGTCCAGCGAGAAGGCGTCGAAGCCGTTGTCGGCATCCAGGTAGAAGGCCGTGATGTCCAGGGTGGCGCTATCGCTGGCCAGCCAGCGCAGTTTGCCGCGCACGCTGGTCTCGTCGCGATTGTTGGTGTCGTCGCGATCGAGGAAGTCATTCTCGAAATAGCCGTCGCTGCGGTATTCCTGGACCGCAATGCGGTAGAGCAGGCTGTCTTTTACCAGTGGGCCGGTACCGACAATGCCGGTGCTCCAGGTGTCGTAATTGCCGGCAGTGCCCTCCACCGACAGGGAGGGTTCGTTTTCCGGGGCGGCGGTGCGCACGTTGATCAGGCCGGCCAGGGCGTTGGCGCCGTGCAGGGTGCCCTGCGGGCCGCGCAGCACTTCGACCTGCTCCACATCGAACAGGGTGCCTGCGGTGCCGAGGCCACTGAAATCGACGCCGTCGATAATAAAGCCGATAGAAGCGTTCAGGGGCTCCTGGTACTGGCTGCGCTCGCCGATACCGCGAATCTGGAAGAAGCGTGCGCGCGAGGTGCCGCCGGCGAAATTGACGTTGGGGGCCAGGTTCAGCACCTCTTCCAGGTGCTGGGCAGCGCGCTGGCGAATGTCGTCCTGGGTGACGACGCTGGTACTGTTGGGCTGTTGCAGCAGGCTGGTGGGCCGGAACTCGGCAGTGACCAGGATTTCCTCCAGCTCGGCGGCCGCAAGGGGCGCGCTGCTGGCGAGTGCGATGACGGCGGGAAGCAGTCGTTGGCGGAAGTGCATGAATGGTTCTCCTCAAATAAAGCACAAGAGAGAACCGGTTGGACTAGCGGAACGGAAGGAGTGGTGCGCGAGTGTCCGCCATTGCGGCGGGTCGCACATCCGAAGCACCTGTCCCTACGCCGGTTCTAACCGGATCAGGTTCAAAGGGTTCACCAGAAACTGGTATCTCAGGCCGCAGCCACCCCCAGGTTTGCATCGGCATTATAGGGCGCATACACTGAGCTGCCAATAAAAAGAGCCGGGTCAGGCTCACACATGGAATCGTTCAATGGCCGAGCAGCCTTTAGATGAACACCGCTTCACGGAAGAAATAGAAGGCGCCCCTTCGGCGGAGACCCCCGAAGCCATTCGCCAGCGCAATCTCCGGGAAACACTCTCCCTCAATAGCTATCTCTACCGGCAGTCGCGACAGCTGGAATACATGCTGCTGGGCGCCGCCGATCTGCAGTCCCTGCTGGAGGTGCTGCTGGTCAATCTACCGCGGCATTTCGGCCTGAGCGCCGCGGAGCTGTGGTTGTACGACCCGGAACAGGTGCTGGGCGGCCTGATGGCCGACCCTCACCGCTACGGCGCAGACCTGCAGCTACACGGGGATGTTTTCGCCATGCAGGAGCTCTACGACCTGGAGCCGGCGGTGGAACTGGTTGATGCGGCGGACACACGCATGTTCGAAGTGCTGAAATCCAGCCACGGCATCGAGCAGGGTTTGTTGGTCCCCCTGCAGGACGGCGGGCGTGTGATCGGCAGTTTCCACTGTGGCATCGGCGAGCCGTCCTTTCCGCTGGGCGCGAACGAGCTCGCGCATATCGCCCACCTCGGTACCATTATTTCGCTCTGCTTTCGCAATGTAGTGAGCAGCCAGCAGATATCCCGGCTGACCATGATTGACCCGCTGACCCAGATCAGCAACCTGCGGGGTTTCGAAAAGGACATCGCCCGGGAATTGTCCCGGGCGCGCCGGGCGGATCAGCCGGTGTCGGTGCTGATGGTGAATATCGACGAGTACAACGATCTCTATCAGCACTACGGCGAGGTGACCGGCCAGTTCCTGGTCAAGAAAATCTCCGAGCGCATCTCCTCCGGCTTGCGCACCACCGATTATCTGGCGCGCCTGGACAGCGCCCAACTGGCCGTACTGGTGCCGGGCAGTGGTGAAGTGCTGGCGGGGGATATCGCCGAGCGTATTCGCCAGGACATCGAGCACTTTGCCGTGGATGACGGCCGCGGTGCCAGCCTGGAAGTGACCGTCAGTGTGGGCTATGCCTGCTGGGAACCGCAGCAGTTTCCGGCCATCGACATGCGCCAGCTGGCCAGGCAAATCGAGAATACCGCCGCCAAGGCACTGGAGCAGGCCCGTCGGGAGGGGGGCAATCGCTGTCGGGTGAACCGCCTCACCACGCTGATGGTGTAAACTCCCGACACACCCGTTGGGAGGACCACAGCGTGAAAACCATTGAGCAGCTCTTCGACAACAATCGCAGCTGGGCCCAGAGCATCAAGACCAGCGACCCCGACTTCTTCGAGAAACTCGCCAGCCAGCAGAGCCCCGAATACCTCTGGATCGGCTGCTCCGACAGCCGCGTTCCCGCCAACCAGATTATCGGCCTGATGCCAGGCGAGGTTTTCGTGCACCGCAATGTGGCGAACATGGTGGTGCATACCGACTTCAACTGTCTCAGCGTCCTGCAGTACGCGGTGGATGTCCTGAAAGTGAAGTACGTGCTGGTGGTGGGGCACTACGGCTGTGGCGGGGTGCGAGCGGCCTTCGAAAACAGCGAGAACGGCCTCATCGATAACTGGCTGCGCAACGTCAAGGATGTGAAATACCGCTACCGGCAGGAGCTGGAGGACCTGGGTGACGATGACGCCCGGGTAGACAGACTCTGCGAACTCAATGTGATCAGCCAGGTGGCCAATGTGTGTCACACCACCATCGTGCAGAACGCCTGGGCCCGGGGCCAGAAACTGTCGGTACACGGCTGGTGCTACAGCCTGCGCGATGGCCTGCTGCGCGACCTGGACTGCGCGGTTTCCGGGCAGGCGCAGATCTCCGACGCCTATCGTATCGACTGAGGCCACGGCCCTCGCTGGTGAGTCCGTCTGGCCCGTTTGGGTGATGGTGGCAGGCGCGGCAGTCGCTATGCTGGCTTCTGGCCTGCCCGGGCGAGCGTCCGGCGCAGATATTGACCGATAGCAATAACAACATTGAGGAGGCTGTATGCCTTTTGACCCCGTTGAACTCGCCGGCAAGAAAATCCTGATCACCGGTGCCACCGGCCAGGTGGCGCAACCGGTACTGGCCGCCTGGGCCGGGCAGGCCGACGTCTACGCACTGGCGCGCTTTGCCAGGGCCGAGGACCGGGAGCAGGTAGAGGCGCTCGGAGCCACCTGCCTGGCCGCCGATCTCGCCGACCCGAAGGGCCTCGAAGGCCTGCCGGACGACTTTGACTATGTATTGAATTTCGCCGTGGTCAAGACCGATGACTTCGACTACGACCTGGCGGCCAACGGCGAGGGCGTGGGCCGCCTGATGCTGCACTGCCGCAAGGCGAAGGCCTTCCTGCACCTGTCTTCCACCGCCGTCTACGAATACGCCGGCCATGAACCCCGCGCCGAAAACGCCCCGCTGGGGGATAACCACCGGGTCATGTTTCCCACCTACAGCATCAGCAAAATCGCCGCCGAGACCGTGTGCCGCTTTGTCGCCCACCAGTTTGGCATTCCCACCACCATCGCCCGCCTCAGCGTGCCCTACGGCGACAACGGTGGCTGGCCCTGGTATCACCTGCTGATGATGGAACAGGGCATCCCGATCGACGTGCACCCGGATGCGCCGAACTACTACAACCTGCTGCATGTGGATGATTACATCGAAAAACTGCCGCGCCTGCTGGCGGCGGCTACCCCCGAAGTGACCACCGTGAACTTCGGCGGGTCCGAGAAAACCAGTATCGAAGAGTGGTGTGCCTACCTCACCGAACTGACCGGCCTGGAGCCGACCTTCAAGGATAACCCGCAGGCCTTCGGCAGCCTGTGCATCGACGTCGAGCACATGCACGACCTGATCGGCCCCACCGGCGTCGACTGGCGCGATGGCGTGCGCAGCATGGTGGAGAAACTGTCGCCGCAACTGCTCAAGAAATGACCCCGGAGCGCAGCGCCCGCCTGCGGGCAGTGCTGGCGCGGCGCCAGCCGGACCTGACCCTGATCACCGACTTCGTCAACAAACAGCGCAACCTGTCCGCCATCGTGCGCAACTGCGACGCCGCCGGCATCATGCAGGTACATGCCGTGCTGGGGGAGGAGCACTTCCGCGCCTTCCGCGGCACCGCCATGGGCTCCCACCGCTGGGTGGACGTGCAGCGCCATGCCGCCGCGGAAGACGCCATCGACCCCCTGCAGTCGCGTGGCTTTCAGGTATTGGCCGCCCACCTGGGCGAGGGCGCCCGCGACTACCGCGACGTGGACTACTGCCGTCCCACCGCCATACTGCTGGGCGCCGAGCGCCGCGGCGTCAGCGTGGCGGCCCAGACCCGGGTAGACGGCTTTATCACCGTGCCGATGATGGGCATGGTCGAGTCCTTCAACGTCTCCGTCGCCGCCGGCATCATCCTCGCCGAAGCCCAGCGTCAGCGCAGCGCCGCCGGCCTCTACGACCAGCGCCGCATCGATGAGGCGACCTACCGGCGCCTGCTGTTTGAATGGGCCTACCCCGATCTGCGAGACTACTGCGAACAGCGCGGCCTGGCCTATCCGCCGATCGACGACAGCGGCGAACTGATCGACCCCTCGGGCTGGTACGCGGCCGTCAGAGAAGGCCGGGCGCCGCTGGCCGACACCGAAACAGGAGCGACTACGTGAACAACCTGCTGCTGATCCTGCTGCTGATCTTCGCCGGCGTGGCCCTGATGGTGGTGCTGGGCGAGCGCTTCGCCGCCCCGGCCGATCCCGAGAAAATGGCCCGGTTGCGGCGCTGGCTGATTCCCCTGGTGGGACTGATGCTGGTGCTGTCGCTGGTGGATTACTATCTTTAGATTGAGCCGCGCCTACTACAACGTTACCAGACCGAATTCCGGGACGCAGGAGTGTGCAGGGTGCCCGAAGCTCTTCCTGGGCCGTCAGCGGCCTGGACGGCTGCTGCCGAGCCCCCACGGACGGGTACACGGCGTGTCCCGGAAGGGCTTCGGGTGCCGTGCGCACGGCTTCGAAGCTCCAGACTGCTCATCGACAAACCTAGTTTCACAGCTGCATTGGGGTCACCAGCCGATACCACCCGTTAGGGTGATGCCCTTTACCCCGGCCTTTGCCAGACTTGCACTCCCAAAATAACGAGGGCAGACCATGGCCGAGACAACCCCGGAAGCAAAACTCCTGAGCGGCGAACTCTGGAACGAATTCTGCGACGCCCTGAAAACCGCCGGCCAGCAAGTACTGGCCGAAGGCGTGCCCGGCGACGCCCTGACCCGCGCCGAAGGCTATCGCTACCTGACCCGCCTGCTGCGCCTGTCACTGGAAAAACAGATCGAATTCAGCGATGCCCAGCACCCCCAGTTCTACTCCCTGTCCCACGAAACCGCCAAAATCGGCAACGACAACCCCGACAACTTCTACCAGAACTGCGCCGTCGACGGCCGCTTCGAGTACCGCATCCGCGGCAACCGGGGCAGCGTCGACTACCTGAGCATCGAAACCAAGGCCGGTTCCTTCGCCGGGCAGGGTGACATGGCCCCCACCGGCCATATCGAACTGGAAGAGCTGGACGTCGATGCCGACGGCAACTTCGAGCTGATGGTGTCCGCCAGAGAATACAGCGGCAACTGGCTGCCCATGACCGAGGCCAGCGACAACCTGCTGGTGCGCCAGACCTTCAGGGACCGCGCCCGCGAGCGCCGCGCCGAGCTGTCCATCGAGTGCCTGAACCCCGCGCGCGACGCCGTGCTGCAACCGGCCGAGTTCGCGCAGCAGTTGCAGGCGGTCGTGCCCTTCGTGTCCGGCACCGCCGGCCTGTTCCACCAGTGGATGCAGGTGTTCTCCGCACACATCAACCAACTGCCGCCCAACGAGCAAAGCATGTGCCTGCGCGCCGGTGGTGACCCGTCCATTTACTATCACAACAGCTACTGGCAACTGGCCTCGGACGAGGCGCTGGTGGTGGAATTCACCCCGCCCCGGCAGTGCCGCACCTGGAACCTGCAGCTGTCCAATTACTGGATGGAATCCCTCGACTATCGCTATCACCGGGTCTGTGTGAACAAACACAGCGCGGTGCCGGAAGCCGATGGCAGTGTGCGCATTGTGATTGCCGGGAAAAACCCCGGGCAAAACTACCCCAACTGGCTGGATACCGCCGGCCACAGCAACGGCGCCATGCTGCTGCGCTATGTAGAGGCGCAGGACAAGCCGCCGATCAGCACCCGGGTGGTCAAGCTGGCGGCATTGGCCGGATGAGAGAACTGGCTGCCAGACCAGTACGCCGCGTCGCTCCTGCGCAGGCAGGAGCCCATTTTTCGGACGATAACAGCAGGAACCGCTTGCAATGAGTAACGATATTACCTTCGACCCGGAACAGGCCATCGCCGATGCCAAAGCCGTAGACGGCCTCGATGACTTCGGCGATACACTGCACGAAGAGCCCCTGCGCCGCCTGTTCTGGTCGCTGGACAACGAGGCCGATCTCAACGCCTTCGGCCGTGCCGCCATGTACCAGCGGGTGGTGGACATCCTCGCCACCCGTCTGCGGGTGCAGGCCTGGCTCAAGCGCTACCCGGAAATCCGCGACGAGGTGATCGAGGCGCCGCTGGTGATTGTCGGCCTGCCGCGCACCGGCACCACCATGCTGCACCGCACCATCGCCGCCGACCGGCGCATGTACTCCCCCCTGTGGTTCGAGACCCGCTTCCCCTGCCCGGACCTGGACTGGGACTTCACCGCGGATGGGGATCGCCGCATCACCGACGCCAAGGCCGAGGTCAAGGCCATGGTGGACGCCAACCCGGAGTTGATGTCCATCCACCCGATGGATGCGCTGGGGCCGGACGAGGACATCATGCTGCTGGAGCAGTCCTTCTACAGCTTCAATATCCAGTCTTTCGCTTACCTGCCGAGCTACGACGAGTGGATCGAGGCCCAGGACCACACCCCCGGCTACGAATACCTGAAGCTACTGCTGCAGTTCCTGCAATGGCAGAAAAGGCGCAGTGGGCAGCAGGGCCAGCGCTGGGCCCTGAAGGCGCCCCACCATTTGCACTACATGGACCTGGTGTTCAAGGTATTTCCGGACGCAAAGGTAGTACAATCCCACCGCGACCCGGTGGATACCGTGCCCTCCCTGGCCAGCCTGATCTACGGCGTGTGGGTGATCTACTCAGACAGCGCCGACCCGAAAAAGGTGGGCGAGCAGTGGGCGCGCAAGTTTGCCAATGGCATGCGCCACACCATGGCAGTCAGGGAATCCCTGCCCGCCGACGCCTTCCTCGACCTGTGGTTCAAGGACACGGTCAGCCAGCCGCTGGTGGAGATCGAAAAGGTCTACGCCTTCCTGGGTATGGATCTGACGCCCGAGGCGCGGGAGGAGATGGCCAAGTGGCAGGACTTCAACCGCCGCGAGCTGCGCCCGCCCCACGAGTACACCCTTGAACAGTTCGGCCTGAGTGAAGCCGGCCTGAAGGAACAGTACCGGGAGTACCGGGCCGCTTTTATCGACGATTGAACATCGACCAACGCAGGGCCCGGCAGAGGCCCGGCCGGCGCAGATTCTGCGCCGGCGCCAATAACAGCAACCCCGACGATTCACCAACGCAGAGAACTGGAGTTATGGCAGAACAGAAAGCAACCAACGTGCACTGGCACGAGGGCGACATCACCCGCGAGCACCGCGCCAAACTGCTGGGCCACAAGGGCGCTACCCTGTGGTTCACCGGCCTGTCCGGCAGCGGCAAATCCACCGTGGCGGTGGAACTGGAAGGTCGCCTCAGCGAGATGGGCATCCTCGCCTATCGCCTGGACGGCGACAACGTGCGCATGGGCATCAACAAGAACCTGGGTTTTTCCGCCGAGGATCGAACCGAGAACATCCGCCGCATCGGCGAAGTGGCCAAGCTGTTTGTGGACGCCGGCGTCATCGCCCTGTCCAGCTTCATCAGCCCCTACGCCGCCGACCGCGACCAGGTGCGCGATCTGCACGAAGCCGCCGGCATGGACTTTATCGAGATTTTCGTCGACTGCTCCCTGGAGGCCGCCGAAGCCCGCGACCCCAAGGGCCTTTACAAGAAGGCCCGCGCCGGCGAGATCAAGAACTTCACCGGGATCGACGACCCCTACGAGGCGCCGGCCAAACCGGAACTGCACCTGCATTCCGATCAGCAGAGCCTGGACGAGGAAGTGGATGCCATTCTCGCCCTGCTGCGCGAGCGCGGCATTATCGCCGCCTGAGACTGACCTGATTTCCTGGAGACCATCATGATCAAACCCCACGGTTCCGACCAACTGAATCCGCTCTACGTGCAGGATGACGCCGCCCGCGCGACGCTGGCCAAAGAGGCCGAGGGCCTGCCCTCACTGCTGCTGAACTCCGCCGCCGCCGCCAACGCGGTAATGCTGGGTGCCGGTTACTTCAACCCGCTGACCGGCTACATGAACCTGGCCGACGCGCTGAGCGTGGCGGAAAAGCTGCACACCATTGACGGCCTGTTCTGGCCGGTGCCCATCGTCAACCTGACCAGCGCTGATCTTGTGAAAGAAACGGGTATCGAGCCCGGCAGCCGCATCGCCCTGCGCGACCCCAATGTCGAGGGCAACCCGGTACTGGCGGTGATGGATGTGGACGCCGTTGAAGCCGTATCCGACGAACAGATCGACTTCATGGCGGAGAAAATCTTCCGCACCCTCGACCCGGAACACCCCGGCGTGGCGACCTTCAAGAGCCTGGGGCGCACGCTGCTGTCTGGTCCCATTCAGGTGCTGAACTACTCCTACTTCCAGGGCGAGTTTCCAGAGACTTTCCGTACCGCCTACGAGATTCGCGCGGAAATCGCCGAGCGTGGCTGGGAAAAAGTCGTGGCCTTCCAGACCCGCAACCCCATGCACCGCGCTCACGAGGAGCTGTGCCGCATGGCCATGGATGACCTCGGCGCCGACGGTATCCTGATCCACATGCTGCTGGGCAAACTGAAGCCGGGCGACATCCCTGCCGAAGTGCGCGATGCCTCAATCCGCAAAATGGTGGAGGTGTACTTCCCCGAGAACACCGTGATGATTACCGGCTACGGCTTTGACATGCTCTACGCCGGACCCCGGGAAGCTGTCCTGCACGCCGTGTTCCGCCAGAACACCGGCTGTACCCACCTGATCGTGGGCCGCGACCACGCCGGCGTGGGCGACTACTACGGCGGTTTCGACGCCCAGACCATCTTCGATGAAGAGGTGCCGGAAGGCGCCCTGGAACTGGAGATCTACCGCGCCGACCACACCGCCTACAGCAAGAAGCTGGACAAGGTGGTGATGATGCGCGATGCGCCGGATCACAGCAAAGAGGACTTCGTGCTGCTGTCCGGCACCAAGGTGCGCGAGATGCTCGGCAACGGCATCGCCCCGCCCCCCGAGTTCTCCCGCCCGGAAGTGGCCAAGATCCTGATGGACTACTACCAGTCTCTCTAGGTCCCTCGATAAAGGCCTCACCAAGGTGAGGCCTTTATCCCCGATGGGGCGCGTTACTGGGAACTGACTCGCCAGCAGGAGGGAAATTACCGGCAGAACCTCGGTAAATCCCTGCATTTACATCGTATTTCATAATACTGTCACAGTTTTATCTTTTAATCCGGCACCCTATAATCGACGGCATCACCGCCCGGCCGAAACCTTCGCCTGGCACCTGATGGGAGTGCGCTTTGCCAGCTCAATGGCTCGACAATAAAAGTGATGTAGCTGAGCGCGCCGCCGCGAAATTGCAGCAGTTAGTACAGACCCTGGCCAGGCCGCAGCACCTGAAACGCCTGCGCTGGCTGTTGTTGCTGATCCTGCTGGTGTGGGCGGCGGCGGCGCTGGCGCAGCTGATCTGGGCCCTGTGGCCACCGGCCCCGGCTGGCGCGATGCCCGAGCGGGTTATCAACCCGGTCAGTGCCGCCCCATCGGCCAGCACTACGGTCAGCGTCAATCGCGAAGCGCTGGTGACACGGCAGCTGTTCGGCGCGCCGGTCGTGGATGCGCAGGAACTGCCGCTGACGCAGGCCGCCGGCAGTTCCGCCAGCGAGCGCGAGGGCATTGAAAAGGGCGCCCGGGAGACCCGCCTGGAACTCACCCTGCGCGGGGCAGTGGCCTCTTCAGACGATGGGCTGGGTCACGCCATCATCGAATACCGCGGCCAGCAGGCGGTCTACGCCGTGGATGACGAGCTGCCAGTGGCCGGCAACGTGAAACTGGCCAAGGTGATGCCCTCCCAGGTGGTGCTGGACAACAACGGCACCTACGAACTGCTGACCCTGTTCGAGAAAAGCGAATTCGACAGCCAGCTAGCCGGTCTGCCGGCTGCGCCAGCGCCCACAGCAGAACCGCGCAGGGTCGAGGCCGGTGCCGAAGCGGGCGAGCTGGCCAGCGGTTACCGCGCGCAGCTCTACCAGAACCCCGAATCCCTCGCCAGCCTGGTGCGCATCAGCGCGGTGCGCGAGGGCGGCCAGCTGCAGGGATATCGCATCACGCCCGGCAAGGAGGCGGCCCAGTTTACCCAGCTTGGCTTCAAGTCCGGCGACCTGGTAACGGCGGTCAACGGTATCGCCCTGGACAACCCGGCCAACACCATGCAGCTCTACCAGGCCATGCGCACGGCCGAGGAAGTCGTGTTTGAGTTGCAGCGCGATGGCCAGCCCCTGACGGTCTCGGTAACGCTGGGTGCCGCCGAGGGGGAACAGTGATAGAGTCAGCCACACTTTGACGAGGATGCAGGTCTTGCTACAGCGATTGCTAAAGCCCCTGGGCACCGCCCTGTTGATCTCCCTGGCGGGGCTGGCGGCGCAGCCCGTCTTCGCCCAGGAGTTCACGGTCAACCTGAAAGAGACGGATATCCAGGAGCTGATCAAGTTCGTGGCCGAGGCCACCGGCACCACCATCGTGGTCGACCCCTCGGTGAAGGGCAAGGTCAAGGTGGTGTCCTCCAAACCGGTGACCCGGGACGAACTCTACGACCTGTTTCTCTCCATTCTCGAGGTGCACGGCTATACGGCGGTGCGCTCCGGCGGCGTAGTGAGAGTGATCCAGAGCAAGGACGCCCGCTCGGCGCCGGTCAGCGTGCGCGACGTCAAGGCCGGGCAGGGCAATGACGAGTACGTCACCCAGGTGATGAAGCTGGAGAATATCTCCGCCGCCAAGCTGATTCCGGTGCTGCGCCCGCTGGTGCCCCAGCAGGCGCACATGGCAGCCTATGCCCCCAGCAATGCCATTATCATTTCCGACATCGCTTCCAATATCGACCGCATCAGCGACATCATCAAGCGCATGGATCGCTCGGCGGTGCAGGAAACGGATCTGATCAAACTCAAGTATGCGGTGGCCGAGGACGTGGTGCGCATGCTCAACCAGCTCAACGAATCCGAAGCCCAGCAGGGCGGCGGCGTCGAGAGCGAGATGCTGCTGGTGGCCGACAAGCGCACCAACAGCGTGCTGGTCAGCGCCGACGAGCTGGAGCGGGCGCGCATCCGCAAGCTGGTCACCCACCTCGACACGCCGCTGGAGCAGAGCGGCAACGTGAAGGTGGTGTACCTGGAATACGCCAAGGCCGACGAGATTGCCGAAGTGCTGACCCGCGTGATGCAGAACATCAGCCAGCTCGATCCGGACGAAAAACAGCCGCGGCGCAGCACCAGCAATACCTCGACCATCGAAGCGGATGTCGGCACCAACTCCCTGATTATTACCGCCGACGCCGACGAGATGGCCGCCATCGAATCGGTGATCCACCGCCTCGATATCCGCCGCGCCCAGGTGCTGGTGGAGGCGATAATCGTCGAGCTGACTGTCACCGATGGCCAGGACCTCGGCCTGCAGTGGCTGTTCGCCAATGACAGCGGCGCCTTCGGCAGCAACATTACCGCCGGTGACCGGCGTGTGCAGAACATCGGCGGCTCCATTCTCGACCCGGATGGAGGCGACGACGACAGTGGCGGCGGGCCCACCACCGGGGACTTCGACGTGGCGGCTCTCGCCGGCGCCCTGGCGGGCAACGACGGCCTCAACCTGGGGTGGGGTGTGATTGGCGAAGACCTGTCGATGACGGTGATCCTCAACGCCCTGAAAGAGCAGAGCAATGCCAATATCCTGTCCACGCCGAGCCTGCTGACCCTCGACAACCAGGAGGCCTACATCACGGTGGGGCAGAACGTGCCCTTCGTCACGGGTTCCTATACCAACACCGGCGCCGGTGACGGCGTGTCCAACCCCTTCCAGACCATTGAGCGGGAGAATGTGGGTATCACGCTGACGGTCACCCCCAATATCAACGAGGGGGATTCGGTGGTGCTGGAGATTTCCCAGGAGGTGTCCAGTATCAGTAACAGCGCGGCCAGCCTGATCGCCTCGGACATCATCACCAATGAGCGCAAGCTGCAGACCAAGGTGCTGGCGGCGAACAACAGAGTGGTGGTGTTAGGTGGCCTGATCAAGGACGATGTGTCTGACGGCCAGCAGAAAGTCCCGCTGCTGGGCGACATTCCGGTGCTGGGCCGCCTGTTCCGCTCGGATCGTGTGGAGGTCGTGAAGACCAATCTGCTGATCTTTATCCGCCCCACCATCATTCGCGACGACCGTGAGCTGGAAGGCGCTACCGCGGAGAAATACCGCTATATCCGCGGCCAGCAGCAGCTGCGCAAGGAGCGGGGCCTGATGTTCCTTGACGACAGCAACATCCCGGTACTGCCGGAATGGGAAGAGCAAATCAAACAGCTGGAGCAGATTCGCGATGAATCCGCTACAGCCAGCCCCGAGGGCGAGGGCAGTTAGATGTCCGTCGAGGGGCTGAGCCAGCCGGAGCTGCAGGCGGAGGGCGCTGCGATGGATGCCGCGCTGGACGATGTACCGCCCCCGGAAACGCCCGCCGGCAAGGGCCTGCCCTTCGGCTACGCCAAGCTGCACGGCGTGCTGCTGGACCGGGAGGAGCGACCGCCGGTACTTTATTGCCAGGTTGAACCGCCGCTGCAGGTGCTGGTGGAACTGCGCCGCTTTCTCGGCGAAGCCTATCGTCTGCAGGCCGTCGACGAAGCGGACTTCCAGCGTCGCCTGACGCTGGCCTACCAGCGCGGCAACAACGAGGCAGTGCAGATGGCGGAAGACCTTTCCGCCGACGTGGATTTAAGCCGCCTGGCCGACGAAATTCCGGAGGCGGGCGACTTGATGGACGCCGAGGATGACGCGCCCATTATCCGCCTGATCAACGCCATCCTGTCCCAGGCGGTGCGCGAACAGGCCTCCGATATCCATATCGAGACCTTCGAGGACCGCCTCAGCGTGCGCTACCGCATCGACGGGGTGCTGGCGGAAGTACTGTCGCCCAAGCGCATGCTGGCGCCCTTGCTGGTGTCGCGCCTGAAGGTGATGGCGCGGCTGGATATCGCCGAAAAGCGGGTGCCCCAGGACGGCCGCATCTCGGTGCGCATTGCGGGCCACGCGGTGGATATCCGCATGTCCACCATCCCCTCCGCCCACGGCGAGCGGGTGGTGCTGCGGCTGCTGGACAAGCAGGCCGGGCAGCTGCAACTGGAACAGCTCAACATGAACACCCAGGTGTTCGACGCATACCAGCGCGCCCTGCACAGCCCCCATGGCATCATCCTGGTTACCGGCCCCACCGGGTCGGGCAAGACCACTACGCTTTACGCCGGGCTGTCCCACATCAACCAGACTTCGCGCAATATCCTCACCATCGAGGACCCGATCGAGTACATGCTGCCGGGAATTGGCCAGACCCAGGTCAACACCAAGGTGGAGATGACCTTTGCCCGCGGCCTGCGCGCCATTCTGCGCCAGGACCCGGATGTGGTCATGGTGGGTGAGATTCGCGACCTGGAAACGGCGGAGATTGCCGTGCAGGCGTCCCTGACCGGGCACCTGGTGCTGTCCACCCTGCACACCAACACCGCCATCGGCGCGGTGACCCGCCTGCAGGATATGGGTATTGAACCCTTCCTGCTCTCCTCCAGCCTGATCGGGGTGATGGCCCAGCGCCTGGTGCGCCTGCTGTGCCCCGACTGCAAGCAGCCCCACGATGCGCACGATTCGGAGCGGGAAATGCTGGCCGTGGCGCCCGGCGAGCCGTTGCAGCTTTACCGCGCTGTGGGTTGCGAGCGCTGCAATTACAGTGGCTATCGCGGACGTACCGGCATTTATGAACTGATCGAAGTGGACGACACCCTGCGCACCATGATCCATGAAGGTGTCGGGGAGCAGGCCATGCTGGCCGAGGCGCGCAAACACTACCCCGGCATTCAGCAGGACGGGCGTCGTCGCATACTGTCCGGCCAGACCAGTCTCGAAGAGGTACTGCGGGTTACCGCAGTCAACTGAGTCTCCCGTGACTGCGTACCGCTACAAGGCGCTGAACCCCGGCGGCAAACTGGTCAAGGGCGTTGTCGAGGGCGACTCCGAGCGCCAGGTGCGCAACCAGTTGCGCGGCCAGAAGCTGCGCCCGGTGGAAGTGGCAGTGGCCAACCGCCAGGCCGCCAATACGCCAAGGTTTCGCTTCAACCTGTTCCAGCCGCGCATCAGCGTCTCCGAGCTGGCCCTGCTGACCCGTCAGCTGGCCACCCTGGTGCAATCCAACCTGCCGCTGGACGAGTGCCTGCAGGCTGCGGCGGAGCAGAGCCGCAAGGCACGCACCAAGGGCCTGCTGCTGCAGGTGCGCTCGCGGGTGGCAGAGGGCCACACCCTGGCCTACGCCATGGGCGAGTTTCCTGCGGTGTTTAACGACATGTACCGGGCCATGGTCAATGCGGGTGAGCACGCCGGCTATCTCGGGCCGGTGCTGGAGCAACTCGCCGACTACAACGAGCAGCGCCAGTACACCGCCCAGAAGCTGAAAATGGCGATGATCTACCCCTTTATCCTGATCGGGGTGGCGATTGCCGTGGTGGTGGCACTGATGGTGTTCGTGGTGCCGGAGCTGGTGGGTATCTTCGCCCACTCCAAGCGCGAGTTGCCGCTGCTGACCAAGATCCTCATTGCCACCTCGGACTTTTTCCGCGATTACGCGCTCTACGTGCTGGTAGCATTGACGGCGCTGGTGATCGGTCTGCGGCGGCTGTTGCGCGATCCGGCCCGGCGCAAACGCTGGCACCGGCTGCAACTGCGCATCCCGGGGATTTCGCGGCTGGTGATAGCGATGGACACCGCCCGCTTCGCCTCGACCCTGAGCATCCTGATGGCCAGCGGGGTGCCGTTGCTGGAGTCCCTGCGTATCGCCGGCCAGGTGCTGACCAACCTGGTGCTGCGCGACGACAGCGCGGCGGTGGCGGAGCGGGTGCAGGAGGGCTCCAGCCTCAACCGGGCCCTGCGCGAGAACGGCCGCTTCCCGCCGATGATGGTGCACATGGTGGCTTCCGGCGAGACCAGCGGCGAGCTGGAAACCATGCTGGAGCGCTCCGCCACCAACCAGGAGAGGGAGCTGGAGATGACCCTCGGTACGATGATGAGCCTGCTGGAGCCCCTGCTGGTGGTCTTTATGGGTGTGATGGTGCTGACCATTGTCCTCGCCATCCTGCTGCCGATTTTTGATCTGAACACAATGGTGAGATAGCACTATGAGCAATTTTTCAATGCGCCGAGGCAATCGCGGTTTCTCCCTGGTGGAGATTCTGGTGGTGCTGGTAATCATGGGCCTGCTGATCAGCGTGGTGGCTCCCACGGTGTTGAACCGCGCCGACGAGGCCCGGGTGCAGAAGGTCTACGCTGACTTCAAGGCGATAGAGACGGCGCTGAAAATCTACCGCCTGGACAACTACGTCTACCCCACTACCGAGCAGGGCCTGGAGGCGCTGGTCAAGCCCAGTACCCTGTCGCCGGAACCGCGCAATTTCAAAGAGGGCGGCTACCTGGCAGAAGTGCCGCAGGACCCCTGGGGGCGGCCCTATCTTTACCTGAGTCCGGGTGAGAATGGCGAAGTCGACATCTACACCCTCGGCGCCGATGGACTGTCCGGCGGCGAAGGCCAGAACGCCGACTTCGGTAACTGGAAGGAAGAGGAATAAGGTATGCACGGCCCCCGCCAGCGGGGCTTCAGCCTGCTGGAGCTGCTGGTTGCCCTGTTTGTGATCGTACTGGTGACCTCCCTGGCCACCCTCAACGTGGGCTCCGGGGGCTGGGACCGGGGGCTCGAGGCGCAGCTGCAGACCCTGCTCGACACCAATGCCTTCGCCCTGGAAGAGGCGCAGATGAGCGGCCTCGATCACGGCCTGCTGTTGCAACGGGTGGATGTGGATGGCGAGACTGTCTATCGCTACGGCTGGCGCCAGCTGCGCCCGGAGGGCTGGCGCCTGCCGGACAGCGGCGAGGACCTGTTCGAGGACCGCGACTTCGACCCCGAAGTGGCACTGCTGCTGCGCATGGAAGGGCAGGTGGACGGGGAACTGCTGTCTCCCGCGGACCCGGCCACAGCGGCCCCGCAGATCGTGTTCTACGCCAGCGGTGAAGCCAGCCCCGGTGAAATCGATGTGCGCCGGCGCAGCGACGACAGCCTGCTGTGGCGCCTGCAGTGGGATCTGCTGGGCCGCGGTGAATTGCTGCCCCGCGGCGAGGCCAGCCAGCGGGATGACAATGACGACTGAAACCCGCAGCAGCGGCTTCACCCTGGTGGAGGTGATGGTAGCCCTGGCCGTGGTGGCGCTGGCCCTGCCAGCACTGATCATGGCGCTGTACCAGCAGGTGGACGGTACCGAACACCTGCGGGACAAGTCCATGGCGCAGATTGTCGCCGCCAACAAGCTGGCGGAATTGCGCCTGCTCAGCCAGGCCCGCGGCAATCTGCTGCAGGGAGAGGAGAGCGGAGGCAGCGAACTGGCCGGCCGCGACTGGAGCTGGCAGATTCGCAGCAGTAGCACCCCCGTGCAATCCTTCCAGCGTATCGAGATCGAGGTGCGCCGCGGCGAGAACAACACCAGCGGCCCGGCCCTGTATACCCTGAACGCTTTTATGTCGGCGGAGATCGAAAGCGCAGACCAGGAGCCGGTGGCCGATGAGCCCTAGCCGCCTGTCGTATTCGCGCCGGGCCGGCGGCTTCACCCTGGTGGAAGTGCTGATTGCGCTGGCCATTTCCGCGTTTATTGCCGCCGCGGCCTATACCGGCCTCAGCACGGTGATGACCGGCGTTGAGCGCAGCCGCGCCCAGGCCGACCGCACCTGGGAGATCAACCGCGCCCTGACCTTGCTGTCGCGGGACATCCGCCAGTTTGCCAATCGCCCGCTGCGCGATGAATTCGGCGACCTGGAGCCGGCCCTGCAGGGCGGCCCCGCCGCGCGCTTTATGCTCAGCCTGACCCGCGCCGGGTGGTACAACTCGCGCGGGCATCCCCGCAGCTCGCTGGAGCGGGTGAATTATGTGCTGGAGGATGAAGCCCTCTGGCGCGAGTCCTATCCGGTACTGGATCGTGCGGCAAACACCGAACCCCAGCGGGTGCGACTGCTCGACGGGGTGACTGACCTGCGTCTGCTGTTCCTGCGCGATATCGACGCCCTCAACCCGGCGAGCCGGGGCACCGAGGTGGACACCCGCGCCTGGCCGGAAAACTGGGTGGCCAACCTGAGCCAGCCGGATGTGCCGTTGCCACCGCCGGTGGCGCTGGAAGTCCTGCTGGAACTGGAAGACTACGGCGAACTGAGACGACTCTATGTCCTGCCGCCGTACTGATCAGCTAATGCCGGGAGCGGGTACGTCAGTGAGCGCTGCCATCGGCACTCGTTGCGACGGCCGTGCTTCCTGTGCTGTCATGCCAGCGCAGGCTGGCATCCATCGTCCCCGCCAGCAATCCGGCGCGGCGCTGGTGATCGCCCTGCTGGTGTTCGCCATCTGCGCCACCCTGATTGTGGCGATGAAGGCCGATTTCGAACTGTTCCTCCAGCGCGGTGCCAACAGCTTCCTGGCGGAGCAGGGCTACGCCTACCTGCGCGGGGCGGAGGACCTGGCCGCGCTGGCCCTGGTGCTGGACTACGACATGGACAAGGCGGCAGAGACGTCGCGGGATGACCTCACCGAGGAGTGGGCGAAGTCCAGGCTGCCCTTCATGCTGGACGACGGCAGCGGCCAGATGCGCGGCTTGCGCCCCGATCCGCAGAACGCCGGCCGGTTCTTCATCATCGAAGATCTGCAGGGCCGCTTCAACCTGAACAACCTGCTGGATGGTGGCAGTACGCCGCAGGGGCCGGGGGGGGAAGAGGGCGACCCCGGCGCTGTCCCGCGCTATACCCCGGTACAGGCGCAGTTTATTCGCCTGCTCCAGACCTTCGAGGAACCGGCCCTGTCCCAGCAGGAGGCCGCCGCGGTCACCGACGCGGTGCTCGACTGGATGGACAGCGACAATATTCCCCGCCCCTTCGGGGCCGAGGACGACTACTACTTCGGCCGGGAGCCGGCCTATCGCGCGGCCAACCGTCGCCTGTCCAGTGTGTCGGAATTGCGGGCGGTGGCCAACATCACGCCGGAGCTGTATCGGGCCCTGGCGCCCTGGGTGACAGTGTGGCCTCTGGAGGGCCGCAGCAAGCTCAATATCCACACCGCGCCGGCGCGCGTATTGCAGAGCCTGAACGCCGATGATGACCTCAGCCCGCTGGCGCCGGAACAGGCCCAGGCGATGGTCGAACTGCGCGGGGAGGCGGGCTTTGCCGATGTCGATGCTTTTCTCGGGCAGCCGCTGTACGCCGAGCGGGCGACCGACCAGCTGCGAACCCTGCTGGGAGAGAAAAGCGAATGGTTCCTTCTCAGCGCGGTGGCGGAAGTTGCCGACCGCAACCGCCACTTGTACAGTGTGCTGCACCGCAATCAGCGGCGGGTGGAATCCCGGGCGCGCTCGGCTGGCGAGTTGTAGAAGATGATAGACAAGCGCTCAATACAAGCCGCATGGCCTGTGATTTGCCCTGATCGGAGAATGTGTCCTTGCAGAATATTGCCGTAATCCGGCTCCTCGACGAGCAACTGCTGTGCTATCCGCCAGGAGCGGGGGAGCAGGCCTTGTCGCTGGACAGCGAGGATGCCCTGCGGGAGTTTGGCGAACAGGCGGCCCGCAATCGCTGGGGGCTGTGTTTTGCCGCGCCCGCCGCCGAGGTGCGGCTGCTGGACCTGAGCATCAGCGCCGAGGAGAAGAAGCACCTGGCGCGGTCCCTGCCTTTCATGCTGGAAGAGCAGGTGGCCGAGGATATCGACGCACTGCATTTTGCCACCCTGGCGCTGGAGCCGCTGCACTATGCCGTGGCGCTGTGTCGTCACCAGCACATGGAAGGCTGGCGTGAACACCTGGCGCCGCTGGGCGCTACCGTCAATCACTGGTTGCCGGAACCGCTGCTGCTGCCCTGGCAGGCGGGGGAGTGGTGCCTGTTGCTGGAAGGCGATCAGGCGGTGTTGCGCAGCGGAGTCTGCGCCGGTTTCGGTTGCGAACGCGCGCTGTTGCCGCTGTTGCTGGAGGCCGCCCTGGCGGAAGGTGAGCCGGAAGCGGTCATTGTCTACGGCAGCGACCAGGCCGAAGACTGCGCGCTGCTGCCGGCGGTCCTGCAGTCGCGCGCCCGCTGGCGTCGCGGCAACCTGTGCAGCGCCCTGATGCTGGTGGATACGCCGCCGGCCCTGAATCTCTGCCAGGGCAGCTATGCCGCGCGCCTGCCCCTGCAGCGCTGGTGGCAGGAGTGGCGCCTGGTGGCCTCGGTTTTCGCCGCGGTATTCTGCCTGCAACTGCTGGCGACCTGGCTCGACTATCGCTCCCTGGCCGCGGAAAACCTCAACCTGCGCGCGGCGCGGGAGGCCAGTTATCGCCAAGTCAGTCCTCAGGGTGTGGTGAATGAACCGGAATTACTGCTAAAGCGACAACTGGATGCACTGCGCGGCACCGGTGGCGGCGGCGCCTTCGTGCCCCTGCTGGACCGGGTGGGACAGGTCCTGGAGGGCGAGCCTGGCGCGCGCCTGGCCAGCCTCAACTACAGCGATCGCGGCGGCGAGATGCGCATGAATATCGTGGCCAGCGACTATGAGAGCGTGGAGCGTATCCGCGCCGGTATCAATGCCAGTGGGCTCAACGCCACCATGGAGAGCAGCAACGCCCAGGGCGACGGGGTGCGCGCCCGTATTCGCGTGGAGGGCAAGGGATGAACCAGTGGTTTGCACGTTTCAGTGCCCGCGAGCAGCTCAGCCTACTGGTGATGGCCATCGCCCTGCTGCTTTACCTGGCCTTTATGCTGTTGTGGAAACCGCTGGACGCCCGGCGCGACGACATGCAGGCTCGCAACGCCGCCACCGCGGCGTCGCTACAGCGGGTGGATACCATGGTGTCGGAGATCCTGGCGTTGCGCGAAGGCGGAGACGGTGCCCCCCAGCGCCGCAACCTGACCAGCCTGGTGAACCAGACGACCGCGGCGGCGGGGCTGGCGGTCAGCCGGTTGCAGCCCAACAGCCGCGGCGAGATCCAGGTGCGTTTTGAAGGCGTCGAGTACGCGGCCCTGGCGGGCTGGCTGTACGAGGTGGAGTTCGGCCAGGCGCTGCTGGTGCGGGAACTGTCGTTGACCCAGTCCGGCAGCGCCGGGCGGATCGATGCCACGGTTCGTCTGGGCCAGGGCGAATAGGCTATGGCACGTTTTGCGGCGCTGGCCGCCCTGCTGCTGTTATTGCTGGTCTTCCTGATTGTGGGCGCTCCGGCGCGTTTGCTGCCCGCGGTGCTGCCCGCCGGCCAGGTGCAGCTGGATGGACTCAGCGGCACGCTCTGGCGGGGCAGTGCCAGCCGCTGCCTGCTGCAAACCGCCGCCGGCCCCCTGCAACTGGGCCGCGTGGAGTGGCAATTGCGCCCCCTGTCACTGCTAACCCTGGCCCCGGCCCTGGACTTCGACAGCCAGTGGGGTGGCCAGCACGCGTCGGGCCGCGTGAAAATACACGGCGTGAACGATATCGGCCTGAGCCAGCTTTCCGCCCGCGCCGATGCCAGCCTGCTGCGCCAGCTGGCACCGCTGGCGGTGGATGGCGGCTTCTCCCTGCAGGCGGACTACCTGCGCATACGCGACGCCCGCCCCGCGGGCGCCAGGGGGCGACTGGTGTGGGAGCACGGCGCCTGGACTGCGCCCCAGGGGCGCATTGCCCTCGGCAGTTACGCCCTCGATTTTAACCAGCCCGACGCCGATACCGCGCTGGCGGCAGAGGTGATTACCCTGGCCGGGCCGGTGCAGGCCGTCGGCGATGCCAGCCTGGCGGGGCAGGACTATCGCGTCGATATCCGCATCCGGGCGGAACAGGGCGCGCTGGACCCGGCCCTGCAGCAGGGGCTGTCGCTGATGGCGCGCCCCGATGGCAACGGCTACCACCTCACACTGACCGGTGCCCTGTAACCGGTTTCACCCCACACAACAAAACACGAGGAGAAGTTCCATGTCTGCTGCCCCCTATCGCAAGTACGAGTGTGTCATCTGCGGCTTTATCTACGATGAGGCCGAAGGCCTGCCGGACGACGGCATTCCCGCCGGCACACGCTGGGAGGATATCCCCGACGACTGGGAGTGCCCGGACTGCGGTATTGCCAAATCCGAGTTCGACCTGATGGAGGACTGATGCGGCCTTCCGGCAGGTGGTTTGCGTTGCGCCCGGACTGAAGCGGCCCCGGGTTTTGATGTAGACTTGCGCCTGTCTGCCCCGCAGGGGGTGAATAACAATAGTTTCGGAGAGTTTTATGGCGACAGCCAGCGGGGAGCACTGGTCCTCCCGATTTGCATTTTTGATGGCCTCTGTTGGCTTTGCGGTGGGCCTCGGCAATATCTGGCGCTTCCCCTATGTCACCGGTGAAAACGGTGGCGCCGCTTTTGTAATTGTCTATCTGGCCTGTGCCTTCGGCATCGGCGTACCCATCCTGATGGCGGAGCTGCTTATTGGCCGCAGAGGCCAGGGCAGCCCCCCGGATGCCATGGCAAATGTCGCCGTGGAGAGCGGCCGCAGCCGGCAGTGGCAGTGGGTCGGCGGCATGGGACTGCTGGCGGCGTTTACCATCGAGATTGTCTACGCCGGCATCGTCGGCTGGGTACTCTGGTATTTGTACAAGGCCGTTACCACCGGTTTCGTCGATGTCGACGCCACGGCGGCGGCCGGCGAGTTCGCCTCCGTTCTCGACAGCAATATCGGCATGCTGTTCTGGACCCTGGTGGGCCTCGCGATCACCGGCTTCATTATTTTCTCCGGGGTGAAGGACGGCATCGAACGCGCGGTGAGCGTGATGATGCCGCTGATGTTTGTGCTGTTGGTCGGTCTTGCCGGCTACAACTATTTCGCCGGCGGCTTCGATGACGCGCTGGACTACCTGTTTACCCCTGACTTCAGCAAGATCGGCCCGGAAGCGGTGCTGGCGGCGATCGGCCAGGCCTTCTTCTCCATCGGCGTGGCCATGGGCGGCATGATGACCTACGGCTCCTACCTGCCGCGCAGCATCTCCATTACCCAGTCAGTGTTTATCGTTGTCATCGCCGACACCACGGTGGCCCTGCTGGCCGGCCTGGTGATTTTCCCGGCCGTTTTCAACTACGGTCTCGACCCGGCGGCCGGCCCCGGCCTGATTTTCCAGACTCTGCCGGTGGCCTTCGCCCAGATGCCGGGTGGCCATTTGTTCAGCGTGCTGTTCTTCACCATGCTGGCCGTGGCGGGCATCACCTCCATGGTGGGGCTGATCGAATCGGTGAACGCCTGGATCGAGGGCCGCTTCGGGTTCAGCCGTCACAAGAGCGCGGTGCTGGTAGTGGGCTCGGTGGCCCTGCTCAGCGTTATCAGCATCCTGTCCTACAACGTGCTGGAAGGCCTGCGCTTTGGTGGCATGAACTTCAATGACACCATGGACTACTTCTCCAACCAGGTGCTGTTGCCGTTGGGGGGACTGTTCATTGCCATCTTCGCCGGCTGGGCGGTCAAGCGCGCCCACAGCCGCGACGAACTGACTACATTGAACGGACTTGGCTTCAGCGTCTGGCACTTCCTGATTCGCTTCGTGGTGCCGCCGGCCCTGGCCATTATTTTCATCCTGGGCGTATCAGGCTGAAGGTGACGCAACTGACAATGCCCCGGGAGGCATCATGCTCGCAGCGGTAAACGACTTTCTCTGGGGCCAGATACTGGTGGTGGTGCTGGTGGCGGTGGGCCTGCTCTACACCATCGCCTCCCGCGCTGTGCAGTTCCGCTACTTCGGTCGCATGTTCGGCGTATTGGCGGAGGGTCTGCATCACGAAAAGGGGCAGGTCAGCTCCTTCCAGGCGCTGGTGGTGAGCGTGGCCGGCCGGGTCGGCAGCGGCAATATTGCCGGCGTGGCGGTGGCGATCACCCTCGGCGGCCCCGGTGCCGTGTTCTGGATGTGGGTCATCGGCCTGATGGGCATGGCCACCAGCTTCTTCGAATGTTCCCTGGCGCAGCTGTTCAAGCGTCGCGAGCCCGACGGTGGCTTCCGCGGCGGCCCCGCCTACTACCTGACCCACGGTATTCGCCAGCGCTGGCTGGCGATCATTTACTCGGTGTTGCTGCTGGTCACCTTCGGGCTCTGTTTTAACGGCGTGCAGTCCTACGTGGTGGCCAGCTCACTGGAGTCCTCCTTCGGCGTGCCCACCTGGGCCAGCGGCCTGCTGATGGTGGCGCTGCTGGGGGTGATTTTCTTCGGCGGTATCCGCCGCATTGCCGCGGTGGCGGAGATCGTGGTGCCGGTCATGGCGCTGGGCTACCTGCTGGCGGCACTGCTGGTGCTGGGACTGAATATCGAACGCATTCCCGCCATGCTGGGGCTGATTGTGCAGAGCGCCTTCGGCCTGGATTCCGCGGTGGGCGGCGGTCTCGGCGTGGCCCTGATGCAAGGAGTGAAGCGGGGCCTGTTCAGTAACGAAGCTGGCCTGGGCAGTGCCCCCAATGTGGCGGCGGTAGCGGCGGTGTCGCACCCGGCCAAGCAGGGTGTGGTGCAGGCTTTCTCGGTGTTTATCGACACGGTGATCATGTGCACCTGCACCGCCTTGATTATCCTGCTGTCGGATGTCTACCAGCCTGGCGCCGAGGGTGTGGCCGGCGTGGCCCTGACCCAGAACGCACTGGCCAGCCATGTCGGCAGCTGGGGGGCGGGCTTTGTCAGTGTGGCGCTGGTGCTGTTTGCCTTCAGCTCGATCATGTACAACTACTACCTCGGCGAGAACAGCCTGAATTTCTTCAGCGAGGAGAATCAAACGCTGTTCAACGGGTTCCGGGTACTGGTGCTGGGCCTCATTCTCTGGGGCTCGATGCAGGATCTGGGTACGGTGTTTGGTTTTGCCGACCTGACCATGGGCCTGCTGGGCCTGGTCAACCTGGTGGGGCTGGTGTGGATGTTCCGTATCGGGATGCGCTTGCTGGCGGATTACGATAGCCAGCTTGCGGCGGGTGGCGAGCCGAAGCTGCGCGTGGAAGATTATGCTGACCTGGATATTGATCCGGCGGCGTGGCGGGATTGATCGCTGGAAATGGCGGTTACTTGAGATTGGCGGGAGTCGGCTGGTGTAGTTTGGATGCCGCACGCAGGGCACCCGATGCCCTTCCGGATCGCGCCCGGCCCTACGAAGTACCTGCACTTCAGACTTTTGAGTCTCGCAGCAACAATCCGCTGAGCAAGGGCCGACAAAAGTCAGTCAGAGAATCGGCGAAAACAACCGCGCCACCCCGGTGGCAAAGGTAAACCACAGTGGTTTGTCGGCAATCTCCTCTGGCGTGACCCGGTGGCTGTGGGCGATATCGTCCTCCAGCATTTCCTCGATCTCCACACAGAAGTGCTCATCGTGCACCAGCAGCGTGATCTCGAAATTGAGGCGGAAAGAGCGGTTGTCGAAATTGGCCGTGCCGATGCCCGCCACCTTGTTGTCCATCAGCAGCACCTTCTGGTGCATAAAGCCGCCCTGATAGCGGTAGAGTTTAACGCCCGCGGGTAGCAGCTCGCGGGTGAAAGCCCAGTTGGCCAGGCCCACCAGCGGGCCGTCGGGTTCGTCGGGAATAATCAGGCGTACATCCACCCCGCGTAGTGCCGCCAATTGCAGTGCCGAGATGATGCCCCGGTCCGGCACAAAGTAGGGGCTGGCGATCCAGATACGGTAGCGCGCCTCCACAATGACCTGGTGGAACATCAGCCCCGCCTCTTCCAGCGTGCTGGCCGGGTCCGAGGCGAACACCAGCACATCGCTGTTGCCACAGCGCGGCGGTTCCAGCTGGTGCTGTATTTCCAGCGGTTTGCGCGTGGCCCAGCGCCAGTCGGTGGCGAAGGCAAGTTCCACACCCAGAACAGCAGGCCCCTCGAGGCGGGCGTGGGTGTCGCGCCAGAAGCCGCGGCGTTTGTTCAGGCCCAGGTATTCATCGCCGATGTTGTGGCCTCCCACCCAGGCTTGCTTGCCGTCCACCACCACGATTTTCCGGTGGTTGCGGAAGTTGAGCTGGAAGCGGTTGCGGCGGCCCTGGGTGGTGTTGAACGCTGCCACCTCAACGCCGGTTTTCAGTAGCTGCTTGCACATGCGTGTGCGGTGGAAATTGCGGCTGCCGATCTCGTCGTAGAGCAGGTGGACCCGCACGCCCTGCTGGGCCTTCTGCGACAGAATGCGGGTGAAGCGCGCACCGAGATTGTCGTCCCGTATGATGTAAAACTCGATCAGGATGTAGTCCGTGGCGGTCTCCAGCCCGTCGAGAATGCTCTTGAAGGTGGCCTGCCCGTTGACCAGCAACTCGATGCGGTTGCCGCTGGTGGCCGGTGTGCGACTGAGATTGTAGAGGCTGTTGTACAGCGGCAGCTCATCGGAATAGCCAATCAGGTAGTCGTCGAGGGCGTTGTGGGTGCGCTGCAGCAGTTCCCGTGTTTCGTGGGCGATTTCCCGGCGTTGCTCCAGGTAGCCAGCGAATTTGTTGCGCCCGAAAATGAGGTAGCAGGGCAGGGCCAGGTAGGGAATGGTCAGCAGTGACAGGGCCCATGCGATTGCGCCCTGGGCAGTGCGGACACGGATGATGGCATCGACGGCACAGAACACGGCCGTGAGGTAGAACAACACGGCGAGGGCGGCAATAACTTGGCTGTACAGGCTCAGGCTTCTACTCCGATAGTTTGCACTGACACCAGTCTAGCCGCTATTGGCGCTGCCACAAACTGTCGCCGTCCCGCCGGTCGCTGCTTCATCCTGTTCCAGCTGGCCTGCGAAGAAGACGGGCCTGCAACGATTGTCGACTGCCGTTGGAGTGTGGCACTCTCAAGGCATGTCCCGTGTACCTTCACGGCAAACATCGGCACGCCAGCCAGGTCATGCAGCGCTGGTGGCGCCTACAAAGGAGCGCTGACCCAATGACCACTATCGATATCGGCATCACCGCCAGGGATCGCGAGCAGATTGCAGACGGACTGAAACGCCTGCTGGCCGATTCCTATACCCTCTACCTGCAAACCCACAACTTCCACTGGAATGTGACCGGCCCTAAGTTCCGCGAATTGCACCTGATGTTTGAAGAGCACTACACGGAGCTGGCCACCGCGGTGGATGAGATCGCCGAGCGCATCCGCACGCTGGATGTGCCGGCACCGGGGACTTACAAGGAGTTTTCCCGTCTCAGTGCCATCGATGAGGTGGAGGGCGTGCCGGCGGCGGAAGTCATGGTGGATCTGCTGACCCGCGGCCATGAGCAGGTGGTGAAGACCTGCCGCGATGTGCTCAAGCTGGCCCAGGACGGCGACGACGAATCTACCGCGGCGCTGGTGTCGGACCGCATGCGCATTCACGAAAAAACCGCGTGGATGCTGCGTGCGCTGAACCAGTAGGCGCCTGGAAGTGCCGCCCCGGCCACCTGTGGTGTCGGGGCGGTTACCGTGCGCTCCCGGCGACTTTATTGCAGGAGGCTGGCCTGCAGGGTGAGCACGTCTGACTCGCTGAGTTCCAGGCCTTCGCGCACATAGGTATCGAAATCGCCCCAGTGCTCATCGATGCTGGCGAAGGCCGCTTCGATCCAGGGCCGTTGTACCCCCATCATGATGGCGATCTGCTGCGCTGCCTCCTCACCCTTGAACAGGCGCGCCAGCATCAGGTCGCGGCTGTGAGCCTCAAGCGAGATACTGTCGCTGAGCAGGTAGTCCCGAATGATGGTTTCCCGCGGCACACCCAGAATCTCCAACAGGATGGCGGCGGCAAAGCCGGTGCGGTCCTTGCCCGCGGTGCAGTGCCACAGCACCGGTTCGCCCCCGGCGTCGCGCACGGCGTGGATAAACTGACGGAACTGGGGGGTGAACTCGAAGGCGAATTGCCGGTTGGCCCGGGTCATCAGGGCGCCGGGGTCAAAGCCCTCGAAGTTGCCGCTTTCGAAGCGCTCCTTGATTTCCTGGACCATGGCCGAGTTGCCATCGTCCAGGGTGGGAATACTGATTACGTCAAATGCGGGATTCTGCGGCAGGCGGTCGGGTGCCGCGTCTTTCTCGAGCTGGGAGCGGAAGTCGATCAGGGTCTGCAATTGCAGGCGCTGTAGTTGTTCCAGGTCGAAGCGGCTGGCCTCTGACAGGTCGCCGGCGCGATACAGGGCGCCCCAGCGCAACTGGCGGCCGTCCGCGGTGCGGTAGCCGCCGAGATCGCGGAAGTTATCGATGCCCTCGAACGCCAGCAGGCGGTGCTCTGTCCGTTCTGCGGCAGGCAGTTCGGCGGGCAGGGCCAATGGAGCCGGCGGGATAAACTGGATTGTGGCGATAACGCCAATGGCGGCGGCAAGCGCCCATTTCCAAAGGCCTGGTTTCACAGGGCCCTCCAGGTGAGTGTTTTGCGGCCGGCAAGCTTAGCACCATCCGCGCGCGCGTCGGACGCCGGCGCGCCACCACCGCCCGCGGGTTTAATTGGCTGGTCTGCAGGTATAGCTGCGGTAAAGGGGAGGGCCTCACTGCTCCAGCTGGAAGGTGATGCGCGTGGTCATGTCGCGCTGGCCATAGGGAATTCCGTCCTGCACCGGGGCCTTGTACTTCCATTTCGCCAGGGTCTGTATGGCGGCGCGTTCGAACACGCCCTGGGGCTGTGCATCCAGTACCCGGATATTTTCCGTGCGACCACTGGCCGCCACATCAAAGATCAGGTCAACATGCCCTTCAATACCGCGGCGCAGGGCGGATTGCGGGTAGTCCGGTGCAATGCGAAATACCGGCACGATGGTCGAGGTGCCGGCCCCGGAATCGATGCGGCCCACTGCGGTATCCGGTATGAAGCGCGTGGTATCGATGGCTGTGTTTATTGCCACGTCACTCGTGTTGCTGGGCGTTTCCCATTGCGGTGGAGTTTCCGGTTCTGCCGGCTTTTCCGGCGTTTGTTTCTCTTCCACTTTGGGTGGCTCCGGGCGCTCCATGAACGGGTTGAAATAGGTTCGCTCAACTGCCGGTAATTCCGGTAGGTCGGTGGCGATCAATGATTGCATTATTAAAAACAGGGCAGCGGTCACCAGGGCGGCGAGGCCGGCTGCGCCGAGGCGTTGCAGCAGTTGCGGTGCGTAGCTTTGAACATACATGGTCGATTCCTCCGGGCAGCGGCTTGTCGCGGGCAGTCCGCCAGCCTCCTGTCGTCAGCGGGATGATGGTTGTGTGATAGGTGTGTTGCAGGTTGGTGTGGATCGGGTGAGTCAGGGGGGACGATCGGAGACCGGTGAGCGTTGCAGATCGAGCTGAATTAGCGGTTCTACTGCCCCGGATGGGAGGGCGTTGTGCAGCGTGGCAGGCAGTTGCTTTGCCAGCCGATAGTCTGCACGGTTTACCTCCAGCGTCAGGGCTGGCATTTTCGCCGCTGGTGGAATGCGCTCGGGGAGTCGCGCGAAGGGGAGCGCCGTTGGCGTCGGCCCGGCCAGCAACTGCAGCGTGACCTGTTGTTGAGCGGGGCTGAAAGTGACGCTGCCGTTTATAGACGTCGGGTTGAGCCCGGCCAGCGGCAGGATCAGGGCGAGGCTCAGCGGGATCAGCCAGGGCCAGCCGGTGGTGCTGTCGGAGTGGTCGAGGCCCGGCGAGCAGATATTGCGGATGCGCAGTGCCAGGTCCGGTTGCCGGCTGAGGGATACCGCCGCCAGCTGGCGGGGGTGGCGGGCCTGCGCGAGTAGCAGTGCGGCGTAGTCCGGGGGTGAGTGTCGAGCGGCCAGGACGTGGTTGTCGCAGGCCTGTTCCGATTCCAGTGCGAGCTGGGCGAGGGCCTGGCGCAGGCCTGGTATGGGCCAGTACAGCACGCCGGCAATCTGGCCCAGCAGATGGGTCAGCCAGTCGCCGCGGCGGATATGCGCCAGCTCGTGATCCAGTACCATGGCGCGTTCGACTTTGGTCAGGTGCGAGTAGGCCGGCACCAGGATGACCGGGTGCAGCCAGCCCCAGGTCATCGGGCTATCGACCCTGTCGCTGGTCAGAATGCGCAACCGGGCCGGCAGGGGACTATGCCGGCCTGCCAGCAGTGCATACCAGGCGGCGTCCGCCGGACCGGCGGTGACGGTAACGCGCAGCAGCTTCGCCATTTCCCATGCCAGGTGGCTCGCCCTGGCAGCGGCACCGCCAAGATAGATAAGCAGGACAGTGTCTGCGAGAAGCGAGGCGGGCCCGGTGGCACTGGCCGGCAGCAGGGGAAGCGACCACTGCGGTGCCCAGGCGCTGAGCACGGGCAGGCCGACCAGACACAGCAGGGTGGCAAAGGGGGCTCGGTGGCGCACTGCCGCGGAGCTCATGCCGAGGTCACTGGCGAGCAGGGCACCGATGGTCAGGATTAACAGCGCTTTGGCAAACAACAGTGCCAGCCCGCCCGGCGATGGGGTCGAGAAAGCGAGTAACTCGATCCATCCGCTCACGGGTAGCTACTCGCGCCGGCGGGCGCGTTCGCGCTCGATAAGGGCGGCGAGTTCGTCCAGTTCTTCGTCCGCCAGATCGTCGGCTCCCAGCCCCAGCAGAGCGTTGGCCGCACTGTGGGTGGAGCCGCCAAAGAAGGTTTTTACCAGACGCCTCAGGGCCCCCTGGCGGGCGCTGGTGAGGGGCTGCGCCGGTGCATAGATATAGCGCGAGCCCTCCTGCTGGAAGGTGACCTGGCCTTTGTCGACCAGGATGGCGAGCAGAGCGCGCACGGCGGAGTAGCTGGGGGCGCTGGGGAGGGCGGCGTGGATGTCGCGCGCCGAGGCGCGACCGAGTTCGTACAGCAGGTCCATGATCTGCCGTTCCCTGCGACTGAGTTGTTGACCGCCCTGGGCCATCTTTGCTCCTGCTAATTTATTAGCATACTGCTAATAAATTAGCACCTTCGGCGTGCATGTCAAGGCCGCTGAATGCCAGGCATCGCATCCGCGCCTGCAAAGGCGACAGGGGGGATAGCGCAGGTGTGGCAGCAAGTGGTGAGCAGGGATGGCGGGTACAGGGTACCCGCCGGGTAAGAGCGTTAACCCGGGATGGCGTTTTCCGGGCCCCAGTAGGCGCGCATTGAAACCACCTTGCCGGCGTCGTTGAACTCGAACACGTCGATCACGTCCATCTTCATGCCGGGCAGGATGACCTGGAAGGGGAAGGCCACGGCATTGCCGGCGCAGCGCGGGGTGCCGCTGAGGGCCAGCTTGGCGCCGGCGCCCAGGGCGCCTTCATAAAAGGCGCAAATGGCTTCAATACCGCGGTGGGGATCGGTGCCCACCGGATCTTCCACCACGGCGTCGTCGGCGTAGAGCGCGCGAATCATGCCGAGATCGGCCTTTTCAAAGGCCTCGATATAGCGATCGACGGCGGCCAGTTTGTCGGCTGTTTCCATTGCTGCTTCCTCTTATTGTTGCGGTTGTGGTTGATGGATTGTGCGCGGCCTCAGTAGCCGCACAGGCTGGCGTAGCGGTCCTTGTGGAAACCGGTGTCGCCGAGAATCTGCATCGCCGCGCGGGCCCGCTTCAGGAAGAAGCCGATTTCCAGTTCGTCAGTGACACCGATCCCGCCGTGCATCTGCACCGCTTCATTGGTCACCCGTTTGGCCAGTTCGTTCAGTTTGGCCTTGGCCAGGCTGGCCATCAGCGGCAGTTGTTCAGGTTGCTCGTCCACCGCGGACAGCGCCTGCAGTACCACCGACTGGCACAGTTCCAGCTCTACCTGAATCTGGGCCGCGCGGTGCTGAAGGGCCTGGAAACTGCCGATCAGGGCGCCGAACTGTTTGCGCTCCTTGAGGTAGGCCACGGTGCGCTCGAAGCTTTCCTTTGCCAGGCCCAGCATCTCTGCCGCCATGGCCACCCGGCCGCGGTCGAGTACCTGTTCCAGCACCGGCCATGCGGCGCCGGTCTCGCCAATCACGGCATCGGCGGGCACATTGACCTGCTCGAAGCGGATATTGGCGGCGTTGCGGCTGTCGGCCATGATCGTGCGCTGCACCGTGACGCCCGCGGCATCGCGGGGCACCAGCACCAGGCTGAGGCCTTCGCGGCTGTCGGATTCTCCACGGCTGCGCGCGACGACGAGGAGCTGGTCGGCGCTGTGGCCATCGAGAACGAAGCACTTGCTGCCGTTCAGTGTATAGCCGTCAGCGGCGGGGGTGAGGGTGGTTTCGATGTGGTGGGGGCGATGGTGGGGGCCTTCTTCCAGGGCCAGCGCGGTGGTCATTTCGCCGGCGGCGATGGCCGGCAGCCACTGCTCCTTCTGGGCTTCGTCGCCACCCAGCAGAATGGCGGAGGCGCCCAGTACCGCGCTGGCAAACAGCGGGGAGGCGGTGAGGGTGCGCCCGCTTTCCTCAATCACCAGGCCGAGGCCGGCGAAGCCGAACTCCAGGCCGCCGTAGGCTTCGGGCAGGGTAATGCTGGCCCAGCCCAGCTCACACATGTCCCGCCACAGGGCCGGGTCGTAGCCGGTGTCGTCGCGGGTATCGCGCAGTTTGCGCAGGGCTTCCACCGGGGCGCGCCGGGACAGGAAATCCCGCGCGGTGTCCTGCAGCAGGCGCTGCTCTTCATTCAATACCAATGCCATGATGTTTCCTTGCGCGCCCTCAGGACTGGGGGAGTTGTAGTACGTTTTTCGCGATCACGTTGAGCTGCACTTCGGAGGTGCCGCCGGCGATGGTCATCGCCTTGGACATGGCCCACAGCCGCAGGGTGTCCAGCTCCGAGGCGCTGAAGCCCTCGCCTTCCCAGCCCAGGCCGCGACTGCCCATGATCGCCAGCAGTAACTCGCTCTTGATCTTTTCCGCCTCGGTGCCGGCGTATTTCATCACCAGTGGCGCGGCGCTCTGCACTTTTGCGGCGCGCTCTTCGAAGGTGCGGAAGTGGGTCAGGGCGATGGCCTGCATCTGCATTTCGTAGTCGACCAGATCCGAGCGCAGTTGGGCGTCGGCGATTTTACCGTCCCTGAATGCCAGGTACTCGCGCGCGGCCACTGTGGGCGGTACCTGTTCGCGGGGCGAGTCGCTGCCCATCTCGGACATCAGCTTGCGCTCGTGCACCAGCAGGGCCTTGGCGATGGACCAGCCCTTGTTCAGCTCGCCCACCAGGTTTTCCTTGGGCACCTTCACATTGTCGAAGAAGGTCTGGCAGAACTCGGACTCGCCGCTGATCAGTTCGATCGGGGTAACGCTGACCCCCGGTGACGCCATATCGATCAACAGGAAGCTGATGCCCTCCTGCTTCTTGGCCACGGGGTCAGTGCGCACCAGGCAGAAAATCCAGTCGGACTTGTCGGCGTTGGTGGTCCAGATCTTGGAGCCGTTGACCAGGTAGTGGTCGCCCATGTCCTCGGCCCGGGTCTGCAGGCTGGCGAGGTCGGAGCCGGACCCGGGCTCGGAATAGCCCTGGCACCAGCGGATCTCGCCGTTGACGATAGCGCGGATGTGCTCCTGTTTCTGGGCTTCGTTACCGTATTCCAGCAGGGCCGGCCCGAGCATCCAGATGCCGAGACTGTACAGCGGCGTGCGCGCGCGGATACGTTTCATCTCCTCCTTCAGGATGCGCGCCTCCTGCGGGTCGAGGCCGCCACCGCCGTAGGCCTGCGGCCACTCCGGCGCAGTCCAGCCGCGCTCGCGCATGCGCTCAAACCAGAGGCGTGCGTCTTCGCTGGCGAACTGGCCCCGGCGTCCGCCCCAGTATTGTTCTTCGGGGCTGGCCAGGCTGCGCTGGCTCTCGGGGCAGTTGTCCTGCAGCCACTGCCGCACTTCGGTGCGGAAGGTTTCCAGTTGCTCCACGGTTGCGATATCTCCTGTGGTGGGCAAAACGTAATGGGCCAGCATAGCGGCCGGGGCGAGCGAGGCAATGACCATAGCAGTCACCCGCGCTGACAATACAGCACCCCCGCTCGCCGGCTGGCCACTCCCCGCCGCGCGGTACAGTGCCGCGAACCGGGCCACGTTGACCTGTCCTGCCGCCGCGGCCATGCTGGCGACGCCACAATTGCTTTCGTTGATAACAACAAGGAGCGCAACGATGCGTCGATTTGAAAACAAGGTAGTGCTGGTGACGGGTGCCGGCAGCGGGATTGGCCAGGGCAGTGCCCTGCGCATTGCCGCCGAGGGCGGCAGCCTGTTCTGTGTGGACCTGGATCAGGCGAGCGCCGAGGGCACCGCCCAGCAGATACGTGACGCCGGCGGCGAGGCCACGGCCCACGCCTGCGATGTCAGTAACGAGCAGCAGGTGATCGATTGCGTGGCCGCCTGTGTCGCGCACTACGGCAGCCTCTATGCAGTGATCAACATGGCGGGCATCCTGCGCTTCGATGACACCCGCGAGATCGAGCTCGGCAAGTGGCAGAAAGTGCTGGACGTCAATGTCACCGGTACCATGCTGTTCTGTCGCGAAGCCCTGCCGCACCTGATCGACAGCGGCGGCAGTATTGTTAACGCGGCTTCCACGGCGGCGCTCGCCGGCCTGCCCTGCGGGACCGCCTACTCCGCCAGCAAGGGCGCGGTGCTGGCCATGACCCGCAGCATCGCCATCGACTTCGCCAAGCAGGGGGTGCGGGCCAACTGCGTGTGTCCCGGCGATATCAACTCCGGCATGACCGAAGGTATCGAATGGCCTGCCACCATGGACTTCGACCTGATGCCGCGCATCGTATCGATCAGCGGTGCGAAGGGGCCGGAGGCCATCAGCGGGGTGATCGCCATGCTGGCTTCGGAGGACGCCATCCACATTACCGGTGAAGACATCCGGGTGGATGGCGGGACCCTGTCCTGATGCGAGGCCGGCGAGGGTAGCCGCGGCTGGCTATGCAGGCGGTGCGCCCGGGACGGTTCAGTTCTGGGCGCTCAACTCTACGGTAACTTTGCGCTGGTCGTCGCCGTTGCGCACCTCAACTTCGACTTTGTCGCCGGGGCGGTGCTTTTCCAGCACGCTGAGAAAATCGTCGTTGGAACGGATCTCGCGCCCGTCGATGGCGGTGATTATGTCCCCCAGGCTGATTTCGCCGCGGCTGTTGCGGAAGGCGCCGCGAATCCCGGCGTTGGCCGCCGGCATACCGGGGTACACCCGTACCACCGGCAGCCCTTCCATGCGGTAGCGCTGCACCCAGCGATCGCTGGCCAGTTCCAGGCCCATGGCGGGGCGCTGAATGCGGCCGTAGGCGATCAGTTGCGGCACCACCTCGCGCACCGTGTTCACCGGTATGGCAAAGCCGATGCCCGCACTGGCACCGCTGGGGCTGTAGATGGCGGTATTGACGCCGATCAGCTGGCCCAGAGAATTGAGCAGTGGCCCGCCGGAATTACCCGGGTTGATGGCGGCGTCGGTCTGGATCACGCCGCGAATGGTGCGATTGCTGGGTGCCTGGATTTCCCGCCCCAGGGCGCTGACCACGCCGGTGGTAAGGGTGGTGTCCAGGCCGAAGGGGTTGCCGATGGCCAGCACCTTGCGGCCCACGGTCAGCTCTGAAGAGTCCCCCAGCGGCAGAGTGACCAGATCCGCCGGTGGCTCCTGGATGCGCAGTACCGCCAGGTCCTTCTCGGGGGCAATGCCGACCACTTCGGCATCGTGTTCACTCTGGTCCTGCAGGGTCACGGTCAGGCGATGGGCGCCGGCAATGACATGGAAGTTGGTGACGATCAGGCCGTTGTCGTCCCACACGAATCCGGTGCCGGAGCCGCGCGGAATCTCGTGCACATTGAGGGAAAAGAAGTCCCGCCGCAGTGCCTTGTTGGTGACATAGACCACTGCCGGACTGGCCCTGGAGAATATCTCGGTGCTGTTCGCCTCGTCCTCGGTGGCAAAGCTGAGGTAGTCCGGGGCGGCGTTGACTGCGCCGGGCACCGTGACCGCAAGCAGCATGGCGGTCAACAGGCCGAGCTGGCGCAATGGTCGGGCAAACAACAAAAACAGGGTGGGATGTGAACTGTCTGGCATCGGGCCTCCTTGCATACGGCGAGCATATCTCGCCAGTTATGACAGCGCGAGTGTGTACCCGGTTCAACAGAGCAGTCGCGCTTCGCCTTTGCCGGCGCGGTGATTGAGCGTGCCAGTGGCATTTGCTTAACTCGGCGCGAACCTTGACCTTCAACGGTCACCGTGCGGCGACCGCTAGCAGAACAGGATAAGAGACGATGGGACAAGTAACAGTATCAGTGGCGAGCGGAGTCGCCGGTTTGGGAGCAACAGCGGGAGGCGGACTGTGGAAAAACTGATCTATCCCCTGTGGGCGAGCTCCGCCGGTGATGCCCTGCGCGACCGCCTGCTCACCGATATCATCCCCGCGCTGCGCGCCTGCGAGGGCACCCGCGCCGTGCGCCTGACAGTGGCGGACAGTGCGGTGGCAGCCGCTGCCGCCAAACGGGTGGAGCGTCTGCCGCCGGCACCTGACGCGGTACTATCCCTGTGGCTGGACAACGGTGGAGACCGGGCCCGGCAGGAGGCTTTGCTCGCTACGGCCTGCGACCGTTTCGACTGTCTGCTGGTGACCGAGGCGGAGCCCATTGTGAATCGCGACCAGCCTGCGGGCCCCGACGGCCGGGTGCCCGGCTGGTGCCAGGTGGTCTTTCTGGAAACGCCGCCGCGCCTCAGTCGGGCCGAATGGCTGGAGGTCTGGCAGGGCAGCCACACCCGGGTGGCCATCGACGTGCAGGATAACTTCGCCTATCGCCAGAATGTGGTGGTGCGGGCCTTCTGCGAGGGCGAGCGGCTGCCGGATGCGATGATTGAGGAGGACTTTCCCGCCGCAGCGATGACCTCGGATCACGCCTTCTATGGCGCACCGGACGACGCCGAACTACAGCGCCGGGTGCAGGCCATGATGGACAGTTGCGCCCGCTTTATCGATTTCGACCGCATCGATGTCCTGCCGATGAGCGAGTATGTGTTCGGGGACTTGCTGACGGCGCAGTTTGGCTAGCGCAGGCGGGTGCCCTGGCGCGGATTAACCTCCCAGGGCGCGAATGCGATCTTCCAGCGGCGGGTGGGAGCGGAACAGGCCGGTCAGCCCCTCTTTCATCTGTTCGCTGATACCGAAGGCGGTCAGCTCCCCGGGCATATCCTGGGGCAGGCCCTGCTCCGCCCGCAGGCGCTGCAGGGCGGCGATCATGGCGCCGTTGCCGGCGAGGCGCGCACCGGCGGCATCGGCCCGGTACTCGCGCCAGCGCGAGAACCAGAACACGATCATGCTGGCGAGGAAGCCCAGTACCAGTTCCGCGACGATGGTCACTGCATAGTAACCGAGGCCGTAGCCGCGCTCGGTCTTGAATACCACCCGGTCCACCGTGTGGCCGATGATGCGGGCCAGGAACATAACGAAGGTGTTCACCACGCCCTGGATCAGGGTCAGGGTCACCATGTCGCCGTTGGCCACGTGGCCGATTTCATGGGCCAGTACCGCGCGCACTTCGTCCCGGGAAAATCGCTGCAGCAGGCCGGCGCTTACCGCCACCAGGGCGGCGTTGCGGTTCCAGCCAGTGGCGAAGGCATTGGCCGCCTGGGAGGGGAAGATACCGACTTCCGGCATACCCACGCCGGCTTCCTTCGCCAGTTCCGCCACGGTGTCCACCAGCCAGCGCTCTTCCTGGCTGCGGGGCTGTTCGATGATTTCGGTGCCGGTGCCGCGCTTGGCCATCCACTTGGACAGGAACAGGGAGATCATCGAGCCGCCAAAACCAAACATGGCACACATGATCAGCAGGGGGCCGAGGTTCAGGTCGACGCCGTTGGCGGCGAGGATGCCCTCCAGGCCAAGCAGGTTGAAAACAATACTCAGCAGCACCATCACGGCGATATTGGTCGCCAGGAACAGCAGGATTCTCATGTCGGGGCCTCGGTTGTCGTGTAAGTCGCCACAGTGGCGTTTGTTGTGGCGCCCCAGCGGGCGCGACAGCTGGAAACAACTATGGTGGCAGGCTGGCTTTTTTCAAGCGTCCTGCTGCGTTTCATCCGGCGCGGTAGCCGCATCACTGTCGGCACCGGGGGCGGGGTCTTCAGCGGCTTCAGGCGGGGTCGGCAGGGGGATATCGCTGACTTCCAGCAGCGGCTCGCCCTTCGGCCCCAGGTCCGCCGCCACCACTTCGCCGCGCAGACCCACGTCCTTGGCGCTGAGTTCAAACAGAGTGTTAATGCCCTCGTCCTGGTGTTTCACCCGCACCACGGCGCGCGGGTCGCGGCCGTCCACCCAGGCCTTGGACTTGCCCCAGAAGTGGCCGAGCTGGTTGCGGATAACGAATACCTCAGTCATGGTGCTTGTAGGGTCTCCTGCTGGATCGGGGTGACAGAATGGGGCGCAGTTTAAGGCCTGGCTAGCCGAGCAGGAAGTCCTTGGCCTCATTGATGCGCGCCGCCAGGTAGTCGCTGCCACCGCGGTCGGGATGCAGCTTCTGGATCAGGCTGCGGTGGGCGGCGCTGATCTCGTCATCGCTGGCGTCCTGGCCGAGGCCGAGGATGGCCAGGGCTTCTTTGCGCGTCATGCCGCCGCTGTCGGCGCTGCGCTGCTCGCCCCCGGTCTGCTGCTGCCCGCTGTCGCTACCGGGGAAACGCTGTTCCACGTAGCCCGCCAGCAACTGGGCGGAGTCGCTGTCTTCCCGCTGGCAGTACTGCATCAGTTCATCCAGCTGGCCGCGATCCATCTCGTCGAGGAACCAGTCGCTAAACGGTCCTTTCAGCACTTCCCCGCTGAGTTTGCCGGTGACGTGATCCAGGTGAACCCGCAGGCATGCGGTTTCCACCGTCGATTGCTGGGGGCCGCGAGCCTGGGATTTGAGCGAGGTCAGCATCGGGAACAGCCGCAGCAGGGTGGGGCCCATCTGCCGCACGGCCACCAGCAGGCCGGTCAGGGCCGCGCCAATCCAGTGCATGCGGCCGGTGACGGTGAGGCCAATCACCACAATCACCGCGACGATCAGGCCGAGCTTGATGTACTCGGCGCGCCGCTTGTGGGGCGGCTGGCGGCGGGCGCGCTGGTAGAGGATGTAGACAACGGCGGCGATCGCCAGCAGCAGTATGAGACGGGGCACTGTTCCCTCAGGGCTTGAGTTGCTGAAGCAGCAGTTTAGCACCCTTGGTGGTCTGGTTTTCCAGCGCCGCGCGTCCGCCGCTGGCATAGCGGGCCACTGCCCCCAGCAACTCCGCCAGCAGGGCGGCGCTGGCGCTGTCGAAACGGGCCCAGGCACCGCCGGAGAGTTTCGCCATGTCCCTGAAGCAGGTTTCCACCTCGCGGGCATGGCCCTCCTGAAACAGGAACAGGGGGAGCTTGCGCAGGCCACATTCGCCGGCCAGCTGGCACAGTGTGTCGGCGTTTTCTTCCAGTGCATCACCGATGAACACCAGTGCCCGCAGGGGGGAGGCCTGGTGCTCCTTCAGGGCGTGGCGCAGCAGGCGGGCAATCTGGGTGTGGCCGCCCTCGCAGTGCACCCTGCCCATCAGCGAGGCGAGAGAGTCGCCATCCGCCAGCCATTCACTGGCAAAAAAATCGTGAAATCCGCGGTAGTAGCAGAGTTGCAGACTGAGATTGGCGGCGCCGCTGCCGCTGCGAAACATGTCTTGCTGCAGATGCGTGGCGGTATTCCAGGTGGGTTGGCGGCTGGCGGTGGCGTCGATGGCGAAGATCAGGCGCGCTTTGCGCTGCGCGAGGTTGCTGATGGCGCGGCTGGTGCCCAGAAAGCGGGCGATGTCGGTGGAGCTGGCTCGGCGCGAAGGAGGGCGGGCCATGGCGTGGCTCGTTTCAGTGTTGCTCCAGCCGATCCAGGGCCTTGAGGCCCTGCAATTCCTGGAGGTAGTGACGTCGCTCTGACAACTCGCGCACCGCCTGTCTCAGTTCGGCATCGCTGATGTTGCGACGGGTATTGACCAGCTGCCACAGCTTGCGGCTGCACAGCTCGCTGGCGTTAAAGGTATTGGATGTGTTGGTGGTCATGTCGATTGCTGTTCCTTGCGTTTACCGCTCCAGATTGCCATTCCTTTATGACAGCGGCGTGACGTGTAAAGTTTCCGGTTGTTGCAGTCAGCTTACCCCTTCACCGGGGAAAAGGGAAAGGGCGGCTCACCCTCGAAGCGCGGGCTGTCCAATAGCGGTTGCTCGCCAGCCTGCCAGGCCGCCACCTGAAAACGCGCCCGATAGCGGGCCCGCGGCGCGGCGGTAAAAGGGCGCTCGGCATCTTGCACCGCCACCAGTTCCACCATCAGTGCATCGACACCAAAGCGGGCAATACCGTAGCCATGGGCGTCGCTGTCGGCAAAGCGCAATCCCGGATTGGCCGGATTGCCACCCAGCCAGTTGGCCAGGCGTTCACTGCCCAGGCGCTGGTAGGCAAAGGCGGCCAGGACTCCCTGTTGCAGGGTCATATTCCAGTTGGGGTGGGAAATGCCGTCATGCTCGGCGGTGACCAGGGCGGCAAAATCCGGGTGGTCCTCGCCGGCGATGGCGCGCACGCTGTCGTAGAGGGGGGTGGAGCTGATACCGGCACAGTTGAAATCCACCGCCACAGCCGGGCTGTCGGCATCGCCGGGGTCGGCGAGAATGGCGCCGGCGCCATGCATGTGGTGATCGCCCGACAGCGAGACCACTCCGGCGGTGCCGGTGCTTTGCAGGTGTTCCATGATCAGGCGGTATTCGTAGGGATAGCCCTGCCAGGCATCGATGTTGAACACGCAGTCCTCATAACCGGCGAAGGGAATACTGGACAAATCCAGTCGCAGCGGCAGCAGGGGCAGGGGATTGGCCCACAGTTTCCAGGTGGCGCTGGAGCCGCTCATGCCCTGCAACAGCCACTGGCGCTGGGCGCCGCCGAGACAGGTTCCCGGCGCGCGGTCCCGGGCCGGGTTTGGCATCTGCCCGTCACCCCAGGGGAGAGTGGCAGGAGGCTGGCCGCCGTTGTACTCGCGCCCCGCATCCGCCAGTGCCACCAGTTCGACGGAGTTCATTGGCAGGCCCAGAGCTTCCGCGGTGCCCTCCGCCAGGCAGGGCGGGCTGCGGTAGCTGCGGGCGTCGGTGATGAACAGGTCCACCAGGCTGCCCCATTGCAGGCGACGGTAAATGCACAGGCTGTCGCGGGCCAGGCGATTGTCCGACTCGTCGTCTTCGCCGAGCGCGGCGCTGCGCAGGCCGTGGCTGGGCTGGTCGCTGAATTCGTCCAGGGCGCAGGGAATGTATTCGAACCAGGCGCGATTGGCGTCGAGCTTGCGCCGCGCCTCCAGCTGTGGCTCGGGGCCATAGTGACTGTAGCTCTGGAAGTTGTCGTCGCTGAATTCGTGGTCGTCCCAGGTGCAGATAAAGGGCCATCGCGCCCGCGCTTCCTGCAGGTGGGGATCGGCGAGGTAGGTCCGGTAGAGGTGGCGGTAGTCCGCCAGGCTCACCGCATAGCGGTTGCCCTCGCCGCTGGCGCCATCCGGGAAGGGGGGCAGTACCCGGGAGGGAGGGCTGCCGTCCTGGCGGGTATGCCAGCTGCGTTCGTAGATAAAGTCCCCGAGGTGCAGTACAGCGTCGATACCTTCCCCGGGCGGGGCCGCCCTGTCGTCCTCGATCATTCGGGCCCAGGCGCCAAAGTAGGCCTGTTCATAGTTCTGGCAGCTGACGAAGGCCAGCTTCAGGGGCTGTGCCTGATCCGGTGCGGGCGCGGTGCGGGTGCGGCCCGGGCGCGACACACTGTCGTCGGCTCCGCGAAAACGGTAGTAGTACCAGCGCCCCGGCGCGAGACTGTCGATAAACACCCGCAGGGTGTAGTCGTTCTCGGTATGCACTGACAGGGTGCGGGTGAGCAGCAGCTCGGCAAAATCCTCGCGCTCGCTGAATTCGAGGACGACGGCGCACTCCTCGGCGCCATCGCGCGGCACTGCGCGGGTCCACAGCGTGACGCTGCCACTGCGCGGGTCGCCGGAGGCAAGGCCCTGAGGGAAATCCAGCGGTGAGGCGGGCGTAGCGCCATCAACAGTAGCGGCGGCAAGATCGCCGGCGCTCAATAGATAGGTACCGGCGGACAGCAGGGTAATAAATTCTCGGCGTGAAAGGCTCATGGCGGGTTCCTGGCAACGAGCCGATACTCTAGCGATTTCTGTCGCTTCCCCACAGCCCCCCATCGGAAATGGCTGCGATGACAATGTCAGTTCTGATAGTTGAACCACTCTGCCCGATTCCGGCCGGAAGTTTTCGGTGAGCCGGTCTCTGGCAATTTGCCGCCTTGTTGCCCCGGCGGAAACTCGTTCTAATGCAGGGGCGGGCAATGTTGTACCAGAACGGTGGTGTGCGTCTGACCTGCTGCCACCGCGTGCAAAATAATGATAAACCAGAGGTGTGTAATGCCAGTATCTGTACCTTCCCGGAAGGGGTTCGCTCCTGTTCTGATGGCCGCCGCCGTGGCGTCGGCGCTGCAAATAACCCCTGCAACGGCTGTCGCCCAGAACAATGTACTTGAAGAAGTGGTCGTCACCGCACGCCGGCGGGCAGAGAGTCTGCAGGAAACGCCGGTGGCGGTCACCGCCATGGACGCCGCCGCCCTGCGCGATGCCGGTGTGCGCAACCTGTCCGACCTGAACCAGATTGCGCCCAGCATCGATGTTGCCAGCGCCAACGGCAATGCGCCGCTGGCCAACGTCTACATCCGCGGCGTCGGCCAGCGCAATTCCGGCGCCAATATCGACTCCGGCGTGGGTATATACATCGACGACGTTTACGCCGGCCGCCCGGATGGCGCCCTGCTGGACCTGAATGACATCCAGTCCGTACAGGTGCTGCGCGGCCCCCAGGGCACCCTGTTCGGCAAGAACACCACCGGTGGCGCGCTGGTGTTCACCACCAACCGGCCGACCGATGAGTTTGAAGGTTCGGTGGGTGTCCGGGTCGGCAACTACGATCGCCTGGATGGCGACTTTGTGCTCAATGCGCCCCTTACCGACAACCTGTGGACTCGCCTGTCCGGTGTCGCCCGCACCCGCGATGGCTATATCGACAACGGCTTTGACGGCGAGGATTACATGGACGAGGATCGCCAGAGCCTGATCTGGCAGACGCGCTGGGTGCCCACCGACAACCTCACCGTCGATCTCAATGTGAACTGGGCGGAAACCGATCAGACCATGCGGCCGCAGAAGTGCATGCCGGTACCCGAGATTATCGGCTGGCAGGCACAGATCTTCGACACCATCGCCATTGTGCCCGCCACCGGCAAAACCGTGGATGAACACTGCGCCGAAGCCCGTGAAGCCGGCGACAACAATACGGTGATCTCCGACCTCGGCGGCGACTACTACGCCGAGAACAAGGGGACTTCACTGACGGTGGAGTGGGGCCTGACCGATGACCTCAGCCTCAAGAGCATCAGCGCCTGGCGTGGCACCGAGGCATCGCAGAACGACGATCTCGACAGTATCGGGGTGCCCTTCCTGCACCGGACCAATACGGTACACCCGAGCTTCAACAGCCCCTCGGAAAGCGATCAGTATAGCCAGGAGCTGCAACTGGTGGGCAGCGGCTTCGATGAGCGCCTGCAATACGTGACCGGCCTCTACTGGTTCCAGGAGGAGACCGGCGGGCGCGCCAACACCAGCTACCTCGGCCCCTTCGACCCGGCCATTGCCAACCTGTTCTTCCTCAACGTCTCCTCCTCCATCCTGGACGCCGACAACCAGGCAGTGGCGGCTTTCGCCCAGGCGGAATGGGAGTTCAACGACAACTGGCGCGCCACGGTGGGCCTGCGCTACACCGACGAGGAGCGTGAACTCTCCCGCACCAACTACGCCATCGACCCGGCAACCCTCGACGCCAACGGCGGGCCGGCATTCCCTGTGGGCGGTGGTTTGTGGGCGGTGCAACGCCCCGGATTTGTCTACAATCCCGACTTCAGTCTCATGGAGATGGACACTGCCCGTGACAAGGTGTCTAACAGCGATGTCACGCCCATGGCCAGCCTGCAATACCTTATCGACGAGATGGGCTGGATCGACCAGGGCAGCGTGTACCTGACCTACAGCGAGGGCTTCCTTTCCGGCGGCCTGTCCGAGGCACCCACCGGCGATCTGGAAGAGTTCGAGCCGGAAGAGGTGGAAAACTGGGAGCTCGGCTTCAAGCTGGACCTCGCCGATCGCCGGTTGCGGATCAACGGCGCCCTGTTCTTTACCGATTACGTCAACCGCCAGCTCACCACCCTGGTGATCAACCCGGAGACCAACTCACCTTCCGGGGCCACCATCAATGCGGCCAAGTCCAGCATCGACGGGGTGGAGCTGGAAACGACCTGGCTGGCCACCGACAACCTCATGCTGACCTTCAACATGACGCTGGCTGACGGCGATATCCAGGAATTCGACGACACCCAGATCCTGCTGGCCGATACCAGTGTGGCGCCGGGCCCGGGCTGTACCCGCTCCAACCTGAGCCTGGTGGTGGTGGATGCCTGCCCCAACGACCGCTCTGATGAAAACCTGCCGCGCCTGGCCGAGCAGACCTACCTGCTGGCCGCCCAGTACACCATCGAAACCGGTATGGGCACCTTCCTGCCGCGGGTGCAGGCGAGCTGGAAAATGGACATGGAGTTCTGCTTTGATTCCAGCAGTTGCGAAAGCGGCCTGTGGTTCGAGGACGAGCAGTTTGAGCTCAGCGCCCGCCTGACCTGGATATCCCCCAGCGAGCGCTGGGTGGGCTCGCTCTATGGCACCAACCTGACGGACGAGGACTACATCGTGGGCGGTACCGCCCTGGTGGAATCCGAAGGGGTAGGCGGTTTGGCCTACGCGCCGCCGCGCATGTACGGCGCTGAGCTGGAGTACCGCTTCTAGAGGGCGGGCCTAGCAAAAAGGCAGTCAGCAGCCCGGTGACAGCAACCGGCCGAGCAACGCCGTGACCGCGTTTTCTACTCGCAGGATGCGCGGGCCGAGGGATACCGTCTCCAGGCCCGCCTTCTGCAGCATCTCAACCTCATAGGGAATAAAGCCCCCCTCCGGCCCGATGGCCAGGAGCAGGGGCGTATTCGCGTGGTCCGGTGCAGCCGCGGCAGTGGGGGCCGGATGGGCCAGCAGGCCGCGGCGGTTTTGCAGCAGGCCCGGCAGGCGGTCTTCCACGAAGGGCTTGAAGCGCCGCTCCAGGGTGACCGGCGGCAGCATCGTGTCGCGGGACTGCTCCAGGCCCTGCAGCAGGTAGCTGCGCAGGGTGCTGTCATTGAGAACAGGGGTCTGCCAGAAGCTCTTTTCCACCCGGTAGCTGTTGAACAGCACCAGTTGCTCCACGCCGAATTCAGCGGCGGAACGCAGGATACGCCGCAGCATCTTGGGCCGGGGCAGGGCCACCAGCAGAATCACTGGCAGTTTGGCCGGGGGAGGGCAGTCCAGCTGGAAGGTAATGATGGCCCGCGCAGCGCTCAGTTCGGCGATGCGGCCCTCGCCCATATGTCCGCCAATTTCTCCGACGCGGATGCTGTCGCCAACGGCTGCCCGGTGCACGTTGTGCAGATGCTGCAGGCGTTCGTCGCTGATCTGGAGTTGGCCGGGCGCGCCTAGATCGGCAGCGCTGAACAGCAGCAGGTTCACCGGCGGGTTACCCCGCCCAGAGGTCGTATTCGTCGGCGCCGGTCACTTCCGCTTCCACGAAGTCGCCCGGGTTGAGGTCGGTGATGCCATCCAGGTAGACCTTGCCGTCGATTTCCGGCGCATCGGCCGTGGAGCGGCCGATGGCGCCTTCCTCGTCGACCTGGTCGATAAGAATCTCGATGGTCTTGCCGATTTTGGCCTGCAGTTTGGCGGCGCTGATTTCCTGCTGCACTGCCATGAAGCGCTCCCAGCGCTCCTGCTTGACCTCTTCCGGCACATGGTCGGGCAGGTCGTTGGCGGCGGCACCTTTCACCGGCGAGTACTGGAAGCAGCCGACCCGGTCGAGCTGGGCCTCGCGCAGGAAGTCCAGCAGGATGTCGAAATCGCGCTCGGTTTCGCCCGGGAAGCCGACGATGAAGGTACTGCGCAGGGTCAGGTCGGGGCAGATGCTGCGCCAGTTGTGGATGCGATCCAGCACTTTTTCCGCGGCGGCCGGGCGCTTCATGCGCTTGAGGACGTCGGGGCTGCCGTGCTGGAAGGGGATGTCCAGGTAGGGCAGGATCTTGCCCTCGGCCATCAACGGGATGACGTTGTCCACGTGGGGGTAGGGGTAGACGTAGTGCAGGCGCACCCACACGCCGAATTCACCCAGCGCCTCGCACAGCGCCTGCATGTGGGTTTTCAGCGGGCGTCCGTTCCAGAAGCCGGTGCGGTATTTCATATCCACACCGTAGGCGCTGGTGTCCTGGGAAATGACCAGCAGCTCGCGCACCCCGGCCTTCACCAGGCGCTCGGCCTCTTCCATCACGTCGCCAATCGGGCGGCTCACCAGGTCGCCGCGCATGGCGGGGATGATGCAGAACTTGCAGCGGTGGTTGCAGCCTTCGGAGATTTTCAGGTAGGCGTAATGGCGCGGGGTGAGCTTGACGCCCTGGGGCGGCACCAGGTCGGTGTAGGGGTCGTGTACCGGGGTGTGGGGCACGTACTGGTGTACCGCGCCCACCACTTCCTCGTAGGCAGCGGGGCCGGTGACCGAGAGCACTTTGGGGTGCAACTCGCGGATAGCCGCGGCGTCGTCCCCCTTGCCCATGCAGCCGGTGACGATGACCTTGCCGTTTTCACTCAGGGCCTCGCCGATGGCGTCGAGGGACTCCTGCTTGGCGCTGTCGATAAAGCCGCAGGTATTCACCACGACCAGCTCGGCGTCCTCGTAGCTGGGTACGATCTCGTAGCCGTCCAGTTTGAGCTGGGTGAGGATGCGCTCGGAGTCCACCAGCGCCTTGGGGCAGCCGAGACTGACGAAGCCGACCTTGTTACTGGCCATGGGGGAACCTGCTGGAGCTGAAAAAACGGGGGCGGATTATAGCGGACACTGCCGGGCCTGTCTGTGGCAGTATTTCTCCCTGTACCGCGCCTCTCCCGGTCGGTCACCCCCGCAGCAGATACCGCAGGCGATGCTATAGTCGGGGCAGAACAATAACAGCAGGACGACAACGTGGGCAGTGTTCTCCAACTGGCGGCTGCACCGCCAGCCAGTGGCTTTTGTGTTTTCGGCGCCCGGGTCGGCGCCTCGCTGCGGCATCTGGCGGAGCTCGACAGGCGGCTGACGGCAGCGGTGCTGCTGCGCGGCAGCGGCCTGGGCCCGCAGCAGGTCGATGCGCGCAGCGAAAATCACCAGGTGGTCGACGCCGCCGGCCTGTTGCATGTCTATCAGCAGGCCCTGGACCTGACCGGGCGAGCGGATCTCGGCCTGTGCTACGGCGAGGCCGCCGGTGTGACCGAGTACGGCCCCATCGGCTACGCCATGTTGAGCGCCGCCACCGACCTCGAGGCGGTCAATATCGCCCTGACCTACCAGCGCCTCTACTACGGCACCATGGCCAGCATGAGCCTGCATCACGAGGGCGGTCTGGGCCTGATTCGCCTGAGTGAGAGCCTGCCGGGCGGCCCCGCGCGGCGCTTCTTCATGGAAATGCTGCTGGCGGGTTTTCTGCGCTTCAACCACGCCCTGGTGGGCCGCCGCACCCAGCTGCAGGAGTTGCGCCTGGCCTATCCCGCCCCCGGTTACGCCGGGCGCTACCGCGAACTGTTCTGCTGTGACGTCCACTTTGACCAGCCGCGCCACGAATTGCTGTTCGATACCGGCGTGCTGGCTCACTCACTGCCCAATGCCGACCCGATCACGGCCCGCGCCTGCGAGCAGGTGTGCAGCGAACTGCTGGAGCGCTTTGACCGCGGCGAACCCTTCGCTGCACGGGTGCGTCGGGCGCTGGGGGAAGATCGCGAGGCGGCGCTGACCCACATCGCCACCGGGCTGGGCTGCCACGAGCGCACCCTGCACCGGCGCTTGCAGGAAGAGGGCACGGCCTTCCAGCAGATCAAGGACCAGGTCCAGCGCGATCAGGTGCTGGGCGCGCTGGCGGATACCTCCCTCAGTGTCAACGAGGTGGCCCGGCGCCAGGGCTTTGAGTCTCCCTCCAACCTGCGCCGGGCGGTGCGCCGCTGGACCGGCCTCAGCCCCGCTGAATGGCGCCGGCGCCGGGCGCCCGGCGGTATCGAATTCTGACAGGGCAGCGAAAGCCCCTGTCAGTTTTTGACACCACCGCAAAAGCCGTTTGTAAAAACCTTAAAAAACAGCAGGTTGCGACGCTATTGCCCGATTGACGCGTTGGGCCCTGCGGCTATGGTAGAGCTGTGGGGAGCCGCTGCTGGCAACCCTTGAGCCATAACAACAAGCCAGCCGGCGCGGTATTGCCCGCCCGGCGCAAGGAGTGCGCAATGAAGCGAGTGCCATCGACGAGCCTGGCCCTGGCGGCCGGGTTGTTCAGTGTATTGTTGGTGGGGGCGGAGGCGCAGGCCCAGTCCTGCCCCGCCCTGTCCACCCTGGCCAGTTCCTGTCGCAACAACGATTGCGATGCGGAACTGGGGGAGAACGCCCAGAACTGTCCCGAGGACTGCGCCGATCCGGGCAGCCAATTGATGGCCTATTACGCCCAGGGCATGACCTGCGCCCCGGCCCCGATCTACGAGCCCCTGTCCATCGCCGAATTGCAGGACGACATTCGCGCCGTGGTCAGCTCCGGCCTCAAGGTGAAACCCGCCGGCACCAGCCACTCCGCCACCAGTATCATCTGCGGTGACAACGACGCAGCGGTGGTGCGCTCCAACCACCTCACCCACATCGGGCCGGTGGAGGCCTTCGAGTCCTACAGCCACACCGTGAATGTGGAAGCAGGGGTGGAGATCAACGACCTGCAGGAGCACCTGGCGGCCCAGGGTTTCAGCCACGGCTTCGGCGCCACCGGTTTCGGCGGTATCAGCGTGGGCGGTGCCATCGCCACCGGTGCCCACGGCTCTTCCCTGCAGTCTTCCGCCACTATCTCTTCAGCCGTGGTGGCGCTGGATGTGGTCGGCCCCGACGGGCAGTTGACCACTTACAGTGAGGGGACTACTGGAGTATCCGATCCCAACCTGTGGTCGGCCCTGAAAACCAACCTCGGCCTGCTCGGCTATGTGGCCCGGGCGCGACTGAAACTGGAACCGCAGTTCAACGTGGCCATGGAAGTGCGCTATGTGGATGAGACCACCTTTGTCGCCAACGGCGGCGTGGCCGCGGCGGTAGCGGGCTGCGATTACGTGTTCCTGACCTGGTTCCCGGGCCAGGACGAAGTGCAACTGCTATGCGGGGCACGCACCGACAACCCGGTGGACAGCCCCTATGCGCAGAACCAGCTGTTCACGCCCAACCTGTCCGGGCTGGAAACTACCTTCGCAGTCCCCGGCCTGCAGGCCGGCATGTGCAACAAGGGCCTGCAGTGCACCGTGGAGGGGACGCGCCTGTCCCTGTACCGCGATCAGCCGCCGCTCGTGGTGACCCAGGGGCCGGAGCCGCTGTCGCCAGTCGTCTCGCGGCATACTGTGCTGACCGGACCCTCGCACCGCATGATTACCCTGCAGCCGGAGAAGTTCCTCGACAACCAGCCCAGTTTCTCCCAGCTGGAATATGAAGGTGCGCTGCCCTTCAGCCAGATCCAGGCCGCGGTGCAGTACCTCGACAGCATCTACAACCGCGACGATATCTGCCAGCCGCTGATCGGTACCATCATGCGCTTCGATACTGCCGACGACGGCCTGCTGATTTCCAGCAACCATGCCCGCAACGGTATTGCCCACGGCGAGCCCATGGTGCACCTGGAATTCGTGGAGTACTGGGGTTACGGACTCGACGAGGCCGGCCTGGAGGCCCATGTGAACACCCCCTACCGGGAGATCATTACCCACCTGGTGGATAACTATGATTACTGGCCCCACTGGGGCAAGAACGACGAGTGGGTGTTCGAATTGCCCTCGCTGCAGGCCCGCAATGCGCCGGAAGTGGGCAACTTCAACCAGGCCATCGCCCAGCTCGATCCCTACGGTGTGTTCAGCAACAGCTTCACGCGCAATGCCGGCTTTGCCTCGCCCCAGGAGGGCGGCGACTTTGCCCAGGCCTACTACGGCCCCTGCGCGGCACTGGACAGCGACGCCGACGGCATCAGCGACTGCGCCGACAAGGCGCCCAACCAGTTCTCCGGCATGTATGCCCGCATCGACGATCTCGGCTTTGGCGACGGCTTCTTTGCCGACGGCAGCTGCGGCGTGGCCGACGACTGGAACGAGATGAAGGGCAACTTCGGCGCCGAGCAGGAACAGAACATGCGCGCCGGCTGGGACTACGAGTCAGAGAACCACACCTACACTGCCGGGACCTTCAACTGGAGCCCGGCCTGGAGCGGCAATGCCGGCAACTGGAACCGCTCCTGGGAAGTGATGTTCTCTGCGGAGTTCGTGGCGCCGGCAACGGGTCGCTACTGTTTCGGTACTGATAACGGCAGCCCCGGTACCAGCATCATTACCGGCCGCAACAGCTGCTCCTCGGTGTGGATCAACAAGGCCCAGGTGGCGGAGGTCGGCTACAACGCCAGCCCCCGTCGCCCCAGCGGCTGCGTGGATATGGTGGCGGGGCAGAGCTACCGCTATGACCTCTACAACCGCCACCACAATGCCAATGTCTCCAACAGCTTCGTGTCTCACCCCACCTGGTGCTTTGGCGGCAGCGGCGACTGCGTACCGCAGCAGGCGCTGGACCAGAACGACTTTATCGCCAAGCCGGATACCGGTAATTTCTGAGGCTGAAGGGCGCCGGTGCGATACCGGCGCCCGCTGCCGCCTGGCCGGCCGCTAGAACGCCGCGAAGCCGGCACTGCTGTCGCTGCGCACCCGCAACTCGCGGCGCAGCAGTTGCAGCAGGGCCAGGCAGTCCTCGCGGTTGAGGAATTCGCCCACTCTGACCGCTTCGCCGCGATGTTGCAGGCAGATCCCGGGACCCTCCCAGGGATGAGGTTCCCGCTCAATGGCAACGCCGGTATGCGCGCGGTCAAAGCGCCAGCTCTGGCGCGGCAGGTAGAAGCCCTTGTCGATTCGCACTTCGTCGTCGGTGAGGGTGATGACGTGGCGATACTGCAACTTCCAGTTCACCACGTACAGGGCGCTGCCGAGGGCCGCAAGCTCCAGTCCGGCGAAGGGCAGGATGGGCCAGGCCCCGACCATGGCGAAGCCGATGGCGATGCCCAGCGACGGCACCGACAGGGCCAGCAGTACCAGCTTGTTGGCCTGCCAGCTGGCGGATCGATTGGGGTGGGCGACAATCATTAATTGCCGCGGATGGCGAAGGCTGGTGACCACAGTGGGTGTCCCGGTCGGTTTCCTGTTAAGTTTAGACCGACACAGGAGAGCTTTCGATGTCTGATCAACACCTTTCCGTCCAGGCGCGCCTGGTCGCTGCCGATGATGCGGCGCGCCTGCAGCGCGCCACGGTGGTGGACTGCCGGTTTGCCCTCGGCGACCCCGATGCCGGGCGCGCCGCCTATGCAGCCGGGCATATCCCGGGCGCCTTCTACCTCGACCTGGAGCGCGACCTGTCGGCCCCGCAGGCGCAGCACGGTGGTCGTCACCCGCTGCCGACGCCCGAGGACTTTGCCGCCGCGCTGGCCGCCCTGGGCATTCACAAGGGCAGCGAAGTGATTGCCTACGACGACAGCAAACAGGCTTTCGCCGCTCGCCTTTGGTGGATGATGCGCAGCCTGGGCTATCGCCCTCCGCGCTTGCTGGACGGTGGGTACAGCGCCTGGCTGGCCGCCGGCGGGCAGCCGGAAACTGCGCTGCCGATTGCCGACCCCTGCGAGGCACCGGATGTCGGCCACTGGACCGGCGTATGCGATATCGACGGCCTGCGACAGGCCCAGGCGGATGGCGCCCTGGTAGTGGACTCCCGGGAAGCGGCCCGCTACGAGGGGCGTGAGGAGCCCATCGATCCGGTGGCCGGCCATATCCCCGGCGCCGTCAATCGGCCCTGGTTGAATACGGTCGCCGACGGCGGTGGGCAGAAGGGCGAGGAGGGCCTGCGTGAACACTGGGGCGACGCCCTGGCGGCGGAAGATCTGGTGGTCTATTGCGGCTCGGGCGTGACCGCCTGCGTCAATCTGTTCACCCTGTCCCGCCTGGGGCGCAACGACGCCACGCTCTACGCCGGCAGCTGGTCGGACTGGTGCAGTTACCTGTAAGGGAGCGCGCCTAGAAGGGGGGAGGTGATTCGCCTGCCAGCCATTGCCCTGTCGCCGGGTGCTCGAATGCGAGGGTGGTTGCGTGCAGCAGCAGGCGGTCGGCCATGGCTTCGGCCGCCGGGTGGGCGTACATGTCGCAGCCCAGAATCGGGTGGCCCAGCTCCCGCATGTGGATGCGCAGCTGGTGTGAGCGACCGGTGACCGGCGTGAGTTCCAGCCGCGAGCGGTCCCCCCGCCGCTCCAGCACCCGGTAGCGGGTGAGGGCGTGTTTGCCGCGCTCGAAGCAGATTTTCTGCCGCGGCCGGTTGGCCCAGTCGCACACGATGGGCAGCTCGATATCGCCGTTGTTTTGTGCCGGTTCGCCCCACACGATGGCGGTGTAGGTTTTCTCTACCCTGCGCTGCTGGAACTGGCGGCTGATATGGCTGTGGCACGCCCGCGTCAGTGGCACCACCATGATGCCGGAGGTGTCGAGGTCCAGTCGGTGTACGATGCTGGCGCCGGGGTAGCGCTGCTGCAGGCGGGTAATCATGCAGTCTTTGTTCAGGGGATGGCGGCCGGGAATGGTGAGCAGGAAGTGGGGCTTGCGCACCAGCAACAGGTGCTCGTCCTCGTAGAGGATGTCGATCGGTTCCTGTGAGTGGGGAACGATGTAGGGGGGCAGGTCCTGCATGGCGGCGTATGCTAACCGGGTAGGCCTGCCGCCGCCACATTGGCTGGCCCTCTGGATGCCGCCATAATGACGCGTTGTCCACCGCTAGCCTGCTTATGAACTCAATTCAATCCACAACTGCCTCCGAGGCACGTCGCACATTGCAGGGGCGCCTGCAGCAGGTTTTGCCTGCGGCGCGCCTTGAGTCGGTGGCCCTGCCGATTCGCGAACCGTTGCAGCTGTACTTGTTGAACGCCGATTATCCCCAGGGGGAACTGGATGCACAGGCTGTGCAGTTCGTCATGGATAACCCGCTGTACTGGGTCTTCTGCTGGGCTTCCGGCCTGGTGCTGGCGGACTGGCTGTTTGAACAACCCCGGTGGGTGCGCGGCAAGCGCGTGGTGGATTTCGGCTGTGGCTCGGGGGTGGCGGCCATTGCCGCCGCGATGGCCGGCGCGCGCGAGGTGATCGCCTGCGACATCGACCCACAAGCCCTTGCCGCCACTGCCGTCAACGCGGCATTGAATGGTGTTGAGCTGGCGTTGTCAGCCGATTTTCACCGTATAGAAGGGGATATCGATCTGTTGCTCGTGGCCGACGTGCTCTACGACCGCGCTAACCTGCCCTGGCTGGAAGCGTTCATCCAGCGGGCAGATCGCGTTTTGCTCGCGGACTCGCGGGTCAAGGATTTCGACTTTCCCGGCTACCGGCAAATTGCCCGGCGCGAGGCCCATACCCTGCCTGACCTGGATGAGAGCCCGGAGTTTCGGGATGTGCGGGTATATGAGGGACGGTGTTAGCTTTTGTAAGCCTGAGGTCCCTTCCCCCACTGGAAAATCTCGAAGAAATCGTAGGACGGATCCACCTGCTTCGGCTTGCCAATCCGTGACCCCTCAATCATCGGGTGCTCGAGGTTGACCGTGCTCGGCTCGTCCACCTTGACCCAGTCCGCCACCACCGCCCGGTGGCTGTATTTCCACACACCGTCGCGTTTTTCGTACTTGTCGAAGTAGCGCCCGCCGATCAACACGTCCATCGGCCCGTTCTCGCCCTGCACCTGGTGGAAGGCGAGAATGTAGACCTCACCCTCGGCGCGGTCGCCGTCCAGCACGATGTTCAGGGTGGTGACGTTGTGATGGAGAATCAGCATGTTCTCCTGGATGGCCGGCAGGGTGTCGATGAAGGCCATGGCGTTGCCCTCGAAAAACTGGCCGTGCTCGTCGATGGCGTCCTCGTGGTAGAGGCTGCGCATCTTCTCGTTGTCATGGCGGTCGGCGGCGTTGCAGTAGGCGTACACCAGCTCGGTAATGGCCTGCTTGTCGAGCAGGGCCTGCAGACGGGGGTCGATAGGGGCGAGTGAATCAGTCATGGGGCTTCCCTTTGTCGGGCGGCCCCGGAGCGCGGTGCCGCGTCAGTGTTTTCCCAGTGCGCGCTGGTAGGCGGCGACGGTATTCGCCAGGCCAATACGAATGGCGTCCACCGTGAGTGCGTGGCCGATGGAGACCTCCAGCAACCCGGGTATCGCACGGGCGAAATCGGGCAGGTTGTGCAGGTCGAGGTCGTGACCGGCGTTCAGGCCCAGCCCCTCCTCGGTCGCGACTTCAGCAGCGCGTACAAACTGGCCCAGTATGGTATCCACATCGCGCCCGCTGGCGAAGGCGCGCGCATAGCTCTCGGTATAGAGTTCTATACGGTCGGCGCCGGTCTGTGCGGCGAGGCGAATCTGCTCCGGATCCGGGTCCATGAACAGGCTGGTGCGAATGCCCAGGCCCTTCAGCTCGGCGACCAGCGGCGCTACGCTGTCGCCATCGCGTTTCAGGTCAAAGCCGTGGTCGGAGGTGAGCTGGGCATCGCCGTCCGGCACCAGGGTGCACTGGGCGGGCCGGATCTCGCGCACCATCTCCATAAAGCCGGGGTAGTCGCCCACACCGGGGCGCTCGCTTCGGCGCGGCCCGGCCATCGGGTTGCCCTCGATGTTGAACTCCACCGCCAGCATGGCGGCGAGGTCGAAGCAGTCGCTGGCGCGAATGTGGCGCTGGTCCGGGCGCGGGTGCACGGTGATGCCGTCGGCGCCGGCGTCGATGCACATCTGGGCGTGCGCGGGGATATCCGGATTGCGCGTATCCCGTGAATTGCGAATCAGCGCAATCTTGTTGAGATTGACCGAGAGGGCGATCACAGCAGGCTCTTGCGCACAATCTCGTTGATGATCACCGGCTCTACCGGCACATCGGCGTGGGGGCCCACGGTCTGCACCGGCGCGGTGGAGATGTAGTCCACCACGTTCATGCCGTCGGTGACTTCGCCGAATACAGTGTAGCCGGGCTGACCCGGGGCCCAGTCCAGACGCAGGTTGGTGCGCTGGTTGATGAAGAACTGGGCCGTGGCGGAGTCCGGGTCGGCGGTGCGCGCCATGGCGACCGTACCGCGCATATTGTGCAGCTTGTTTTTCGACTCGTTGACAATGGGCTCGCCGGCTTCCTTCTCGCTCAGGTCGGGCAGCATGCCGCCGCCCTGAATCATGAAGTTGGGAATGACGCGGTGGAAGATGGTGCCGCTGTAAAAGCCCTCATCCACATACTTGAGGAAGTTCTCGACAGTGATCGGGGCCTTGTCCCGGAACAGGCGCAGGGTGATGTCGCCCTGGCTGGTCTTGATCACGACCTGGGGGTTGGGCAGGCCGCTGTCGGCGGCAAGCGCCAGCGGCGCGAGCAGCAGTGACAGGCTGAGGATGAGGCTTCTGAGCATGGTGTGTTCTCCGTGGGGGCCGCTTCAGGCCCAGCTTGAACTGCGGCGACGCTTGGGCCAAAGGCGCGGCACCACCAGGGTGATAATCACGCCGAGCAGCACCGCCAGGGCGCCGTCGATAAACTGGCCGCTTTGTAGCTTGTCCTGCAAACGCTGGTTTTCTGCATTCAGGGTGCCCACCTCGGCGCGCAGGGATTCCGCTTCCTCGGTGAGGCGACGGTTGTCGGTATCCAGTTGCACCGCCTTGCCGGAAATCTGCTTCAGCTGTGCCAGTTCCTCGCTGACCTCGGCGAGCTCGGCGCCGGTGTCCCCCATTTCGGTGGACAGCTCGCTGCGCTCGACCTGCAGTTCGGACAGCTGGGTTTCCAGCTCGCTGTTGCGCTGGCGTAACTGCTCGCTGCTGCTGCGCACCTGCTCCAGTTGCGTGGCGGCCGGCACTTCCGACATCAGGTACTGGGCGCGCAACCAGCCCTCGGTACCGTCGCCGGTGGTGATATGGGCCCAGTCGCCATCGTCGCTGGTCTCAATCACCGTCAGGCGGGTGCCCGAGGGCAGGCCGCGGTGAATGATGCGGTAATCGTTGCCGGCGCCGCTGCGCACGGGAATGTACTGGGTGTCGCTGATGTAGCGAGTCTCCTGGGCCAGGGCGCTGGCGCTGCCCAGGGCTAGCAGGGCGAAGAGGGATATCTGGCGGAACAAGGGGGCTTCCTTTACGTTCGGTTATTGGGTTCAGGGCTTAAAAGGGGGCAAGAATAGCACGGCCGGGCGCCGCTCAGGGCAGCACCTTCCTGTAGGGTTTGACCACCACCCGCCGGTACACGCCGGCATCGGCATAGGGGTCGGCATCGGCCCATGCGGTGGCATCTTCCAGGCTGTCGAATTCGGCGATCACCAGGCTGCCGGTAAAGCCCGCCTCGCCGGGATCTTCCGTGTCCAGGGCCGGGTGGGGGCCGGCCACCAGCAGGCGGCCGGCATCGGCCAGGTCCTGCAGGCGCTGCAGGTGGGCAGGACGCGCCTGCTGGCGCAGGGCGAGGCTGTTTTCCACGTCCTCGGCGAGAATGGCGTAGTACATTGGCATGGTCCTAGTTGTCGGTGGCTTCCTGGTCTTTCAGGTGCGGGCTTACGATCAGGGCGGTAATCACGGTCAGTACCAGCGTGAAGCCGATGGCGGAGTAAAGCTTGTAGCTGACCCAGGTCTCCTCGCTGAAGCCGTAGGCCACCACCAGGTTGAGGCCGCCGACAATCAGGAAATTGGCCACCCACAGCAGGTTGAGGCGGGTCCACACGGGGCGCGGCAACTGCAACTGGCTGCCCAGGGTGCGCTCCATCAGATTCCTGTCGCCGACAAACTGGGAGGCGCCGAACACCAGCGCCAGCACCCAGTTGAAGATAGTGGGTTTCCACTGGATGAAGGCCTCGTTGCGGAATACCAGGGTGGCGCCGCCGAAGAGGCACACCGCGAGCAACAGCCACAGCGCGCGGCGCTCCAGCTGGCGGGTCAGGGCCCAGGTCAGCAGGACCTGCAGGGCGGTGGCGGCCATCAGCACCGCGGTGGCGCTGAAAATACCGTCGACGGTGTGGCTCCAGCTGCCGAGGGTGACGGTATCGCCGTTCATCTGGTAGACGATGAAGAACAGGGCGATGGGGACGAATTCGAGAAGTTGTCGCATAGGGAATACTGGCTGGTGGGCGTGCTACCATGCGCGGTAATCGGGAAGGTGGCGCTGCACCCGACTGCGTACGGTTTGTGCCCGGATTGACGGAGCGCCCGGATTAACGAGACGAGAGTTTAAAGTTTGTGCTGATTGACTTCCACACCCATTCTTCGGCATCCGATGGCGAACTGGCGCCGGCGGCATTGCTGGCGCGGGCCCGGGAGCGCGGCATTCGCTGTTTCGCCATTACCGACCACGACACCGTGGGCGGTTACCTCGCCGTGCGCGACAGCGCGCCGGACGATGGTATGACACTGGTTTCCGGGGTGGAGTTCTCCTGCCGCTGGTCCGGTGTGACTATTCACATTGTCGGGCTGGGAATGGATGTGGAACACCCGGCCATGCGGCAGGGGCTGGCGCGGCTGGCCGAGGCGCGGCTTGAGCGCGGGGCAAAGATCGCGACGCGCCTGGCCAAACTCGGCTTTGCAGATGCCCTTGCCGGCGCCGAGACCCGGGCCGGCGACAGCCAACTGGGCCGACCTCACTTTGCCGAGTGGATGCTGGAGCAGGGCTTTGTTGAGAGCATCAACGAGGCTTTCGACAAATACCTTGGGCAGGGCAAAACCGGCGATGTCAAAGCCTTCTGGCCGGAGCTGGAGGAAGTCACCCGCTGGATTGTCGAGGCCGGAGGCACCGCCATTATCGCCCACCCCCTGAAGTATAAATTCACCCATACCAAGCTGCGCGCCCTGGTGGCGGCGTTCAAGGCGGCCGGCGGCACCGCGCTGGAACTGGTTAACGGCCGCCAGAACCCGGAGCAGACCGCCACCCTGCGGCGTCTTGCCCTGGAGTGCGAGCTGGCCGTATCCGCCGGCTCGGACTTTCACCGCGAGAGCAGTTTCGGGCCGAACCTGGGAGTGGAGTTTCGCGCTCCCGAGGGGCTACAGTGTATTGCACAGCAATTTCTGCCGGGTCAGTCGGAGGAGCGCGCGTGAGCCAGTTCTTCCAGATTCATCCTGAATCCCCCCAGGCGCGCCTGGTACGGCAGGCGGTGGACATCATTCGCGGCGGCGGCGTGGTGGTCTACCCCACTGACTCCGCCTATGCCCTGGGCTGCCATATCGGTGACAAGCAGGCGCTGGATCGCATCCGCCGCATCCGCAAGCTGGACGATCGCCACAACTTCACCCTGGTGTGCCGGGACCTGTCGGAAATTGCGACGTATGCGCGGGTCGACAACACTGTCTACCGGCTGCTCAAGCACGTTACCCCCGGGCCTTACACGTTCATACTGAAGGCCACATCGGAGGTGCCCCGGCGCCTGATGCACGCCAAACGCAAGACCGTCGGCCTGCGGGTGCCGGAAAACGCCATTGCCCAGGCCCTGCTGGCCGATCTCGGCCAGCCGCTGATGAGCGTGACGCTGATCATGCCCGGCGACGAATACCCCTTGATTGACCCCTACGATATCCGCCAATCCCTGGAGCACCAGGTGGACCTGGTGATCGACGGCGGTTACTGCGGCATGGAACCGACCACGGTGGTGGATCTGGCGGACGAGGCGCCGGTGGTGTTGCGTAGTGGCAAGGGCGATACGGCGCCCTTCGAAATCTGAGCATCGCGCCGCTGCGAATGGGCGCCAAGCCGCACAGCCTCAGGTATACTCGCAGCGAATGATGGCAGGTGAAGATGTGAACGAGAGAGAGCCCCAGCCGGAGGGCGCCGACACAACTGCTGTGTCGCCGCCTGTCGCCGGCTTCCAGCACCCGCAACAGGGTGAGATGCCCTTTGCCGTGGTAATGGGCAAGGCGGTCACCGAACTGCCCAAGGATCTGTATATTCCACCCCAGGCGCTGGAAGTCTTCCTGGAGGCCTTCGAGGGGCCGCTGGACCTGCTGCTCTACCTGATCCGGCGCCAGAATCTCGATATTCTCGAGATCGATGTGTCCGAAATCACCCAGCAGTACATGCAGTACGTCGAGCTGATGGACGCCATGAAGTTCGAACTGGCGGCCGAGTACCTGCTGATGGCGGCCATGCTGGCGGAGATCAAATCGCGGATGTTGCTGCCGCGCTCGGCCGATATCGAAGAGGACGAGGAAGACCCACGTGCCCAGCTGATTCGCCGTCTGCAGGAGTACGAGCGCTTCAAGAAGGCGGCCGAGGATATCGAGGAGATGCCGCGGCTGGAGCGCGACACCTGGGTCGGCAGCGCCCATCCGCCGGACCTGAACCGCAGCCGGCCGGACCCGGAAGTCGACATGCGCGAGCTGCTGCTGGCTCTCGGCGAGGTGCTGCGGCGGGCGGATATGTTCGAGAGCCACCATATCCAGCGCGAGGCGCTGTCCACCCGCGAGCGTATGTCGGAGGTGCTGGAGCGCCTGGCCGGCGCCCAGTTCGTGCCCTTTGTCGCGCTGTTCTCCCACCGCGAGGGGCGACTGGGGGTGGTGGTGACGTTCCTCGCGGTGATGGAATTGATCAAGGAGTCCCTGGTGGAGATCGTGCAGAGCGAACCCTTTGGGCCCATTCACGTCAAGGCACGATCCGAGTAGCCATGTCAGAAATCAACCTGGTACAGATTATCGAGGGCGCCCTGCTGGCGGCGGGCCGCGCCTTGTCGGTGGCGCAGATCGGCGAACTGTTCGAAGAGCACGAGCGGCCGGATGTCGCCGCCATTCGCGAGGCGCTGGCCGCCATTGACGAGCGCTGCGCGGAGCGCGGTTTCGAATTGCAGGAAGTGGCCAGTGGATTCCGCTTTCAGGTGCGGCAGGAACTCAGCCCCTGGGTGGCCCGGCTGTGGCAGGAGCGTCCCCAGAAGTACTCCCGCGCCCTGCTGGAAACCCTGTCCCTGATCGCCTATCGCCAGCCCATTACCCGGGGCGAGATCGAGGAGATACGCGGTGTGGCGGTCAGCTCCAATATCATCAAGACGCTGCACGAGCGGGAATGGGTGCGTGTAGTGGGCCACCGGGATGTGCCCGGTCGCCCCGCCATGTACGCCACCACTCGCCAGTTTCTGGACTATTTCAACCTGAAAAACCTGGATCAGTTGCCGGCGCTGGCGGAGATACGCGATCTGGAAACACTGAATGCCGAGCTCGGCTTTGCCGACCCGGTGCCGGACACTGCGGCCAACGAAGCCGGTGAGCAGGCGGGCGCAGCAAGCGGTGCTGAACAGGCATCAGTAGAAGATGATGCACCGGTACCGGTGCAGCCGGGCCTGGCGATCGTCGGCGGCACCGCCTTTGACGCCGCCGTGTCCAACGACGACGAAGATGGGGAAGTGCGTGACCGATAATTCCTCTCCCTCGACCGCGGCCGAAGATTCCGGCCGGGCAGGTGAGAAACTGCAGAAAGTACTGGCTCGTACCGGCCTCGGCTCCCGGCGGGAAATGGAGCGCTGGATCGAAGAGGGACGGATTACCGTGAACGGTAAACCGGCGAGCCTCGGTGACCGGGTTGACGACAGCGCCCGGCTGGCGATTGATGGCCGCCCGCTGGACCGGGCCCCGGCGGAGGAAACCCGCTGCATTCTCTATCACAAGCCTACCGGCGAAGTGTGCTCCCGCCGCGACCCCCAGGGCCGGCGCACGGTGTTCGATCGCCTGCCGAAACTCAAGGCCGGGCGCTGGATTTCCATCGGCCGGCTGGATTTCAACACGTCAGGGCTGCTGCTGTTCACCACCGACGGCGAACTCGCCAACGCCCTGATGCACCCCGCATCCAACATCGAGCGCGAATACATGGTGCGGGTGATGGGCGACGTCAAGCCGGAACACCTGGAAGCCCTGCTCAAGGGCGTGATGCTGGAGGACGGGCTGGCCCGTTTCACCGACATTCAGGACGGTGGTGGCGACGGCATCAACCACTGGTATTACGTGGTGATCATGGAAGGGCGCAATCGCGAGGTGCGCCGCCTGTGGGAATCCCAGGGGCTGACCGTATCCCGCCTGAAGCGGGTGCGCTACGGTGAAGTCTTCATCCCGTCGCGGGTCAAGCAGGGGCAGTGGACGGAACTCGAAACCAAAGAAGTCAAGAGCCTGTACCGGATGGCCAGTCTGCCACAGAAGAAAGTGCGCAAGGGCAGTATCCGCGAGCGGGAGAAAATGGAACGCCAGTTCGGCAAGCGCGACGGTCGGGGCAATGCCCGCAAGGGCAATCGTCCCGGCGCTGGAAGCGGAACACCGCGCAAACGCCAGTAGCGGAGCCGTCTCCAGGGCAGCCGGTCGTCAGGTAGTGCGGGGTGGTCATGGGAGTTGCTGTACCAGTGCGCGGGACCTTGGCAGCGCGTTGTTGCTGTTGGGGGCTGGCTCTGGCCCTGTCGTTTTCCGCGGCCGTAACCACGGCCGCTGATGTGCCGCCCGCCGCTGACGCGGGCTCTCCTTACGCGGCCTGGATCGAGGCCATGAAATCCGCCCCCCGCGGACCCTTCAGTCGTATTCGCTGGTTCTGCCGCGACGGCGAGGTCCTGCCGCCGGGCCCGTTCGCCTGCCGCGAACACGGCGGTGGCTACCAGCACGGCGAATGGAGCGAGCAGACCCAGCGTCTGCGCGAGCGCGGCTACTACATCGCCAACTTTCTCGCCGGCATCGATCCGGTCGCCTTTCTCGATGCCGGGCAGGCGACGGATGCCTACGCCCAACTGCTGATCGAGAAATACCTGATCAACGTCGACGACGGCTGGATCATGCGCCAGGCCCGCAACTACCGCGGCGCGGTGCAGGCCGAGGACGAAAGTGCCGGTGGTCGCGTCCTGCTGACGGCGATGGTGCAGCGGCCCGAGTGGACCGGGCCGCGTTTCGCCGCCCTGCGCAGTGGCCTGCGCCTGTTGCCCCACGGTTCGGCAAGCTCCTCGGTGCAGCGCATGCGCGAGCAGGCCGTGGTGCTGGCGGATCGCGATCCGGCATTTGCCGGCCTGCGTGCCAAGATTCACGGCTCGCCCGACGGCGAGGATGCCGGGCGGGTCAGGGCATACGCCCGTCAGTTTCCCGAAGCCGAGCGGGAGCCCTACGAGGCGCTGGCCGCGACCATCGACGAGGTCTACCGCGCCGAACCGATGGCGGGGGAGCTGCTGCGCCTGGCCGACACCTACACCGCAGCGCCGTGGTTGCAGGAGCAACTGCGCAGCGCGGCTGCCGGACTGACACCCGATAGCGATGCCGCTACACGACTGGCTGCCAGCGCCACCTTGCTGGCCGGGCTGCGCGACAACCTGCTGCGCGTGCGTTCGCCCTCGGTACGGATTGAACTGCTGGATCTCGGGGTGGAGCTGGAGCGGGAATTTTTCCGCGCCGCGGGTGACCTCGGGCCACAACTGGCTGACGCCACCCGCCGCCAGCACCTGGAGTGGCTGGTTTTGGCCGCGGATGCCGCCTACGGCGCCGGCCTGCTGAACACCCGACTGCACCGGGCGATGCGGGATGCTGTCGAAGAGGTGACTGGCGCGGATGTGGATCTGAGTGAATACCGCGCATTGCTGCGTTATCTGGGGCGCGTTCCGGGCTGGGGCAGCCAGGCCCTGCGCATGCAGTTTCAGTCCTCGGTGGCGACCCTGGCCGCTATCGAGCCGCGCGCGGAACATTTCATAGCGGACCAGCTGCGCGGCAGCCCGCTGCTGTTTTTCTCCCGTTTGCTGGATGACCTGTCCCGCGATGCCAACCGCCTGGCGGGGGTTCATCACCGCCTGTTCGGACGCGATATCGGTGTGGGCTTCAACGCCCTCAATGCGGGGTTGGCCCAGGGGATTCTGCACACCGCCCCGGACCTGGATGATCCCGGCAGTCTGCAGGCCGACGGCATCTACCTGCTGCCGGAAACCGTGTCCGACCTGCCGCCGGTGGCCGGTATTCTGACCGGCGGCGAGGGGAACCCCCTGTCCCATGTGCAGTTACTCGCCCGCAATCTCGGCATTCCCAATGTCACCGTGGACAGCTCGCTCACGGCCGAGCTTCGCCGTTTCGACGGCCAGCGGGTGGTGTTGGCGGTGAGCGACTCGGGGCTGGTGGAACTGTCCCTGTGGAATGCGGACTGGGAGGCGGTCTTCGCCAGCGATCGTTCTGTGGGCGATGTGCTGATCGAACCGGACCTGGCCAAGCTGGACCTGTCAGAGCAGCGTTTTTTGCCGTTGGCGGAGCTGCGCGCGGATGACTCCGGGCGAGTGGTGGGCCCCAAGGCCGCCAAGCTCGGTGAACTGCGCGCCCTGTTCCCCGGGCAGGTGTCCCGCGGGCTGGCTATTCCCTTCGGCCTGTTTTTCCAGGAAGTACTGGCGCGCCCCTACCCGGGTGGCGATGGCCGTATTTTTGACTGGATGCAGGCGAGCTATGCGCGGCTGGAGCGGCTGCCCACCGGCAGCGAAGCCAGGGCCCGGGCCACAGAGCGTTTCCGCGCTGAACTGTATGACCTGGTGGTGTCCACCGAACCCAGCGCGGCGTTTCGCGAGGCTCTGCGCCGGGCCTACCGGGACACCTTTGGCGATGCGCCCCCCGGGGTGTTTGTGCGCTCCGACACCAATGTCGAGGACTTGCCCGGTTTTACCGGGGCCGGCCTCAACCTGACCCTGCCCAACGTGGCGGGCTTCGACAACCTGCTGCGCAGCATTGCCCGGGTCTGGGCCTCGCCGTTTACTGCCCGCGCCTTCGCCTGGCGCCAGGCGCACATGCGCGAGCCACAGCATGTCTACACCTCCATCCTGCTGCTGGAGTCGGTGGCCTCTGATAAATCCGGGGTGATGGTCACCCAGGATATCGACAGTGGCCGCCGCGATGTAATGTCGGTGGCGGTGAATGAGGGGCTGGGAGGGGCCGTGGACGGCCAGGCGGCAGAATCCCTGCGGGTGTCGCTGGAGACCGGGAAGGTGCGGGTTCTGGCCACGGCCACGGCACCCTGGCGGCGGGTGCCGGATCCCGCAGGCGGCATTCAGCAGCTGCCCGCCACTGGTTCGGACTACGTCTTGCAGCCACAGGAAATTGCGGCGCTGGTGGATTTTGCGAAGGTTCTGCCGGAGCGATTCCCGGCCATTACCGATGACCGCGGCCAGCCCTCGCCGGCGGATGTCGAGTTCGGCTTTGTGGACGGTGAATTGCGCCTGTTCCAGTTGCGCCCTTTTGTGGAGAGCCGCCGCGCCCAGAGCATCGCCTATTTGCAGGGTATGGAGTCCCGGCTCTTCGATGCCGGCACCGTCCGTGTCGATCTGCAGCAGGCGCCGGCAAGGGGCGAGCCGTGAGCCGCTTGTTGCTGTGCACCCTGCTGACCGGACTGTTCGTTCAGCAGGCACAGGCCTATCCCCTGGATGGCTACGCGGATACCGGTATTCGCCGGGTGGAGGGCTCGCGACTGGCCCATGAAGGGGTGATTCAGGACGTCAGGCAGCCCCCCGGCGCACTGCTGCCGACCGCTGCGGTCGATCTTCGTCTGCGCGATTACCCCGGGCTGGTGCTGCCGGAGCCGGATGCAGAGCTGGTCGGGCAGGTGCGGCAGATACTGGATGCCGAGCACATCGACAGTTACGCCATTGCCCTGCTGGACATCAGCGACCCGGACAATCCCGTCTACGCAGAGCACCGCGGCGATCACCGACAGAACGTCGGCAGTGTTGGCAAGCTGCTGGCCGCACTGGGGCTGTTTGAGGCCCTGGCAGAGGCGTGGCCGGATAACGATGAGCGCGTAGCAGTGCTGCGCAATAGCGAGCTGCTGGCGGATGATTTTGCCCACAGTGATCACCACACCATCCGTGTCTTCGATGTGCCCTCGCGCACTCTCGTGCGCCGGCCGATGCAGGATGGTGACCGGGGTTCCCTGTGGGAGTACCTGGACTGGACCCTGTCGGTCAGCTCAAACTCCACCGCCGCGATGGTGATGCGCGATGCCATGATGCTCAAGGCCCTGGGGCGGGACTACCCGCCGCCGCCGGAGCGGGTGTCCGCCTTTTTCAGCAGTCGCAGCCGCGCGGATCTCACCGCGCTGTTCCAGCAGACCTTTTGGGCACCGGTGAGCGACAACGGGCTGTCCCTGGCCGAGTTTCGCCAGGGCAGCTTTTTTACGGCTGGCGGCAAGCGCAGGGTGGACGGCGGCGGCAACAGCTATGCCAGTGCCCGCGGACTGATGAAGTTCGCGCTGAAGATGGAGCAGGGCGGGCTGGTGGACGACTGGAGCAGCCTGCAGTTGAAGCGCCTGCTGTATATGACCGAGCGACGCATCCGCTATGCCTCGGCCCCGGAGCTCAGTGATGCTGCGGTCTACTTCAAGTCGGGATCGCTGTACCGCTGCCAGAAGGAGGAGGGCTTTACCTGCCACCCCTACCACGGCAATGTCTACAACTACATGAACTCCCTGGCCATTGTGGAAGACGAGGTTGATGGTCGGCGCCTGCACTACATTGCGGTGGTGCTCTCCAATGTGCTCAAGCGCAACGGGGCGGTGGACCACCAGACTCTGGGCGGGGCGATTCATCGCCTGATGCGCCAGCGCCACACGGCGCCAGCACTGGCTGAGGAGCCGGCTATGGCCCCTTCAGGGCCAGGGCATTGATCGGTTCCGCCAGCTGTTCCAGCCAGTCGGAGCCGTCCCGGTCCCTGCTCAGGGCCACCAGAACGTAGGCTTCGTTACCGCGCCGCACCAGGGCGCTGTCGGCGTGGAAGGCCTGCCAGGTGCCGGATTTGCGGAACAGTTCCAGCCCTTTTTCCCTGGCCAGTCCTTTCACAAACTTGTGGTTGATGCCCGGGTGGCCGAGGGCCTGCAGCATCATCCTGTCCTGTCGCGGGCTGACCAGTTTGCCCTTGTGCAGGCGACAGTAGAAGCGCGCCACCTGATAGGTGGTGGCGCCGTGGGACAGACCCTTGATCGGGTCGCGGTGATAGGCCGGCGCCTTGCTGTAGGGCTTGCCCATCCACAGTCCCCCGCCTTCGGACGGGTCGTAGAAAGCGTATTTGGGTGACTGCAGCACCTTCAGCAGCCGCTCGCCGCCAACAGCGTCCAGCACCCGGTTGGCGCAGTCGTTGCAGGAAAAGCGGATCATATCCTGAATATCCTGGCGCAGCCGCCGGTCCGGCTTGAGCCAGCCTTCTTCCATACCCACTGCCGCACCCAGCAGAATGGCGATCTTGGGCAGGCTGGCGGCGTAGAGCATTTCGTCGCCGTTGATTTGCGCCAGGCGTGGGTGATCCCGGTCACTTAGCACTAGTAGTGACAGGGCCAGGTCGCCGCGCTCGGTGGCCTCCCTCAGGCCAAGGTCATCAATGAGCCCTTCAAGTGACTGTTGTAGCCGTGGATCTGTCGCCTGTTCCAGCTCGCAGTGACTGGGGGCTTGTCGCTGCGAAGCGGGGGCAAGTACCGTCGGTCCGGCTAGCGCGGAGGTGCTTAATAGTCCAACCGCAAGCACCAGCCAGTTTGGCAGGAAACTAAACACGGGCATCGAAAGCGGTTGTAATGGGTGCCAAAGCTATCCTCTCTGGCTGGCCTTGAGCCGACCAATAAAATCAGAAAACCAGAACGACGAGTCGTCGCCAATGGTGGCGGCCGGCTATGCAACACTGACGGCTGCGATTGTGGTGAGGCCACCGGATCAGGGCGCTATTGTAATTCCGCAACCAGTCTTCTGGAAATACCCCCTCCGGGAGATTTTGCGGCCCGTGAAACCCCAGGAGAACGTGGTCAGGTCAAATGAATGGCAGGTTGCGCCATGTAAAACGCTCCCATGCACCCTCGGGCTGCGCCAGGCGATCGGCGATGATGCAGTGCACAAGGGGTTGGTAGCCGAGACCGCAATGGCTGCCGTAGACGCGAATGTTCTCCGAGGTCGCCGATTCCTCAGACAGGCAGGCGCGCCAGTTGACGATACCGTCCAGCCGCGAATGAATCGAGGTCGCCGGAATCCCTGGTGCTGCATCGATCTCCATCAGGTGCTCGGGGTGTTCGAACTGTCCACTGGCCTGACGGTACAGGGAGTCAGCCGAGGACTGATGTGGATAGCGCAGGGGCGAGCCCAGAGTAATGACCGAGCGGAGGTGCTGGGGATGGGTTTGGGCCAGGATACGGGCGTAAACACCCCCCAGGCTCCAGCCGACCAGGCTCGGCTTTTGGCCCATGCGCTCGTGAATCATTTGCACTCGCTCCAGCAGGGCCGCTTCGGTCGGGCCGACGGGGCCAGTGTTTCGGCCCAGCCTCCAGTCAAAGGTGTAATAGCCCAGCGACCTGAGAAAGTCGCGTAGTCGCTTGGTCGATACGGCGCTGCCCATGAAAGCGGGCACTACGACAACTGGATGGCGGTCACCCTGGGGCAGGTATCGCTGCAGAACCCGGGAAGTGACGCCACACAGGTACTCCGGCACGGCACGTGCTTCAAGCATCCGGTGCAACAGCGGTGGCGGGCCCAGCACTTCTGTTTTGAGTTGGCGTGACATGTCTTCGCGCTTGATAGCTTGTTGCGACCAGCATATAGCAGCCTCTGTAAATTAACAAACAAAACGGCTTGTTTATTAAAATTTTGAATGCTAGCCTGTCAGGCATCCGGATACACGAGCGCACTCCATGGCCGTCGGCCATGTTTGGCGGCTCAGTAATTCATATTAATAACAGCGATATCGGAGAATTATCATGAATGGACATAAGTCAGGTCGCCTGCCGCTGGCGTTCGCTACCGCCGCAGCAATGGCTGCGACAATCCCGGCTAACGCCCAGGACATCCCCGGCGAGGGAGCCCGCACTGGTGGTCTTGAGGAGGTCATTGTTACTGCACGGAAGCGGGAAGAGAGTTTGCAGGATGCACCGCTCACAGTGAGTGCCATGTCTCAGGACCGGATCGAGAAATTTGATGTCAGCAGTCTGGAAAAACTGGCCTCTTTCGCTCCGCAACTGTATGTCGGGCGTTCGTCCAACGGTTCAGGTGCACAGATTACATTGCGGGGTATCGGCTCCAACTCGACCAGTATCGGGATCGAGCAGTCAGTCGCCGTAATACTTGATGGCGTGTACTACGGGCAGGGGCGAGTGCTCAATGAGGGCATGTTCGATATGGCCCAGATAGAGCTGCTCAAAGGGCCGCAAACGCTGTTCTTCGGCAAAAACGCTACCGCCGGTGTGATCTCCCTGACGTCTGCCAAACCCACCGAGGAGTTTGAGGCAACAGGGCGCATTCAGTACGAATGGGAGGCTGAGCAGACGCGGTACGAGGGGATTGTTTCCGGCCCCCTCACCGACCGCATAGGAGCGCGGTTGGCGGTGCGGTATTCGGATATGGATGGAGGTTACTTCGAGAATCAATCGACCAGGCAGCCATACGAGCTCCTCGATGTGGCAACTGGCGACATCATTTCCGACTTCTCTCCGGCAGATAACCGCGATGCTCCCGGTGAAGAGGAGACACTGGCGAGGTTGACGCTGACGTTCGACCCAACGGATCGCCTGGCAATGACCCTGAGTGCTTCAATGACTGATGCCGAGGTCTACCAGTCGTCCTGGAATTACACTGCCTTCAACTGTCCCGGTGGGGTAGGGGGGCTAAACCCGAATCTGCGTTGCGGTGACAACTTCGTCATTGCCCAGAACAGAATGCCCTCGATCCTGGCCCGCTCGCTGCCCTATGCACGCAGCAACGGCGACCTGTTCAACGAGTACGAGTCCTATTCCATCACCGCCAATATCGAGTATGACTTCGGCGATTACAGTCTGGTGTCGATTACCAACCAGCAGGAGAACGAGAATACCTTTGGCTTGTCGGGCGACTTCCAGTCGATACCGTCTGCTACCTTTGCTACCGAGAACAGCACCTGGGAGGCGTTCTCCGAGGAACTTCGACTCGCCAGTCAATTCGACGGCAGGTTCAACTTCATGCTGGGCGTGTTGTACCAGAAAACCGAGCGGGAGTTTGACCAGTGGGTTTCCACGGCTGGCGTGGCGAACACCGCGGCTCCCAGCCCGGAGCTGGTCTATGTGGCCTCACAGAAGCAGAGCTATACCGACGGCGAAACCATTGCGCCCTTCTTTGAAATTACCTACGACCTGACCGAGTCACTGACACTCAGCGCGGGGGCCCGTTATTCCGACGAGACCAAGGAGTCGGAGTTCGTGCACCCCTATAACAATCCCGGCCTTGGCGGCATCTGGCGCACCAACGAAATAGCGGCGGCTGATCAGAGTTTCGAGGAAACCTCTCCGGAGGTGACGCTGTCGTGGCAGATGAACGACAGCATGATGTTGTACGGAGCCTTTAAAACGGCCTACAAGTCTGGAGGGTTCTCCAACAGCGGGATTTTCTCGGCAGACTTCATGGGTGGTTCCGAGTCCGACTTTATCTTCGGGCCGGAAACCGCAGAGGGTTTCGAGTTCGGCATCAAGTCCACGCTGCTTGACAACCAGTTGCGTCTCAACGGCACGGTCTACGACTACGAGTACGACAATTTACAGGTGGACTTCTTCAACTCGCCCACCTTTGCCTTTATCACCCTCAATGCTGGTAAAGCTACGACCCGGGGTTTTGAGCTGGACGCGGAGTACGCACCCTTCAACCTGGCAGGGCTGAGTTTCAGGGGTACGCTTGCCTATAACGAGGCGGAGTATGACGATTTTGTGGCACCTTGCTGGGCGGGGCAGACACAGCAACAGGGGTGTAGCACGACGGTACCGGGAACCAATGGGACACCCGGACAGGACATAAGCGGCGCGCCGACGGCCATGGCGCCGGAGTGGACCGCCTCGTTTGGTGTGAACTACGACGACTATCTGGCCAATGGATGGGGCTATGGTGTCGCGCTGGATGGTGTTTACAGCGACGAGTACAACGCCTCTGCCTTTGATAATCCGCATGCGATGCGAGATTCCTATACCCTTTGGAACATGAGTGCCTATCTCACCGGCAAGGACGATGTCTGGGAGCTGCAACTGCTGGGCAAGAATCTGACGGACGAGCATATCGTGTCAGGCGTGGTCGACGGTCCCAGCACACCGGTGGCTGGCGGCGCCTACGCGGACCAGATGGGCTTTACATCGCTGCCGCGGACGGTGGCCCTGCAATTGACAGTGAGATACAACTAGCAGGAATCCGGCTGTTGGGGTGAGCTGAATCCTGTCTGCCAAATGTTGCAACGATGGAGTAATTCTATGGCTGATCAGGCTGGCGCCGGAGCCCGGCTCCCCCGTCAATACCGCAACTGCCTGCTCGCTGAGATGGCACTGCAGAAAGCGAGCAGCGATCCCGAAGGCGTAGCAATCTACCTGGAGGGACAGCCGCCCATCACCTTTGGCGGCATTGTCGATGAAGCCCGCCGCCTGGCCGGAGGCCTGCGTGACCTGGGCTTTGAGAAGGGCGACGTTATCAGTTTCCAGTTGCCCAACTGGCGCGAAGCGGTGGCACTCGACATTGCGGCTTCGCTGCTCGGCCTTGTGGTTAATCCCATCATTCCGATTTATCGTGATCGGGAGGTCGAGTTTATTCTGCAGGACACCAGGGCCCGCGCTATCCTGGTGCCGGAGCAGTTCCGTGGTTTCGACTTCGTGGCAATGATCGATAATCTGCGACCCGGTTTGCCAGATCTCGAACAGGTCATTGTGGTTCGGGGGGATACACATCACGCGGGTACGGTGAACTACGCTGACCTCCTGGCTTGCGAACCAGTTACCTCGATCGCCGAGGGTGTATCGCCGGACGATGTAAAGATCGTCATGTATACCTCTGGCACAACGGGCCGGGCCAAGGCGGTCAGGCACAGCCACAATACACTGACTCGGGCACTCGACAACGGTTGTGAAGCATGGTCGCTGGGGCCGGATGACGTAATGCTGATGCCTTCACCGGTGACCCACATCACGGGTTTTGTGAATGGCATCGAATTACCGTTTTTCAGTGATGCTCGCTCGGCCTTTATGGAGCGCTGGGAGGTGGGTCAGGCCATCGATCTGATTCAGGGCGTCGGCGCCACCGCCTGCGTCAGCGCCACTCCCTTCCTGCAGGAGCTGGTGCAGCGCGCCGAGGAAACCGGTGTCAGGCTACCCTCGCTGCGCCTGTTTGCCTGCGGCGGCGCCTTGGTGCCACCGGCCTTGATTCAGCGCGCCGGCGAGGTACTGGAGCGCTGCCGCGCCTTCCGGGTCTACGGGAGTACCGAATCGCCCCTGGTAACCGTGGGCTTTGTCGGAGACGATGAAGTACATCTGGCGGCGACCACCGACGGGCGCATCCATAACTGGGATGTGCGGATTCTGGATGACGACGACAACGCGCTGCCTGGTGGGGCGGATGGTGAGATCGTAGTGGCGGGGCCGGCGCTGATGCTGGGCTACGGCGATCCGGAACAGACCCGGGAGTCGATGACTCCCGACGGCTACTTTCGCACCGGCGATATCGGCCACATCACACCTGAAAATGCCATCGTTATCACCGATCGCAAAAAAGACATCATTATCCGTGGCGGAGAAAACCTCAGCGCGCGGGAAATCGAGGAGGTGCTCTACAGTCACCCCGAGATTATCGAGGCCGCGGCGGTTGCAATGCCACATGAACGCCTTGGCGAGGGTGTTTGTGCCTACGTGGTATTGGTCGCCGGGGCCGCCCTAAGCACTCTCGAGGAACTCAAGCCATTCCTGGCTCAGTGTCGCCTGGCGAAGCAAAAATGGCCCGAGCGCCTGGAGATCGCTACTGAATTACCCAAGACGGCCTCGGGCAAAGTACGCAAGGACCTGCTGCGCGCACAACTCAGTGCGACAGATGCGAAGAAGGCGGGTTGAGTGCCGTGTCGGTTATCGACTATCAAAGCCCGCTGCGCGCACTGGTCTCGGTTAAAGGACATCCCTATCCGCGTGATGCTTTCTTTCAGGTTTTCGAGGACATGCCTGGCCTGTCTTACACCGCGGTGGAGCAGCCCGCCAGCCAGGTGTTAATGACTCCCGAGCACGCTGCAGACTACGATGTGATCGTCCTCTACGACATGCCGGGTATCGACTTCAGTACCCAGCCACCGCAACTGGTGGCCCCGCCAGTCAGATTCCAGCAGAAGTTTCTCGACTTGCTGGAGCAGGGCAAGGGGGTGGTGTTTCTGCACCATGCGATTGCTGGCTGGCCACTGTGGCCAGAGTACGCCGAGATTGTCGGCGGACGCTTCCTGTACCTGCCCGGTGAGCTGCGCGGTAAACCGTGTGAAGACTCGGGCTATAGACACGAAGTGACCTATAACGCGCAAGTGTTGGCGCATCACCCGGTCACGCTGGGTGTCGAGCAAGGGTTCGAAATCACTGATGAGCTGTATCTGTACCAGGTGTTCCACGACGATGTTATCCCTTTGCTGTCCAGTGATTTCAGCTTTGATCGCGATCATTTCTATTCCGCCACGCGTGCCGTGAGCGGCGAGATGTATTCCCGCGAGGGGTGGCACCCTCCCTCTGGCAGTCATCTGCTGGGGTGGGTCAAGCATTACCGCAACAGTCCGATCGTCTACTTGCAAATGGGCGATGCACAGGCAGCCTACGATAATCCCGCATACCGCACATTGCTCGACAATGCCCTGCGTTGGGCGAGTTCCACCGCAGCGAGTGAGTGGGCGCGGGAGCGGCACGCAGCGCGCGGGAATGGCGGGAGCACTGCAGGCGCCACCGTGTAGCTGCCCCGGCGCTTGCCGGCCGTTCAGTGGTGCGGTTGCGCTGGTGAACAACTGTCATTAAAATAAACCGTCAAGATTGTTTATGAGGTAATTGCAGGCTGCGACTGGCGCACTGGGTATCGTGTGCCGGGCCAGCCATCGCAGTGAGCAGACTCCTATGGAAAAGCAAGAACACTACGCCGAGTTTCGCCTGCGGGTGCGGGACTTTCTGGACCACCACCTGACCCCCGACCTGAGGCGCGCCGGCCGCCTGATGACCAGTGTGTTCGCCGATTTCGAGGCGACCATGGCCTGGCACCGGATTCTGTTCCAGCAGGGCTGGGTGGCGCCGGATTGGCCACAGGAATACGGCGGTACCGGCTGGGACATCCAGGAGCGCTACATCTTCCAGGAAGAGTGCAAACTGGCCAATGCACCGTCACTCCTGCCCATGGGCCTGCAGATGCTCGGGCCGATGCTGATCCGATACGGCACCGCGGAGCAGAAGGAGTTTTACCTGCCTCGGCTCCTGTCCGGCGAGGATGTCTGGTGCCAGGGTTACTCTGAACCAGGTGCGGGTTCCGACCTGGCGTCCCTGAAAACCAGTGCAGTCCGCGATGGAGACATCTTTCGCATCAATGGCTCGAAAATCTGGACCAGTTACGCTCAGCACTCCAACCGCATTTTTTGCCTGGTTCGCACTTCGAAAGAGGGCAAACCGCAGCAGGGTATCAGCTTCATCCTCGTGGATATGGACGCTCCCGGCATCAAGGTTGATCCGATTGTCGGCCTCGACGGCAGGGTGGAACAGTGCCAGGTATTCTTTGATGATGTCGAGGTGCCTGTCGCCAATCTGGTCGGCGAGGAGAATCAGGGCTGGACCGTGGCCAAATACCTGCTCGAGTTCGAGCGCGGTGGCCACAATTTCACCATCGATCTGAAGAAACAGCTCGGCAAGCTTCACCGTCAGATGGCCGAAACACGTGGTATCAATGGCGCATCGCTGGAGACCTACCCGGTGCTGGGAAGCCGCCTCGCCGATCTCGAGATCGATGCACTGGCGGTGGAGTACACCGAATTGCGTATCAAGGGCGCCAACAGCGCCGGTGAGAATCCGGGCGCGCTTTCCTCGATGGTCAAACTGGTGGGCACCGAACTGGGCCAGGCCTTCAACGAGCTCAGCCTTGATGTCCTGGGGCCGGCCGTTGCGCCATGCCAGCTGGAAGCGCTCGAGCCGTGTTACGACGGGGACATTGTCGGGCCGCGCTACGCCCTGACCGCCATGGCGGAGTACATCAACAATCGGGCCTCCACCATCTATGGTGGCACCGCTGAAATCCAGCGCGACATCATTGCCAAGCAGGTGCTTGGGCTCTGACACGCAGTCACCACGGGAATCTCTCATGTCAATCGAGCTCACAGAAGAACAGAAGATGCTGCAGGACAGCGCCGAACGCTACCTGAAGAACAGCTACGACTTCGATCAGCGCCAGGCGGCGTCGCGCAGTGCCAAAGGCTTCAGCGATGAGCGCTGGGCGCAGTTTGCCGAAATGGGCTGGCTGGCCATGCCATTGCCGGAGGAGCACGGCGGATTTGGCTTCGGCGCCATGGAAATCATGCTGCTGGCCGAACAGATGGGTCGCTACCTGGTGGTCGAACCTTTTCTGGAGACAGTGGTTGTCGGCGGAGGGCTGCTGGCTCGCGGCGCCACCACCGCGCTGGCGGAACGCTACCTGCCGGCCGTTGCGGAGGGGCAGTTGCAAGTGGCTCTGGCCCACGGAGAAGAGGGAAAGCACGCGTCCATGATCAATACTGCCACCACGGCAGTTGACGAGGGCGCTCATTGCCGCCTGAACGGCGTCAAGAGCGTGGTGGCCAATGGCGACCAGGCGGATGTTTTCATTGTTTCCGCGCGGCTTGTCGGTGCGGGGAACTCCGCGGTCACCCTGTTTGCGATACCGGCGGACGCCGAGGGAGTCGAGCGCCGGGGCTACCCGACTTACGACGGCCGCCGGGCCTGTGAATTGACCCTGCGCAATGTCGTCGTTGGCCCGGAGGCGGTAGTGGGCGGGCGCGGCTCGGCCGAGTATCTGCTGGACAGAGTCGCCCTGGATGCGCAACTGGCAGCCTGCGCCGAAGTCATCGGTGGCATGGCTGCCTTGGTGGAGGCGACACAGGATTACATAGGCCAGCGGAAACAGTTCGGCAAGACGCTGTCGTCGTTCCAGGTGCTGCGCCACCGCATGGCAGACATGTACGTGCAACTGGAACTGACCCGCTCACTCATGCTGGCAGCGGCATCGAGCCTCGCCGGGGAAGAGGGCGATGCCGCCAGGCTGATATCCGCGCTCAAGGCGCGTACCGTGAAAGCGGGGCGTTTTGTCAGCCAAAACGCCATTCAGTTGCACGGCGGCATTGCCATGACCGACGAACTGAGTATCGGCCATTACTTCAAGCGCTTTGCCGTGCTCGAAAGCTGGTTCGGCAATCGCGATTTCCATCTGCAGCGCTTTCGGGAGTTGCAGTCGGTTGCCTGAGCAGGGCAATCCACACGCTACACACAGTGTCGGGCACCGCCCGCCTCAATCGCAACGGAGGAAGATAGATTATGGACCTGAAAATAAAAGGCAAAGTGGCGCTCATCAGTGGTGCCACCAAGGGGATCGGCATGAAGGTCGCCGAAACCCTGGCCGCCGAGGGCTGCAAACTCGGCATCTGCGCACGCAGTGAGGACGCGGTGAACAATGCGGTGAAACACCTGGCCGCGCTGGGCGCTGAAGTCTATGGCGAGGTGGCGGACGTGACTGACGCCGAGGCCTACGGTGCGTGGATAGACAATTGCGCCAGCAAGCTCGGCGGTATTGATATCCTGATTCCCATGGTCAGCGCCGGCAATACGCCTTCTGAAGAGGCGGGTTGGCAGACCAGTTTTGAAGCCGACGTTCTTGGCCCGTGGCGCGCCGTGCAGCGAGCGGTTCCCTATCTGGAGAAATCCGACAGCGCGTCGATCATCTTTTTCTCCACCACCGCCGCCTTTGAGGCCTTCGCCGGCCCGGTGCCCTACGGAGCCATGAAAGCGGCCCTGCTCAACTATGCGGGCAACCTGGCCATCGAACTCGCCCCCAGGGGCATTCGCGTGAACACGGTCAGCCCCGGGCCGGTATTCGTCGAGGGCGGCGCCTGGGACGATATCAAGCAGAACATGACGGAAATTTACGACTCCACGGTCGCCGCCATCCCGCTGGGGCGTATGGGCTCAGGGGAAGAAATCGCCAGTCAGGTCGCACTGCTGGCGAGTCCGTTGGCTGGCTATACCTGTGGAGCGAATATCGTTATCGATGGTGCTTTTACGCGCCGGCTACAGTTCTGATGATCTTTCGCCGTCACCACCGTGGTGGCGGCGCTCTCCACCGGGAATCCGGCCTTTTCTGGCGGTCACACTGCCTGTCAGCCCCTGCGCCGGAATGTATTGGGTGTCATCCCTGTCCAGCGCTTGAAAGCCCGTATCAGTGAGCTGGTTTCGGAAAATCCAGCCTGTTCTGCAATATCTTCCAGCGCGCGATGTGAGCGTCGCAGAGCGTCCTTTACGAATTCACGCCGCAGCTCGTCTTTGAGTTGTTTGAACTGGGTCCCCTCCTCGGTCAGCTTGCGTCGAAGGGTTTGCGGCGACATGTGCAGGTGCCCGGCGACTCGGATCAGGCTGGGCATATCCTTTGGCCACTTCTCGCTCAGTTGCCTGATCGCTGCTGAAACCAGCTCGGTGTAGACAGAATCTATCTCCGGAATATCCAGGGGGTTGGCATGACCGGCTGCGACAAGCTCATGCACATCGAGGGAGCTGCGGGTCGGCTCCAGACTGGCAAAGTCACTGCTGAAACGGAAACTGTTGCAGACGCTGTCGAACTGGCAGACCGGGCCGAAAGTACTTGTCAATTCGTCCCTGCTTGGCGGTGCCGCATGACTGAAGGTGACCCGCTCCAGCGGGATGTGACGCCCCACGACCCAGCAGGCGAGGCGGTGCCACGCGCACAACCAGGTCTCCACGAACAAGTCGACATTGGCCCCTTGCGGGTTGCGTAGTCGCACCACCAGTTCTCGCGCATTGTGGTATCGGTAGTAGTTGATTTCCAGGTGGTCAGAGATCAGGTTGAGGAAACGAATGCCTCGAAGGAACATGTCATCGAGATTGCTGCTGTGCACCGCCAGCTCGCACAAGGTTTCGAATGCGCCCGGCTGGCAGCGGCGGGGTGTGCAGCCCAGAAACTCGTCCTGAAGCTGAAACAGCAGCTGGCGGGCGCGCAGCCGGCGAGATTCCGTGCCACCGAAGGAACGCTGATGCAGCGGCACCGTGACGAGGGGACACCACAGAGGGTGCGCCGTGCTGCTGATGGCGGCAAGGGCGTTCATTGATCGCTGTTCGATGTCGCCCCGGCGGCTTGCCTGGCCTGTTCAAATGCGAGGCGTGAATCGGAGTCCACGGGATCAATGGCCCAGTCAATACCGCGCCGAAGCAGCTTGTAGAAGACCGGGAGATCCCAGGCGCAACGCTCTATGGTAGGCCAGAAATCAAGGAGTGGCTGCATGTCGTAGTGATGGCGGCAGTGGCCCAGCGTGAGATACAGCACTGCGCCTTCGCCCACTTCGTGGATATAGAAGACTGGATGGCGGGCCCTGTCCCACTGATTTTCCACGAAGCCCGGCGCGTCACCGCCAAATTCGGTATCGAGCAGTACGTGAAGATCTCCGTAAGTCCGCATGAGATATTGCTCGTCGGTACTTTCGAATGGCTCCAGCCCACGCACCAGTGGGTGCTCGGGGTCGGCTATCTCCACCCGGTAGGGCGCGATGGGCGGGTGGGAGCGAAACATGCTGCCCAGGGTGTCCATGAACAGGGGCGCCCAGTCCGGTGTGCCGTACTGGCCATCCGACATCATGCGGATCACCGAGTTGGTGCCGTGCAGTGCGTACCAGCGCCCGCCGCGGCTGACCCACTCCTTCAATGCCTCCTGGGCAGGCAGCGAGGGCACCACATTGCAGGTGTAGGTAATCAGGAAATCAGCTTCATCGAGGGCGGCCAGGTTCTCGTAATCCTCGAATACCCGAACGCGAATACGGTCTTTCTCGGCCAGCAGCTTCAGCAGTTCCAGGCGGGCGAAATCGATATCGTGCCACATGCCGCCTGCAATCAGGACACAATTTATCCGTCCGGCGCGGTCATTGGGTTTGCTCATAGCGCGGGGCTCCTCCTGCGGGTGGTCATCGACTCAGCCCTGCAGATACTTGTCCAGGGTCTGGTGGAAGTGACGGATGCGGCTCTCCTGGTAGCTGGCCAGGCTTACCGCCCCCTTGCTCGAGTTTTTCATCCCGGCCTGGACGGCGCCCATGTTGCTGTCGTCCTGGTCGAATACCGGGCCCAGCGCGCCGAGTTCCTCAGCCTGGGCGAACGGCTTGTCGTCATCGAGGCGGTGCATGGGCACGGCCTGCGGGCGCTCGCTGCCCTTGGGATAGCGCAGCAGAACCATGACATCGAAAATGCAGCGGTCGGGATTGTTGCCGTCGGGCAGGAAGCGGTAAACGATATTGCCGTGATAGCCGATCCACACCTGGAAGTTGGGGAACAGGCTGTAGAGGATGGCGTCTTCCAGCTCTGCCATGGTGGCATCGGACAGATCCTCGCCGGAGGCCTCCTCGAACACCTGGCGGTTCATGTCCGCCACGTACTTGCGCGCCGTCAACCCGTCGGGCATGTCGATACCTTCGTCGCTGTCCTTGCCCATGCGGCCGGAGAGCTTGAGGATGTCGCGCATGACCTGCTCTTCGCTGATGTCACTGAGATGGGGGCTGGGCACGCCCATGGGGGTGACCGAGCGGCTTACGTGGTCGCCAAAATAGTCGTACTGGGAATTGGCGTCGCCGGTGAAGGTCAGGATCTGGCGATGCGTCTCCACGGTGTGGAAGGATTCCATGAAAGCCTCGGCCCCCACCTTCCAGTTGCAGTTGACCTTGCGCTGGATGTGGACGCCCTTGTAGTAGTCCTCCAGCGGGAAGCGCGAGAAGTGCTCCGGAAAGACGCCGAGATACTCCTCGAAGGGCTGCGGGTTCTCGGCGAAGTTGATGAATACAAAACCGCCCCAGGTGGCGACGTGTACCTGGGGCAGGTTCATGTCCTTTTCTTTGAGGTGCTTGAAGTCCCACTGGCAGGGAATGCCGCGGAAGCTGCCGTCCAGTTCCCAGGTGGCGCCGTGGAAGGGGCAGCGGAACTCATTCACACAGCCGCCTTCATCGCGTAGCAGGCGCCCGCGGTGCAGGCAGGAGTTGATGAAGCCCCTGATCTCGTTCCCGGCGGAGCGAACGATAATGACGGACCTGTCGAACAGGTTGTAGAGCTGGTGATCGCCAACCTCGGGGATATCTTCCTCCCGGCACGCCATCTGCCACACCCGGTTCCACATTTTGTCCCTTTCCAGGTCGTGGAACTGCTGGGAAATATAGCGATCCACCGGGAGATCGTCGTCGCCCATATAGGCGCAGGTGTTCTCCCGCAGGTAGTCGGGCACCGGGACTTCCTCCAGGTCCAGCAGGTCCTGGAAGGAGGGGCCTTCGCAGCGGGCGTTCTCGCCCTGTTGTCGGGTATTGGCCGGATTGTTCATGGTGAGCACCTCACAATCGTGATGTCTTTGTTATCGGGTAATGATGTTCACGCCACTGACGCCCGGTGCGCCGTAGACATGGGTGTAACCTACCGAGGGTTTGCCGGGGACCTGGCGGGCACCGGCGCTGCCGCGCAGCTGGTGGCAGATCTCGTAGACCTGGCGCAGGCCCGAGGCGCCCACCGGCTCGCCGTTGGCCAGGCAGCCGCCGTCGGTGTTCACGGGCAGGCGGCCGTCGATACGGGTGGCGCCCTCGCGCAACAGCTTTTCCTGCTCGCCGTGTTGACAGAAGCCGTTCTCGGCCATGTGCATGATCTCGGCCCCGCTTTCGGTGTCCTGCAGTTGCGCGACCTGGACATCCTCCGGTCCGATGCCCGCCAGCTCGAAGGCGTCGCGGGACGCGGTTACGGTGGCGGACTGGTTTACAGCTGGCGCCTGGGCGGGGCTGAATACTTCGAAACTGCCGTAGTAGCGGGTGCGTACCACGGCGGCTTTCAGGAACAGCGGATGGCGGGTGTACTGATGGGCCCTGTCGGCACGGCACAGCACCAGGGCGGTGCCGCCCTCTGCCGGGCTGCAAAACATGTACTTGCGCAGGGGCTCGCTGATCATCGGCGACGCGGCGATTTCCTCGTAGCTGAGAGCCGTGGTGCGCCAGGCATCGGGGTTGAGAGAGCCGTTGTGGAAGGCTTTTTCCGCCACGCGAATCAGCGCATCGTTGCTGATCCCGTAGTCGTGCATGTAACGCTGGATCTTCATGGCGAAGAACTGGGTAGTGAGCATCAGGCCGACTTCGCCGTACCAGTCATCGAGACCCCAGTCGCCGGGTTTGGGGTTAAAGGCACCCCGCGGGTGCTTGTCGAAGCCCACGGCCACCCCCAGGTCGTACTCGCCGGACTTGATGGCGGAGTAGGCCGAGTGCAGGGCGCTGCCCCCTGTGGCGCAACCGTTCCAGACGTTGGTGAACTGGATGCCGGTCAGGCCGAGTTCGTTGACCAGTGAGTCGGCGTTGCCGGCGTCCTGGCTGCCGCCCACCGCGAACTGCACCTGGGGCCACTCGATACCGGCGTCCTTCAGCGCTGAACGCACGGCGGCGGCGCCCTGCTGCAGGCCGCTCATGTTCTCGGTGCGACCGAAGCGGTGCAGGCCGATGCCAATAATTGCTACATCCATATCAGGCATTTTCCTCACTGCGCTGGAAAGCGAAGGCGAGCACTTCGGTGCCGTCCTCGTCACGGCGGAAGGGCTCGATGCTCAGGCTCATTGCCTGGCCAATCGCCAGCTCTTCCGGTTTGTTTTCCTTCAATCGGGCCTCGACCCGCAGACCGCCGGGCATTTCGATGTAGCCCACACCGTAGGGGCGAAAGGTCTCGGGGGTTTCGTCACTGTGGTAGGGCGACTTGGGCATGAAGCTTTGTATGGTCCAGGTCCAGAGCGTGCCGCGATCCCCGAGCTCAACGATTTCGGTATCGCTGCCACAGCAGTGACGACAGTCGTTCTGGCTGGGAAAGGCCATTTCCCCGCAGGCCCGGCAGCGACTGCCGAGCAGTTGGGGGCGTTCAGCGGGCCAGGTAAACAGGCCTTCGCGAATGGGGCGCTGGTTTGTCATGAATTGGGGGCTCTCTACTGGTTCAATGCGCTGTCATAGGCATCCAGCACCGATTCGTGCATGGCCTCGGACAGGGTGGGGTGGGGGAACACCGCGCGCATCAGGTCGGCTTCGGTGGCCTCCATGCTGCGCGCCAGGGCGAAGCCCTGGATCTGTTCGGTAACCTCCGGGCCCACCATGTGCGCGCCCAGCAGTTCGCCGGTCGCGCTGTCAAACAGGGTTTTCACAAATCCGCTGGCCTCGTCGATCGCCAGTGCCTTGCCGTTGGCGCCGAGATCGAAACGGCCTACCTTCACCGCCCGGCCGCCGGCTTTCGCCTCGGTCTCGGTGAGTCCCACGCTCGCCACCTGCGGGCGGCTGTAGGTACAACCTGGGATATTGTCCGCATCCAGCGGGTGGGCCGAGTCCAGGCCGGCAATCTTCTCGACGCACAGTACCGCCTCGTGACTGGCCTTGTGCGCCAGCCAGGGCGGACCGGCGACATCGCCGATGGCGTACAGGCCCACCACATTGGTGCGGCACCATTCGTCAGTAACAATAAAGCCGCGCTCGATGTGCGCGCCGACGTCTTCCAGACCGAGGTTGTCCACATTGCCGGCCACACCCACCGCGAGAATCACCCGGTCCACCGTCAGCGTCTCTGCGCGCTCGTCGGCGTGACGGAAGCGAACCTCGACGCCCTCACTGCCCGGGCTGGCGGATTCGACACGGGCATCAGTGTGGATGGTGATGCCGCGGCGGCTGAATTCCCGGTGTACGAAGGCGGCTGAATCGGCGTCTTCCGCGGGCAGAATGCGCGGCAGGGCTTCCACCAGGGTGACCTCGCTGCCGAGGTCGCTGTAAAGGCTGGCGAACTCCACGCCGATGGCACCGGCACCGATAATCAGCAGACGCCTCGGCAGGTGCGTCGGCGTCATCGCCTCGCGGGCCCCCCAGATGTGCTCCCCGTCGATGCGGACAGTCGGCAGCTCGCGCGCGTGGGCGCCTGTGGCCAGCACGATATGGTCGGCGGCGATATCGGTCAGGGTCCCGTCCCCGGCGGTGACGGCCAGTTGACACTTGCCGCTCACCCGGGCGCTGCCCTCTATCACCGTGATCCCGTTCTTTTTCATCAGGTAGCCGATACCGCCGGACAGTTTTCCGGCGACCGTGCGGCTGTGCTTGACCAGTTGCTCCAGATCCACCGCACCATCGCACTGGATGCCGAAGGTGGCGGCGTGGCGCAGGTTGTGGGCCAGTTCGGCACCGCGCAGCAGGGCCTTGGTGGGAATACAGCCCCAGTTGAGGCATACCCCGCCCAGCCTGTCCTTCTCTATCAGTGCGGTCTTGAAGCCGAGTTGTGCGGCGCGCACGGCGGCGATGTAGCCACCGGGCCCGCTGCCCACCACGACCAGGTCGAATGTCTGCTTCATTGCCTGCCCCTATCCCAGCATGGTTCCGGGCTGCTCGAGGAAGCCCCGCAGCGCCGCCAGGAATTTCGCCGCCAGAGCGCCGTCGATAATCCGGTGGTCGCTGGACAGGCTGAGCGTCAGTACCGAGGCAGCCTGCCACTCTCCGTCCACCAGCAGCGGCCGCTGTTCCGCGGCCCCGATCGCCAGGATCGCGCCCTGGGGCGGGTTGATGATGGCGTCGAACTGTTTGACGCCGAACATACCCAGGTTGGAAATGCTGAAGGTGCCGCCCTGGAACTCCGCGGCCGACAGCCGCCCGAGCTTGGCCCGGGTGGCCAGGTCGCGCACTTCGTTGGAGATTTCCACCAGACCCTTGCGGTTGGCCTTGCGCACGATGGGGGTAATCAGGCCCTCGTCGAGGGCTACGGCCACCGAGATGTCGGCGTCGGTGAACTGGCGCACGGTCTCACCATCAAACTGCACGTTCACCGCGGGCACCTGGGTCAGGGCACAGGCCGCCGCCTTGATAATGAAGTCATTGACCGAGATTTTGGCATCCGCACGGCTGGCATTGAGCGCCTTGCGCAGCGCCAGCAGCTGGTCGATGGTGGCATCTACCTGCACCCGGAAATGTGGCGCGGTCTGCTTGGAAGACTGCAGGCGCGCGGCGATGGTCTTGCGCATGCCTGACAGGGGTTGTTCCTCAAAGGCCGCGGGCTCCGCTTCGCCATTGGACACAGGCTGGTTGGCCGGTGTTTTCGCCATCAGCGCCGCCCGGGCTTCGACATCGGCCTTGCATACGCGCCCCCGGGTGCCACTGGCGCGACAGTCGAGGAGGTTGATGTTAAGTTCGCTGGCCATGCGTCGCGCGACCGGGGTGGCGGCAACGGCGGCATCGCCGTCGCCGGCGGCCCGTGGCGTGTCGCTGGCCGCTGGATCGGGCAGGCCGATAACCTGGCCACCTGCGGCCACAACGGCCTGTTCCAGATCCGCCTTGGTGACGCGCTCGTGGCGCCCGGTGGGGGAGATGTTGTGCAGGTTGACCCCGTACTGGGCCGCCAGGCGCCGCGCCACCGGGGTCGCCGCCACGGCGGAGTCATCGTCGCCCCCGGCCAGTGCCTGCAACGCGCCGCTGTTGGCCGGTGCCGGCGCCGTGGGTACGCTGCTGAGCTGCGGTTTGCTACTGGCCTGGGCCTGGGTGACCTCCCGTGCGGGGGCGGGATCGTCCGCGGGCGCCGGGGCAGGCTCGGGAGCGGCCGTTGGCGCGACCCCCAGGCTGCTGACGAATGCGTCGATCTCGGCGTCTGGCGTCTCGGCGTCGGCCAGCACACAGAGGGCCGCACCCACCGGATATTCGCCACCCGCCTCGACCAGAATGCGGCGCAGGACGCCGGAGACTGGCGCCGTGACCGTGTTGACGATCTTGCTGGTCTCGATGTCGACCAGATCGTCATCGGCGTTGACCGCGTCCCCCTCGGCGACGTGCCATTCGGCGATAACCCCCTCGGTCATCTCCATGCCCCACTTGGGCATGCTCACTTTCTGAATCTGGCTCATGATTACGCTCCCAGTACGTCGCGTACGGCCTGTTCAATGCGGTCCTCGCTGGGCATGTAGGCATCTTCCAGGACGGGAGAGAAGGGCACTGGCGTGTGCGGTGCGGTGACTTTGCGAATCGGTGCGCGCAGGGCGTGGAAGGCCTTTTCCGCGACGATACTGGAGATATCCGCCGCCAAGCTGCAGCGCTCATGGGCCTCGTCGACAATCACCAGTCGGCCGCTGACCTCGACGCTCTCGATGATGGCTTCGTCATCCAGCGGTGCCAGGGTGCGCGGATCGATAACATCCACATGAATACCTTCCTGCGCCAGTTTGTCGGCCACCGCATTCGCCCTGGGCACCATGGCACCGATGGCAACGATGGTGGCGTCGGATCCCTCGCGGGTGAAAGCGGCCTCGCCGAAGGGGATCACGTAGGGCTCGTCGGGGACTTCACACTTGGTGTCGTACAGCAGTTTGTGTTCCAGGAAGATGACCGGGTCGTCGTCGCGGATGGCGGCGATCAGCAGGCCCTTGGCATCGTAGGCATTGGAGGGAATGACTACCTTGAGTCCGGGCGTGTGCACCACCACCGGGTGCAGCATGCTGGAGTGCTGGGCACCTGCGCGCAGGCCGGCGCCCACCGTTCCGCGGATGACCATGGGGGTACGGGCCTTGCCGCCGAACATGTAGCGGAACTTGGCCGCCTGGTTGAAGATCTGGTCGAAGCATACGCCTATGAAGTCAAAGAACATGAGCTCCGCCACCGGGCGCAGGCCGGTGTTGGCGGCGCCGGCGGCGGCGCCGATGATGGCGGATTCGGAAATCGGGGTGTCGATCACGCGCTCGCGACCGAATTTCGGCATCAGGCCTTTGGTCAGACCGAAAACACCGCCGTAGGCATCGTCCTGCCCCTGGCAGCCGGCGCCACCCGAGACCTCCTCGCCCATGACGATCACGGTGGGATCGCGCTCCATTTCCTGGTGCAGGGCCTCGTTGATGGCTTCGCGCATGGTCTTGATCGAGGACGTTCCGCTTTGCGGGGGGGTGACCACCTGTTGTGGGTTATTCATGGTGCGATCTCCCTTAATAAGAAATGTAGACGTCGGTGTAGAGTTCGGAGATATCGGGCTGCGGTGCGGCCAGTCCCTCGGCGGCAGCTTTTTCAACCAGGGCGGTGACAGATTCGTCGATCTCGTCAAGCTGGGCGTCGCTCAGCCAGCCCTCACCGGTGACGCGGGCGCGGAAGTGCTTCAGGCAGTCACGATCGGCGCGCAACTGTTTGATCTCGCCCTTGGCGCGATAGAGTTGCGGGTCGCCGATAAAGTGGCCATCGAAGCGCACCACGTCGGCTTCCAGGGCGGTGGGCCCCTCACCCCGGCGGGCGCGTTCGACCGCCTCGCGGGTCGCTTCGTAAACGGCGAAGAAGTCGATGCCGTCCATCTTTGCCGAAGGCATGCCGTAGGCACCGGCGCGTCCAGCGACGTCGCCGCTGCCGACTGCATAGTCGGCGCCCGTGCCTTCGCCGTAACCGTTGTTTTCGAACATGAAGACGTGTGGCAGTTTCAGGACCACCGCCAGATTGAGTGCTTCGGCTACCGTGCCCTGGTTGGAGGAGCCATCACCGCTGAAAGACACCGCGACGTCCTTGGTGCCCAGCGTCTTGGCGCTGAGGGCGGCGCCATTGCACAGGGGCGGGCCGCCGCCGACGATGGCATTGGCACCCAGCATGCCCTTGTCGAAATCCGCAATGTGCATGGAGCCGCCCTTGCCTTTGCAGAGGCCGCCGGCCTTGCCCATGATCTCCTTCATCATGCCGACCACGTCGCAGCCCTTGGCGATACAGTGACCGTGTCCCCGGTGAGTGGAGCCGATCACATCTTTATCGGTGAGGTTCATGCAGACGCCCACTGCGACGGCTTCCTGGCCGTCGTAGGCGTGGACGAAGCCGGGAATGTTGCCTGCTTCAAACTCCTTGATCACGCGCTCTTCAAAGAGCCGTATGGTTTTCATGGTGCGGTAGGATTCGAGCAGGAATTCAGGGCTGTAGGACATTGTTATCTCCTGTTAGAGCAGGGTGGTTCGCCTGAGAGGGGTCAATATAGGTATTCAGAATAAAAAAAGCAAGCTTGATTGTTTAGAGCTGTGCTGGTTTTTTTGGGTTAAGATGACGGTGACGGCAGCGAGGGAATTCGGGCTGCTATTTCAATCAGGGTGTGAGGCAGGAGCTGGACTATGACAGCGGCACAAAAAGCGGCGAAGAAAACCCGGGGGCGACCCAGGAGGGGTGACGGCTGGCAGGCAGAAAAGAGTGCGATTACCCGCACGGCGATTCTCGATGCGGCGGAGGAGTGCCTGGTGGAGCGCGGCTACAGCCGTACCACCACGGCGATGATCGCGGAATATGCGGGGGTCTCCCGCGGGGCCATGATGCACCATTTTCCGTCACGGATTGCGGTGATCAGGGCGGTAGTGGACCACTTGCATGAAAAGCGGCTGGGAGAGTACCGCAACCTGATGGAGGGTATCGACAATCCGGAACAGGCCCTGACCCGCGAGGCGATCAGGAAGTCGGTGGAGTCCGCCTGGCGTTACGTGAACCTCCCTTCCTTCGTTGCCTACCAGGAACTGCTGGCCGCGGCGCGGACGGACCCGGAGCTCAACGATGTCCTGGAGCGTACCGAGAAGGATGTCGAGGGACTGTTCTTGCAGACAGTGAAGCAGGTATTTCCGCACTGGGAGAGTCTCGGTGTGCTGGAAGTTGCCAATGACCTGATCCAGTTCTGCATGCGTGGGATGGCCCTCAGTCACATGGCCACCAACAAGAAGCGGCGAGCCAAGCGGATGATCGAACTCATGACCGATCAGCTCGAGGCGCTCTACGCCCAGGCGGAATCGGGCAAGGCCTGACCGGCATTGACCGGGCGGCACCGGGCCCGGTCGCCTCCCTCTCCCCGGATCGTGAAGACACGACACGCAAGACTTGCTTTATTAAAAAACAGGCAGTAATGTTTGTTCTATAAGGCATAACAGGAGGATATCAGCGATGTCGAGACTGGCGGGCAAGGTCGCATCCGTTGTGGGTGCTGCCGGAGACGGCAATATGGGCCAGGTTATCGCGGAGCGATTCGCGAAAGAGGGCGCAACAGTCGTTGTATCCGGGCGGCATGAAACAGCGCTCAAGCACTGTGCGGAACGCATCGGCGGTGACTGGGTACTCTGTGATTTCACCAGTAAACCCTCCATCGACACCATGCTCGATACCGTCGTCGAGCGCCACGGGCGGATCGATATCGCCGTTAATGCCACCGGCTGGGGGCTGCTGACGCCCTTCCTGGACAACACAGAAGAAGAACTGGATCGCATGGTCGATCTGCAGTTCAAGGGGCCTTTTTTCTGGCTGCAGAAGCTGGCCGCCCTGATGTCCGCCAGCGGCGGCGGCTCGATCATCCAGATATCGTCCGCCACTGCCAAGATCATGCTGGATAACCATGCGGCCTACATGGGCACCAAGGCGGGCGTCGACCACGTGGTGCGGACAGTGGCCAATGAATTTGGCGAGCAGGGCATTCGCGCCAACAGCATCTCCCCCGGCCTGACCGCCTCGCCGATGACGGCAGCGGCCATGGACAGTCCGTCACTGGTGGAGACCTTCCGCAAGTGTTATCCGCTGAGCCGCATCGGTACCAGCGAGGATATCGCTGCGGCGGCGGTGTTCCTGGCCTCGGACGAGTGCTTTATGACGGGAGAAAACCTTCAGGTTAACGGCGGGTTGTGTCTGCGCCGTAATCCAAGAGGACAGGAGCTGGCCGAGGCCGCGATAGCTGCAGGCGAAGCCGCACCCTGATCCAGCCCCGAGCCTGACCGCGTACAGCGGCCGCCGCGATAGCAATCCGAGAGGAAAAAACCAATGAAAAGACTGCAAGACAAGGTGTGCCTGGTGACGGGCGCTGCTTCCAACCCCGGGCTCGGCTACGCTACCGCGCTGCTGTTTGCGCAGGAGGGTGCGCGCCTGGTTATCACCGATATTGATGAGGCCGGGCTGGCAAAATGTGCCGCGGAAATTACCGAGGCGGGGGGCGAAGTCGTCTACTGGAAGCAGGATGTGACTTCGGAGGCGGAATGGCAGCACACGATGTCCGAAATCGAGAGACGTTTCGGGCGGCTGGATGCCCTGGTCAACAATGCCGGTATCGCCGTGCTCAAGCCACTGGAAGCTTTCACCCTGGCAGAATACGAGCGCCAGATGCAGGTGAATATGACCAGCGTGTTTCTCGGCTCCCAGGCTGGCGTCGCCCTGATGCGCAAAGTGGGTGATGGCGGCTCCATAGTGAACATGTCATCGACCGCGGGCCTGGTGGGTGTACCCGGGGTATCTGTCTACGCTGCCAGCAAGGGCGGCGTGCGACTGTTCAGCAAGACCGTGGCAATGGAAACGGCTGCCGAGAATATACGGTGCAATACGGTGCACCCCGGTATGATCGCCACCAACATGCAATTGCTGGCACTGCGGGACAACCCGGAGCAGTACGAGATCCTCACCAACTCGATTCCCATGCGCAGCATGGGGAAACCCGAGGATATTGCACAGGCCGTGCTGTTTCTGGCTTCCGACGAATCTGCCTATATCACCGGTACTGAGTTGGTGGTGGATGGCGGAATGACGGCGCAATAACAGCGCTGCTGCTGAATGATGCGGCCTATACTACCAGGCGAGGCCGCGGTGCTGGGGCTGACCCGCTCCGTCGCCGCCTGGTGCGCGAAAGCGGGCAATGGTATCCGTACCCACCCGACCATGGATCTCTAATGCGCTTCAGTCCGGCACTTCTACTCGCACCAGTTGGGCGGTGTTCTTGTTGGGAATCCAGATGGTGGTGCGGTCGGTGCCATCCACCACCACGATTTTGCGCGCGTCGTAGTACACCGGCATCAGGTACTGCACCAGTTCACCGGTCGCAGGGTTGAAGCGCAGCAGACGGTCGGAGCCCGTGCTCGACGCCCAGATGCGGCCCTTGCCGTCGGGGTGGGCGTAGTAGGGCGAGATGAAGTCTATACCCAGCGAGTATTCAGTAATCTCATTGCTCTCCAGGTCGATCACCGCCAGCTGGTCGGCAAAGAACTCGGTAAACCAGAAACGGTTGTCACTTGCGAGCCGGCCGCGGCGCGGGTAGGCATGGGGCGTCGGCGTGGGGGTAAAGGTGACCTTGCCACTGGTGTCGGCGCGGGCGATGCCGGAGCCCTCAGGTACGGTGCACAGGAAGTTGCCATCCCGATCCTGGTCCATCATGTAGCAGTAGTTCATCTGGTCGGCGCGATCCGGGTCTTCCGGCTGGTCGAGGCCGCCAAACAGGTCGATGGGCGCACTCAGCTTGCCGGTTTCGAGGTCCAGCCTGTACGCCGCTTCCGGCCAGGGATTGCTGTCTTCCGGCGCCTGCGACAGTCCCGTCGCCCAGAGGGCCTGGTTGCCTTTACGCACCGGACTCAGGAAGGGGTTCTTCCACACCACCGGCAGGTCGAAGATGCGCCAGCGGCCGCTGTCCGGGTTGAACATGGCGTGCTTGTTGCCGCCGACGGCAACCCAGACCCGGTCCTGCGGGTCCACCTGGATATCCTGAACCCCGACGATGCGCTGGGTGCCGGGCGCGGGTTCCGCCGGGTGGAAGTTGGGGGCCTCCCACTCGGAGAATTCCCCGGTTTCGGGATTCAGCCTGCCGATGTAGTCCCAGCCAGTATTGCCGTACCAGACATCGCCCTGTGAATCGACGTCGAGATCGTGGATAACACTGGGTTGGCGCGGAATCGGGAACACAGTCACGACGGCCCGGGTGCCTTCACCGGTTGGACGGGGCAGTGGCCTGAGCCGATAGTCCCAGGTGCTCTTGCCATCGCTCAGGTTGATGGTCGCCAGGTAGCTGGCAATATCGGCGGCCTCGCGCCCATACCACATCAGGCCCTCCAGTGGCTCCGGCGGCGCCGCGATCTGGATTCGCTCCGCCGAGGAGTGGTCGCTCTCGTAGGTCTTCATACGCTGGATCACTCTGAGCATGTCTTCAGCGCTGTGGCCTGATCGCGCCACCCGTTCCAGGCTGTGGCAAAAACCGCAGTTCACCATGTTGCGCACCAGCAGGCTCTTCTGGGCTTGAGAACCCGGGAAGCTGTTGATCCAGCCCAATGAGGTGAGTTGGCTGGCCAGTTGCGAGGGCTCATCCACTTGCTGCAGGGACAGTGACAGCCGGGCGGGAGAGGATACCGCCACCTCCACCTGGTGCTGGCCGGGGCTTAGCTGCCAACCGGCGGCGCGGACGGTGATGGTGTACTGGCCGGGCTGCAGGCGCTGCGCCGGGAAGGTGAAGCGGCCGTCGGGGCCGGAGGTGACCGCCGTCAGCACATCGCTCCCAGTACCCCGCGCAATGACCACGACACCCTCCATGGGTCCCTGGCCGGCGCTGATTACCGTACCGCCCAGGGGCGGGGTACCAGGCTCGACGCCAGCGTGCGCGAGGCCACCGGCGCTCAGGCAGGCCACCAGCAGGCCCCAGGTGAGGAGCCGGCCGTGGCTGGCGACGGCGTGCACTGGTCGGGCGGGGGGTGGCGAATAATGAATTTTGCAGTCAGACATGAAAACCCGCGAAAATCAGTGGAACAGGGCCGCCGGATCGTTTTCCGCAACGATCTCCTGCAACTCGAACACATTGCCGTCCGGGTCTCTGGCGTAGGTGGCCCACACGCCACCGAAATCCTGGGGAGGGGCGTGAAAGTGCACACCGGCTGCCAGCAGCCTGTTATAGACCTCGCCGATATCGGTCACATCCATGCAGATGTGGGTATGCCCGTGATTGCACACCGGACGATCCGGGGCCATCGGCGCCGGCTCGGGTGACGCGAACTCGAACAGTTCCAGGCACAGGTTGCTGGTTTTCAGCATGGCCTGGCGTGCCGAACAGTCATGCAGTGCCAGTACCCGGTCGATCTGCCCAGTGCCCCTGGGCCAGCTGGTTTGCTGTATCTCCTCGAAACCGAGCTGGTCGCGATAGAAGGCCAGCAAGCGGTTGAGATTGGGGGTGGATATCGCTACATGGTGTACGCCGCGGATCATGCTGTCTGTCCTCCATTCAGGTACTTGTCCAGCGTCTGGTGCAGCTGGCGCACCCGGGCCTCCTGGTAATTGCCCAGCGTTTCTCCCGCTTTCATGCTCGACTTGAAGCCGCGCTGCTGGGCGATGAGGTTGCCGGTGTCCTGGTCATAGATGGTGGCCAGCCCTGGGTCAAACCCGGGTACCTCGTGGAAGGACTGGTCGAAGCCCAGTTCCACCGGCTCGGCCGGATCCGGGCGCTCACCGGAGTCTGGCAGCGGCTGCAGGTAGAGCAGGTCAAAGACGGTGGAGTCCGGATCGTTTCCGTTGGGGACAAAGCGGTACACCATGGGGAATAACAACGAGGGGAACAGGCAGGTATTGGGAAACAGGCTGTACTCGATGGCATCGATGGTTTCACTGACGGACAGGGCGGAAAAGTCTTTTGCGAAAGCTTCACCCAGTGTTTTCTTCAGGTGGTCGGCAAACACTTCCCGTGCGCGCCCGCCCTTCGGCACCTGGAGTCTGGAGCTGTCGTCGTAGACACCTTCGACGACGCCTTCTGCCATCAGGGCATCGAGGGTCTGCTGTTCGCTGCGCGGCTCCTGAATGTGCGGGCTGGGAAAGCCTACAAGGTGCACGAAACGCGACACATGGTCACCGTACAGGTCGTACTGGGTGTTGGCATCACCGACCGTGGCCACCCCCTGGGGGTGGGTTTCCAGCACGTGGAAGGATTCCAGGAAGGCCTCGATGCAGGCTTTCCAGTTGGCTGGCAGCAGCTTGCGCACATGCATGGCCACGAATTTGTCTTCGAGTTTCCAGCTGGCGAAATGTTCGGGGATCACGCCGAGAAAATCCTGCAGCGAGCCCGCGTTCTGGTCGAAGTTGATGAACACGAATCCCCCCCAGGTATCGACCCGCAGTTCCGGCAGACAGAAGTTGTCCGAGGTGACGTGCGGGAAGTCCCACTGGCAGGGCACCTCCTTCAGCTGTCCTTCGAGCGTCCAGGTGAAGCCGTGGAACGGACAGCGTAATTGCTGGCTGCTGCCGCAGGAGCCCGAGGGCTTGAGCTGGGTACCCCGGTGCAGGCAGGCATTGGGGTAGGCCTTGATGGCGCCATCACTGGTGCGAACCACCAGCACCGATCGCTCGCAAATGTCGTAGACGAAGTAGTCACCGGGTTCGGGGATGTCCTCTTCCCGGCAGGCCCACTGCCAGGTCTTCATCCACATATGCTCCACTTCCGACGCGAAGAACGCGTCTGAGGTGTAACGTGTGAAGGGGATATCCTCGTTACCGAGAAAACGGTAGGACTCAGAGAGAATGTGGGCGGGCGCGCCACCGCGATCTGCGGCGATAATTTCGCGGGTGCTGGCTCCGGGGCAGCGGGCTTCACCGGGGCGGGACTCGGACATTCCGGGTGACTCCTGTGTTTCGATAGTCGGTTCTTTTATGACTTTGCTTTATCGATAGCAGGGCGCCCCTTTGCTGTATCGGGGCCGCCCCTATCATGGCAAAGTAGCAGCCCTTCATATTAAAAACAAGCAGGATGGTGTTTTTTGTGATAGCCTGTCGCGACAGTGTTTGTGTATAACCAATACGTATAAGGAGCATGTCAATGCCATTCAGCGGACCTCTTGAAGATCGGGTGCAAATCCGGGAGTTACTGTCCAGTTACTGTGATGCCGTAAACCGGCGTGATGGCAGGGCCTGGGGCGAGACCTGGGCGGAAGATGCTGTATGGGAATTGCCTCACCTCGATATGGACAATGTCGTCGGGCGGGAAGCCATAGTTGCAAGCTGGGAAGAGGCGATGAAACTGTTTCCTTTCGTCAACATGATGTCCGAGGCGGGCTCCATCGAGGTGGAGGGCGACCGGGCCACCATGCGCAGCTATACCTCAGAAGTGGCGGTGATGCAGGATGGCAAGGAGATTCGCCCTGTGGGGCGCTACGATGACGTGTGCGTACGCCGCGATGGCCGTTGGCAGTTTGCGCATCGCATTTTCACCGTATTGCACGGCGAATAGTAAAGTTTGCGTGGGGCTCCCGTCGCGGAGCCCAGCCGGCCGGGTTGGCAGGGTCAGACGCCAGGCAGGCCCGCGGTGGCACCGCCATCGATGACCAGTTCCGAACCGGTCATGAATCTTGCGTTGTCGGTTGCCAGGTAGATAACCAGGGATACGATTTCCTCGGTGGAGCCCAGGCGTCCTACCGGTGCAACGCTTTCCAGGAGTTTCCGCGCTTCTGCGGGGTTGGGAGCCTGGTTGATAGCGCCCTTGATCAGCGGTGTCTCTATCACCCCGGGGTGGATCGAGTTGCAGCGGATGTTCAGTTTCTGCTTTGCGCAGTGCACTGCGACAGACTTCGCCAGCAGGCGCAGAGCCCCCTTGGTGGTGGAATAGGTGACATCCCCGGCCAGGGCAAGAATGCCGTTTATCGAGCTGTTCAGCACGATTGAGCCGCCTGACCCCTCCGGGTTTTGCCTCATCAGGGCAATGGCATGTTTGCAGGTGAGCATGGCGCCGGTCAGGTTGACATCGACAATGGAGCGCCACGCATCCAGTTCTACCGTTTCGATGTCGCTGTCTCCAATGTGTATGCCCGCGTTGGCAAAAGCGAGATCCAGCCGCCCGAGTGAGCGGACCGCGGCGCTTACCTCCGCCCAGCCTGCGGCATCCTGTACCCGGTGTTTGACAAACTGCGCACCGGTTTCGGCCGTGATGCGCGCCGCGGCCTCTTCATTGCCGCCGGTAAAGACGACCTGGGCACCTTCGGCGACAAGACCCCTGACGGCGGCTTCCCCGATGCCATTGGTACCGCCAGTCACAAGGGCGACCTTGTTCTTCAATTGGCCTGTCATATAGCTGTATACCTTATTCGTGGCGAGTGGATAGTTGGGATTGTCGGGCTTGATCCGGTTGCCGGGCGCCAGGCTGTAGGGCCGGAGCCTAGCATTCAATCAATAAAAAAACAAGCTAGACTGTGTTTATTGTGCTTGCAAGACCGGCCTGTCTGTACGCATCCTCGACCATTTCCCCAGAGGAAGCAAAACGTTCAGTAGCTGTCGTTGTCGGTCAGGCGAACCAGCAATTTACCCCGGTTGGCGCCGGTAAAGAGACGGCGGTAGGCATCGACCGTACTTTCCAGGCCTACCACGACATCCTCTGCAAATTTCAGCCTTCCCTCGTCGAGCCAGCGGCGGAGGTCTTCCAGTGCGGCCGGGAAGCGATCAACATAGTTGGTTGTCAGCAAGCCCCTGACGGTGGCGCTGCGGGCCAGAACCTGCCAGTAATTGAACGGCCCCGGTACCGGGCCGCTGGTGTTATACGAGGAAATAGCGCCGCAGAATACCACCCGGGCGTACTTGGCAAGATTCATCAGCGCCGCATCGAGTATCTCGCCTCCCACGTTGTCGAAGAAAATATCGACCCCCTCGGGGCAGATTGTCGCGATGGCGCTGTCAAGGTCGGCTTCGGCGCGGTAGTTGATATAGCCGTCGAACCCCAGCTCATCGGTCAGCCAGCGCCCTTTCTCGTCGCTGCCTGTCAGCCCTATGACCCGGCACCCCTGAATCTTCGCGATCTGACCTGCAATCGAGCCGACCGCCCCGGCGGCAGCGCTGATCAGTGCGGTCTCTCCGGGCTTCGGCTGGCCGAGTTCGAGCATGCCGAAGTAGGGAGTGAGCCCCATCGCGCCACTGAAGATGCTCAGGTGGTAGTGAAGGGGGAAGGCTTTTTCCTGATCGACTTTGGTCAGTAGGTCGCCAGCGGTGCAGCTGTAGTCCGCCCAGGTATTGGCAGCCAGGCCGAGCGCAAAATCGCCGGGCTGGTAGTCGGGGTGGCGACTGCTGACGACCTCTCCCAGTGTTGTGCTGCGGATCGCCTCGCCAATGGCAATGGGTGGCATATAGCTGACCTTGTCACTCATCCAGTCACGCTGGGCAGGGTCGAGCGACAGATAGAGGTTCCTGAGCAGAACCTCCCCGTCGTCCGGGCGGGGTGCAGGTACCTCGCGAAGCCGAATGTCCTCGCCTGTCGGGATTCCCTGGGGGCGTTGGTGCAGGTACAGCTCGCGATTCGTCGTCATAAGGTGCGCCTCGTGAGGGGTTGGTGAATGCTGTTTTCAGAGCTTAACAACAGTCAATAAAAAAGCAAGCATGCTTGACTTTTATATTTCCGGAACCTAGTCTGAACGCCACACAATAAAACCTCATCATATTGGAGAGGGCCCGCTATGCCAGTGATCGAAGCTTCGCACGACTATACCGTTAATGCAGAATCCATCTGGGGGCTGCTTGTGGACTTCGGGAATATTGAGGCCTGGTGGCCCACCTCCGGGCCGGTCAGGATCGCCCGTGTTGAGCTGGAGGGTAAAGGCGTCGGCATGGTTCGCCATATTTTCAACGAGGGGATGCCCGCGCCCGTGAGCGAGCGTCTGGATGGCCTCGATGAAGACTCGCTGACCTGGCAGTTGTCGATTGTGGGCGAGCGTCCGGCCGGACTGTTGCAATATCAGGCCACCGGGACGCTCGCTCCGCTGCCTCGGGGCGGATGCAGAATGGCCTACCGCGGTGAATTCGAGGCCGCACCCGGGCGGGAAGAGGAGGCTCGCGAGTTCCTCAAGGGAGCCTATGCTTTGATGTTTGATGGCCTCGAGCAGGCTACACGGCGCTGATGCCGGTGGAGCTCACCCTGTGGCCGGCTTGTGTAAAAACGCACGGGTTTGCTGATCAGTTGGCGGCCGCGGCCGAAGCCGGATACCACACACTTGCCATGGGCCCTTTAACCTACAGGAAGCTCCTGCAGGAAGGCTGCTCTCCCGCAGAGATACGCCGTATGGCACGGGATCACGGTGTCAAGCTTGGGCACTATGACGGTTTTGCCCGCTGGGCTCGCTATCCGTTCGCGCAGGGTACGCCGTCGGCGGCGAAGGAGGTGTTTGCAGACTCCGTGGATGAGTGCCTGCAAACCTGCCAGGACCTTGAATTGGCAGCGATTTGTGCCACGGGGGTTTACGACCCGCTGGAGGCAGAGCAGTCCTGTCTGATTGATGACTTTGGCGAGTTCTGTGAAAAAGCAGCCCGCTGCGGTGTTCAGGTGGACCTGGAAGGTATCCCGATGTGGGGTGTTCCGGATCTCGCTTCAGCCTGGGCGATCGTAGAAGGCTCCGGGTGCAATAATGCGGCCGTGCTCCTGGATAGCTGGCACTTTTTTCGCGGTAGCGCCGACTGGGAGCTGTTGCGTGCTATGCCTGCCGGCAGTATCCGTACTGTACAACTGGCTGACGCACGCGAATTGCCACCCGAACGCAGCCTGTTGGAGGATTGCCTCGGTTACCGTCTGCTTCCCGGCGAGGGGGATATACCCCTGAAGACACTGCTTGGAATCTTGAAGGATAAAGGTGGCATTTACAGTTTCGGGCCAGAAGTGTTCTCACACGAACTGGATGCGCTAGACGCGAGAACGGCCGCGGCCAGATGCGAGCGCGCAACGCGCAAGGTGATATCAGCTGTATATTCAGCGGCCGGTGGCACGCCGGCCGCTGACAACGATTCAAACATAACAATGGAGTAAGCAGGATGATCGCAATAACCGCCCGTGCAGAAATTTCATCTGCCGATGCCGACGCCTTTGTTGAGGCTGCCCGGCAGATCGTGGAACCCACATTGAAGGAAGCCGGATGTCAGTGGTACGCCATGGCCCGGGATATCTGCAATTCAAATGTTGTCTGGATATCGGAGCAATGGGAAAGCCAGGAGCATCTCTTCGCTCATCTGCGCAGTGCCCATATCAGGCAGTTTATGGAGAAAACCGCCTCCCTCGAGATAATCAGCCTTGAGCCGAGACAGTACGAGGTTACCTCGGTCGGTCCGGTCCAGATGCCGGAGGATTGAACAATGAGTGTAGAAGCCAAAGCTGCCGTTGCCGCCATCCCTGAAGCGCTGGCGGAGTGTTACAACCGGGCTGTCGAGTCCATGATGGACCATGTCGAGAACGGCACCACTGACATGGCCGAGGATGTCATGCGGGTGCCCTATGAACAGTATACGGACCCGGATGTATGGCAGCGCGAGATCGATCTCATATACAAGCGTTTACCGATCATGGTCGGGCTTTCCATTGAGATACCCGAGCCGGGTGACTTTAAAACCATCGAAATGCTGGGCATGCCGCTTCTTGTCACCCGGGCATCGGACGGAGAAGCCCGGGTCATGCTCAATGTCTGCAGCCACCGGGGAATGAAACTGACGACCGAGGGTTGCGGCCACGCTCGTCTGTTCACTTGCCCCTATCACCGCTGGTCCTACGGCCTGGACGGTGCCCTGAAAGGGGTGGCGGAGTACAAGAAGTTTGGCGATGTGGACAAGGCAACGCTGGGTCTCACGCAGCTGTCCTGTCATGAGCAGGGTGGCATGATATTCGCGGTCCTCACCCCGGGCCTGGAGGTCGACTTCCAGGCCTTCCTGGGCGGAATGATTGCCGATGTGGAACAGAAGCACTTCGAGAACTGGCACTTTTGCGGTAGACGCGAGATTTTTGGTGGAAACTGGAAAGTTGCCTACGACGGTTATCTGGAAGGTTACCACTTCGCAGCAGCTCACCCTGAGACCATTCATCCGCGCACCTATTCCAACATCATGCACTTCGAGGCTCATGGCCCCCACATTCTGATCGGGTTTCCACAGCGCAGCATCGATCAACTGCGCGACGTTCCGCGAGATGAATTGTGGAAATACGAGAATAACGGTTACGACTTTATCCGGACTTTCTTCCCCAACATTTCCATTTTCGTGGCACCCGAGATCACCCAGGTGGCACAGTTAATCCCCGGGCCGACGCCCGCTGAAAACCGTACCATCCTCTATTTCCTCAAGCCGGAGCCGCCGGCCAACGATGAGGAAAAGCAGGCCACTGAGACCATGGTCGACTGGCTGCAGTCCGTTGTTGATCGGGAGGACTACCAGGTGGGATTGCAGGTCCAGCGAGGGTTGGAGTCCGGTGCCCACGACAGTGTGATTTTTGGGCGCAACGAGCGAGGTAACCAGTATTTTCACCGCTGGTTGGACTACTACCTCGCAGGGGAGGCCGACGCCCCACCCCCTGAATTATAGATATACAGTAAATACACCGCGGCAAGACCAGTCGGGCTGGAGCCCGGCTGGTCTTGTCCGTGGTATGTCACTCCTGCAATGCCCCCTCCCGGAGATGCCGGAACTCAGAGACGTAGGATCAGTTTGCCGGCGTTGCTACCGTCAAAGAGCTTGAGGAACGCGCTGAATGTGTTCTCAAAACCATCGACAATTTCTTCCCTGAACTTGATCTTGCCTTGTTCCACCCATTCGCCCATCTGGGCAATACCCTCGGGGAAGCGGTCGACGTAATCGCTGACCAGGTAACCCTGCACGGTCACACTGCGTGCCAGGATCTGCCACCAGTTGTAGGGACCGGGCACTGGCTCGGCGCTGTTGTAACCCGAGATGGCTCCGCAGAAGACGATGCGGGCGCCACTGTTGAGATTCAGTAGTGCTCCGTCGAGGATTTCGCCACCCACATTGTCGAAATAGATATCGACGCCTGCCGGGCAGGCCCTGGCGATGGCGTCGGCGATAAGACCGCAGGTCTTGTAGTTGATGGCCGCGTCAAAGCCGAGTTCGGAAATGATCCAGTCGCATTTTTCATCGGAGCCGGCCAGACCGACGACGCGGCACCCGGCCAGTTTGGCTATCTGTCCGCCTACAGAGCCCACAGCGCCTGCTGCCGCGCTCATCAGCAGCGTGTCACCGGGCTTTGGCTTGCCGGCGTCCATTACGCCAAAGTAGGGTGTCAGGCCCACGGCACCGAGGATGTTTGCGTAGTAATGCAGTGGAAAGCGGTTGTCGTCCTGTACCTTGCTCAGCATGGCGCCGGGCACGGTCGAAAACTCTTCCCACGCTCCCATGGCCACCACTTTGTCTCCCGGCTGGAAATCTGGATCAAGGCTTTCGACGACTTCGCCTACGGTTGTGCTGCGTACCGGAGTGCCCAGTTCGATGGGGGGCAGGTAGCTGGGTGTGTCGTCCATCCAGCCGCGAATGGCGGGGTCCAGAGAAAAATAGGCGTTGCGCACGCGGACCTGTCCCGCAGCCAGGGGGGCAAGAGAATGCTCTTCGAGAACGACGTCGTCGGTAGTAGGGGTGCCCGCGGGTCGTTGATGCAGGATAAACTGCCGGTTTTTGCTGGTTTGCATGTCAGTAGCCTCTGATTATTTGGCGGGCCTTGGCAGGCTCCGGGGTGGGGTCGGCGTTTTGCATAGTGGCCAGTCTATGCGTCCTGACATAAAAAGCAACCATGATTGTTTTCGTTTTTCTCCCGGACTATAATCGCGCTCTTCAAGAACCGCCTCTGCCCCTCCTGCCACAGCGGTCAACTTGCTGTTGGCAGCGCATTGACTGAAAGGAAAACACCATGAGCTATGACATCAATCGCCAGTGGGTACTCAGGGAGAGGCCTGTTGGCCTGGTCGGGCGCGAGCACTTCGAATGGCGTGAAGGCAAAATTCCCGAGCCGGATGACAATGAGATTCTGGTCAGGAACCATTATGTATCGTTCGAACCTGCCCAGCGAGGCTGGTTGAATGATGTGCCGAGTTACGTACCCCCGGTCAGGATTGGCGAGGTCATGCGGTCGGCCGCAGTGGGGCAGGTGGTGAAATCGAGAAACCCTGATTACCAGGAAGGGGAATTCGTAACCGGTACCTTCGGTTGGCAGGACTACATTGCGACCGACGGCGCGGGTATGTTCCCGATTGCCAGGGTGGGTGAGGTGTCCAGCATCACCTATCCCCTGCATATTTACGGCATCACCGGAATGACGGCTTATTTCGGCATGATGGAGTATGGCAAACCGGTACAGGGTGAGGTTGTCGTGGTGTCCGGAGCGGCTGGCGCGACCGGCTCAGTGACGGGGCAGATTGCCAGGCTTCATGGGTGCACGGTCATTGGTATCGCCGGCGGTCCGGAGAAATGTCGCTGGTTGACCGAGCAGGCCAATTTTGACCACGCCATCGACTACCGGAATGAATCTGTGGCCGAGCGCCTCAAGGAACTGTGCAACAACCGGGTCGACCTGTTCTTTGACAATGTGGGTGGTTCCATACTGGATGATGTACTGGGCAATCTTTCCCTTAATGCGCGGGTTGTCCTGTGCGGTGGAATTTCATCGGGCTATACCGCCGGTAATTTGCCGCCCGGGCCTGCTAATTACATGCAGCTCGTTATACGCCGCTCGACTATGTGTGGATTCCTGGTGCTGGATTTCCTGGACCGCTTTCCGCAGGCAATAGAGCAAATGAAGGCCTGGGTGGGCGCCGGAAAGATTCACGTGGAGGAAGATATCGTTGAAGGGCTGGAAAATTGCCCGGAGACATTGGCCGGTCTTTTTCAGGGCAGGAACTTTGGCAAGCAGTTACTGAAAGTGACTCCGGCCTGAGCGGATACAGCGATTCGCTTGCGTGCAGTCGTCGCAATTCCTTTAAAAGCAGTCGCGATTGTTTTTATTGTGAGGGCGTACTATACTCAGGCCATTACATCGATAACAGGGAGTCAATCCGTGGAAAATTTCCAGGCGGTATTTGCTGCTGAAGAACTGGATAATAACACCGCCAGGGCAGTAGACGTCGATGGCGTCAATGTCCTCGTATGCAATGCTGGCGGAACATTCTACGCCGTCATCAATCAGTGTACTCACCAGGCCTCAGAACTGGAGGGTGGGCGCATTCGCAACTGTTTTATTTCCTGCCCGCTACACGGTGCCCGCTTCGATCTGCGAGACGGTTCCACCAAGGGGCAGCTGACTCAGATTCCGCTGACCACCTACCCGGTACGCGTGGTCGATGGGCAGGTGGAAGTTGCGGTTGACTGATTAGTCAGGACTGCATGACGTGGCGGCCGGCGATATGGCCGAAAGTCAGGGCCGGCCCAATGGTGCCGCCCGCGCCCGCGTAGGCTTGCCGGGTCGGGCTGGAGATGCAGTTACCTGCACCATAAAGGCCGGGTATAGGGCTGCCATCCGCGGCCAGTACCTGTGCGTGTTCATTGATGACGGGGCCGCCGCAGGTGTCCAGCGCTCCGGCGGCAAGGATGAAGGCATAGTACGGGCCCTGCTCGCTGAACGGGTGCATGACCAGGCTGGGCATTGGATTGACGGGATATTCAGTGTCCTTGCGGTGGCTCGAGAACAGTTCGTGCCAGTCGCTGTCGTACTGGTGCTTGCCGCGCTGGAATTCAGTATCCATCCCTTTTCTGGCGTACCCGTTGAAACGCTCGACGCTGTCCTGCAAGGCATCCCGGAAAATCGGGTCCAATGTGAATCCGCCGCTCTGGTCCGCTACGCCTGCCAGTCGTGCGGCGATGTTTGCGGTCAGTTCATCCCATGTGTCGCCCTTGATCAGGTAGCGCGAACCCGCGGGGCTTGAAGGTAGCGGAAAATTCCCGCCGAAGGCGTCGAGGCTGCGGTGATCAAAGACCATGAACTGCAGCTGATTTGGGTATTCTTCCCGGGTCGGATCATAGTAGAAGTGAGTGCGGGTACGGTCGTTGTAGTTGCGCTTCTCGTTGGTGACGCGGCGGCCGTAGCGGTTAACGACAATCATCGAGTCCCCGGGCAGTACGAAGGCGCCAAGGCCCAGTTCCCTGTCGCGCAGGGCTTCTTCGAACAGGACCTGGGTGCGCCAGGCCATGTGTAGCGCTCCCATCTGTGCTCCCACAGCGCCGGCCATGCCAATGAAATCGCCTGTTGACCCGGGCAGGGCGCAGCTACCATAGAGGGCCGTCTGGTGCAGGCTGACCAGGTCGGTGTTGTGGGCGTAACCGCCGGTGCCAAAAACCACGCCCTTGCGGGCTTTGAAGTTTAGCGTGTTGCCTTCGTGGAGCACTTCCACACCCACCACGCGGTCAGCGGCCATAATCAGCCGCGTGACCGGGTGCTCTGTGAGCATGGGGACACCCTGTGACTTGAGCCAATTTGCCAGCGTAACGGCCAGGGAGCCGCCACCAGCGCTGGCACCTGCCCCCGAGGCCGGTTCGATACAGCGTCCACGGGGTACCTTGTTCTCTGGCAGGTGGTCTGCGTAGTCCGGGGGCACCTTGTCCACGTGCCACATTCTGAACTGCTGGAACTTGACGATGTCGTTGTCCTGCAGAAATTCGATGGCTTTGGTGCCGTTGTCGTAGAAAGCTTCCAGCAGGCGGTAGTCGGATTCACGTAAACCCAGAGTGGGGCTGTTGGGCGTATATTGCTGGGGGTAGGCGTAGCGCGCGAGGTAGCGCAGGCAATCAAGCTTGTCGTCGTCTATCCCCTGGGCGCGCAGAATCGGGTTGTTCGGGATCCAGGTGACGCCGCCCGACTTCGCGGTAGTGCCGCCCAGCATTGGCAGTTTTTCCAGGATCAGTACCGAGGCGCCGGCGTGGCTTGCCACAGTCGCGGCGGAACAGGCGGCCGCGCCACTGCCGACGCAGATAACATCGACTTCACGCTCCCAGTGAATGCTGTCCATTGCCGGGTGCGCCGGGCGCGCGCTAACGCCCAGCACGGCTGCTGCGCCAGCTCCGGTGAGCAACTGGCGGCGGCCAATTCCGGTTTGATGTTTCTCTCCCATGGCCTTTATTTCCTTTATCGGGGGATGGATGAATTGAGTTTTCGCCGCTCTCTATGATTCAGAATCCGGCGTATACCAGATAGGCGATGAATAGGCCCGATCCTGTACCGTCATCGGTGCTTTATCGGGCATGGTCTTGTCGAAATAGGCCGCGTCGTAGGCGTTCCAGCGGGGTTTGGTGATCTCGAGTACCCGCACGTAGTAGAACGCGGCCTGCCCTGGCTCAAAGTCGGGGTCGGTCCAGACCGTCGCGAGGCTGGCCGCGCCGACACTGTTCCTGTAGGTCGCATTGGCGACATCTGCGGTGGTGGGAAGCGGCGGCACCTTGCCGGTGTCCGGATCGGCGTGGCGTTCGTCTGACAGCGCCACGTTGTAAACCCGCTCGTGGGACTCTCCCGCGGCGTCCAGCCAGCCTTTAACGATCTGGATTCTGTCGAGATTGGCGCCATCGGGCTCTTTCTCAGCCACAACGAGGAAGCTGGGAGGGGGCGTGGTGCCGCCCTGCGGTAGCAGATCGCCCCCCATGGGAACGCCCTGCTCATAGGCAATGTCTGCGTAATCGGGGCGCTCGTAGAGCGCCGGGTCCATGTTCCAGGCCCCGAAGAAGCGCAGGCGAATCCTCGGCCCTGTCGTGCCGTAGACCTCCTTGCGCCTGAAGGCGTCGAAAATCGCTTCCCGGGTATTGTCGGTGGCCCACACGGCGGCGAGACCGGATGCGCCGAGTTCCCAACTCTCCTGCAGCACATGGGCCATCCTGTTGGTGGCGCGATCTGGCGCGGGCTCCGACTCCAGGAACTTGCCGAAGAAGTTATCTTCCGCCGTGGTGGACAGGGCCGTGTGCGAGTCGGTGCTGCCTATCATGCCGAATTTGAAGGGATTGGTGCCGGTCTTGTCCTGGTGGCGCAGCCCTTCGCGCAGCGCGGAGCGAGCGTACTCGTAGCGCAGCATCCAGGGTTCCTTGTCGGCGGTGAGGGAGATATTGCCCTGATCCCAGGTTTCGAAATCGGCAAATTCATCGGTGGGAGAAAGGGTCGGATGGGTTTCACCGTCCCCCTTTACCTGGGTTACCTCGTACACGGGTTCCCAGCGACTGCGTGTTTTGGCGTAGTCGCTGTCCAGGGCTTTGCCCTTCAGCGTTTCCGGGGCGAACATCCGCCCGTTGCTGACATTGCCATTGTGGGCGATGGCCAGGACCTGGCCACCGGTTTTCTCTTCATAGTCGGCAAGCGACTGCCACAGGTCTTCCGGGTCGGTGCTTTCTTGAGAAGTGAAAGGGAGTTGCCGGGTTACCGTATCTGCATCGTCGCGGTAGAAGACCACCCGGTGAAGATTGTCGCCGCTGATCATCGAGGTCCATTCATAGCCGATCAGGGTGGTGAACATGCCGGGCTGGTTGAACTGGTCGGCGATATCGGCGACCTCCATCCAGGTACTGTAAACAAAGGCCTCGGGCGTCTTCAGTGCATCATCGCTGGACTGAACCGCACTCCCAAAGGCGCGGACGAGTTCTCCGAGTCGCTCTTCCGCCAGCATCGCGGACCATTCATCCCCTACCGCCCAGCCAGCCAGCGCTTCGTCTTCTCGAGCAAGCCCGCGATAGACGCCGAGGTAGTCACTGTGGTCGGTGACGGCGAGAAAGTCGAGGGGCGCCCGCAATCGCGCCTGCATGCCGTTGTCGGCAGTCACGGCCTCGCCACGGGCAAAGCGGTAGCTGTCCTCGGGGCCAAGCCGGGTACCGTTGATAAAGGCGTCGGCGGAAAGCGCGGTGTGCAGGTGGGTGTCGCCCCAGTACAGCTGCGTTGTACCTTCGCGTGTGGGCGGGGAGTAGGCCTCGTCGCTGTGGGTGAAGGCTGTGTGGCATAGCAACAGTGCAGGCAGCAGCAGTGTGCGTTTCTTGAATCGATGCATTGCGGTAAATCCCTCATGCCGTCCGCAGGGCCACCCTGTTGCTCACTGGTTGGCGGTCAGTAGTGAAGCTGCGGTGTTTTTATCATTGACTTCATCAGTTTATATTCGCATATAAAAAACGTCAATGATGGTTTTAAAGTGGGCGGTCCTGTGCGATGATCAAGGCCCCCGGAAATAAGAAAATGCGAGGAGTGAGATCGCGTGATGGATTTTGAGAATCGTGTGGTGCTCGTCACGGGGGGCGGTGCCGGGCTTGGTGAAGCCTGCGCGCTTGAGTTTGCCGCCCAGGGAGCCAGGGTCGCAGTCGCCGACTGGTCCGCCGAGTCCGCGGAGCGGGTCGCCTCTCGTATCAATGATAACGGGGGCGAAGCAATCGCCCTCGCGATTGACGTCTCGCGTGCCGATCAGGTAGACGAGATGGTTAACCGCATCCTCTCGCCCTGGGGGCGCCTCGACGTGGCGGTGAATAACGCCGGTGTCTCTGCGCCGATCAAGCCCCTGGCGGAAACCGAAGAGGACGATTACGAACGTCTGATGGGGGTGAACCTGAAAGGGGTCTGGTTGTGCATGCGAGCGGAGTTGCGCCAGATGCTCAAGCAGGGAGGCGGCAATATTGTCAACATGGCGTCTGCGCTGAGCAAGCGTGTATTCCCGGGCGCCTCCTTCTATGTCGCGAGTAAATTCGCCGTGGCAGGCATGACGCGGACCGCGGCACTGGAGTACGCGGAGCAGGGCATCCGCATCAATGCGGTCTGCCCTGGCAATGTGCGCACGCCTCTACTCGAGAGTACCACCGATGCACAGACTCAGCAGATCCTGGCCGGGCTGCACGCCATGAAGCGTATGGGTACACCGGAGGAGGTCGCACAGGCGGTACTGTGGCTCGCCTCGGGCAGGGCGTCCTTCTGTACCGGTAACCTGATGTCGGTGGATGGAGGCTGGACTGCCGGCTAGCCCCATAGGAGCACCGCTTACAACCGTAACCCAGGCTTGCTGGAGGCCACCAACATGACGCCCCGACTCTTCCCCATCGCCCCCGCCTTTCTTTTGCTGGCCGCTCTGTTGCCCTTTGGCGCCAGTGCCGCATTGGCCACCCCCAGTGTTGTTGTGTCGCCGTCGCCAGAGGCGCTTGCCCGCACTGTGGCCCGTCAGGAGATTGAGTACCTGCGGCGGCAGTACGCTCGGGCGACCGACCTGATAGGACTCAATACGCCTGAGGGCATTGCCGAGGGGCGCGCGATCTACCGGCGTATTTTTGCAGCGGATGCAAAAATCGCCGCAACCGAAGGTGGCAAGACGGGATTTTCGGCCACCGGGCCGGATGCCTGGGTGGAGGTGGCTGCGAAAGCGCTTGCCGTCTTCGCTACCACACAGCACATGATCGGCACCCAGCTGGTGGAAATTCACAGCCTGCCCGATGCCGACGGCAAGGGTGGCGAGGCCTCGATGACCAGCTACCTCCAGGCCTGGCACGACGATCCTGGCCGGCTGGTGGATATCTTTATCGGTACCTACCACGATACCGTGCGCTATACGCCCGGCGTTGGCTGGCAGATTTACGCCATGGAACTGGAGCGGGTTGCGGGGCAGGTGACCGAACGTTAGTGGCGGCGGGACAGTTGAACTGACATTCCTGCTGGTGGGACCGAAGCGAATGCTTTCAATCCCGGCGGGGTAACCCGGCTGGACGATTTGGAAGAGTTTGTGTATTCAGGCGGCATTGCCTCCGTCGACCATGTAGACGCCACCGGTGCAGTAACTGCTGTCGTCGCTGGCCAGGAAAAGCATCAGCTTCGCGACTTCCTCCGGCGTACCGTAGCGACCCATGGGCACGCCGGCGGTGAAGGCTTCGCGCACCTGGTCGGTGTTGTCCTTGTCGAACCCGGACTCGATGGACTCAATCATGCGGGTGGCTACCGGCCCGGGGTTGACCGTATTCACGCGGATATTGTCGGCAGCGCCCTCTTTCGCTGCGCAGCGCATGGTGCCGATGACGGCGTGTTTGCTGGTGTTGTAGGGGCTCATGTTGGGCATCCCCTGGACGCCGGCACCGGAGGAGGTGATGACAATACTGCCGCCGCCCTGGCGGCGCATGGCCGGCATGGCGTACTTGATACCCAGCCAGACACCGCGGACATTGACCGCCAGCACTTTGTCGAAAGCTTCCACCGGGCAATCCTCGATGGATTGGATCGGGCCGACGATGCCAGCATTAGCAACGTAGATATCCAGCTGGCCGAAGTGCTCAACGGTACTCGCAACCGCACGTTCCGCCTGCTCGGGTTGCGTGACGTCCACCACAACACTGGCGGCCTGCTCGGCGCCGAGTTCGGCGACAGCAGCTTCCAGGGCTGCCTGGTCGATGTCTGCCAGCATAACCCTGGCCCCTTCGCCAACGAACAGTTTCGCTGCCGCCAGGCCAATGCCGCCGGTAGCGCCGGTGATCAGTGCGACTTTATTGGTCAGTTTCATCAGGCTGTTTCCTCATTTTTCTTTGCTTGCGATGTTTACGGGTTGTACCAGATAGGCGACGTGTAGGCTCTTTCCTGGGTTACCATCTCGGCGTCTACAGGGGCTTCAGTGCCAAAGTGGGAAGCGTCGTAGGCGGTCCAGCGCGGCGTGGGGATTTCCAGTACCCGTGCGTAATAGAACGCGCGTTCCTGCGGGTTGAAATCCGGGTCCTGCCAGACGGTGGCTAATTGCACCGCACCGAATTCATTGCTGTAGGTGGCCGAGTCGACGTCCACGGTATTCTTTACGGGTTGGGCTTCTCCCGTCGTGGCGTCTACCACGCGTCCGTCGGACAACGCCACGTCGTAGACTTTTTCATGCACCTCCCCGGCGCCGTCGAGCCAGCCCTTGATGACCTGTATGCGATCCAGGTTGGCTCCCCGGGACGCTTTCGAAGCCACCAGCATAAAACGCGGGCTTGCGCCCTGCGGCGGGTCGCTCAGCTTGCCCCCCATGGGCACACCCCGGATGTAGCCCGCCCGGTGATAGTCGGGCCTTATCAGGTCGTTCGGCGTGAAATCCCATCCGCCGAACAGTCGCACACCGATTCTCGGCCCGGTCGTGGCGTAGACCTCCCGCCGTTTCATGGCGTCAAAGATCGCTTCGCGGCTATTGTCGGTGGCCCACACGGCGGCCAGGCCGGAGGCCGCCAGCATGGAGTTGGGCCAGGTCAGCCACTCCATGTTCGAGCCGATGCGTTTGTCGGAGGGCTCGGACTCGGGAAACTTGCCGAAGAAATTGTCCTCGGCGATAGCGGGCAGGCCCGTGTGCGCATCGGTGCTGCCAATAAGGCCGAACTGGAAGGGGTTGGTCCCGAGATTCTGCTCGTGTAGCAGTCCCTGCTTCAGGGCCGGGCGGGCGTACTCGTACTCCAGCATCCAGTCCTCCTTGGGCTGGCCACCGCCTTCTCCCGCGGGGAAGTTGCCGGTATCCCAGGTCTCGTAGTCGGCAAAGCCGTCATCCGGCGAGAGCGTGGGATGGGCCTCGCCATCGCCCTTGATCTGGGTCACCTCGTAGAGGGGCTCCCAGCGGTTGCGGGCGCTGGCGTAATCGGCGGACAGAGGGTTGCCCTCGAAATTCTCCGGCGCGAACATGAGTCCGTTGCTGAGGTTGCCGTTGTGGGCGATTGCCAGCACCCGGCCGCCGGTCTCGGCTTCGTAGTCAGCCAGGAAGCGCCAGAGATCTTCCGGGTTCTGGCTGTCCACCGCGGAGAAGGGCCGCATCTGGCCGGCGGTCTCGGCATCGTCCCGGTAAACGACTACCCGGTGCAGATTGCTGAAGTCGGGGCTCGAACTCCACTCGTAGCCGATCAGCGCGGTGAAGCGGCCAGGCTCGTTGAATGCATCGGCGGTGTCCGCGATCGACTGCCACATCGTTTTCTTGGTGGACTCTGTCACCGGGTCCTTGTCGCGTCCGACTATGGTTTGCTGGAATTCAGCAAAGGGTGAGGTGACATCGCCTCTTTTCAGGAACTCGTGCCAGCGCTTGCCGAGTTCCGTTTCCATAAACCAGGGTTCCCCGTCGGCCGCAGCGGCGAACAGGCCGATAAACTCAGCGTGGTCCGCCACTACCAGGAAGTCGAGCGGATCCCGAAGCGCCGCCTTTACTCCGGTCGAAGACGTCACGGTCTCCCCGCGGGCAAAACGATAGGCCACTTCGGGTGTGAACTCACGGGTGCCGCTCATGAACGCGTCGCCGGAGAGGTTGGTGTGCAGGTGGGTGTCTCCCCAGAGCAGTTGATCGGGGAATGCCTGGTCACGCACCGCGGGCGAGTAAGAGGTGTTGTCCGTCGCCAGGGCAGTGGTACAGGTGATCAGTGCTGCGGCGAGTCCCTGCAGACAATTCCGATGATTCAGCACAGCTCTCTCCTTTCGTTCTTCATTCTTCAGTATGGTCGACCGGCATGACCGGTGGCGGCAGCCATTCACGCTCGAGTATGGCCCGTTCGGGTATGTACAGACGCATCATCAGGTAGAACTCGCCCGCGGGTGCCGGCAACCAGTTGACTGCTGACGTGTCCGGGGCATCGCGCTGAATCCGGATATCGATCGTGCCGTCGTCCCCACTGACCAGTCCCGGCGTGCGGTCACCTATGGTGTAACGGCCGATCGGATTCTCCACCAGGTAGCCGCTGTCGTTATACAGAGTGATGGACCAGAAGCCCTTCACGGGCGGCAGGGCGTCAGCGGGGAGCGAGATGCGATAGTGCTGATCGCCGTGCAGTGGCTCGCCATTGGCATCCAGGCGGGTGATCGGGTAGATGGCCTCTTCGGGCACGGTCACGTAGATCTGGTCCCTGGCGACCGCCGCACGTAACAGGTAGTCGGTGCCGAAACGCGAGCCCAGGTAATTGATCGTCCATCCATTGTGGTTGCTCCCCAGGTCGCGGGAACGTCTTGCTATCAGTTCACTCGCGTCCCGAGCGGCGCGTTTCATGGCATCCAAGGTGGCGTTTTCCAGCCCCTCGATATGAAACGCCTGGGCACTCAATCCGATTTCTTCGAAGGAGCGCAGCAACGATTGTTCTTCCGCGGCAGGTATCCAGTCCCGCAGTACGTTGCCAAGCTGTGCATAGAGCTGCAGATAGTGGCTAGCGCTTTCCACTCCCGCGGAAAGGCGGGTCTGGTCTGGTACTGACGCCGGCGCGGGCTTCCCGGCCAAGTAGCTATCCAGGGGGCGCATGCGAATCCGGTCCTGCAGGCTGTGGACGATCCGGTAATCCTCTTCGGTACCGCTGGTGAGTATGCGGCCGGCAAAATTCAGGTACCGCGTGGCGATACCAATGGCCAGCATATCGTCGGGCACCGGACCGTCGTAGAGCGGGCCGTGAATCAGTACCGTGGGGAGCTGGCTGCCATGGGTCCTTTGCCCAATGGTATCGGCGGAGGAAGAGTCCGCGTTGTAAATTGAGAAGGTGTAGTAGCGGTCACCGAAATCCGGGGCTTCCAGTACCCAGGCCTCGTCCTCGAGATCAAACCAGCCGAAACTGTACAGGGTATCGTGGTTTACCCCTACGCCATTGCGAAATTCCGGGCCAAATAGTTCGCGGGAGTGGTTCAGTGTGTTTAGCGGGCCGGCGGCACTTGGTTGTGCACGCTCCACGTAGGGATCGTCGGGATTGGTGTGTGCCATGCGGATGGCGGCGGCCTTGACCAGCGGATAGCCCCAGATATAGGCGCGCAGCGCCAGCCGGTAGGGGTCGTCAGTTTCACCCGCGAAAATGGCGTCGTTGCTCTGGTAGGTCATACCGGGCGTGGAACCGATATCTTCTGCGGCGTTACCGACCTGCCCGAAGCAGGTCAGCGACAGTGTGAACGCCAGCAAGGCGGTCAGTCCGGGGCGTGTACGAATCGGGGTTGTGTGTTCCATCGCTGATTCCTCTGGTTACAGGACCTGGACATTCAGTAATGTCCAATGCAGGGCGTGGCCAGGCTGTACTCGCGTATTGTGTCCATTGAAAAAAAGGGCGCCCGGTCCGGGCGCCCCTGAGGGCCTCAGAAATAGAGGCGTCCCTGGATGGCTACAGTCCTGCCGATGTCGTTGTGCCTGAAGAAGCTACCGGGTGACAGCGGAACGTCGTTGCCCCAGTGGAAAGTCGTCTCGTCATTGAGATTCCTACCTACCAGGGCGATCTCCCAGCCAGCCGACAGGTTTTCCAGTGCCGCTCTCAGGTCAAACTTGTAGAAGCTGTCCTGGAGCAGAGTGGGGTCGAGATCGTTAGCGACGAAGAATTCGTCGGAGAACACGACATCTGTGGCCAGGGTCAACAGGTAGTCTGAGGAGATTGGCTTTTCCCACGTGAGGTTGAAGTGGCCCGAGTACTCGGGCGCAAACTGCAAATCCTCGCCAGAGAGGTCATTGACACAGAGCTGACCGGTCGGTGTAGCCTGAGTCTGCTGGAAGTTGCACTGCGCGCCGGGGAAGCTGTCATAGGTCGCGTCCAGGTAGCTGAAAGCTAGGGAAGAGGTCAGCTCATCGGTGAGTGCCCAGACGATTTCGACATCGACGCCCTGGGAAACGGACTCTGCGGCGTTGCCGACGTTGAAGTTCGCCACGCCATCAAAGGTGCTGACCTGCAGGTCCGAGTATTCGTTGCGGAAGATCGAGACGTTCAGGGTCATGGCGCCGTCAAGGAGCTGACTCTTGCTGCCGAGCTCCAATGCATCAACTTCCTCGGGTTCGAACTGGAGTTGGTCGAGGTCGCCGGTGGCCAGTCCGAGGTCGAACCCGCCGGCCTTGAAACCCTGGCTGTACTTGGCGTAAACCAGGTGATCGATTGTCGGCGTCCACTCCAGGATCACCGCCGGTGAGAAGTCATTGTCAGTGCGCTCGTCATTGATCACAAAGGCGTTACCCAGTGCTCCCAGCGAGGGAATGGGCAGGCGGTCTGTGGTTTTCAGCGCAGAGAAATACTGCTCCATATCCACTGACTTCTCGTCTTTGGAGTACCGGCCACCCACGGTCAATCTCAGCAGATCACTGATGTTCCAAGTAACCTGGCCAAAAGCGGCGAACGACTCACCTTCCTGCGTGGTAAACGTAGTCCGTGATATACCCGCATCACTGAGGTTGAAGTTATTCCAGACCTCCAGTTTGTTATCCTCATAGTAGACTCCAGCTATGTAGTCGAAGGTCTGCCCGAGGGGCGAGGTCAGGCGCAGCTCCTGGCTGAAGTTTTCATATTTCTCGTCGCGGTTCGATCCCAGTGTATCGAGATGGGTATAGTCGACGTCCAGGTAAAAATCGTCATCGTGATCGGTGTAACCGGTGATCGAAGTAATCTGGTGCTCGCCCACGTCCCAGTTGACAGTAACGCCCGCGCTGAAGGCCTCGAAGTCCTCGGACCCGGGGCCGCCGTCGCTGTCTTCAGAGAAAATGGTGGTCTTGCCGTTGAAACGACAGTCGTCGACACCGGCAACAGTCTGTGCCAAGGTGGGGCTGCACCTCACCAATTCAGCCGGCTTCTCGCCGATCTGAAGATCGGAGTAGGTCAGCTTGCCAATGACTTCCAGAGTGTCGGTCGGATTCCACACGGTGCTGAGCCGGGCTACCAGGTCTTCCTGCTCTTGCATTTCGTCGCCGGTAAAGGTGTTGTCGATCCAGCCGTCCAGTTCGGAGGCGCGTACGGCAAGGCGGGCACCGAAAGTGTCGCTTAGCGGCCCGCCATAGGCGGCTTCCACCGTTTTCTCGTTGGTCTCGATTTCGTAGGTGGCGTTGACGAAGCCTTCGGCTTCCAAACCGGGGTTCCTGGTGGTGATATTCATGGCTCCTGCGATGGTGTTTTTTCCGAACAGAATGCCCTGGGGGCCTTTCAGTATCTCAACCCGCTCCAGGTCGAGGAATCCGGCTTTGCTGCTGCGACCGCGGCCGTAGTAGAGCCCGTCGATAAACATCCCTACGGATTGCTCAAAGCCCTTGTTGACACCGGACCCAACGCCGCGGATGAAGATCTGGTCCTCGCCGGTTCCCTCGGTCACCATGACGGTGGGCGTGTACATGGTCAGGTCGTCGAGGCGCTTTATGCCGAGGTCCCCGATTTTCTCGCCGTCGATGGCAGTCACGGCCACAGGTACATCCTGCAAACTCTGGGCCCTTTTCTGGGCCGTCACGATAACTTCCTCCAGTTGGGCTGCGAGCGCCGGCGTTCCCGCGAGGGCGAGTAGGGCTCCGCCGGACAGGCTTTTGAGCCAGGTCGAGTGCGTGGATAGTTTCGGGGTCTTGCGACGATTCACGTTCATGGGGTCACCTGTTTGTAACGTTATTGGGTTGACTCTGTACCGCTTTTGGATTGTTCAACGTCAGGTTGGGCCCCTTTCGCGACACAGCGATTTGGGCTCGGGCACGTTGTATTAATAGCTAGCTGCTTTCAGGTCTGGGGCGACCGTGTGTTCCGGCTTCATAAGGCATTCCCGCGAATTGGCTGCTGCCTGCTAATTATCAGTTCTAAAATGTACCAAACAGTTCATTCAAATAAAAGCAGTTATGTATGTTTTTTTGATTGTAAATAGTTGGCTGCGACGGGCTGTCAGGTGATACTCATGAGTCTCCGTCTAACTGAAATGGGTGAAAATCTGTGGCCAGAACGCAGCCTCGTCGCCGGGCGCCGAATCAGCTCTCTTCAGAGCGAGAGCAGGAGGTGCTGGATGCTGCGCGGGAAGAGTTTTTTGAGCGCGGGTTGGGCAAAGCGACGATAGAGCGGATCGCCCGGCGCGCCAATGTAACGAAAGTCACGGTTTATCGTCGCTACGTCGACAAGTACGCGCTCTTCGAGGCGGTTATAGCCGATGCCGCTGAGAAGCTATTCGCTGACCTGTCCGGTTTGCAGTTGAATCCCGATACCCCGGGTGAAAGCCTGCGCAAGGCGGCGGAGGCGGTCAGTCGCACCTATCAGTCGCGAGTGCATATTGAGGTTACCCGGTTGATGATTGCCGAGACACCGCGCCACCCCGAGGTCTGTCAGCAGGCGCGTGCAAAGATGATTGCCGTTATCGGTGGCGATTTGCGGCCTTTTTTTCAGGGATTGTCTGCTCGTGGGTGGATGGAAGAAAGTGTCGTACAGCACGCTGTGCTGACGTTTATCCTGGTATTTTCAAAAGGATTTCGCCCGCTGTTCGGCGTGTCTCTTGGTGAGGGGGGAGAGGCGCGACAGTTCGAGGCAGACCTCGCAATGTTCGCTCGGGGTTATGGCATCCCGTATCGGTCTTTCCCCGAGAATCCCGGGTTCTCCGCATCAGTCGGGTAGCGGGTGTTGTTCATCGGTTCGTCAGCTGGTGTGCTGGCACGACGATCCGGAACGCCTGCTGGATATCTTTTTTCAGCCATGGAACTGGAGCGGATTTCGGGAAAAGTGCACTCGGTGTGAGTGCTGGCCAGGTTCATCACGGTCGGCCAGCGTCTTTCAGAATCAGGTCCGCCGCACGGTACCCCAGTGCCATTGCCGGCGCATTGGTGTTGCCCGAGATCGGTCCCGGCATCACCGAGCAATCCGCGACCCGCAGGCCCTCGACTCCCCTGACCCGCAGCTGCGAGTCGCAGACAGCGTCACTGTCTCCGCCCATTCTGCAGGTGCCTGTGGCGTGCAGACCGCACATGGCTTTTGCCCGGAACGCTTCCACTATGTCTTCGTCGCTCTGACAGTCCGCTCCGGGCACCATTTCTTTCACGATATGCTGCGCCAGCGAGGGTTGCGCGGCCAGCTCGCGGATGCGTCGTACCGTGTCTATGGCCTGGCGGCGATCCTCCTCGTGTTCCAGCCAGTTGGGTTCGATTGAAGGAGGGGTGGATGCTTCGCCGTCTCGAATTGTGATAGAACCCCGGCTCTCCAGTTGTAGCAGCTGCCCGTAAATGGTCAGGCCCGGTTCGGGATCGATAGTCGACAGTGGCACCGGGTGTTTGTCGTCACTCAGTGCGAAGTTATAGCCTGCCATAAACAGTTGCAGATTGGGCGGGCCATCGTTGGAACCGACGCGGGTGAATGCACCTACCTCGAAGGGGCCGGTGGTCATCGGGCCCCTGCCCAGCAATTGGTATTGCAGCACGCTCCATAACAAGTGCGGCCAGCGGTAGTGGTGGTTATTGCCGCCGCAGGGGCGGGTGCGGAACATCATCGAGAAGCCGAGGTGTTCCTGCAGATTGCGTCCGACGTCAGGGCTGTCGCACAGCACATCCACGCCGGCGGCCTGCAGTACGTCGGCGGGACCAATGCCGGAACGCTGCAGCAGGAGTGGGCTCTCAAGCGCGCCACCGCACACGATAATTTCTCCGGCGCAGTCGAAATCTCGTGTCATCCCGGCCACTTGTGCAGTAATGCCAACGGCTCGTCCCTGGTCGAAATGGATTTGCTCTGCCAGCGCATGGGTCACGATGTCCAGGTTGTCGCGTGCCTTTGCCGGAGTGATAAAGGCCGCGGCACCGCCGTCGCGTCTGCCATTGCGGACATTATGGCTGTAGTAGCCGATGCGTGGCCCGTGCAGGTCGTTGAGATCAGCGCTGCGCGTCAGGCCGAAGCGTTCACCGGCGTTCAGCATGTCCTCCGTTAGCGGATAGCGGTAGTGCCCGCCCGCGGTAATGTGGACTGGCCCGCCACTGCCGCGGTAGTTTCCCGCGCCAAGCTCGTGGTCTTCAATCGCCTTGAGTGCGCTGTTCATGCTGGTCCAGTTCCAGCCCTCGCAACCGGCCGCCTCCCAGGCCTCGTAGTCGGCCGGCTGACCGCGCGACCAGATCATGCCGTTGATGGCCGAGGAACCGCCCAGTCCGCGACCCCGGATCCACACCTCGGGCCTGTCTCCGGCGCTTTCATTGCCCGCGGTGTAGGACCAGATAAGGTGCGGGTCGTTGACGATCCGGGCAATGCCCTTGGGCATGCGGATCAGGAAATGGTCATTATTGCCGCCGGCTTCCAACAGCAATACGCGGTGCGATGGGTTTTCCGACAGGCGATTGGCAAGGACGGAGCCGCTTGACCCGGCGCCAACCACGATGTAGTCGTAACCTGGTGAATGCCCGTTCATGACGTTATTTCCTCCTGTACATCAGGGACGCAACTGGCCGGGATAAAAAAACCCGGCCGCAGAGGGCCGGGAAGGTGCCACAATTACCGGGACCCGGTATGAGTACCCCGGTCAGGGGGTGGCGAGAGCCTCAATAGTCGCCGAAGGTGTAGACCAGCTCCGCGCCATAGGTGCGGGGCGGGCGGGGGGTTGCAAAGCCGAACAGGGATGACCCGTCTGAATTGGGAGCTACCACGAAGGTGTGGCTGTATTCATCCTCGTCGGTCAGATTGCGACCGAATACGCCGACGCGCCAGTTGCCGAACTGGTAGCTCAATGAGGCGTCGAGCACACCGTAGGCATCCACGTGAGTGCCGGGAAAGTCAGTGACAGTACCGGCATAGTCATCGCGCCAGTTGTAGGACAACCGACCGGTCAAGGCGCCGTTGCCAACGTCCTGCAGGTAATTCAACGCAGCGGTGTAGGTAAATTCCGGTGCCCGGCGCATGGGCAGATAGGAGTTGTCGTCCGTCAGTGCGCCGTCACCAAATATGCGGCCGGTGAACTCGTCGTATTCCGCGTCCAGGTAGCCGCCGTTGAAGTCGACACTGAAGTAGTCATTGATGATGGCCGACAGTTCGAGTTCCAGGCCCTGAATGGTGGCGGAGCCAACATTGAGCACCGCGTCCTGGTTACCCTGTCCCACCCCCGGTAGCGGGATGTTTACCTCCTGCTGCATGTCGTCGTACTCCATGTAGAAGGCAGTCAGGGCGTAGCGCAGGCGATTCTCGAAGGCGGTGGACTTGATCCCGATCTCGAAGTTGCTGACCTGCTCGGGCTCAAAACCTGCCCCTACGATTTCCGGAGAGCTGGCCCGGATACTGAAACCCCCGCTGCGGAAGCCGGTGGAGTAGGTGGTGTACAGCATCAGATCGTCGGTGGGCTCCCAGCGCAGACCGAGACGATAGATGATGTCGTCATCGGTACGCTCCCCGGTGGTGGTGGGCAGCTGGACCAGGCCGAATACCGGCAACTCCGTGGTCTTGGTCAGTTTCTTGGTTTCCTCGATCCAGCGCGCGCCGGCGGTAACAATCCATTCGTCGCTCAGGCGGTAATCACCCTCGAAGAAAACCGAGTCCGAGTCGGATGAGGCCTCGGCGGTTTGTAGCGAGCAGGGCACACCGTCAAAACCACAGGCCTCGACAGGGACACCAATAAACAGGGAGATATCGGTTTCGTTGACCCAGTCGGTCAGTTCGGACTGCCAGTTGAAATAGCCGGCGGTAAAACTGAGGGCGTCGCCGGCGTCGTAGTCAAAGCGCAGCTCCAGGCTGTCCTGCTCGTAGCTATTGGGGCGATAGGCGTGGAAGATCTCGGTCGGAGAACCGTCGAAATCGAGGAAACTTACTTCGTCCATCTCGCGGTGGGCGGCCACCAGTACTGCGCTGAGGTCGCTGTTGATCTCCCAGTTCAGGTCTACCTGGTAGTCCTCGCTGTCCAGTTCGAAGTCCTGTTCCAGGTCGCCGGCGCCTTTGCGGCGGTCACCCGACAGCGGTTTGTCATCGCTCACGGCGCAGGCGCCGAAGCCCTGGCAAAGTGTCGCCTGGGGGCCGCTGATGGACAGCATTGGGGCCAGCGTGCCGTCCTGTTCATAGCTGTTGTACTGTACTTCCGCACGGAAGGTATCGGAGATGTCCCACAGCAGGTGAATGCCGTAGCGGTCCTCGGTGGAATCACCTTCATCCTTGCCGGTGGTGATGTTCTCGAAATACCCGGCTTTTTCTACCTGGGCCAGGTTGAGCTTGACCGCAGCATTGTCTCCAAGCGGGACGTTCAGTACGCCTTCGAGGCCGTAGGCGTCGTACCGTTCAGCACGCGCCCGGACCTTGCCGGCCCACTGGCCCGCGATGGGCTTGGTTCGATGGATATTGATCACGCCGCCGACGGCGTTCTTGCCGAACAGGGTTCCCTGGGGGCCGCGCAATACCTCAATGCGCTCGACATCGAGCAGACTCATGGCATTGCCGGAGTTCGTACCCAGGGGAACACCATCAAGATGGATCAGCACGGTGGGGTCGAAGGTCTTTTCCACGTCCTGGAAGCTGATACCGCGAATCGCGATACCGCCGCCATTGGGCGTGCCGGCGGAGATGTCGTCGAAAATCAGGTTGGGTGAATACTGTACGATGCCGGTAGCATCGCCGAGGAAGGACGCATCGATCGTATCCTTGCTCACCGCGCTGACTGCGACAGGCGAGTCCTGGATGGATTCCTCTTTCTTGCGCGCCGTGACCACGACTTCTTCGAGGGCCATTTGGGCATAGGCGGGCAGCGGCCCACCCAGGGCTGCGGTGACGGCGCAGGCGATGGGCAGGCGGTTGCGGGAGTTAGTGCGCATTGTGTTGTTCCTCTGACGCAAAGCTCAGGTGGCACCCGGGCTGGTTGATTTATGATTATGCGACTGGCGCAATGCCAGTGACGGAAGAATAGCCAAATTACAAAAACAGTCAACACTGTTTTTTAACAACTTTTGTATCTTATAAAAACAGTCGAAGCTGTTTGTTATATCCTGGCGGGTGTGGCACACTCCGCATCCCGAGATGGTGAAGCCATCTGGATCCCGATGTTCAATAAATGACATAACTGAATGGGAGTCCTCAACGATGTTATCCGGGTTGCAAGGAAAAACTGTTCTGGTGACAGGCGCTGCCGGGGGTATCGGCAGTGCGACCTGCCGGCGCTTTCTGGATGAGGGGGCAAACGTTGTAGCCGCTGATCTCAATACGGAGTCCCTGTCCTTTGCCGAAAGCGAGAGGGTGCGTCGAGTCGATGTCGACCTGAGGCGGGCCGAAGGCGCTGCGGCCTGTATCGATGCCGCCGTCGAGTCCTTTGGCGCACTGGATCTGGCGTTTCTCGGTGCGGGGGTGGAGTGCAGGGCCGCCATGGTGGCGGATTTTTCGGAAGCCGAGTACGAGCGCGTCTTCGACGTGAACGTGCGCGGTATGTTCCTTTGCTCCCAGGCGATTGTGAAACATCTGCAGGCGAGCGGCCGCTCAGGCGGCATCCTGATGGTCTCCTCCATCGCCGGTCTGACGGGAAACGCCACCACTTCAATCTACAACGCCTCCAAGCACGCTGTGGTCGGCATCAGCCGTTGCCTGGCACGGGAGGTCGGTTCGCAGGGTATTCGCGTCAATGTGCTGTGCCCCGGCATGGTGGATACCCGCATGGCGCACTCCCTGGAGCAGAGCATGGGGGCCGCCAGTGGTCTGGAGGCGACTCAGGTACGGGCTGCGGTGGAGGCCGGATCCTCGCTCGGACGCTACGCGACTGCAGATGAGGTCGCGTCAATGGGTGCCTGGATTCTGAGTGACGAGGCGCCTTACTGCCACGGTGAAATCTTTACCATCGGTGGCGGCATGATGGCCTAGGAGGAAGCAATGGCAACGCAGTATGACGGTGAAAACCTGCTCGCCGTCCAGGGTGTGCGGCAGGCACTCGCCCTGCACAGCCAGGGCGTCGACCGGGCGGATGAAGGGCTGCTGGCCGCCGCCTACCATGACGATGGCGAAGTCGACTACGGCTTCTTCAAGGGCGCGGCCAGTGAATTTGTCCCCATCCTGAGTAGCGCCCAGCGCCAGGGGCCTGTCACCCTGCATCGCAGCAGTCCCCCCTGGGTACAGATCCTCGGGGAGAGGGCTCTCTCCGAGACTTACGTGCTGGCCTGTGCTGAAGGCGAAGAAGACGGGCAGGGGGTGCAGCGCTTGATCGGCGGTCGCTACCTCGATCGTCTCAGCCGCCGCCGTGGGGAGTGGCGGCTCGATCACCGGCGCTACGTCATGGACTGGAACATCAATCGCCCCGGGCAGTCCGCCTGGCCGGGTACCTCCGCCCTGCTAGCCAACTTCGTACCGAGAGGCGGGCACGCCGAGGCTGATCCCGGCCGCACCCTGCTGGCCCTGGGACTGGCACGGATCAAAACACAGGAGAAAACCATGTCTGCCGACAATCGCGATGCCCAGCTCGATGAGGCTCTGGCGAAGCTTGCCGTGCACGATCTGTTAATGGCCTACGCCCGCGGGGTGGATCGCGCCGATAGTGAATTGCTGGGCTCGATCTTCCTCCCGGATTCAACCGTGGTATCGGGCGCCTTCAATGGCTCCGGGCCGGAATTCGCTCGCGAGATCACCCGCTCTGTGAGCGAAAACCTGGTGCGTTGCTTTCACTCGATCGCCAATGAGTGGGTGAAGGTGGAGGGCGAACACGCGGTGGGCGAGGCCTATGTCATAGCGCACATGACAGCGGGCGGCACGGACACTGTCACCGGCGGGCGCTACGTCAATGAATTCGAGCGACGCGATGGCAGCTGGAAAATCCGCAGCCACACCTTCGTGGCCGACTGGAACATGAACTTGCCCACCAGCTTCCAGAGCGACGGCATGTACGCCGCCCTGGACAGCCGCGGCTGTTTCGGCAGGAACGATCCGGTGTACCGTTTCTGGGAATCTGCGTGATGCGCGTGGCAAACCGGGCAATACGACACAGGTCAACAGGAGAGTAAATATGGCCGGCAGAATGCAGGACAAGGTGGTGGTGATCATCGGTGCTTCGGACGAGCGCAGCATGGGTGCGGCGACCGCCCGGCGCTTGCACGCCGAAGGCGCCAAACTGGTGCTGGCGGCGCGCCGGGAGGACCGCGTAAAGGCGGTGGCCGAGCCCCTGGGCGCGATTGCCATGGCCTGCGATATCAGTGACGAGGCCCAGGTCGAGGCGTTGGCGCAAAGAGCCGTGGACAGCTACGGCCGCCTGGACGGGGCGATAAACTTCGCCGGGGTGGAAGCGGGTGGCCCGATTGCCGAAATGACCCGGGAAACCCTGCAGCAATGCTGTGATGTACATTTCATTGGCACGGCCCTGTTTATCAAACACATGGCGGCCCATATGCCAGACGGGGGCTCCATTGTCACCGCCTCATCGCAGACCGCGATCCTCGCGCCGCCGGGGCTGGCTGCCTATTCGGGCACCAAGAAGGGCGCGGACCAGGTGGTGCGTGTGGCCGCGGTTGAATACGGCCCGCAAAACATTCGCGTCAACTCCCTCTCGCCGGGCTTTACCCCAAGTGCGATGACCGCCGGCTATATGGAAGTCCCCAGTGTCAAGGCGGCCTTCCTGAAGGAAATGCCCCTGGGGCGATTCCCGACCACGGAGGACATGGCCAATACCGCGCTGTGGTTGCTGTCCGACGAAGCCTTTGTGACTGGCCAGGTGATCGACGTGTCCGCCGGGCAGACGCTGCGTCGCATACCCACGCCCGACGAGATGGCGTAGGCCGTGCCGGTGACCAGAATGCTAACGCTGATCCGGCGCGCGAGATCGCCGGGGCTGAGGCCACGCTGTTCGGTCCGTGCAGCCTGCGCAGTTTCACGGTCGAAGAATTTAAATCGGATATGGGGTAACGGTTTATTATGACCAGTAATCAAGCTGTCGTGCTGGCGCGCTTCCCGCGTGGCGAAATCACGCCGGAAGACTTCGCGATACGGGATATCCCGGTACCAGAGCCTGACCCCGGTCAGTTCGTTACGCGCAACCTGGTGCTGTCGATGGATGCGGGGTTCCGGCAGTGGATGAATGAAGGCGCCGGGGACAACTATCTGCCGGGCATGGCGCTGGAAACGCCGGTGCAGAGTATTGTGCTCGGCCGGGTGGTGGCGAGCGAGCATGCCGACTATCCGGTGGGCACTGTGGTTAACGCGCGCACCGCGTGGGAAGAATACAGCCTGCTGGACGGCTCGGATCTCTGCTCCCCGCTCACCCTCGACCCGAGGGTACCGGTGGAAGAGTACATGGCCACCCTGGGGCCCACCGGCATGACCGCCTATTTCGGCCTGTTGGAGGTCGGCCGTCCAGTCGCGGGCGAGGTGCTGGTGGTGAGTGCCGCGGGCGGTGCCGTCGGCACTGTGGTGGGTCAACTGGGGCGGCTGCAGGGCTGCTACTGCATCGGTCTGACCAGCAGCGAGACCAAGGCGCGCTGGCTGGAAGAGGAGGTGGGCTATCACCGCGCGCTCAGCCGGGAGCGCTACCCGGATCTCCCCGCCGCGCTGCGGGAGGCTGCTCCCGACGGGCTGGATATTTTCTTCGACAATGTCGGCGGCAGTGTGCTGGACGCGTCGCTTGGCCACCTGCGTGAGCGCGCGCGTCTGGTCCTCTGTGGCGCAATTGCCCAGTACGAACGCGACCAGCCAGAACCGGTCTACAACGCCTGGGAACTGATCACCAAGCGTGCCACCGCCTCCGGTTTTATGTTTTCCGATTACGCCGATCGCTTTGGCGAAGCCATGGGAGCGCTGATGGGCTGGCTGCAAGCGGGCGAGGTGCGCGGCTTCCTGAACACCTATGAAGGCCTGGGCAGCGTGCCAGAAGCGTTCTGCGACATGATGCACGGCCGTTCGCGCGGCAAGTGCCTGGTGCGGCTGGGCGATTGAGGAAGTCTTGCGCCCGACGGGCGCCTAGAACTGGGCTTCAGGCAGTCTAACCACCAGGCCGTCCAGTTCCTGGGTAATATCAATCTGGCAGCCCAGGCGGCTGTTGTCCCTGGGTTCCACGGTAAAGCCAAGCATCTGCTGTTCCAGCTGATTGGCTTCACCCACGGTTTCAACCCAGGCTTCGTCGATGTAGCAGTGGCAGGTGGCGCAGCTGCAGGCGCCGCCGCACTCGGCCACGATGCCTTCGATGCCGTTGTCGACAGCGGTTTGCATGACAGTGGAGCCGATTTCCGCGTCGACCTCGAAGGTTCTGCCATCGTGTTCAATGTAGGTGATTTTTACCATGTGACGTTCGTATCCTGTCGTTCAGTTCGCTTTTTTGTGGGTGCTTGAAGCCGTGCCGGAACCGCTGCTGGCGGCTTTGGGGCGAGGGCGGGTGGCCGCCGTTTTCTTCGCCCCGGACGCTGCCGCTGTGCGATTGGCACGGGGAAGGTAGATCGCTTCCAGTTCCTCCAGCGCCTGGCCGGTGTAGATCGCCAGTTTCTGCATGTGTGGCAGCGTGTCCCGGCAACCGGAGAATCCGAAGGTCATGGTGCCGGCATAGCTGTAGCAGGTGATATTGAGCGCCTGCCCATGGGTAACCGCCGAAACGGGGTACATGGCTTCCAGTCGCGCGCCGCGGAAATACAGGGGTTCCTGTGGCCCGGGTACATTGGACACGGTGACGTTGAAGACCGGACGGGTCCTGCCTTCCAGGCCGGCAATCATCTGCAGGCCGTATGGCGTCATAAGGGCCATGGAAAATTTTTCGATGGAATCACGTGGCAGGCCCTGCAGCACCGCCTTGGCACCCCGGGTGGAAGTGGCGATTGCCTGCAGTCGGCGCATTGGGTCGGCCACGTTGGTGGCGAGGTCGGCGATGATGAAACTGACGGCCGAGCCTGCTCCCTGGTCATCCGCTGTGCGCAGGGACACCGGAATGCCGGCGGTAAGAGGTCGCCCGGGTAGCGCACCCAGTTCCTTGAGGAAGGTCCGCAGGGCGCCCGCACAGAGTGCAAGTATGATGTCGTTCACCGTGCACTCGGCCAGTTTAGACAGGCGCTTGATGCGGTCGAACTGGTAGAGCTGCGTGGCAAAGCGTCGCTGGCCCTGGATGCGGTGATTGAGGATGGAGACCGGTGTCTGGAACGGCAGCACCACGTGGTCATCGGCCTGCTGCGAAGCGCGCAATAGCTTGACGAGACCGCGCCCGACGTTGGCGAAGGACGCCACAGTGCCTGGCAGCGAACGCAGTGTATGGAATACAGAGCGATGCGGCTTCAGCTTCATGCCGGCGCTGGGGGCATGGGCGCTCCATAAGGCAGGCGTATCCACGTCCTCCGGGCTGGTGGACATGGACCGCTGCAGCATGCGGATGCCGGCGATACCGTCGACCATGGAGTGATGCATCTTGAAGTAGACGGCGAAGCTGTTGTCCTGCAGATTCTCGATGACGTGGTATTCCCACAGGGGGCGCGCCAGGTCCATGGGATTACTGTGCAGGCGTGAAATCAGCATGCCCAGCTCCCGTTCGCCGCCCGGTCTTGGCAGGGCGTGATGGCGCACGTGAAATTCCATGTCGAGGTCGTAGTCGCGGATCCAGGTCGGTGGGGAGAGTACGCGCAGTGCCGGGTTTTGCAGGCGGCGATTGAAGGGGTCGGCGAAGTCTGTTGAGTCGCGCAGCGCTGCGACCAGATCATGCATGTAGTTGTCACCGGCGTTGGTCGGCAGCGTGTAGATCAGCAGCGTGGCGACATGCATGGGGCGCTCGCGGCTCTCCATCATCAGCCAGGACGCATCTGAAGCGTTAACTCTCTCGTTCATGGGAACACCTCATCCTCTCTGTGCTACAGAGCTGTCATACCGCCGTCGATTGAGAAAGCCGCCCCGGTCGCGAAGCGCGATTCGTCAGATAGCAGGTAGGCGGTGATTGCGGCGATGTCCTCCGGTGTGCCCATACGCCCTATCGGGTGTACCGAGAGAAAAGCGGCGAGTGTCGCCTCGGGATCCTCGACCTGGGACAGGACCTTGTCCACGATCGGCGTGCGAATGATACCGGGATGTACGCTGTTGCAGCGGATGCCGTATGCGGAACGGGCGCAGTGCAGCGCCACGGATTTGGTCATCATCGTCACTGCCGCCTTGGCGGAATTGTAGCCCACCAGGTCGGGATCGGCTTTCAGCCCGGCCGCGGACGACATGTTGACGATGGAGCCTCCCGTGGTTTTCATCAATGCTATGCCGGCCTTGCAGCCGAGAAAGACACCGATCACATCGACTTCGAGCTCGTGCCGCAGGTCCGCGACATCGAGTTCCTCTATCGATCCCATGGTGGTAATGCCGGCGTTGTTGACCACGCCATCCAGCCGGCCCCACTGGCTGCGAACCTGGTCGCAGCAGCGCTGCCAGTCGCCTTCGCTGGTCACGTCCAGTGGTATGGCGATCGCCATGTCTCCCAGCGTCTCCGCGGCCGCTTCCGCACCTGCCGCGTCCAGGTCGCAAATTGCCACGCGAGCGCCTTCGGCGACAATCCGCCGGGCGATGGCCAGGCCCAGTCCGGACGCGGCTCCGGTGACCAGTATGTGGTGCCCCGCCAGACGGTCGACGTGGGGGCGGAGTGCCTGCGAGTCATTGTTCATTATTTGCGCCTGGTAGCGGGTGAATGCCGGCCCGCAGGTACAGGCGCCGGCATAGTCGCCAATTTACTCAGCCATGTAATCATCCAGCACCTCGTGGAAGTGCTGCACGCGCCGCTCCTGGTGAGGCAGGTAGTAGCCCTGGAATCCGGCCGATGCCAGGCCCCGTTGCTGGGCATTGCCCACGCTCAGGTCCTGGTCGGCGGTGGTGCCGAGGGTCTTTTCGCCGTAGCGGACATACTCGTGCTCGGCGTCTTCCACCGGCAGGTCCGGGCCACCGGCGGGGGAGGGGGTGGTGTCCTGGCCTTCGACCTTGTTCACCAGCCACCAGTGATCAAACAGGCACTTGCCCGGATCGGTGGGGTGCGGGCGCGGTCGCAGCAGCTGCATACCATCGGGGCCCGCGGTCAGGACGTTGTTCGGAAAGATGTTGTAGATCACGTAATCGGTGAGCTGGTAGTCCGCCAGGTGCTCGTAGTGCAGGTAGCCTTTTTCCTTGCTCTGTTCGCGTTTCCTGTTCTGCACATCGACGCGCAGCTTCTTCCAGCTGTCGCGACCAATGTATTCGTTGCTGTCGATACCCCAGCTGGCCACCATACTCACCAGGGGCTCATCGATGGTGTCAGAGGAGAACTGCTTCGATGGCAGGAAGGCCGGGAACCAGCCGCGATTGTGGCCGTTCTCGAGGAGGTCGAACTGGCAGTCCTCGTAGTCTGCGGCAATATAGGGGATCAGCTCCGGGTGCAGGGTCTTGACGTGATAGGCCTCGTTGAAGTTGTCGGTGATGATCTTCCAGTTGCACTCGGCCTCTGCGGTCATATCCAGCACGCGCACCATTTCCTCGCAGCGATAGGATTCGAGTTCCTGCACCACGGTTTCACCGAGAAAGTCCTTCAGTGAGGGGGCGTCTTCGTCCAGGTTGAACCAGATGAAGCCAAACCGCTCCTCGCAGCGAATTTCCTTGAGGCGCGCTTTGCCGCAGGGGCTGCCCTGGGGGAAGTCCTCCTCGTCCGGCACCGCGGTAACAATGCCCTCAGTATTGAACTGCCAGCCGTGGTAGGGGCACTGAAAGCGCTTGGTGTGGCCCTCTGGCGCCTCGGTAATGCGCGTGCCGCGGTGCGGGCAGGAATTGTGGAAGGCGCGCACTACGCCGTCTTCCTGGCGCATCATGATGATGGACTCGTGGCCGAGTTCTGTCATCAGGTAGTCGCCGTGATCCGGCATCTGGTAGGCGACCCCGCCGATGTTCCATACCCGGTTCCACATCTGCTGCAGCTCGCGGCGAAGATAGTCCGGGCAGGTATAGCGATCGGCGGTTACCGGCGAGCCTCGCAACTCGGGTTCCGGGTGCTTGGGAGGGCACTGGAGGTCGGACTGTAATAGGGCGCTGGTCATCGGTTGGCTCCTGCTGGCTTTGGGCCAGTTCAATTATCGGTATAGGCAGCCGGCGGCTATGGGCTCCGTACATCAAGCAGCAAGATTATCAGTGCGTATTTAAAAAAACAATGACGATTGTATTTTATGAAGTGGCGGTAAGGGGAGCGAAGATACCCGCCGGCTTGCTCAGTGCGCCCGCTCAGCCCTGGGCGTTAACGGCCTGTCCGTGAACGCCGGCGCTGTCTTCGCCCATCAGGTAAAGGTAGGCGTGCATGATGTCTGCCGGTGCGGGATTGCTTGCGGGGTTCTCCGCCGGGTAGGCGGCCCGGCGCATGGCGGTGTTGGTGCCGCCGGGGTTGAGGCTGTTTACCCGCACCCTGGAGGTGTTTTCCTGCTCCGCCGCCAGCACCTGCATCAGGCCTTCGGTAGCGAATTTGGAGACCGCATAGGCGCCCCAGAAAGCCTTGCCGCGGCGACCGACACCGGAGGAGGTAAAGATCAGCGATGCGTCGGGGGCACGCTGCAACAGGGGTAGCAGGTAGCGGGTCAGCAGGAACTGGGCGTTGACGTTGACCTGCATCACTTCTTCCCAGGCTCTCCAGGTGGCGCTGTCGATCGGGCGACGTTCGCCGAGCACGCTGGCGTTGAGCAACAGGCCGTCGAGGTGGCCGAAGTTTTCCTCAATGGCCTGGGCCAGTTCCCGATAGGACGGTTCTTCGGCGCTGGCAAGGTCCAGCGGAAAGATCGCCGGCTGCGGGTGGCCCGCGGCCTCGATGGCATCGTAGACCGTTTCCAGTTTTTCGACCGTGCGCCCCAGCAGGATTACGGTGGCACCGTGGGCTGCGTAGGCCTCGGCTGCGGCGCGGCCAATGCCGTCGCCGGCGCCGGTGACCAGGATTTTTTTGCCCGCAAGCAGGTCGGGGCGTGGTTGGTAATCGGCGGGAGCGGTGGTAGTCGGGTTCAAAACAATCCTCGCAGCCGGCATCAAACCGGACTTTGCATGCTAAATGATCAGGCCCTGCAACTCGGTGCTGCAGGCAACCGAGGCGTTTGCCCCCCAGCTGCCGGGGTCGTCGTCCGCCTCGATATAGCCGTAAAGGGCGGCGATGGTGCGCATGCCGGCGCGACGGCCGGCCTCGATGTCGCGGCGATGATCGCCGATGTAGATGGTGCGCGCCGGACTGCAGCCGAGCTGGCGGCAGGCCAGGTAGAGAGATTCCGGATGGGGTTTGCGCTCTTTGACATCGTCCGGGCAGACCACGCTGCCGGCGGCGGGGCTCAGCGCCAGCGCTGCCAGCAGGGGCTCGGTATAGGCCCGCGGTTTGTTGGTGGATATTCCCCAGCCAATGCCGCGCTCGCCGAGTTCCACCAGCAGTTCGGCAATGCCGGGGTAGGGCACGGCGGTGGTGCCGAGCACCTCGCTGTAGAGATCCAGCAGGCGCAGGCGCTTGCGCTCGAATTCAGCCGCTGATTCGTCGATGCCCAGGGCCAGCTGTACCAGCGCCCGTGCACCGTTGGACACCGAGGCGCGGATGCGCTGCTCTTCCAGCGGCGGCAGGTCGTGTTCGGCGCGCAGGGCCTGCACCACCACCACGAATTCGCTGGCGGTGTCGATCAGGGTGCCGTCGAGATCGAACAATACCGCCTCCAGCGGCTGCTTGCGCGCGCTCAAAGGGGCTTCTCCGCACGCAGCATGTAGTTCACCGAGACGTCCGTCGGGTGCAGGCGGTAGTGCTTTGTGAGCGGGTTGTAGGTGAGGCCGGTGGTCTCGCGCAGCAGCAGGCCGGCGTCGCGGATCCAGCCCGCCAGTTCCGAAGGCTTGATGAACTTGCTGTATTCGTGGGTGCCGGCGGGCAGCAGTTTCAGCAGGTACTCGGCGCCGACAATGGCGAAGGCGAAGGCCTTGGGGTTGCGGTTGATGGTGGAGAAGTAGAGGCTGCCGCCGGGGCGCGCCAGCTCGGCGCAGGCGGCCACGACAGAGGCCGGGTCCGGTACGTGTTCCAGCATTTCCAGGCAGCACACGACATCGAAAGCCCCCGGTTCTGATTCCGCCAGCGACTCCGCCGTGCTCTGGCGGTAGTCGACTTCCACCCCGGATTCCAGTTGGTGGATGCGCGCGACGGCCAGCGGCGCCTCGCCCATGTCGATGCCGGTGACACTCGCTCCGCGCTGGGCCATGGCCTCCGCCAGGATGCCGCCGCCACAGCCGACATCCACCAGTCGTTTGCCGCCGACCGGCGAGTGCTGGTCGATGAAATTGGCGCGCAGTGGGTTGATGTCGTGGAGGGGGCGGAATTCGCTGTTGCGATCCCACCAGCGCGACGCCAGGGCCTCGAACTTGGCGATTTCCTCGGGGTCCACGTTCTGTGCCCCCGCCGTATCCCGGGTTTCAGTTTGCTGTTGGCTCATGCCGCACTGTTCCTGTGTGTTGCGATGCGCCCGCGCCAGTCCTGTACCCGGCTGGCGAGGGCGCTGGTATTGATGGTGGTGAGCTGGCGGTCGCGCAGCAGGGGGCGACCGCCCACCCAGCTGTGGCTGACCTCACTGCCGTTACAGGCATAGACAACCTGCGACAGCGGGTTGTGCACCGGCTGGGTGGCCGGCCCGGATAGATCCACGGCGATGATGTCGGCCAGTTTGCCCACTTCCAGGCTGCCCACCTGCTCGTCGATGCCCAGCGCCCGGGCGCCGCCGAGGGTCGCCATTTCCAGCACGGCAGCCGCGGGCAGGGCACTGGCATCGGCGTCGCTGACCTTGGCCAGCAGGGCCGCGGCCTGCATCTCCGCGAACAGGTTGAGGCTGTTATTGCTGGCTGCGCCGTCCGAACCCAGGGCCAGGTTGATGCCGCTCGCACGGAGTTTTTCGCTGGGGCAGATCCCCGAGCCCAGCTTCATGTTGGAGCGCGGGCAGTGCACCACATGGGCCCCGGTGGCGACCAGCAGCTCGATGTCCTGCTGGCCGAGATCGGTCATGTGCACGCACTGGGCGCGGGGGCTCAACAGGCCGAGGCGGTCCAGGGTATCAATGGGGCGCTCGCCGGTGGCCTCCACCGCCTGCAGCACTTCCGCTGCCGTTTCGTGCAGGTGAATCTGGACCGGCAGGTCCAGCTCGGCGGCGAGGGTGGCGACCCGTGCCAGGTCGGCCTCCGGCACGGTGTAGGTGGCGTGGGGGCCGAAAACCACGCTGATGCGCTCGTCGTGCTTGAGGCTGTCGCGCAGCGCCAGCCCCTTGCTGATGCATTCGCCGGCATCCCGCGCCCAGGCGGTCTGGAAGCCGATGACGGGGATGGACAGCTGGCAGCGCATGCCGGCGGCCTGCACCGCTTCGGCCGCCGCTTCCGGAAAGAAATACATGTCGCTGAAGGTGGTGGTGCCGCAGCGGATCATTTCCGCCATCGCCAGTTCAGTGCCGTCGGCGACGAACTCGGCGCTGACATGGGCGGCCTCCGCCGGCCAGATGTGCTGTTCCAGCCAGGGCATCAGCGGCTGGTCGTCGGCGTAGCCGCGCAGCAGGCTCATGGCGGCGTGGCCGTGGGCATTGATAAGCCCGGGCAGCAGGACTTGCCCCGGTAATTCCAGCTCTTCCTGTGCCTGCCAGCCGGCAAGCTCCGCCCGCGGCGCCAGGGCGACGATACGGCCGTCGCGCATGGCCAGGCTGTGGCCGGTGAGCACCTCTCCCGCCGGTTGCACCGGGATGATCCAGTCGGGGTGGAGGAGGACGTCTGCAATCTTGCCGGGGCTGCTCATGTGCTCATTCCGGGGCGCCTGGGCGGCCGCACCTGGTCGATAATCGGTTAAAAAACAGGCGCCTGTTCCGCGCCGGCGCCTTTTTCCTGCGGCGCCGAATGCGCCAGCGCGGCAGTATAACCGTAAATGGCCCGCCGCCGCCCCGGGTTGGGGGCAAAACGGCAAAAACATGGCGGCTGAAGGGGTTCTTCCGTATAATCGCGGGTTTGCGTCGGGGGCCGTGCAATGCCGGCCGAGGCCAGCATCAGCGTCCTCTGGCTCCGCTCCCGCGCCGAGAATAAAACCTCGCTTTTCGCTGAAGGAATTCGCTGTAAATGGGTGAATTAGCCAAAGAGATACTGCCCGTCAATATCGAGGACGAGCTGAAACAGTCGTACCTCGACTACGCCATGAGTGTGATCGTCGGGCGCGCCCTGCCCGATGTCCGGGACGGGTTGAAGCCGGTCCACCGGCGCGTGTTGTTCGCCATGAACGAACTGAGCAACGACTGGAACAAGGCCTACAAGAAGTCCGCCCGTGTGGTGGGTGACGTGATCGGTAAATACCACCCCCACGGTGATTCCGCTGTCTACGACACCATCGTGCGGATGGCCCAGCCCTTCTCCATGCGCTACATGCTGGTGGACGGGCAGGGTAACTTCGGCTCCATCGACGGTGACAACGCCGCGGCCATGCGTTACACCGAAATCCGCATGCGCAAGATCTCCCACCAGATGCTGGCGGATCTCGACAAGGAAACGGTGGATTTCGTCGACAACTACGACGGCACCGAGCGCATTCCCGCAGTACTGCCCACCCGGGTGCCCACGCTGCTGGTCAACGGCTCCTCCGGGATTGCCGTGGGCATGGCCACCAACATCCCTCCGCACAACCTGCGAGAAGTGGTCGGCGGTTGCCTGGCCCTGCTGGCCAATCCCGACCTCACCGTGGATGAGCTGATGGAGTACATCCCGGGGCCGGATTTCCCCACCGGGGCCATCATCAACGGCCGCGCCGGCATCATCCAGGCCTATCGCACCGGGCGCGGGCGCATCTACGTGCGCGCCAAGGCCGAGGTGATCACGGATGAGAAGAAGGGCAAGGACACCATCCTCATCCACGAGATTCCCTACCAGCTGAACAAGGCGCGCCTCATCGAGCGCATCGCCGAGCTGGTCAAGGAAAAGAAAATCGAGGGCATCACCGAGCTTCGGGACGAGTCCGACAAGGACGGCCTGCGGGTGGTGATCGAGCTGCGCCGGGGCGAGATGGGCGATGTGGTGCTCAACAATCTCTATGCCCAGACCCAGCTGCAATCCGTATTCGGCATCAACATGGTGGCGCTGGTCGACGGCCAGCCCAAGGTGCTGAACCTGCGGGAAATTATCGAGGCCTTCCTGCGCCACCGCCGCGAAGTGGTGACCCGGCGCACCATCTACCTGCTGCGCAAGGCCCGCGAGCGGGGCCATATCCTGGAGGGCCTGGCGATTGCCCTGGCCAATATCGACCCGGTCATCGAACTGATCCGGTCCAGCCCCAGTTCCGCCGAAGCCAAGGAAAAACTGATCGCCCAGGCCTGGGTGCCCGGCGACGTGACCGCCATGCTGGAGCGCGCCGGCGACGACGCCTGCCGCCCCGATGACCTCGAGCCCCAGTACGGCCTGCGCGATGGTAAATACTATCTGTCGCCGGTTCAGGCCCAGGCCATCCTCGACCTGCGCCTGCATCGCCTGACTGGCCTCGAGCACGAGAAGCTGCTCAACGAATACGGCGAGAAGCTGGCGGAGATTGCCGACTACCTGGAAATCCTGGCCGACCCCGATCGCCTCAAGCTGGTGATTCGCGAAGAGCTGGAAGAGATCGTCACCGAGTACGGCGACGAGCGCCTGACGGAAATCACCGCCTCCCAGCACGACCTCACCGTGGAAGACCTGATCACCGAAGAAGACCGGGTGGTCACCATCTCCCACGGCGGCTACGCCAAGACCCAGCCCCTGTCCGACTACCAGGCCCAGCGCCGCGGCGGCATGGGCAAGTCCGCCCTGGCGGTCAAGGACGAGGACTTCGTCGAGCATCTGCTGATTGCCAGCACCCACGCCAACATCCTCTGCTTCACCAACATGGGCAAGGTGTACTGGCTCAAGGTCTACCAGATCCCGCTGGCCGGGCGTAACTCCCGCGGCCGCCCCATGGTCAACCTGCTGCCGCTGGAAGACGACGAGCGCGTCACCTCCATCCTGCCGGTCAACGAGTACACCGAGGGCTATTACATCTTCATGGCCACCGCCAACGGCACCGTGAAGAAAACCGCGCTGCCCGACTTCTCCCGTCGCCGCAGCGTGGGCCTGCGCGCCCTGGAGCTGGAAGAGGGCGACGTCCTGGTCGGCACCGCCATTACCAACGGTGAAAACGACATCATGCTGTTCTCCTCCGAGGGCAAGGCCGTGCGCTTCAGCGAGACCCATGTCCGCGCCATGGGCCGCACCGCCAAGGGCGTGCGCGGTATCACCCTGGGCGAAGGGCACAGAATGCTCTCCCTGATCATTCCCCAGGAAGGCGGCCGTGTACTTACCGCCTCCGAGAACGGCTACGGCAAACGCACCCCGGTGACCGAGTTCCCCACCAAAGGACGCGGCACCAAAGGCCTCATCGCCATGGCCACCACCGAGCGCAACGGCAGCCTGGTCGGCGCCGTGCAGGTGTTCGATGGCGACCAGCTCATGCTCATCTCCAACCAGGGCACCCTGGTGCGCACCCGCGCCGACGAAGTCTCCGAGTTGGGCCGCAACACCCAGGGGGTGCGCATCATCCGCACCAAGGAAGGCGAATTCCTGGTGGGCGTCGAGCGCATCGAGGAACCTGACGAAGAAGAGGTGATCGAGGCGCTGGAAGCTTCGGAGACTGTGGAGGCCACTGGCCCCGTGGCAGATACTCCGGTCGATAGCGATGATAATGCCGCAGAAGACGGTCCTTCAGACGACTCCGGCGACGACTAGAAATGTGCCTCGTACCTGCCGTTGGCAGGGCGCGAGGTGTAATTCGCGGGGGGAGGGTGCAGTGACCGTGTGAGACATGGATGTCGAGCACGAGCCTACATGGACGTATTCACGGCGTGTCACAGAACCCTTCCCCCGCGGATTGCGCCGGACTACAGGGTGCCCGAGAATGCACCTGCAAGTCCGGCCCGATACAACAACGCGTTTCCACCGGTTTATGGTGGTGTTTTAGGGAAATCCAAACAAATGACCCGCAAATACAACTTCTGCGCCGGCCCCGCCGCCCTCCCGGAAGCCGTCCTGCAAACCGCCCGCGACGAAATGCTCGAGTGGCAGGGCAGTGGCCTTTCCATCATGGAAATGAGCCACCGCAGCCCCGAAATCGTCGGTATCGCCGAGCGCGCCGAGGCCGACCTGCGCGAACTGCTGGGCATCTCCGGCGACTACGCCGTCCTGTTCCTGCAGGGCGGCGCCAGCACCCAGTTTTCCGCCGTGCCCCTCAACCTGCTCGGCGACAAAAAGAGCGCCGACTACGTCAACACCGGGCAGTGGTCCAAAAAAGCCATCGCCGAGGGCAAGCGCTACGGCCAGGTAAACGTGGTCGCCTCCTCCGAAGACACCAACTTCAGCACCATCCCGGCCTTCGATACCTGGCAGTTGGACAGCGCCGCCGCCTACCTGCACTACACGCCAAACGAAACCATTGGCGGTGTTGAGTACTTCTGGACGCCGGACGTCGATGTGCCCCTGGTGGCGGACATGTCCTCCACCATTCTGTCGCGGCCCATCGATGTGTCCAGGTTCGGCGTGATCTATGCCGGGGCCCAGAAGAACATCGGCCCTGCCGGGCTCACCCTGGCGATTGTGCGCAGGGACCTGCTCGGCCGCGCCTCCGCCATCTGTCCCGCCATGCTCGACTGGCAGGTGGCGGCGGAGAACGACTCCATGTACAACACCCCGCCCACCTATGCCCTCTACCTGGCGGGCCTGGTGTTTGACTGGCTGAAACAGCAGGGCGGCCTGACAGCGATGGAAGCCCTGAACCGTCGCAAGGCGGAAAAACTGTACGCCGCAATCGATGGCAGCGACTTCTACGCCAACCCGGTGGAAGTGGCGAGCCGCTCCCTGATGAACGTGCCCTTCACCCTGGCGGATGACAGCCTGGACAAGGCCTTCCTTGCCGGGGCCGACGAGGCCGGCCTGCTCAATCTCAAGGGCCACCGCTCCGTGGGCGGCATGCGCGCGAGTATCTACAATGCCGTGGGCGAAGACGCCGTCGATGCCCTGATCGCCTACATGCAGGACTTCGAACGTCGCCATGGCTGATCAACGCACCCTCGAGGAAGTTCGCGCCGATATCGATGCCATCGACCGTGAAATCCAGGCCCTGATCAGCCGCCGCGCGGGCTGTGCCCAGCGTGTGGCGGACATCAAGCTGGAGCAGATGCAGGCGGCCAGCGAGCGCGGTGAAACGCCGGGGGAGGTCGTGTATTACCGCCCCGAACGGGAAGCCCAGGTGCTCAAGCGCATCATGGACCGCAATGAGGGCCCGCTGGCCGGCGAGACCGTGGCGCATATCTTCCGCGAGATCATGTCCGCCTGCCTGGCGCTGGAAAAGCCCCTGCAGGTGGCCTACCTCGGCCCCGAGGGCACCTTTACCCACGCCGCGACCATCAAGCATTTTGGCCACGCCGCCATCCCGGTGTCCCAGAACACCATCGACGCCGTGTTCGCGCGGGTGGAATCCGGCGAGTGCAACTACGGGGTGGTGCCGGTGGAGAACTCCACCGAGGGCATGGTCAGCCACACCCTGGACAACTTCATGGATTCGCGCCTGAAGATATCCGGCGAGGTAGAGATGCCCATTGTCCACCACCTGCTGGTGGCGCCGGGTACCGAGCAGATGGCCGTGACCAAAATCTGTGCCCACCAGCAGGCCCTGGCCCAGTGTCGCAACTGGCTGGACCTGCACTGGCCCAATACCGAGCGCGAAGCGGTCAGCAGCAACGGTGAAGCCGCGCGTCTGGCGGCGGCGACACCCGGAGTCGCCGCTGTGGCAGGGGATATGGCGGCGGAACTCTACGGCCTGGAAAAGCTCGCCGAGCATATCGAGGACTACGCCGACAACACCACCCGCTTCCTGGTGGTGGGGCGCGACGAAGTGCCCTCCAGCGGCCGCGACAAGACTTCCATCATCGTTTCCAGCCGCAATAAACCCGGTGCCCTTTACGCCCTGCTGGACCCCTTCCGCAAGGCCGGTGTCAGCCTGACCCGCATCGATACCCGCCCTTCGCGCACCGAGAAGTGGGCCTATGTGTTTTTCATCGAATTCGAGGGTCATTTGCAGGACGACAACATTCGTGCCATTGTCAGCGAGCTCGAAGAGCAGTCCATTCTGCTAAAACCCCTTGGCTCCTATCCGCGGGCGGTACTGTAGGCCGCTCGAGCAAGACCTATGGCAGCGCGTATCGACACCATGCTCATTCTGGGCCTCGGCCTGATTGGCGGCTCCCTGGCTCGCGCCCTGAAGGCGCGGGGCTTTTGTCGCCGTATCGTCGGCTACGGCCACCGCGAGGCCTCGCTGCAACGCGGCGTGGAACTGGGGGTGATCGACAGTTACACCCTCGATCTCGACGCCGCCCTGGCGGAGGCGGATCTGATCGTGGTCGCCACGCCCACACTGGTGGCGGCGCAAATGCTGGAACGCATTCTGCCGCGCCTCGCTGAACTGGGCCGCGCGCCAGTGATTACCGATGTCGCTAGCGTCAAAGGCAACCTGCAGCGTGCGGCTATTGCCTGCTGCGGCGCCATGCCGCCCAACCTGGTGCTGGGCCACCCCATCGCCGGTTCCGAGAAGAGCGGCGTAGAGGCCTCGCGAGAGGATCTTTTCGTCAATCACCGCGTGATTCTCACACCGGCAGCGGAAAATGACCCGCAGGCGGTCCAGCTGGTCCGCGACCTGTGGGAAGTGACCGGCGCAGAGGTTGTGGATATGGCCGTGGATGACCACGACGCCGTACTTGCCGCCACCAGTCACCTGCCGCACATGCTGGCCTACGCGCTGGTGGACGCCCTTGCCCAGAGCCCGATGAGCACCGATATTTTCCGCTTTGCCGCGGGCGGCTTCCGCGACTTTACCCGCATTGCCTCATCGGATCCGGTGATGTGGCGGGACATCGCTATTGCCAATCGCGATGCCGTGCTGGCGACCATTGACCAGTTCAGCGCCCAACTCGCCAGCCTGCGTGCAGCCGTAGAGCGCGAGGACGCCGACGCCATGCTGCAAACCTTTAGCCGCGCCAAGGCGGCGCGGGACGAATTCGCCCTGATGCTGGAAGCGCGCAGCCGCAAGGACTGACGCCCCGGACCGAAAAGCCTGGAGAACAAGAGACTATGGAATTCAAACTCATGCCCGGCGGCACGATCAGCGGCGAAGCGCGCGTGCCGGGAGACAAGTCAATCTCGCACCGCTCCATCATGCTGGGGGCGCTGGCGGAGGGGACTACCCGGGTCAGCGGCTTCCTGGAGGGCGAGGACGCGCTGGCTACCGTTGCGGCCTTTCGCGCCATGGGGGTGCGTATCGAGGGGCCGGAGGACGGCGAAGTGGAAATTCACGGCGTCGGCCTGCACGGGCTGAAGGCCCCGGCCCGCGCCCTGGATGTGGGCAACTCCGGCACTACCATTCGCCTGCTGTCAGGCTTGCTGGCCGGCCAGGACTTCGACGTGGAACTGACGGGTGACGCATCGCTGCAGAAGCGGCCGATGGGACGGGTCATGGAGCCGCTCGCCCGCATGGGTGCCCAGATCACTGGCGCGGACGGCAAGCCGCCGTTGAAGATCGCCGGTGGCAGTGCCTTGAAGGGGATTCACTACGATCTGCCGATGGCCTCTGCCCAGGTGAAATCCTGTGTACTGCTGGCGGGACTCTATGCCGAGGGCCGCACTTCAGTAACCGAGCCTGCCCCCACCCGCGATCACACCGAGCGCATGCTGCGGGGTTTCGGCTACGAGGTGAAAAACAGCAATGGCGTCATCAGTCTGGCCGGCGGTGGTCAACTGCAGGGCGCGGAAATCGACGTGCCGGCGGATATATCCTCCGCTGCATTCTTCCTTGTGGCTGCCAGCATCGCCCCCGGCTCCGACCTGCTGCTGACCCACGTCGGTATCAATCCCACCCGCATCGGCGTCATCAATATCCTCACCCTGATGGGCGCCGATATCCAGCTCAAGCACGAACGCGAAGTGGGCGGCGAGCCGGTGGCGGATATCCGGGTGCGCTATGCGCCCCTGAAAGGCATTGAAATCCCGGAGGATCAGGTTCCCCTGGCCATCGACGAGTTCCCCGCCCTGTTTATCGCTGCGGCCTGTGCCGAGGGGCGCACTATTCTCCGTGGCGCAGAGGAATTGCGGGTCAAGGAGAGCGATCGCATTGCCGCCATGGCCGAAGGCCTGACCACGCTGGGCGTTGGCAACGAAGTGCTGGACGACGGCATCATCATCGACGGCGGGCCGCTGGGCGGCGGGGTGATCCACACCTACCACGACCACCGAATTGCCATGGCCTTCTCCATCGCCGCCCTGCGCGCAGAGCAGGAAATCCGCGTGCTGGACTGTGATCACGTGGCGACCTCCTTTCCCGGTTTCGACGCCCTGGCCCGCGGTCTCGGGCTGCAAGTCTCGGCGCTGGCGGACTAATGTCCAGCACGCCGGTCATCACCGTCGACGGCCCCAGCGGTGCGGGCAAGGGTACTATCAGCCACCTGCTGGCGGAGAAGCTGGGCTGGCACTTCCTCGACAGCGGTGCCCTGTACCGTGTCACTGGCCAGGCCTGTGTGATCGAGGGGGTGAGCTGGGAGGATCACGAGGCCGTGACCCGCATCGCCCGCCACCTCGATGTCAGCTTCACAACCGCCGACACCGGAGAAATCCTGGTGGCCTATAAAGGGAGGGACGTGAGCCGGGCCATTCGCACCGAAGAGGGCGGCCGGGGCGCCTCCACCGTGGCGGCCATTCCCGCGGTACGCCAGGCCCTGCTGGCACGACAGCGTGAATTCCTGCAGCCGCCCGGTCTGGTGGCAGACGGCCGCGACATGGGCACGGTGGTTTTCCCCGATGCCCCCCTGAAAATTTTCCTGACAGCCTCCGCCGAAGAGCGCGCCAGGCGGCGCTTTGATCAGTTGCTAGCCAAGGGAGAAAGTGTTAGTCTCCCGCGCCTTCTTGAGGACATCGAGGAGCGAGACGCGCGTGACAGCCAGCGCAAAGTCGCTCCCCTGCTCCCCGCGAAGGATGCCGTCGTCATCGACAGTACGGCCACTCCGGTGGCTGATGTGTTTGCGGCGGTCATGAGGGAAGTGGCGGCAAAAGGCCTGAAGTAGGCGGCTTTTTGCGCTAAATGCTGCAAAAATCCCTTTTTGAGTGGTAAGAAACTGAGCGTGAGGCCGGTCCAGAAGAGGCCCGCGCGCAGTATTTTTTATTGACCCGGACCGGCTGGCGGTGCGGTGCAGGCGTAACAACGCCGAATCACTTTTTACAGGTAATGTGTAATGAGCGAATCTTTCGCTGAACTTTTCGAAGAGAGTCTGAAAACTGTCGAGATGGAGCCGGGCAGCATTGTTACCGGCGTAGTGATAGACATCGACAACGAGTGGGTCACTGTCCACGCGGGCCTGAAGTCCGAAGGTGTGATTCCCCGTGCCCAGTTCATCGATGCGGCGGGCGAATGCAGCCTGAGCATTGGCGATGAAGTACAGGTGGCACTGGAAACCGTAGAAGACGGTTTCGGTGAAACCAAGCTGTCCCGTGAAAAAGCCAAGCGCGCCGAGGCCTGGAAAGACCTGGAAGCTGCGCACGAAGCCGACGAAGTCGTCACCGGCGTCATCAACGGCAAGGTCAAGGGCGGCTTTACTGTCGACATCAACTCCATCCGCGCCTTCCTGCCAGGTTCCCTGGTGGATGTGCGCCCCGTCCGCGAAACCACCCACCTGGAAGGCAAAGACCTGGAATTCAAGGTCATCAAGCTGGACCAGAAGCGCAACAACGTTGTGGTTTCCCGTCGCGCGGTCATGGAAGCGGCGAACTCCGAAGAGCGCGAAGCGCTGCTGGAAGCCCTGCAAGAGGGCATGACCATCAAGGGTATCGTGAAGAACCTGACCGATTACGGCGCGTTCGTCGACCTGGGTGGCGTAGACGGTCTCCTGCACATTACCGACATGGCCTGGAAGCGTATCAAGCATCCTTCCGAAATCGTGGAAGTAGGCCAGGAAATCGACGTCAAGGTGCTCAAGTTCGACCGCGAGCGCAACCGTGTTTCCCTGGGGCTCAAGCAACTGGGTGAAGACCCGTGGGTCGAAATCACCGGTCGCTACCCCGAAGGCAGCCGCGTCAAGGCGCGTGTTACCAACCTCACCGACTACGGCTGCTTTGCCGAGCTGGAAGAGGGCGTGGAAGGCCTGGTGCACGTATCCGAAATGGACTGGACCAACAAGAATGTACACCCCTCCAAGATCGTCCAGCTGGGCGACGAGGTAGAGGTGATGGTTCTGGATATCGACGAAGAGCGTCGCCGTATCTCCCTGGGCATCAAGCAGTGCCAGCAAAACCCCTGGGACGCCTTCGCTGCCCAGTACAGCAAGGGCGACAAGATTTCCGGCAGCATCAAGTCGATCACCGACTTCGGTATCTTCATCGGCCTGGAAGGCAACATCGACGGCCTGGTACACCTGTCCGACATCAGCTGGAACGAAGCTGGCGAGGAAGCGGTTCGCAACTACAAGAAAGGCGACGAGATCGAGACGGTTATCCTGTCCATCGATCCGGAGCGCGAGCGCATCTCCCTGGGCATCAAGCAGCTGGAGGGCGACTCCTTCACTGATTATGTCTCCGAGAACGACCGCGGCACCATCGTGACCGGCGAAGTGATCGAAGTGGAAGCCAAGGCTGTGATCGTGAAACTGGCCGAAGACATCGAAGGCGTACTGAAAGCTTCCGATATCAGCCGCGATCGCGTCGAAGACGCCCGTGCCTCCTTCAAGGTTGGCGACAGCGTGGAAGCGAAGATCATCTCCGTTGATCGCAAGAACCGTGTTCTTGGCCTGTCCATCAAAGCCAAGGACTACGACGATGAGAAGGAAGCTGTGAAGTCCCTGAAAGACCAGGACGAAGCGGCCTCTCCCGGTACCATCGGCGACCTGATCAAGGCGCAGATGAACGAACAGTCCTGAGATTAATCGTCTCGCTGTTTGAAAAGGGCCCTTCGGGGCCCTTTTTTTCGTTAAAAAATAACAACTTGCGCTATTGGTCGCGGACGCTAAAATAAGCGGGAACGCGCGCTGGCGTGATAAGAGGCCCTCTCTGTCGGAGGCAGAATGACCAAGAGCGAACTGATAGAAACCATATCCGCACGGCAGTCCCAGCTGTCCTCCAAAGACGTGGAGCTGGCGGTGAAGACGATACTGGAGCACATGTCCCAGGCCCTGGCGGTTGGGGAGCGCATCGAGATTCGCGGCTTCGGCAGTTTTTCCCTGCACTATCGCGAGCCGCGCCGCGGGCGCAATCCCAAAACCGGTGATACGGTCGAGCTCACCGGCAAGTATGTGCCTCACTTCAAGCCCGGCAAGGAACTCAGAGAGCGTGTCAATCTCGGCCTGCAGGCCGGACTCTGAATTGCCACTGTCGCCACAGGCGGTATGAGCTGATCATGCCGCCTTTTTTGTACCGGATTTGACCATGAAGCTGCTGCGTAAAGTTCTCACCCTCCTGCTGGTCCTGGCCATGCTGGCCGTGGGCGTGTTATTCGCCCTGCAGAACAAGGAGGCAGTGGCGCTGGATTTGCTGGTTTACACCTTTGCGCCCCACAGCCTGGCCCTGTGGGTGCTGGCGGCCTTCGCCCTGGGGGGCGTGGCGGGGATGCTGGCTTCCAGTCTGGTGATTCTGAAGCTGCGGACGGGCAGGGCCAACGCCAATCGCCAGCTGCAGCGCGCCAATACCGAACTGGATCGCTTGCGTACCGCGGGGCTCAGTAGTGGCGATTGACCTGCTGCTGCTGGCCATCCTGGTCGCCGCCATCGGCATCGGCTGGCTGCTCGGTCGACGCAGTGTGCACAGTGCCGGCAGCAGTTCCCGCATCGACCTGCCAAGCCAGTACTATCGCGGACTCAACTATCTGCTGGACGGGCGGCCCGATGGTGCGGTGGACGCTTTTATCAACGCGCTTGAAGTCAACAGCGAGACCCTGGAAACCCACATAGCGCTGGGTAACCTGCTGCGCAAACGGGGAGAGGTGGACCGCGCCATCCGCATTCACCAGAACCTGCTGGCGCGCCCCAGCCTGCCGCGGCCCCAGGTGCACCAGGCCCACCTCGAGCTGGCCCGCGACTACATCAGCGCCGGTCTGCTGGACCGCGCCGAACGGCTGCTGCTGGATCTGCTCAAGGAGTCCCCCGAGCAGCGCCGCGCCAGCCAGCGCCACTTGCTGGAGATCTACCAGAGCGAGCGGGAATGGCCCCAGGCCATCGATATTGCGACCCAGCTGCTGCCGCGCAAATCCCTGCTGGGGGGCAATGCGCCGCGCGAACCCGATGGTGCCGGCGGGCAACCGGTCAGTGTGGCGCTGGCGCACTATTACTGTGAGCTGGCCGATGAAAGCCAGAAAGAAGGCAGGCTCTCTGAGGCGGGCAAGTATCTGCAACAGGCCCTGGTGCAGGACAAGCAATGTGTGCGCGCTTCCATCATGCAGGGCGACGTCGAGTACGCCGCCGGCAATTTCAAACAGGCAGTCAAGGCCCTGCGGCGGGTGCGGCAACAGGACCCGGAATTCATACCCGAGACCATCGCGACCTTGCGCAAGTGTTATCAGGAGCTCGGGGATACCAGGGCGCTACGCAATTACCTGAAGGATTGTCTGGCAGCCAACCCCACGGCACCGCTGGTGCTGGCTGTGGCGGAAGACCTGCGCAGCGCCGAGGGGGTCGATGCGGCGGCGGAGTTCCTGTCCCGGCAACTGGCGCAGCGGCCTTCCCTGCGGGGCCTGGCACGCCTGATCAGCCTGCAGATGGACGATGCCGGCGGCAAAGTGCGCGACAACCTCGGCCTGTTGCAGGTGCTGGTGGAGCGCCTGATTGCCGAGCGTCCCGCCTACCGCTGCGGCCACTGCGGCTTCGCTGGCCGCCAGCTGCACTGGTACTGTCCGGGCTGCAAGCACTGGGGCACCATCAAGGCGATTCGCGGCGCGCGCGTCGACTGACTACCGATACAAGAGGAAACTCCATGACCAGTCCCGTTCTAGTGGCGCTCGACTACGCCGACACTATTGACGCGCTGGCACTGGCCCGGCGCCTGTCGCCGGAGCTGTGCCGCCTCAAGGTGGGCAAGGAGCTGTTTACCCGGGGCGGGCCGCAGCTGGTGGAGCGCCTGCAGGAGCTGGGATTCGAAATATTCCTGGATCTGAAATTTCACGATATCCCCAATACAGTGGCGGGAGCGGTGCGGGCCGCCGCCGATCTCGGCGTGTGGATGGTCAATGTCCACGCCGGTGGCGGTCGCCGGATGATGGAAGCGGCCGCCGAGGCGCTTGCCGGGCGATCCCGGCGACCGCTTTTGATTGCCGTCACCGTGTTGACCAGCATGACGGATGAAGATTTGCGGGAACTGGGTTACAGCGAGGGTGCAGAGGCGCGGGTGCAGAAGCTGGCGGCCCTGACCCGCGACAGCGGGCTGGACGGCGTGGTGTGTTCGGCGCTGGAAGCCCCGGGGCTGCGGGCCAGTTGCGGTAAGGATTTTTGCCTGGTGACCCCCGGTATTCGCCTCGCAGGCGATGCCGCCGGCGACCAGCGACGGGTTGTGACGCCGGCCGATGCCCTGGCCAATGGCGCGGACTATCTGGTGATCGGGCGCTCTATTACCGGGGCCGGGGATCCACTGGCGGTGCTGCAGCAGATTTGCTCGGATATCGCGTAACATCAAATGCGCCCGCCGGCGCGCGCCACTGAAGCGGTACTGCTAGTCTCCACTGTGATACGGATGCCTGCACGGATGCAGCCGAGTAAACGGAGATTATGCCATGACGCACTTACAGATCAGTCGAGCGACGCCGGACTCCTTCGTCCGCCGTCTTGTCCAACACCTGAAAACCACGTCCTTTGCCGGCCTGCTGGCGCTGTCTGCAGTGACCGGCCTCCTGCTGCCCGTCGAGGGCAGAGCCCAGGAGACAACGGTGGCCGCCGCCGCGGTGTCGGCGGTCAACATCAACAGCGCGGATGCCGCCACACTGGCAGCGCAACTCAAGGGGGTGGGGCTATCCCGCGCCGAGGAAATTGTGCGCTACCGGGAAATGTACGGCCCCTTCAAGTCGGTCGAAGAACTGGCTGAAGTGAAGGGAATCGGTCCCGCGACCCTGGACCGCAATCGCGCGGTAATAACACTGGAATAGGCCGGGCGCATCCGTATCATGTGGGGGCTTCGGCCCCCGTTTTGCTTCCGGGGCCTGGTCCAGAGCCATCCGGGGGGCGAGTGCTAACAAGCGAACAGCAGGGCGGGCAATGCCTGGTGACCGGCGCCAGCGGCTATATTGGCCGGGCCCTGTGTGCCCGCTTGGCCGCCGAGGGGCGACACTTCGTCGCCACCAGCCGCAGGGCAGCGACTCTGGCTGATGGACAGCCCGTCGTGGCCATGGACCCGCTGACGCCGGACCCGGATCTGCTCGCCGGTATTTCCAGCGTGGTGCACCTCGCCGGTGTCGCCCACCAACATGCCGCGCCAGAGGTATATAGCCAGGTCAATGTCGACGCCACACTGGCACTGGCCAGGGCGGCGCAGGCCGCCGGCGTGCGCCGGTTCATCTATTTCAGCAGTGTCAAAGCGATGGGGCCGTCCCCGGGCCCGGAGCCCCGTACTGAGGGCATGCTGACCCTGCCGGTGGATGCTTACGGCCGCTCCAAGCGGGAGGCGGAACTGGCGCTGGCGCAGTTGTGTGCAAACGGTTCGATGGAACTGGTGGTTCTGAGGCCCTGCCTGGTTTTCGGGGAGGCGCCCAAGGGCAATCTGCGCCTGCTGGCGCGGCTGTCGAGGTTCCGGGCCCTGCGCCCGCCAGGCGGTGGGCGACGCTCCATGGTGAGCTTGCCTGACCTGGTGACACTGACAGTGCAATTGCTGGACAGCACGAGGGCAGGCACCCACACCTGGATTGTCGCCGATGGGCAACCCTGTTCGGCCCGCGAAATGTACGATGCTTTGCGTTTTGCCCGCGGGTTGAGGCCCGGGTTTCAGTGCCTGCCGCTCCCGTTGTGGCGCCTGGCCTGCCGCTGCATCGACCGCTTGCGCGGAGAGGTTGCCGGCAGCACTGCCGGCAAGTTGTTTGGCGCTGAAACCTACCGCGCGGAAGCTGTCCAGAGGGACACCGGCTGGCAAGCCCGGCTGGGTTTTGCCGATCTGGCAGAGCAGATGGTGGCCGGCCAGTGACGGTGCTTGTGCTGGCGTTGCTGGCGGTGATTGCCTCGGCCGGATTATGCGGGCTCTACCTCGGCATTGCGCGCAGAAAGCAGTGGCTGGATCACCCCAATCACCGCAGTTCCCACGACTTGCCGACCCCTCACGGTGGTGGTGTGGGCATTGTGCTGGGGCTGGCCGCGGTGACTGCGCTGGCGGCAGCCTGGGGAGTCCAGTGGCCGGCGCCGGTGCCATGGATGGTGATGCTCGCCCTGTTCCTGATGCTGCTCGGGGTGCTCGATGATGTCCGTGGCCTTTCTGTACCGCTGCGGTTTGCGCTCTACGGGCTTTGCTGTCTCGCACTGGTACTGATGCTGGTGATGCCTCGGGAGATTGGGTGCTGGTGGCTGGTGCTGCCTGCAGTGCTGGCCCTGTTGTGGGGGCTCAACCTCTACAATTTCATGGACGGCATCGACGGCTTCGCCGCCTTGCAGTGTTTTTTTTCCGCCGGTGCCGCGGCGCTGCTGGCGTGGATTTATGGCAATAGTGCCCAGTACGCTTTGTTCTGCCTGCTGCTGGCCGCGGTTCACCTTGGCTTTCTGTTCTGGAATCTGCCGCCGGCGCGGCTATTTATGGGAGATGCGGGAAGTATTCCCACGGGCCTTTTGCTCGGTGGCTTGTTGCTGTGGGGGGGCGTCAGTGGCGCACTGGCGCCGGCAGTGTGGCTGATTCTACTGGCTGTATTTCTGACAGATTCCAGTTGGACGCTGATGCGGCGACTGTTGCGAGGAAGCAATGTGCTGCAGGCTCACCGGGAGCACCTCTATCAGCGCCTCAGCCGCCATTGGGGTGGCCATCTGGCGGTGGACATGGCGCTGGTTGCAGTACTGACTTTATGGTTGTTTCCGCTTGCCTGGCTTGCCCAGACGAATCAGCACCACAGTTTATTCCTTGTAACTTTGGCATATACTCCTCTCTTGATTTGCATGGCGAAAACAGCGGATTTGACGTAATATCCCCGCTCCAGGCTCACAACAATCACATCCATAGTGAGCTTCTGTTAGACCAAAGGGAGTGGGAGGAAATTTGCGCTATCGGCTTGCCAGTTATGCGCTGCAGGTGATTTCCGGAGCTCTCGGAAGCGTGCGCGATGGGCTGGAAAAGCTGATCGAACTTCCCCGCAATATCAAACAGGCCTTCCTGCTTTTACTCGACATGGTCTTTGTCTCTGTCGCCATCTGGGCGGCGGTGGCATTCAGAATGGGGCATGTCGAATTCAATCTCGGTCCGGTGGAGCTGCTGTGTGCAGTCTTCACCATCTTCGCCAGCGCACTCATTTTCTTGCGCCTCGGGCTCTACCGGGCTGTGATCCGTTTCATGGGCCAGCAGGCCATCTGGGCGGTGATTACCGCCGTCAGCTATTCCACGCTGGTGCTGGGTGCCGCGGTGTTCTTTACCCGCGCCGAAGTGCCGCGTTCCATGCCCTTTATTTACTGGTGTCTGGCCCTGCTGATGATCGGTGGTTCGCGCCTCAGTGTGCGGGCCTACTATCAGGCAAAGCTGCGCTCCCTGTCCAAGAACGTGATTATCTACGGCGCCGGTGAGTCCGGTCGCCAGCTGCTCACCGCGCTGCATCACGGTGACCAGTATCGCGTGGTGGCTTTTGTCGATGACAGTCATCACATGCAGCACGCGGTGATCAACGGTTTGCAAGTAGCCCGCGCAGAGGATTTGCCGCAGCTGATAGCCGAGCACAATATCACCCAGGTGCTGTTGGCCATTCCCTCTGCGTCACCGGAGCGGCGTCGCGAAATCATCGATTCGCTGGTGGGCTTGCCGGTGCATGTGCGGACCGTGCCCCGTATCAACGAGCTGGTGGCTGGTCGCGCCAGCGTCAACCAGATCCAGGATGTCGATCTGGACGACCTGCTGGGCCGCGAACCGGTACCGCCACATCCGGAGTTGATCGACCGCTGCATTACCGACAAGGTCGTGATGGTAACGGGTGCAGGGGGGTCCATCGGCTCCGAGCTGTGCCGCCAGATCCTGATGTCCAACCCCCGCGAACTGCTGCTGCTGGATAACTCGGAGTACGCTCTGTATCAGATTGAGCGCGAGCTCAACGAGATGATGCGGGAGCGCAATGTGCAGGTGGAGATGGTCGTGCTGCTTGGCTCAGTCCAGGATCAGCGTCGACTGGAAACCATCTACCGCACTTTCGATGTGAATACCGTCTATCACGCCGCCGCCTACAAGCATGTGCCGATGGTGGAATACAACGTGGCCGAAGGTGTTGCCAACAACGTGTTCGGCACCTGGTATGCGGCGGAAGCGGCGCGCAAGGCCGGGGTGGAGACCTTCGTCCTGGTTTCCACAGACAAGGCGGTACGCCCCACCAATATCATGGGTGCTTCCAAGCGCTTTGCAGAGCTGATTCTGCAGGGGCTGTCACAGCGCCACACCGGCACGCGCTTCTGCATGGTTCGCTTCGGCAACGTGCTGGGTTCCTCGGGCTCGGTGGTGCCTTTGTTTCGCGAGCAGATCGAGGCCGGTGGCCCGGTGACGGTGACCCACCCGGAAGTGTCCCGCTATTTCATGAGCATCCCCGAGGCGGCGCAGCTGGTGTTACAGGCCGGCGCCATGGGCACCGGTGGTGACGTCTTTGTGCTGGACATGGGTGAGCCGGTGCGCATCGTCGACCTGGCGCGGCGCATGATTCGCCTCAGCGGCTATGAGATGCAGCACGACAGCCAGCATGTCGGCCACATCGATATCGAGTTCATCGGTCTGCGCCCGGGTGAGAAGCTGCGTGAAGAACTGTTGCTGGGCAGTAATGTCAGTGGTACCGGGCACCCCATGATCATGCGGGCGGAGGAGGAGTGCCTCAGCTACGCGCAGATGCATCGCTATCTCACCGACCTGATGCATTACTGCGATGCCATGGATTGCGGCGGCATCACTACCGTGCTGAATGCCGCCGTCAGCGGCTTTGGCGGTCACGAGGTGCGTTACGATCACCTGTGGCGAAAGCAGGGAAAAGTCGGGCGGCGCGCGACACGAGTGCTCGCCAAGCCGGCGGCCTCCAGCACCACCTCCAACGTTCAGGAACTGTTCCCCGAAAAATCTTCATAGCGCCAGCGGCGCATTTCGACTGCAACCGGCAAGACTTCAATAATGACCCACTTTGACGTATTCAACGGCGACGCCGACGGCCTCTGTGCACTGACTCAACTCCGCAACGCTGAACCTCGGGAAGCGACACTCGTAACCGGGGTAAAACGAGACATCAAATTGCTCGACAGGGTCGAGGCCGGCCCCGAATCGCTGGTCACCGTACTCGATGTATCCATGGACAAGAACCAGGCCGGTCTGCAGAGAGCTCTGCAGAGTGGGGCCAGCGTGTTCTATTGCGACCACCATTTCGCCGGGGATATACCCGAACACCCGCGCCTTGAGGCGGTGATCAACACAGCGCCTGATGTGTGCACCAGCCTGCTGGTCAACAATCACCTGGGCGGCGCTTTTCCCGGCTGGGCTGTGGTTGGCACTTTTGGTGACAACCTGCGCGACAGCGCACGCCGTATTGCCCGTCCGCTGGCACTGGACGAGGCCGCGCTCGGGCGGCTGGAGAACCTTGGCATCTATATCAACTACAACGGCTACGGTTCGCAGCTGGACGACCTCCACTTCACACCGGAGCATCTGTATCGGCTGATCAGCCAGTACGCGGACCCCTTTGATTTCATGAGCGACAGCCGCGAGCATTTCCAGAAACTGGAAACCGGCTATCAACAGGATATGGCCGCTGCCGCGGCACTGACGCCGGAATATCGCGATGCCAGCGCCGCCGTGTTCATGTTGCCCGATGAGCCCTGGGCGCGCCGGGTCAGCGGGGTGTACAGCAATGATCTTGCCAATGCCGACCCTGCGCGTGCTCACGCGGTACTGACAGCAAAAGCCAATGGTTGCTTCCTGGTCAGTGTACGGGCGCCCCTGAACAACAAGACCGGCGCCGACGAGTTGTGCATGCAGTTCCCCACCGGGGGAGGGCGCAAAGCCGCTGCCGGCATCAATGATCTGCCCGCCGACATGTTGCAGCAGTTTATCGACCAGCTGGCGGCCTTCTACGCCTGAGCCAGCCCGGGCTGCACTTGAACTCGCAGGCACCTTGCCGGAAGATGCCTGCAGCCAAGTGGGAAATGCGCTGTGGATTGGGATGACATCAAGGTATTGCTGGCGCTGATCAGGCGTGGCTCCGCTCGTGGCGCCGCCCAGGAACTCGGCGTCAGTAATTCAACAGTAACCCGCCGTCTCGATGAGCTGGAACACCAGCTGCAAACCCGTCTGTTTGATCGTACCCCGGATGGTTATCGCATGACCGCGGCGGCGGAGCGTTTGCTACCCACCGCGGAGCATGTTGAAGAATTACTGCTGGCCGCAGAGCGGCAGATCACCGGTGGCAACCAGCATCTCGAAGGCGTTATCCGACTGACAACCCCGGATGTGTCCGGCATGGGCTTCATGATGAAGCGCCTGGCGCGCTTCGCCGAAGAATATCCCGCCATCGAACTGCAGCTGATGCCGAGCTACGATGCCCTGGACCTCAGTCGCAGCGAGGCGGATATCGCCATCCGGGTGATGCCCGCCGGGGTAAAACCGCCGGATTACCTGATTGGCCGCTACCTGTCACCGGTGACAGCCTCCACCTATGTGCACCGTGACCTGCTGCGGCAGGACGATCCGGCGGATGTCTCTCATCTTAGCTGGATTGGCAAGAACCCTGCCGGACAGAAAGAGCAGTGGCTGGCGGATACCGACTTTCCAGACCTGCGCGTTCGCCACTCCATTGCCAATATCAACCTGCTGGTGGAAGCACTGCGCGCCAGGATGGGGCTGGGCTTCATGCCCTGCTTTGCGGCTTACCATCACCCGGACATCGTTCGTGTGCCCGGAGCGGCCATCGTGCACCACTCCGATATGTGGGTACTGACTCACAAGGATTTGCGCATGAGTGCACGCCTGCGGGTGGTGCGCGAAATCATCGCCCAGGAATTTGAGCGCATCCGCCATCAACTGGATACCCGCTAAACGGGCCTCCCGGCCATCATCCTTTCAGGTGCTGCGCTTGTCCGGGCGGCCATTCTGGATGCCGCCGGTGAGGGCGATGCGCATGGCTTCCTCGACGGGAATATCCAGTGTCTGGAGCCGGTCTGGCGTGACATAGAGGGTGTAACCGCCAATCTGGTAGCTCATGGGCAGGTATACACCCACCAGCCCTGATTGCTGCTCGGGAAAGTGCTTCCCGGCAACCGCGCTACCCGTGACAAAGCCCATCAGGTGCCTGCCTTCCTGTACCTCCACCAGCACCACAGACTGTGCGTCGTGCTCGCGTTTGGAGGAAAACATACGGGTGAAATCCTGGATGGCACCAAAGATCGATTTGATCAGCGGAATGCGTCCGAGCAGGGCTTCACCCAGGCGCAGGATATAGCGCACGACGTAGAAGCGTACCAGCAGGCCGATGGCTACCAGGATAATGAAGGCTGAAAGAATACCCAGACCGCGGAAATACAGCTCTGGTGGCAGGACCAGCAGTATCGCCTTGCTGACAACCGTTTCCATCTTCGCCAGCAACCAGTAAACGAAATACACGGTGAGGGCGACCGGCAGTACAGTGGCAAGGCCCTGCAGTGCCAGTGTGAAAAGACGTTTCATCCTGTCTCCTTAACGGGCCCTGCGCTTGCGGCGGCCTTTGAGGGCTTTCTTGAACGCCTGCTTCTTGTCGTAGTAGTGAAAGGGAATTCGCCAGTAGGACGGCAGTGATCGCCCCATGGCCTGTTCGTACTGTGCAATGAATGCCGCGCGGTCCACCCAGTTGAGTTTGTAGGCGATGCGAATCAGGTCCTGCAGACGATGCCGGGGCTTGAGGTTGGAGCCGGGACCGTCCCAGATGCGCGCGCGACCAATATCTATCAGCATCGGGCTGATGGTTCCGTCGACCTGCGACTTGAGCATCAGGTTACCGGCAGACAGGTCGCGATGGAGGACCTGCTTGTTGTGCACGGTGCAGACAAAACCCGCTATGAGCCCGAACCACTGGGCCTTGTCCAGCCCCCGGTATTGCTCGATGCCATCGCGCAGCGCCGCGTAGACATCCCGCGCGGAGAAGGCATCGGGAATGTATTCACACAGGTACCAGGAATCGCGTATGCCGGGTTTTTCACCGTGCTCAAACCAGGCTACCGGTGTCGGGGTAGCGATCCCGCGACGCAGCATGGCACAGGCATTATTCCAGTGGCGACGGCCTTTGCTCGGGCGGAATCGATAGGTAAAGCGTTTGTGACCTTTGACACGGTTCAATTTGACCGTAAGTTCCTGCCAGCGCTGGGCGGGGTCGTGGATACACCACAGCCTGTTGCGGACATCGCGCAGGACGCGTAATTCCGGCGCGGTACTCAGCTGGTCCGGGGTCAAAGCGTCGGCCAGTTGCAGGTCGTCGTGCAATTGGTCCCGGCGCAGCGTCAGTCCTCCCCGCCAACTGGCGCTTTGCCAGTCAATGGTTTGGTATTCGGTGTTGGCAAAGTGTCGTGTGTAACCCGGCGTGAAAGAGGCAGCGCGTGCAGGTTGCAGATCGACTGACCGGGAAAACCGGATGTACAGCGGATGTTCTGTGACCGCGACCTGGGGTGGCAAGGTGTCCCCACAGGCGCTCTCAAAGTGTGCCGTGGCCAGGTCTTCTTCAGGCAGCAGGTGTGTCAGCGGTACGCTCTGGGTATCGCGACACCACAACAGATAATAAGGCTCCTCGCTCCCCTCGGCTGCAAGGCGGAACATAGAGAGCCCCGCCGCATCGTGGTGCAGAGTCTCAATCCGGCTTGCGCTTGCAAACCGACGAACCACCTGGGCCAGCGCCCGGTAGGCGTCGCAGATTCGGAAATCCGGGAGGTCGCCACGCACCTGCTGGTAAAAACTGACCTGGTCAATTTCCGGATAGTCGGTGCAGCGGTCGTCAATCAGGCCATCGCGGCTACAGATGAGCGGGCCCCAGTAGACGCGTTTCAAGGCACCGCTGGCGAGGGCGAGAGCGAGGTAGCGAACCAGATAGTCCGCCTGCTTCACTTCCGGCCAGGCTGAGCGACGGGCCAGGCGTTTGCTGGACCAGCAGTTGTAACTGCAAACCAGGGTACTGGCACCACGCCGGGCTCCAAGGAAATGCAACACCCTGGCCTTCTTGATCAGGTTGAGACGGGCAAGTCGCCGCAATGCACGGCCCAGCGCGCGATGGTCATAGGCTTCTGGCTCCAGTACACGCTCCACAAACAGGTTGTCGGTGTGCATGGCTGGGGCGACACCGCGGTGCTGGAAAATGCCGAGATAGGTCGCATTGTAAAGGGGTTCGAAATCAGAGGCGTTGGGGCCGGCCAGGGTAACCCCGTAATGGCCAGCCGCTTCTGCGGCAATCTCCCAGGCCTTGACGAAGCCCTGTGAAGAAAAGCCGGACCAGCGTCCACGGTTGGGTGTATTGCCGATTTCGAAGTACTGAACCCGTCCCCGGTAGCGAGCAAAAATGTCGTCAACGAACTCTCGCCAGGCGGATTGCACATCGGGGTCACTGGCCATGCGCTGCGCCGCCCACTGTGGCGGGAACAGGTTCAACAGCACTGCAAAGCCGTTGTCGAGCATACGCCCCAGCAAGCCTTCGGCATTGGCGTCAATGCCACAGTAGCTCAGGTCGATACGCACATGCCTTATGCCCAGTTCGTCCAGCCGCGCCAGCGTGTAGTCGTCGACCTGGACGGAACGCCCCGGGGCTACGTTGACACCGAGCGCGTCGCGGCTAAGGGGGGCCGCCGGCAGTGGATCACTGGACAGGCTCAGCCAGCGAGGAACTTCGAGAATGGATCGCAGCAATTGTGCGGCGGACAGGGCGAGATCCTGAAAGGCAGTGTGGTAGGGGATCAAAAGTGATTCGTACAGGTTATGGATATTGGGTGGGCGGAGTGTATCACGCGTCGCTGCTCAAATTTCAAGTTGGCGGAGCAAGGACTTGAAAGGGGGTGTCCATAAACGCAACGCTCTCGCTCACATGTGGATATCACAGTTATTTTTGGGTAGGGCTATGCTGTTTCCCACAACCTGCTACGGAGGCAGAGCGATGAAAAAAGTCATGAGTATGGTAGTGGTCGTGGGGCTGGGCATCGGTTCAGCAAACGTCTTCGCCGACCGCGGTGATAGCGAGAACCTTGCTGCGTGCACTGGCAGTGTCGAGCAGGTTCTGGGGCAGGATGTACGTACCCGTCTCTACGGGATCCAGCACCGCCGCCAGGGTGATCGCCTGCGACTGCGGGTTTTCCCCGCCGAAGGGGAGAGTCAGACCCTGAGTTGCTGGGTGGACGATGAGGGCGGGGTCAGCCTGCAAACCGCTGATGGCATCGCCTTGAGGGCAGAGCCGGCCAGTGATAGCCAGCGGGTCACGCTGAGCGAATAGCAGCGCTTTTGTTCAACCCAGGTCCAGTCTGAGCGGCCGCCCCCCGGGGCGGCATTTTTCGTGGAGCATCAGTCTTCAACATCGTCCACATCGATCTGGCCGGTGAGGCGTTTGCGGATATGGGACCAGGACATGCCCACCGCGAGTAAGAGCGAGACCAGCACCAGCGCGACCCAGGCCAGCGCGCCGGGTGAGTCCAGCGTCATCCACCCGAGGTCGACAAACAGCCAGATGACACAGCCAAACAGCGCCGCACCCAGAATCACGCCGAGCCAGCCCATGGAGAGAAACGTGGCCCGGACATAGATGATCCAGCCGATCAGTAATACCAGACCGACAATGGCGACTATCGGCCCAAAGTTTGTGCCGTCTGCCAGTACCCAACTCACATAGGAGTAGTCTGTAGGGTTGTAGGTGCCGAATACCAGCACTGCTGCAAAGAGCCAGCGAAGAAGAAAGCTGCCGGGAGTGAAGGAGTTTGCCATGCGTGACTACCGTCTCAAGCGGAAACCACTGAACGCTAATGCAAATTGACGCGGTGAACAAGCCGCATCCGATGAAAAGTTACATCCTCTGCGATGGCGGTCAATTGGGTTGGTTCTACTCCTTCCGCTTCTTCAGCATTATTTTTACAAATAGGATCAAGCAAAATAATAATGCAACGATGAGAGCCGACTTAATTATTGCACCTGCATCTATTCCATTCACATATGCAAAAAACGACGCGACTGCTACGCAGAATGCATACCACATAGAGGCGTAGTATTTTCTCATCCCAATTTTTTCTCCACTTTGCTTTGGGAGGAAGTGCCTCACTGCCCTGGAGAGGGTAGTGAGGCGGTTGTTTCCGAGTTCAGTGACTATTGTACTTGGAGCCACTGTTCCTGGGGGTGCTACCGCCACCTCCACCATAATGTTCCATCATAGTGTAGGTGGCGATGCCTAGCCCCAGTCCCGTTGCAAAATGACCGACAAGACCTGTTGTTGTGGTCCCTACTCCAATGTGACTGGCTAATGCCAGAGCAAACCCAACTGCCGGCAGCACACCGCCGTTCACCTGTTCCAGCTCATCGGCAGAAAGGCTGCGCATTTCATAAATAGTGATGTCCATATCAAAACTCCCTTTTTGATGATTTAACCATTCAATGAATGGTATCCGTACTTCTGTACGAATCTCTTATATTCAGCAGCGCCTAACGAAACAAGATTCATGTTGGTGTAGTGGCTCTCCCTGATTTTGTCTCGCGTCTGTATATGTTGGCGTCAAACAAGATGAGCATTACAAGGCCGATGCCGGCGCCGGTCAGGTTGACGAAATCCTGGGTGCCGGTTTCCAGGTAGTGCGTGCGGGCGCTGACGAGAAAGCAACTCGTCAGTACAGCGGGAAGTATGAAAGCGTAGGGCTTGTTCGATCCCGGGGCTGATGTGGCGACAGGATTCAGGATTCCCCGTTGATACGCGCTGTCAAAGGCGCACATGCAAAGGAAGTGTAGCGCGACAATTGAAATCAGCGTCGCTGCAAAGAGGCTTGCCAGGCTTTCCTTGCCAAGCTGGACATGCAGTACCCAAAGTATGGTGGCAGCGGAAAAGAGAATGCCGAAAAGCAATCCATGCCTAAAGACCAGGGGTGTGCCGCCGTTGCCCTCATTATTCATGCTCACTCCAGCTTGATCCGGACAGTATCTGCACAGTCGAGAATTGAAGATGTGGCCGAGTGTGTCACAAGGATCTTCGTCATCTCCAACCGTAGCAGGTTTTGCAGTACATTCTTCTCGGTAATTTCATCGAGTTGATTGGTCGGTTCATCCATAAGGAGAATAGCCGGTTTCCGATAAATTGCCCTCGCGATACAGATTCGCTGCACCTGCCCGCCGCTGAGCCCCGTGCCGAGGTCACCGACCAGTGTGTTGTACTGCATGGGTAGCAGCATGATGTCCCCGTGAATCCCGGCGGTTTTGGCGGCAGTCACGATCTGCTCGTAGTCGATGCTGGAATCGAAAGAACTGATGTTCTCTGCGATCGAACCGGTGAGAAGATGGTCGTTCTGCATCACAACACCCATTCTGCTCCGGTAGCCTGGTACCTGTTGTATCGGTGTTCCATCGAGCCTGATTTCCCCGCAATCCGCTTCGTTGAGGCCCGCAAGACACTTCAGGAGAGTCGATTTACCGCGACCGCTCTGCCCGGAAACAACCAGCGTTTGGCCCCTGGAGACGGTAAAGCTCAGGTTCTCGAAGACCGGCGGCTGATTCTGGTTGTAGCGGAACCCGAGATTCCTGACTTCAAGATCGCCGCTGAGTGCAGGTGAGTATCCGCCGGGCTGTTGAGCGCGGTGGTAGGGTTCCATCGTTTCGTGGGTGATGTCTGCCAACCTGTCTAGATGCACATTGAGCAGCCTGAATTCGGCGATCTGGTCTATCAGGCGTTCGGTGGCAGACACGAAATGACGCTTGAAGCTGATGAACGCCAGCAACATGCCAACGCTGATGTGCAGGTCGATGATCTGGCCGGCCGCAACATAGATCAGCAGGATGTCGCTGCCACCGAGGATCAGGCGCCCGGCGCTGTCGCCGCCGATTCCAAGTTTCGCCAGGCCGATATCCCGATTGATACTGTCGACCAGATGGTTTTGCCACTGCGCCTGTCGCGCCTCTTCCTTGTGAAACAGTTTTATCCAGACGACGGATCGCACGGCTTCAATAAAGCTGCTTTCGCGGCGGGCATCGATTCTGAGCTTCTCCTCGCTGAGTGACCGCACCCGTATCAGCAGGGCCAGGCGAATGCACCAGTAGGCCGCCACCGCGGCCAGCACCACTATGGTTAGCGTCGCGTCGTACCAGAGCATGACGATCAGTGTGGTGATGGTCAGAATGCCGTCGACGATCGCCGCGGCCATGCCGTTGGTGAGGATCAGTCTGACGCTATCCAGCGAACTGAAGCGGGACACGATGTCGCCGACGTGACGCTGGCTGAAAAATCCGCAGGGCAGGCGAATCAGGTGGTGAAACAGCGATGCTGCCATGCGCAGGCTCAGCCTGCTGGCAAGCCGCAGAGCCATCAACTGGCGCAGTATGCTCACGCCCGTTTCCAGCAGAAGCAGCAGGAAAAAGGCAGCGGCGAGTACCGCGAGCAGGTTGGTGTCGGCGCTGACCACGACATCGTCTACCACCGTTTGCAGATACAGCGGTGACAGCAGAGCCAGCAACTGCAGGAGCAGGGATAGCCCGGTAAGCTGGGCAAGGGCGGACCACAAGCCTTCGCGGCGGCCAATAAAGGCCGACAGGCGCAACGGGTTGCGCTCGTCGGCCACGGAGAATTCAGTGCGCGGCCACAGTTCCAGTGCAACACCGGTAAAGTGCTGGCCGGCCTGCTCCAGCGACAGTGTGCGCTGGCCGCTTGCCGGGTCGTGAATGGTGATATACCGGCGGCCGACTTTCTTCAGTACCACAAAGTGGTTCATGTCCCAGTGCAGAATACCGGGCCGTTGCAGTTTGATGAGGTGACTGGGATCCAGCCGCAGTGCTCGACACTGGAGTTTCAGGTTGTCGGCACATGCCATCAGGTCCTTCAGGGTGGTCCCCTGTGCCGACACCCGGAAGCGGTTGCGCAGGTGCCTGAGTTCACAGTGGTGACCGTAGTAACCCAGTACCATGGCCAGGCAGGCGATACCGCATTCGGCCTGTTCGCTCTGGCGGATCACCGGCAATTTGCGGGATAGACGCTGGAGGCTGTCGCGAGTGAGCTCACGCAGTGTGAAGGCGCCGGCGGCGGCCATCACAGCCTGCCCCGCAGGCTGATCATTGGTTCAAGCAGCCACTCCAGAATGCTCCTGTCCTCAAGCGTGATATCGGCTGCCAGTGTCATGCCCGAGCGCAGGGCGATCGCCTTGCCGTAGGCCTGGATAGTATCCGAATCCAGGCGGGCAACCAGGTTGTAGCCCGGGCCGTTGACCGGAGTGCCGGGGCGCATGATCTCTCCCGGCAGCAATACGGCGTCCGATACGCTAAGGACAGTGCCTCGGTGAATGCCGAACTTCTGGTAGGGAAATGCGTCGAAGCGCAGATTGACTGTTTGCCCTTCCCTGACGAAACCCGATGCCTCGACCGGCACGAACAGCCTGGCTTCCAGCTCCGGGTGGGCGGGCTCTATCGTCATCAGCGGCAGGTTGTGCCGGGCCGTGTGGCCAGGTCGCGCCTGCAGGTTGGCGATGCGGCCGGCGGCTGCGGCCTTGATAACGTAGGCGCGGTGTCCCTGCAGTTCTGCAATCTTCTGGGACATTTCGCTGAGCGATAGGGCCAGTGTGTCGACGCTTTCCTCATGCTCGCGCCAGTTCAGGTCTAGCTGCGATCTGGCGCTCGCAAGCCGGGCGCGGTGTTCTTCCCGCTCACGGGACAATGACTGGGCCTGCGCCCGGTACAGCAACTGCTGATCCAGCAGCGAATCCAGTTCGACTTTCGCCAGGTGGCCCGCCTCGATCAGCGAGCGGTGACGGCTGATGCGATCCGACAGTTGTGCCTGGCGCTCCGCCTGTGTTGCTATCTCCTGCTGCAGCAGGGCGAGCCCCCGCTCGGTTGTCAGAATTCGCTGCCGCAACTCGGCGGCGCGCTGCCTGGCAATGATTTGCTGCCTCGCCGAACGCTGCTCGAGCAGGGATTTCTGGTGCTGGTATTCGGTGAGCAGCAGTTCCTCTAGGTGCTCGCCATTTTTGAGGCTCGTGTCGCCGTTGACGACGAGGAGAGGCTGGCCGCGACGAACCGCTTCGCCCTCCTGAACGAGAACCCGGGCTATTTTGCCTTCGCTGTTGGCGTAAACCCTGATTGAGCCCTGGCGCGGTTCGAGCCAGCCCCGCACTGTGGCCTTGCGCGCGTAGCTGGTGCTGGCGAGGAACACCGCCGCGGTAACGACCCACACCAGCAGTGCGCAAACGATGACCGTGTGCGCTGCATGTGGCGCGAATAGCGCGCTACCGTACTTTGCCTGGCGCTGCGCTTGCAGCGCCTCAGGGCGAAATAGCTGCATGAATCCCGATCTTCCCTGATCACTGTTCATCCGTGGCCCGGGTGCCGGGCCTGCATGTCTAACTGTAGCGGTACGGGAGAGAAAAGAGAGATATCAAATCAGCCAGATTTGGCCAGCGGGTAAGCGTGAGACGGTGTCTCTCCTGCCTTTATTCCAGTACCCGCACCCGGAAACTCCGCCCCTTCACTTTGCCCCGCCCCAGCTTGTCCAGCGCCGTGTCCACCTCACTGCGCCGCACAGCAACGCAGGACCAGTTGTCGTAGAGAGTGATTTTGCCGACCTGTTTGCCGTCCAGACCGTTCTCGCTGGTCAGGGCACCGAGGATATCGCCGGGCCGCAGCTTTTGCTTTTTGCCAGCGCCGATTTCCAGGCTCACCATCGGCGGCTTGTAGCCCGGAGTTTTCAGCAGGGTGTGGGGCGGCAGGGGCACAGGGTCGATGGACTGGTCCAGCAGGGCTTCCAGTTTCGCCAGTTTGTGGCTTTCCTTGTCACTGAACAGCGTGCCGGCGAAACCGCTGCTGCCGGCGCGACCGGTGCGACCGATGCGGTGCACGTAGACCTCAAGGTCGCGCGGAATGTGGTAGTTGATCACCATGTCGAGCGCGTCGATATCCAGGCCGCGTGCGGCGACATCGGTGGCGACCAGTACCGAGATGCTCTTGTTGGCGAATTGCACCAGGATACGGTGCCGGTCGCGCTGCTCCAGGTCCCCGTGCAGGGCCAGGGCACTGAAGCCGTGGCGGGCCAGATCTCTGGCCACCTCGGCGCATTCGATCTTGGTATTGCAGAACACCACCGCCGAGTCCGGTCGCTGTTGCAACAGTAACAGGCGCACGGCAGAGGTACGTTCGCTGTCCTGCACGGGGTAAAACACCTGCGCAATGCTGCTGCTGTCGTGGGTGGACTCCATCTGCACCCGCTCCGGCGCCTGCATCACCCGCTGCGCAATAGCCTCGATCCCGGAGGGGAAGGTGGCGCTGAACAGCAGCGTCTGCCGCTCTGACGGCAGGTATTCGAGGATGGCGTCCAGCGAGGGCTGGAAGCCCATGTCGAGCATGCGGTCCGCCTCGTCCAGCACCAGGGTGGTGAGCGCATCGAATTGCAGGGTGCCTTTGACCAGGTGTTCCTCAATGCGCCCCGGGGTGCCGACGATGATGTGCGCACCGTGCTCGAGTGAGCCGATCTGCGGTCCCATGGGCATGCCGCCGCACAGGGTCAACACCTTGATATTGTGGATGCCGCGCCCGAGGCGGCGAATTTCCTTCGCCACCTGATCCGCCAGTTCCCGGGTCGGACACAGCACCAGCGCCTGCGCGGCAAAGCGTTTGACGTCGAGCTTCTGCAGCAGGCCCAGGCCAAAGGCGGCGGTCTTTCCCGAGCCGGTCTTGCCCTGGCCGATCACATCGCGCCCGGCCAGTATGAGTGGCAGGCTGCCAGCCTGGATCGGGGTCATATTGTGGTAGTCCAGCGTGGCCAGGTTGGCCAGCAGGTCGGCGTTGAGACCGAGAGAGCTGAAAGCAGTGGTCACGGGCGGGTGTCCTTGGGAGGAAAATTGTCAGACCTGGCATGATAGCCGAAGGCTGAAGGTGCGGCGGCAAGGCGGTGACCGGCCGCGGTCAGCGTGCGGCGGGAGTGGTGAAAGAGACAGCCAGAAAAAAGCCCCGAAGATCTTTGATCTTCGGGGCTTTTCTTCAATTGGCTCCGCCTGCTGGGCTCGAACCAGCGACCCATTGATTAACAGTCATTTTGCATCCCTGATTGAGAGGCTTGTCACAGCAGGGTGTTTCTCTTCAAGGCCAGTAAATACTCGGTCTTTGAGCGGACATTAAATGACATTGACTGCCAGTAAGTTGCCACCTACACTGTGACAATACTGTAACAAGCCTATTTGTCACATGCCGACCCTTAGTGAAAAGTTGATCAAATCTCTGCCGGCGCCGGCCAGTGGCAGTCGCATCATCTTCGATGATCACCGCGACGCGCCCAAGGGATTTGGCCTGAAACTGACGAAGGCCGGAGGCAAATCATTTATTTTGCGATATTTTCACAAATCCAGTGGTAAGGATCGGCAGCTCACCATCGGGAAGTGGCCCACCTGGTCACTGGCGGCGGCTCGCGACAAGGCTGAGGACTTCAAGCGGGAGACGGACGGAGGGAAAGACATCCTCGAGGAACGTCGCGCCGAGCGCCGGAGGCCGAAGCTGGGGCCGGCGATGGACGAATACTGTACCCAATTGATTGATCCGCTGGCGAGTGGGGCCCAGGTACGGTCGATGCTCGAGCGCTACCTGGTCAAACCTGTTGGCCCAAAAACCAAGCTAACTGAAATACGCCGCTCTGACGTGCGGGCTGAAGTCCAGAAGCTGGCGAAGAAACACCCCCGGCAGGCTGCCCTACTGCTCTCCTACTCCAAGAGCTTTTTCGCCTGGGCTGAGGATGCCGAGATCATCAAAGTAAACCCTATCGCTTCTCTGAAGCCCGCCAAGGTCGACAAGGCCATGAACAACGCGAATTTCGTCCGCGGGCGAGTACTTGATGATGAAGAACTATTCGCCTTTTGGGCAGAGGTCGAAACAGTTGGGCTACACCGGCTCACGGCACTTGCCTTGAAAATGATCCTCGTTACTGGCCAGCGCCCAGGAGAGGTCGCTGGAATGCATGAGAGCGAAATCAATGGCAAGGTCTGGACGATACCGGCCGCGCGCCGGGGGAAGACCAAGACCGCCCATGTGGTGCCTCTGACACCCCTAGCCCTGGATCTGATCGAGCAGGCGCGCGCTGAAGTGGCCAGGCTATCAAAGCGCCGGCGCGGAAAGCCTGCCGGGTATATCTTTGAGACACGCCCGGGGAGCAGTCCTGCCGTGAACTCTCTCGACAGGGGGGTGAAACGATTCGCCGGTAAGCTCGGAAACAAAGATAGCAAGGAATGGGGCCACTGGACGCCTCACGACCTCCGTAGAACCTGCAGGACTGGCCTCAGCGCCGCGGGAGTTGGCCAGGACATAGCTGAGCTCACCATCGGCCACACGCGCAAGGGGATCGCCGCGGTCTACGACCTGCACACATTCGACAAAGAGAAACGCCGCGCCCTGGAGGCCTGGGAGCGCCGCTTGCTGAAGATCACCGCCAGGAGTGGGGGTGGGAACGTCATCACCGCCACCTTTGGCATTTGATGGGCTCCAGCGGTGTCTGAAGCGGGGCGCCGGTGATAGCGCACCGGAGCCTCCAGACCGGAACCACACCTCAGGAGGGTGAAATCATGGCTGAGGCAAGCGTAAAAAAATGCTCGAAAATTCTTGAACATACGCTTTCACAGATGGCGCATCAGGATCAGGTTCTAGTTGTGGCATATATCCTTGCTCTGAAAAATGAGCGGAAAACGTCCCGTGCCTAGTCCTCGCAACTCGGGGGTGATCCAGATCCTTTTATTGCAGCGCCAGGCTTGCCTAGGGCCTGCTTGGTGCGAGCATAGCTAGAAGTGGAGTGGCAGGGGCAGTGGGAAAGAATATATTTCAGAACACGGGGTATACACTCGATCAATCAGTTGAGTACCTAACTGACAGTATTGAGAAGCCTTTTACGACCGCTGACGTAGAGGCTCTCATTCAAAACGGTTACCTGATAGCGGGAGTATGTCTTCCGAACTCCGGCGGCTGGGTCTATCTCGACCCTGATACTTATGGTGAATTGCCATCAGGCATCCCTGAAAGGAATCCTCACGTCCAAGTGCCTCCACACGAAGGATCGTTGCCATATCACCAACCACCCCCTCACGAAGGAACATTGGTATATCGCAGTTTGCCTGAGGCTCGTAGAAGACGCATAGACGAGATGGTCATCATTTGGCATGAATTGGACAAGCAGAGTGTTCGGGTACCGATTGAAGAGCTAGATCGGTATATAGCTGATCCAGTCCGAAACACTCGATTCCGGCAGGTGCAGACTCACCTCAGGTCGATACAGGATTCCGCAGGTATGGGTGTCAGGGAAAAGCGCTATGCAGCTATAGACGCTTTGCTTGACGAGGTTGAAGCCTTCGACCCCCAGTTCGATCGCTTCTCCATGCCAGGCCGGATAGCTGAATTTCAGAGTTTCTTTACAAATTTTTCCGGTCTTGGAGAAATTACCCTGGGAGAGTTTGAGCGCGCTTGCAAAGGAAAGTATGTCGCCGGGGCTTCTCTCTGCGCGTGGAGAGCATCGCCGTCACCAGATTCTGCCTATTGGGATATGGTTTTCGATGAGTGGAAAACCTCAATCTGAAGCAATGTTACCGCTGCGCACATAAAGCCCCCTTTAGTCTCGACAAAAGCCCCCCCTAGTCCATATTGAATGCCCCCCCGTAGACGGGCAGATACTGGCGCCCATCTGATGACATTTGGTTGATGGGAGGAAGATCAATGGACAAGCCTGCAGCAAAAGAATCAGGCACCACCTGGAACACACCAGCCACTGAGGCAGCGCGCATTGGCGTCACCACGCGCACCCTGGCGCGCTGGCGGAGATCAAGGGTTGGCCCGCCTTGGTTCCAGGTTTGCGGAGGTATCCGCTACCGTCCTGATATTACTGACGCCTACCTGCTCGAAACCCGCCAAGATCCTGTAGCGGAGGCGGCTGAATGAGCCCCGCCCTTCATAATCCCCAAACTGACCGCCTGCAACGCCACACCTCCGCCCTCGATGACTTGATCCTTGATGTCGGCACCGGCCGTCTGCGGCTGGGCGGTGTTCAGGCCTCCGATGAGGTGCCCGGCCTGGCCGTCAAGCTCTCACAGATCCTCCGCAACGCGAGGGCCCAAGCATGATTAGCCGCCGGGCACCGTGTTTCGCTGGTATGCCGGCGCACTGGGTCGACGAGGATGGAGCCCCTCTTTTCAACGAGCGCGGCGCCTTGGCAACAGACGATGACGTGCGTAGATCGGGATATTTTGAGGAACTGGATCGGCTGACCCTGGAGATGTGCCAGCAGGAACGCGCTGCTGGCGAGAAGCTGCCCGACTGGCTGCTTGAAGTAGAGCTTGCGGCATTCCAGCGCCAACGGCCAGCACAGGGGAGGGCAGCGTAGTGGCTCGAATTCGTACTGTGAAGCCCGAGTTTTGGCAGGATGAAGACCTGGCGGCTGTTTCGGAGTCCTCGCTACTCCTTGCTGTAGGCCTGCTCAACCATGCTGACGATGAGGGTTATTTCAAAGCACACCCCGGCTTGATCAAGGCTGCTGTATTCCCGCTCCGTGAGCCCTCACTGAGCATTCACGGAATGTTCAGTGAGCTTTCAAACGCGGGGTATCTGGAGCTTTTCGAAGGCACAGATGGCAAGCAGTATGGACTGGTTCGGAATTTCTCTAAGCATCAAAGGATTAACCGCCCCAGCCCCAGCAAAATCGCGAGTTTGCGGCAAATCACTGAGGATTCAGTGAACGATCATGGAGGGCTCACCCCCGGAAGGGAAAGGAACAGGGAACAGGGAAAGGAGCAATGTCCGGCCGAAGAACCGCCGGACGTTTCGTTTGATGACTTCTGGAAATCCTGGCCAACTGACCTAAGCGAGAAGGGAAATCGGAAGCGGGCAAAGTCCCAATGGGACAGGCTGCGACCTGATCAACAACTGGCAACTGAAATACAAATCAAGCTCTGTGCCCAGGCCGAGCAGAAACGGGCACTTCGAAGCCGTGGAGAGTTCGCCCCGAGCTTCCAGCACGCCGAACGCTGGTTGCGTGATCGCGGATGGGAGAGCGAAATTCCCGAGTACAACGAGCCTGGTTGCGGGGAGCACATCGTATGAACTTCCAAGGCTTCGATGAGCACAAGTACAACGACCGTTCCCTGTTGGCGTTCCTTGGCCAGCAAGAGTCCCAAAACATCGCCTGGGGTGACGCCTACACCACCGAGCTACTGGATTACTTCCGTGACGGCCAGGTGTTGACCGGGGCCAAACTTCCCTGGAGCAAAACACACGATCTGATCCGCTTCCGTCCCGGTGAAGTCACGGTTCACAGCGGCATGAACGGTCACCGCAAGTCCATGGTGTGCGGCCAGATTATGGAGTGGTTTGCGCTTTGGGGTGAGCCCTGCGGGATTATGAGTTTCGAGATGCCCATCCGAGACACCCAGAAGCGCATGTGCCAGCAGGCTGCGGGGAGTTATCACCCTGGGCCGGGGTTCATCCGCGATTGGTCGCAGTGGAACCACCAGAACCTCGCCTATTTTGACAAGCTCGACACCGTCCCTTCTGGCCGCGTTTTGGGCGCTGTTTATTTTATGGCCGAAGCTATGGGCTGTAAGCACATCCTGATCGACTCCCTGACCAAGTGCGGGCTGCCCTACGGAGAGCGCGGAGCGGAGAAAGAATTCATCGACGCACTGTGCGCCACGGCGAAGGCATTCCAGATCCACATTCATTTGATCTGCCACGTCCGAAAGCCGGAGAAGCGTGGCGAAGAATATGTTCCCGGCAAGTTCGATGTCCGCGGGGCGGGTGAGCTCACCGACCTGGTTCACAACGTGATAATCCATTGGGCTGATAAGAAGAAACTGGCCCTGCAGCAGCTCCGGAAGGCCAACAAGCCCCTCAGTCCACAGGACATGGACTACATCGAGAAGCGCCCTGACCAGCGGTTTGTGGTGGCGAAGCAACGCAACGGCGAATTCGAGGGGGTCATCGGGCTGGCCTTTGGAGAGGGCCTGCAATTCAACGAAGGCCGGCAACTTCCTTTTGAGATACCCCGCAGCGGAGGCCAGGCGGCCTGAGCCGCGGAAATCGTAACAATGAAAACGACAATCGAGGAACCAAAGATGGAAGCGAACAAACTTGTAGAACTACGTACCGACACCCTTGCCGTCCAGGGGGTACTGGTGCGCGCCGATGGCGATCACGCATGGATTGCCGAAGCCGTAATCAGCCAGGGTGGAAAGCCCACCCGAGACCTACTGATAAAAACTCTCGTGCGGGTTAAAAACTCAGCGGTTCGCGCGGCGGCGGAGATTCAGCGCACCGATTTGCTCTACGACTACGCGGCGATCACCGCGCTTCCTGATGTGGGCAACAACTTGTCGGCCTGGGTCGGTGGCGAGGAGCTTAAAGGAGTCGTGGTTTCACACGAGCCCCTGGCGATCAAGGACGGTAGCGGTCGCAACTGGGGACTGGCTGACCCGGATGTTCTGGACACGCTGATTGACCGGGGCCGCGCCCGCTCGCTGATTGCGGCTGCCCTGAAACCTCAGGCACCAGTGACTATACGGCGCCCACAGGCAAAGCCGGCTCCTGCTGCGAAGGCTGCAGCCCTTCCCAGGTTCGTCGTTGAGTACGTGGCCGGTAATGAACCGGTCAAATTGGAGGTTGAAGCCGAAGGGCCAGCAGAAGCCCGGGAGAAAGCCGATGAACTGTGCAGTCTCCGGTACCCTGACGCCTCATTCCTGGGCCTTCGCGAGTCTGCGTAGGCCGATGGAAAAGTTAGTGTTCAGTTCAAGTTTTGGCAGGCGGTCGGAGGTCGGTATTTTGCGCCCTGGCCGTGCGAATCAGTCTGGATCTTTTGGCCAGAAGCGATCCTCGGTCAGGATACACATAAATCCGTCATCACTGTCTTCAGCCGGGGAGCGTGGCGCTTTCGCTCCCGGGATGATGAACGGCTCCCCTCCATACCTCGCCAACCGCGCCCTGACCCACCAGACCAGCCCCCACAGCGCGACTACGGCTATGCCAATCAAGATAGCGGCTTTCATTGTTGGCGGCTCCTGCTGGCCCAGTGGGGCGGTTATCGCAGAACCAAAGCTACGCTCCCGGCAATTCGGCCGCAAGGCGGCGCCTCAAAACTTTCAATTTCAGGCGGCGACCCCGGGCGTGGTAGCGTCAGGTCGCCTCGACCTTCATCCTCACCTGGAGAACGACCATGGCAATCTACGACCAACCGTTTGCCCACAAGGGCGCCCGCAACGCACAAGCGGCGCAGAACGCCATTGATCAGCACCGCTATTCACGCCTTCAGCGCCCCGCACAGCCAGCGGCCCAGCCTTCCCAGCTAGCCAGACCATCCGTGGCATCGAGGGCCGGGAGCGCAACAGCGCGCGCAGCCAGTGCCACCAAGGAGGTGCTGACCCGGCCTCGCAATCTGGGCTATGGCACCGTGGCCAAGGCGGGCGCAAAGGTCGCGGCCAATGTGGGTGGCCGGCTGCTCAGTCTCCCGTATCACGCGGCCGGCGCCATCGGCTATTACGGCGGTGATGCACTCAAAGACACAGCTCCTGCCGAGGCCTTGCAGCGCCCGCTTACCAATGCGATGGCGAGGCTTTCAGGCACGGATGACCTGCAAGCCCGAATGTTGTCGGACGATCCAGAGGTTTCTCGGGCCGCGATTGCCGAGTACCGGGAAGGGGAAGCTAATCCATCTTTACTGAAGCGCACGGTCGATAGCGTCACAGGTTACTTCGCGAACAACGACAACGGGGCCCAGAAGCAATCCCCCGCTCCGAGTGACCCCACTTCTCAAACCAATGCCGAGCGCTATGTGCCCAGAGCTGGCGATGAATCGGCAGTCCTTGCGCACACCACCACCCAAGGCCAGCCTGCCGGCGCTGCGGTCAATGCCGGGAGCCCCCAGGCAATCGAAGGTACGAACTACAGCTATGCCGGCCAGTACGGGGACAGCCAGGTGATTGCTCGCCCGTCGACCCCGACTATTCCTGCTCGCAACCGTGACGGCAGCCTGGCGGCCGACCCCTACGCGCCGGTCACTGAGTTCACCGATGATCGCACCGCTTTCAGCCGCCCCGGTGCTAGCCAGCCGGCCCAGTCCGAGGAAGCCCGCGCCCAGCAGGCCCGGGAGCAGTACATCGCCAACACCACCGGCAGCGATGGCCGGCGCTATTTCGGCGGTTCCGCCACCGAGCGCCTGCGCAGCCTGCAGATGGCCGAGGCCCGCCGCGGTGATCCTGCCGGTACCGTAGAGCGGCAACTGGACGAGGAAGGCCTGACGCCCGAGCAGCGCGCAGCCTACCGCGCCGATTCGGTGGGGGCTTATCAGGTGGACGCTCATGCCAGCAGTGCCAGCGCCAAGGCGCAGATGGATGCCTTCAAGCAACAGCAGGACGCGACCCGTGATCGGCGTCAGGCCAGCCGGGAAAGTGCTAAGGAGGCGCGCCTAGCCCGGGAAAGCTCTCTGAATGAGGCAGATCAGATTCTGCTCCCCTACAAGGAGAGCATGCCAGAGGTCTATTCGCAGTTGATGGCCATCGCCGGCGAGGCTTACAACCCCAACCATGGCCCTTCAATGAGCCAGATCGTCGGGAGCTTGCTTTCTTCGATCAAGACCAAAGATGGCGTACCGGTGCTAGGGGAGGATGGGAATGTGATCTTCCAAGAGCCCCCGATTCCAAATGACAGCGGCGAAGTAAACTGGGATGACATCTTGTAGCGTTCTGAATGTTCGCGGGCTGGGCAAGTGATGCTTCGAGAAGGCCGATGACCGGAACGCTCACAGCAAAGCAGGAGCGATTCTGTCAGGAGTACCTGGTAGACCTGAATGCCACCCATGCGGCGGCACGGGCCGGATACAGCGTCAGAACTGCAAAGCAGGCCGGCGCTGAGAACCTGTCAAAACCTGTCCTGATGGCGCGCATCGAGCAACTGAAGGCCGAGCGCCTGGAGCGGATTCAGTTCGATGCAGACTATGTATGAGACGCCTCATTGAGATTGATCAGATGGACGTTGCCGAGATGCTGGGGGACGGTGGCGAGGTTCTGCCTGTCAGGGTCTGGCCGCTCCCCTAGCGCCGGACGCTCTCCGGGTTTGATGTTTCGGAGTATTGGGATGGCGCCGGCGATCAGCGGGAAATGACCGGCTTGCTCAAGAAGATCAAGTGGCCCGACAAGCTGAGAAACCTCGAGTTGCTGGGCAAGCATGTGGCGGTAGGCGCCTTCAGGGAAACCATCGACCACAACCACCGGGGCAAGGTGAAGACAATCACCCGCCGTATCGTGGATGCCGCGGGTAGCACTGATTGAGGCGATCAGGGCGCGCCATTGGTGAACTGGCCGCCCGAGACTGAACACCGTACACCATAGGGGAGAGGGCATGATTGACGAGATTGTCATTCAGGGGTTGCACAAGACTATCAGGCGGGGTGACCTGCCAAAGCTGCTGTTCGCGCTGCCAGAGGGCACCGGGGGGCTGCGCTGGCTGGCGGTGAAGTACAACACCGATCAGGCCACCAAGCTAATTCGCTGCCTGCGTATTCCAGACCAAGCCTGCCACTGATTCCACGCGAAGCCTGCCACCCATTCCACGGCAAAGCTGCCACTGATTCCAGGGCAAGCCTGCCACCCCGGCAGGCAGCCTGAGGGCACCCAACAGAG
>NZ_VRYZ01000020.1 GCF_008064635.1 Parahaliea aestuarii
GGGCTCTACCCCATAAACGGGGGATGGGCATCCATCCGTACCCGATTGATAATGCCATCCCACCCACAGTGGGTCAGTACCCTCAACCGGTAATTCTCAAAGTTTCTGAAGCCGTAGGCCCGTCTCGAGATCATCTCCATCTTGTTGTGGAAACCCTCGGTGATGCCGTTACTCTTGCTGAATCGCCACATGGCGACGATCGGCTCCAGCCAACTGGTCAGCGTCTTTGCCAGGGCTCGCAGAGGGCTGTCTCGCAGCTGATCCATTAGCTCAAGCAACTGCGGCAGCTTCTTCCTCGCTCGCTTGGCTGTGAGCGTCTTCAACAACATGAGGCGAACCAGTCTCTGCTTGGCCACATACAGCTGCTGTAGCACCGGGTACGTCGCCAGGTAGTGCATCAGATTGGCGTGCTGCTCATCGCTCAGGTTCCACTGGTGACGGCGCATCAGGCTGATCAGCCCCCGGTTCCTCCGGCCCTCAGGGTCGTGCTGCTGCCAGACCTTCAGGAAGTGCTGGTTGATCAGGCGAACCACATGAAAACGGTCGGCGACGATGGTGGCGCCGGGGAAGTATTGCCGGGCGATGCTGCGGTAGGTCTCCGACAGATCCATGACGACAACCTGCACATTGCCGCGATCCCTCAGACCCTTCAAATAAGGGCGTAGACTCGGTTCCGAGCGCCCCAGCTTCACATCGAATACCCGGTGCTTGCGCAGGTCCACGAAGGTGGTGGCATAGCCCTTCTTGCGGGTGAAAAAGTGCTCATCGATACCCAGTATCCGGGGGCAGGGCCGGTTGCTCATCTCGGAGCGTTTACGCCCCAGGTGATGCTGATACCACCGCTCCACGGTCGCTGCACTGATCTGGTGGGTCTGGGACAGCTTGCGCAACGTGACGCCGCCATCATGCGCCTCGTACACCTCCATGCGGTAGGCTTCGGAAGACCGATAGCGGGGCCGGATGCCGGCAAACGGGTGTCGAAAATAGCGTCGGCAGCCCCGGCAATGGTACTTGGGAACCCGCAGGTGCAAGGTCAGCACCTGATTGCCCTGGCGGGTGTGCTTCACCGTGCGCCGGTAGGTGGCCTTGATCCTCAGATCATGACCCTGACAGTGCGCACAGGGCGGTCTCCGGTAGGGTTGTGCCCAGACCTCAACGCCCCGGCGCCGCTTGACCCGTACTACCTCCAGCCCAGGTATGCCTATAATGGTTCCTGCGTGGGACATCGGTGTTCTCTCCATTAAACGATCTTCGCAAAATCAGTTTAATGAATGCCGGTGTCCCCCGTTTATGATGAAGAGCC
>NZ_VRYZ01000021.1 GCF_008064635.1 Parahaliea aestuarii
TGAATCGCCACCAGTTTGCTAGACACCTTTCAGCCATACACAATGGCTACCAGAGAGGTGCATATGAGCAGCAAGCGTTATCCCGAAGAATTCAAAGTCGAAGCAGTTCGGCAGGTCACTGACCGGGGGCGAAGTGTCGCCCAGGTGGCGGAAGGGCTGGGCGTTACGACTCACAGTCTCTACGTGTGGTTGAAGAAATATGGTCCACAGGCCAAAGAATACCAGGCCAAGACCGAAGATCAGGCCGAGATACGTCGACTACAAAAGGAACTGAAGCGCGTCACCGAGGAGCGGGACATATTAAAAAAAGCCGCGGCGTACTTCGCCAAAGTGTCAGAGTGAGGTACGCCTTCATCCGTGAACATCAGGTGCAGTGGCCGGTCCGCGGTCTTTGCACCCTGCTGGACGTTCACCCCAGTGGTTATTACGCTTGGCTGCGCTCCCCCAAGTCTCGACGCGCACAGGCTGACGAGCGCCTGTCGGGGCTGATCAAGCAGTTCTGGTTAGAGTCCGGCGCTGTATATGGATACCGGAAGATCCATAGAGACATGCGTGAGCATGGCGAGTCCTGTGGCCCGAATCGCGTATATAGGCTCATGCGCGGCGCTGGTATTCGAGCTCAAGTAGGCTATCGCAAGCCACGCCACAAGGCCGGCAAGGTTCATGCGGCTTCACCGAATCGGCTCAACCGGCAGTTCAATCCCGAATCCCCCAATGAGTTCTGGGCCACAGACATTACCCACATCCGAACGCACGAAGGGTGGCTGTACCTTGCGGTAGTGCTGGATCTCTTCTCTCGCCGGGTGATCGGCTGGTCGATGCAGTCTCGAATCACCAGTGAATTGGTACTGGATGCACTTCTCATGGCGGTCTGGCGTCGCAAGCCTACAGGAAAGGTGATGGTGCACTCGGATCAGGGAAGCCAATACACCAGCCAGGATTGGACTTCATTCCTGCGAGCTCATGGGCTGGAAGGCAGTATGAGTCGTCGGGGTAACTGCCACGACAATGCTGTTGTAGAGAGTTTCTTCCAACTGCTGAAGCGCGAGCGGGTGAAGCGGAAAATCTATAACAACCGTGACGAAGCACGGGCGGAAATTTTTGACTATATCGAGCTGTTCTACAACGAACGGCGGCGTCACAGTTCTAATGAGCAGCTATCGCCGGTAGAGTATGAGCGGCGTCACCAAAAGCGGCTGGAAAGTGTCTAAGGAACTGGTGGCGATTCA
>NZ_VRYZ01000022.1 GCF_008064635.1 Parahaliea aestuarii
TGTAATCCCCCCATTTTTAACCGCCCGTTTGAGTAGAGGGTTATGCTGCCTGTAGCAGCTGGGTTGGAGGTATTCCCCCGATGGCCGAATTTGGCCGCTCGTTATTGTATTCCCAAAGCCACTGCGTCGCTAACAGCTGAGCGTGGGCGATGCTGTTGAACTCATGCAGATCCAGCCATTCATGCCGTGCCGTTCGATTGAAGCGCTCGATGTAGGCGTTCTGCGTCGGCTTGCCCGGCTGGATATAGATCAGCGTTATCCGGTGCTTGTTGGCCCAGTCTACCAGCGACTGTGAGAGGTATTCCGGACCATTGTCACAACGAAGTGCCGCGGGTTTGCCGCGCCATTCAATGATTTGCTCCAGGGCGCGAATGACGCGTGGTGCAGGCAGTGACAGGTCGACTTCGATACCCAGCCCCTCGCGGTTGTAATCGTCAATCACGTTGAAGGTTCGGAATGTTTTGCCGCTGATGAGCTGGTCGCTCATGAAGTCCATCGACCAGACCTGATTCGACGCGGTCGGTACGTCCAGCTCTCCCGGATAATCGCGCTTTATGCGCCGCTTGGGCTTGATACGCAGGTTCAGCTCCAACTCACGGTAGATGCGGTACACACGCTTGTGATTCCAGGTGAAGCCCTTCACGTTGCGCAGGTACATGAAACACAGGCCAAAACCCCAGCGCTTGTGAGTCTGTGTCAGCCTCAACAGCCAATCCGCGACCAGCGCGTTCTCACCATCCAGCTTGGCCTGGTAGCGATAGCAGGTCTCGCTGATGCCGTACACCACGCAGGCCAGCCGGATACTGATGCCATGCTTTGCCACGCCTTTCCTGGCCATCTCCCGGCGTTGAGATGGCCTTACAACTTTCCCTCAAGCGCCTCCTGGCGCAGTTCCGCCTTGATCCGCTCCTCAGCGTACATCTTCTTCAGGCGGGCGTTCTCGGCTTCCAGCTCTTTTAGGCGCTTCATCATCGATGCGTCCATGCCGCCGTACTTTGAGCGCCACTGGTAGATCAGCGCCGTGCTGACATTGTGTTCACGGGACAGGTCAGCAACCGGCACGCCAGCTTCATGCTGCTTCAGAATCGCCAGTATCTGGCTTTCGGTGAATCGAGACTTTTTCATCTATCGCTCCTTCTGCGATCATTGTAGAAGTCTCTACTCAAAACCTCGATTATTTTTTGGGGGGATTACA
>NZ_VRYZ01000023.1 GCF_008064635.1 Parahaliea aestuarii
AGAGAGGCAGTCAAACGCTCAGAGCAACCAGGGGTCACGCAGGCCGAGGTTGCCAAAGAGCTAGGTCTGAGCGCGCAGCAGATTGCCAACTGGAAGCGACAATTCACTCGCTTGTCAGACAAGCAGTTCAACAGCGTCGACGGGGTTGATTACTCCAAAAAGGAAAGCGAGGAACTTCGACGTCTACGACGAGAGAACAAGCGCCTGCAAGAGGTGATGGAATTTCTAAAAAAGGTTTCAGCGTACTTCGCCAAAAACCAGGAGTGAAGTACGCGATGATAAAGGACTATCTCGGAGTCTATTCTAAATCCCTCATGACGAGAGCGATGGGCGTATCCCGCTCGGGTTTCAACAAGTGGCTGAATCGGCCTGACAGCCCCCGAGCGTTGCGTAAGGCCGATTGCACCCAGCGCGTGAAAGACACCTATGAGGAGTTTGAAGCCGCCTATGGCGCCCCACGGATCACTGAGGAACTCAATGCACTAGGCTTCCCTTGCTCTGAAAATTACATCGCCAAAATCATGGCAGAACAGGGTATCCGAGCCAGAAATGGCAAGGGGTTCAAGTACTCCCGGCACAGCCTCACAATGAACAATGTATCTGACAACTTGCTGTGGCGTGACTTTCATGCCGACAAACCGAACGAGAAGTGGACGAGCGATATCACCTACATCTGGGTAAAGAGCAAATGGCTATATCTGGCGACTGTAATGGATTTATATTCTCGGCGCATTGTGGGCTGGAGTTTTGGTGACACGATGACGGAAGCTCTGATTGAGGATGCCCTCACAATGGCCTTTGATCGCCGCAAGACTAGTCCAGGACTGATTGTGCACTCTGATAGAGGTGTGCAGTATCGATCACAGCAATACGTAGACTGCCTGCATCGCAATGGCTGTCAGGTCAGTATGAGTCGCAAGGGAAACTGCTGGGACAATGCCCCGATGGAATCATTCTACAGTCGGTTGAAAGTGGAGCTGATCTACGCGAAGAATTATCAGTCGGTTGACGAGGCGAGGTCGGGTATCTTTAGCTACATTGAAATATTCTATAACCGCAAACGAAGGCACTCAGCGAATGGCGGGATTAGCCCTG
>NZ_VRYZ01000002.1 GCF_008064635.1 Parahaliea aestuarii
AAAGTGGAGCTGATCTACGCGAAGAATTATCAGTCGGTTGACGAGGCGAGGTCGGGTATCTTTAGCTACATTGAAATATTCTATAACCGCAAACGAAGGCACTCAGCGAATGGCGGGATTAGCCCTGCGGCATTCGAGGAAGCGGCAGCATTAGCTGCTTAGGTTGGGTGGCTACTTTTTGTGGGGAACACCAGTGGCAAGGTGGTAGTATCAGCAACGAATGAATCTTGCGATATTGATAGTTGAGGGATCTGATTCCAATTTGGCAGCGCTTCTGGGAGCTTTTCCCCTTGCGCGAGACGCCCAATGGAATCGAGGCGACAAAATGCGCAATGGACGTATCCATGATTCGTCTGGATTCACTACTACAATCGCAGATACCCATAATTCGAAAGAACTGACAGACCAAATCGCTGTGTTCCTAGAGCACTGCAAAACAACGGGTATTGTTTTTCCCGCGCTAAACCTAACCGCCGAGCTGTCGGTTGGCTTTACGGTCGGAGACTCAGAGCAATTTGTGGGCAGTGTCTCTTTTTCCTCATACAATCTATCAGCACTTGGAGAAATCGGCATCACACTAAGTGTCGCGGCATATCCAACATCGGATGAGGCAAATGCCACGTAACAAGGACGGGCAGTCGGCCGCCAAAACCGCTGCGCGGTTTCGGCGCTTCTGCCGCAGGCGTTAATGTCCGCTTCGAGGACGCTTACGACCAGGCGAAAGCCGTGGCTAAGATCACAAAGGGTACATCGAGCCCCAGGCAGCGAGCGAATGAACTCAATCCTGCGCTACACTTCTCTCATTGAGTACAAAAGGATGTGTGCATGAAGTTTCCACCAAAGTGGTGGCAGTTCAGTGCCGCAGCCTGATGCGTTATATGGCTTGGTTCCGAGTTTCTGATGCTTAAGTGGCTTCGACAAAAACTATCCGGCGGTCCTCTTTATGTCCGCGCTACCCGGAATAGGTTGCGTGTGATTGCGACCAAGAGCGGCGATACCTTTGATGATGAGCCTCTTCTCGCAATAAGCGACGGAAAAAAGAGGAGGATTTTAGCTATTGGGGCGCCTGCAAGAACTGCAGGCGGTACTGTGATAAACCCGTTTGACCATCCACGGCTGTTTGTCCATGACTTCCAAGTTCTTGAGAAATTATTACAACACTCATTCTCTGCAGTCCTTCGCCCGGGCTTTCTTCGGCCCACTCCAGTGGTAGTTTGGCAGATCGATGAGCCACTTGATGGCGGGTTAACAACTATTGAGATGAGAGTTCTACATGAGGCTTCGTATAGCGCAGGAGCATGTGAGGTTTTTATACACGGCGGTGATTCACTCACAAACGAACAGGTGGTAAATGGTGTATATAAACAGCACGTCATATAACAATGCCAGGCAGTACGCGCTTACAGCGCATCTCGAACTCGCCGTTAAGCGTAGTATGTTAGAAACTTGGATAAATCCGTATGTGCAAGTACGAACTTACTCGATCAGCATTTAGCATTTCAGTTATAGCAGCTCTGCTCATTTGGCAGCCCCATTCAAATGGGTTCGAGTTAGAGAAAGATAAACCACTGCACAATAGCCCAGAAAAGTTCTCATCTAGTAGAGGCGAACCGGAATTTACCGAACAATTTGACCTTCATGGTGTCACTTATACTGGTGTCGTTGGCGTCCCCTACCAAATTAAGGACGTCAAATTAGAGGATGCAGGTGACATCTCAACAATAATTCCAACGCTATCCCAGCTGTACGAACTTTCTCCGGGGGATACCCTCAAGGTACATGAAAAGACCACCCAACAGGATAGAGATCAATATACTCTTTACTTATGGGTAGGAAATGCACAGGTACGTATTCCGCTTAGGATATACGTGAACACAAAAGACTTGCGAATTTCGGAAATACATGGGGCACTGCCGGTTTCCAGTACATTGAAGTTTCATCATCCGGACAATGCGAGTTCGGCTCTCAAGAAAGTCCTGCAGTTCAGAGAAAGCCCTCCGCCAGACTCGAAGTATATAAAGTATTGGATTTTTTCCTCTGATCAATCCCAGATTCGCGAGCAGGGTGGTCATTTTGTATCAAAAGCGTTTATTCCAGGTCGCGGGAAATCATTGCGTTCTTTCTGGAGCGTTGGGTTGGAGTTATTAAGTCCAATTGAGCTTGAAGACGGAAAAACGACTATTACTCACGAGTGGTTCCTGGTCGATCCTGAAGGAAGTGTCGACGCTGATATAGTGGCTGTAACGACCCACTAGATGACAGTCTTCCAGTCATGGTGGATGTCGGCTTTGAGGACTGCTAGGTCATGTTAGAAGGTTATGAGTATGGACGTTGCAACCTTATGTAGTTTTTGCGAAAAGGAAGGCGACTTCCCCATAGCAGGCCCAGGTGTGGTGATATGTAGAAGTTGCGTCACTCGATGCGTAAGGATTTTGCTTGGGGAGACACCTCTACCCGAGAGCCCTCGCATAGTAAAAGAGGGTGAGTCGAAATGCGATTTTTGCGCAAAGCTCGTTGATCTAGGTTTTCCACAGTTCAATAAGAATGAGCATATGGTTTGTGTCAGCTGTATAAGCCAGTGTCTATGCACTTACTTGAATAAAGAGTCGGGAGTGGAAGTCAAACAATCAGGAGTTGGTGTACTGTATGCCTTCTAAACGTGTAAGGGCTGGCGGATGATGTGCACCGCAGATATGGGCATTGAACGTCAACTTCGAGGACCTCTACGACACAAACAACTCGGCTGACGGACAGTAGGTTATTTCGTAGGCCTGGTGCAAATCTATGGAAGATATGGAACAAAAGGTTAAAGAGCTTCGCATCTTGACGGGAGCAGGCCTCTTAGACTGCAAGAAGGCTTTGATCGCTTCGGAAGGTAGTGTACAGATTGCTCTGACCAAGCTACGGGGAGAAGACGATGAACCTCCGGAGCCAGAGCCGGAAGCCCTCGATTAAACCTGTAAGAATGACCGCTCTGAGGACTTGTAGGGCTTTCTCAATCGAGAAATTTGTACGAAAGGACACCAGTAATGGCGGATAGAACGAGATGGTGGTGGTTACTCACTATGCTTTGTGCAATAAACGTGCAGTCTAGGTGTATCGAGTGGCCTCCAGACTTCCAAGATTCCTACGCAGCTGCTGATGAAATATTGTTGGTAGAAGCAAACACCTTGGAAAACAGTGATATTGATTTTCACGTTAATAAAGTACGGTATTCAGTTTTGGAGAGATTCAAAGGCGTTGATGATCACGATAATTACGCATATAACTCATCTGAGACCGGCCACCATATCAGGATGAAGCCTGGTGGTAAGTACATTTTATTCCTACTCAAAGAGGATAGAGTTGCATCAATCTGCAGGGGATCAAGGGAGTATACGCCTGATGATCCGTTTCTGCATAAACTACGCAAGAACAGCAGTTAACATGGGCTCATACGAGATTCACAAAGGCCGACTTTGAGGACATCTGCGGTACGGTAAATTTGTACTGACAGCCTATAGTTTAGTCCTTTGGCCTGGTTCAATCTTATGCAAGATATGGAAGACAAGATTAAAGAGCTTCGTAGCTTGACGGGTGCTGGCCTCTTAGAATGTAAAAAAGCTTTGATTGATTCCGGAGGTGATGTGCAGATCGCACTGGTCAGGTTAAGGCGAGATGACGACGACCCTCCGGAGCCCGAGTTGGAGACCATTGACTAGCACTGAGAGAGTGTCCGCTATGAGGACGTCTGGGACCAGGGTAAGGTTCGTTCACAAAGCGTGACATAACGATATTTACTGTTTTAAGGATGAAAATTGATTAGGCGTTTCTTCCACGGGATGGCTTTCGGTGCCGGATTCACAATCGCAGCTATTCTAATTGTGTACTTGCTTGAAAGTTCTTCTCTGATGAAAGAACAAGAAGAGATTGCAGCATTAAGATCTGCTCATGACGAGATCGTTGAAGATTTCTCAAACCTTTCGCCGGGCGAAAAAGCCAGGATGTCGAGCGTCATTTTTGTAGTCAGATATTTTCCTTCAAGCGAAGGTAGGTTTATTGCGGAAGTCGACGAGGTTCTCAAAGTGGCAAATGGGATAAAATTTCCTCACAAGCCCGGAGACAGCTTCCCCGGAGCAAATTATCAAGCTGATTCAGTTAGCGGCTATGGGAGTCACGGGCTTGTGATGATGGTTGGCGAGAAACCAAGGCTTCGTACCGTAAGTTACTTCGACGGTGTCCGGATTGGATCTTTCGGCAACATAACGTTAGACGAATTTAGGGAGCTGGTCTCAAGCTTAGAGGAATGAGATTGATGCCAGTTTTGGTCCACAAAGCGGGCATCTTATGGCGCCGGACGGCCTAAACGCGGCTTAACCGCTGGTGCAGGTTAACGCGACGTTGAACGTCAGCTTTGAGGACGCCTGAGACCTGGGCGCATCAGCCACTTAGCTAACGATTTTTGGAATTCTGTTACGATATTGAATTATCAAACCAATAGTTAGGCCCGTGCATGAAATTTCCGCTCCGTACTAATGCTAGAGCAGTTGTTTTGTCGATAATGGTTCTACTCTTCTTTGCACCCCTTCCTAGTTTTGCTCTTTCCTGTTTTCCTGAAGATGAGCAGATCGCAAGGGCGGAGTATATTTTTTCTTATATCCCGATGAGCAGCTCTTTAGATCTGGAGACCGATAAAGCCATCCACAATGGGGACGTGCGATACGCATATAAGGGAAACCTCAACGCACAGGAAACAGTTGTCTCTGCACTGCCTAGAGTCTTTCCGCTGGGTGACGAATACATAATCGCTGCTCAAAGAGGGGCGGACGGCAGAATTGTAGTTGATAGCTGCACGCTGGTAGTTGAGACACACAATAATGAGAATTGGGATGACGACAACCTTGGAAAACCAATGTATGAATTCTCGCCAAGGATATTCGAACCCCGTGAAATTAAAACACGCTAAAGACTGCTTTGAGGACGAAGCTGAAGATTTTCAGCGGACCACTTTCGGCTACCTACAACGGAGATAAAGTTTGTATTTGGTCGTACGTTGTCTGTCAGATCAGATGTGGATCATCACACCTCAGTCGATGTTCTGTCGCGGTATCGTCCCGCCCAGGAAGTTATTAATGGCGTGATCCGCCATATAGCGAATCAGTTCTTCCTTGGGGATCTGCAGCATCTGCTCGGCATTGGCGCGATGATTCTTGCCGGCGATCAGCGTCGGCTTGCCCTGACCGAGTGCGGCCATCGCCTCGTCTACCAGTTCTGTGGTGGTCTGGAACTGGGAGCGATCCTTGATATGTTCGAAGCCTTCTGCCGCCGTTGACAGGGTCATACCCGCTGCGACCGCCAGTACATCCACGTTGTAGGGGGCGAACTCGCCCCACAGGGCCTCGGCCAGCGCGATATCGTAGGCCTTGGTCGCGGAATAGTGGGCGTAGTAGGGCGAGCCCTGCAAACCCGCGCCGGAGGACATCAGCAGAATGCCGCCCCGTTGTCGCGCCAGCATGCCTTTGCCAAAGTGGTAGGTAAGTTGCAGTGGGCCGGTGACATTAATGGCTATTTTCTTCAGCTCAAAGTCGAGGCCGGTGTCCTGCTTGTAGAATGGGCCGACATCCGCGAGGCCGGCGTTGTAGATCATCAGGCCTACCTCGCGATCGCCGACCGCGGCGGCAATAGTTTCGAGCATGGTGTGGCTCGAGAGGTCGACCTCCACGGCAAGGCACTCCACACCAAACTCGCTGCTGACTTGCCCGGAAATATCGGCGAGCGCTTGCGCCGAGATATCCAGCACAATCACGTTGAGCCCCCTGGCGGCGAGGTAGCGCGTGTAGGCTTCGCCAATCCCCTGGGCGCCGCCGGCGACCAGGGCCCAGGGGCCATATTGCTGCTGGAATGCAGTGCTCTTGTTGTCGTTCATCGGGTATCTCGGTTAGCAGGTGAAAATACGGTGGCGTGGAAGTGGCCCAGGTGCCTTGTAAAGAGGCACTTCTGGGCGACAGATTCAGGCTGCGTCGGTATACATCGGCGTGACCGGCGCATCCTCCGGGTAGCTGCTCGGGCCGCCCAAATCGTAGGCGGCGTTGAGTTGTGCGATAAAGGCGCCGTCGTGCAGGGGGTCGGTAGGCGTTTCGATCTCGATGCCCTGGGAGCGCACATCGTCAATCATCATCTCGATGGCCTTTTCCTGGGTGAGATCGTCAGTACCGTCCATGTTCTTCTTCAGCTCGTCAAAGTCCGCGAAGACTTCGGCGGACCAGTGCACCAGAAAGCGCAGCTCGTCCGTAGTGTGGCGCGCAATCACTTCGTCGCCGTTTTTCAACAGCCACTGGTTCGGGTCGTTCGGATCGCCCGAGAAGAGGGTATCGAAGCCAAGGCCTTTGGGCCGCTGCTGGTCCACCGGGCCGTTGGCCTCGCCCCGGTGGAACATCATTTCGTTTTGCACTACCACGCCGCGGTTGTAGATGGGCGGCATCAAACGCTGGGGGGCTTCCAGTGGGCCATTTGGCCAGTAGGTAAAGCCGCTGTCCGGGCAGTGGGAGAACCAGGTAATCACCTGCGCCATCTTGATCAGGTAGTCCTGGAACAGCCCGGATTTCCCCATCACCGCGCACAGCCAGGTGGGCGAGTTCTCATAGCGCACGCCGCGAAAGCTGGGGCTATCCAGGTGGCCGGGGTCGAGGTTGCCGCAGGGGCCGTTGACGTTGAACAGCATCATCTGCGGCTTGGCATACTTCGCGCCCCAGTAATCCTTGGCCATATCGAGGAACCGCTCGTTGTAGAAGCAGTCCTGGATTTCCGGATACAGTGCGGCGGAATAGTTGGCCAGAAAACCGCGGAATGTCGGGGTGAGGAACATATCCAAGGACAGTCCGCCACCGTCCGGCGCGCCGCCAGACAAGGTCGCCAGCAGTTCCTCGGCCGAGGCGAAATGCTGGGCGATGATCAGCTGCCAGGGGCCATTGTCACGCATCACGCCGAGCAGGCGTTGCAACTGGTCGTCACTGTAAACATTGCTGACTTCCCGCGGCGGTGCGGCGGGGCGGAGAATGTGGGAAAGCTCTTCCCGGCGTTCTTGGGTCATCATGTGCTTTTATCCTCTAGCAATTTCTGGTCAGTGGCAGTGGCACAGTTTGATCACTGCGAAGGCATACTCGATCCCGCCATATTGCCATTTACTTATCAATAAGTGAAGCCGAAGAAAACCCAATTTAATGATTGTTAATGATTGATATTGATCGTCCGTGAAAATATCATGGTTGCCATTCGAACACCTGCACCTGTCACCCGGGTTATCTTCCAGAGGCCGCGTCATCCATGTCTGAAACCAGCTCCGATTATCAATTTGTGAACTACCGCTGGGAGCCGGCGGACGCCGACGGACTTACGCCCCTGCAGGAACTGGTCTACCGCTCCAATATTCTGGGCAGTGACCAGCGCATCACCAATACCGGTGGTGGCAATACCTCGGCCAAGCTGACCGAACGGGATCCGCTGACCGGAGAAGACGTCGAGGTACTGTGGGTCAAGGGCTCCGGCGGCGACCTGCGCACCGCCGGCCCCGAAAATTTTTCCTCCCTCTACCAGGACAAACTCCTGCAACTGGAAACCCTGTACCGGTCCGCGCCGGAGAGTGGCGCCAAAACCGCCATTGAAGACGAGATGGTCGGTCTCTATGCCCATACCACTTTCAATCTGAATACACGCGCGCCCTCCATCGATACGCCGCTGCACGCCTATATTCCCCACGCCCACGTGGACCATATGCACCCCAACGCGGTGATCGCGGTGGCGGCCTGCGCCGATGCGGAGCGCCTGACTCAGGAAATCTGGGGCGGTGAACTGGTCTACACGCCCTGGCAGCGCCCGGGCTTTGACCTCGGCCTGAAGTTGCGCGATATCTGCCTGGCGAACCCCGAGGCCAGCGGTGTCATTCTCGGTGGCCACGGGGTGATCAACTGGGCCGATACCAGCAAGGCCTGCTATGACCGCAGTCTCGACATCGTCGATAAAGCGGCGCGCTATATCGATCAGCACGACCGGGGCAAGCAGACCTTCGGTGGTCAGAAATACGAGGCCCTCGAAGAGCGGGAGCGCGATGCGGTGCTGGCGGAGGTTCTGCCCTTCCTGCGCGGGCTGGTGTCGCGCGATGGAAAGATGATCGGCACCGTCCAGTATGACGAAACCATTCTGCGTTTTGTGAATTCCCGCGACGCCACCCGCCTGGCGGATCTCGGCACCTCCTGCCCGGATCATTTTCTGCGCACCAAGATCAAACCAATGCTGGTGGACTGGGACCCGGCCTCCGTCGACATCCCGGCATTAAAACGGCAACTGGAAGCCGGCATTGAACGATACCGCGAGGATTACCGGAGCTACTACGAGCGCTGTCGCCAGGACAACTCGCCGGCCCTGCGCCCGGCCAGCCCCACGGTATGCCTGATACCCGGCGTCGGCATGATCGCCTGGGGCAAGAACAAGAGCGAATCGCGGGTGACTGCGGAGTTCTACAACTGCGCGGTGGAAGTCATGCGCGGCGCCGAAGCGATCAGCGAGTATGTGGCGCTGCCCCAGCAGGAAGCCTTTGACATCGAGTACTGGCTGCTTGAGGAGGCCAAGCTCCTGCGCATGCCCCCCGAGCAGGCGCTGGCGCGCGATGTTGTCGTCGTTGTCGGGGCCGGTGACGGCATCGGCCGCGCGACGGCGTTGCGGGTGGCGAAGGAGGGTGCCCACGTAGTGTGCGCCGACCTGAACCTTGAGCGCGCCCGGCAGACAGCCGAGGCGATTATGGCCGAGCGCGGGCAGGGCATCGGCGTGGCGGGCAGCGGGCTTTCCACCTGTGGGCCGGCCCTCGCCCTGGCCGTTGATATTACCCGACGTGACAGCGTCGAAGCCCTGTTTCGAGACACCTGCCTGGCCTATGGCGGTATCGACAAGGTCATTGTGACCGCTGGCGTCTTCATGGCGCCGGGGCAGTCCGGCATGAGCGATGAGGCGATGTTCGACATCAGCTACGCCGTCAATGTGAAGGGCGCCTGGATTGTCGGCACGTCGGCCGCTGCAATCTGGGATGCCCAGCAGTTGCGCGGCGCCCTGGTGCTGACCACCAGCGTCAATGCCGCGGTCGCCAAGCGTGGCTCGCTGGCCTACGACACCAGCAAGGCAGCGGCCAACCACCTGGTGCGCGAGCTGGCAATGGAGCTGTCGCCGCTGGTGAACGTCAATGGCCTGGCCCCGGCCACTGTGGTCAAGGGCAGCACCATGTTCCCCCGCGACCGGGTACTGGCTTCGCTCGATAAATACAGCGTGCCCTATGCCGATAGCGACGATGACGACACCCTGCGCGACAAGCTCGCCGGTTTCTATGCCCAGCGGACCCTGACTCAACAGCCCATCACGCCCGAGGATCAGGCGGAGGCAGCGTACTTGCTGGTGTCCGGGCAACTGTCGAAGACCACCGGGCAGATCATCAGTGTCGACGGCGGTTTGCACGAGGCATTTTTGCGTTGAGGCCCTGCCGGTAGGGATCGCGAAACAACAGACAGCTACACGATAAGAGACTTATGACGATGACGACCCAGATAGACGCTGGCCTGGTTGACGAGGCCAACCAACAGGGCGCTGCCCACCTGCAGGCGGATTACGACCATCTCGGTGCAGTGCTGGCACGCCGCGGTATTGATATCGAGGCTATCACCGAGAAGGCACGGGACTTTGCCGTTGCGGTGCCAAGCTGGGGTACCGGTAGCGGCGGCACACGTTTTGCCCGTTTCCCGGGGCCGGGTGAGCCGCGCAACGTGTTCGAGAAGCTGGAGGACTGCGCGGTTATCCAGCAGTTGGTGCGCTGTACCCCCACCGTATCTCCCCACTTTCCCTGGGACTGGGTGGACGACTTCAGCGAGTTGCGCCAGCACGCTGACGCTCTGGGACTGGGTTTCGATGCGGTCAATTCCAATACCTTCCAGGATCAGCCAGGGCAGCCACTGTCCTACAAGTATGGCAGCCTGAGTCATACCGACCCGGCGGTGCGTGCCCAGGCCGTGGCACACAACCTGGAATGTATTGAATGGGGCCAGGTACTCGGGTCCAGCGCACTCACTGTGTGGGTGGGTGACGGCAGTAACTTCCCCGGTCAGTCGCACTTCCAGTACCAGCTGGAACGCTACCTGGAGAGTGCGCGGGCCATCTACGACGCACTGCCCGCAGACTGGGACATGTTCCTCGAGCACAAGATGTTCGAGCCGGCCTTCTATTCCACGGTGATCCAGGACTGGGGCAGCAGTGTGCTGTGCGCCATGGAACTGGGTGACCGTGCGCGCTGCCTGGTGGACCTCGGTCATCACGCACCGAACGTCAATATCGAGATGATCGTGTCGCGCCTTATCCAGTTCCACAAACTGGCGGGCTTCCACTTCAACGACAGCAAGTACGGCGACGACGATCTCGACAGTGGATCCCTGCACCCCTACCAGCAGTTCCTGATTTTCAATGAACTGGTGGATGCCGAGCAGCGCGGTCAGGCGGGTTTCAATCCCGCCTATATGCTGGACCAGTCGCACAACGTCACTGACCCCATCGAGAGCCTGATGAACTCCGCCGAGGAAGTGCAGCGCTCTTACGTGAAGGCCCTGCTGGTGGATCGCGAGGCCCTGTATGCCCACCAGGAAGCCAACGACGCCATGCTGGCTACCAATACGCTGAAGGCAGCGTTTAACCTGGACGTAAGCCCCATTCTTGCACAGGCGCGGGTCCTCGAGGGTGGTGCCGCGCAACCGATAGCGGTATATCGCGCCAGCGGCTATCGCTGCGCGGTGGACAAGCAGCGCCCCAGCAGCGGCCAGTCCGGCTCCGGCATCGTCTGAGGTAGCGCATGGCCAGTCGCGACACCGTCGGCCTGTTCGCCACCTGCCCGGTGGACCTTTTCCGCCCGGGTGTGGGTTTTGCCACGGCCCGGTTGCTGGAACAGGCCGGCTACCGGGTGGAGGTGCCGCCACAAAGCTGTTGTGGCCAGGTGAACTACAACAATGGCGACACCGGACACGCGCGGGAACTGGCCTGGCAGCTGGTGCAACAGTTTGAAAACTACGCCTATACCGTGGTGCCTTCGGGTTCCTGTACCGGCATGATTCGCTGCCATTATCCCGACCTGTTCGCAGGCGACCCCAGGCAAGGGCGAGTGAAAGCTTTCTGTGAGCGGGTCTATGAGCTGACAACCTTCCTGGTGGAGGTGGCGGATTACCAGCCCGTTACCACGCAAAGTGCCACGCAGCACGGCACCCTCAGCTACCACGATAGCTGTGCCGGCCTGCGCGAACTGGGCATCCAGTCACAACCCAGAACACTGCTGCGCCATTGCGCCGATAGCGAGGTGCAGGAGATGGCGGATACCGAGGTGTGCTGCGGTTTCGGCGGCACCTTCTGTGTCAAGTTCGGCAACGTTTCCGCCCGCATGGCCGATAACAAACTGGACAATGCCGTGGCGGCTGGCGCCGACACCCTGCTCGGTGGGGATCTGTCCTGCCTGTTGCACCTGGCGGGCAGGGCGCGCCGCCGCGGCCTGAACCTGGCGGTGCGCCATGTGGCGGAAGTGCTGGCGGGCGAGTCGGGGCCCGGGATTGGCGAAGCGCATGCATCGGAGCCCCAGGTATGAGTGCGCCGCAGACCTTTATCGCCCGTGCCGGAGGCGCGCTGGATGATTCGCAACTGCAAAGCGCGCTGGCGAAAGCACGCAGCGGTTTTGTCGACAAGCGCGCCACTGCCATCGCAGCGGAGCCGGATTTCGAAACAATGCGCGACCAGGCGCGCGAGGTACGCCAGCGCTCTCTGGCCAACTTGGCCACCTGCCTGGAACAGTTCGAACAGCAGGTCAACGCTGCCGGCGGGCAGGTGCACTGGGCCGAAAGCACTGATGACCTCCGCCGGATCGTGATCGATATTTGCGAACAAGCGGGCGCAAAAACCGTCACCAAGGGCAAGTCCATGGTGGGGGAGGAGGCGGCACTGAATGAGGCGCTGGAGCAGGCGGGCCTGACACCCTGGGAGACCGACCTCGGGGAGTACATCATCCAGCTGGCCCATGAGCCTCCAAGCCATATTGTCGCGCCGGCACTGCACAAAACGCGCGACCAGGTTGCCGAGCTGTTCCGCGATGCCCATGCGCTGGGCGAGCGGGATCTCGGTGAAGTGCGCGCCCTGGTGGACGAGGCGCGGGCAGTGATTCGCGAACGCTTCCTCTCGGCGGATGTGGGCATCACCGGTGCCAACCTGCTGATCGCCGAAACAGGCACTGCGGCGCTGGTCACCAACGAGGGCAATGGCGATTTGACTGCGCGGCTGCCTCGTACCCATATCATCACCACATCCTTCGATCGCGTGGTGCCGACCTGGGAAGACGCCAGCAAGATTTTTCGCGTACTCGCGCGCAGCGCCACCGGCCAGCCCATCACCGCCTATACCAGCTTTTTCAGCGGCCCGCGGGCCGAGGGCGAGCAGGACGGCCCGGAGAGCTTCCATGTCGTGTTGCTGGACAACCACCGCACCGAGATTCTCGACAGCGAATTTCGCGAGATGCTGCACTGCATTCGCTGTGGCGCCTGCATGAATCACTGCCCCGTCTATCAAAGTGTGGGCGGACACACCTATGATTCCGTTTACCCCGGGCCCATGGGGGCGGTGCTGTCGCCCCTGTTGCGCGGCTATGCCCAGGATGACGAATTGCCTAACGCCTCAAGCTTCTGCGGCCGCTGCGAAGAGGTCTGTCCGGTGCGCATCCCGCTCCCGGGCCTGATGCGCAAACTGCGCGAGCGGGAAATGGTACAGGAAAAACCACCGTGGTTAACCCGGCGGATGCTGGCCGCCTTCGGCTGGCTCGCCCAACGGCCTGTGCTTTACCGCTACCTGACCGGAGCCGGTACCCGGGTATTGGCAACACTGGGGCGCCGTCGTGGTGCACTGCGTTCGCTGCCACTGGCTTCGGCCTGGACGGCGCATCGCGATCTGCCGGCACCACAGGGTGCCAGCTTTCAGCTGCGCTGGGCCCGCGCGCAGCGCAAGGCGGAAGGAGAGCGCGGCGATGCCTAGCAACTCCGATACTGCCCGGGGCCGCATACTCGGCCGTATTCGCGCGGCGACGGGAGAGGCTGCCAGCCACAACTTTGCAGCGGTGATGTCCTCGTGCCCGAGCAGAGAAAGGGCCCTGGCCGCCATCGATGACCCGGTCGGTGAATTTCGCGAGCGGGCCCTCGGCAATGGTATTGAGCTGTTCGATCTGCCGGCGCTGCCAGGGCTTTGCGCAGATCTCCCGACACGGCTAGCCGACGCGATCAAGCTGGCCCGGGACGGACGATTGGCGCACCTGGACTGGTCGGCTTTTCAGCTGACCGAAGACACCACGGACGCCAGTTGCGGCGTGGTGCTGGCGGACGGCGGCATCGCCGAGACCGGTACGCTGCTGTTCACCAACCGCAGCGTCGCCAGCGGCCTGCTGTTTCTGGTCGACCACCTGGTGGCAGTGCTGCCACTGTCGCGCTTGGTGTGCCGGCAGGAAGATCTCTGGAAGGCAGGTCATTGCAATGCGAGTGCCGTGCACCTCGTCTCCGGTCCATCGCGTACCGCCGATGTGGAGCAGACCATCCAGATTGGCGCCCACGGGCCGCGACGGCTGCTGGTGTACCTGCTCGACGACAGGGCGCAGCCGCTCGAAATGGATCGATAAATGACCGATAGACGATACGCTGCAATCAATAACGATAAACTGACCGGAAACTGACTACCACATGGGTGCCATCGTGCTGGAAACACAACGCCATCAACTGATACTCGATATCCTCGACGAGAAGGAATTCACCAGCGTTCGCACGCTGACGGAAGAATTGAATGCTTCTGAGGCGACCATTCGCCGGGATTTGCTGAAACTGGCGGAGCAGGGGAGGCTGGAAAAAATTCGCGGCGGCGCAAGGGCACTGCAGCAGGATCAGCGCATGGCGCGACCACATATCGCCGGCAGCGCCTTTCTCGCCTCCCGCGAAAAGCAGCCCGAGGCCAAGCGGGAGATCGCCCGGCGGGCGGTGGAACTGTGCGAAGACGGCGAGTCCATCATCATTAACGGCGGCAGTTCCACCTACATGATGGGCGAGTTTCTGGTGCAGCGGGAACTGAGCATTCTCACCAACTCCTTCGTGCTGGCACAGGAACTGGTGGAGACCAGCAACAACCAGATCACCCTGCCCGGAGGGGAGCTGTACCGCCGGCAGGGCATAATCCTCAGCGCCTACGAGCAGGACACCATCCAGTACTACTCGGCGGCGAAAATGTTTATGGGAACGCCCGGCATTGGCGAGATGGGCGTCACCGAGTCCGATCCGCTGCTGATTACCTCAGAGCAGAAACTGCGCCGCCAATCCGAGCAGCTTATCGTGCTGGCCGACAGCTCCAAACTGGGCCTGCGCAGCAAGTTCATTTTCTGCCCGCCGGATGAGGTGGATATATTGATCACCGACAGCAAGGCGGATCGCCGCATCCTGAAAGCACTGGAAAAATGCGGTGTGCAGATCGAGGTGGTTGATCTGCCATGAGCCACACCTTCATCCTTGATATTGGCAAAACCAATATCAAGGGACTGGTACTGGATGACGAAGGCGCAACCTGCTGGTCAAAGAGCCGCGGGAACACCGTGGACGCTACCGGCGCCTACCCGCATTTTGATATCGAGGGCATCTGGGCCTGGCTTCTGGAAGCGCTGGCGGCAGCCGCATCCATCCACACTATCGACGCTATCAACGTCAGCACCCACGGCGCCTGCGCTGTGCTGCTGGATGACAGGGGCGCACTTGCCCTGCCGGTGATGGACTACGAGTCCACCCTGCCGGAAGACTGCAACGACAGCTATAACACCACTCGTCCGGCCTTTGCCTACAGTCTGTCGCCATCCTTGCCGGCGGGGCTCAACCTGGGTCGGCAGTTATGGTGGCAGCGGCAGCAGTTTCCAGCAGACTTTGCCCAAGTAGCGACCTTGCTGTTCTATCCCCAGTACTGGGTGTGGCGACTGTGCGGCCGGGCAGCCAGCGAACGGACCTCGCTGGGCTGTCACACCGACTTGTGGTTGCCTGAAGGCGACGGCTACAGCACCCTAATTGACACGCTGGGGCTGGGTCACAGCCTGCCGCCGATGATCGACACCCGCGCCTGCGCCGGTCGCATTACGGCGGAAGTCGCCGCCGCCACCGGGCTACAGGATCACTGCCGCGTGTATGCGGGCGTTCACGATTCCAATGCCAGCTTTGCCCGCTATCTGGCCAGCGCTAACAGCCTGGGGAGTGCCAACAACAGCCAGGCAAGTGCATTCACTGTTGTCTCCACCGGCACCTGGTTCGTGTCCATGACGCAGGGCGGGGACTGTAAGGCCATGGATGAAACCCGGGACATGCTGGCCAATGTCGACGTCACTGGCGGGGCGCTGCGCTGCGCCCGTTTCATGGGCGGGCGAGAGTACGAAGCCATCTGCGTGCAACCAGATGGCGGCGAGAGTGAGCTCAGTCCGGACGCGATCCAGCAGCTGGTCGTGGATCGGGTCTATGCATTGCCAGCCTTCGCCAGTGCCGGCCCTTTCAACGGTCTGCAGGGCAGCGTTATTGGAAGACCATCAAGTAATACCGCCCTTGCCAGCCTGTACCTGGCGCTGATGGTCGACTACGAACTGGATCTGCTGAACGCAAGCGGAGATGTCCTGTTCGGCAGCCTGGGTCGTCGCAATCCACTGCTCTGTCAGTTGCTCGCCGCATTGCGGCCCGCACAACAGATACTGATATCCGGAGATGAGGCCAGTACCGCGCGGGGTGCCTGGTGCCTGACACGCTGGGAAGAGCCTGTTCCGGCGGCAATGAACGTCTTTAAAACAGCCCCCGGCCTGACCATAGAGGGGCTCGCCGATTACAAGAACCGGTGGCGCGATCAGTTGCCGGGCGCACACTTTTCATAATCCAGGAAAGAGCATCGACCCAATGGATAATAACGAGTTCGAACGGAGTCCTGTTACCCCCGAACGCCTGCAACCGGCGCGGCACTTTGCCGCCAACTATGCCGGCGAGCATGTCGCCGGCACCGAGTTTGTAATCGGCGCCATGTTTGTGGCCTGGGGCGTGTCCACCAGTGACATCCTCTGGGGCTTGTTGTGGGGCAACCTGCTGGCGGTACTGAGCTGGGGACTGATCTGTGCCCCCATCGCCGTGAACACCCGGCTGACCCTGTACGCCTACCTGGAGAAGATTGCCGGGCCCGGCACCATCCGTGTATACAGCGTGGTGAATGGCCTGCTGTTCTGTGTGCTGGCGGGAACCATGATTACCGTATCGGCCTCGGCCGTTCGCATTCCGTTTGGCATTGATCCACAGACACACTGGTATCCCACCAACCCCGCCTTTGTGGCGGTGGTGCTTCTGGTGGGTGCTGTGGTGGTCTACATCGCAGCGCGCGGTTTCCAGGGCGTGGCGCGTTTTGCCGAGGTCTGCGCGCCGTGGATGATTCTGATTTTCCTGCTCGGGGCGCTGTCCATGCTGCCGGAGCTGACCGCCGCGACCGAGGGTATTGATCGTATCGGCAGCCTCGCAGACCTGCGGGCGGTGGCCGACCAATGGGTGTGGCAGGGCGAAGGTAGCGGGGAAATCACCGCCTGGCATGTGGCTGCCTTCGCCTGGATTTGTAACCTGGCCATGCACGGCGGTCTGTCGGACATGACGGTACTACGCTACGCGCGACGGGCCAGCTACGGTTACTTCTCTGTGCTCGGCATGTTTATCGGCCACTACGCCGCCTGGGCCTTCGCCGGTATTATGGGGGCGGGTGCCGCCATGCTGTTGGGTTCATCCATCCAGGCCATCGACGCCGGTGAAGTTGCCTACCAGGCGCTGGGCACGGCGGGCATCATCGCCGTGATAATAGCAGGCTGGACCACCGCCAACCCGACCATCTACCGCGCCGGACTGGCCTTTCAATCCCTTAACCCGAGCTGGGACCGGGTTAAGGTGACCATGGTGGTCGGTGTAGTCACCACCTTGATCGCCTGCTTTCCCTTTGTGTTCAGTCGCCTGATGGATTTTGTCGGTATCATGGGCCTGGTACTGTCGCCGATCGGCGCCATCATCGTCGCTGAGCACTGGATACTTCCCAGGCTTGGCATGACGCGCTACTGGAGCACCTATCGGGGCAACCCTACCAACTGGGCAGCCATCGGTGCCTGGCTGGGTTCGCTGCTGGTGGCCGCTGCGCTCTGGTTCAGCGACACACTGCATCTGTTCTTCCTGCTCGTGCCTACCTGGGTGACCGCAACAATGATCTATCTGGCAGCTGCGTCCGCACTTGGTGCCAAAGCGCGCTATGCCGAAGCAGGGGAGGCGGAACAACAGGAGGAACGCCGGCGCCAACAAGAAGACGCTTACCTCGACGCAGGGCGCGGCGCAGTTTCCCCGTCAAAAGCGGGGGAGGGGATCATCGGCTTGGGCTTTTATCGCGCGGTGTCCCTGCTGGCACTGCTCGCCTGTCTGGTGATGGGCTCGGCGGTGTTTGTCGGCGGCTTGGATCTGGACAGCTTCAGGCAGTACCTGATCGTACCGACCGCCGTTTACCTGTTGGCGGCCTACTGCTGGATGCGCGCCCGGGAGAGACTCTAGCGAAAATACCTGGCGGCGGTCGCGGGGCGCGCCGCCAGGGTGGTATCAGGCGGCCTCGCCGGTCGCATCCGCGGGAATGTTGGCCGGCCCGCCGATATCGTAGACCTGGCTCAGCAGGGCGATAAACTTGCGGTCATGCATCGGGTCACTTGGCTCGTCAAAGCTCACACCGCGCTTGTGCATATCATCGATCAGCATGTTCAGGGCCATCTCGGCATGAATGTCATCCGAGTGATCGTAGGTTGTGCGCAGCTCGTCCATGTCGCGAAAAAGCCGTGCGCCCCAGTGCACCAGGAAGCGCATCTCCTGCGCCGGAATACGCTGGTTGACCTCGCCGAAGGTTTCGATCTGCCAGCCGCTTGGGTCCCGCGGGTCGGCGCCAAAGGTGGATGAAATATCCAGGCCCTTGGGCTGCCGCTCGGCCACCGGGCCGCAGGCCTGGCCGTGGTGGAACATGCGTTCGTTCTCGACGACTACGGCGCGCCCCCACATGGGCGCATTGATCTGCATGGGCTCTCCGCTGGGGCCATCCGGCCAGCAGTTGAAGCCACCGCCGATATTGCCCTGGTAGTACCAGGCGATGACCTGCCCCTTCTTGGCCTGCCAGTGTCTGAACAGGCACGACTTCGCCATCGTCAGCAGCAGCCACAGAGGCGTGTTCTCCATGGTCATGCCGCGGAATACCGTACCGTCCAGGTGCGGCGGGCCGCCAATGGGCGTGGGGCCCTGAATGTTGAACAGGAAGGTTTCCGGCTCGGCGTATTTGCAATCCCAGTAGTTGCGCACCAGTTCCAGGAAGCGGGAATTGTAGTAGCAGTCTTCCAGTTCCGGGTAAAAGCAGGTGCCACCACGGGCCAGGTAGCCGCGAAACACCGGATTCAGGCCAATCATCTCCCAGGTCAGCTCAACGCCTTCGGGGATTTCGCCCGAGGTGGTGGCAATGACTTCCTCGGGGCTGGAAAAGTTCTCCGCCAGAATCAGTGGCCAGGGGCCATTGCCGCGCACCGTCTGAAGCAGGCGCTGGTGCTGGTCTTCGCTGTAGGCGTTTTCTATCAGTTGGGGCCGGGCGACCGGCCGGAAGTTCTCTGCCAAATCACGTAACATCGCTTTATCCTCCCTGGCCTCAGGCGGCCGTCATCTGTACAACTTCATTCACATGGCCCTCAGGGTCCACCACAAAGGCGACCCGGATACCGAACTCCGCGACCTCCCGGATGGGTTCGGGAATGGTGCCGCCCGCCTGCGTGGCACGTTCACACAGCGCACTGAGATCTTCAGTGACAAAGCCCTGCACTGACTCGCCTGTACTAGGTTCGTTGGAATCCAGGTATTTGATGAGCGTGAGGGCAGGCCCGCCCGGGTAGCTGCTCTGAAAGGTGATTTCGTCGATTTCGCGTCCGAACATCGCATCCTGGTGGCGATTAAAAGGAATCAGGCCAAACACCGATTCGTAAAACGCCGCCATGGCGTCGAGGTCATGCACGAAGGTTTTGGCGAAGCTGTAGAGCATTCCGTGGCGGCTGCCGCTGGGGCGTGGATCAGTCATGGTGAGGTCCCTATTGTTGGCATCAAATGGTGAGCATGGTCATTTCAGGCTCGGTTGCCGGTTCGGCGTCATTCCACCGGGTAACCCGGAAGTCCTCCTGGCGGGGCACGCGTAAATCGTGCCAAATTCGCGAGTTGTGCCGGGGAATGGCGAGGATCACTTTTTTACCCTGGTCGCGGTAGTAGCCGTGGGCGTTGCCACACTGAACCCAGGCGGATTGCTGCAGGTTACTGTCGACATCCTCAACAAAAGCGTCGGTCGCCTTCTGCGTAACATCCACCGAAGACAGGCCGTCGTCCACCATCCACTGCAGCAGTTCGATGGCGTAGTGCATCTGCTGTTCGCTCACTACCGCGTGGTTGGCGACGAGGAAACTGTAGGGGCCACCGCCGAGAATGAAGTTGGGGAAACCGGGAACCAGCATGCCCTCGTAGGAGAAGGGGTAGGGATCAAACACGTCGCGAAGGCGTTTGCTGTCTCGGCCCACGATGTCGAACTGCCGACCAAAGTGAAGCTTGTAGCCGGTGGAGAGCAGCAGTACATCGCATTCGATTCGTGTGCCATCATCCAGGATGACGGCATTTTCATCCGCACCCTGCAGGGCACCGCGGACGATGGAGACGTTCGGCTTTTTCAGCGTGTCATAGAAGCCACAGTCGAGAATGGGGCGCTTGGAGAACACCGGGAAGTTCGGTGTCAGCATGGCCACCAGCTCTGGATCGTCCGGGAAATGGCTCTGCAGATAGCCCTCGCAGAGCATGCGCATACCGTCGTTGATGGGCCCAAATCCGCCGGTTTCGGCCGCGTACTGCTCGTCCTTGAGTACCATACCGTGCATGTCGGTCAACTGACTGGCCAGGCTCTGCAGGCGCTTCCACTGGGCCGCAAACGGAACCCTCTCCATCGCCCGGATCTCCAGTGGGTCCACCGGATCGTGGGCAGTGGGATTGGGCAGAATGTGTTCCGGCTGGCGCTGGACGATCACCAGTTCGCCGACCTGGCCAGCAATCGCGGTGGCAACCTGCACACCGGAACAGCCGGTGCCCACCAACACCACTTTCTTGCCTTTGAGATCGACGCTGTGGTCCCAGTGTGCGGAGTGCACCACTGGCCCCTTGAAGGTGTCGAGGTTCTCCACCTTCGGGTAATTCGGCTCGTTGTTGGGACCGACCGCCATGATCAGGGCGTTGACCTCATAGACCACTTGCTCGCCGCCGCGCTCGGCGCTGACCGTCCATAGCTTGCGCACCTCGTCCCACGCAGCGCCATCAACCCGGGTGCCAAAATGAATGCGGTCGCGCAGGCTGTATTTGTCAGTGACCCTTTCGAGGTAGGAAAGGAACTCCGGGCCGTTCGGGTAGTACTTGCTCCAGGAGGCGTTGGGTTCGAAGGAAAAGGAGTACACCCGGCTTGGGGTATCGACCGCGGCGCCGGGGTAGGTGTTCTCCAGCCAGTTGCCGCCCACCGCGTCGAGCTTCTCCACCACGGTAAAGTCAAAGCCGGCCTGCTGAAGTTTCACGGCGGCATTGATACCCATCATGCCGGCACCTACCACCAGGACTTTGAAGTCCTCTGACGGCAGCCGGACCGGCTCCCTGACACGGGTGTCGGTAGTAAAGCCCGCATGCTGGAATGCCGGCTCGACTGACATGGCGGGAATCTCAACGCCGGTGACCCGGTTGGCCATCTCGTGAAACAGGCGCTTGTCCGGGTGGGGCATCAGGGGCTGTTTGCCAGACTTGACCGCTTCGCGCAGCAGGTCGCGAACGATCTGCGCCGTGCGCAGCGCAGCCTCACCGGGAGGTTCACGCTCCTCCCCAAAGGCCACAAAGGCTTCCTTGACGGTGTGCTGGGTGCCCTCCAGTGCATCCCCGTAGCACTGCAGGAGGCTGCGATCACCGGTAATCTGGATCAGTGACATCAGCGCCACCACTGGATCCAGGGCGTCGATAGCCTCGTCGAGTTCCTTGAACGCTTGTACATTACCGGGATTTGAAGATGTGGTCATGCTTTTATCCTTCTGTATTAGCGACCCAGCAGGGACCGCGCGATAACTTCTTTCATGATTTCCGAGGTGCCGCCGTAGATGCGGATCACCCGCGCATCGGCCCAGAAGCGGGAGATGGGATACTCCACCATGTAGCCGTAACCGCCGAACAGTTGCAGGCAGCTGTCCGTCACGCGGCCGGCCACTTCACTGGAAAAGAGTTTCATGGCGGCGGCGTCTTCCGGAGTCAGTTCGCCGCGGCAGTAGCGATCAATGCCGCGGGCGGTGAGCGCATCCGCAGCGGCGATTTCGGTATCCACCTGGGCCAGCGTAAAGCGGGTGTTCTGCAGGCTGGCAATCGGCGAGCCGAAGGCTTCCCGCTCACCGACATAGCGCAGGGTGAGGTCCCGCGCACCGGCGGCCAGCCCCACGGACTGCACGGCGATAATCAGGCGCTCTCGCGGCAGTTCCTGCATCATCATGGCAAAGCCCTTGCCCGTTTCCCCCAGCAGGGCGCTGGCGGGCAGGTGCATCTCGTCGAAGAACATCTCGGAGGTATCCGCCGCGTGCTGGCCGACTTTTTCCAGGTTGCGGCCGCGCTTGAAACCCGGCAGACGGGTGTCCACCAAAAACAGGGAAATACCTTTCGCGCCGGCCTGGCGATCCGTTCTTGCCGCGACCAGCACCAGATCGGCGTGCTGGCCATTGGAGATAAATATCTTGGATCCGCTCAGTACATAGCCGTCGCCTTCGCGGCGGGCGTCGGTGCGCAGATTCTTGAGGTCGGAGCCCGCGCCGGGCTCGGTCATGCCAATGGCGGATACCACTTCCCCGGAACAGAGCTTTGGCAACCACATCTGTTTCTGTTCCTCGCTGCCGAAATGCAGGAGATAGGGCGGGACAATGTCGTTGTGCACCTGCAGTCCACCGACGAAACCGCCATAGCCACGGCGCGACATGACCTCCACCACCGCAAAGGAGAAGCGCGGGTCGACTCCCAGGCCGCCATAGGCTTCCGGCACATCCACACAGAGCAGGCCGGCTTCGGCGCACTTGTCGAACAGTTCCCGCGGAACCTGCCCCTGCTTTTCCCATTGCCCGTAGAAGGGCTCGATTTCCGCCTCGCAGAATTTATCGAGGCTTTCGCGAAACAGTTTCAGTTCCGCGTCAATATCGTCGTTGTACATACTTTCCAGATTCCTGCGGTGACTGTTCAGTAGCGCATGCCGAGGCCGCCGTCATGGCAGATTGCAGCGCCAGTGACAAAGCGAGCCTCTTCAGAGGCGAGGTAGACAAATGCCTCTGCGGTGTCCTGCGGCTGGCTGGCCATATTGAGTGGATTCATGGCTGCCAGCGCTGCTTCGGCAGCCTCGGTGCTTTCCCACAGGCCCTGGCTGACATAGTCGTCTAGACCCTGTCGCATCAGCGGCGTCATGGTCACACCGGGATGCACCGAGTTGACGCGTATCTTCTGCGGCCCCAGTTCCTGCGCAGCACACAGCGTCAGCATCCGCTGGGCCGCTTTGGATACGTGATAGCCGATGTTGTTGGCATTGGGCATGTAGGACGCCATGGACACAGTGTTGATGATGACGCCTCCGCCGGCGTGGCGGGTGTGCGCTTCAGACAGCAGGGGCAGACAGGCCTTGGTGCCGATAAAACTGCCGTCGTGGTTGACCGCCATGACGGTACGCAAATCTTCCAGGGAGGTATCTGCGATGCCGCCGTGAATCGCGATACCGGCGTTATTGACCAGGATGTCCAGGTGGCCAAAGTGCTGTGCCGTGCTTTCCAACGCAGTTGCCCACTGATCGGGATCGCTCACATCCAGCGTTGCAAACTGGACCCGTTCGCCGCCAAAGCGATTGCGCAGGTCCGTCAGGAGCGCGCCTGAATGTACCTCGCTGATGTCGGTTGCCATCACCCCGGCGGCACCTTCGCGCAGGAAAGCCTCGCAGATCGCGGCGCCGATATTGCCGATTTGTCCCGCGCCGGTAACCAGCGCGACTTTGTTATTCAATCTGGACATGGATGGAGTTCCAAAGTAGTTGATTGCATCGCTGCTAGCGACAGTCTTCCGGGGCATTGCGCAGCAACTTCCCCCAGTCACCGTTCATGATGTGGATCATCGCTCGCATCAGGCCCTGCGATAGTTTGCCCTCGCTGTGCGTGACCAGGTTTCGCAGCGGCATTTCCTCGACAATGGCCTCGATCATCCGGCGGCGACTTTCACTGGCCCCGCTATCGAGCGCCTTGCCGGCCTGCTGGGCCATGATCTTTTTCAGCTGCCGCCCCAGCCAGCTACCCTGTATTTCGCCCAGGGTGGAGTTGAGATGGTAGGGCTTTGCAGGCACGGGAGGAGGGATGGGATGGCCGAGCAGGTCTTCCAGCGATGCCGCATCGAAACCGCCCTCGGCCGGATCGCGATAGGGATCCGAAGCCGCCGGGGATGGGCTGGGGCGCGGGCCTTTGACGAGTTCAAGTGTGTGACTCAGGCGAATATCACTACTGGATGCCCCGATCTCGATAGCATAGGTATCGGCTTCGGCGCACCAGGTGTTGCTTTCTTTGTCCCAGAAGGCAAAAGCACGCCGATCCAGGGTGAGGTGTACCCGGCACTGTTCGCCAGATTGTAGTTCGCGACGTGCAAAGTCCTTCAGCTCCCTTGCCGGTCGAGGGAGGGAAGGGTGGAGCTGTCCGACATAGACCTGCGCAATCTCAGCGCCAGCCCTCTGGCCTGCATTGGTGATCGTGAACGAAACCTCCACAACGCATTGACCGGCTGAGTCATCAACACGTTCAACGAGAAGGTCACTGTACTCGAAGTGGGTGTAGGACAGGCCATGACCGAAGGGGTAGCGTACGGCTATGCCTGCGCTGTCAAAGTAACGGTAGCCGACCCACAGGGACTCACAGTACAACGACTGCCTGAGCCTGCCCGGGAAGAAGGGATGGCTGGCTGCATCCTCGGCGGCCATGGGGAATGTTTCCGCAAGCTTACCGCCGGGGCTAACCTCGCCAAACAGAATACGGGCGAGGGCCGAGCCGCCCGCCTGCCCACCCAAATAGGCCTCCAGAATGGCCGGTACCTGTTCGGCAAAGGGCAGCGCCACCGGGGCACCGTTCTGCAACACCACCGTGAGCTTGTCGGCCTGTGGCAGCAGGGCGTTGACCAGGTCCAACTGTCCGGCAGGCAGGTGCATATGCTCGCGATCGAAGCCTTCCGATTCGTATTCCGGTGGCAGTCCGAGGAACACGACAACGGTGTCGGCTGATTCCGCCAGGGCGAGTGCCTCCGCCTGCATCTCCTCATTGCTTTCACCGCTGGCGGTATAGCCCGGCGAGAAATCGATGTTCGCCTTTTTGCCGGCGAAACCCCGCAGGGCCTGCAGCGGTTGTTCAAGACAGCTGGGGTTGATCTGGGAGCTGCCACTGCCCTGGTAGCGGGTATCCTGTGCCAGGTGGCCAATCACGGCGATACGCCCGGCAACGGGCAAGGGCAGATGGTCCGCCTCATTACGCAGCAGGACGCAAGCCTGCTCCGCCGCACGGCGCGCAAGTGCGTGATTGTGCTGCAGCAGGTTGTCGGATACCGGCTGCGGCGCCTGCCGGGTTTTGTCGGCCAGATCGAGCAGTCGCTTTACTGCGGTATCCAGGACGCTTTGCGGCAATTCACCACTGCCGATGGCAGCCAGAATCCGCTTTGTATTGACCTCTCCGCTTGCCGGCATCTCCAGGTCCATACCGGCGATCAGCCCACGACCCCGGTCATTGACGGCCCCCCAGTCGCTGACTACCAAGCCATCGAAACCCCATTCCTCACGCAGGATTTGATTCAGCAGCCTGTCATTCTCGGCCAGGTAGGTGCCGTTGAGCTTGTTGTAGGCACACATCACCGTCCAGGGGCGGGCGTTTTTGACGGCTCGTTCAAAAGCCGGCAGGTAGATTTCCCTCAGAGCCCGCTCATCCACCACGGCATCCACCACCATGCGTCCATGCTCGTGATTGTTCACGGCAAAGTGCTTGAGGCTCGCGCCCACGCCCTGCCGTTGTACGCCATTGATCCAGGCCTCTGCCAGCACACCGGACAGCAGCGGATCTTCGGAGAAATACTCGAAATTGCGCCCACCCAGGGGATGTCGCTTGATATTGACCCCGGGGCCCAGCAATACGTGGACGCCTTCACTGCGAGCTTCGAGGCCCAAAGCTTCGCCAATCTCCTCAAGTAACTCCCTGTTCCAGCTACAGGCGAGACCGGCAGCGGATGGAAAGCAGGTGGCGGGGACGCTGGCGTGCAAGCCCACATGGTCGGCACTGCCCGTTTGCTTGCGCAGGCCATGGGGACCGTCGGTCAACAGAAGGGCGGGAATGCCCAGCCGCGCCACTGGCCGTGTCTGCCAGAAATTGCTGCCGGAGCACAACCCGGCTTTTTCCTGCGTGGATAGGGCGTCAATCATTGAATCAGCCGATGAATGCGCGGAAAGCATTCCAGTTCACACCGGATTCGTAGGCTTCGGCATCTTCAAGGGCATCGGCCGGCTGGAAGAACTCACTGTGATCCATGGCGCGTTCAAAGTTGTTGGCCACGTCTTCCATGGTCCACTGTTTGTTCGTGCCGCGGTAGCCGGCGGTAACACCCAACATGACTCGCGCGAAACCACCGCCGCCCACGCTGAACATTTCTCCGTTGCTGGGGGCCGTATCGTGGGCCAGCAGGCCGACCACCGGTGCCACGGCATCCGCGGGAAAGTCGCGTTGCATGGCGGTTTCGATCTCTTCCCCCATCAACGTCGTCATACGGCTGGCGGCTATCGGCATGATGGCGTTGACGCGTACGTTCTTGCCAGTAGCGGCACTGGCGCTCGCCAGGCCGCGGGTAATGCCCCACACCGCACCCTTCGCAGCGGGATAGCCGACGCCGCTGCCCATGCCAAAGAAGGACCCTGAAGCGACATTGATGATACGGCCGTAATCGCGATCCCACATGTGCTTCCACACCGCACGGCAGAGGCGGAACGTGCCGCCTGCGGCGACGCCGATGTCGGTATTCCACTGCTCGTCGGTAACGTTCCACAGCGGGCCGACACCGACCACCACCCCGGCGTTATTGATCAGGATATCGACTTGCCCCCAGGCCTCCATCGCCTGTGCCACGATGGATTCTGCACCCTGGGTGGTGGCAACGCTGTCGCCGTTCGCCAGCGCTTCACCGCCGAGGTCGCGAATGGCCTGCGCGGTGGCCTCGGCATGACTGAGATCGGCGCCTTCTCCTTGAAAATTTCCGCCAAGGTCGTTAACCAGGACTTTGGCCCCGCGCGCGGCGAGAAGGGTGGCATAGGCACGACCGAGGCCGCCACCAGCCCCGGTTACGATGGCAACGCGGCCGTCGAAGTGAAGTGTATCCATGAGTGATATCCGCGCCTGCAAATCTACAAGCGAACTTCTATTTATTTATGCATAATATATTTGTCAGGTTAGCCCGCCAGGCGAGTTCCCGTCAAGTGACTGCCGGACTGCATAGCTGGACTAATCAAGAACTGCTGGCTCTGAAAAACAGTGAGCGCTTGCGGTGACTGATTGCCTGTGGAGGATGGGTCGGAAGATTCGGAAATAGGGATAAATACGGCACACAATGACTACAGGCACTGAATGGGACGTCTGCGTTATCGGTTCGGGCGCCGGTGGCGGCGTGATGGCCGAACGCTTGTCAGCGGCGGGAATGAAGGTCGTGGTACTGGAGCGTGGCCGGCACTACAGCCCCGACGCCTTCCTGCACCAGGATGAACTGGGCAATGTGATCCGCCAGGATTTCTTCCTCCCTGACTACAGGGAGACACAGAGGGAAACCAGTGCCGACAAAGCGCTTCCCGGCAAGTACAGCCTGATGGCGCAGACCGTCGGTGGCGGCACCGTGCACTGGGGCAGTTGGAGCTGGCGCTTCCGCCCGGATGAGTTTCGGGTGGCAAGCACGGACGGGGTGGTGGCCGGCAGCAGCCTGGTTGACTGGCCGATAGGTTACGACGAGCTCAAACCCTATTACGATTTGGCGGAACAAACGCTGGGCATGTCGGGGCTGGCGGGCAGCAACCCCTTTGCGGCGCCCGGCCACAATCCATATCCCAATCCTGCCCATGTCTACCGGCCGGCCTCGCGCCTGATCGAAAAGGGGGCCCAGGCCCTGGACCTGCATCCATTCCCCATCCCCATGGCGATCAACAGCCGTATTTATGGCGGTCGAGGCAAGTGCATGAACAGTGGCTTCTGCTCCAGCTTCGGCTGCCCGGTACAGGCCAAGGCGTCGTCGCTGGCAATCCATATACCCGCCGCCCTCGCGACCGGCAATTGCACCCTGCTGGCCAATTGCCAGGCGGTGGAACTGGTCGAGGGGGAGGGCGACCGTCTACGCGGTGTGCGCTATCTGGACAGCGAAGGGCGGGAACAGTTGTTACGCGCCAGGCAGATCGTACTGTCGGCCGGAAGCATCGGCACCACCCAGTTGCTCCTGCAGTCCACCTCGAGCCGCTTCCCCAGGGGGCTGCTCAATAACAACGACCAGGTCGGGCGCAACCTGATGTGCCATGTGTTCGCCATGGTGAATTTCGAGATGGAAGCGCCGAGCCTCAGCGCGCTGGGGCCTCCAGGCAATGTCGCCGTGGATGATTTTCACCCCTCGGACAGCCGCAGGGGCTTTGTCCGCGGTGGCGTCATCGGTGAGGCCATCGAGGCCACCCCGATTGTCAGTGCCCTCAAGGCTGGCGGTTACCTCAGGCGGGACCGGCGTGTATGGGGGCGGGAACTCAGCGACTACCTGAGTCGCTACCCCCACATTGGCGGTCTTATCATGGTCGGTGAAGACCTGCCCGTTGCCGACAACCGGATCGACCTTGACCCTGACCACCGCGACAGCCAGGGCCTGCCATTGCCGCGCATTACTCACCAGCGACACGACAACGACATCAGGCTGGCGCGTTATTTCGAGCAGCGCATGGGAGAGATCGCCAGGGCCGGCGGCGCCAGCAAGACCTGGGCCACCGACTACACCGGGGTGAAAACCGGCTCGGGACATATCATGGGCACCTGTCGCATGGGTGACGACCCGGAAACCAGCGTGCTCAATCGCTGGTGCCGCGCCCACGATATCAGCAACTTGTGGGTGGTGGACGGCAGCTGCTTTCCAACCTCCGGTGGCTACAACCCGACACTGACCATTTACGCCAACGCCTACCGTGTCGCGGATCATTTCGTGGCACTCAACTCGAAGGGAGAACTTAGCTGATGATAGGTCGCAGAGACTTTCTCGGGCTGTCCGCCGCCAATCTGGCGGCCGCCATGGGCGCCAATCCCCTGGCCCTGGCAACAGCGCAGCAAACGCCGCTGCCGACAGTCCTGAAGCCCGATGAGTGGACGGCGCTGGAGGCTCTATGCGGTATTCTGCTCCCGCCCGTCAACGGGGTCAGCACCCGCGATGCCGGTGTCGCAAATTTCATCGACAAGTTCCTGCTGCACGAGGGCGCCGACCAGCTGCCCATTTATCGCCGGGGGCTGCATCTCGGCAATGCCTACGCGCTGACAATTGGAACGCCATCCTGGAGCGCGCTAGGGGAGGGCGAGCAAGTCCGATGGGTTGAGCAACTGGAAGACGGAGCGCTTTCAGGCATGGCGGGGCCAGAACAACAGGTGCTGTTTCAAAGCCTCTGGTTCAACACTCTGCTTGGCTTTCTCGCCGCGCCAAGTCACGGGGGCAATGTCAATCACGCTGGCTGGCGAGCGATAAGTTTTCCAGGGCATTTACACATGCAGGGCGGGATTACGGACGACGAAGTCGCTGGCAAGCCAGCCGAATGATTCTTCTGCTGTTGATGCAATAGCTTAAGGGGCCGGCGCCTGTCCCTAGCTCGCCAGCCCGGTTAGTTTGATCAGGACAGTCAGTGTCAGGAAAGACAGCAAAGTGGTAACGACCACCGCTCCTGGCCAGAACCTTCCCTGATCACAACGCGCTGCCAGCAGTGGAAAGACCGTAGCGAGGGGCATCCCGGCGTTGATAATAGCGGCTTTCGCTTGCAGCGGATCCGCAGCGGGCAGGGCGAACAGGACCAATGCCACGGCGGCAGGGTGCAGAATCAGCTTTCCTGTCGCGATAAATGCCAGCTGGCGCCCCTCACCTGAGAGCCTCTGGGTGGCGAGTACCGCGCCAATATAGAGAAGGGCCACCGGCACACAGGCATTTGAAAGCGATAGCAGTGACGTTTCCAGCACTTGTGGCAAAGTGATAGACAATTGCCGTGTCAGGAAACCTGCCGCTATAGCCAGGATGAGCGGATTCTTAGCCAGAGGCACCACGGTTTGCAGGCAGTGGCGGGTGAGGCCGTTGTTTCCGCGTCGTTCCCGCCACCCGGCCAATACCGTCATCAGGGGGAACAGCACCACCATTTCAAAACTCACGTAGAACGCCAGCATTACGGCCGCACCGGGGCCAAATAGCGCCAGGCCGATCGGTAGGCCAACCAGGGCACTATTCGCATGGACCGTGCCGGTGCCGAGTGCAACGGCTTCATGCAGGGAACGTCGTCGCCAGCGCAGCGCAATCCACGTAACCGTTAGCTGCAGGGCGAGCGACGCCCCGACGTAGGCGGCCAGTACGGCGACATCCAGCGTTGAATGATCAAAATCCTGCGCCAGGGCCAGAAACAGCACCGCCGGCAGCGCCAGGTAAATAACGAAAGCACCCAGTGAGGCCACCCCGGCGGCGGGTAATACGCTTGTTCGCCCGGCGACGAAACCGAGCGCAACCAGCACAAAGACCGGAAGCGTCGTTTCAAGCACCAAAAACACCGGACGGTACTACTCAGGGATTGAAAGCAACCTTGATGGCTCCCTGGGCACGATCTGCAGCGATACTGAAGGCTTCGGCAGCGGCGTCCAATGGCAGGCGATGAGTGATCAGCGTGGGGGCGATCAGAGGATTGCGGGCCAGGGCGGCAGCGGCGATCTCCACATCGCGCACCAGGCCTTGGCGAGCCTGAGCCATGGAGGTCACGGTGCGCAGTTCCTTCATCATCATTTGCATGGCCGGCATGGTCAATCCCCCCCAATAGGAGGCCAGCATCAGGATCGTAGCGCCGGGCTTACACAGATTCGCCGCCTGCTCCATTGCGGCGTCGGTACCGGCGCAATCGATCACCAGATCGAAGTCGTCCATATCGCCCCCGAGGGTGGCCCCCAGAATCTCCCCGGCCCGCAGTTGCGCGTCGTGACGAGCGAACAGGTGTATCTGACTGGTCGCCTGGCGCGCGATAGCCACGGCACACTGGCCAATACTGCCTCCACCGATCACGGCGACCTTGTGCTTGTCGCTGATACCCGCCAGTGCAATGCCCCGCACGGCGACCGACAGTGGCTCGACCAGGCATGCGTCTTCGGCGCGAACGCCACCGGGGAGGGGAACCAGGCACTTGGCCGGAACAATCAGCTCCTCTGTCATGCCGCCGTCCCTACCCACGCCCATGACGGCTTCGGTGCCACGCACGCAGAGATTGTAATCACCACGGACGCAGCGTTCACAGTGGCCGCAATACACCGTTGGTTCGATAGCTACCGGGGTGCCGTCTTCAGCGATGCCGGCGATTTCGTGGCCAAGAGTAAAGGGAATCGGGAAGCCCTGTTGCCAGAAATGCAGATCAGAGCCACAGATCCCAGCGGAAGCAACCCGGACCTTAACACCTTCGCCAGAGGGGGCGGGCACGTCTTGGACGCAAACTTCGTGGTTGTGACAACGAACAGCTTTCATCGGACCTCCTGGTCATTATGTTTACCCAAAAAGCACGATACCTTACCTGTAAGATATTTTCATTATCGGGCATTTCGGTGCTGGAACTAGCTCCAAGTCGATTATTTTAATTTATAATTAAGATATATGTAACAATATAAGCAACGACTTCGGTTTTGCCCCACTATTTCCGGGACGCCTCGTTGGTTGCAGAACATAATGACTCTATAGGACCTTTTGGTGAACTTCTTGAATAGTTTTCCTCCAATCGCTCTTTGCGGCCGCCTATTGCTTGGCATCGGCCTGATGCTGTTTTTAAGGTTCCTGTTAGTGCCAACGGCGTGGATCTTCTACGAGCTTTATCATTTAAGCGGTTGGGATCTGGTGTACTGGGGCTACAGCCTGTTCAAGGTTGGCGGCTACTACTTCAACCATTGGCCATATCAAACGCGGATCTGTATTGCCCTTGGACTGACCGTTGCAGTGCCGTGGCGATGGCTATTGTGGTCCCTAAGGTCCAACGTAACAACAAAGGCGCCTGAACAATGAATCGACGCGAATTTATGCAATGTGCAGCGCTGCTGGTGAGCGGCGTCGCGGCCACGCGCAATAGCCTGGCTTTGAGCGAAGAGCAGAAACATTATCTGGCGAAGGCGAACTATAACCGCACACCTGCAGACTACTTTAATGAGGCCCAACGCCGCACAGTTGCGGCTGTTGCTGAAACCATCATGCCGGCCACCGATACACCGGGAGCGATTGATGCCGGTGTGCCGGGTTTCATCGAGAACATGGTGCAGGACTGGCTAAACAAGGCGGAGCGGGGAATTTTTGATCAGGGCCTGGCTGAGTTGATGGCCAGTACCCAGCGCTCCTACGGGAAAAGTTTTGAAATGCTTGAACCCGCTCAGCAAAGAGATTGTCTGGAAGCGCTTGAATCGGCGGCCAGTGACTCAGCCTGGTACGATTTTGGCAATACGCAACGTGTTTTTGTCAGTGATGCGCCTTTTATTTGCCAGATGAAAGAGTTGACCATCTGGGGCTTTTTCACCTCTGAAACAGGGGCGACGCAGGTACTGCGTTACGAAGCCATGCCCATGACCTTTGATGGTAATCGTGAACTTGGCCCTGACGACAGTAGTTGGGCCGGTAACCCCTTCTAGCGAGCTGAGAATGATACAAAGCGAAAACTACGACTTTGACGCCATTGTGGTCGGCTCTGGCATCAGTGGCGGCTGGGCAGCCAAAGAACTGACCGAGAAGGGGCTGAAAGTCCTGGTGTTGGAACGCGGCAGGGATATCACACCCGGCCTGGATTACTACGGCGAACACGCCCCGGACTGGAAGCTTCCCTACCAGGGAAAAAAGCCCCGTGAATTATACGAAAACGAGTACCCGATCCAGAGCCATGGCTATGCATTGAACGAAGGCAATCGGCAATTCTGGAACAATGACAAGGACAATCCCTACGTCTTTGATGCCGAAAAGCCGTTCTATTGGATGCGAGCCGATGTGGTGGGCGGACGATCACTAATATGGGGGCGCCAGACCTACCGCTGGTGTGAACAGGATTTCACCGCGAACGCCACAGATGGACACGGTATCCCCTGGCCGATCGGCTACTGCGACCTGGCTCCCTGGTACAGCCATGTAGAACAGTTTGCCGGTATTAGCGGCGAAGCGCTTGGCCTGGATGAACTGCCCGACAGCGAATTTCTCAAGCCGATGGAAATGCATGCACTGGAGAAGACGATTCAGGGGCGTTTACGCAAAAAGGCGCCCCATGTGCACATGACCATCGGCCGTGTGGCGATCCTGAGCGAAGATCACAATGGGCGCGCTGCCTGCCATTACTGTGGGCCCTGTGATCGGGGCTGCTCAACAGGCAGTTACTTCAGCTCTCACAGCGCAACACTGCCGGCGGCTCGCGCCACAGGCAACCTGACCCTCAAGGCGAATGCAGTGGTTGAGCGCCTGGAATACGATGCGCAGGGTGGCAGGGTCAGCGCCGTTCATGTGATCGACAGCCAGACCGGTGAGCGAAGCGCGTTTAGAGCGCGTCTGTATTTCCTCTGTGCCTCGACGGTAGGAAGTACACAGATACTGATGAATTCCCGCAGTGAGGCCTTCCCGGATGGCCTCGGCAATCGAAGCGGTGCTCTCGGCCACTACATGATGGACCACGTGTATGGCGTGGGGATTACGGGTATTTTCTACGACGACATGGATCGCTACTGGTTTGGCAACAGACCCAACGGCACCTATATCCCCCGGTTCAGAAACCTCGGCGACCAGGATGATGATGCCGGTTTCCTGCGAGGCTATGGCTACCAGGGCGCGGCCATGCGTATGGACTGGAAGACCGGCTTCAATAAAAGGGGTTTTGGTGCTGACCTGAAGGAATCCCTGCGTAAGCCCGGCCCCTGGGTTTTCCACCTGGCGGGTTTTGGTGAGGTCTTACCACAGTACGCCAACCGTATGTATCTAGACGCGAAGAAGGTGGACCGCTTTGGCATTCCACAGGTTGGCTTTAGCTGCCAGTGGGGCGATAACGAGCGCATGATTCGCGATGACATGTTGGAGCAGGGTGAGGCGCTGATGAAAGCGGCTGGCGCTGTGTTCACAGTCAAGCAGGGAGAGATGGGCGAGCCGGGGTTGGGAATTCATGAAATGGGCACTGCCCGCATGGGCGATGACCCTACACAATCCGTGGTCAACGCACACAATCAGGTTCACGGTGCGCCCAACGTGTTTGTTACCGACGGCGCCTGTATGACTTCATCTTCCTGCGTCAATCCTTCACTGACCTATATGGCATTGACTGCCAGGGCCTGCGATTACGCTGTCAAACAACTGGCGCAAGGTCGCCTGTAAACAAGGAAAAGCACTATGCCACGCTGGTTGAAAATTAGCGCCCTGGCTTTTGCCGGTATTCTTATTCTGCTTGGCGCCGGCGCCTATTCTTACTACAAATACATCGGCATTATTCCGTCTCACTATTATGAAACCGAACCACCGACACTGCCGCAGTTCAGCAAACCAGCGGTGCTGATCTTCAACAAGACCAATGGTTTTCGCCATATCGACGCCTTGCCGGTAGCGGACGCCATGTTCACCGAACTGGCGCACGCTCACGGCTGGGATGTGTTTGTTACTGACAATGCTGCAGTGCACAACCCCGGGGTGTTGGACAACTTCAGTCTGGTTATCTGGAATAATGTATCGGGCGACGTTTTGACCGAAGAGCAACGCAGCTCGCTGAAGCAATGGTTGGCAGACGGCGGTGGCTGGCTCGGTGTGCACGGATCCGGTGGTGATACGAGTTACCAATGGCCTTGGTACGTGGAAACACTGATCGGTGCACAATTTATCGGTCATACCATGATGCCGCAATTCCAGGATGCCGAACTCTACCCTACCGATCTCAGTACAGTGGTGACCGACCACTTGCCCACGCCGTGGCGCTTACCAGCCGAGGAGTGGTATGCCTTTGATTCGAGTCCGCGTGATAAAGCCTATGAGATCCTTGTGACAATAGACACTGATAGTTACGAAACTCACGGACCCGTTAGTTCCGGGTGGATGGAGGGGTGGTCAGACCGAATGGGGAGCGAAGGCGAACATCCGCAGATTTGGCGACACAGGCCGGGGCAGGGCAGGGCGTTTTACTCCGCGATCGGCCACCAACCGGAAACGTACGAAATACCAGCCTATCGTGAACTACTTTCAAAGGCCATGCGCTGGGCGATGGGTGAGCCACGTGAATAGTGCAGCAGACAATGATGTCCGGCGGAGGATAATGATGTGAGTATTGGTGTCGGAGTCAATGCTTGGGTGTGGCAATCACCCTTTGCCCGCGAATCGGTGTGCTTGATCGAGCGTGCGGCGACCATGGGCTTCGACGCATTCACCATACCGGTGGAAGCCCCGGAGCTGATTGATGTCGAAGCGATCAAAGCGGTACATGCGGACTTTCCCTTGCGTCTCTACGTCTCTGGCGCCTTTAGCCCGGATCGTGACCTCACTCATCCTGATACGCTGGTAAGGAAAAATGCACTGGACTATATACACAGGACGCTGGCTATCTGTGAGCAGCTCGGCGTCAAGCATCTGGTGGGGCCGGCATACTCTGCTACCGGTAAGCGGCGCAAGATACCGCGGCAGCAACGGGATCGGGAGTGGGGGCTTGCTGTGCAAGGCTTGACCCAGGCTGGCCATATGGCTGCCGATCACGGCGTTGTACTGGCCATCGAGCCGCTCAACCGCTTTGAAACTGATCTGGTCAATACCGCGGCCCAGGTGAAGCAGTTGATCAGCGATATCGGCCTGCCTTCGGTACGTATCCACTTGGACACCTTCCACATGCACATTGAAGAGCAGAGTGTGTACGAGGCTATTTGCACCGCGGGGAAAGACCTTGTCTACGTGGATGCCAGTGAAAGTGACAGGGGGACGCCCGGCAAAGGTCAGGTCCATTGGCATGAAGTTGCCCGTGCGCTCCGCGATATTGGCTATCAGGGGGATTGCATCATCGAATCATTCACACCGGACTGCGAGGCGATCGCAGATGCCGCCGCAATCTGGCGTCCCCTTGCACCCACCCAGGATGCACTCGCAGGAGAAGGAGTGGCCTTTCTGCAAGCGCTATTCGCCAAAGAGGAAGCTACTGGGCAACCGCAACCATATTAGATGGGGCAAGCGGACTGCGTCCTTCGAAATACTTGCATAGGGATGGGGAGCGTGTAGCGAACGCCCAGTTAACGACTTTAGGTGGAAATTGCAAACTTTAGGTGGAGGATGTTGCAAGAACTAGAAGGACGTCCACGGTGGTGGAGCAATCACACTAGCACCTTTATATTTACCGATACCCTCTAGTATTGGACATATGGGGTGAGGGCGCTATACTAGCTGCCTGCCAATAATTTGACCCCAAAGGCGCAAACCATGGCTACTCCCGGCCCTGTACCACTGTATCCGACTTACGAAACCCTGAAGAACTTCGACTTTAAGGACTATCCAGATGTCGAATCTTTCCTTGAGTCAGGTGAATCATGGTGGATGACCCACTGGCTGTGGGGACAGGAATTTCTCAACTACACGGGGCGTAACAAGTCCGAGCATACGTTCATTCGCTTCCGCAATGAGACGGAACGCTTCCTACTGTGGGTCTTTCTGTTCAAGGGCTGCCCGATGCCACAGCTACGAAAAACCGACATTCTCGAATATGCCGATTTTTGCTGGCAGCCACCAGTGAGCTGGATCTGCCTGACTAACCACGAGAAATTTGTACTGAACAACGGGCAATACATTCAAAACGGTGCATGGGCACCGTTTAGGCTCAAAACACCCAAGAATGGCAAGGTCCCCAAGCCTGACAAGAAGAAATACAGACCATCGCAGCAGACTCTTGCTGCCACATTTACCGGGATCATAGCCTTCTACAAGTATTTGATGAACGAGGAATACCTGTACGGGAACCCAGCGCAAATCGCCAAGGCAGATTGCCGACACTTTATCCAGGATGCACAGGTCAAGGAGCCGCGTCGGCTGACAGAAGCCCAGTGGCTTTATGTTTTTAATGTTGCCAAGAAACTTGCAGATGAAGACCCCAAGCATGAGCGGAGCCTTTTCGTAATCTGCGCGTTGAAAACACTGTTCTTGCGTATATCCGAACTTTCAGAACGGAAAAACTGGTCGCCGATGATGAGCCATTTTTGGCAGGATTCTGAGGGTAACTGGTGGCTAAAGATCTACGGTAAAGGTCGTAAATTGCGCGACATCACCGTGCCTGACAGCTTCTTGGACTACCTGAAGCGGTACAGGCTTTACAGGGACCTCACCCCTCTCCCTTCGTCTGGTGACAACGCCCCAATCGTAGAGAAGATCCGAGGGCAAGGCGGCATGACGCCTCGTCAACTGACGAGGATCGTCCAGTCGGTCTTTGACCTCGCGTATCAGGCAATGAAATCAGACCACGGTGAGGACAATGCCAGGAAACTTAAGGAGGCCTCAACCCATTGGCTCCGGCACACCGGCGCCAGTATGGAGGTCGAGCGCGGTCGAGCTCTTAAAGACCTTTCTGAGGATCTGGGACACGCTAGTATGGCTACTACCGATACGGTCTATGTACAAACGGAAAACAGACTGCGGGCCCAGAGCGGGAAAGCACGAAAAGTCGACTAACTTCCGATATATCAATAGGTTATGGAGTCCTACGGGAATTTCTAGAACGATCCGGGTAGAAAGCCGTGATACAGCGCCCCATTCCACATTGCCCAACACTAGACAGTATTGGACATAAGAGGCAGCTATCCTGGATATCAGAGCTGATGATCTGGGGTATCCCGGATCATCGGCTCGGAAAGAAGCTGCTGAAGGAATTCGATGCCCCCTTTCGCCAGGGCATCCTGTGATGAAGCCAGTGGACGCCAGATTGCGGCGGCGTCAGCGATTGACTCGCATTCCGGTGTGAATGACTCGATGATGCAATCGCCCTGGTAGTCGATATCGCGGAGCGCGCGGACGACTTCATGCCAATGGACCTGACCTTTGCCCGGCGTCCCCCTGTCACTTTCGCTGGCATCTACGTAAACCAGGTCTTTCCCGGCAACGCGGATGGCGTCGTAGACGCTCCGCTCTTCGATATGCATGTGGAAGGTATCCAGGTGAATACGCACCGAAGGCAGGTCGATGTCACTGATCAACTGCTTCACCTGGGTTGAGGTGTTAATCAGATCAGTCTCAAAACGGTTAAGCGGCTCGATGCCCAGCACAACACCGTGATCGGCAGCCATACGGCCGGCCTGGCTCAACCCGGCTACTGCAAGCTCCCACTCCCGGGCGCGCTGTTGCTGCGGTATCTTGCGTCGTTTGCCGGTCGCCGAGTAGGCAGGCCCCACCAGATGACCGACGCCGAGCTGTTCACAGATGGCCAGCGTCCGGCGTATATAGTTCAGTGCGTTTTGTCTGACGGATGCATCGGCATGAGTAAGATCACGATCATGGCTAAAGGCGCCGGAGACGTAGAGACGCAGGGGGAAGTCAGCCTGTACGGCTCTGATCGCATCGACATCGATCAGCTCCGGTGACTCTACCGGCACGGTGAAAGCATCAAAACCCATTTTCGCCGCATGTTCGATCAAGCGCGCCGATTCGCGGGTGAAGGGTGATTGCCACACCCAGGCATTGATACCGATACCAATGCTCACGCCATTATGCTCCGTCCTGCGCCGTCACGGGACGTCCTGCTCGATGATGCCGATTACGCATGGGCGCCGTCCGGAATGCCCTCTCTCGGGCTCAGGCCGTGCTGCTGCATTCGCCACAGCAGGCAGTCGATGCGGTCCTGGCCAAAGAAAGGTTCTGCATTGAACACCATCAACGGTACGCCCCAATGTCCACTTGTTGACTGCTCGGCTTCATTCTTCTCGACAATAGCGTCAAGACGGCCCGGGTCCCGCGCCAGCTCTGCGTCCATGGCCGCCAGGTCAAGTCCGGCGCGAGCTGCCGCATCCTGCAGGTGGCTTCCCTCGTTCCATTGCGGTGTTCCACTCCAGATCAGCCGGGAGACTTCATCGATAAAGGCCAGGCCCCTGCCCTGCTCCGCTGCCAGTACGCCGAGTCGCAGCAGGCGAAAGATATGGGGCTGGTCAGCGGCGATGGCACGGGTTTCGATGTTCTGGACGATGGGGTCCGGATTGGGCGGGCCGATGGGGAGCCCGAGCATTTGCGCCACGCGGGCCACATCAATAAAGGTGTATTGCAGCCAGCGCGGGTCAGAGCGCTCGAAGAATGCCGGGTCCCGCAGCGCCAGTGGCGCGACGATTTTCACCACAAAGTCCACATCGTAGTCGCGCGACATGGCTACCAGGCGGGATGTCGCCAGGTAGCTGTAGGGGCTGCGAAAAGACCAGTAGAGATCCACCGAAAGTGTCATAGCCAATGCTCCCGAAAATGCGTTGTGGCTGCGCACCGCACGATAGCCACTTTTCCTTACCCTCCCCGCTCGTCGCGCAAGGTACTGCGCCGTATCTTGCCCGCCTCGTTGCGCGGCAGGGCTTCCACCAGTTCAAACCCGCGCGGGACCTTGTAGCGGGCCAGTGCCGCTGCGCACCGGGCGGCCAGTGCTTCCATATCAGGCGGATTCGCGGTATCCAGGGCTTCCACCACCGCATGCACACGGCGCCCCAGGTCGCTGTCCTTCAGGCCAATCACTGCCACGTCGCGCACCCCGGGGTGCTCGCTGATCACCGCCTCTATCTCGGCCGGGAAAATGTTGGCGCCGCCGGAGATGATCATGTCGGTGCGCCGGTCACTGAGATAGAGGTAGCCATCGGCATCCAGGTAGCCCATGTCACCGACGCTGGTAAACCCGCCAGGTAACTGCCTGAGTGGATCGGCGCCGCGGTATTCGTACTGCGGCCCCATTCCCAGGAAGCGGCTGAAGATCTCGCCGACTTCGCCGGGCGGCAGTTCCCGGCCGGCCTCGTCGACGATCCTGAACTCGGTCATCACGCCCTGGCCGACGCTGCCGCGATGCGCCAGCCAGTCGTTGCCGTCGATTACAGTGAGCCCGGTTGACTCGGTAGCCGCCCAGAGTTCGAGAATCCGTTCGCCGCCGAACTGTTCGATAAATCCCAGCTTGGCCCACTCCGGGCACGGGGCGGCGAGGTGCCATACCAGGTTGACCGATGACAGGTCGTGGGCGGGCATATCCGCCTCGCGCAGCATGCGCTGCATCATGGTCGGCACCAGGTTGAGGACCGTGGGCCTGTACTGTTCGATCAGTTCCAGCGCGCGCGGGGCGCGGAAACGCTCGTTCAGCAGCACCCGCCCGCCAATGTAGAGCGTGATGATCGAGAACAGTAACGGGCCGTTGTGATACAGGGGGCCGGGGGAGTACTTGAGGTCGGTCGATCCGATGCGAAGCAGGGCCGCCATGGGATGTTGCCCTTCCGGATAGGCAAAATCCCCCGGCGTCACGATCAGTTTGGGCTTGCCGGTCGAGCCGCCCGAACCGACAGCCTTGACCGGGTTGGGGACTTCGGCCGCTGGCAGCGATGCAGGGAAGTCATCCAGCGCGGCCATGTCTTTGCGCGTAATGCCCTGTAAATCGGCCTGGTCGCTGATAATGCAGACCGGGGCAGCCAGCGCCAGCATGGCATCGCGCTCTGTTGGCGGCATACCGTTGCTGACAGGAAACGGTGTAGCCCCCGCCTTATAGGCGGCAAACACCGCCACCATGTGCTCGATGCAGGTGGGCAGCACAATGGCGACCAGTTGCCCCCGCGCGGCGCCGCTCGCCTGCAGGCGGTGGGCCAGGCGACTGCTCCACTCATCCAGTTCCCGCCGTGTCAGCGAACGGGTGTGGCCGTCATCGCCGGCACACAGCAGCACTGTCTCGTCGGGGCGCTGGCGGGCGTATTCGTATAGCGCCCTTCCGGGTGTCCATAGTGCTTCGCTCACAACAAAGTGCCTCCTTTTATTTTTTTGGATAATGCGGTCTTTTGCAGCGGTTTGCACGTCTCGGGATTTAAACCAGTTGAATCTCTTGCTCCGGCAGCCGTTGACCTTGCCAATCGGCAAATGCAAAGTCTGGTCATCAATAAGCATAAGGGACACTGCAGCATGCCCCACGAAAAACTTCCGCCGCGCGTTGTGCGCTATGGTGGTGCCACCTATGGCGAGGATGAAATCCAGCAGGTCAACGCGGTACTGGCCGATCCCAACGGCATGATTCCCGGCGCCAGGGTTGGCGAGTTTGAAGCGCGGGTCGCCGCCTTCATGGGCAAACGACACGGGGTGATGGTCAATTCCGGCTCTTCCGCCCTGATGATTGCCATGCGCCTGCTCAATCTGCCGCCCGGTTCAGAGGTGATCACGCCGGCCCTTACCTTCTCTACCGATGTCGCAACCATCTACCAGGCGGGTTATGTACCGGTGTTCGTCGATGTCGGGCTCGACGACTACCAGATTCTGGCTGACCGGGTTGAAGAAGCCATCAGTGATAAAACCCGCGCGGTGCTGGTGCCCGACCTGATCGGCGGCATCGGGGACTGGGACAAGTTGCGCGCGATAGCCGACCGCCACGACCTGCAGTTGGTACACGATTCCTGCGATACGCTGGGGGGCAGCCTGCGCGGCCGCAAAACGGCGACCCGCGCCGATATCTCGGTAACCAGCTTTTCCATCTTCCATATCATCACCGCGCTTGGAAACGGCGGCATGGTGTTTTTCGACAGCGACGACCTGCTCGACCGCGCCCTGATGCTGCGCGCCTGGGGGCGGTCGTCGGAAAAGTACATGTTCGGTACCCGGGTGGCGGAGAGTGACGGCCGTTTTCTGGAAAAGCTGGACGATCTCGACTACGACTCGCTGTTTATCTTTGAGGATCTCGCCTACGGCTTTATTCCCAACGAGGCAGGCGCCGCCTTCGGCCTCGGCCAGATGAATCGCATTGATGAGTTGTGGCAGGCACGCAACGCCCGTTTCCAGGCCTACTATCGTTTCTTCGCGTCGCACGCCGATAAATTCATCGTGCCGCGCACCCTGCCGGAAACGGAAACCACCTGGATCTGCTTCCCCCTGCAGATTCGTCCGGAGACCGGCTGGAGTCGCAAGGCGCTGCAGGTTCACCTGGAAGACAGCGGCGTGTTTTCCCGGGTTATTTTCTCCGGCAATATCACGCGCCACCCGATGCTGAAGGGACGTGACTACCGGGTGCATCCGGCGGGACTGGGGAACTGCGACCAGATTATGGAATATGGCGTGATGCTGCCCTGCCACCCCACCATGTCCGATGAAGACCAGCGCTATGTCGAGCAGGTCCTGGAAGAATTTATCACCGCAAACGGGAATCCCTGAAGCCATGCACAGCAGTCCGCTCCACCAGCAGTCTCTTTTCGATATCCTGCGCCGCAGTGCGGCACGCTATCCCGAACGGCTGGCGATTCGCCAGCTGGACAGCGACTGGACCTATCGCGAGTTCTACCAGTTGTGCCTGCGCCTGGCGGGCGGCCTGGCCGAACGCGGTATCGGCCCCGGCGATCGCGTGGCGATTCTCTCGCGCAATTCCAATGCCTTTGCCGCCGCGCGATTTGCGATTAGCGCTGCCGGCGCTGTGCTGGTCCCGGTCAACTTCATGCTCAATGCCGAGGAGTCCGCCTATATTCTCGGTCACAGCGGCGCGCGCCTGTTACTGGTGGGCGATACCGAACTGGAAAAAGCCCGGCAGGCGGCTGCCCTTTGCCCCGATATCGAAGGCCTGGTCTGGTTGGTGACAAACAGCCCGGCGCCGGCGGGTCTGGAGGCTTTCGATACCCTGGCTGCCAGCGTGCCGCTGCAATCACCGCCGGTGGTCGACAGTCTCAGTCCAGCCCAGATTATTTACACCAGCGGCACAGAGTCCGCGCCCAAGGGGGCGGTGCTCAGTCACGCGGCGGTGCTGTGGGAGTACAGCAGCATCCTGGCCGATGCCGAGGTGTGCGGCGATGACGTACTGCTACACGCCCTCCCCCTGTTCCACTGCGCCCAGCTGGACTGTTTCCTCGGCCCGTCGATACAGACGGGCGGCCGCAATATCATCACTGCCGACAACAGTCCGGCGAATCTCCTGCAACTGCTGGAAAGTGAGGGGATTACGTCCTTCTTTGCGCCGCCAACCGTATGGATTGCCCTGCTCCGCCACCCGGATTTTGACGCCACCGATCTCGCTGCCCTGCGCAAGGGCTACTACGGCGCGTCCATCATGCCGGTGGAGGTACTGAAGGAAATCCAGCAGCGTATCCCGCAAATCCGCCTGTGGAACCTCTACGGGCAGACCGAGATTGCGCCGGTTGCCACCATCCTCAAACCGGAGGACCAACTGCGCAAGGCCGGCTCCGCCGGGCGGCCGGTGCTGCACGTAGAAACCCGGGTGGTGGATGACGAAGGCCGGGATGTCCCGCCCGGTAACATTGGCGAGGTGGTGCACCGCTCCCCGCAACTGTTGACGGAGTATTTCCGCAACCCCGAGAAAACCGCCGAGGCCTTCTCCGGCGGCTGGTTCCACAGCGGTGACCTTGCCACCCTCGACGATGAGGGCTACCTCACCATCGTCGATCGCAAGAAGGACATGATCAAGACCGGCGGAGAGAACGTCTCGGGACGCGAGGTCGAAGAAACCATCTACCAGCTTCCCTGGGTCGCCGAAGTGGCGGTCATCGCCCTGCCCCACCCGCGCTGGGTGGAGGCGGTTGCCGCGGTCGTGGTGGCCAAGGCCGGCGACGAAGCGCAGGCCAGCGAGCAGGCGGTGATCGACTTCTGCCGCGAACGCCTGGCCAGTTTCAAGGTTCCCAAATGCGTGCGCCTGGCCGTGGACCTTCCCCGCAACCCCTCGGGAAAGATCCTCAAACGCGACCTGCGCGAAACCTATGCGGGTGAATTTTCCGCAGAATAGGCCCCCCGGGCGCGGAAAGCGCCTGTCGTCATAAAACCTTCACACAACGCGAGGTCGCGATTGCGTACACTCGCGTTTGTTACTGTTTAATGTCGTTTACATGAATTTATGGCGAAGTTTTTTACCGCGCTGGCGGCGGCGGGGGCCGTGCTGCTCGGCTCCCTCTGGGCGGTTGTTGAGGTATGGGGGGACGATCTGCTCGCTTCCTATATCGAACCACCAGAACCCTTTGACAGTCACCAGCTACCCAGCGCGCCCGACTATAACGACCCCGCCTACTGGGCGGCCTTTCCCGGCCGGCCCAGCGCTGCCCGCCTGACACCGGACGGACTGCAATCCGCCGAATACGCCGCTCCGGCGGATGTCTTCTACATCCACCCCACGTCGTACATCGCTGCCGACAGCTGGAATTCCCCGCTGTTTACCGATTCCCGTGCCTGGGAGATGGTGGATATCATCCTCGGCGCTCAGGCCAGCGCCTTCAACCTCTGCTGCGAAGTCTATGCGCCTCACTACCGCCAGGCGGCACTGTCGAGTTTCCTGGACTTCGACGGCGACAGCGGCAGGCGCGCGCTGGAACTGGCCTATCGCGATATCGCCGACGCGTTTGCGGCGTTTTTGCACTACAACAACGGGCGCCCTTTCCTCATCGCCAGCCACAGCCAGGGCACCTACCACGCACTGCGCCTGCTGGCCGAGCATGTAGATGGCCGGGCGATACAGAAGCGCATGGTGGCCGCCTATGTGGTGGGATACTGGGTGCCGATGGATACCTTCGGGCGCACCCTGCAACATATCGCGCCCTGCGAGTCCGCCGGCGACACCGGCTGCCTGCTGCACTGGTCGACCTACGGCGACAGGGGCGTGCGCCGCGCCGGTGTTCCCCACTGGTATCCCGGTGGCCCGGAGTTGTCCGATGGCAAGCCGCTGCTGTGTAACAACCCACTGAACTGGCAACACAACGGGCCCCGCGCCGAAGCCTCCGAACACCCGGGCGCCCTGTACGTGGCGCGCGGCGGCAGCCTGTACCACGACCTGCTGAATATCCCCGCCGAAGTCAAACTGACGTCACTGCCCCAGCCTCTGGAGCACTGGACCTGGGCAGAGTGCCGCGACGGCCTGTTGCACGTGGCGCCCCAGGACAGCGGCCCCTTCGCCGAACTGGGGGACGATCCGAACCAAGACTACCACCTTATCGACTACAGTCTGTTCTACGAAGCGGTGCGGGAAAATGCCTGGAAGCGGGTGCGGCGCTTTGGCGACAGCCTGGCCAGCAGCCGCTAGTCCAACCAGCCTTCCGCCAGCCTCATTGCTGGTTCAAATTGTTCAGCATTCGCCGGACTTTATACTCTCCTGCCCCCGTGGCATGGCCAGTTCACCCCGCCGTGGGGTTAATCTGCACAGATTCCCGGCAACTATAACGGGCGACCAGCGGGTATCGCAGACGGAGGGTCAAACTCATGAAAGCGGTGCGCTGCCACAACCACGAAATCTGTGTCCACGATGTGCCCGCTCCGGGCGGGGACGGTGTGCGTGTGCGCATTGCCTCTGCGGGCATTTGCGGTTCCGACCTGCACATGACCGCGCTGGGCTTCGACATACCCTTCACCCTGGGGCACGAGATTGCCGGTATTGCCGAAGACGGCACAGCGGTGGCGATTGAACCCACCGTTTACTGCGGACACTGCGAGCGCTGTGTCCGTGGCGACTACAATCTTTGCATACGCGGCAGCGAAGCCGTTATGGGTGTCGGTCGCGACGGCGGTATGGCGGAGGAAATAATCGTCCCGGCGAAATGCCTGGTGCCCCTGCCCGGCGGCATTCGCGTTGAGGACGCCTGCCTGGTCGAACCCCTGTCAGTGGCGGTGCGGGGGATCGGTCTTGCCGGCATCAGCAGCCGTCACAGGGTGGCCGTAATTGGCGGCGGCACCATTGGCCAGTGCGCCGTTGCCATTGCCCGTCAGGTCACTCAGCAGGTCCACCTCTTCGCCCGCCACGACGCGCAGAAGCGCGCCGGCGAAATCCTGGGCGCCAAGCTGGAGGGGGACAGCGATGATTTTGACCTGGTCATCGACTGTGCCGGTACCGATGCCGCGATGGCGCAGGCTGCCAGTCTTTGCAAGCCCGGTGCCACGATCCTCATGCTGGCCACCTACTGGGGCGGGCTCACCATGCCCGCGATGCAGATGATGATGAAGGAACTGCGCACTGTAACCTCTATGGCCCAGGCCCGTCAGGGCCTGGTGCGGGATGTGGAAATTGCCGCCGCCACCCTGGCGAGGAATCCGCTGATTGCGCCGACCCTGATCACCCACCGCTTGCCGCTGGAAGCCGCGGCCGAGGCCTTCGCCATCGCCGGCGACCGCGCCCGGGGAGCGATCAAGGTCGCCTTCAATCACTGAGCGGAATGATTCACGGCTCCAGGCCCATACCGCGCAATACTTCCTCCGGCAGGCTGGGCATCGCCAGCGCCGACAGGTGAGCGGCCCGCGCCGCAGCAAACTGCCGGGTCATTTCCGGGTGAGTAGATACCCAGAATTCGCCGGCAGCAATTTGCGGCAGAATCACCTGGGCAGCTTCCAGGCCGGTCATGCCATCGGCCTGCAGCATGGCGTGCATCATCGCACCGTGTTCGGCGCTGGCAGTATCGCTGGACTGGCCGCTGTCCTCGAAGATGCGGGTTGCCACCGGGCCCGGCAGGATGGCGGAGACCCTGATCGGTGACTGCTTTACCTGCATCTCCAGGAACAGGCACTCGCTGAAGGAGATCATCGCGTGCTTGCTGAGGATGTAGGAAGTCTGGATCGGCATCATGCCCAGGCCGCCGATAGAGGCGGTATTGGCAATCCAGCCGGGCCTGCCGCTGGCGATCATGCGCGGCGCGAAAGCGCGCACGCCGTGAATGGCGCCGTGAATATTGATGTTCAGTGTTTTCTCCCACAGCTCGGTGGGTAACTCCCAGGTAAAGCCGAGAGTCTCAACGCCGGCGTTGTTCACCAGCAGGGTCACCTCGCCAAAGGCGTCGAACGCGGCGTCGGCCAGGGCGTCGATGGAAGCGGGATCCGCCACGTCGACCTTCACCGCCAGCGCTTCGCCACCCTGCCCGCGAATATCCGCCGCCACCGCTTCGGCGCGATCGACGGCAATATCGGCCACTACCACACGCATGCCCGCTTCAGCTGCGACCCGCGCCAGTCCTTCGCCAATGCCGGAACCGGCGCCGGTGATGACGGCAGTGCCGCCGGTGAGTGCCTGCAGGGTGTCTGACATGGATAGCTCTCCTGAATTCGCATGGTTGTGGAAATCGCCTATTATCCCGCCGACCCTGCGCTACTGTCCTGTGGCCGGGCGAGTGCTGGTTCAATCTTCCTGACCTGCGACCACAAAAGCTGGTAAAGCACCGCTGGCAACGCGCTGCAGCCTGCCAGATCGAATAGCTATGCTCCCCTGCCCCGCTGCGCTACTATCGCTGGTTCCCGCAGACTCAATAAAGCAGACAAGGAGCCCGCTGTGAGCGACCAGGTTGTACTCACCGAAGCCAGAAATGGCGTACTTTTCATTACCATCAATCGTCCTGAAGCCAAGAACGCCGTGAACAGGGCCGTTGCGGTAGGCATCGCCGCGGCGATCGATGAACTGGAATCCAATGACGAACTGCGCGCCGGCATTCTGAGCGGTGCCGCCAACACCTTCTGTTCCGGGATGGATCTCAAGGCCTTCGTGTCCGGGGAAGTTCCCATCGTCGAAGGCCGGGGCTTCGCCGGTCTCTGCGAATACCGCACGGCAAAGCCGCTGATTGCCGCAGTGGAAGGTTTCGCCCTGGCCGGTGGCTTCGAACTCGCCATCAGCTGTGACCTGATCGTCGCCGCCGAGGACAGCCGCTTTGGCATTCCCGAAGTGAAGCGCGGGCTGGTGGCTGGCGCCGGCGGCCTGGTGAAACTGCCCAAGCAGATTCCGCTGAGAATCGCCAAGGAACTGGCCCTGACCGGCGATTTCATCTCCGCCACTCGCGCCTACGAACTGTGCCTGATCAATGAGGTGGTTCCCGCCGGCACGGCCCTGGAAGCCGCCGAGAAGCTGGCCGGACGTATTGCGGCCAACGGCCCCCTGGCGGTGGCGGCCAGCAAGGAAATTGTCGACAAGGCGCAGGACTGGAACAGCGAAGACATGTTTGCACAGCAGCAGGTCATCGCCCAGCCGGTCTTCACCAGCGCCGATGCCATCGAGGGCGCCACCGCCTTCGCCGAAAAACGCGCGCCACAATGGAAAGGCCGCTAGGCCAATACGCATTCAAAGGAGATCGACAATGCCAGAAGCATGGATTATCGACGCCTGCCGCACGCCCCGCGGCATCGGCAAGAAAGGCAAGGGCGCCCTGGCGGATGAACATCCCCAGCACCTTGGCGCCACGGTTCTCAAGGCGCTTGCCGAGCGCAATAAACTCGATACCAGTGAAGTCGAGGACATTATCTTCGGCACCAGTGCCCAGCGCGGCCAGCAGGGTGGCGACCTGGCGCGCATGGCGGCCCTGGAAGCGGGCTACGATGTGCGCTGCTCCGGCGTCACCCTGGATCGCTTCTGCGGCTCAGGCATCACCGCTGTGAACATGGCCGCGGCCGCGATCATGTCCGGCATGGAGGACCTGGTGATCGGCGGCGGCTGCGAGATGATGTCCGCCTATGCGCAGATGGGCGGCAGTTCGCCCTTTATCGACAGCGACAACCTCGTGCTGCGCAGCATGCATCCGCAACCCCATCAGGGCATTTGCGCCGACGCCATCGCTACCCTGGAAGGTATCGCCCGGGAAGACCTCGACAAACTGGCGGTGGAATCCCAGCGTCGCGCCGCCCACGCCATCGAGAATGGCCACTTCAGCAAGAGCCTGATCCCGGTGTACAAGGCGGACGGCAGCCTGGCCCTGGACCGCGAGGAATTCCCACGCCCCGGCACCACACTGGAAAGCCTGTCCGAACTGAAAGCGGCCTTCGAACCCATGGCGGATTACCCGCTGGACGAAGCTGGCACCACCTACCGCGCGCTGGTCAACCAGGTCTATCCCGACCTGCAGATCAAACACGTGCACCACGCGGGCAACTCCTCCGGGGTGGTGGACGGCGCAGCGGCCCTGTTGCTGGCCTCCCCTGACTACGCCAGGGCGCACGGCATGAAGCCCCGGGCCCGCATCGTGGCCATGGCCAATATGGGCGATTCCCCGACGCTGATGCTCAATGCGCCAGTACCCGCGGCGAGAAAAGTGCTGAAGAAGGCCGGCATGTCCCTGTCGGATATCGATCTGTTCGAGATCAACGAGGCCTTCGCCGTAGTGGCGGAGAAGTTCATCCGCGACCTCGACCTCGATCGCGACAAGGTGAATGTAAACGGTGGCGCCATGGCCCTCGGCCACCCCATCGGCGCCACCGGCTCCATCCTGATCGGCACCGTACTGGACGAACTGGAACGCCGCGACCAGCAGTTCGGCCTGATCACCATGTGCGCCGCCGGCGGCATGGCACCGGCTGTCATCATCGAGCGCATCTGACGCTCTTTCCTTCTCCCTCTCGCCCGGATTCCCGGGCGAGCTATTCAAACCAGCCCCGTATTCGCGCCCGCCTCACTGGCAAGCGTTGTACTGTCAATTCATAGTCAGCACTCCTGCCAATGGATAACAAGGACAAGCGCAATGAATTACGCAACCCGACTACAAGGCAAGGCGGTTATCGTCCTCGGTGCCGGTACCGGCATCGGGGCCTCCACGGCGCGGCGGGTGGCCGCCGAGGGCGCCCGTGTGTGCCTGGCCGATATCAACCTGGATGCTGCCGAAGCGGTGGCCGCAGACATCCGCGGCGCTGGCCAGTCAGCCTTTGCCCTGGCCTTCGACATAGCCGACGAGACTTCGGTCAACGCGGTTGTCAGCGAGGCCGCGAGCCAGCTGGGCGGGCTGGACGGCGCCCATATCAACGCCGCGGACCTGAAGATTATTCACGAAGACAGCGATGTGCTGTCCGAATCGATGGCGGTGTTCGATCGCACCATCGTGGTCAATTTACGCGGCCACTTCCTCGCCACTCGCGCGCTGTTACCGGTGCTGCTGCAACGCGGCGGTGGCGCCCTGGTCTATACCAGCTCCGGCGCCGCCGAGGCCGCCGAACCCACCCGCCCGGCCTACGCCATGAGCAAGAGCGGCATCAATGCGCTGATGCGGCATGTCGCCAGCGGTTGGGGACGCAAAGGCATCCGCGCCAACTGCGTGTCGCCCGGCCTGACCATCACCGATGAAATGCGCAGCAGCGGCCTGTTGCCCCCGGAATTCGAAAAGATGGCGCTGGCGGCGACCCCGCACCAGCGCCTGGGCCACCCCGACGATATTGCCGCAATGGTCGCAATGCTGCTGTCCGAGGATGGCCAGTGGATCAACGGCCAGGCCTACCATGTGGATGGCGGCACGGTAATGCGCTAGGGGCGGCAGGCCCCTCCGGCCGGCCTTGACCACCGGGCTGGCGCATTCACAAAGCTGAACTACCCTCAATTCACCGGAGCGATTCGGGCGTTGGGGGTGCTTACCGGTCCCGGATTTCTCCACACCTTACTCGTCAGAACATCAAGGGGTCTGATATGAGCTTCAGTGGAACTACGAAAGCCTGGATAAAACTGCCGCTTGCAGCCGCCGTAACGATAGCCTCTGCCAGCGCCGGGGCCAGCGATCTGCAACTATCGGGGGAACAGCCGACAATCGTTGGCAGTGCTCCCAGCACCAGTGAGTCGGGCAAGCCGGAATATCGCTCGGAAGGCGGGCGCAGTGTCTATTTTGTGCAGCTTGAGGATGAACCGGTCGCCACCTACAACGGCGGTATCAAGGGATTGCCCGCCACCAGCAACAAAGCCACCGGCAAGAACAAACTCGATACGCGCAGCAAGAACAGCAAAGCCTACCGCCAGTACCTCAAGGGCAAGCAGGACAAGTTCAGCGCCCAGGCCGGGATCAAAGGCAGCGTGCGCAAGGACTACCAGGTCATCTTCAACGGCATGGCGGTGGAAATGACGCCGGAAGAAGCCGATGCGATGGCCCGGATGCCCGGCGTTAAGGCGGTCATCCGCGAGCGCCATGAACGACCCAACACCGATGCCGGCGCCGAATGGATTAACGCCGATGCCATCTGGCCGGGGCCGCCCAACAATGTACCCCACAACCAGGGTGAAGGTCTGGTCATCGCTGTTCTCGATACCGGGATCAACAGCGACCACCCCTCCTTCGCGGATATCGGCGGCGATGGCTACGATCACGACAACCCTCTCGGTAGTGGTAACTACATTCCCGGAAGCTACTGCGATGTCTCAGAGCCGGGCTTCTGTAATGACAAGTTGATTGGCGCCTGGTCCTTCGTGCCCGAGGACCCCAGTTACCCCTCACCGGAAGACAGTGACGGCCACGGTTCCCATACCGCAAGTACCGCGGCGGGCAATGTACTCACTGACGCCACAGTGCACGCACCGACCACCAGCCTGACCCGCGCCATCTCCGGGGTGGCGCCACACGCGAATATCATCGCCTATGACGTCTGCATCGACACCTGCCCCGGGTCAGCCCTGCTGGCGGCTGTGGAACAGGTCGTCGAGGACGCTGCGGCACTACCCGACGGCATCCACGCCCTGAATTACTCGATTTCCGGCGGAGAAGACCCCTACAGCGACGCCGTGGAACTCGGTTTCCTCAACGCGGCTGCCGCCGGCATCTATGTCTCTGCGTCCGCCGGGAACGAAGGGCCGGGAGCCGCCACCACCGGCCACCACTCACCGTGGATCGCCACCACCGCGGCCAGCAGCCATGACCGGCTACTGGTGAACAGCCTTGTCGGCATCAATGCGGGCAATGGCAGATTCCCCGATATCACGGCCGTGGGTTTCACCTCAGGCTATGGCCCGGCCCCCCTGATATACGCCGCGGATTTTCCAACCACCAACGGCAGCTCCAACGACACCGATCCCGCACAGTGCCTGGAACCTTTCCCTCCCGGCCACTTCAATGGCGAAATCGTTATCTGTGACCGCGGCGAGATCGCCCGGGTCGACAAGGGCGCCAACGTGCTGGCCGGTGGCGCGGGCGGCATGGTGCTGGCCAACGTGAGTTTTGACGGCGTGGTCGGCGACGCTCACTTCCTGCCGGCGATCCATGTAGAAGTGGATGTCGGCGACGCGTTGAAAACCTGGCTCGATAGCGCCGACGAAGCAGTGGCATCCATCACCGGGTATGAACTGTCCATCGACGATGCCAATGGCGACATCATGGCCGGTTTCAGTTCACGCGGGCCCAATAACAATCTCGATATCCTGAAGCCCGATGTCACAGCCCCGGGTGTCAGTATCCTGGCTGCCATCCATACCACCAGCGGGGGATCCCCTGCCGAGTTCGGCTTTATCAGCGGTACCTCGATGTCTTCTCCCCACCACGCCGGTGCGGGGGCGATAGTGTCGGGCGCCCGCCCGGACTGGACGCCGCACATGGTGAAATCCGCCATCATGATGACCAGCCTGAACAGCGGGATTCGCAAGGAGGACGGCGTCACGCCGGCGGATGCCTTTGACATGGGCGCCGGCCGGGTCGACCTGAGCCGCGCGACCGAGGTCGACCTGGTGCTGGACGAAACCACCGAGAACTTTGTGGCCGCGAATCCTGACCTGGGGGGAGACCCTCGCACCCTTAACATTCCCAGCATGCAGGATGGCGCCTGCCTGGGCGGCTGTAGCTGGACCCGCACCTTCACCAACACCGCGCGCAATACGGTGCATGTGGATGTCGCCGCCAGCAGCCTGGGTGACGCACAGTTCAGCGTTGAACCCTCCCGCCTCAAGCTGAAGTCCGGACAAAGCGCTTCGATACAGGTCAGCGCCGACACGCGCCTGGCCAGTGGCTGGCAGTTCGGCCAGATCGACCTGCAGCGCCGCGGCGACGGACCGGACCTGCACCTGCCGATTGCCGCCCAGGCGGTCACGACGTCTGCCCCGGGCGTGTTCTCGAAAACGGTGGATAGTGATACCGCTGCGCCCGGCGATGTCCTGACCTACACCATCGAGATCGTCAATGGTCAGCTGAGCGGGCAAATCGACCTCAGCGACTCCCTGCCCCCGGGGGTCAGCGCCATTGCCGGCTCGGAGACAGAAGTCATCGTAGATGGCACCACTATCGCGCCCTTCAGTGTCAATGGCGGTATGGGATCCTGGAGCGGCACGCTGGCACCTGGCAGCCTGAATGTTGCGGCTTCTACCACTTCGCCAGCGGGCTACCTACCCCTGTCGGCGTTCGGTATCGCGCCATTCGGCTGCCCCAGTAACTGCGACGACGGTGCGTTCGTTGTCGACGTACCTGCGTTCACCTACAACGGCGAAACCTACAATCAGGTGATCTGGTCGGTTAATGGCACCCTGGAAGTGGGCGTCAGCAGCGGTGTGGCCTCCTCTTTCGCCAATCAGTTGTTTCCCGACAGCACAGTGCCCAACAACTTGTTGGCGCCGTTCTGGACCGACCTCAATATGGGGGTAGATGGTGATGGTGCCGAGTGGCGAGTTGGTGTTCTTTCCGCCGGCTCTACCACGTTCACGGTGTACGAATGGGAAAATATCCCGGCCTTCGGGGACGCCAGCCAGCGCTACAGCTTCCAGATCTGGGTCCAGAACGGCAGTTCCGGCAACATCTGGTTCACCTACGGCCAGCTGGGCGATACCGCCGGAGCCACTGTCGGCGCCGAGAACTTCGACGGCACCATCGGCAGTACCTACTGGTTCGAAGGGACCGGTACTGCTCCGGCAGTGGGTACTGATCTCGAAGTGGTAACCACCGAAGGTGGCAGCGCCACCTTTACCTTCCAGGCGGAAGTCGACAGCTGTGACGGCCCCATTGTCAACAGTGCCGAGATCACCACCTCGGATACCAGCGCCGGTGCTATAGCGGTATCTCGCTGTACCGATTGATTGCACCTTTCCGGGGAGCCCCGCCGGGGTTCCCCGCTTCACTCCTCCAGCAGATCTCGCTGGCCCGCAAACCCGGGACGGTTCAGGAAAACACCACCGTCTTGTTGCCCTGCACCAGCACCCTGTCTTCCAGGTGATAGCGTAGTCCGCGGGCGAGAACGGTCTTCTCCACATCCTTGCCCAGGCGCACCAGGTCGTCGATGGTGTCGTGATGGCGGATGCGGATCACGTCCTGCTCGATGATCGGACCCGCATCCAGTTCCTCGGTTACGTAGTGACAGGTGGCCCCGGTGAGTTTGACCCCGCGCTGGAAGGCCTGGTGATAGGGCCTTGCGCCGGCGAAGGACGGCAGGAAGCTGTGGTGGATGTTAATGATTCGCCCGGCATATTCCCCGCAAAGCCAGGGCGGGAGAATCTGCATATAGCGCGCCAGCACAATGGTGTCCGGCCGGGCGGCGCGTATCAGTGCCGAGGTGGCCTCGAAAGCGGCCTCTTTGCCCTCTGTGTCCGGTGGTACCGGAACGCAGTGAAAAGGTACCCCGTGCCACTCCACCAGAGGGCGCAGATCCTCGTGGTTGGAGATGACGCATACGGGGTTGAAAGGCATATCGCCGCTGCGCCACAGGTGCAGTAAATCTGCCAGGCAATGATCCTGCCGGCTCACCATCAGCACCACCCGTTGCGGGCGCTGGGATTCAGTCAGGCGCCACTCCATCTGCAGTTCCCGCGCCACCGGTTCAAAGGCGGCGCGGAAGGCGTCTGCTTCCATCGCCAGGCTGTCGGCATCGACCACGTAGCGCATGTAGAACATGCGGGTTTCGGTGTCCTCGTACTGGCTGGCGCCGACGATGGAGCCGCCATGAGCGGCGATAAAACCGGCGATGCGGGCGACAATACCCACCTGGTCCGGGCAGATGCCCACGAGACGGTAACTGTGTTGTGTCATGCCTGATAGCTTCCTGCTGCTTCGATCACGTCCGCGCCGGTCGAGCGCCGCGGAGGGGCGCTAACACTAGCATTTACTGCAGCCACGCGCAGCCGGGACAAACGGCAATTGCGCATGCCCGCGGCCTGGGACACACTGGTGACTTTGCACAGCGGAATTCGTCTCGTGGCCAGCAGCACAGCAGACAGCGCCCCCTACCATCACGGCGATCTCTACAAATCCCTGATTGTCGCCGCGGCTGAGTTGATCGAGGAAGACGGCCTGATGGGCTTCTCCATGGTCGCCGCCGCCCGCCGGCTCGGGGTCAGCAGCGCCGCGCCGTATCGCCACTTCCGCGACCGGAGCGACCTGCTCAATGCGGTGACGGATCTCGCCTTCTATGCACTCAACACCGAAGTGGAAGCAGCCGCCGCGCTGTACGAGCCCGGTACCGAAGACTGCCTGGTCGCCCTCGGCATGACCTATCTCGACTTTCTGCAACGCCACCAACCCTTCTACGAGCTGATGTGGGGCAGCCTTGAAGCGGAGTTGACGACCCCGGAGTGTTTTGCCCGCCGGGTGCGGGGCCTGCACTCCTTCATCGCCGCACTGGCGGATTGGTGCCGAATTCACCATATCCAGCACCGCTCACCGGAGGATATCGCGCTGGCATTCTGGTCCATGGCCCACGGCCTCAGCTTGCTACAGAACCACCGGGCCTTCACTGAGGTCCGCCGCGAAAACCGGATCGAAGACATGCTGAGGACCAATGCCCTGATCTATCTGCGGGGTGTGCTGGCCGAGGCGGGGGAAACAGGGGCATAGGCTTGCACAACATTCGGATAATTCGAATGGTATGTCGAAGTTTTTACGATTTATTCGCCCGCTTATGCGGCGCAGACTAAAGGCTATGCAAGAGAATCCTGCCTGCCGGGATGACGCATTGACCAGCACTTGCCGAAAGGAGACTTCAATGATCGAGATACATTCCCTGTTCCGCCAGCGTCGCAGCCCCTATCAGTTCGATACTGAACGCTCTGTCAGGCCGGCCGACATCGAGGCCCTGTTCGAAGCGGCCCGCTGGGCCATGTCTTCCTACAATGCCCAGCCCTGGCGTTACATCGTCGGAGTGAAGGAGGAAAACCCGGCAATGTGGCAGGCCATCTTCGAGGTGCTGGTAGAGGGCAACCAGCCCTGGGCCCGGCATGCGCCGGTACTGGCACTGGGTGTGATGGAGACCGCCTTCGAGCACAACGGAAAACCGAACAAGGCCGCCGCCCACGACCTGGGCGCCGCCTCGGCCTTCCTCACCCTGGAAGCCACCGCCCGCGGCCTGGTGGTCCACCAGATGATCGGCATCGAGCCGGAAAAAGCCCATGCGGACTTCAAACTGACCAACACCCAGGAGGCGCTCACGGCACTGGCAATTGGCTATGCCGGCAGCAATCCCGATCTGCCCGCCGGCTACATCGAGCGCGACGAGGCGCCGCGCCAGCGCAAACCGCTGGAAGAGATTGTACGCCGATAGTTGATGGTCACCAGCAGCCGGGATCACTGCGTGACACCGGCTGGTGGCCGTCTCGTTTACACGGGCCGCTTACCTGCTCTCAATCAGGTGCGGCCCCAAGGCATCCAGGCTGTTCACGCCCATCAGCGCCATCCCGGTGGCCATTTCCTTCTGTATCAGCCCGAGCAGTTGTTCCACCCCCGGCTGTCCCTTGCTGGCCAGTGCGTAGACCCAGGCGCGACCGAGAAAAACAGCGCGTGCACCCAGACAGAGTGCCTTGAGGGCATCGATGCCATTGCGTACGCCACCGTCAAGGTAAACATCCACCTGCTTGCCTACGGCGTTGACCACGCCCGGCAATTTGCCGATGGACGAAGACACAGAGTCCAGCTGGCGGCCGCCGTGATTGGAAACCAGCACCGCATCGGCACCGGCGTCCACAGCGGCGCGCGCATCGTCCGGCTCCAGAATGCCTTTTACCAGTAACTTTCCCTGCCACTGATCGCGCAACCAGCGCAGGTCATCCCAGGTACAACAGGGATCAAACTGCGAATCGATGAATGCCTTGTACAGGTCGAGATCATCCGGGTCAGCGATCTTTTCCGCGATATTGCCGAAGTTGTGGGGCTTGCCGCTGATACCCACGTCCCAGGCCCAGACCGGGCTGGTGGCAAGCTGGACGAGTTTGCTCAGGCGCCCGGCCATCCCTCCTCCCAACATACCGTTGCGGAAGTCCCGCAGCCGCACTCCCGGCACAGGCAGGTCGACGGTAAACACCAATGCGCTGCACCCGGCGGCGCGTGCCCGGCCCAGAAGGCGCTGGACAAACTCCCTGTCGCGCAGCATATAGAGTTGAAACCAGAACGGTGCCTGGGTGGCGCTGTGTACCTCTTCCACCGAACAAATACCGACGGTCGACAGGGTAAACGGAACCTGCTGCCGGATGGCAGCGCGTGCCGCAAGCACCTCGCCGCGACGGGCGTACATGCCGGCCATACCGATCGGCGCCAGCACCAGCGGCGATTGCGCCGCGAACCCGAGGAGGTTGCAGGTAGTGCTGACCGACGACACATCGCGCATTACGCGCTGCTTCAATTGCAGGGATGCAAACCCGGCGGAGTTATGACCCATTGTCAGTTCGTCATTGGCCGCCCCATCCAGATAGTCAAACAGGAAGCGCGGAAGGCGTCGGCGTGCGCGGCGACGGTGATCCTCCGCGGTCACGGGTACAACATTAAAAATACTCATCGGATTCTCCGGTGCTGGGCGGTAATCAATGGCGGCGAGCGTTTTGCGCAACTTGCTTTGCAGTGCAGGCGGGCTGGCCGCTATCTCTAGAACTGCAGCGGTGGCACCCGGGCGTCTATCAACAGGGGGCCAGCCTCCGCCACGCCCCGGGCAAGGGCGGCATTCAAGTCCTCGGCGGTGTTGGCGACCACTGCGGGAACACCCATGCCCTGCGCGATGCTGGCAAAGTCCATGTCCGGATTGCCGATATCGAGTGAACTGGCGGCCTTCGGGCCCGGCTTGCCGCCGCGGGCGCCGGTGCGGGCGAATTCCAGTTCCAGGATGGAGTACTTGCGGTTGTTGAACAGCAGTACGATGACGTCGAGGCTTTCCCGCGCCATAGTCCACAGGGACTGGATGGTGTACATGGCGCTCCCGTCACCTTCCAGGCATATCACCTTGCGCTCCGGACAGGCGATAGCTGCGCCTACTGCAGCGGGCAGGCCAAAGCCGATGGACCCGCCGGCGAGGTTGATCCAGTCGTGTGCACGGGCAGCACTGGTGAAGGGAAAGCAGGCCAGGGCTGAAGTAATCCCCTCGTCCACGACGATGGCATTTTCCGGCAGGTAGTGGGCCAGGGCCTGGGCCGCACTATTGGCATCCAGAGGGCCGCTGGGCGCAGGCGGTACCTGCAGCTCACGTAGTGGAACGACTTCGGAACCGGCGGCGAAAGCCTGCAGCAGCGAATCCAGAGCACCGTCGATATCGTCGTTGGGACCGGCCAGCGGGTAGACATCACAACCCTCCGGTTCCAGCACGCTTGGCACGTTCGGGTAGGCAAAGAAAGACACCGGACTGGCGCAGCCAAGCAGGATCAATCGTTCGGTACCTTTGAGGGTGTCGATGGCCAGCTCCGCCAGGTAGGGCAAGCGGTCGATGACTGCTGTGCCGGCTCCGCGGCGAATCCGGACAGGGAAGGTCTCGGTCAGGAGCCTGGCACCGGTTGCGGCCGCCAGCCTGGCCAGCTTCACGCCCTGCGCCTCGCTCACATTGCGCCCGCCTACCATGATCACCGTCGGTCGATCGTCCCGCAGAATCTCCACCGCCTTGTGCAGTTTGTCTGCCGCCACCGGTGCCGGCTGCACTTTCCTGGTCGCTGCTGCAGCCCCGCTGGGATTGTCGCTCCAGGAGACATCCGCGGGTAGTACCAGAGTGGCGATCTGACCGATACCGGCCTGTTGTACTGCTTCCGCGGCGTCGCGCGCGATGTCGGCGGGGGCCGCTGAGCTGTGTACCCAGTGCGACACCGGGCCTGCTATGCCGGTGATATCGGAGGTCAGGGGGGCGTCGTACTGCAGGTGGTAGGTGGCGTGGTCACCGACGATATTGACGATCGGCAGGTTGCCTTTTCTCGCATTGTGCAGATTGGCCAGCGCGTTGCCGAGCCCGGGGCCCAGGTGTAGCAGGGTCGAGGCTGGTTTCTCCGCCATTGCCGCATAGCCCAGGGCCGCTCCGCTGACCACCCCCTCGAACAGGCACAGCACGCAACGCATCCCCTCTACTTCATCCAGGGCCGCAACAAAGTGCATCTCCGAGGTCCCGGGGTTGGTGAAACAGACCTCGACCCCGCTATCGACCAGGGTCTGGATCAGGCTTTCGGCGCCATTCATGACACATTCCTTTTTATGGGTGCATTCGGTATCGGTGTAGCAAGGCCGCAGGCTTCGCTTCGGCTTTTCTTTAGCAGCGGCAAAATACAGTATAGAGCGCGGCAGTAGAGTAATCTTACCCCATCCCCAATTGGCTCTGCTGAACGTAGAACAGTAACAGGAATCTACCCATGGACATCGTCGCGACTCTTCGACAACTGATCGGCGACAGCGGCGTGCTGGACGCCACCGAGCTGTCCACGCGCTCCGCCGGCGCCCTGCGCCAGGATGCCCTGCAAGGCGCCGCCCTCGCCCGCCCGCGCACCACTGACGAAGTGGCCTCCGTCTTGCGCTGGTGTCACCAGCACAGGATTGGTGTTGTACCCTGCGGCGGCCTCACCGGGCTGGTACACGGCGCCGATGGCTCAGCAGAAGTCGTCATGCTGTCGCTGGAACGCATGAACGCCATCGAGTCCATTGACTCGCGCCAGCGCTGTGCCACGGTGCAGGCTGGCGTGATACTGCAGGTTTTGCAGGAAACCCTGGAGCAGCACCAGCTTATCTTCCCCCTTGACCTCGGCGCCCGCGGCTCGGCCACCCTCGGCGGCAATGCTGCCACCAATGCGGGGGGCAACCGGGTAATCCGCTACGGCATGATGCGCAATATGGTACTGGGGCTGGAAGCTGTGCTGGCCGACGGCACTATCGTGTCGTCCATGAATAAGCTGATCAAGAACAACGCAGCCTACGACCTCAAGCAGTTGTTTATCGGCTCTGAGGGCACCCTTGGAGTGATTACGCGGCTCAACCTGCGCCTGTGGGAAGCGCCGACCACCCGCAATATGGCCCTGCTCGGCCTGCCCGATTTTGCCAGCGTGACAGCCCTGTTGAAACGCATGGACCGGGATCTCGGTGGCACCCTGTCGGCCTTCGAGGTCATGTGGCAGGACTTCTACCAACTGGTAACAACAGCACCGGCGGAAGGTCGCCCGCCCATCGCCCAGGACTATCCCTTCTATGTACTGCTGGAAGGCCAGGGGGCCGACCCTGACGGCGACAGCGGGCGCTTTGCCGCCGCGCTGGAAACGGTCATGGCGGAGGGACTGGTGGTCGACGGTGCGCTCTCACAGTCCGAGGCGGACTGCGATCGCTTCTGGTCCCTGCGGGATGATGTCGCCCAGGTATTCCGCGGCGGCTATCCCTTTATTTTCGATATCTCCCTGCCGTTGGCAGAAATGGAAAATTACATTGCTGGACTGCGCGACAGCCTGGAAGAAAAAGTACCGGACCACCACCTGCTGGTTTTCGGCCACCTTGGCGACGGCAATCTGCACCTGGCCGTTCAGGTGCCGGAGGCCGAAGGCGAACAGTGGCGACAGACGGTGGAAAGCCTGGTTTACGAACCCCTGGCCGCATTCCGGGGCTCGGTCTCAGCGGAGCACGGCATCGGGCTGGAGAAGCGGCCCTGGCTGGGTGTATCGCGCAATGCCGAAGAACTGGCGTTGATGCGCACACTTAAATCCGCCCTGGATCCGGTGGGCATTCTCAATCCCGGCAAGGTACTGGCGCCGTAACATATTCCATTTGGAATGTGAGCGAGGGCGCCCCCTGCCCGGGAATGAGTGCAGGTTATTTGCCTAAAAATTAAAGCCGTTCCCCGTCACCACCGGCACGTTGGTCCACAGGTCGTTCGGGTCGCGATACCAGCCGGCCGCCGCCAGCGCACCGCCGTCGAGGTTGATGCTGGTGCCGGTTACCCAGCCTGAAAGCGCTGAGGCGAGGAACAGGGCGCAGCCGGCGGCATCTTCGGGTTGTCCGAAACGCCCCAGCGGAATCCAGCGCCGGGTGTGCTCCTGGTGTTCCCCCGCAATGAGTTCCGAGGGTCGGACCTGGGCAGTTTCGGTGGTTTCCGGGGCAATCGCATTAACCCGGATTCCCGCCGGCGCCAGCTCCAGGGCCAGGCTGCGGACAAAGCCGGTAATGGCGTGTTTGAAGGCACTGTAGGCCACGCAGTTGGGAATGCCGCGGAAGGCCTCGATGGAAGAGATCGCCAGGATACTGCCGCCCTCCCCCCTCGCGCGCAGCAGTGGAATCGCGGCGCGGGTCACCATGAAGATGGAGTTCAGGTTGCACTGGTAGAGCCGGTCCAGTTCCTCGTCCTCACAAAACTCGAAGGGTTTGATCACTCCGAGGAAATCACCCACGTTATTCACCAATACGTCGATGCCCCCGAAGCGCTCGCCCACCTCGCCGATAAACGCATCGACATCGGTGCGGCGGGTCACATCGCAGCACTTTACCAGCGCCGTCTCACCCAGAGCCTGAGCAGTATCGTCGCAGCGCGCCGGGTCGATTTCCGCCACCGCCAGGGTTGCACCGCGCCGGGCAAAGGCCTCGGCAATGGCGCGGCCGATACCGGCGCCGCCGCCGGTGACCACAACAATTTTGCCGCTGAAATCCAGATCGTTCATGGCGTCCCCCTATTGAACCGTCAGTCCGCCGTCGACAGTCAGCGAATGTCCTACCACATAGCTCGCACTTTCGGAGCAGAGCCAGAGAATGGCCTGGGTAATCTCCTCGGGGCTGGCCAGCCGGTTGATGGGGTGGTTGGCCGCGATAAGGGATTTGTCCACACCCGGCGGCAGGTTGTGATCCAGCATCGGCGTATCCACTGCGCCCGGGCATACCGCGTTGATACGAATGCCGCGCGCGGCGTATTGCAGGGCCGAGGCCTTCGTCAATCCGACCACTGCGTGCTTGCTGGCGGTGTAGGCCGGTTTGTTGGCGACACCGACCACACCGGCGGCCGATGCCAGGTTGACGATGGCGCCACTGCCCTGCCCCACCATATGGGCAATTTCGTGCTTCATGCACAGGAACAGCCCCTTGATATTGATGGACAGAATTCGCTCCATCGCCGTCTCGTCCCAATCGGCCTCCGGCGCCACTTCCGGGTCCACGCCAGCGTTGTTCACGGCGATGTCGAGCCCGCCAAACTGCGCCACGGTTTTTGCCACGGCATCCGCCACCGCGGCGCTGTCCTGGATATCGCACTGCAGGAAAATCGCCTCGCCACCGCTGGCCTTGATGGTGTCCACAGTCACCTGGCCGCCCGGCGTGACATCCACGGCCGCCACTCGAGCGCCGCTCGCTGCCAGCGCCTTTGCCACGGCGGCACCGATACCGCTGCCGGCACCGGTCACCAGGGCGATTTTGTTGTCGAACTGCTGCATGAAGTACTCCTGTTAACGTTATCTCCAGCGCGCGGATGCATCGCCGGGAACTGGATTCTGAGCATAGAAGCTGGAGGTGCCAGTGGCTTCCTGCATTTGGATGAGCAGCGTACACCAGGCTCCCGGGACGACTCTGCCAGATAGTTGAACCAGGCTCGCCGGAAGTGCTTGTGAAGGGGGGATTGCGGGGAAGTGTTACAGCCGGGCCTCCCGGCTGTAGCCGCTCCCGCCCAGACGGGCGGGAGCGAGAAGTGCAGTGCAGAGGCGTTACTTGGCCGCGGCCCGGCTCTCGTCGCGGATAGCGCGAAACTCGTCGCCCTCCACCCAGTTGGGCCATTCGTTGGAGTCAGCCATTTCCCGGCCGATGCTGTAGTAGAGCTTGAGGTCCTGCATCACACCGCTCCAGTCCCAGTTCTCGTCGAACTCATCCTGGGGACCGTGGTAGCGGTTTTTGGTGTAATCCTCGGCCGCGGCTCGGCCGGCAGCAGTGCCGCCCTCAACCAGATTCTCGCCACCGTCGAAGTAGATCATCGGCACGCCGCGCTTGGCCAGGCTGAAGTGATCCGAGCGGTAGTAGTAGCCCTTCTCCGGGGTCGGCTCTGTGGTGGCGGTACGACCCTGGGCTTGCAGGGCGCGCTCCAGGTAGTCATCGAGTTCCGACTTGCCCTTGCCGACGACGATCACATCCTTTGCCGGGCCGGTCATGGCGAAGGCGTCCATGTTCACACCGCCAACCGTCTTGTTCACGGGGAAAATCGGGTTGGCCGCGTAGGACTCGGAACCCAGCAGGCCGGACTCCTCCGCGGTGACGGCCAGGAACAGGATACTGCGCTCCGGCGCACCCGCCTTGACGTGAGCCTGCGCCAGGGCGACCAGGGCCGCTGTGCCAGTGGCGTTGTCGATGGCGCCATTGCAGATATCATCGCCGCTTTCATCGGCGCCGCAGCGGCCCAGGTGATCCCAGTGCGCGGTGTAGAGCACGACCTCGTCCGGGCGCTCGCTGCCGGGCAGCAGGCCGACCACGTTTCTGGAGGACTGTTTTTCGATCTCGTTGTCGAAGCTGACCGAGGCCTTCAGGCCCAGCTCTACCCCCTTGAACCCCGGCTTCTTGGCCGCGGCGGTCAGTTGGTCCAGGTCCTGACCGGCACTGGCCAATATCTTGCGCGCCACCTCGTTCTGGACCCAGCCATTGACCTTGGCGGTATCCATGTGGCCGTTGTCGGCGTCCGCCACGTGCTGGGGACCGCTCCAGGAGGACTCCACCACGTTCCAGCCGTAGGCGGCCGGCACGGTGTCGTGCACGATCAGTGCCGCGGCGGCGCCCTGGCGGGCGGCTTCTTCGTACTTGTAGGTCCAGCGGCCGTAGTAGGTCATGGCGCGACCGTTGAAGGGGCCATTGAGCCCTTCGGTTTCGTAGTCCGGGTCATTGACCAGGATCATCACTGTCTTGCCCTTTACATCGAGGCCAGCGTAGTCGTTCCAGCCCTTCTCCGGAGCGTTGATGCCGTAGCCGACGAAAACGATCTCACTGTCCTTGACCTCTATTTCCGGCGTCACCCGGTAGGTGCCTACCACCATGTCGGAACCGTAGGCAAAGCTGAATTCATCCTCCCCACCGGTCACTTTCAAATCGCTGACATTTTCCGCGGTGATCTGTACCAGTGGCACATCCTGCACCCAGCTGTCGCCATTGCCGGGCTTAAGGCCGGCGGCCTTGAACTCTTTGGTCAACAGGGCAACGGTTTTCTCTTCACCGGCGGACCCTGGCGCTCGTCCCTCGAAGGCGTCGGAAGACAGTTCGCGGGTGATGTTCTTCATGGTATCGACAGACAGGGCGGGCACTTCCGCTACCGCCTGGCCGGCGACAGCGGCGAGGCAGAGGGCACCCAGCAGGTGACGTGAGGTTCCGGGCATGGTCTTGCTCCAGTGGTGTTGGGGCGCTGATTGTTACACCCGCAACCAATCAGCTCAACCCCGCCGCCCCATGTCGCAGCACCGCAGCCCCCCCTAAGGGGGAATGACCTTCGGCAGCCAGCGGCGCTAGAATCCGCCATTGATACAGACCATGGACCGGTGGAGCCGAGGTTGAAAGACAAGCTGCATGTACACCATGAACAGCGGGCGCTGACCTTTGCCCTTTACGGCGTGGTGTTTTTCGTCGCCCTCGCCCTCGGCTTTGCCCTGCTGACCAATTCCGATGCCATTCTGTTTGACGGCATCTACTCGCTGATTGCCTTCTGCGTAGCCCTGCTGACGCTGCGGGTGGCAAAACTGGCGGAGCGCCCGGACGACGACAAATTCCACTTCGGCTACACCGCCATGGAGCCGACCCTGAATCTGTTCAAGTCGCTATTCATTATGGTGGCCTGCGTCTATGCCCTGACCGAGGCGGCAAAGCGACTGCTGGCGGGGGGCACGGAAGCAGCCTACGGTCTGGCGGTACTGTACGGCGCCATTGCCACCCTCGGCTGCTTTACCGTGTCCGTACTGATGCACCGGGTCAGCCGCCAGTACCGCTCAGACCTGGTGCAGGTGGAATCGCGCACCTGGTTTGTGGACGGCCTGTTGAGCGCCGCTGTGTTCCTCGGCTTTCTCGGTGCCTGGTATCTGGAAAACTCTCCCTGGGCCGAGTGGGCGCCCCTGGTGGACCCCATCCTGCTGATCGCCATCGTGCTGTGCGCCCTGCCCATTCCACTGGGGATTCTCAGGGACAGCTTGCGGGAGATTGTGAACATGGCGCCACCGGAAGCGGTCGTGGAGGATATCAAGGCGCGCCTGCTCGCCACCCTGGCAGAGGTGGATTACGACCATGTTGAACTGCGCGTCACCAAGCGCGGGCGCAACACCTACCTGCTGGTGCATGTGGTCGTGTCAGAGGCATTTTCCATCCGCACTGTGGCCGAACTCGACAGTATTCGCCGCACCAGCGAGCGCGCGCTGGTGAGTTGGAACCCTGAGATCGTCATGGACATGCTGTTTGTCCGGGATAGGAAGTTCGCCTGCTAGGCCCGTTCACGTGACCAGATTGCTGGTTCCCATTGCGGTTTTTTCATTCCCCTACGTCTAACAGGAATAAGTGATTCGGCACTTATTCCATGAATTCAATTTAAAAGGTCGCCGTATGCCATTGAGTAACAAGGCTTTTAACCTATTTTTACTGCTCATTGTCACCATCAGCCATCCCCTGGCTGCAGCGGAAAAGCTGAGCGGCCCGGAAAAGTTCGCCCAGCTCGACTATCTGCTCGATACCCCCACCGAAACCCGCCTGGCCAGCGGTGCCCCCGGCCCCGCCTACTGGCAACAGCGTGCGGACTACCGCATCGACGTGGAAGTAGACGATCGCGCCCAGCGCATCATCGGCAGTGAGACCATCACCTATTACAACCAGAGCCCCCACACCCTGCGCTACCTGTGGCTGCAACTGGACCAGAACCGTTTCCGTGCGGACTCTGACGATATGCTGACCAAAACGGCCCCGGATTTTGCCCACTTCCCCTACAAGAGCATGGCCGACCTGCTGGCCCGCTCGGCCTTTGACGGTGGCGTGGACATCAAGGCTGTGCGCGACAGCGAGGGCAACCCCCTGCCCCACACAGTGAACAAAACCATGATGCGGGTGGAACTGCCCCGGCCGCTGGCGGCGGGCGCGCAGTTTGTCTTCAGTGTCGACTGGGAACACAACATCATCGATGCCACGGCGGTGGGCGCCCGTGGCGGTTACGAATACTTCGAGGCAGACAAGAACTACCTCTACGAAATCGCCCAGTGGTACCCGCGCATGGCGGCCTATACGGACTACCAGGGCTGGCAGAACAAACAGTTCCTCGGCAGCGGTGAATTCACCCTGGAAATGGGCACTTTCGAGGTGGCCATTACGGTGCCGGCTGATCACATCGTCGCCGCCACCGGTGTGCTGCAAAACCCGGGCGACGTTCTGAGCAGCAAGCAGCGCGAGCGTTACGAGGCCGCCCAGGCCTCTACCGAGCAGCGCTTCATCGTGACGCCGCAGGAGGCGAAAAAGAACGAGAGCAGCCGCACCTCGGTGAAAAAGACCTGGCGTTTCAAGGCCGAGAGCGTGCGCGACTTCGCCTTCGCCAGCTCGCGCAAGTTCATCTGGGACGCGCGCATGGCGCCGAGCGGCTCCCGCGAGGTGCTGGCCATGTCCTTCTACCCGAACGAGGCGGAGCCCCTGTGGAGCCAGTACTCGACACCCGCCATCGCCCACACCATCGACGTTTACTCCCGCTATACCTTTGAGTACCCCTATCCCGTGTCCATCTCGGTGAACGGGCCGGTGGGCGGCATGGAGTACCCGATGATCACCTTCAACAAGCCGCGCCCCTACGCGGACGGCACCTACTGGGATGTGCGCCAGAATCCCGACGACAAGACCTGGGAACGCAGCAAGTACGGGCTGATCTCGGTGATCATCCACGAGGTGGGACACAATTACTTCCCGATGATCGTCAACTCCGATGAGCGCCAGTGGACCTGGATGGATGAAGGCCTCAACACCTTCCTGCAATTTGTCACCGAGCAGGCCTGGGAAGAGGAGTATCCCTCCCGCCGCGGCGAGCCTGCGAGCATCGTGGAATACATGATCAGCACCCCGCAGGTGCCGATCATGACCAACTCGGAATCCATTCACCAGTTCGGCAACAACGCCTACGCCAAGCCGGCTACCGCGCTCAATATCCTGCGCGAATCCATTATGGGCCGGGAGCTGTTTGACTACGCCTTCCGTGAGTTCGCCACTCGCTGGAAGTTCAAGCGCCCGACCCCGGCTGACTTCTTCCGCAGCATGGAAGACGCCTCCGCGGTGGATCTGGACTGGTTCTGGCGCGGCTGGTTCTACGGCACCGAACACGTCGACGTCGGCATCGACAATATCGCCCTGTACCAGCTCGATACCGGCGACCCCGAGGTGGAAAAAGCCTGGCAGAAGGCGGAGAAGGATAAACAGGAGCCCTCCCTCAGCCAGCAGCGCAACGCCGATGCCCAGACCCTGGTCCAGCGCTATCCCCAGCTGCGGGACTTTTACACCGAGAGTGACGAGTTCTCGGTGACACCCTGGGACTACGCCCAGTATGAGCAGTTACAGCAATCCCTCACCGACCGCGAAAAGGCCCTGCTCAACGCGGACAAGAATTTTTACGCAGTCACCTTCAAGAATATCGGCGGGCTGGTGACCCCCCTGCCGCTGCGTATAACTTACAGCGACGGCAAGATGGAAGAGCTGCAGATACCGGCGGAAATCTGGCGCCACAACGCAGAACAGGTGACCAAGCTGTTCATCACGGAAAAGGAAATCACCGGCATCGCATTCGACCCCTATCGCAGCACGGCCGACAGCGACACCAGCAACAACGCCTGGCCGCGCCAGCCGAAGGCCAGTCGCTTCAAGCTGTTCAAGGAGAAGGAAGAGCCGAACCCGATGCGCCGCGATGAAAAATCGAAGTGGGAGCAACCGATACTCTGAACAGGCGGCAGGCTCCAGCGTGGAAAAACGGGCCCTTGCCGCTCATCGATCCCCGAGTCATTCCCGCGCAGGCGGGAATCCAATGCCGTCACCGAAGCTCCGGAATAAGCCCATGCGCCGATTGCAGCTGATACTCTGCACTGCACTGTTTCTCTTCGCTGGCATCGCCCAGGCCCACCCCTGGCACACCAGCTTTGCCGAGATGGACTGGAACGAAGCCGGCGATACTCTGGAAATCGCCCTCCGCGTGCTGCCGGAAGACCTGGAAACCGCTCTCACCTGGCGCAGTGGTGAGCCCGTCGTCCTGGTAGACACCCCACAGGTACGTACCCTCGCCCTGGCCTATCTGGCGGACCATTTTGTGGTCTACAGCGAGTCCGGGCAGTCGTTCCGGCCCGCTGAGATCCTGGGAATGGAGCTCGCCTATGACGCCAGCTGGCTCTTTTTCACCGTTCCCGCCAATGCCAGCCTGCGCCTCAGCCTGCACAACTCCGTGCTGATGGATGTGGGCAGCAACCAGACCAACCGGGTGCAGCGCCTGTGGACGCCCGCCGACGAGACACTGCTGTTCACCACGGCGCGCCCGGAATTGCCTTTCTGGCAGGGGCGCTGAGCACTGCATTGTGTGCACTGCGAACTTTCCCGCCGGGCCCGACTCTAAAATCGACAGCCGCCGGTATTTGACCCACCGTACCGAAGGATTACACTTGAGTGACGCCCGTCCATCCGCGGACGCACGATAAGACCACGAGGTAACGCTGTTTTGAACACTCCCACCACCCTGCTGAGTCGGGCCCGCCGCGGCCTGGTATTCACCGTCGCCAGCGGGATGCTGCTTCTCGCAAGCACCGCCCCGGCCCTGGCACTGATCGAATACACCGACACCCAGCGGGAGACCATGGTCGATATGATCGACCAGCTCGAGGAGCGGCACTACGCCAAACTGCGTTACGACGACGAGCTATCCTCCCAGCATCTGGACAACTATATCGATAGCCTGGACAGCGGGCGCATGTTCTTTACCGCCTCCGACCTGGCTGAATTCGAAAGCTACCGCATGCAGATGGACGACGATCTGCACAAGGGGCGTCTGGACGCCGGTTTCAATATCTTCAACCGCTTCCAGCAGCGCCTGGTCGAAAGACTGGAGAGTGTGGTCGATACCTTGCCCGAAGCCATTGCCGCCATGGATTTCAGCGTCGAGGAGGATTACCTGCTGGACGCTGAAGATCGCCCCTGGGCAACGGACCAGGCGGAGCTGGATGACCGCTGGCGGCGCCACCTGAAAAACCAGGTGTTGAGCCTGCGCATGTCCGAAAAGCCCCAGGACGAAATTGCCGAGACGCTGAGCAAGCGCTACAAGAACCAGCTCAAGCGTGTACAGCAGTACAACAGCCAGGATGTATTCCAGATTTACGCCAACGCCCTCACCGAGCTGTACGACCCGCACACCAACTACCTGTCGCCGCGCCGCTCCGAGAACTTCAACATCAACATGAGCCTGTCGCTGGAAGGTATCGGCGCAGTGCTGCAGCTGGAGGACGAGTACACCAAGGTGGTGCGCCTTGTGCCTGCTGGCCCGGCCGACAAGCAGGGCGAACTGAAACCTTCCGACCGCATTGTGGGCGTGGCCCAGGGCGATGACGAGGAGTTCGAGGACGTGATCGGCTGGCGCCTGGACGAGGTAGTGGAGCTGATCCGCGGCCCCAAGGGCTCCACCGTACGCCTGCAGGTGATGCCGGGCAAGGCCGCCAAGACCGGCGAGCGCAAGGTTGTCACCATCGTGCGCAACAAGGTCAAGCTGGAAGAGCAGGCGGCGCAGAAGAAAGTGCTGGAAATTCCCAATGGCGACAAGATGATGAAGGTCGGGGTAATCGATATTCCCGCCTTCTACATCGACTTTGACGCCATGCGCCGTGGCGAGAAGGACTACAAGTCCACCACCCGCGATGTCAAAGTGCTGCTGGACGAACTACAGAACGAGGACCAGGTCGACGGCGTAGTCATCGACCTGCGCAACAACGGCGGCGGTTCCCTGCAGGAAGCCAACGAGCTCACCGGCCTGTTCATCGAGTACGGGCCCACAGTGCAGATTCGCCACTCCTCGCGCCGGGTATGGCGCGACGGCAAGCGCCTGCGCGGCCCCTACTACGACGGCCCGCTGGTAGTGCTTATCAATCGCCTGTCGGCATCTGCCTCGGAAATTTTCGCCGGCGCTATCCAGGACTACCAGCGCGGGCTGATCGTCGGCGACCGATCCTTCGGCAAAGGTACCGTGCAAACCCTGATCCCGCTGCCCGAAGGCCAGCTAAAACTCACCGAGAGCAAGTTCTACCGCATCTCGGGCGACAGCACCCAGCACCGCGGCGTGGTGCCAGACGTCACTTTCCCCGCCCTCTACGACCACGAGGAAATCGGCGAGAGCGCCCTCGACCACGCCCTCAACTGGGACAAGATCAACCCGGTGCGCCATCGCCGCTATCAGGACATCAACGATCTGCTGCCGGAAGTGACCCGCCTGTTCCAGGAACGCAGCGGCAACAATCCCGAGTACATCTTCCTGGAGGACCAGGTGGACCTGGCCGAGGAAAGCCGGGAAATAAAATACCTGCCGCTGAACGAGGAAGCACGTCGCGCGCTGGCCGACGAACAGGACAGCAAGGCGCTGGCCATTGAAAACAAGCGTCGCGCCGCTCTGGGCGAGGAACTGCTGACCTCGCTGGATGAAGACCAAGAAGTCACCGACGCAGAAGACGTTGCCGATGGTGACGAGGCGGAAAACGACGACAGCACTGGTGAAGGCGAAAGTCTTGCCAGTGAGGAAGAGGAAGTCCCGGATGTGCTGCTGACCGAAGCCGGCAACATTCTGGTGGACACACTGCTGCTGAGAGAACAGCGCTTCGCCGCGCACACCCCGGGCGGCGAGAAAGCTGTGACTGAATAGGCGCCTGTGGCCAGCGGGCCGGCTTTCTAGCCGTCCCGCTCACCGAACCAAGCCAGGTCGCGGTGCAGGCGCACCACGTCCCCGACAATGATCAGGGTCGGCGCATGGGGCTTCTCCCGCGCCACGATGTCTTCCATCGTCGCCAGTGTTCCCACCAGCACCCGCTGCCCTTCCATGGTGGCACGCTCGATCAGCGCCACCGGCGTGTCAGGCGCGCGACCGATGGCCTGCAGCTCGCGGCAGATAACCGGCAGCCCCATCAGCCCCATATAGAACACCAGGGTTTCTGTGGTGGAGGCAAATTGCTGCCAGTCGTGCTCAACCCGGTCGCCTTTCAAGTAGCCGGCGACAAAGCGCACCGACTGGGCGTAGTCGCGGTGAGTCAGTGGAATGCCTGCATAGCAGGCGCCGCCGCTCGCAGCGGTAATGCCCGGCACGACCTGAAAGGGAATGCCGTGGCTGGCCAACAGGGCGATTTCCTCACCGCCGCGGCCGAATATAAAGGGGTCGCCCCCTTTCAGGCGCACCACCCGTTTGCCGGCCTGGGCCAATTCCAACAGCTTCTGGTTGATGTCCTGCTGCGGCACTGCGTGGTCGGCCCGTGATTTGCCGACATAGATGCGCTCGGCATCCCGGCGCGCCATATCGACAATGGCCGGCGCCACCAGGCGGTCATAGAGCACCACGTCGGCACTCTGCAGCAGGCGCAGCGCCTTGAAGGTCAGCAGGTCGGGATCGCCCGGCCCGGCTCCCAACAGATAGACTTCGCCGCGGTGCAGTGCCGAGCTGTCCGCAAGGCGCCGCTCCATAAGCGTCGCGGCTTCCGTTTCGCGACCGGCCAGCACCAGTTCGCCGGCGGCGCCGTCCACTGCCTGCTCCCAGAACAGACGACGCGCGCCCTCCTCCGGAAGCGCTGTGCGTACCCGGTCGCGCCAGTGCCCGGCAAACTCTGCCAGGCGGCCGTAGGCCGCGGGAATCAGCGTTTCAATCTTGCGTCGCACCAGTCTCGCCAGTACCGGGCTGCGGCCACTGGAACTGATCGCGATCAGCAGCGGATTGCGATCGATCACCGCGGGGAAGATAAAGCTGCAGAGTTCTGGGGAATCCACCACGTTGACCGGAATGCCCCGCTCGCAGGCGTCGCGGTAGACGGCGCGATTGGTTTCGGCATCGGGCGTGGCGGCCACCACCAGTGCCTGCCCGTCCTGGGCGGAATTGCTGTAGACCACCCGCCGCCATTCGCCGTCGGCGTCGGCCAGCAGGGATTGCAGTTCGGCGCTGGCCTGAGGCGCCACCACCGTGAGGCGCGCGCCGGCGCGCAGCAGCAGTCGCGCCTTGCGAGTGGCTACGGTGCCGGCTCCGACCAGCAGAACCGGTGTGCCACGCAGACGCAGGCATACGGGCAGGTAGTCCACCTCAGCCTCCGAGTTGTTCTGCACCGCCCATGTAGGGACGCAGGGCCTCCGGGATGACAACACTGCCGTCCGCGCGCTGGTAGTTTTCCAGCACCGCCACCAGAGTGCGCCCCACGGCGAGCCCGGAGCCATTCAGGGTGTGCAGCAGCTCGGGCTTGCCGGTGGCCGGGTTGCGCCAGCGGGCCTGCATGCGGCGCGCCTGGAAGTCACCGAAGCTGCTGCAGCTGGAGATTTCCCGGTAGGCGCTCTGCCCCGGCAACCAAACCTCGAGGTCGTAGGTTTTGCGGGCCGAGAAGCCAATATCGCCGCCGCACAGAATCACCTTGCGGTAGGGCAGCGCCAGCGCCTGTAATACCGCCTCGGCATGCCCGGTGAGAGACTCCAGGGCGCGGTCCGAATCGGCCGCACGCACCAGTTGCACCAGCTCCACCTTCTCGAACTGGTGCTGGCGGATCATGCCGCGGGTATCGCGGCCGTAGCTGCCCGCTTCACTGCGAAAGCAGGGGCTGTGGCAGGCGAAGCGCAGGCCGGACTCACCCAGTTCGGCGTCCTCGAATATGCGGTCCCTGGCGACGTTGGTCACTGGCACTTCGGCAGTGGGAATCAGGTAGTAGTCCTGGTCGGCGCGGAGCTTGAACAGGTCTTCCTCAAACTTCGGCAGTTGCCCGGTGCCGCGCAGGGAATCGCGATTGACAATGTAGGGTACGTAGATCTCCTGGTAGCCATGCTCTCCGGTATGCAGGTTGAGCATGAACTGGATCAGGGCGCGATGCAGGCGCGCGAGCTCGCCGTACATAACGGTGAAGCGCGACCCGGTGATTTTGCCCGCGGTCTCACTGTCGAGTTGCCCCAGTGCCTCGCCGATTTCCACATGATCTCGGGGGTTAAAATCGAAAGCCAGTGGCTCGCCCCAGCGGGCCACCTCGACATTGTCATCCTCGCTCTGCCCTTCCGGTACTTCATCTGCCGGCAGGTTGGGCAGGCCCAGCAGCAGATCATCCAGCTCCTGCTGTACGCGCTTTGCCTGCTCGGTGAGTTCGTCGAGCTGGGCGGCGATCTTTTCCAGGGTCTCGTTGACCTGGGCCTTGGCCTCATCCACGCTCAGGCCCTGGCCCACCAGCTGTCCGATCTTTTTGGATGCGCTTTTGCGCTCCGCCAGCAGGGCCTGGCTGTCGACATCCGCCTGCTTGCGGCGCCCGTCAAGCGCGGTGAATTGATCAACATCAAAAGTGAAACCGCGCCTGGCCAGAGCCTGCGCCACGGCCTCCGGATCCTGTCGGACCGCTTTAATATCCAGCATTCTCAGTGTGCCCCGGTTAGCAAAAAATCAGGCGGCGTATTGTACTGGTTTTACTCTGGGAGCGCAGTGCCTGTCACGGCTTCTTTATTTTCCAGGGCGGCGACAGCAGCGCGCAGCACTCCCCCGACACCGGCGCTGATTGCTGCAAATCGGCGGGCAGAACGCCCCCTTCCACACTCGTAAAACATCGCGTTTAAAACACGGAACCCTGCCTTGGCGAAATTAATTTAATGTCGATTGACCGGATCGGGGTGGAAAATGGGTGGTACACACATAAATACCGGCAAATTAATTCGCTTTTGTATTGAGCTATTACCGCTTTCTGATTATTTTATAGGGGCAGGGATTGCATTCATTCTTTTCCCAAGCAATTTCAAACAGGACAATTCCAAAGTATGAAAGATTTTCTGAGCATTCTTACTCACGCGCGCCGCCTTAAAGCCGCTGTAAAATCGGCTTCCGTTTCCGATCTTGAAAAAGCCCACGACCAGCTCGGTCTGTTAATTGAAGAGAAAAAAGTCGAAGAAGAAGCGGCCATTCAGGAAGAGCAGGAAAAACTGGCCATGAAGGCGTCCATTCTTGCGCAAATGCAGGAAGCCGGCCTGGATATTTCCGATCTGGCCGAAGAGGGTACGAAAAAGGTCCGCAAACGCAAAGCTGGCAAGCGGGCCATCAAATACCGCTTTACCGATAAATCCGGCGAGGAGCATAGCTGGGCGGGTGTTGGCCGCGCTCCCAAGGTGTTCGCCGAACTCAAGGCCCAGGGCAAGCTGGAAAAATACCGCGTTTAACCCTGCCCACCCGCCGGTTCAAACCGGCGGGTTTATTATCCCCCGCCATAACTCCAAAAATGCCGATCGTCAGGTCAGCGTTCGCATCAGCCAGATGCCAGCACCAGCCGCCAGAATACACACCAGCACACTGGACAGGATATAACCGCCGGCATGCAGGTACTCGCCCTGCTCGATCAGGGTGACTGTCTCCAGGGAAAAGGTTGAAAAAGTGGTAAAGGCGCCGAGAAAACCGACCATCAACACGCCTCGCCAGTCCGGGTGTATGACCTGCCTTTCAATGAGGACAAAAACCAGGCCAATGGCGAATGACCCGAGGCTATTCACCAGCAGAGTCCCCAGTGGCAGATGCCCCTGCCAGCTACTGTGCACCCAGTTCGACAGTAAATAGCGAGATAGGGCGCCACCAGCGCCGCCAATGGCAATAAACAAAAGATTGGTCATCGGGCACTTTTCATAATTGCTGTGTTCCGGGGCGAGTCTGCGCGATTCAATACCTGATTCCTATCTAAAGTCCCGGCAACCACGCGCGCACCCATTCAATATCGCCGCTTGTCACTTTCCCTGTCCCTCTGGCGAAGATAATCCAGTTTGGCGCGAATTTTCTGTTCCAGCCCGCGATCCACCGGTTTGTAATACTGGCGATCTTGCAGCTCCTGCGGAAAATAGTTTTCGCCCGCGGCGTAACCCTCCGGCTCATCGTGGGCGTAGCGGTACTCGTCACCGTAGCCCTCCGATTTCATCAGGGCGGTGGGGGCGTTGCGCAGGTGCAGTGGCACGTCGTAGCTCGGTGTGGCCGCCACCTCTGCACGCGCGGCATTGTAGGCGCTGTAAACCGCGTTGCTTTTGGGCGCCGAGGCCAGGTAGGCAATGGCCTGGGCGATGGCCAGTTCGCCCTCTGGGCTACCCAGGCGCTCCTGGGTTTGCCAGGCATCCAGGCACAGGCCGAGAGCCCGCGGGTCGGCGTTGCCAATATCCTCGCTGGCCATGCGCACAACACGCCGGGCGATATACAGCGGGTCGCAACCCCCGTCGAGCATGCGGCAAAACCAGTACAGGGCGGCATCGGGCGCGCTGCCGCGCACCGCCTTGTGCAGGGCGCTGATCTGGTCATAGAACAGGTCGCCGCCCTTGTCGAAGCGACGCAACGAAGCCTGTAGTACTTCTTCCAGTGTCTGTTCGGTAATGTCTTTCCTGCCTCCGCCCTCGTCGGCCGCCAGGTCGGCAGCCAACTCCAGCAGGTTGAGCGCCCGGCGGGCATCGCCGTCGGCAGCACTGGCAATCAAGCCCAGGCAGTGCTCGCTGGCAGTCACTGCGCCGCCGAGTTCCGCCAGCCCGCGCTGCAGTACATCCCACAGGGCCCCGGCTTCCAGGCTGCGCAACTTGTAGACGCGGGCGCGGGAGAGCAGTGCATTGTTCAGTTCGAAAGAGGGGTTTTCCGTTGTCGCCCCGATGAAGATGATGGTGCCGTCTTCCACATGGGGCAGAAAGGCGTCCTGCTGGGATTTATTGAAGCGGTGGACCTCGTCCACGAACAGTACCGTATCCCTTCCGGTGCTTTTGTTCTGCCGCGCCTGGGCGATGGCGTCCCGTATTTCCTTGACGCCGGACAACACCGCCGATAGCTGGATGAAGTGGGCATCGGCGTTGCCCGCGACAATACGGGCCAGTGTCGTTTTGCCAACGCCCGGCGGCCCCCAGAACACCATCGAGTGCAGCTGCCGGCGCTCAATGGCCAGGCGCAGGGGCTTGCCCTGCCCCAGGACATGGTCCTGCCCCGCGTAATCATCCAGCGATGTGGGGCGCAGGCGCGCGGCCAGCGGCTGGTAACCGGGGTCTCCGCTAGCGAACAGGTCCGAGCTCATGCCTACTCATCGTAATAGAACAAATCCGCGCCCGCCGGCGGGCTGAATTCAAAATCGCCGGGATTCAAAGGTGCATCCCGGACCAGGCGAGTGAAATTCACCACCACACGCTGCCCCAGGCTATCGAGGATTTCCATGCTGGTAAGAATATTGCCCGCAAACTCCACTTCCAGTTGCCGGAAGGCGGCGTCCTGCCCGCTGGGAACCAGCCGGAAACGACCCGGGCCGGCCTCCTCAACCCGATAGCCCTCGCGCAGTGCGGATTCGTCGCCTGCCAGTACCTGCAGGGGGCTGGTCTGGCCGGTGCCGGCGATGGGGCGGCGTGTAACGGTTTCCAGGTCGCGGTCGTGCTGCCAGAGGTATTCCGGTGTGGCAATAACCAGCTGGCTGTCCGGCGCGGTTATCTCCCAGGCAAAGTAATCCGGGCGCAGCAGTTTGAACTGACCCTCGGAGGCAATGGCCTCACCGCCGCCCTCGGGGAACTGCTGCTGGCTGAACTGCCCGGTAAGGGATTTGAAGCCGGCCAGGTGCTGTAGCAAATCGTCTGTGGCATCGGCCAGGGCCGGCACGGCCGCGACCAGCAGGGCCAGTGTCAGGAGTAGTTTGTTGCGCATAGAAACCTTCCGGTGGAGGTGGAAACAGAGAGCGTGTATACAAAGGGGTTCCCGCCATTGGCGGCATCATCCCCCGCTATTCGGGTGGCGGCGGCGCCAGCACTTCGCGCTGGCCGTTGCTGCCCATTTCGGAAACCACACCGGCCATTTCCATCGCCTCGATCAAACGGGCGGCGCGGTTGTAGCCGATGCGCAGTTTGCGCTGGACTGACGAGATGGAGGCACGACGGCTTTTGGTGACGTAATGTACGGCTTCGTCGTAGAGCGCGTCGTTTTCGTCGTCGTCCTCGCCACCGGCGCCGGCCTGCTGCAGTTCCGCCGCGGTAACCGGCGTGCTGCCGCCTTCGTCGAGCAGATCCTCGATATAGGCCGGCTCACCGCGTTTCTTCCAGTCCGCCACCACCCGGTGAACTTCCTCGTCGGAAACGAAGGCGCCGTGAACGCGGTTCGGCAAGCCGGAACCCGGTGGCAGATAGAGCATATCGCCATGGCCCAGAAGCTGGTCCGCCCCGCCCTGGTCGAGAATGGTACGGGAATCAATTTTTGAGGACACCTGGAAGGCAATCCGCGTCGGCACGTTGGCCTTGATCAGGCCGGTGATCACATCCACCGACGGGCGCTGGGTCGCCAGGATAAGGTGGATGCCCGCCGCCCTCGCCTTCTGGGCGATGCGAGCGATCAGCTCTTCCACCTTTTTACCGACAATCATCATCATGTCGGCAAACTCGTCGATCACCACCACAACTGCGGGCAGCTTTTCCAGATGGGGCGGCGTCTGTTCCTCGTCGGTCTCGGCATAGATCGGGTCCGGCTTCCACAGCGGGTCCGCAATGGGCTCCCCGGCCTTGTTGGCGTCGGCCACCTTGCGGTTGTAGCCGGCCAGGTTGCGCACACCCAGCGCCGCCATCAGCTTGTAGCGCCGCTCCATCTCCGCCACGCACCAGCGCAGGCCGTTGGCCGCGTCTTTCATGTCGGTAATGACCGGCGTCAGCAGGTGGGGAATGCCGTCGTAGACCGACAGCTCCAGCATCTTCGGGTCCACCATGATCAGCCGCACATCGTCCGGAGACGACTTGTACAACAGGCTGAGCAGCATGGCGTTGACACCGACCGACTTGCCGGAGCCGGTGGTGCCCGCCACCAGCAGGTGAGGCATCTTGGCCAGGTCGGCCACCACCGGCTCGCCGGAAATGTCGTGCCCCAGGGCCAGGGTCAGCGGCGAGCGGCTCTGGTCGAAGGCGCGGGAGGAAATGACTTCACGGAAACTGACGATTTCCCGGTCTTCATTGGGAATTTCGATGCCCACCACCGATTTGCCGGGAATCACTTCCACGACCCGCACGCTGATAACCGCCAGGGAACGGGCAAGGTCCTTCGCCAGGTTGGAAATGCGCGATACCTTGGTGCCCGGCGCCGGCTGGATTTCGAAACGGGTAATCACCGGGCCCGGATAGACCGCCACGACTTCCGCCTTGATGCCAAAGTCCGCCAGCTTCAACTCCAGCAGCTTGGACAGCCCCTCCAGGGCCTCTTTGGAATAGCCCTTGGTGGGGTCGTGCTCTACGGAGTCCAGCAGGTCCAGGTGGGGCAGTTCGCCGGTGACCGGGGCGTCGAACAGCGGCTGCTGCTTCTCTTTCTCGACCCTTTCGGATGCCTCGGCCCGGGGCTTGAGAGGCTTGATCTTCGGCGGCTTGCGCTTTTTCGACTCGCTGACATGCTCCTCGATCTGCTGTTTGCGCAGTTCCAGGGCCTTTTCCCGCGCCCGGCGATCCCGGGTCCTGTCGATCAGGCCGGTCACACGGCCATAGCTGGCGCGGACAATCTTCAGGGTCCAGCCACCGAGGCGATCCATCAGCCCCAGCCAGCTGAGGTCGGTAAAAATGGTCATGCCAAACAGAAACACCGCCAGCAGGATGAGGCGGCTGCCAATGGCGCTGAAGGCCGCGGTAAACGCGTCGCCTATGGCCTGGCCGAGGATACCGCCGGCGCCCTGGGGCAGGCCTGACTGGCCACTGTCGTTCATCGCGGCCAGGGCCGTGCCCGCCATCATCACCAGTACCAGCCCCAGCGCGCGGATACCGAAGGTGACCCAGTCGAAGGGGCGCGCCTCGTAGCGCTCCAGCAGGATAATCACGGCGCGATAGGCCAGCAGCAGGGGGAAGAGGTAGGCCGCATAACCCACCAGCGAGAAGGCCACATCGGCCAGCCAGGCGCCGGTGGGGCCGCCGGCGTTGGCAATCTTGCCGCCGGTGCCGGTGGCCGACCAGCCCGGGTCACCGGGGCTGTAGGTTACCAGTGCCAGCAGCAGGTAAAGGCACACGGCACTGACACCGATAAAGGCCCCTTCGCGCAGGCGCGGGCCGAGAAAGCTCCGGGTGTCGGTGGTGTCTGTCACGGTGTTTGCCAATGCTCGCCTTTTTCCATGCCCGATATTCTGCCACTTTCTTAGATTTTTCAGAAGCTTATGTTCTGTTTTTAGAATCGCTCTCGGCTTCCCCGCAAGCGCCCCTTTAAATTACCATACTCCGCCTCCATATTTGGGGGCAGGCGCCGACTTTGCGCCCCCTGATTCCACCTCCAGAGCGCAGGAAGCTATCGATATGAGCGACGTCCAGCACCACCAACTGATCATTCTGGGTTCCGGCCCGGCCGGCTACACCGCCGCGGTTTACGCCGCCCGCGCCAACCTCAATCCGGTGGTGATCACCGGGATGCAGCAGGGTGGCCAGCTCACCACCACCACCGAGGTGGAAAACTGGCCCGGCGGCCCCGCCGATCTGCAGGGCCCGCTGTTGATGCAGCAAATGCAGGAGCACGCTGAGCGCTTCGAAACCCGGGTGGTGTTCGACCACATCGAGGAGGTGGACCTGTCCAGTCGCCCCTTCCGCCTGTCCGGCAGCCACCAGTACACCTGCGACGCCCTGATTATCGCCACCGGCGCCTCCGCCCAGTACCTGGGCCTGCCCAGTGAAGAGGCCTTTATGGGCAAGGGCGTCAGCGCCTGCGCCACCTGCGACGGTTTTTTCTATCGCAACAAAAAAGTCGCGGTGATCGGCGGCGGCAATACCGCCGTTGAAGAGGCCCTCTACCTGGCCAATATCGCGTCGGAAGTGGTGCTGGTGCACCGCCGCGACAGCCTGCGTGCCGAAAAGGTGCTGCAGGATCGCCTGTTCGCCCGCGAGAAAGAAGGCAAGGTCCGGATCCTGTGGGATCACACCCTGGACGAGGTACTGGGTGACGCCAGCGGCGTTACCGGCATGCGCGTGAAATCCACCGCGGATGGCAGCACTGCCGATATCGACCTGGCCGGCGTATTTATCGCCATCGGCCACAAGCCCAACACCGACATTTTTGCCGGCCAGCTGGACATGAAGGACGGCTACATCGTGATCACCTCCGGCCTGGAGGGCAATGCCACGGCGACCAGTGTGCCGGGCGTATTCGCCGCCGGCGACGTGGGCGACCACGTTTACCGCCAGGCCGTCACGTCGGCCGGATTTGGCTGCATGGCGGCGCTGGATGCCGAGAAATACCTGGATCACCTGAACGGCTGACATGCCCCTGCTGCCTGTCCTCGCCCCCGGCGAGGACTTCCCCCCCAGCTGCGAGGCCCTGGACTATCCCAACGGTTTGCTCGCGGCAGGGGGTGAACTCTCCCCGCAAACCCTGCTCTCTGCCTACCGCCGAGGTATATTCCCGTGGTACCAGCCACCGGACCCGGTGCTGTGGTGGACGCCCGACCCCCGCTCAGTGCTGTACCCCGAGCAGTTGCATATTTCCCGCAGCCTGGCGAAAACCCTGCGCCGCAACAGCTTTACTCTCGACGCCGACACCCGCTTTCGCGAAGTCATGCTGGCCTGCGCTGCCCCCAGGGCCGGTCAGGATGGCACCTGGATCAGCGACGCCATGGTGTCGGCCTACAGCGAACTGCACCGACTCGGACATGCCCACTCCATCGAGGTCTACCGGGACAGCGAACTGGTGGGCGGGCTCTATGGCATCGCCATAGGGGGCGCCTTCTTTGGCGAATCGATGTTCAGCCGCGCCAGCGATGCCTCGAAAACGGCGCTGGTAGCACTGGCGTGGCTGCTGCGCGGGGCCGGCTGCCGGCTGATCGACTGCCAGGTGGAGAGCGGGCACCTGAACTCACTGGGCGCCCGCACTATTTCCCGGCTGGACTTCGAGCAAGAGCTTGCCCAAACTGTGGACATGCATCCGCAGTCGCTCAACTGGCGACTGCCAGCGTCTTGTGGAGAGTTGCTGTGACATCTTCCCTGCGGGATCTCAAGGTCTACACCACCTACCCCCATAGCTGCAGCTACCTGCGCGACCAGGAGGCGACTACCCTGTTTATCGACCCCCGCCAGGAGGTCGACCAGCACCTGTATAGCAGCCTTTCCACCCTGGGCTTTCGCCGCAGTGGCAACCACGTTTACCGACCGCATTGCGGGCAGTGCAAGGCCTGCATCCCGGCGCGTATTCCGGTGCAGGACTTCCAGCCCCGCCGCAACCAGCGCCGCAGCCTGCGGCAGAACCGGGACCTGAGCGTGGAGCGCACGGCGGATATTCGCGACAACCAGGCCTACCACCTGTACCAGCGCTATATCGAGCAACGCCACGCCGACGGCGACATGTTCCCGCCGGATCGCGAGCAGTACGAATCCTTCCTCAACAATGCCTGGGACTGCACCCGCTACTACCGCTTCTACGACCACCGCCGCTTGCTTGCGGTGGCAGTGGTGGATGTAATGATCGACGGCCTGTCGGCCATCTACACCTTCTTTGACCCCGACGAGCAACAGCGCGGTCTGGGCAGCTACGCCATCCTGTGGCAGATCGAACAGGCCCGGGAGATGGGCCTGCACTATCTCTACCTCGGTTACTGGATCGAGGCCTGCAAGAAAATGGCCTACAAGGCGGATTACCAGCCACTGGAACTGTTGCTGGACAACCGCTGGCGGCGGCTGGCGGAGTAACCACCACTATTGTCGTCAAAGCGCCAAAGATACATCTGGCACATCCCTTGCGTTTGAGGCAAAATGCGCCCCTATTTTTTCGCGAGGATCTGCCAAGGGCATGGCAAAAGAAGACCAGATCGAAATGGAAGGCGAGGTGATCGACACCCTGCCCAACACCACTTTCCGCGTGCAGCTGGAAAATGGCCACGTTGTGACCGCACACATCTCCGGCAAGATGCGCAAGAACTACATCCGCATCCTGACCGGCGATAAAGTCCGTGTGGAACTCACCCCTTACGACCTGAGCAAAGGTCGCATTACCTATCGGGAGCGTTAAGCGCACCGCTCTGATGTGGTGGCGCTTGCTCCGCCCACCCTTTCAGCGGCGCGGATAGAACAGGGGCGCAATTACATCGAATTGCGCCCGCTGCATTGCGTCATCAGGAATCCGCCAGCACCGCCTCCTCTTCCTCCACGCTGACCACCAGCGCATCTGCCGCCCGGTCCAGGGTGACTAATGCTGTGCCGCCACCGTGGGCCAGCGCTCCGAACAGCACCAGTTCCGCCAGCGGCTTCTTGATGTGGTCCTGGATGACCCGTTCCATCGGCCGCGCACCCATATTGCGGTCGTAACCCTTCTCCACCAGCCACAGGCGCGCGTCTTCATCCACCTGCAGGGTGACACGCTTCTCGTCCAGTTGGCCCTGCAGCTCGGTCAGGAACTTGTCCACCACGGTCAGAATCACATCCTCGCCCAGCGGCTCGAACTGCACGATGGCATCCAGGCGGTTGCGGAATTCCGGCGTGAACATGCGGTTGATCGCCTCCATGCCGTCGGTGCTGTGATCCTGGGAGGTAAAGCCGATCGTCCTGCGGCTGATGCTCTCGGCGCCGGCGTTGGTGGTCATCACCACGATCACATTGCGGAAATCCGCCTTGCGGCCGTTGTTGTCGGTGAGTGTGCCGTGATCCATCACCTGCAGCAGCAGGTTGAACACCTCGGGGTGGGCCTTTTCGATCTCGTCCAGCAACACCACCGCGTGGGGGTGCTTGGTCACGGCATCGGTAAGCAGGCCACCCTGGTCAAAACCGACATAGCCGGGAGGCGCGCCAATCAGGCGTGACACGGTGTGGCGCTCCATATACTCGGACATATCGAAGCGGATCAGCTCCAGGCCCAACTGCTTGGCGAGCTGGCGTGTCACCTCGGTCTTGCCGACACCCGTAGGGCCGGCCAGCAGGAAGGAGCCGATGGGCTTGTCGGGAGAGCGCAAGCCGGCACGGGCCAGTTTGATGGCCGTGGCGAGGCTGCTGATCGCCTGGTTCTGGCCGAACACCACCATCTGCAGGTTCTTTTCCAGCTTCTGCAGGGTTTCCTTGTCGTCCGAGCTGACGGTTTTCGGGGGAATGCGGGCAATCTTGGCCACCACTGCCTCGATGTCACCCACGCCGATGACCTTCTTGCGCTTGGAGGGTGTCTGCAGTTGCTGGTAGGCGCCCGCCTCGTCGATGACATCGATGGCCTTGTCCGGCAGGAAACGGTCGGTGATGTAGCGCGAGGCCAGCTCAGTGGCCGTGCGCAGGGCCTTGTCGGTGTAGCGCAGGCCGTGGTGCTCCTCGAAACGCGACTTCAGCCCCTTGAGGATCTTGTAGGCGTCTTCCACGCTTGGCTCAAGCACGTCGATTTTCTGGAAACGGCGGCTGAGGGCGCGATCCTTGTCGAAAATTCCGCGGTATTCCTGGAAGGTGGTGGAGCCAATACAGCGCATCTTGCCCGAGGTCAGCAGCGGCTTGAGCAGGTTGGAGGCGTCCATGACCCCGCCAGAGGCGGCGCCGGCGCCGATAATGGTGTGTATCTCGTCGATGAAGAGGATGGCGCCCTCGCGCTTTTTCAGCTCTGCCAGCAGGCCCTTGAAGCGCTTCTCGAAGTCACCGCGGTATTTCGTACCCGCCAGCAGGGAGCCGAGATCCAGCGAGTAGACCACACTTCCCTGCAGTATCTCCGGCACTTCGCCATCGACGATCATCTTGGCGAGCCCCTCGGCAATCGCGGTTTTACCGACACCGGATTCGCCCACCAGCAGCGGGTTGTTCTTGCGCCGGCGCGCCAGAATCTGGGCCACCCGCTCAACTTCGGGAATGCGACCGATCAGCGGGTCGATACGCCCGGCTGCGGCCTCCTCGTTCAGGTTGGTGGCGAAACTGTCCAGCGGGTTGGCTTCACCCTCCTCGCCAGCGCCTTCTTCGCCGGGGGCCTGGCCGGGTTCCACACCATCGCCCTCGGCGTCATTGCCGACCTTGGAAATGCCGTGGGTAATGAAATTCACCACGTCGAGGCGGGCAACGCTCTGGGTTTTCAGGAAGTACACGGCCTGGCTTTCCTGCTCGGAGAAAATCGCCACCAGCACATTGGCACCGGTAACTTCGCTCTTGCCGGAGGATTGCACATGGAATACGGCGCGCTGCAGTACGCGCTGGAAGCCCAGTGTGGGCTGGGTGTCGCGGTCGTCCTCGTCCTCGGGAATCAGCGGTGTGGTGGCGTCTACAAACTCCACCAGGTCGCCGCGCAGGCCGCCGATGTCGGCGCCGCAGGCTTTCAGCACCCTGATAGCATCGTTGTTGTCCAGCAGCGCCAGCAACAGGTGTTCCACAGTCATGAACTCGTGGCGCTTGGCCCGCGCTCCGCGGAAGGCCTCGTTCAGCGTCTGTTCCAGATCCTTGCTCAGCATAAGTTACCGCTCCCCGGGGGATTACCCCTCCGATGCCTCGATCTCACACAACAGTGGATGTTCGTTTTCCCGCGCATACTGGTTCACCTGCGCCGCCTTGGTCTCGGCGATGTCACGGGTATAGATACCACACACACCCTTGCCCTTGGTATGCACCGTCAGCATCACGTGGGTGGCCTGCTCGCGATTCATCCGAAAGAAAGTCTCCAGTACCTCTACCACAAACTCCATGGGCGTGTAGTCGTCATTGATCAATACCACTTTGAACAGCGGCGGTCGCTTGAGTTCAGGTTTTGATTCCTGCAGCGCGAGATTGCCGTCATGGTGCTCATCTTCGCCGGCCATGCGCCACTGCTGGTATGTGCGGTATTCGATCACGCGTTACTTCTCTCGTACTCTGCCTGTAGGTCAGCGGTATATGGTGGGAGTATACGTCATTTCAAGGGCAACTGGCCCCCGACCCGCCGTAAGGCGGCGTGAAACGGGTCTAGTTTTTGCCGCCTGCAGGCACAAAAAACCCCAGCAATGGCCGGGGTTCCGCGTAAAAGCAACAATACGCCGGCGCTGGGCCGGCGTCTGCGGATCTTACATATTGTCGACCATCTTCTGGCCAAACTCGGAGCAGCTCACCAGGGTGGCGCCTTCCATCAGACGCTCGAAGTCGTAGGTGACGGTGCCCTGCTGGATGGCGCCGTTCATACCCTTGATGATCAGGTCAGCGGCTTCGTTCCAGCCCATGTGGCGCAGCATCATCTCGGCAGAGAGGATCAGCGAGCCAGGGTTGACCTTGTCCTGGCCGGCGTACTTGGGCGCGGTGCCGTGGGTGGCTTCGAACAGGGCCACCTTGTCGGACAGGTTGGCGCCGGGGGCGATACCGATACCGCCTACCTGTGCCGCCAGTGCGTCGGACAAGTAGTCGCCGTTCAGGTTCAGAGTGGCGACCACGCTGTACTCTTTAGGACGGGTCAGTACCTGCTGCAGCATGGCGTCGGCAATCACGTCCTTGATGACGATGTCCTTGCCGTTGTTGGGGTTCTTGATGGATACCCAGGGGCCGCCGTCCAGCAGTTCGCCGCCGAACTCTTCCTGGGCCAGCTCGTAGCCCCAGTCGCGGAAGGCGCCTTCGGTGAACTTCATGATGTTGCCCTTGTGTACCAGGGTCACGGAGTCCAGGTCCTGGTCGATGGCGTACTGGATGGCCTTGCGCACCAGGCGCTTGGTGCCCTCTTCAGACACCGGCTTGATGCCGATACCAACGTTGGTGGGGAAGCGGATCTTGGTGGCGCCCATTTCGTTGATGATGAAATCGACGACTTTCTGCGCCTCTTCGGTACCGGCCTTGTACTCGATACCGGCGTAGATGTCTTCGGAGTTCTCGCGGAAGATCACCATGTTGCAGGCGCCGGGATCTTTCACCGGAGAAGGCACGCCTTCAAACCAGCGCACCGGGCGCTGACAGGTGTAGAGGTCCAGTTCCTGGCGCAGGGCCACGTTCAGGGAGCGGAAGCCACCGCCAACCGGCGTGGTCAGCGGGCCCTTGATGGCCACGGAATATTCCTTGATGGCTTCCAGGGTTTCTTCGGGGAACCAGTCGCCATCGTACAGCTCGGCGGCTTTCTCGCCGGTGTAGATTTCCATCCAGGAGATTTTCTTGTCGCCGCCATAGGCCTTTTCTACCGCGGCATTTACAACGTCGATCATGACCGGGCTGATATCAACACCGATGCCATCACCTTCGATATAGGGGATGATAGGGTTGTTGGGGACGTTCAGGCTGTTGTCATCGTTGACAATGATCTTTTCGCCGCTGGTCGGCACCTGAATATGTTTGTAGCCCATGGTCGTACTCCGTAGCATTAGCAGGTTCAATGGAAGGCGGGGTGCGTTATCCTGATGGGAATGACCCCGGTTCGAGCGGCGCGTAGTGTAGCAGGTTTTGCCCCCTTTCTCTTGATTGAAACGGACATTTTTCCCCGATCCGACAGCCCATGGCCCAGCTTATTCTGTTCAACAAACCCTTCCAGGTTTTGAGTCAATTCACCGATGAAGGCAGTGGCGAGCCCCGCGCTACACTGGCGAATTATCTCGACGCGCCGGGCTTTCGCGCTGCCGGCAGACTGGACTACGACTCCGAGGGGCTGCTGATTCTCACCGACAATGGCGCCCTGCAGCAGCAGATTGCCAACCCGCGCCACAAGCGCTGGAAAACCTACCTGGTGCAGGTGGAGGGAAACATCAGTGACGCCGCACTGCAGCGACTCGCCGCCGGCCTCGAACTCAAGGACGGCCCCACCCTGCCGGCAAAAGCCAGGCGTGTGGATCAGCCAGAAGGCTTGTGGCCGCGTACCCCGCCGATCCGGGAGCGTAAAAATGTCGCGGACAGCTGGCTGGAACTATCGATTCAGGAAGGCCGCAATCGGCAGGTGCGAAGAATGACCGCCGCCGTGGGCTACCCGACGCTGAGACTGGTACGCACGCAGGTCGGTGACTGGACGCTGGAGGGACTGGCGCCGGGAGAATTCAGAACAATTGAAGTTGCGGCGCCCGTCGCGCACCGCAAACCCGGCGCAAGCAAAACAAACCCTGCCCGGCGCAGGGCACGGCGAAAAAGCTCCCGCTAGATTACCGGCCACTGGAGCCCGGACTGAGCCTACTCCCCCTGATAACCGACCAGGGATACTCTAGGCTTCGGCCCTCTGCTACTCAACCCGTATCGCCGCTGCGACCGGCGACATGGTGCTGGGCGACTTGTCCCGCACATTGCCAACCGTTCCGTCGAGCCGCGCCAGCAGCAAGGGAAACTTCAACTCCGCACGGAACAGCGTGTCGTTAGCCGGCACCGGCGCCGCATTATCCAGCCAGCGGTCACATTCATCGCGGGTCAGCATCACCGGCATTCGCGAATGCCAGGGGGCAAACTCCGGCGCCGCAGCCGTTGTCACCATGGTGACGGACAGCAGTTCTCTGCCCTCGCCTTTCCAGATGTCCCAGAGCGCGGCGACGGCTATCGCCCCCTGTTCGCTGGAAACCGACCACCAGCCCGCCAGTTCACCCGCTTTTACACGCTCGGCGAAGGCGCTGACCGGCAACACGCCACGCTGGCGCAGAAAAGGCCCGCGATAGGAGCGCTTTTCCGCCAGTGTTTCAGCGCGCGCATTGAACATCGGATACTGGCGATTCGCCGCGCCGCTGGATGTCGCGGGAATCAGCCACCAGTGAGCGTCATCAATACGGAATTCGCCTTCGTTCAGGCGCACCAGAGGTACGGCGTCGGTCGGGCGTAAATTGAAGCGGGCGCTACCCGGGTTTTCCGGCTCCGGCCATTGCGGGTCTATCTGGCCCCGGTATTCGCGCCAGGTGCCACTGCCATGCGTTGCGTAGGTTCCACACATGGGCGAAGTATAACAGTCGCCGTCAGGCGCACGATGCGCGGGCAGCGAAAAGCGGGGTGGCGCCAGAGGGCGCTATTCGAAAAGTATCAGGATAAAAATGGAGGCTCGGGTCGGAATCGAACCGGCGTACACGGAGTTGCAGTCCGCTGCATAACCACTCTGCCACCGAGCCATGGGGATGTAGAGATACGCTGGGGCGCGTCCTAACTCCTTTGTGTGTGAGGATTGGAGCGGGAAACGGCCGGGATGGCGCACCATTTCGAACTCCTCAACCTTCATTGCCTTACCTAATGCCGGAGGCAGTGAGGATTGGAGCGGGAAACCGGGTTCGAACCGGCGACCTCAACCTTGGCAAGGTTGCGCTCTACCAACTGAGCTATTCCCGCCTCACACAGAGGGTGCCCATTGTATGAATTGCGGCGCCGGAGTCAACAACCTCTGAAGAAAATTCCTGTAACTCGCTGAAACCCGGCGATTTTGTAGTCAGACTTTCAAGTGTTCGACCATCACCTGCCGGGCCGCACGCAGATAGATCATCATCGACCACAGGGTCAGCACCGCGGCGGTGTAGAGCATCAGGTAAGACAGGGCCAGCAGCCAGCTCTCATCGGTAGCCGGATCGATAGCCAGCAGGCCGACGATGGCGACCATCTGGAAGGCGGTTTTCACCTTCCCCACATAGGACACCGCGACCGAGGTGCGCTGGCCCAGTTCCGCCATCCACTCGCGCAGCGCCGAGACTACAATTTCCCGGCCGATTATCACGCAGGCCGCGAGGGTAAAGAGAATCGTGTCGTGGCGCTCGACCAGCAGCACCAACGCCACGGCCACCATGAGCTTGTCTGCCACCGGATCGAGGAAGGCGCCAAAGGAGGTCATCTGGTCGAGGCGACGCGCCAGGTATCCGTCAAACCAGTCGGTGATGGCCGCCAGACCAAAGATGCCCGCCGCCACCAGTAGGTGCTTTTCAAAGGGCAGGTAAAACACCAGTACCAGCACAGGGATCATGAAAATGCGCAGCATGGTCAGCGCATTGGGAATATTGATGTGCAAGTAGTGCTCCTAGTCAGTGGCCGTATGCAGATGGTCATAAATCTGCTGGGCCATGGTGGCACTGATGCCGCCCACTTTTTTCAGTTCATCGACACCGGCATTCTTCACCCCCCGGGCGCTGCCAAAGTGTCGCAACAGTTCCCTGCGCCGCTTGGCGCCGACACCGGGAATCCCCTCCAGTTGAGACTGGCGCCGGGTTTTGTCGCGCCTGGCGCGATGGCCGGTGATGGCAAAACGGTGCGCCTCGTCGCGAATATACTGTATCAGGTGCAGCGCCGGGCTGTCCCCCGGAAGCTGCCTCTCGATGCCACTGGCGCCCATCACCAGGGTTTCAAAACCGGCCTTGCGTGTAACGCCCTTGGCGACGCCCACCACGGTGATGTCATTGATCTGCAGCGCTTCCAGCACACCGAGCGCCTGGGCCACCTGCCCTTTGCCGCCATCGATCAGCAACAGGTCGGGCATGGCGCCCTCCCCCGACTGCAGTCGTTTGTAGCGGCGCTCCAAGGCCTGCTGCATGGCGCCGTAATCGTCGCCGGCCGCCACACCTTCAATATTGAACTTGCGGTAGTCGCCCTTGCGCGGCCCCTCCTGGTCGAACACCACGCAGGATGCCACGGTCGCTTCGCCCGAGCTGTGGCTGATATCGAAACACTCCATCCGCTCGGGAAGATCGTCCAGCCCCAGCTCGGCCTGCAGGGCCTGGACCCTGGCCAGCGTGGTTTCACGGCCGGACAAGTGCGCAGCCAGATTCGTCTGGGCGGTCTGCACAGCCAGTTGCAGCCAGCGCGCCCGCGCCTCCCGCACCCTGTAGCGCAGACGCACCTTGCGCCCGCTGTGAACACTGAAGGCCTCCGCCACGGTATCGGCGTCTTCCGGCAGCGCGTTGACCACGATGTCCGGCGGTATCTGGCGCTCGCCACCCAGGTAGTACTGGGGCAGAAAGGCAGCCAGTACCTCTGCCTCGTTCTCTTCCAGTTTCAGCGGCGGGTAGTAGGTCTTGCTGCCGAGTACCCGGGCGCCCCGCACAAACAGCACCTGCACGCAGGCGCGGCCGCGATCCAGCGCCGCGGCGAGAATATCGAGATCGCCGCTGCCACCTTCGATGCCCTGGGTCGCCTGCACATGCTGCAACTGGCCGAGCTGGTCGCGGTAGCGCGCCGCCTCTTCGTACTTCAACTCGGTGGCCGCGCGTTCCATGTCATCGGCCAGCTGCACCATAAGCTCACGTGACTTGCCGCGCAGGAACAGGCTGGTGTTCTCCACCTGCTCTGCGTAATCCCCAGGTGTGACCAGTTCCACACAGGGAGCGGTGCAGCGATCAATCTGGTATTGCAGGCAGGGCCGGGAGCGGTTGCGAAAAAAGCTGTCTTCACACTGGCGCACCTTGAACACTTTCTGCAAAAAATGCAGTGATTCCCGCACCGCCGCAGCACTCGGGTAAGGGCCGAAATAGGTGCCCTTGCGCCGCTTTGGTCCGCGGTGAAGACTGAGCCGCGGATAGGTATCCTCGCTGGAAAGGAAGATGTAGGGGTAGCTCTTGTCGTCCTTCAGCAGGATATTGTAGGGCGGGTGGTGGCTCTTGATCAGGTTGTGCTCAAGCAGCAGGGCATCCACTTCCGTCGAGGTAACGGTGACCTGTATATCGGCAATACGACTCACCAGGGCCATGGTTTTTTCCGTCAGGCCAGTGGCGCGGAAATAACTGGACACCCGGTTGCGCAGGTTTTTGGCCTTGCCGACGTAGAGCAATTCCCGCTCGGCGTTGTACATCTGGTACACACCCGGGCGGGTGGTCAGCCGTTTGAGGAAGGACTTGTGATCGAACTCGCTCATGTCGCAGCGCCGTAAATACGCGGCTCGATTTCAAGGTCGATTGCAAAGCGGGCTTGCACGGAAGCGCGAATATCCGCGGCCAGTTGCAGCAGGCGTTCGCCGATGTTGGCGCCGCAGTTCACCAGCACCAGCGAATGGGCGGGATGTACACCCACCCCGTCCCGCACAAGCCCCTTCCAGCCGCAGCGCTCAATCAGCCAGGCAGCGGGGATTTTGACCAGCCCCTGGCCGGCGGCGAACGACGGCATCTCCGGTTCGGTGCGCTGCAAAACTTCGGCCTGGCCCGCCGACACAAGCGGATTCTTGAAAAAGCTGCCCGCATTGGGCTCTTTTGCAGGGTCCGGCAGGCGCGCCCTGCGAATCGCCACCACCGCATCAAACACATCGCGGGGCGCCGGCCTGGCAATGCCCTGCTCTGTCAGTCTGGCCGCGAGGCCGGGGTAACTGCACTCCACGGCGGCGCTGGCGCTGAGACGCAGATCGACAGCAGTGATCACCACGGTGTCACGCAATTCGCCCTTGAAGATGCTGTCGCGGTATCCAAAGGCGCAGTCGCGGGCGCTCAGCCGGATGGGCTCGCCGCTATCGATACGACGCCCATGGACGGCGTCGACAAAGGGTTCCAGCTCCACGCCGTAGGCGCCGATGTTCTGGATCGGCGCAGCACCCACTGTGCCGGGAATCAGGGCAAGGTTCGCCAGCCCCGAATAGCCCTGCTCGACCGTCCAGCGCACCAGGTCGTGCCAGTTCTCACCGGCCTCTATTCGCAACAGTACCGTGTCGCCCGTGCTGGAAAGCAGTTGCCGGCCGCGGGTAGCGACCTGCAGTACCAGCGCGTCGACATCACCGGCCACCACGATATTGCTGCCCCCGCCCCAGGGCAATACAGCGAGACCCTGCGCCCTGGCAAAATCCAGCGCCGTGTCGATATCGCCCGCGTCTGCGGCGCGCGCAAAGGCCCTGGCCCTGCCGCTCAGTGCCAGGGTATTCAGCGTAGACAGGTCTGCGTTAGGCTCGATCTGCACCGTCTATCTCCGCCAGCAGTCCGCTGCTGGCCGCTTCAATCAGATCCAGCACACGATCAAAGCCTTCGTCGCCGCCGTAATAGGGATCGGGAACTTCCCTCTCCGGGCTATCGGCGAATGGAAGGAAAAGTCCCAGGTGGCCTGTAAAACTGGCCGGGCGCATGGCCTGCAGGTCCCGCAGGTTGCTCTCGTCCATGGCCAGTATGTAATCGAAGCGATCGAAATCGGCGGGGCTTACCTGTCGGGCACGCAAATGTTGCAAATCGTAGCCGCGGGCCGCCGCCGCTGCCTGGGCGCGTTGATCGGGGGCCCGGCCGATGTGCCAGTCACCCGTGCCACAGGAATCCACCTCGACCCGTGCACTGAGGCCTCGCGCAGCCACCATCTGCTCGAACACGCCGTGAGCCGTCGGTGAGCGACAGATATTGCCGAGGCAGACGAACAGTATCCTGACCTGGCTGCTCATGCCGGCACCTCCCCCAGATAGCGGCGCAGCCGATCCAGGTCTGCCGGCGTATCCACACCGCCAGGTACCGCGGCCCGCGCCTCTTCAACATGAATACCCACGCCGTGATACAGGGCGCGCAGTTGCTCCAGCTGCTCCAGCTGCTCCAGCGGTGCCGGGTCCCAGGTAATGTAACGGTGCAGAAAGGCCGTGCGGTAGGCGTAAATGCCGATATGACGGTACCAGTCCCCCATCGGCATCGCCTGCTGCAAGGCATCGCCACCACCGAGCCCGGCATCCCGTGGCCAGGGAATTGTGGCGCGACTGAAGTACAGGGCCATCCCGTCCGCCCGCGGTACCACTTTGACAACGTTCGGGTCGCGCAGGGCGTCGACGCTGTCGATGGTTTCGCACAAGGTGGCCACACCGGCCTCGGGATGGCGCGCCAGGTTGGCGGCTACCTGGTCGATCACGGTCGGCGGTATCAGGGGCTCGTCGCCCTGCACGTTGACAACGATATGCTCGTCGTCCAGCCCCAGCTGGGCCGCCACTTCCTGCAACCGATCGGTACCGGAGGGGTGGTCGCTGCGCGTCATGCAGACCTCGGCGCCAAAGCCGGCGGCACAGTCGGCGATACGCGGGTCATCGGTGGCGATCACCACCCGCCCCGCCCCGCTGGCGCTGGCCTGCTGCCACACGCGCTGCACCATGGGCAGGCCGGCAATCAGTTGCAGGGGCTTGCCCGGCAAGCGCGAAGAGGCATAGCGGGCTGGAATCACAACGGAAAATGGCATAGTCAGGGTAACAACCGTTTGCTGATGAAGTAGTGAAGTGTCGATCAGTGCCCGCGCCGGGCCAGGGCGATCACCTGCTCGAGCAGCGCCTGCGGCAACTCGGCATCGATGCGCAAAAACCAGGCATCGGCGCGACGACCGGCGGGCAACAGCGGCCGGCATTTTACCGCGTCCTTCTCGGTCATGATAATGGGGCCTGCGGGTAGCGCCGCAAAGTCCGCTGCTGAATAGGCGTGGTGATCCGGAAAACTGTGAGCCTGCACACTGAGGCCGGCGGCTTCCAGCGTCGCGAAGAACTGCGCCGGCTGGCCGATACCGGCCAGCGCCTGCACTCTTTCTGCGCCAGCAAAGTCCGACAGGAGACGACGCTGTGTGCCGCAGAGACTGATCAGCGCATCGGCCCTGTAGCGTACCCCCGTAGCGGCGTCGTCACTGCCCCGGTACAGGCGGTACTGCACACGCTGCAGACGGGACACCGGCTCGCGCAGGGGGCCGGCAGGCAGGCAGTGACCGTTGCCGCTGCCGCGGGCGGCGTCGAGCACGGCGATCTCATAATCCCGGTCCAGGCCGTAATGCTGCAGGCCATCGTCGCTGACAATGATATCGACGCCACAGCCCTCCAGTTCCCGCGCGGCGCGCGCACGTTGCGGGTCGACCACGCAGGCCGCAGCGGTGCGCTGGAATATCAGCAGCGGTTCATCGCCCGCCTGGGCGGCAGTGGATTGCCCGTCAAGTCGATGGGGAAAGTGCCCGGCTGTTGCGCCATAGCCCCGGCTCACAACGCCCGGTTGCAGCCCGGCGCGCTGCAGGGCCTCCACCAGGGCGATCACCACGGGTGTTTTCCCGGTGCCACCCACTGTGATGTTGCCCACCACCACCACCGGCACGGCGGGGCGGTACCGGGCCAGCACGCCTCGGCGGTACAGCCAGCGCCGCAGTGCTGTCATCAGCCGGAACAGCGCCTCCAGCGGCCACAGCAGACACAGCCAGGGCGCGCCCTGGTACCAGGCCCGCTCCAGGCGTTCGACTGCGGACATCAGTCGCTGAATTCCTGGTGATACAACTGCGCGTACAGACCGCCCTCCGCCAGCAGGCTGGCGTGGCTGCCCTGGGCGACGATGCGCCCGGCATCCATCACCACGATGTGGTCAGCCTTCTCTACGGTGGACAGGCGGTGCGCGATAACAATGGTGGTGCGGTTGGCGGTAATGTCCTCCAGGGCGCGCTGGATGCGGTGCTCGGACTCGTTGTCCAGGGCCGAAGTGGCCTCGTCGAGAATCAGTACCGGGGCGTCTTTCAGAATGGCCCGGGCGATGGCCAGGCGCTGGCGTTGACCGCCACTGAGGCCGCCGCCATCGTCACCCAGCACGGTCTCCATGCCCTGCGGCAGCTGGTCGACAAACTCCGAGGCGTAGGCCGCATCCAGTGCCGCACGAATGGCGGCGTCGTCAGCGCGTTGCATGGTACCGAAGGCGATATTGTTGCGAATGCTGTCGTTAAACAAACTGACATCCTGGGACACCACCGCCATCTGCGCGCGCAGGTCGGCGAGGCGATAGTCCTGCAGGGCGATACCATCGAGAGTGATCTCGCCGCTACTGCAATCGTAGAAACGCGCCAGCAGCTGCACCAGCGTACTTTTGCCGCTGCCGGAGCGCCCCACCAGGGCCACCGACGTGCCGGTGGGAATATGCAGGTTGATCTTCTGCAGTACAGGGGCATCCGACCCCGGGTAGGCAAAGCCGACGTCGTTGAAACGAATATCCCCGGTGGCACGTTCTACCCGGTGGCTGCCGGTGTCGCGCTCGGAGTCCTGGTCGAGCTGGCTGAAAATATCTTCGCAGGCTGCCAGGCCCCGTTGAATCACGCTCTGGATGCCGCTCAGCTGGCGTATCGGCTTGCCGAGTTGACCGGCCGCGGTGAGAAAGGCCACCAGCGATCCCGCGGAGAAACCACTGAGAATACTGGGATTGAGGGCAAACCAGACCAGCGCCGACAGCGCCGCCGCCAGCAGGGTCTGGATGACCGGCGTACTCATGGCATCGGCGAAAGCCAGTTTCAGTGTCTGGTTGCGGTTGTACTCGCTGGCGGCGCGAAAGCGCTGCTCCTGCTGGGCCTGGCCGCCGAAAATACGCACTTCCTTGTAGGCGCCGATGGTCTCGTTGCTGACCTGGGTCACATCGCCCATGGAGGACTGGATACGGCGGCTGTAGCGGCGGAAGTGTTTGCCCACGACCCTTACGACAATGGCGATAAACGGCGCCACCGCGAAAAACACCAGGCACAGGCGCCAGTTGAGATAGAGCATGTAGCTCAGCAGGGCGACCACCGTCAGCCCTTCGCGCACGATAATGGTCAGGGCCTTGGTCGCGGCACCAGTGACCTGTTCAACGTTAAAGGTGATCTTGGAGATCAACACACCCTGGCTGTGGCGGTCGTAATAGCTGCTCGGGGCCACCAGCATCTTGCCAAACAGCTCGCAGCGCAGCTCGTGAATCAGGTTGCGTGCCACATGGCTCATAAAATAGGTGCCGACGAAATAGCCCATGGCGCGGGTGAAAGCCAGCACAATAGCCGCAATAGGCACCGCGATGCGGGCAAATTCCAGCGCGCTCATGTCACCGGGGTCGGCCAATCGATAGGCGAGCCCGCCGATAATGCCCTGGTCGACACTTTTTGAGTCGCCGAGGGAGTCCAGCAGGAACTGCATCATATCCGCGAGCAATACATTGCCGAGGGAATAGATGATGTAGCCGACGATGCTGATGGCAAAAAAGTACCAGTAGGGCAGCACATAGCGCAGCAGCCGGCGGTACAGGGCCCAGTCGCTCATTTGCAGGGGGCGCGATGCGGTATTCAGGCGCGGCACGGCACTACCTCGCTGCACCGGCATCAGCCGGTTGCCGGGTGGTGATGCTGAGATGGGCAAAGCCCATCTGGCCAGCGGCATCCATGGCCCGCACCACTGATTCGTGGCTCGACTGGGCGTCGGCGGTGATGATCATCGGCAGCGTGGTGTCCCCGGCGGACACCTTGTAAATTGCCGCCTGCAACGTACGCGGACGACTGTCCACCAGGCGCTGGCCGTTGACACGGTAGGTGCCGGACTCATCGATCAGTATTTCCACCCGCTCGCCATCGTTTTGCTGCGGCTCGCCACTGGCCTCGGGAAGGTCGATGCTGAGTTGGGTTTCACGGGTGAAGGTGGTCGAAACCATGAAAAAGATCAACAGCAGGAACACCACATCGATCAGCGGAGTCAGGTTGACCCCGACCTCCTCCCGGCTCTGGCGGCGGAACTTCAACGCCGCACTTCCCCGCTCTGCTCGGAGTGCAGCGCATCTACCAGCTTGATCGTTTCCTGCTCCAGTTCGACCACGATGCCATCGATGCGGCCACTGAAATAGCGGTGCATCACCAGCGCCGGAATGGCCACGCTGAGCCCGGCAGCCGTGGTGATCAGGGCTTCCGAGATGCCCCCCGCCAGCGCACTGGCATTGCCGGTGCCCTGGGCCATGATCTCGGCGAAGACCTTGATCATACCCACCACGGTACCCAGCAGGCCCAGTAGCGGCGCCACTGCGGCGATAGTGCCGAGGGTGTTCAGGTAGCGCTCAAGATCATGTATTACATGACTGGCTGCCTCCTGGATGCTCTCTTTCATCACGTCGCGACCGTGGGAGGCGTTGCCGAGGCCGGCGGCCAGGATGCGGCCAAGCGGCGATGACTGGCGCAGGCTTTTCAGGCGGTTGGCGTCGATCTCACCGGCCTTGAGCTGCTTCCACACCGTGGCCAGCAGATGCGGCGGGGCAATTTTTTTCGGGTTCAGGGTGTATAGACGTTCGATACAGATCGCTACTGCGACAATAGAACAGAGCAGGATCAGCACCATCAACCAGCCGCCTGCCGTTACCAGTTCGAGCACACCTGTGTCCTGTAACAGCGAAATTCGCGCCATTATACGCACAGCCCCGGCAGCGGAGAAAGCGCGCGGCTCATTGCCAGTAGTACGGCCTCTGGCGCCGATGGGAAATGACCTGTGGCGCCTGGCCGGGCCGGAAAATCACTTCCAGCGCCCCTTCACTCGCGCTGTACCACACCCTGCTGCGCTCTGCCTGTAAGCGCGCGACCACCCCGGGGTGGGGATGGCCAAAACGATTGGCGTAACCGGCGCTGACTACCGCATGGGCCGGCGCCACCTGTTTGAGAAAAGCGAATCCGCTGGAGGTCTTGCTGCCGTGGTGGGCCACCAGCAGCCAGTCGCTCCGTAAATCGCTGCGCCAGTAGCGCACCAGCTCCCGCTCCCGCTCGACATCAATATCGCCAGCCAGCAACAGGCCCTCGCCGCCAATCTGAACCTGCAGAACACAGGAGGCATTGTTGCTGGAAAGCCCGGATGAGGCCTCCAGGGCCGGCGCCAGGATTCTTACGACGACACCGGCACCGGGCCACTGCCAGGCCCTGCCGGCCACACAACGACGGGCGCCCGCGATGTCGAGGTCGGCCCCGGTCAGAATCGCGTCGACCCGAACGCTGTCCACCACATCCCGCCAGCCGGCGCTGTGATCGCTGTCACCGTGACTCAGCACCAGGGTGTCCAGGTGGCGAATACCTCGCTGGCGCAGCAGCGGCACCACCACACTGTCGGCAACGGTTGGACCGCCGGGCACCCCTCCGCCGGTGTCGTACAACAGGGCGCGCTCACGGTCGTACAACAGCACCGAAGTGCCCTGCCCCACGTCGATAAACGCCAGGTGTACGGCGTTTGGCCCGGCGGTCCTGGCCTGCTTTGGCGGCAGAAGTGCGGGCGCCAGCAACAGGCACAGCGCGGCGAATCGCCGCCAGCGCGGCAGCGGGAAAACAGCCAGACCCACTGCCACCACCGCCAATGCCAGTTGCGCCGGGCCCGGGCTGAAATGCCAGTACAGCCAGGCGGGACGCGCCTGCTGCAAGGTGGCTGCCAGGGGCAACAGGGTATTCAGCGGTACAGCCGCCCAGCGCCACAGGGTGTCGGCCAGCCCTGTCTCCAGCAGGGCCAGCCCGGTCGCCAATAGCGACAGGGGCACGACCCACAGTCCCAGCAGAGGGACCGCCAGCAGGTTGGCGGGGGCTGAGACCAGGCTGGCGCCGCCAAACCAGCCACCGGCAAGCGGTACCATCGCCAGTGCCATATAGACATGTGTGAGAATCATCTGCAGCGGCCCGCTGCGTCCGCTGCCCCACTGCAGGCGCCACAGCAGGCAGGCGACAGCACCAAATGACAGCCAGAAACCACTGCCCAGCCCGGCCAGCGGATTGCACAGCAACAGCACCAGTGCCGCCAGCAACAGGTTGTGCCAGGCCCCGGCCCCGCGCCCCAGCCAACTGGCCGCAACCACGCAAAACAGCATGGTCAGGGCGCGAACCGTGGCCAGCGAGAAGCCGGCGAGCGCCGCATAGAACACCGCCAGCACCAGTGCCGTCAATGCCGGCAGTAACAGTCCCGCACCCGTATATCCGGCCCACTGGAGTGGCAACACCAGCACCCTGCCCAGCAGGTAGCCCAGGCCGGCCACCAGCCCGATGTGCAAGCCGGAGATCACCAGCAGGTGGTTCAGGCCAAACACCTGGAAAAGCCGCCAGAGATCGCTGTCGAGCGCGCTGCGGTCGGCCACCGTAACGGCCTGCAACACCGCCTGGCTGTCTGCGGGCAGCCTCAGTGCGCCAATGCGCTCACTCAGCCTGCCACGCAGGCGGTGGTGCCATAAACCATGCTGGGGGACAGGCAGACGCTGCGCCGCACCGTCGCGGCTGCGAACACTGCCGGTGGCATCGATGCCGGTCTGCGCAAACCAAGCCTGCATGTTGAAGGACCCGGGGTTCACCAGCCCCCAGGGGCGCCGGAGCAGCACTTCGAAGCGCCAGCTTTCGCCGGGAGCAAGCACCTCGTCGCCATAGTGGGACAACAGCAGGCGACGGGGGCCACTACACCTGGCCGGGCTCACGCTGCTGACGGCAAACTCGAATCGCTGTTGCCGGGTCTCGGGATCGAAGCGGCTTACCCGCGGCAGCGATACAACCCGCCCCTCAACCTGTACAGGAAGGCGCACACAGTCCTTTGGCAGCGCGCGAGACAATAGCGCCTGACCAAAGTAACAGGCAATCAGTACTCCCACCACAAGGGCCGCCAGGGCGATGCCTGTGGCTCGCCAGCGGGAGCAGGCAAGCACCAGGGCCGTCAGCGCCATACCGACCTGCTCCGCGGCCCCGGGCAGGCGCGGCAACCACCCCGTTGCCAGCAAACCGATTGCCAGCACCAGCGGCAGTGCCCCCATCAGTGGGCAACCCCGGCGATTGTGGGCATAATGGCCGGCCTCTGCCGTTGCGACGCAAGGCGCCGGAATCGCCAGTCGACCACAAGCGACAGAGGGATCACACACCAATTCAGGCCAGCGATGCCCAAGCACACCCTCAAACAGATCATGCCTTCCCCGGCCCGGCTCCGGGAAATCAAGATGCTGGGCTTCCTCGGCGACTGGATCTACCAGCCCAACCTCTGGCACCTGAACCGCTATTCGGCGTCGATGGCGTTTTTCATCGGTCTGTTCGTGGCCTTTATCCCGCTGCCCGGACAGATGGTATTCGCGGCCCTGCTCGCCATTCTGGTGCGCTGCAACCTGCCCCTGGCAGTCACGTTGATCTGGGTCACCAATCCCCTGACGATCCCGGCCCTGTTCTACCTGGCCTACCGGGTGGGCGCGCTGCTGATGAACGAGCCGGTGCAGTTCATCCACTTCCAACTCAGCCTGGAGTGGGCCAGTGAAAGCCTGCACGCCATCTGGCAGCCGCTGCTACTGGGCTGCCTGGTGTGCGGCCTGTTCTTCGGTTCGCTGGGTTATTTCGTGATCAGCATGCTGTGGCGTCTGCACGTTGCCAATCGCTGGAAGGCGCGCAAACTGCGTCGGCAGCAGGCCAGGGAGGCCGGCTAGCCCTCCTGATGCAGGATCTGGGCCGGCGCCAGGCGGGCTGCTCGCAGGGCCGGATAGAGGGCCGCCAGCACGCACATTGCCCAGGCTACGCCACCCACCAGCAGCACGTCAGAGGCCAGCACATCCACTGGCAGGAAGGACACGGGATAGACATCGGTGTTCAGGAAGCGGTAGTTCAGCAGCCGCTCCAGGCCGTCCACCAGCCCGGGCACCGCCAGCGCCAGTCCCACGCCGAACAGGCAACCCAGCGCAGCCCCGACCAGGCCGATCACCGCCCCCTGCAGGACGAACACCCAGCCGATATCGCCGCCGCTGGCGCCGAGGGTGCGCAGGATGGCGATATCACCCTGCTTGTCGAAAACCACCAGCACCAGCGACGACACCACGTTGAACGCGGCCACCGCGATAATGGAAAACAGCAGGATGGACACCAGGTCGCGCGACAGCTGGATGGCGGCGTAGAGGTTGCCGTGGGTCTGCATCCAGTTGCTGGCGTAGTAGCCCGGCGGCAGGTTTTGCACCAGCTCCCAGCCAATACGGGCCACGTCGAACAGGTCGCGGGTTTCCACCTGGAGACCGCTGACCCGGCCATCGGGCGACAGTCTGTCGAGGGCGAAGTCGAAGTCCACCAGCGCGATGCTTTCGTCGAGTTCCGTTCCGGTGTCGAGCACAGCGCTGAGTTCGACCTGGACAAAGCGGGCTTCTGACCCGCCCTGCCCCGGTACGATCAGCGTCAGGTTGGCGCCCGGCGCCAGGCCCAGGCGCCCGGCGAGGCCCTTGCCCAGTACCAGCCCGTTGTCGGTGCCGGCGAAGGACTGATAGGCCTCCGGCCCCAGGCTGGTCAGCAGCGCCCCCACATCACCCTGGGTAGGTACTCCCAGCCCCTGCGCGGTTTCAATGCGCCGCCCGTGCATGAACAGGGCATTGAACTGCACAAAGGGCCGCACCGCAGTCACATCCGGGTGGAGGGCCACCGGTTCGAGCCGCTGGCGCCAGTCCACCATTCCCTGGTGGGCCTGCAGGGTGATATGCGGCACCAGCGACAGAATCCGCTCGCGCATCTCCCGGTCGAAGCCGTTCATCACCGACAGTACGGTGACCAGCAGGGTAATGGCCAACACCAGCCCGAGCATGGAGAGCGACGACAGAAAGGTCGATAGATGGCCGCGCCCGAAGGCGAAGCTGTAGCGCAGGGCGAAGCGCAGTTTCTCCGCGAAACTCACGGGCGCGCCCGCAGCCTGCCCTGTACCAGTTCCAGGGTCCGGTGCATGCGCGCCGCGATGCCCGGGTCGTGGGTAACCACCACGAAGGCGGCCTGCTCCCGGCCCAGTTCGTCGATCAGGGCCAGCACCTGGGCCGCCGAATCCGGATCGAGATTGCCGGTCGGCTCATCCATCAATACCACATCCGGCGCCGCCACCAGGGCGCGGGCGATGGCGACGCGCTGGCGCTCGCCACCAGACAGCTGGCCCGGCCGATGCCGCAGGCGATGGGCCATGCCCACCCGCTCCAGCATCGCCGCCGCCCGCTCTGCCGCACGCGCGCGGCGTTCGCCACCAATCAGTAGCGGCATGGCGACATTTTCCGCCGCATCAAATTCCGGCAACAGGTGGTGGAACTGGTACACAAAGCCCATACGGGCGTTGCGCAGGCGACAGCGGGCGCGTTCATCCAGCGCGGCAATGTCCTGCCCCGCCATCAGTACCCGGCCGCTGCTGGGGTCATCCAGTCCACCCAGCAGGTTGAGCAGGGTCGACTTGCCGGAGCCCGAGGCGCCCACCACGGCGACCGTTTCACCGGGCAGCAGAGTGAACTCGACCCCGTCCAGCACCTGCACATGCTGGTCGCCGTCGCTGTAGACGCGGCCCAGGTTCTCACAGCGCAGCACTGGCTCACTCATAGCGCAGCACCTCCGCCGGCGCCACCTGGGCGGCGCGCCAGGCCGGGTACAGTGTGGCCAGCAAACTGAGCAACAACGATGCCAGCACCACCACCGCCACATCGCGCCCCATCAGGACCGAGGGCAATTCACTGATGAAGTAAACGTTCGGGTCGAACAGCTTTACCCCGAGCAGGCCCTCCACGAAGGCAGTGACCGGGGCGATGTAGGACGCCAGCAACGCGCCGAGCAGCGCGCCAATGCTGATGCCTGCCAGGGCAAGACCCAGTCCGTGGGCCACGAACACCGCCATCACGCCTCGCGCGCTGGCGCCCATGGTGCGCAGCACAGCGATATCCCGGCGCTTCTCCGCCACCGACATCACCAGGGTCGACACAATATTGAAGGCGGCCACCGCCACCACGCTGAGCAGCAACAGGCTGACCATGATTTTCTCCATTTTGATCGCGCGAAACAGCGAGCCCTGGGTCTGACTCCAGTCCCGCACCTCACTATCATCGGGCAGCTGCCGGCGCAGCTGCCCGGCGATATCCGGCGCCTGGTAAAGATCCACGGTTTTTACCTGCAGGCCGCCGACCCGTCCCTGCTCGCCAAACAGCTTCTGGCCGCTGTCCAGCGAGACATAGGCCTGGTAGGTGTCAGGCTGTGCGCCGACTTCGAACAAACCGACCACCTGCAGCCGCTTGCTGCGCGGAAATGCCCCCAGGGGCGTCACGGTGATGCGCGGCAGGGTGACCTCGACAGTGTCCCCTGGCATGACGCCGAGAACGCGTGCCAGCGAGGCGCCGAGAATGACTGAAAACGGTGTGCTATCCAGCGCAGCCAGGGAGCCGGTGACGATGGCTTCCGGCATCCGCGATACGTTTCCTTCACTGGCGGTATCAATTGCGGTAAGGACCCCGCCGTGCATCAGGTAAGGTCCACCGAAGATCACCTTGTCACTGATATAGGGGGAAGCGGCCACGACGCCGGGTTGCGCCGTTACCTGTTCAACAAGCGCTCGCCAGTCTGTGATGCCGCCGCTGGTGGACTCGATATAGGCGTGGGGCACCAGCGACAGAATGCGCTGGCGCAACTCGCCGGCGAAGCCATTCATCACCGAGAGCACGGTGATCAGGCTGGCCACACCCAGCACCATGCCGAGCATGGAGACCAGGGCAATCAGGCCGGTGAAGCGGCTGCGCTTGCGGCTGAAGCTGTAACGCAGCCCGATGAACAGCGCGTAGTGGTCCGCCAGTGTCGAGAATGGCCGCAAGCGATGCGCGTCCCTGCCCGAGCGCGCCTAGCGCTTGTCGCTGGCGTCGTAGAATACGGCCTTGGTGTCGCCTTCTCCGGCGCGGGTTTCCTCGTCGCAGCGCTTGGGATCACCACCACAGATTTCACAGCTCTGGTCGATACCCAGTGCGCCGATGCCACCGCAGGAACCCTTGATCGGAGCGCGCCCCGCCATCACACCCACTGCCATGGCCGCGATCACCGCGGCAAACACCAGTGTACTCATCAGAAAAATGGTCATGCTCACCTCTGCGGCCCACCGGGGGCCTGCTCTGTTGCGCCCTCCCCCAGCCAGGGAGAAAAGGCATCTGTATGACTGGCGGCAAAACCCTCGCCCTGCCGCCTGATGAAATATACCGCCAGCCCCAGCTCGCTGGCCACTCGCATGGCTTCGTCCGCCCCCAGCACCACCAGAGCGGTGGCCCAGGCGTCGGCGCGCATGGCGGTCTCCGCCAGAACCGTTACCGACACCAGGTCATGGGCTACCGGGTAGCCGGTGCGCGGGTCGATACTGTGGGAAAAACGCTTGCCGTCCAGCTCAAAAAAGTTGCGGTAATCGCCGGAAGTCGCCACAGCCACATCGCTGAGCGACAGGCCCACGGCCGGTGCCCGGCCCCCGGCCGAGGGCTGTTCGATGGCAATTCGCCAGCGGTCACCGCGCGGGCTGGCACCCGCCAGGCGCATCTCGCCACCTACTTCGACAAGAAAATCACTGACAGGTTGCACCAACAGGTACTCTGCCAGGCGATCCACCGCATAGCCCTTGGCAATGGAGGAAAAGTCGAGGCTGACCTCGCGGGTTTTACGAACCCGGCTGCCCTCTGCATCGATGTCCAGGTTACCCTGGCCAACCTGCTCGCGCAGGGCGGCAATGGTCTCCGCTGCGGGCACCTTCGCGGCACCGCGCCCGGGCCCGAAGCCCCACAGGTTGACCAGCGGGGCCACCGTCACATCGTAGGCGCCATCACTCTGCTCGCCGATCTCCAGCGCCGCCCGCAGCACCGTCATGAAGGGCGCGGAAACCGTCAACCACTGCCCCACGGGGAGCCGGTTGAAGGCGCTGATCTCGGCGTCTTCCCGATAGGTCGACATGCTGTCATTGACCGATTCGAGTTCTGCCTCCAGCCCGGCCTGCAGCGTGTCTGCGGGCGGGGCCGATGGGGGCGCCACATAGGTCACATGCCAGGTGGTGCCCATGGTGTCGCCTGCCAGTTGTACAGCATCTCCAGCGCCACTGCTATGCTCGCCACAACCGGCCAGCATCCACAGCAGGGGCAGCAGAATACAAAAAAGCCACCCCTGAGAGTGGCTTTCTATGCCTGGGCCAGTACTTTTCACCTAGCCGCCGAAGTCGTCCAGCATGATATTTTCCGGCTCGACGCCGAGGTCGGTCAGCATCTGGATCACCGCGGCATTCATCATCGGCGGGCCGCACATGTAGTACTCGCAGTCCTCCGGCGCCGGGTGGTTCTTCAGGTACTCCTCGTAGAGCACATTGTGGATAAACCCGGTGAGGCCGTCCCAGTTATCCTCGGGCTGAGGATCAGACAGGGCTACGTGCCACTCAAAGTTGTCGTTCTCCGCCGCCAGCTGGTCGTACTCGTCTTGGTAGAACATCTCGCGCAGGGAGCGTGCGCCATACCAGAAGGAGATTTTGCGCTTGCTGTTGAGTCGCTTGAGCTGGTCAAACAGGTGCGAGCGCATCGGCGCCATACCGGCACCACCGCCGATAAAGACCATCTCGGCGTCGGTGTCCTTGGCGAAGAACTCACCGAAGGGCCCGTATACGGTGACCTTGTCGCCCGGCTTCAGGTTAAACACCCAGGACGACATCTGGCCGGCCGGAATGCCTTCGCTGCCGGGGGGCGGCGTGGCAATACGGATATTGAACTTCACAACGCCGCGCTCTTCCGGATAGTTGGCCATGGAGTAAGCGCGGATAACGGGCTCTTTCACCTCGGACTGCATCTTGAAGAAGCCGAAGCGCTCCCAGTCGCCGCGGTATTCTTCGTCGATGTCGAAGTCTTCGTACTTGACCAGGTGCGGCGGGCATTCCAGCTGCACGTAACCGCCAGCACGGAAGTCCACGTTCTCGCCTTCCGGCAGCTTCAGTGTCAGTTCCTTGATGAAGGTGGCCACGTTCGGGTTGGACTCAACCGTGCACTCCCACTGCTTCACCCCGAAGACTTCTTCCGGCACCTCGATCTTCATGTCCTGCTTGACCGCAGTCTGGCAGGACAGGCGCCAACCCTCCTGGGCGTCGCGACGGGTGAAGTGACCTTCTTCGGTGGGCAGCATGGAGCCGCCTCCCTCGTTGACGATGCACTTGCACTGGGCACAGGTGCCGCCCCCACCACAGGCGGAAGGCAGGAACAGGCCGCTCTCAGACAGTGTCTGCAGCAACTTGCCACCGGCAGGTACTGTGATCGTCTTTTCGCCGTTGATCTCGATGCTCACATCACCACTGCTCACCAGGCGTGAGCGGGCGAACAGAATGATAAACACCAGCGCCAGCACGATTGCAGTGAACATGCCGACGCCGAGAAAGATTGTGTTGATTTCCATTGCTACCTCTCGCCCCGCTTAGATGGAGATGCCGCCGAAGGACATGAAGCCCAGCGACATCAGGCCGACGGTAATGAAGGTGATACCCAGGCCCTGCAGGCCGGCGGGAATATCAGAGTACTTCAGCTTTTCGCGGATACCCGCCAGGGCCACAATCGCCAGCGCCCAGCCGACCCCGGCACCGGAGCCAAAGGCCACACTTTCGCCGAAGGTGTAGTCGCGTTCCACCATGAACAGTGAAGCACCCAGGATGGCGCAGTTCACGGTAATCAGCGGCAGGAACACGCCGAGGGCGTTGTAGAGTGCCGGCACAAACTTGTCCAGGAACATCTCCATGATCTGCACGATGGCCGCGATCACCCCGATATAGGACAGCAGGCCGAGGAACGACAGGTCCACGTCGGGCAGACCGGCCCAGGCCAGCGCGCCATCGGCGAGCAGATTGTTGTAGATCAGGTTGTTCACCGGCACGGTGATGGTCAGCACCACCACCACGGCAATGCCCAGCCCCAGCGCTGCCTGCACCTTCTTGGAAATCGCCAGGAAGGTACACATGCCGAGGAAAAAGGCCAGGGCCATGTTCTCGATGAACACGGCACGGATAAACAGGCTCAGATAGTGTTCCATTTACGCGGCCTCCTCGACAGCGGTGTGTTTGGCCATCTTGAAGTCGGGCTCTTCGACCTGGGTCTTGTCCCAGGAGCGCAGCGCCCAGATGAACAGGCCGATAAGGAAGAACGCGCTGGGGGCCAGCAGCATGAGGCCGTTGGGGTTGTACCAGCCTCCCTCGGTCACCACCGGGAGAATCTGGATACCGAATAATTTGCCAGCGCCGAGCAGCTCGCGGAAGAAAGCTACCACCAGTAGCACCACCGAGTAACCGAGACCGTTGCCGATACCATCGACAAAGCTCGGCAGCGGCGGGTTCTTCATGGCAAAAGCTTCGGCACGGCCCATCACGATGCAATTGGTGATGATCAGGCCGACGAACACCGACAGCTGTTTGCTGATTTCAAAGGCGTACGCCTTGAGCACCTGGTCCACCACGATCACCAGCGAGGCAATGATGATCATCTGCACGATGATGCGGATACTGCCGGGAATGTGCTTGCGGATGCTGGACACGAACAGGTTGGAGAAAGCGGTCACTGTTGTCAGGGCGATACACATCACCACGGTCACCTGCATCGAGGTGGTCACCGCCAGCGCCGAGCAGATCCCGAGAATCTGCAAGGCAATCGGGTTGTTACGCAGAATGGGCTGCGTGAGTGTTTCCTTCATCTCAGACATCTCAGGCCTCCCCGGCTTTCAGGTTTTCGATAAAGGGCTGGTAGCCCTGCTCACCCAGCCAGAACTGGACCAGGTTGCTCACCCCGTTGGAGGTCAGGGTCGCACCGGACAGGCCATCGACCTGCCAGTCGGCATTGGGGGCGGACGGGTCGACAGTGCCTTTGATCAGGCCGAGTTCGACCTCGCCGTCCTTGTAGACCTTTTTGCCAGGCCACTTGGCCTTCCAGCTGGGGTTATCCACTTCGCCACCGAGCCCGGGGGTTTCACCGTGCTCGGCAAAACCCAGGCCGACGACGGTGTTGAGGTCGGATTCAAGGGCCATAAAGCCATAGAGGGTGGACCACAGGCCGTAGCCGTGTACCGGCAGGATGATCCGGTCCAGTTTGCCCTGGGCGTCATTGACCAGGTAGACCTCGGCGTAGTCGGCGCGCCGTTTGATACTGGCAATGTCCTCTTCCTGGCTCAAGTCCCTGGAGGTGGCGGGATCCTTGGATGCCTTGCGCTGGTCGTAGCTCTTCGGATCCACCTCATCGCTGTACTTGCCGGTGCGCAGATCGACAATGCGGGTTTCCACCTGCTCAAACTGCTTGTCGATGGAAATGCCCTCTTCCAGCATACCCGCCGCGGCGAGGATGTTGCGCTTGCGATCGAGGGTTTTGTTGGCCTCCTGGGTGGGCTTCAATACTACCGCGGCGGTGGACACCACCACGGAACATACGATGCACAGGGAGAAGGCAACGATCAGTGTTTTCTTGATGCCGTCGTTACTGGACACGGGCGAGCCTCCGTTTGATGTTGGCCTGGATCACGAAGTGATCCGTCAGCGGAGCGAAGATATTGCCGAACAGGATGGCGAGCATAATGCCCTCCGGGAAGGCCGGGTTCATCACGCGGATCAGTACGGCCATCAGGCCGATGAGGATGCCGTAGGCCCACTTGCCGCCGTTGGTCATGGCGGCGGATACCGGATCGGTGGCCATGAACATCATGCCGAAGGCGAAACCACCGGTCACCAGGTGCCAGTACCAGGGCATGGCGAAGGCCGGGTTGGTGTCGGAGCCGACCAGGTTCATCAGGGTCGACAGGGCCACCATGCCGAGGAACACGCCGGCCACGATGCGCCAGGCGGCGATGCGCATCAGCAGCAGTACCGCGCCGCCGATGAGGATGGCCAGGGTGGAGGTCTCGCCGATGGAGCCCGGCAGGTTGCCCAGGAAGGCGTCCATCCAGGTCCATTGCGCCTCTAGTGCCGGCATGCCGCCGGAAGCCACCACAGACAGCGGAGTCGCGCCGGTGTAGCCGTCAACCGCCGTCCATACGGCATCGCCGGACATGGAGGCCGGGTAGGCAAAGTACAGGAAGGCGCGGCCGGTGAGGGCCGGGTTGAGGAAGTTCTTGCCGGTACCACCGAACACTTCCTTGCCGATCACCACACCGAAGCTGATGCCCAGGGCGACCTGCCACAGTGGGATGTCCGGCGGACAGGTCAGGGCGAACAGGATGGAGGTGACGAAGAAGCCCTCGTTGACCTCGTGACCGCGCTTCATGGCGAACAGCACTTCCCAGAAACCGCCGACCACGAAGGTCACCAGGTAGATGGGCAGGAAGTAGAGGGCACCGAAGAAGAAGCAGTCCCACAGGCTGCCGGCGTCGTAGCCACCGAACATGCCGATCAGGGCTCCGCGCCAGCCGGCCACTTCGCCGCCGTGGGCCGCGATGATGTCGTTGGCCTGGAAACCCAGGTTGTACATGCCGTAGAACATGGCCGGGAAGGCACAGAACCACACCGTAATCATGATGCGCTTGAGGTCTACACCGTCGCGCACATGGGCATTGCTCTTGGTCACCGAGCCGGGAGAATAGAAGATGGTATCCACCGCTTCGTAGAGGGCGTACCAGTTCTGGTAGCGACCACCGTCCTGGAAGTGGTGTTCCATGTTGTCGAGAATCTTGCGCAGTCCCACGGGATTAACCCTCCTTCTCGATGCGTGTCAGGTTGTCCCTGAGGATGGGGCCGTATTCATACTTGCCCGGACAGACGTAGGTACACAGCGCCAGATCCTCCTCGTCCAGATCCAGGCAGCCCAGGGCCTGGGCAGTCTCGGTATCGCCGACAATCAGAGCGCGCAGCAGCTGCGTGGGCAGCATATCCATGGGCACCACACGCTCGTAGCTACCCACCGGCACCATGGCGCGCTCGGAGCCGTTGGTGTTGGTGGTCATGGCCAGGGGCTTGCTGCCAAACAGGTTGCTCAGGTAGATGCCGAGGGCGGAGTGACGCTGGGCGCCCGGACTCAGGTAGCGCAGAAACTCCCGCTGGCGTCCTTCCAGCAGTACCGATACCTGATTGTGATAACGACCGAGGTAGGCAGTGGGGGCGTGGGTGGTACGACCGCCCAGAACGGAGCCGGAGATGATCCGGTTTTCACCGTCTTTTACCTGGCCGGCGCACAACGCCTGCAGATCGGCGCCAATACGGGTGCGCAGCAGACGCGGCTCATCCACCTGCGGGCCGGCAAAAGCGATCACCCGGTCTGTATACAGTTTGCCGTCGAGGAAGGTGCGACCGATGGCGATCACGTCCTGATAACCGATGGTCCATACCGGCTTGTCGGCGGTGACACCGCCGCGCAGCAGGTTGATGTGGGTGCCGGCGAGACCGGCGGGATGGGGGCCGGCAAATTCGTGGACTTCAATGCTGGCGGCACTGCCGGCCGGTATATCGCTGCCGGCGGCCTTGCACAGGTAGACGGGGCCATCCAGCAACTTGGCCAGCAGGTCCAGACCCAGGGCAAAGGCGTCCTGCTGCCCGGCAATCACCACCGCCGGGTCCGCGGCCAGCGGATGGGTATCCACCGCGGTAACAAAGAGGGCCGCGGCATCGGTGGCAGGCCCCGGCACCTTGCTGAAAGGGCGGGTCCTCAGGGCTGTCCACAGGCCGTTCTGCACCAGTTGCTCGCGCACGGCGGCGCCGTCAAGGGCGCGGGCGGCTGTGGCATCGTGGGCCGGGAAAGTCTCGAAGGCCTCGTCTGCACCGACCTCGATAACCACCGACTGCAGCACGCGTCTGGCGCCGCGGTTGATGGCGGCGACGGTACCGCCGGCCGGTGCGGTGTAGCGCACCCCCTCGGTTTTCTTGTCGGTAAACAGCAATTGTCCCGCTTTCACGGTGTCGCCGACGGCGACTTCCATGGTGGGCTTCATGCCGACATAGTCAAAGCCCACCAGCGCGGCAGCACGAGCGGCAGGGGCATTGGTAATTGTTTGCTGGGGCGCACCCTGTAAAGGGATATTCAGGCCCCGCTTGATCTTGATCATACGATCTGCCTGCAGATTGAGAACTTCATTAAATATAGCGACTGGAGACCCGACTGAAGCCCGGCGATTGTGCTGCCGTAACTAGCGGGTCAGTTAGCATTTTTGCCGTAAAAACAGGCAAAATCCGCCACCCGGATTCGAGCCGCGCGCATTATAGCGGAATGCCCCCCCGCATGACCACTGTCGCAACAGGGGGAGCAGCTATCTGATTCTGAACAGGTTTTCCCTGCCAGTACCGCGGCTCACGCCTCCTTCGGATAGACCCGGTAGTCAATACCGGCCATCTGCTCGAGGATGCGGTACACCTGGCAGCTATAGCCGAATTCGTTGTCGTACCACAGGTAGACCACCGCCTGGGTACCGTTGACGATCGTAGCCTGGGCATCATAGATACAGGCGTGACGGGAACCCACAAAGTCGGACGACACCACTTCCGGCGAATTGGAGTAGTCGATCTGCTTGCGCATCGGCGAATGCAGGGCCGCGTTGCGCATGAACTCGTTCAGCGATTCCTTGTCGGTGGCCCGGCCCAGGGTCAGGTTGAGAATGGCCATGGACACATTCGGCGTCGGCACACGGATGGCATTGCCGGTGAGCTTGCCCTCCAGTTGCGGCAGCACCTTGGCCACCGCCTTGGCGGCACCGGTCTCGGTCAGCACCATGTTCAGGGGCGCGCTGCGACCGCGGCGCTCGGCCTTGTGGTAGTTGTCGATCAGGTTCTGGTCGTTGGTGTAGGCGTGCACGGTCTCCACGTGGCCGGTGATGATCCCGTACTCGTCATCGATGGCCTTGAGGGGCGGCGCGATGGCGTTGGTGGTACAGGACGCGGCGGAGATAATGGTATCGGAATCTTCAATGATGTCATTGTTGATGCCGGCCACCACATTCTTCATGTCGCCCTTGCCAGGCGCGGTCAGTATGACCTTGCTGACGCCGGGGCACTGCAGGTGCTGGGACAGGCCCGCCTCGTCGCGCCACACACCGGTGTTGTCCACCACGATGGCATTCTTGATGCCGTACTGGGTGTAGTCGATTTCCGAGGGCGAGTCGGCGTAGATCACCTTCACTTCGTTGCCATTGGCCACAAAGGACTCGTGCTCCTCGTCCACCCGGATAGTGCCCTCGAAGGCGCCGTGTACCGAGTCGCGACGCAGCAGGCTGGCGCGCTTGACCAGGTCGTTGGGCGCCTTGCCCTTGCGCACCACCACGGCGCGCAGGCGCAGGCTGTCGCCACCGTCGGTTTTGTCGATCAGGATGCGGGCCATCAGGCGACCGATGCGCCCAAAGCCGTAGAGCACCACATCGCGGGGCTCGGAGACGGGCTTCTCAGTGCAGCCGATCAGGTCACTGACCTGCTCGGTCACATACTCTTCAACCGACTTGCCGGCGCCGTGGCCGCGGTCGTAGTAGTTGACCGCCAGGCGGCCGATATCAATGTGGGCGGACCCCAGGGCCAGCTTGCTCAGGGCCTCCAGCACCGGGAAGGTTTCAAACTCGGAAAGCTCGTTTTTCTCGACCTGGCGCACGTAGCGGTGATCTTTCATGATCTCCAGCACAGAGCGGTTCACCAGTGACTTGCCGTATACGTAGCACTTGACGTTGCGCTCGCGGGACAACTTGCCTACCAGCGGGATCATGCCTTCGGCCAGCGCTTCGCGCTCTTTCCAGTCCCGGAAGTAATCTGCCGGGCGCTCTCTTTTGCGTTCGCTCACTGTGGAATACCTTTCTAGTGCGGGTCGGGTCGGGTTTTGGGCGCGCGTATTATCCTCACCCGTTCCGCCGGGGGCAAGGCGCACGGGCATATTTACACACCGCGTTTTCCGGGGCAGTCCGCCCCGGGCGGGTGGAGGCACTTGCACCTTGCCCGTACAATAGCGCCCCCGGCCCGGCGACAGGTCGGGACTCCGTCAGCCAGAGCCAGTAACGCCCATGTTCCAGACCCTTCTCGCCAACACACCGTGGCCCGCCAGGGCCGGTAGTCGCACCGCCCTGGGGCCCCTGTACGGCAGCGCCCAGACGCGCTGTGTGGCGGAACTGGCAAGCCGCGAACGCCTGCTTCTGGTGGTCACCGCCGATACCAGTGCCGCCATCACCCTGGAGCGCGAACTGCCCTTCTTCCTGGCACCCGGCATCGAGCTGCTGGCCTTTCCGGACTGGGAGACCCTGCCCTACGACAGCTTCTCGCCCCACCAGGACATCATCTCCGAGCGCCTCTCCACCCTGCACCGCCTGCCCTCGGTGCGCGGCGGCGTGCTGGTGGTACCCATGCCGACCCTGATGCACCGCATCGCGCCCACCGAGTATATCGCCGGCAGCAGCCTGGTGCTGGCGCCGGGCGATACCGTGGACGTGGATACCTTTCGCCGCAACCTGGAGCGCAATGGCTATCGCAACGTCGACACCGTCTACGAACACGGCGAGTTCGCCCTGCGCGGCTCCCTGCTCGACATTTTCCCCATGGGCTCGGAGACGCCCTTCCGTATCGACCTGCTCGACGACGAGGTGGACACCCTGCGCACCTTCGATCCGGAGAGCCAGCGCACCGTCGAAAAAGTCGACCGCATCAACCTGCTACCGGCGCGGGAGTACCCCCTCAACCCCACTGCCATCGGCCGCTTCCAGCTCAACTGGTACGAGGCCTTCGAGGTCGATCACGACGCCTGCCCGGTTTACAGCGAAGTCAGCGCCGGGCGCTCCCCCGGCGGCTGCGAGTACTTTCTGCCGCTGTTCTTCGAGCGCTGCGGTACCCTGCTGGACTACCTGCCGGAGGATACCCCGGTAGTGACTATCGGCGATCACCACGGAGCGGCCCAGCGCTTCTGGTGCGAGGCCAGCCACCGCTTCGAGGAGTACGGCATCGATCCGCGGCGGCCCCTGCTGCCGCCGGCGCGCTGTTTTACCCCGGTAGAGGAGCTCTACCAGCTGCTGGGCCGGCGCGCGGTACTGGAACTGCGCGTGAACCCCGACGCCCCGACCCATGTACAGACCCCCAGCCTGCCGCCACCGGAACTGCCCGCCGCTGACAACCGCGAGGCACCCATGGCACGGCTGGCGCGGTTTATCGACACCCACCAGGGGCCGGTGCTGCTGTGCGCCGAGTCCGCCGGGCGCCGCGAGATGTTGCTGGACAGCCTCAAACAGGAGGGGCTGCAGCCGGTCACGGTGGACGACTGGGCCGACTTCGAAGCCAGCGGCGAGCCATTCGCCATCGCCACGGCGCCGCTGGACCGGGGCATGTACTTCGGCCCTGCCTCCCCCACGCTGGTGTGCGAGAGCCAGCTGTTTGGCGCCCGGGTGGCCCAGCGTCGCCGCCGGCGCAAGGCCGAGGAAACCAGCAACGCCAATATTTTCCGCGACATCTCCGAGTTGCGCGAAGGCGTCCCGGTGGTGCACCTGGAGCACGGTGTGGGCCGCTACGTCGGCCTGCAGACCCTGGATGTGGACGGCCAGACCAACGAATTCCTGACCCTGGACTACGCCCAGGGTTCGCGCCTCTATGTGCCGGTGTCGTCGCTACAGCTGATCAGCCGCTACGCCGGGGCCGACCCGGAACTGGCGCCACTGCACAAGCTGGGTTCGGACCAGTGGGACAAGGCCCGGCGCAAGGCCAGCGAGCGCGCCTCCGACGTGGCGGCGCAGCTGCTGGAGGTCTACGCCCGGCGGGAGGCGCGCCAGGGATACCAGTTCGACATCCCGCAGCCGGACTACGATCTTTTCGCCGCCACCTTCCCCTTCGAGGAAACCGCCGACCAGGCCGCGGCCATCGAAGCGGTGCTGGACGACATGGCGAGCCCCCGTGTCATGGACCGGCTGGTGTGTGGCGATGTCGGCTTCGGCAAGACCGAAGTGGCCATGCGCGCTGCCTTTATCGCCGCCGCCAACCGCAAGCAGGTCGCCGTACTGGTGCCCACCACCCTCCTCGCGCAACAGCATCACAGCTCCTTTGCCGACCGCTTCGCCGACTGGCCCTTTAACGTCGAGGTGGTGTCGCGCTTCAAGAGCGGCAAGGAGCTGGCGGCCGTCGGCAAACGGGTGGCCAGCGGCGAGATCGACATCCTTATCGGTACCCACAAACTGCTGGGGCAGGACTTCGCCTTCGAGGACCTCGGGCTGCTGATCATCGACGAGGAACACCGCTTCGGCGTGAAGCAGAAGGAGGCCATCAAGGCCCTGCGGGCGGAAGTGGACATCCTCACCCTCACCGCCACGCCGATCCCCCGTACCCTGAACATGGCGCTCGGCGGCATGCGCGACCTGTCCATCATCGCTACCCCGCCGGCCCGGCGGCTGTCGATCAAGACCTTTATACGCGAGCACACCATCGCCCTGATCAAGGAAGCGGTGCTGCGCGAGACCCTGCGTGGCGGCCAGGTGTACTACCTGCACAACGAAGTGAAGACCATCGAGCAGACCGCCAGCAAGTTGCGGGAACTGCTGCCAGACCTATCCATCGCGGTGGCCCATGGCCAGATGCGCGAGCACCAACTGGAAAAGGTCATGTCGGACTTCTATCACCAGCACCACCATATCCTGCTGTGCACCACGATTATTGAAACCGGCATCGACATCCCCAACGCCAATACCATCATTATCGAGCGCGCCGACAAATTCGGCCTGGCCCAGTTGCACCAGCTGCGCGGCCGCGTCGGCCGCTCCCACCACCAGGCCTACGCCTATCTGCTGTGCCCACCGCGCTCCGCCATCACGCCCGACGCCGAAAAGCGACTGGAGGCCATCGAGGCCGCCGGCGATCTCGGCGCCGGCTACCTGCTGGCCACCCACGACCTGGAGATACGCGGCGCCGGCGAATTGCTGGGGGATGAGCAGAGCGGGCAGATTCACAGCGTCGGCTTCAGCCTCTACATGCAGATGCTGGAGCGCGCAGTGGCGGCCCTGCGGCGGGGCGAAATCCCCGATATCGATGCGCCTCTGGATGCCGGCACCGAGGTCAACCTGCACACTGCCGCGCTGATACCCGAGGACTATCTGCCGGATATCAATACGCGCCTGGTGCTGTACAAGCGCATTGCCGCCGCCAGCAGCGAAGACGCGCTGCGGGAAATCCAGGTGGAAATGATCGACCGCTTCGGCCTGCTGCCGCCCCAGGTTAACAACCTGGTGCAGGTATCGCGCCTGCGCATCGCCGCGGAGAAACTCGGTATTCGCGCCATTGAGGTCGGTGCGCAGGGTGGTACTATCGATTTCAACGACAATACCCGGGTCAATCCCCTGTCGCTGGTGAAGCTGGTACAGTCTGACCCGGCCGGTTATCAACTGGCCGGTGCCACCCGGCTGCGCTTCAAGGGCGAGCTGGAAGAGCCGGAACAGCGCCGCCAGTTCGCCGAGCAACTGCTGGATACCTTTGCCCAAGACGCCACGGATAACGCCGCCTGATGAAAGCCTACCTGACCGCCCTCGCCCCCCTGCTCGGCCTGCTATTCCCGGTCATCGCCTGGCCCCAGAACCCGGCGGACACAGAGACCGACAGCGCCCAGCGCTGGTACCGGGTGGAGTTGCTGGTATTCAGTCAGGGCGGCTCGGCAGCCGCCTCGCAGGAGCGCTGGGACCCGGAGCCGGCACTGGCCTATCCCGAGCGCTACCGCTTCCTCGTCTACCCCGAGCGGGTGCAACAGCGCATCGCCAGCCACCCGGGTGGCGACAGCAGCATTGACCCCCAGGGCAGACAGGTCATTACCTTCAAGCCGCCGCAGGAAGCACAGCCGGAACCGGCGTACGAAGCACAGGCCACGGATATTCCACGCCGCGGCGACAGTGAAGCCGCCGCTCCCCCCGTTACCGAACCTGAAACTGAAGAGGAGCAGAAGCCACAGCTGCCCCAGCCCTGGTTGGTAAGGCCCGCGAGTGAACTGGAATTTCGTGGCAAGGCCGCCTACATGGAAAAGCAGGGCAGCTACCGGGTACTGTTCCACCAGAGCTGGCTGCAACCGGTGGCGGAGGAAAAGCAGGCTCGCGCCATCGTGATCGACGACTCCGGCAGCGAAGGGCGCTATCCCGTTTTGCAGGGCAGTGTGAAACTCTATGTTGCCCGCTACCTGCACCTCAGCACCCACCTCTGGCTGAATACCGACGGCAGCTATCTACCGGGGGACTGGCGCATGCCCGCGCCACCCCTGGCCCCCGCCTCGCTGGTTATCGAAAAGCCTGTGGACCTGGCCGCCATTGGGGCCTATGAAAAGAGCGAGCCAGCCGGGGAAGCGCTAGCGGCAGAGCCCGCCGACGACCTTGCTACAAATCAGGACAGCGACGCCGGTTCACGGGCCGCACCGGTCTACCCCTATCGACACGCAGTGCTGCTGGAGCAGCGGCGACGCATGCGCAGCAGCGAAGTGCACTATATCGACCATCCAATGATGGGTGCCGTGGTGAAGTTGACGCCGCTGTCGCCGGAGCAACTGGAGCAGTACAGCGCGGAAGAACAGCAAGCCGCGCAGCAGCTAGTCGGCGCCGGTGAAACGAGCGGCCACCAGGGTCTGTAGCAAGCGCCCCACCACCGCCGCTTCGCGGTTCAGAATCTGGTGCATGGCGGCCTGGGACAGGGGCACATCGCCGAGGCCGGCGGCCGGGTTCACCACCATGCACACCGCGGCGTAAGACAGGCCCAGCTCCCGGGCCAAGGCCGCCTCCGGCATGCCGGTCATACCCACCAGGTCGCAGCCGTCGCGGGCGAGCTTGCGCACCTCGGCGGCGGTTTCCAGGCGCGGCCCCTGCATGACCCCGTGCACCCCGGCCCGCTCGCAGTCGATCTGCTCCGTTTCCGCAGCTGCCAGCAGGGCCAGCCGCAGCTCGCGATCGTAGGGCTCGGTGAAGTCGATGTGCAGCAGGCGGCCGTCGCGGCCGTCGTCAAAGCTGTGCTCGCGCCCCCAGGTGTAGTCGATGATCTGGTCCGGTATCACCAGGCGCCCCGGGTGCATGGCCGCACCGATACCGCCCACCGCGTTGATCCCCACAACGTCGCTGGCGCCCAGTGACTGCATGGCCCAGATATTGGCGCGGTAATTGATGCGGTGCGGGGGAATAGTGGCCGGCCCGCCGTGGCGGTGCAGGAAAAACACCGCGGCCTCCCCCAACCGCCCCTCGAGGAGCGGGCCAGAGGGCGCGCCATAGGGTGTGCTGACTTCGTGCTCGCCGTAGGCCACCAGCTCCGGCAGGTCCGACAGGCCGGTGCCGCCGATGATGCCAAGGCAGCTCATACCCCGCCGTCCTGTTCCGCGGCAGCTCCCTCGCCGGCGGCAATTTCCGCCTCCACCTGTTGCAGGTGCAGGGTGCGGGTCGGGAAGGCGACATCGGCACCGTGGTCGTGGATGATCTGCAGGATGTTCAACAGGATCTCCTGCTTGATGCGGTGATACTCCACCCACACCGTGGTTTTGGTAAAGGCGTAGACAAAGAAATCGAGCGACGACGCACCAAAACTGACGAAGTTCACAATCAGGGTGCGGCCGGTGTCGATCTCCTCGTGAGACTCCAGCATGCTCCGCACCGCCGCCACCACATCGCCCATGGCGGCACTGTCCTGGTAGCGCAGGCCGATGGTTTCGTAAATGCGCCGGTTGAGCATGCGCGAGGGGTTTTCCACCGCGATCTGGCTGAAGACCGCGTTGGGCACATAGAGGGGGCGCTGGTCGAAGGTGCGAATACGGGTCAGGCGCCAGCTGATCTCTTCCACGGTGCCCTCGATCTCCCGGTCCGGCGAGCGAATCCAGTCGCCCGGGGCGAAGGGGCGATCGAGGAAGATGGTCATGGCTCCGAAGAAATTTGCCAGCAGATCCTTGGCCGCGAAGCCGACGGCGATGCCGCCAATACCGCCGAAGGCCAGCAGGCCGGATACTGAAACACCGATACTTTGCAGGGCCATCAGCGCTGCCAGCACCCACAAGGTGATACGCAGGAGCTTGGCAATGGCGTGCACAGTGGCCTTGTCAGTGGACGTTTTCTGACCCCGGTCCCCGCTCAGCAATTCAATTTCGCTGTAGTACACCAGGCGGTGGAGGAACCAGGCCAGCAACAGGACCAGGGCAGTGTCATAGGCCTCGAACACGAAACTGCGCCAACCCTCGCCCGCGGTGTGCAGCACCAGCAACAGGCAGATCACCACCACCCACAGCACCAGTCGCAGCGGCACCTCCAGCGCACTGATCACCACATCGTCCCAGCGGTTATTGCTGTGCCCGGCCACCCGGTGCAAGCGGCGCACAATAAACCCGAGCAGCATGTGCAGTAGCAAGCCCACCGCAACCAGCCCGCCGCTGACCACCAGGGGACCGTAACCCAGCCACTCTGCCTGCATCGCACCCAGCCAGTCGTTCAATCCTTCCATTGCTTCAGCCCCGATCCCCTGGCGAGTAGTTGATTCCCGCGTTATTAGACAAAGTTTTCATGTATTCAGTGATTTCTAAGGCATTCACGCTATATAAATTCAGGGACGTCATGAAGTGATTTTTGCAAAGGCAGTGCAAGCGATTGATCTTCCATACTTTCCTGCCGGAATTCTCATACTGCTATTTCAGCCGGCATTTTTAGACGAAATTCACATAATGGACAGGCACTGAGCAGGTGGTATGTTGGTTTGCCCGAACATCTGGAACGGTCGTGAGTGTACTGCAATGAAAATGCTGAGTCCCGCCGTCGGTGGCTGGTACAAGGATCTGGAAACCCACGAGTTGTTCGAAGTGGTGGCCTGGGATCCGGCAACGCTGACCATCGAGGCACAATTCCTCGATGGCGAAGTCACTGAATACGATATCGATGCCTGGCGCCAACTGAAGCTGAGCCAGGCTGAAGCGCCAGAGGACTGGCGCACTCCCTTTGAGCTCGACGATGAGGACGGGCTCGACCCCGACAGTCCTTTTCATCCCGAGGACTGGAACAACCCGGTTACCATGATCGAGCCGGACACCATGTACGGGGTGGAAGACTACTGAGCTCCCGCCCTGCACGCTCAGGATTCCGGGTCACTCTTTCCGGGGGGTAACAGCTCAGGTTGCGCACGCAGGATGGCCTGCCGGTAATCCGCAGGCATTGCGCATGAGCGTCGCGTGTCCTTGTCGACAAAGACCTGGGTGATTGTGCCGGCCGCCAGTGTCTCGCCACTGGCGGCGTTGGCGAGGTGAAAGCCCAGTTCCGCACTGCTGCGCCCGAGGCGCCGATAGCCCACGCTGACAAGAACCCGGTCACCCGCCACGCACTCCCCGATAAAATCGCAGTTGATGTTCACCGTGAAGAAAAAACACGGGGCCTGCTGGGGATTCATTGCCGGCAGCCCCAGGGATGCCATGTAGTGCCCCGCCACTTCGTCGGCGTAGATCATGTAATTGGCGAAGTACAGGTGGCCCTGGGCATCGGTGTCACTGTAGCGCACGGCGAGCGTATCGCTGAAGGCCTTTGGTGGCGCCACCGTGGCGCCAGTCGCAGCGTCAGCCACGGTGGTAGCGCTGGGGGACAAACGGTGTACGGGCGACCTTCATAGGCAGGCGCTTGCCGCGCACTTCGGCAAACACGGTGGTTTCCAGCGCGGCGTGCTCGCTGCTGACATAGGCCAGGGCCACCGACAGTTCGGCGCTGGGGCCGAAGGTGCCCGAGGTCACGCGGCCGATGGCATTGCCTTGTGCATCGAACAGTTCGGTGCCTTCGCGTACCGGCGCCCTGCCCTCGCCCACCAGGCCCACCCGCTTGCGGGCAACCGCCTTGGTGGCAATCTGCTCGAGAATGATGTCGGCGCCGGGAAAACCCCCAGGGCGCTCGCCGTCGGCGCGGCGGGCCTTGCTGATCGCCCACAGCAAGCTGGCCTCAACCGGGGTGGTGGTGGTGTCGATATCGTGGCCGTAGAGGCAGAGCCCGGCTTCCAGGCGCAGGGAGTCGCGTGCACCCAGCCCGATGAGGGCCACCTCTTCTTCAGACAGCAGCTGGCGGACAAAGGCCTCCGCGCCGGCCGCGGGAATGGAAATTTCAAAACCGTCTTCCCCGGTGTAACCGGAGCGACTGATAAAGCAGTCCTGACCGGCAATGGCCATACGGCGGGAGTCCATGAACACCATTTCCGCCGTTGCCGGCGCCAGCCGCGCCATCACCGCCGCCGCCGCCGGCCCCTGCAGGGCCACCAGCGCGCGATCATCGAGGCGCTCCAGCCTGACATCGCCGGGCAGGCTGGCCTCGAGATGGGCGATGTCCTGCTCCTTGCAGGCGGCATTGACCACCAGGTAGAGGCAATCGCCGAAATTGGTGACCATCAGGTCGTCCAGCAAACCGCCCGCATCGTTGGTGAACAGTGCATAGCGCTGCTTGCCCGGTGGCAGATCGATGATGTCTACCGGCACCAGTGCCTCCAGCGCAGCGGCGGCACCGTCACCCCGCAACAGCAACTGACCCATGTGCGAAACGTCGAACAGGCCCGCCTGCTCGCGGGTATGCAGATGCTCTTTCTTTACGCCCGGCGCATACTGCACCGGCATGGCGTAACCGGCGAAGGGCACCATCTTGCCCCCCAGTTCCCGATGCAGGTCATAGAGCGGGGTGTGCAACAGATCGAGGGATGGTTCGGTCATGGAGGTCTCCGAAGGTGGCAGTGAGGGGCGCGCCGCGAGCGCCGGCAGAAACTAGCCGAAGCGGTGGATCATTGCAAATATCTCTACCATTGCCGCAGCGGGTGTTCACATTCTCACCGCACCCTGTATATACTCACAGTCCTGTACATATAAACAGTTGGCACAGCCGCAGCGGTGGCGCGCCAACCCGCAAGCGGACGGCACAGGACGCAACCATGGAACAACTGACCCGGCGGCAACAACAGGTACTGGACATCATCCGCAGCCATATCGGCGACACCGGCTACCCCCCGACCCGGGCCGACATCGCCCGCGAACTGGGCTTCAAGTCCGCCAACGCCGCCGAGGAGCATCTCAAGGCACTGGCACGCAAGGGCGCCATCGAGATCATTCCCGGGGCCTCGCGCGGTATTCGCCTGCCCGAGCGCTCTGGCATACCCATCGTCGGCCGCGTCGCCGCCGGCCATCCGATCCTCGCCCAGGAGCATATCGAGGACTACTGCGAACTGCCCCAGGAGTTTTTCCGCCCGCGCGCCGACTACTTCCTGACGGTGCAGGGAGACAGCATGATCGAGGTGGGCATTTTCGACGGCGACCTGCTGGCGGTACACAGCACACCGGTTGCCAATAACGGGGATATCGTGGTGGCGCGGGTGGATGACGAGGTGACGGTAAAGCGCCTGCGCAAGACCGGCAGCAAGCACTTGCTGGAGTTGCTACCGGAGAATCAGGACTACCAGCCGATCCAGGTCGACCTCAGGCAACAGGCGTTTGCGATAGAGGGGTTGAGCGTAGGGGTGCTGCGCCGCAACCATTGAGTCGCGGCGGGTGACTGCACTGGCCTAGTGCAGTACGCGGGGGGCGACCTCGTGACCGGTTTCAGCCTCGTCTTCTGGCTCTTCCACCGCGGAGAGGTTCGATGCGGCCTCGATTCCCGCCTGTATCATGGCGCGCGCTACTTCCATGGTGTTATCCATCAGGTAGACACGGGATTCGTCGGAAAAACGGATACGAACCAGTGCGTCGGACTCACCTTCTGCGCGTCGCAGAACAATTTCTCCGTCGCCCAGATCGACAATTTCCAGTACGGATGTCGGCACTCTTTACCTCATTCAGGTTGCACAGCACCTCCATTCTATCAGCGCCGCCAACCCGGTTGCCACCCGACTCAGTATTCGTCCAGGGAATCCCCCATACGGGCGAAGCACTCATCCAGTCCCTGAACCCACTCACTGAAGCGCTGCGGCCCGGCGGGTTGCTGTGACGCAGTGGCCAGGTTGCCGAAACTGCGTCTCGCTGCGACCGGCTCTGCCGCTGACCAGTTCACAAGATCCGCCAGCCAGCCCTCGCTCTCGAGTAGCTGGAACTCCCGCAGTTCAGCGGGTACAGCCCGCCCCTGTGGTGGCGGCGGCAACTCCGACACCCGGGTCGGCGGTGCCGTGGGAACTTCAGCCGGACTGCTGATGGCCAACAGGAACCAGCCGTAGGCCCGCAGCAGGTGCTGGTGGCAGGCCGGACCAAAGGCCGCGACCAAGGTGCCGGCCGGCACCTCGGCTGCCGCGGCATCCCGCTGCCAGGCAGTGAGCACCAGGCGGGCCAGGTAGAGGTGGTGATTGGCCAGCCCACGTGGCGAACTCATTTCTTGCCGCGGCCCTTGCCGGCTTTGGTGGTTTTCGTCGTTTTGGTGGCCTTGCCCTCCTCCACCTGCCATCTGCTGCCGTTGTGGAAAGCCTTCCAGCCTGTGGCCTTGCCGTCGACCTCGGTCATCACGTACTGCTCTTTGGTCTTGCGGCTGTAGCGCACCTGGCTGCGATTGCCGTCGCCATCGGTGACCGGCGCGTCGAACAGGAAGCTGTATTTGGGATCGATTTCATCGCGGTGCGGCAACAGCTCGTCCACGTAGGGTGCACGCGTTTCCCGATTGCGCGGGAACTGGCTGGCGGCCAGGAACAGTCCCGCGGCGCCGTCGCGCAGCACGTAGTGATCCTCGACCTTCTCGCAGGCGAGTTCGGGCATTGGCACCGGATCCATCTTGGGCGGCGCCGGCTCACCGCTGCGCAGCAGTTTGCGGGTGTTTTTACAGTCTTCCGCGGTGCAGCCGAAGTACTTTCCAAAGCGCCCGGTCTTGAGCTGCATTTCGGCGCCGCACTTGTCGCATTCCAGGGTCGGCCCGTCATAGCCCTTGATCTTGAATTTGCCCTGCTCCACTTCAAAGCCCGAACAGTCCGGGTTGTTGCCACAGACATGCAGCTTGCGCTGCTCGTCAATCAGGTAGCTGTCCATGGCCGCATTGCAAATCTTGCAACGGTGCTTGCTGCGCAGCAGGCGTGACTCCGCCTCGTCGTCGGCGTCCTCGCGAATGGCTTCATCCCCCGGCACCAGGTTGACCGTCTGCTTGCAGCGCTCCTTGGGTGGCAGGGCGTAACCGGAGCATCCCAGGAACACGCCGGTACTGGCCGTGCGGATCTGCATCGGGCGGCCGCAGGCCTTGCAGGGGATGTCGGTCATGGTGGGTTCGTTGGGCTGCATGCCCTCCGGCTGGGGCTCCTCGGCCTTTTCCAGCAGGTCGCTGAACTCGCCGTAAAAGCGATCCAGCAGCTCGCGCCAGTCCAGCGCACCCTGCGCCACTTCGTCCAGGCGCTCCTCCATGCTCGAGGTAAAGCCGTAGTCCAGCAATTCGGTAAAGCTCTTCTGCAGGCGCTCGGTGACGATTTCGCCCATTTTCTCGGCGTAGAAGCGCTTGTTCTCCAGCCGCACGTAGCCGCGATCCTGAATGGTGGAAATGATCGAAGCGTAAGTTGAAGGGCGACCGATACCACGTTTTTCCAGCTCCCGCACCAGGCTGGCTTCGCCGAAGCGCGGGGTCGGCTTGGTGAAATGCTGGGCCGGATCCAGGCTCTGCAGGTCGAGGACATCGCCGGATTTCATATCCGGCAGCACCACGTCCTCGCCTTTGCGCCCGGCCGGGGGTTGCACCCGGGTAAAGCCGTCAAACACGATGATGCGGCCCTTGGCATTGAGCTCGTAATCGCCGGCGCTGACCGTCACCGTGCTGGACAGGTACTCCGCAGGCGGCATCTGGCAGGCGACGAACTGGCGCCAGATCAGTTCATACAGCCGCTCGGCATCGCGCTCCATACCCTGCAGGGCCGTCTGGCGCAGGTTCACATCGGAGGGGCGAATAGCCTCGTGAGCCTCCTGGGCGCCGTCCTTGGAGGAGTAGCGATTGGGCTGCTCCGGCAGGTAGCTGCCCGGGAAATTGGCACCGATGTAACTGCGGCATGCTGCCACCGCCTCGTCACTGAGGTTGGTGGAGTCGGTTCGCATGTAAGTGATGTAGCCCGCCTCGTAGAGGCGCTGGGCCAGCATCATGGTTTTCTTGACGCTGAATCCGAGGCGGGTACTGGCCGCCTGCTGCAGGGTCGAGGTGATGTAGGGCGCCGGGGGTTTGGAGCGGGTCGGTTTGTCTTCCCGCTGGCTGACGCGGTAGCTCTGCTGCTCCAGTTCGGCCACCGCAGTGCGGGTGGCCGCCTCGGTACCCGGGCGGAACTTTTCGCCGCGCTGCCGGGTAACCTGGAAACGCACGGCCTCAGCGCTGTCGGGTTGCAGATCGGCGTGAATCTCCCAGTACTCCTCGGGCACGAAGGCGCGAATTTCTTTCTCGCGCTCTACGATCAGGCGCACCGCCACCGATTGCACGCGTCCGGCCGACAGGCCGCGAGCCACCTTGGCCCACAGCAGTGGCGATACCATGTAGCCCACGACCCGATCCAGGAAGCGGCGCGCCTGCTGGGCGTTCACCCGGTTCTGGTCCAGGTGGGCCGGCGCATCAAAAGCCTCGGCAATCGCCTTCTTGGTGATCTCGTTGAACACCACGCGCTGGTAGCGATTGTCGTCGCCGCCAATGGCCTCGCGCAGGTGCCAGGCGATAGCCTCTCCCTCGCGATCGAGGTCGGTCGCGAGATAAATGGCGTCCGAACTCGCGGCGAGCTTCTTCAGTTCGGCTACCACCTTCTCCTTGCCGGGCAGGATCTGGTACTCCGCTTTCCAGCCGTGTTCGGGGTCAATCCCCATGCGGCGGATCAGCTGCTCGCGGGACTTCTGCTTTTTATAGGCGGCCTTTTCTTCCGGTGCCATCTTGCGGGTGCGGGCGGCCTGGGCGGCCCGCTCCTTCGGATCCACACTGCCACCGCTGCCGGCGGTGGGCAGGTCGCGGATATGCCCGACACTGGATTTAACGATGAAATCGGGGCCGAGGTACTTATTGATGGTCTTGGCCTTGGCTGGCGATTCCACAATGACAAGTGATTTGCCCATATGCTCCTGTATACCCGCTAAAGGGGCTGTATTCGTTCTGTCCCCGCGGGGAAAAAGGGGCATATATAAGTGCCAGCACCGCCCGGGTCAAGGGCAGAGGCGCGATCAGCCCGTCAGTTGCTGCCCCCAGTCTCCCAGCAGGCGCCGTAATTCCGCTACTGTAGACAGGTCCCCGGCCTCCCGCCAGTAAATGCCGCAGGAGCCTTCATCGACGCTGGCGGCGAGAACCGTTTCCGGCATTGCCAGCAGTTCCTCCGGCACAGTCCGGGTCTCGCCGAGGGGACGCCACTGGCCCTCCTCCTGCAGCCACGCGCCACGCCGTCGCTCGCGCCCGCGGGAGGGCCGCAGGCGCAGGCCGTAATAAAGTGTATCCGCCCGCACCGCACCGGCACCGGGAGCCGAGTTGCGGGGCAAATCGCGAAATTCGACAAACAGCCCCTGTACCGCCGCAGCTTCCCGCAGGCGCGCCTGCTTGCGCTGCTGCTTGCTGGGCATAAAGTGGGACAGCGGAGCCAGGGCAACAGCGATGACGAAGGCGATAATGAGGTAGGTCAAACAGGAACTCCAGCTTGCATCTGACGAACGGCCAGCCATAGTATGCTAAATAGCCGTTGCCGAGCAGCCTACCCAGGGAGAATAGCTATGGCCCAGTACAGCAAAATCATGATTGCCGTCGATCTCAGCGAAGATTCCGCCGAGGTCGCGACCAAGGCGAGCGCGATCGCAGGTGGCGACACTTCCGGATTACACCTGATCCATGTGATCGAGCCCCTGAGCTTTGCCTACGGCGGCGATATTCCCATGGATTTCTCCGGTATCCAGGACGAAATTCACCAGCAGGCCACCCAGCAGCTGACAGCCTTCGGCAACGCCCACGGTATTCCCGCCGAGCGCCAGCATATTGTGCTGGGCCGCCCGGAGGTGGAGATTCACAACGCCGCCCAGGAAATCGACGCCGACCTGATCGTGGTCGGCAGCCACGGCCGCTACGGTCTCGCCCTGCTGATGGGCTCCACCGCCAACGGCGTGCTGCACGGCGCCACCTGCGATGTGCTGGCGGTGCGTGTCGGCGACCACGATTAGGCGGCCGGTTCGCCGGTCAGGGCCAGCACCTCTTCCTCGACAAAGGGCCAGCGCGCTTCGCCAGCGGCGCCGCGCAGTACAGGAATTAACAGCCCGTAGCGCTCAAACAGCGCATCGTCGCAGGCAATGTCCACCACCCTGTAGCGAAACGGGCACCCGGCCCGCTGCAGGGTTTTTAGGATCTCCTCGGCCTGCTCACACAGGTGACAGCCACCGGTACCGAGCAACTCCAGCTCCCTTTGATTACTGTGCAATTTCGTTCCTCCGCTAACAGCGTGTGCAGCGACTGCCACCCCTCAACAGAATCATGTAGAATCCCCCGTTCCGCAAATACGCATAAACCCCGGGGGTATTGACGTGGCGTTATTCTCGCAGCCTACAGCGCGCGCGCTAGCCATCCTGGATCTACTGATGGCGAACCCGCACCAGGCCTTCGGTCTGACCGAGATGACTCGTCGCCTCAACCTTAACAAGGCCACCTGTCATGCCATCCTGACCACGATGGCCAATTATGGCTTCCTGATACAACATCCGAAAACCAAGGCCTACCGTCTGGGCCCGTCCATCATCGCAGCCGGCAATGCCGCCTTCGCCCAGTTTCCGGTGCTGGAATACGCCCGGCCGGAGCTGGAAGGCCTGCAAAATGATTTGAAGGTGGGCTTCGCCGTTACCGCCCGCTCCAAGCTTCACCAGGTTCTGCTGGCCCTCTACGGACACGCCACGCCGCTGATTGACTCCTTCCAGCTCGGCCTGCGCCTGCCCAATACCGCGCCTATCGCCGCCTGTTTTACCGCCTTCTCTCCCGCCAAGGCGCTGGAAGCCTGGCTCACCCGCGCCCACGAGTCGCGCGGCGGCTACAACGAGCGCCTGGACCAGAAGCTGCGGGTTTCGGTGATAGCCATTCGCGCCCGCGGCTACGAAGTCACCCTGAAGACGAAGGCAGAGGAAGAGCTCACCGCGGAACTGTCGCGCATCCACCAGAGCTGGAGCCTCACCGAACTCGAGGACGCCGCCAACAAATACCAGAACGGCGTCTGCGACGAACACTACCACCTGGACCGCATCGATCCCAAGGCGCGCTACGACGTCAGCACCATCGCGGTGCCGGTCTGCGTTTACCGCGATGTACCGGTCATGTGTTTTGTGGCCGGTTCCATCGACAAACCCATCACCGGGGCGCAGATCGAGGACATCGCCGCGCGCATGAAGGAATCCGCCGACCGGGTCACCGCCCTCGCCATGGGCAAGACCAGCGTCTGAGCAAGCCACCCGCGATGAACGACAGCCCGGCCTATCGGGAACGCAGGGCCTTCTTCGACCGTCTGCTGACTGTTTACGGTCGCAAGCCGGTGCTGGAAGTCCTGCAGAACCCCGCCCTTCAATGCCACGCCCTGCACCTCGCCGACAGCAACCGCGAGCAGGGCATTGTGCGCGACATCCGGGAGCTGGCCGCGAGCCGCGGCATCGACGTTCAACTTCACGACCGCCAGGCCCTGTCACGGATTTCCCGTAACGGTCGCCAGGATCAGGGCGTCGCCATAGACGTACTGTGCCCCGCCTTCCAGCAGGCCGGGGATGCGCTCACTGACCTGCCGGCCGACGCCCGCCTGCTGGCGCTGGATGGCATCAGCAACCCGCAGAACCTCGGCATGATTATTCGCTCCGCCGCCGCTGGCAATATCGACGGCATTCTGTATGCCCGCCGCGGCAACGCCGCCCTGGGACCACTGGTGATCAAAGCCAGCGCCGGCACCCTGTACCGGGCGCCCCTGCTGCTGTGCGAGGCACTGCCGGAAACACTCCGCCAGTACCGGGATGCCGGCGTGGAGGTCTGTACCCTGGCGGCCGATGCGAGAGAATCACTGTTTGAATTCCGCCCCGCGGGGCGCTGTGTCTACGTACTGGGCAACGAGACCGACGGCGTCTCCGGCGCCGTGCAGAAGACGGCGAGCCGGGGGCTGTCCATCCCCATGCGCAATGGAGTGGAATCCCTGAACGTGGCCGTTACAGCCAGCCTGATTGCCTACGCCGGGCAGATGGAAATCTAGAAGCGCAGGCCCAGATAGACCTGCGGGCCGCTGTATTCGAATTCCACGCCGCCATCCCAGCGCTCCTTGTCGATATCGATGTCCATATCGAAATAGGTGTACTTCAGGCCGGCGCTCAGGTTGTCGGTGAAGCTGTACTCGACGTAGGCGTTGGCGGTGACAATGTCGCCCTCCACGTCGCCGCCGGAGATATCCAGACTGAGCCCGAACCAGCCGCCGTCTGCACCCAGCTCCCAGTTCTGCCAGGGGCGATAGCGCAGGCCGCCACCGATGACCGGCAGGGGCGCATCGGCCTTGGCTGACACCTGCCGGCGTACGCCGGCGCCACTGTTGCCGCTATCTGTACGAGCGCGAACACCCAGTTCGACACCGGTCCAGTGGGCGCCGACCGAAGCCCTGATTTGCAGGGCTTCAGTATCATAAAACGCATAATTGTAGGTCACCGGCACGATACTGATATCCCACTCAGATCCAACGGAAATGCCAAGCGGAAAGGTGGTGTCACCGAGGGTGATATCGCGCTGGAGATCACCCTTCGCCTCGCGGCGAAAGTCCCAGTAGCCCACCACCATCTTGTGCCGGCGGGCGAAACGCCACTCCAGGCCCAGCAGGTAGGTTTCATCGTCCTCGTCGAAGCCGAGGTCCTCTTCAAGGTCTATCTGGGGATTGCGCCGGGCTTCGCCCTGTACGCTTACCCCGGTATTCCAGGAACTCAGAAAATACCCAGCCTGCAGGGCAAACTGATGACGGTCAAAGCCGCTGGCGGACTCGGCCAGACAACCGGGCGCCAGCACACTGGCGGAGAGCAGGAGCAGCGAAGCACGTTTCATATGATGGTTATCCGGGCGACGTCAGCTGGCAGTGTAAGGGATAGCCGGTCTGGAATCACCTGCAGGCCACCGGCTTAGTCGCCCGCGACATCGACGATGATCTTGCCCCTGGCGCGCCCCGACTCCGAATACGCGAGAGCTTCGGTAATCGCCGTCAGCGGATAGTGCCGATCGATCACCGGTGACAGTTCACCGCGTCCAAGCAGTTCGGCGAGAAAGACAAGGTCATCGCCATTCAGATGCGCCAGGAAGGGCGTGAGTTCTTCATCCCCAAGCCGGGAACGCAGCATCGCGCCGGCGATATTCAGCAGTGGACCGACCCAGTCGCCCTCGCCCGCCCCGACCATCACCAGTGTGCCGCCCGGCACCAGCGCCCGCTGATTGGCAGCCGAGCCGTGATTGCCGACGGCGTCGATAATCACATCCCAGCGCTCCTCGCCGCGGGTGTAATCGCGTTGCGTGTAATCAATAACGGCATCGGCACCGAGGCCGAGTACCAGGTCAAGGTTGCGTGTACTGGACACCCCGGTGACTTCTGCTCCCATATTGCGAGCCAGTTGTACGGCAAACGACCCTACGCCCCCGGAGGCTCCGTTGACCAGCACGCGATCGCCGGCCTTCACCCCGCCGGCATCGCGCAGAGCCTGCAGCGCAGACACTGCCGCGATGGGCACTGCCGCCGCCTCGGCGAAGCCGACGCCCTCGGGCATCGCCGCAATGGAACCGGCTGCCCGCAATGTAACGTACTCGCCAAATGCCCCGGTCTGGCCGCCAAATACCCGGTCGCCGGGCTGGAAGCGTGTGACATCGGCGCCCGCCGCCACCACGGTACCAGCAAAATCGACGCCGAGGTGATGACGCTCGGGGCGGCCAATCCCGGTCATCAGACGCATGAAGTAAGGCTGGCCACGCAGGTGGTGCCAGTCCAGGGGGTTGACGCTCGCTGCTTTCACCTGCACCAGCACTTCGTCACGGGCGGGTTCAGGAAGGGGCAGCGCCTCAAGCCGGACCACTTCCGGCCCACCGTAGCAGCGGTAGACCGCGCTGCGCATGCCGTTCTGCGTGGGGTGCTCCGCGCTGACATCGGGACAGGGAGCTGTGTAGGACAGGGCAACCGCTAGCCCCGCCACAGCCAGCAGTACCAGCGCGGCTGCACCTGCGAGTAAACGACGAAAGAATTTCACAACAGGCAGTCTCCGGCAGCAATGAACCGCCAGCATAGCCGCCCTGGCCTATGCGTGCACAGGTGGTCTGTCGCGCCCGACGGGCGCTCCAGCGTATTCGGCGTCAGCGGGAGAGGAAACCCATGCCCTCTTCCAGGCCTTTCAGGGTCAGCGGGTACATGTGGCCTTCCAGCAACTGATGGGTGATGGCGGTGGATTGCGTCCACTCCCACTCCTCCTCCGGCACCGGGTTGATCCAGATGACCTTCTCGTAGGTTTCCCGCAGGCGACGCATCCACACCTCGCCGGACTCCTCGTTCCAGTGCTCCACCGAACCGCCGGGCTGGACGATTTCGTAGGGCGACATGGCGGCATCGCCGACAAAGATCACCTTGTAGTCGTGGCTGTACTTGTGCATCACGTCGAGCAGCGGCGTGCGCTCGTTGTGACGGCGGATATTGTTGCGCCACACGCTTTCGTAGATGAAGTTGTGGAAGTAGAAGTACTCCATGTGCTTGAACTCGGTGCGCGCCGCCGAGAACAGCTCTTCGCAGACCTTGACGTGGGGGTCCATGGAGCCGCCCACATCGAAGAAAATCAGCACTTTCACCGCATTGTGGCGCTCGGGCACCATCTTGATGTCCAAAAGCCCGGCGTTGCGCGCCGTGGAACGTATGGTGTCGTCGAGATCCAGCTCATCGGCGGCGCCGGTGCGGGCGAACTTGCGCAGGCGACGCAGGGCCACCTTGATATTGCGGGTGCCCAGTTCAACGCCGTCATCGAGGTTTTTGAAATCGCGCTTGTCCCAGACCTTGACGGCTTTCTTGTTGCCGCCGTTGGGGCCAACGCGAATACCCTCGGGGTGGTAGCCCTGCTGGCCAAAAGGCGAGGTGCCCCCGGTGCCAATCCACTTGTTGCCGCCTTCGTGGCGTTCTTTTTGCTCGTCCAGGCGTTTTTTGAATTCCTCGATCAGCTTCTCCAGCCCGCCGAGGGATTCAATTTTATCCTTCTCCTCCTGCGACAGCTGCTTCATGAATTCATTGCGCAGCCAGTCGTCGGGGATCAGCGCCTCGATGATGTCATCGAGTTCCTCCAGCTCGCGGAAGTGCAGGCCGAAGGCGCGGTCGAAGCGATCGAAGTACTTCTCGTCCTTCACCATGCAGGTGCGACTGAAGTAGTAGAACTCGTCGATACTGCCAAAGGCCACGTGCCGCTTCAGCCCTTCCATCAGGTCGAGCAGCTCCCGCGTAGTGACAGGTACGCCGGCGTCTTTCAGGCCTTGGAAGAAGTTAATCAACATGGGCGCAATCTAGCGGTTTTCTCGCCGGTGCATGAAGGCCAGGCGCTCCAGCAGGTGGACGTCCTGTTCGTTCTTGAGCAGCGCGCCATAGAGCGGCGGAATGGCTTTGCTGTGGTCGCGCTCTTTCAACAACTCGTCGGGAATATCGTCAGCCATCAGCAACTTCAGCCAGTCGATCAGCTCGGATGTGGACGGCTTCTTCTTCAGCCCCGGAATGGCGCGCAGGTCGAAGAACACCTCCAGCGCATCCTGCACCAGTTCCTGGGTGATACCCGGGTAGTGCACGTCCACGATCTGGCGCATGGTGTCGCGATCGGGGAAGTTGATGAAGTGAAAGAAGCAGCGGCGCAGGAAGGCGTCCGGCAGCTCCTTTTCGTTGTTGGAGGTGATGATGATGATCGGGCGCTGTTTTGCCTTGATGGTCTCGCCGGTCTCGTAGACGAAGAACTCCATGCGGTCCAGTTCCACCAGCAGGTCGTTGGGGAACTCGATGTCAGCCTTGTCGATCTCGTCGATCAGCAGGACCACCTGCTCGTCGGCGTCGAAGGCCTCCCACAGCTTGCCCTTCTTGATGTAGTTGGCGATGTCGTGGACTTTCTCGTCACCGAGCTGGGAATCGCGCAGGCGCGATACCGCATCGTATTCGTACAGGCCCTGCTGTGCCTTGGTGGTAGATTTGATATGCCACTGGATCAGGCGCTTGCCCAGCCCCTGTGCCACTTCCTCCGCCAGCATGGTCTTGCCGGTGCCGGGCTCCCCCTTGATCAGCAGCGGGCGCTGCAGGGTAACCGCGGCGTTTACCGCCATGCGCAAATCATCTGTCGCTACGTAGCGTTCTGTCCCTTCGAATTTCATACTCGTGTGTCACCTGAATCGGGCAAAGCGTGCAAGATTAGCGAGCGGGCGCAGCCCGTGCAAGCACTCAGCGAGGAGCGCTGTCCTCCGGCGCCGCACTCACACCGTCCATGGCGGGGTCGTCGAGCGCCTCGCCATTGTCGCGAAAACGCTGCTCCCACAGTGCCAGCCGGCGCTTGCGGCGGCGCCGGGAAATCCACCAGGCGATGAAGCCGATCGCGGCCACCACTGCCGCCAGAGTCAGCATCGGTATCGTCAGGCTGGCGTCGGGCAGCTCGGCCGGGCGTGAGCTGATGGTGCTCTCCGCGGGATCGGCGGTTACCTCAATATGCATGGGCAGCTCACGCTGCAGCGTCTCACCGGACACCCGGGCGACCAGCTGGTAGCGCCCCGCCGCGGCAAATGCCGGAATGCTGATCCGGTACTCCCCGGTTTCCGGCACGCCGTAGCGTTCACTGACGGCAATATCCTCGCGGTATCCGTTGGGCCCGGAAATCGACAGCGTAATGCCGAACATCCCCAGCACAGCGGGGTCGCTGAGCACTCTGTCGCCGTCGCGCAGGCGCAGCCCCAGTTCACTGGCCCGCCCCGCCGGCATGCTGTTGGGCAGCGGATCGATCTCGATATTGAGGTCGGCGATCACCGTGACTTTGATGCGCGCCCCATCCGGGGCGGCCAGGCTCCAGCTGCCGGGCTGCGGCTGACGTACCGTCACCAGGGCGAAACCTTCGGCGACAAACCAGTCGGCAGCGGCGCCGTTGTCCGCCTGTAATCGACTGCCGTCGGGCGCGCGCAGCGACATTGCCTCTGCCTCCCCGTCAAAAAACAGCAGCACGGTAAACTCTTCGACACTGTCGTCGATCTGGAAGCGGCCGCTCTCCAGCGGCACCTGGGCCGCCGGCGCGACCATTTCCAGCGACTGCACAAAAATGCCCGACAGCTGGTCGGGCGTACTCGCCTTCTCGGCAATGCCGCGGCTCTCCCGGGCCAGCGAGCGCAGGAAGGTCCAGTCCGCTTCGTCCGACAGGGCAATGGTGTGCACCGGGATGCCCGTTGCCCCCAGCTGCGGCGCTGTTTCGCTCAGCACCTGACGCGCTGCAGTGGCATTGGCCATCGGCGATGCGGCGACATCGACCTTGCCGTCTGTCAGCAGAACAATACTGCTGCGATAGCGCGGGTCCATACTGCCCAGGTCGTAGGTGGCCGCGGCCAGCGCCGCGGGAATATTGGTGCGCTGCCCCGAGTTATCGATGGCGGCCACTGCCGCTCGCGCCCGCTCACGCCAGGCGCTGTCCACTTCGCCGTGGGGAACCAGCACCTCCACCGACTCGCCGAAGGTCCACACCCCGGCCCGGGCGCCATCGGGTAGCAGGCGCACGATCAGTTCCAGCGCCGGGCCACGCAGATTCTCCGGATCTGACTGTTTCATGCTGCCGGATATATCGATCAGCAGGCGCAGATCGGGACGCAGGGCCCGCGCCGCGGGGTCGGCCTGCAGCGACAGCGCGGGCAGTACCAGCAACAGCAGCATCAGGCCCCGCATCAGGGCGGCAAGGCTAAATGGCATGGATTTCATCACTACGGGTGCACTCAGGCCGCTTCGGCATCCTCATCCCGCGTTGCGGGCACGCGACGGTGACGCAGAACGGTCAATCCGAGCAGCAGGGCCAGCACCAGCGCCGCGCCGACCATAACGGCCAGCGGTCGCAGGGCGTGCTCCGCGGCGGAGATATCCACCGTCAACCACTGGAACACCGCGACGATAAGGGCCGGCGCCAGGGTTTCCACCCCGGCCTCGGGAAAAGCCGGGGTCAGCAGCAGGGCTGCCCCCAGCAACACCACAAGACCAATCCAGGCCGGGCGCCAGCTCTTGCGCAGCCAGAAGGCAAACAGTACCAGCGCCAGCACGGCGGCGCCGAGATAAGCTGCCATGGCGATGTGATAACTCTGTTCATTGAGCACAGGGTTCTCTCCTACTCAACCCAGTTAACGATGTGTTCATCATAACCATCGGGGTGGACATATTCATCCGAGACCGTCCGTCCGCGGACCGAGATACCGGCGGCGTGGACACTGTCCGGGTCGCCCGTCACCAGCGGGTGCCATTCCGGCAGCGAATCTCCATGGGCGCGTAAACGATAGGCGCAGGTGTCGGGCAGCCAGTCAAAGGCATCGCGACTTTGCGCCGTGAGCTGGACACAGTCGGGGACACGCTGCAAACGCCGGGGGTAATCACTGCAGCGGCAACTGGCTTCGTCCAGCAGACGGCAGTGCACATTGGTGTAAAAGATCTCGCCGCTGTCCTCGTCCTCCAGCTTGTGCAGGCAGCACTTGGCGCAACCGTCGCAGAGCGACTCCCACTGCTGGCGATCCAGGGCTTCGAGGGGAAGCGTGTCCCACCATTCAGCCATCGGCCCGCTCGCGGCGCAGTAACTCCGCCTCGGTGGGCGGCATCTGCAGGTAGAAACCCTGTTGCTCGATCTTCGCCAGCACGTCGGCGGCATTGGCCCGGGCCAGTTTGCGATCGGGCCCCAGCAGCAGAACCATCACCGGGACGGGCTCACCAAACTGCTGCAACAGCTCCTCGGGCACATCCTCGAGCCCGCGGGCGCGATCGACATAGAGATACGTCTCCGGCTTGCGCGAGCTGCGGAATATTTCGCACAGGCGCTTCATCGCCGCGACTCCGCCAGCAGGGCGCGCAACGGCTCCAGCACCGGCTCCCGGCGCCAGCCCTGCCAGTGCCGGGGTTCCTCTCCCAGGGTCCCGCCCCCGGCAAGTCTCACCAGGGCGTCGTAGTCGCGGCTGTTGAGGAGGATTTCCGGCGCCACCTGCAGCTTGCCGGCAATGATTCTCGCCTCCTGTTTCAGGCGCTTGGCGAGGTCTCGCTCCCGCGCCGCGGGGGGCGGGGGCAGTACTGCCGGCATGGCTTCGTCGGGCAATTCCCGCTGCGCGGCCAGCACCTCCAGGACCTCGTCGACATAGCGCCGCTGGGCCGCCGGCGGCAGCTCAACCGCGGCGCGCAACTGCTCGCGCGTCTCCGGCAGGGTGCGGGCAATCTGCAGGCAGTCGGCGTCGGCAATGATCCAGGAGCGGGGCTTGTCCCGCTCGCGAGCGGTTCTCTCACGCCATTCGCTGATGGCCGCCAGGGCGCCGAGCTGACGCGCATTGAGCTTCCAGGCGTTCTTGATGCGCAGGTAATAGGGTTCCGGGCCGGCCAGGTGGGCGGCCACGGCATCGCCACCATCGGCCAGCACCCAGTCGAGCTTGCCCGCTGCCGCGCAGGCCTGGTGCAACTCGTGGTAAACCGCCAGCAGGTAGAGCACATCCTGGGCGGCGTACTGGCATTGCGCCTCGCTGAGCGGGCGCTGCAGCCAGTCGGAGCGGGTTTCGTCCTTGGGCAGGTCCACGCCGCACACAGACTCCACCAGCCCCCGGTAACCGATACCGAAACCCCGGTCCAGCAGCGCGGCGGCACGCTGGGTATCGAACAGGGGCTCGGGCAGCACACCGAGCCACTGACTGAACACCTCGAGGTCCTCGCTCGGCGAATGCAGCACCTTCACTACAGAGCGATCTTCCATCAGGTCGATAATGGCGCCGAGATCGTCGATCGCCAGCGGGTCGATCAACCAGGCGGTGTCGCCAAAACACAGCTGCAACAGCGCCACCTGGGGGTAGAAGGTATTGCGGCGCATGAACTCGGTATCCACCGCCACCGCGTCGGCGCCGGCACTGTCCGCCAGCACCTGCTCCAGGGTCCTGCTGTCTTCAATCAACTGCCATTGCTGCTTGCTGTTACTGCTCATTCACACTGCTCGCTACTGGTGTCCCGGATCAACCTGCCTGCGGCCGCTGAAAGCGTGCGCCAGGGTGTTGCCATCCACATATTCAAGTTCACCGCCAAGTGGTACCCCGTGGGCGATGCGCGATACTTTGACACCCCGTGGCAACAGCATGTCGGTCAGGTAGTAGGCCGTGGCCTCCCCCTCCACCGTGGGATTGGTGGCGAGGATCACTTCATTGATTCCCTCCTCCAGCACTCGCTGCTGGAAACGGTCGAGGCCGATTTCAGCCGGGCCAATGCCGTCGATGGGCGACAGGTGCCCCATGAGCACGAAATACAGGCCGCGGTAACTGCTGCTCTGCTCAACGGCGAGCACATCGGCCGGTGTCTCCACCACACAGATGGTGCTGTGATCGCGGCGCGTATCGGCGCAGATTTCACAGACGGCCAGCTCGGTGAAGTTGCGGCAACGCTGGCAGTGATCAACCTTCTCCACCGCCTGCAGCAGGGCCCTGGCCAGTACCTCTGCCCCCTCGCGGTTGCGCTCCAGCAGGTGCAGGGTCATGCGCTGGGCCGACTTGGGGCCGACGCCCGGCAGGCAGCGCAGCGCCTCGATCAACTCCAGCAGGGCGGGACTGAATTTCATTCGCCGCCCCTAGAACGGCATCTTGAAGCCGGCGGGCAGGTTGAGTCCGGCGGCCAGGCCGGACATCGCCTCGCGATTCTTCTGCTCCACCTTGCGCACGGCATCGTTCACCGCCGCCGCCAGCAGATCCTCCAGCATGGCCTTGTCCTCGGACAGCACGCTGTCGTCGATATGGACCCTGCGCACGTCGTGGCGGCCGTTCATGACGACCGTCACCAGGCCGGCCGCCGCTTCACCGGTCACTTCGGCCAGGGCCAGTTCTTCCTGTTTCTTCTGCATATCGGCCTGCATTTTCTGCGCCTGCTGCATCAGATCCGACAGATTGCCTTTCATGTTCGTTCTCTCTCAGTTGTCCAGGGGGGCTATTGATTCGCGCAACAGCTCGCCGTCAAAACGTTCGATCAGCCCCTGCAGTACCGGGTCGCTCTCAATCGCAGCGACGGCCTCGCGCTGGCGCTCCTCGGCCAGGCGCCGGCTGCGTATCGCGGGCGTTTCTCCCTGCAGGGCTCCGGCTGTAATGCTGACCTTGAACTCGCTATCGAAATAGTTGGTCAGGGCCAATCGCACACGGTCGGTGTGGCCGCTGTTGAACAGGGTGGCGTTGTGCTCGTCCAGAACAAAGTCCAGGTTGCTGCCGGCCACCTCGCGCAATTCACAGTTGGACGCAATGTTATAGACAATGCCCACCAGCCCGAGTTGCTCCAGTAATTCAGGCCAGGTGGCTGGCGAAAGGGCGTCCAGCGACATGGCATTGGCGGGGCGCGGGTGTATTGGCGCAACAGGCTCGCCGGCACCAGCCGGTTCACTGGCCTGCGCCTGTTCTGCCTGCGCGCCTGCCTCAGTCGCCAGTAGCCCGGCGAGCGGAGAAATTCGCGGCGAGTCCTCGCGCTGGCTGCCACTGAGTCCGGTGCCTTCCCGCGGGCGCTCGCCTTGCGCTGCCCTGCTTATGGCCGGCTCCGGCGCATCGCTGTGCGCTGGCCCGGCATTCAGGGGGGGCGCTTCAGCGGGAGGGTGCTCGGGCACCGACGCAGTTTGTGCCGGCGCCGGTTCCGGGGTGGCTTCAGGCTTTTTTACCGCGGGGCCGCCCTCCTCCCCGGCGGCCTGGGTCAGCGCGGCGCTGGAGGCCGCGGTTTCAATGGCAACGGCCGGGCGAAAGGCCAGCATGCGCAGCAGGATCATTTCGAAGCCGCTGCGGGGGTCGCCGGCCAGCGGCAGGTCGCGCTTGCCGTTGATGGCCATCTGGTAGTAGAGCTGGGCGTCTTCGGCACTCATGCTGCCCGCCAGCGATTTCACGCGCTCGGCATCGCCCCAACTGTTGTCCACCGCCGCCGGCACCACCTGGGCCAGGGCCACCCGGTGCAGGAGAGTGATCAGTTCTTCCAGGCTGGATTCAAAGTCCGGCGCGTGTTCGCCCATGGCGGCGACCACCTGCAGGCAGGCTTCCGGCTCCCCGGACACCACCGCCTCCAGTACCTGGTAAACAAAGGTGAGATCCACCGTGCCCAGCATGGTGCGCACTTCGCTTTCGCGCAGGGCGCCGGAGCCAAAGGCGATAGCCTGGTCGGTCAGGCTGAGGGCATCGCGCATACTGCCTGCGGCGGCGCGGCCGAGCAGCCACAGGGCCGGTTCCTCGAAGCTGACCATTTCCTGGTCAAGCACATACTTCAGGTGACCAACTACCTGCTCCGGCGGCATGTTCTTCAGGTTGAACTGCAGGCAGCGGGACAGCACCGTGGCCGGCAACTTTTGCGGATCGGTGGTGGCCAGCAGAAATTTGACGTGGGGCGGCGGCTCCTCGAGGGTTTTCAGCAGGGCATTGAAACTGCTGGCGGAAAGCATGTGCACCTCGTCGATGAGGTAGACCTTGTAGCGCGACCGCGTCGGCGCGTACTGCACGTTTTCCAGCAGTTCCCGGGTGTCCTCGACCTTGGTGCGGGAGGCGGCGTCCACCTCCAGCAGGTCGACGCTCCGGCCCTCGGCGATCTCCAGGCAGGAACCGCATTTGCCGCAGGGTTCGGAGGTGACACCCTCGTCACAGTTCAGGCACTTGGCAAAAATGCGGGCAACCGTGGTTTTACCGACGCCGCGGGTGCCGGTGAAGAGATAGGCATGGTGCAGGCGATCGTGATCCAGCGCGTTGATCAGGGCCTTTAATACATGCTCCTGGCCCACCATTTCGCGAAAGCTTTTCGGTCGCCATTTGCGTGCCAGAGCCTGATAGGACATGCCGGGGGTTGCCTTACTGCAAAAGGGGCTAGGATACACCAGCGGCGGCGACGCGGGAAAGGAAGCCGGGGCGCTTCAGGCGCACAAGCGCTGCCGCCGCGGCAGAAACGGGTTAAACGGATGGCTGTGATGGGAGGGAAGTGGAGGCGACCCGAACAGCCACACCCCGGCACACGAATCAGTAACTACCGTTGCTCCCTTCCGGGCCTGGCGGGGTTCACTACCTATCGTTGCGAGGGGACCGTCCGGGCCACCACAGCGTCTGCGTCGTGCGAATTTCCCTGAATTTACCGGGGAGCCAGATGCAGAGGGCGCGTATTGTGTCTGAAAGGCCCACACCCTGCAAGGCCGGGAGCGAACAGGCCCGCAAATGCGGCGATTCGACCGGCCTTGACACCCATGTTAAAGGCTCTAACATCTGGGCATTGTCACCACCGACTCTGTCCGGACGCCTTCCATGCCCTCCTTTCCAACAGCGGCCAACCTGCCAAAAACCCTGATCGGCATTGCCGTCGCCCTGGCGCTGGCCATTGGCCTCAGCAGCCTGCTGAAGTGGCGAGCCGATGCCGCTGTCTCGCGCCAGCATGCCGATCCCCTGCCAGTCGCCACCACCGTCTTTCGTCTGCAGGACAGCTATTCGGAAGAGCGCCGCTTTCTCGGCGTGACTGAAGCGCCGCGCCGCGCCGACCTGGGTTTCGAGTCCGCCGGGCAACTGGCCAGCATGCCAGTCCACGAGGGCAGCGTTGTGCGCGCGGGCGACATTCTGGCGCAACTGGACGACCGCCTGCTGCAGTCCCGGCGCAAGGCCGCCGCGGCTGAGCTGGAAACCCTGCAGGCCGACCTGGAACTGGCGCGACTGAAAGCGCAGCGCCAGCAGGATTTGCAGGCCAGTGGCGCGGTATCGCGGGAGGCTTTCGATGAAACCCGCCTGCGCGCCCAGGCTCTGGCGGCCCAGCGCAAGGCGGTCAGCGCGCAACTGGAGCAGCTCGACATCGAACTGGAAAAGATGGCCCTGCGCGCGCCCTATGACGGCATTGTCGCCGCCCTCTATATCGATACCGGCGCGGTCGTCGCCCCCGGCACCCGCATCCTGCGCCTGATCCAGGGCGGAGCGCGGGAGGCCCATATCGGTGTCACCCCGGAACTGGCCGCCACCCTGGCGCCGGGCCAGGCCTACCCGTTGCGCTGGCGGGGTGACGTACTGCAGGGGACACTGCGCTCGGTGCGCCCGGACCTGGACCCGGTATCCCGCGCCGCCGTGGCCGTGTTCGAACTGCCCCCGGAGCAGGCCGCGCTCGACGGCGAGGCCATCACCCTGCTGCTGCAGAGGGACATTGCCCAGCGCGGCGGCTGGCTGCCCGTCAGCGCCCTGCTGGAGGGCCAGCGCGGCGTGTGGAATGTACTGGCGGTCAATCAGCATGAACAGACCTGGCGCACTGAACGCGAGGTGGTCGAGGTGCTGGAACTGCGCGGGGATCGCGCCTTCGTGCGCGGCACCCTGGCGGACGGGCAGGCGGTGGTGGCGGAGGGCCTGCATCGTATCGCCGCCGGGTCCGCCGTGACCCCGCTGGAGCGCTGACATGCTGGCCCAGGTACTGTTTCGTCACCGCCGCTTCGTGACGCTGCTGGTCATTATCATCCTCGCCACCGGCATCAGCAGCATGCGCTCGATCGGGCGCCAGGAAGACCCCAGCATCACCAACTTCCTGGCCACGGTGACCACCTTTTTCCCGGGCGCGCCGCCGGGCCGGGTAGAGGCCCTGCTCACCCGTCCGCTGGAGGACGAGCTGCGCCGCATTCCGGAGATCGACGAAATCAGCTCGACCTCCTCGGCCGGCGTCTCCTTCCTTAATATCAAGCTGGAGGAAACCCTGTCGAAGCAGGATATCCAGCGCGCCTGGACTGAGATCCGCGACACCCTCGGCGAGGTGTCAGATCGCTTCCCGCCGGGCGCGAGTGCCCCCCGCTTTGACGATGACCGCCTCACCGCCTACACCACCATTCTGGCCCTGAGCGCCGCCGACGATCGCGAGGTGAGCCTGTCCCTGTTACATCGTATGGCGCTGGACCTGGCGGATGCGGCGCGCAATGTCAGCGGCACCGAGCGGGTGGACCTGTACGGCGAACCCGCCGAGGAAGTGCGGGTGGCCGTGGACGAAGCCGCCCTCGCCTCCCGCGGCCTCAGCCTGGCCCAGGTGGCACAGGCCCTGCAGCAGGCGGACCCGAAGATTTCCGCCGGCCGCGCCAGTGGCGCCGGCAACGACCTGCTGGTGGAAGTGGCCGGCGAATTCGACTCCCTGGCGCGGATACGCGATGTCTCGCTGCGTGCAGGCGGTAACAGCGGCAGTGTGCGCATCGGCGATATCGCCCGGGTCTACAAGGCCCGCACCACGCCGCCACCGGCCATGGCTATGGTCAACGGCAAACCCGGCATCCTGGTCGCCGTGGCCATGTCCGACGGCCTGCAGGTGGACAGCTGGAGCCGGCAGTTCGCGGCCTTTGTCAGCGCATGGCGCGAGCAGGCCCCGGCAGGCCTGGAGGTCGTTACCACCTATGACCAGAGCATCTACACCGAGGCCCGCCTGCAGGGCGTAATTGAAAACCTGGTCATGGGTGTGGCGCTGGTGCTGCTGGTCCTGCTGGCCACACTCGGCTGGCGCGCCGCGGTGGTTGTCGCCGTCATCCTGCCCCTGTGCGGCCTGATGTCCATGACCCTGCTGTACTACTGGGGCGTGGCCATTCACCAGATGTCAGTAACCGGCCTGATTGTGGCTCTGGGGCTGGTGGTGGACGGCTCCATCGTAATGACCGACGAAATCCGCAAGCACCTGCAGCGAGGCGAGACGCCGCTGCAGGCCATCACCGCCTCGGTGCACCGGCTTCGCATACCCCTGCTCTCCAGCACCCTCACCACGATCCTGGCCTTTATGCCCATGGTGGTATTGCCCGGCCCCTCGGGCGACTTTATGGGCAGTATCGCCAAGGCGGTGGTGGTGATGCTCGGCTCCTCCCTGCTGCTGGCCATGACCCTGACACCGGTACTCGCCGCGCGACTGATTCCCGGCAGCCTGAAACGGGAACACCACTGGTGGGAACAGGGAATGGACAGCGGCCGCGGCGGCCGCCTGCTCAGCGACACCCTGGACCGGGCTTTGCGCTACCCCGGCGCCTCTGTTGCCCTGGCCCTGGCGCTACCGGTCGCCGGCTTCCTCGCCTTCCCCAGCCTCACCGCCCAGTTCTTCCCCGGCACCGACCGCGACCAGATGTACGTGCAGGTCAAGCTGCCCGACGGTCGCTCCATCTACGATACCCAGGCGCTGGTCAGGCAGCTGGACGCTAAACTGCGCGAAGAACCGCTGGTACGGCGCGTGGACTGGACACTCGGCGAGAGCCCGCCGGCTTTTTACTACAACATGTACCGCACGCGGGAGGGCATCGCCAGCTGGGCCGAGGCGCTGGTGCTGACGCGTGACGAGAACCAGACCGACAACCTGATCCGTCGCCTGCAGAAAGAAGTGGACCGGGAGTTCCCCCAGGCCCGGGTGATCGTGCGCGGCATCGACCAGGGGCCGCCGGTGATGGCGCCGCTGGAAGTGGAAATTTACGGCCCCAACCTGGATCGCCTGCGGGAGCTGGGGGAGCAGTTTCGCCAGCGCCTGGAGCAGGTCCCCGATGTCACCCACTCCAACGCCAGCCTGTCCGGCGGCGCCCCGAAACTGGTATTCAATGTGGACGAGGGGCGGGCGCAGCTGGCAGGCCTGAGCCTGGCGGACGCCGCCAACACCCTCGACGCCAGCCTGCGCGGTCTCACCGCCGGCGAATTGCTGGAAGACACCCAGCGCCTGCCGGTGCGCGTGCGCTTGACAGAAGATGACTGGGGCAGCGCCGGGGACATCGCCTCACTGCGCATTGCCGGCGCCGCCGCAGGCGGCGAGGGACCGGGCGGCGTAGCCCTCGGCGTGCTCGGCGAACCGCAACTCCTGCCCTCTTCCAGCCCGATTTCGCGCAAGAATGGCGAACGGGTGAATATCGTGCAGGCCTACCTGATGCGCGGCGTACTGCCGGAAGAAGCGCTGAAAAGCCTGCAGGCCGATCTCGCCGCCAACCCCATCGCCCTGCCGGCCGGCTATCACTACCGTTTTGGCGGCGACTCCGATGTGCGTGCCGACGTGGTGGAACAGATCATGGCCCCCATGGGCACTATCCTCGCCGCCATGCTGGCCACCATTGTGCTGACGTTCAACTCCTGGCGCCTGTCCGCCATTGCCGGGTTGGTGTTTGTGTGCTCACTGGGCTTGAGCCTGCTGTCGCTGGCCCTGTTCCGCTACCCCTTCGGGGTGCAGGCGATGATCGGGGTGATCGGATCCATCGGTGTATCAATCAACGCCGCCATTATCATCATGACCGCGCTGCAGGAGGACCCCCACGCCTGTGGCGGCGATCCCCTTGCAGTGCGCAGGGTGGTGATGGATTCCAGTCGGCATATCGTCTCCACCACGGTGACGACCTTCGGCGGCTTCCTGCCCCTGATCCTGGAGGGCAGCCAGTTCTGGCCGCCCTTTGCCATGGCCATCGCGGGTGGTGTTCTGCTGTCGACGGTGATTTCCTTCTTCCTGGTGCCGCCGCTGTTCCGTTTGGCCGTCACTGCCTCCCCGGTGCGCCATGCCGCCCTGCTGACACCCGGCCGGGGCACCCAGCGATGACCGGGGACACCGGCGCAACAGAGGAACCCCTGTCCCTGCTCTACCGGGACGAGTACCTGGTCGCCATCGACAAGCCCTCCGGATTACTGGTACACCGCAGCCCCATCGACCGGCGGGAAACCCGCTTCGCCCTGCAGTTGCTGCGGGACCAGCTGGGGCAGCGCGTCTACCCGGTGCACCGGCTGGACAAGCCCACCTCCGGCGCCCTGCTGTTCGCCCTGGACAGCGATACGGCGCGCCTGCTGTCGCGCCAGTTTGAACAGCGCCAGGTGGAAAAGCACTACCTTGCCATCGTGCGCGGCTACTGCCCGGAACAGGGCGACATCGACCACCCCATCCGCGACGATCCCGACCCCATGCTGGACCAGGACCGGGGCCCGCCCCGGGAGGCCCTCACCCGCTATCGCCGTCTCGCCTGCGTGGAACTTCCCTACGCCGTGGACCGCTATCCCAGCGCGCGCTATTCGCTGGTGGCGCTGGAGCCCCTGAGCGGCCGCAGGCACCAGTTGCGTCGCCACATGAAGCACATCGGGCATCCCATCATCGGCGACGCCAAACACGGCAAGGGCGTGCACAACCGCTTTTTCGCCACCCGGCTCCATGCGCCCCGCCTGCTGCTGCACTGCAGCGAACTGCACCTGCAACACCCGCTCAGCGGTGCGCCGCTCACGCTGCAGGCTCCGCTGGATGCTGTTTTCCAGCGGCTGATCGAGGACTTCGGCTGGCCTGCACCAGCACCAGCAGGTTGCGCGAGCAGCGCCCCGCCAGTGGACCCATAAGTCCCCTTCCCTGGACCTACGCCGGAACGGGCGCCGGCCCTAGCATGGTGCCTGTCACTTTCTCCGGGTGTTGCGGCGGGTTTCAATGGACGTGGTCGACCTTTCCCAGGGAGCGCTGCTGTGGCTGGTTATCGCCACGGCCTTCGCCTCCCTGATCAGCTCTGTCACCGGCATGGCCGGCGGCGTGCTGATGTTTGCGGCCATGAGCCTGTGCCTGCCACTGCGCGTGCTGGTGCCCATTCACGGCGCGGTGCAGGTATTCAACAACGCCGCCCGGAGCTGGTTCCTGCGCCGCCACATCCGCTGGCGCATGTGCCTGCCCTTTGCGGTCGGCGCGACGCTTGGCGCGGCGGCCACCACCCTGTTTATCGTGCGCTATATCGGCGAGTTCTTTCCCCTGCTGTTGCTGGCCGGACTCATCCTGTACACCCTGTTCAAACCGGCCCGGCTGCCGGACCTGAAGATTCCCGACCGGGGTTTCTTCTGGGTGGGCCTGATCACCGGCGGCATGGGGATTCTGGTCGGCGCCATCGACCCGCTGCTGGCGGTGTTCTTCCTGCGCGACGACCTCAGCAAGGAGGAAATCGTCGGCAACAAGTCGCTGATGCAGATGTTCGCCCACCTGACCAAGGTACCGGCCTACCTGTACCTGGGCTTTTCCTTCATCGACAATGCCGGGCTGATCTTGCTGCTCACAGTGTCCGCCGTGGTCGGCGCCCGCCTCGGGCTGATCCTGCTGGCGCGGGTGAGCACCCGGCACTTTCTGCAACTGATGCGCCTGGCCCTGATGCTGGCGGCCCTGCGCATCGGCTACCAATTGATACAGATGGGAGTCTGAAATGTCTGCAACCTATACCGTCACCAATCCCTACGACAACAGCCTGCTGGGGGAATACCCCCACACCACCTGGCAGGAAGTGGAGGCCTCTCTCGCCCTGTTGCAGAGCGGACGGCAGGCACTGCGCAAGACGCCCGCGTGTGAGCGGGCTTCCGTGCTGGGGAAGCTGGCAGAATTGCTGGCGGCCAACAGCGAAGCACTGGCTGAGTTGATCACCCGCGAAACCGGCAAGACCATAACCGACGCCAGGGTAGAGATGAAGCGCGCGACCAATGCCGCCATCGCCTGCAGCGAAGAGGCCCGGCAGATCAGCGGCGAAACCCTGGACTCCGATGCCTACGCCCCGATGGGCGGCAAGTTCGGCATAGTCTGCTGGCGCCCGCTGGGCACGGTGCTGTGCATCACGCCCTTCAATTTTCCCATCAATATCGCTGTGCACAAGATCGGCCCCGCCTACGCCGCCGGCAACACCATCCTGTTCAAACCCGGCCCGCAGAATACGGCCTCGGCCCGGCGCCTGGTCGAACTGTGCTACGAGGCCGGTATGCCCGCGGATGCGCTGCAACTGTGTGTACCAGCGCTGGCTGACATGGACCGGCTCAATGCCCACCCGGCTGTCGACGCCATTAATTTTACCGGCGGCAGCGCCGCGGCCGATGCCATTGCCGCCGCCGCGGGCTATAAAAAGCTCCTGCTGGAACTGGGCGGCAACGACCCCCTGATCGTGATGGACGACGGCGACCTCGATGCCGCGGTGAACGCCGCCATCAACCACCGCCTGGCCACCGCCGGCCAGCGCTGCACCGCCGCCAAGCGCCTGTTCATCCACAGCGCGGTCTATGAAACTTTCCGCGAGCGGCTGCTGGCGCGCGCCGGCGCTCTCAAGGTAGGCGATCCGATGGACCCGGAAACCTTCGTCGGCCCCGTGATCAACCGCCGTGCCGCCGAAGCCATTGAGCGCAGCGTGCAGCAGGCCGTTGACGCCGGCGCCACAGTGGCGCTGGGGCACCGCTACGAGGGGGCCTTTGTCTGGCCCACCGTGCTGGAAAACGTCCCGGCGGACTGCGAGCTGATGCGCGAGGAAGTGTTCGGCCCGGTGCTGCCGCTGTACCGCTTCACCGATGTGGAGGAGATCATCCCCATCATCAACAACAGCATCTACGGCCTGCAGGGCGGCGTGTTCAGCAACAACCTCGCCGTGGTACGTCACCTGTTCGAGGAACTGGAAGTGGGCACCCTGGCGGTCAATGACGGCCCCGGCTTCCGCACCGAACACTTTCCCTTTGGCGGAGTGAAGGCCAGTGGCGTGGGCCGCGAGGGCATCAAGTACGCCATTCGCGAAATGAGCTACACCAAGACCCTCGTTCTCTGACAACCGCCAGCCGGGGCAAACCGGCTGGGACGGAAACTGCATGTACCCGTCCTATGGGTGCATGCGTTTTCAGGCACAATCACAGGACGGGGGCGCGGGCATGACTTCGCTGGCGACGCTCGACCTGGTCGTCATCGGCGTCTATTTCAGTGTCCTGCTGGTGCTCTGCCTGCGCGTTACCCGCCGCGCGCCGGACACCGACGAACTGTTTCTCGCCGGGCGCAGCCTGGGGCCGGCGGTGATCGTCCTGTCCCTCTTCGCCTCCAACCTTTCTTCCACCACCCTCATCGGGTTGCCGGGTGCGGCCTGGCAGAGTGGCATTTCCGTCGCCAACTACGAGTGGATGGCGGCCCTGGTGCTGCTGGCTGCCAGTACCCGGCCTTCGACGGGCACTTCGAACTGAACTACTCCAGCGACAGCAGCGTCTGCATGGCCTGGCGCCACGGTGAGTATTACTGCCGCCTGTTTGTCGACCTCAATTTCAATACCAGCACCATTACCTATCGCGACCTTGACGCCGACTGCGAGGCCGAACTGGATGTTCACTAGCGGCCGGCCGTCGCGGGAAAGGCGAACAGGCTATATTGTCGTTGACGCTCGGGGGCACCCTCAGTATCATGCGCCTCCTGAAATCAAGGGGTAGCACGGCTTCCCCGCATTTCTGTTCGGGGTATAGCGCAGTCTGGTAGCGCGCCTGCTTTGGGAGCAGGATGTCGGGAGTTCGAATCTCTCTACCCCGACCAACTTTCAGCCACTGTCAGGCCAGTTGGTGAACAGCGATTTCAGCCCCGCGATGGTGGCCGTAGCTCATCAGGTAGAGCACCGGATTGTGACTCCGGAGGTGGCGGGTTCGAGACCCGTCGGCCACCCCACTTTTCCCCCGCCGTTCTGCCCTCGAGCGGTTCTTCTCGGGCAAACTGCCCTGTATAATGCCCGCCCTGTTCCGGGGGTATAGCTCAGTTGGATAGAGCAACGGCCTTCTAAGCCGTGGGTCGAGGGTTCGAATCCTTCTACCCCCGCCATATTTTGTCTCTTCACTTCAGGGAATCCACACATGTCGGCACTGGTACTCGATGGCAAGGCTCTGGCGCAACAGACCGAGGCGGCGCTGCTGCAGCGTGTCGAGGCGCTGAAGGCAAAGTCCGGTGGCAAAACCCCCATTCTCGCCACCATCCTGGTGGGTGACGACCCCGCTTCCGCCACCTACGTGAAGATGAAAGGCAATGCCTGCCGCCGGGTGGGCATGGACTCGCTGGCGGTGGAGATGCCCTCTTCCACCACCACCGATGAACTGCTGGCGAAAATCGGGGAGCTGAACGACAACCCCGATGTGCACGGCATCCTGCTGCAGCACCCGGTACCCGGGCAGATCGACGAGCGCGCCTGCTTCGACGCCATCGCCCTGGCCAAGGACGTGGACGGTGTTACCTGCCTCGGCTTCGGCCGCATGGCCATGGGCGAGGACGCCTACGGCTGCGCCACTCCCCAGGGCATCATGCGCCTGCTGGAAGCCTATGACATCGGCATTGAAGGCAAGCACGCCGTGGTGGTTGGGCGCAGCCCCATCCTCGGCAAGCCGATGGCGATGATGCTGCTGCAGAAAAACGCCACCGTCACTATCTGCCACTCCCGCACCAGGGACCTCCCCTCCCTGGTGAAACAGGCCGACATCATCGTCGGCGCGGTGGGCAAACCGGAATTCATCCGGGCGGAGTGGATCAAGGACGGCGCGGTCGTTGTCGACGCCGGCTATCACCCCGGCGGGGTCGGCGATATCGAACTGGCACCCCTGGTCGAGCGCGTCGCGGCCTACACGCCAGTGCCCGGCGGCGTCGGCCCCATGACCATCAACACGCTGATCATGCAGAGCGTCGAGTCCGGCGAGAAATCACTCGCCTGAGGCCGCCTGCTGCGGGGCGGGCATTGACTCGCCCCTTTCCAGCGACGCAATACACCGGGTCAAACGTGTACTGGCCTTGCCCAGTTGCCGGCACGCCCGCCGCCCCTCATCGAGATACTGCAGGCAGAGATCCAGGTGCTCGATCTCCAGTCGACCGGCGGTCGCCTCACGGAGCAGAAGCCTTTTCGCCTCATCGTGGCTGCGATCGATCGCGGCGTAGTCAGGCAGCGCCTCCTGCCCCCCCTCTTCCAGGCCGTCCTGCCAGGCCTGCACAAAGGCCTCCACCCGCCGTCCAAAGGCATGCACCGCATCCGCCGACGGCCCCTCGAAGCCCTGGCTGTCGAGACTCGCTCGCAATTGCTGCAGGCCCACCGCGATGACCGACAATGTCATGTAGCGCTGCAAGGCGCTGATCAGGTGTTCAATCGCCTCAACCAGAAGCGGGGTCAGCGAACCCCGACTGAGCTGCGAGGAGAAATCGCCCACGGCATCCGCCAGCGACTGGATATCCTCCCGCCTCCCCGGCGGCTCGAACCCACTGCGCAGGGAAACCAGTAAACCCTCGCTTGCCAGCAGGGCAATACGCCGGATCTCCAGCGCCATGCTGTTCACCGCGGTGAACGGGACGCCCAGTGTGCTTCTATCGAGATAGCGAGGCCTGGCGGCCCGCTGCTCACTGGCGCGAAAGCACCTCGAGAGCTGCCGCACCAGCCAGGAGGACAGCGGCCACATCAACATGACACCGAGCAGGTTGAACACCGTGTGGAAAACGGCCAGCGTGACAGCCGGGCCGGCCTGCAGGTCCACGCCGGCCTGCAACGCCGCGACCAGCCAGAGCAAGGGCCGCAGCAACAACAGAGCGACAATCGCCGTCACCAGATTGAATGCCACATGGCTCAGCGCCACCCGGCGGGCATTGGCCGTGGCGCCAATCATGGTCAGCAAGGCAGTGGAGGTGGTGCCGAGGTTGGCGCCGATCACAACCGCTGCGGCGGCGTTCAATTCCACCAATCCGCTCTCGGCGGCGCTGAGCGCGACCACCATCGCCGCGCTGGAAGACTGCATCAGGGCCGTCAGGCCAAAGCCGATCGCCACGTAGAGCAGCAGACTGCGCATGGTGAGGGTATCGACTCCGGGCAGAGCAAAACCGGTCGCCAAGCCCTCGAAGGCCGACTTCAGGGTGCCTATACCCAGAAACAGCAGCGCAAAGCCAATCAGCGCCACGCCATAGGAACTGCGCCGGCTGTGACCGGCGGCCATTTTCAAAAGCGCACCAATGCCCACCAGGGGCAGCGCAAAGGCCTCGATATCCAGCTTGAAACCGACCAGTGCAACGATCCACGCCGTCATGGTGGTGCCCACGTTGGAGCCGAAAATCACCCAGATGGCCCGTTCCAGGCTGAGAATCCCGGCGTTGGCGAAGCCGATGGTGGCCACTGTGACCGCGCTGGAGGACTGCACCACCGCGGTAATGAGCAGCCCGGCACCAAGCCCGCGCAGGCGCGTATGGGTCCAGCGCGCCAGCAAGCCACTCAGGCTGTTACCGGCAGCGAGTTTGAGACCATCGGTCATCATCGACATGCCGATCAACAGCAGGCCGAGACCACCGAGCAGTGCAGAAATTGTGGGCCACACCGGCGCGGAGTTTCCATCAACAGGAGCAGGGAAAACGCAGTCTAGCCCAAGCCGGGGATGAATGCCGAGGCCCTTCGCAGCGGTCCTGTCCAGATTCTGACCAGGTTGGCGTCAGATCCATTCAGGTGACCGGCATCGTAACAAGCCGGAACCCTTTACGAGGAGACCGACATGCAGTTACTGAAATGGTGTTGTGTGATTTTGGCCTTGCCGCTGTTGCTCGCCTGCAGCGACAGTTCCGACAGGAGTGACGAACCTGCACCGGTTCCGCCACCACAGGAAGTACAGGCCAGCGAGCTGCGGGTGACGCACGCGGGCTCTGACGCCCCCAATGTGAATGTCTACATCGACGGTGAGCTCGCACTCGAAAATGTCCCCTTCAAGGCCAGCTCGGGCCTGGTGGAGATTGCCGAACCCGGCACCTATGAGGTAGAGGTAAGAGGCCTGCTGCCAGACGGCTCGGAGGTCTCGGTGATCGGCCCGGTCGACATCACACTGCCCGAAGGCACCAGAACGGACGTCGTCGCCTACGACCTGCTGTTCAATGACAACGGCGATATCAACATCAAGGCCGCTGTACTCGATGCCGTGGAGATTGAAGAAGGTATCGCGGACGTTCGGGTGTCGGTGCTGCACGGTGCCGCCGGCGTCGGCGCGGTCGATGTCTACGTGACGGCCCCGGGCGATGCGCTGTCCGGCGTCGCTCCAATCACCCTGGCGCTGGGCGAATCGGCGGGCCCGGTGGCCCTGGAACCAGCTACCGACTACCAGGTGCGCATCACGCCAGCAGGCGCGAGTGACGTGGTATACGACAGTGGTACATTGAGTTTTGCAGCAGGCACCGAACTGCTCGCAGTCGCTATCGATAACACCGCGAAGACCGGCACCAGCCCTGCCAGCCTGCTGGCGGTGGGGGCAGAAGGCGCGACAGAAGTGCTCGACATCAATGCCATGTCAGAGGTCCGGGTGGTGCATAATTCCGCGGACACGCCCGCGGTTGACGTGCTCGTCGACGGCGCAGAGGTCCTCGACGCCATCACTTTCCCGGGCGCCAGTGACTACGATGCCCTGCAGGCCCCCGCCGGAACTTACAATGTGGTGGTCGCGGCAGACGCGGACAACAGCATCGCGCCAATTGATGTGGACCTGTCACTGGAAGCGCCGTGGAGTTACACGGTACTGGCGTTGGGCTCTTTCGCAGACAACTCGATTGAGCCATTGCTGACTACCGATGACCGCCGCAGCGTTGCCACCCAGGCGAGCGTCCGCGTGATCCACGGCTCCTACCTGGTCGCCAGGGATATCCCGGTGGATGTGTACCTGACGGCAGATGGCGTTATCGCCGACGTCGATCCGGCCATTGCCGACCTGGCCTATCCCGGCGCAACCGGGCAGATCGCACTAGCGCCCGGCAACTACTGGGTCACGGTTACTGCCGCTGGCGACAAGTCAGTCGTAGCCTTTGATTCAGGTGGCGCCATCGCGTTCGAGGCGGGCGTGAATTACACGGCTATCGCCCGTGACCCTTCCCCGTCAGAGGTGCAGGGCAATCCCCTGATCCTGCTAAGCCTCCTGGCCGATTGACGGCCCTACCAGGCCCCCTTGGCCCGCGCGATCTGCGCGGGCTTTTTTTGCCCTTTACATTCGCGCCTGTGAACCCCGCCAGTGAACCAAAGCAATACCCGATGGCGTATATGACGGTGACAGGTACAGGAGATTGCACATGAGCGAGTTGACCATCGAACGCCGCCCCCTGTACGGAATTGGCACAGTGTCGCGCCTCACGGGTCTGAAACCCGACACCCTGCGTATGTGGGAGAGGCGATACGGCCTCGGCGCCACTCTCAAAAGCAACAGCGGGCGCAGGCAGTACACTCAGGGTGATGTGGAACACCTGCAAATGGTCGCGGCCCTGGTCAAAAAAGGTACCCGCATCGGCGAGATAGCCGCCGCCGAAAAAAAGACACTTACGGCAATGCTCAGGCCTTCGTCTGGTGCCGATGTAGCCATGCCAGCGCCGAAGCCGACAATTGCCTTTATCGGCAGCACGCTGTGCGACTGGCTCGACCAGCATCAGAGCTGCCTCGCCGGCGTCGACGCCCTGCTGCTGCGCTCCCCCGTTGAACAGCTTTCCGGAGAGGAGTTCACGGAAATGATGCCGGGCTGCGATGCAGCGGTGCTTTTCTTCACCCACCTGAATCATTCCAGCCTGGCCAGAGCCAGGGAACTGAAACAGCTGCCGGGACTGCACAAAGTGATTATCGCCTGCCACACGGCCGGCAAGGCCGTTGCAGACCAGGCCCGTCGAGAAGGCTATGTAACGCTGGATTTCCCGCCGGAATCGGAGCAGCTGGCCTTCGAGCTCAGCTACATAGCGGCGGCAAAGCTCACTGCCCGGGGCGCTTCGAATCTGGGCCATTTGGTCCAGGCACGCCCCCGGGAAACCACTTCACAGCAACTTTCCGCTGCGGCGGCAATGAACGTAGACCTGCAGTGCGAGTGCCCCCGGCACCTGGCACAGCTGGTGGAATCACTGGCCACCTTCGAGTCGTACAGCGCTGATTGCGCATCCGACAGTTGGGCCGACGCCGCCCTTCACGCGCGTATTTACGCTCTCACGGCCCAGGCCCGTTGGCTGATGGAACGCGCGCTGCAAGCCGTGCTGGACGATCACCCGCTGCAGTTCTCCGAAGCCCTGGCCCGGGTAGAACCGCTAGCCACGGCAGGACCGGTGTAAGTGCTGGACACTGGGCACGCGCCCCTGCCTGTCCCCGCCGAAGTACAGGACAACCCGGTTTTGTAAGTTTTACCGGCGCCGACGTTTCCTTCTTACAAAACGGCCTCACCCTCAGCGCGGTCCAGCGCCGCTGAAAAAAATCGTTTGCCAGCCGCAAACCCTGTGGTTGTGCGGCCTGCGACAGCTCAGCCGCTCCCGCCGGCAAAAACTGGCACATTCTCTGCAATGCTTCCTGCGACTGACGCAAAACACCGCGAGTCATCGCCTCTGCTCACAGGAGGCCACCAAAACCAACAAAGGAGTGCACCATGAACTTCAACCAACGAATTCGCCCTATTACCCTGTCACTGATGCTGGCCGGTGGCGCGATCGCCGCACCGCTGACAGTATCCGCCGCACAAGACGTCAAGGCCGACGAGCAGATGAGCGAGGAAGTGCGCGAAGCATGGATGGAAGGCAAGCTGGAAACCGCCCTGCTGTTCAATCGCCACCTCAACAACTTCGCTATCGACCCGGAGGTCAACGGTACCGAAGTGGTACTGCAGGGCACCGTCGCCTCTGATGTCGATCGCGACCTTGCGGAACAGATCGCACTCAGCATTGACGGCATCGAATCGGTCGACAATGAGCTCGAGGTGCAGAAAGACTACATAGAAAAGAAGGCCGAGAACACCGCTGATACCTTCGCCACTCGCGTGGAAGACGCGACCCTGACCGCGGAGGTAAAGCTCAAACTGCTGGCGAACAGCAACACTGAAGGCCTCGAAGTCAACGTCGATACCAGGAATGCCGTGGTCACGCTCAACGGCACCGTTGACAGCGATGCCGGCAAGGATCTGGCCGGGAAGATCGCGGCCAACGTGGACGGTGTGAGGAAAGTAGAGAACGAACTGCGCGTGAAGAGTTAAGGCGCGTTTCCCGGGCGCCCCGGGCGCCCTTCCCTCCCCTTAAAGGAGAAACACTATGTTGTACTGGGCACTGATATTTCTTGTCGTAGCGCTCGTCGCGGGTGTACTCGGCCTGGGTGGCGTAGCCGCCATCGCTTCCGAGATCGCCTGGATCCTGTTTGTGGTCGGGCTGGTACTCGCGATTATCTTCTTCGTGCTGGGTCGCAGGCCGCGATAGCCCGGCGCTAGCGGAACAGCAGGGCAATGAGCAAGCTCGAGGTCAGCCTGGATCACGCCAGGCTGGTCATCGGACTGCAGGGCCAGCAACTTGGCCTGGCCCGCACGGCCGAGCTCGACCCCGACACCGGGGTCGTCGTTCAGCTCAATCTCGAAACCCGCTGGCAACGCATCGCCATCCCCTGGCGGCGAGTCACCTTCCTGCCAGAGCGTGATGTGTTCCAGCTGACTCGCTCCGGCGGCAACGGCCGGCCCTACTCGCCGTAATCCTTCAGACGGTTGTAGAGCGTTTTCAGACTGATTCCCAGCGCGGTCGCCGTCGCCGTCTTGTCCCCCCCGTTCTGTTCCAGGGTGGCGAGGATAATCTCCCGCTCGGAATCCGCCAGGCTGGTGCCGACGGCAATCTCGACCACATCGCCCGAACTGTCCGGGCCTTTCTTCGAGTTGAAGTCAAAGGCATCAGGTTCAATGGCGTTCTCAGACAGGATATAGGCGCGCTCGACTGCGTGGCGCAATTGCCGCACGTTGCCCGGCCAGTCGTGCTGGCCTATCTGTTCCAGTGCAGCAGCGGAAAACCACAGTTCGGTTTCGTGCAGGTTATTGAGTTCACTAAGGAAGTACTGGGCCAGGCCCGCGATGTCCTGGCTCCGGTGTCGCAGCGGCGGCAGTTTCACCGGAAACTGGGCCAGGCGATAGTAGAGGTCTTCGCGCAAACGGCCTTCGGCGACGGCCACTTCCGGCGGGCGGTTGGTGGCCGATATCACCCGCACATCCAGGGCGATATCCGATTCGGAGCCGATCCGCCGCACCGTCAGCGTCTCCAGCACGCGCAACAACTTGGCCTGCAGTTCCAGATCCAGCTCGGTGATCTCGTCCAGCAACAGGGTGCCGCCAGCCGCCTGCTCAAAGTAACCCCGATGGCGCCGCTCGGCACCGCTGAAACTGCCCTTCTCGTGGCCGAACAGTTCGCTCTCCATGAGCGTTTCCGCCACCGCGGCACAGTTAAAGGCAACAAACGGCCCCTCGCGTCTTTCCGACAGGGTATGAACGGTGCGGGCGACCAGCTCCTTGCCAGTGCCCGATTCGCCGTACACCAACAGGCTGGCGTCCGAAGCCGCCACCTTGCGCAGTTGGCGGTAGACCTTGCGCATGGCGCGGGAGCTGCCGCGCAAGAAGCCGAACTGGTCAATACCGCCGGCCACCGGGGTTGCGTCACTGGTTTGTTTGTCGGCGTCGACACACTCTTCGGCAATATCCTGCAACAGGCCCCTCAGGTGAGGCTCGTCAAACGGCTTGCAGAAAAACAGCGAGGCCCCCCTGCGGATTGCCTCGTCGGCACGGGCCGGGTCATCTTCCTCGCCCATGACGACAATTTCCACGCCGTTCAGGTCGCTGTGTTCCAGCAGCGCCAGCCCCTGATCGCCGCCCGGCAAATCGAGACTGAGGAAGACCAGGTCGACTTCCTTCTGCGCCAGGACGGTGGCCGCGTCATCGACGCTACTGGCTTGATAGGTGGTGAAGCCGCTGTCGCGGCTCAGGCCGGCAAGGGCCTCGGCGTGCTCGACGTTACCGTCGACAACCAGACAAATCGCTGTCAATGAGAATGCTCCAGGGGCTGCGTAAGGTCACCCTGCCGCGACTGCCCGGGTGCCGGTGGAGTATAGCGCCACCGAATGGCCCCGTCAGCCGCGGCGCCACTTGGTGCCCTCGCGGGAATCCTCCAGCACCACACCCTGCTGCAGCAGTTCCTCGCGGATAGCGTCGGCCCGGGCGTAGTCCTTCGCGGCCTTGGCGTCCTGCCGTGCCTGGATTGCTGCCTCGACGTCTTCGGCGCTGATGCCCTCGCCGTCGTCCCCCTGCAGCCAGTCCTCCGGATGCTGGTTGAGAATGCCCAGCAGGTTGCCCGCCACCAGGATCTTCGCCTTCAGGGCCGGCTTTTCCTCGTCCGCGGCCTTGTGCAGCTGTTTCGCCAGGGCATGGATCTCGGCGATGGCCACCGGCGTATTGAGGTCGTCGTTCAGGGCTTCGTAGAAGGGTTCTCCAGCCAGCTGGACTTCCATATCCAGCGGGATGTCATCCACTTCCCGCAGGGTGTTGTAGAGGCTGGTGAGAGTGGCGTCGGCCTGCTCCAGCACCTCGGCGGAAAAGTTCAGCGGCGAGCGGTAGTGGGCCGACAACAGGGCAAAGCGCAGGGTTTCACCGCGGTACTTCTGCAGCAGGTCGCGCACCGTGCGCACATTGCCCAGCGACTTGGACATCTTCTCGCCGTCGATGTCGATATAGGCGTTGTGCATCCAGTAGCGTACGTAATCGCCACCGTGGGCACAGCGACTTTGGGCGATCTCGTTCTCGTGGTGGGGGAAAATCAGATCGCGGCCGCCGCCGTGAATGTCGATGGTCTCCCCCAGGTGCTCGCGGATCATCGCCGAACACTCAAGGTGCCAGCCGGGGCGGCCGAAACCCCAGGGGCTGTCCCAGCCCGGTTCGCCTTCTTTTGCCGGTTTCCACAGCACAAAGTCACCGGGGTGGCGCTTGTAGCTCGCCACCTCGACCCTGGCCCCGGCCAGCATATCGTCCAGCGAGCGGCCGGAGAGCTTGCCGTAGTCGGCCATGGATTCCACCGCAAACAGGACGTGGCCCTCGGCGGCGTAGGCGTGGCCTTTCTCGATCAGCTTCTCGGTGAGCGCGATCATCGGCGCGATATTGTGGGTGGCGTGGGGCTCCAGGGTGGGCGGCAGCGCGTTCAGCTCGCCCATGTCCTCGCGGTACCTGGCGGTGAACTCCTCGGTGACCGATTCGATGGAGCGATTGCCCTCCCGCGCCGCGGCGATGATCTTGTCGTCCACGTCGGTGATATTGCGGGCGTAGATGACCTCGTCGAAGTGGGTTTGCAGCAGGCGGAACAGGGTGTCGAACACCACGACCGGGCGCGCGTTGCCGATGTGGGCCAGGTTGTAGACCGTGGGGCCGCAGACGTACATCTTCACCACGCCGGGTTCAATCGGCTCGAAGACCTCTTTCTTGCCGCCGAGGGTATTGTAAAGCTTGAGTGCCATGAATGCTCCGGCTTATCCGTTGTTCCAGGTATCGCGCAGGCCGATGGTCATGTTGAACACCGGGGCCGATTCGCTGTGCTCGAAGCGGTCTGCCACAAAGTAGCCCTCGCGCTCGAACTGGAAGTTCTGTTCCGGTGCAGCTGCCGCCAGCCCGGGCTCAATCCAGGCACCTTCCACCACGTCTAGCGAGGCGGGGTTCACCAGAGTCATGAAGTCCTTGTCGCCCTTGTCCGGGGCGGCGTCGGTGAACAGACGGTCATAGAGGCGCACGGTGGCCTGCCGGCCCGCGCTGGCAGACACCCACTGGATCACGCCCTTGGGCTTGATACCGTCCTCCGGGTCGAGGCCGATAGTGTTGGGCACGGTATGCGCGTGCACTTCGATCACATTGCCCGCGTCGTCCTTCACTGCGCTGTCGGCCTCGATCACATAGGCGTTGCGCAGACGCACCCGCTTGCCCAGCACCAGCCGCTTGAACTTCTTGTTGGCCTCTTCGAGGAAGTCCCCCGCGTCGATGTACAGCTCGCGGGTAAAGGGCAGTTCGCGGCTGCCCAGGTCCTCGCGGCTGGGGTGAGCCGGCGCGCTCAGCTGCTCTACCTGACCTTCCGGGTAATCGGTCAGCACCACCTTCAGGGGGCGCAGCACGCACATGGCACGCGGCGCGTTGTCGTTGAGGTCGTCGCGAATGGCGTGCTCCAGCATGGCCACGTCCACCACGCCGTCAGAGCGGGTGACGCCGATCATCTCGCAGAATTTGCGGATGGCGGCCGGGGTAAAGCCGCGGCGGCGCATACCGGAAATGGTGGGCATGCGCGGGTCATCCCAGCCGTCCACCACACCCTCGTCCACCAGTTGCTTGAGCTTGCGCTTGCTGGTGACGGTGTAGTTGAGGTTGAGGCGGCCGAACTCGTACTGCCGCGGCCGGCTCGGCACCGGCAGGTGGTCCAGCAGCCAATCGTAGAGGGGGCGGTGATCCTCGAACTCCAGGGTGCAGATGGAGTGAGTCACGCCCTCGATGGCGTCTTCCTGGCCGTGGGCGAAATCGTAGGTGGGGTAAATGCACCACTCGCTGCCGGTCTGGTGATGGACCGCCTTGCGAATGCGGTACAGGATCGGGTCGCGCAGGTTCATGTTGGGCGAGGCCATGTCGATCTTCGCCCGCAGCACCTTGCTACCCTCGTCGAACTCGCCGGCCTTCATGCGGGCCAGCAGGTCGAGGTTGTCCTCGATGCTGCGTTCACGAAAGGGGCTGTTCCTGCCGGGTTCCGTCAAGGTGCCGCGATACTCGCGGGCCTGCTCGGCGTTCAGGTCGCAGACGTAGGCATCGCCCTGCTCCACCAGGTGCACCGCCCAGTCGTAGAACTGCTGGAAATAGCTGGAGGCATAGCGCACCTCACCGGCCCACTGATAGCCCAGCCAGCGCACATCCTCCTGGATGGAAGCGACGTACTCGGGGCTCTCTTTCTCGGGGTTGGTGTCGTCAAAACGCAGGTTGCACTGGCCGCCAAAGCGTTCGGCCATGCCGAAGTTGAGACAGATGGACTTGGCGTGGCCCACGTGGAGATAGCCATTGGGCTCGGGCGGGAAGCGGGTAATAACCTCACTGACCCTGCCGGCTTCCAGATCCTCGGCTACAATCTGGTGGAGGAAGTTGTTGGCGGGCTTGTTGTCCATAGAACCTTCGGTGTCCGGGGTAAAAAAGGCGCGTATTATAGCGGCTCGAGCGCCCTACTTGCACAGCTAAAACCGACTTGCTCGCGCCGCGCGAGAAAAGCCCGTATGATTGCCGCCCCCAAAATCGCTACGACTCAACTGACGACGCTACAGCAGGATGCACGTTATGGTCATTATCCGCACCACCTTCGGCCCCATCACCCTGGAACTGGACGCCGAAAAAGCCCCGAAAACCGTGGAGAACTTCCTCTCCTACGCCCGCGATGGCCACTACGATGGCACTATCTTCCACCGCGTGATCGACAATTTCATGATCCAGGGCGGCGGCTTCGACATCAACATGAACCAGAAGCCCACCCAGGCGCCGATCGAAAACGAAGCGGACAACGGCCTGAAAAATGACTTTGGCACCATCGCCATGGCCCGCACCATGGACCCGCACTCCGCCACTGCCCAGTTCTTCCTCAACGTGAAGGACAACGACTTCCTCAACCACAGCGGCAAGAACATGCAGGGCTGGGGCTACTGCGTATTCGGCAAGGTGACCGAGGGTGCCGAGGTGCTGGACAAAATCCGCGCTGTGGCCACCACCAGCAAGAACGGCCACCAGGACGTGCCCGCCGAAGCCGTGATCATCGAGACCGTGGAAATCGTCGAAGGCTGATCACCGCGCGTGGCCTGCACCTGGTTTATCTCGGATCTGCACCTCGATCCAGCCCGGCCCGCGGTGACGCGGGCCTTCGGGGACTTCCTGCAGGCCCACCGCGACGCCGATGCCCTGTACATCCTGGGCGACTTCTTCGAAGCCTGGATTGGCGATGACGACGATGCGCCGCTGGGGCAGGAAGTTGCTGCACTGCTGGCCGACTACAGCGCCGCCGGTCCCGACCTCTACCTGATGCAGGGCAACCGGGACTTCCTCCTGGGGGAAGATTTTGCCCGCCGCGCCGGCGCCACCCTCATCCCCGACCCCACCACCATCGACCTCTACGGCCGGCCAGTGCTGCTGATGCACGGCGACAGCCTGTGCACCGGCGACCCCGAGTACCAGCAGTTCCGCGCCCTGGCCCGCAGCCCCGAGTGGCAGGCCGACATCCTGGCCCGGCCACTGGCCGAGCGCCGCGCCCTGGCCGCGCAACTGCGCAACATGAGCAGCGAGGCCAACAGCAACAAGGCCGAGGACATCATGGATGTGACGCCGGAAGAAGTAGACAAGGCATTGACCGCCCAAGGCGTGGACTGCCTGATACACGGCCACACCCACCGCCCCGCCCGCCACCGCCATACCGCTGGCGAGCGCTGGGTGCTGGGTGACTGGCACGCGTCGGCCGTGGTGCTGAAGGCGAGTTCAGACAGTGCTTTAAGTTTGGAAAATCTTAGTATTTCCAATTAGTTGCGGGAGCCTGTTAAAGCCACAACGGATTCCTGCTAAAAGCGTGCAGGAATGACGGGGGCACACATGAATGACGCCGAACCGCGCCGGATTGACACCTTGCCACCCAGTCGCCCCCGCCGAGGCAGGGCCCATTGTCAGGCCGGCGCCGGCACTCCGCTGTGAAAACGGAACTCAACATCGGGGGATTCCACCAGAGCCCGCTCCGTCTCGAGCAGTAAGGCCAGGCGCCCCTCCACCTCCTCCGGCGACGCAATACCACGAGCCAGCTGCAGGTAGTCCAGAAAGTGCCGCGACTCCGACTTCAGCAGCGACAGGTAAAAGCTGCCCAGCTCCTCGTCCAGCTCCGGGGCGATCGCCGCAAAGCGCTCGCAGGAGCGGGCCTCGATAATCGCGCCCACCAGCAGGGTATCCACCAGCCTGCCCGGCTCGGCCCTGCGCACCTGTTCGCGCAGTCCGCCGGCATAGCGGGCTGCGGAGATCTGCGGGTAGTCCACGCCGCGCCTGCCCATGATCGCGATCACCTGCTCGAAGTGGCGCAGTTCCTCCCGCGCCAGCCGCGACAGCTTGTTGAGCAGCTTCGGCTGGTCGGTATAGCGATACATCAGGTTGAGGGCGGTGGAGGCCGCCTTCTTTTCACAGTTGGCGTGATCCACCAGTAGTAATTCGGGGTGCTCAAGCGCCCAGTCCACCCAGGCCCGCGGGGTGGCACAGGGCAGGAAATCGAGAATGTGGCTGATATCCACCTGCGCGCTCACGAGCCCGCCCCGGCAAACAGGTCCGGCGTGGCAATGTAGCGCTCGTAATGGGCGTCGGAGAGGATGAAAAACTCGCGGTCGATGGTGTCGCGCAGTTCCGGCAGGGGCATACCGCGAAAATCCGCGTTCACCTCGAACCCGAACTCGCTGGTATCGACGATCTGCCCGGCACCGGCCTTGAGCAGGCTGAACACCCAGCAGTACTCGTCGTGATGGGCCACGTGGCGCACGTTCTGCACTTGCAGCTGCCACTGCAGCAGGGCCTTGTCGGTGACCGCCAGCTTGTTGCTCACGCACTGCGACAGAAAGCCCGACAGGCGCGCGTCAATGGCGCGCTTCTGCTCCGGCGTGTAGCTGTTCCAGTGGATGACCTCGTGACTGAAACGCTTGCAGCCGCGGCACACGGCATCGCCGATACCGGTGGAGCAGACACCGATACAGGGGGTTTTGATGGCGGGGTCGAGCATAGAAAACGGCTTGCGTGGGACGGACAACAGCGTCTGGCAGTCTACGGTATCGACCCGATGAATGCACGGTATAAGCGCTTGATTAATTTAATTGTTTCGGAGACTCGGCTATAATCGCGCACCGATTTTTCCTTCACCGGACTGCCCCGGGGGTCTGCAACTGCCGCGACCCTGTTTCCGGGCGGCCATCTCACAAGGAGCTCTACCGTGCTAGAAGCCTATCGCGAACACGTAGCGGAACGCGCCGCCCAGGACATCCCCCCGAAGCCACTGAATGCCGAGCAGGTTGCCGGCCTGGTGGAGCTGCTGAAGAATCCGCCCGCGGGTGAAGAGGCGACCCTGCTGGAACTGATCACCGACCGCGTGCCCCCCGGCGTGGACGAGGCCGCCTACGTGAAGGCCGGCTTCCTGTCTGCCATCGTCAAGGGTGAGGCCACCTCCCCCCTGATCGACAAGGCCGCCGCGGTCAAGCTGCTGGGCAACATGCACGGCGGCTACAACATCGCCACCCTGGTGGAATTGCTGGAAGACGCCGACCTCGGCGAACTGGCGGCCACCGAGCTCAAGCACACCCTGCTGATGTTCGACGCCTTCCACGACGTGGACGAACTGGCCAAGGCCGGCAACGCCAACGCCAAAGCGGTGCTGGAATCCTGGGCCGCCGGCGAATGGTTCACCTCCCGTGACGCCGTGGCCGAGTCCATCAAGGTCAGCGTGTTCAAGGTGACCGGCGAGACCAACACCGACGACCTGTCCCCCGCCCCCGACGCCTGGAGCCGCCCGGACATCCCCCTGCACGCCCGCGCCATGTACAAAATGACCCGCGACGGCCTGACCCCGGAAGAGCACGGCGTGACCGGCCCCATGGGCCAGATCGACGAAATCAAGGCCAAGGGCCTGCCCGTGGCCTTCGTGGGCGACGTGGTCGGCACCGGCTCCTCGCGCAAGTCCGCCACCAACTCCGTACTGTGGTTCTTCGGCGACGACATGCCCGGCGTACCCAACAAGAAAGGCGGCGGCATCTGCATCGGCGGCAAAGTGGCTCCCATCTTCTACAACACCATGGAAGACGCCGGCGCCCTGGTCTTTGAAGCCGACGTGGACAACCTGAACATGGGCGACGTGATCGAGATTCGCCCCTATGAAGGCAAGATCCTCAACGAGGCCGGAGAGACTGTCTCCGAGTTCGAACTGAAGTCCGACGTGCTGCTGGACGAAGTGCGCGCCGGTGGCCGCATCAACCTGATCATCGGCCGCGGCCTGACCGGCAAGGCCCGCGAAGCCCTGGGCCTGCCCGTGTCCGACCTGTTCCGCACCCCGGAGCAGCCGGTCGACACCGGCAAGGGTTACACCCTGGCCCAGAAAATGGTCGGCAAGGCCTGTGGTGTGGAAGGCGTGCGCCCCGGCACCTACTGCGAGCCGAAGATGACCACCGTCGGCTCCCAGGACACCACCGGCCCGATGACCCGCGACGAGCTGAAAGACCTGGCCTGCCTGGGCTTCTCCGCCGATCTGACCATGCAGTCCTTCTGCCACACCGCGGCCTACCCCAAGCCGGTGGACATCGACACCCAGCACACCCTGCCCGACTTCATCATGACCCGCGGCGGCGTGAGCCTGCGCCCGGGCGATGGCATCATCCACAGCTGGCTGAACCGCATGCTGCTGCCCGACACCGTGGGTACCGGCGGCGACTCCCACACCCGCTTCCCGATGGGTATCTCCTTCCCCGCGGGCTCCGGCCTGGTGGCCTTCGCCGCCGCCACTGGCGTCATGCCGCTGGACATGCCGGAATCCGTGCTGGTGCGCTTCAAGGGCGAAATGCAGCCCGGCATCACCCTGCGCGACCTGGTGCACGCCATCCCCTACTATGCGATCAAGGAAGGCCTGCTGACCGTCGAGAAGAAAGGCAAGAAGAACATCTTCTCTGGCCGCGTGCTGGAAATTGAGGGCCTCGACAACCTGACCGTGGAGCAGGCCTTCGAGCTGTCCGACGCCTCCGCCGAGCGCTCCGCCGCCGGCTGTACCATCAAACTGCCGGAAGACGCCATTGCCGAGTACCTGCGCTCCAACATCGTGCTGCTGCGCAGCATGGTGGCCGAAGGCTACGGTGACCCGCGCACCCTGGAGCGCCGCGCCCGGAAGATGGAAGAGTGGCTGGCCAACCCCGAGCTGATGGAAGCCGACGCCGACGCCGAGTACGCCGCCGTCATCGAGATCGACCTGGCGGACGTGAAAGAACCCGTCGTATGCTGCCCCAACGACCCGGACGACGCGAAACTGCTGTCTGACGTGGCCGGCGACAAGGTAGACGAAGTGTTCATCGGCTCCTGCATGACCAACATCGGCCACTTCCGTGCCGCCGGCAAGCTGCTGGAACAGCACAAAGGCAGCATCTCCACCCGCATGTGGATCAGCCCGCCCACCCGGATGGATGAGCACCTGCTGATGGAAGAAGGCTACTTCAACATCTTCGGCGCCGCCGGTGCCCGCACCGAAATGCCCGGCTGCTCCCTGTGCATGGGCAACCAGGCCCGCGTGGCGGCCAACAGCACCGTGCTGAGCACCTCCACCCGCAACTTCCCCAACCGCCTGGGCGACGGCGCCAACGTCTACCTGACCAGCGCCGAGCTGGCCAGCGTGGGCGCCATCCTGGGCAAGCTGCCCACCCCGGCGGAGTACATGGAATACGCCAAGAACCTGGACGCCATGAGCTCCGAAATCTACCGCTACATGAACTTCGACCAGATTGTGGAGTTCCAGAAGAGCGCCGAGGAAGGCAAGCGGATTGCGGCGGTGGAGATTTCAGAAGTCACTGCAGCCTGATCATTAGCTGACTCAGACATTAAGCCCCGCACCTGTAAAGGTGTGGGGCTTTTTTGTGCGCCCTACTTTGTGCCCCCTACAGCAGGCTCAGGGGGCTTTTGACTCCCTGGGCGCATTGGGATACTTGCGAGCCAGGGCATGCGGCAGCCAGACGCCCGCGTAGTGCTCTTTCGACCGGTCACCGGCAAACAGTACCTCCACCTCATCCCGCGCCAGCACCACCGGCAGTTTCGGTTGGCGGCGCGACCGCTGGAACCCGGACAGGTCACCCACCGCCTGGCCCAGCACCTTCGTCTTGACGAACACGATGGCATTGAGGGCTACGGATTGCGTACCGGCAGCACCATTGCGCCCCATGATTAACATCTCGTCCGTGACATGTTATGGAGAGCGTTATACCTTTTGCGGTGCGGAAAAGTCGAGCGTATTACCTTTTTGTTGTGAGATCAGATTCGGCCTCTCGAAATTTGCGAGGATTTTCATCGAGTTGCACGAGCCACAAACTGTCCCTTCCCCCTTAAAAGGTATACCTTCTATTAATTCTTATGAGGCCGTGAGGCCTCATTAACAGGCTGTTAGGTGGCGGCGATGAGACAAGCCCTGAAGTTTATAGACTTACTCGTGCGGATTCTGGCAGTGCTTACCATTATTCTGCTGGCCTTACCGATGCTGGCCATGCTTTCTATTATGTCTACAGATTCAGGAACTACCGAAGCATACACTGCCGGAGTGGTGATGTTCGTTCTAGGCTCGGCAGTGCTGGTGGTTATTTCTTACTTTGCTCTAAAACCTCAAAGCATTGAGAAGAAGTGGCCAGGCATTCTCCTACTAACACGAGTTGTAGTTCGTACACCGGTGTATTTACTTGGAACCATCGGATTTGCATTGCTGCTTCAGCAGCGAGGAATTTTCACCTTTTTTAACCCTGATCCCCAAGAATTGAGCCGCGAGAGCCAATTCGAGATTTGCAGACAAATGGATATCGCGCCAGATGTATGCCCGGAATGGAAGGGAATATTCAGCGAGGAATTGCAGTAATGCCACCTAACAAGTCGCCCAAGGCTACTCCGGCCCTACGGGCCTCCGCCGGACGGCCGACGAGCGGCCGCCCCTTGGCTTTGCGTTAACTGATTCGTTGCATTATGGAAGTAATAACACATGAATCTGTGAACGGTGAAAAATTTTTAACGATCAAGCTTGTTTATAGGTTTGCACGAGGTGTGCGGACATACAGGTTTAGGTCTTCAAAACACACCTTGCGCAGGGAGGGCGTCGATAAATTCGTATTTACTGGAAGCTGCTTTTCTAGACGTTTTTGTTTCCAGCCCTACGTGCCTGGTTTGTTTAAGGTTCGAGTTGAAACTTGGCTGTTTGGTCGTCTACCAGTACGCCTACATTTTAGCGAGATAGGGAAAAGTGATAAGGAATCGATTCTTGAGTTCATCGGTTAACGAGGCCAGGCATGCCGCTTCGCTGGACTCGCAACCTTCGGTTGCTCCTGGACTGACCCGGATTCTCGGACACTCCTAGCCTATTCAGGCGCTGCCGGCAGCGTTGAATCAACAGTTCAAAGCGGACTTCTCTGGACCGGCGATGAAATTCACCCGCTTGCCCACTGCCGCTTTCTTCCTACTCACGCGATCTGCTTTCACTCTCCTTAACTAGCCTCGTAGCCATCGATTCCAGATTTTCTATGGCCTCGTCCATGGTCGCATGCCCCTTGTCCTTGTATTCGTCGAACAGATTGATAAACCGATCCGTGCGCCGACCGAATAACATCAGCCTGAGGTAGAAGCTATCCTCCAGTGTCGGCGACCGCACGGCATCAAGAAAGAACGCCAGCACACTTAGCGGGCTCATGACGATGTCACGAACTGCATCGGCTGCCAGCTTGAGCTGGAAAGCCACCAGATGACGCAATGCCTTCCAAAAGGTGATGTCAGTGCCTACGGGTTCGTTCTTGCGAAAAAACATGGGGTACCTCGCTGCGTGAATGATTCAGTGATATCGCTGGACTTTCTCTATCGCCAATCAATCCGGCAGTGCCAACAAGTGTGCACAAAAGTGTGGTTTTACCTCTACAATCGTCAACCATAGCACTGGAAGAATGCCAATGGCGCCATCGGTGCGTCCAACAAGGTTTAACCAATGACCCCCGAACAACTCGTAGACGCACTGAAAGCCGGACAGGCAGTAGACTTCGAAGACGCCATGGCGGTGATTAACGTGCATTTTGACTACACGCCAACCGCCTTCACGAACGGCGAACAGGTAAACGAAGCCGGTGAGAACACCGGCTCCTGCAAGATTCTGGGGTTCGGCCGGCTGATGGGCCTGAGCAAGGAAGAAACACTTCTGTGCTTTGGCCGTTTTTACCAGGATGTGCTCAACACGCCGGATGGCGATGACCACGGCAATATCCGTAATTTCATGCGTACTGGCTGGAGTGGCGTTTCGTTCGCTGCAGCACCACTCCAGCGTGCTGAATAAGCCATTGCACAAGGCAGGGTCAGACTCCGACGCACTGACATGAAGCAGTATTGCCTGGCACTCCATCACGACGACGCTGAGCTGAAGCTGAGAGTGGCCGACAATGTCGATCTGCTATCCGCCATGCAGGCCGCCGGGCTGCCGGTGCGCAATAGTTGTCGCAATAGCGTCTGCCGACTGTGCAGATGCCGGTTGATCCAGGGGGAGATTAGCTATCAGGGCAGAAAGCCCTGCGGACTATTGGACAGACACATTGCCGAAGGGTATATCCTGCCCTGTATCGCCTTTGCCAGTAGCGACCTTACCCTTGATAAGCTTTCACTTGAGTCATGAAACATCCCAGACGGATAGATGCCTGACCCCAGACTCACCAGATATATAGGGAGATAGTGTTCCATGCAAAATGTACTACAACCCACCGGCGACCAGGTTCGCGCATTTCGGGATCGCCAGACCGGTGATCCAATAGCCATGCTGAACCTCCTTAAATTCAAGGAGAAGGCAGTCTATGAGGACGGCAGGGCAACGGATCTCTCCGGGCGCGAGGCTTACGGTCTGTATGGCCAGGCTTTCAAGGAAATCATGTCGCCAAAGGGCGTGAAGATCCTCTATTCGGGCGATGTGCGCGGTGCATTGATCGGTATGGGCGACGACCTCTGGGATGCCGTGGCGATCATCCAGTACCCTTCAACCCAGGTCATGCTGGACATGCTGAGGAACGAGGAATATCAACTGGCGCAGCAACATCGAGCGGCAGGCCTCGAGGGACAACTGCTGATTGAATGCGGCGCAGATTTCCAGTTTTAATGGATATGACAACACTGCCCTCAACCGATATGCCCTGTTGGTCTCCGCGATACCTGCCCAGACAAATCCTGTCTCCCGGACTCAATAGTGCATCGAAGCGCTAACTTGCTCAGTGCCCTGCCCGATGATCTCGCCACCGAGATTTTTCAGGACATTGTGAGTGCTGCCACCGTACGGATTGAGCGCATTGTCTCAAAGGGCCACACCTCGCCCGGCAGCGGCTGGTACGATCAGGATGAACATGAATGGGTCATGGTGGTGGAAGGCAGGGCAACACTCGCCTTCGAGGACGGCTCGACCTGCGATTTGTCAGCCGGCGATTACGTGAACATCCCCGCCCACGTTAAACACCGGGTCGCCTGGACAGACCCGGATCAAATCACTGTCTGGCTGGCGGTGTTCTACCAGTAGGTCTGGAGCTGAAAGGCATGAACAGCGAACCCATAGCCCTTATCGTTATCGACATGCAGCGCGGCATGGCAACGCCTGAAGCCGGTGAGCGCAATAACCCCGATGCTGAAGAAAATATCCTAAAGCTCCTTGCGGCCTGGCGTGGCGCTGGCTGGCCGGTGGTGTCAGTCCGCCATATTTCGCGGACCGAGGGCTCCCCTTTCTGGCCCGGCCAGCCGGGCGCAGAATTCCAGCCCGCCCTGGCGCCACTGGACAGCGAGCATGTGGTAGACAAACACGTACCGGACGCCTTTATCCACAGCGGCCTGGAGCGCTGGCTGCACGTTCGCGGCATTCACCGCGTGGTGATCGTGGGGGTCAGTACCAGCAACTCTGTCGAATCCACTGCCCGCACCGCGGGCAACCTGGGCTTCAATACCATCGTGGTGTCCGATGCGACTTTTACCTTCGCCCGGCAGGATTATGCGGGGGCCTGGCGCTCGGCGGACGAGGTACACGCCATGTCGCTCGCCAACCTGGATGGCGAATACGCGTCCATCATGTGCACCGGGGATGCAATCAACCTGCTGTAACAGCAGTGCAGGATATTGGCTTTCACAACACGGGCAAACAATCATGAAGCTCAAACAATACCAGGTAGACGCCTTTGCAACGCGCGCCTTCGAGGGCAACCCGGCCGCCGTTTGCCCGCTGCAAAGCTGGCTGGAGGACGACCTGCTGCAGGCAATTGCGGAAGAGAACAACCTGTCGGAGACGGCATTCTTCGTACCCAGTGAGAAGGGGTTCCATCTCAGATGGTTTACCCCCGCTGCCGAGGTGGACCTCTGCGGCCACGCCACATTGGCGGCCGCGCACATCATTTTTAACGTTCTGGGCTACCGGGAGCCAGTGATTACCTTCGAAACCCGCAGCGGTGACCTGCTGGTCAGAAAGCAGGGCGACTTCCTGCAAATGGATTTCCCTGCCCTGCCCCTGAGCGTAACGGATACACCTGACCAGCTGACAAAAGCGCTGGGAGCGCCACCCTCGGAAGTCTGGGCCGGTGATGATTACCTGGCGGTGTTCGACAGCGAAGACGCTATACGCGCTATCAATCCGGATATGGGATTGCTCAGCCTGCTGGACTTGCGCGGTGTGATCGTGACTGCCCCTGGCTCGGATGTGGATTTTGTCAGCCGCTTCTTTGCCCCCCGGCTGGGTATTCCCGAAGACCCAGTCACCGGCTCGGCCCACTGCATGCTGGCGCCCTACTGGGCCGGTAAAACCGGCAAAGCATCCTTAAGCGCCAGGCAGCTCTCCAGGCGGGGCGGCCATCTCACCTGTGAAGTCAATGCCGGCCGCGTGGTGCTTACAGGCAGTGCCATCATCTTCATGGCGGGGGAGATTACTTTCGAGCCCTGATCCAGCCGAAAAACGCTTGACCTAAAGTCCACTTTAACCTGCATGCTAGTCCAGAACCCCGGTCACTACGATCACAACCCAAGGAGCATGTAGATGGATCCCGAATTCTGGCACCACAAATGGCAAGAGAACGACATCGCCTTTCACGAGGGAAAACCCAACCCGCTGTTGCAGGCTCACTTTCAACAACTGGGCATTCCCTACGGCGGACGCGTTTTCCTGCCCCTGTGCGGCAAGACCCGGGATATCGCCTGGCTGCTGGCGCAGGGCTACCAGGTGACGGGCGCGGAACTGAGTGAGCTGGCGATTTCCCAACTGTTCAGCGAACTCGGCCTGGTCCCCGAGGTTCGACAGCGCGGCAAGCTCACCCGCTACAGCGCGCATCATCTCGACATTCTGGTGGGTGACTTCTTCGACATCGATCGCGACGACCTGGGCCCGGTGCAGGCGGTTTACGACCGTGCGGCCCTGGTGGCCCTGCCGGCGGAGACCCGGCAGCGCTATACAGCCCACCTCGTAGAGATCGTTGACGCCGCCCCGCAGCTGCTGATTGCCTTCGACTATGACCAGGCGCAGATGGATGGCCCGCCCTTCTCGGTGGACAAGGCCGAGGTGCACCGCCACTATGGTGCCCTCTACCGACTACATGAGGTGGCCCGCCAGGCCGTGCCAGGCGGCCTGAAAGGCAAGGCCGAGGCGCTGGAGTCAGCCTGGCTGCTTGAGCGCGTCGATTAACAGGCTAAGGAGCGCAATTTGAATCATCGCGGGCAATGGCAGGGACGCGGCTGATGCTGCCAGCAGTCATCCTGGCCTCCCTCCTGGTGGCCCTGGCCACTGCGCTGCCGCTGTCGCGCAATCCGCACTGGCTGATTCGCGGCCTGGACTTCCCGCGGTTCCAGCTGGCGGTGCTGGCCGCGCTGGTGCTGCTGGCACAGTGGCTTCTGCTGGACTACAGCCACGCCTGGGCCTGGGGGCTAAGCGCGGCCGTTCTGGTTTGCCTTTGCTGGCAATTGTCCTGGATTCTTCCCTACACGCGCCTGTGGCGGAAGGAAGTCCGCGCCGCCTCCAGTGCCGACGCCGATCGCTGCCTCAGCATTCTCACCGCCAATGTGCTCACCCCCAACCGCCAGGCACACAAGCTTGTTGCGCTGGTGGAGCAGCACCAGCCGGACATTCTGGTCACGCTGGAATCGGACCAGTGGTGGGAGGATCAACTCGCCTGCCTTGAACTGACAATGCCGCACACCATCAAGTGCCCGCTGGACAACCTCTACGGCATGCACGTGTATTCGCGCCTGCCGCTGGATGAAACCTACATCGACTTCCTGGTTGAGGATGACGTGCCCTCGATGCACACGCGGGTCAGATTGCGCTCGGGCGACTGGGTGCGCGCCCACTTCCTCCACCCTGCCCCGCCGAGCCCGACAGAAAACCCGGAGTCGGCGGAGCGGGATGCGGAGCTGGTCGTGGTGGCCCGCAGCATCGCCGACAGCGATCAGCCGCTGATTGTCACCGGCGATCTCAACGACGTGGCCTGGTCGCGCACGACGCGGCTGTTCCGGAAGATCAGCGGTCTGCTGGACCCGCGGGTGGGCCGCGGCATGTTCAATACCTTCCACGCCCGCTACCCGCTGCTGCGCTGGCCGCTGGACCACCTGTTCCACAGCCAGCACTTCACCGTGGCCAATATCCGCCGCATGCCCGCCATCGGCTCGGACCACTTTCCGCTGTATTCCCGCCTCGTCTTCTCGCCGCTAAAAGGGCGGGCACAGAACGGGCTGGAAAGCGACGCGACGGACCAGGCCCTGGCGGACGCACTCAAGGACGGCCAGGCGGTCAGCAGGGCCGATGTGCCCACTCCCGGTGAATGACCTGCCAAGCGATAAGGGTCAGGCCAGCTCGCGAATAGCGGCCAGGGCCTGCTCGATATCCTGCTCACTGTTGAGCAGGCTGGGGGCAAAACGCGAATAGACCTCCCGATAGGGCGTGCTGCTCATGATAATGCCCTTGTCGTGCAGGCGTTTGACCACGGTGTCTGCGTGCATACCCTCCACATCGAAACACACCAGGCCGGACGAGAGGTCCGGGCTCATCGGCGTGTACAGCTTGACGTGCGACATGGCCGCCAGCCCTTCCTTGGTCTGGGTGTTCAATTGGTGGATGCGCGACTGCACCTTCGCCTTGTCCAGTTGCAGGTGCAGCTCGAAGGCTTTGGGTAGCGACCAGCGGTGCTCGAAGGCGTGGAAGCCGCCGGGGGTCATGTACTCCCCCGTCGGGGCTGTCCCTTCCGGAGCCAGGCCCATCCAGGTGTCATAGCTGGCACTGAAGCTCGGGATAACGGGCTTGCACTGCTGCCAGCCGCGATCACTGCCCCAGATCACCCCGGTGCCGCGCGGGCCGAACATCCACTTGTGGGTGCCGGCCATGAAAAAGTCACAACCCAGCTGGCTGATGTCCTCATTCTCGATACCAAAGCCGTGTACGCCGTCCACACAGAAGAGAATGCGGCGCTCCTCGCTGCGCTTGCTGTTGATTGTCTCCAGCGCGTCGGCAATGGCGCGAATCGGCAACTTGACGCCGGTTACCGAGTGCACCCAGGTCATGGCCACCACACGGGTCCTGTCGCTGATGGCGGACCTAATGCGCTCAACGCAATCTTTCACCGTTATTGCCGCCGGGTCTTCATACAATACGATTTTGCGAACCCTGGCGCCGGTGCGCTGGGCCCGGTACTCGATCGACATGTCCGTCGAATAATGATCGTGAACGCTGTGCAGGACTTCATCGCCCGGCGCCAGGTCGAGGCCGCTGTAGACCATTGCCAGCCCCATGGTGGTGCTGTCGGTCAGCGCGATATTTTTGGCGGCACCCCCCATGTACGCGGCGGCAGACTGGCAGATTTCACGGTCAATGGTCTGGAAATGGGCGTGCCAGTAGTCGGCGGGGTTTTCGTCAAAGGCCCTGCGATGAGCTTCAATGGCCTCCGACACCGGGCGCGGATGGGAGGCCAGCAGGAAGGTGGCTAGCTGGACGTAGTCCCGGGTGAGAGGAAACAGATCCCGTAACGCGACCCAGTCGCCAGCCGCGATGGGCGGCGAAGCGCCCGGTGCTGCACCTTCTGCCACGCCCGCCGAAGTTCCAACCAGCGTGCCGGCGCCCAGTATCAGCCCGGCGCCCCCCAGAAATTGACGTCTTTTCATTGTTATCGTCTCCAGATGAGCCTGCTCACACTATAGACCACCACCGTGGCGGCGCCGCTGCCCCATGCGCACCGACGGCCGGACGCACTCCGGTAAACTCGCTATACTCGCAAGCAGGGCAGGCGCCATGACATTGAGATCTTTCCATGACAGTAGAAAACCAGCAGGACATCGACGGCATCCTGAACGCCGGGCGCATCGTGGCGGATGTGCGCGACGCCATGCTGGAAGCGATCGAGCCAGGCATGACCACGGCCGAGCTGGACCAGTTGGGCGCGGCGCTGCTGGAGCGATCCGGCGCGGTATCCGCTCCCCGCGCCACCTACAATTTTCCGGGAACCACCTGCATCAGCGTCAATGAAGAGGCCGCGCACGGTATTCCCGGGCCGCGCGTGATGCGGGCCGGCGATATCGTCAATGTCGATGTGTCCGCCGAGTTCGAGGGCTACTTTGCCGATACCGGCGGCACCGTCGTGGTGCCCCCCGCCAGCGCGCTCAAAGTACGCCTGTGTCACGCCACCCAGGTGGCACTGAAGCGCGCCCTGGCAGAGGCCCGCGCTGGCGCTCCCATCAACGCCATCGGCAGGGCCATTCAACGCACCGCAAAATCGCACGGCTTCAAGACCATCAGGAATCTCGCCGGCCACGGTATCGGCCGCAGCCTGCACGAAGCGCCGGAAGACATCGTCAGCTACTTTGACCGCCGCGATACCCGGCGCCTGCGCGAAGGCCAGGTCATCGCCATCGAGCCCTTCCTGTCGACCCGGAGCACGCTGGTGGATGAGGCCGACGATGGCTGGACCCTGGTCGGCCACCCCGCCAACCTCTCTGCACAGTTCGAACACACATTGATTGTCACCAGAGGCGCGCCCATCGTCGCCACGCTGTCCCGATCCGCCGCCCGTTAGGCGTTTGACGGTACAGTACTGCCTGCGTTGCCAGGTATCGTCAAACCGAGTCGGCAAGTCAACCGGGAGAATGCAACAATGAAAGCGTTTCTTCGCGAAAACCCCGCCATCGGCTTTGGCCTGGGCCTGCCGCTGTTGCTGGCAATCGTCTTTCTTGTGATCTCCGGGATACCCGCGCTGTTTGTCGATCCGCCCAAATACGATGTGATCTACGCGACCGGGTATCACAGTTACCAGGAGGGCGTACAGGTTGCCGTTGTGGGCGGGCAGGTGCAGGTCACCTTGCGCGGCGCATCGCAGTCCAATTTGCAGGTACCACGCTTGTGGCGCTATTTCGCGGCCAGCGGTGCAGTACAGGAAATTGCCATCACCCTGCCCCCGAACCTGCCCACCGAAGTTGCCGCCACACTTGCCGCCATCCCCATCGAGGTCGCTGACCTGGAAGGCCTGAGCGTCGACCCCGCCAGTATCGCGCCGGACGGCTACGAGTTCCGCAGCGGTGGCGACCGGTCTTCCGGCAACATCGTTGGCGAACTGCTGGTTTCCTCGCGATACCGCCATCACGCGCAGCTGGTAAAGGACGGGCGCGCCATCCGCCTGCCGAATACGGGCAATGCCTACTACAACCAGCAAACCCGGCTGATCGGCTGGGTGATCGAACCGTGATTGCACTGCTGCTTCTACTGCTCATCCTGCTGCTGATCGGCGGCGGCATATGGGCCTGGCCTTTGCTCGCAGCCGCACTCGGCCTGTCCTCCGTCACCGACAAGGCGGGTGCACTGAGGCATATCGGGCAGCTGATGCGCACCTACGACATATCACCTGCCGAGGTCGAAACCGCGCACAGGGCAGCGCTCGGCGCCGGTAACCTGCCCGGCAAGCGCAGCAGGGGTGAAATCGCCAGAACGCTGTTTACCTATCTCGGTGCAATTTTCATTGTCGCGGGCGTCGGCACCTATCTCGGCAGCTTCTGGGACGCCATGGGCAGCATCATGCGGGTACTGGTGACCCTCGGCACCGGCTACGTACTGCTGATGGTGCTGCTTGCAGCGCTGCACCGCGACCGCTATCCCGGGCTGATACTGCCTCTGACCCTCGCCAGTGCCGTAATAACGACCTGCGGCTGGTACGTGTTTCTCGATGAGTTACTGCCACAGAGCGATGACTGGCGCGGAGCGACACTCTTCGTCTGCGGGGTCATGGCAATACAGCAGTGCGTACTGCTGGCAAAGTACGGCCGCACGGTGCTGGCCTTCACCACTCTGCTCTATCTATACGGGTTCATGCAGGTTGGGCTCGACAAGCTCGGTATCGATATCGCCTACATTGCCATTGTCCTTGGCGCCTCGCTGTTTCTGATCGCTACAGCCCTGGAGAAAACAGCCCACCGCATACTCGCGGAGCCCGCCCTGTTGATCGGTCTCTGCTGGCTGAACAGCGGCCTTTTCGACCGCATTGCAGTAGCCACCGCCAGTCACTGGGCCGCCTTGCTGGTAGGCGTAAGCGTTATGCTGGCGGCATACGGGCTGTCCGGCCGCTACCCGCGGCTGACGGCACTGGGATACTTCGTGGGCTCGGTGATGGCCTATGCCGGCTTATTCGACCTCGTTGAGGGCACCCCGGTGGAGCTCGTCTATCTGGCGGTGACAGCGGCGGCACTTTATGGCTGCGTGGCACTGGAAAGCCGGGCCCTGTTGTTGACCACGGTAATCGCGATGCTGGGCTTTATCGGATATTTTTCCGCCGAGCACTTTGCCGACTCCCTGGGTTGGCCGGTCACCCTGATGCTCATGGGTTGCGCATTCCTGGGCGTGGGCGCTCTCGCCCTGCGGGTGAAGCGGCGTATATGACGCAACGGAGGCGCTGAAATTCGGGATGGCAGGCCTACACATTTTTAATTCGTATATTTTTACGATTTAAGTATTTTTTAGCCGATATATCGTCAATTTAGGCGAATAATTTCGACCAATTCGATAAATCGTCTATACTGACGACAAACTTTCCTGCAGGACGATATGTCGTCAGACTTTACGATGATGCAGATAACTTCACTCCTCACCGACGAAGCGGTACTCGCCGAGCTGGGCCAACGCCTGGCGGCCCGCCGCGTCGACCTGCAACTGACCCAGTCCCAGGTTGCCGAACAGGCCGGCATCGCCAAGCGCACGCTCGAGCGCATGGAAGCGGGCCACTCCTCCCAGGTTTCCAACCTGATCCGCGTGCTGCGCGTGCTGGACGCCATGGCGGGGCTGGACAACCTGGTTCCAGCGCCTGGCCCCCGCCCGATGGAGCTGCTCGAACGCAAAGGCAGGCGCCGCCAGCGCGCCAGTGGCAAACGCAGCAGCAAGGCGGCAGACAGCACGCCAAAGGAAGGCTGGCAATGGGGGGATGACGCGTGACAAGCGTGGCGGAGGTGCGGCTCTGGGGCCGCACCATCGGCGCCGTGTCGCTGGCCGAGGGTGAAACCGTTGCGTCCTTTGAATACGCGCCGGCGTTTGTCGGCAGCGGCATCGAAATCGCCCCCGTCACCATGCCCCTGTCGCGCCGCGTATTCCGCTTCCCCGACCTGGCCATGGAGACCTTCCGCGGCCTGCCGGGCCTGCTGGCGGACTCCCTGCCGGACAAGTTCGGCAACGCGCTGATCGATGCCTGGCTGGCAAGCCAGGGCCGGCGCGGCGACAGCTTCAACGCCGTGGAGCGCCTGTGCTACACCGGCAATCGCGGCATGGGCGCGCTGGAGTTTGCGCCCGCCACAGGCCCGGTACCGCGCCGGGCGGTGCAGGTCGAAGTCGACCGGCTGGTGGAACTGGCCTCCGACGTCCTCTCCCACCGCCACACCCTGCGGGGCTCGCTGGCGGATGCCGACAGAAGCGATGCGCTGCGCGACATTCTGCGCGTGGGTACCTCGGCGGGCGGCGCCCGCGCCAAGGCGGTCATCGCCTGGCACCCGCAGAGCAACGAGGTGCGCTCCGGGCAGGTGGCCGCCGGCGAAGGCTTCGAGTACTGGCTGCTGAAATTCGACGGGGTCAGCGGCAATCGCGACAAGGAACTGGAAGATCCCAAGGGCTACGGGCTTATCGAATACGCCTATTACCTGATGGCGCGGGACTGCGGTATCGACATGACGCCCTGCCGCCTGCTCGAGGAAAACGGCCGGCAGCATTTCATGACCCGGCGCTTCGACCGGCTCGCGGGCGGCGAGAAACTGCACATGCAATCGCTCTGTGCCATCGCCCACTACGACTTCAACATGGCCGGTGCCTACAGCTACGAGCAGGCCCTGCTGGTGATGCGCCAGCTGGGCTTGCCAATGGCACAGATCGAGCAGCAGTTCCTGCGCATGGCCTTCAATATCGTTGCCCGCAACCAGGATGACCATGTAAAAAACATCGCCTTCCTGATGAACAAGGCGGGTGAATGGTCCCTTTCCCCCGCCTTCGACGTGACCTACAGTTTCAACCCCGCGGGCGCCTGGACCGCCACCCACCAGATGTCCATGAACGGGAAGCGCGAGCACTTCACCCTGGAGGACTTCCGGGCCTGCGCGAAGGCCGCGTCGATGAAGCGCGGCCGCGCCACCGCCATTCTGGAACAGGTGCAGCAGACGGTGGCGCGCTGGCCCGATTACGCGGCAACCGCCGGCGTACCGGCCAGCGTAAGTAGTGCGATAGAGCAAACCCTGCTCACCCGGCCATTCCGCTAGACGCTGCAGCGATCGCCCGGTGCAGTAAACTGACGCGGCGCACCCTCGCCCACAACACACCCAGACAAGACGTATCAGCCATGACCGACATTACCCTCAGCGACGAGCAGAAATCCCGCCTGGTCGCCCGCCTCAAAACCTACTTCAACGACGAACTGGATCAGGACATTGGCGCCTTTGAAGCGGAGTTCCTGATCGACTTTATCGCCGCAGAAGTGGGGCCAGCCATTTACAATCAGGGTCTCGCCGACGCCCAGCAACTGTTCCGCGAAAAAACCGAGGAACTCGGCTACCAGATTCACGAGCTGGAAAAACCCCTGCCCTGAAGGCAGCCTGCAAAAGGACAACACCATGAGCGAATCACCTCCCTGCCCCGCCTGCCAGGGCACCTACGCCTACCAGGACCGGGATCACTGGGTTTGCCCGGAGTGCGGCCACGAATGGTCCGGCGACGGCGGCGCGGAAGCCGCCGATGACGGACTGGTCGTACTGGATGCCAACGGCAATCCCCTGGCCGATGGCGATACCGTCACCGTCATCAAGGACCTGAAAGTGAAAGGCTCTTCTGCCGTGGTCAAGGTGGGCACCAAGGTAAAAAATGTGCGCCTGGTCGAGGGCGACCACAACCTGGACTGCAAGATAGACGGCATCGGCGCCATGAAGCTGAAATCGGAGTTTGTAAAGAAGGCCTGAGGCCGCAATGCCGCCAGCCTCTGGAGTTATCGAACTGTGACAAAACCGCACTTACCGAACATCACCGGCACTGAACTGCCCGTCATTCAGGCGCCGATGGCCGGCGTACAGGACAGCGCCCTGGCTATCGCGGTATCGCAGGCGGGAGGCCTCGGCTCCCTGCCCTGCGCCATGCTGAACGCGCAGACCCTGCGGGCGGAGCTTGCCCGGATTCGTTCGCAGACCGACCGGCCTTTCAACGTGAACTGCTTCTGTCACAGTACACCACCCCCCAACGAGGCGCGTGAGGCCGCGTGGCGAGCGCTCCTATCCCCCTATTTCGAGGCCTTCGGTATCGACCCCGGTACTATTGTCAGCGGGGCGGGGCGCGCGCCCTTCAGCGCCGACACCGCGGCGATAATGGAGGAGTTCCGGCCGCCCGTGGTGAGTTTCCACTTCGGCCTGCCGCAGCCGGCATTACTGGAGAAGGTGAAAAGCTGGGGCGCCACCGTCATTTCCTCGGCAACCACCGTTGAAGAGGCCCTGTGGCTGGAGGCCCACGGCGCGGACGGGATTATCGCCCAGGGGCTGGAAGCAGGAGGCCACCGCGGGCATTTTCTGGCAGCGGATATCCAGCAACAGATGGGAACCTTTGCCCTGCTGCCGCAAGTTGTCGCCGCGGTTCGCGTACCGGTCATCGCCGCTGGCGGTATTGTCGACCGCCAGGGCGTCGTCGCGGCGCTGGCACTGGGGGCTTCGGCGGTGCAGGTGGGCACCGCCTACCTGCTCTGTCCCGAGGCCACCACCAGCGCAGTCCATCGCGCGATACTGCGCAGTGACGCAGCCCGTCACACGGCCCTGACCAACCTGTTCTCCGGCGGTATCGCCCGCGGCATTGTCAATCGCCTGATGCGCGAGCTGGGCCCGCTGAATCCGGCCGCGCCGGACTTCCCCCGCGCCAGCGGTGCCCTGGCGCCCTTGCGCGCGGCGGCCGAGGCGCAACACAGCGGCGACTTTTCGCCCCTGTGGGCGGGCCAGAATACCAGCGCCTGCAGGGCAATCGCGGCGGCAGCATTGACACGGGAACTGGGCGGCGCCGATTAAACCGCCACCAGGACCGTATCCAGCCACTCCCCGAAGTGATCCGTTTTGCGCGATACTGCGTAAGCAGACGGCTACAATAAATCAAAGCCCCCAACTCCGGCGACAAGGATTCCCATGACTTTGCAACGACCCAGACTTTCTCGCGCCAGCGTCCTGCTCACCGCCACCCTGCTCACCAGCGGCAGCGTCGCGGAGGACGCCGTCACCGCAGACACCTTCAGCTGCATCCGGGACATGACGCCGGTGCGCGGCTTTTTCGTGGACAATATCAAGGGCGATCTCGAGGCGACACTGGCGGCCGCCAACGCCGCCGAGGGCAAACCCTACCCCGCCGGCTCAGTGGTACAACTGGTGCCGACCGAGGTCATGGTGAAGCGCGAGGCCGGTTTCAGCCCCGTCACCAACGACTGGGAATTTATCGAGCTGGACGTGTCGGCAGAGGGGTCAAGCATTCGCGCCCGCGGCTTTGCCGATGTGGTGAACCGCTTCGGCGGCAACTGCCTGGCCTGCCACGTCAAGGCAGAGCCGCAGTGGGACATGATCTGCGAACAGAACCACGGCTGCGACCCGATTCCGCTGACGCCGGTGATGATCAAGGCGATCCAGAAGACCGACCCGCGCTGCGAGCCGACACCCCTGAGTGACGAGGAAAAAGCGGCGTTGCAGGCGCTTTCGGCTTTGCGTTAGATCCTGGCGTTAGAATCCGCCTGCCCGGCGCCTCGGCGCCGAACAGGCAGCAGTGACTACTTCTTGGCGGGACGCTCGCGGGGTTTGCTTTTGGGCTTGCCCTTGCCAGCGGGACGTGGGCCGCTGCCGTCCAGGCGACTGATCTGCAGTCGCTGGCCACTCACCCACACTTTTTTCAGATGCTGGAACAGTTCCTTTGGCATGCCCTCCGGCAGGTCGACGGTGCTGTGATCATCGTAGATAGCGATTTGGCCGATGTACTGGCTGTCGATTTCCGCTTCGTTGGCGATGGCGCCAACGATATTGCCCGGCTTCACGCCGTGGTTGTGGCCGACTTCGATCCGGAAACGCTCCAGTCCGACATCGGGGCTGCCGCGCTCGGTCGGCGCCTTTTTCCGCTCGCGCGGCTTGTCGTCGGCATCCCGTTCCCGGGTGCGCCGGGGCCGGTCTGCGAACGCTGCATCCCGCTCCGCGCGCGCGGGCCTGTCAGATCTCTCGGATCTCGCGGGTCTGTCTGACCACTCAGCCTTTTCAGCTTTATCGGCCTTGCCGGCCGATGCCGCCTTCTCGCCCTGTACCAGCAGCGCCAGTGCCGCGGCGATGTCGATCACCGGCACGCCGTGTTCCTGCTGATAAAGGCTCACCTGCTCGCGCATGGCTTCGATGTCACGACTGGCGAGCACCTCGGTAATGCGGGCGCGGAAACGCTCGGCGCGTTTGTCAGCGACCTGCTCGACACTCGGCAGCTCCATCTTGTCGATGGTCTTGCCGGTGGCGCGCTCGATGGCCTTCAGCAGGCGCCGTTCGCGGTTGGCCGCGAACAGGATGGCTTCGCCGGTGCGGCCGGCGCGACCGGTGCGCCCGATGCGATGCACGTAGGCTTCCACATCGTAGGGAATGTCGTAGTTGATGACGTGGCTGATGCGCTCCACATCGAGGCCGCGGGCGGCCACGTCGGTCGCCACCAGGATATCCAGTTGGCCGCTCTTCAGCTGTTCAACGGTTTTCTCCCGCTGTTTCTGCGCCACGTCACCGTTGAGGGCGGCGGCCACATAGCCGCGGGCGGCCAGTTTGTCGGCCAGCTCCGTGGTCGCAATACGGGTGCGCACGAAGATGATCACGCCGTCGGTATTCTCGGTTTCCAGGATCCGGGTCAGGGCGTCCAGCTTGTGCACGCCCGCCATCATCCACACCCGCTGGCGGATATTGTCGTTGGTCACCGACTGCATCTCGATGGTGACCTCGGTCGGCTCCTTCAGGTGCGAGCGCGCGATGCGGCGGATGGCATCGGGCATGGTGGCGGAGAACAGGGCAATCTGGCGCTCCGGCGGCGTCTGGGTCAGGACCCACTCAACGTCGTCGATAAAACCCATGCGCAGCATTTCGTCGGCTTCGTCCAGCACCAGCAGCTTCAGCTTATCTAGCTTCAGCGAGCCGCGACGCATGTGGTCCATCACCCGCCCGGGCGTGCCCACAATCACATGCACGCCGCGCTGCAACTGGCGCAGCTGGCCGCGGTAGTCGGAGCCGCCGTACAGCGGCAGAATGCGGAAACCCGGCAGGTAGTGCGCATATTTCTGGAAAGCTTCGGCAACCTGGATGGCCAGTTCCCGCGTCGGCGCCAGCACCAGCACCTGGGGTTCGCTCTGGTTCATATCCAGCTGCGCCAGCGCCGGCAGCGCGAAGGCCGCGGTTTTGCCGGTGCCGGTCTGCGCCTGGCCCACAAGGTCGACACCACTCAGCAGTACGGGAATGGTGCGGGCCTGGATGGCGGAAGGGGTTTCATAGCCAACATCCCGCAACCCCTGTTGCAGGGTTTCGGGTAGGGCGAGGTCTGCGAAGCTGGTCGCATGGGGAGAGGTGGACATGGGTTGAGCCTGGGAGTCGTTGGTGGTGCCGGAGGGCGGCTGTGAAGTATACAGGGGCCGGGCCGCGCTGTAATCCGTAATACTACCCCTGGCAGCCACAATACCGGCGCTCGCCCTCCCCCATCACACTGGCTGGGTACGTCCTGCCCCTGACCGTTGCCCCGGTGGGGAAATTGGCCTCAATGCGATACTTCCGGTGTGTCACCCGCCAGCAGTGAGACCGCCGCTGCCGGGTAGCGGGTGCCCAGTACTTCGAACGACGCCAGTAAGCCGTCCAGGCTAGCCAGGTCATCTGCCGTCAATTGCAGTGACACCGCACCGGCATTTTCCGCCAGCCGTCCCTGACTGCGTGTGCCCGGAATGGCGACCAGTCCCGGGTCGCGTGACAGCAACCAGGCCAGCGCCAGTTGCGCCGGTGTGCAGACCTTGTCCGCAGACAGGGCTTCCACGGCCTCCACCAGTTGCAGGTTGAGGTGAAAGTTCTCCGCCGAGAAGCGGGGGTTGTTCAGTCGCCAGTCATTGGCATCCAGATCCTCCCGGCTGCGAATCGCCCCGGTTAGAAAGCCGCGACCCAGGGGGCTGTAGGCAACAAAGCCAATGCCGAGCTCGCGGCAGGTGGGCAGTATCTCCGTCTCCACATCGCGCGACCACAGTGAATACTCGCTCTGTAGCGCGGTAATGGGGTGCACGGCACTGGCCCGGCGCAGGGTGCGCGCACTTGCCTCCGACAGCCCCAGATAGCGCACCTTGCCGGCTGCGACCAGTTCCGCCATCGCTCCCACGGTTTCCTCGATGGGCACCTGCGGATCGACCCGATGCTGGTAGTAAAGATCGATAGTCTCCACACCCAGGCGTTGCAGGCTGGCGTCGCAGGCGGACTTCACGTATTCCGGCCGGCCGTTGACGCCGAGAAATTCGCCCTGTGCATTGCGCATGTTGGCGAACTTCGTCGCCAGCTGCACCTGCTCCCGGGCTCCCGGATGCTGCTTGAAAAAGCGGCCGAGCAGCTCCTCGTTGGTCCAGGGTCCGTACATGTCCGCCGTGTCCCAGAAGGTGACGCCCAGCTCCAGCGCACTGGCCAGCACGGCCATGTTGGCGCTTTCTTCACTGTCGCCGTAAAAATCCGACATACCCATACAGCCCAGCCCAACCGCCGGGACGGCCAAGCCCTGATTGCCCAGAGTTCTGTTTTGCATGACGTCGCGCTCCTGTGTGAATGACCCGGGAACCAGTATGAAGTGCGCAGGCGGATACCGGTTAGGCCGATCATCCGGGATATTTGCCTATTTCTGCAGAGGCGCCGGGCCGTTGTGGCAGCCACTCAGTCATTCGCCTATTTTTACGGACGCGCCGCGCGCGGTAGACTTTCCTCACCCAGTTGGATTCAGAAGGTTGCCGTCATGCCGCATATGCTCACCGGACTGCTGTTACTGATCGCTCTCGCCCAGGGCGGAATTGCGCAGGCGGCGGAGCACGCCGCCACACCAGATGCGGCGCTGACTGTGTTCCTGGTGCGCCACGGCGAGAAAACCGACGACAGCGACAACCCGCCCCTGTCCGCCGCCGGCCAGGGGCGCGCCCGCCTGCTGGCGCAGATGTTGCGCAGCGCCGGTATTCAGCAGGTGCACAGCTCGGATTTTCTCCGCACCCACAATACCGCGGCTCCCACCGCCATCATGCTGGGTCAGACGATTGAGACTTACGATGTCGACGATCTGCCGGCGCTGGCCCGGCAGTTGCAGCAGAGCGGCGGCCGCCACCTGGTGGTCGGCCATAGCGACACCACCCCGGAGCTGGTGGACCTGCTGGGCGGCACAGCGGGGCAGCCCATCGACGAGGCCGGCGAATACGACCGGCTGTACATCGTTACAGTCAACCATGAAGGCGCGGCAGTCACCACCCTGTTGCGCTACGGCGAGCCCTTCCTGCCGTGAGCGCAGCCAGCGCCGGCGATTGCCGGCGTTCCCGCAATAGTGCCAGGCCCCTTAGCGCTTTTCGCGCAGGGGTGGCAAAATCCGCGCCCTATGACTGACCTCGCCATCAACCTCGACCTGCTGCCGCGCATCGTCGGGATTCTCGCTCCCATCGTCGCGATCGTGCTGGTGGGCTACTTCTATGGCCTGCGCCACAATCCCGAGATGGCGGTGGCCAACCGCATCAACATGGATATCTTTGTGCCGGCGCTGATTCTGGGAGCCATGGCCAGCAAGAACTTCGAGCCGGAGCGCTACATTGGCCTGGCCAGCGGCGCCGCCATCCTGCTGATCATCTGCGGCCTTGTCGCGCGGCCGGTGGCGCGCTGGATGGCAATGGACTGGCGCACTTTCGTGCCACCGATGATGTTCAACAACTCGGCCAATATCGGCATTCCACTGGCGGTGCTCACCTGGGGCGAAAGCGCTCTTCCCGCGGCAGTGATTCTGTACACCGTGTCCAACGTCATGCACTTCTCCATCGGTGTGCACATGCTGGACCAGAACGCACGCCTGCTGACCCTGTGGCGCAACCCGACCCTGATCGCCGTCGCCATTGGGCTGACCATTGCGACACTGCAGATTCCGGTGTGGGAGCCGGTGGTGACGTCCCTGCAACTGCTGGGCAATGTCGCCGTACCGCTGCTGCTGTTCTCCCTCGGTGTGCGCATGCAACATGTGCGCTTCAACGATCTCGGGGCGCCCCTGATCGGTGCTTTTCTGCGCCCCCTGCTGGGCATGGCGCTGGCCGGCGCGCTGGCCCTGCTGCTGGGCCTGAACGCACGCGATACGGCCATGCTGCTGGTGTTCGGCGCCCTGCCGCCGGCGGTCATGAACTTCCTTTTCGCCGAGCGCTACCAGCGCGCCCCGGAGCAGGTGGCGGCCATCGTGTTGATCGGCAACCTGGCGGCGCTGGTCATGCTGCCGCTGGCGCTGATGCTGGCCCTGTAGCGATGCTTTCAGCCTTGCTACGCGCCGGTCTCGCCCTGTGGCTGGGCAGTGCTCTGTGTACGCACGCCGATCCCTCCTTCGATGACCTGAAAGCACAGTTCCAGCGCCCCGCCACCGTCCCCCACCCCGAGAACAACCCTTATTCGCAAGCCAAGTTCGCGCTGGGACAGCGCCTGTTCTTCGACCCGCGCCTGTCCCGCGACAACGACATCAGTTGCGCCACCTGCCATATCGCCAGCAAAGGCTGGGAAGACGGGCGACCGCGCGCGGTAGGCAGCGATAGCCTGGTACACGAGCGCCACAGCCCGACGCTGGAAAACCTCGCCTGGTCCAGCGCCCTGCTGTGGGACGGCCGCGCGCCCACGCTGGAATCCCAGGTCTGGTTTCCCCTGACCGCACACGACGAGATGGCCCAGGATGTGCGCCAACTGCAGGAAGAGTTGGGCGCCGATGAGAACTACGTAGCGAGCTTCGCAGCGGCCTATCCCGGCAAGGGCATCAGCCTGATCACCCTGTCTGCCGCGGTCGCGACTTTCCAGCGGGAAATCGTCAGCCCGATGGCGCCCTTCGACCGCTGGGTAGACGGAGAGGAGCAGGCCATCAATACGCAGGCGAAGCAGGGATTTGCCCTGTTTACCGGCAAGGCCGGGTGCTCTGCCTGCCACAGTGGCTGGCGCTTCACCGACGATGCCTTCCACGATACCGGCCTGCCTGCCGGCGAAGATAGCGGGCGATATCGCTTCAGCCGCGATGGCGGCTCCGCCCTGCCCCCTGCCCGACCCGATTGAACCGGCGCCGCCAGGCTCCGTATCGGATCCTACGCGCCCACGCTATACCAGCTGATCCCAGTAAGGTGGATCGCCAAAATAGCCCTGCAGGAAATCCACGAAGTGGCGCACCTTGGCCGGCAGCAACTGCCGATGCACATACACGGCGTAGAGCCCCAGTTCCTGCAACGCCAGGTCCGGTAGCAACACCTGCAGCCGGCCCTCGGCGATGGCTGGCCCGGCGATAAAGGTGGGCTGCAGGGCGATTCCGGCACCGGCCAGCGCGGCCCCGGTCAGGACATCGCCGTTGTTGCAGGTAAAGCCGCCCTCGCCGTCGGCGCTACCGCGCATCCAGGCGCGCAACTGCGGGCTGGCCACCGACTCCATATAGCTGTAGCGCAAATAGCGATGCCCCTGCAATTCATCCACGCTGCGGGGCACGCCGTGCCGCGCCAGGTAGGCCGGCGCAGCACACAGCACCATGCGCACCGGCACGATGCGCCGCGCCACCAGCGAGGAATTCTTTAGCTGACCGATTCGCAGGGCGACATCGAAGCCCTCCTCCACCAGGTCGGTTTTGCGGTCGTTGAGCTGCAGGTCGATCTCCACCGCGGGGTGACGTTGCTGGAAATCACAGAGCAGCGGCGCCAGGTGCCGGGCCGCAAATGACACCGGCGCAGTGATCCGCAACTTGCCTTCCACTCTGTCCTCACGCTCGACAAAGCCGCGCTCCAGCGCCTCGACTCCCGCCAGCAGGTGCTGCATGCGGGGCAGGCTGCGGCTACCTTCCTCGGTCAGGTGCAAGCGCCGGGTACTGCGGTTCAGCAGGCGCACACCGAGGTGCTCTTCCAGCCAGGACACGTACTTGCTGACGAGTTGCGGAGAGGTTTCCAGACGTTCCGCTGCTCGGGTGAAGCTGCCCTCGCTAACCACCGCGGCGAAGGCGCGCATGGCATTGAATCGGTCCATCAATGCACCATTTATCAACATTATGTTGATAGTAGTTCAACAACAACCTTATTACTAAGTAAAAACGTTGATAGTACATTGCTTGTCAACGGGCTATCACAGTGCCCACCATCACCCGAGGACACGATCATGCAATCATCACTCCTTCACCGCCTGCTGGCCTCAAACGCCGGCTTCGCCGCCCTGGTACTGCGTGTGCCCGTGGGCATCATCCTGGCCGCCCACGGTGCCCAGAAACTGTTTGGCGCCTTTGGCGGATACGGCCTGGAAGGCACCGGCCAATGGATGTCCAGCATTGGCCTGGAACCCGGCTACCTGATGGCACTGCTGGCCGGCAGCGCCGAGTTCTTTGGCGGGCTGGCGCTGATCATCGGCCTGCTGACCCGCCCGGCAGCGCTGGTTTCGGCCTTTACCATGGTGGTCGCCATCTTCGCTGTGCATTTCGAAGGCGGGCTGTTCATGAGCAACAACGGCTACGAGTTCGCACTGGCCCTGCTGGCGGCGACGACAGCGCTGGCGATTCAGGGCGGCGGCCGATTCGCAGTGGACAATCTCCTTCTGTCACAATCGGCGCGCTAGACCAGCGCCAACGCAGCACTGCCTGGCCTGTCGCCCTGATTGCCCAACCTGATAGAGAACCGCGCAGCATGAAACACACCGACATCCTGTTTATCTCCCACGGCGGCGGCCCGCTGCCGCTGCTGGGCGAGCCGGGGCACCAGAGACTGGTGCGCGATCTCCAGGCCCTGGGCCGGGATCTCCCGCGGCCCGACGCCATCCTGGTGATCAGCGCCCACTGGGAGGCGCCGCAGGCGACCATCAGCGCCGCCGCAGAGCCGGAGCTGCTCTACGACTACTACGGTTTCCCCAGCGAGAGCTACGACATTGCCTACCCCTGCCCCGGCCAGCCGCGCCTGGCGCAGGCCGTTGCCGATACCCTCGCCGACGCCGGCCTGGCCAGCGCCCTGGAACACCGGCGCGGGCTGGACCACGGTGTGTTCGTGCCGCTCAAGCTCATGTACCCGGCGGCGGATATTCCCGTACTGCAGCTGTCTCTGCTGGCCAGTCTCGATGCCGCGGCTCACATCCGGTTCGGTCGCGCCCTGCGCCAGCTGCCCTTCGAGGGGCGCCTGCTGGTGCTCGGCTCCGGTTTCACCTTCCACAACATGCGCTCCTTTGCCGACGGCAGCGACCCGTCCCGGGAGTCGCGCATCCAGGCGTTCTCCGACTGGCTACAGCAGACCTGCTGCGACACCTCGCTGGGTGAAACACAGCGGGAGGAAAAACTGGCGAACTGGCTGCAAGCGCCACACGCCCGTTTCTGCCATCCGCGGGAAGAACACCTGCTGCCCCTGCACGTCTGCGCCGGACTCGCCGGCCGCGCGGCCGACTGGCACCTGGCCAGCGAGGTGATGCACACTCGCGCGGACCTCTACCGCTGGTCGGAGGGAAATAGCGCGTGAGTGACAACTGGCCTCCCCATATCACCGTGGCCACAGTGGTCGAGAACCAGGGCCGCTACCTGTTGGTGGAAGAACGCGACAAGGTGACCGGCGCGCTGGTATTCAACCAGCCCGCCGGCCATCTGGAAGCGGGCGAAAGCCTGTTCGACGCCGCACGGCGCGAAACCCTGGAGGAAAGCGGCTGGGAAGTGGAGCTGCTGGGCCTGTTGGGCTGGGCCCTGTACACCGCGCCCTCCAATGGCGTCACCTACTATCGCAGCACCTTTCTCGCCCGGCCGCTTCGCGAGCGGGAAGGTGCGGTACTGGATGCGGACATCCTCGCCACCCACTGGTTCGACTACGGGGAAATCCTCGCCAAGTCTGCTAGAATGCGCAGCCCTTTGGTGCTCGCGGCGGTGGAACAGGCCCGCAGCGGCACCCTGTACCCGCTGGACGCACTACAACACCTATGAGCAAGGCCTCTACCAAAGTCATCGTCGGCATGTCCGGTGGTGTCGACTCCTCTGTATCCGCACTGTTGCTGAAGGAACAGGGCTATACCGTGGAAGGCCTGTTCATGAAGAACTGGGACGAGGACGACGGCACCGAGTACTGCACCGCGAAAGAAGATTTTGCCGACGCCCAGGCGGTGGCGGACAAACTCGGCATCCCCCTGCACGGCGCCAATTTCGCCGCCGAGTACTGGGACAATGTGTTCGAGCACTTCCTCGCCGAATACCGTGCCGGGCGGACTCCCAACCCGGACATCCTCTGCAACCGCGAAATCAAGTTCAAGGCCTTCCTCGACTACGCCCTGATGCTGGGGGCGGACCTGATCGCCACCGGCCACTACACCCGCCGCGGTGAGTACGCCGGCAAGGCCACGCTGCTGAAGGGGCTGGACCCGAACAAGGACCAGAGCTACTTCCTGCACGCGGTGGGCCACCAGGAGTTGAACAAGACCCTGTTCCCGGTGGGTGAAATCGAAAAACCCGAGGTGCGCGCGCTGGCGGAAAAATACAACCTGGCGACAGCGAAGAAAAAAGACTCAACCGGTATCTGCTTTATCGGCGAGCGCCGCTTCAGCGACTTCCTGAAGCAGTACCTGCCCGCCCAGCCCGGGGAGATCCACAGTCTCGATGGCGAAACGCTGGGCCGCCACCAGGGCCTGATGTACCACACCATCGGCCAGCGCCAGGGCCTCGGCATCGGCGGCCGCGCCGACGCCGCAGATGCCCCCTGGTACGTGGTCGACAAAGACCTCGCCAACAATGTGCTGCTGGTGGCCCAGGGCAACGACCACCCGGCCCTGTTCAAATCCACCCTGTATACGGGCGACATTTACTGGGTTGCCGGCGAGCCGCCGGCCCTGCCGGCCGGGCTCAGCGCCAAGGTACGCTACCGCCAGGCGGACCAGGAGTGCACCCTGCATCGCGATGGCGAAGGCTACCGCGTGCTGTTCGACGAGCCACAGCGCGCCATCACCCCCGGCCAGTCCGTGGTGTTCTACGACGGCGAGCGCTGCCTGGGTGGCGGCGTCATCGAGCGGGCCGCCTGATGGCCCGCAGCCCGCTGGAACAGCAGACCATTGCCCTGGCCGGCGTCGTGCAGGCGGCGCGCATCGTCGACCAGGTGTCGCGCACCGGCAGCTACCCGCCAGAGTTTCTCGAGTCCTCGATTCACAGCCTGTTCAAGTTCGATGCCGAGGGCGTGGAGGATGTGTTTGGTGGCGTGGAGGGGGTGCGCCTGGGTCTGCAGAACCTGGCCGCTCTACTGGCCAACCAGAAGGAAGCGGAAAACCGCGAACTGGTGCGCTACGTCTTCGCCCTGCTCTACCTGGAAGGCAAGTTCAGTTCCGACCCGGCCATGATGCAGGTGGTGCGCTCGCGCCTGGAGCACGCCAGTTTCCGCGCCGAGCACTTTGCCGGCCACGTACACGACGTCTGCCACAGTATCTCGGGGGTCTACCAGGATACGCTCAGCAAGCTGAAATTCCGCATCAAGGTCAGCGGCAGCGCCCAGCACCTGCAGGACAGTCGCAACGCGGACATCATCCGCGCCCTGCTGCTGGCCGGTATTCGCTCCGGCTTCCTGTGGCGCCAGATGGGCGGGCGCCGCTGGAAACTGCTGTTCCAGCGCAAGGCCCTGCTGCACTGCGCCCAGCAGCTGTCCCGTACCTCCGGCGTGTAAAAGCGCACCACCCTGGTGTAAAATCGCCGCCCTTGGGGCACAAGCGGACAAGTTGCCCCCGTCATTCCCGCGCAGGCGGGAATCCATGTTGCACTTGCTGCAATGGCCCCCGCCTCCGCGAGGGTAATGCGAACCGATTCACCCTATTACGCCAGCCCTGTTTCCGGAGTCACTATGGACCTGTCAGCACTCACCGCCGTTTCCCCCATCGATGGCCGCTACGGCAGTAAAACCGAAGCCCTGAGGGAAGTATTCAGTGAATATGGCCTGATCAAGCGCCGGGTACTGGTGGAAGTTCGCTGGCTGCAACAGCTGGCCGACCACGCCGGCATCCCGGAAGTACCCCCCCTGTCCGCCGGGGCCAACGCCCTGCTGGAGAGCATCGCGGCGGATTTCAGCGTGGACAACGCGGCGCGCATCAAGGCCATCGAAAGCACCACCAACCACGACGTGAAAGCGGTGGAGTACTTCATCAAGGAGCGCTTTGCCGACAATGCCGAACTGAACGCCATCTCCGAATTCGTCCACTTCGCCTGCACCTCCGAGGACATCAACAACCTGTCCCACGCCCTGATGCTGCGCGACGGCATGCAGAACGTCATCCTGCCGGAAATGCGCCGGGTGGTGGCGGCTCTCACCGACCTGGCTATCGCCTCCGCCGAGGCGCCGATGCTGTCGCGCACCCACGGCCAGACCGCCAGCCCCTCCACCATGGGCAAGGAAATGGCCAACGTGGTGGCACGCCTGCGCCGCCAGCTGGCGCAGATCGAACAGGTGGAGTTCCTCGGTAAAATCAACGGCGCCGTGGGCAATTACAACGCCCACTTCTCCGCCTACCCCGAGGTCGACTGGCAGGACAATGCCGAGCAGTTCGTTACCGGCCTGGGGCTGACCTTCAACCCCTACACCACCCAGATCGAACCCCACGACTACATGGCGGAACTGTTCGATGCGGTGGCCCGCTTCAACACCGTCCTGGTGGACTTTGACCGCGACGTATGGGGCTATATCTCCCTGGGCTACTTCAAGCAGCGCACCGTGGCCGGCGAAGTGGGCTCATCCACCATGCCGCACAAGGTCAACCCCATCGACTTCGAAAATTCCGAGGGCAACCTGGGCCTGGCCAACGCGGTGTTCAGCCACCTGGCCGCAAAACTGCCGGTCAGCCGCTGGCAGCGCGACCTCACCGACAGCACCGTGCTGCGCAATATGGGCGTCGGCATGGGCTACAGCCTGATCGCCTACCAGGCCAGCCTGAAAGGCATTGGCAAGCTGCAACTGAACGAAGCGCGCCTGGCGGAAGACCTCAACGGCAGCTGGGAAGTGCTGGCCGAGCCGATCCAGACGGTGATGCGCCGCTACGGCATCGAGCAACCCTACGAGAAACTCAAGGCCCTGACCCGCGGCCAGGACATGAACCGCGAAACCATCCAGGCCTTCGTCGAGACCCTGGAACTGCCCCGCGAAGCCAGGGACGAGCTGCTGGCCCTGACCCCGGCCAGCTATATCGGCAACGCCGTGGCCCAGGCGCGGGCCATCAAGTAAATTGCCCCCGGCCGACAGCCTGACCCTGCCCGTTGATCCCGGGCACTTCCTCGCTGAGTACTGGCAGCGCAGGCCGCTGCTGGTGCGCAACGCCATTGCGGGTTTCCAGCCGCCGATAGACGCCGATGAACTGGCCGGACTGGCGATGGAGGCGGAGATAGAGTCGCGCATTGTCGAGGAGGCCGACGGCCGCTGGCGCCTGAGCCACGGGCCTTTTGTGGAGCAGGACTTCCAGCGATCCGGCCCCTGGAGCCTGCTGGTGCAGGCCGTGGACCAGTTCATTCCCGACGTGGCAGCGCTGCGGCAACTCGCCGCGTTTATCCCGCAGTGGCGGGCCGACGACGTAATGGTGAGCTACGCCAGCGACGGCGGCAGCGTGGGCCCGCACTTCGACTACTACGATGTCTTCCTGCTGCAGGGGCACGGCGAGCGTCTGTGGCGCCTGGGGCAGCACTGCGATGGCAACAGCCCCCTGCTGGCCGACAGCGACCTGCGCATCCTGCGCGACTTTCACTGCGAACAGGAATACCTGCTCGGCCCGGGCGACCTGCTGTACGTACCGCCCGGCCTGGCGCACTGGGGCATCGCCCGGGGCGAGTGCACCACCTTCTCCATCGGCTTTCGTGCGCCGGCCCGGCGCGACCTGCTGGCCCGCCTTGCCGACGAAGTGCTCGACAATAGCGACGGCGATATCCTGCTGGCCGACCCCGGGCGGGCGCCGGCGGCGCGCGCCGGGGAAATCAGCGCTGCGGATATCGACGGTGCCCGCCGGCAGGCGCTGGCCCTGTTGCAGGCCGAGTGCGCGCCCCGCTGGTTTGGCGAGCTGGTCACCGAACCGCGTTACAGCATCGAGGCCACCAGCGTAGATAGCGATGACCTCGCCGCACTGTTCGACGGCGCGGCCCTGCTCTGCCGCGATGACAGCGGCCGACTGGCCTGGGCCGAACAGCGCGGTCAGCTCCATGTCTTTGCCAACGGCGCCAGCTTCACCACAGAACTGGATTTGCTGCCCTGGCTTGAGGGCCTCTGCGCGCGCGATGAAGCAGATTGCAAAGGCCTTGACGCCGACCACCCGGCTGCGTCTGAATTACTGACATTTCTTATCGAGAGTGGAGCGACCTATGTCGAATGAACCGGATGCCATCACCCTGCAGGTGGTGAGCTGGAACGAGGCCTCGAATGCCCTCGGCAGCCTGCGCCGTACCGTCTTTATCGAAGAACAGGGTGTGCCGCGCGATGTCGAATGGGATGGCCGCGACGCCGAATGCCGCCATGTGCTGGCCCTGCGCGGCGACCAGCCGGTGGGCTGTGGCCGCCTCATGCCGGATGGCAAAATCGGCCGCATGGCGGTGCTGGCCAGCGAGCGCGGCCGGGGAGTTGGCGCAGCGGTACTACAGCGGCTGGTCGAGCTGGCCCGGGAATGCGGCTTTGAGCGGGTCTATGTACACGCCCAGCAGCACGCCGCCCCCTTTTACAGCCGGGCCGGATTCGTCCCACGCGGCGCCACCTTCGAAGAAGCCGGCATTCCCCACACCACCATGCACCTGGCCCTGACCACCCCGGCATGAGCGGCGCGGGGACGGGGTCTACAGGCGCCGGCAACGGCGCTGAAACCGGCTTTGTCGCCGGTATCGACTACCCCTCCCCCTTCGATGACTTCGCCCTGCGACTGGCGGGCAGCGCCCGCCGCTATCTGTGCCTGCTCAGCCCCCGCCTGGACGCCCGCGTGTTCGACACGCCCGACCTGGTGAGCGCACTCACCGCGCTGGCCCGGCGCAGCCGCCAGACCGATATCCGCATTCTGGTGCAGGACGCAAGGCCACTGGTGAAACAGGGTCACCGCCTGTTGCAACTGGCCCGCCGCATGCCCTCGAAGGTACGCCTGCAGGTATTGCCGGAACACCCTGAGTGGCCGGGGCACACGCTGGTGATACGGGATCGCGACGGGGTGCTGTACCTGCCACCGGACAGCGAGAGCGGCGGGTTCTTTGAGCCGGATTCGCGGGCTTCCACGCAAAAGCACCTGGAGCTGTTTGAATCCCTGTGGCGCAGCAGCGCTGCCAGCCCCGAGTTGCGGCGCCTGCACTTGTAGCGCTGGCGCGCCTGCGACTCCACAATGGGCTCCTGCCTTCGCAGGGGCGACTCAGTGCACTGCCCTGCTCGCAGTCGAACCAGCGCAGCCCTACTCCGCCATCACCTTCGCCAGCCGCTCCGGCGAGCGCCAGCGGCTGCCGAACAGGCGCCGCAGGTAAATGGCTGCCAGCATCAACAGCATCGCGACAAAGGCCCACCAGCTGGCCATCGGCCCTAGTACCGCCACCTTGATGATGTACACCTGGACCAGCAGCATCAGCACGTGCAACAGCATGGAGGTGTTCATCAGCCAGCGGGTATCACCGGCGCCACGCAGTACACCGCTGGCGATCAGGATGGCGGCGTCGGCCAGCACATAGGTGGCCAGGCCGATCATCATCTGGCTGCCCAGGGCAACAATGACGCTGAAGTCTTCGCCGGGGGTTGCGAATACGTTCATCAACTGCTCCCGGGCGAGGATAAAGAACAGCCCGAGCAAGACCGAATAGCCCACTGCCAGCAGGAAGGCGGCACTGATCACCTGGTTGGTGCGGGTCATGTCACCGGCCCCCACATAGCGCCCGATCATACTGGTGACAGCGATATTCATGCCGATCAGCGGTACATAGTTGAGCATGTCCCAGTTGAAGACGATCGCCATGGCGGCGCCCTCGTTAACGCCATAGGACTGGAACAGCAGCAGGAACAGGTTGAAGGTCCCGGCGCCAACGAAAACTTCGATGCCCGAGGGTAAACCCAACCGCACGTAGCGCAGCGAAATACCGCGGTCAAAATGAAAGGAGCGAAGCACCGAGAAGCGCTTGCGGTGTATCCGGTTGAAGTAGAACAGGGCGTAGATGGCCACCGAGAAGCCCGTGGCGATCACCGTGCCCAGCGCCGCCCCCTGAATCCCCAGTTCCGGCAGGCCGAGCTTGCCGAAGATCAGCACATAGCTCAGCGGAACATTCACCAGCACGCCCAGCACATCGGAAATCATCACCACCCGGGTACGGGCGATGCCGGAAAAATAGGACGCGATGCAGGTTTTGCTGAGGGCGAGGAAGGAGCCGGCCAGCAGCACGAAGAAATACTGCCGCTCCAGCGCCACCTGGTCCGGCGCGTGCCCCATCAGGGCAAACAGCTTGGCCGCCTGCCAACCGATAAGCCACAGCAGCGGCTGTACCGCCAGGGCCATGATCACTCCCTGGGTCACGACCCTGGGGCATTTGTCGAGCTGGCCGGAGCCGAGGTACTGGGCCACCAGTGCGGTGGCGTAGGAAATCACACCCTGGAACAGCGCTATGGTGACGAAGAAGGTGACGCCCCCGCCGAGGGCGGAGGCGATATGCAGGGCGCCGATCTGCGACATGAACAGTCGGTCGGTAAACACCATGAGCGCAAAGGCGCTCTGGGATACCACCATCGGCAGGGCGAGCCGGAACAGCTCCCGCAGTGTCGCAGCTGAAAACATCGATCAGACCTGGCTGGCGATCCACTCATCGACGCGGCGCTCGAGGATGCCCAGCGGCAGCGAGCCACCGCCCAGTACCAGGTCGTGGTAGGCGCGGATGTCGAACTTGTCGCCCAGCGCGGCCCGCGCCCGCTCGCGCAGTTCGAGGATCTTCAGCATGCCTACCTTGTAGGAAGTGGCCTGGCCCGGCCACACCAGGTAACGCTGGATTTCCGAACGTACGGAGGTCTCCGGGATGGCGGAGTTCTCGAGCATGTACTGCACCGCCTGTTCTTCGCTCCAGCCCTTGGCGTGCATGCCGGTATCCACCACCAGGCGGATCGCGCGGAAAATTTCCGCACCCAGGCGACCGAAGTTGTAATAGGGGTTGTCGTAAACCCCCATCTCCCAGGCCAGCAGCTCCGAGTACAGGGCCCAGCCCTCGCCGTAAGCGGAATACCAGACGTCGCTACGGAACAGCGGCAGGTCGCTGCGCTCCAGCGCGATGGAGGACTGCATGTGATGGCCCGGATTGCCCTCGTGGTAAGCAGTGGTCTGCAGGTCGGTGCGGTTGTTGGCGCTCATGTCCGACAGGTGCATGTAGTACACCCCGGGGCGGCTGCCGTCAGCGGTGCCCGTCGAATAGGAGGCGGCCGCGCCATCGCGCTCGCGGAAAGCTTCCACCCGGCGCACTTCCAGCGAGGCTTTGGGCAGGATGCCGAAGTACTCGGGCAGTTTGTCGGCGATCAGGTCGAGGTAGTGCTCGGTTTCATCGATGTAAGCCTGGCGGCCGGCATCGGTGTTGGGGTAGTAGAACCGGGCGTCGCTGCGCACAAACTCGAAGAAGGCCGCGAGATCGCCGTCAAAACCGACCTCTTTGCGAATCGCTTCCATCTCGCTGCGGATGCGTTTGACTTCCGCCAGGCCGAGTTGATGCACCTGTTCCGCGCTCATGTCCGTCGTCGTGTAGGAGCGCAGGCGATAGGCGTAGTAGTCCTGCCCACCGGGCAGGCTGGACGCGCCCTGCGGTTCGGCGTCGGTATTGGCCCGGTCCTGCTGCAGCCAGGCAATCAGCGACCGGTAGGCCGGGGCAACCGCGTCGAGTAACGCCTTCCTGGCCAGTGCGCGCAACTCATCAGCCCTGCTCGCATCGATATCACCGCTGTCCTGGAGGGCAGCGAGCTTGCCCTGAACATCCGCCCACAGTGCCGCCGCCTCCTCGCTGTCGTCAAAGGGGGCGCCAGTGACCACGCTCTGGCTCTGGTCAATCACAATGTCGTAGGCGAAACGCGGGGCGCGAATGCCCTCCTTCGCCGCCAGTTCTACTTGCTCCTGGACCTGGCCGAGCGCTGTGGCAACGCCCTTCAGGCGGCTGATGTAATCGAGCATGTCCTGCTGGGAGTCCACTGTGTGGTAGTTGATCAGGAACTGGGGCAGGCCAGTGTGAACCGAGCTCATCTGGTTCAGCAGATAGTGATTGCGTCGCCAGCGCCGGTCCTCCACCGCGCGTTCGGCGCGGTAGGCCCAGTAGTCGTAACTCACCCGGGCATCGGCATCGAGCTGGTCGCGGTCGAAGGCCGCTTCCATGGCGGCCACGCTGTCCAGGTGCCACTGCAACTCTGCGTCATCGGCGGCTTCGCTGTAGTCATCGAGTTTGTCGTAATCCGTCTTGCGGCCGAGCTGGGTCTGCTTTTCCGGATGAAAAGCGAGTTCCTCTTCGTAGCGCTCGTCCAGCCATTGCTTAAGGCGCTCGCTTTCACTGGCCGCTGGCGCTGCCATGGCCGCCAGTGGTGCGAGCAGGAACAGTGCCGCAATCAGGTTGCGCATGTTGTGACTCCTTGGGTAGATTGAGGCGAAGCGCAACAGCGGGCGGCGCCTCCAGGTCTTTGGGCCGGGCGGTACAATAAGCAGCTCCCGAACAGGCCGGCTATTATAGGGGCAGGAAGGCGAGATTTCAGCGCCGCAAAGCCATTTACCTTAAAGACCGGAATCGACGACAGACAATGAAAAAAAACACGGGGGAACGGCCGCCTTTACACTTCTGGCTGCGCGCACCCTTCTCGCTCTGCCTGCTGCTAAGCGGCACCGCTGGCCAGGCCCAGGACAACTCCGGCATAGATTTTCGCGAGCTCGGACAGGGCTACGCCAGCCTCATCAGCTTTGCCGCCGAACCGGAGATTTCCGTCTCCGGCTTCATGATTGAAAGCGACAATCCCGATGATGCGATTGGCCGCATCACCTGGGCCTGATGTACCGCGACCACTGGCACGCGCTGAAAGTGCGCGCCAGCACCCACTACGTCTACAGCTATGTCGAGAGCTTTAACGAGTCCAGTGGCTTCCCAAGCTTCAATGCCAGCACCGGGAGTCTGTCAGCCAAGATCGATGTGGCACAGCCCCTCTCCGTGACGGTGGGCGATTATCCGCTGTACCTGATCGGCCACGCCGCCGCCACCAGCTTTACCGGTCCCGGGCGGGACCAGCTCGGCTTTGACCACTTCTACGAACTGGGCGTGGCACTGGGCTATCGCCAGGTCGCCCTGGGACTGCAGGCGGTGCTGGGGCCGGATGTGGATGGCCTCACCATCACCCTTGATTACGGCTTCTAGCGCTTCGCCACACCCAGTTCACCTAAGGTACGAGCCATGTCCTCTGCCGAGGTGGGCGGGTTCACATCGTCGTCGATCTTGAGGACGGTGCCATCCTTGCCGATGTAGAACGTGTGGCGCTTGGCGAAACCCAGCATGTGCAGTACGTCGTAGGCCTCGGCGACGGTTTTGTCGGGGTCACTCAACAGGGGGAAATCCGCCTTGGTCTCTTCGGCAAAGCCCTTGTTGTCTTCCAGTGGGTCCACACTGGCCATGAAATAGGTGACATCATACTCGCGTATCAGGTGGCCGTTCTCGGCCAGGGATTTGCACTCGATAGTGCAGCCCTTGGTATAGGCCTTGGGAAACCAGGCGACTACCACCGCCTGTTTGCCGCGGAAATCCGCGAGGCTGTAGGTTTTGCCATCGCTGGCCGGGAGGGTGAAGTCGGGGGCCGGGTCGCCGACCTCCAGAGCCTGGGCCGCGGCGCTGGAAAACAGGGCGAACAGGCTGAGAGCCAGGGCGGAACAGAGTGTGCGGGGCATGGCGGTCTCCAAACTACAACTGATTGGGGTGAGCGTGTAAGGTACGCAGGTTTCCGCAGTATGTATCACTGCGCTCCGTTCAACAAACAAGCGGACCCATCGCATGAATCTACCCCGATCCACCGCGCGACTGGCACTCTCGGCCCTGCTGGCCATACCCGCGGCCCAGGCTGCCACCCGCGCCGACAACGGCGACAGCACCTGGGATGTCAACCAGCCTGCCTACTCCGTCCAGCCCGCCCGCGCCACCCTCGATGTCGATGAAGGCACCTGGATGAGCCTTGATGTATCACCCGACGGCAAACAGATTGTGTTCGACCTGATGGGCGATCTCTACCTGCTGGCCATGGGCGGCGGCGAGGCAAGATCCCTGACTTCCGGCCACGCCTGGGACATGCAGCCGCGCTTCAGCCCGGACGGCAGGTTTATCGCCTTCACTTCGGATCGCGCCGGCGGTGACAACATCTGGACCCTGGAACTGGCCAGTGGCGAATTTCACCAGGTGACCTTCGAGGACTTCCGCCTGATGAACAACCCCAGCTGGAGCCCCGACGGCCGCTACATCGCCGCCCGCAAGCACTTCACCACCTCACGCTCCCTCGGCACCGGCGAAGTGTGGCTGTACCGCGCCGAAGGCGGCGAGGGCCAGAGCGGCCAGCTGGTGGTGGCCCGCCCGGCGGAAACCTTCCAGAAGGAACAGGGCGAACCGATGTTTACCGCCGACGGCAAGGGCATCTACTACACGCTCAATACCACGCCAGGCAATACCTTCATCTACCACCAGGACAGCAACACCGAGCTGTTCCAGATTCGCCGGGTCGACCTCGGCAGCGGGGAGGTTACCACCATCGCCGGCGGCCCCGGCGGCGCCGTGCGCCCCACGCCCTCCCCCGACGGCAAGCAGCTCGCCTTCGTGAAACGGGTACGCGCCGAATCGCGGCTGTTTGTGAAAGACCTGGCCTCCGGCGAGGAGCGCATGATCTACGCCGACCTCGACCAGGACATGCAGGAAACCTGGGCGGTGCACGGTCTCTACCCCAACATGGACTGGACACCCGACAGCAAAGCCGTGGTGTTCTGGGCCGGCGGCAAGCTGAAAAAAGTCCAGCTGGATGGTGGTGAAGTCAGCGACATCGCCTTCCGCGTGAAGGACAGCCGCGACATCTTCCCCGCCCCCCGCTTCAAGGTCGACGTGGCGCCGGAGCGCTTCCGCACCCGCATGGTGCGCTTTGCCCAGCCCTCCCCCGACGGCAAATCTGTGGTGTTCGAGTCCCTCGGCCAGCTCTATGTAAAGCGCGGCGACAGCGCGCCCAGGGCCCTGACCTCCGACAGTGGCGACGGCTTTGACTACTCGCCGGTATGGGCGCCAGACGGTGACGACATCTACTTCCTGCGCTGGAACGACAGCGAACTGAGCAGCATCCGCCGGGTCAGCGCCCGCGGTGGCAAGTCCCGCCTGCTGAGTGAAGAGAAGGGGCAGTTCACCGAACTGGCCATCGACCGCAAGGGCGAAACCGTGGCCTTTCGCAAACGCCCGGGCTCTGAATTGCTGAACCCGGACTGGGGCGTCCAGCCCGGCATCTACCTGATGGATGCCGACGGCGGCGCAGCCCGCTTTGTCAGCCAGCGCGGCACCGACCCCCACTTCGGGCCGGAGGACGACCGCCTCTACGTGCAGGAGCGGGCGGACAGCGCGAGCGGCCGCGGCAGCAGCACCGCCGTGACCAAACTGCTGTCGATGAACCGCGAGGGCTTCGACGTGCGCGAACTGGCCCAGGCCGAGTTCGCCACCGCCATCCGCCTGTCTCCCAGCGGCCGCCAGCTGGCCTTCGAAGACAGCCACCATATGTACGTGGCGGACTTCATGCCCAGCCCCAACCCGGTCGTATTGGATGCCGGCAAGCCCGCCTTCCCCAGCGTCAAGCTGAGCCGCACCGGCGGCACCTACCTGTACTGGAATGCCGACGGCAGCGCCCTGTCCTGGTCGGTGGGCCCGGTGCTGAAAACCGTCGCCGTCAAGGAGGCCCTGGGCGAGGGCTTTGAGCCCCCCGCCAGCGGTCGCGACCTGTCCATGGAAGTGCAAGCCGCCAGCCCAGACAGCCGCGTGGCCCTGGTCAATGCCCGGGTCATCACCATGGACGGCGAGCGCACCGTACACGAGCGCGGTACCGTGTTGCTGGAAGGCAACCGCATCAAGGCGGTCGGCGACGCCGGCGAGGTGAGTGTACCGGCGGGCTACGAGCAGGTGGACCTGGCCGGCAAAACCGTGATCCCCGGCTTTGTCGACATCCACGCCCACGGCCCCTACGGCGCCGGCGAGATCGTGCCCCAGCAGAACTGGAACCTGCTGGGCCACCTGGCACTGGGCGTGACCACCGTGCACAACCCCTCCAGCGTCGCCAGCCTGGTGTTTGCCGCGGCCGAATACCAACAGGCCGGCAAGATCCTCGGCCCGCGCATTTTCTCCACCGCGGAGATCGTCTACGGCGCCAAGAGCACCTACTGGTCGCCGGTGAACAGCCTGGACGACGCCCTGTCCCACGTGCGGCGGCTGAAAGCCCAGGGCGCCATCTCGGTGAAGAACTACAACCAGCCGCGCCGCGAGCAGCGCCAGCAGGTGATCGAGGCGGCCCGCCAGGAAGGCCTGATGTCCGTGGCCGAGGGCGGCTCCCTCTACCACCTGGACATGAACCTGATCGGCGACGGCATCACCGGCATCGAGCACAACGTGCCCGTGATGCCCATGTACGACGACGTCACCCAGTACTGGCGCCAGTCCCAGGCCGGCTACACCCCGACCCTGGTGGTCACCTTCGGCGGTCTGACTTCCGAGGACTACTACTACCAGGATACCGAGGTGTGGAAGCACCCCATCCTCGCCAACTTCGTACCGCCCGCCGTATTGCAGCCGCGCTCGGTGCGCCGCCCCATGGCACCGGAGGAGGACTACCGCGACGACGACGCCGCCGCGGCCGCCAAGGTGCTGCTGGATGAGGGGGTAATGGTGAATACCGGCGCCCACGGCCAGCGCGAGGGCCTGGGTACCCACTGGGAGATGTGGAGTTTCGTGCGCGGCGGTTTCAGCCCGATGGAAGCCCTGTCCGCCGCGACCATCAACCCCGCCACCTACATGGGCATGTCCGATGACCTGGGCTCACTGGAAACCGGCAAGCTGGCGGATCTGGTGATCCTGGAAGACAACCCGCTGGAGGACATCCGCAACTCCGACCACATCAGCCACGTCATGGTGAACGGCCGCCTGTACCGGGCCACGGACCTCGGTGAGGAAGTAACCGGGGACGCGGCGCTCAAGCCCTTCTACTGGCAGGGCAAGCCGGAGTCGGAGATTCGCTAGCGGCGCTTGCGCCTGAAAAAAGGCCCCGGGGCAACAACGCCCCCGGGGCCGTCTGTCCGTCGTTACTCGAGGCCGGCTCGCACCAGCCATCTTCCCAAACACAGTGCCAATGGTTGCTGGGCAGCGTCTTCATCTCGAAGCCAAGTTTACGCTTCTGGCTAGAGGGGACAAACCACCATCGCGCCCAGGCTTCGATCTCGCCTGCATACCGCAGCGGGCCGGCATCGACAGGCTCGATATCCAGGTGGTAAGTATGCCGACATCTATAGAGCCGCTGTCATAGCATAGTGCCCCGCTCTCTATCCGGCCATGCCGGGGACAGCTATCAAGCCATGTCAGGAGCAGGTCTTCAGAGAGATGTTTCGACGCTCAATGTGAATTGCCTGGGGTCGCCAAAGTAATTTTGCCGCGATCCACCCTGTACCCGTGCATAGTACTCCTCGTCGGTGAGATTGGTTCCATTGAGCACGATGCGCGTCTTGTCGCTAAAGTTGTACGACAGCATCATTGAAACGGTGGTATATCCGTCCTCTTCCCAGCGGATGCCATTGCTCTCCCAGAAAGTACCGCTGTTGTATTCCGCGCCTAACCCAAAGGCCAGCTTGCTGTTGAAGCTGTACTTGCCCCAGAATTTCAGGCTGTGCTCCGGGGTAATGGATGAAAAGGGCTTGCCCTCGTTTTCCGGGTCTTCCGCCTTCACCTGCTCCGTATCTGTGTAGGCATAGCCAGCCAGCAGATCCAGTTTTTCCATGGCGTTGCCAGATATCTCCAGCTCAACCCCCTCGGATTGAACCTCGCCGCCCTCGATGGAATATTCGATGTTGACCGGGTCCGCTATTGCGCGCTTGTCCTCGGTAATATGAAACACCGCGATATGGTAGTTGCCCAGGCCGTTGTTCAAGATGCCCTTCAGGCCCGCTTCATATTGCCTCCCCACTTTGGGAGATAGCACGTTTTCATTCACGTCCCGCGCATCTTGCGGGTTAAAGGACTCTGAGATACTGGCATAGACGCTTATCGTGTCATTCAGGTCATGAACAAGACCCGCGCTGGGCGTGAATTCGTTGTCGATTTTCGCTGAAGAGGTCCCGTCATCCGTCTCCCAGTTGGTGGTCAGTCGCCCTCCCAGGATCAGATTTGTCGCTTCGGTCAGGCCCAGCGTCGCCTTGAAGTACAGGCCGCTCTCTTTAGTATCCGTGACACGCGGCGCACTGCCGGGAGCCAGGTTCAATCGAGGGTCCGGGTTATATGCGGAATCCGGGTCGAAGACATTGATTGACGGATAGTTGAAATCGTACTGGTAACCTGCACTGTCATTTTCCTGGTCCCGACTATTCGCACCCAGCAGTAGCTTGTGCTCCTGATTGAACAAGCTGAAGGGCAGGCTAAGGTGTAAATCGTAACTCAGCTCCGACAGTTCCTGGTCCGTGGCGAGGGCCCAGCGCAAGGTGTCCCCCGTAACCGGATCCACTGTGCTGGCCGTGTAGTTAAGTAAATACTCGACATCCCGATCGCTATTGGTCAGCGTCGCTTTCAGGAAAGCGCCGGAATCGAAACCGTATTTGGCCTCCAGAAATTGCCGGGATAGCCGACTTTCCTTGTAGTTGTAGCGAGTGCCTGTATACAGGTCGCGATCGATATCGGCAAAGGTACCATCGGCATAGGTCGGCACACCGATGTCGGGCACCACGTCAAAATCTTCAATGGTCAGGCCAGCCGCTAGCGCGAGCCTGTCTGTTGCATCGTACTCGGCGGTGGTATAGAGCAGTTCTTTTTTGCTCGTTACATCTTCGATGTAGGAATCAGAATCTTCATAGCCGACCGCAGCGCGGGCCCGCAGTTTTTCGTCGCTGGTCAGGGCACCGGTGGCGTCCAGTTCCAGACGGTAGCCCGGCCAGGAGTTTGCGTAGCCCTTGAAACTCAGGGATGACTCCGAGTGGGCCTTCTTGCGAATCATGCTGATGTAGCCGCCGGGCTCTCCGGAACCTTCGAGCAGGCCGGCCGGCCCCCGCATCACTTCAACGCTTTCATAGCTGATCAAATCCGGCGTTCCGTGGCCGTGGGTACCGTTGGAGGTTCCATCGGTCCTGACGCCATCAATGCTGACGGAATTCAGTTCAAATCCCCGCATCAGGTAATTGTAGGTGCCCGCTCCATAGGTTTTTACTGTGACACCGGTGGTGGCTTCAAGCGCATCGCTCAAGGACACCATATTTCTGTCCTTGATGGTCTGGCTGGTGATGACCGTTACCGACTGGGGGATTTCACGCAGTGTCTCCGAGCCTTTCCCGAGGTTGACGACATTGGAGGTATAGGTCCCGGTAACGATGACCTCTTCAACCGTTTCTCCAACAGCTTCTGACCGTTCAGCCGTCTGCTGTGCCTGCAGGCCCGGTGCAACGAGCGACGTGCCGAGTATGATTGCGGTTGCCATCGAACTGAGGCGCTGGCGTTTGCGCCCCACGCTCGTTGCTACAAAGGACTGGTGTGATGGTTTTGTTGTCATGGATCCCCCCGATCAATGCCTGATGCTGAACGCCTTATCGAGACGGGATCATTTCATGAATGATAATGATTATCAATATCTCTTTGTTTACCCCTGCGAGACCTCGCCACTTCGTCCGCGGCCGTTATGCTGCCCCAGTGCAACAATCGCCAGCGCCGTGGCGCACAGGTTAGTTGTCACCGGGTTGAATGCCCCCCAGAGCAGATCGGGAACCCACACCGCAACGAACACGAGCAAACCCGGCATCGCAACGGCAGTCAGAAGCAGTGGCCAGCGCTGGCGCCAGCACGCAAGCACCGACACCCCGACAAGGACCTCCAGAATCCCGGCCGCGGTTGCCAACCGAATCGCCTGCTCTTCGCTGAGGCCGAGCGCCATATTCATGACCAGTTCGTCCCGATGCGGACCGAGCAGCTTTGGAACAAGACCGTGATAAAGCCATACAAAAGCGACGCAAAGGCGACACATAGCATACGAGGGAAAGCCCCATTTTTCGCCGGTAAGCCATCGACCTTGCATTGGACTGGTTCTTAACCCGGCTTCCGAGCCACCTTATTTACCGACCGTGCCGGCTGACCACCGCGACCGTATGCCCGAGCAGTTCCAGATTCCCCGGCAGACCATGGCCGGGCACTACCACCTCGGCATCAGGATAGCGCTGCTGAATACGAGCCACTGAGGCGGGCCACTCCTGCAAATCCGCATCAGCAACATTGCCGGCGGACTCGCGCGATGCTTCATGCACTGCGCAGCCGCCGAACAATACTCGCGCGGACGGAACATAGACGACGATATTGTCAGGGGCATGACCAGCCCCGGGATAGAAAATCTCAAGCGGGCCAAATGGCAGTACGTCGCCAGGACTGGAAAGCCCCTGCAATGAATGCGAGGGCACCTCGTTGCCCTCGCCCAGCGCCAATTGGCGGGTTACAGGGGAGGCATAGGTCGCCACCCCGGTTTCCTGGAGGACGCGCACTCCGCCGACCCGATCGTCATGGAAGTGGGTGGACACAGCGCGTGTCACCGGAAGCCCAATCTGACGGTCTATCGCGTCGAGAAGGGCCGCGGTATTTTCCGCCCCCCACGCCGTATCGACCAATAGCAAGGTGTTGCCATCGCGAACAATCAGCCCGTTTGACGGATAGAGCAAATCACCCAGTTGCTGCGTAGCGATGTGAGACCAGACACCATCACTAATCTGGTGGAGGCGAACCTCCCCGACCGGTATCTCATCGGCTTTCGGGTAGTCATCGTATAACTCCGCGGCAAAGCCAATCGAGCTGAGGGCAGATAAGAAGCTAGTGCTTGCAACGAAGCGTAAAAAGCGCAGTAAAGGCATCAGCTACTCCCAGGACGCACGACACCTGCCGCGCTGCAATGTTCAGGAACCGTATTCACTCTAGGCAAACGCCACAAACTTGCTGAACGGCATCTCCCGCAAGCGCTGCCCGGTCGCGGCGTAAATGGCATTGGCCAGCGCCGGCGCCGCGGGTGGCACCGGCGGTTCGCCGATACCGCTGACGCCCTCGCCCGACTCCAGCCCCCGCACCTGTATCGCCGGACACTGGTTGATGCGCATGCCGGTGTGCTGGTGAAAGTTGCGCTGCTCGGCCATGCCATCGGCGTAGGTGATTTCGCAGTTCATGGCGTGGCCCAGGCCCCAGATCACACCGCCTGCCGTCTGGTTCTCGAAGTTGACCGGGTCGATGACGCGCCCCACTTCCGCCGCCACGAAGACCTTGTCGATAGTGATTTTCCCCTCCCGCACACTCACTTCGACCACCTCGGCAACCGGCGTGCCAAAGGACACCACCAGCGCCACACCGCGCCCGCGGCCCGGCGCCAGTGGTTCATCCCAGGCGCTCATTTCGCGCACGGCTTCCAGTACGCGCCGGCTGGCGGGGTCATTGCACAGCGCCAGGCGGCCGGCGAGTGGGTCCTGGCCGGCCTCGATCAACAGTTCGTCAATAGCGGATTCAATGAAGAAACCGCCGGTGGAAGCGCCCACCGAACGCCAGGAGCTGATCGGCGCCAGTTCCGGAACGCGGTAGGCCCTCACCCGCATGTGCTCGATCGCATAGGGCGCGTTCCACACCCCGGCGGCAATCTGGCTGTCGGGCCCCGCCAGCGGCAGGTTGGCGCGCGAAGACTGGGAGGCGATCGCCGACGGCGTGGCAACATCGATCTCCAGCGCCCTGATACCTCCGCTATCGCTGACGCCCCGCACCCGGGCCATGCCTATCTGGCGCGGGAAATCGTGGGCGAAGTCCTCCTCCCGGCTGAAGGTCAGCTTGATGGTCTCACCGGGAAGCTGCACGGCAATTTCCGTGGCGTAGCGGATGTTCTCGAATTCCAGACGGTGGCCGAAACTGCCACCGCAGTACTGGTTGTGCAGGTAAACCTTACCGGTGGGCAGGCCGGTAATATCGGCCACCAGCTGCTGCGCCAGCCGCGGAAACTGGTGGGCGGCCCAGAGGTCGGCCCGCCCGTCGCTCACCCGGCACAGGGCGGATAGCGGCTCCAGCGGCGCGTGAGCAAGGTAGGGAGCGCGGTATTCCCGCTCGATACCGGCGCCACTGGCCAGGGTCGCTTCAACGTCGCCGTCCTCGCGCCAGACTTTGTCCAGTCGTTCTTCAGTGAAAGACGACTCCACTGCCGCCCAGTGCTGCGCCATCTCGGGCGGATAAGGCGCCTGGCCCCACTCGCAGCGAATCGCACTGGCGGCCTGGAAGGCATTCCAGGTGTTGTCGGCCAGCACCGCCACACCGGCCGTCACCGGCAGGATTTGCCGTACACCTGGCATGGACAGGGCGTCTGCGGCGTCATAGGACAGCAGCGCCCCGCCCTGGCGGGGATTGAAGCGCACGGTGGCATTGATCACCCCCTCAGGCATCAGGTCGATCCCGAAGGTCTGCGTGCCGGTGGACTTGGCCACCGTGTCCAGGCGCTGGACGGGCTTGCCCAGCAGGCGCCAGGCTGAGGGCGGCCGCAGAGTCACTGTGTTGACCGGGTCGATTCGCGCCGCGGTGGCCGCCAGTTGGGTATAGGGGATGCGCCGCCCGTCGCGCAGCACCACCGCGCCGGCCTCGGTACTGAGCGTATCCAGCGCCTCCCCGGTGTCGATTGCGGCGGCCTGCTTCAGGGTCTCCCTGGCAACCGCTCCGGCGCGGCGCAGTTTTTCCCAGGAGTCCGCCACGGTGGAGGAGCCCCCGGTCACCTGCTGCCCCGACAGTTTGATCACCGCCCCGATCGCGGTGCGCGCCGAACGGGCCGCCAAGCCCTGGTCAGTGTGCAGAAAGGGCACGGCATCGGCAGCCATGGCAGTGTTCCAGTAGGCCGGCGAGGGTTGCCCGGGTTCGACCGTGAACTGCCCCGGCTCCAGATCCATTTCCTCGGCGATCATCAGCGCCTGCACCGAGCGGGCGCCCTGCCCGACATCGGTGTGCGGCGCAATCAGGGTGATGCCGTCGGGGCGGATGAGTACCCAGGGATTGAAGCTGGCGGCATCCGGCGCCAGGCCCTGCGCCAGCGGGTTGTCCGGTGTTTCCTGTACTTTGTACACACCAAAGGCCACACCGCCGGCCAGCGCGACGCTGCCAAACAGAAAGGTGCGACGTGTTACATCGGCAATGCGTCCCATGCTCAGCCCTCCCCGCTGTCGGTCAGCGGGTCGAAGGTTTGCACCGGGGCCGCGAGCATTTCCGCAGCCCGGCGCACGGCCTGGCGAATGCGCGGATAGGTGCCACAGCGGCACAGGTTACCGGCCATGGCGGCGTCGATCTCGGCATCGCTGGGGTCCGTGTTATTCGACAAAAACCAGGCAGCCTGCATCACCTGGCCCGACTGGCAGTAGCCGCATTGCGCCACCTGCTCGTCGATCCAGGCCTGTTGTACCGGGTGGGGATCATCGGGCGTGCCCAGTCCCTCGATGGTGAGTACCTCAGCGCCCGCCACCGCACTGATCGGCAACTGGCAGGAGCGCATGGCCTGACCGTTGAACAGCACCGTACAGGCGCCGCACTGGGCGATGCCGCAGCCGTACTTGGTGCCGACCAGGCCCAGCTCGTCGCGCAGTACCCAGAGCAGGGGCATGCCCTCCGGGACTTCTACCTCGACTGCAGCGCCGTTGAGGGTAAAGGATGTCATGGCAATTCTCCGAAAGTCTTATCTGTATCCATGTTCGCTTGCTGCTGATCGTGGGCCAGGCACCAGCCCAACACCAGTGACGCCAGTTCGGCGCGCCGCTCCTCCTCGCGCTTGCCGGCGCGAATGCGGGCGAACAGGCGCGCCAGTTTGCGGCGCTGCCCCTCGTCCACCTGTTCCAGCAACTGGGTATTGAGGGCGAGGTGGCTGCGATCGGCGTGGGTGCGCTGACACAGCAGTTTGTGGTGTAACAGGGCCCTGCCCAGCAGTACAAAGGGAAAGTTGGGGTTGCGGCTGGGGCCGTAATTGAGCTGCTTGCCGCCGGTGGGAATGCCCTTGATCCGGAACTGGGCGATTTCGTCGGCGTAGCGCCAGGCGCCCACACCACCGGTAATGGCGCCGGCCGCACCGCTCACCAGTGTGCCGAGGCCGCCCAGCAGGCCGCCGCTGGCGCCGTCCAGCACCATGCCGGTGCCACCGCCAATGAATGCGCCCGCCGATCCGGCCACCGCCGTCAGCGAGGTCCGGTTCAGTCCCCACAGGTACCAATCCTCCACCTGGAACAGGTCGGCGTCCTCCAGCGCCAGCACATCCTCGCTGCGCTGCAGGTTGTGGTAGTGGAACACTTCCTCCACCTGGCGCCGGCACTGGCGCTCACGGCGCACCAGCGCTTCGCGATAGCGCAGCGCCAGCGCCGCCTTGACCGGCTCCCCCGGGGTGCCATCGGGAATTTTCTGGCTGACCTGAAAGGTGAGCGCCGCGGCAATCAGCTCGGCAATCATGGCGCTGCTGTCGCGGTGCTGGTGCTCGCGCTCGCGGCGCAGCACATCCACCGCCCGCTGCAATGAACGCCGCCAGTCGGTATCCAGGTGGCCGAACAACTCGAGCAATTCCAGCTGTTTGGCGAACTCCGCGCGCTGGGCATTGAACAGGCGCACGGTGCGGAAGTACTGACCGAGCCCCGCCTGCCACTGCTCGGTAAATTCGTCGTTGTCGATCGGGTTGATCAGCGCCAGGCTGGGGCGCCCGCACCAGCGCAGGATCTCCATCTCCGCCTCGTAGTCAGCCCCGAAGGGGCAGGAGCCGTCCACCACATAGATGATGCCGGCGCCCTCGACGATCGGACGCAGCAATTCGCACTCGTCGCGAAAGCGCTCCTGGCCGCTGTGCCGGGCGACAAAATCGCGCACGGCCCGGGGCCGCCCGGAGGCGTCATTACAGCTGGCCTGTAAAGTGTCAAGCACTTCCCGGGCGCGCTGGAACCCGGGGGTATCCACCAGGGTATAGAGTGTCTCGCCATCCACCTGCATCGGAAAGGCGCGGGACTGGCGGGTGGAGCCGGCGCGGGCGTCGATATATACCGAATCGTCCCGCGCCAGGGTGGCGACAATGCTGGACTTGCCCTTGTTGGGGCGGCCCACTACGGCAAACACCGGCGGGCTCACGGTGCCGTCACCCAGTTCAGCAAGCGCAGATCCACCGCCGCAAATGGCAGGCCGCGGGCAAAGCCGCGCCAGTCCTCCACCTTGCGGTGGGGAATGGCCTTGCCCGGCAGGGGCACCAGGCAGACCGTGCAGCGCAGTGAAGCCGGCAGGCTGGCCAGCAGGTCCGCCAGCTCCGCCACGGGCGGCTCCCAGGATTTGACGGCGACCAGCAGGTGCTCGATAACTGCGACATCCAGCGCGGCCAGTTCCCGACGGTCCTCGGCCAGGGTGCCCTGCCCCAGCGCCAGGATGTCGCTTTCATCCACTGCCGGCAGTTCTTCAAAACGGGCCGGCGGGGTATCGCCAAGGGCGCAGGCCCAGTCAACCAGCAACAGGCCCTCCGGCGCGGCCGGCGCAGCGTTCACATCCGCGGGACGGACAGTGGCCAGCTCATCCTCGCTGGCCTGGACAGAACGGGTGGACACCAGTTGCGCCGACATACGCGAAAGCACCAGATCTGCCCCCGGCAGGCCAACCAGACTGCGCCGCAACATACCGGGCGCCGTGGCTCGCGCCGCCAGCCACAACAACAGCCGCGGCAGCAGAGCGTAGACCAGCAGGCAGAGAAACAGGAAGGCCCACCAGCCGCGCATGTCTTCCAGCCCGGCGCGATCCAGCACCAGGGCCGCGTGGTGGCGGCTGCCGGCGACCACTTCCGGCGGTACCGTCGCCCAGGGCAGCCAACTGCCCCAGGGGGCGGCCAGGGCATCCACCAGCCCCTGCACCGCCCGGTCACCCGGGTTGAAGGTGGAACCCCAGACAAAGACAAAGTCGGTGAAGGCCGGCACCAGCACAAAGGCCAGCAGAGCGGCGAGCGTAAACAGCGCCCCCCACTCCTGGCCGTAGCGCAGGAACATCAGCCGCAGCACACCGCCCGCCTCGCGCAGGTAGCGGCGGTCCGGCAGGCCGCGCTCCGCCACCCAGCGCACCGGGCTGGCAGGCAGTCCAGCCGGCACAAAACCACTGAGGGTACGAATCAGAGTGATCGTGGATACGGCGCTCATGGCCAGTTGCAGGAATACAAAGACCAGCAGCAGAAAGAACACATTCACCAGTCCCTGCCTGCTGCCGAGCAGGAATCCGGCCATGGCGGCAAAGCCGGCAACGAAGACAAAAAGCCGGGCCAGGTTCAGACCGAGCTGGCCGTGAAAGCTGCGCTTGCGATCTTCCTCACTGACCGGCGCCACGCGATCCAGCCAGAACAGCAGGCGCTCACCGGCATCGGCCGACTGGCAATCCCGGCCAATCGCGTGGTCGCGCTGCTTCAGGACGTCCACGGCGAGGTCACGGTCCCGTTCCAGCTGGTCGGAAAGGCGATAGAGATCGCCGAGTTCAGGGTGCGCTGGCACAGCGATCCTTGTAGTTATGGGTCAGGCACATGGCCGCTATTCTACACAAGGTCGGTGGGCTGCGGCTGCATCTCATCGACTCTGCATTGACCCGGTAACCCGCGAAGCTTGCTCTGTAGCGGCGGCCCTGTAGGCTAGGCGCTTGCAACCATTACGCAGCACCGATACTGCAACAGCGGCACACGGGGAGTCCGACATCCATGACCCAACGGCAAAAGTGGCCCATACGCTGGGACCTGCTGGTTCGCTACCGTTTTATCGAGACCCTGGTGCTGTGGGAGGGACGCCTGACCACCCGCCACCTCTGCGAAACCTTCGGCATCGGCCGCCAGCAGGCCAGCAAGGACATCAACACCTACCTGCGCGAAATCGGCCCGGGCAACCTGGAATACGACAAGTACCTCAAGGGTTACAAACCTTCCACAAGCTTCCAGCCCCGGGTGACCCGGGGCCTGGCCGACGAGTACCTGCACCTGATGGCGCGCAATAACGAGCTGTCCAACGTGTTCGAGTCGCTGGCGCTGAACGTCGCCAATGTCGAGGTGCTGTCGGTGCCGGTGCGGGACGTGGCGCCGCAGACCCTGCGCCCCATCATGCAGGCGGCGCGCCAGCAGTGCCGGCTGGAAGTGGACTACGTGTCGGTGAACAACCCGGACCGCGAAGGACGCATCATCGTCCCCCACACCGTGGTGTTCACAGGGTTGCGCTGGCATGTGCGCGCCTGGTGTGAAAAAAACCAGGGCTACCGGGATTTTGTCCTGAGCCGATTCCGCGATACGCCGGAAATCCTCGACGCATCACCCCACGGCATCGACGGAGATAGCGAGTGGAACACCCACGTCGCCATCCGCCTGATCGCAGACCCGCGCCTGCGCCCCGAGCAACAGGCCGTGGTGCGCGCGGACTACGGGATGGAGGACGGCGTGCTGCAGATAGAGACCCGCGGCAAACTGGTGCCCTACGCGCTGCGACTGCTGCACATCGATCCGCGCGCGTCGCGCAAGGGTCCGGAAGCGCAGCAGATCGTGGTGGAGAACCTGGAGGAACTGAAGCCCTGGCTGGACTTCTGATTCCGGCCCGCGGTCAGTACACGTCGCGCCGGTAGCGCCCTTCCAGGCTGAGATCCTCAAGGCCGCGCTCGCCGAGTATCTCCAGCAGCAGGCGGTGCACGGCGGGGGCCATGCCCTCGAGGCTGCCGCAGACAAACACCGCCGCCCCTCGCGCCAGCCACGCCTGCAGTTCCTGCTGCTGTGCAGCCAGGGCATCCTGCACGTAACGCAGTGGCTCGTTGTCGCGGGAGTAGACCCGATCCAGCCTTTGCAGGTGGCCACTGCCCAGCCAGGCGGCCAGTTCATCGTCGAACAGACGGTCATGGGCGCGGGTTCGCTCGCCGAAGAGCAGCCAGTTGGCATGGGCCCCCACCTGCACCCGCGCCCGCAGGTGGGCCCGCAAACCGGCAATACCGGTACCGTTACCCACCAGGATCAGGGGGCGTTCCGGCGGCGGCGGATGGAAGGCCGGGTTGTCCCGCACCTGCAGGGCGAGTTCGCCTCCCATCGGCAGTTGCCGGGTGAGCCAGCCGGAGCCGACGCCGAAACTGCCATCGTCCTTGCACACCTGCCGCACCAGCAGTTCCAGCGCGCCGTCGGAGGGCAGTGAGGCGATGGAGTACTCCCGCTGCACCGGGCCTTCGGGACCCTCCCGGGGGATATCGAGCACCGCGATATCCCCGGCCCTCCAGTCAACTCCCGGGGGCAGGCCCAGGCGCAGGTGGTATACGCCGGCGCCCGGTGAACCGGCATTGAGACACCGGCGATCCAGCACGGTGGCCGGCAAGCGTGCGCCCTGCCCCGCTCCGTCGACCACTGTCTCACCGGATTCCAGTACCGCGTTTTCCAGCAGGCGATTCTGCCACTCGACCAGGGCTCTGTCGTCGAGACGATCCACCGTCTGCGGAGCAAACATCGGCCTGGCACCCCGCTCCCGCAGGCCGCGATCAAGCGCCAGGCCGAAGCCGCAGAATTGACGGTATTCGCTATCCCCCAGCGCCAGCACCGCATAGTGCAGCCGGGACAGGGCAGCGCCGTCCTGCCCGCCGCCGCGCAGCCACAGGCGGGCGAAGCGCAGGGCGTTGTCCGGCGGCTCTCCCTCCCCGTAGGTACTGGCGATAAACAGGGCCAGATGCGCGTTTTCCAGATCGGCGGCCTGCACCTGGTTCAGGGCCAACAGGGTTACCGGCCCGCGCCGGGCCAGCGTCTCTGCGTGGCGCTGCGCCAGTTTCCGGGCGCTGCCGCCCTGGCTGGCGTAGGCGATCAGGGTCGCACCTGCCGCCGCGGCCGGGCGCTGTGCATCGCGCACACGCAGGCACAGGCCGCACAGTAAAAGGTAGGCCAGCGCAAAGGCGCCAGCCTGCAGCCACTGTGCCGCACTGATAAACACGGGAACGGCTTGCTTGCCAGCCTGTCTACAGCGGCAGTACCTCAAAGGTCGCGGTGTAAGTGCCGCGACGGCTGGTGGCGGGCGCCTCGGCGCGGTCGTCACTATATTCCGCTTCCAGGAAGTACATACCGGCTTGCGGCCAGTCGATGCTGACCTGCCCCTTGTCATCGCTGCTCAGTTTGATTTCCGCCTGGGCGTCGCGGTAGCGGCTGCCACCGGGGATCACCGCCACTTCTGCTCCTACAGCAGGCTCGCCATCAATGAGGAAGGTGAACGTGGCGGCTTCACCCGCGTACAGGTCGTTGGGATGGGTCACCGGTACCAGTTCCAGGCCGACATTGCTGGCTTTGAGGGCAGTCGTGCTGGGCGCGCCAGCGGTCACGAAGGTCTCCAGCCGGCGGGAACCCTGGGTGATTTGCAGGTTTTTGCCATCCATCGGCACATTCTTCTTGAAACCTTCCGGGTCCGGGCGCTCGCCGCGACCGGGCCAGAATTTGCGCTCGCCGTCGGCGGTTTCCCAGCGGGCGCTGAGACCGGCACTGGCGCTGTACACCTTGTAAGTGCCTGGCTGTGCCAGGTTGAGATCGAAATTGCTGCGGTGCTTGCCGCTGTGGGAGTTCTGCAATTCAACAGGCTGGCCGTCGGGGCCGATGGCCTGCACGCCGTCCAGGCGCATGGCGTGATAGTCCGGGTGGAAGATATCGTTGGAGATGGCCGCGTCGAAGCTGACCCAGGGGTCATCGCTGGACAGCACGGTGGCCACTGGCAGGATCCATGCCCGGTGGGCGGAAACCGGAAGGGTGACACTTGCCGCGGTCAATGCCGCGGCCACAATTGCCAGGGTTTTCTTCATACTCGCTTCCTCTCGTTGTTGCGCTATATGGGTATGTGCGGCGTTCAGGGCGCCAGGATGAGTTTTACTGTTGCAAGTTCTTCATCACCGCTTGCGGCGGCTTCGAGGGTCTTTTGTGGTGGCCACTGGAAAGGCACTTCCAGCATTTCCCGACCACCGACCTCGCGGGCTGCCTCCACCATCAGGCGGTATTCGCCGGGGGCCAGGTCAGCGACCCTGTCGCTGAACACCAGGCGATGTTCACCGGGGCCTTTGGTCGCCCCGCTCAGGCCGTCGATGGGCATATCCAGCGAACGGCCGCTGCGACGCCACCACTGGCGCATATCCTTGAGCCACTTCTCGCCCTCCTCGTCCTTCAGCTCAACGTCGTAGAGCACGGCCAGATTGGCGGCCACGCTGTTGTCCTCACGGGCTACCCACAGGGCCACATAGGGTTTGTGGTATTCCGCCACCTGCAGGCGGGGAATCCCCAGGTCCACCTCCAGGGTCTGGCCCTGGACAGCGCCGGCCAGGGCCAGGGCGGACAGGGGCAACAGGCGGGTGACACGTTTCAGCATGGGAACCTCGTTATCGATGAACAAACAGAATGGCCAGCAGCAGGGGAATCAGCAGCCCCAGCCCCACCACCGGCCAGGTGGCCGGGCGCGACGCGCTGTGCCGCAGCAGCAGCCACAGGCCGGTGATGCAAAACACCAGGCAGGCGACTGAAAAAATATCGATAAACCAGCGCCAGGCCTCGCCGCTATTGCGGCCCTTGTGCAGGTCATTCAGGTAGGAAATGAGGCCGCGGTCGGTGTCCTCGTAGAGCAGTTCGCCGCTGGCCAGGTCGATGGCCAGCCAGGCGTCGCCGCCCGGGCGCGGCAGCGGCAGATAGATTTCATCGTCGCTCCACTCCGCCAGCCGGCCTCCAGTATGGACCGACTGCTCACCCAACCAGTGGCGCAAACTGGCCGGCAGCCGGGCCTCGTCACCGGCGCTCGCCACACCGCTGCGCAATTCTTCGAGCAGGGCGTCCGGCAGGTTCAATTCCAGGGTTCGCACCTGGGGGCTGGCCTCGATCTGGCCGGCGTGGTTGAGGGTGATGCCGGTGACCGCAAACAGCAGCATGCCCACCAGGCACAGGGCGGAACTGATCCAGTGCCATTGCCGCACTGACCCCAGCCAGATTGTTACCCGCGCCTTCTCCATCACACCGTTGCCACACTTGTTTACTCGCCGTTGCACCGTCACCGCTCCCCTGAGCAGCTTCGTTCCACGGCCTTCGCATTGGCGGAGGATTCTAAACAGGAATAATTATCATTACCAGAAAAAGCGACTCGCGGAAATGTAAAGAAGCGTTACACTGGCGGGCATGCCCCTTCTTCGGGGCGCACTTGCAACCACTACCGCACGCGTTGAGGATCACACCATGGCCAGACGCAGCACCGCCAACGCAGACTACCACCGCGCCTACAGCGAAGAGAGCTTCTGGTACAAACTACGCCGTTTTGCCTTTACCGCCGGCCGTGAACTGTCGGAAAAAGCCCTGATGCTCTACTACGCAGCGCGACGCCCGGAAACCCCGACCTGGGCCCGGGCCACCATCTACGGCGCCCTCGGCTACTTCATCGCGCCGCTGGATGCGATTATCGATATTACCCCCGGCATCGGTTACACCGACGACCTCGGCGTGCTGGCGCTGGCCTTTATCACCGTGGCGCGCTACATCGACGACGGCGTGCGCAGCCGCGCACGGCGCCGGGTGGATCGCCTGTTCGGCGCTGCCGTGCTGCCACCGGACGGTGAGCCTAGTGTGCGATAGTGAGTACGATCTTGCCGATGTGCGCGCTGCTTTCCATCAGCCGGTGAGCCTCTGACGCCTCGGCCAGGGGGAAGGTCGCAGCCAGCACCGGCTTGATGGCACCGCTGGCATACGCGGGCCACACCTCGCGCGTCAGCGCCGTGGCAATGGCCGCCTTGTCGGCGGCGGAACGTGGCCGCAGGGTTGACGCCGTCAGAGTCAGGCGTTTCATCAGCAGCGGAACGAAATTCACCTCTGCGCTAAAACCCTGCTGGAAGGCAATATTGACGATGCGCCCGTCCAGCGCCGCCAGTTGCAGATTGCGATTGACGTAGTCGCCACCGACCATGTCGAGGATGACATCCACGCCTTTTCCGCCAGTTACCTCTTTCAGCACTTCCAGAAAATCCTGCTCGCGGTAGTTCACCGCCAGTTCGGCGCCCAGTGTTTCACAGGCGCGGCACTTGTCATTGCTGCCGGCGGTAGCAAACACCCTGGCGCCCCGAGCCCGGGCGATCTGGATGGCGGTGATACCGATCCCGGAACTGCCGCCGTGAACCAGAAGGCTTTCTCCGGCCCGTAAGCCGGCGCGGTCAAACACATTGCTCCACACGGTAAAGCAGGTTTCCGGCAGGCTGGCGGCCTCGACATCGGATAGCCCTGCCGGTACCGGCAGGCACTGTCCCGCCGGCGCCACCGCATAGGCGGCATAGCCGCCGCCATTGGTGAGGGCACAGACCCGGTCCCCGAGCTGCCACTGACTCACGCCATCGCCCAGGGCAACCACTGTGCCCGCAACCTCCAGGCCAGGCAGGTCGGAAGCTCCCGGAGGCGGTGGATAGAGGCCCAGCCGCTGCATGACATCGGGGCGATTGACCCCGGCCGCGTGCACCGCAATCAGTACCTCACCGGCTCCCGGTTGTGGCAGCGGACGTCGCGCACTGAGCAATACCTCGGGCCCGCCGGGCTCGCTGATTTCCACACAATCCATTTCGCTGGGCAGTTCACTGGGCACGATTGAGTCTCCGGCAGAAAAGGGCTCATTCTGTCACAGCTGCTGCGCTATTGTTTGGTGGGATTCGGCTGGATGAATGATTTAGCCAGGCTGGCTAAAGTGCTGGTAAACCCGCAACTGCATTTCCACCAGCTGCCCGGCCAGGGCGGTCTGGCCACCAAACTCCCCCTCACCACCCAGGCCCCCGGGCCAGTGGGCGAAATAGGAATCTCCCTGCTCAGAGGCGAAAAAATTGTCGGCGTCGGCGGCCTCGTCGACCGCCAGCTGCCAGTTATTCACGCGCATGTGAACACCGAAACGCGGATGGGGGTGGGCCGCCAGGTACAGCAGTCTTTCCAGGCTGTGGCCGTCCAGCGGGCGATAGGCGGTCAGCCGCAGGCGCCCGCCGTCAGTGGGCGACAGGGCCGCCAGCATGGAGCCGTCGCGCTCCAGGGTGATCAGTTCCCGCGCGCTGTCCACCGGGCCCAGTTCCAGCCACCAGCGCTCGTCGCTGGCGACCCGTGGCGGGGCCAGGCCGCGCGAGACAGCACCGCAGTAGGGCGGCACCCCGGCCAGCTGTTCCAGCAGGCATTGCATGCGATACTCCAGCGCCTCCCAGTCGGCGTGACGCCGGGCGCTGTCACACTGTAATTGAAAGAGTTCCTGTAGCTGTGACTGGCTGTCGTCAGTCGGCGCCCGGGCGCTGCGCTCCGCGGCGAGGGCCGGGGAATGAGAGTGACGGTATCCGGGCAGGCCGGTATGTCCTTTCGGGACAGAAATGTTGGGCATGGCAGGCTCCTCCTTGAGCATATTGGCCTGTCGGCCGGCCGGGCATTCCATACCCGACACCTGCATACCAGACTATCGCGCTCCCGGTCGATTACAAGGCGGCGCTGTCCGCTCTGAGCAGCCGTTCACAGAACGGCCCTCGCACTACTTCAAAAACGCGCTGGCCGCGTTCATCAAACCGCCGAGTCCCCCGGACGATTGCAGCAGGCTGCCGCCGCTGCTGGCCTTGTCCATCAGCTGGGGCAGCACATCGGACAGGCCCTGGGCGGCGGTGCCGGTGTCGGTGCCCACCTTGCCGGCAAAGTCCGCGACATTGCCCTCGCCCAGTATGTCCATAATCGAGCTGGCGGAAATCGGGGCGTTGGCGCCATCGCCGAGCCAGGATTCCAACGCCGACTGCAAGCCGCCGCTGGCCATCATCTGACTGGCGAGGCCAGCCAGGTCAATACCGCCCTGCCCATCCCCCAGCAAGCCACTGAGAGCACTGCGAATAGTATCGCTGTCAACCGTGAGGCCGAGGTTGTCCGACAGTAACTGGGCACCGAGTTCGATAAGGTCCATGGCTGTGTTCTCCTGCAAAGGCGGCGGGTGCTAAAGTCTCATGCAGTATAGTGCAGCCCGCTCGCGCCGCCAGCGGCTGCTCACTTGCGCACCAGCCGCAGTTCGCCGTCCAGGTGAACGTCGCGCTGGGGAAAGGAAATCACCACATCGTGCTCGCGGAACAGGGCGTCAATGCGAAAGCGCAAATCGCTGCGAATCATGCGCAGGCCGCGCTCGGCGGTGGCATGGATCCATACATTCAGTTCAAAGGTCAGTGCGCTGTCGCCGAAGTCGTCGAAAATGACCATCGGCGCCGGTTCGTTCAACACATCGGCGTGCTCCTCGGCCGCCTGCTGAATCAGGCGTTCAGTGAGGCGCACATCAGAGCCGTAGGCCACGCCAACGCGCACCGCAGTACGCACCAGGGAATCCACCAGGGTCCAGTTGGTGACGGTGTTTTCCAGCAGATGGCTGTTGGGTATCAGCATATGCACGCCGTCCACCCGGCGAAAGCGGGTGGAGCGAGTATTGATGGCCTCCACCGTACCGCGCGCGTCGCCAATTTCCAGGAAGTCACCGATCTTGATCGGCCGCTCCCACATCAGGATCCAGCCGCTGATGAAGTTGTTGATGATGTTCTGGGCGCCGAAGCCGACGCCGATGGCCACCGCCCCGGAAACAAAGGCGAAGGCGGTCAGGGGCACGCCCACCATGTCGAGGGTTATCAGGCCCAGCACCACCAGGCCCACGATCATGAAGGCCCGGGACACCAGCTGTACCGCGTTCGGGTCGGTGCCGCGCCTGCCGAGATGGGTGCGGATAAAGCGGCCACTCCAGAGGATGGCGCTGATACCCAGCAGGACAAACATCACCACGGTGAGCACCTTGGCGAGATCGATCGTCACCTCGCCAATGACGATCAGCGGGGTGTGAAGAATATTGACCAGTTCTTCCATGCTATGATCCACAGCAGCTTTCAACACGGACTGTGGTGTTTAACATGATACGGGCCAAGTTACTATCGGCGCAGGGTGAGCAACGCAGCGGCGCCCTGGAACTGGTGGAAGAATGGCGCGCCAGCGATGGCGCCTTCATGTGGCTGGATATCGAAGGCGAGGTGACCAGCGACATTCGCGCCCTGCTGGTTTCACTGGGCTGCTCCGAGCTGGCTATTACCGACAGTGTGCGACTGCGCCATCCCCCCAAAATCGAGGCCTTCAGCGACAACACCTTCGTGCTGTTTCGCGGCATCGCGCGCATCGACGACGACCTCAACCTGACGCCGCAGCAGGTCGGCCTGTGGGTCGGCGACAACTACCTGATTTCAGTGCACCGCGGCCTTTCCGTCAGTATCAACCATTTCTGGCAGGAGCCGGCAGAAAATGCCTCTCTGGCCAATCCCGCCGAACTGGCCCTGCGCCTGCTGCACTTCGCCAGCGGCCGCTATCTGGACAAAATCCTCGAGTTTGAAGACACCCTGGGAGAGCTGGAAGACGCCCTGCTGACCGGGCATTCCGACAGTGTGATGCGGGAACTGGTGGGTTACCGCTCGCGCCTGCGCAAACTGCGGCGCATCTTCAACTATCACCACCAGATGACAACCCAGTTACTGCACGATGGCACTCCCCACCTCGGTTGCGGCGATCACGACGAGGCCAATCACCACCTGCGGCGCGACCTCTACGATCGCTGCGAGCGCCTCTTCAGCCTGTGCAACATGTACTACGAGATCTGCGGCGACCTGGTGGAGGGCTATATCTCCCTCACCTCCCACCAGCTCAACAACACCATGAAAGTGCTGACCATCATCACCGCCATTTTCGTGCCGCTGGGCTTCCTGGCCGGACTCTACGGCATGAACTTCGAACACATGCCGGAACTGCATTTCCGCTACGGCTACTTCTTCATACTGTTCCTGATGATCAGTATTGCCGGTGGCATGTTGTGGCTGTTCCGGCGCATTCGCTGGCTATAGAAACGGGCGCGGCGCCCCGCGAGGCGCCGCGCCGGCCCCCTCAGGGCCCGGCCAGTTCGCGAATAATGATGCTCCAGTGATCCAGGGCGCCGTAGAAGGTCGCCTTGGGTACGCGCTCGTTGAGGCCGTGGGCGAACATTTCGTCCGGGTTCATGAACACACCGCTGACCGCCCAGGTGGGAATGCCCGCCTTGCGAAAGTGCATGCCGTCGGTACCACCTGACTCCATGTAGGCCAGCAGGCTGACCTCCGGGTATCGGCTGTGTACCGCCTTGCCCACCGCCGCCATCACATCGTCGCGCAATTCGGAAATCGGGCTCTCTGTGGGCTCGCCCAGCAGCTTGAACTCAATGTTCTCATTGCCCACCACCTGCTTCAGCGTGTTCTCTACCTCCGCCACCGGCTCGCCGGGAAAAATGCGGCAATTCACCGTCACCGTCGCCGTTTGCGGCAGGGCGTTCTCGGCGTGGCCGGCCCGCAGCATGGTCGGCACGCAGGTCGTGCGGATGGTGCCGACATAGGAGGGTTCACGGGCCAGGCGCTCTGCCGCGGCCTCGTCTTTCGGATCGTAGGCGAAGCGGGTCATCGCTTCACCCAGTTCGCCACCCATCAACTCGCCCGTCTGCTGGAAATAGGCCAGTGTCATTTCGCTCCAGCGCACCGGAAAATGGTGCCCCTGTATGCCCTGGATGGCAGCGGCCAGATCGTAGATGGCGTTATCCTCTCTGGGCCGCGAGCTGTGGCCGCCGGGATTGCGAACCGTGAGCTCCCAGGTCACGTAGGTTTTTTCCGCCGCCTGGACCCGATACACCAGCGCCTCGCCGCGCTCGTCCAACTGGCCGCCACCGGCATCGGAGTTCAGGGCGTAGGCCGCCTTCGCCAGGTCGGGGCGCTCGTAGGCCAGCATGCGGGTAGTCGTCATGCCGCTCTCTTCATCGCCGGAGAATACGAGATACAGATCGCGGCTGGGTACGAAACCCTCTTTGCGCAGGCGGATAAACGTGGATGTGAGCTGGGCGATACCAAACTTGTTGTCGATGGTGCCGCGGCCGTAGAAGTAGTCCTCGTCGTCGGTGAGTTCAAAAGGTGGGCGCTCCCAATCGCTGGCCAGGGCCTCCACCACGTCCATGTGCCCCAGAAACAGAATCGGCGCCTGATCGCTGTCCGGCGCAGCGCGGTAGCGTGCGACCAGCGCCGCGAAGTCGCCCTTGGGCAGCACTTCCACATCCTCCGCCGGAAACCCTGCCTCGCGCAGTTGCGCGGCGAGGTAGTTGGCGACCGGCAGGGTATTGCCCTTCTCCTTGGAGGTATCCGTTTCCACCAGGGTGCGGTAGATATCGAGGGTGCGGCTGGCGTGCTCTGAGAGCAGGGGCTCGGCACTGTGCCCCGAGAGGGGCAATAACAGGGCGCCGAGCAGGCAGGTAATACGCTTCATGGACAACTCCGGAGCTGGATTTGGAAGGGCGGCTGGACGAAATATCGCCAGGCGGCTTTTCCCGCGGGGCAGGCGGGTCTATTGTAAGGTGAAGGTCTGCCACTGATAAGGATAAAAATATGCGCAAAATCGAGCTCGCGGACGCCGGCTTTCTCTACATGGAAAAACGCCAGACCCCGATGCATGTCGGCGGCCTGCACCTGTTTACCCTGCCCGACGGCGCCGACGGCCCCGAATTCCTCAGCGAGCTGATGGAAGTACTGCGTACCCATGAGCCCTACCGCAAACCCTTCGGCGAGTACGTACGCCAGGGCAGGGCCGGCGCCATCGGCCCGCTGTACTGGGAGAAGGACCGCAATTTCGACATCGACTATCACGTGCGCCACTCTGCCCTGCCCCGCCCCGGCCGCTTTCGCGAGCTGTTTGTGCTGGTTTCCCGCCTGCACAGTATGCTGCTGGATCGCAACCGGCCGCTGTGGGAGATGTACCTGATCGAAGGTTTGCAGAACCGCCAGTTCGCGCTTTACATGAAGATGCACCATGCCGCCACCGACGGCGCCGGCGCCATGCACATGATTAACGCCATGTATTCCAAGCGCCAGTCGGCGCGCACCCGGCGCTCGCCCCTGTCACTGGCTGCCTACGAGGAGTACAAGGCGCAACGCCGTATTGCCAGGCAGTCGAAGGTGCTGCCAAAGGAAGCGGAACTGCGCAATGTCACCGAGATCCTGCGCGATCAGTTTGACACCACTGCCAACCTGATGGGCGCCTTTCGCCGCTTTGGCAGCGCTTTCATCGGCCGCGGTGACGGCCTGGCGGTACCCTGGTACCAGATTCCCCACACCTCCCTGAACACCACGGTGACGGGCTCGCGCCGCTTTGTTGCACAGAGCTGGGATTTTGATCGCATACGCGCCGTGTGCAAGGCTGCGGAAGGCACCGTGAACGACATCGTGCTGGCCATGTGCGGCGGCGCCCTGCGCCGCTACCTGCTGGCCCAGGATGAACTGCCCCGCCACTCCCTGAAGGCGATGACGCCGGTGTCCCTGCGGGAAGAGAACGACCTCGACTCCTCCAATGCCATCGGCTTCATGGTGGCCGACCTCGCCACCCACATCGACGACCCGGAACAGCGCCTGCGACGCACCCAGGACTCCATGCGCGCCGGCAAGGCCCTGCTACACAGCCTGTCGCGACGTGAGGCCATGCTGTTCATGCAGATAACCCAGGTACCCGCCCTGCTGGCCTCGGTGGTGGGGCTGGCCACCCGCTTCCCCGCCTTCAGCACCGTTATTTCCAATGTACCGGGGCCACAGGAACAACTGTACTGGAACGGCGCCCGGGTCGACGGCATGTACCCGGCCTCCATTGTGTTCGACGGATTCGCCATGAACATCACACTGGTGAGCTACAACAGGCAGCTCCACTTCGGTATTGTCGCCTGCCGCCGCTCCCTGCCCCAGGTGCAGCGCCTGATCGACTATCTCGAAGAGGCCCTGCAGGAGCTGGAAGTCATGGTGGGAATCAATCCGCCTGGAACGAAAAAGGCGGCCCCCAGGCCGCGCCGGCGCACGGCGCGCAAATCAGCAGCGGCGGCCGACACTGCGAAAAAACGCAGTAAAGCAAAGGTTGCCGGAAGCAAGAAAGCGACCAGGCCTCGCGCCAAACGTCCGGTTGCCGAGAGCTGAGACGCCCTACAGGCGTTCGGCAGAGAAGGTATCACAGGCCCCGATATCGCCGCGCTCAAAGCCGGTGCGGAACCAGCGCACCCGCTGCTCCGAGGTGCCGTGGGTAAAGCTGTCCGGTACCACCCGCTGGCCGGCTTCGCGCTGCAGGCGATCGTCGCCGATGGCGGTTGCCGCGCGCAGAGCCTCTTCCAGATCGCCCACCTCCAGCAGGTTGCGCTCGGTACTGGCGGCGTGACCCCACATGCCGGCAAAACAGTCAGCCTGTAGTTCCTGGCGCACCGACAGGGCGTTCACTTCCGCCTTGCTGCGACCGCGACCGGCGGCCTGTACTTGCTGGCTGATGCCGAGCAAGGTCTGTACGTGGTGACCCACTTCATGGGCAACAACATAGGCCTGGGCAAAATCCCCGGGCGCGCCGTGGCGGGCCTTCAGGTCGTGAAAGAACGACAGGTCGATGTAGAGCTGCTGGTCGCCGGGGCAGTAAAACGGCCCCACCGCAGCGGTGGCCATGCCGCAGGCGGAACTGACCCGGCCGGAGAACAGCACCAGGGTCGGCTCGCGGTAGTCCCGCGACATCTGCCGGAAGTAGTCGTGCCAGGTCTGCTCGGTATCCGCCAGCACTACCGAGGTGAAGTCCGCCAGCTCCTGTTCCTGCTGGCTGAAGGACGCGGGGGACTGGCTACTGGTAGCGACACCGCCACCCAGGAACAGCGACAGCACATCGATCCCCAGCATTCGCCCGCCCACCACCACCACGATCCCCACAATGAGTATGGTGCGCCCGACCTTGCTGCGAATCAGGGCCGGTAGAAAACGCAGCAGAACCGGCGCCGCTGAGGCGGCGCTGCTGTAGGAGGGTGTTTCGCCCCGCCGGTCTTCCACATTGCTGCTGCGCCGGCCGTCTTTCCATCGCATGCTGCTATCTCCGCACCGTGGCTACTGCTGTTGGTTGTGGCTATTGATTGAGGCTTTTGCTCTTAATTCACCTTAGCAGGAGCTTTGCCGCTGGCAAGGCCACCGCAAGCTGCCTATCATGGCCCGATGATCGTTGTGGATCGACTTCCCGGGGCAGGCAGGACAGAGCGACATGGAAAACGGTATTCTCATCGGCGGCAACGCTAGCGGCAAGGTTTATCTCGATCCGCGCTACGCCAATCGTCACGGCCTGGTAGCCGGGGCCACCGGTACCGGCAAGACGGTCACCCTGCAATGCCTGGCGGAGGGTTTCTCCGACATCGGCGTACCGGTATTCCTGGCCGACGTAAAAGGCGACATTTCCGGTATGTGCCAGCCCGGCAAGCCCCACCCCAAGGTGGACGAACGGGTGCAGAGCATCGGTATCGACAACTATCAGCAGCGCGCCTTCCCGGTGGCCTTCTGGGATCTGTTTGGCAAAAAAGGCACGCCAGTGCGCGCCACCGTGTCGGAAATGGGGCCGCAATTACTGTCGCGCCTGCTGGACCTAAACGAAACCCAGGAAGGGGTGATGACCCTGGTGTTCGAGTTTGCCGACCGTGAGGGCATGCTGCTGCTGAACCTCGCAGACCTGCGCTCCACGCTCCAGTACCTGGCCGACAATCGCCAGGCACTGGGTAGCAATTACGCGGTCCCGGTCGCTTCGGTCAACGCCATTTTGCGCAGGCTGCTGGTATTGGAACGCGAGGGCGCCGGGAATTTTTTTAATGAGCCGGCACTGCAACTATCGGACTTCATGCAGACCACCCGCGACGGTCGCGGGGTGATCAACCTGCTGGCGGCGGATACCCTGATCAACAGCCCGCGGGTCTACTCCACCTTCCTGTTGTGGCTGCTTTCAGAACTGTTTGAAAACCTGCCGGAGCTGGGTGACCCTGAGAAACCCGTGCTGGTTTTCTTCTTCGACGAGGCCCACCTGCTGTTTCGCGATGCCCCCAAAGCCCTGCTGGAAAAAGTCGAGCAGGTGGTGCGGCTGATCCGTTCCAAGGGCGTCGGCGTGTATTTCGTCACCCAGAGCCCGGCCGACATTCCCGACACCGTGCTGGCCCAGCTCGGCAACCGGGTGCAGCACGCCCTGCGCGCCTACACCCCCGCCGAACGCAAGGCGGTGCGGGTAGCCGCCCAGTCCTTTCGCGAAAACCCGGCCCTGGATACGGTGACCGCCATCAGCGAACTCGGTGTGGGGGAAGCCCTGGTCTCCACCCTCAGGGACAGGGGCATCCCCAGCCAGGTGGAACGGGTACTGGTGCGGCCGCCCTGCTCGCGCATGGGCAAGGCCAGCATGGCGGAGCGCCAGGCCGTGCTGGATCACGACCCCAACCAGCAGCGCTACCGCGATGCTGTCGACCCGCGCTCTGCCCACGAGATTCTCACCGAGCGAACCGCCGCGGCGCTGCAACAGACCGAGGAAGCAGAGTTGAAAAAACGGGCGAAAAAAGCGGGTTCCAGCCCATCGTCCCGGCGCCAGAGTACCGGCGAGGCCTTCTTCAAGAGCCTCGCCCGGGCCGCGGGCAGCAGCCTCGGCCGCCAGCTATTTCGAGGCCTGCTGGGATCGTTGCTGAAAAAATAAAAAGGCCGTGGCTCAGTGCGCGCCGTCACCACGCACTTTTTGCACGGCGCCCACCATTGCCAGCGTGAGCGCCCCGGCCACCACGCCGAACAGCGCAGACAGCAGCGTGGAACCGGCAAAATGGATGACAGGCCCCAGCGCGGCAATGTCGCTACCGGCCGCCACCAGATGTTCGATAACTTCCGCAACCGGGTGCAGGCCATGCACCAGAATGCCGCCGCCAACCATGAACATGGCCAGGGTGCCAACAATGCCGAGGGCCTTCATCAGCCAGGGGGCAAAGGACAGCAGGAAACGGCCCAGCCAGCGGAGAAAGGCCCTGGCCGGACCCTGCCCCTCGCGCTGGCTGAGGTAGAGACCGGCATCGTCCATCTTGATAATGCCTGCCACCAGGCCGTAAACCCCCACCGTCATCACCAGGGCGATGGTGCAAACCACCAGTACCTGGGTGCTGAACACCGCGTCCGCCACCGTACCGAGGGTGATCACGATAATCTCCGCGGACAGGATGAAGTCGGTGCGGATGGCACCGTTGATCTTGGCCTTCTCTTCCACCACCAGGTCGCGGGCCGGGTCAGCCGCCTTTTCCAGCAACGCCTTGTGACGGGACTCGTCTTCGGCCCTGGAATGCAGCAGCGGGTGGGCGAGTTTTTCAAAGCCCTCGTAACACAGGAACAGGCCGCCCAGCATCAGCAGTGGCGTAATCAACCAGGGCGCGACTACGGAAATCAACAGCGCGGCGGGAACCAGAATGCACTTGTTGCGGAAGGAGCCTTTCGCCACCGCCCACACCACCGGCAGCTCGCGATCGGCCTTGACCCCCGAAACCTGCTCGGCGTTGACCGCCAGATCGTCCCCGAGGACCCCGGCTGTTTTCTTCGCCGCCACCTTGGACAGCACCGAGACATCGTCGAGGATCGTCGCGATGTCATCGATCAATACCAGCAGACTGCTACCGGCCACAGCTCACCTCGTATTTCCGCTCACACATATCAGGTTCGCCTCCAGGCGATGAATGTGAACGCGAGTGTACCCCAGTCGCGAAACGGTACAAGGCCGACCCGCTTCAATCCTGATGGCGTCGGCGCTTGGCGGGGGTGCGGATATCGGTGCGGGGATAGCGCGGCAGTTTGCCGGTGGCCAGGTAGCGGTGAATGCTCTCCTGGGAGCGGACCTGGGCGGACTTCTTGCGCCCCTTCACCATGGTGTTGCTCTGGTCCGCGTCGATGATGCGCGCCTTCACATTGTCGTGCCACTGCTGGTCCAGCACGTCCTGGATGATCTCCTGGGCATCGCTGTCATACACCGGGCACAGCACTTCCACCCGGTAGTCGATGTTGCGCGTCATCAGGTCTGCCGAGCCGATCAGGTAGCGCGGCTTGCCGCGGTTGAAAAACACATAGGCCCGCGGGTGCTCCAGGTAGCGGTCGACGATACTGATGGCGCTGATGTTGTCGGAAATGCCCGGGATACCGGGGCGCAGGGAACACATGCCGCGCACCAGCAGGCGAATTTCCACACCGGCTTCGGAGGCCTCGTAGAGCTTTTCCACCAGCGCGTTGTCCACCAGGTTATTGCACTTGAGGATCATCAGCGCCCGGTAACCATTGCGGGCATTGGCGATCTCCTGGTCGATCAGGGCATCGATACCGCTGCGGGTGGTGTGCGGCGATACCAGCAGGTGCCGGTACTCAGGCCGCTTGTAGTTGTACTGCAGAAAATCAAACACGTTGTAGATGTCGCGGCCGATCTCCTGATCGTAGGTCAGCAATGTAAAGTCGGTGTACAGACGCGCGGTCTTCTCGTTGAAGTTGCCGGTGCCGATATGCGAGTAAAAGCGGGCGCCCGCGCTCTCCTTGCGCTCGATCAGCAAGAGTTTGCTGTGCACCTTGAGCCCGGGTACGCCGAACATCACGTCGATGCCGTTCTCCGTCAGCCGTTCCGCCCAGCTGATGTTCGCCGCCTCGTCAAAGCGCGCCGCCAGTTCCACCACGGCGAGCACGCGCTTGCCGTTCTGCACGGCATTGACCAGTGCATCGATCACGCGCGAGATACGCGCCACCCGGTACAGGCAGATCTTGATGCTGGTGACCTCGGGGTCCAGTGCCGCTGTTTTCAGCAAGTCGACGATGTAGTCGAAGGGATGATAGGGGTAATTGAGGAATACGTCCTTCTCGCGAATGCTGTCGAACAGGCTGCCCGGCTCATCCAGGCGGGGGATGCGAACCGGTGGCTGGGGCTTGAATTCCAGGTACCTGGGGCCGACGTTGGGGAAGGCCATGAAGTCCTTGGAGTTGTGATAGCGGCCGCCGGGAATCAGGCTGTCGTACTTGCCAAAGCCGAAACGCGAACTGAGGTACTCCAGCAGGCGCGGCGGCATTTTGGCGTCGTAGACAAAGCGCACCGCGTCCGCCTTGCGCCGCTGCTTCAGACTGCTGGCCATCTTCTCGATCAGGCTCTCGGTGATGTCCGGATCGATTTCCAGCTCCGCATCGCGAGAAAATTTAAAGCAGTAGGCCGAGGCTTCATCGACCGGGAATACTCCGCGGAACATCTGCGGGAGGCAGGCGCGGATGACATTGTCCAGGGCGATGAACACCTTGCCCTGCTTGCCCTTGTGCCGGGGGATCTCCACAAAACGGTCCAGGCGATCCGTCGGCACCTCCACTACCGCGTAGTTGTACGATTCCCCGGAGCGGATATCCATGGCCAGGTAAATGGACTCGTCGTTGAGGGTGGGAATGGGCTGTTCCGGCCGCAGCAGGATAGGCTCCAGTTCCGGCAGTACGGTCTGGGTGAAGTAGTCCTGTACAAAGGCCGCCTGGCCGGGATCCAGCTGGCGTTCGTTGACCATGTAGATGCGCCGCTTGCGCAGATCCTTGAGCACGCCGGTGTAGACCCGCTCGAACTCCTTCTGCTGCTCGACGACCCGGGTCTGAATGGCGGCCAGCAAATCCTTGGCCTGCTGGTGGGGCTTGCCGGTGGTCACCGAAATCAGGCGCCGCACTTCCGCCACCCGCACGCGGAAAAACTCATCCATGTTGTTGGAGAAGATGCCCAGGTAGCGCAGCCGCTGGATCACCGGCACCGTGGTGTCCGCCGCTTCCTGGAGTACGCGACCGTTGAACTGCAGCCAGCTCATCTCACGCGGGATAAACAGCTCCTGGTGGGATTCCGCGAGACGCAACTTGATCGGGCTGGGCATACCGCTCCTTACCACTGTGACAGACGTATGCGGAACGGACTGCTCCGCCTGGCGAAACATTGTGTGGCAAGAGTATGACAGTTTTGTTACGGACAAAAAAAGCCCGGCAAATAGCCGGGCAAAGGTAGGGTTCGATACCTACAGGGGATTCATTGGTTGGCGGCTGCCAGCTCGAGATGGCCGAGCAGCGTGGTGAACTCAGCGGCGATGCCGTCCATGCGCCGGTGCAAGTCGCTGCCATCGGAGCCGGCCCGAAGCGCCTTGCGGCCCTCTTCCACCAGCGCCACCAGGGTAATCAGTTCAAACTCGTCGAACTGCAGGGTCACCAGCGGTGAGTGGCGCTGCAGGCAATGTTCCAGTGCAATCGTCTTCATCGCGCTACATCCAGTTCAGTGTGAGGGGAAAAAAGGGCCCGGTTGGTCAGAGACATGGCCGGGCCAAGGTAGGGAACTCTCCCTCATGGGATTCTGTTTGAGGTCGCTCAAGCCGCGGCCTGTTCGAACACTTCGGGGTAGGCCTGGCGCACCGCAGTAAAGCTGTAATCTTCCATTCCCAGTTCTTGCAATACCGCTTGCAGGTCGTCACTGGTTCTGGAGCCGAGGCGTTTCTGCACTGCTTCCACCGGGCCGTAGCGATTGGCCATCTGCCAGGTACCGGTGGCACGGGTACGCTTGCCCTTGCTGTAACTCAGCGCCTCTTCGTAGGCGTAGATGGCGCGCACCGCCGCAAACTCGATGTCACTTGCCGTGTCGTGTCCCTCGGCGCGCAAATCCACCGCTCGCCGGTAGGCCTGCCTGGCCAGTTCCGGGTGCCCCTGACGCTCAGCGTTGCGGGCAAAAACGTAGCATTTGTCGGGCTCGCTGATGCGAAGTACCAGATCGTGCATGTGCCTTCTCCTACCGTTCTGTCTGCGAGGTTCAAACCTCGTTCATTGACCACGGTGCACAGAGTACGCCGCCGGCGGAAGACACCACATGGCAGCTGGCGACAACAGCATGACCATTTGCGACAGTGTCAACATTGATGATTGGAAAGCGTAGAAAGGTGTCGAGAAGACTCTCGCAAGCAGTTGGCCAGAAAGAAAAAAGCCCGCAAATCGGGAAGAGATGGCGGGCTAAGACAGCCGTATGTTTCGGGGCGGAAACATCGGCCAGGGGACGTGTAGCATGCAACGGGGTGTCACATGCTTATTTCAAAATAGCCCCCTTCTGGCAAATGGCAAGTTGTGGTGCGAAAAAACCGGGCGCTGCCGCGATTCGGGGCGGGACTCAGGGTTTGATGGCCAGCACGTCAGTGCGCAACAGTTCCAGCACAGACTCCGCGGTATTGCCCAGCAGGCGCGCCTTCACCCCGCGTCGGCCCACCGTCCCCATCACCACCAGCTGCGCCCGCACCCGGGCCGCTTCACTGGTGATCACCTTGGCAACCGGGCCCCGCTTGATCACAAAGTCGCTGCGCGAGAGACCAAATTCGGCCGCCAGCGAATTGATTTCAGGCGCCATGGACTGCTTTAATTCCTTCGCATAGGTAGCGGGCTCCAGCATATCCAGTTCTGCCAGCAGCCGCGGTACTTCGACCGCGCAAATCAGCTTGAGCCCGGCGTCCAGGGCGCCGGCCACGGCGCTCGCCTGCTCTATGACCTGGCGGTTGAGCCGCAGTTTGTCTTTGCTGCGGGTGCCGAGATCGATTGCGGCCAGCACTGGTTCGGTCTGCCCCCATTTTTCCTCGGCGACAATCAGTACCGGCGCCGGGCACTCGCGCAGCAGCTGCCAGTCACTGGGTGTGTGGGTAAGGCTCTCGGTGCGCCTGCCGGACTTGACCACCATGCGGTACTTGCCGCCGGCCACACGCCGCTTCACCCAGGACACGAGATCCTTTTCCCAGATGATTTTCAGGCTGACCTTTATCCCGTCAGATCGCAGCTTGGCGAGCCGCTCTTCCATTTCCCGCTCGCGCTCGTTCAGCAGGCGCTGCTTGCACTCGGCGCGCTCGGCTGCACTCAGTTCGAGTGCTTTCAGGGAGGTCCAGACAAAGGCCACAACCTCTACCTTGCAGCCGAGGCGCCGGGCCAGCTCCAGCCCCCGCGTTGTGGCAGCACAGCGTTTGCGGTTGTCGGCGACGATCAGAATTTTTGTCATGGTGTTCTCTCTAGCCCTGTTTTAGTCCCGCCGGATTATAGTGACCCGAAGGGCTGCCTGAACAGGGCCAGGCCGGGATTCGCTGTCAGCGGCCAGGTGCCGCCGGTGTGCGATAGATCTGCCGGCACTGGGCGCACACCCGCTCATGGTGCCAGCTGCGGTAATCCGCCATGGTCACCAGCAGGTCCAGCAGCAATGCCAGTCCCAGTAGCGCCGCAAAGGCGCCCAGTATACGCAGGGCCGGGATGGCATCGCCAACCCACAGCAACAGCGCCGGGACCGCCATCCCCGCCAGACACAGGCCGAGCAGGAAAAACAGGGAGCGCGGCGGACAACTGCGACGCGCCTTGAGACCGTACCACTCGAACAGCGGAGGCAGGTCCCGTTCCCGCATCAGGGCGAGAAACAGGGTGCGACGCGAAGCAGTGGCGCGGGAGGCGCAGTAGGGGCAGCGAAGCTCGGGCATGGCGCAGGACTGATTGCGGGGGACTGGCGCACTCTAGTGTCCCCGAAGGCCTTTGGGCATGGCCGGCAGCGCCAGCTGCATTGCCGCCGGCGCCGGTTTCAGCGGTTGCTCTGCTCGCGGTAGTCGGCCGGCGCCTGGCCGGTCCAGCGCTTGAAAGCGCGGGAAAAGGTGCTGGGCTCGGAAAACCCCAGCAGGTAGGCAGTCTCCACCACCGAACGCCCGGGGCTGCGCAGGTACTTGCGCGCCAGTTGCAGGCGCGTGTCTTGCAACAGGTCCATGAAACTGGTGCCCTCCTCTTTCAGTTTGCGCTGCAGCGTGCGATTGCTCAGATGCATGGCATCGGCGATCTGGCGCTGGCTGGGGGGGCCATCGGGCAGCCGCTCGATGATCCGGCCCACCACATCGCGGCTGGTACTGTGGGACAGGAAACCGTCCAGGTAGGCCTGGCTGTGCTCGTCGTTGACCCGGGCCAGATTCGGGTCCCCGGTGACCAGGGGTTCCTCGATGTCGGAGCGGGACCAGCACAGGCAATTCTCCGGCCCGGAAAAACGCACCGGCGCTGCGAACTGGTATTCCCAGCGGTAACTGTCCGCGGGGGACGGCCGGGTCATCTCCACCGACACCGGTGCCAGGTACTCGCCCACGGTCAGCCGGCACATACGCACGATTACCGCCAGGCCGAAATCCACGGCGCAGGGCACCATATCCCCCAGCCCCTCGGCGTGATGACTGTAGACCCGAACCAACTCGTCATCCTCCTCCAGGCGCAGTTCCGAACCAGTGGTGAGAAGCTGGCTGAAGCGGATCATGCGGCGCAGGCCGTCGTAGATGGTATCGCTGGCGAGCCAGGCCAGCCCGAGGCTGCGCAGCACCTGCGGCCGCAGTTGCAGGGCAGCGAACAGGCCGAAACTCTCGTCCCCGGTGACCGCCACCCCGCGCTGCAGCAATTGCTGCCACTGCACCTCCGGTACCCGCCATTCCGGGTTGGCGACCTGCGCCGGATCGAGCCCGATACTGGCCATCACCTCCAGCGGGTCTTCCCCGCGCAGGCGCAAGGCCGTGGCCACCGGCAGAATGAATGCGCCCATTACCGAGGCGTCTTGCTGGGAGTCCCCTGTCATGTCGCGATCCGCGCTTTCTGTCTGTCCACCAGATACCAATGCCCTGCCAGACTATAGCACCCGACGGCCCTCCGGCAGCGCCGGGTCAGGTATAAAACCAGTAGGCCACGGCGATCGCCGCGCCGATGCCGGCCGCGTCCGCCGCCAGGCCGCAGGCCAGGGCGTGGCGGGCGTGGCGAATACCCACGGAGCCAAAGTACACCGCGAGCACATAGAAGGTGGTCTCGGTAGAGGCCTGCATGGTCGCCGCCAGCCGCGCCTGAAAGGAGTCGACACCAAAGGTATTCATGGTGTCGATCATCATGGCGCGGGCCCCCGAACCGGACAGGGGCTTCATCAGCGCGGTGGGCATGGCATCCACCCAGCGGGTGTCCCAACCCATCAGTGCCACGCCCTGGCGCAGGGCGTCCATCAGCAGGTCGAGGGCACCGCTGGCGCGAAAGCAGCCGATGGCGACCAGCATCGCCAGCAGGTAGGGAATAATCCCGATGGCGGTCTCAAAACCCTGTTTGGCGCCCTCGATAAAGGTCTCGTAGACGTTCACCGACTTGCGGTGGGCCGCCAGCAGGAACAGCATGATCAGGCTGAATATCAGGAAATTGCTGAGCAGGCTGGACTGTCGCTGCAACTCATCGGCGCCCAGGGTAGCGAGCCAGGCGATCAGGGCCAGCAGGCAGGCAAAGGCGAGCCCGAGACTGCCCAGCACCACCGAGTCGCGCAGGTCCAGCTTCTGCACCCAGGCGGTCACCAGCAGGCCGGCCAGGGTTGAACAGGACGTCGCTATCAGGATGGGCAGGAACACCGCTGCAGGATCCTCAGCCCCCATCTGCGCGCGGTACAGAAGCACCGTCACGGGGAACAGGGTCACCGAGGAGGTATTCAGTACCAGAAACAGCGCCTGTGCGTTGGTGGCCACGGTCGGTGTCGGATTGAGGCTCTGCAGGTCTTTCATCGCCTTGATGCCGAGGGGCGTGGCGGCATTGTCCAGCCCCAGTACATTGGCGGAGAGATTGAGCGTCATGGAGGAAATGGCCGGGTGCCCCGGCGGCACCTCGGGCATCAGGCGCCGGAACAGGGGCGAGAGCAGGCGCGCCAGTTTGTCCACCAGGCCACTGGCCTCCCCGAGTGACACCACCCCCAGCCACAGGGCCATCAGGCCGATCAGGCCGATGGCCAGCTCCACCGACAGGGTCGCCATATCGAACAGGCTCGACACCATGCGCTGGAAAACGTCGGAATCACCCTGCCCCAGCCACTGGTAGAGCGCGCTGGCAAAGGCCAGCAGGAAGAAGCCCAGCCAGATGCGGTGCAGCATCAGCCGCCCTGCCCGGCGATAAAACGGGCTACCCGCGCAGCGGTGTCCGCGGGGTGCTCCAGCGGAAACAGATGGCCCCCGGGGCAGGTCTCCAGCTGCGCCCCCGGTTGCAGGCGGCCCCAGCGCTGCAGGGCGGCAGCGCTCAGAATGTCGGATTCCTCCCCGCGCAAGCCCAGGGTGGGTAACTTCAGACGCAACAGGCGCGGCCATACCAGCGGTACCGAGGAGTACACCGCCGCCTCCCAGGCCGGCGACCAGGCCAACTCGATGCCATCCGCGCCCGGTCGGGTGCCGGCGTGCACATAATCCCACAGCGCCTCGTCGCTCATGCGGGCGAAGGGTCGCTTGCCGCGATGGAATGCAAACGCCGCCTGCCGGTCACTGAAACGGCTGGGTCGCAGCAGGGTTTTGCGCACCAGCGGAATGCGCCGCATAACCTTCTCCGGCGTCATCGCCATGGCCAGGGCCTGGCGCGAGGGCAGAAAGACCGGGTCCAGCAGGATCAGGCCGCGAAACAGCTGCGGTTTGCCGACCGCCGCCAGCATCGATACGACGGCGCCCAGGGAATGCCCCATCATCCACACTGGCTCACCGCCGCGTTGCTCCAGCGTCTGCGCCAGGTCGCGAGCAAACTGTCGCCAGTTGGCGCGGGCAGGCGCCGGTGTCGCTGCCGCCCCCTGCCACAGCGGGCTGTGGCGGTAGCCGATGACCTCACAGCGCGCGGTCAGCGGCTCCAGCAGCTGGCGGTAGGCGCCGGGCGGATAGCCATTGGCATGGGCGAATACCAGGGTGGAACCCCGGCCGCCAAAGGATTCCAGGCGGTCTTTCATCCGCGGGTTCACTCCTGATGCTGGGAAAGGGCCAAGCCTAAAGCAATGTCGGGTCGCGCAAAAGCTTGCCGCGCGACCGGCCAGAGAGTACTGTACATTTATCCAGCAAAGGCCATTCCAGCGCACTCACCCATGGCAGACCACAACCCGGCGCGACCGCAGCCCCACAAGGGGCGTGGCGCCCTCAGCAACCACAGCCCGCGCTACCTCGCCACCCACAGTGAGTGGGACGAAAACGAGGACGGCATCGCAGGTCCCAGCCCGGTCACCGAGTGCCGCGCGGTGCAGGCGCGCAGTGTTATCTCGCGCAACCAGTCACCGGACATTCCCTTCTACCAGTCGATCAACCCCTACCAGGGCTGCGAGCACGGTTGCATCTACTGTTACGCCCGCCCTACCCACGCCTACCTCGACCTGTCGCCGGGCCTGGATTTCGAGACCCGCCTGACCTACAAGGCCAATGCCGCTGAACAGCTGCGGCGGGAATTGGCCCGCCCCGGCTACCGCTGCAGCGCCATCACCCTGGGCGCCAATACCGACCCCTACCAGCCGGTGGAGAGGGAGCACCGCATCACCCGCCAGCTACTGGAAGTGTTGCGGGATTGCCGCCACCCGGTGGCCATTATTACCAAGGGCGCCCTGGTCACCCGCGATATCGATATTCTCCGTGAGATGGCCGCCGACGGCCTGGCCTCGGTGGCCATCAGCCTTACCACCCTCGACGACAGCCTCAAACGGCAGCTCGAGCCGCGCGCGCCTTCGGCACGGGCGCGACTGCGGGCCATGGCCGAGCTGCGCGCCGCGGGCGTTCCGGTGAGCGTCCTGTTTGCACCGGTGATCCCGGCCATCAACGACAGTGAAATGGAAACCCTGCTGCAGGCCGCACGGGAAGCCGGCGCCGACCGCGCCGCCTACATCCTGTTGCGCCTGCCGCTGGAAGTGCGCGACCTGTTCTTTGAATGGCTGCACCAGCACTACCCGCAGCGGGCCGGGCACGTGATCAGCCTGCTGCGCCAGTGCCGCGGCGGCACCGACTACGACAGCCGCTTTGGCCACCGCATGCGCGGCAGCGGGGTGTTCGCCGAACTGCTTTCCCAGCGCTTCCGCTTGTCCTGCAAAAAGCTGGGCCTTAACATGGGGGAGTCGCACGCCGAGCGCTGTGACCTGTTTACGCCTCCGCCGTCTGTGCCCTCCACCCGCAAAATTCGCGGCGGCAGTGACGCGCAGGGCGAATTATTCAGCTAAAGTCGTAACATCCGCGCCTTCCGCGGGCAGCGATTACAATGAACCCCTTTGGCGCAGGCTGACCCGGACAACAGGGCCGCGCCAGCACCAAACCTTCCCCAGATGGAGCCCCCGCATGAAAACACGCGCCGCTGTCGCCTTTAAGGCTGGCACCCCCCTGGAAGTTGTCGAGGTCGACCTGGAAGGCCCCCGCGCCGGCGAAGTACTGGTGGAAATCATGGCCACCGGTATCTGCCACACCGACGCGTTCACCCTCTCCGGTGACGATCCGGAGGGCGCCTTCCCCGCCATCCTCGGCCACGAGGGCGCCGGCATCGTGCGCGAAGTGGGGCCCGGGGTGAAATCGCTGAAGCCCGGCGATCACGTCATCCCGCTGTACACCCCTGAGTGCCGGGAGTGCAATTTCTGCCTGCACCCCAAGACCAACCTGTGCCAGTCCATCCGCGAAACCCAGGGCCAGGGCGTGATGCCCGACGGCAGCAGCCGATTCTCGCTGGATGGCAAACCGATTCTCCACTACATGGGCTGCTCCACCTTCTCCAACTTCACGGTGCTGCCCGAGATTGCGCTGGCCAAAGTGCGCGAGGACGCGCCCTTCGAGAAGATCTGCTACATCGGCTGCGGTGTCACCACCGGCATCGGCGCGGTGGTCTACAGCGCCAAGGTGGAACCGGGCAGCTCTGTCGTGGTATTCGGCCTCGGCGGTATCGGCCTGAACGTGATACAGGGTGCACGCATGGTCGGCGCCGGCAAGATCATCGGGGTGGACCTCAATCCCGGCAAGCGGGTCCTGGCCGAGAAGTTCGGCATGACCGACTTCGTCAACCCCAGCGAAGTGGGCAATGTGGTGGAAGCCATCCAGGACCTCACTGGCGGCGGCGCCGACTACAGCTTTGAGTGCATCGGCAACGTCAACGTCATGCGCCAGGCGCTGGAATGCTGCCACAAGGGCTGGGGCGAGTCCTACATCATCGGCGTGGCCGGCGCCGGCCAGGAAATCAGCACCCGCCCCTTCCAGCTGGTGACCGGCCGCTCCTGGAAGGGCGTAGCCTTTGGCGGCGCCCGCGGGCGCACCGACGTGCCCACCATCGTCGACTGGTACATGGACGGCAAGATCAACATCGACGACCTGATCACCCACACCCTGCCGCTGGACGAGATCAACCAGGGTTTCGACCTGATGCACAAGGGCGAGAGCATCCGTTCCGTCGTGCTGTACTGAACAAGGAATGACTGTGGAAACCATCGCCAGCCACCGCTGTTTCGAAGGCGAACAACTGCGCCTCAAACACCGCGCCGACAGCCTCGACTGCGACATGCACTTCTCCCTCTACCTGCCTCCCGCCGCACGCGGCGGCGATGTGCCCCTGCTGTACTGGCTGTCGGGGCTGACCTGCAGCGATGAAAACTTCGTGCAGAAGGCCGGCGCCCAGCGCTACGCCGCGGAGCACGGGGTGGCCATCGTCGCACCGGACACCAGCCCCCGCGGCGAGGGTGTGCCAGACGACCCCGAAGGTGCCTGGGATTTCGGCCTCGGCGCCGGCTTCTACGTCAACGCCACTGAAGCCCCCTGGGACCGCCACTACCGCATGTACGACTACCTCACCGAGGAACTGCCGGCTTTACTGGCGGAACAGTTCCCGGTGGATACCTCGCGCGCCGCCATCTTCGGCCACTCCATGGGCGGCCACGGCGCGCTGGTGATCGCCCTGCGCAACCCCGCCCGCTTCCAGTCAGTTTCTGCTTTTGCACCCATCGTGGCCCCGAGCCAGTGCCCCTGGGGCGAAAAGGCCCTGGGCAACTATCTCGGGCCGGACCGGGAAAACTGGAAAAACTACGACACCTGCGCCCTGATCGAGGCTGGCGCCCTGCAATTGCCCATGCTGGTGGATCAGGGCGAGGCGGACAATTTCCTCGAAGAGCAACTGAAAACCGCGCTGTTGGAGCAGGTGTGCAGTCGCACCGGCTACGAGGCCACCATTCGCCGCCAGCCCGGCTACGATCACAGCTACTTCTTTATCAGCAGTTTCATCGGCAGCCACATTGCCTTCCACGCCCGGGCCCTGGAACAGTCCCTGGCTGAAGACTGATCCGGGTGAACAGCTCCTCCACCTCCGGCCTGCGCCCGGCGGCCTTTCTGCTGCTGATGGTGCTGGTGGCGCTGAACCTGCGCCCGGCCCTGTCCTCCCTCTCGCCGCTGCTGACCCGCCTGCAACTGGACCTGCAACTGTCGCCCGCGGCGGTCGGCGCCCTGACCACAGTACCGGTGCTGTGCCTGGGTCTGTTCGCGCCACTGGCGCCGCGCCTGGCCCACCGCCTGGGGATTGAGCGCGCCCTGTCATTCGCCCTGCTGCTGCTCGGCGGCGCCCTGTTGCTGCGGGCCCAGCATCTGCTGCCAGCCCTGTTTGCCGGCACCATCCTGGCCGGCGCCGCGATAGGCATAGGTGGCACCCTGCTACCGGGCCTGGTTAAGCGGGAAATGCCCGAGCGCGCCGACCTGCTCACCGGGGTGTACACCATGGCCCTGTGCCTGGGCGGCGCCCTCGGCGCCGGTCTCAGTGTGCCCCTGGCCGGCTGGCTGGGGGGCTGGGTGCCGGCCATCGCCTTCTGGGCATTGCCGGCCTTTGTCGGCCTGCTTGCCTGGCGCCTGCTGATGCCCCACCCCTGGCCACAGCGGATTCCCGGCAGCCGGCGGGAAAAGCACCCGGGACTCGGACGCAATGCGCTGGCCTGGCAGGTCACCCTGCTGATGGGCAGCCAGTCCTCGATGGCCTATATCGTGTTCGGCTGGTTGCCGGTACTGCTGCAGCAGCGCGGTGTGAGCGAGGCCGATGCCGGCCTGATGCTGGGCTTTTCGGTGATGATGCAACTGGGATCAGCGCTGGCGGCACCCTGGCTGGGCCGACTCGGCCGCGACCAGCGTCCCGCCCTGCTGATATTGCTGCTGCTGACTGCCGCCGGTCTGGTGCTGGCCCTGCTGGGGCCGCAGCAGTGGACCTGGGGCGCCATGGTATTGCTCGGATTCGGCCAGGGCGGCACCTTCAGTCTCGCCCTCACCCTGCTGGTGCTGCGCAGCGCCACCCCGGGCATCGCGGGACAGCTGTCGGGCATGGCCCAGGGCCTGGGCTACTGCATCGCCGCCCTCGGCCCCTTTGCCGTAGGCCTGCTGCTGGACTGGCAGATCGGGCTCGGTGGCATTAGCGCCCTGCTGCTGGGCATCCTGCTGATTGCCGCGCTGTTCGCCGTCCTGGCAGGGAGGCGCCTGCAGTTGCAGGTAGACGAGAGCAGTGGCGAGATCGTCACCCGCCAGCAAACCGCCTGCCGCTAACGCAGGCCCCCGCACGGGGCCAGATAAGGCCGCTCTCAGGGCAGCCCCTTGAACCGCCGCGGTCGAGCCGTGCGCGGCAATGGCCTACAGTATCGCCTCACCACCGCCATACGCCCACAACTCACAGAAAAAGGGAGCCCCGCCCATGTCCGAACTGCAGGCCCTGCAAGCCGAAATTCGCGAACTGAAGGATCGCCAGGCGATCCTGGAACTGAAACACCGCTACCTCGACGCCTGCGATGCCAAACGCCCTGGGGAGGTGCTGGACTGCTTCGCCAGCGGCGACGTCGACATCGACTACGGTCACATCGGCCAGTTCCGGCGGCGGGAGGATTTTGTCGCGGTGTTCGAGGAACTGGGCTGCCACGACCACATCGTCGACCTCCACCACGCCCAGAACCCGGTCATTACCCTGACCGGCCCGGACAGTGCCGAGGCCAGGATCGGCCTGCACTTCCACAGCCTCAACACCCGCGACAAGACGGCTTTCCAGCTGGCCGGCCAGTACCGCGATGCCTATCGGCGCATTGACGGCGAGTGGCGTATCGTACGCAGCCACTTCAAACCGCACTGGGTGGAAATCCGCGATTTTTCCGGCGACGCCGATGTGGTGACCTACGCCGGCAACTGCATGCCGGGCTAAACCGCCCGCACGGCGAAGGTCAGTAGCACATCAGGCGCAGGCTCACGTCCAGCCACTGCCAGGCCAGCTGCCAGTGTTCGTGGGCCGGCAGGTAATGCAGTGCCCACATCGGCACATCGACCCGCACAGCAATTATTATCCCTACCTGCATTCCCCTCTCTCCCGGGGGAGCTCCCTCTCGTATTGTTATGGCCAGCGGGCGACGAGCCACCGGTGCCAGGCAAACTCCCGCCCTGCCCCGGTGGCGGAGCGGAAGTTGATTTATTACTGGTGGTGTTGCGAAAGCGGCGCCCGCAGGCGCCGCTCAGGGTTCAGCTAGAGACGGGAAAACTCCCGGTTGAGTTCGTACTGGCGTGAGGTCACGTAGGACTCCATATCCTCCACCCGTTTCAGGGCGGCATCGAGCCGCTCGCGGGCGCGCTGCAGGCGCACATTGCTGGGCTCGGAGTACTGGAATACCTTGCGCGGCCGGTAGTGCTGGTAGCGCTCGTCGTACTCCATCTCCAGGTCCGGGTCGTCGGACGGATCATCGGCAAAGGCCGGGTCCTCCCCCCAGCGGCCGCTGGGGCGTGGCGACAGCAACAGCCAGGCGCCGAGGTAGACCCACAGGGCCAGGGTGCCGGTGAACAGGAAGGCGCCCACCCACAGCAGGCGCACGACCCAGTGGGCCACATCCCAGTGATCGGCCAGCCCCGCGGCGACGCCGGCGATTTTGCCCTGGCGCGTATTGCGGTAGAGGTTCATACCCCAGCCACTGCGCTTGCGCGAACGAATGTTGCGCTGGCAGCGCCGGGTCTCGTCGCGAAAGCGGTTGTGACGAGAGCGATAGTGATGTCGTGTCATGGCCTACTCCTTGTGCCGCGACTCGCGGCTGGTCTGCGTGCGCCAGTCCGAATGCTCTGCATCCAGAATGGACTCCAGCGTTGTAATTCGGTCAGTCAGTTTGTCCACCGTCTCCAGCAGCTGCTCCACCGACTCCCGGTCATCCTCACTCAGGCCGCGGGAGGACCGGTTCACGCTGCGGTAGTGCATGACCAGCCAGAGCGGCGCCACGATCACCAGGAACAGGATCGTGGGCACAAACATAAAATTCCAGAATTGCATTGTTTTCTTCCCTGGGCAGGCAGGCCGTCAGGCCATGCTGCCATTGTCCATGTCAATCGCCAAGCAGCGACGCTTATTCGCTTTTGCCGGAGGGCGCCGCGGCCGCTTTGCCGGATTCCCCGGCAGCCCCCTGCGAAGCGCTGTGGCCACCGAGCTCGCCTTTCAGGCGCGCCAGCTCGTCGTTGATGCGCTCGTCCTCGGCCAGGGCGTCGATCTCCGCCGCCAGGTCCGGGGGCACTTCACGGCCCAGGTCCATGGACTCGAGCTGGCTTTCCAGGTTGTCCATGCGGCGCTCGAAGTGGTCGAAGCGGCTGAATGCATCGTCCAGCGCCTCGCGCTGCATCTGGCGCTTCACCTTGATGCGTGACTCCACTGTCTGGCTGCGCATGATCATGGCTTTCTGGCGGGCCTTGGCATCGCTCAGTTTCTGCTGCAACTGCGACACCTCGTCACCAAGCTGGGCGATATGCTCGTCCAGGGCCTTCAGTTCCGCCTCCACCACGGCCACCTCGTCGAGAATGGCGTGCTTTTCCTGCAGGGCGGCCCGGGCCAGGTCCTCGCGGCCCTTGGAGATCGCCAGCTTCGCCTTGGCTTCCCAGGTTTCGGCCTCGGCCTGCACCTGCTCCAGGCGGCGGGCGGCGGCCTTGCGATCCGCCAGTACGCGGGCGGAGGAACTGCGCACCTCGACGAGGGTGTCCTCCATCTCCTGGATAATCAGGCGAATCATCTTCTGCGGATCCTCGGCGGAATCCAGCAGGGAATTGAGGTTGGAATTGATGATGTCGGTCATACGGGAAAAAATGCCCATGGTGATACTCCTTGTATTGGTCGACTCAGGCACTCCGGTGCTGTCGACGGAGCTATTACAGGAACCGTGCCAATTTCAAATATTAGTATTATCTATCAGACAGTTACAGATACCTTCTCATCCAGAATCTATAAAATTATCTCTCATAAAAGGCTATTTTCACCTATATATAGGCTGACAGGGCCTAGAAATTAGGTTTATTTTACCTTTATGAGAAGCACAGAAAGCATCATCGGCGACTCCGCCGCCCTCGCCCAGGCCCTGGAACACATCTCGCGCCTGGCGCTGATCAACCGCCCGGTGCTGGTACTGGGAGAGCGCGGCACCGGCAAGGAGCTGGCCGCAGAGCGCCTGCACTTCCTGTCCGGCCGCTGGGACGCCCCGCTGGTGAAGGTGAACTGCGCTGCGATGGCGGAATCCCTGCTGGAATCCGAACTGTTCGGCCACGAGACCGGCGCCTTCACCGGCGCCACCCGCGCCCACCGCGGCCGCTTTGAGCGCGCCGATGGCGGCACCCTGTTCCTGGACGAAGTCGGCACCATGTCGCCGCGCCTGCAGGAAAAGCTGCTGCGACTCGTAGAGTACGGGGAGTTCGAGCGCCTGGGGGGGCACCAGACCCTGCAGGTGGATGTGCGGGTGGTGGCGGCAACCAACGCCGACCTGCGCGCCATGGCGGAAGACGGCAGCTTTCGCCACGACCTGCTGGATCGCCTCAGCTTTGACGTGGTGCACCTGCCCGCCCTGCGCCAGCGCCCCGAGGACATACCGCTGCTGGCCCGGCATTTCGCCGTGCAGATGTCGGCGGAACTGGGCTGGGACCTGTTCCCCGGTTTCACCGACGAGGCACTGGCCACCCTGAATGGCCATCACTGGCCCGGCAATATCCGCGAACTGAAGAACGCCGTGGAGCGCTCCCTGCACCGCTGGGACGACCCCGCCGAAGCGGTTGGCTCCATCGCCATCGACCCTTTCCGCTCGCCCTTTGCCGAGCCGGCAGCACCGGGCGCCGCTGGGGCCGTCCCTGCGACCGCCGCCGAGACCGCAGCGTCGCAGCCCGATCTTGATTTCGCAGGCCGCCTGGCTCGCATTGAAAAGCAACTGCTGGAGGAAGCACTGGCGGAAAACGGGCATAATCAGCGCCGCACCGCCGATGCCCTGGGACTGTCCTACGACCAGCTGCGCGGCATGGTGCGCAAACACGGACTGGGAGGCCGCCGACGCAGCAACAAGCCATGACTGATTCCGCCACAGGGCGGGCACTGCAGACCCTGCCCCGGGTGATCGACTCGCTCGGCGGCGACGACTTCTGTGCCGCCCTCCTCGACTTCATCAACAGCGTCACTCCCTTCGACAGCGGGGTGATCATGGGCTATCCCGAAAGCGGCGAGCTGCGTGTGGTGCACAACGCCCTGCACGCCGGCGACCAGAGTGGCTTCGGCGGACCCTACCGCGACGGCCTGTGGCTGCTCTCGCCCCTTTACCTCAGTGCCAAGGCCGGGGTACGCGGTTTCTTTCATATTCCCGATATTGCCCCCGACAACTTCAGCGACAGCCACTACTACGCGCTCTACTACAGCTCCAACGGGGTCATCGACCACTGCGGCTTCCTGGTGGAAACCGGCGACGGCACGCCGCTGGCCATCTCCCTGGAGCGCACCCCTGCCCTGCACCGCTTTCGTCCCGCCGAACGCCGGGAACTGAGGGGCATCGCCGACACCGTGGCCGCGCTGGTGCGGCGCAACTGGTCAGAGGGCCTGACCCGCGGCACCAGTGGCGATGGCGGCCTGCACACCCAGGTTGAAGCGGTGCTGGAGGCCTTCGGCAGCAGTCGCCTGACGCCCCGGGAACGGGACGTGGTACAGCGGGTACTGAGGGGCTATCCCTCCAAAGCGGTGGCGCGGGAGCTCGGCATCAGCACCCAGACCGAGCAGGTGCACCGCAAGAATATCTACCAGAAGCTGGGACTGTCATCGCACAACGAGCTGTTCTCGCTGTTCTTCGACGCCCTGGCCCAACCCTTTTGCCCAGGTGAAGATCCACTCGCCGGGCGCTATCCAACTACCTGACATCAGGTATGGTCGCCCCACACGGCGCTCTCTATGCTAGTTTGTCAGGTGACAACGACACGTTTAACGAAAAGGATTTGACCATGAACCTGTCACTCAGCGACGCCAGCCTCCTCAAAACCCAGGCCTATATCGACGGCCAGTGGGTCGACGCCGACGACGGCGCGACCTTTGCCGTCAGCAACCCCGCCACCGGCGAGGAAATCGCCCAGGTAGCGAAAGTCGGCCAGGCAGAAACCGCGCGCGCGATTGCAGCCGCCGAACGCGCCATGGGCGAGTGGAAGGCACTGCCGGCAAAGTCACGCGCGCAGATTTTGCGCAAGTGGTTCGACCTGATGATGGCCAACCAGGAAGACCTCGCCATCATCATGACCGCTGAACAGGGCAAGGTACTGGCCGAGTCGCGCGGTGAGGTCGCCTACGGCGCCGCCTTCGTCGAGTGGTTCGGCGAGGAAGCCAAGCGCATCGACGGCGACGTGATTCCCGGCCCCGGCCCCGACCGCCGCATCGTCTGCATCAAACAGCCGGTGGGTGTGGTCGCGGCCATTACCCCCTGGAACTTCCCCAACGCGATGATCGCGCGCAAGGCGGCACCGGCGCTGGCGGCGGGCTGCAGTATCGTGATCAAGCCCGCCACGGAAACCCCCCTGTCGGCCTTCGCCATGGCGGAACTGGCGGAGCGGGCCGGGGTGCCCGCCGGAGTCATCAACGTACTGGCCGGCTCATCCTCCGCCATCGGCGGCGAGATGACCGCAAATCCGGTGGTGCGCAAGCTGACCTTCACCGGCTCCACCCCGGTCGGCAAGATGCTGGAAGCGCAGTGCGCCGAGACCATGAAGAAAACCTCCATGGAACTCGGCGGCAATGCCCCCTTCATCGTGTTCGATGATGCCGATCTCGACGCCGCGGTACAGGGCGCCCTGATCTCCAAGTATCGCAACGCCGGCCAGACCTGCGTGTGCTCCAACCGCATGTTCGTACAGGACAGCGTGTACGACGCCTTTGTAGAGAAGCTGGTAAAGGCCACGGCGGAACTGGTGGTGGGAGACGGCCTCAAGGACGGTATCACCATCGGCCCGCTGGTGAACGCCAAAGCGGTGGCTGACGTGGACGGCCTGGTACAGGCCTCGGTCTCCGCCGGCGCCAAAGTGGCCCTCGGCGGCGCGCCCCACGAGCTGGGTGGCTGTTTTTACCAGCCAACCGTACTGACGGAAGTGACCTCGGAGATGGCGGTATTCCGCAACGAGATCTTCGGCCCGGTGGCGCCGGTGGTGCGCTTCTCCACCGAGGAAGAAGTGATCGCCATGGCCAACGACACCGAATTCGGACTCGCCTCGTACTTCTACACCCGCGACATCGGACGGGTTTGGCGAGTGGCGGAAGCCCTGGACTACGGCATCGTCGGCATCAATGAGGGCATCATTTCCAACGAGATGGCCCCCTTCGGCGGCGTCAAGGAATCCGGCAGCGGCCGCGAGGGCTCCAAGTACGGCATCGATGACTATGTAGAAATCAAGTACATGCTGATGGGCGGACTCGACCGCTAGCCAGCACACATCCGGAGACAACATGACAGACCTGAACCTCGAGCACTGGTGGCAACCCTTCACCAATGTGCGTGCCTTCCAGAAGAATCCCCGGGTTTTCACCCGGGCGGAAGGCAGCTTCCTGTTCCGCGAAGATGGCGGCGATGTACTGGATATCACCGCCGGCCTGTGGTGCTGCAATATCGGCCACGCCCGCCGCGAGGTGGCCGATGCAGTTCGGGACCAGCTCATGCAGCTGGACTACGCACCGCCCTTCCAGTTCGGCACCCCGCCGGCCTTCCAGTTCGCCACGCGACTCATGGCACACACCCCGGAGGGGATCAACCGCATCTTCTTCACCAACTCGGGTTCCGAGGCGGTCGATACGGCGCTGAAGATAGCCCACCTCTACCAGTTCGCCCGCGGCAAGGGCAGCAAGACCCGCTTTATCTCGCGCCAGCAGGGTTACCACGGGGTGAATATCGGCGGCACCTCCATGCAGGGCCTGCCGACCAACCGCCACGGTTTCCCGCTGCTGCAGGAGGTGGACTTCCTGCCCGGCATGCTCGACATCAGCCGCAATGCCTTCAGCCGGGGCTGTCCCGAGCACGGCACCGACCGCATGACAGACGCCTTTGAACAGATCATTGCCCTGCGCGGCGCAGACAGCATCTGCGCGGTCATCATCGAGCCGATCTCCGGCGCCGGCGGCATGGTACCGCCGCCGCAAGGCTACCTGCAGAAGGTCCGCGAACTGTGTGACGAGCACGATATCCTGCTGATTTTCGATGAGGTCATCACCGGATTCGGCCGCACCGGCTCAGCGTTTGCCGCCACCGAATTCGGCGTCACCCCTGACATCATGACCAGCGCCAAGGCCATCAATGGCGGCACTGTTCCCATGGGCGGCGTGTTCGTGAAGGACAGCATCCAGCAGACCATCTTCGACAATACCCCGGACACGGTGCCGGAATTCTTCCACGGCAATACCTACGCCGGCACCCCCGTGGCCGCGGCAGCGGGCCTGGCGGCGCTGGATATCTATGAGTCCGAGGGATTGTTCACTTGCGCCAGCGGCGCCAAGGGTGAGCACTGGGCCAACACCCTGCACGCGATGGGCGATCTGCCCCAGGTCATCGACATTCGCAACTACGGCTTGCTCGGCGCCGTGAGTTTCGATCCGCTCGATGCCCCGGCAAAGTCCCTGGGCCCCAGGATCCACCAGCGCTGCTACGAGAACGGGCTGCTGTGCCGGGCAGTGGGCGATCACATGGTCATGTCACCGCCACTGTCGATCAGCGAGAGCGAAATCGACCTGTTCGCAGAGCGTTTTCGCAAGAGTGTGCTGGAAGCACTCGGCTGATTGGCAGAGTAAGCGGCGCTGTCAGGTGAGATCAGAGCGCCGGCGTCCGCGCCGGCGCTGGCGTCGATCGATATTTTCCGACGCGGGATAGAGTTCACTCTGCAGCGAGGCCGGCAAGCGGCGGTCATTGTCGTCACTGGCCGTCCTGCGGTCATCGCTGTGCGCATAGCGGCATTGACAACGGGCGACGTCACAGCCCTGCAGGGGCAGCACGGGCGTGCTGCCTTCTGCCTCGAGAAAGGCGCGCCCCGCCATTTGCTGTGCAGCGTTGCAGGCGTCCTGCGTGCAGACAATGCTCACAGCCCGGTAGGGGCTGCGGGCCGCAGTTGCCCTTGTACGCCTGCCCGCGCCCGGTGCACTACCGCGCCGCCGCAGAAAAAACCAAAGCAGGCCCAAAGCCGCTACTACTATCAGGGTGATTATGGCCACGCAGCATCCTTTCTCTGGCAAACAGAAGCACCACATCGATAGTAGTCCAAAACCAGCGCCGCTTGAAGCCGGCGGGCAAAGCCTGCGGACTCTGGGCCTGCGGCCAGCCACTCTGTATACTGCCCACGGCAAAAAAACCTTCCCCGTTTTTCAGTAATCAATCTCATGATACAGATCGCAATCGTAGGCGGCGGCGCCGGCGGCCTTGAACTCGCCACGGCACTCGGCCGCAAACTGGGCCGCAAAGGCAAGGCCCGGATCACTCTCATCGACCGCAACCACACCCATATCTGGAAGCCCCTGCTGCACGAGGTCGCCTCCGGTTCCCTCGACGCCGAACTCGACGCGGTGAATTACCGTGTGCACGCCCATCGCAACGGTTTTGCTTTTGAGTTGGGCACACTCTGCGGTGTCGACCGTGCGCGCAAATGCATTGAGCTGGACGCGCTGGTCGACGACACCGGCGAGGAGATTCTGCCGCGCAGGGAAAAGCACTACGACTACCTGGTGCTGGCCATCGGCAGCGTATCCAATGACTTCAATGTCAGTGGCGTCAGCGAGCACTGCATCTTCCTCGACAGCCCAGACCAGGCACAGGTGTTCCACCAGCGCCTGGTCGACCGCTTCATCCGCCTGGATCAGGCGCTGGAGGCGGGCCAGGCGGATCGCAAACTGCGCATCGCCATTGTCGGCGGCGGCGCCACCGGGGTGGAGCTGTCGGCGGAACTGTTCAAGGCTCGCGAGTGGTTTTCCACCTACGGCCTGAAAACCATTACCCCCGAGCACCTGGAGGTATCACTGGTGGAGGCCGGCCCGCGCCTGCTGCCGGCCCTCAACGAACGCATTTCCAGCGGCGCCCACCGGGAACTGCTGAAACTGGGTGTCAAGGTGCGCACTGCAACGGCCGTCGTGTCCGCCAGCCGCGAAGGCCTGACCACGCGGGAGGGCGAACTGATCCGCGCTGACCTGATGGTCTGGGCCGCGGGGGTCAAGGCGCCCGGGTTTCTCTCCGCCATCGATGGCCTGGCGTGCAATCGCATGGGCCAGTTGCTGGTAGAGCCGACGCTGCAGGTACAGGGCGACACCGACATCTACGCCCTGGGTGACTGCGCCGGCTTCGCCATGGAGGGCCCGGATGACCAGCAGCGCTGGGTACCGCCGCGGGCGCAATCGGCCCACCAGATGGCGGATTGCGTAGCCAGGAACCTGCGGCGGCGACTGGCGGGCAAGCCCGAGCAGGCCTTTGTCTACAAGGACATGGGGTCGCTGGTGTCACTGAGCGAGTACTCCGCCTTCGGCCGTTTGATGGGCGGCCTGGCTCGCGGCGGTATCAGCCTGGAGGGCAAGGTTGCGCGACTGGCCTACGTCTCCCTCTACCGCATGCACCAGGGTGCCATCCACGGCTGGCCGCGGGCGCTGATGATGGCCTTTACCGACAAGATCAATCACTTCATCCGCCCGCGCTTCAAGCTCCACTGAACTGGCGGGTAGCTAGCGCGGTAACGCCCGGGGCACCATGACCGGGCGCTCCAGCCAGCGTCGAAAGCGCGGCCCGATGGTGTCCAGGTGCTCAGACCACCAGTGCGCATCCAGCTCCAGGGCGCTGGACAGGTTGTCCGGCGCGGTGGGCAGACGGGCGCGCAATTCCGGCGGCAGCGCCGCCAGCGACGAGCGACGCATGGGGCCGTAGGGTATGTAGCGCGCCTGGGCCGCCAGGCTGTCAGTGGAACTGGCGAAGCGGACGAACTCCCGGGCCAGCTCGCTGTTGCGGCCGTTGCGCGGAATCGCCCACACATCGTAAAACCAGATCTGGTGATCCCACAGCATCGCCAGCGGCTGGCCGCGCTCCCGGGCCGCGGCAACACGGCCACTGTACACGGAGGCCATCGCCACCTGGCCGGATTCCAGTAAGTGAATCGCCTGCTGGCCGGTCTCCCACCACTCGGTGTGGGGCTTCAGGCTGTCCAGGCGTTCAAAGGCGCGCTCCAGTCCGGCTTCGGTGGCGAGCACCTCGTAGACCCGGGCCGGCGCTACACCGTCGGCTATCAGCGCCCACTCCAGGTTGCCCTTGGGAGACTTGCGCAGGGCGCGTCGACCCGGAAAGCGCTGCAGATCGAACAGATCCTCCAACTGCTGCGGTGGCTGCTCGAAGGTATCGGTGCGAAAGCCGAGCACGGTCGAGCCCACCACATTGCCGACGCCGCAGGCGCTTTCATCCAGCTCGATGAAATCCTCACTCGCCGGAGTGCCATCCGGCGCCGGCGTCAGCAGACTCACCTGCAGCGGCTCCAGCAGCCCCTCCCGGCACGCCCGCAGGGCGTCGAACAGCTCCATGTCCACCACATCCCAGCTCACGTTCCAGGCCCGTACCTGCTGCCGGATCTCCGCCACGCCGCCGCTGTGCTGGATGATGTTCACCCGGTGGCCTGTAGCCTCTTCAAAGGGACGTATAAAGCCCAGCACCTGGCTCTTCACATAAGCGCCGTCCCAGGACACCACATTGAGGGTGTCGGCACGCAGCGGGGACAGCGCCAGACAGAGGCAGACCAGTACTGCGTAGCGCCAGCGCGGGGTTGTCATGGCGGCCACGAGCGAAACGGAGAGAACTCTGCGGGAGAAACCAGCCATGGCGCTACCAGTAATAACCGATATTGATGTTCAGGCGCCCAAGCCAGTCGTCCTCACCACCACCGGCCAGCGAGCCATCGCCGAAAAACGGCATATTGCGCGCCAGGATGTAGTCGACATAGGTAAACAGCGGCCCACTGCCAATGGCGCAACCGAGGGTATTGATCTGCGAATCGCTGGCGCCGTCAAGGGACTTGTCCAGTAGCGAATAGTCGTTGTAGCAGGTGAGGGAGTCGATATAGCGCCAGGGCGAGGCAAAGTTATAGGCCACGTTGGCGACATAGACCTTCCCCGCCGCGGCCACGTCGTAGGCGCCGGCAAAGGCGCCGAAGCGCACTACCCTGTCATCCACGCCGGGCGGGTCCGGCACCTCGTAGTCGTAGCGGGCGCCCTGCAACTGAAAATTCCAGCGCCCGCAGCGAGAATCCAGATGCAGTGCGTAGGCGCGGTGATCGCCGCGCTCGTCGCTCAGGTTGTTGTACACCTGCCCCGCCTCAAGCGAACCACCCAACTCGGTTTCACACGTCGTGTTCTTGCCGAAAGTGTAGGCCAGGCGTGCATTGAGCTGGTTGATCTCCTCGTTCTGCTGATCGCCCTGTAGTACCAGGTCGTAGGAATAGCGGTCGAGGTTGCCGGCGTCGTTGAGTTCCTCGTTCTTGTAAAATGCCACCTGGCCGCTCCAGGGTCCGTCTTCGCGCTGGTATTTCACGCCCATATCGTAGTCGTCTGCCATGCCGACGTAGTAAGGCACACCAAACCAGGCGTTGTGGGCCGCGTAGGGAAGCAGGCCAAAGGGCACCTGGTTGATGCCCGCCTGGATCACGCTGTCGTCTTCGAACTGGTACCCCACCCAGCCGTAACGAATCGTGTCCATGTAGGGATAGAAGCGGTATTCGGCGGACAGCAGCAGGTTGTTGATGGCGCCATCGACATTGAGCCGGAACACATCCAATCCGCTCTCGCCCCGCTTGCCCTCCGAACTGTCCACATCCTCCCGGTGAATCACATTGAAGCGAAGCGCACCGCCTAACTCGATCGCAGCGGTATCGGCTTCGGGCTGCGCCTGGGCCAATTCGACCTCGGCCACCTTCTCGGCCGGTAATACCGCCGTCTCACGCAGCTCCCGGGGAGCACTGATGTTCGCGACCAGCGCCTCCAGGTCCGCCAGCCGCGCTTTGAGATCGCTGATTTCCCGCTGTAACTCCTCAACCGTGGATTCGCCAGCAGCGAAACTGCCACTGGCCATCACCAGCAGCAGGCTGCCACACACAGCGCATGCGCGTTTCATTCCCGCCCTCCCGATCCGGCCGGCGCGACAGTTAGCCCGCACGTTGCCGGATTTCTGTCTCCCCCTTTTCCCGTTCATCTTCCCGCTTCTGTTCCGGCGGCTCCGGCGGCGTTGCCAGCATGTCGTCGTGAGCCTCCATCCGCCATGGCAGGATCGCCGGCGAGATATGCAGGAAATGCAGGTGTTTTTCGAACTGATCCAGAATGTCGGTAATGATGTCCTGCTGATCATAGCCAAACACATCGTAGGACTGTCCACCGCGCCGCAGGAACACTTCAGAGCGGTAATAGAGGCGTTCATCATCGCCATCGCGCGCCATCTCAGGATAGGCAAAATCGGGCAGGCGGTGCTCCAGCAGGCGGATTTCGTAGATAAAATCGACCTGCTCGTCCTTGATCACTTCCAGATAGATACGATTGTGTTCCTCATCCGTCTGCACGCGCGCATCCCAGCCCTCTTTGGCCAGTTCCCGCTCCACCCGCGTCATCGCCTTGCGCACGGTGGTGTCCATGAATTCCAGTACTTCTTCCCGCTCCGGGAAAGTAACCAGGGCGTGCAGCCGCTCGCGCCACAGGCTGCGGCCGCTGGTGCCGGTCAGGCGCTGCTGCACATCGGTTTTCAGGCTGCGGTTGTGATGCCCTTCGATAGTGAGCGCCCGCCACATTCCCAGGGCCGAGATAATCATGATAAAGCTGAAGGGTAGCGCGCTGACGATGGTCATGGTCTGCAGTGCGCTCAGGCCCCCCGCCAACAGGAGAGTAGATGCCACTACGCCCTCGGCAGACGCCCAGAACACCCGCTGCCATACCGGCGTATGCAGCGCTCCACCCGAGGCCAGGGAATCGATCACCAGGGAACCGGAGTCGGAGGACGTCACGAAGAATGTGATAATCAGCAACACCGTGATGAAAGAGAGGATCGACGTCAGCGGCAGGATCTCGTAGAGCTTGAACAGGGCGATGGCCTGGTTGTTCTGCACCTCGGCAATCAGCACGCTGTAGCCCTCGTTCATCACCTCGTGCAGTGCCGTGCCGCCGAAGATCGAGAACCACAGGAAGGTAAACAGGGAGGGCACCAGCATCACCCCGAGTACGAACTCGCGGATGGTGCGCCCACGGCTGATCTTGGCAATGAACAGCCCGACGAAGGGTGCCCAGGCAATGGTCCAGCCGAAGATAAACAGCGTCCAGTTGCCGATCCAGTCGCTGCGCGAATAAGCTTGCAGGTTAAAGGTGCGCTCGACGATGTGATTGAAATAGCTCCCCGTGTTCTGCAGGAAGGTCTCCAGGATGTGAATGGTCGGACCGGCGAAAAACACAAAACTCATCAGTGCAATGGCCAGCACCATGTTGAGGATGGACAGGCGCTTGACCCCCTTGTCCATCCCCGCCACCACTGAAAATATGGCGAGACAGGTAATGCTGGCAATGCAGATAATCTGCACTGTGCTGTCCACCGGAATCTGTGGCCACAGGTAGTGAATGCCGGTGTTGATCTGGGTCACCGACAGACCCAGGGTGGTGGCGATACCAAACATGGTGCCGAGGATGGCGAACACATCCACCGCATGCCCCCAGCCACCGTAAATGCGATCGCCGATCAGTGGGTAGAGGGCGGAGCGTATCGACAGCGGCAGGCCGTGGCGGTAAGCGAAATAGGCCAACACCAGGCCGACCAGTCCGTAGATCGCCCAGATATGAAAACCCCAGTGGAAGAAGGCGATCTGCATGGCCTGCTTGGCTGAACCCACTGTCTCCGCTGCCCCTTCCGGCGGCGCCGCGTAGTGCAACACCGGCTCTGCCACACCGAAAAACAACAGCGCGATGCCGTAGCCGGCAGAAAACAGCATGGCGAACCAGGCCGGGAAGCTGTACTGGGGATCGGCGTGATCCGGCCCCAGTTTGATATGGCCCCAGCGCGTCATGGCAATGCCGACGATAAAAATCAGGAAGAAGGCGACCGACAGCATGTAGTACCAGCCGAAGTTGCGGGTAATGAACATGAGGGTCTGGTCAAAGACATTGCCGGCCAGATCGGGATTGCTGATGGTGCCAACCACCAGCAGTACGATCACCACAACAGCGGGAATAAAGACAGGAATAAGAACGGTGGATGTTGTTTTGCTTTCGCTGGCTGACATGAATCTCCCCGGGACCGAACAATGTAACCTAACAGCCTAGCATCTAAAGGGAAACGTTGCCCGGCGTGTGACCGACAAGCCCGAGTGCCACTTTCAAACGTAGATGTATCGCTCTATCATTTCGCTCCTCTGCAGTACATCACACGATTTTCAGGGACATCGGCCCACGCAAAAAATGCGCTGGCCCTCGTGCACTGAAAACCTGAACAGGAAACCGCCATGTCGCTGAATTTCGATTCCGCCCGCCTGCCCAACCCCCACCTCACCAATGACCACAACGCCTGGCGCGAGCAGTTGCGGCGCTTTATTGACACCGAGATCATGCCCTACGCCGATGACTGGGATGAGGCCGGTCATATTCCGATTGAACTGTGGCCCAAGGCGGCAGCGGTCGGCCTGCTGGGTTTGGGCTATCCCGAGGCCTACGGCGGCATCACCGAGGGCACCGACATCTGGTTCGGCTGGATCGCCGCGGAAGAGATGGCGCGTATCGGCGTGGGCGGCATCAATGCCAGCCTCATGGTCCACGGTATCGGCCTCCCCCCCGTGATCAACTGGGGCAGCGAGGCGATGAAGCAGGCCGTTGCACCTGCGGTACTGGCGGGCGAAAAGCACATTTCCCTCGGCATTACCGAGCCTGGCGCCGGATCAGACGTGGCTGGAATCAGCACCACTGCCGTCCGCGACGGTGATCACTATGTGGTCAATGGCAGCAAGACCTTCATCACCGGCGGTATGCGTGCCAACTGGGTTTCCACCGCGGTCCGCACCGGCGGGGAAGGTGCCGGCGGCGTGTCCATGCTGCTGATTCCCACCGACGCCGGGGGTTTCTCCCGCACGCCACTCACCCGCAAGCAGGGCTGGTGGGCCTCGGACACCGCCACCCTGTACTTCGACAACGTGCGCGTGCCCGTCAAAAACCTGATCGGCGAGGAGAACCGCGGGTTCCGGGTCATCATGACCAATTTCAACGGCGAGCGCATGGGCATGGCCGCCAGTATGGAAGCCCAGGCGCGAGTCTGCCTGGAAGAGGCGGTGGCCTGGGCCAGTGAACGAAAAACCTTTGGCCAGCGCCTTGCCGACCACCAGGTGATTCGCCACAAAATTGCCCAGATGAAACAGAAGATCAATGCCACCCAGGCCTATCTGCGCATTTGCTACGAAAGCATCGCCAGCGGGCAACCCAACCCGGGTGACATCGCCATGCTCAAGGTACAGGCCAGCGAAACCCTGGAATTCTGCGCCCGGGAGGCCATGCAGATACTCGGCGGAATCGGCTACATGCGGGGCAACCGGGTGGAGCGCATCTACCGCGAAGTGCGGGTCAATGCCATTGGCGGCGGTTCGGAGGAGATCATGCGCGACCTCGCCGCCCGCCAGTACGGTATCTAGCAGACCGCGCAACCAGTAAAGCCCCGCCCGCCGCTACGACGGCGGCGCCGGGTTCAAAAGCCGTGGCTACAACCGATGGTGGTACGGTGCAGCAAGCGGTCGTAGCCCTGGTAGCCGCCGGTGGCGCGATGCAAAACCGCGCGGTTGTCCCACATCACCAGGGTATTGGCCTGCCAGCGATGACGGTAGATGCACTCCGGCCGCGTCTGCCAGGCGTGCAATTCCAGCAACAGGTCGGCGGCCTCGTCCTGCGGCATACCCTCGATTCCGGCGACATAGCCAATACAGCCGTACACCGCATCCACTCCCGATTCCGGATGACGGCGTATCAAAGGGTGTAACTGTGTTTCCAGGGCAGTCTCGGAAGATTCGATCGCCATACTGCGGTTCGCGCCCTGATCGGCCTCGCCATACAGGCCTTTTGGAGCGTACCCGGCGGCCGCTGAGTGCACCGCAATACGCCCTTCGATACGGCTTTTCAGGCCAGCTGGCATGTCCCGCAAAGCCAGTTGCTGGTTGGCGAACAGAGTGTCTCCGCCCTCCGGCGGAATGGTGATGCCGTACAGGCAGGTGCCGTCCGGCGGCAGTGGCTGAAAGCTCCAGTCGGTATGCCAGGCTTCGGCAAAGATGCTGGAGGTCTCATCGGCGCGGCGACAAATGGCGATGATGTGTTCGCGGCCGGGGATCGGGCGCACGAAGGGGTCCTCGCCGAAGGGGCCGAAGCTGCGCGTAAAACGCTCGAGATCGTCATCGCTCAGGGTCTGGCCGGGGAAGGACAGCACCAGATGTTCGAGCCACGCCGCGCGGATGGCGGCAGTGGTCTGATCGTCCAGTTCATTCGCCAGGTCGACGCCGGTAATTTCCGCGCCGCAGGCCTGGCCACTGGGGGTGACTCGCATGGCGACACCTCTACTTGTTATCGTCTGTCGAACAGGGTTTCTGCTGTGCAGTGAAGCACAGTGACAGCCATAGCGCACCCCGAATTAGCAGGGTTCGGGCTGTCGCCGGCCCACCCGCAGGCGGGCCGGCGACGGGGAGGATCAGGCGAACTGTTCGCCGGAAGCGGCCTTGTCGACGGCGATGGCCGGCGGCTCGAAACGCTCGCCGTAGGCGGCGGCCAGTTCGCGGCAGCGGTCGACAAAGTTCTGCACACCGAAGGTGTTCACGAACTGGATGAAACCGCCGGTCCAGGCCGGGGCGCCAATCCCCATGATGGAGCCGATGTTGCCGTCGTCCACCGTGCGCAGCACACCTTCCTGCAGGCATTTCAGCGACTCGATGACCTGGCGGAACAACATGCGATCCTTCATATCCGCTTCGGGAATACGGGTATCGGCATCGAAGTAGAGGTCGTAGAGACCCGGCCAGATCTTCTTGCTGCCGTCCTCGGCGTACTCGTAGAAACCGCCGCCGTGGTGGCGACCACCGCGGCCGTGTTCCTCGACCATGGTGGCGACCACTTCGCGGGTCACGCTGGCGTCGGTGTGCTGGTCCTCAACGCCCATGTCCTTCCAGGTCTGCTGGGCCTTGCGGGTCAGTTCCAGGCTCACTTCATCGTAGACCGCCAGCGGCCCGACCGGCATGCCAAGGGCCTTGCCGAGGTTGTCGATCTGCACGGGGTTGGCGCCCTCCTTCAGCATGCGCACGCCCTCGTCCAGGTAGGTACCAAAGGTGCGGGAGGTGAAGAAACCGAGGGAGTCATTGACCACGATGGGGGTTTTGCGAATCTGTTTGGCGTAGTCGAAGGCTCGCGCCAGTGTTTCGTCGGACGTTTTCTCGCCACAGATAATTTCCACCAGCGGCATTTTGTCCACCGGGGAGAAGAAGTGGATACCGATAAAGTTTTCGGGCTTTTCACTGGCTTCGGCAAGCTGGGTGATCGGCAGGGTTGAAGTGTTGGAACCCCACACCCCGTTTTCCGCCAGGCAGGGCTCGATTTCACGCGTAATCTTGTGCTTCAACGCGATGTTCTCGAATACCGCCTCGATGATCAGGTCGCAGCCCTGCAGGTCGGCGTTGTCGGCGCTGGGTTTGATCATGCCCAGAATATCGGCCTTCTGTTCCTCGCTCATTTTGCCGCGCTTGACGCGCTTGGCCAGCAGGCCCTCGGAGTAGGCCTTGCCCTTTTCCGCGGCTTCCGCAGAGATATCCTTCAGCACCACCTCGATACCGGCCATCGCGGAGACATAGGCAATGCCCTGCCCCATCATGCCAGCGCCCAGTACGCCCACTTTTTTCACCTTGCGCGGCTCGATGCCATCGGGACGGCTGGCGCCGCCGTTCAGGCGGTTCATGCCGAAGAAGAAGGTGGAGATCATATTCTTCGCCACCGGTGTGGTGACCAGATAGGCGAGACTGCGGGACTCGACACGCAACGCGGTATCAAAGTCCAGGCGGGCTGCGGTGACGGCGCAGTCGAGAATTTCCTCGGGCGCCGGCAGCAGGCCGCGGGTCTTCTGCCGCAGCATGGCGGGCATCACCGTGATCAGCTGGGCGATGGCCGGGTGGCTGGCGTTGCCGCCGGGAATCTTGAAGCCCTTGCGATCCCAGGGCTGCACCGCGGCATCGGGATTGTCCTTCTGGGACAGAATCCAGGCCTTCGCCGCCGGTACCAGTTCCTCGCGGGTAGCGACCAGCTCATCCACCAGGCCCTGCTCTTTGGCGTCGGCGGCTTTGACCCGGGTGCCTTCGAGCAGATAGGGCAGCGCACTCTGCAAACCCAGCAGGTTGGTCAGGCGCACTACGCCGCCACCGCCGGGCAAGAGGCCCAGGCTCACTTCCGGCAGGCCGACGATCACGCCCTTGTCGTCCCAGGCCACGCGGTGGTTACAGGACAGGCAGATCTCGTAGCCGCCACCCAGAGCGGCACCGTTGATGGCCGCCACTACCGGCACCGGCAGTTTTTCCAGGCGGCGCAACTGGTCCTTGGTGTTGTGCAGCTCTTCCATGAACAGGGCTTCATCGCCCTTTTGCGCGGCAAGCAGGTCGTTCAGGTCGCCGCCGGCGAAAAACACTTTCTTGGCAGAGGCCAGCACCACACCGCTCAGGCCGTCTTCCTTTTCCAGGCGTTCGATGGTCGCGGCCATCGCCTCGCGGTACTCCTGGTTCATGGCGTTAACCGGGCCGGTCATGTCCATGGTCACTGTCACGATGCCGTCGGCGTCTTTTTCGTACTTGAATACACTCATTGTCTATAACCTCTTTTAACGGCCGCTTACACGCGCTCAATGATGGTGGAGATACCCATGCCGCCGCCCACACAGAGGGACAGCATGGCGCGCTTGAGCCCGCGGCGCTCCAGCTCGTCGAGCATGGTGCTGACCAGCATCGCGCCGGTGGCGCCCAGCGGATGGCCCATGGCAATGGCGCCGCCGTTGACGTTGGTGACGTCGTGGTCGATGCCCAGGTCCTTCATGTAGCGCATGGCGACCGATGCGAAGGCCTCGTTGATTTCCCACAGATCGATGTCGGACTTGCTCAGGCCGGCCTTCTTCAGGCATTTCTCGGCAGCCGGGCCGGGGCCGGTGAGCATGATGATGGGGTCGGTGGACAGCACCGCGGTGGCGACAATGCGGCCGCGGGGCGTGAGGCCCAGGTCCTTGCCGGCCTTCTCGCTGCCAATCAGTACCGCGGAGGAACCGTCGACGATGCCCGAGGAGTTGCCCGGGGTGTGTACGTGGTTGACCCGGTCAAGGGTGGTGTACTTGGACAGGATGACATCGTCAAAGCCCATGCTGCCGGGCATTTCAAAGGAGGCCCTGAGGCCGGCCAGACCTTGCAGGGTGGTGTCCGGCTTGATGAAGTCGTCTTTCTCCAGGATCACCAGGCCATTCTTGTCCAGCACCGGGATCACCGAGCGGTCGAAGTAGCCATTGTCACGGGCGTGGGCGGCGCGTTGCTGGGAGGCCAGGGCGTAGGCGTCCACGTCCTCGCGGGACCAGCCCTCCAGGGTGGCGATGGTGTCGGCGCCGATACCCTGGGGCACAAAGCCGGTTTTCAGGCTGAAGGCCGGATCGCCGCCCATGGCGCCGCCGTTGGAGCCCATCGGCACCCGGGACATGCACTCGACACCGCCGGCGACTACCAGGTCTTCCCAGCCGGAAGCCACTTTCTGGGCGGCGATGTTCACCGCTTCCAGGCCGGAGGCGCAGAAGCGGTCAAGTTGCACACCGGCCACCGATTCGTGCCATTCGGCGTTCTGTACGATCATCTTGGCGATGTCGGAGCCCTGCTCACCCACCGGGGTCACGCAGCCCATCACCACGTCGTCTACGTAGGACGTATCCAGGTCGTGGCGCGCCTGCAGCGCGCGCAGCAGGCCGGCGCCGAGATCGACCGGTTTGACTTCGTGCAGGGTGCCGTCGCGCTTGCCCTTGCTACGGGGGGTGCGCACGGCGTCGTAGATATACGCGGTGTTGGACATGTTATGGCCTCTGGCATTGAAGTACAGAAACAGCGGCCGCGGGCCGCTCGAGGGCCACTATGTTGCGATTGCCAGCCAGCGGGGGCAATGATGCCTGGATTTAAAAAAATTGACTCCAAGTAACACCCCGGGCTGCCCCGGGGCATGTCCATCGCCGCAACCGCTAGAAACTGAACAGATTGCCCTCCGCCGTATGCCTGACCTGGCCGCCAACACCCACCAGGTCTTCACATACCAGGCGTTCCAGTACCGCCGGCTCGGCGGCGGTATTGGCGACGAAGCGGCGGCCGTCCTCCATGCGCCCGACGACGATGCCCCGCGCCGGGGCATCGTTCTGGTAACTGGCGGTAAAGGCTTCGATGGTGCCGCGACCGCTGGGGGCTTCGTCCACCACCACCTTGTCCAGCCTGTCCAGTTCGGGCTGCAGGTTGCGACAACCCGCCTCCGACCACACTTCGTCGCCGGGCTGGCGACTGTAAATGCCCACGGAATGCTTGGTCAGGTAGTTGCCATTGGCGGTCACCATACCGTGTTCGCCGCGCCCGCTGCGAAGCTGCTGCACCATCTCCACGATACCGTGACTGGAGTAATTGTTGCCCGGACCACCGAACAGCGTAAGCCCGCCGGTCAGCGTGACTCCGCGGGGGTCGTCGACGGCGATACCGAGCGCATCGCAAGCCACCTGGACTGCAGAGGGGAAGCAACTGTAGATATCGAACAGGGCCATATCCTCGATGGACAGGCCGGCCTGGGCCAGGGCTGAGCCGGCACAGGCGCGAATGGCCGGCGACTCGTGCAGTACCGGGCGCTCGGTGACATTCCAGATATCGTTGCCGTCAGCACCGCCGCGCAGGTAGATCATCTGCTCAGGTGCCACCCCGAGTTCGCGCGCCACCCCGGCCGTAGTCATCACCACGGCGGTGGCCATATCCACCGCCAGGATCGCATTCATCACCTTGGTGTAGGGGTAGCTGATCATGCGGTTGCGGTTCGCGGTGGAGATCGCCTCCTGCGCTGTCCAGGCCTGTCTTCGCCAGGCGTGGGGGTTGGCGGCAGCCACCTCACTCATGCGACTGATCAACTGCCCGAGAACCGCCAGATGCTCCGGCTGCGACCAGCCGCGGGCATGGCGCAGGGCGCTCTCGAACAGGGGATAGGTATTTACCGGCTCGAACAGGCCGTGTGCCTGCTCCACCTTGCTGGCGGGGCGGCGATTATCCCCCAGCCAGGTGGGCTCAACCGCACCGCCCGCCTTCCAGTGACTGACATCGGCGCCGCTTTTCAGCGCCTCCGAGAGCGTTGCAATCAGTTCGCCGCCACTGATCAGTACGGCGCGGCTCTCGCCGCGGGCGAGACGATTGGCGAAATGGTTCACCATTTGCTGGGGCGTATTGCCCCCTACATGGGCGCTGAACGTCTGCGCTGTCAGGCCCAGGCGCTGACACAGGGCATCGCCGGTGTTGGCCGGCAGCAGTTCCGCCAGGCCCGGCACCAGGGCGGCCAGAAAAGGCACTGTGACCACAGTGTCCACCGCTGCGCTGACGCCGCTGACGCCGGTATCAAGGAGGGCGGCGCCACTGACCTCTGCCAGTGCGTCCACCAGGCTGCGACTCGGATCTTTGTCGCGCCAGGTCTGCTGGGCAACGCCGATCAGTACGGGCCGATTGTCACTCATGTTCTCCCCTTATTTTCAGTTTTGGTTGGCAAAATACTCACCGTGCTAAAGCCGGTGCGGCCCCACTCAGGGCGCAGCCCGGACGAAGGCGTCCAGACTCTCGAGGTGCTGGCTGATGGCTACCAGCCGCGGATAGGGCGCCAGGTCCAGTTCAAAACGGCGGGCGTTGAACATCTGCGGCACCAGGCAGACATCGGCGAGGCTGAGCGCATCGCCGTGACAGTAGCGGGGGCCCTGTACCTGCTGCTCCAGTGCGGCAAAACCCAGCCCCAGCCAGTGGTGATACCAGGCCAGTTTTTCCTCTTCGCTGTGGCCCAGTTCGCCGATGAGGTATTTGAGCACCCGCAGGTTGTTGAGAGGGTGGATGTCGCAGGCCACGGCGTACATCAGTGATCGCACCCGGGCACGCGCCAGTGCATCCGCTGGCAACAGGGCCGGCTCGGGGTGGCACTCCTCCAGCCACTCCAGGATGGCGAGTGACTGGGTGATGATCTCCCCGCTGTCGAGCCGCAGCGCCGGCACCAGCCCCTGGGGGTTCAGCGCGCGATAGGCCTCTCCGCGCTGCTCCGCCTGCAGCAGGTCAACAGGTACCGTCTCCCAGTCCAGCTTCTTGAGGTTGAGGGCAATCCGTACCCGGAAGGCGGCGGAGGAGCGTATGTAATCGAACAGTTCCATGGCGGTCTCTCCCGGGCAGTGCCCTCAGCCGAGTGTTTCTTCAAGGAAGTTGCCCAACGCCTGCCAGGAACGGCGATCCGCGGCGGGGCTGTAGAGTGTGCCCATCTGCGGATTGTTGGCGGCGGGATTGCTGAAGGCGTGTACCGTATTGCCGTAGGCGTGCAGTTGCCAGTCGGCACCGGCGGCGGACATCTCGCTGGCCAGCGCCAGCACCGATTCCGGCGGGGCCATCGGGTCGTCGTAGCCGTGCAGACAGAGCACGCTGGCTGCAATGCGGTTACCGGCGGTGTTGTCCGGTGCGTCAAACAGTCCGTGCAGGCTCACCACGGCACGCAGGGGCGCACCGATCCGGGCCAGGTCCAGCGCGCACAGCCCGCCAAAGCAGTAGCCGATAGCGGCCATCCGCGTGGCATCGGTTTCAGCCTGCCCCGCCATGGCCTCTACACCGGCCAGCAAACGCCCCTGCAGCAGGGCGCGATCGGCCTTCAGCGGCGCCATCAGTTGCTGGTTTTCCTGCGGGCTGCTGCCGTGCACGCCCTTGCCGTAAACGTCCAGCGCCATGGCGACATAACCCATGTCCGCCAGCGCCAGCGCCCGGCCCTCCTCGAAATCGCCACGGCCCGCCCAGGTGTGGGCTATCGCGACCGCCGGGCGGGGCCCCTCACGGCTGTCGTCCCATGCCAGCAGAGCGGCAAAGGTCTGCGACTGGTACTGGTATTCCACTTCGCGGGTCTGAATAGGCATGGTTGCGTCCGGTATTGTTTGCGATGGGGGCCATAGCCTATTACAGGCCAGCGCCGCCAGCCAGGCTGCCGGGGCCTCAGGAAGGTGTGAGGCCCTGCTCAACCAGGGAGATGCGCAAATAGGGCCGTCCGCCCCGCTCCACCAGGCCATGCAGTTCAATACCATTGCCGCTGCGATACTGCGCCAGCAGATAGCTCGCCACTTCGCGGGTGATCACCTGGCCGGGGTTCAGTGCGGGAATCCCCGGCGGATAGGGCACCACCTGGTCCGCACTGACCGCGCCGACCAATTCCTCGTTGATGCCCCCGGCTTCACAGTCCAGTGCCTGCTCCCGCGAGGCCCCGAAGAAGGCAGTTCGCGGCAGCACGGCGAAGTCCGACAGGGGCGGCAGTGCACTGACCGGCACGTCGGACGCCTCTGAGGCACCGGCTACCGGGCCGCGGGCGGCCAGTTTCTGCAGGGCATTCAGCAGCCTCAGCACCTTGCTCTGGGTGGCGCCGAGCGTGACCAGCACGGTAAAAGTGTTGTGGGTGACCTTTTCAATCTGGATGCCGTAGTCCTCGAACAGTGCCAGCTGCACCTCGCGGGCGCTCATCCCCGAGGCGCTGACATCCACGCTCAGTTTGAGCGGGTCGAGGCGGATACCGTCCTCTGCAAGGCTCTCGGGCAGCATGTCTTCCAGCGCCAGCACCCGGAAAACCCCGCTGCGCTCAATCCCCTCCCGCAAGCGCGCCGCAATGCCCAGGCAGCGCTGCAACTGGCTGTAGCCCTCCAGGCTGACCTGTTTGCGCGCCACGTCGAGGCTGGCAATCATGGCGTACTGGGGGCTGGTGGAGGTGTGCATGTTGAGGTTTTCGCGGAAGCGGTGCTCGTCGAAGTCCGGATCCGCCACGTGGATCATACTGGCCTGGGAAAAGGCCGAGAGCATTTTGTGGGTGCTCTGGGTGACGTAGTCGGCGCCGCTGTCCAGCGCATTGGGGCGAAAAGCGGGATGGGCGCGACCGTGGGCATACCAGGCCTCGTCGATCAGCACCTTGATACCGCGCTGGTGAGCCGCGGCGATAATCGGCGCCAGGTCGTAGCGGAAACCGTCGTAGGTACAGGAGGTCAGCACCAGCAGCCTGGCATCCGGGTGGGCTTCCAGGGCGGCATCGATCGCCACCCTCGGCACCGGCCCGTACATGCCGTAACGCCGGTTCACCGAGGCCGGCAGGTAAACCGGCTCGGCACCGAACAGGATGACCGCGTGGTGCACCGACTTGTGGCAGGCCTGATCGAGAATCACCTTGCCGCCGGAACCCAGCAGGTGCTGCACGATGACCTTGTTGGCGGTGGAGGTGCCATTGGTGACGAAGAAGGTGTGGCGGGCGCCGAACGCCTCCGCCGCCAGTTCCTGCGCCTCCTGGATCACACTGTGAGGTTCCAGCAGGGAGTCCAGCGCCTGCACCGACACCGACAGGTCGGTATTGAAAATGTGTTCCCCCATCAGCTGGTAAAAGTCCGCCACCCAGGGACTGTCGCGCAGGCTATCACCGCCGGAGTGACCCGGGGTGTGCCAGGCGTCCTTGGCGCTGTAAACATAATCCCGCAGGGTATCGGCGAAAGGGGTCCGTGCGCGGCGTGCAACAGCACTGCGCAACTGGCGGTAGAGCTGCCCCGGACTGACGTCGGCCCGATCCAGCAGCTCCGCCCTGCCCTCGATCCCGGCCCCCTCGTCATCGACCATCAGGAACAGATCCAGTTCCGGCCGCAGGCGGCGCAGCTCAGGCACCTGGCCGCCCTCTGCCAGGCCCGGCACATCCATCACCACGGCCTGCAGCGCACCCCGCTCGGCGGCGAGGTGCAGCAAGCTCGCGGTATCGGCACAGGACACAAACTGCAACTCGAAGTCGCCGCGGCGACGCGTGTCGCTGGCGGCACTGCGGGCCAGCGCAGAGAGTAACTGCTCGAGAAAGGGCTTATCGCCGCTGACGACAGCGACCAGGACTGGCTTGGGACTCACAGAGCCTCCTCGCGGTTATTGAACGGGCCCAGTGTAGGGCGCGGGTGACGCAGATTGAACCGGCAACTCCTGCGGACGGCGACGATCAGGCGGCCTCGCGGGGGTAGGCCTCGGGATCCAGGCGTCGCATTTCGGCTTCGATCCAGCGCTCCACCTCATCCATCAACTCGGCGGGCTGGCGACCGATAGAGGGTACCGGAGCGCCGATGGATACATCCACCACCCCCGGAATAAACGAAAAGGAGCGCCGCGGCCAGCAGCGCCCCGAGGTCACTGCCACCGGAATCACGCTGGCGCCGGTCGCGACCGCCAGCCGGGTAGCCCCGGTTTTGTAGGACCCGCGCTTGCCGCGCTCGGTGCGGGTACCCTCGGGGAACATAATCACCCATTTGCCCCGGTCCATCAGCTCGGCGCCCTGCTCCGCCACCCGGTTCCAGGCCTCGGTGCGCTTGCTGCGGTCGATATGAATCATGCCCAGGCGCGCCATGCACCAGCCAAAAATGGGGATGGCCAGCAATTCCTTCTTGAACACATAGGCCAGCGGGTGGGGCGTCATACTCGGAAAAAAGAAAGTCTCCCAGGTAGACTGGTGCTTGGGGCACAGCACTATGCGGCGCATGTCGTCGCTGGCTGGCAGGTTCTCTGCCCCGTGCACCCGGTAGCGCACCCCGCCGATCACCTTGGCGATGATAATCACCCCGCGCAGCCAGGGCACCGCAAACCACCACCAGAGCTTTTCATCCCGCACCACCAATGAGCCCAGCAGCAATAGCACGCCAATGGGAATCACGCTGACTACCATCCACAAAAATACCAGCAGGGAGCGGATAGCATTCATCGATCCACCCCCTCACCGGTCAAAGCTGCGGGGCCCCGCGCGCCAGCGCCAATCAGGAAGCGGGCAACACTGGCCAGGGCGGCCCCGGCCTCGGGCAATTCCGGATTGAATATCTGCCAGACATGCACCATGTGCGGCCAGGTTTCCAGCTGCACCGGCGACCCGGCCTTCTGCGCCCGGCGCACATAGCGGCGGGCATCGTCCAGTAACATCTCGGCCTCACTGGCCTGTACCAGGACCGGCGGCAGGCCGCGCAGGTCACCGCGTACCGGCGAAACCACCGGGTCGGAGGGCAAAAAGCGAGTGCTGAGCCAGCTACCCCACCACAGCAGCGGCCGCGGAATCCTGGTCAGCCCCCCGAACAAAGGGCCGAGCATGGGGTCAGTGGCCAGGTTGGCGCTGAGGCTGGGGGATGTCAGGGTGCTGTCGGTGGCCGGCGAAAAGGCCACTGCCGCATGGACCTGGGGCATTCCCTCGTCGCGAATCCAGGCAATCAGGGACAGGGCCAGGTTGCCGCCGGCAGAATCACCGGCCACAGCCATGAAGGTGGCGGAGCCTGCACCCTCCGGACCATTTGCCAGCAGCCACTGGTAGGCCGCGCGGCAATCCTCGATACCGTCCCTGCGCCGGTATTCCGGCATCAAACGGTAATCCAGGGAAAGCACCGCGCAGCCACTCAGGACGGAGAGCCTGTCGGTGATGCTGCGATGACTGACCGGGCTTCCGGCTACCCAGGCGCCACCGTGGATGTACAGCAGGCGCTGGTCAGGGTGACAACCGGGCGCAAGCACCCACTCCCCGCGCACCCCGTTTTCATCAACCGGCACAAAACGGCTGCTGAAATCGCGCCCGTCGCTGATGGCATCCATGTTCTTCCGCGTCAGCTCCAGCCGCGCCCTGCCGCGCACACCCTGGCTGGAGCGGGCCAGCTCACCGAGATAATCCACGACGCCCTGGTGTCCGGGGGAGGGTTCTGCCTCGGTGTTTGGATAAACGTCATCGAGATAGGCGAGATTGGCGCCGCGCAACTTGAACACGGTGAACACGCACACCGCGGCCACGGCGACCAGGAACCAGAACATGGGGGACTCTCCTCGGAACAATGGGGTGCATTAAACCAGAATGCCTGCGCCAGACAAAATGCCACAACGACGACCCTGCATTTACTGAGGGCCAGCGCTATACTAGGTGGTTTGTAGCGCCGACTTCAGCCCTGAGGCCAAGTGAAAAAACTCCTCTCCAAAGCCGACATGCGCGCCGACCTGGAACGCGCGACCGAACGCTTCCTGCACGGCGGCGGAAAGGTCACGGCCGTACCCCGGGGCGTGAGCGGCAACGAGTCTCTCACCAGCGGCCCCCAGGGCCGGCGCCTGTTTGTGGAACCGCGGACCACTCGCACCCTGGTGCCCGAGGTGGTCGCAGCCATTGAGGAGCGCCGCAAGAGCCTGCTCAAGCGCAGCCCCCAACCCAAGCGATCGCGCCTGCCGAAACCCCGCCGCAAGATCATTTACGACGACTTTGGCGAACCCTTGCGTAAAGTGTGGGAGCAGGACTGAGCTCCGCACCCGGAATGCCGGCGCAGGACGGCCACCCGCAAACGCCAGTCCCAGTGAAAGAAAAAGGGGCCCGCGGGCCCCATGAGTTGCTACACCGGAACGCCTTAGCCGATACGACGACGCAATGCGGTGAACAGGCCACCCAGTGACAGCAGCGCGCCGCCGGCGAGGCCGAACAGGAACAGCGGGCTGGCAGTGGTCGGCATCTCCACCACCTCTTCTTCGATCACGATGACTTCCACCTCGTCCGGGCTGCTTTCATCGACAACGGCCAGGGCCCAGCGGTCGTGGGGCAGGTAAACATTCAACTCCTGGCCCCGGCTGAGTTCGCTGGCGCGGTATTTGCGACCCGCGATGTCAGCGCGCCAGCTGCTGGGCACCTGAATGCTGTGACTTTCGCCTTTGGTGCCATCCGTATGAAGGGGACGGAAGGTAACCCGATTACCCCGCACCCGCAGCACCTCAACAGTGGCCTTGGCATACAGCTCGCCGTTCTTTTCATAGACGCCCTGACAGGACTCCGCGATATCGGGATACTCCGCGGTCACAGAAGCGGACCACTCGATATCGGCACAGGTCGGGGCGGACTGGGCAGCCACTTGCCCGCTAAGGCTCAGGGCGGCGGTCACACCGGTTGCTACGATCAACTTCTTGAGCATGTCAATTCCTCCTTAATTTCGATTGACATAGGTATTGTCCAGCGAAGCGGTCACAACAAAGCGCTGTGGCGCGTGCCCGACGAAATAGAAGGGGTAGCAGGTCACGAGGGTCAGGCGTTGCTCGTCGGTATCAGCGAGCACGTGAGTATCCTCGATTTCGACAATCCTGGTGTGATCGACCGTAAAGTGCTTGGGCCCGAAGAGGGTCTGCAACACGATGGGGTCGCCGGGCTGGATATCCTTCAGCGCCCGGAAATAGCCGTCGCGGTGGCCGGCGATGCCGATATTCCCACCCTCGTGGGGATAGGCCATACCGTCAATCACACCGGCGCCGCGGTCCATGGTCAGTTCCGAGTCGGTGGAGTACACCGGAAGCTCCAGGGCCAGGGAAGGCAGGTTCAGGATGCCGAGCACCGGCGGCAGCGCCTGTTGCAGGCTGGCCTGGTAGTCGGCGATACGCCCCGGCGACCACAGGGCGGTGTCCGGTGCGGGAATTGCATCGATGGGGAGCGAGGCAAGGCGTTCCGGGAGAGCGTCGGACGCTGCCGGCAGGTCGCTGCCCGGGGCGGGCGTCTCCGCCACTGCCGCCTGCAGGTTTTCAAAGGCGGCAATATCGCTGCGCCGGTCAACCTCGCCAACCGCCAGCTGACTGACAAAGAAGCCGGAACAGACCAGGCCCGCTCCGTAGCAGGCCCACTCTCCACTTCGCATCAGCAGCTTGCGCCAGTCAGTCAACATGAACGCTTTGAATCCCCCGTTCGGCCTGCGCGAAAAATGCGCAGTAACATGCCTTTAAGCCTGAGTCTAACCCGCAATCGGGAAATTGCCACCTCCATCACGGGCCAATTGACCGAAATACGCAGATTTCCAGCCAGTGAACCGCCCGCGCGCCCTCCGCGTATACTTGGCTGAGACTATAGCAGGACGCCCCATGCTGGAATTGCACGAACAATGTACCGTTCCCCGCAGCCCGACCGCCGTGTTCAACTACCTGGCGGATTTCAGTTCTGCTGCCGAATGGGACCCCACCACCCTGTCCGCCCGCCGACTCGACAGCGGCCCGCCGCGGGTGGGAAGCCGCTTTGAACTGAACTGCGCGCTGCCGCTTGGCAGCATCCGGGTTACCTACCGCCTTACCCACCTGGAGGCGGGGCGCTGCCTGCGACTGAGCGGCAGTTCCAGGCTGTTTGATGTCGACGACGAAATTATCCTGCACCCTGAGAATGACGGCTGCCTGATCGACTACCGGGCCAGCTTCCGCTTTCCCGCTGCGATCGAGCGCTACCTGCAACAGCACCCGGAAAAATTCGTGGCAATGGGTCAGCGGACCATGGAAGGTCTCGAGGAGGCCCTCAGCGACGACAACGCCGCGCCGGTACCCCGGGCGGATACCGAGTGCGCCGATCGCTGGCTACTTCCCGGCATAGCCCACTTCACCCGCTACGGCTACCAGCGCGGGAAAAAGCGCTGGAAGCCCTGCAGCACAGACATAAGCGGGCGCCACATGATCATTACCGGGGCCACCTCGGGTCTCGGCGAAGCCGCCGCCCGCTCCCTGGCAGAGGCCGGTGCCGCGCTAACTCTGGTCGTCCGGGACCAGAGTCGCGGCAAAGACCTGGTCGAGTCACTGCAGGCGGCGAGTGGCAACAGCGACATTCACCTCGAACTGGCCGACCTCAGCCTGTTGCAGGCGGTTGACGATCTCTGCGCACGCCTGTTGCAACGCGGCAGGCCGATCGATGCACTGATCAATAACGCCGGCGCACTGTTCAACGACAAGACGATTACCGCTGAAGGCATGGAGCAGAGCTATGCGCTGCTGCTGCTTTCACCCTGGCGCCTGACCACGGCCCTGCAGCCGCTGCTGGTTCAAAGCGGCGACGCGCGGGTGGTCAACGTGGTGTCCGGCGGCATGTATACCCAGCGACTTGACTTGCGATGTTTGACAGGCCAGTCGGAACACTACAATGGCAGTGTCGCCTACGCGCAGGCCAAACGCGCGCTGATGATCGCCACCGAATACCTGGCCGACGAGTGGCGCGATCACGGCATTGTCGTCAATGCCATGCACCCGGGCTGGGCCGACACCCCGGGGGTGGCCAGTGCACTGCCTGCTTTTCGTCGCCTCACCGCCCCCCTCCTGCGCAGCCCGGAACAGGGCGCCGACACCATGGTCTGGCTGGCCCGCGCCCGGGAGGCCGGGCTGGTCAGCGGCAGGCTTTTTCTCGACAGGGAGCCGCGTACGACCCACCTGCTAAAGCGCACGGAAGAAAGTGCAGAGGAGCGCACAGCGCTGCTCGAACTGCTGTCGGAGTACCGCCCGGGCTGAGCCCTGTCCGGCCTCAGCAATTGAACCACCAGCCGGCGAATCCGGCGGCTGCCCTCCCCCGTATTGCAAAGCACCTCCGCCGCGGCTAACGTGATTGGCGGCAAAAAAATCAATCGTCAGGAGGCCCCGTGCCTGCATCTGCCCGCCCCTTCAGCATCGACATCGACGACGCCACCATCAGTGACCTGCACGCCCGGCTTGACGCCACACGCTGGCCGGAGGCTGAAACGGTTCCCGACTGGAGCCAGGGCATCCCCCTGGACTATGTGCGTGAAGTCGCGCGCTACTGGCGCGAGCAGTACAACTGGCGCGAACGCGAAACGGCGCTGAACCGGTGGCCCCAGTTCATCGACGAAATCGACGGCCTCGACATTCATTTCGTCCACGCCCGCAGCCCGGAACCAGACGCCCTGCCACTGATCATCAGCCACGGCTGGCCGGGGTCCGTGGTGGAATTCAGTAAAGTCATCGCCCCACTGACCGACCCGGTGGCCCACGGCGGCGTGGCGGGCGATGCATTTCACGTGGTGGCACCTTCGCTGCCCGGATACGGCTTCAGCGCCAAGCCCGCAACGGCCGGCACCGGTGTCGAGCGCATCGGCCGCATGTGGGGCAATCTGATGGCCAGCCTCGGCTACGAACGCTACGTCGCCCAGGGCGGCGACTGGGGCAGCATGGTCACCCAGAGTATCGGCCAGACCGAGACAGCGCATTGCGCGGGCATCCACATCAACATGCCCATCGTCATGCCGGACCCCGAGACCATGGATCAACTGACGGCCACCGAGCAGGCGGCGCTGGAATCGATGAATTTTTACCAGCAGTGGGATTCGGGTTACTCAAAGCAGCAATCCACCCGCCCCCAGACCCTCGGCTACGCGCTGGCGGACTCACCCACCGGTCAACTGGCCTGGATTCTGGAGAAGTTCTACGCCTGGACGGACTGCGAGCGCGACGGTGTCAAACACCCCGAAAATGTACTCAGTCGCGACGAGATGCTCGACAACGTGATGTTCTACTGGCTCAACAATTGCGCCGCCAGTTCAGCCCGACTGTACTGGGAAAGCTTTGCCACACCCAATCTCGACCCGATACACATCCCGGTGGGCTGCTCTATTTTCCCCAAAGAAATTTTTCGCAGCAGCCGGCGCTGGGCCGAGAAGCGCTTTACCCAGTTGATCCACTGGAACGAACTGGACCGGGGTGGGCATTTCGCCGCCTTCGAACAGCCGGAACTGTTTGTGCAGGAAGTGCGCAGCGCCTTCCGCAGCCTGCGCTAGGCCCCGGAGTTTACGAATGTTCGATCTGACAGACCCTGTGTTCAATCCCTATGCCTCGGAGGAAATTACACCTCCCCATACCCGCGAGTGGGCCGCCAAACGCAAACTGGCCCGGGTGCTGCACCAGCTCAACGAACTGGCCGTCACCTGCAACGCCAGCGTGGAAGAGATCGAGGCGCGCACCGCCGACCTGCAGGTAGTGGCCGACAGTCTGGCCACAGCGCCCCGCTGCCTGGGCACACTGGCCTTCGTAAAAACCGGCGATCACGGCAACTACGGCCAGATCAACCACGAACTGAACGCCGTGGGCGGCCACAGCAACCCGCTGGCACCGGGACTTAACATCTGGCTGGAAGGTGCCGTGGCTCACGGCGTTGCACGCTGCCACCACGCCTACGAAGGTCCGCCGGGGTTTGTCCACGGGGGTTATGTGGCCGCCATCTTTGACCAGTTCCTGGGCATGGCCCAGATCGCCGGCGGGCGGCCGGGCATGACCGGGTCCTTGAGCGTGCGCTACCTGCGCCCCACCCCGCTGGACACCGACCTGACATTGCGCGCCGAAATGGCAGAAACCGTCGGCCGCAAGACCGTCATGCGCGGTGAAATGCTGGCCGGAGGCAAGGTCACCGCCACCGCGGAGGGTTTGTTCATCGAACCGCAGCGCCCGCTCCAGACCCTGGCCCGGTAGAACCACTCAGACAGAAAAGTTCAGCGCAACTCTGACTCGCTGTCCGCTCCCGCCTCTTCGTCGTCTCCCGTTCGCAGAATCGCGCTAAAGGCCTGGTGAGGCGGCGCGGTGCGCGCCGGGCGCCGGTAGGCCGTCACGTTGAATCCGGGCGTGTCCAGGGGGTGGGGCAAGGGGGTATCGGCATCCACCAGGGAAGCGAGTGGCTGTTGCGCCACCTCTGCCTCGTGATCTCCCGTCTCCAGCCCGGGGCCCGGCGCCGGTCGCGCACGACGTGTCACTTCCCTCTCCACGGTGTCTCCGCCCGACCTGTCCCGCATAAGCTCCGGTGGGCGGGGACTTTCGGCAATAAACGCGAGGGGCTCCAGGCGCGGCGCGGGTGCACTGGTGCCCGTATCGCGGCTGGCCACGGTTTGCCCGGCCAGCGTTCGGGCCTGCTCCGCCAGTGTCCCGCCTGTTGTCTCCACCGTCGTACCGCCCTGCCCCGCTGCAACACGGCGCTCGGGGGCAGCGGCGGCAATCGCAACCTGCGTATCGGCCACCGCCTCGGCGAACTGCTGGTCCGCACGGCTCTCGCCGGGCTCCCGGCGCTGGTGCAAACGCTGGCGCAATACCTCGTTGGCGCAGGTATACCAGCGTCCGCAACTGGCCGACTCCGAGGGGTCCGGCATGCGATGCTTGCGAAAATTGCGTTGGGCCAGCATGAAGCGCTGCTTCACTGCCCGGTAGTAATAGATGTGCCGCTCGGCTTCCAGCGCATTGAGCTCTTCGCCGCGGCGGATCTCGATCAGCTGCGGCGGTAACTGCCCCTGCAGGGAATGCAGGAGATCTGCCGCAAAACAGAGCCGGAAACCCGCATCCGCGCCGTGCTTGCCGGTGGTATCACAGGGCAGGTAGAGGTAGTCCCCCAGTTCGGAAAAACCGCTGGTGCGCATCAGGAGGTTCACACTGTCGCTCAGTGGCCCCACCGTCAGCTGCCCGTCGACGATGAAGTCGATGCCCCTGCGCATGGCCTCCAGGGTCGCTGCGCTGCGCTGGTGTGCACCCGGCTCCCAGTCGATCTGGACAAAGCGTCGACCACTGGCGCGCAGGGTTGCGGCAAAAGCGTTCTGGGGACGGGTGACACTGAGGGGAGCAACACTGCCGGCGTCCGGCGGGATGCCGTGGCGCGGGTTTTCCAGCGTCAGGCGCTCCATCCAGCTGGCAAAGGGAGACTGGCGAAACAGCACCAGATCGTCGGTGCTGAAAGTAATGGTGTTCTCGGCAGTATTGCGCTGCATCAGGCCCCGGCTGTTGTGTTCGTTATACGACGCAAACAGCGGGAGGCAGCAGCGCTCCGGCCGTTTGCGTATTTATAACGGAAGCCCGCGGCGCTGTCCACGCCGCGCCGGCTCAGGCGGCCGCCGGCAGCAGGATATCCGCCAGTTGCGCCCGGTGCCAGGCGCCGTCACCGAACAGCACCTGACTGTGCTTCTGGCGTTTAAAGTACAGGTGGACGAAGCACTCCCAGGTAAACCCGATACCACCGTGGTACTGCACGGAGCGGCTCGACGCATAGCCCGCCAGGTCACTGGCGCTGGCCTTGGCCATATGGGCATACTGGGCCGCCTTCTCCGGCTCGTGGTCCCAGGCGCAGGCCGCGTTATAGAGCAGCGAGCGGGTCTCGTCGATCCGGATCATCACATCCACCAGCGGGTGCTTCACCGCCTGGAAGAAACCCAGCGGACGCTCAAACTGCTTGCGGGTGCTGACATACTCCACCGTTGTCTGCAGTTGCCACTCCGCCGCGCCGGCCATATCGGCCGCCAGCAGTGTCCAGATGGCCGGCATCGCCTGATTCACCGCCACCAGACCGTTGTCGCTGACGCGCAGGGCCTCGACGTCGCTAAAGGTCACCCGGGCCTGATCGCGCGTCAGGTCGACGATGGCATCGCTGTCAATAGCGACGCCATCGGCCTTTGCATCCACCCAGTACAGGGCGAAACCGCTGTCGCAGTGGGCCAGCGCCAGCAGGCGGTCGGCCTTGCCGGCATCCTGCACATAGCTGGCAGTCCCGGACAGGCGCCCGCCGGACACGGTAAGCGGCGTATCAGCGGCCTGCCAGCTACCGCTGGCGCCGGTCAGCGCCAGCGCCGCGGACCGACCGCCACAGATTTCTTCCAGCGCCGCCAGGCCGCTATCACCGCAGGCCGCGAGAACATAGGTGGCATTCAGGGTACCCAGCAGCGGGCAGGGAAAGGCCGCACGACCCAGTTCCTCCACCAGGCCGGCCACGGCCACCAGCGGCATACCGAGCCCGCCGGCCGCTTCCGGCACTGCCAGCATGCTCCAGCCGAGTTCCACCATCTGTTGCCACAGATCTTCGCGCCAGATCACCGCCGGCGCGCGATCTGGATCGGGGTTGTCCGCGACCAGCCGGTGCAGGGCGTCCACCGGCAGGTTGTCGGCAAAAAATTTGCGCGCCGAGTCCTTCAGCAGGGCCGCCTCTTCACCGAAGCCAAAGTCATTGGGTTGTGACATGTTGTTCTCCTTGTTCGGCCGGTTACTTGGACTTGGGCATGCCGAGCACGCGCTCGCCAAGAATATTGCGCTGAACCTCGCTGGTACCGGCGGCGATGGTCATACCAAAGGTGTTCATATAGGCCAGTGGCCACTGGCCTCCAGCGGGCGCATTGGCATCCGCCAGGTACAGGGACCCGGCAGGGCCGGCGACATCCAGCGCCAGTTCAGACACTTCCTGGGCAATTTCACTGGCCAGCAGCTTGTTCTGCAACGGGAGGCGCATGGGGTGATCCAGCAAGGGCTGTACCCGGGAGCGGCGCTGGCTCTGCTCAAACGCCTTTTCGCGAATCACTGCCTGCATCAAGCGGTCGCGCAACAGAGGGTCGGCGGCGGCACAGCCCTCCCCGCGCGGTGTGTTGCGGGCCAGATCCATGACCGCAGCGGCCTTGGTTTCGTGGGTGGAGCGACTTGTCATGCCGCCGGAGCGCGGGGTCTGCAATTCGCCGGCGCCGCGTTCGTGCAGCAGCGTGGTCATGGCGACCTGCCAGCCCTTGCCGAGCTCGTCCAGGCGGAAGCTGTCGTCCACTTCGAGATTGTCAAAGATCACCTCGTTGAAGCCGGTTTCGCCGGTGATCTTGATGAGCGGGCGCACCGTGACGCCCTTGCCCAGGGCCGAGCGAATCGGCACGACAAAATACGACAGGCCGTCATACTTGTGGGATTTGTCGGTGCGCAGCAGCAGGATCATCCACTCGGCGAAATGGGCCAGTGAGGTCCACACCTTGTGACCATTGATCACCCACTTGTCGCCCTTGCGTTCCGCAAAGGTCTGCACACTCGCCAGGTCGGACCCGGCGCCCGGCTCGCTGAAGCCCTGGCACCAGATGTCCTCACCGGAGAACAGGCGCGGCAGCAATTGCTGCTTCAGCGCATCCTGGCCGTGATAGAACACGGTGGGCGCCGCCATGCCGAGCCCGATCACGTTGGGGAAAAAGGGTGTGCGGGCGCGGATCATTTCCTGGTTGGCAATCCGCTGGCAGTCCTTGCGGCCGCCGCCACCGACCTCCACCGGGTAGTCACAGCCGACCAGGCCGGCGTCATAGGCCGCCTTCTGCCAGTCCTGCAGGTAGGCAAGCTGCGCCTCGGTCATGATTTCCAGGGCGCTCTGGGGCAGGCGTACCGGCGGTTCACCGGGGGTATTGTTCGCCAGCCAGTCCTGGCAGTACTGGCGAAACTCCGCCTGCTCCGGGGAGTCTCTATGGGCTGAATCCGACATCAGGCCTCCTTATGAATTATTCGATCAGTGGGTATGGTCGGGATGCCGCAGTGTGGGCAAAGGCAGGCGCCATGGCAACTGGCAGTATCAATAGTCGATGCCGGGCCGTTCAGAGTACCGGGTCAGTAATGCGGCGGCCGCTCGCTGGCCACATCCGCACCCGGCATTTCCTCGAGCGCTGCCGCCTGCTCGTCCTGGCGCTGCTTGAGCAGTTCCAGCTGGCGCCGCAGGAGCAGAATTTCCTGCTGCTGGGCGGAAACGGCGTCGTTAAGGGCGGCGATCGTGTCGTCCTGGAAGGCCAGCTGGCTCTGCAGTTCCTGCAGCAGTACCAGCGTTGCATCATCACTCATAGAGGGTGTCCATGTGAAAGAAGGCGGCAGGCTAATATACTGCCGGCCCGACAACAACACACGGAGATCGACAGTGGCAAAGTCAGGAAACCCCCAGGGCAAAGGCGGCAGACTGGTGTACTCAACCGATGTCGGCCGGCGCTGCCCGCAGTGTGCGAGGCCGGTCGCCGACTGCGTCTGCGGCAGGGACCGCCCCGCCTACGTCGGTGACGGCATCGTGCGCATCCAGCGTGAAACCAAGGGCCGCGGCGGCAAATCGGTCACCGTGGTGCGGGGCCTCTCCCTGGGCGAAACAGAACTCAAGGCCCTGGCGAAAACCCTGAAGCAGCACTGCGGGGTAGGAGGGTCCGTAAAGGAGGGAGACATCGAAATTCAAGGCGACCACCGGGAGGCCGTCAAGGCCAAACTGGAAGCGCTGGGCCATAAGGTAAAACTCTCTGGAGGATAAACAACCTTTATTCGGTATTTCGCCGAAATTCGCCTTAATATGTGGTCCCTTTCTGTTCTTTAGCGACAAAATATAGCTCTATAAAACTTATCGGAATTGTAACTTAGCTCTACATTCATAAAATCTTCTAAAGAAAACCCTCTCAAGCCGTTATTTTTATTGGATTTATTATTTTGCTGTGCTAAAAATGCAGTCATGGGCGCGCAACGTTCACGAATTCCGGGACTAACACCGGTGTCGAGCGGAGCGAAAAACGGACAAGACCACCTCGCCCTGCTGTAAACGCGATAAGAAGAGTGAAACGGCAGTATCTGACGGATTTGTCATCCCTGCGAGGAAGTGGGTTATGTACGTTACCGCAGAGCATCTGAGGGAGCAGGTCATCCGGCCTACCCTGAAATACCTTGGTGTCTGGAATCCCGGCACCGAAACCTTCCTGCTCGACGCCGCTGTCTCGGCACCTGATCTGGGTCTGTTCTCGGCGCGCAATGACGGCCTGGGACTATTCCATATCACCGCGGCCCAGCACCGGGATATCTGGGATCGCTATCTCGCCTTCAAGCCGGACATGGCGAGCCGCATACGGGGCCTGGCGAGCCAGCGCGCCTTCCTGAGCGACCCGGACAGCGAACTGACCACCAACCTCAGCTATTGCACCGCCATTGCCTGGCTGCTGTACCAGCGCGCCGGCGGCGGCAAACATCAGGAAGCCGCCCCCGTCGCCGCCCGCTTCCGGGCCTGACACTTACCCCGGTCAGTAGGCCGCGGCCCGCTCCGCGGCACTCAGTACCGGTTCTGGCGTCTTCCCGCTCAAATGCTGGAAGACCACGTTGTAAGCCAGCACAGCCTGCAGGTAATTGCGCGTCTCGCGATAGGGAATGGTCTCCGCCCACACTTCCACCGGCACCTTGTCACCCGCCTTGCGCCGCCAGCGATCGACCCGGTGGGGCCCTGCATTGTAGGCGCTCAGCGCAAACACCCGATTGCCGCCGAAGCGATCCAGCAACTCCCGGTAGTACGCACTGCCGAGCATCACGTTGTAGTCCACCTGGAACAGCGCCGCGGTGCTGTCGGACACACCGAGCCCGCTCGCGACCTGCTTGCCGGTAGCGGGCATGATCTGCATCAGGCCGCGCGCTCCCACCGGTGACCGCGCCAGGGGATAAAACGCGCTCTCGCGCCGCGCAATCGCCATCAACTCGGAGCCCGGCACCTGGCGCAGGCCGCCGTAGCGCTCGAAAGTATCCGCGTAAGGCGTTGGAAATCGCAGCGCCAGGGCATCCCATGCTTCGGCGCGGTTGGCGGCGTCGATCGCCATGCGGAACCAGCCCTCCTCCATCGCCAGCCGACCGAGTGCCAGCAACTGCTGCGGCTGATCCTGGAAACGGTTGAGCAGGCCGTACCACTCGGAGTGCGCGTTGTTCGGCTCTTCGTGATAGAGCAGCTCCGCGGTGCGCTGTACCGCCGGCAAAGCGGTCAGTGCAGCGCGCTCCCCGTCACTCAGTTCCACTGCCTGTGCATTGAACTGGTAGGGCAAACCGAGGCGGTCTGCCGCCAGGAAGCCGTAGTAGTCGCGCTCGCCAGCGAGAGCGGCGAAGCCGCCCCGGGCCAGTTCGCTTTCGCCGCGCTGCTCCCAGATGCGGGCCTGCCAGTAGTGCCAAACGCTCGACTGCCGCCCCGCGGCGGACAGCCACTGCAGCGCCCGGTCCATACCATTCCAGTCCTGCTCTTCGAGCGCCCAGCGCAGGCGAATCTCGACCAGCGTGTCGTCCTTCAGGCGGGCCAGGGCACCGTCGAGCCACTCGCGATTGGTATCGGATTTGGCAAACAGGCTGCGCAGGGCTATGGCCGACTCCACCTGCCTGCTTTGCTCCGCGCTGAAGCGCATTTCGGACTGATAGCGCTGCCAGTAATCCAGCGCCCGCTCCGGGCTGTAGCGGGCCAGATAGGCAAGCCCGCGGCTGACAATATCAGCCGCATAGGGGCTATCCAGCGGCATCCTGATTTTGCGCATGCCATCCGGGCTGGCATACACCGCCTGCAGGTGTGCGGCCCAGGGCTTGAGGGCGGGGCTCGCCCGCCGCGACACATAGCGCATCAGCGAGCGCTGGCGGGCGTCGAAGGCCAGTAACATGCGCCCCCACACAGCTTCGTCGTCCAGTTCGCCGGCCTTGGTCCAGGCGGCAAACAGGGGATCGCAGGCTTTCGGCCGCGACTCGCCATGGAGCCAGAGCCGGCGAGCGCCCTCCCAGGCGGCCTGTGTTGCGCCGCTCGCCAGCCGGGCGCGGAAGTAGTAGCACTTCAGTTCGATCGAGTTGGGTTCGCCGGGCATCAGGGCGAGAAAATCATCCCAGCGCCGGTCGCGCCCGGCTCGCTCCAGATAGCCGCCCAGGAAGCGATTGGTCAGGGGCGAGTTGAGGCTGGCGCTGACAAAATCGAGGGCTTGCCGGCGTGTCACCCGTGCAGGTTGCCGGCGCAGGGCGTAATAATCGAGGTAGATGGCCAGCGGGTAGTCATCGAGGCCACTGCGCAGGCGCCGGTATTCGTCCAGGCGGCGCTGCTCCAGGGCCTGCTGGGCCTTGTGGTAGGCCTGTCGCGCCGACTCAGGTTGCTGCAACTGCGGCGAAGATGCCCCTGCCCAGCCCGCATAACCGAGGGCCACTACCACAACCAGCCAGATTCCACGCCGCAAGGCCACACACTCCGTCACTTGAGAGCCAACGCAGGCGCGGGAACAGCCGCGCCATTAGTGCTCCAGATTGATACGGCGCCAATGTGAATGCAAGCCTCCCGATGCAAATCCATCGCCGGGGCTTGCGACCCGATGCCCGGAGGCCTGCTACGCAGTTTTCTAGTTATCAGAAGTTAATTTTCAGGCCTGTTTTTGCGAAATCCTGCTGCAAAATCCATCAGCTCAACCAGTCATCGACTAAAATTTAGCAATCAACTGATAACTGGTTTTGTGACATGTCGGAACCCGGTGATCCGGAAAACAGCAGGAAGGGCAAGGGAGAGCGCACCGCAGCGGCCATACTCGACGCCGCCGAAACGCACTTCGCCCGCCAGGGCTACCACGGTACCTCCCTGCGCAATATCGCCAACAGTGCCGGCCTGCAGGAACCCGGTATCTACAACCATTTCGCCAGCAAGGAAGCCATCTACGCCGCCGTCCTGCACCGCATCCTCGACCCGGTCGGAAGCGCCCTCTCCCGCCACCTGGCGGAAGCCCACTCCCTGCCCGAGATGATCGAACTGCCGGGCCTGTTGATGGATCTGCTGGTCGCCCAGCCCAACCTCGCCCCGCTGCTGCAGCGGGCACTGCGCGAAGAGGCGGGCCTTCCCGGCAATACCGTATTGCACCGCTGGCTCGCCAGGCTGTTCAACGAGGGCATGGCCGCGGCGTCCGCCGTTTCGGAAGAGCAGTATCTGGAACGCGAGCGCATGGCCATCAACCTGCTCGCCATCTTCAATGCCGCTACCGGCTACTTTGTATCCGGGCCGGCCTTTGCCCTGCTCGAAGCGGGAGATCCCTGGGACCGGCAGAACCTGGCGCGGCAGAAGCAACTGCTGCACCGGATGATGAGGGCGATGATGGTCAGTTGAGGAATGGTGCCCCGGAGACGATTCGAACGTCCGACCTAGCCCTTAGGAGGGGCTTGCTCTATCCAGCTGAGCTACCGGGGCGTGACACTTGAGGAAGCCGCGCATTATGGGGAGGGAAGTTTTGCATGGCAAGCCCGTGGCCGCAGCGGCTTGCGCTGCTGCGCCGTCCCCGGGCAGTGCGCGGCGATTCAGTGGCTGGCAAAGCTCGCCAGCATTCAGCCCGCGCGTGTCTTCAGGTAGGCCATGAAGTCCGCCGTGTTCGCCTCCTGGTCGGCGTCGATCCGGCGGGAGATATCGGAGTCGGCCATCCGCGCATCCCACTCTGCCAGGCCCGGGACGGCGGCTACGACATCAAGGTTCAACTGGCTCGGGCCTACCAGTTTGGGAATGGCCAGGGCGTAGCGCAGCACGATGTCTGCAAGTGTCAGTTGCGAACCGGCCACATAGGGGGCAAACACCGCCAGTTCGCGCATCGCCCTCACGCCGCGCTGCATGGCTTCCTTGACGTCATCACGCACCACAGCGGGGATATCCGCACCGCCAAATACGACGGGCAACAGGCGCCTGGCGGACAGCTCGAAATAGAGCTCCGCCAGCTTGGTCAGACGGCGCACCCGCGCGCGGTCCTCTGGATTGCGCGGCAGCAATGCTGGCTGGGGATGGGCATCCTCGAGGTATTCCAGGAGAACAGAGCTCTCGGATAGTTGAGTGCCCTGGGCGGTGCGCATGGCCGGGACCTTGCCCAGCGGGTTGACCGCCGCCAGCTCCGGCGAACCGGGGTAGACGATGGCTTCCTCAAAAGCCAGCCCCTTGAACAGCAGGGCGTGCTTGACCATGTTGTGGTAATTGCTGAAGGGAAATCCGTAGAGGGTAATCATTGCGCGGTTCTCTCTGCTGTCGATTGAATATGCTCCCAGTATAGGCGTCCACCCTGCCCCCTGCGCTACCCGAATATGCAATGTCACGTTGCACATTGGCATCCATCAGCGCGGCGCGGGCGTATACAAAGTTCAGGCAAACAACACCATCTGGACTAGACTTCGAAAGATAGGGCGAATAGCCCCGGGGGAGACGCGGGCCCTGGCGCGCGTTGCATGGGAGAGAGACCATCATGGAAAGAACCCGTATCGCTGGCCTGGCCCTGGCCGCCGCCGTGCTCGCCGCTCCGGCGACACAGGCGGAAGGGCTCTGGTTCGGCGATAGCACTGGCGGACCGGCCTATACCGGCGCGCTTTACAAACTCTCCGGGGATACCCGCATCGGCCTCAGCTACCAGAGCGAACTCAACCCGGATCCTGGCGGCCAACTGGAATTAAAACGACTGGCGCTCGAGGTTGATACCAACACTGAACTGACCATGACGCAGAAGGTGCGCCTGGGCATCCACCACCAATTGAGCAAGCGGCTCGCGCTGGACCTGTCCCTGGGCTGGGATGACTGGAGTGAACTGGATGAAGCCTTCGTCGCGGTCGCCAGCAGCGGCGCCAGCCTCTCCCGCGACACCACCCACGCAGACATCGGCATGGAGTACCAGCTCAATCCGCGCTGGCTAGTTACCGCTGGTGTGTCCTACGATAGCAATCCCATGGACGCCCGCTTTCACATCGCCGACATGCCCCTCGACCGCCAGATTCATGTCGGCCTCGGTGGCGAATACAACCTCAGCGACTCTGTCACGCTGGGGGGGTATTTCAATTACGCCGATCTCGGTAGCGCCCGTATCTCCGCCGCCGAATTCCAGGGCGAGTACGAGAAAGCCGTGATCTACCAGCTCGGTATTAATGCCAGGTGGCATTTCTGAGGGCAGGCGGCAGCAATATCCACGGCGCTGGACGCAGTGCGGTCGCCGTGGCTCTGTTGCTGTGTACCTGGCCGGCGCACGGCTTCGAGTTTGTCGACAGCATCGTCCGCGACTTCAGCGACAGCGAGTTCGTGTTCCAGCGCTCCGCCTCCCTGGTGCCCTTTCCCCCGGTGGCCTATCTTGGCGCCAGCCATTACGGCAGTACCCAAGTCAGCGGCTCGGCTCGCGGCGCTCCCATTGAATATCAGTTGAGCACGGTATCCCAGGCGGCGGGTATTCCCTGGCTGTTGGGCGAGCGCGACGCGGTGGTAGTGGGTGAATACCTGTCGTGGTCGGAGTTTCGCCTGAAGGACACACCGGGCGAGGATTTCAGCGTGGCCACCGTCGGCTTGCCGGTGGGCTGGATACGCCAGGTCAACCCGGACTGGCAGGCGGCCGCCTTCATCATGCCCATGGGCCACAGGGCCAGCCTGGACGACGCCGAATGGAGCTGGCAAACCATGGGGGGCGTGTTCGCCCGTTACGTACAGACTGACAGGCTGTGGTGGGCCTTCGGCCTCTACGCCGATATCGCACCCGGCGAGGATTTCTACATCCCCTACCTCGGTGCCTCCTGGGCCGTCACCGACCACTGGACACTGAGTGCGGTGATGCCCTGGCCCGCCCTGCTCTACGCCCCCGATGACAACTGGCTGTTCCGCTTCGGGGTTACACCCTCGGGCGCCTCGTGGTCGGCCACGCCAGCGGGCGGCGCGGACAGCGTGGCCATGAACCTGGATGCCTGGGATTTCGGGCTGGGCATCGAGCGGCGCCTCGGCGGCGACGTGTTTGCCGCGCTGGAAGCCGGCGTGGGCGGTTTCCGTGGCTTGCGCCTGCAGGATTCAGGCATTGAAGATATCGACGTCGATGCCGGCTCCAGCCCCTACATCCGCCTGCAATTCAAGATTCGCCCCGGAGCGTTCAAACCATGACATTTTGCCGCCGCGCCTGTGCCCTGCCGCTACTACTCTGTGCCGCCGCCAGCCAGGCCGATGATTTTTTCCGCGACAACATGATCGACCCGGAGGACGGCATGCTGGACGCCAGCCAGTACCTCTCCTCGGTGCCGCTGGGCTTCCTGCCGATTCCCTCCATCATCACCGAACCGGCGGTGGGCACCGGCCTGGCCATGGGTGCACTGTTCTTTCACGAAACAGCGGAGCAGCGCAAGCAGCGCACCAGCCAGCGGGCGATGCTGCCGGAAAACATCAGTGTGCTCGGCGGCATGGGCACCGACAACGGCACCTGGGGCGCCGGCGGCGGCCACCTGGGCTTCTGGCTGCAGGACTCCCTGCGCTATCGGGGCTTTGTCGGCTACGCCTCCATCAACCTGGATTTTTACTCCCTGCCCCGCCTTGGCGATTTGCCGCGGCCGCTGGAACTGAACCTGGAGGGGCCGGCCCTGTTCCAGGACCTCAAATACCGCCTTCCTGGGACGGGCATCTTCATCGGTGGCCGGCAGTTCTACCGCCAGGTGGAAACCAGCCTGGCCAATGCGCCGCGGCTGCCCAATCTACCGCCCGGTTTTGGCGATGCCCTGGCCGACCAGTTTGACCAGAAGATCGCCACCTCGGGGCTGGGCGCGGTGGTGGAGTACGACAGCCGCGACAATCCCTTCAATCCACAGCAGGGCTATTACTACACGGCCAATTACACAGTGTTTGACGGCGCGATCGGCAGCGATGTCGACTATGACAGCTACCAGTTTGCAGGCCTCAACTACTGGGAGCTCAATGAGCGCTGGAATCTCGGTGTCCGTCTGCAATACGACGCTGTACGCGCCTCCGGCAACGAGGCCCTTCCCTCCTACGTGCCGCCCTTCGTCGACCTGCGCGGTATCCCCAAATCACGCTATCAGGGTGAAGCGGTGGGTACCGCTGAAGTGCAGCTGGACTACAAAATCAATATGCGATGGAAAGTGGGCGTATTCAGCGGGATGGGGCGCGCCGCGGAGCATTTTAACGACCTTGGCAGCGCCGATAACGTGGATACTATCGGGGCGGGCTTTCGCTACCTGATCGCCCGCCGCTACGGCTTTGCCATGGGTCTGGATGTGGCCCGCGGGCCGGAGGAGTCCGCCGTTTATATCCAGGCCGGCTCTACCTGGTAGCAGCCCCCGGCTCAGGCGCCGGGGTATACGGTGCGCCAGTCTTTCTTCATGTCCACCACCAACCAGCCGCGCCGGGGCGCTTCGTCCAGGGCCTGGTCCAGCTTGCCGATGGCAGATTGGCGATCGTAGGCATACTCCCGCTCGGCGTCGGTGTGACGCACGATCAGGCCGAAGCGGGGACGGGTGTCGGCAGAGCTGCGAGGGATGGTGGTGTACTGCAGCATCTGCAGGTCGCCATCGGAATTGCCGGCGGCAAAAATGGGGCGCCGGCCAATATGCCGGTAGATGCCAACGGGCTTGCCTGCCTTGTCGTCAATCAGCGACACTTTCGCATCGCGGACGATGACCGGAATACCGTCGCGCAATTCGAAGTGGGCTTCCAGTGTACTGCCCACGACCTGCTCCGGAGCTACGCCATAGACCTCTTCCGCAAACACGCGCAGGAAGTCGATACCGCCTCCGGACACGATGAAAACACTGAACTCATTGGCGCGCAGGTAGTCCAGCAGTTCCAGCATGGGCTGGTAGACCATCTCCGTGTAGGGCTTGCCGGTCTGGGGGTGGCGGCTTGCACCCAGCCAGGTCCGCGCAGCGGCGGCAAACTCATCCGCGGTAACCCCGGTGTGGGAGGCGGCCACAATCTTCATCAGGCCGTCCATGCCACCCGCCTTCAGGCCTTCCATATCGCCGGAAATGGCACTTTTAAAGGGCTCGGTATCCTTCCATTCCGGGTGCTGTGGCGCCAGTGCGCGAATCCGGTCAAGGGCAAACAGCAACTGGAAGTAGACCGGTTGCTCGCTCCACAGGGTGCCGTCGTTGTCGAAGGTAGCGACCCGCTCCACCGGCGGGACATAGCTGTCGGCACCCTCCTTTGTGACCGCGCCAACAAAGGCAATGATGGCATCGCGAGCCGGCCCTTCACGCCACGACGGCAACACATCCTCCGCCCGCGCCACAGTACTGGCCAGCAACACTGCCGTCAGCAGCGCAGCGATACCCGGGTTTACCCGCAGTTTAAGGCCCATGATCGATCTCTCCTGTGGATTCATGAACTGACCGAAAAGAAAAAGGGCGCCCTTCGACGCCCCGGTTACTGGACTAGCTACCCGCGGTAACCTTGTCCAGACCATCGCGCAGCTCCTTGGCCCAGCGGCGCAGAATGCGGTCGGCATCGGCCTTGTTGGTCACGCTGTTGGTCCAGGTCAGGTAGTTGTCCTCGAAGTCGCGCTGGCGATCGACAATCCTGACCAGCACTTCATCGGTGGTCGCATCCACCAGTTCCAGAAGCAGGGTCATTTCCCCGGAGGTGGTGGTGTAAGTGCGGCTGATGCCAGCGGTGCGCACGTCCGGTGCGTTGATGTCGAGATTGATAATCGCCGGACGCAACACCAGCACCTGCTCACCCGGGGTGAATTCTTCCACCACGTTGTAGGCCGGCGACTCGGCCAGGGCCTCGCGGAATTTTTCTTCACAGGCCTCGCCCATGGCGGTCTTGATGCGGTCGACGTCTTTCTGGGTCACCCGGTTGGAAAGATCGATGCGGTCATCGTTCTGGTCCCGCAGCCAGTTCTTGCGGAAGGCTACGCTACAGGGGGTCACCCCGTACTCTTTGTAACCGCTGATATCAGCCCCCGGCTTTTTGTAGACCTCGCCAAACTGCGTATCAGGCACCAGTTGCAGGCCGTCATAGGACTCAGCGGGTGGAGCGGACTCCATACCCGCACAGGCCGATAGCAATACCCCTGCGGCAAGGGACGTGGTCAGCGCAGCAAATCGGTTCATTTTTTTGATCTCCTGAGTAATGAAAGGCTGAACGCAGCGGCGGGATCTCCCGCTCCGCTGAGGGAGGTTCAAACCTGTGATACCGAGTGTAGCCCAATCTGACGCAAGTGCACCTCCCCGTGCGGGTTGGCTGCTGGCTTCGAACGTCATTAAAGCCCATTCGGCAGAAAACCGGATCATAACCGGATCCATGTCGCTATCGAATGCCTTCCGGGAAAAATGCAAAAAAAAGCCCGGGCAATTGCCCGGGCCAGGGTATGGAACCTGGATTGTTTGATGCTTAGTCGAGCGAGCCCGGAATAGTCCAGCCAGCCCACCAGGCGTCATTGGCGGCAGTGCCCGGCTCGACGGCGCCGACATAGCCGGTGTCGTCGAAGGTGAAGCCGGAGCCATTATCGACCGGTGCGATTCCCGGAGGTGCAACCAGCGCCGCGCCTTCGGTGATGGCGTAGGCGTCATCAATGGTGACGGTGCCGTTGTTGGGCTCACCGGCATTGTCCTCAATGTCGGCTGCACGGTGGGTGTAGAAACCGTCAGCACATTCACCCAGCAGGTTCACCAGGGTGACATCGGAGGTCACGATGTTGGAGCCATCGCCATTCACGTCGGCATCGTCGATGCGTACACAACCTTCGTTGAAGTCCCGTACCGCCGTGTTGTAGATGGCAGTGGTCAGGGCCCCGCGCAGACGCATACCGGGCTGTGCACCCGCGTCTGAATCGTCGTTGTTGTTCATCGGGCTGCCGAGAATCAGGATGTTGGCCAGTACCGCATCGGTCTCCGGAACAAAGTCAGCGTCTGACGAGTTTGCCTCGATGGCGCGCGGATCGTTGGAGCCCGTAGGTGCAGCCTTGTTCGGATCCTTGCGCACGATGGCGTACTGGATATTGCCCTTGTAGCCTTCGTCGTAGTCGATGTCGTCATCGTCGTTATTGGTCAGCACCAGGTAGCGTGCATTCACCGTCCCGCCGAACCATTCGACACCGTCATCGAGGTTGCCGTGTACCTGGATGTACTCCAGGGTGGTGGCGTGACCGACGCCCTGCAGCGTCAGGCCGTTGATCTCGTTGTTGGGGCCGGCCACCAGGCCACCCTCGGCGATGCGCACATAGCGCAGCGAACCGGAGTTGTCGGCCGGATCGTTGCCGCCGTAGTTGCCCACGACAGTACCGCCCTCGCCCACCACGTTACAGACCGTACCGCTGCCGAAGCAGGCGCCGGTACCGCCGGCCCCGTACTGCGGAGCAAAGCCCTGAATAACCACACCACCCCACTCGCCGATGCCGTCAAAGCCATCGTCCAGGCTGGAGAAAGTAATCGGGCTGGCTGCGGAGCCGTTGGCGACCAGTTTGGAGCCGCGAGTCACCAGCAGGGAGCCATCGTCGAAGGACTTGACATTGACCCCGGGGCGCACGGTCAGGGTCACGCCGGCATCGCGAATGGCCTGCACATCGGCATCGGAGCTGACGCTCTGGTTGCCGTTGCCCACCAGGACTTCACCGGACAGGCGCCATTCCACGCCGGCCACCAGGGTGTAGTCAGTATCGACGGTGCCGGAAATGGTGCACACCGTGCTGTCGGCGTTGCAGCTGACGAAATCAGCAGGCTGCACGTCTTCCGAACTGCCCAGGGTATCGGGCAGCGTCCAGCCTTCCCACCAGCCGGTGGCTGCGTCGGGATCAACCGCGCCCACGTAGTCGGTCTGGTCGAACATAAAGCCAGAGCCGTTATTAACGGCGTTGATCACCGGCGCAGAGGCCAGGCGCGCCGCCGACTCGTTGATCGCCATGGTGCTGGAGTAGGTCAGCGTCTGTGTCGTCACATTCACCGCACTTTCGGGCAACTCGTGGGTGTAGATACCTTCAGCACAGTCGTTGAGAATGTTTTCCAGTACGACATTGGAAGGCTCGATGATGGAGCCGTCGCCGTTGACGTCGGCATCGTCAATACGAATACAACCGGTATCGAAGCCCTGCACCGAGGTGTTGTAGATGCTGGTGGTCAGGGCGCCGCGCAGGCGCATACCCGGCTGCCGACCGGCCTCCGCTTCTTCGCTGTTAACCATGGGGCCGCCAATGATGGTGACGTTGGCCAGCACTGCGCTGGTCTCCGGCACGAAGTCAGCATCTGATGAGTTGGCCTCGATGGCGCGCGGGTCGTTGGAGCCGGTGGGCGTCGCCTTCTGCTGATCCTTCTGGATGATGGCGTACTGGATGTTGCCCATGTAGCCTTCATCGTAGTCGATGTCGTCGTCATCGGTGCCGGTCAGCACCAGGTAGCGAGCATTGACGGTACCGCCAAACCATTCCACCGCATCGTCCAGGTTGTTGTGCACCTGTACGTATTCGACGGTTGTGCCGTGGCCCACGCCCTGCAGGGTAAGACCATTGAGTTCGTTGTTGGGGCCGGCCACCAGACCGCCCTCGGCGATACGCACGTAGCGGATGATGCCGCTGTTGTCGGCCGGATCGTTGCCGCCATAGACCGCGACTTCGGTGCCGCCCTCGCCTTCGACGTTACACACTTCGCCACTGCCGAAGCAGGCGCCGGTGCCGCCCTGGCCGTACTGGGGCGCAAAGCCCTGGATTACTACACCGCCCCACTCGCCGAGGCCGTCGTAGTTGTTGTCCAGGGAAGAGAAGGTGATCGGCATGCTGGCGGTACCGTCGGCCACCAGTCTGGAGCCGCGGGTCACCAGCAGAGTACCATCGTCGAAGGCGCGGATGTCGGTGCCCGGTTCGATTTCAAGGGTTACACCGGCGTCGCGAATCGCCTGTACGTCGGCAGCGCTGGCCACATTCTCGTTGCCCTCGCCCACACGCACGGTGCCGGACAGGCGCCATTGCACATCGCTGGTCAGCACGTAATCGCTGTTCACCAGGCCGCTCAGGGTACCGACGCTGCAGTCGTCGTTGAAGCTGACAAAGCCTGCCTCCACGACATTGTCGCAATCACCGTCCGGCGTTGTCGGCTCGTTCGGATCGGGAGTACCACCGCCGTTGTCACCACCGCCATTGTCAATATTGATCGTGACATCGTCGCCATCATCGCCGCCGCTACAGCCCGCGAGGGTCGTCAGCGCTATCAGGGTCGCCACAACAAGCCCTTTACGTTTCATGGTTCATTCCTTTCTGGTTGCTGAATGATCGTGTTGCTGGTGTCGGTTGAATCCGGCGCCGGAGCGCCGGGCATGGTCTTACAGGAACTGGTAGGTGATCGAGGCACCGAAGATCGTGCCGGTCTGGTAGCTCTCGATGACCTGCTGGTTCTGGGAGTAATCCACCTTCTCGTTAAGCAGGTTTTTCACCTGCAGTTCGAGGGTGAGCGACTCGGAGAACATCTTTTCGTAGGCGATATCGATCAACACGCGTCCGTCCTCGATCTGCGGGCCGGTGTTGGCGCCCCGTGCAATGCGGAAGATGCGGTCGTCGAAGTAGTTCACCAGCAGGGTGACCTTCTGTTCTGTCGGGTAGTGATCAAAGCCGAGCTGAAGGTTGCCGAGCCACTCGGACTGGCCCTGCAGCTGGCGGCCATCGGCGCCGGCGCCCTCCAGGCGGATGGAGTCCTGGCTCAGGTCCACCTCGGAATCGATATAGGACACGTTGCCGGCCACAAACAGCAGGTAGTTGGCCTCGTCCATCAGGTTCATATTGGCGTCCAGCTCGATGCCGTTGAGGGTGGCCGCTTCCTGGTTGCGGAAGGTGATACCGTTGGCGGCAGAACCCGAAGCATCCGGCAGGGCACGCTCGATGGGCTGGTCAATGTCCTTGCGGAAGAAGGCCAGCGACACGCTCTCGTCTTCGGAGAAGTAGTACTCGGCCCGCAGATCGTAGTTCTCGATGGTCGATACTTGCAGATCCGGGTTGCCGAAGATCGGGTCGTCGGTGGTCGGGTCAAAGGACAGGGACTCGGAGCGCTCGATCAGGCCGGGATAGGACACCGTCTCGCTGAAGCCGGCGCGCAGCTGGATGTCATCCGTCGGACGCCAGGTCAGGTTCATGGCCGGGTAGACGTCGTCGTAGTTCAGCTCGTTGCCAGTGCCGCCGTCTTCATTGGGGTATACCAGGTTCTGGGTGAAGTCCTCCACCCGCGCGCCCAGCAGCAGGCTCCACTGGTCACCAAAGTCGGTATTGGTGGTCAGGTAGTAGGCCTGGATTTCTTCCTGGGAATCGTAGGAGTCGGTGTCGGCGGTGTTGGCCTGCAGACGCACCTTGTCCAGGGCGAAGTTGTAGTAGGGCAGGATGTCCTTCTCCAGATCCTGGTCGATACCCAGATCCAGGTCATCGCCGTCATCACCCAGGCGGATACCGAAGCGGTACTGCTCTACCACACGGTCCTTGTCCGACCACAGCAGCCCCACTTTGAACTCGGTGCTCACGCTGTTGTTCCAGTCCAGCGGAATGGTGTAGTCAACGGAAATATCGTTGCTCTCCTCTTCCAGGTCCGACCAGCGACGCTCGAAGGCGGAGGTGGACAGGTTGCCGTTGAAGTAGGTGTACTGGCGACGGTCCGGTTCGTTGCGATCGGTGCGGGAATAGGCCAGGCGCCAGTCCAGCTTGTGGGGGTTGTCGCCAAAGGCAAACTCGTTGTGGCCGGTGAACTCCTGGGAGAAGAACTGGCGCTCGACCCACTGCAGGATGGCCTGGTCGACCTGGGTGTCCTCGAAAAGGTCCACGCCACTCTCATAGCGGGTGGTGTCCTCGCTGTTGCGCAGCAGGATGGTCTTGCTGAGGATTTCGTCGGCGGCGCCGTACTCATAGCCGGCAACGAAGTAGCCGTTGAGGGTGATGGTTTCCTCTGCCCGCTGGTAAGTACCGGTAACATCCAGCGGGTTGTTCAGTTTCGCCGTGCCGCGATCACTGGTCTTGTAGCCATAGTCACCAGCGGCGTAGAAACCAATTTCCCCGCCCTCCAGGGCGTAGCGGTCACCGTAGGAGATGGACAGTCCACCGTCTGGCACCGCAGACTTTTCCCTGATGTTGTAGTCGTCCTGGAATTCCACGCCGTACTGGGCGGCATCCAGCGGAGAGGTACAACGCACCGGGTCGATGGCCGGGTCGCAGATCGTCAGGGAGCTGCCGCCGTCAGTGGCGCGCACTACGTTGTTCGGCAGGTCGCGCAGGCCGCTGTCAAAGCCCAGCCAGTCGTCGTTGGAGCCGCGGTAGCTGACAATTTTATCGCCGGTCACATCGAAGTTGTAACCGCCGGACACGCCCACCTTGAACACACGCTCATCGGGCAGGCCGCGGGTGTTGATCTTGATCGAGCCGCCTGTGGTGGTGGCGAGCTGGTCCGGGCTGTAGGACTTCTGGATTTCGATACCACCGAGAATATTGGTGGGAAACAGGTCCAGCTGGACGTCGCGACGCTGGGGATCGGTACTGGGCATCAGCAGGCCGTTCAGGGTGCTGGAAATATAGCGTCCGTCGAGACCGCGCACAGTGGCGTACTTGGAGTCGGTCACCGCCACACCCACCACCCGGTTCAGGGCAGAGGCCACGTCGGAATCGCCAAAACGTTCCAGCTGGGTGATATCGATGGCATTGGTAATGGAGGTCGCGTAACGCTCCATGGTGGCGGCGTCGTCAACCGGGTTGAATACGCCCATCACCACCACTTCTTCCAGGGCAGTAGAGGGAAGTTGGACGGTATCGTTGGCGGAATCAGCGTAGAGCTTGATCTGGGCGGTCACACCGAGGTCGGCCAGTACCCGAACGCCACTGACCGTGGCTGCCTTGTAGTCGGGGTGGGATACTTTCAGGTCGTACTCGCCGCGGGGTACATCGATCTGGTAGATCCCCTGCTCGTTGGTAACGGCGGAAACGCCTGCGCCGGCAACCAGCACGGTCGCTCCGGCGATGGGCGCGTCCGCCGTGTTGGAGATGACCCCGGTGACATAACCGTCGGCACTGGCATCGCCCTGACGGAACTTGCGAACTTCCACGCGGGGCTCGTCGCCCTCGGCAGAGGTGAAGACCACGCTGATCTCCACGTCTTCATCGGCAGTCGCCTCAAATTCCACCGGGAAGGTGATGTCGTCATCGCTGAGGCTCAGGGTGTGTTTACCGCCCTCCAGTTCAGCTTCTGTAGAGCCGCGGTTGTCTGTGCTGCCAAGTGGCACACCGTCCAGTGTCGCCTGAACACCGCGCAACGGCGCCTCATCCAGAAACAGTTGCAGATAGAGGCCGCCCGCCAGCGAATGCTGTGAAACCAGGGAGGCCACCAGCCCGATACCGAGATAGGATTTCTTCATGTTGATGCGCTTCAACTCCCGATCAAGAAAAACCCGATGCCCGGTAGCTGCTGAGGCACTTGCCAAACAACAGCCAAACTCCAGCGCGGAGCCCGGTGCAGATGAGGGCATCCTAATCGCCGAACATGACAGTTTTGTTAAAGTTTTCAGCAATCTTCGAAATGTTGACGGCCGCCACACGGTACACGCCAAAAGCGTGAAGAAATGCCGGAATCTCCGCGGCCGCATCGTCACAAATGTTTCAAATTAACGTCTTTTTCCTGCAACAGGGGCTCGCCATCCTTGCCTCACATTCACCGCAGGCGAGGTTCTGGCCATGGCGCGCAGTAATCAGGAGTTCAACCCCGGAGAAAAGCAGCGGATACGCGATCAGATTCGCGAGCAGGTAGAGGAATTCCTGCACCGCGGCGGCAGGATTGACGTGATGGATGGCAAGCCCCGACTGCAGGCAGTACGCCGCGGTCCGGTGTGGCACGGCCAGGACGACTTCCAGCAGATCGTGGATTGAGGACAGGCCATGCTCGACGTTCGCAGCGTTCTCGAGTCCCGCTACCCCTCCTTCTTCCAGCGCCACGCGCGCAGTGCCCACACCCTGTCGCGTTTCCTGGGCTTTCTTTTCTACCAGTCCCGTTTTGAACAGTTCGGCCGCGACTACCCCCACCTGCGCGGCTTCGACTTTGTGGACGCCACCCTCAACTACTTCGACTTCACCCTGAAGCTGCGGGATAACGAGCGAGTTCGTATTCCCACCAGTGGCCGGGTAGTGATTGCCGCCAACCACCCCATCGGTTCCCTCGACGGCCTGGCCCTGCTGAGCCTGGTGCGGCAGGTGCGCCCGGACGTGAAGGTGGTGGCCAACGACCTGCTCACCGCCATCGAACCCCTGCACCCGGTGCTGCTGCCGGTCAACAACATGGGCGGCGGCACAGCGCGGCAGAATCTCAAGGCCATTCGCCAGCATCTGGAACAGGACGGCGCACTGATCATCTTCCCCGCCGGAGAGGTGTCCCGCTTTGGCGCCAAGGGCGTCAAGGACGGCGAGTGGCAGAGCGGATTCATCAAGATCGCCAGCGCTACCCGTTCACCGGTACTGCCGGTGTTTGTGGCCGGTCGCAACTCCCTCTTCTTCTACAGCCTGTCCTTCCTGGCCCGCCCCCTGTCGACCCTGTGGCTGGTGCGGGAGATGTTCAAGCAGAGCCACAACGCGGTGGAAGCCCGGGTCGGCAAGTCCATCCCCTATGACAACTACGCGGGGCTAGACCTGTCGGCGCGCAAACTGGCGCAGATGTTTCGCAAGCATGTCTACCGCATCGCCCGCGACCGGAGCCCGGTATTCCGCTCGGTGGAAACCGTCGCCGCGCCGGAAAATCCCCTGCTGCTCAAGCGCGAGTTGGCCGAGGCAGAGAATCTGGGCGCCACGGTGGACGGCAAGCAGATCGTGCTGTGCCGCATGGACGATGCCCCCTGTGTGATGCGCGAGATCGGCCGCCTGCGGGAACTGACCTTCCGCAGTGTCGGCGAGGGAACCGGCAGGCCCCGCGACATCGACCGTTTCGACCGCGACTACCGGCACCTGGTGCTGTGGGACGCTGCCAATATGGAAATCGCCGGCGCCTATCGCCTCGGCGACGCCCCGGCCCTGCTGGCCCGGGGCGGCATGGACGCCCTCTACACCCACACCCTGTTCGAGTTCGGCCCGGGCATGCGGCCATACCTCGAGCAGGGCCTGGAACTGGGTCGCAGCTTCGTGCAACCCAAATACCAGACCCGCCACAGCCTCGACTACCTGTGGCAGGGTATCGGCGCCTTCCTGCGCCGCAACCCCGGCTACCGCTATCTCTATGGCCCCGCTTCGATCAGCCGCCTGTACGGCAGCGAGGCGATAGCCCGCATCGCCTGGCACTACGGCACCCACTACCCGGCCCGCGGCCTGGAAGTCGCGCCGCGCAGTCCCTTCACCCTCCCCGCCGGGCTGCAGGAGCGACTGGCCAGCGAGTGTGCCGGACTCGACCGGGAGCAGGACCTGAAGGCACTGCGCGACACCCTGGCGGAACAGGGCCTGCCGCTGCCGGTTCTCTACAAACACTACGCCCAGGCGCTGGAGCCGGACGGCGTGGTGTTTACCGCATTCAATGTGGATCACGATTTTGGTGACTGTGTCGACGCTTTTGTCCTGGCAGACCTGACCCGGCTCACCGAACGCAAGCGCAGGCGCTATCTCGGCGCCGGCGCGGGGGACGACAGCGCCACATAGCCACGGGGAGGGCACACCATGGAGGCACTGAACACCGACGGCAAAATCCACTGCCGCACATTGTGGATATCGGACGTTCACCTGGGCAGTATCCACTGCAAGGCGGACTACCTGCTGGCCCTGCTGGACCGGGTCAAGTGCGAACGACTCTACCTGGTGGGGGATATCGTGGACGTGTGGGCCATGCACCGCCGGGTGTTCTGGCCCGAAGCTCACAACCAGGTGCTGCGCAAACTGCTGAAGCTGTCGCGCAAACAGGTGGAGATCATCTACATCCCCGGCAACCACGACCAGAATTTCCGCGAGTTCTGCGGCAGTGAATTCGGCAACGTGCACCTGCGCCAGGAGGCGGTACACGACACTGCCGACGGGCGCCGTTTCCTGGTGATCCACGGCGACGAACTGGACTACGCGGTACGCTACAGCCGGCTCAACCGCGCCATTGGCGACATCGCCTACGATTTCCTGATGTGGGTCAACCGCTGGGTCAACCGCGGTCGGGAACTGATGGGCAAGCCCTACTGGTCACTGGCCAAGTGGGTGAAGGGCCACATCGCCCAGGCGGAACAGGCCATCACCGCCTATCAGGACGCCGCCGTGCTGATGACCCGGCAGCGCGGCCTGGACGGCATTATCTGTGGCCACCTGCACCACCCCGTCATTCGCCAGTACGAGGATGTGCTGTACTGCAACGATGGCGACTGGGTGGAGAACTGCACCGCGCTGGTAGAGGACTTCTGCGGCAGCCTGCACCTGATCCGCGGTATCGGCAGCCCCGACTCGGCGGTGCCAGTGCTGTTTGCCGAGACCGCCACCAGCACCCCCTGAGCGCTAACGGGAGGCTCAGATCGGATCCAGCACCACCACCGGGATACGCCGGTCGGTGGCCTGCTGGTACTTGGTGTAGGGCGCGTAGATGTCCACCATCTGCTGCCACAGGGCTTCGCGCTCATCCCCTTCCGCCACCCGGGCCCGGGCGCGGAATTTGTCGGCCCCCACCTGTACCTCGACCTCGGGATCGGCCTCGAGGTTGAGGAACCAGGCGGGGTGAGCCGGCGCCCCGCCCTTGGAGGCAATGACGCAGTAGCCGTCACCGGCGCGGCCGTAGATCAGTGGCAGTATCAGCGGTTTACCGCTCTTGCGCCCGGTGGTGGTGAGTAGCAGGGTGGCAATCATGCCCTCGCCCCCGCCGAGGCTGGCATCCCAGTAGTGGCCATCGGCACCGTCGCTGGCAAGATAGCGCTGCACATGGTCCTTGACCCAGTCGGGCAGATTGTCGGCAATACGAACTTCGGTCATGGTGAATCTCCTCGTTGGCTGTAGCAACAGCATAGTCGAAGTGTCGGACTCCGCTGCACACGATTGGTTCAGCCGCCAGCGCTCAGGACTCTACCAACTCCAGCTGTCCCGGCTGACGCCGCAGACGGTGACCGATGGGCGTGCGCAGTGCCTGCAGGCCACCGACACTGGTCAGCAGGGTGTCGGCTCGCTGGCGGTCTTCCCCCTCGAGGCCGGCGTAGTGATCCAGGCAGCGCTGGAACATCCACTGGCTGTAGCTGTTAATGAAGCGGGTGCCGGTGGCGCCGCCAGTGGTAAAGGGGTGGAAGCCAAGCACCCGCGGCAGACTGCCGCCGGGATTGGCGGCCAGCCACTGGGCGTTGTGGGTGACTACGTCCACCGCATCGGGCAGGTGTTCCCGGCACATGGTGGCGAGGATTGGCAGCAGCGTATCCGGCACCCTGTCGTCAGCCAGGAATTCACCGCTGCGCGGTTTGGGGGCGTTCATACGCTGCACCCAGGCGTAAACGTTGGGCGCCGTGCGCTCCATCAACGCGCGGGGTACCGGATCGCGCCCGAGGTGGGCGTACAAGGGACCGATCAGGCCGAAGTCACCGATGGAGGGGCGACTGCCGAGCAGGAAATCGTACTGGGCAAAGTGAGCATCCAGATCCGCCAGGGTGTCGGCGTAGGCGCGCTCGATGCCGGGAATGGTTTCCGCCGTGACCCCGAGGGCGGAAATCGAGCCGCGAAAGGGAGCACAGAGTTTTTCTCCGAGACGGATCTGTTCTTCCTCGCTGGCGTCCGGGTCACTCATGGCGCCGAACTCGCGCATGATGAAGTCGTACTGTTGGTCCACCACGCTCCAGCGATAATGCATGGCGGGAATCACCAGCCACTCGTCGCCGTAGAACTCCAGCATCAGGGCCACCAGCCGCTGCAGGGGGCCGCCGGGGTACACCGGGGGTTCGGGATGCCGCGCCTCGAGAAAATCGATAATGTCGGTGGTGTCCTGCACTACCTCGTCCTGCGGTGTCTGTAGCACCGGCACAATGGCGGCGCCGACCCGGGGCACAATGAACTCCTTGTACACCTGCCGCGTGGCAGGTTTCTCTTCGAAGTCCAGACCTTTGTAGCGCAGGTAGCTGCGGGCCTTGCCCGTGTAAAGCGACAGTTCGCCGCCGTAGAGTGTGTACGGGGTCGATGTAGGGTGTGTCGATGAGACGCTACTCATGGAAGTCTCCTTTTATTGATCCATTGCCGATGGCAGGTTTTGGCAGGGTGCAGTTACTCAGCCTGCTGCCGGGAGAGGCGCAGCAGCAGGATAGCAGCCCGAATGGCCTGCATCGGCAACGTGCGCATGTCGGCCGCCTCATCCACCGTGTGTCCGCCCTCTCCCATTAAACCCAGGCCGTCGATAGCCATGTCGACGTGGGCAGCGGCAAAGGAGATGTCAGCGGCGCCAGCCCGGCGCGGGTCCACCGCCGCCACCGGCCCGTAGCCCAGCTCCTCGCTGATGGCGGTGTACAGGGATAGCAGTTTCCGGTTGCCGTCGGTAGCTGGCATCGGCGGGTAACCTTCACTGAACTGGAAATCGGCACTGGTGTGGGGGCTGTTGTCAGCGGCTATCGCGCGCATGACCCGCAACGCCCGCTCCAGTTGCTGCGGCGACGCTGCGCGGATGCCGCCATTCACCAGCGCACTGCGGGCAATCACGTTGCTCTTTCCAAATACCGTGCCACGGCCACTGGCAGGATCCAGCGTCACGTCGGTGCCGGCCACCAGGGCCCCGGGATTGAAGGTCAGGTTTTCCTCCTCCCGCAGCGCCTCGCGCCAGGCGCTGAGAATACGGGCCAGCTCGAAGGCGGCGCCGTCGCCGATGTCCTCGCGAAACACCTGGGAGGAATGAGCAGGCTTGCCGCTCACCTCCAGCCGCCAGCTGCTGGCACCGCGGCGGGTGATCACCGCGGTGGCCGGGTCGCCGTCGCCGTCCTCGAAGCCGATGGCGATATCGGCCCACACCGCAGCATCCACCAGGGCCGCATTGGCCAGGGCCAGGGGTTTGCCGCGCAGCTCTTCATCACCGGTCAGCACCACCTTCAGCTGCAGCTCATCCAGTACGCCGGCCTCGCGCAGGGCCGACAGCGCCAACAGCATCACCACGTTGCCGCCTTTCATATCGGTGATACCCGGGCCGCGCACATGATGCTCATCCACCCGTTCGAAGCGCTGAAACGCACTGTCGCTGGCAAATACCGTATCCAGGTGACCGATCAACAGCACCTTCGGGCCGCGTTCACCGTAGCTGGCCACTAGGTGCCCCGCCCGCCCGAAGGGCTCTCCGTCAACCCAGCTGGCCTGAAACCCGAGGTCCCTGAATTCGCCGGCAAACAACTCACCCACCTGCCGTACGCCGTCGAAATTCATGCTGCCGGAGTTGATGTTCACGGCGCGCTCCAGCACCTGGGTATACCGCGCAACGCTGCGATCTACCGCCGCAGTCACAGCCGTTTCTTCGGCGGTCAGGGCCAGCGCAGGCGTGGCGAGGAGTGGCGACAACAGACAGAACAGTAACAGGGGCGCAGGTAACACGAAGAAGTCTCCCGGAGTTTGCAAGCACAAGTAGTCGAATAGGCGACCTTAGCACGCTGGCCGGTGCTGCGGAGCAAGGGGTCGCAAAGCACTGCCTCATCCGCACTTTGGCGGCGGCTTTTCGCTGCCAGACCCGGATTCCGACAGACTCTCGCGATAGGAAATATACTCCTTTATTTTCAATAACTTAGTAACACAAAAAGCCCTATCACTATCGACAGCTTGTTCGGTACCCCTACCTGGCAGACCGTAGGCGGCAATAAAAACATAACCAGAGAGGCACTCACCGTGAACGCAACCCACCCCGGAAAATCCGTCCCCGCCAGGCAACATACCCTCGCCCGCGCCATCGCCCTGCTCGCCATGCCCCTGGGCAGCGCCGCCGTACAGGCACAGGGCGACGAGGTTCTGCCACTGGAAACCATTATCGTGACGGCCCAGCGCTACGAGCAATCGGTGAACGACGTCGGCATGGATATCCAGGCCTACCAGGGCCAGCGCCTTGAACAGCTGCGCATCGACGATGTCGATGACCTCACCGCGGTCGTGCCCAGCTTTACCGTGGCCCAAAGCTACCAGGGAGTGCCGACCTACACCCTGCGTGGTGTGGGCTTCAACACCATTAACATGTCCTCCACCTCCACGGTGGGCACCTACGTCGACGAGGTAGCCTACCCCTACCCCATCCTCAACGCCGGGCCCATGTTCGACATGGCGCGAGTGGAAGTCCTGAAAGGCCCCCAGGGCACCCTGTTCGGCCGCAACACCACCGCCGGCCTGATCAACCTGGTCACTAACAAGCCGACGGAAGAATTCGAGGCGATGGTAGGCGCAGAAGTGGGCAACTACGACACATTCAACCAGGAGGCGATGATATCCGGCCCGCTGTTTGACCGCCTGCAGGCGCGCCTGTCCATTCGCAACGAAGACAGCAACGAGGGCTGGCAGGAAGCCATGGACAGCCGCGAGACCCTCGGTGAAATACACCGTACCGGTGTGCGCGCTGCCCTGGCCTTCCAGCCCACCGACACCCTGGGTATCGACGTTTCCTACAACGGCTGGCGCGACAATTCCGACACCCTGGCCGCCCAGGCCATCGGCTTTACCCCGGCCACCACCCCGGGTGGCGGCGGCCAGCCCAGCCTGTTCAACGAACCCGGCCTGGCGGACTACATCGCCAATAACCGGCCCAGGAATTCGCAAGACGCCAACTGGGTGAGCGCCACCAAACGCGGCACCGACCTCGGCATCGGCGCGGGCCTCGGCGGCAACCTGGAGCACGACAGCTCACTCGACGCCTACAAACTGAACATCGACTGGGAAATCAATGACGACCTGCGCCTGGTGGCCCTCACCGGCTACCAGGACTTCGAGCGGCAATCGCTGTCGGACTGGAGCGGCGCACCCTTCGAGATTCTGGTGCAGGATGCCTACGGTGACATCGAAAGCCTCTCCCAGGAGCTGCGCCTGGAGGGCAGCACCGAGAATACCCGCTGGATGGTCGGCGCCTACTACGCCAAGGACGAAGTGCTGGATGCCAACCGCACCCTGCTGGGTGACAACGCCAACTCCAACATGATCTCTGTGATCACCTCCACCCTGCTCGGCACCCCCTTCAACTCCTTCGGCTACACCGTGCAGGACGCCCTGGAGTCCTTCCGCACCTACCGCGACAGCGCCACCATCGACAGTACCACCAAGAGCGTATTCGCCAGCGTGGACTGGGACCTGGCCGACAGCCTGACCCTGACCACCGGCATTCGCTACAGTGAGGACGAGCAGGACTACAACGGTTGTTCCAGCGACGTGGACGGCAGCATGCTGCCCAACGTCAACGTCACCAACCGCGCGCTGTTCCTGCAGAGCTACGGCGCCTTCGTGGCCCCCATCGGCGCCAACGACTGCAACACTTTCAATCCGGAAATACTCAGCTTTGGCAGCGTCGAGTCGGAACTGGACGAGGACAACGTGGCCTGGCGCGTGGTGGCCAACTGGACGCCGACTGTCGACAGCCTGTACTACGCCTCTGTGTCACAGGGCACCAAGGCCGGCGTCACGCCGGTCAACGCCGCCAATATCTCCACCCAGAATGCCCCGGCCAGGCAGGAGGAAATCCTGGCCTACGAACTGGGCATGAAGGCCGCACTGTTTAGCCAGCGCATGCAGTTCAACGCCTCTGTTTTCTACTACGACTACAGCGACAAGCAGCTGAGCGTGTACTTCGCCGACCCGATCTACACTGCCCTGTCGCGGATCAACAACGTACCGGACTCCGAGGCCTACGGCCTGGACGCCGAGATCACCTTCGCCGTCACCAACAACCTGACCGCCATCCTCGGCGGCACCCTGCTGCGCACCGAAGTGCAGGGTTACCAGGGGATTGACGCCGCCGGCCAGCCCGCGGACTTCGATGGCAAGCACTTCCTGTACAGCCCGGAATCCGCCGGCAGCCTGACCCTGATCTACGACCGCCCGATCAGCGACGGCCTGGGCATGTCGCTGACCCTGAACGGGCGCTACCAGGACGAGAGCTTCGGCAACCTGGCCAATGACGCTGACCACCGGATTGACAGCTACGGCCTGTTCAACGCCACAGCGTCTCTCTACTCACTGAATGACACGTGGAATGTCAGTCTCTGGGGCGCCAACCTCACCGACGAGTATTACTGGAAGGCGGTCGCCTCCAACGCCAATACCGTGGTGCGCTTCCCCGGCCAGAGCCTTACCTACGGCGCCAGCTTCACCTACCGCTTCTGATGACGCGGTCACCGGCTTCCCACTCTGCGGCCCGCCGCCTGCCCCGTGGACAGGCGGCGAGCCTGCATCGCGCTCAGACGACCGTTTCGACCTTGCACTCAACCCGGGCACAGGGCACTCTTGGGCGCGAAAAGTGCAGAGAGAACCCCCTTATGGCAGTGGTGTCGACATCGGCGCAACACGCGCTCGAGCAGGACGAAGTACAGGGCCTGGCCGAAGCAGTGGCCGCTGTGGGCAAGCGCATCGGTCTGCCCTATATCGCCGCCAGCGCCGACATCTCCAGCCCCCACCCGCTGCTCGACCGCGAGGGCCGCCCCCTGGCGGAGTCGCTCTTTCGCTGGCTGGATCCGGAGCTGCGCTACTGGGAAGACCCCGGCTTTGCCCTGCGCCTCGCCATCATCCAGGCCTGCCGCGTCTGTGCGGAGCCCTTCTACCTGCAGCGGGGCCAGCTTGCCAGCTGGCGCCACAACGGTGCACTTGAAGCGGTTAACGAACAGGAGACCTTCGATGGCTTCGGGGTGGAGGCCGCCATCCTGGTGCCCTGCCATCTCCCCGGTGGGGTCATCGGCTTGATCGCATGGGCCAGTGCGGACGCGAAACTGCCCGTGGCGGAGATTTTCCAGCAACACGCCAGCGAACTGCTGACCCTGACCCTCACTTTTCTGTCGAGCTACCGCGACTGCAGCACCCGGGCCCGGATGGAAGCGCCGCCGCGACTGACGCCGCGAGAGATCCAGTGTCTGAAGTGGGCGGCGCTGGGCAAGACCGATGCCGAGGTGGCCCTGATCATGGACATCTCTCTGCCGACGGTGCGCTTCCACATCACCAATGCGGCACGCAAACTGGCGGTATCGGGCCGCTCCCAGGCCCTGTACCGGGCCGCCATGCTGGGCTACATCGGCGCCGCGGCGGGGCCTGCGCGCAGCTGATTGCCCACTTTAACAAGCTGTCGTTATAAAAAGGCCGCTCTTATGTTCCAAAACGTTAGTCGACACCCTGCCGCCGCTCTGTTTTCATGAGACTGTGCCTGCGGGCACCACTTCCGGGTATTGCCGTGCGTTTCTGCGTCGATACCCACATAGACAACTCGCTACAGACAACTGGAGCACTTATCTTTCGCCGTCCGTACCCCCACAGGTGCGTAGCCATCCCCTCGGCGCAAGAAAGGTTCCAACGGAGGCATCCTCTATGAGAAGACAGAAGCGCGACATGAACACCCGGGCATTTGATCGCGGCTACCAGGTCGGACTCTCCGGCCGCAGCATCGACTACTGCCCCCACGCCAACGAGGAGCATCGACAGAACTGGGTCTCGGGATGGCGCGAAGGTCGCTCCGATCACTGGGACGGGCTGACCGGCGTTTCCGGCGTACACAAACTTCGCGCTCTGTAACCACAGAGACACTCACAACACTACAACTGGGCCGGCATTTGCCGGCCTCTTTTTTCTCTTGGGCGCACTGCTGCCGCGCGCACTACACGCTCTCTCGGTAGCGAGCTTCAATTCCGCAGCGAACTCTGCGCCAGGTCCAGCAACTCCCGGTTGGCCACCGCGAACATGGCGAAGTCCGGGGAATTGGTGCCGTGCAGTTCCGCCAGCATCTCCCGCCAGCGCTTGAGCAGGGTCGCCTCCTGCCGCGCCCACTGCTTATAGCAACTCTCCAGGTCGCCTTCCGCACCCCAGTGGCGCAGAGCGCCCACCGCGAGTGTGCGCTGCTGCCACTCCAGGTCTTCCAGGTAAGTGTCCCGGGCCAGGGCCTGCCACTCGTTGTCCACCTTGCTGGCGAGAATCTGGCCGCTGAACCAGTCCAGTTCCAGCTTGTCGCCCAGGTAGTAGTAGAGCTGGGCCACCTGCTCCAGTGAGGATCCCGTTTCACGGCTGGCCTGAATGATCCCCAGCGTGGTGTAGGCCAGCACTGCACTGGCCACCCGTCTGGCCAGGACCTCGCCGACGCCGGCGCCGGTGTAGTGCTTCTCCAGCGTGCTGTAGTGCTCGCGCAGGCGGCCGCGCAGCAGTTCCGGCACCAGTTCCCGCAATTGCAGCACGCCCTCGCCGAACTCGGCGATGCACTGGGTGGGGGCCAGTTCGTGGCGGCGGTTGCGCAGCAGCCAGCGCACCGCCCGGCGCACCAGGCGAATCAGGTTCAGCATCATCTCCATCTGCACCCGGGCTTCAACCTTGTGGTCGAGGGCCTCAATCTCCTCCCACAGCTCGCCGATGCCGTACACGTCCATTACGGTGGTATAGGCTCGGGCGACATCCGCCACCGGCGCGCCGGTGGCCTTGCGCTGGCGCTGCACAAAGGTCAGCCCCATGCGGTTGACAATGTCATTGGCGATCTGGGTACACATGATTTCCCGGTGCAGGCGGTGCACCTTGAGTTCATCGCCGTAGCTCGCCACCAGTTGCGCCGGGAAGGCGGTGATGGCCTGCAGCGCCAGGCGCGGGTCCTTGCCAAGGTCGGACTCGATCAACTCTTCCTTGAGCATGGCCTTGCTGTAGGACACAAGAATTGCCAGCTCGGGACGGGTCAGGCCCTTGCCCTGCACGCGCCGCTCCGCCAACTCCTCGTCGGAGGGCAGAAATTCCAGTTCGCGGTTGAGGCGGCCGCGGGATTCGAGATCGACAATAAAGCGCTGGTACTCGCCGTTGCGCTCCGGTGCCTGATACTCCGCCAGGCTGATAGCCTGTACCTGGCGGTAGTTGTTTTCCAGCACCAGTTCCGCCACCGCTTCGGTCATCCCCTCGAGCAGCTGGTTGCGGTGCTTGCCGGTCAGGTCCCCGCGCGCCACGATGGCGTTGAGGAGGATCTTGATATTCACTTCGTGGTCGGAGCAGTCCACCCCGCCGGCGTTGTCGATGAAATCGGTATTGGAGCGACCGCCGTGCAGGCAGTATTCCACCCGCGCCAGCTGGCTCATGCCGAGGTTGCCGCCTTCGCCGATCACCTTGCAGCGCAGTTCATTGGCGTTGACCCGCAACGCGTCGTTGGATTTGTCGCCGACGTCGGTATGGGATTCCAGCGAAGACTTCACATACGTGCCGATGCCACCGTTCCACAGCAGGTCCACTTCGGCCCTGAGAATGCGGGAAATCAGTTCGTTGGGAGTCAGCCGGCTGTCACTGATACCGAAGCGCTGCTGCATCTCCGGCGAGATGGTGATGGACTTGGCACTGCGATTGAATATACCGCCGCCGGCTGAGATCAGGCCAGTGTCGTAGTCAGCCCAACTGGAACGGGGCAGCTCGAACAGGCGCTTGCGTTCGGCGAAGCTGCTGGCGGCCTCCGGTTCCGGATCGATGAAGATATGCTGGTGGTTGAAGGCCGCTACCAGACGGATATGCTCGGACAACAGCATGCCGTTGCCAAACACATCCCCGCCCATGTCGCCGATGCCGACGACGGTAAAGTCGCTGCGCTGTACGTCTACCCCTATTTCGCGGAAGTGGCGCTGCACCGACACCCAGGCACCGCGGGCGGTGATGCCCATCTTCTTGTGGTCGTAGCCGGCGCTGCCACCGGAGGCAAAGGCATCACCGAGCCAGAAGCCGTACTCATCGGAGAGGCCGTTGGCGATATCGGAAAAGGTGGCGGTGCCCTTGTCCGCAGCGACCACCAGATAGGGGTCTTCCTCGTCCTTGCACACCACCTGGAGCGGGCGCCGGATGTCGCTTTCCACCCGGTTGTCAGTGATATCCAGCAGGCCGCGTATGAAGAGCTTGTAGCATTCAATCCCTTCCGCCTGGACTTCGTCGCGATTCATGTCGGCTGTCAGGTTCTTGGCCACAAAACCGCCCTTGGCCCCCACCGGAACAATCACGGCGTTCTTCACCTGCTGAGCCTTCACCAGCCCCAGCACCTCGGTGCGGAAGTCCTCGAGGCGGTCGGACCAGCGCAGTCCGCCCCGGGCCACCTTGCCTCCGCGCAGGTGTACCCCTTCCACCCGTGGCGAGTAGACGAAGATCTCGTACATCGGCACCGGTTGCGGTACTTCCGGAATCTGGCGGGGGTCGAACTTGAAAGAGAAGTACGGTTTCAGTTCGCCGTTGTCGCCCTGCTGGAAGAAGTTGGTGCGCAGGGTCGCTTTGATCACGGTAATGAACTGACGCATGATGCGGTCTTCACCGAGGTTTTCCACCTGCTCCAGGGAATCGAGGATGCGCTGTTCTACCGCCTGTTCGCGCTGGGCACGCCAGTCCTCGTCGCCGTCGAATACCGGAGAGAAGCGGGTCAGGAACAGCTCCACCAGGCCCGCCGTAATGTGCAGGTGGTTGGCCATGGTTTCAGCGATATAGTCCACGCTGTAGGGGAACTGCAGCTGGCGCAGGTAGCGGGCGTAGGCCCTGAGCAGGGCGATCTCGCGCCAGCTCAGGCGGGTGCCCAGCAACAGGCGGTTGAAGGAGTCGTTTTCCGCCTCGCCGAACCAGATACGGGAGAAGGCATCTTCGAATTCGTCCCGCACCTGCTCCAGGTCGATGTTGTTGGACAGGGAATAAATCAGGCTGAACTCCTGAATCCAGTAGCGCTCGCCGTCGGCGGCGCGCACCCCGTAGGGGCGCTCCGAAACGACCCGCAGCCCCAGGTTTTCCAGGATCGGCAGGATGTCGGACAGCGGCAGGGAATCGCCCCGGTGATACAGTCGCAGCCGCAACTGGTCGTCGTCTTCCTCCAGCAGCCGGTACAGGCGCATGGCCAGTTCGCGCTGTGTGCCCAGGCTCAGCAGGTTGTGTATGTCCATCACCGCCACGCGGGCATCGAAGTCGTCGCGATAGCCGGGCGGAAAGCCGATACCGAGGTTGCGCGCGTAGTGCTCGCCCTGCTCCTCACCGAACTCCTCGATCAGGCGCATCCGCAGGCGGTCTTCCCAGGCCAGTGTGGCTTGCACAATCTGCTCCTCGATTTCATTGACGTCGTAGTGGCGCTCGGCACTGGGATCAACCCGCAGCACGAAATGGCAGCGCACCAGTATGGATTCCGAAAAGTGGGTGGTGAACTCGGATTCCTCGGCCCCGAAGGCGCGGGTGAGAATGCCCTGCATGGTCACCCGCTGTTCGGTGGTATAGCGATCCCGCGGCATGTAGACCAGACAGTTCACGAACTTGCCGTGAGCGTCCTCGCGCACGAACAGGCGGGTCAGGCGCCGCTCCTGGATGCGATTCACCGCCATCACGGTGTTGTAGAGCTCGAGAATGCTGGACTGGAACAGCTCGTCGCGGGGAAACAGCTCCAGTACCCGGGCCAGTTCGCGGCCGTCGTGTTCGCCGTCGTCGAGGCCCGACAGCGCCACCACCTGCTCCACTTTGCGACGCAGGATGGGAATCAGTGCCGGATTCATGGTGTAGACCGTCGAGGTAAACAGACCGATAAAACGGTGCTGCCCCACCACCTCTCCGGCGGCGTCAAAGACCTTGATTTCCACGTAGTCCGGGTAGGCCAGCCGGTGAATGCGCGAGCGCACCCGCGACTTGGCAAAGCTGAGCTGGCGCCGCTGCAACTCATCTGCCGGCATGGCGTTGAGGTCGGCGGCGAGGTCCCGCGCGCCACTGCTGCTGCGCGCACTGAGAAGACCGAGGCTGCGGCGGCTGTCCACCGTCACCGCAAACTGGGAGCCGCTGCGCTCCACCGTCAGGTATTCGTAGCCGAGGAAGGTCATGTGATCCTCGCGCAGCCACTGGCAGAATGCAGCGGCCTCGGCGCGATAGTCGGCATCCACACAGGTGCTGTCGTCGATAACCGCCGCTGCCTCGGTCAGGCGCTCGCGCATGACGGGGAAGTCCTCCACCACCAGTGCCACATCGGCCATGACACTCTCCAGGGTGGTGCGCAGTTCCTCCAGTTCGGCGATATCCGAGTGGCGGCCGATCTCGAAATAGAGCAGACTCTCGCGAGACAGTCCCTCATCGGCGCTGTCCTCGCTGTCGTCGTCCAGTACAGCCTGCAGCGTGCCGTCGCTGTCGCGACGGGTGACCAGGTTACAACTGGCGAGGGCGTGGATGCGGATATTGCGCTGGTTCAGCTCGCCCCTGACCGATGCGGTACAGAAAGGCATGTCCCGGCACAGCACCGCCACCACCGTGTACTTGCTTTCCCAGCCATGGCCCTGCAACTGCGGATTGAATATGCGCACCTTGGCTGCGGGAGCCTGCCAGTTTTCCATGAAACGCAACAGACCGTAGAGGCAACCGTAGAGATTCTCCACCGAGCGACCGCGCATGTCTTCGGCAGGAAAACGCGAGAGGAAGGCGGCCGCCAGATTGTGCAGGGACTGGAGATCCTCCGCGTCACCGCGTTTGTCGATTCGTTGTGCCAGCTCTTCAAGCAGGCTGTTTTTCAATGCATCCCAGGCCATCGGATTCTTGCGGACTCCACTTTTATGGCGAAAAAACAGGGCCTTTGGCGGCCTCGATATTTGCCGCTTAGTCTAGTTCAATTACCTGGCCCTGACGTTAGTTACGACTGGAACTTTTACACAGGGCGCCAGTCAGAGGCACAGTCCCGGGCGCACTGTTTGGCCTGCGCCGGGGCATTCGCTAGAATCCGGCGCTTGTCCGAAGTGCATTCGGGCGCGACCACTGTACACAAACGCATCGCAACAGCATTCAATCGACAGGAGACCGCGTGGCAAGCGCAGAGCTAAGAGCACTGGAAAACTGGCTCAGCCAGCAGATCATCGGCCAGGCCCACCTGGTACAACGCCTCATTATTGCCCTGCTGGCCGACGGCCACCTGCTGGTAGAAGGCGCGCCGGGGCTGGCCAAGACCCGCGCCATCAAGTCCCTTGCCGACGGCATCGAGGGCAGCTTTCACCGGGTGCAGTTCACTCCCGACCTGTTGCCCGGCGACGTCACCGGTACCGAAATCTACCGGCCCCAGGAGGGCAGCTTCCACTTCCAGCCGGGCCCGGTGTTCCACAACCTGGTACTGGCCGACGAGGTGAACCGGGCACCGGCCAAGGTGCAGTCCGCCCTGCTCGAGGCGATGGCTGAGCGCCAGGTCAGTGTCGGCAGCAAGACCTATCCCCTGCCGGACCTGTTCCTGGTCATGGCGACCCAGAACCCGATTGAACAGGAAGGCACCTACCCCCTTCCCGAAGCCCAGCTCGACCGCTTCCTGCTGCACGTCAAGGTCGGCTACCCCGACGCCCGGGCCGAGCGCGACATCCTGCGCCTGACCCGCGCCGAGGCCGCCCACAGCAGCAGCGAACCGCCGCCGCCCCTGTCCCAGCAAGCAGTGTTCGAGGCGCGCCGGGAAGTCCTCAACCTGCACATGGCGGAGGCCGTCGAGGAGTACATCGTGCAACTGGTCATCGCCACCCGCGAGCCGGGGCACTACTCCAGTGAGCTGGCGGGCTGGATCGAATTTGGCGGCAGCCCGCGGGCCACCATCGCCATCGATCGCTGCGCGCGCGCCCACGCCTGGCTGGAGGGGCGCGACTTTGTGTCCCCGGAGGACGTCCAGGCGGTCGCCGCCGATGTGCTGCGCCACCGACTGCTGTTGAGCTTCGAAGCGGAGGCCGGCGGTGTCACCACCGACACAGTCATTCGCGAGTTGCTGAACCGGGTGCCGGTGGCCTGAGCCGGAAAGCATGTCGCAACGCGCACTGCAATTACCCCCCCGCGGCGCCTACTGTGAACTGGCGGAGCTGATCGGCCTGCGCCTGCTGGGCAGCCAGCTCGACCTCGGCAGGCGCAAGCGCGCCCTGAACCAGCTCACCGGGCCCAACAAGTCTAGCTTCCGCGGCCGCGGTATCGATTTTGAGGAAGTGCGAGGCTACCAGGCGGGGGATGACATTCGCAGTATCGACTGGCGGGTTACCGCGCGCACCGGCAGCGCCCACACCAAACTGTTCCGGGAGGAGCGCGAGCGCCCGGTGCTGATCGCGGTGGACCAGCGCAACAGCCTGTTCTTCGGGTCGCGGCACTGTTTCAAGTCGGTACTGGCGGCCCACCTTGCCAGCCTGCTGGCCTGGAGCGCCCTGGACAAGGGCGACCGCGTCGGCGCCCTGCTGTTCAACGGCGTGGAGCACCGGGAAATCCGCCCCCGCCGCAGCCGCCGCAATGTACTGGCCATCCTGTCCGCCCTGGCCGACTACAACCACCGTCTGCCGCTCCAGGCCAGCGCCAGTGGCGGCAGCTTCAGCGATATGCTGGGGCACCTGCGACGGGTGGCGCGCCCCGGCAGCAGCATCTACCTGATCAGCGACTTTCACAACGCCACCCGCGATGGCGCCAGCGAGCATCTCTACCAGTTGGCCCGTCACTGCGAGATTACCGCGCTGGCCTGCCACGATCCGCTGGAACTGAACCTGCCCCGCGCTGGCGTTTACGCCGTGACCGATGGCGAACAGACGGTCCAGCTCAGCACAGGTGACAGGCACTTGCGCCGCGAGTACACCAAGCGGGCGCTTACAGAAGCCGAACAGTGGAGTCTGGAACTACAACGTCTGGGCATCCCGCTATTGGCATTCTCTACCACCAGGGCCCCCTTTCCAGTACTGCAGAACTACTACGTCGCGGGTAAACACTGAATGCAGGCGACTGATCCACTGGCCAATCTGCAGCCCCTGCGCACACCGGCCGAGCCCGGCTGGTGGCCCCCGGCGCCCGGCTGGTGGCTACTGGCGGGATTGTGTCTATTGCTGCTGGCGCTGGCTGCCTGGCAAATCTGGCGTCGTCACCGGCGCCGCCGCTATCGCCGCCAGGCGCTGGCGGAATTGTCACGTTTACAGTCCACCTGGCCCGCCGACGACGACAGCGGCTTCAGCGCCCAGTGCAACCGCCTGTTGAAGGCCGTGGCCCTGCGCAGTTTTCCGCGCACGGAAGTGGCGGCCCTTAGCGGAGAGCGCTGGCGCGAGTTTCTCAATGGCAGCATCAAGGGGGTGCAAGGTGAGTTGTTCCCGGCAAGCTTCAGCGCAAGCCACTATCGCCCCGCTGTCGAACCAGTGGCGCGGGATGCAATCTATCAAAGTTGCCAGCTGTGGATACGCAAGCACGAGGCCAGCCTGTGATTGAATGGCAATGGCCCTGGATGCTACTCCTTCTGCCCCTGCCCTGGCTGGCCCGGCGCTTGCTGCCAAGACTCGATAGTCAGCAAATCGCCTTAAGTACGCCCTTTTTCGACCAATGGCAGGATCTGGGCGCAAAGGGTACGGCACCCAGCGGGCGCAACTGGCCATTGCTGGCCTGCCTCTACCTGCTGTGGCTGCTGCTGTTACTGGCGGCCGCCCGTCCGCAGTGGATTGGCGAGGCTATCGAATTACCCAACAGCGGCCGCGACCTGATGCTGGCCGTGGACATTTCCGGCAGTATGCGCATGGAAGACATGATTGTCGGCCAGCGCCAGTTGCGCCGTATCGACGCGGTAAAAGCGGTTGGGGCCGACTTTATCGTCCGCCGCGAGGGGGATCGCCTGGGGCTGATCCTGTTTGGCAGCCGCGCCTATGTGCAGTCTCCCCTCAGTTTTGACACCGCGACGGTCAGCGGCTTCCTGGCAGAGGCGCAGATCGGTTTCGCCGGCCAGGAAACCGCCATCGGCGACGCCATCGGCCTCGCCGTCAAGCGCCTGAAAGAGCGCCCCGCCGAAAGCCGCGTGCTGATCCTGCTCACCGACGGCCAGGACACCGCCAGTTCAGTGCAACCCCTGGATGCCGCCCGCCTGGCACGGGATCTGGGCATCAGGATCTACACCATCGGCATTGGCGCCGACCGCTTGACCCTGCCGGGTCTGTTTGGCTCCAGCTTTGGCAGCCGCCAGGTAAACCCCTCGGCAGAGCTGGACGAGGACAGTCTGAAACAAATGGCCGAACTCAGCGGTGGCCGCTACTTTCGTGCCCGCGACCCCCAGGAACTGGTGGGGATCTACCAGATCCTCGACCAACTGGAACCGGTGGAGCAGGACGCCACTACCTACCGCCCGCGCCAGGCCCTCGGCCACTGGCCACTGGCCGGCGCTGTCCTGCTGAGCTTCCTGCTGGCACTTTGGCACTGCCGGCGCCAGGGCCTGTTCCAGCGTACCACGGCAAACAGCGAGGCCGCCGCGTGACTATCGATGCCCTGCACCTGTTGCGCCCGCAATGGCTGTGGGCCCTGCTGCCAGCCCTGTTGCTTGCACTGGGGCTGCTGGCCGCACGGCGCCGCTCGGGCAGCTGGAGTTCCGTGATCGACCCGGAATTGCTGCCCTACCTGGTATCCAGTAGCAGTGGCAACAAACGCCGCAATGCCCTGCCCTGGCTGTTGCTGGCCTGGCTGCTGGCCTGCGTTGCGCTGGCCGGCCCCAGCCTGCACAAGATCCCGCAGCCGGTGGCCCAGCGCGAGGACGCGCTGGTGGTGATCCTGGACCTCAGCTACTCGATGAAAGCCGCCGACCTGGCGCCCTCGCGGCTCGACCGGGCGCGACAGAAAATTCTCGACCTGCTGGATGTGCGCGAGGAGGGGCAGACGGCGCTGGTCGCCTTTGCCGGGGACGCCCATGTCGTCACCCCCCTCACCGACGACAAGGCTACCATCGCCAACCTGCTACCGGCCCTGAACCCTGACATGATGCCGGTGCCCGGGAGCGACGCCGCCGGCGCCGTCTCCCTGGCGCTGCAACTGCTGCACAGCGGTGGCGCCCGCGACGGGCGTATTCTGCTGCTTACCGATGCCGTCGCCCGCGACCAGCACGACACCATTGCCGATGCCGTAGCGGACGCCGGGGTGGAGCTCGACGTGATGGGTATCGGCACCGCCAGTGGCGCGCCCCTGCCCCTGCCGGAGGGCGGTTTTCTCAAGGACGCCTCTGGCACTATCGTCGTTCCCGGGCTGGATAGCGCCGAATTATCCCAGCTGGCTCGTAAAAGTCGCGGTCGCTACCTCACCATGCAGCTGGACAACAGCGATCTGCAGGACATCGCCACTGCGCTCGACCTGCCGGGGCAGGAGCGCCTGAGTACCTCCGAGCGGCGCGCGGACCACTGGGAAGATCAGGGCTATGTGCTGGTCCTGCTGCTTCTGCCGGCCGCCCTGTTGCTGTTTCGGCGCGGTGTGCTACTGGGCCTGCTCGCCCTGCTGTGGCTGGGAGAACCGGCGCCAGCCCAGGCCCAGGCCTGGGACGACCTGTGGCTGACACCGGACCAGCAGGGGCAGCGCGCCCTGCGGGCGGGCGATGCGGAAAAGGCCAGCGAACTGTTCGACAGCGCACCCTGGGCCGGCACCGCGGCCTATGAAGCCGGCAACTTCGAAGGCGCTGCCCGGCACTTTGCCGAGGGTGACAGCGCCGATGACTGGTACAACCGCGGTAATGCCCTGGCCCGCGCCGGACAACTGGACCAGGCCATCGAGGCCTACCGCGAATCCCTGGCACGGGCGCCAGACCAGGCCGACGCCCAGGCCAACCTCGAACTACTGGAGCAGCTGAAACAGCAGCAGGAACAACAACAGGACCAGCAGGAACAAAGCCAGGACGGCGAACAGCAGGAACAACAGCAGCAGGAACAAAGCCAGAACGGCGAGCAACAGAATCAGGGCGACCAGCAACAGCAACAACCCGGAGCCGATCAGGAACAGGAGCAGAGCCAGCCCGGCGAGGAAGAGTCGCAACAGCAGCGCAATAAGCAGCCCGGGGAGCCCGAACAAGCTGAGGAACAGCCCCAACAACCCCAGGGTAGTCAGCCGCAAGAAGAAGCAGCAGATAGCACAGAACAACAGGCGGCGGCCGCCGAGCCATCGACCGAGCAGACCGAACGCGATCAGGCCCTGGAGCAGTGGCTGCGCCGGGTGCCGGATGATCCATCCGGACTGCTGCGGGAAAAATTCCGCTATGAAAGCCGACAGCGACAACAGCAGGGAGAAGCACCGCGAGATGACCAGAACTGGTAAGGGCGCCCGCAGGGGTGCCTGGCTACTGTGGCTATTGCTGCCGTTACTGGCGCAATCGGCACTGGCCGCCCTCGAGGCACGGGTGGATCGCAATCAGGTAGCCCTGGGAGACACCCTGCGCCTGGAGATCAGCGCCACCGCCGGAGAAGACCTCGGTGACCTGGATCTGACGCCGGTGCAGCGCGATTTCGACATCCTGCAGCGCTCGTCCACCAGCAGCGTCAATATCGTCAATGGCCAGCGCAGCGAAAGCCGCCAGCTGGTGCTGGAGATCACGCCCAGGCGGCAGGGCGATCTCCTCATCGGCCCGCTGGTCAGTGGCGCTACTCGCAGCCTCCCGCTGCAGGTGAATGTCGGCCCGCCGCCGCAAAACCCCGCCGCGGATGCCCAGGTGCTGTTTGAGGCAGAAGTCGATCGCTCCCGGGTTTACGTGCAGGGCCAGGTACTGCTGACCCTGCGCCTGCAGCAGGCAGTGAATCTCGACAACCGCAGCGTCACTGAACTGCAGATCGACAATGCCTTCGTCAAACCACTGGAACAGAAGTCCTACCAGCGCACCGTGAACGGTCGCCCCTGGCTGGTGCACGAAATCCGCTATGCCATCTTCCCGGAACAGAGCGGCACCCTGGAGATTCCCGCCCAGACCTTCTCCGCCCGCGAAAGCCTGGCCCGGCGCAGCCTGTTTGATCGCGCCAACGGCCCATTGCTGCGACGCAGCACCGAGCCCCTGACCATCGAAGTGCTCCCGCGCCCGGATAGCTGGCCCACCAACACCACCTGGCTACCGGCGCGCAATCTGACCATCGAGGAAGAGTGGTCGGTACCGCCGGAGCAATTGCAGGCCGGCGAGAGCGCCACCCGTACGGTGCGCATCCGCGGTGAAGGCCTGCAGGGCGCACAGCTGCCCCCTACCCTATTCCCCGCCCAGGCCGGCCTGCGCTACTACCCGGATCAGCCGCAGATCACCGAGTCCGAAAGCGGCAGGGGCCTGGTTGGCCAGCGCGTGGACAGCGCCGCCCTGGTACCCGCCGTCGCGGGTCGTTACCGCATCCCGGAAATCCGCATTCCCTGGTGGGACACCGAGCGCGGCGAACTGCGCGAGGCGGTGCTGCCAGCACGAGAAATCGAAGTCAGTGCCGCGAGCGCAACGCCCACTGCGCCGGTCCAAGCGTCAGCGGCAGTGGAGCCTTCGACGCCGGCCGCCATTGCCCCGGGCGCGAGCAGTAACAGCAGGGAACTGTGGTTGTGGCGCGGTATCGCCGCGGCCGGTTTACTGGGCTGGTTGTTGACCGGATGGCTGTGGTTTCGCCAGCTTCGGGCGAGGCGCGACGCGGCGCAGCCGGTAGCCAGCCTTCCCCCGGAAAATGAGAACCACGCCTACAAGCAATTGATGGCGGCCTGCGCCGGCAGCCAGGCAGGCGCCGCGCGACAGGCACTGCTGGACTGGGGGCGCAGCCTCTACCCCGGCGAGCGCGGCCTGTCGCTGAGCGAATTCAGGCGGCGGGTGGATAGCGCCGAGCTCTCAACGGTCATCGAGCGCCTGGAGCAAAACCTGTTCGCCCGCGGCGACGAAGAATGGGACGGCAGTGCCCTGGCCCAGTGTGTAAAATCCCTGCGGCCGCAACTGCGCAGCCGCAGTGGCGCTGCCGAAAACAACGCCCTGTCGCTGTACCCCACCTGAGGTGGCCAGGCCTGGTCTAACCTGGCCTGGCCTGGCCGGGGGGCCTAGTCTGGCCGAACCGTATCAATCCACCAGGGACTTGCTGAGCACCTCAAACACATCCGGCGACAGTTTTGGCAACGCCGCCAAGCGCTCCAGTTCAGTGCGCATCGCAGCCCCCTGCGGCGCGGCGTAGTTGCGCCAGCGGGTGAGCGGCGCCAGCAGGCGCGCAGCGATCTGCGGATTGCTGGTATTGAGGGCTTCGATCACTTCTCCGTGGAAGCGATAACCCGCGCCGTCGGCGCGGTGGAATTGCAGGGGATTGCCGTTGGCAAAGCCCCCCACCAGCGAGCGCACCTTGTTCGGGTTGCGCAGATCGAAGGCTTCGTGCTGCAACAGCCCCTGCACCCGCGCCAGTGCGCCCTCCCCCGGCACCGTCGCCTGCACCTGCAACCACTGGTTGACCACCAGGGCTTCCGCCTGCCAGCGGCGGTAAAAATCATCCAGCGCTTCATCGCGCTGGGCGTCAGTCCCGCGCTGGCTGATCACGCGCAGCGCCGCCAGGCTGTCGGTCATATTGCCGGCACTCGCATACTGGGCGCGGGCCAGGGCAATGTGCTCCTCCCGCGCCAGTGCCAGGTACTCCAGACTCAGGTTGCGCAGGCTGCGGGCGGCAATCTGGCCGGCTACTGGCGCATAGGGCGCATTCACTACATTGCGGCGATAGGCCTCCAGCCAGGTGGCCTCGGCGTGCAGCGCCAGGGCCTTGAGGACTGTTTCCCGTGCCAGGTGGATGCTCTCTACCCGGGCGCCGCCCCGACGGGCGGCCAGCTCCGCAAGGTAGCCCTCTCCCGGCAGGCGCAGCATCTCCGCTACCATGGCGGGATCGAGTGAGGTGTCCTGCAACAGGGTCTCACAGGCCTTCAGATACAGGGGGTCGACACGCGCTGCCTGGTCCTCCCGGATCTGGCCCTCCACTTCCTGCAGCACCGAAATCGCCAACTGCTGCGCCGCATCCCAGCGCACAAAGCCGTCGTCGTCGCGGCTCATCAGGGCGCAGAGTTCCTCGCGACTGTAGTTGTATTCCAGACGCACCGGCGCGGAAAAGCCGCGCAGTAGCGAAGGCACCGGACGCTCGCGAACACCGCTAAAGACAAACTGCTGCTCTGCCTCGGTCACTTTCAACACGAGGTGGGTGTTGTCTTCGCTCTCGACATTGGGTGCCTCGCCCTCCAGTTGCAGGGGCAGATTGCCGGCGTCCCCCAGCAAGCCCACCGCCAGCGGAATCAACAGAGGCTGTTTCTCCGGTTGGCCCGGGGTCGGCGCTGTGCTCTGGCGCACACTGAGGGTGTAGGTCTGGGCATCCTCGTCATAGTCACCGCCCACCGAGAGCAGCGGGGTGCCGGCCTGGGCGTACCAGCGGCGGAACTGGCCGAGATCAGTACCGGATGCCTCCTCCATCGCCAGCACGAAATCCTCACAGGTCACTGCCTGGCCGTCGTGGCGCTCGAAGTAGAGATCGGAGCCTTTGCGGAAGGCCTCCGGCCCCAGCAGGGTGTGGATCATGCGCACCACTTCGGCACCCTTTTCGTAGACCGTCAGGGTGTAGAAGTTGGAAATCTCGATAAAGGAATCCGGCCGCACGGGGTGGGCCATGGGGCCGGCGTCCTCGGCGAACTGGGCGGTGCGCATTACGGTGGCATCTTCTACCCGCTTCACCGTGCGCGAGCCCATGTCGGCGGAGAACTCAGCGTCGCGAAATACGGTAAAGCCTTCCTTCAGGCTGAGCTGGAACCAGTCCCGGCAGGTAACCCGGTTGCCGGACCAGTTGTGAAAGTACTCGTGGGCAACGATGGCCTCTACCGTCTGGAACCCCTTGTCGGTGGTGGTTTCCGGGCTGCACAGCACGCAGGAGCTGTTGAAGATATTGAGGCTCTTGTTCTCCATCGCCCCCATGTTGAAGTCATCCACCGCGACAATGTTGAAGATGTCGAGGTCGTATTCACGACCGTAGACCTCTTCATCCCAGCGCATCGACTTCTTCAGGGAGATCATCGCGTGGTCGCACTTGTCGAGGTCTTTCTCCTCGACAAAAATGCGCAGGCTGACCTGGCGGCCGCCACGGGTCGTGAAGCTGTCGTCGACACTGCGCAGGTCCCCCGCCACCAGGGCGAACAGATAGGCGGGCTTGGGGAAGGGGTCGTGCCAGCGGGCGCGGTGGCGGCCGTTGCCCAGGTCTTCCGCAGCCACCGGGTTGCCGTTGCTGAGCAGCACGGGGTAGCGGGCTTTCTCGGCCTCGATACTGACCTCGAACTCGGCCATCACGTCGGGGCGGTCCAGGTACCAGGTAATCTTGCGAAAGCCTTCCGCCTCGCACTGGGTACAAAACATAGTGCGCGATTTGTACAGCCCTTCCAGGGAGGTATTGTCCTGGGGACGAATACGGCAACGGCTGGACAGCGTGAACTGATCCGGTACATCCGCAATGCTCAGGCTGTCCTCGGCGAGAGAGTACTCGCCCTCCCCCAGCTCGCGCCCGTCCAGGGCCAGCCACAGCAGCTCCAGCTCCTGACCGTGCAGCACCAGTGCTTCGCCGGCCCCGACGCCGCTATTGCGGCGCAGATGCAGCGTAGCCTCCACGATGGCGCGATCCTCGTGCAGGTCGAAGGCCAGCTCGGTGCGCTCGATGAGAAAAGCCGGCGGACGGTAGTCTTTCAGATAGATGGCACTGGGCCGGGCGTCGCGCATGGTTTACCTCTCGCGTCGTTTCAGAAAATCTTACAGTCGTGACAGGGCAACCTGGTAGCCGCCGTACTTGCGCAGATTGATCACACCGGTGTCGAAGATCAGGTACTGGCCCTTGATACCGAGCAGGGTGCCCTCCACCGCAGGAGTCTTGTCCAGATTGAAGGACTTCACCTTCACCGGGTACTCCAGCACCGGGTAGTCGATGGCGACTGCCGGTTGTCTCTCCAGCACGCTGATGGCCTGCAAACCGTGTTCATCCTGCAGGCGGGCGATGTCTTCGGCGCAGGCGGCCGTCAGCTCGGCGCGACGGGCCTCCAGGTCTACCGGCTCACCGGCACCCTTGAGCATGGTCTGCCAGCTGGTCTTGTCCGCCACGTGAGCCTTGAACAGGGTTTCCACCAGGCCGGACTGGAAGCGACTGCCGACCCGGAAAATCGGCTGTGCCTGCGTCGCGCCCTGGTCCATCCAGCGGGTGGGCACCTGGCTGTGACGGGTAATGCCCACCTTTACCCCGGAGGTGTTGGCCAGGTAGACAATGTGATCGATCATGCAGTGCTGCTCGCCCCACTCCGGCTCGCGACAGGTGCCAAGGTGGTAGTGGCACTTCTCCGGGCTGACAATACAGCTGTCGCACTGGGCCAGGCGCTTGAAGCAGGGATAGCAGTAGCCCTGGCTGAAGCTCTTGCTGGTCTTGCGATCGCAATGGATGCAGCGGATGGTGCCCCGGTAGTCCAGGCGCAGGGCCTGGCCCAGCAGGGCATTGAGGGGTTCGCGGTGCTCGCCGAGCACCATCTGGTACTGCACGGGCGCTTCCAGCGCCGTGTGCATCTTGCGCAGGGGACCTGCGGAAATTTCCTGGGCCAAGGGGCCTCCTGTTACGGGGCGCTCAGTCGCGCCAGTTGAGGGGCATTTCGTCCCCCGGGGCGTTACCGACAGGATCGTCGCAGACATCGCCGGCCTTGTGGCCGCGGTCGATATAGCCCACCCGCTGCTCTTCGGGCAGGTTCAGCTCGCCCCAGGCGATCAGGGCCTGCAGGCATTCCCGACGCTGCTCGGGGCTCAGGCGGCGGCCGTCGGGCCACTTGCCGATCTCCACGGCGATGCGGAGTTTTTCGTAGACCTCGGGGGTCAGGCTTTCAATCAGTTGCTGGTATTCCATGGCGGCGGGGCTTTGCTTGCGAGGGGCGCGATTATAGCGCCCCCGCCTCAGGCTTTGGAAATGCGCGACAGGCCACCGAACAGGGCGCCGAGAACAGCGCCGCTGAGCAGACCACCGACATGGGCGGCGTTAGCGATCGCGCCAAAGCCCAGCACCTCCACCACGCCGAGTATGCAGACCACCAGCCAGCCCACCATTAACAGCATAATGGCCGGCCGCGGCTGTATGCCCCAGCGCGGCTGCAGGGCGCCGGCCACCCAGGCGAAGCCCAACAGTCCGTAGACCACCCCGGACATGCCGCCGAAAATTCCGGGGCCGCCGAACAGGTACTGGGCCGAATTGGACACCAGCGCAATCACCAGGAACAGGCCGAACATGTTCAGGCTGCCCATGACTCGCTCGATACGGGCGCCCAGTTCCCACAGCCACAGGCTGTTGAAGACGATATGCAGCCAGCCAAAATGCAGGAAGGCAGGCGTGATCAGCCGCCAGTACTGCGCGCCCATGGACTCGAAGCGGATCTGCCCCTGATGCACCTCGAAGGGCGTAAAGGTCAACTGGGACAACCAGGCCAGCGGCGCATTGAAAAACACCAGCAGGAAACCGCCGAGACTCAGCGCCAGCAGCAACAGGGTCACCGGTGCCCCGCGCCACCGCAGGCCGCCATCGCGTACCGCCGGGGTCCGGCTGCGCTCCAGGGTGATATCAACCTCCCCGGCGCGCCAGGCCCGGTACAGCTCTGCCACCGGCGCCACGTGGGCGTCATCCAGGACTTTCAGTACCTGCTTGCCCTGCTCCTCGTAGATGCGGTGGCCGACACCGCGCTGGTGCAGGGCCACGCTGAGGGGCAGCAAGTCCTCCTCGAGCCCCACCCGCAGGGCCGGGTACCCGTCTTTCATGGCGTGCACTTCTTCAATTAACCAGGGCGTAGCTCCAGCGCAGTTTGTCCCTGCAGCTGGCGTAAAAGCTGTGACCAATCGGGTGCAGCAGGGTCAGGCGATGGGGCTTTTTGCTGATCACCACATAATCCCCGGGGCGCGCGGTCATATTGACCTGGCCATCACAGGTAACGGGTGGGTGGATGCGGTTGCGGCCGAGAATATGAATACTGATCTCGCTGTTGCCGTCGACCACGATGGGGCGGCTGGACAGGGCGTGGGGGAACATGGGCACCAGCACCACCGCGTCCAGGGTGGGGTGCATGATGGGGCCGCCTCCAGACAGCGAATAGGCGGTGGACCCGGTCGGTGTGGAGACAATCAGCCCGTCTGCCCGCTGGCGGTAGACAAAGGTGTCGTTGATGGACAGCTCGAACTCTATCATCTGCGCCGAGGTGCCGGAGTTCACCACCACATCGTTCAGGGCATCGGCCCTGCCCACGGTCTTGCCGTCGCGGGTCACACGGGCGTCCAGCAAAAAGCGGCGCTCGCGCTCGAACTTGCCGTCCAGCACCGCGGGCACCTGCTGCTTGAGCTCATCGGGGCTGATATCGGTGAGAAAGCCGAGGCGACCGCGATTGACGCCGAGCACCGGCGTTTCATAACGCGCCAGAGTGCGGGCTGCGCTGAGCAGGCTGCCGTCCCCGCCCACCACGATGACCAGGTCTGAATCCTCGCCAATCTCCTCGACGCTGCCCTGCTGGTAGCGGCCAGCGGGTAAAAGATCCCCGAGGCGCTCCTCCAGTACCACCTCCAGCTCGCGCTCCAGCAGCAGCGCCAGCAGCTCTTCGAGCACAGACTGCACGCCCTCTTGCTGACTGCGGCCGACAATACCGATTTTCTTGAAGGATGGCTGCATGGATTACGTTCCGCCCCGAATGGACTGGTATTATAAACACGAGACTCACCGGGGCGCATGCATGCCACAATCCGACCCCCCTGCCCTGCTGCTGAAGGAGCTGCGACACCCCCGGGTGCGCGACCTGTTCTGGGCCTGTTTTTCAGCGCCGCTAATGCTGAATGAGCAGCTGCCCGGTGTCTCAGCGCCCGTTACGAATACTGCCTTTACACTTTCCACACAGCGGCAGCGCTGGCTGCAAACCCTCGATACCAACCCGGCGCCATTGCTCGAGCACCTGGAACAGAACGCCGCGACACGTCTGGGCCTGTATTTCGAGGCACTGTGGCATTTTTTTCTCGCGCAGGACAGCGAAGTGGACCTGCTGGCCCACAACCTGCCGGTGCGCGAGGGTGGCCGCACCCTCGGCGAATTCGACTGCATCTACTACTGCCACCGCCGCCAGCAACCGGTCCACCTGGAACTGGCGGTGAAGTTCTATCTGCAGCGCCGCGGCGGCAGCAGCACCTGGCAGGACTGGCTCGGCCCAAACAGTCGCGACCGGCTGGATCTGAAACTGCAGCGCCTGCTGGAGCACCAGAGCCAGCTTTCCCGTTTACCCGCCGGCCGCGCACAGCTGGCGAGTATCGGTATCGACGATCCTCTGCCGGAGGTGGAGATGAAGGGCTACCTGTTTCAACATTTTCGGGAGGAAGGTGCCGGCCCGCCCGGCTTCAACCCGGGGCGCAGGCTGCAGCAGTGGTGTCACCACCGCGAAGTGGAGGCATTGCTCGCGGGCAGCGGCGAACACCACCGTATCCTGCCTCGCCTGCAATGGCTGGCACCGCTGTTTGGGCCAGACTCATCGGCATCTGCGCTGGAGGCTGGTGCCCTGCTGCGCCGGCTCAGCACTCACTTTGCCGGGCCCGGCAGCGCCCAACTGGTCGCTGCCTATGACCACAAAGGCATAGAAACCCGGCGTTTTTTTGTCTGTAGCGATCAGTGGCCGGGCTGAGCCCCCAGTGCCAGCCAGTCAAAGCCGCGCCGGCCCTGGAGTCCGCCGGTGTGCACCAGCACCAGCGGCCTGCCCGCATCGATATCACCGCTGGACAACAGGCTGCGCAGGGCCAGCAGGGCCTTGCCGGTGTAGACCGGCTCCAGCGGCAAGCCGTGGTGATCGCCCCAGGCGATCACTGCACGCAGTTCGCTATTGGTCCGGGCGAAACCGCCACAGTGAAACTCGTGATAAAGCCGCCAGTCAGCAAGTGTTTCATCGTTGTCGCCTGCCAGTGCCTGGAGATTGGCCAGAATCCTCTGCTGCGTATCCAGCGCGCCCTTCAGGGCCGAGATTCCCAGCACCTGAAAGCGCTTGTCCAGGCCGGCGACAATACCCGCCAGGGTAGTCCCGGTACCGGTGGCGACCACCACCTGCGCACCACTCTCAAAACGCTGCCGAATGGCAGCGCCAATAACCTGGCACCCCCGCGCGCCCTCGGGGCAGTCGCCGCCTTCGGGGATCAGCATGTCTGCCCGATAGTCCTGCATGCATGCCAACTGGAATGCGGGATCGTGGCGCTGGCGATATAGCGAGCGGCTGAGCGGATATAACGCCATGCCCCAGCCAGCCGCTTCCACCAGAGTCGGGGTGGCCAGGTCTTCGCCGCGCACCAGACCCACAGTTTGCAGGTCCATCTCGCGCCCCAGAGCCGCCAGCGCGTGCAGATGGTTGGACCAGGGGCCGCCAAAACTTAACAGGCGCCGACACTCCCGCTGGCGAGCTGTGCGCAGCAGGCCGGATAGTTTGAAGATTTTGTTGCCCGGCGCGAGGGCATCACAGCGATCCAGTCGCAATACCTGAAGCGGCTGCTGTCTCCCATCCGGCAGGGGCAGCGTGACCTGCTGCCAGTGGACGTGGGTTAGCGTTTCTGAATGCGGATGATGAGGCGGCACAGGGCTGCCGAAACTCTTTATCCTTGTCTACAACTACAGGCCGACATTATTCTTCTGCAGCACCTGCTCCGCGCGGTAGCTGGAGCGCACGAACACGCCGGAAACCACTTCCAGGAAGCCCTTTTCCAGGCCCCAGTGACGGTACTGCTCGAACTCATCCGGCGTGACATAGCGCTGGATGGGCAGGTGGTTGGCAGTGGGCTGCAGGTACTGGCCGAAGGTGAGAATGTCGACATTGGCGGCGCGCAGGTCATCCATGGCCTCGCGGATTTCCTCTTCCGTCTCGCCGAGGCCGAGCATCAGGCTGGTTTTGGTCAACACATCCGGGCGGTGCGCCTTGGCGTGAGCCAGCACGTCCAGGGTCTGCTGGTAGGAGGCGCGCGGGTCGCGCACCGGGTGGGTCAGTCGCCTCACGGTCTCAACGTTCTGGGCGAACACCTCGATACCGGAGTCCACCACGGTCTCGACGTCTTTCAATACTCCGAGAAAGTCCGGGGTCAGGGCTTCCACCGCGGTGTCCGGGTTGTCTTCTTTCACTCGCCGCACACAGGCGGCGTAGTGGCCGGCGCCGCCATCGGGCAGGTCGTCGCGGTTCACCGAGGTCAGCACCACGTACTTGAGGCCCATCAGCGCTACCGAGCGGGCGGTGTTGTCAGGCTCTTCAGGGTCCAGCCAGCCTTTCGGGTTGCCGGTATTGACCGCGCAGAAACGGCAGGCGCGGGTGCAGACATCACCCATCAGCATGATGGTGGCAGTGCCGGCACTCCAGCACTCGCTCATGTTGGGGCACTTCGCCTCCTCGCACACCGTGGCGAGCCGGTGTTCGTGCACAATCCCCTTCACTTTCTCGAAGGTGGGGCCGCCGCGGGCGCGGATGCGCAGCCAGTGAGGTTTGGCCAGGCGCTCGCCGGCACGGCTGCTGGACTTGATACCGTCCTTGATGGCGCTAATGCCGCGCTCGTTGACGAATTTCTGTCCGCTGTAGACCTGCACGGTGGGGATAAGGTCGCTGTCTGCCATGAACTGTCCTGCAAAACTGCTGCGCTGTGGATCCGGGGCGACCGGAGCTTAAGGGTGCCGATTATAGCGGAAGCGGGCGCCCGGGTTGAGACCCTGCGGGATTATTCACCGACCCGAACCACTAATGTGGCTGCAAGCGAAAGCCCCGCGCCGGCAATGGCGCCGAATATCCCCACTACTGAGTTGGCAGGGCTCACGATATGGGGCTTAATGGCCAAAAGTAAAAACTTTAATTCAGGTAAAACATGACGGATACCCTCGCCACTGAAGGCCGCCGCGAACGCAAAAAGCGCGAAACCCGCGCTCGCATCCTCCGCGTGGCACAGGAGGAATTCACTCGCCGGGGCTTTGAATCCACCACCGTGGAGACCATCGCCGAACGCGCCGACATCTCCAAGCCGACCCTGTTCAATTACTTTCCCAGCAAGCTCGGCCTGTTGCAGGCCCTGCTGCCCGCGGTGGACGAGCGCTTCGCCGAAGCCATCGAAGCCACCGCTCGCGATGCGGTATCCACCGGCGAACGCCTGCACAACTTCTTCAGCTATGTGGCCTCGATGACGGAGGTCACCCCCCAGCTCACCCGCTCCCTGCTGCTGCAATCGCTGCAGGTCTACCAGGGCACAGACGCAGTGACCGGGGCGGCGGATCCGCGCCGCTTCCCGGCCACCCGGAGCGCTCTGCTGGCGCTGATCGACGCCGGCATCCTGCGCGGCGAAATCCGCACGGATCACAGTCCGGACCAGTTGGCCGAACACCTCACCGGTATCTATGTGCACCAGCTGATGACCTGGCTGATCAACCCCGACTATGCGATCAAGGAAGAAATGGCGGCCGCCGCCGCCTTTCTCGGCACGGCCCTGAGCCCCACCGCCAGCGGCTGAAGCCGACATCACCCGGGTTCAATATTTCACACTCCATTTGCTGCCCTGCCAGATTTTGTAAGTAGCCCCCCGCCCGCCGCAGGCGTATCTTTGCCCGCGGTCATTTTTTGTCCCCCAATATAATTTTTTACCCGCAACCATACGGCTACGCACAAGCGTCTGCTCATAGAAAAAAGCGAGGCTTACATGCAACACGCGAATCACTTCCGCCACGCGCCCCTGGCGCTGGCGATCTCCCTGCTGAGCGTCCCTGTCGCCCTGCCCGCACTGGCCCAGGGCGGGGCGCTGGAAGAGGTGGTCGTTACCGCCCAGAAACGCGAGGAGTCCAGCCAGGACACCCCCATCTCCATCACCGCCCTCAGCGCAACCGCGGTGGAGAATCGCGGCATCTCCAACAGCGAAGACCTGATCGGCGAACTGCCGGGCCTGTCCGGCTACACCGCTCCGGGCTCCCGCGGCGCATCCAGCCTGGCCATGCGCGGCGTCTCCGCCGGCAACCCGGCCAACCTGTCACTGGACCCCTCCGTCGCCATGTACATGGACGGCGTGTATGTGGGCAAGCTGGTCGGCTCCGCCATGGATGTGGCCGAAATCGAGCGCATCGAAGTACTGCGCGGCCCCCAGGGCACCCTGTACGGGCGCAACTCCACCGCCGGCGCGGTGAACTTCATCACCAAAAAGCCCACTGGTGAGTTCGGCGTGCGCGCCAGCGCCAAGGCGGGCAACTACAACTACCGTGAATTCAAGACCAACATCGACCTGCCGGCCTTCGGCACCGCCGGTGAAGGGCTCGGCGAGTTCGCCCTGAACCTGGGCTACCAGACCCGCCTGCGCGACGGCTTCTACGAGAACGACAGCCCCGGCGGTGACGACTTTGACGAACTGGATCGCCAGGCCTGGCGCTTGGCAGTCACCTGGAACATCACCGACAGCGTCTACGTCGACTACAACTACGATCACAGCGAACTGGATGAAATCGGCGCACTGCAACAGGTCGTGGGCTACAACCCGGTGGACGCCGGCGGCAATGTCAGCCGCATCGGCGCCATGCAGGGCATGCTACAGGCTGCCCAGGGCTGGGCCGCCAACCCCGGCGCCGACAGCCGTATTGCAGAGCGCTGGATTCCCTCCCTGCAGCAGAGCATCGCCGCCTACCAGAACGCCCTGGACCGCGGCGAGGGCCGCGCCGATGACGGCCTGGCCGACTTCGCGCCGGCCTCACAGAACGATGTCGATGGCCACTCCCTGACCGCCACCTGGGAAGCGGGTGACATGGGCGTATTCGGCGATGTGACCTTCAAGTCCATCACCGCCTACCGCGAAGTGGAGACCTCTGTCTTCGGCGACCTGGAAGACATCGACTCGCGCCAGAACGCCGACGGTATCGGCGCCTACTCCGACCTGGTGCACCTGACCCTGGGCCAGCTCTACGGCGCGTCTTCCGGCTACGCCTTCGCCCAGGTGGACAGCCTGTGGAACGGCATCGACAACATCGGCGCCTTCCACACCAAGCAGGATACCGACACCGGCTACGAGCAGTTCTCCGAGGAGTTGCAGATGGTGGGCAGTACCGACCGGGTGGACTACGCTCTGGGCCTGTACTACTTCGAAGACGAGGGGAAATATCGCCGCAACGCCATCTTCGCCGCCCCTCTCAACGGCGCCGGCAGCCAGTACTACGACAACGCCACTGAAGCCTGGGCCGCCTTTTCCCAGGCCACCTGGACGCCCGGCTGGATGGACGACCGTATCGCCCTCACCTTCGGCCTGCGCTACACCGAAGAAGAGAAGGATATCGACTACAACTACGGCGCCTATGAAACGCCCTTCGGACCGGTGCCGGCACAGGTCACCAGCCTTTCCGAGAGCTTCAGCAATGTCAGCGGCAATTTCACCCTGGCCTACCAGTTCAGCGACCAGGTGAACGGCTTCTTCCGCTATGCCACGGGCTACCGCAGCGGCGGTTTCAACGGCGAGGTGTTCAACAACGCCTACGACGAGGAAACCATCGAGCAGTACGAGATCGGCTTCAAGAGCGACCTTTGGAACCAGCGCCTGCGGATCAATGGCTCCCTCTACACCTACACTTATGAGGATCTGCAGGTCAGCCAGATCAGGACCGACTCCGGCGCCGCCACCAGCGTGATCACCAACGCCGGTGAGGCCGACCGCTGGGGCGGCGAACTGGAAATGATGGTATCGCCGCTGGACGACCTCATCCTCGGCCTCAGCTACTCCTATGTGGACGGCGACTTCGAGAAATTCCCCGAGGTCTGCGGGACCAACGTCCCCACTACCTGCATCGATACCTCGGATATCGCCAAGCGCGGCGCCTCCCCGGATCACCAGGTCAGTGTCTCCGCCGACTACCTGTTTGCCCGCACCGCCTTCGGCAACCTCACCGGCTATGTGCAGGCCAACTGGCAGAGCGACTGGGTGGAAACCGCCCTGTGGAGCGCGGTGGTCGGCGGCGAGCCGGTCATCTACGACCACCAGGGCATGGACGAGCGCACCATCGTCAACGCCCGCCTCAACCTCGAGGATATCCAGGTCGGCGACGGCTACCTGCGGGTCAGCCTGTGGGGCCGCAACCTGACCGACGACGACTACCCCAACTTCGCTGTGAACTTCGGTTCCCTGGGGCTGATCGCCGAGCAGTACGGCGCGCCGCGCACCTACGGCCTGGAAGTGAGCTACGACTACTGATCCGACCCTGCCGGGTTCTTTTCGGGGTGGCTCCGGTAACGGTGCCGCCCCTTTTTTATCGCCGTGACGACGCCCACCCTGCTGCCATCCCCCGGCAGTATAGAAATCGATACCGAAACATCCCCGCTGGAAGAATATGTCCATAGCCTGTCAGAACTGACGGGCGTATCGTGGCGCCGCGAGTAATTTCTTTACTCCGGGTTTAGTTTTACCTGCTCGATAACACCAAGGCAGCACACTGCCTTTTATAAGATGTACAGCGAGGTTTACATGCAGTCACCGAAGACCTTCTCACCGCGTCCGCTCGCCCTGGCCCTGAGCCTGGCGCTGACCCCCACCGCACTACCCGTACTGGCCCAGGGCGGCGCCCTCGAAGAAGTGGTGGTCACCGCCCAGAAACGCGAGGAGTCCAGCCAGGACACCCCCATCTCCATCACTGCCCTCAGTGAATCCAATATCGAAAACCGCGGCATCAACAACAGCGAAGACCTGATCGGTCAGATTCCCGGCGTATCCGGCTACGATTCGCCCGGCTCACGCGCCGCCACCGCCATCAACATGCGCGGCGTATCCGGCGGCGCTCCGGCCAACCTGTCGCTGGACCCGGCAGTGGCGCTGTACCTGGACGGTGTCTACGTCGGCAAGCAGGTCGGCTCGGCCATGGACGTGGCGGAAATCGAGCGCATCGAAGTTCTGCGCGGCCCCCAGGGAACCCTGTACGGCCGCAACTCCACCGGCGGCGCGGTGAACTTCATAACCAAGAAGCCCACCGGTGAATTCGGCTTGCGCGCCAAGGCGGGGGTCGGCAATTACAACTATCGCCAGTTCAAGGGCAATCTCGACCTGCCGGCCATCGGTACAGCGGGCGAGGGCCTCGGGGAACTGGCAGTCAACTTCGGCTACCAGACGCGCCTGCGCGACGGCCTGTACGACAACGACAGCCCCGGCGGCGATGACTTCGACGAGATGGACCGCCAGGCCTGGCGCTTTGCCGCGCGCTGGTCGCTGACGGATTCCCTCTACGTGGACTACGCCTACGACAACAGCAAACTGGACGAGGTCGGCGCCCTGCAACAGACTGTCGGCTTTACCTCGGTGGATCCCGCCGGCAATATCGGCCGCATCCAGGCCCTGCAGGGCACACTGGCCGCAGCCCAGGGCTGGGCGGCCATTCCCGGCACCGACCCGCGTATCAGCGAGCGCTGGATTCCCTCCCTGCAGGAAACCATCGCCGCCTACCAGAAGGCGGAAAACCAGGGCCAGGGCCGGGCCAGTTCGGGTATGGCGGACTTCACCCCGAAATCCGTCAACGATGTGGACGGCCACGCCCTGACCCTGACCTGGGAAGCCGGGGAACTCGGCTTCCTCGGCGACGTGACTTTCCGCTCCATTAGCGCCCTGCGGGATCTGGAAACCTCGGTGTTCGGCGATCTCGAAGACATCGACTCGCGTCAGGACGGCAACGGCATCGGCGCCTATTCCGACCTGGTGCACCTGACCCTGGCCCAGCTTTACGGTCCCTCCTCCGGCTTCGCCTACCCCCTGCTGGACGGCATGTGGGACTCGATCAGTGACATCGGCGCCTTCCACACCAAGCAGAACACCGTCACCCGCTACGAGCAGTGGTCGCAAGAGCTGCAGATGGTAGGCAGCACCGAGCGACTGGATTACGTCCTGGGCCTCTACTACTTCGAGGACGAGGGCGAGTACCGCCGCAACGCCACCTTCGCCGCCCCCTTGAACGGTGATGCCGCAGCGCAGAACTACGACAATGCCACCGACGCCTGGGCGGCCTTCTCCCAGGCCACCTGGACGCCCGGCTGGATGGACGAACGCCTGTCCTTCACCGCCGGCCTGCGCTACACCGAAGAAGACAAGACCATCGATTACGACTATGCAGAGGTAGTCTCACCCTTTGGCGTGACGCCGGCGCGCGCGGTCAGTCGCGCCAACGACTTCAGCAATGTCAGCGGCAACTTCACGGTGGCGCTGCAAGCCACGGAGGACCTCAACACCTACTTCCGCTACTCCACCGGCTACCGCAGCGGCGGCTTCAATGGCGAGATTTTCGACAATCCCTACGAAGAAGAGAGCATCGAGCAATTCGAGCTGGGCGTGAAGAGCGACTGGTGGGACAACCGCCTGCGCGTGAACGCCGCGCTCTACACCTATACCTACGACGACCTGCAGGTCAGCCAGGTGAAAACCGACGGCGGCGCCGCCACCACCCAGATCACCAACGCCGGCTCCGCCGAGCGCTGGGGTGGTGAACTGGAACTGGCCGCGGCACCGCTGGAAGACCTCATCGTCAGCCTGGGTTACTCCTATGTGCACGGCGACTTCGAGGAATACCCGGATGTCTGCGGCACCAATGTGCCTGTCACCTGTGTCGACGGCAGCAGCGAGGCCTCCCGCGCGTCACCGGGCACCCAGTTGACCGCGTCCCTGGACTACATTTTCGCCCGTACCAGCATCGGCGAGGTCCGCGGCTATCTCCAGGCCAACTACCAGGAAGACTGGCCGGAGAACTCCCTGTGGTCGGCGGTCATCAGCGGCGAACCCGTAATCTACGACCGCCAGGGCATGGACGCACGCACTCTGGTGGACGCTCGCCTGAGCCTGGAAAACATTGCCCTCGGCGACGGCGTCCTGCGCATCACCGCCTGGGGCAAGAACCTGCTGGACGATGACTATCCAACCTTCGCCATCAACTTTGGCAGCCTGGGGCTGATCACCGAACAGTACGGCCCTCCGCGCACCTATGGTCTGGAAGTCGCCTACGACTACTGACGCCCCGGGAGCAGGTAAAAAGAAAGGCGGCCCCGTATTTCACGGGGCCGCCTTTTCCATGTCCGGCAAAAAGTCCTGCAGGCTGGCTGGCGGCGCCGCCCTCAGCCGCCCATGAACTGCATGTTGAAACCGAAGAAAATCTGCCATTCGGGCTGACCCGGCCCGTCGTCCGCAATGCTGACCTGAGGCTCCACATAGGCGTTGAAGACCGTGTTGCCCTTCTTCCACACCTGCCCCACCCCGAGGCCGACGGGCACGCTGTAGGCGTCGTTCTCGAAGTTATACGCCCAGATCGGCGTGGAGCGCAGATAAGTACCGCCGCCCAACTGGTAGAAAAGGAAGGTCTGGAAGGCGCCCAGGTTCACATCGGCGCGGTCGTCCTCGCCGGCGAAACTGTGCTGCCAGGTCAGCAGGTAACCGTACTGGAACTTCTTCGAGGAAGCGTTGAACAGCACATTGGCAAAGCCCGCCGACCACTTCTCGCTGCCCAGCTCGTCCCTGGTGGCCGTCGGTGCAGTCAGCTGCGGGCCAATACCAAAGCTCACCGCCGGGTTGCCGGTATCGAACAGGTAGGCCGCCAGAGCGGTGAAATCGCCGATCCCGGTTTCATGGTCGCCGCCCACCGGGAAGGTATTGAGCGGCAATGAAGCCCGCAACAGCCAGTTCGACGAGCCGACAGTGAAGGGCTTGGCATAGCGCGCCCATACCTGGTTGCCCCATTCATCGTCGGTGCCGGTGATATCCCCGATATAGTAGTCCTGGAAACTGAGCGCGGTCATATTGGCCAGCGGGTTGTTGGCCTGGGCCGCGGCGGAGGCGTCGTGACCGGCCTCCTGGGCGCCCGCCATTGCCGCGCCTGTCGAAAACACCGCAGCGGTAAGGCACTGCCTGCAAGAATGATTCATAGCTACCTCATCGCGTGAACCGGACCGGTGTGAGCCAGTCGACACCGTCCAAATGGAATGTATTTCCAGTGGATGAGGATAGTTCAGAATGCCGCAACAATCGAAAGTCAACTGCAATATAGGGCCAAAAAAAGCGGGGCGGAATCCCACATACAAAAAAACCGCCTCAAGGGCGGTTTCCTGTGTATGTGGCGGACCGGACGGGACTCGAACCCGCGACCTCCGGCGTGACAGGCCGGCATTCTAACCAACTGAACTACCGGTCCAACGGCAGCATACTTATCGGCATCGATTGGTGGGTGGTGACGGGATCGAACCGCCGACCCTCTGCTTGTAAGGCAGATGCTCTCCCAGCTGAGCTAACCACCCCCTGAGCCGATGGAGGCGCATTATAGAGAGAATTAAGGGGGTGTCAAACGTTCCTCCCAATTTTTTCAGATTTTTTTCAGTGCGTTAAAAGCGCTTGATTTTAGTAGTAAAATTTGTGCCCTTGGGCGCTGCCAGCAGCGCCGTACCAGAAGCCCCCGGAAGGCGCCCGCGCGCCCTTCCCCAGTCCGGAATACCCCATGGAAATCTACAAGGAATTTCATTTCGAAGCGGCCCACCGGTTGCCCAACGTACCCGAGGGCCACAAGTGCGCCCGCCTCCACGGCCACTCCTTTCACGTGCGCATCAGTGTCTGTGGCGATGCCGCGGAACCCAGCGGCTGGGTGATGGACTTCGGCGACCTCAAGGCCGCCTTCAAGCCGGTGCTGGATGAACTGGATCACTACTACCTGAATGACATTCCCGGGCTGGACAACCCGACCAGCGAGAACCTCGCGCGCTGGATCTGGCGGCGTCTGCAACCGGCGCTGCCGCAGCTGAGCGCAGTGGAGATTCGCGAGACCTGCACCTCCGGCTGTATCTACCGCGGCGACTAGCCGCGCACCGCGCTGTTACAAAGCGGTAACATGAGTGAAACATCTTGACAGGTTCGCTGGCGCTACAGGGACAGCCTTCATCAAATTCATTCGAGTGAAAATGATCACCCACCCGCACACATCTGTTTCCAAATCCACCGGCATGGTTACCTTCCGTAGCATGGAAAAGAATGTTATGCACACGTCAGAGTGGTCACGAAGCTTTCACTAGCTTAGCTATTTCTTTAAATCAACAACTTCACAAAAATATCGCAACTCATTGTATTTATTGACTATTTATTAATTGCTCGAATTTTAAGCAATTTGTAACAAACCCGGTAGATTGGGCGCCTCACGCACGGTTAAACAAAATACTCACCGAGTTATCCACAGAAACTGTGGACAAGAGTGAGGGGGCTCGCCGGGCAGATGAGGCGCCCGAATCCAGTGCGCAGGCACGCCGACGAGCCGGCACAATTATGGTGCAGAATGCACCACCGAAAGCACCTCGCTGAACGCCCGGTATTCGCCCACAAGGAGACGACGACATGACACTCACCCACTGGCTCTCGCTGTTTACGGTCTGCCTGCTGGGCGCCATCTCGCCCGGTCCGAGCCTGGCAGTGGTGCTGGGGAACACGCTGCGCCAGGGGCGCGGCGCGGGTCTTGCGGCGGCACTGGCCCACGGTGCGGGGGTCGGCCTGTATGGCCTGATCACGGTCAGCGGCCTCGCCGTGGTGATGACCAGTTCCCCGCGCCTGTTCGGCGGCCTGCAGATACTCGGCGCCTGCTACCTGGTCTATCTCGGCCTGCGCGGCCTGCTGGCTGGAGCGGCCCCGCCGGCCGCGGGCGATGAAACCGGGGCCCCGGCGCCCCGCCGTGGCAGCAGCGCCACGGCGGGCTTCCTGGTCGCCTTTCTCAATCCCAAGCTGGCCATCTTCATGCTGGCCCTGTTCAGCCAGTTCCTAGGGCCGGACAACCACTGGGGCGCCAAGACGGTGATGGTGTTGACGGTGGGCCTCACCGACGCCGCCTGGTACTCGCTGGTCGCGGTACTCGCCTCACGCCCGGGCGCGCTGGCCTGGCTGCGCTATCGCGGCGTACTGATCGAGCGGCTGCTGGCGGTGGTGCTGATTGTGCTGGGCTCGCTGGTGCTGCTGCGGGCGCTGGCCGCCCTGGCTGGATGACGGCCTTCAGTGCAGAGTGCGGTTGGGCTCACTGACCACCACCGCCTGCAGCTGCTTGCCCAGCATGATGACAAAGCCCTGCTCGCGCATCACGCCATCAAAACTGTAATCGAAGCGATACTGGCGCCAGATTTTCCAGCGCCCGCCGCCGTCGCGGCTGAGGGAGAGGCGGTTGATATGGACGGACTGGTCCAGCAGCTGGAAATCGTCCCGCGCACTGGCCCGCTCCACCGCCTGCACCGCCAGCTCCCGCACCCGGATGGAATCGAGGAAGTAGAGGCCGATAATGCCAAACAGAAAGAGAACCAGAATTTCGCCGAGACTGAGGTACATCGCTGCGCAGACTCCCGCAACCGGGGGTGAATGAATACAGGGCGGCAAGCATACCCACCGCCCCGCCCCGGCGCCACGGTTTTACACGTTCGCTATGCAAGTGTATTGTCAGCCCTCGCCATCCAAGAGCCCGCCATGCCCCCCTCAAGCAAAGCCGCGACCGCCGCACCAGACAGCACCAGCCGTGAGCAGCAGCGTGAAAAAACCCGCCGGCGCATCCTGCAGGCGGCCATCCGCTGCTTCAGCCGGGCCGGTTTCGCCGCCGCCTCCATGTCCAGTATCGCCCAGGCCGCGGGCGTCAAGAAGGCGCTGGTGCAATACCACTTCACCACCAAGGATGCCCTGTGGCAGGAGGCCGCGCGCAAACTGTGGGAGGAACGCAACGTCCGCCTGGCCGCGTTCATCGACAACCACGGCCGTCAGCCGATGGCCCAGCGACTGCGGCCGGCCTTCACCACCCTGGTGGAATTTACCCGCGAGCGCCCCGAATGGATGTGGATGATGTTCCACGAGGCCCAGGGTGACAGCCCTAGGGCGCGCTGGCTGCGCGAGCATTACCTGCAGCAGGACTACGCCCTTGGCGAACGCTTCGTGCGCGAGTGCCAGCAGCTGGGGCTTATCCGCCAGGCGGACCCGCTGCAGTTGCTGCACCTGATCTCCGGCGCCCTCACCTACAACCTGCTGGTGGCGCCCCAGACCAGGGCCATTACCGGCACCGACCTCGCCACTGCGGAGTCCATCGCCAGCCAGGTCGACCTGCTGCTGGCCATGCTGGCGCCCTGAGCCACTCAGTCCGCCAGCAGAAAGCGCCGCACGGTGGCATTGAACAGGCGCGGCTGTTCGGCGTGCAGCCAGTGGCCACAGCCCTGCAGTACCCGCAGGCTGGCATTGGGGAAGAGGGCTTCGATTAGCGGTCGGTGTTCCGGCAGGATGTAATCCGACAGTTCACCCTTGATAAAGAGTACCGGTCCGGCAAAGGGCTCTGGCGCAGCCAGCGCCTGGCGGGCGGCGGCGTAGTCCCGCAGCAGCCCCTCCAGGTTGAAACGCCAGCGGTAACTGCCGTCCTCGCCCGCCGCCAGGCTGAGCAGCAGGAACTGGCGCACCCCCGCTTCACTGATAAAGTCCGCCATGATGGCCTCCGCCGCACTGCGCGAGGTGGGCGCCGCGCTGGCAACCGCCTGCAGGGCGGCGAAAATCGCGTCGTGATGAGGCGGATAATCCACCGGCGCGATGTCCGCCACCACCAGTTTGCCTATCGTGCTCGGTGCATCCAGGGCGATACGCATGGCCACCTTGCCGCCGAGGGAGTGGCCCACAAGGTGGGAACGCTCCAGCCCCTGCGCCCGCTGCCACTGGCGAACCCCCGCGGCCAGCGCCTCCAGCGTCATGGACGGCAGCCAGTCGGAGCGACCGTGATTGGGCAGGTCGAGGCTGTGTACGCGGAAGTCCTCCGCCAGCGCCCGGGCCAGGGCACCCAGGTTGCTGCCCATGCCAAACAGCCCGTGCAGCAGGATGACGTCGGGGCCCTCGCCCCGGGAAGAAGAATGCAGGTGCAGATTCACTGCGCGCTGTGACCCCATCGAGATTTTGCTAACATGCGCGACACTATAACGGATCAGGAGTCAGCATGCGTTTGTACACCACCGCCGCCCGCCTTGGTGGCGCCCTTCTGCTCGCCGCCGGCCTGTGGGCCTGCAGCGGCACCCCGAGCTATAACCCCACAACCTTCCAGCCGGAGATGGACGCCCCGGAGTCATTCAAGGCGGTGAAAACCGTGATCATCCCCCACGTCAACCTGGGTCCGCCCTCGCGCAACTACCTCGAGGACGTCGCTCCCCGCATCGACGGCATGGTCACCACCTACCTGAAGAAGAACGGCTACAAAGTGCTGCCCCAGCGCGATTTCCGCCAGCACTGGAATACCGCCGTGCGCGCCTACGGCGACCCGGTGGACCCGACCACCGGCAAGGTCAACATGAAAAGCTTCGTGCAGATCATGAACAGCGTGCGTGACGAACTGCGCAAAACGACTGACCTCGACGCTTTCGTGTTCACCGACATTGTCGAGTTCGAAGTGCCCTTCAATGGCGGCCTCAAGCACCTGGCGCGCTGGGATGGCGTCACCCGCCGCCCCTCACTGCAGGGCCCCGGCGACGGCGTGTCCGCCGATTTCGACTGGAACAAGAACGCCGCCGTTGCCTCCCTGCAGGTAAGCATTTACGACATCGACCTCAAGCGCCTGTTCGCCAGCCGCGGCGGCCTGGACGCCACCGACGCCATCGATACCCGCTCCGCCAGCGGTCGCTACGTGCGGCGCCGCAGCGTGCTGGAGAACGAGGAATATTTGACGGAGGGGATCAAACTGGCATTTCATCCCTTTATCCGGTGGGAAGACTGGCCGGGAAACCCTGACTGAGGCGCACGAGATGCCTGGTAAACACCTGCCCAACACCATCGCCCTGCTGCTGGCCACGGCAGTGCCACTGGCCAGCGCGGCCAGCACCGATTTCAATCACTGCCGCAGCCAGCTGGCGGAATTCGCCATTGCCGAGGGCATTCCGGCCGACCTGGTGAATGCCACGGTGCCAGACCTGCAGGAACAGAAGCGGGTGGTGGAACTGGACCGCAAGCAGCCGGAGTTCATGCAGACCTTCGCCAGCTATGTGGACCAGCGGGTGAGTGAACAGCGGGTGCGGCGCGGGCGGGACCTGCTGGCCCGACACGGCGATTTTCTGGATGCGCTGCAGGATCGCTTCGGCGTCCCGTCCCGCTACCTGGTCGCTTTCTGGGGGCTGGAAACCAACTACGGCGGCTACCTCGGCAACATGCCGACACTGGACTCCCTCGCCACCCTGGCCTGCGACCCGCGTCGCGCCGATTTCTTTTCCACCGAGTTCGTCAATGCACTGCGGCTGTTGCAGCGGGAATCCCTGGAGCCCGCTGACATGGTGGGATCCTGGGCCGGGGCCATGGGGCACACCCAGTTCATGCCGTCGACCTACCTGCAGTACGCCATCGACGGCGACGGCGACGGCCGGGTCAACCTGTGGCGCAGCGAGCGCGACGCCCTGGCCTCCGCGGCCAATTTCCTCAATGGCCTGGGCTGGACGCCCGGGCTGCGCTGGGGTCGCCAGGTCACCCTGGCCGACGAATTTGACTACAGCGCCGCCGGCAAGGAGCGCCCCGCTACGCTGGCCGAATGGCGCGACCGCGGGGTCAGCAACCTGGACGGTTCGCCGCTGCCGGCGGCAGAACTGCCGGCCTCGCTGCTACTGCCCTCCGGTCACGGCGGCCCCGCCTTCCTGGTCTACGATAATTTCGATGTGGTGATGCGCTGGAACAACTCCCAGAGCTACGCCCTGTCCGTAGGGCTGCTGGCCGACCGACTCGCCGGCGCGCCCGCCGGCGACTACGCCAGCAGTGAGACGGACCCGGTCAGCATTGCCGAACTGCGCCGGGCCCAGGAAGCCCTGCTGGCCGCCGGCTATGACCCCGGCACCCCGGACGGCATTCTCGGCAGCCGCACCCGCGCTGCCCTGCGCGATTTCCAGCTGGCGGCGCGACTACCGGCAGACGGCTATCCGGACCGGGCAACCCTGAACAAACTGCTGCAGTAATGCGGCTGGCGGCCTTCAGGCCGCCAGCGCCTCCAGGCCGCGCTGGATACACCACATGGCCGACAGGCAACCCAGCAAATAGACAGGGAACGCGGCAAACCGGCCCGCGCTGTCGCCCAGCGGGCGGCGCACAAACAGCCAGATCAGCAGCACCAGCAGGATGAAGGCAATCTGCCCGACTTCAATACCGACGTTGAAAAACAGCAGCGCCAGCGGCACGTTGGCCTGGGGCAGGCCCGTCGCCGCCAGGGCGCCGGCAAAGCCCATCCCGTGCAGCAGGCCAAAGCCGCCAGCCAGCCACCAGGGATAACGTTTCACCAGGCCGTCCCCCCGGGTCAACTCCACCGCCAGCACAAAAATACTCACGGCAATGGCGAACTCCACCAGCTCCACGGGATAGTGGATATAGCCGAGGGCCGCCAGCGACAGGGTGATACTGTGCCCGACCGTAAAGGCGGTGATGGTCCACAGCAGGCGCGTGCCGCCGCCGACCAGCAGAATCAGGCCGAATACGAACAGCAGGTGGTCGACGCCGCCCCAGATGTGTTCGATTCCGAGCACGGTGTAGTCGCCCATGACCTTGCCGGCGCCTGGCTCCGCCGGCACCCGGTAGTCTGGATTTTCCGCGGTGAGCACTTGCTGGTAATAGCGCCCGTCCCGAAGAGTCAGCATGAACATGGCCGACGCCTGGTTCGACCCCAGCCCTTCGATGCCAAGGCGCTGCCCGACCAGTCCGGCCTCCCCCAGTGACGAGCAGTCCAGCAGCAGGCTTGTCACCTTGCCGGTGCCCTCCAGTTGCGATGGTGGCGCCTGGATGACCTCGCAGCCCTTGGGCCACAGCGGGCGCATGGGCACCGGGCTGGTGGCCTGCACGGGGGTCTTCCACACCAGGTTGAAGCGCCCCTCCCCGGCCCCGGTTACCTGCAGCAGAGAGGGCGCGAAACGGTGGGCCTGGGCTGGCAGCGCGAATCCAGCCACCAGGGTCAGCAGCAGGCACAGTCTGATCAACCGGTTCATGAGCGGCGCACCTCGAATTGCTCGCGCAGATCGTCAATGGCCGCCGCCAGCGCCTCGGCCCGTCTACGGGAGTAGAGATCGCGCTCCAGTTGCGGCCGCACTTCATCCAGTGTGGCATCGCGCGCCGGCTCGATGGATTCAACCCATACGTAATGCAAACCGTAAGTGGAGCGCAGCGGCCCCACCCACTGGCCGGGCTGTGGCGCCGCCTCCTGGAAATTCATCACGAAGGCCGCCCCGAAATTGCGCGCCAGTTGATCCGGCGTCTGGGCGCGAAACACATAGCCCGGCAGGAAGGGCGAGCTGAGCTGACGCGCCTCTGCGGCGCTCAGGTTTTCGCGCTGAATACGCTCGACGACATCAACCACCTCGTCTTCCCGCTCGCGGCTGAAGTAGAGCTGCTCGATAGAATAGCGCGGCGGTCGCCGCAGCTCGTCCTGCCGCGCGGCAAATTCGGCGGCAATGTCCGCTTCGATCACCTCCGCAGGCGGCCTGGCGGCAAGCAGCAGCTGCTCCATTACCTGGATCATGCGCCGTTTGATGACCTCGTCGCCCAGATGCAGGCGCATGTCCAGGGCCTGCTGGTAGCGCTCCTGGTCGCTGAGGTCCTGCCCCATGCCGAGAAAATCGAGATTGCGCAGCAGGCGCTGGTAGACCACCTGGTCGTAGAGGTGCAGCTCCAGCGACAGGGCGCGCTGGAACAGCATGTCGCGATCCAGCTCCTGGGTGATCATGCTCTGCAACTGCTCCTCGCTCGGTGGCTGGCCGGCCACCGCCAGCCACTGCTGGTGCAGGTTGTCGATCCGGGCCTCGCTCAGCGGGCCAACTACGGGTTTGGGCTCGGGAAAGGCCCAGCTCTGCAGAAAGAACAGTACCAGGCCAATGACAACAAAGTGCAGCCACGGCTGCCGCAGCCATGTGGGTAATGACATAGAGAAAACCCGCCCTGCCGTTGGGAAGCCGAAGTGACTAGTCGTCGTACTCGGCTGTGGATTTTTGTGCCTGGGCGGTGATGCCCGCGGTCAGGTCGACCTGGCTCAGCATCCCGGCGTTCCAGGTGGCGATGTAGTTGAGGCCGTCGGCGACCGAGTGATCGCGGGCATAGACCAGCATCTCCTTGCTGCCGCGCACCGCCAGCGGCGTCTTGGCGGCAATGGTCAGGGCGATCTCGCGGACGCCGGCGTAGAGCGCGTCACGGTCGTCGAACACCCTGTTCACGAAGCCCAGCCGACAGGCCTCTTGCGCCTCCATGCTGCGCCCGGTGTAGGCCAGTTCGCGCACCACGCCCTGTGGAATCAGGTGCGGGAGACGTTGCAGGGTGCCGACATCGGCGGTCATGCCGATATCGATTTCGCGGATGGAGAAGTGGGCATCCGCACTGGCGTAGCGCATGTCGCAGCAGCAGGTGAGATCGACACCGCCGCCAATGCAGGTGTTGTGGATGGCGGCCAGCACCGGTTTGCGACATTTTTCAATGGCGCTGAGATTGTCCTGCATGCGCAGCACCGTTCGCCGGAACTGCTCGGAGCGACGCGCCGGATCGGCGTGGTCGGAGATCACCTCGCCGAACATCCCCAGGTCAATGCCGGCACAGAAGTGCTTGCCATTGCCGGCCAGGATCACCACCCGCACGCCGGGTTCGGCATCCAGCCACTCGAAGCACTCCTGCAGCTCCCGCCACATGGGCGTATTCATGGCGTTGGCCCGCTCCGGGCGGTTCAGCGCCACAGTGGCCACTTTGTCTTCAATGCTGAGGCTGAGGGTTTCGTACTGGGGAGTCATGTTGTTATCTCTCTGGTGTGTTCAATTCGGGAATGCGATTGCTGGCGGTACAGAGTACGGACTACCAGCTGCTCAGAAAATCGTCGGGCTCCAGGGCCGGCAGGTTCTTGGCGGGCGTGGCGCGGGTACCCAGGTAGAGGAAGCCGGTAATTTCCTCACCGGGTGCCAGCCCCAGCACCTGCATCACCGCCGGGTCGAAGGCCGGGTCGCCGGTACGCCAGACGCCGGCGTAGCCCATCGCCTCCGCCGCCAGCAGGATACCGTGGGCGGCGCAGCCCGCCGACAGGCGCTGCTCCAGCGCCGGGACTTTCGGATGTTCCCTGATACGGGCAACCACCACCAGCAACAGGGGCGCGCGCAAAGGAGCATTGCGCGCCTTGTCCCGGGCCGCGGCATCGGCGCCGGGATTGCGCTGCAGCAGGCAGCGTTCCAGAGCCTCGCCAAAGGCGGCGCGACGCTCGCCGTCAATACGGATAAAGCGCCAGGGATTCAGCCAGCAGTGGTCCGGTGCACGCATGGCCGCGCGCACCATTTCCTTGAGCTCAGCCGGCCCCGGGGCCGGTTCGGACAGGCGCGGCGCGGAGTTGCGCTGCTGCAGGAAGTTCAGGATTTCGGACATAGGATCAGGCTTGGCAGTAAGCGGTCACAGTATTGGGCTTTCATTGGGTGTTCACAAAACAGCGGAGCGGCTAAAGACAGGCATCATAGCAGCTATAACCGGCCCGGGCGCCGTCAGTCCGCACCGACCAGCAGGTTCATAAATCCGGCATCCCCGGGGCAGGCGTCGACGTTGTCGCACCACCGGGCCAGCTCCCCGGCGGAGGACAATACCAGCCGGTGTTCGACGTGATCGACAATCCACAGGGGCTGCCCGAGCTCGGCTAACAGGGTCACCAGGGCGCGGCCGCTGCTGCCGGCCTGGCGCAGTGACAGCGGCGTCAGTTCGATCAGGATGCGCGGCACCTGAGGCAAGCGCTGCAACAGGGGCAGCAGACCTCGCATGACCTCGTGTTCATAACCCTGGGTATCGATTTTGATCATGGCGATGCGGTCGCTGCGCTGCGCCAGCCAGGCGCCGCCATCGAGCAGGGACACCGCCACGCTGTTGCGCCCCTCCCCCGTATCAAACAGCTGGTGGTCGCCGAGGTTGTCGTCACTGAGGTGCAAATGCGCCGCGCCGTCACAGGCCGCCAGCCCCGCGCGCACCGCCTGTGCCCAGGCCGCGCAGGCGTTGCGCTCGATATTGTCCTGCAGCAGCGCAAAGTTGGCCGGATCGGGCTCGAAGGCAAATACGCGACCGCCCGGGCCCACCCGGTGCGCCGCCAGTACGGTGAAATAGCCGAGGTTGGCGCCGACGTCGACAAACACGTCTCCACTGCCGAGGAATCGCTGTACCAGGCTGGTCTCAAAGGGCTCCCAGATGCCCTGCTCCAGCAGCTGGCGCGAAATGCAGCGGTCGCTCTCGCCGTGAACCCGCAGGACGGCGCCCTGCCCCAGCCCGGGTACGCGCAGTTGCGCCAGCACCTCAGGGGGCATAGGCACCCGGGGCCACGCCGGTCCAGCGGTGGAAGGCGCGGGAGAAACTGCTGGTATCGGAAAAGCCCAGCAGGAAGGCGATTTCGGTGAGAGAAGGTCGCGGCTGCTGACTGAGGTAGGAACAGGCCAGCTCGCAGCGGGTATCGTTGAGCAGCTGGTTGAAGGAGGTACCCTCGGCGCTGAGCTTGCGCTGCAGGCTGCGGACGCTCATGCCCAGCTCCTTCGCATAGTGCTCATGCCCCCGGGTGCCGCCGGGCATATCGCGCACCAGCAGGTTGCGCAGCTGGTTGGCGATGCGCCCCATCTCCAGCTGCTTCAGGTAATCCTCGATCACCCGATCGCTGGAGCGGGCCAGGTTCTCGTTGCCCCACTCCAGTGGCTGCTCCAGGTCCGCGCGATCAAACACCATCTCGTAGCGCGCCGCGCCGAAACGAATAGGGGCGCGGAAGAACTCGCGGAAGGGGGTTTCATCGGCGCAGCGCCGGCGCATCAGCGCTATCGACACCGGCGCGAATGCGGCGCCCTTGATCTTGCGCGACGAGCGCAGGATCAGCGACAGGATGGCTTCCATCGCCTCCAGCGAGGGGCCATGCTCCGGCGCCACCGGGTCCCAGCTCAGCACCACCGTATCCCGTTCCACCACCAGGCCTACCCGGGCGGCGTCCGACACCATGGGATTGAAGCGCGCCACGCGCTGCAGGGCTTCCAGCAGGGTGCTGCTGGCCATGAAGGCGTAGCCGAGGGCGTGGAAGGTGTTCTGGTTGGAATAACAGGGCACCCACAGGCCCAGGGTCTCGTCCTCCAGCGCCTGCACGCTCAGTTCCCACAGACGCGTGGTGTCGGCCAGCGGCAGGCGGGCATCCGGGTCGGCCAGCTGTTCCGGGGTCAAGCCCGACTGCTGCAACAGCAGGTCCGCATTGCAGCCGTGATCGCGCAGGGCCAGCAGCAGGACTTTCATCCAGCTGCTGATTACGGTGGGGTGGCGCTCGCTGTCAGGGATGCATTGCGACTGTGGCATCTTCGGTCATTAAGTTGGCGTAACGGGTCATGCGGCGTGTGCCGGGCTTGTATACCGTAGTCTCCGCTGCGATGTCCACCTGACGCCGATAATAACGGAGATTTCACCAGCTTATGAGTAGTGCCCGCATCCCCCGCAACAAGGAAAACGACTACAGCCACGAAGCCGCCGCGATGCGTCGCGCCTTTATCGAGGACCAGGGCCAGTGCCGCCTCGAGCATGTCGGCAGCTATTCCTTTGACCCGGCGACGCTGCCCGGCAACATCGAGAACTTTACCGGCGTGGTGCAGATGCCGCTCGGCTACGCCGGCCCCCTGCGGGTCATCGGCGAACACGCCCACGGTGAATTCTATGTACCCATGGCCACCACCGAGGGCACCCTGGTGGCCAGCTACAGCCGCGGTATGCGCCTGACCCGGGAGGCCGGCGGGGTGACCACCACGGTGGTGGACGACGCCATGCAGCGCTCCCCGGTATTCGCCTTCAGCGACGCGCGCGGCGCCCGCGACTTCGGCAACTGGATCAGCGAGCACTTCGCCAGCATCAAGGCCGCCGCCGAAACCACGACCCGCAGCGGCAAGCTGCGCAATATCGAGCAGTACGCCGCCAGTCGCATGCTCTACCTGCGTTTCAACTACACCACCGGCGACGCCGCCGGGCAGAACATGTGCGGCAAGGCCACCTTTGCCGCCTGCCGCTGGATACTCGACAACTACCCGGGCACCATCGGCCGCTACTTCCTGTCGGGCAACATGGATACCGACAAGAAACACTCCCAGCTCAATACCCTGCACACCCGCGGCAAGCGCGTTATCGCCGAAATCACCCTGCCCCGCGAGTTGCTGCGCGACCTGATGCGCACCACGCCCGAAGCCATGTACGCAGCGCGCATGGCGTCCCAACTGGGTGGGCTCATGGCCGGCGCCGTGCACAACGGTGTGCACCCGGCCAACGGTATCGCCAGTGTGTTCATCGCCACCGGGCAGGATGAAGCCAACGTGGCGGAATCCCACGCCAGCCTGGTACACGCCGAGATCACCCCGGAGGGCGATTATTACTATTCAGTGACACTGCCCTCGCTGATCGTGGCCTCCTACGGCGGCGGCACCGGTTTGGCCACCCAGCGCGAATGCCTGGAATCCATGGGCTGCTACGGCGCCGGCAAGGCCCACAAGCTGGCGGAAATCGTCGCCGCCACCGTGCTCTGTGGCGAAGTGTCGCTGGGGGCGGCGGTGGTGTCCGAGGAGTGGGTGAGCAGCCACGACGAACTGGGGCGCAACCGGCCCTGACCGGCGCGCCGCAAGGCTTCAGTGCAATAACAGTAATAACTAACAACCATCAGAGGAAGCAGTACCATGCATAAAAAAACACTCGCAACCTGCAAGCACCCGCTGTCGGCGGCGCTGTCCGGGCTCGGAAAGTCAGCCGGCGCCGTACTTCTCGGTGGTGCGGTCACGCTGGCCAACAGCGCAGCCGCACAGGCCCAGGAAGAGCGCCGCGGGGGCACCGCCGCCATGCTTGAAGAAGTGGTGGTCACCGCACGCAAGCGGGCAGAACTGTCACAGGATGTACCCATGGCGATCTCCGCCTTCGGCTCCGACCAGATCGAGGCCCTCAAGGTGCGCGACCTGACCAACCTGTCCGTCGGGCTGCCCAACGTAACCCTGGACGATGCCGGCACCACCCGCGGCGTCGCCAACTTCTCCATCCGCGGCCTCGGCATCAACAGCACCATTCCCTCCATCGACCCGACCGTGGGCGTGTTCGTCAACGGCGTCTACATGGGTGTGAACAGCGGCATCATTTTCGATGTATTCGACCTCGAGAGCATCGAAGTGCTGCGCGGCCCGCAGGGCATCCTGTTCGGGCGCAACGTGACCGGCGGCGCCATCCTGATGAACTGGAAGCGCCCCACCGAGGAACTGGACGGCACCATCCGCGCAGCGGTCGACGGCGGCGGCGACGGCGGCATCAACAAGTACCTGATGGGCGCCATCGGCGGCCCGATTACCGACACCCTGTCGGCACGCGTGACCGGCTACTGGAACGAGGACGACGGCTACTTCGAAAACCAGTTCGACGGCGGCGACGTCGGTGCGGTGGAGCAGCAAATGGTGCGCGGCAGCCTGCTGTGGACGCCCACCGACAGCATCGACTTCATCCTGCGCTACGAAAACACCGACATCGATGGCGACGGCCCGGTGGCCCAGTCCCACACCAACGGCTCCGGTGTGCCCGGCACGCCCTTCAATGCCGACCGCGACAGCTTCGATGTCAACTACAACGAAGTAGGCTACGGCCGGGTGGAAACCGATTTCCTCAGCGCCGAGATGAATATGGACGTGGGCCTGGGCGACGGCACCGTCACCGCCATCTACGGCTGGCGCGACGCCGAGAGCAGCACCCTGGGCGACATCGACTCCCAGCCCACCAGCATGTTCCACTCCACGTCCAACATGACCACCGAGCAGAACAGCTTCGAATTGCGCTACAACGGCCAGTTCGGCAACGCCAACGTGACCACCGGCCTGTACTGGTTCGACCACGACCTGGCCTACTCCGAGAGCCGCAAGCTGCTGGGTTTCCTCACCAACGCGGCGACCGGCGGCGCACTGCCCGATTCACTGGCCTTCCAGATCCAGGACGGCGGCGGTTTCTACGACGTGGAAACCCTGGGCGCCTTTGCCGCTGTCGACTACGACCTCACCGACAGCCTGACCCTGACCGCCGGCATCCGCTGGTCTTCGGAGGAAAAATCCGCGCAGATCGCCTCGCTGAACCTGAACACCAACGTCCTCGACCCGGTGGCCACCATCGTCAGTGGCACGCCGACCTACGCCAACCCGATCAACGGCCAGGATACCCGCTGCAACTTCGTGGAAGGACCCGTCTGCCCCATCGACTTCGACGACAGCGAGAGCTGGGACACCTGGGCGCCCAAGCTCGGCTTCACCTACGCGCTGAACGACAACAACCAGGTCTACGCCTTCTGGAGCCGCGCCTTCCGCTCTGGCGGCTACAACCTGCGCAACACCGACCCGGCCTTCGCCCCCGGCCCCTTCGACGAAGAGCAGGTGGACAGCTACGAACTGGGTTACAAGTCGACCCACGACTGGGGCCGCCTGAACGCCGCGGTGTTCTACACCGACATCGGCGACATGCAGCGCGAGGTAAACCTGCCGGACGCCACTTCCGGCGTGGTGCAGATCATCGACAACACCGCCGACGCCAGCATCTACGGCATCGAACTCGACGCCGCCTTCCCGCTCACCGACGACCTGGTACTGAGCGCCGGCCTCGGCTACCTCGACGCCGGCTACGACAAGGTCATCTTCGACCTGAATGGCGACGGCGTGGTGGACGGCAACGACGAGGACCTGGAACTGCCGCGGGCACCGGAGTTGACCTATAACGTAGGCCTGAACTACGACCTGAGCCTGGGTGACTGGGGCTACGCCACCGCCCGCGTCAGCTACGCCTACCGCGACGAGTCGGCCTACACCGACAACAACCGGGGTTACATCCTGGAGCAGGACGTCCTTGACCTCGGCCTGGACATCTACTCCAACAGTGGCCACTGGGTGTTCTCGGTCTACGGCCGCAACCTGCTGGACAGCGTCAAGCACGGCGGCGATACCCAGTTGCCCGCGGCCCTCGGCCCGATTCCGCTGGGCGGTACGCTGGCGCCGCTGGCCAAGGGGCAGGTCTACGGCCTGGAAGTCACCTACAACCTGTAATGGCGCGCAGTTCGGGACCTGTCGGCCGTCCCGGCCGCCAGGTCTGATTAGTGCTCCGCAACAGGCCCGGCTATCCGCCAGGCCTGTTGCGTTTCAGTACCAGAAAATACACAGTGTCAACATTTTTGGAATTGTGAGTATTGCCAAGGGACAAGCACTCACCTTCGTGGCAGAATCACTTGGGGTGGGAATTGCGGCCCGCTGCGGGACCATTACACGGTGCCGCGTCGAACTAACCGCTGCCCACCTGGCAAGCGCAGAACCAATAGCTTGCCCGGTTCAGGTAAAACAGCGCACACTGCGCCCAGAATAACGACGCCGTGCCATTGAGCGCGGCCAGCTCGAAGGACGAATCAGCACTGCCTGCCCAGTTGGCAGCCGTCGCATGACCTTCTGTCTCTCGCAGTTTTCCGTTTGATAATAGCTATAAAGCAACAACAGAAAGAGGGAATAACACTATGCACAACAACACACTCGCAATCCGCAAGCACCCGCTGTCAGCCGCACTGACCGGGCTCGGCAGGTCGGCCGGTGTCGCCCTGCTGGGTGGCGCGGTCACGTTCGGCAGCATCGCCGTGCAGGCCCAGGAAGAGCGCCGGGGTGGTTCAGCCGCACTGCTGGAGGAAGTTGTCGTTACCGCTCGCAAGCGGGCCGAGGAATCCCAGGACGTACCGGTGGCAATTTCCGCCTATGGCGCAGACCAGATTGAAGCGCTGAAAGTCAGGGACCTTACCAACCTCTCCGTGGGCATGCCCAATGTGGCGCTGGATGACGTCGGCACCAGCCGCGGCGCGGCCAACTTCTCTATCCGCGGCCTCGGTATCAACAGCTCCATTCCCGGGATCGACCCAACAGTCGGGCTGATCGTCGACGGGGTCTACCAGGGCATGACAGTGGGCACCGTCTTCGACACCTTCGACCTTGAGAGCATCGAAGTGCTGAGGGGCCCGCAGGGCACCCTGTTCGGCCGCAACGTTACCGGCGGCGCCATTCTGATGAACACCAAGAAACCCGGTGACGAATTCGAGCTAACCCTGCGTGCCGCCGCCGACCAGGGCGATGAAGGCGGCCTGAACAGCTACCTTATGGGCAGTGTCGGCGGCCCGGTGACTGACTGGATGGCGGCCAAATTCACCGCCTACTACAACGACGATCAGGGCTGGCTGGAGAACAGGCGGGACGTGGGTGGCTTCCTGCCTGAGAACCTCGTTGGCAAAGACCTGGGCGCCATCGAACAGACCATGTTCCGGCCGGTTGTGGTGATTACCCCGAGCGATCGAGTGGAGCTGACACTGCGCTATGAATACTCGGAAGTCGAAGGCGACGGCCCCGTATCCCAGTGTCACACCAATGGCTCTGGCGTTCCCTGTGCTTTCCAGGGCTATGATCGCGAAGACTTCAAGGTATCCATCGACGAGCCCGGCTTCCAGGAAGGCGAGACCAACTCCTTCACTGCCCAACTGGACTGGGACGTTGACTTTGGCGATGGCACCATCACCAACATCTTCGGCTGGAGGGACTACGATTCAAGCTCTCTGGGCGATATCGATGCCCAGCCGGTATGGCTGTTCCATGCCCCCGCCTGGCTGCAAACCGAGCAGTACAGTAACGAGCTGCGCTACAACGGTCTGTTCAACAATGACTTCAATGTCACGGCCGGCGTTTACTACTTCAACAACGACATCACCTACCACGAGCGGCGCGAGTTTGGCGGCATCGCCACCGGGGGTGCAGGGCCTTTCCTGCAGGCTGACGGTGGTGGCACCCTGGATGTCGAATCCTGGACCGTATTCGGGCAGGTGGACTACGACCTGAACAGCAGCCTGACGCTTACCGCGGGTATCAACTACTCGGAAGAGGACAAGGAAGCGCGCATCGTTTCCCTGATCGACAACGTCAACTCACCCTGTAACGTGGTGGTCAATAACGACTGTCCCTTCGACTTTGAGGACGAGGACAGCTGGGATGCGTTCTCACCCAAGCTCGGCTTTACCTGGCACACGTCGGACAGCTCACGCATCTACGGCTCCTGGTCCCGCGGCTTCCGCTCTGGCGGCTACAACCTGCGCAACACCTCCGCCGATCCCAACGACATTCCCGGCCCCTTCGATCAGGAGCAGGTGGACAGTTTCGAGGTGGGTTACAAGTCGGAATTCAGCCGCGGCAAGCTGAATGCCGCCGTGTTCTACAACCAGGTGGACGACATGCAGCGGGAGATCAACCTCCCCAGCCAGGGCGTGGGCGTGGTACAGCTGATTCGCAATACCGCTGAGGCCACTCTCTTCGGTGTCGAAGTCGATGGTACCTTCGCTCTCACCGACAACCTGGTTGCCCAGGCTTCTATCGGCTGGCTGGATGCCGAGTACGACGATGTGTCCTTTGACCTGAATGGAGATGGTGTTGTCGACGGCGCGGACGAGTCTCTCGACCTGCCCCGCGCGGCCGAACTGACCTACTCCCTGGGCCTGAATCACGATATGGACATCGGCGACCTGGGTTACCTGAGTTCGCGGATCAATTACGCCTACCGCGATGAATCCGCTTACACCGACAACAACCTCGGCACCATCGACGAGCAGGACATCCTGGATATCGGCTTCGATTTCTACACCGCGAACGGTCACTGGGTATTCTCCCTGTACGGCCGCAACCTGCTGGATACCGTGAAACAGGGTGGCGACACCCAACTGCCGGACTCTCTGGGCGGCCTGCTGCCCTGGGGCGGCAGCTTCTCACCACTGTCCAAGGGTACCCGCTACGGCATCGAGGTAACTTACAACCTGTAAGCCACCCCGCCACCAGGCAACAAAAAAGGGCGGCCTCCGGGCCGCCCTTTTTCGTTTTCGCCATCAATTATCCGATAGCGAGCAAGCTACCCGATCAATCGTCGAGGCCGACGCTGCCAAAGGGTGATTCCAGCTCCAGCGACACCCGGTGCGGCCCCACCTGCAGCTCGCTCTGGCCCATCACCACGTCATCGTCCCCCAGTACCCCGTAATCGAAGTGGTAGGTGGGACTGATGTCGCCGGCAATCATGGCCTCATCGTAGGCCGCCTGGCGCTCGCGCACGCCCTCGTTGGCGGCCTCCCAGGCCTTCCATTCGCTGTCGCTGTAGCGCGCCTGCAGCAGTTTGCGGGTAACGCGCGGGCTCAGCAGCGAGGCGGTGGCGTTGTTGCCGCCGAAGCCCTTGGAATTCACCAGGGTGTAGTACAAGGCGTTCGGATCGATCTCCCGGTGCCTGTTGCTCAGGTCGAGATGGTCGCGGTGCACGTCCTCGGCAAACTCCTCCACCGTGCTGATACCCGGCACCAGGCCGTGGGCCCAGGTGCCGAGCGTGGTCGTCACCTGGTCGCCGGAGGCCGAACCCAGTGAATGGCCGAGGTAGCACTTAATGGCCGCGACCGGCCAGTGGTCAATGCCGAAGGCTTTGGCCGTTTCCTCCAGAATGCGCGATTCGGTGACCCGGTTCTGGGGGGTGCCGGTGCCGTGGGCCTGCACCAGGCCGCCGCTGCGCAGGGCCTTGTCGCCGATGATGGCGCGCACGCCCGCCATCGCCCGGGCCATGGTGAGGTAGTTGCCCACCCCGGGGCCAGAGATGGACTTCTTGAAACCGTCGGCGTTGACGAACACATCCGGCGCCGCACCAAACATCGTGGCGCCCGTCTCCAGCGCCAGCGCGTCGTCGAACAACACCACCATCTGCGCTGACTCGGCAATGGTGAAACCGCAGTTGTCGGCGAAGGGGCGGCAGGCACGGCGGTGATCCGGGCTCTGGCTGTCATCCAGACCGTCCAGCGCGCGCAGCCCCTTGTCGGTGGCCAGGGCGCCCATGGCGGCGTAACCCTCCATCACCTCGGGGTTGATGGGTGCCTCGGCGGAGCCGATAAAGGCCACCCGGGCGCGGCCGCTGCGAATGTCGTCGATACCCAGGCGCAGGTTGTACAGGAAAGAAGCGCAGGCCCCGAGGCTGGCGCCGGTGGAGCCGAGGCTGCCGAGCACATAGGCATTGACGAAGTCCGCCGGCATTTCGGCCAGGCTAAGGGGGCAGAATTTGGAGGTGACCCGCTGGCCGTTGTAGCGGGCCTTGAGCATGCCGCCGGCGCCGGCGCCGTCCATCTGACCCATGGCGCTGCCGGCGTAGACGCTGACCTGTTCCACGCTGACCCGCCGGGCGACGTCTTCCCAGTCCAGCCCCAGGCTGCCCAGGGCATCCGAGGCGGCATAGACCATCATCTGCAGGCCCCGCGGGTGATTGCGCGAGGGGTAGAGTTTACCCGGCTCGAAGCCGGTGGGCAGCTGGCCGGCCGCCTTGACCTCGAACTCGCGGATGGTCGGCAGCAGGAACTCCTGCTGGCCGCGGATTTTGACATTGGCGTGGGTGACGGTGGTGGGGGTGACCTCCCACTCGGGGGGGATCACTTCCGGCAGGTACTGGCGCTTGATATCGAAGGTGACCGGCTGGCCATTGCTCTGGGTGGGAAAGCGGCGGTTCCACTGCACGCGATCGACATCGAAATGGTTCAGCTCCACCCGCCGCACCAGGGTGTGGTCGAGGATGTAGTGCTCGTCAGCGCTCTCTACACTCCCGCCACTCTCCAGCCCCATCAGCCGGGCCAGCGCGGCGAAGGTACGCTGGCGCTCCGCGGCCGGCAGCGCCGACTGCACCAGCCGTCGATACGCATGGTGATTCGAAGCCCGCCCGGCGCCGTTGATACCACCAAATCCCACAATCACCGGCAAACGCTGCGCACCCATTACCACTTCCTACCTCTGGTTGTCTGTTGACTGGCCCCAGTGTACGGCGGGAGCCTCCCTATTGATCAGGCTATTTCTGTCACTTTTTGTGCTAATTTGGACAACTCCATCGTCACACCAGGAATCGCGCATGTACACGGCTGCCGCCGCCCTCTACCCGGATGCCCTCGCCAGCAGCGTCACCCTGCCGATGGAAATCCTGCAGGCGGCGAGCCAGATGGCCAGCGTCGGCGAACGCGGCCGGGCACAGGCGCGCTTCCTGCTGACCGCGCCCGACACCACCCCGCTGCGCCTGGCCAGTGGCATCCAGCTTTCCCCGGACATCGCCTTCGACCAGCTGCCGCCTCTCGATCTGCTGATCCTGCCGGCCATCTGGCGCAACCCCCTGCCCACCCTGAAGGGGGCCTCACGGTGGCTGGCGCAGCTGGCGGCCATCGCCGGGCAGGGCACCCGTATCTGCAGCGTCGGCACCGCCAGCTGCCTGCTGGCAGAGGCCGGGCTGCTCGACGGCCGCCCCGCCACCACCCACTGGAACTACTTCGATCGCTTCGCCCGCCGCTATCCCCGGGTGCAACTGAAAACCCGCCACCTGATCACCCAGAGCGACAACATCTACTGCGTCGGCAGCGTGAATAGCATCGCCGACCTGATGGTGCACATCGTCGAAGGCTGGTTCGGCACCCGCGTGGCGCGGGCGGTCGAACAGCAATTTTCGCCGGAAATTCGCCGTTCCTTCCGCGCCGCGGCCTACCAGGACAGCACCCGCAGCAGCCACCACGACGAGACCGTGATACAGGCCCAGCAGTACTTGCAGGACAACCTGGCCAGCGGCGGCCGCCTCGAGGACCTGGCCCGGCAGCTGGACATCAGCCCGCGCACCCTGAGCCGGCGCTTTCGCATCGCCACCGGCTACAGCACCCAGCAATACCTCAACAGCCTGCGCCTGGCCACCGCTCGCGACCTGTTGCGGCGTAGCAACCTCAGCATCGCGGAAATCTGCTGGCAGCTCGGCCTGCAGGATGTGAGCTACTTTGCGCGCCTGTTTCGACAGCACCACGGGGTCAGCCCCATGCGCTATCGCGAGGCCGCCCGGGGCAAGCTGTTCGACCCGGTAGCCGGGGCCGGCCGGGGCCGCCGCCCTTGAGCGCCGGGCGGGTCTGTGGCTAAATGAGCGCCCGTTTTCGGGCCGGTTGAACCGCGCCCTGTCCCGTCCCACCTACCACAGACCGGATTTCCACCATGAGCCAAGAAGCTGTTGTCATTGTCGCCGGTGCCCGCACTCCCATGGGAGGCCTGCAGGGATCACTGTCCGAGGTCACCGCGCCGGAACTGGGCGCCACCGCCATCGCTGAAGCCGTTGCCCGCAGCGGCATCGACGCCGCCGATGTCGACGAAGTGTTCATGGGCTGCGTCCTGCCCGCCGGTCTCAAGCAGGGCCCCGCCCGCCAGGCGGCCATCGGCGCCGGCATCCCCAAGAGCACCGGGGCGGTCACCCTGAACAAGCTCTGCGGCAGCGGCATGCAGGCCACCATCTTCGGCTATGACAGCATCGCCGCCGGCACCAACAAGGTGGTTGTGACCGGCGGCATGGAAAGCATGACCAACGCGCCCTACGTCCTGCCCGGCGCCCGCAGCGGCCTGCGCGCCGGCCACAAGAGCATCTGTGACCACATGTTCCTGGACGGCCTGGAAGATGCCTACACCGGTCGCGCCATGGGCAGCTTCGCGCAGCAGACCGCCAACGAGCGCGGCCTGACCCGCGAGCAGATGGATGCCTTTGCCGTGGAGTCACTGACCCGCGCCAAGCGCGCCATCGAGGACGGCTCCCTGAAAGCCGAAACCGTGCCCGTCACCGTGAAAACCCGCAAGGGTGACGTGGTAATCGTCGACGACGAGCAGCCCCACAAGGCCGCCATCGACAAGATCCCCAACCTGCGCCCGGCCTTCGACAAGGAAGGCACCATCACCGCCGCCAATGCCAGCTCCATCTCCGACGGCGCCAGCGCCCTGGTGCTGATGGCAGAGAGCGAAGCCGAGCGCCGCGGTCTCAAGCCCTTCGCCCGCATTGTCGCCCATGCCCGCCACAGCCAGGAGCCGGCGGAGTTCACCATCGCCCCCATTGGCGCGGTGCAGAAGCTGTTCGACAAGACCGGCTGGAGCGCCGACAGCGTTGACCTGTTCGAGATCAACGAAGCCTTTGCCATGGTGACCATGCTGGCGATGCAGGACCTCGGCCTTGATCACGCCAAAGTCAACATCCACGGCGGCGCCTGTGCCCAGGGCCATCCCATCGGTTCCACTGGCTCGCGCATCATCGTCAGCCTGATGTACGCCCTGCAGAAGTACGGCAAGAAGCGCGGCGTGGCGGCACTGTGCATCGGCGGTGGCGAAGCCACAGCGGTTGCTATCGAACTGCTGTAGATTGCACCCACCTCCACCGCAAAGGCGCACTACCGATATGGCACTTTCCAGCATTCCCGATATTCTCGACGACATTCGTGCCGGCAAGATGGTCATCCTGATGGACGACGAGGACCGGGAGAACGAGGGTGACCTGATCGTGGCGGCCCAGGCTGTCACACCCGAGATCATCACCTTCTTTGCCAGCGAGGCCTGTGGCCTGATCTGCATGCCGATCACCGAGGAGCGCGCGCGGCGCCTGCAGCTGCCGCTGATGGTGCGCGACAACCGCTCCCAGCACGAAACCAACTTCACCGTGTCCATCGACGCCGCGGAGCGCAAGGGCCCGGGCATCAGCTCGGTACAGCGCGCCCACACCGCCCTCAAGGCGGTGGCCGCCGATGCCAAGCCCAGCGATATCATCCAGCCGGGGCATATCTTCCCGCTGGTGGCCAAGCCCGGCGGCGTCCTGCGCCGCGCCGGACATACCGAGGCCGGTGTTGACCTGGCCCGCATGGCCGGCTTCGAACCGGCGGCGCTGATCGTGGAGATCATGAACGAGGACGGCACCATGGCCCGCCGCCCGCAGTTGGAAGTGTTCGCCGAGAAGCACGGCCTGCGCATGGGCACCATCGCCGACCTGATCGAGTACCGCTCCCTGCACGAGCAGTCGGTGGAACTCACCGACAGCAAGCCGGTGAATACCGAATTCGGCCCCTTCGAGCTGCACACTTTCCGCGACCTGGTGGACGACACCCTGCACTTTGCCCTGACCCGCGGCGAGATCCGCGAGGACAGCGCCTGCCTGGTGCGGGTGCAAACGGTGAATACGCTGCGCGATGTACTGGGCACGCGCATCGAAGGCTCGGAGGGCTGGTCCTACCGCCGCGCGATGCAAAAGGTGGCGGAGGAGAACTGCGGCGCGGTGATCCTGATCGGCCAGCCACCGAATACGTCGGCCCTGCTGGACGAGGTGAAGCAGTTCCCGGAACCCCCGGCAGTGACTGGCCCGGCGAGTTCGGATGGCACGCAGAATTACCGGGTGATCGGTACCGGCTCGCAGATTCTGAAGCGCATCGGGGTCGGCAAGATGCGCCTGATGTCAGCGCCGGTACACTTCAATGCGCTGTCCGGTTTCAACCTGGAAGTGACGGAGTTTGTGGAGCCCTGAGTGGGCGACATGCACAGTAGTATTCCGAAGGGCGCTGCGGCGTCCTTTTTTGTTGGCAATTCTTTATAAGCCATTTGGGTCGAGGTGGTTCATAAACCCGCGCGCGGACCGGCCGGGAGCTTTCCGGGACACGCCGTGAACCCATCCATGGGGGGCTCTTCAGCCGGTACGCCGGAGCGGCCCGCCCAGGGCGCTGACGGTCCCGGAAAGCTCCCGGCCACCCCACGCGCTCCACCGCGAGAATTTCAGGCTTGCGACTTCGATCTTATTAGCCTGAATCTCGTGCTGACGCAGGGAGCCAATCGAGCATTCCTATTCCGAAGTAGCAGAATTGAAAAGACTACCGGTGGAGCGCGTATGGTACCCGGGGCTCTTCCGGGACCGTCAACGGCATGGATGCCGTTGAAGAGACTACATGGATGTATTCACGGCGTGTCCCGGAAGGGCCCCGGGTTCCGTGCGCGCGAAAGCAACGCACCCCACAGAGAACCGGATATACGTCTGCTTTACTCCTCCACACTCTCCCGCCGCAACTCCTGCGCATCCCGGTCACTCTCGCAGTACGGCATATCAATCCACCCGGACTGTGAATACAGCTCAGTGCTGTCCGCATAGTGATCCGAAGTCGGGTCAGTGGACTGGGAGTAAGTCAGCACCGCGTAGGCATCCGGGCAGTCGCTCTCATCCCAGGTCACCGCCTGAATGTAACTGTTGCCGGTGAAAATTTCCGAATAGCCCTCACCCTCCACCAGCGGCGAATAAATCGCGCTGAACATAAAACCGCCGGAACCCCCGTGGATACCGTAGCGCTCGCCATTCTTCTCGTCGTACTGGATTTCGCCCCAGGGTCGGTCCATCGGGATAGCCGCGTCCGCCAGCCGGCTTACCGCCGTTGAAAAGGCGCCGATGACCGCATCGCGGACCGCCGCGTCCGCAACGTTCAACTGCCGGGGGGTATTCACCGGGTCGGCGGGGTTGAAGGGCACCGCCCACTGATTTTCCGTGCCGTTAAAAGCGTTCCAGAACTCATAGAAAATATGGGCGCCCACGCTGTCCACGCGGTAGGCCCTGTCCCAGTTGGCGAGCACATCGCAGGCGAGCTCGTTCAGGGAAATACCGTCGCCCGAAGTGTAGTCAGCCCAGCTCTCCACCCCCTGACAGACCGCCACGACATCGTCAGCCACCTGTTGCGCGGTGTAGTTGGTGGCCTGGTACAGCAGGGTGCGCAGGTTGTCGATGTTGAAGCCGGGGTCGCCAAGGCCATCGGTACCGGCCAGCCGGCGTTCGGCCTGGTCAAAGGTCTGGCGGGTGCGCAGGCTCTGCTCCACTTCCTCGCGGCCGATGAGCGGGGAGAAGCCAGTCAGCAGCTGGTCCGGGTTGGACAGCCAGTAACTGTCGTTGGCGTTGGCGCCGTAGTTCCGGGTTTCCAGCTTGGGCAGGCTGTCGTAGCCGAAGATGCCTTCGGCCGTGCCCTCGTCGCTGCCCCATTCGCAGGCGGAGTCGGAACCGTCCATGGTGACGTAGCCGAAGTCGGTCAGCAGGGTCTGCAGGGTGCCGCGAATACAGTTGCTGTACTGGTTGACGGTGACATGGGGCACTACCGATATATCGCCGTAGAAGGCATCGCCGAAGCGGTCGGCAGCAATGGTGTTGACCCAGGGGATGCCGAGGGCGCCGAGGGCCTCCTTGAATTCGCCGAGGTTGTCGGCACGGCCCATGGCGATCCACTGCTCCATGCCACGCAGGTTATCGAGGTTGGCGTCGCGGTAGGTCAGCAGGGTGCCGACGCCGTTGGGCCAGCCGCCGAGCAGGGGCGACACGGTGCCGAGGTCGACGATCGGGCCGAAATGGCTGAGGTAGAAAGTGAAGTCCACGGTTTCCACACTGCCGTCTGCCCCGATGCGCTCGGCGGAAACGGTTTCGGCGGTGATTTCCCGCAGTTCGCCGTCGTAGAGGTACTCCAGCGGGTTGTCCGGGTTCAGTTCCAGCTCGTAGAAGGTAAAGCGGGTGCCGGTACTGACGGTGTGGCTCCAGGCCAGGTTCTGGTTGAAGCCGATGGTGTTGATCGGCAGGCCAGCCAGGGTGGCACCCATCACATCGTATTCATCCCCCATGGTCAGGTGCGACATGAACCAGCGCAGGTTGCCCTGCCAGGGAAAGTGGGGATTGCCGAACAGCAGGCCGCTGTTGCCCTGGGCGGCATCCGCTCCCACGGCGTAGGCGTTGCTGCCCATGGTTTCGTGCGTCGGGAAGTTCAACCCGGCCACCACCGTCTCGCGATCCAGGGCGGCGATCAGTTGCTCGGAGTCAGCGGGTGTCTCCAGATTCAACACCAGGCCTTCCGGCGGAGTGACCGCGGTAGAGAAATCCGCCAGCGGGCCGCTGCTGGCACGCAGTACCGCCTTGTGCAGCAGGCGGCCGATGTCGGCGGCACTCACCTCGCGCACCCACTCGGCGCCGCGGCAGCCCTCCTCGCCCTCGGCCAGGTTGTCGACGCCGGTTTCCCGCAGGTAGCGGTTCATCCCCGCGGCGTAGCCGGAGGCCAGGTCCACCACGTACTCGGGCGCCGCCTCGAAGAAGATGCGGTCGATACGCTCATCGCTGTTGAACAGCTTGTAGACAAAGTCCTCGTTGAGATCGCCCTCGTCGCCCAGGTAGCGGGCGGACTCACCGGCGGCGCGCACGAATTCCTTCATCGCCACGCAGTAGTTCTCCTGAGCATAGGCGTAAGCATAGCCGTAGCCGAGGCTGCCCCAATCCTGGGCGGTGATGTGGGGAATACCGTATTCGGTCCAGACGATGTCCGCCTGGTACAGGGGTGTGGGTTCGGGTGGCTCTGGCGGTTCCGGCGGTGTACCACCGCCACCGTGGTCAGAGGAATCGGAGCAGGCGAATAGCAGCGCGGAACTCAGTAGCAGGCTGGCAAGGCGCAGCGGTGCGCCGGGAAGATTCGGCTTCATAGGCTTACCTTTTATCGTTATATCAAGCTGGCGCCGTCACTGCGGCGCGAACCCGGAAGCATGTCACGCCGGGGGGGCAGCGTCCAGAGCTTCAGTCGAAGCGCGGCTCGCGCTTCTCCATGATCGCCATCACCGCCTCGATATTCTCCGCCGATCCGGCCTGGCGCATCATCGCCGCCTGTTCCGCATGGAAGGCGGCGTCGATGGCGGCCCGGTGCGGCAGGCGCAGGCAGCGCTTGATTTCCCGCAGGCCGCTCAGGGGCCAGCGCGCCACGGCCGCGGCCCGTGCCAGGGCCCGTTGCAGCAGCTCGGTATCCGGCACCACTTCCAGCGCCATGCCCAGCTCCACTGCCCGGGCGGCATCGATCCAGTCCGCGCTGTAGAACAGCTCCGCCGCGCGCTGGGCGCCGATATTGGCCTGCAACATATAGCTGCTGGCCCACTCCGGTGGCAGGGCCAGGGCGGCAAAGGGCAGGCGCAGGCGCAGGCTGTCGCCGGCATACACCATATCGGCGTGGAACAGCACCGTGGCGCCGCCACCTACCGCCACACCGTGGGCAGCGGCGATCAGGGGCTTGTCGAAATCGGCGACCGCCCGCGCGGCGGACTCAAAGGGATGCTCGCCCTCGCCGCTGTCGCCAAAGCTGGACAGGTCGACCCCGGCGCTGAAATTGTCCCCCGCTCCGTGCAGCACCACGCAACGCACGCTGTCATCCGCGGCGGCGGCCTTGAAGGCCTCCCGCAGCGCAATCCACAGTTCGTTGTCGATGGCGTTTTTCTTCTGCGGGCGGTTGAGGCTCAGCTGCAATACCGGCCCGTGGCGCTGCTGCAGCAGCTTGTCGCTCACGGGCTGTCACCGTGAAAGTGTACAAAGTCCTGCAATGCGGCGCGCTCGGTCTGGCAGCGATTGGCCGGGTGGTCCGGCTCCGGGTAACCAAAGGACAGGCCGAACAGCAGTTTGTTGCCGGCATCCACGCCGAGGGCTTCGCGCACCTGGTCGGCAAAGAAGCTGAGGGCGGTCTGGGGACAACTGCCGAGCCCGCGGGCGGTGATGGCCAGCATCAGGGTCTGGGCGAACATGCCGAGGTCGGCCGCCTCGCGCAGGCCAAAGGGTTCCGGCAGGAACAGGAAGGCCACGTGGGGGGCGTCGAAGAAGGTGAAGTTGCGCATGAAGGTTTCATGGCGGGCGGCCTTGTCTTCCCGGGCGATGCCCTGGGCGTTGTAAAGGGCCCAGGCGGCGCCGTGCTGACGATCCTTGTACACGCCCTCGTAGCTGCCGTCGTAGGGAAAATCCATGCTGATCTCGCCGGCCATGAACTTCTGCGGCAGGCTCTCGCGCAGTTGCTCCAGCACCGCGCCGGAGGCCACGTGCACCTGCCAGGGTTGGGTATTGCAGTTGCTCGGCGCCCGGGCGGCGTCGCGGAAGATCGCCTCCAGCGTCGCCCGCGGTACAGGTTCGGGGGTAAAGGCCCGCAGTGAGCGGCGCGCGGCGACCACTGCGCTGAAAACGCTGGCCTGTTCGGTCATAGGTAAATCTCTCATTCAGGGTGGTTCAACAGGCACGCCCGGCTGCCGGCCGGGCGCGATTACTCGCCCTTGAACACGGGCGGGCGCTTTTCCTTGAAGGCGCGCATGCCCTCCCTGGCGTCGGCAGAGCCGAACACCGGGCCGGCAAGGGCATCGGAAGCCACCATTGCAGCGGACTCCTCCATATCCTCCTGGTGCTCGCGCAGGGAGCGGGTCACCGCCTTCACCGCCAGGGGGCCGTTCTGGCAGATACGTCGGGCCATGCCCAGGGTGGTGGTGAGCGCTTCGCCGGGCTGCACAATGCGGTTAATCAGACCGCATTCCAGCGCCCGCTGGGCGCTCATGTGTTCACCGCACAGCAACAGCTCGGCGGCGATACAGTAGGGAATCTGCCGGCGCAGGCGCACCGTGGAACCGCCCATCGGGTACAGGCCCCGGGCCACCTCGGTCACGCCGAACACGGCGTCCTCGGCGGCGATGCGGATGTCGGTACCCTGCAGAATCTCGGTGCCGCCCGCCAGAGCATAGCCCTCCACCGCCAGCAGGATGGGCTTGCAGGGGCGGTTGTCGCGCAGCAGGGCCTGCCAGTGGACATTGGGTACCTCACTCATGACCTGCATGAACTCGTCGCTGGCCTGCTGGCCGTCGGGGCCGGCCTTGAGGTCCATGCCGGCGCAGAAGGTGTCGCCGTTGGCGGTGAGAATGGCGCAGTAGAGCTCGTCGTCCTCATCCAGCCGGCGCCAGGCCCGGTACATGCCCAGCAGCATGGCCGGCGTGAAGGCGTTCTTTGCCTCCGGCCGGTTCAGGGTGACGATGAGGACGTGGCCGTCCTGCTCGACAATGCAGTTCTCGGTGCTGATATCCAGCTCGTTCAACTTGTTACCTCCCCCCACACGCTGTACCGCGCGCTTCAATTGGCGATGTGGCGCCCGGACAGCGCCAGTTCCAGCGCTTTCGGATAGGCCGGCTTGCCGCTCGGTGCGCGCGGTACTTCCGACACCAGGTGCAGCTCCCTGGGAATCTTGTAACCCGCTATGTGCTCGCGTGCAATGCTCTGCAGGGATTCCAGCGTCAACTCCTGCCCCGCACGGGTCGCCACCACAGCGGTGACCTTGCTGCCCAGGCGCTCGTCGGGCGTGGCCACTACCAGGCAGTCGAACACCGCGGGATGGGTTTTCAGCGCCTGTTCCACCTCTTCAGGATAGACCTTCTCGCCGCCGGTGTTGATGCAATTGCTGCCGCGGCCGAACACGGTAATAGTGTCGTCCTCCTCCAGGCGCGCCTCGTCACCGGTCAGCAGCCAGCGTGCACCCTCCACCTGAATGAACGTTTTGGCGGTTTTGACCGGGTCGTTGTAGTACCCCACCGGAATATGGCCACCGCGGGAGAAGATACCGGTCTCGCCGTGGCGGGCCTGGCGCCACCGTCCCTCGCCCGCTTCCACCAGCACCGACATGGTGTCGTTGCGCGGCACATTGCCCAGCCCCTCACCGCGCTTGTTGCCGCCGTCGATACCCATGGCGCCGCCCTCGGAGGAGCCGAAGGAGTTGGTGATAAAGGCGTTGGGGAAGTGGGCCTTGAAGGCGGCCTGCTTGCTCTCGGAGAACACCGCGCCGCCGGAGCCAATATTGAAAATGCTGCTCAGCTCCCAGCGCCCGGGATTGGCTTCCAGCGCTTCCAGCAAGGGAATGGCCATGGCGTCGCCGACAATGGTGACGGAATTGACCTTTTCTTTTTCGACGATACCCCAGACTTCCTCGCCCACCAGCGAATGATGCGGGTTGAGCACGACGGTATTGCCCGCCAGCAACTGGATACAGGCATACCACCAGCAGGCGCCGTGCATCAGCGGCGCCAGCGCCATGCCGATAATGGGGAAATCACCCACCCGGGATGCAATCTGCTCGGGCTCGGTGATGGCGCCGTCCGGGTGATACCAGCCACCGCCGCCCATGGCCGCGTAGAACACTGCTTTATGCGGCCACATCACGCCCTTGGGCATGCCAGTGGTACCGCCCGTGTAGAGGACAAACAGATCGTCGTCGGCACGCTCTTCAAAGTCGCGGCCGGCTGGCTGCCCGGCCAGTACCTCCTCGTACCCGGCGCTGCCCACCGCGGCCGGGTCGGCGCCGCTGTCGTCATCCACGTACACCAGGGTTTTCAGGTCCGGCGCCGAATCCAGCACCTCGGCGATATGCGGGGAGAACTCCCGGTGGTGTATGCAGGCCACCATGTTGGCGTTGTCGAAAATGTACAGCAGTTCGTCGCGCACGTAGCGGTAGTTGACGTTGATCGGCACCGCCCGCAACTTGAAGCAGGCCAGCATGCCCTCCAGGTACTCGTTGCAGTTGAACAGGTAGAGGCCAACGTGATCGCCGGCGCCCACACCGCAACTCGCCAGGTAGTGGGCCAGCTGGTTGGCGCGCTGCTCGAGCTGGGCAAAGCTGGCGCGCTGCCCGCCGCACACCAGCGCATCGCGCGTGGGAACCTTGTCGGCAACCATTTCAAACAGGTCGGCGATATTGAAATGCCTGGTCATGGCGTAATCCTTGCGTGATAACTACATACTAGACGTAAGCGCCGCCCCGTCCAGCCGCGCACAACGCGCCGGGGCGGGACAGCGCCGAGTGGCCGTCAGGGCTTGTCGGCCCCGACAATCCACATGGAGAAGAACTGGGCGCCGCCGCCGTAGGCGTGGCCCATGGCCAGTTTTGCGCCCTCGACCTGGTGGGCGCCGGCATCGCCGCGCACCTGCCGGGCCGCCTCGGCAAAGCGGATCATGCCGGAGGCACCGATGGGATTGGAGGACAGCACGCCGCCGGACGGGTTCCAGGGAATGTCACCCCCCTCGTCCAGGGACGTTGCCCCCTCCATGGTCAGGCGCCAGCCCTGCCCTTCCTCGGCAAAGCCCAGGTTTTCCAGCCACATGGGTTCGTACCAGCTGAAGGGAACATAGATTTCCGCCACATCCAGGTCCCTGCGTGGATCGCGAATGCCAGCCTGGGCATAGACGTCGGCGGCACAGTCGCGGCCGGCGCGCGGGTTCACTTCCTCGCGCCCGGCATACATGGTGGGCTCGGAGCGCATGGCGCCACCGCGAATCCAGGCCGGAGGCTTGGCGCTGGAATCCACAGCATCCTCCGCGGCAATCACCATGGCACAGGCGCCGTCAGACGAGGGGCAGGCCTCCAGCAGGCGCAGGGGATCCCACAGCATCATGGACTCCTCTACTTCCTTCATGGTGATGTCGGGCTTGTGCAGGTGGGCCAGCGGATTGCGGGCGCCGTGCAGGCGATCCTTCACCGCCACCTTGATGCCCACATCCCAGGGCGCCTTTGAACGACGCATGTATTCGCGGATGATGGGCGCAAAATAGCCACCGGCCCCGGCGTTCAGGTGCACCGCAAAGGGCTGGGGCGTGGACAGCGCCCACATGGCGTTGGACTCGGACTGTTTCTCGTAGGTCACGGTCAACACCCGCTTGAAGGTGCCGCTCTGGACATGGGAGGCCGCCACCAGGGCGGTGGAGCCTCCGACCGAACCGGCGGTGTGCACCCTCAGCATGGGCTTGCCGTTGGCGCCGAGGGCGTCCGCCAGGTAGCACTCGGGCATGACCACGCCCTCGAACATGTCCGGCGCCTTGCCGATCACCACCGCGTCGATGTCCTCGAAACCGAGGCCGGCGTCCTCCAGTGCATTGACTGCCGCCTCGCGCAGGAGGCCGGCGATGGAGACATCGCCACGTTTGGTCTTGTACCGGGTCTGGCCGGTGCCGATCACTGCTGCCAGTTGTGCCATTACGCTGCCTCCACGACTGCGACCAGATTGTGTTGCAGGCAGGGCCCGCTGGTGGCGTGCGCCACCCCGCGGCGGGCCTCGCCACTGACAATGCGCTGGAACACCTCGCCAACGCGCGACAGTCCCGACGCCATCATCAGGTTGCCGGCCAGTACGCCGCCGGAGGGGTTGACGCGGGTACCCTCCCCCAGGCCCAGCGCGCGGCTGAGGATGATTTCCTGGTGACTGAAGGGCGCATAGAGCTCAGCCACGTCGATCGCGCCGTCGGCCACCCCCGCCGCCTCGGCTGCGCGCCGGGTGGATGGCGAATCGGTGAGGTCGCGGGTGCAGAGGTTGTGGCTCTCGATGCGGTGATCGATGCCGCGGAGAATGGCGTAGGGCTTGCCCCAGGCCTCGGCCTGCTCAACCGTGGCGATGATCATGGCGCTGGCGCCGTCGGACACCGGGCTGCAATCGTGGCGACGCAGGGGCGAGACAAAAGGCGCTTCCTGCAACAGTGCTTCCACACTCAGGTCACCGGCCAGCTGGGCGTGCGGGTTGTTCATTGCATTCCGTCTGGAACGGGACACCACAGCGGCCATATCGGCCTCGGTAATCTTCCCGGCATCCAGCATCAGCCGCGCCTGCATGGCCGCCAGCGAGACAGTGTCGACCCACAGGGGCGCCAGATAGTAGGGGTCCAGCTGCTGGGACAGGACGATCGGCAGCTCACCCGGCGAAGACTTGGCAAAGCCGTAGATCAGCGCCGAATCGGCGTGGCCCATGCGGATTTTCAGCACCGATTCATACAGCGCCCAGGCGGCGTCCATCTCTACGTGGGATTCGCGGATCGGCGGCACGGCCCCCAGTGCATCCACCCCGGCGACAAAGGCAAAGGCGGCGCCCTGCAGGTAGTCACAGCTGCCGGAGCAGACAAAGTCCACATCCTGGGCATTGTGCAGCCCCACCTGATCCATCACCGCGCGAATCTCCGGCATGATCAGCTCCACCTCGTTGGTGGCGCCGGCGCTGGCCTGGCAGTCCGACTGGTGGAAGGCGACAATGGCAATGTCTCGCTGCGCGCTCATGGCTTTCAACCCGCTCATGGCTGCACCTCCCGGCCGTCAACCCCCAGTTTGCCGATGAGTTCCACCGGCACATCGGGTTCATCCAGCGGTTTGTAGTAAATAATGTTGTCCATCTTGTAGTCCCACTCGGCCTCGGGCTTCCATACCGCCTGTACCCGCTGGCCGATATGCACCTCTTCGTTCACGCATTCGCTGAGCAGGTGGATAAAGGAAATGTTGGCGCCGTCGGGCACCAGGTTGGCGACAATATACGGCGGTTTGATCGGATTGCCGGGGATCGGGATATACACGATGGTGAAGGACTGCACCGTGGCCTTGTTGGACAGGGTGACCTCTTCCTCGGTGGCAATGCCGCAGGCCGGGCAGGCGCCCCGCGGCGGAATATAGACCTGGCTGCAGCCCGGGCAGCGCTGGCCGGTCAGTCGCCCCTGCTTCAGCGCCGACAGGAACCGGCTGGGCGCGCGCCCGGCGGTGAACTGGTACTGCAGGTAGACCGGCGCCTCGATGCCGGTCACCGGTTCGCGTGCCTCACTCATTGCGTCACCTCCGCCAGTTCGAAACAGGCAATATCCTTGATGTGCCCGCGGGTCTCCTCGGCCCAGCGCACCTTCACCCGCGCGCCGGTGGCGAGTTGGCTCTCGCTCGCGGCACTGACGCAGTGAATCATTGCCACGTCGGCACCGTCGAGTTTGATCATGGCCCAGGCAAAGGGCTGCTGCAGGGGATGGGCCCGGCGCGGTTCACTGACCCAGCACCAGCTCACGATTTCGCCCTGCTGCCCGACTTCCACGAAGTCATCCAGGGCGGCGGCGGTGTCGGAGTCGTACTCCATCGGCGGTACGATCACCCGGCCATCGCTGGCACGCACGCCTTCGATGCGCCGGTCCCGCAGGCCGGTGAGGAAGCGACCCACCACCGGACCGGTGGACCGGGTGTAAGTAAAGCCCAGCTCGAAGGCTTCGCTGAGCACTTCTGTTGGGGACATGGCGACCCTCCGTCGTCTTTGCTGTTAGCGTTATTGAGATCAGTATCAGGCACTGCCCCCAATGCCTCAATGGCGGGAAGTTCCAGGTCGGGCTGACATTTCTGATCAGGGTCACCACCGGCGCGGCGCTATTCCCCGCAGCCCCGGCATCTGCTAGCGTCGGCGCATCAACGCCTGTACACGGGCGATATACCGGAGCCGATATGCCCAACTGCAAAACCGCCACGCACAGTCATCCGCTGGGTATCGCGCTCATCGCGCTCTGCCTGCTGCTGGCCAGCGGCGCAAGCCGCGCCGGCACCGCCGCCATCGCCATGCCCGAACCCCACGCCGCGGAAGCCGCCGCTGCGGTTCTGCAGGAGGGCGGCAACGCGGTAGACGCCGCCATCGCCGCCGCCTTTGTGCTGGCCGTCACCTATCCCGAGGCCGGCAATATCGGCGGCGGCGGTTTCATGCTCAGCCTGATGGATGGCGAGGCAAACTTCCTGGACTTCCGTGAGCGCGCCCCGGCCGCGGCAAGCCGCGATATGTACCTCAACGACGACGGCCGGTTTCGCCAGCAGGATGCGCTGATCGGCGGCCTGGCCTCTGGCGTGCCCGGCACCGTGGCCGGCCTGGCCGCGGCCCACGAACGCTACGGCAGCCTGCCCTGGAAGCGCCTGCTGCGCCCCGCCATCGACCTCGCCTACCGCGGTTTCATCGTGCCGGACGATCTCGCCAGCCTGGCCGAGGAAGCCGGGGCCGAGTTTGCGGGGATCACCAATTTCGCCAGCTACTTCGGCCAGCTGAAAGCCGGCGAACGCTTTCCCCAGGCCGATCTCGCCACGACGCTGATGCGCATCGCCGAGGACCCGGACGATTTCTATCGCGGCGTCATCGCCAAACAGATCCTGCGCACCATGCAGACCAGCGGCGGACTGATCAGCGCCCGGGACCTGGCGGACTACCGGCCCGTGTGGCGCCAGCCCCTGCAGCAGCAGTGGCGCGATGTCACCGTGCTCACCGCACCGCCGCCCAGCTCCGGCGGTATCGCCCTGCTGCAACTGCTGCAACTGCGCGACCTGTCCGGGCAGCACTTCGCCGGGCTGGCCCACAACAGCCCGGCGTACATCCACCTGCTGGCGGAGCTGGAAAAACGCGCCTTTGCCGACCGCGCCGAGTACCTGGGCGACCCCGACTTTGTCGAGGTACCCGTTACAGAGCTGCTGGATGAAGACTATCTCGCCAGCCGCGCCGCCGGTGTGCGGCCCAACAGCATGTCCTCCCCCAGCGCGGTAAAGCCCGGGCTGGAGCCCACCGAAACCACGCATTTTTCAGTGCTCGACGGCAGCGGCAACGCCGTTTCCCTCACCTACACGCTGAACTGGGACTTCGGCTCCGGCGTGGTGGTGGCCGGTGGCGGCTTCCTGCTGAATAACGAGATGGACGATTTCTCCGCCGCCCCCGGCGTGCCCAATGCTTTTGGCGTCATCGGCAACGAGCGCAACGCCATCGCTCCCGGCAAACGCATGCTGTCCTCCATGACCCCCACCATCCTGCTGCGCGGCGGCCAGCCAGCACTGGTGCTGGGCAGTCCCGGCGGCAGCACCATTTTCACCTCGGTATTCCAGGTGATCCTCAATCTCGAGGACTTCGGCATGCCCCTGCAGGCCGCGGTGGATGCCACCCGCTTCCACCACCAGTTGCCGGAGGCCACCCTGCTGCGCCACGACCAGCGCGAGATTCCCAGGGCCACCCTGAAGGGACTGAAGGCCCTGGGCTATACCGTGGAGCCCAACAGCTGGGGTGATCTCGGGGACGTGCAGGCTATTCGCATCGGTGCTGACGGTATCGAGGCGGCCGCCGACAGCCGCGGGCGCGGCGCCGCGCAGGTGCTGGAGATCGACTGACCGGCGGCAGGTTCCCATAGCTATACCGGGGCCCGCTGAATCCCCGGCGGTGGCTGATGCGGAAGGAAAAAGCTCTGATAATGCCCCCAGCGTCGGGGCTCAGCCCGCGACAATCCAAGCAGATAACAGGAGTAAACACATGGGACTGGCGAGTATCGGCTATCTGAGAATCCAGGCGAGCGACGCCGGCGCCTGGATGGACTTTGGCACCGGGGTCCTGGGCCTGATGGACGCCGGGCGCGAGGACGCCGCCGGCGCCCGCTTCCTGCGCATGGACCGGCATCCCTTCCGCTTCATGATTGAACCCGGCGACAGCGACCGCCTGCTGGCCTGCGGCCTGGAATACCGCTGCAAGGACGATTTCGACAGCGTCTGCGCCGACCTGGAGAGCGCCGGTTTCAGTGTTACCGCCGGCGACGGCGCCCAGGCGGCACGCCTCTGTGTCAGCGAATTCGCCAGCGTCACCGATCCCGCCGGCAACCTGCTGGAACTCTACTGGGGCCGCAAGCTGGACTACCAGCCGCTGGTCTCGCCCACCGGCGTGTCCGCCTTTGTCACCGGCGATGAATACACCGGTGACATGGGCTTTGGCCACGCGGTGATTCCGGCCCCGGACATCGAAGCCAGTATCGACTTCTACACCGGCCTGATCGGCCTCGCCATCAGCGACGACCTCTACCCGCCGATGCCCGAGGGCGCGCCCGAAGCCCGCGTGGTGTTCATGCACGCGGACAATCCGCGCCAGCACTCGCTGGCCCTGTACAACCAGCCCAGCCCGCTCGGCGTGGTACACATGATGGTGGAAGTGAGCACCCTGGATGAGGTGGGCCGGGGGCTGGACCGCGCCAACAAGGGCGGGCACCCGGTGATCGCGAGCCTCGGCCGCCATGTGAACGACAACATGTGCTCCTTCTATGTGCTGGCACCCGGCGGTATCGCGGTGGAGTACGGCTACGACGGTTTGCTGGTGGACTGGGAGACCTACACTCCCACCGTCAGCACCGAGGGCGACCTGTGGGGGCACGAGTACAGCTTCCCCGGCTGACGTCTGCCGCCAGCGGCGGAGTCCGGCCGGACTCCGCCCGCTCTTCGTTCAGGGCGTTTTAACTTCCACCTGGACCGGAATCCAGCGACTCTGGATATAGGACAGGGTGCCGCTGCTGCGCATCAGCTGCAGGGCCTTGTTCAGCTCATCCCGCAGCGCCACATTGCCCTTGTTGACCGCCCAGGCCAGCATTTCCTCCGTGAGGGGAGAATAAGTGCTGATCAGGTCTTCATTCTCGGCGCTGTTTGCCAGCTGCCAGCTGGTGGGCGCATCGTGGATGTAGAGGTCAATGCGGTCGGCCCGCAGCGCGCTGAAGGCCTGCTCCGGGTCGGCGAAAAAACTGACTTCGGCATCCGGCAGCTCCCGCGCGGCGAAGGCCGCACCGGTGGTCTCTGGCTCCACTCCTACACGCACGCCCTCGCGAAACACCGCCCAGGGCTGGGCGAAACGGGCGATCTTGTCGCGGTGCATGATGGCCATCTGCCCCACCTGCATATAGGGCTCGGTGAACTCCACTTTGCCGCTGCGCCCGGCGGTGACGCTGAGGCCGGACATCAGCACATCGACTTCGCCGGCCTGCAGGGCGGGGATCAACTGCTCGAAGGCCATCGGCACCAGTTTCACTTCACGGCCCAGGATTTTGCCGACGGCAGTGGCGTTGTCGGCCTCGATGCCGACCACCCGGCCCTCTTCGCGATAGGCCAGCGGCGGATAGTCGGGGGACATCCCCACCCGCAGTGCCTGGGCGTAAACCGGCGCGGCGCACAGCAGGCACAGTGCGACAAATGTTGTTAGTGTTTTCATGACACGACCCGATAACAGAATGCCCAGCATGGTAGGTGACTTGCCCGGGGCTCGCAATCGACGCCGCTCAATGCACCTTTCGACACGCATCAATTCACTGGCCGCAGGCGCCAGGCGCTGGCCACAGCGGCAGCCGCCAGCAGTGACAGCAGCAACAGAACCATCGCCGTACCCCAGGTCGCGTCCACCCAGCCGAGCAGGCCGCCGCTCAACAGCAGCAGGCCGATCACCGTGTTGCTGACCGCGGTGTAGCTGGCGCGATTGTCGCTGCCCGCCATGTCTACCAGGTAGGTCTTGCGGCCGATACGCGCGCCCTGGTGTGCCACTGCCGCCACAAACAACAACAGCCCCGCCAGTGGCGGGTAACCCAGCCATGGTGCGTGCACGGCATTGAGCATGAGGGTGGCCAGCATCAGCACCAGCGACAGGCCCGCCGCCGCGGCCATCACCTTTTCCGAGGCGCTGTCGGACCAGCGCCCCCACAGGTGGCCGGACAGCAAGCCGGCCAGCCCCTCGGCCAGCAACAGCGCGGCGAAGCCGAGACCGCCCTCGCGACTGTTCTGCTGGATCATGACTACCAGGTAGGGAATGGCAAAGGCCGTACTCACCAGCAGTGCCCGGGCGATCACGAAGTGACGCAGGTCGGCATCGCTGCGCAGCAGGCCCACGCTGCGGATGGCCTCGGTAAAGGCATTGCCGCCGCCCTCGGTGGCTCCCGCCACTTCCGGTACCCCGGCATATACGGCCGCCGCCAACATCCACAGTACGGCGCAACCCGCCAGCAGGGCCGCGAAGAACCAGCGATTGCCACCCGCCGGCTCGCCGCCGGCCAACAGCGGCACCAGCAGCAGTGCACCCGCCACCGCCAGGGTGATGGCTCCGGAAGCCGAGGCCGCCAGTCCGCCGAGTCGGCCGCGGCGACTTTTGGACACGGTTTTGCCGAGCACATCCTTGGCCGCCACCGAGCACACGCCGCGGCTGAGACTGAACAGGGCGAGCAGGCCGATGACTGCGAGCCCCAGGGCGTTGCCCTGCAGTGTCAAAACGGCCACCACCATCAGCGCCAGGCACAGGCCCTGGCCGATACTGCCTCCCACCCAGAAGAATTTTCGCAGGGGGTGAACCCTCATTGCCTGGGCGACGAACAGCTGGGGCAACAGGGAGAGGGATTCCCGCAGGGGCACCAGCATGGCGATATACACCGCGGGCGCACCGAGGGACGACAGCATCCAGGCCAGCACCAGGCGCGAGCTGGTAAGGGCGTCGCCGATCTTGGTCAGGATCTGCGACAGCAACTGCAGGGTGAAGGCCAGCGGCTGGTCGTTGCAGGCCTCCTCGGGAATATCGCGACAAACCCGGGCGTCCTCGTCCTCCGCCATGGCGCTGTAGATGCGCTCGCTCAGCTGCTGCCTGTCCGCCACTGGTTCGCCCCCTGTCCGGTGAAACGGCAAATTCTGCCGGCATTGCTGTGCGCGCCGCAAGCCGCGGATGACGCTGCACCACAACGGCTGGCATAATCCGGGCCTTTGCCGCAGCGCGAAGGCCGCACCATGAACCAAAGCCCCCCACCCCAGGCCTGGATGCAGGAGAGTCTGCGCGAGGGTTACAGCGCCCTGTCCCGCGGTGATCACCAGGGCGCCATCAACGGTGCCCGCCGGGTACTGACCGCCAAGCCCGATCTGCCGGAGGGGCATTTCCTGGTCGGCCTGGTGGCCCAGGACCGCAGCGACCTGGCCACCGCGGTGCAGGCTTTTGGCTCGGTCACCAAGCTGGCGCCGGCGCACAGCGCCGCCTGGGCCCAGCTGGCGCGCCTGTTCATGCGCATGGGACACATCAACCGCGCCGACGAGGCGCTGGCCCAGGCCGTCGCCCACCAGGACGGCAACCCCGCAGTGCAGGACGCGATCGCCACGGTGTACAGCCTGCTGGGGGACCAGCAGGCCGCTTCCGAATGGCTGGAGCGGGCGCTGGCACAGCAGCCGCAGCACCTGGGCTTCCTGATCAATCGCGCCAACAACCGCATGTTCCTCGGCGACTTCGACGGCGCCGAGGACAGCCTGCACAAGGCGCTGGCGGTCAATCCGGACAACGCCAACGCGCACTGGCTGCTGTCCAACCTGCGCCGCGCCGGCGACCGCTCCCACATCGACCGGCTGCAACAACTGCTGGCGGTCGAGCGCCCTCCCCGCGACCAGGCCTATCTCAACTACGGCCTGGGCAAGGAGCTGGAGGACCTCGGCGACTGGGAGGAGGCCTTCGCCGCCTTTGCCGCCGGCGCCGCCGCCCGTCGCAGCGTGCTGGCCTACGACGAAGCCGCGGAAGTCGCCATGTTCGAGGCGCTGCAACAACAGCTGGACCGCGACTGGCTGGACAGCCGGCCCCCGGGCTGCCCCGACCCCTCGCCCATTTTCATCATCGGCCAGCCGCGCACCGGCACCACACTGGTGGAGCGCATCATCACCAGCCACTCGCAGGTGCACTCCGCCGGCGAGTTGCGCCAGTTCGACAGCGCCATCCGGCGACTGGTGAATTACCGGGGTCGTGCCCGCCACTCGGCGCAACTGGTGCAGCAGGCCAGCGAGATCGACGTACAGCGCCTGGGCGAGGCCTACCTCAGCACCAGCCGCCAGCTGCGCGGCACCCTGCCGCGTTTTGTCGACAAGCTGCCCACCAACTACCGCTACCTGCCGCTGATCCTCGCCGCCCTGCCCAACGCGAAAGTCATTCACCTGCAGCGGGATCCGATGGACGCCTGTTTCGCCAGCTTCAAGCAACTGTTCGCCGACGCCTACCCCCACTCTTACGAGCAGCGGGAAATGGGCCGGCACCACGCCCGTTACTTCCGCCTGATGCAGTGCTGGCGCGAACGCTTCGGCGATCGCTTCCTCGACCTGCCCTACGAAACGGTGGCCGCGGACCCGGACACTCACGCCCGCCGCCTGATCGATTTTCTGGAGCTGCCCTGGGAGGACGCCTGCCTGGACTTCCACCGCCAGAGCGGCGCCGTCACCACCGCCAGCGCGGTGCAGGTCCGCGAAGCGGCACACACCCGCTCGGTAGGTCGCTGGCGCCGCTACGAAAGCCAGCTGGCGCCGCTGCGGGAAACGCTGGAGGCGGAGGGGATTCCGCTGCAACTGCCGCGCTGAAGCGTGCCGGCAGGCCTTTTTTGCGGTTTTCGCTGATTTGCGGTAATGCCAGCGTCCACCGATTGGCGCAACGAATCCGCGCTCACAGTACCCGTTGAGCGCCGACGCGACCTATTTTGTACCAACGGCATGATAAGCATCCCCATCTACCCCCAAGGGGGTAGACCTTTTTAATGGCGGCGTATTGAATTGCCCCGGCCGATTTCGTAGCCTGAATTTGCCTTTGCCGACACAGTAAAAATCAGGTGCCGGACTGTTATAGACAGTCTGAGCGCCAAATAGAAAGCCCTGTGTCGGCCACCGAAATGACCATAAATTCTCTAAGAGTTTCGGGTGGCCCTATGACGCCCGCAAGCTGATTATTTCGTCCGGCCCAATCGCCGGGCGGTAAGCATACTTGGATAACCCCAGGGGGAGTCATGAGCCTGTCCAACCGTCGCCGCAACCCGGCGCTGCCCACCCGCAGCACCGTTCCGTCAATGCCCAACCCAGTGCCACGCACACCGCGTCGCGGCCTGGCTCTTGCGGTTTCCACCGCCCTGCTGGCGGGCAACGCCCAGGCCCAGCAACTGGAAGAAGTCATTGTTACCGCCACCAAACGCGCCGAGTCGGTGATGGATGTGCCGCTGGCGGTCACCGCCCTGTCCGGCGACTTTGTGCGCGACGTCAACCTCGACGACGTCAAGGACCTGGTGTTCTTCACCCCCGGGGTCACCGGCAACTCCAAGGACAGCTTCCTCGACTCCATCGCCGTGCGCGGCATTGTCACCAACGACTTCGGCAACGGTGGCGACCCGTCACTGGGTGTCTACAAGAACGGCTTTTACCAGGGCCGCAACGGTGCCGCTGTCACCAGCCTCTACGACCTGGAGCGCTCGGAAGTGCTGCGCGGCCCCCAGGGTTTCCTGTTCGGGCGCAACTCCATTGCCGGCGCGCTGAACATCATCACACGCAAGCCGGTGCGCGGCGACGCCGACAGTTACGCCGATGTGCGGGTGGGTGAACGCGATATTTTCCGCGCCGAAGGCGGCACCAATTTCGACCTGGGCGACAGTTTTGCAGTCCGCGTGGCAGGTCTCTACTCCACCGAGGATGGCTATGTAGAGAACGAGATCAGCGGCGACGACTTTATCGAGCACGAGAAAAGCGCCTTTCGCATCACCGGCACCTACGACGGCGGCGGCGCCCTGAGCGCAACCCTCTACCTCGATTACGAAGACCGCGAGCAGTCCGGCACGATCTACCGGGCCACCGGCAAGGGGCCGGCCTACGACTTCCTGGAAAGCATCTACGGCGAGCTGCCCGTGCCCGGCGATGACCGCGACGTGCGTATCGACGAGCCGCTGAACGGCATCATCGACAACGGCGAAGTGTGGAGCGCCGGGCTGGAGATCAACTACGACCTGGGCTGGGGTACGCTGACCTCCCTGACCGGCTACAAGGATCACAACTACCACTACACCGAGGACTTCGACGGCACCGCGATCGCCATTTTCAACTACGAGCAGATCCAGTCCGGCGACTATTTCGAGCAGGAATTGCGCCTGACTTCGGACAACGAGGGCATGTTCAACTGGTACGCTGGGCTGAGCTATTACCGCGAGGAACTGGACACCGAGTTTCTCGGCCAGCAGGACGAAGACCTCTACTGCAATGTGTATTGGGGTGATAGTTGCGAGGGTGTGTTCGACTACTACAACAATGCCTACGACGGCGCTTACGCCTATGTGCTCTACGACTACTGGGGCACCTACACCTGGAGCCCCAGCCCCAATAACGGCCTGATCGATGACTGGAACCGCACCCGCGGCACCTTCTCCGGCTGGGCCGCCTATGTCGACCTGCAGTTCCAGTTCTCCGAGCAGTGGGACGCCGCCATCGGCGTGCGCTACAACGACGACGAGAAGAAGATGAGCCAGGAAGTGCTCACCGACCGCAACCAGAGCATCCTCGGCCAGGTGGTGCAGACCGGATTCACCACGCCCCAGGGGCCGGTGTCCGACACCGTCACCTGGACCAAACCCACCTACCGCGGCGTGCTCAACTGGCATCCGACTGACGACGACCTGCTGTACGTGAGTGTCACCACCGGCTACAAGCAGGGCGGCTTCAACAGCTTCTCCGTCGATCCGGGCGGCCCCTTCAGCGGGGTGGAAGCCCTGCCGGGCGTGCACCGCCCCTCCACCTTCGATGAGGAGACAGTCATCTCCTACGAAGTGGGCTACAAGGGCAGCCAGCTCGACGGCGCCAGCCAGTTGCAGCTGAACGCCTTCTACTACGAATACGAGGACCTGCAGGCCACCTGCAGCGAACCCGGTTCGCCGGTAACCGTGGTCTGCAACACCGGCCAGATCGACGGCCAGGGTCTGGAGGGCGTCTGGAACCTCGCCTTCGCCGACTACTGGCGCCTGAACCTGGGCTTCTCCTGGTTCGACAGCGAGGCCACCGGCGTACAGGCCTTCTGCCAGAACGGCGAGGAGTGGCTCGGCGACGAGAACGCCTGCGAAGGATCGCCCCGCCCCGGTATTCCCGAGTACACCGCCTTCGCTTCGCTGAATGGCAACTTCCCCTTCGGCAGCGGCGAACTGTTCGGCAACCTGGTGGCGAGCTGGGAGGACGGCGCGCCCTCCAACTGGGAGCCGGACAACGCCATCACCCGCGCCGCGGGCTGGCGCTACACGGGCGAGTACACCGAGATGCAGGCCACCGCCGGTTACCGCGGTGCCGCCGGCTGGGCCCTGTCCGTATTCGTGGAGAACCTGCTGGATGAGGAGTATTACGACTCAGGCAACGGCATGACATCCGCCAGTTCACCCTTTGTGCAATCCGACATCAGCCCGAGCCGCCCGCGCACCGTGGGTCTGCGCTTCAGCTACGGACTCTAAGCGGTAACCTTATGTCCAGACTACGCAATCTCAGCCGCCGGGACTTCCTCGGCGGTGTCGCGCTGGGTGCCGCCGCGGGCGGCCTCGGTGGCATCCCCGGACTCGCCCGGGCGCTGGAAAGCCAGGGCGGTGCGACCTATCCACCCGCCCTGACCGGCCTGCGCGGCAGTCATCCGGGTTCCTTTGAAGTCGCGCACTCGGTGGCCTGGGCCGGCGCCAAATACCCGGTGCCAAAGCAGCAGACCGACAAAACCTACGACCTGGTGGTAGTGGGGGGCGGTATTTCCGGCCTCGCCGCGGCCCACTTCTATCGCCAGAAGATGGGCCCCGGGGCCAGTATCCTGGTCCTGGACAACCACGACGACTTCGGCGGTCACGCCAAGCGCAACGAGTTCAGCGTCGATGGCAAGCAACTGATCTGCTACGGCGGCAGCCAGTCCATCGACACGCCTGGGTCCTACTCGCCGCAGTCGGCGCAATTGCTTAGGGATGTCGGCATCGACACCGAGCGCTTCTACGACTACTTCGACCAGGGCTTCAACCAGCGCAGGGACCTGCAGCGCGGTTACTATTTCAGCGAGGGGGCCTACGGCCGCGATGTGGTGGCACCGCACTTTGACGCTGCGGGCGGCGCCGACGCGGTCAGGCGCAACGCCGATATCGTGGGCAGCTATCCCCTGCCCCCCGAGGTGCGCGCCGCCCTGCTGCAATTGCTGGGCGCGGACACCAACTACCTGGCCCACTTGCCCCGGGAGCAGCGCCCGGCCTACCTGCGCAGCATCACCTACCGCGAATTCCTGCTGGATGTCGTCGGCGTACCGGAGCCGGTCTACATTCTGCTGCGCGACAATATCCGCGGCTGGTGGGGTGTCGGCTGGGATGCGCAATCGGCGCTGGAAGCCGTGCGCATGGGTATGCCCGGCACCGCCCACCTGGACACCGGCGACATCAAGCAGCGCGAACCGGAACGCAACGAGCCCTACATTTTCCACTTCCCCGACGGCAACGCCGGGGTGGCCCGCTCGCTGGTACGCAAGCTGATTCCCCAGGCGGTACCCGGCAGCACCATGGAAGACCTGGTACTGGCGCGGGTGGATTACAGCCTGCTGGACCGGCCGGAAAACGCCTGTCGCATCCGCCTCAACAGCACCGCGGTCAATGTCCGGCACGGCCCCGAACAGAAACACGTCGACGTCACCTATGTGCGCGGCGGCGATGTCTACCGGGCGCGCGGCAAGCACGTGGTGATGGCCTGCTACAACGACATCATCCCCTATATCTGCCCGGAGCTGCCCGCTGACCAGCGCGAAGCCATCGAGTACTCCACCAAGGTGCCTCTGGTCTACATCAGCATCGCAGTGCGCAACTGGCGCGCCTTCGCCGACCTCGGCTACAGCCAGTTCAGCATTCCCAACCCGGACATGATGCATTCCATCGGCCTCGACTTCCCGGTCAGCATGGGTGGCTACCAGTTTGCCGACGACCCGGACCAGCCCACCGTCCTGCACGGCTCCTTCGTACCCTGCGCTCCCGACCAGGGGCTGCAGGCGAAGGAACAGCACATCCGCGGCCGGCGCCAGGTCTACGAAACCTCCTTCGAGCAGTTCGAGGAGCACGTCGTGTCCACCCTCGACGGCGCCCTCGGTGGCGCCGGCTTCGATGCCGAACGGGACATGGCTGCGCTCACTGTAAACCGCTGGCCGCATGGCTACGCCTACGAATACAATGAGTACTCCGACCCGCCGGAGTATGGCCCCGATAACGGCCCCCACCTGCTTGGCGCCCGCCAGCTTGGCCGCATTTCCATCGCCAACTCCGATGCTTCGGCCTATGCCTTCGTCAACGGCGCCATCGACGCCGCCTGGCGAGCGACCAATGAACAACTGAGAGACTGATATGGAAACCAGCGCTACCGCGCTTTCACTGGTGCCTACCGCACTGGTGTTCATTCTCGCCGTGTGGACACGGCGTCCCATTGAATCCTTGATCTGCGGCGGCCTGCTGGGCCTGATCATGCTGCACGGCTGGGGCTTTGTCGGCGGCCTTGCGGAGACGTCCCTGCGGGTGCTGACCGACGAGGACGTGGCCTGGGTGGTGCTGGTCTGCGGCTTTATGGGCAGCCTGATCGCCCTGCTGATCCGCACCGGTTCCGCCCGCGCATTTACCGCGATGCTGGCCAGGCGGGTACAGAGCCAGAAGAGCGCCCTGCTCACCACCTGGGGCCTGGGTATCGTCATGTTCGTGGACGACTACCTGAACTCCCTGGCCGTCGGCGCCGCCATGCGCGACCTGACGGACAAATTCCGGGTGTCACGGGAAAAACTGGCCTATGTGGTGGACTCCACCGCCGCGCCGATCAGCGTCATCATCCCCTACTCCACCTGGGGCGCCTTTTTTGGCGGGCTGCTGGTGTCCAATGGACTGGCGGAGGAAGGCCAGGGCCTGGCGGTGTACATCTCCGCCATTCCCTACATGTTCTACGCATGGGCCGCCGCCCTGCTGGTGCCGCTGGTAATCTGGGGGGTGATCCCCGCCATCGGCCCAATGAAAAAGGCCGACGCCCGCGCCGAGGGCGGCGTGATGGTGCCGCCGGACGCGGAGCACATCGAGCAGGCCAATCGCGCGGTGAAGGTCAGCAGCGACGTGAAACCGCGGGTGTGGCTGTTCGTGGGGCCCATGGTGCTACTTGTCGGCAGCACCATGTACTTCGACAACGACTTCCTGGTGGGCATCTACATCACCCTCGGGGTTACCGTGGCGGTGATCATGGGCATGCGCCTGCTGGACATGCACGACGCCTTCGACACGGTGATCGAAGGCTTCAAGACCATGATCGAACCACTGGCGGTGCTGATCGCGGCCTTTATCCTCAAGGACGTGAATGACGCCCTCGGCCTGCCCGGCTATGTGGTCGGCGCCATGGAGCCGATCATGACCGCGCAGCTGCTGCCGGCGGCGATCTTCGTCAGCATGGCCCTGGTGTCCTTTATGACCGGCTCCAACTGGGGGGTATTCGTCATCGTGCTGCCCATCGTCACCACCCTCGGGCAAAACCTGGGTGCCGACATGACCCTGGTGATCGGCGCCACCCTGAGCGCCAGCACCTTCGGCAGTCACGCCTGTTTCTACTCAGACGCCACGGTACTGACCTCGCAGGCCACCGGCTGCACCCCCCTGCAGCACGCCATTACCCAGTTCCCCTATGCACTGATTGCGGCGGGCGTCACGCTGCTCGCCTACCTCGCGATCGCTTTTATGTAAGTCACCCGTCAACCCGAAAAAAAAACTGAAAGGAGTTTCACATGCGCCTGACTACCACCGCTTTAACCACGCTTTGCGCCGCCCTGTTGAGTAGTTCACTGGCCGTGGCCGGCGAAGTCATCAAGCCCGCCGAGATGAGCAGGGATGACCTGGCCGGGAAGCTGTTCGACAGCCCCGACACCAAAAAGACCGAGCGCGACAGCGGCACTGTCCTGGATGTCACTTCGCTGCTGAGTTCCGACAAGAAGTTTGCCTCGGGCATGTACAAAGCCCCCGCCTCGCGCTGGGAAATCAACGAGCCCTACGGCGTCGACGAGTTCATGTACTTCCTCGAGGGCGGCGTCACCCTGACCTCCTCGGACGGCAGCGTGCAGACCATCGAGGCCGGTGAAGCTGTGACCATTCCCAAGGAGTGGACCGGGGTGTGGGAGACCGAAGGTTATACCAAGATCTGGGTTATCTACTCCGAGGACGGTTCCGGCCTGGAGTAAGGCTCAGTCGAACTGCGAGCGAAGCAACTCGAAGCAACGCTTGCGGTCTTCCAGGTAGTACATATTGCTCACCACCATGATCTCGTCGGCGGCGTAGCGATCAGCCAGTGCCAGTAGCTGGCTGCGCACCTGTGCCGGCGTGCCCACCGCGCGATTGCGGTTGCGGCTGGCGATAAAGGCCTCTTCCCGGGGGCCGATGGGCCAGGCCAGGGCCTGCTCGGGGGTCAGGGACTGGCCGTCACTCTGCCCGGTGACAAAGCGGTAGAAATTGAGATCGAAGGTCAGTTGCAGGGCCTTCGCACGGACCTCGTCATCGGCGCAGAACACGCTGGTGGTGACAATGGCATAGGGCTCGTGCTGCAGTTCTGAGGGCGTGAAGTGGGCCTTGTACAGGTGCACCAGTTCGGCGGCGGCCTGGGGATTGATGAACAGGCCGAGGTTGTAGGGCAGTCCGCGGCGCGCGGCGAGCACTGCGCTGTCGGGGCTGGACCCCAGCATCCACAGGGGCAGTCCTGGTGGCGGCCGCGGGCTGACCAGCGGTTTCGCCGCCGGATTCCACAGGTAGTCGCTGAGCGCCTCCACCAGCTGGGGAAAACGCTCGAATTTCGGCCGGCCGTCGGTGGCCAGGGCCACTGCCGTGGACATATCCGCCCCCGGCGCGCGCCCCACGCCCAGGTCGATACGCCCGGGATAGAGATTGGCCAGCAGTGAGAAGACTTCGGCGATTTTGTAGGCGCTGTAGTGCGGCAGCATGATGCCGCCCGAGCCCAGCCGAATCTTCGACGTGGCGGCGCCGAGGGCCGCCAGCAGCACTTCCGGCGCGCTGCCCGCCACCGAGGGAAAGGCGTGGTGCTCCGACACCCAGAAGCGCCCGTAGCCCAGCGCCTCGCAGTAGCGCGCCATTTCCAGCGATTCCTGCAAGGCCTGCTCCGGCGCATCCGCCGAACGCGCCAGTGATTGATCCAGTACCGACAGTTTCATGGGCTCCAGCCTGTCATACCCCCAGCCGGGCCTTCAACAGCAGTTCAGTGCGCCGATCCGGCAGTAACACGCTGCGCTCCACCCGGAAGCAGGGCAGCAGCGAACCCAGTTCACCCTGTGGGTGGGGCTGGTAGTCCGGCGGAATACTGACGCGCTGGCGCACCGTGAGATTGCCGCTGTCGGCAATGCCATAGTATTGGGAGGACGCTGCGGTGCGCGCATTGTGGGGCGCAAAGCAGTGGCCGAGACTGTCCGGATGCAGGTGCGGACGCAGCATGGCCATCAGCGCGCCAATGGCATCGCGATTGAGGAAGTTGAGGACATCCCAGAAGAAACACAAGTCGAAGAGCGCGCCGCCGGGCAGGGCCAGGGCGCGCTCGAAACGCTGCTCCAGGCTGGGTTCACCCTCCGCGCCGCGGCGCAGGGGCAACTCCTCGTACAGGTCGGCAAAGTGCAACTTGCAGCGATAGTCACTGAAGAAGTTGACGGTTTCCGGCAGTGCCGGCCCGATATGTAAAACCGTCAGCGGCCAATCGTCGTCAACGTGTTCAAACAGTGCGGGCAGCAGCCGGGAAGGCTGGGTGGTGGTCATAAAATGCGGCGGGCCGCCACCGGGGCAGCCCGCCTGTCCGTTTGCAATCGATCAACCGCTCTTGAGGTCGAGACCGGGAGCCGAGCTGGTCGGCGCCGCAGCGGGCTTGGCAGCGGGAGCTGGCGCCGGTTTGGCGGCGTTCTTCTCGCCCGGGTCCATATCGATGGAACCCTTGAACACCGCGCCGTCCTCCAGGGTCATGCGCGGGGCGATGATGTTGCCGCGCACATGGCCTGTCTTGGCGATGATGACTTTTTCGCCACCGGTAATATCGCCGGTGACCTCGCCATTGACGATGACGGTGCGGCCCTTGATATCCGCCTTCACTTTGCCGGACTCGCCCACGGTGACCTCGTGGGCGGCCAGGTCGATACTGCCTTCCACGGTGCCGCGAATGACCAGGTCTTCGTCGCCGGAGACCTCACCCTTGATCTTGATACTCGGTCCAATCACTGCTGCGTTCCTCGGGGTCGATAATTGCTGGTACTGACTGGGAGACGGTGGCGGCGCTACCTCAGGCGTCGCAGCGGCAGGTGCCGGCGCGGGTGCTGGTGCGGGACGTTCCGAAGCCTTGCCCTTGTCTTTATTGCGTTCAAACATCGTGTTCACCACGTTGACTCATTGTGGAGCGGTCATGCTAGCAGCCTGTCAAGAAGGGGGCCAGTATTGTGTGAGAGAGATCACATTTTTCTCTCTCAACGCGCCAGACTACGGCCCGGCCGCCGCCTGCAAGGCCTTGATCAGCTGCCCCTCATTCTCGATCTCGTCGCTGACGCCCTCGATGCTGCGCCGGGACACCGAGCGGCGGCCGGCGTTGAATACGGCGATGTCGTCAAAAATCGACAGGCTGGTGGTTTCCTCTACCTCGAGCTGGATCACCGGCTCCCCGGTCACGCTGATCACGATCACCGCATTGATCTGGGAGCCACCGGCGGTATCCACCGACAGCCCGCCGCCAATCGTCAGCAGGCTTCCGTCCGAGCTCACATCGACAACGGAGCGCCGGTTCAGCGCCAGGCTGCCGTCGACCGTCAGGTTGCCCTGGGCGCGGAGCACCAGGGGCGGGTCTGAATCCGGCCCGTTAAGGGTGAAGTCGCCACCAATCGTGATATCGCGGCTGGAACTCAGCGTGCCCGCGCCATCGAGGGTCAGGTCGCCAGACAGGGCGAGCAGGACGTCTTCAATATCGCTGTAACGGAAGCCGACAGGGTCTGCCCCATACTGCACCTGGGCGGAGGTATTACCATCGAGGGTAAAGCGCAGTCCCGGGGATGCCCCGGATCCGCCGGTCTGGTCGATCGATAGCACGTCGAGACCGGCCAGTCCCGCAACACTCCCGGACAGCCGATGGGAACCCAGCAGGAAGGTATCGTTGCCGTCGGTCCCCACCAGATTCTCGATACTTTCAAACGCGCTTGAGGAAAGTACCTGGCCCGCCGCATCGCGCTGCTGTGCTACCCCGCTGTCATCGCCCTCAAGGGCAAAGTAGTTGAGGCCCAGCAGGGTATCGGAGTCGCCGGCAGCGGCAGACACCGAACCGCGGATCAGCCCGTCCACGCGACCGTTACTCAGGTCGAAACTGTCGTCACCATCGGTTCCAGTCAGATTCTCGATACCCGAGAAGGTCAGCCCGTCCGCACTGCCGCGGTTCACGCCATCGAGATGGTAGTCACTGGCCCCGCTCAGGCTGTCGTCACCGCCGGCGGTGCCCACCAGGTTTTCGATATCGCGAAAAGCGGTGGCGTCCGCGGTGCCGCTGCGGCCACCCTCACCACTGGCCGGGTCGAGTTGATAGGCGCTGAAGTTTTCCAGCGTATCGCCGCCACTGCCCTGGCCCAGACCATCGATAGAACCCGACAGGCTGCCGCCCTCCCCGCGCGCAAAGCGGTCATCTCCCCCGGTGCCAACGAGATTGGCGATACGCGAGAAGCGGATGCTGTCGTCGGCGGTCCCGGCATCAGCCCCGTCGATACGGTACCTGGACGCGCCGCTCAGTACGTCACCGGCAGCGCCGGTCCCCTCCAGTACCTCGATGTTGGCAAAGCGCGCTCCATCGGCGGTTCCGCCGCGCACACCACCCGCACTCGCCTCGTCCAGGATGAACTGGCTGAAGTTGGCCAGCAGATCGCCATTGGCACCCTGCCCGAGGCCGTCGATACTGCCGTCGAGGCGTCCGCCCTCCTCGCGAATAAAGCGGTCGTCGCCCGCGGTGCCCACCAGGCTCTCGATGTCGATGAAGCGGATCATGGCCGCCACGGTACCGCTGTTCTCACCCTTGATAACGTAGTCACTGCCACCCACCAGGCGATCTTCAGCAGACGCGGTACCGACCAGCACTTCAATATTGCTGAAGGCTACGCCGTCGGCGCTGCCGCTGCCCGATTGTCCGCCGTCAGCCAGTTCGAACAGGCTGAAGTTTTCCAGGCGGTCACCGGCGGCAGCCGCGCTGGCATCGCTATTCGCTGGCCCGGCTGCGCCCTGGCCGGCGCCATCAATGCTGCCCGACAACGAGCCGCCGTTGGCGACAAAGCGATCGGCCCCGGCGGTACCCACCAGGTTCGCAATCTGGCGGAAGCGGAAACTGTCTGCGGTTCCGCCATCGAGTTCGGTCAGGCTGACATTGCTCACCCCTGCCAGCACATCGTTGGCACCGCCACTGCCGGTCAGGCTTTCAATACCGGTGAACTGGATGCCATCGGCACTGCCCGCTCCCTCACCGGTCACACTGAAGCGGGAAAAGCCAATCAGGTGATCGCCATCGCCACCCAGTCCGTCAATAATCCCGCTCAGCGAACCGCCCTGACGGGTAAAGGTATCGTCACCGTCGCTACCGTGGAGGTTCTCCACATTGAGGAATACCTGGCCGTCGGCGGTGCCTGAATCCTGCCCCTGCAATACATAGTTCGAGGCGCCCACCAGCGTATCGTTGCCCTCGCCCCCGTCGAGTTCGACCACGCCGCCAAAGCTGGTCGCGCTGAACGAGCTGACCAGAATCAGGTCGTCCTCCTTGCTGAAGATCTCCTGCTGGGTACTGCCGGCGAGGTCCCCGGTGGACTGCACGATTTCCACACCCGATACACGCACACCACCGCCGGTAACAAATTCTCCCGAGCCAAGGGTGATACCGGCGCCCTGGTTCTCCAGCGTATCCTGGCCGCCGTTGCCCTGGATCTGGGTAACGCCAAGGAAGGTGTTGCCCAACTGGGTGTCGACCGTCAGCGAAGTACCGCTGAGGCTGAATACCTCACTGGCGCCGCTGCCGGACACCGGGCCGGTACTGTTAATCGTGCCGATATTGCTGACAGCGATACCGCCACTGCCAATCGTAAAGCCGGCGTTCTGTAGCACCACACCGGCGCCGTTCAGGCTCAGGCTTTCGTTGCCGTTGCCGCTGAGCAGGCTGACCCCGGTAAACAGGATCGACGGCGCAGGGCTGGTCAGGCGGACACCGTCACTGCCGACCAGGTCATAGGCGGCGGAAATCCCACTGGCACTGAGTTGACCGGTACGACTGACCGTTTCAATATTGCGCACCACGGTGGCATTGTTGACCCGCAGCGTGGCGGGCGCGGTGATATCAACGCTGTTGCCCGATGCCTGCGCGAGCGTCAGGCTGTCACTGCCGCCAGCGGCGTCAATCGACCCGCTGATCACGCCGCCCGCGAGGAATTCGAAACTGTCCGCCCCGGCCGATCCGGTCAGGCTTTCAATGCTGGTGAACTGACCGCCGTCGACCGTCCCCGCGTTGGCGCCGGTGATGCGATAGTTCCGGCCCCCGGTGATCAGATCGGTGCCTGCGAGTCCGGAGATCAGGCCGTCCACACTGCCGCCGGCAAGCGTGAACACGTCATTGCCGGTGGTACCGCGCAGGTTCTCGATACTGCTGAAGGTAAAGTTGTCCGCGGTGCCGCTGTTGTTGCCACTGATATTGAAGTTGCTGGCTCCCTGCAGGGTATCGCTCCCCCCGAGGCCGTCGATGGAGCCGTCGAGTGCACCGCCCTCGATGGAAAACAGGTCGTTGCCCGCCGTGCCACTGAGGTTCTCGATACGGCTGAATACTGTCGATCCGGCGGTGCCGCTGTTGCTGCCGGAGATGGCGTACAGGGTGGCGCCGCGCAAGGTATCCGCACCTGCCCCACCGTCAATACTCCCGCTCACGCCAAAGCCCGCCAGGTCGAAACTGTCGTTGCCACTGGAGCCGAGCAGGTTTTCAAATCCGCTGTAGACCACCGGGCCACCATTGATACGGGTGCTGTCGATACCTGTCTGCACAAAACTGGAAGCGCCGGCCACCGTCAGGGTGTCGTTGGCGGCATTGGCTTGAACGATATCGATATTCAGGCCGTCCATACCCGCCGTGTAGGTAATGGTAGAGGCATAGCTGATCGTATCCGCGAAGCCGGTGACACCGTCGACCGTTCCGCTGAGGCTGCCACCTGCCAGGAAATTAAAGGTATCGTTGCCGGTGGTGCCGGCCAGGTTCTCTACGTTCTGGAAGCCGACACCCAGGGAATTGGCGGTGCCGCGATTGGCCCCGTCGATTTCGTAGAAGCTGGCACCGGCAATAGTGTCAGTACCCAGCAGGCCGTCGATCAGACCGCTGAGGGTAGCGCCCGCCAGGAAGGTGAAAGTATCACTGCCGCCACTGCCGGAGAGATTCTCTATATCGCTGAAGCCGGTGCCATTGCCGGTGCCGGCGTTGGCGCCCGAAACAACGAAGGTGCTTGCGCCAGCGAACGTGTCGTCGCCGGCGAGCCCTGCCAGGGTGCCGCTGATCGAGCCACCCTGCAAGGTGAAGCTGTCATCGCCCGCGGTACCGCGAAGATTTTCCACCCCGGTGAAGTCCGCGACACTGCTGCTGCCACTGTTGCTGCCGGTAACAATGAAAGTGTTCGCTCCAGCCAGGGTGTCGTTCCCCGCCAGCCCGGATACCGAACCACTCAGGCTGCCGCCAGCGGCGAAGTTGAAATTGTCATCGCCCGCGGTGCCCGTGAGGTTTTCCACATTGCTGAAGGCAACCGTGCCCGCCGTACCGGCATCGGCGCCGGTGATAGCGTAGAGCGCCAGGCCGAGGATGGTATCGCTGCCGCCGGCGCCGTCGATGGTGCCCGACAGGCCCCCCGCCGCCAGGTCAAAGGTGTCGTTGCCGCTCGAACCCAGCAGATTCTCGAAACCGCGGTAGATGACGGGCGTACCATTGATCTCCGTTTCATCCAGTGCGGTCTGCACAAAGTCGGAGGCACCCAGTACCGTCAGGGTATCGCCTGCGCCATTGGCCTCGACAATGTCGATATTCAAGCCGGTGGAACCCTCGGTGTAGGTCACCGTTTCGGTAAAGCGCACGGTGTCGGCCGCGCCGCTGACACCGTCCACCGTGCCGGTCAGGCTGCCGCCCGCCAGGAAACTGAAAATATCGTCGCCACCGGTGCCGCTGAGGTCTTCTACATTGCTGAAAGCAATACCCGCGGCTGTCCCGCTGTTGGCGCCGTTAATGTCGAAGGCCGCCAGTCCGGCAATTTCATCGTCGCCGGAGGCGCCGTCGATCGCACCGGTCAGTGTTCCGCCAGTGAAGGTGAAGGTGTCATCGCCGCTGGAACCGGTCAGGCTTTCAACGTTACTGAAGCTGCTGCCATCGGCAGTGCCGGCGTCGGTGCCGCTGATGGTGTAAAGCGTCGCGCCGGCAATCGTATCGCTGCCCGCGTCACCATTGATGGTGCCAGACAGTGTTCCGCCGGCAAAGGTGAAAGTATCGGCATTGGCGCTGCCAGTCAGGTTCTCGATATTGCTGAAGTTCCCGCCGTCCGCGGTACCGGCATTGGTGCCGGTGATGCTGTAGGTCGAGGCGCCCACAATCGTGTCGCTGTCGTCGCCGCCATCGATTGATCCGCCGAGCGTTCCGCCAGCGAAAGTGAAGGTATCGTTCCCCGCCAGCCCGGATACCGACCCGCCGAGGCTGCCGCCAGCGGCGAAATTGAAGTTGTCATCGCCCGCGGTGCCGCTGAGGTTTTCCACATTGCTGAAGGTAACCGTGCCGGCCGTACCGGCATCGGCGCCGGTGATGGCGTAGAGCGCCAGGCCGAGGATGGTGTCGCTGCCGCCGGCGCCGTCGATGGTGCCCGACAGCCCCCCCGCCGCCAGGTCAAAGGTGTCGTTGCCGCTCGAACCCAACAGATTCTCGAAACCACGGTAGATGACGGGCGTACCATTGATCTCCGTTTCATCCAGTGCAGTCTGCACAAAGTCGGAGGCGCCCAGTACCGTCAGGGTATCGCCTGCGCCATTGGCCTCGACGATGTCGATATTCAAGCCGGTGGAACCCTCGGTGTAGGTCACCGTTTCGGTAAAGCGCACGGTGTCGGCCGCGCCGCTGACACCGTCCACCGTGCCGGTCAGGCTGCCGCCCGCCAGGAAACTGAAAATATCGTCGCCACCGGTGCCGCTGAGGTCTTCTACATTGCTGAAAGCAATACCCGCGGCTGTCCCGCTGTTGGCGCCGTTAATGTCGAAGGCCGCCAGTCCGGCAATTTCATCGTCGCCGGAGGCGCCGTCGATCGCACCGGTCAGTGTTCCGCCAGTGAAGGTGAAGGTGTCATCGCCGCTGGAACCGGTCAGGCTTTCAACGTTACTGAAGCTGCTGCCATCGGCAGTGCCGGCGTCGGTGCCGCTGATGGTGTAAAGCGTCGCGCCGGCAATCGTATCGCTGCCCGCGTCACCATTGATGGTGCCAGACAGTGTTCCGCCGGCAAAGGTGAAAGTATCGGCATTGGCGCTGCCAGTCAGGTTCTCGATATTGCTGAAGTTCCCGCCGTCCGCGGTACCGGCATTGGTGCCGGTGATGCTGTAGGTCGAGGCGCCCACAATCGTGTCGCTGTCGTCGCCGCCATCGATTGATCCGCCGAGCGTTCCGCCAGAGAAGGTAAATGTATCGTTCCCCGCCAGCCCGGATACCGACCCGCTGAGGCTGCCGCCGGCGGCGAAGTTGAAATTGTCATCGCCCGCGGTGCCTGTGAGGTTTTCCACATTGCTGAAGGTAACCGTGCCGGCCGTACCGGCATCGGCGCCGGTAATGGCGTAGAGCGCCAGGCCAAGGATGGTATCGCTGCCGCCGGCGCCGTCGATGGTGCCGGACAGTCCCCCCGCCGCCAGGTCGAAGGTGTCGTTGCCGCTCGAACCCAGCAGGTTCTCGAAGCCGCGGTAGATCACGCCGGTGCCGTCGACCTCGGTTTCATCCAGGCCGGTCTGTACAAAGTCGGCCGCCGCCGCGGCAGTCAGGGTATCGCCGGCACCGTTGGCCTCGACGATATCGATGTTCTGCCCTTCGCTGCCGGCGCTGAGTGTCGTGGTCGCTGCGTACGTCACGGTATCCGCCGCGCCACTCACGCCGTCCACCCCGCCGCTCAAACTGCCGCCTGCGGCGAAGTTGAAGTTGTCGTCACCGGTGGTGCCGGTGAGGTTTTCCACATTGCTGAATGCTACGGTGCCGGCCGTACCGGCATTGGCGCTGGTAATGGCGTAGAGCGCCAGGCCGAGGATGGTGTCGCTGCCGCCGGCGCCGTCGATGGTGCCGGACAGGCCACCCGCCGCCAGGTCGAAGGTGTCATTGCCACCGGAACCCAGCAGGTTCTCGAAGCCGCGGTAGACCACGCCGGTGCCGTCGACCTCGCTTTCATCCAGGCCGGTCTGTACAAAGTCGGCCGCCGCCGCGGCAGTCAGGGTATCGCCGGCACCATTGGCCTCGACGATATCGATGTTCTGCCCTTCGCTGCCGGCGCTGAGTGTCGTGGTCGCTGCGTACGTCACGGTATCCGCCGCGCCACTCACGCCGTCCACCCCGCCGCTCAAACTGCCGCCTGCGGCGAAGTTGAAGTTGTCGTCACCGGTGGTGCCGGTGAGGTTTTCCACATTGCTGAAGGTAACCGTGCCGGCCGTACCGGAATCCGCACCGCTGACGGCGTAAGCGGACAGTCCGGCAATCTCATCGTCGCCGGCGGCACCGTCTATCGCACCGCTCAGTGTCCCGCCGTTGAAAGTGAAGGTGTCATTGCCAGCGGAGCCGGTCAGGTTTTCCACATTGCTGAACGCCACCGTGCCTGCGGTACCGGCATCGGTACCGGTGATGGCGTAGAGCGCCAGGCCGAGGATGGTGTCGCTGCCGCCGGCGCCGTCGATGGTGCCCGACAGGCCACCCGCCGCCAGGTCGAAGGTGTCATTGTCACCTGAGCCCAGCAGGTTCTCGAAGCCGCGGTAGACCACGCCTGTGCCATTGACCCCGGTTTCATCCAGAGCGCTTTGCACAAAGTCGGCGGCCGCAGCAGCAGTCAGGGTATCGCCGGTGCCATTGGCCTCGACGATATCGATGTTCTGCCCTTCGTTGCCGGCGCTGAGGGTGGTCGTGTCGGCGTAGCTCACCGTGTCCGCCACGCCACTCACGCCGTCCACCCCGCCGCTCAGGCTGCCGCCAGCCTGGAAAGCAAAGCTGTCATCGCCCGTGGTGCCAGCGAGGTTCTCAATTCCGGTGAAGTCGTGGCCATTGGCGGTGCCTTCATCGGCGCCGGAGATAATGTAACTGCTGGCGCCCTGCACGGTGTCACCCGCCGAGCCGCCGCTGATGGAGACCGACGCCGAGGTAAGGGTGGCAGTGCCCAGGTCCAGTACACCGACACCGGTCTGGCCGATGTTCAGTGCCAGGTCACCGTTTTCGAAAGTGGCTGCGCCGAGGTAGATATCCTCACCCGCCGTCAGGGTCAGCGTGTTACCGCCAATATCAATGGCGACGTCATCGTCCACCGTAATATCCGGGGGACCGGTATTTGCATCAGCCGTAGTCACTACGAGGTTGCCGGAACCCAACTGCGCCTCGATCCAGCCGTCGTTGATCTCATTCCTGTCGGGTGGATCAGCGGGGTCGGTATCGTCACCATCAACGATATTCACCGAGCCTGGATCCAGCAGTAGCGTCCCCGCCTCCCCCGCCGTCGCGCTCAGGTCGGCGTGGCCGGAAATCTGCAGATACTGCTTGCCGGACACTTCGGCAAAGCCGCCGTCACCTGAAATACGGCCGCCGCGGGCCTGAATATCACCGGCAAAGGTCGTGGCGTGATCGGCCCACACAATCACCCTGCCGCCATCGCCGGCGCTACCGGCACTGGCGTTGAGCAGCGCGCCGGCTTCGACCCGGGTATCGAAGGCATTCTGTACCTCGCTGTTGCCGCCGAGGTAGTCGCCACCGACCAGTATCTCACCGCCATCGCCATCGCCGCTGGCGTCGATAACGCTGCCGCTTGCGACGTGCACAGTGTCACCCAGCAGCCGCACACTGCCAGCCTCCTGCTCACCGAAGCCCTGCGCCTCGATGATGCCGCTGTTGTTCACGGCGCTGTCGAACAGGCCCCGTGATACATTCGCCTCCAGCAGCACACGGCCGCCGGGGGCGGACAGCTGGCCGCTGTTCTCCACGCTCGCCTTCTCATCGAGCAGGTTCTCCAGCACCTCCTGACTCACCTTGACGCCGAGAAAGCCCTCCTGGTCGAAGGTGAGGAAGGCTTCACGCCCGCTGACCAGGTTGATATATCCCAATCGGGCGCTTACCAGCCCTTCATTCCTGACCTGCTCCCCGAGCAGGGTGACACCACTGGCGGCATTGATGATGCCGCTGTTTACCACGACCCCACCCTCGTCATCCACGGCGCGCAACTTCCACTCGCCGTTGAGAAAATCATCCTTGTCGAGCCACAGGGTGCTGGCGGTCAGGGCGCCCACATTGACATTGGCGTTCTCGCCGAAGATCACCCCGCGCGGGTTGATCAGCAAGACATGCCCATTGGCATTCAGTCGCCCCTGAATCTGGCTGGGGCCGTTCTGCAGAATCTGGTTGAGAACAACGGAGGAGCTGTGCGGCTGCAGGAAGTCGACAGATTCGTGGCGATCGATATTGAAGCTGTCCCACTGGATGCTCAGCAGGTCGCTCATCTGTTCGATGCGGGTATTGTGCCCGCTGCCGCTGATAGTGCCGGCGCCTCCGGTGATCTGCCCGCCTTCGGGCCCGGCGAAAGCCGGTGCGACACGCAAGCCGTAACTGGCAGTGGCCACTGCCAGGCACAAAGGCAGTAGTCGCCAGCGGCGCGGAAGGGTTGGCGGCTTGCTGTCAGTCATGGTCTTTTTCATCATTGCCCCCGGGGCGCTCAGAACACGGCGTAGCGCACCGTAAACAGGAATCTGTAGTCGTCGTTGGATATTTCGCCGGAAAAGTCGTCGCTGGTCTGTTCGCCCCCGGCAAAGGCCAGGCTGGTTTCCAGGCTCAGCCTGTTACGCCAGCTGTAATCCAGCGCCAGCCCGTAACCCCACAGCGTGGCGCTGCTGGAACTCGCGTTGCCTACAGCGTTGGCCTCGCCGTAGCCGCCTTCCAGGAAGGGGCCGATCTTGAGCGAGTGCCGGGCGCTTTCCAGGCCCAGCCAGGCGGCGGCAATATCCACCTGCCACTGAAGGCTGGCATAGGCCAGCGAGTCAGCGGTGAAATCAGAGGTATCGTAGGCGCGAACACCGTAGGGCCCGCCGAGCGGTGTCTGTTCAAACGAGGGCAATACGTCTTCGCTGTAGCTGCCGGTAAAACGCAGGCCCAGGTGGCTGCGATTGGCATTGATGCCGAGCGGAATCAGCATGGAAGTATCGCTGTTGAGCAGCAGCCGGGTGTAGTCCTTGCCCAGTCGCGGATCGAAGGGCTCCTTGCGCTCGCCGTAAAGCAGCGATGCCTGCCAGCCGGTGATCGCGCGCAGCTGCCGCTGCAGGAAGTCGCCGCTGGCGAGCAGTTCCGCGCCCTGTACTTCCACGGTCTGTTCACTGACCGTCACATTGCCATCCAGCGGCAGCGACACACCGAGTTCGGAGCGTTTCTGGTAACCCTGCAGGCCCATCTCCATATTGACCTCGCGACTGCGCAGCCACTTGAAGTTGTAGCCCGCGAAAGCGCTGGTCACATCACCCACGATCAACACGCTGGTGCCCGTGCGGGAATCGATGGATTCGTAATTGTGGGTGTTCCAGGCGGCGGTCAGTTCGTGCCGGGTGCCAAACACCGGCACCCGGTAGCTGACGAAGCCATAGGTGGAGTTTGAGGGCTCGGTGGATTGCAGTATCCCGAGATTCAGTTCATCGCCCAGCCCCAGCGGGCCGAGCCAGTCGGCCAGCGCCAGGTAGCGCTGCTCGCCGGTGAACTCGGAACCGTAGTTGTCGGCCACCAGGCTGAGCTGGAAGCGCCGCTCGCGCACGTCCAGCACCAGCCGGGTTTCCCCGGCCCGGTCGCCGGGCTCGAACAGCCCGGATTCAATGGTCACCCCCGGCAGGTCATTGACGCTGAAATAGGCCGAGTAGATATCCCGTGTCACCTCCTGGCCAATGTAGGCGCGGAAGGGGTTGAGAATAATCTCCGGCGAATAGTAGAGCTCCTCGGCATTGCGCAGCACCACATCGCCCAGCACCCCGAAAGATACCTTCAGCTCGAGCTCGCCGGTGGCGCGCCGGAACTCCTGCTGCGGTACATAGACGTTGGCCAGAAAGTAGCCCTGCTGGCGATACCAGACCTGCAGGCTGTCGGCAATCTGCTTGAGTTCTTCGAAATTCACACCGAGGGGGCGGCGCACTTTGTCCAGTTGCAGCATCAGCGGAAGCTGCATGTCAGGCTGCAGGTTGCTGCCCCCCACGCTGTCGGTGTACAGCGCACCCAGCGCCTCCACCACACTGAGCAACTCGATGGCCGGGATGCCGCTGGCGCTGTCCGCGGCAAAACCCATGGCCTGGCGGCGGCGTTCCTCCAGCAGGGCGTCCTGGCCGCTGGTATCCAGCGTACTCGCGGCGCTGGTATCACTGTTATCGAGGGCCAGGTGATTCACCCACACGGTCTGGGCATTGGCTTCCAGGGAGCAGGATTCGGGGTCCTCGACCACGTCGATGACAATGGATTCAGGCAGCGCCCGCCGCTCACCTCGCGCAGAGGCCGAGAGACATTCGCCGTTTTCACGCGCCAGTTCGGTGAAGCGCCGGGCGAGGAAGTGGCCGAAGCTGAAACCGATGCTGTCCAGGTACTCGCTGCGGGCGCCGCTGGCCGGCAGCGCCTCGCCCTGCAGATTGAAGTAGATGTTGAACAGCTGGTCGAGCTGGGCGCTGTTCAGCTGCACCCCGCGCAGGGACACCGGGGCGCCGATATCCAGCTCGGGAAACAGCAAAAACAGGTAGTCCGCCAGTGGCGCCAGGGAGGCCTCGCTGAAACGGTGCTCTATCGCCTGCAGTGCCTGGGCGTCGTCATGCGCGCTGTACAGCAACTTATTGACGGCGTCGGCCTGCTCTCCGGCCGCCTGGTCCGCGTACACCTCCAGCGGAATCCGCTGCCCCAGCCACTCGGTCTGGGTCGCCAGGAAGGGCCCGGATGCCGCCGCCCCACTCGACAGGAGTAGGCCGGCAAAGGCCAGGGCCAGCGGTCGTATGACGCGACAGCGACCGGGGCCACACGGCTGCTTTCTGCTCCCGCTCATGGCGTGCCCCGGCGACGGATGCGGTTCACAATGGGGTTGGTGTCCATTTATGGCAGGGTTCTCATCACCCGAAAGCCCGTGACCTCATCGCCATTCGGCACCGCATCCGCCACCGTGGCCAGCGTGCAGTCGTCCATCGGGTCGAGACGCGAACCGCCGACCGCGCGCACGGCGTCGGCATCGCGCACCAGTTCGCGCGCGTTGCCCACATAATTCACCAGCCCCCAGGCGTTGCTCCTGCCGGTATCTGCCGGCAACAGCACCCGCCCCTTCACAATGCCCCGCGAATCCAGGTAGCAGTTGCGGCCGGTATCCAGCTCGGCTTCAACACTGGTGGCAGCACGGCGCCACTGTTCCAGCTCCGGCAACTGGTAGTGAAAGCCGGTGGAGGCGCTGAGCCAGTCCAGGTAGCCCTGCAGTTCGCTCAGCGAGCGCCCGGTGACCGGCAGCAGGGGATCGGCCGCGGAAGCGCTGCAATCGCCGGTGGCCTCGCAGTACTGGTTGAACTCCCCGACGGTAATCTCGTACTTGCCGATGGCGTAGGCGCCCTGCGCCCCGGCCCCTGGCACCATCACCAGCACCGGGCCCTTCAGGTCGGAGCCGAACAGCCGGTCCTGGCAGGTGTAGCGCTCACCGCGCCCGGCGAAGGAATCCTTGCAGTTGTTCCAGGGGGTTATCGGCAGCGCGGCCAGTCGCGAAGCGTGCGCCGGGAAGGCCTGCGAGGCCTGGGCGAGTACGCTCTTCGCCGCCGCGGGATCGGAGAAACCGTAAATCTGGATACACTCGCCCAGCTTGTCGACGTAGCCCTGCTGCAGACTCGATACCTGCTCGCCAAAGTCCACCACAAAGCGCTGCCGCTGATTCGCCAGCAGGGCGGCGAGCGCCGGGATATCGTAGCTGAAGGTGCCGCCCCGACCGGTGCGATCGAGGGTATTGGCGCACTTGCCGAGATCGGCGTTTACCGCCTCGTCCGACGCCGTCAGTTCCAACTCCAGAGCCGCCAGACGCTGGGCGCGCTCGGCCTCGGCAGCCTCCCGCGCCAGGGCGGCGTTGGCCGCGCGGTAGGCGGCTTCGGCGTCTTCCAGACCCTGGCGGGTTTCGCGCAGGCGCGGCGCCCCGGGATAGAGTGATTCCGCCTGTGTAATGCTGGAGCGCGCACTGACAAAGCGCTCCTGTTCGTACTCCCTGCGGGCAAATTCGAGATAGCTGTCCGCCACCTGGTGCTGGTAGTTCTCCAGCCAGTTCTGCAGATTGGCGGCGGCCTTGTCGCGCCGGGCCTGCTCCGCCTCGCGCATCGGTTCCAGCACGCTCTGGTCGGTAACTTTCGCATCGACCAGCAGCTGCTCCCAGGGCTGCGCGCTGTAGACCGACGCCAGAATGTCGCGCTGCCGGTCGGTCTGCTGCTGCCAGGCCTCGGTGCCGTCGAAGGCAAAGCGCCGCTGGTCCAGCGCGTTTTTCATTTCTTCCACCCGGGCCTGCAGGCTGCGGAAGTTGCCGTCGAGCTGGGCCTGGACACCCTTGGCGGCTTCCAGTGCTTTGGAACGCTCCGATAGCAGCGCCTCCTGGGCCTGAATCTCGGCCTTGCGCTCCTCCTCGCCCAGCTTGGAGTCGAGGCCCTGCCAGACGCCGACACCCCCGATCACCACCGCGATGGCGGCAGTGGCAGCGAAACCCCAGGCCCAGGGATGGGCCACCGGTGCGAAGCGATCGAGAAAATCATCGATGCTGTCGAAGCGGTCTTCCCGGTGCAGCGCGATGGCCCGCTTCAGGGCCCGCCATTTGCGCAGTGGCAGTTTGGCCGGGCGCACCGGCGTCAGGCCCTTGTTCTTGACCTCGTGGGCCGGCATCTTGTTGTAGGGATGCTTGCCGGTCAGCAGTTGATAGGCAATGCAGCCCAGCGCGTACAGGTCGTCGCGGGCCTCGGGTTCCATGCCGGCGAGCATTTCGAGACTCGCGTAAGCGGGCGTCAGCGCACCGAGCGAACCGGGGTCGAAAATGGTCTTGTCGTCATCCGAGGTGTCGGCTTCGGCGTGGGTCACCGCCCGCGCAATACCGAAATCCAGCACCTTGACCTTGTCGTTGCCGGTCAGGAAGACGTTGCCGGGCTTGAAGTCGGCGTGGATGATGCGGTTGGCGTGGGCGTGGGACAGCGCCGCCCCCATGTCGCGGATGTAGCGCATGACATCGTCGAGGGGGATGCCGCCCGGGTGATTGTCGATGTACTCGGTAAAGGGGTGCCCCTGCAACAACTCCATGGTCATGAAGACCGAGTCGCCATCGCGGTCGAAGTCGAATACCTGGACGATGTTGGGGTGGGCCAGGGTCTGCGATTTGCGCGCTTCCCGCTGCAGCGATACGAAGGCCGCGGGGTGCTCGCGGAAGTCCTCGTTGAGCAGCTTGATCGCCACCCAGGGGTCGCGGTCCCGGGCCTCGACCTTGCGCAGGTCCTGGGCCTTGTACACCGAGCCCATGCCGCCGACGCCCAGCAGTTGCTTGAGCACGAAACGGTCCTTGATCACCGTGTCGCCCCTGGCGCGGATGGCCTTCACATCGAGCAGTTCACTGGAGGCCTTGAGGTGAGTGGGTTCCGCGCTGCTCTTCTTTTTGATCGCGTCCAGTTCGCTGACGCTGACCATTACCGTTTCGCCGCTCTGGACGATGGTTTCATCGCCGGCGCTGTCGGCGTCCGGCACGGGAATCATCACCTGGGTAGCGTCGACGGCGGCCACTGTCTGGTCGTCGCTGTCGGGCAGGATCACCCGGGTGACATCGTCCTCCGCAGGCGGCATGCGCCGGGTCGGGTCGGTACCGGCAGGCGTGTTGGCGGACTCCCCCTGTGGCATGACACGGGTCTTGTCGTCCCCGGCTTCGTCGCGTCTGTTGGTAGTGTCCGGCGGCGCAGCGTCAGATTTTTTTGTCGACATAACAGATGTCTTCTCGCACCAGTAAAGGCGGGACCGCGGCCGTCATGGCTGCAGGCTCGCCCGGTCTCAGGCCTTAGGAAGCATGTTTTTGACGTTCTTTTTTCAGTTTGCGGAGGTTTTCGCTGTAGGCCGCGGAAAACTCCCTCAGGAAAGCTTCATGCACGCTGTCCGCACCGTTGGCGGCAATGGATTCGTACAGGTTGGTATAGTCTTCCCAGAGTTTGCCCTTGCCGGAAAACAGCTTCCCTGCGCCTTTCGCCGCGGGCAATTTCGCTTCCAGCGCACTGGGCTCGAAGCGCGCCACCACCTGCTGATACACCTGCAGGGTGGCCGCCATCATCGCCACCTGGTGGTCGCCGATATCATGGAATGCCTCCACCAGCGCCTGCTCCGGCGGCAGGTAGGCATCGCCCGACTTGGCGAACATGCGTTCGATGGCGTCGTCCGCTGTGGCCGACACCTTGAGGGCATTGTTGTCGGAGCGCTGGATAACGGTGTTATCCATTTTCAGTTGCTGCTTGACCTGCCGGCGGGCCGACAGTACCTCCATCACATTGCCGATGCAGCTGCGCAGCAGCGCGGTCACTTCATCGGGCAGGCTGTGCAGGCGGGACTCGCTCATCCCGTGCAGCCCCAGGCGCAGGGCCAGTTCCACCGCCATGTCGTCATCGGAAACGGCCGTGTGGTGACTCTGGTCAAACGAAATTACATCCGCTGCGGCCGGCTTCGGTGCAGGTGCCTCCGCCGCAGCCACGCCGCCCTCGGACACTTCGAACAGCAGCAGGTATTCCCCCACCCGCAGTTCGGTGACCGCACCCAGTTCAGCCGAGTTACCCACGCCGAGGGGCACCAGGTCCCCGTCGAGAAAGAGGCCATTGGTACTCTGGTCGTAAACCGTATAGCGGCCCTGGCTGAACTCCACCAGGCCGTGGCGGGAGGAAACAAAGCTGAGGGGGTCGGGAAGTACAAGATCGTTGGACTGGGCGCGGCCGAAGGTCAGCCCCCGATCCACAAAGCTGAATCGCTCGCCCACCATCTGGTGGCACCCCGTGGGTGCACGTACGACTTTTATACTTAGCTGCATAATCCCTGTCGGCCCTCCTTTGGTAACAACAGCAGAAGGCGCCTTTTAGTGAGTCCCTTTGGCGACTGATACTACCCCAGCCCCCGTGAAGATAACAGCCAATACCCGGCTTTCACGGCAATGTTTGCCAAAGTGTCCCTATATCGTGAAATGGATCAAAAATGGACGCCCGCATCGGGTTCATTTACCACTACCAGGGCGCCGGATTTCCGTGCACTGAAGACTTGCAGAGCAACGGCGCTTAATTTTTAATAAGCCCACATTAACAATGACTGCCGGCGACACCGGGGGATACCCACCATGAACGACAGTACACAGTGGCCAGACTGCCGCTTCGACTACCGCGGCGCCCGGGTCCTGGTGACCGGCGGCAGCAATGGCATCGGCGCCGGCATTGCCGCCGCCTACCGGGAAGCGGGCGCCGAGGTCACCATCACCGGCACCCGCCCGGACGCCGGCGACTACGAGCAGGACTTCTCCGGCTATCGCTACCTGCCCCTGCAACTCACCGACAACCACAGCATTGACGCCTTGGCCGCGGCTCTGCCGGCACTCGACATCCTGGTCAACAACGCCGGGGGCAATTTCATGCTGGAGGACGAATACCAGCCGGAGGTGTTCGAGAAGTCCATCCAGGTCAACCTGCTCAGCGCCTACCGTCTGGCCCGGGCCTGCCACGGCAAACTCGCCGCCAGCAACCTGCCCGGCGGCGGCGCGGTGATCGGCCTCGCTTCCATGACCTCCTACTTCGGGGTCGAGGTGGTGCCGGGCTACGGCGCCGCCAAGGCCGCCCTGGTGCAGCTGACCAAGACCCTGTCGATGGCCTGGGCAAAGGACAATATCCGCGTCAACGCGGTGGCTGCCGGACTGATCCACAGCAACATGACGGCGGGCTTCCTCGCCCATGAACAGGCCACCGCCCCCTCATTGGCGCGCACTCCCCTGGGCCGTTTCGGCCAGCCGCTGGATATCGCCGGACCGGTGCTTTTTCTCAGCAGCAGCGCCGCGGCCTACATCACCGGCCAGACCCTGCCGGTGGACGGGGGTTTCTCCATTGCCGGCTGAGCAGAAGGTGGCCGGGGGCCAGGGCAGCCGCAGCGCCGCCACCCGCGCCCGCCTGATCGCGGTCGCCGAAAGCCTGTTTGCCGAACGCGGCATCCAGGGCGTTTCCCTCAGCGAGATCAACCGCGCCTCCAAACAGCGCAATTCCAATGCCTGCCAGTACCACTTCGGCAACAAGGATGGCCTGTTACAGGCCATCGTCGACAAGCACGTGCCGGCTATCGCCGCGCGCCGCAACCGCCTGCTGGACGAACTGGAACAGGCCCGGGCCCTGTCGCTGGAAGCGGTAGTGCGGGCCTGGGTGCAGCCGGTGGCGGAAAAACTGGAAGACCCGGACGGCGGCCGCGACTTCATCCGCGTCAACGCCGAACTCACCCCGACCCACACCCTGGCCGTGCTGCGCCCGGACCGCATCGCCCTGCGGGCCGAGGGCGCCGACCGCCTGGCCCGCGCACTGCAGGCCACCCTCGCCCATCTTCCCGCCCCCCTTCGCGAACAGCGCCTGCAGCTCGCCTCCAGCCTGCTGTTCCACGGCCTGGCGGACCACTCCCGGGTGCAGGAAGATCTGCGGCGCAATCAGCGGGAGGGGCAACGGGAAGGTCGGCGGGACAGTGCCCGCCACGACAATGCCCTGTTCACCCACAGCCTGATCGATGCCATCTGCGCCATGCTGGCCAGCGCGCCATCCGCACCCACCTCAACCCGCCTCGCCGACGTTGAGGAAACCGCCACCAACGCCACGGGAACATCCGCATGAGCCAGGACATTCACATCACCGACCTCGCCCATCCCCAACTTAGCGCGGTACAACAGGCCGCCCTCGACTACGGCAACACCGTCCAGGTGGACTTTTCCGAGCGCGGCGTACTGGCGGCAGCGCGCGAGCGCACCGGGCTGGCCGACTTCGGCGCGGACGATTTTCGCGAGCGCCTGAACCTGCTGCTCGACGAGTGGGGCAACGACGACAACATGACCGCCCTGCAGCGCGCCAACCTGTTCGGCTACCTGGTGCGCTACGCCAGCAACCGCCTGCTGATCCAGGATTTCTGGCGGCATCATCCAGAAGCGCTGGAAAAGCCGGTCTGCCGCCCCATCATCGTGGCCGGCCTGCCGCGCTCCGGCACCACCCATCTGTTGAACCTGCTGGCGGCGGATACCCGCTTCCGCTCCCTGCCCCTGTGGGAATCCTACGAACCGCTGCCACTGCCGGGCGAACACGCCAGCGACGATGCCAGCGACCCGCGCTACCAGCGCTGCGAGGCACAGTGGCAGGGCATGCAGCAGACCACCCCGCTGCTGGCCGCCATGCACCCGATGAATCCGGAGCACATTCACGAAGAACTGGAACTGATGGGGCCGGCCTTCGCCTCCTACAACTTCGAGTGGCTGGCCCCCAGCCCGCGCTGGCGCGACCACTACTACGCCAGCGACCAGCGCCCCCACTACGCCTACATGCGCGACGTATTGAAACTACTGCAGTGGCGCCGGGGGCCGGAGCGCTGGGTTCTGAAATGCCCCCAGCACCTGGAGCAGTTGCCGGTCCTGCACGAAACCTTTCCCGACGCCACCATCGTCATCACCCACCGCGACCCGGTGGCGGTGATCCAGTCGGCGGTGACCATGATCGCCTACGGCCAGCGCATGGGCCGCAAGCGCATCGACCTGCCGGCACTGGTGGACTACTGGAGCGACCGTGTGGAACACCTGCTGCGCGCCTGCGTGGCGGATCGCCCGCAACTGCCGGAGGCACAGAGCATCGACGTCCCCTTCCACGAGTTCATGGCCGATGACATGGCCATGGTGGAGCGCATCTACGCCACCGCCGGCACCCCACTGGACGCCCGCGCCCGCGAGCAGATGCAGGCCTTCCTGGCGGATCACCCCCGCGGCAAGGAGGGCCGGGTCATCTATCGCCTGAAGGAAGATTTCGGCGTCGATCCCGCCGCGCTGCGCGAGCGCTTCGCGTTCTACTTCGAGCGTTCTCCGGTACGGGCGGAAGTTTAATTCAGCGCCCGGCCAGCACGGGGTTCACCAGTTTGTGCCCCTGCTCGCTATTGACCGGCGGCGTCCGCTCACCGCTTGTCATCACGGCAGGTGCGCCAGACAATGCCGGCCGCATTCGTGAATCACAGGGCCACCCCATGCGCGCCACATCTCTCACCCGCCTGGCTGCACTGTTTGCCATCCTCAGCCTGCTGGGGGCCTGCAGCGAACACACCCCCGTCGACTACAGCGGTCCCACCGGGGACTGGCCGGTGGTGGGCGGCACGGTCGGCCGCGGGCAGTATTCCGCGCTGGACCAGATCACACCGGACAACATCGACCAATTGGAAGTGGCGTGGACCCACCACTCCGGCGACTTCGCCCGCGCCGCCGACGGCAGCGGCAAAGTCACCGCCTTCGAGGCTTCGCCGCTGGTGGTCGACGACACGCTGTATTACTGCACGCCCTACAACCGCATTTTCGCGCTGGACCCGGAGACCGGGGAGGAGCGCTGGGTCTACGATGCCCAGATCGACTCCACCGGCGTGCAGTCCCACATCTGCCGCGGCGTCACCTACTGGGAAGACCCAGAGGCGCCAGCCGGTGCCCCCTGCGCCCGGCGCATTTTCATGTCCACGGTGGACAGCCGCATGGTCGGCGTCGATGCCGGGACCGGCCGCGCCTGTGAAGACTTTGGTTCCGGCGGCGCCATCGACCTGATGGTCGGGATGGAGGACTTCCGCCAGAGCGGGGTGTACCCCACCTCGCCGCCCCTGGCCATCGGCGATGTACTGGTGACCGGCGCCCTGGTGATCGACAACCGCAGCAGCAGGGAGGCCCCGGGCGTGGTGCGCGGTTTCGATGCCCGCAGCGGCGAACTGCGCTGGGCCTTCGACCCGGTGCCACCATCCATGACGCCGGTCACCGCCGAGGATGTGAAGAATGGCGCCTCCTTTACCCCGTCTACCCCCAACGCCTGGTCGCTGATCACCGGCGACAGCGAGCGCGGCATTGTGTACGTCCCCATGGGTAACCCGGCCAACGACTTCTACGGCGGCGAGGTGCGCAGGGACCTCGACTACTACGGCTCCTCGCTGGTGGCGCTGGACGCCGCCAGCGGCGCGGTGAAATGGCACTTCCAGACCGTGCACCACGACCTCTGGGACTACGACCTGGCCGCCCAGCCGGTGCCCTTCACCCAGCAGACCGCCAGCGGACCGGTGCCCGGAGTGATGGTGGCCACCAAGACCGGCTTTATCTTCCTGTTGAACGGCGAGACCGGCGAACCCCTGTTTCCGGTGGAGGAGCGCCCGGTGGCCCAGACCGATGTACCGGGGGAGTACTCCTCACCCACCCAGCCTTTCCCCACCAAACCGGCGCCCCTGCTGCCGGACCTCAGCGAGGACGACCTGTGGGGCATGCTCAGCTTCTACGATGAAAAGGCCTGTCGCGAGCAGTTCGCCAAACTGCGCTACGAGGGCGTATTCACCCCGCCCTCAATCGAGGGCAGCCTGCAGTTTCCGGGTTTTGTCGGCGGTGTGAACTGGGGCGGCGTATCCATCGACCCGGTCAATAACCGTGCGGTGGTGAGCTTCCACCGCTTTCCCTTCATGCTGAAAATGGTGGAACGCGAGCCGGACCAGCACTACGCCTATAACATGGAGGGCGCTCCCTATGCCATGCAGCCGACCCTGTTCGGCTCGCCCCTGGGCGCCCCCTGCATCGAGCCGCCCTGGAGCTACCTGGCGGCGGTGGACCTGAACACCGGCGAGCACCTCTGGCAAACCCCCTTCGGCACCCTGGAAAACCTGGCGCCGCTGGGGCAGTTCTTCCCCTGGGGCGGCATGGCCCTGGGCGGCAACCTGCAGACTGCCGGCGGCCTGGTGTTTATCGCCGCCACCATGGACACCCGGTTCCGCGCCTTCGACCTGGGCAGCGGCGAGGAAGTGTGGAGCACCGGCCTGCCCTACTCCGGCCACGCCATGCCCATGACCTACCGCCTGCGCCCGGACAGCAAGCAGTTCGTGGTCATCGCCGCTGGCGGCAAGGGCCTGTTCGAGATGATGGGCTCCAAAACCGGCGACGCCCTGGTCGCTTTCTCCCTGCCCGACTAAGGGGCCGGCGTGGAGCTATGACGGGAACTTCGAAGAGCTTCAGCGGGAACTTCGAGGAGCCTCAGCGGGAACTTCGAAGAGCCTCAGCGGGAACTTCGAGTAGTATCGCCGGTCGGACTGTGTTCTACTGAATGAGAATTGCTTGCATTTGCAGGCGCCTACAATCTACCGCGAGGTCACCATGCGTTTTTCCCGTTCGGCCCTGTGCCGCGCGGCGGCTTTTTTCGCCGCTACCCTGATTGCTCCCGCCAGCCTGGCCGCCGAGGTCGTGAATGTTTACTCCGCCCGCCAGGAAGCCCTGATCAAACCCATCCTCGAACGCTTCACCGAAGAGAGCGGCATCAAGGTCAACCTCATTACCGGCGATGGCGACGCCCTGCTCACCCGCCTGCGCAGCGAGGGCCGCAACAGCCCCGCCGACCTGCTGCTGACCGTTGATGCGGGCCGCCTGTACCGGGCACGGGAAGCCGGTGTGCTGCAGCCGCTGCACTCGGACTTCCTGAAAAAAGTGGTCCCCGCCCACCTGCGCGACAACGAGGACTACTGGTACGGCCTGTCGGTGCGGGCGCGGGTGATCGCCTACGCCAAAGACCGCATCGACCCCGCCGAACTCAGCACCTACGAGGACCTCACCGACCCGAAATGGCGCGGCCGCCTGTGTGTCCGCTCCTCCAGCAACATCTATAACCAGTCGCTGGTGGCCGGCATGATCGCCACCGAGGGCGCCGACGCCGCCGGCGCATGGGCCAAAGGCGTGGTCGCCAACTTCGCCCGCCCGCCCCAGGGCGGCGACCGCGACCAGATCAAGGCGGTTGGCGCCGGCCAGTGCGACCTGGCCCTGGTCAACAGCTACTACTATGGCGCCATGCTGCAGTCCGGCGGTGAGGAAGAGGCAGCGGCCGCCAATGTCGCCCTGTTCTTCCCCAACCAGGACGGCCGCGGCACCCACGTGAATGTCAGCGGCGCGGGCATCACCACGGCCGCCACCCATGTGGAACAGGCCAAGGCGCTGATCGAGTTCCTGGCTGGCGAGGAAGCCCAGCACTGGTACGCGGAAACCAACAACGAGTACCCGGTGCGCGAGGACATCGAACCCAGCGCACGCCTCAGTTCCTGGGGCGAATTCAAAGCCGATTCAGTTGACGTGACCGAGCTCGGGCGCTTGAATGCGCAGGCAGTCATGATCATGGATCGGGCCAATTGGAAATAGGCAGCCCCTCAAACCCTCCCACGCCAAGTCACCAACGACGCGCCAGCCCCGGCTGGCGCGCTGGCATGTTGTTGGCCACCGCGGTGATCGCGGTGCCGGTGCTGGTGATCGCCGCCAGCCTGTTCAGCGGCTTCAGCCCGGTCTGGGAGCACCTGCTGCAAACCGTGCTGCAGGATTACATTGTCAACTCGCTGCTGCTGATGCTCGGCGTCGGCGCCGGCACCCTGGTGCTCGGCGTCACCGGCGCCTGGCTAACCGCCATGTGCGACTTCCCCGGCCGGCGCTTTTTCAACTGGGCGCTGCTGCTGCCAATGGCTATCCCCGCCTACATCATCGCCTATACCTACACCGGCATGCTGGACTACGCCGGCCCGGTGCAGAGTGCCCTGCGCGAGACCTTTGGCTGGAACTACGGCGACTACTACTTCCCCGCCATCCGCTCCCTCGGCGGCGCGGTATGCATGCTGTCGCTGGTGCTCTACCCCTACGTCTACCTGCTGGTGCGGGTTGCCTTCCGCGAACAGAGTACCGCCGTACTGGAAGCCAGCCGCAGCCTTGGAAAAGGCCCCTGGCAGACGCTGTTCCAGGTCGCCCTGCCGATGGCACGCCCGGCCCTGGTGGCCGGCATCAGCCTGGCGCTGATGGAAACCCTGGCGGACTACGGCACGGTGGCCTACTTTGGCGTGAGTGCCTTTACCACCGGTATCTTCCGCACCTGGTACGGCCTGGGGGAGCTGCAGACCGCCGCCCAGCTCGCCGCCTTCCTGCTGCTGTTCGTGTTCAGCCTGTTTTTGCTGGAGCAGCTGTCCCGCCGGCGCCTGCGCTTCCACCACAATTCCGCCCGCCAGCAACCCCGGCGCATCCCGCTGCGCGGCTGGCGCGGGCTGCTGGCCTGCGCCGTGGCCAGCCTGATCCTGGCGGCGGGCTTTGTGCTGCCGGCCCTGCAACTGGGCAGCTGGGCCATCGAGCGCTGGGCCGAGACGGACCTCGCCCTGTTCTGGCAACTGATTCGCTCCAGCTTCAGCCTGGCCGCCATGGCGGCCATCGCCTGCCTGCTGATCGCCCTGCTGCTGGGTTACGGCAAACGCCTGCACCCCGGGCAGGTAGAACAGCAGGCCACGCGTATCGCCGCCATGGGCTACGCGGTGCCGGGCACGGTAATCGCGGTGGGGGTGCTGATTCCCTTCGCCTGGCTGGACAACCGCATCGACGATTTCGCGCGCTCCCACTTCGACTACTCCACCGGCCTGCTACTGTCGGGCACCGTCGCCGCCCTGGTCTTCGCCTATGTGGTGCGTTTCCTGTCGGTATCGCTGCAGAGCGTGGAATCCGGGCTGGCGCGCATCCGGCCCAGCATCGACGAGTCGGCGCGCTCCCTCGGCCTGAAGCCGCTGGCGGTACTGCGCCGGGTACACCTGCCGATGCTGCGCGGCTCCCTCGCCACGGCACTGCTGCTGGTCTTCGTGGATGTCCTCAAGGAACTGCCCACGACCCTCATCCTGCGGCCCTTCAATTTCAACACCCTGGCGGTGCGCGCCCACGAGCTGGCCTCGGACGAGCGCCTGGCCGACGCCGCCCTGCCCGCCCTCGCCATTGTGGCGATCGGCCTGCTGCCGGTGATCCTGATGAACCGCACCGCCGGCAGCGCTGAACCCCCACCGCGAACCCACGAGCAGAACAGCCCATGAGCAGCCAACTGGCATTGGAAAAGGTCGCCGTCCGCTACGGCAGTTTCACCGCGGTCAGCGGCGTTTCACTGTCCCTGGAAGCCGGGGAAATCGGCTGCCTGCTGGGCCCTTCCGGCTGCGGCAAAACCACTCTGCTGCGCGCCATTGCCGGCTTCGAGCCGGTGTCCGAAGGGCACATCAACCTGCGCGGCCACACCATCAGCCAGCCCGGCGGCCTGCTGCCACCGGAGCAGCGCCGGGTGGGCATGGTGTTTCAGGACTTCGCCCTCTTCCCCCACCTCTCGGTGCGCCGCAATATCGGCTTTGGCCTGTCGGCGCTGGGGGCCGGCGAACGACAGGCGCGGGTGCAGGAAATGCTGGAACTGGTGGCGCTGGCCGACTACGCCGACGCCTATCCCCACGAGCTGTCAGGCGGCCAGCAGCAGCGTGTCGCCCTGGCCCGCGCGCTGGCGCCGGCGCCGGAAATCCTGCTGCTGGACGAACCCTTTTCCAGCCTCGACAGCGAGCTGCGCGAACAACTGGCGGGCGAGGTGCGGGAGTTGCTCAAGCGCAACGGCGTCACCGCCATCCTGGTCACCCACGACCAGCACGAGGCCTTCGCCATGGCCGACCGCATCGCCCTGCTGCGCAGCGGCCGGGTGGCGCAACTGGACACGCCCTACAACCTCTACCACAACCCGGCCAGCGAATTTGTGGCCGAGTTCATCGGCCAGGGGAATATTGTATCGGTGACGGTGAACGAGGCCGGTGAACTGAACGACGGCCTGGGCAGGCTCGACATGGGGCATCGCCACTGGCGCGCCGGCGAGCAACTGCGGCTACTGGTACGCCCCGACGACATCGAGTTCGACGAACTCAGCCAGTTGAGCCTGGCGGTATGCGGCAAGTCCTTCCGCGGCGCCCACTATCTCTACGACCTGCAACTGCCCGACGGCCAGCACGCCCCCTGCCTGGCGCCGAGCCATGTCGACGTGGCCGTCGGCGGCCACCTGCCGGTGCGCTTCAACCTGCAGCACGTGGTGGTGTTTGACGCCGCGGAAAACGCGGCTACTTGAGCGGCAGGTCCATCCAGGTCCAGGCCATGCCGTCGGGCTCCTTGCCGGCCCTGAATACCGCGACCTGCTCCAGGTCGTGCGCCTCGCGCACGGAGATCACGTCCGCCTGGGTGTGGGCGACAAAGATCATTTCGTAATCCCGGGACACCAGCAGTCCAACCGGAATGGAACCGCTGACGCCCTCCCCGGCGAGGATGGAGTCGGCGTTTTCCGGCACCGGGATGTCAAAGTCGATACGGCGGCTCACCTCGCGGCTCTCGCTGTCGATCACCACCATGGCATCGTCCATGGCCAGGGTGGCAAATACCCGCCCGCGGGAGTCGTCGGCCGCCACCCGAATGGGAAAGCCGCCCACCTCGATCTCCGCCAGTTTGCGCAGGGGCCGCACCGAGAAGACCGAAATCGTCCCCGCCTCGCGGTTGCTCACCCACACCTCGCTGCCCTTGTTCACCAGGGCAATGCCCTCGCTGCCGGCGCCGGAAGCGGCCACGCCGCTCAGCTCGCCGCTGTCCAGTGCCAGCTCGCTGACCGAGCCGGAGCCGATACTGGCCACCCAGGCGCCGCTGCCATCGCGCGAGGCCGCCAGCATGTGGGCGACATCCTGGTCCACCGCGATGCTGTCGCGCACCTCCAGTTCGTTCATATCCACCAGCAGCACACTGCGATTGCCCTCGGTGGTCACCACCGCGGTATCCGCCTTCATCCAGGCGATGCCGTGGGGCCGGGCGCCGGCGGGCAGTTCGATGGTCGCCACCGGCCGCAACTGGGCGAGGTCAATCAGGGTCAGGGTGTTGCCGGGCCGCTGCGCGTTACCGTAGTTGCTGACCAGCGCCCGCAGGCCCTCCGGCGACACCGCGATTTCGTGGGGCCCCTCGCCCACCGGCAGGGTAACTATGCGCTCAAAGCCAGGGGTGCGCAGCAGGGTGACCGAGCCCTCCGCCTTGTTGGCCACCAGCAGGGTCCCGGCGTGCGCTGCGGGCAGCAGGCTCAGGCCGAGCAGCAGAATCAGTAATCGACGCATGACAATCCTCGTAAAACAGCGACTGCAATGAGGCGACATCATACCCCAGGCCTTCAGCAATCGCGCCCCGGTATGACCTCCCACTCCGGCGCCTCAAACTCGCCGATCACCCGCACTTCCACAAAGGGCGCCTCGGCGGCGATGATGTCCTGCACCTGCTGCGAGGGGTGAGTCTCCATCGCGTCCCGCTGCGCCTTGCTCTCCCAGGTGGCGATGGCCAGCAGCACATCGGGGTCGCCGATCTTCCGGTGCAGGCGGGTGCCCAGCGCACCGGGCGCCTGCTGGATCAGGCGGCTGGCCCGCAACCAGGCATCGGCGTACTGCTCGGCGCTGTAGCCGGGCTTGATGTGGACTTCGAAAATAAAGTGCATAGTACCTCCACGCCGCGCGCAACAGGACAGCCCGCGGCCATTACTGGCACAATAGCGCCTGAAACAGCGGCGCGCGAGCGCCCACCCACCGCCAGCGAAACGACCGATGTTCCCGCAACAGACACCACAGCCGACAACGCAACCGAGCCCCTTCCGCTTCAGCATTGCCCCCATGCTGGACTGGTCAGACCACAACTGCCGCTTCTTCTGGCGTCTGATCAGCAAACAGGCGCGGCTGTACACCGAGATGGTCACCACCGGCGCGTTGATCCACGGCGACCGCGAGCGCTTTTTGCACTACAACGCGGAAGAGCACCCGGTGGCCCTGCAACTGGGCGGCTCCAATCCGGCGGACCTGGCCCGGTGCGCGCGCTGGGCCGAGGAATGGGGCTACGACGAGGTCAATCTCAACTGTGGCTGCCCCTCGGACCGGGTGCAGTCGGGCATGTTCGGCGCCTGCCTGATGGCACAGCCGGACGTGGTGGCCGCGGGTGTGCGCGCCATGCGCGAAGCCTGCGATATCCCGGTGACGGTCAAGCACCGCATCGGCATCGACGACATGGAGAGCTACCAGCAGATGCTGGACTTCGTCGCGCCGGTGGCGGAAGCGGGCTGTGAGGTCTTCATCGTGCACGCCCGCAAGGCCTGGCTGCAGGGCCTGTCGCCCAAGGAGAACCGCGAAATCCCGCCGCTCAACTACCCCTGGGTGTACCGCCTCAAGCGCGACATGCCCGGGCTGACGGTGGTTATCAACGGCGGCATCCAGAGCCTCGAGGATTGCCAGCGCCACCTGCAGCAGGTGGACGGCGTGATGCTGGGCCGCGAGGCCTACCAGAACCCCTGGTGCCTGGCCGAGGTGGACAGTGTGCTGTTCGGGATGGACAAACCCGCCAGTGCGCGTGATGATGTCATTGAAGCGTTGCTGCCCTATGTGGAACAGCAGCTGGCCCGCGGTGCCCGGTTGAACCATGTTACCCGGCATATTCTCGGGCTGTACCAGGGCGTCCCCGGCGCCCGCCGCTTCCGCCGTCACCTGAGTGAAAACGCCTATAAACCCGATGCGGGCATCGAGGTGCTGCGCCAGGCCTTTGAGCTGGTTCGCGCGCCCGCCGATTCCGCCGCCTGACAGAGAGAGCCCATGAGCAACAAACTCGAACGCCTGAAGGCAATGACCGATGTAGTGGCCGACACTGGCGACATCGAGGCGATTCGCCGCTTCCAGCCCCTGGATGCCACCACCAACCCCTCTCTCCTGCTCAAGGCCGCCGGCCTGCCCCACTACGCCGAGCTGCTGCTCCAGGCCCGCGGCTGGGCCGCGCAACAGGGCGGCTCCAGCGCCGAACAACTGGCCAACGCCTGCGACCGCTTCGCCGTCGATGTGGGGCGCGAGATTCTCGACATAATTCCCGGGCGCATCTCCACCGAGGTGGACGCCCGCCTGTCCTTCGATGTGGACGCCACGCTGGCCCGCGCGCGCAAGCTGATCGGCATGTACGAGGAGGCCGGCATCCAGCGCGATCGCATCCTGATCAAGACCGCCTCCACCTGGGAGGGCATCCGCGCCGCCCAGCAACTGGAAAAAGAAGGCATCAACTGCAACCTGACCCTGCTGTTCGGCTTTGCCCAGGCCGCGGCCTGCGCCGACGCCGGCGTGTTCCTGATCTCGCCCTTCGTCGGCCGCATCCTCGACTGGTACAAGGCCAATACCGATCTGGTGGTCGAAAAACCCGGGGATGACCCCGGCGTGCAGTCGGTCAGGCAGATCTACCACTACTACAAGCAGCACAACTACAACACTGTGGTGATGGGTGCGAGCTTTCGCAACACCGGCGAGATTGAAGCGCTGGCGGGCTGCGACCGCCTCACCATCAGCCCCGCCCTGCTGGAGGAACTGGCCGCCGACAGCGGCGAGCTGCCGCGCTGCCTCGACCCGGACAGCGCCAGCAGCGACCTGCCCGCCCACGGCCCCGGCGAGAGCGAATTCCGCCTCGACCTCAACCAGGACGCCATGGCCACGGAAAAACTGGCCGAGGGTATTCGCAATTTCATTGCCGACCAGGTGAAGCTGGAACAGGTCATCAGCCAGGCATGATTCGCGCACTCAAGGCACTGTTCGAAACCCCGGAACGGGAGAGCGAGACGCAGCTGCAGCACCGCCTGCGACTGGCCGCCGCGGCCCTGCTGGTGGAAACCGCCCGCGCCGACTTCGGCGCCGACGAGCAGGAGCGCCGCACCATGGCGGCCTTGCTGGAACAGGCGCTGAAGCTGTCGGCGCAGGAAGTGGAAGCGCTGCTGGCCCAGGCGGAACAGCAGGCCAGCGAGGCCACCTCGCTGTATGAGTTCACCCGCCTGGTCAACGACCACTTCAGCCCCGCCAACAAGCAGCAGCTGATCGAGGCCATGTGGCAGGTGGCCTGGGCCGACGGCGATCTGGATAAATACGAGGAGGCGCTGATCCGGCAGGTGGCGGAGCTCACCTACGTGCCCCACGCCGATTACATTCGCGCCAAGCTCGGCGCGCAGCAGGCGGCAAACGCCAGCTAGGGGATCAACCGCACTCCAGTACCGCCATCAGGTCCCGGAAGCGGTCGCGGTTGTCTTCCGACAGGCCCATCAACACCCGGTGGGCCTCGATGACCTTGTCCTTGACCGCCTGCTCGCTGCCTTCGACGTGGGGGATTTCCTCGATGCTCGGGGCGCGCTCGCAAATTTCGTCGTGCAGGTCGAACAGCTGCTGGAAGCCCATGCTGGTCAGCAGGCGGTTGATGCCCGGGTTGCAGCAGTAGATGGCGGGGCGAAAGCCGTAGCGCTCGTGCACTTCCAGCGCCAGCTTGGCCAGCAGGCCAAGGGTGGTACTGTCCATGCCCTCGGTATCACAGAGATCAACCCACACGCTGGCGAACTCCGGGTCGGCGAACATGCGCTGCATGAATTCATCGATGGTGGTGCACAGGGTGAGTCGCACATCGCCTTCCATGCGTACGACATAGGCGCCATCCTGGCTGGCAGCTAGAATCCGGCCTTCAGACACTTCAACTCCGCTTGCTGATGAAGAGAGCCGCAATATCGTCTGGCGCCACATCCACCTGGTGCAGGCCGAGGCGATCGACCATGGCTTCCGGGGTGTCGGCGACGTCGTCGAAGGCCTTGAGCAGATAGGCCTCCTTTTCGATCAGATCCTGACAGGGCAGGATCTCAAGAATACCGTCCGAGAACAGGGCCATGGTGAAGGTATCGGGCAGGTTTATATCGTGCTCCTGATACTCGGCCTCCTCCATCAGCCCCACGGCGGAACCGCTGCCGTCGAGATAGCGGGCACCTTCAGCTGACACCAGAACCGGCTGCGGCAGGTGGCCGGCGATGCTGTAGCGAAGGGTGTTGAGTTCCATATCCAGCAGGCCCACCACCATGGTGGCGAACTTGCCGACATCCAGCCGCAGCAGCTCCTGGTTGGCCCGGTGCAACATGGCCACCGGACTCAGCACGGTGTCGTCGCTCTTGCGACTGTAATCCGAGCGTTTGCGGGCAAACAGGTTTTTCAGCAGCACGGTGGCAAAGGCCGAGGACGAACCGTGGCCGGACACATCCGCCATGAAGAACACCACGTGGCGGGTGCCCACGGTGAAATAGTCGGTGAAGTCGCCGCTGAGAAAAAGAGAGGGGATAACGCTGTGGCTGAAGCTGTACTTGTCGAGAATCAGGGGGGTAGCGGGCAGCATGGAGAGCTGCACCCGGCGCCCGGCCTGCTGGTCCTGCTCCAGCACCTTCACCGTGCCGCGCAGTTCCGTGTTGGCGGCCTCCAGCCGCCTGCGCGACTCGTCCAGTTCGCGGTGCAGCTGGCGCTGGCGCACGCAGCGTTCGATGGACTTGATCAGGGCGCCGGCGTCTTCCACCGGGCGCACAAAAAAGTCGCTGGCCCCAAGACGCAGGGCGGTCATCATCTGGGTGGCCTCGGCCTGGTCGGACAGCATGATGGCGGGCACCTGGATGTCCATCTCGCGCAGGGTGCGACGCGCCTCGCCCCAGGACACGCCGTTCATCTCCATCTCGCAGAGAATCACATCGAGGTCCGAGCTGCCGGCCAGTGAATAGGTGGAATTGGTGACATCGCTTACCACGTCGACGTGAAAACCAGCGGATTCCACGATACCTGCAAGCCCCTCTGCGCGGCCCGGGTCATCGTCGATTACTAGCACGTTACCGTTGCTGGCCATCATGTCATTTCAGGTGGATATTTGGGCGTGACACTACGCCCCTTGTATGCGCGGGGCAACAGTGGACGACAGGCTTTGGGCAGGATTTCACAGTTTTGCCCCAACGCCGGGCGCCGGGGGCGGCGCCGGGCTCAGAAGTCCTCTTCCCAATCGCCATCGGCCCCGTAGTCGGAGAAATCGTCCTGGATCTTGCCGTCATTCACCAGTACCTCGCGCTGCTGCAAATAAGCGTCCCTGATGAAGATATAACGATCACCGGAGGTCAATTTATCCACATCCAGCAAACGAGCCCGCGCCTCGATCAGCTCCAGGCCATAGAGCGAGTTGCGCAGGGCCACGTTGTCCACGTAGGTCTGGGGCAGGCCGTACACGTCCACGATCGAGCCCGCGCCGCTGCGCACGGTGCGCGGACCGAACAGGGGCACCATCAGGTAGGGGCCGGAGGGGGCGCCCCAGATGGCGAGGGTGTGGCCGAAATCCGTCGGATAGGGGGTCAGCCCCATGCGCGTCGCCACATCGAACACCCCGGCCACCCCGAACACGGTGTTGACCAGGAAGCGGCCGCTGCCGCGGGCGGCGTGGTTGAAGCGGCCCTGCAGGGTGGCGTTCACCACCGAATTGGCGTCGTAGAGGTTGGCGAAGAAGTTGGTCACGCCGCGCTCGGCGAAGTCCGGCATGATGAAGTGGTAGCCCTTGGCCACCGGCCGCATGAACCAGGTGTCGAGCCCGTCGTTGAAGGTGAACACAGCGCGGTTCCAGGATTCGAAGGGATCCCGGTCGGAATCGTCCGTCAGCACTTCCTGGGCGCGCACGGGCGCAGCCAGCAGAGTGAAGAGTGTCAGCAGCAGGGAAAATTGGCGAAGCATAGAAAGCAGTTCCAAAACCGGTCGCAGATGTTACGCCCCTGTCGGTCCAGGGACAACTCCGGCTGTCGCCGCGGGCAGCGGTTCCAGGCCGATGATGGCGCGGCGGGCGAACTGGTTCAATTGCTCTGCCCCGAAGCCGCGAATGCTGGCCGCGTCGCCACCCAGCTCAGCCGCCAGGCGCGACAGTAGCGCCTCGCCGCTGTCACTGTCGTTGTCGCGCAGCAGTTCCGCCAGACGGGCAGTGGCGGGATTCAATTCCATAAAGCCGACGTTCTCCTCGCGATCCCGGTACACCAGCAGGAATACCGGATCACCCGGCTCGCTGGGCCGCAGGGCCGGGCCGATACGGTGCACCGGCCAGGCGTAGCTGAGCAACCAGGCCAGCGGCGACCAGCGCGGCACCGCGCGCAGGGGGTCGAGATCCCGCGGCGCTGGCGGCGGGCTGTCCTCGGCGATATCCAGCGCCAGTTCCACCCACTCGTAGTGGGCCAGTTCGACAATAAAGGGCGGATCGCAGTCGCGGGGCTGAAAGTCCTCGCTGAGAAAGCGGATGAACTCCTGGCTGATCTCCAGAAAGTACGGCGTGGCGCAGCGGTGAACGGCGACAAAGTCGCGCACCAGCGCGTGCCACTGCACGTCGTCGTAGAGACTGCGCAGGACCGGGAAGCCGCTGCTGATAAAGCCCTCGATGTTGTTGTACACCAGCTCCCGGTAGACCTTGAGCCGGCGCTCCTCGATACCTGCCGGCGCAGTGGCCGGCTGCGGGTCGCGCAGGTAGCGGCCCATTGCCAGTTGCGCGCAACGCAGTTCGCTCATCGGGCGCTCTCTCCCGCCGCGGCGCGCCCGCTCGGCAGCGCCAGCGCCTGACGCCGCCGCACCTCACTCACTTCCAGCAGCAGGGTATCCAGTGGCGGCAGGTTGAAATCCCGCTCCAGCAGGGTCGGCACCGGACCCAGCAGATCGTAGGCCCGGGACAGCAGATTCCACACCGGGTCGATCACATCGGCGCCGTGGGTGTCGACCTTGAGGTCGTCCGCCTCGTCGTAGTGACCGGCGATATGCAGGTAGCGCACCTTCTCAAGCGGCAGGCTCTCAAGGAAGGTGAGCGGGTCGTACTGGTGATTGATGCTGTTGACGTAGATGTTGTTCACGTCCAGCAACAGCTCGGCGCCGGAGCCTTTCAGCACCGCGCCGATAAATTCTGCCTCGCTCATCTCGCGGTGAGCCTGGGCATAATAGCTGGCATTTTCCAGCACCAGCGGCTGGCCGATAATGTCCTGCGCCTGCTGGATGCGCGCCACCACATGGTCCACCGCCTCGGCGGTGAAGGGGATGGGCAGCAGGTCGTAGAGATGGCCCTCGGCGGCGCAGTAGGTGAGGTGCTCGCTGTAAAAGCCGACCTGGAAGTCATCCATCATCGCGCGCACCGCGCGCAGCAGGTCGAGGTCGAGGGCATCGGGGCCGCCGATATCCAGCGACAGGCCGTGGAACACCAGCGGATAGCGCTCGGCAATTTCGCGTAACTGGCGCCCGAAGCGGCCGCCGACGCCGATCCAGTTCTCCGGCGCCACCTCCAGAAAATCCATGTCGCCCGCCGGGCGAGACAGAAGCGGGCCCAACAGGGCCCGCCTCAATCCGAGACCCGCGCCGCGGATCTCACGTGCTGGGTTCGGCATCAGCTACCGCAGGAGCCTTCCGCGGCTTTTTTGTCGCCGCACTTGCCTTCGCCACACTTACCTTCGGCTTTTTTGTCGCCGCACTTGCCTTCGCCGCATTTACCTTCGGCTTTCTTGTCGCCGCACTTGCCTTCACCGCACTTGCCTTCGCCGCATTTACCCTCGGCTTTCTTGTCGCCACATTTGCCTTCACCGCACTTGCCTTCTTCGTGCTTGTCGTAGCTGGCGAGATCGTAGCCGCCGGAGAGCTGCTGGGCGGAGAAGGGGTTGCTGTCGGCAGAGGCCATGGGGGCGATAGCGCTGGCCAGGAAGGCGGCGCCCAGTGCTGCGCTGAGAGGTTTCTTGATCTGAGCCATGATGAATTCCCTGTAGTTGATCTTGAGTTACTTTATTTACTCTTGATGGTTGTGTCTGGATCACACACGACACAAAGAAAGCTGACCGCCCCGGCAGGTGGCAGGTTGCCAGCCCTCGCAAGTGCTCAGACCCAGTATTGCCGCTGAAGTTGCATTGTGCCCGCCGGGGGAGCGGTAATATTTTACAAACGTGACAGCGCTCACATCAGCGCGGATGCTGCGCCAGCCACTGCTCAACCGCCTGCCACTGGCTCTCCAGGCGCTTCTGCGACACCGGCAGCCGGGTGCCCAGTTGCTGGGCGAACAGGGACACCCGGAACTCCTCGTGCATCCAGCGATACTCACTGGCGGCAGCGCACAGCAACAGCAGGCCCGGGCGCGCCGCCATGGCCTCTGCCAGCGGCTGCCACAGCGCCGACAGCAGGCCGCTGTTGCGCTGGTCCTTGTCGAGCTGGCCATTCAGGCGCTCCACCCGCTGTGCCAGTGCCTTCATGTAGCGCGGGTACTGGGCCAACCAGTTGCCGGGGGTATCGCGCAGGAAACCCGGTGCCAGCAGCACCTGTAACTGCGCGTCAATATCCCGCCGCGCCGTGTCGAACTGCCCGCCTTTCAATTTCGCCAGGCCCTGGCGGGCGCTGCTCAAGGGCGTGAGCGCATTGCGCAGCAGGGTTTCCAGTTCATTGGCGGCCTGCACCACCGGGGCGCCGGCACGCTGCAGCAGCGCGTTGAACTCGCCCTCGCTGCGCGGCGCCTGCTGCAGGTCCAGGGCCTGCACATAGGCGGCATCGATCAGGTCGTCCACCAGGGCCTCGCGCTCCAGTCCGGCCCCGGCCAGGGCCAGCTGGTCGGCATTGCTGCGCAGGATTTCCTTGCGCAGGAATTTCACCTGCTTGGCATTGTGCAGGCGCAGCAGCCGCAGCACGCCCTGGCGGTGGGCGAGCGTGGCCTGGCCCGGGTAGTCCAGCAGTTCCACCGCGGCGTGCTCGCCGCGATCCACCAGCGCCGGGTAGGACACAATCTCCACCCCGGCCTGGCGGAAGCGCCACTCCCGCGGCAGATTGCCCATGTCCCACTGCGTGACCTTGTCACGCGCCGGCGAATTCCTGCCCGCACTGCCGACACTTTCTTTCGTGTCCTGGCGGAAGCGGGCCACCAGTTCGTCCAGGTCGCGCCCCTGGGCCATGACCTTGCCGCGGCTGTCCACCACGCGGATATTCATCCGGTAGAAGTCCTCCAGCGCCACCCCCTGCCAGTCGTCGGCGCTGAGCCGCTGACCGGACTGCTTTGACAGGGTCTGCGCCAGCGCCTGCAACAGGGGCGCCTCACCCGGTGCGATCTGCGCCAGCGCGCGATCGACATAGTCCGGCACCGGCACCAGCTGCTTGCGCAGGGACTTGGGCAGCGCCTTCACCAGTGCGATGCACTTGTCGCGCAGCAGCCCCGGCACCAGGTAGTCGAACAGGTGGCGCGGCACCCGGTTCAGCAGCGCCACCGGCACCGTCACGGTCACACCGTCGGCCTCGCCGCCGGGCTCGAACTGGTAGCTGAGCTTCAGTTCCAGGCCGTCCCATGCCAGGTGGTTGGGAAACTGGTTCTCCAGTTGCCCCGGGTCGCGCGCCAGCAGCAGTTCCCGCGGCACTTGTAAGACGCCCTCGGCATCCGGCTGCCTTTTCACCCAGCTGTTGAGGTGGCGCAGGGTGGTGATGTCGGCCGGCAGGCGCTCGTCGTAGAAGCGGAACAGCACCTCTTCATCGGCCACGATGTCGCGGCGCCGGGTGCGCGACTCCAGGTCCTGCAACTCCCGCAGCAGGCGCTGGTTGTGCTTGAGGAAGGCCGGCGGCGGTTGCATGCGCCCCGCCACCAGACCCTCGCGGATCAGCAGCTCGCGCGACTCTACCGGGTCGATGGGGCCGTAATTCACCGTCTGCTTGTCGCTCAGGGTCAGGCCGTAAAGCGTGATGCGCTCATAGGCCACGGCGCGGCCGCCGCGGGGCTGCCAGCGCGGCTCGTAGTAGTGATGCTTGAGCAGGTCGGGGTTGACCGTCAGCGCCCAGCGCGGATCGATGCCGCCCACCACCCGGGCGAACACGTTCGAGGTTTCCACGATTTCCGCCGCTACCAGCCACTTGGGTTTTTTCCGCGCCTGGGACGAGCCGGGGAAGATCTGCAGCTTGCGGTTGCGCGCGCCCAGGTAATCCCTACCCTCCTGGAACTGGGCGATGTTGCCGAGCAGGCCGGCCAGCAGGGCCTGGTGCACGCCGTTGTAGTTTTCCTCTTGCGGCAGTTCCCGCGGCGGCTTCAGCCCCTGCTGGCGGCAGGCCACGGTGAGCTGGTAGTGAGTATCGCGCCACTCGCGCAGGCGCAAAAAGGACAGGAACTCCTTCTGGCACAGCTTGCGCAGCTGGTTCTGGCTCAGGGTCTGGCGCTGTTCCTCGTAGTAGCGCCACAGGTTCAGCCAGGCCATGAAGTCCGACTTCTCGTGCTTGAAGCGGGCGTGGCTCTGGTCCGACTGCTGCTGCCTGTCCGCCGGCCGCTCGCGCGGGTCCTGGATGGACAGGGCGCTGGCAATCACCAGCATCTCCCCCAGGCACTGCTGGCCGGCGGCCGCCAGAATCATGCGCCCCAGGCGCGGGTCCAGCGGCAGGCGGCTCATCTGGCGGCCGGTGTCGGTGAGCTTGCCGGCCGGGGTGACCGCGCCCAGCTCTTCCAGCAGCTTGTAGCCGTCGCGCACCATGCGCGGGTCCGGCGGGTCGATAAAGGGGAAGTGCTTGAGGTCGCCGAGCCGCAGGTTGAGCATCTGCAGGATCACCGCCGCCAGGTTGGTGCGGCGAATCTCCGGGTCGGTAAATTCCGGCCGGCGCTCAAAGTCCTCGCGGCTGTACAGCCGGATACAGACCCCCGCCGCCACCCGGCCGCAGCGCCCCTGGCGCTGGTTGGCGCTGGCCTGGGAAATCGGCTCGATGGGCAGGCGCTGCACCTTGGTGCGGTAACTGTAGCGGCTGATGCGCGCCTCGCCGGGATCGATCACATAGCGAATGCCGGGCACCGTCACCGAGGTTTCCGCCACGTTGGTGGCCAGCACCACGCGCAGGCCGCGGCGCCCGGAGGTGTCGAACACGCGCTGCTGCTCGCCCTGGCTGAGGCGGGCGTAGAGCGGCAGGATGTCCAGTTCGGTGTCGCGCCGCAGGGCCTTGGCCAGTTCGCGGATATCGCGCTCGCCGGGCAGAAACACCAGCGTATCGCCGCGTTCGCCGTAGTGGCCGGCGGCGATCTCCTGCACGACCTGCACAATCTGCTCCTGCACGCCCTGGTCGCGGTCTTCCACCGGGTCCAGGTAGACCGTTTCCACCGGGTAGGTGCGACCGGACACTTCGATCACCGGGGCGTCGTCGAAGTGGCGGGAAAAACTCTCCAGGTCGATGGTCGCGGAGGTGATGATCAGCTTGAGGTCGGGGCGCCTGGGCAGGATGTTCTTCAGGTAACCCAGCAGGAAATCGATATTGAGGCTGCGCTCATGGGCCTCGTCGATGATCAGGGTGTCGTACTGGCGCAGCAGGCGGTCGCGCTGGATCTCCGCCAGCAGGATGCCGTCGGTCATCAGCTTGACCGCGCTGGCCTCGCTCACCTGGTCGTTGAAGCGCACCTGGTAGCCGACGGTCTCCCCCAGGGAAGTGTCCAGCTCCGCCGCGATACGCTGGGCCACCGTGCGCGCCGCCAGCCGCCGGGGCTGGGTATGGCCGATACGCTGGCGCCGGCCGCGGCCCAGCTCCAGGCAGATCTTGGGTAGCTGGGTGGTTTTACCGGAGCCGGTCTCCCCCGCCACCACCACCACCTGGTGGTCGCGGATGGCGGCCATGATTTCCTCCCGCCGCTCCGCCACCGGAAGATCGGCCGGAAAGCGGATGGGCGGAATACGCCGTTCGCTGGTCTCGCTGTCCTGCATACCGCGCGCGGAAACCCTCAGGCCTCGCCGTCACGCAGTTCCCGGCGCAGGATTTTACCGACGTTGGTCTTGGGCAGTTCGCTGCGGAACTCCACCAGCTTGGGCACCTTGTAGGCGGTGAGGCTGCGGCGGCAGAACTCGCGCACTTCCTCGGCGGTGAGCTTGCCGGACTTGCTCACCACGTACATCTTGATCACCTCGCCGGAGGTCTCGTCGGGCACGCCCACCGCGGCGCACTCCAGCACGTCGGGGTGCTCGTAGAGCACATCTTCCAGTTCGTTGGGGTACACATTGAAGCCGGACACCACGATCATGTCCTTCTTGCGATCCACGATCTGGATAAAGCCGTCCTCGCGGATCTTGGCGATATCGCCGGTGCGGAAGTAGCCCTCGGCATCCATCACCTTGGCGGTTTCATCCGCCCGCTGCCAGTAGCCCTGCATTACCTGCGGGCCCTTCACGCACAGTTCGCCGGGCTGCTCGGGGGGCAGCGCGTTGCCGTCGTCGTCCACCACCTTGACCAGGGTGCCCGGCAGCGGCAACCCGATGCTGCCGATGACAATGCGGTTGCCCGGGTTCATGGACACCACCGGGGAGGTCTCCGTCAGGCCGTATCCCTCGGACACCGGGCAGCCGGTAATCTCCTGCCAGCGCTCGGCGGCGGCGTGGGTCAGGGCCATGCCGCCGGACAGGGTCAGTTTGAGGTTGGAGAAGTCCAGCGCGCGAAAGGCCTCGTTGTTGCACAGCCCCATGAACAGCGTATTCAGGCCGCAGAAGATATCCGGCTTGTAGTCGCGCAGGGTCTTCACCACCGAGGGCAAATCCCGGGGATTGGGGATGAACACCATGTGTGCCCCGTTCAGCATGGAGTACATGGCGGTCATGAAGGCGTAGATATGGTAGACCGGCAGGGGCTGCACGGTGACCGAGTGATCCCTGTCCAGCGGCTGGGTTTCCAGCATGTTGTCCACCTGCAGCACGTTGGCCACCACGTTGCCGTGGCTCAACATCGCGCCCTTCGCCACCCCGGTGGTGCCGCCGGTGTACTGCAGCAGGGCCAGGTCGTCGCGGGCCGTCTGTACCGGCAACAGCGGCCGGTCGGTGCCGGCTTTGAGCGCGTCGTTGAGGGGGATGGCGCCGGGAATGTCGAAGGGTGGCACCATTTTCTTGACGTGCTTGGCCACGTTGTTGATCAGGAAACGCTTGAAGGGCGAGTGCAGGTCGGCCAGCTCGGTGACAATGGTGTACTTCACCCCGGTGCGCGGCAGCACTTTGGCGGCGGTCTGGGCCACGTTGGCCTGCACCACCAGCGCCTTTACTTCGGCGTCGTTGAACTGGTGCGCGATCTCGCGTTCGCTGTACAGCGGGTTGGTGTTGACGATCACCAGCCCGGCGCGCATGGCGCCCAGGGTCACCACCGGGTACTGGATCAGGTTGGGCATCTGCACCGCGATGCGGTCGCCGGGCTCCAGATCCGTACAGTGCTGCACCCAGCCGGCGAACTGCCGCGACAGGCGATCCAGGTCGCGGTAGCTGAGGGTGTGGCCAAGGCTGGAGAACGCGGGGCGATCGGGGAACTCGGCGAAGCTGTGCTCGGCCATGGCCACCAGGTGCTCGAAGCGCCCGAGGTCACAATGGCTGTCGATGCCGAGTTCAGCATCGAGTCTGGCGTAGAGTTGCGCCTGTTGTTCCAGCACCTGTTCGGACATCTTGCGGACTCCTTTGATTGACTTCTCTGCTACCACAGTTTTGATTTGCGCCGGCCCCGCTTGATGGCCGGCTGGGCTATGATGGGCGCCGCTACCAGGAGGCCCCCATGAGCACACGCACTAACTATACCTTCGATGAACTCAGCATTGGCCAGAGCGCCCGCTACCAGCGCCGCATCGACATGCGGCATATCCAGCTTTTTGCAGCGGCCTGCGGCGACACCAACCCGGTCCACCTGGATGCGGCCTTCGCCGCCGGTACGCCCTTCGGCGAGCCCATCGCCCACGGCATGCTGACCGGGGCGCTGGTGTCAGCCGCCCTGGCTTTGGAACTGCCGGGGCCGGGCACGGTGTATCTCGGCCAGTCCCTGCGCTTTCGCGCGCCGGTAAAGGTTGGCGACACCCTTACCGTGGAACTGGTGGTCAGCGAATTGCGCGAGCGGCGGCAGTGGGTCAGCCTGGATTGCACCGTGCGCAACCAGCACGACAAAATCGTTGCCAGCGGCAGCGCCGAAGTGATGGCGCCGGCGGAAAAAGCCACGCTGGACCTGCCGCCGGAGCCGCGCTTCAGCCTGGACGACTGACGCCCGGCTCAGGCCTTGTCGGCCGCCGCCCCGGACTCCGCGCCCGTGGCGGCGAACTGCCTGGGGTCGAGGTACATCAGCTTGAGCGTCACTGCCGGCTGGCCGCGGCCGGCATCGGCGCTGAGCACCAGCACGCTGGGCTCGCCTTTTTCGTAGGTCACGCCGGTGGCCCCGAAAATCATCACGTTGGGGTCGTTCTCCGCCGAGAACACGGTAATGTCCCGCTCCTGCCGCAGGGCGTCGCTCAACTGCGCGATCAGGGCGGTCAGGGATTCGCGGAAGCTGCCGAAATTCAGTTTGCCGCGGTATTCGCTGTGATCCAGTGCCAGGTCGAAGCGCACCAGCGACTTGTCTTCCATCTGCACCTTGGTCAGCGCCGCGGTGCGGCCTTCCGCCACATCGCGGAAGAGGTTCTTGGCCTGGGTGCGACTGGCCTCGAGAAAGGCCTTGTGCAGCAGGTTGACGGACATCGTCAGGAATTTGTCCCGCGGGATGGTCTGGGTTTGTTCTCGCGCCATGGGGAATTCAGGCTATCTGTAGCGACAAAGGGCCGCAAGTCTAATACCTGGGCCGGGCAAAAACCAGCCGCCCGGCGCAAGCGCGAACCGGCGCCCCGGTTCCGCGCCGCGGGCCATCTGCTATCATCGCCGGGCCGCCGCGGCGCCCCGTTTGCCGCGCTTCCACCCACCAGCAGACCGGCCCTGAATGCAGCGCGACAACCAGCCCTGGCAAGCCATGCCCGCCCCTCGCCTCGACTGGAGCGAGAGCGGCGTACCGGGTTCCAGTGAATTCGGCGACATCTACTTCTCGCGCGACGACGGCCTGGCGGAGAGCCGCTTTGTGTTCCTGGACGGCAACCACCTGCCGCAGCGCTGGCGCGCACACCCGCAAGATTCCTTCGCCATCGGCGAAACCGGCTTTGGCACCGGCCTCAACTTCCTGCTGACCTGGCAGGCCTGGGCCGCCTGCCCCGCCCCCAAACCGCGCCTGCACTACCTGTCTGTAGAGCAGTACCCCCTGCGGCGGGAGGACCTGGAGCGGGCCCTGACAGCCTGGCCCACCCTGGCGGGCCTCGCCGCGGAACTGCTGGCCCACTACCCCGCGCCGGTGCCCGGCTGTCACCGCCTGCTGCTGGCCGGGGGCCAGGTGACCCTGGACCTGTGGTGGGCCGACGCAGAGGAAGCACTGGCGGACCTGGCCAGCCAGCGCCGGCGCTGGATAGACGCCTGGTACCTGGACGGCTTTGCCCCCGCCCGCAACGCCGGTATGTGGTCAGACGCCGTGCTCGGCCACATCGGCGCCCTGAGCCGCCCCGGCGCCACCCTCGCCACCTTTACCGCCGTGGGCGCCGTGCGCCGCAGCCTGCAGGCGGCCGGCTTCGACATGCGCAAGGGGCCGGGCTTTGGCCGCAAGCGCGAGCGCCTGCTGGGCAACCTGGCGGCAGCGGATATAACTCCAGCTCCCACCCCCACGCCCGCGCCGCCGCCCACCGACACCCCCTGGGATATTCCCCGCGCCCCCCAGCCCGCGCCGCGCACCGCCCTGGTACTGGGCGCCGGCCTGGCCGGCTGCGCCACTGCCGCGGCCCTGGCCCGCCGCGGCATCACCGTGCAATTGCTGGAGGTGGGCAAACTGGCCGGGGCCGCATCGGGCAACGCCCAGGGCGTGCTGTATACGCGCCTGTCCCGCCACCACTCCGCCCTCAGCGACTTTGCCCTCGCCAGCTTCAGCGATGCCAGCCGCCTGTACCGGCAACTGTTCGACGCAGGGGAACTGAACCAGGGCATAGACGGCGACTTGTGCGGCTGCTTTCACCAGCACCACAAGGCGGACGAACTGGCCGACATGGCCGCACGGCTGGCAGAAATACCGGAACTGGCCCGGGTGCTGGACCCCACGGAAGCCAATACCCTGCTGGGCGTGGAACAAAGCGCCCCCGGCTACTGGTTCCCGGGCTCCGGCTGGCTGTCGCCGCCGGCCCTGTGCCGCTACTGGAGCCGGCGCGACGGTGTAATCCTGCAGGAACACTGCGGCCCCCTGCGCCTGCAGCGCGAGGGCCAGCGCTGGCTGGCCGTGAATGAAGGGGGAGAGACCGTGGCCGCTGCCGACTGCGCGGTGATCGCCTGCGGCAACGACAGCCTGCGCCACAGCGGGCTGGACTGGCTGCCCCTGCAGCCGATCCGCGGCCAGACCACCACCCTGCCCCCGGGGCCGCCCTTCGACACCCTGCGGGCCGCCTTCTGCCACGCGGGCTACATGGCACCGGCCGGTGCGGAGGGGCACTGCATGGGCGCCACCTTCAACCTGAACGAGGACAGCGCTGCGCTGAACCCCCGGGACCAGCGCCAGAACCTGCAGCGCCTGGCCGCCGCCATCCCCGCCTGGGGCGATGCCCTGGCGGCGCTGGAAAACAGCGATTTGCCGGGCCGCGCGGCCTTTCGCTGCACCACCCCGGACTACCTGCCCCTGGCCGGCCCGGTGCCGGATGCGCCCGCCCTGCTGGCCACCTACGCCGCACTGCGCCAGAATGCCCGCTTGACCATTGCCAGCGATGGCCCCTACATGCCAGGACTTTACCTGAACACCGGACACGGCTCCCGCGGCCTCAGCTCGGCGCCACTGTGCGCCGAACTCATCGCCAGCCAGGCCTGCCACGAGCCCCCGCCCCTGCCGCGCTATTTGAGCCGGGCCCTGGCACCGGCGCGTTTTCTGATCCGCGACCTGGGCCGCAACAAGCGATGAAGCGCTCCATCGTGCTGTGCAGCGCGCTGCTGGCGCTGCTGATCGCCTCCCACAGCAGCGCCCAGCCGGTGCTGAATTACCAGGTGCTGGACTACCGGGTACTGGAACGCAAGGCCCACTCGCGCGACAACTTTGTGCAGGGTTTGCAGATTGTCGACGGCCAGCTCTACCTGAGCGCCGGCGGCTACGGCGAGTCGCGCCTGCTGCGCTACGACTTCGCCAGCGGCGAGCTGCTGGACGGCCGCCGCCTCGACCAGCGCCTGTTCGCCGAAGGGCTGACCGTGGTGGGCGACGAAGTATTCCAGCTCACCTGGCGCGCCGGCCTGGTGCTGGTTTACGACCGCGCCAGCCTGGCCCCGAAGCGCCAGTGGCGCATTCCCGGCCAGGGCTGGGGCCTGACCTGGAACGGCAAACAGCTGATCTACTCCGACGGCAGCCACCAGCTCTTCTTCATGAACGCCGGCGACGGCAAGATCACCCGCGTGCTGCCGGTCACCGCCGGCGGCCGGCCGGTCTCCCAGCTCAACGAGCTGGAGTGGATAGACGGCCGCGTGTGGGCCAACGTGTGGCAGAGCGACGACATTGTTATCATTGACCCCGCCAGCGGCCGGGTGGATGCGCGCCTTGACCTTACGGGCCTGCTGCCGGACAGTGACAGGCAGCGCGGCACCGATGTGCTCAACGGCATCGCCGTCAATCCCGCGGACGGCGGCATCTGGGTCACCGGCAAGCGCTGGCCCTGGCTGTTCCGCATCGAGGTACAACCCCGCGCCAGCAGCGCCAGCAACTGAACCACCAATACCATCATCCATCATCAACCGGCGCGCCAGCGCGCGCCCTGCCAGGAATGCCATGAGCCAAAGCAGTAACAGCCCCGCCACCCACCCCGCCTTCGACGCCGTGCGCGAGGTGGAGATCGACTCCCTCAACCTGCGGGTGCAGGAGTTTCGCCACCGGGCGACTGGCGCGGTGCACTACCACCTGGCGGCGGACAACAGCGAGAACGTGTTCCTGGTGGCCCTGCGCACCGTGCCCATGGACTCCACCGGCGTGGCCCACATCCTGGAGCACACCGCCCTGTGCGGCTCCGAGCGCTACCCGGTGCGCGACCCCTTCTTCATGATGCTGCGGCGCTCCCTCAACACCTTCATGAACGCCTTTACCAGCTCCGACTGGACCGCCTACCCCTTCGCCAGCCAGAACCGCAAGGACTTCAACAACCTGCTGGACGTGTACCTGGACGCGGTGTTCTTCTCCAAGCTGGACGAGCTGGACTTCGCCCAGGAAGGCCACCGGGTGGAATTCGAGGAAGCCGGCGACAGCAACAGCCCGCTGGTGTACAAGGGCGTGGTGTTCAACGAAATGAAGGGCGCCATGAGCTCGGTGAGCAGCACCCTGTGGCAGACCCTGAGCGAGCACCTGTTCCCCACCACCACCTACCACTACAACAGCGGCGGCGACCCGGAGCACATCCCGGACCTCAGCTACGACCAGCTCAGGGCCTTCTACAAGAGCCACTACCACCCCAGCAACGCCATCTTCATGACCTTTGGCGACATTCCCGCCAACGAACACCAGGCCGCCTTCGAGCAACGCGCCCTGAGCCGCTTCGACAGGCAGGACCTGCGCATCGAAGTACCGCCAGAGGCCCCCCTGCCCGCGCCCCTGCGCGTGCAGAAGCCCTACGCCTTCGACGACAGCGGCCCCAGCGACAACAAGACCCACATCGTGCTGGGCTGGATACTGGGCGAGAGCACCGACCTGCTGCAGATGCTGCGCGCCCAGTTGCTGGCCAGCGTGCTGCTGGACAACAGCGCCTCGCCGCTGATGCAGGCCCTGGAAACCACCGAACTCGGCCAGGCCCCCTCGCCCCTGTGCGGGCTGGAGGACTCCATGCGCCAGATGGTGTTCTGCTGCGGGCTGGAAGGCTCCGAGGCGGAACACGCCGACGCGGTGGAAGCCCTGGTACTGGAGGTGATCGGCAAACTGGCGGACGAGGGCATCGCCCGCGAGCGGCTGGAAGCAGTGCTGCACCAGCTGGAACTGCACCAGCGGGAAATCAGCGGCGACTCCTACCCCTACGGCCTGCAGCTCATCCTGCAGGCCCTGGGCTGCGCCACCCACTACGCCGACCCCATCGGCGTGCTGGACCTGGAACCGGTGATCGCACAACTGCGCGACGACATCGCCGACCCCGACTTCATCAAGGGCCTGGCGCGCCGCCTGCTGCTGGACAACCCCCACCGGGTCACCCTGGTGATGCACCCGGACAAGGCGCTGTCCGCCCGCCGCGCCGAAGCCGAGGCCGCGCGCCTGGCACAGATCAAGGCCGGTCTTGACGAGGGCGAGGCCGAGCGCATCATCCAGCGCGCCGCCGCCCTGGAACAGCGCCAGTTGCAGGTGGACGACCCGGACGTACTGCCGCGGGTGGAGCGCAGCGACATTCCCGCCAGCCTGCCGGAACTCGACTACAACGAGGCAGAAAGTAACGGCCTGCGCCAGACCCGCTACACCCAGGGCACCAACGGCCTGGTGTACCAGCAGGTGATTTCGCCCCTGCCGGCGCTGGCCGACGAGCAGCTGCAGCTACTGCCCCTGTACACCAACATCCTCACCGAACTCGGCGTGGGCGGCGAGGACTACCTGGCCACCCAGCAGCGCCACTCGGCCACCGTGGGCTCCCTCAACGCCTTTACCTCCATTCGCGGGCGAGTGGACGACGAACAGCAACTGGACGGCAACTTCGTGCTGTCCTCCAAGGCCCTGGCGCGCAACGCCGCGGCCCAGACCCAACTGATGCAGGACACCCTGGCCAGCCCCGGCTTTGGCGAGCACAACCGCATCCGTGAACTGATCAGCCAGCAGCGCGCGCGCCGCGAGCAGGCCGTGACCGGCAACGGCCACGGCCTGGCCATGGCCGCCGCCTGCGCCGGCATGAGCCCGCTGGCCGCCATGAACCACCGCCTGTCCGGCCTGGCGGGCATCAAATCCCTGCGGGAACTGGATGCATCACTGAAGGCGCCCGAAGCGCTGGCCGCCTTCGCCGGGCAACTGGCCGACGTGCACGCGCGCATCACCGCCATGCCGCGCCAGTTGCTGAACATTGCCGACGAACCCCACATTGAGGCCTTCGCCAGCACCAGCCTGGCCGCCTGGAGCGCCCTGCCCGCCGGCAGCGGCGGCGAGCCCTTCCAGTTGCCGCCCCGCCGCGAAGCGGTCAAGCAACTGTGGATTGCCAACACCCAGGTGAACTTCTGTGCCCAGGCCTTTCCCACCGTGCCCGTGGGCCACCCCGACGCCGCGCCACTGATCGTCCTCGGCGGCTTTTTGCGCAACGGCTTTTTGCACCGCGCCATCCGCGAAAAAGGCGGCGCCTACGGCGGCGGCGCGGCACAGGACAGCGGCGTGGCCGCCTTCCGCTTCTACTCCTACCGCGACCCGCGCCTGGCCGGCACCCTGGAGGACTTTGACGCCTCCGTGCGCTGGCTACTGGACACCCAACACGACGAGCGCGCACTGGAAGAAGCCATCCTCGGCGTGATCGGCAGCATGGACAAACCCAGCTCCCCCGCCGGCGAAGCCAAGCAACACTTCCACAACCGCCTGTTCGGCCGCGACCACGCCCAGCGTGTTGCCTTCCGGCAGCGGATTCTGGATGTGCGGTTGGAAGATTTGCGGCGGGTGGCGGAGAGCTACCTGCAGCCGGAGAAGGCCAGTATTGCGGTGATTACTGGGGCCAGTCAGGCGGATGTGGCTGAGCGTTTGGGGTTGGAGAGTTTGACGCTGTAGGCACTACACCTTTCTGAAAAACAGCCTCGGCCGCGTAGTTTGCTCGCGGTGGGGCTGCCCTCCCTTGACGCCATCCCTGTGTCAATCCTATCCAGTTCACATTATTCGGAAATTCCCCTGTGCGCGGCTCACATCGCACGCAGGGATCGTTTTTAATGGGACAAATTCCATTTATCCTTGGGGCAGACTACTGTAACCAGCGCAATGGCTGGAGCGTGGTGGCTTTTCGCTTTTAACAATGGGCCAGCATCATCGGTGTGAACACTGAATTTTTCAGTGAGCCCCGGTGATCAATACCACTCAGATTGTGTAGAAGCTACAGATTATGCGGGTGGACGGCTTCAGTGGAATGGATATCGTTTTAAGTAAGGGGAAAAGGTGATATCAGAATTTTTCAAATTAAGTAGCTGTTAGGCGAATTTCATGAGCATCACGCTAAATGGGGTATGGCTCCAACAATTGAATATTGAACTGGAGGGAAGTGATCGTTCTTGCGCCGTGCTTGGTGGAGCGGTCCTAGATGACAGGCTTGCGAAGCTGATTAAGAAATTTCTACTTCCGCCAAAAAATGAGAAAGAAGATCGCCTTCTTGGCCGTGGAAGAGCGGTTGAATCATTTTCAGCTCGAATTGAACTTGCTCGAAGACTAAATTTAGTCGCAGAAGAAGTTTCACGCTCTTTAGATTGGATTCGCGATATCCGCAATGATGCGGCACACCGCGAAGAATTCAGTTTTGAAGAGAATTCCTGCCAATCTCGTGTAGAGAATATTATTGAAGCTTTAGAGCTGAAGACATACGGGCCGGGGTTACTTGAATGCCCCTATGCAAGTCCTAAAGGCCATTTTATAGTGGCAGTCACAATGATAGTCGCGCGTATTGAGCTAGAAACCGAATCAGTAAATGGAACTTTACATGATCCTATACGGAACCATCAGATTTCAATTGGCGCGTGAGTCGCCTAACAAAAACCGGCAGTCGGACAGCCAAAACTCCGCGCCTTTTGTGCTACTCGCTGGCGCTCAAACATTAGCACAAAAGGCGCTCCATTTCGGCTCCCGCTGCGGTTGGCGTTAAATGGCCGGGCCCCTAAGCCAGGAACTATTAAGATTATGGTAGGACTACTTTGTTAATTGTTAATCCAAAAAGAGAAAATGAATCAATTGAAGTGAAGCCGTACTGGTATAACTATTACGCAGGTTATTCACATACTTTTACTCAAAAGATTATCGAAACGGCCAATCTTCCAGCTGCTGCGCTCTTATTAGACCCATGGAACGGTGGTGGGACTACTACTTTAATGGCATCAGTTAATGGGTTTAGTTCCATAGGGGTAGACCTTAATCCGGTGATGAAGGTAATAGCATCGGCGAAGCAAACTGTAAAAAGTGATATAGAAATCATCAATCAGAAAATAAACGAAATCACTACAAAGATTGAGCCGTCATCGAGGAATGACGATCATTTAAATGCATGGTTTGATCCCTTAACTGTAAATAGTATACGTAAGATTGAACGCTGCATCACAGGAGAGGCGGAATACGAATCGACAGTAGATAAGGTCGACGCGCTAACAAATGTTCAATGTTTAATGTATACCGGCCTATTTAATTGTGTTCGAAGCTATCTATCCGAATTTATCCCCTCGAATCCCACTTGGGTAAAGAAGCCCAAAATTGACGAAGATAAAATTAGTGTTTCATGGGGCGAATTAAAAAAACAGTACATCAGGCATGTTAGAGACATGGTAAAAGGGATATCAATTTCTGATCATCAATGGCCGAAAGGTACTGCCGACATCAGAATAGCTTCTTCATCCCAATTGCCATTAGAAAATGCTTCGATTGATTTTGTTTTAACCTCTCCACCATATTGCACGAGAATTGATTATGGAATTGCTACTTTGCCAGAGCTATCTATTCTATGTATAGATGGAGAAAAGGAAATAGATTTAGTTAGAAGGCGATTGATGGGAACTACTACGGTACCGAAAGAGGCTAATTCTGGTGTTGAAAAGTTAACAGGAAAATGTGTTGCATTTCTTGAATCTGTCAGGACACACAGCTCGAAAGCGTCAGAGACTTATTACTATAAAAATCTTTCTCAATATTTTTTATCTTTGGGTGCGTCTATAAATGAAATTGAGCGGGTTATGAAGCCCGGTTCCGTTTTTGTTTGCGTCGTTCAAGATTCATATTATAAAGATATACATTGCAACCTACCTGAAATTATTTCAGAAATGGCAGAATCTCGTAAATTAAAGCTACGAGAAAGTATAGAGTTTGAGAGCAGACGAAATATGGCCAACTTAAATATAAAATCCAAAAAATATCGAAGCAAAAGTTCAGCGTTTGAGTCAGTGCTGATTTTTGATAAAGGAGAATAATATGGGCAGTGATGATTTAATTCTATCTCTCGAACAAAGTGTAGAAAAAGTCCATACGCAGAGTTTGGATTTGTCATTTAATGAACTGTTGGACATGTATATCGATGGAGAGCTGGATATCAACCCAGATTATCAACGCCTTTTTAGATGGAGTCAGGGTGCGCAATCAAGATTTATAGAATCTCTGCTCCTGGAAATGCCGGTACCACCAATTTATGTTGTGGAGTCTGAGACTGGGAAATATCAGCTTATCGATGGATTGCAGCGGTTTTCTTCATATCTTCATTTGCGGGGAAAGTTGGTAGCAGATCACCTGGAGCCAGCAATTGTAGATGGCGATTTTTTGGAATTACAGGAGTGCGATATCGTTCCTGATTTAAATGGCTACAAATATGATGACCTGCCAACTTCTTTAAAAATAAGACTAAAGCGAGCATTTGTCCGCGTTGAGGTGGTTAGAAAAGGGAGTGACAGTAAATTTCGTTATCATATGTTTAAACGCTTAAATACTGGTGGCGAAGCGCTAACAAGCCAGCAGCTTAGGAACTGCACAATCCGGATGCTCGATTCAACTTTTATTGATTTCGTTATAGATAAAAGTCGATCAGAAAATTTTAAGGCATGTATTTCTAATATCTCGAAGCAGCAAGGATTGGGGTCTTTTGATCAAGAGTTGGTTTTGAGATATTTCGCACTAAAAAACTATAAAGACAAATTTGTTCACGATGTGGCTGATTTTTTGACTGAATACATGGAGGCCGTTTCAGATCCAGAGAATGGTGAAATAACATTCGATTACGCTCAAGAAGACGTGGTTTTTGAAAAGCTTTTTTTAGTTTTAAATAAGGCCCTTGGTGATAAGTCCTTTGGTCGAGCCGGTAGGGGCGGAGTGCAGTCTAATTTTTCCGTTTATCATTATGAAGGTATCTGCACAGGCCTGCTTAGCAAGCTCGATGAAATCGATCCTGAAAATCAAGCTCATATAGATGCACTAAAAGAAAGTATAGAGAAAATAAAAGCCGACGAGGAATTCATTAGCGTAACAACCGGTGGTGGAAAAAACTCGCCAGGCCCACTTAATAAGAGAATTCAGATAGTTATTGATAAGCTGGATGAGTTGCAGCTATGAGCTTAGAGTACTTTCAGTTACAAATAGAGTCTGAGCGAGAGTGGCGAGAAGACGAAATTAGATTTCTTGATAATACCCAGAGAGATATAGCATCTGAAGATGATCAAAAAAAAATTCGACGATCAATACTTTGTCTTGTTTATGCTCATATAGAAGGCTTTGTCCAATTTGCTTTCACCTTATATATCGATGAGATTAATAAAAAAGGATTGAAGTGCTCAGATGTAAAGCCAGTGATTGCAGCTGCAACATTGCACCGTGAATTTATTGCTCTCAATAACAAAGATAAAAAAAGTGCAATTTTTCGCCGTACGTTACCAGATGACACTTCCCTACATAAGCTATCGAGGCAAGTAGAGTTTGTCGAAAATATAGCTCTTATACAAAATCACCCGGTTACAATACCTGAAGGATATGTCAATACTGAAAATAATGTTGGTCAACAGGTTTTGGAAAAGCTCTTATTCCAAGTTGGTTTGGAGTACAAAGATTTGAGAGATATTTACTCTCCATTAAATCGACTGTTAAACGTTAGGAATGATATTTCTCACGGAAAAAGGAAGCAGGGGATTGAGGATAGAGAATATCAAGAGTTTATAGCTTGCTGTAAGTCGGTAATTAGCGGAATATCAAGGCGTCTAACTACTGCGTACGGTAGAAATGAGTTTATGCAGGCAGTGTAATCATTTAACAATCACATGCACAGGAAGCCAATTACGCGCCGCCAATTGTGGTGCGCTTCGCGCACTCTACCACAATTGGCTCTGCTCCATTGGCTCCTGTGATGTGGGCGTTATGTGTAAATAGATGCTGGCACATGAAGGTATTTAAAAAGAAAAATAGCGAGTACAACAAGGCGGAGCGGATCTGTACTGCCATTTATTCTTTCATGATGTTCGCCATTATAGGTGCCGTTGTTCGTTTATTCGCTGGCGGCACTATAACCCTTGGCGGCGGTGAAACAATCGGCAGCCAATTTCTGCCATATATGATCAGTTTTGGGGCTGGTGCGGCTATATTGGGGTACATATTTCCCAAGGCTCTAAACATTATTATGTGCCTTATTCCCACACCGGGTATCAATAGCTAAACATGGCAAAACATACACATAACAAGGCGCAGCAGTCGCCCGGCAAAAAGCCGCCGGGCTGGGACGGTTTACCCGCCGCTTCGCTTTGGGTAAACCGCCCCAGTGCGCGGCGTTACATGAAAAGGAAGTATAAGAGTGTTTGACAAGGCATTTGAGTTCATTTCTCAGGGAGAGTACGCCGCGTTTTCCATCGCGATTGTTTTGGGGATTTTGTTTAACCTAAAAAATATCTTGTCCTTCGCAGATACCTATAAAAAAAGAAGGATAGAACTACTGAAGGAAGCTGTGTCCGTAGATTCGATAAATGGGAATCTGAAGGTTCATTTCGAAGATGAAATAGAAAATGAGTATTTTAGATTGGCCCATAAAGTGAAGATGGAAAAGGTTGTTAGGGATGCATGCATTGATTGGTATGCAAGACTGAATAGAGAGCTTTCGATCTCTCATTTTATAAGAGCAAGAAGCCATTTAGAGATAAGGGATGGTAAATTAGAGGTAAAAATATCGACCTTCGATAGGATTGGCTATTGGTACAATATGATAGCTGGTATTTTATTGTTGTTAATTGGTTTCCCGTTTCTGGCAATGACCAATGCTATTCAATCACAATCTATAGTTGGAATTTTTGTTGTGATTGGAGTTTCTCTATTTTTAATAGTATTTGGGATGTTTCTATTGTCCCAGACGTTTTCAGTTGTTTCCGCAAAGAGGGTGCAGGAAGCAATCGAAGGATAGATCATGTAACAAGTCACGGAAGGCGGACGGCTTTCAGCCGCCGCTTCGTTTAGCGTTATGAGTTTTAGAAATTTGGGCTTTTCCAAGCTGGAGTTACCGAGCGAGACCAGCGTGGTTTCGTTGGAAATCGGAATAAAGTCGCATTCTGGGGAATACGGGGTCAGAGCCCTTTTCGGCGAAACTTTATGCCGACCAGACATATTTAAAAAGGGCTCTACCCCATTAACGCTATGTTTTTGAGATTTTTATTTGTAGTCGCACTAGCAGAGTCAGTGGCATTTGCTATTTATTTTTTTCAGGGCTCTCTCGAATTCATGCCAACCAATGAACAAAACGACAAAGCACGAACTTCTGCAATCATTGGTTTCCTTGTTTTTCTCTGCGCCCTTACTCCAATTTCCTTCATTCTGCTTCGTTCAAAGAAGAATAGGCGTAGTGGCGAATCTGATACCTAGCCGACCATTGAAGTGAAAGAAAGCCGAAGCGAGTTTTGTACCACTGAAATCAGGCGTAGATTAGGCAATCAGCACCCACCACTTTCGGGAAGACCACCACATGCCTACCAAACCGCCACTCCCAAAATCCGTCTCTGCCGCCGAATGGCAAACAGCCCTCGACCAACTCCTGATCAAGGAGAAGGAATTAACCCGCGCACGCGACGCCCTGAACGCGGAGCGGCGCAGGTTGCCCATGGTCAAGGTGGAGAAGCCCTACACACTCCAGGGCACAGAGGGCGAGGTCACCCTGCTCGACCTGTTCGAGGGCCGCCGCCAGCTGATTGTCTACCACTTCATGTTCGGGCCGGACTGGAAGGCCGGCTGCGACGGTTGCTCCTGGGTGGCGGATGCCATGTCCCATCCCGCCCACCTCCACGCGCGCGATACCTCACTGGTGATGGTGTCGCGAGCAGCGCTGGACAAACTCCAGCGCTACCAGTCACGCATGGGCTGGACGATTCCGTGGTACTCGTCGCTGGGGAGCGACTTTAACGTGGATTTCGGCGCCACCACTGAAAATGGCGAACGGCACGGTGCGAGCGTGTTCCTGCGTGACGGCGACGACATTTACCGTACCTACTTCACTGGCGCGCGCGGCGTGGAATACCTCGGCAGCCACTGGACCTACCTGGATCTCACGCCCTTTGGCCGCCAGGAGACCTGGGAGGACTCGCCGGAAGGCTGGCCACAAACCCCGCCCTACACGTGGAACCGCCGCCACGACGAGTACGACAGGTAGTCAGGGAGCGTTCCACACCACCATCGCAATCATCCGCAGTGCCAGCACGCTCACCAGAATCCGGAACCACCACTGAAAGTTGGCCTGGGGCAGGTAGCCCCGCAGGCGGGTGCCCACCCAGGAGCCGAGCACGCTGGCGGCTACCATGCCTGCCAGCAGGCCCAACCAGGGGCCGAGGCTGAAGCCCATCAGGCCGAAGGCAGCGCCGCGCAGCAGGTGGCTGATGCTCATGTACACCGCGGTGTTCACTACCAGCCAGTCGCGCTGCACGGAATAGCGGGCCAGTACCGCTGCCCCCAGCGGGCCGGTGGCGCCCGCCACCATACCGAGCCCGGTCTGGTAGAAGCCGAGGAAGGCCAGGGCGAACTGCCCGCGTCCCTTCGGCTGCGGCAGGGGCAGCCAGGTGAGCAGCAGGATCAGTACCCCGATTACCGCGGGCAGCCAGTCCAGCGCCAGCGTGCGATAGATACCCCCGCCCGCCACCGCGCCCAGCACCCCGCCCGCGGCAATAGCCGGGGTTAGTGTCCAGTCGATATGGCGCCAGCCGAACACGGCCCGCGACAGGTTGCTGGCCAGCTGGGTCAGGGCGTGCAGGGGCAGGATGGCCGGCGCAGGCACCAGGCCCGGCATCAGGGTCAGCAGCAGCACGCCGCCGCCCATGCCGATGGCGCCGGCCAGGGCCGAGGTGAAAAAGGCGATCGGCAGCAGCAGGTATTCGCCCACCCGCCCTACTCCGGCGCCGCCGTTTCCTCACCGGCCTCGTCGGCCTCAACAATCCAGCTTTCCGCGGCGGCGCCGCGCTCCCATTCCTGCATGGCCTCGTCCGCGCGCAGGTGGGCCACGTAGTCCGCCACCGGCCCGGCGGGCAGTGCCACTCCGTAGCCGCCAAAGCGCACCGCCACCGGGGCGAAGAAGGCGTCGGCAATGCTGAACGTGCCCAGCAGCCAGGGGCCCTCACCGGCGCCCTGCTGGCGCGCCAGGGTCCAGCGCTGGAAGATGCGGGCGATGTCGGCCTCCAGGGCCGGCGAGGTGGGCACCCGGCGCTGGCGGGCGCGGAAGTTCATCGGCATGGCCGCGCGCAGGGCGCCGTAGCCGCTGTGCATTTCCGCCACCAGCGAGCGGCCCAGGGCGCGCAGGCCGGCATCCCGCGGCCACAGCTGGCCGTCGGCGAAGGTTTCGTTGATGTATTCGCAGATGGCGAGGGAATCCCACACGCAGCGCTCGCCGTGCCACAGCACCGGCACCGTGCGCGAGGGGGACAGGTCGCCGATGCGCCGGGCAAACTCCGGGGTGTCCAGGGGCAGCAGCTCCTCCGTGAAGGCCGCGCCGCTCTTGCGCAGGCAGAGCCAGGCGCGCAGGGACCAGGAAGAATAGTTACGGTTGCCGATCACCAGTTTAATTGCCGCCATTGTCCTGCTCCGTCTGTGAAATCCTGCAAATTTACCTGACCTTTTCGCGCGACTACAATACGCCCCTCTGGCGGACCGGTGATCCCGGGCCCCACACCCGGTAAGGAACCCTCAGCATGACGATTTACGATTACGATGTCCTGGTAATCGGCAGCGGCCCGTCGGGCGAAAGCGCTGCACTGAACGCGGCCAAGCACAACAAGCGCGCCGCCGTGATTGAAGACCGCCCCCTGGTGGGCGGCGGCTGCACCCACCGCGGCACCATCCCCTCCAAAGCCCTGCGCCACGCCGTCAAACAACTGATGCGCTTCAACACCGGCCGCCTGTTCCGCGAAATCGGCCACAGCCGCCAGATTCCCTACCCCACGGCGCTGTCCGTCGCCAGCGGCGTGATCGAAAAGCAGGTGGAGATGCGCAGCCGCTTCTATGCCCGCAACGGCATCGACCTCCACCCCGGCCAGGCCAGCTTTGTCGACGAGCACACCCTGGCCATTCGCCAGGCCGACGGCATTATCGAGAAGGTGACCGGGCGCGACATTGTGATCGCCACCGGCTCCCGGCCCTACCGCCCGGCAGACGTGGACTTCAACCACCCGCGCGTGTACGACAGCGACACCATCCTCGACCTCAAGCACACTCCGCGCAAGATCCTGATCGTCGGCGCCGGCGTGATCGGCTGTGAGTACGCCTCCATCTTCAGCGGCCTGGGCATCAAGGTGGAGCTGATCAACAGCTTCGACTACCTGCTGGCCTTCCTCGACGACGAGATTTCAGTGGCCCTCAACTACCACCTGCGGGACCTCGGCGTGATGGTGCGCCACCGGGAGGTGTACGAGCGGGTGGAGGCGACCGAGGAAGGGGTAATCCTGCACCTGAAGTCCGGCAAGCGCCTGCGCGGCGATGCCCTGCTGTGGTGTAACGGCCGCACCGGCAACACCGACCTGCTGAACCTGCCGGCGGTCAAGCTGGAGGCGGACAGCCGCGGCCAGTTGCAGGTCAACCAGCAGTACCAGACCAGCACGCCCAACATCTACGCCGTGGGTGACGTGATCGGCTGGCCCTCGCTCGCCAGCGCCGCCTATGACCAGGGCCGCTCCGCCGCCGCCGTCTCGCGCGGCAAGGAGACCACGCGCTACGTGGATGACGTGCCGACCGGCATCTATACCATCCCCGAGATCAGCTCGGTGGGCCGCACCGAGCGGGAGCTGACCGACGCCAGGATCCCCTTCGAGGTGGGCCGCGCCTTCTTCAAGGACACCGCCCGCGGGCAGATCTCCGGGGAGGACGTGGGCATGCTGAAAATCCTGTTCTGCCCCGACACCCTGGCCATTCTCGGCATCCACTGCTTCGGCGCCGAGGCCACCGAGATCATCCACATCGGCCAGGCCATCATGAAGCAGGAGGGCAAGGGCAACACCCTGCGCTACTTCATCACCACCACCTTCAACTACCCCACCATGGCGGAGGCCTACCGCATCGCGGCACTGAACGGCCTCAACCGCCTGAGCGGGGTGTAAGCCGGTGACCTGAGCGCGATGGTCGCCAGCGTGGATGCCATCGTGCTCGCCGGCGATCGCGGCGCGGCACGCGCCGTGGGCGGCGTCGCCAATAAATCCCTGCTGCCTGTCGGCGGCCACAGCCTGCTGGAGCGGGTGCTGCTGGCACTGTTACAGGTAGAGGCCGTGGGTCGCATTGTGGTGGTGGGGCCGGAGCACCTGCTGCGCCCGGTGGTGGCCGGCATTGAGCCCCCCGGGCGTATCGAGCTGCTGGAGCAGGCCGACACCGCCTACGCCAACTTCTGGCGCGCCTTTACCCACCTGGAGCAGAGCAGCGACGGCGAGCGCATAGACCGCCAGGTACTGGTCACGGGCGCGGATATGCCGCTGGTGAGCGCCGGGGAGCTGCGCGAGTTCCTGCACAACTGCGCCCGGCGCGACCTGGACTACTGCGTGGGCATGAGCGCCGAAGCCGCCCTGCGGCGCTTCTACCCGACGGCTTCGCTACCCGGCATCCACATGCGCTACCTGCACCTGGCCGAGGCCAGCCTGCGCCTCAACAACCTGCACCTGGTGCGCCCGCGGCGGGTGCAAAACCGGGATTACATCGACGAGGTCTACGGTTTCCGCTACCAGCGCGACATCGGCAATATGCTGCGCACCGCCCGCGACCTGCTCGGCCAGGAAGGCGTCGGCTGGCGTGCGCTGCGGCTCTACCTGATGCTGCAACTGGCGGAGCTGGGGCACCAGCGGGGCTGGCCCCGGTGGTGGGACTATTTTCGTAGCAAGGTAACGCGGCGGGATGTGGAGGCCATCGCCTCCAGCGTGCTGCAGACGCGGGCGGGAATTGTTGAGACCACGCAGGGCGGCTGCGCCATCGACGTGGACAACGAGCAGGATTACGCCGTGTTGCAGTTGCGCTGGGAGGAGTTCCGGCGCGGGGAGGAAAGCGGCCCCTGACGACAGGGTGCAGGGGCCGGCTGGCGATCAGGCGCCGATCTTGTCGCGCGCTTTGGCCATGTCCAGCGCCAGGTCCTCGATCATGTCTTCCTGGCCACCCACAGTGCGGCGACGTCCCAGTTCCACCAGGATGTCCCGCGCCGACAGGTTGTACTTCTTCGCCGCGCGCTTGGCAAACAGCAGGAAGGAGGAGTACACGCCGGCCCAGCCCAGGGTCAGGGAATCCCGGTCCACCCGCACGATGTCGTCCATCATCGGCACGATCAGGTCTTCCGCCACGTCCATGGCCTTGAACAGGTCCACCCCGGTCTCCACGCCCATGCGGTCGCACACCGCCAGGAACACTTCCAGCGGGGTGTTGCCGGCGCCGGCGCCGAGGCCCGCCAGGGAGCCGTCGATACGGCTCGCGCCCGCTTCCACCGCCGCCAGGGAGTTGGCGATGCCCATGCCCAGGTTGTGGTGGCCGTGGAAGCCGATCTCGGTGTCCGGGTTCAGCTTTTCACGGGCCAGGGCCACGCGGGCGGTGACGTCGTCCGGCAGCATGTAGCCGGCGGAGTCGGTGATGTACACACAGTTGGCGCCGAAGTCTTCCATCATCTTCAGCTGCTCGAGCAGCGCTTGCGGCTCGATCATGTGCGCCATCATCAAAAAGCCCACCACGTCCAGGCCGTCGTATTTGGCGGCCATGGTCAGGTGCTGCTCGGACACGTCGGCCTCGGTGCAGTGGGTGGCCACGCGGATGGTGCCGATACCGCAGTCTACCGCCATTTTCAGGTGGTCGACGGTGCCGATACCGGGCAGCAGCAGGGCTGAGACCTTGCTGTTCTTCACCGCGCCGCACACGGCGCTCAGGTATTCTTCGTCGCTGTTGGCGGGGAAGCCGTAGTTCACCGACGCGCCGCCCAGGCCGTCGCCGTGGGTGACTTCAATCAGCGGGATGCCGGCCGCGTCCATCGCCTTGGCGACGGTGACCATTTCGTCCACGGTGATCTGGTGCTGCTTGGGGTGCATGCCGTCGCGCAGGCACATGTCGTGAACGGTGATTTTCTTGCCTTTCAGATCCATGGTGTCGGTTCTCTATAGCTGTGTTGGTTTACTGACCCAGCCGATTTCATGCTCGGGCATGGCGGTCATTGTCATCTCTCAACCGGCAGCGGCGCCGGGGTAAAGCCCTCGGGGACACGCCGTGAACCCATCCATGGGGGCTCGACAGCGGCCGTCCAGGCCGCTGACGGTCCCTTCGGGCTTTACCCCGCCACCGCTACCTCCTGCGATGGCAGGTAATCTGCTTTGTGCTTCGTTAACTAAGAAAGCCAAGCCAGCCATTCGCTGCCGGAAGCATTGCCTTCAATTTACGCACCCATCATAGACGTCTGGACCGGGGAATGCCTGAAGCGACCGTCAGCGGCATGGATGCCGCTGAAGAGCCTACATGGATGTATTTACGGCGAGTCGCGGCAGGCGTTACCCGGTGCGGACGTCGACTTGCGAAGTGCCGCAGTATCGCGGTTGAAACTATGCCGCCGTTGGCACGAACTTGCCCGCCAGGATTTCCTCCGCGTACATCTCCGCCGTGCGCAAACCCGCCGCCGTCATGATGTCCAGGTTGCCCGCGTACTTCGGCAGGAAGTCACCCAGGCCCTCCACCTCCATGTAAATGGACACGCGCTTGCCGTCGAACACCGGGCCGTTCTTCAGCGTGTAACCCGGCACGTACTTCTGTACCTCCAGGATCATCTCGTCCACCGACTTGCGGATGGCGTCCTCGTCCGGCGTGTCCACGGTCAGGCAGTGAATGGTGTCGCGCATGATCAGCGGCGGCTCCGCCGGGTTGATGATGATGATCGCCTTGCCCTTCTCGGCGCCGCCCACCAGTTCGATGCCGCGGGAGGTGGTGCGGGTGAACTCGTCGATGTTCTTGCGGGTGCCGGGGCCGGCGGACTTGCTGCTCACGGTGGCCACAATCTCGGCGTAGGACACCGGCTGTACGCGGCTCACCGCGGCCACCATGGGAATGGTGGCCTGGCCGCCGCAGGTGACCATGTTCACGTTCATCTTCTGCTCAGCCACCGCGGTGGACAGGTTCACCGGCGGTACGCAGAAGGGGCCGATGGCGGCGGGAGTGAGGTCGATCATCACCGCGCCCTGCTCGTTCACCTTGCGGCTGTTTTCCGCGTGCACGTAGGCGGAGGTGGCGTCGAAGCAGATCTGCACGCCGTCTTCCTTCATGGTCGGCAGCATGCCGTCCACGCCGTCGGCAGTGGTTTTCAGGCCCATCTCGGCGGCGCGGGCCAGGCCGGGGGAATCGGGCACCACGCCCACCATCCACACCGGCTCGATGACCTCCGAGCGCATGGCCTTCATCAGCAGGTCGGTGCCGATGTTGCCGGGGCCAATGATGGCGGCTTTGATTTTCTTACTCATGGTGTTGGCTTTCCTCTGTGCGGGCGCGAACGCCCGGCAGTTGATGCTTGAAGTTGGGCTCAGACAAAGCGGCAGGCGCAGCCGCCGATGCCGTCGATTTCCAGGCGCATTTCATCGCCGGCCACTACCGGGATCAGGGGCGCCAGGGAGCCGGAGAGGATGACCTCCCCCGCCTTGAAGGGAATACCGAACTCGCCCAGGGTGTTGGCCAGCCAGGCGACGGCGGTAAGCGGGTTGCCCTGCACCGCGCTGCCCAGGCCCTCGCTGTGGAATTCGCCGTTTTTCCAGATGGTCATCTTGAGGTTGGGCAGGTCGAAGTCGCGCGGGTCGACTTCGTTCTCGCCCAGTACGTAGACGCCGCAGGAGGCGTTGTCGGCCACGGTGTCCTGGATCTTGATCTTCCAGTCGTCGATGCGCGAATCCACGATCTCGAAACAGGGCATGATGGATTCGGTGGCGTCGAGCACATCCTGCTCGGTCACGCCGGGGCCCTGCAGGTCCTTCTTCAGGCGAAAGGCGATTTCCCCTTCCGCGCGCGGCTGGATCAGGTTGCCCGCCACCGGAATGTCGGCGTTATCCGCGTAAACCATGGCGTCGGTGAGAAAGCCGAAGTCGGGCTGGAACACGCCCAGCATGTCCTGCACCGGCTTGCTGGTCACGCCGATCTTCTTGCCGACGATGCGCTCGCCGTCGCGCTCCACCCGCTGGTTCACCATGTGCAGGCTGATGTGATAGGCGTCGTCGATGCTGATGTCCGCCTCGCGGTCAGTCAGCGGCGCCAGGGTGCGGCCCTCGCGCAGGGCGCGGTAGAGTTCGTCGCCGAGTTCGGCTATGCGTTGCTTATCCACGTTATGCCTTATCCATGCTGTACAAAATCGAGACAGGCGCGGTTGAACATGTCCTCGTGCTCCACCATCACCCAGTGGCCACACTCGGTCACCAGGATCAGGCGCAGGTGCTTGATGTTTTTGGCCATCGCCATGATGCCGTTCTCGGGCATCATCTGCTCGTCCATGCCCCAGAAACCGAGCACCGGGCACTGCAGCTCCTGCAGGCGCTCCACCAGTACCGGAATCTTCATGGTCGCCATCACATGCCCGTTCATGATCTGCATGATCTGCATGCGCTCTTCCACCAGTTCATCGGTGGCGTGGCGGCCGTCGTACATCAGGCCGGTGGCGAACAGGTCCTTCATCACCTCGGGGGTCACCGGCTCGCCGGAGCCGAACACCTTGAACACCTTTTGCATACCGGGCATGGCCTGGTACTCCGGCATTTCACTGAGCCCGCCAGGGGCCATCAGGATGAGTTTTTCCACCAGCGCCGGGTGCTCCAGCGCCAGGCCGATGGCGACGGCGCCGCCGAGGGAGTTGCCGACCACCGTGCAGCGCTCCACGCCGGCCACGTCGAGGGTCTGCTTGATGCACTCGACGAAGAAGGACAGGGGGTGGTCGACGTCGTTGGGCTTGTCGGAGAAGCCGTAGCCGATATGATCGGGAACAATGCAGCGGTAGCCGGCTTCCACCAGTACCGGGTAGTTACCCTTGAAGTTGCTGTAGCCGCTGGCGCCGGGGCCGGAACCGTGCAGGAACACCACGACCTCGCCCTGGCCCTCGTCCAGGTAATGAATGCGATAGCCGTTGGCGCAGTCTGCGTAGTTGCCTTCCGGCAAGCGTCCGATCATAGACATATTGTTCTCCTTATAAGCCTTTCAGTCAGATGGCGTAGTCGGCGTTATCCGCACCGAACAATACGCCGCCGAAGTTTACAGCGAACGGGTTCACGTTGTTGGCCACGTGCGCCTGGCTGGCGAGGATATCCAGGTGCCGGGCCAGCAGCTCGCTGCCATTGCGGATACCGCCGCTGCCGGCCGCCTTCAGCATCTTGCCGGACAGTTCAACACAACGATCGGCCACCACTGCCGAATCGTAGCGGTAGCGCACCCGGTCTTCCACCGGAATCGGCACGCCGGCGCGAGTGCATTCCATCATGGCATCGAAGTTGCGCACCATGGTCAATTTCATTTCCTCGATGGAGGCCTTCACCTCGGCCGCCAGGCGGCGGGCAAAGGGATCGTCGCTCATCTTCATAGGGCCGACGCGGCGGGTTTTGGCCACCTCGATGTAATCCTCCAGGGAGCCCTGCAGGGCGCCCAGGGTCGCGGTGCAGACCGCGCGCACAAACACCTGCATAAAGGGCAGGCGGTAAAGGGGCGCGCTGTTCACGGCATTGCCGGGGTTGTCGCAGAGGAAGCCGTCCATCGACTTGTGGGTGCGGTGCTCTGGCACAAAGGCGCCGTCCACACGCACATCGTGGCTGCCGGTGCCCTGCAGGCCCACCACGTCCCAGTTGTCGACAATTTCATAGTCGCTGCGGGGCACCAGGAAGGTGCGGTAGTTGGCCATGTCGAAGGGCGCGTCCGGGGTCGGCACCACGGCGCCGAGGAAGGCCCAGTCGCAGTGCTCGGAGCCGGAGGAGAAGCTCCACTGGCCGCTCAGGCGGAAGCCGCCGTCCACTACCTCCACCTTGCCCACCGGGGCGTAGGACGAGGAGATCAGCACCGTGGGGTCATCCGCCCACACATCCTGGGCGGCCTGGTCGTCGAACACCGCCAGTTGCCAGTTGTGCACCGCCACCACGCCCAGCACCCAGGCGCTGGACATGCAGTGTTTGGCAACTTCCAGGCCCACGCAGTAGAACACCTGCGGGTCCATGGCGTAGCCGCCCCACTGCTCGGGTTGCAGAATCTTGAAGAAGCCGGCTTTTTCAAAGTCGGCGATGGTTTCCGCCGGCACCTTGCGCTCGGCGCGACACTGGGCGGCGCGCTCGCGCAGCACCGGGCCAAGTTCACGCGCGGCGTCAATCAGTTGCTGGGCGCGGGGGGATTCGAGTCCGTAGGCATTCATGGCAGCACCTTGTGTCTGGTTGTTGTTCACGGCCGGTTGTGGACCGGCCGGCCCTTGCGGGTCATTCCGAGGTTGATTAAAGCGCGCTGTGGTGTCACGCACATCCTCTATTTGGGCTATCGACTTTACTCCACCACCGCGTCACCGAACTCGGTCGGCGGGCCGAAAAAGGCGCGGTGCGAGGGGGGCTGCTTGCCATCGATATCGCTGACGCCGTACTCCTCGCCCAGTTCCGCACCGATCAGCACGCGGCCGCTTTTTGCCATGCGCTGCGGGTCGCGGGCCAGGGCGTCGATCACCCGCCCGGTGAACTGCGGGTGCTCGGCGGTGCCGGCCAGGTCGGCGTACTTGTCCGGCTCCGCCTCGAACACGCGGCGGGTGCGCTCGGTGAGCAGCAGGCCCATCCAGATGGACACCACCGCCACGTTATAGGGCTTGAAATCCACCGCCATGTCGTGGGCCATCTTGTCCGCCGCCGCCTTGCCGGCGCCGTAGGCCGGGCCGTGCATGTAAATGCGGCCGCCGAAGGAACTGGTGTTCACCACCAGCCCCCCCTGGCTTTTCAGCAGCAGCGGCGCGGCGTAATAGGTCGAAACGTAGTGGGAGCGCATGCCCACGTCCCAGATTTCCGTCAGCGACAGGGGCTTTTCCCAGAAGGGGCCGGTCTGCACCAGGGCGTCGTGCACGTAGGTGGCGTTGTTGACCAGGATGTCCAGGTGGCCCTGCTCCTGCGCCACCCGGGCAAACAGCGCCTCTACCTGTGCGTCGTCGCTGTGGTCGCAGGCCACCGCGATGCCCTTGCCGCCCGCCGCGGTCACTGCCTCCGCCGTGGCAGCCACCGTACCGGGCAGCGGCGCCGCGCCCTCTTCCACCGTGCGACCGGTGACATACACCGTGGCCCCGGTGGCCCCCAGCGCCTCGGCAATCCCCTTGCCCGCGCCGCGACTGGCGCCGGTCACCACGGCCACACGATGTTGTTCTGTCATCTTCTCTCCCGTCTCTCCCGACAACAGGCGCTTTACCCGCGCCGGGCGCTACTCTAGTATCCGGGCCATCCTAAAGCCCCGCCCCAAAGGGGCCAAGCCACCCCCGCCGCCGGGGGCACAACATATTGAGCCAGCCGCGGAAATACCTTGCCAATCCGATACTTACACTCCCTTTGCCTGCTCGTTGCCCTGCTTTTACCGGGCCCCAGCGTCGCCGAGCCGGACCCGCGCCGCAGCTTCACCGCCGGCGAATCCCCCGACTGGCTGCGCGCCGTGGGCCGCCTGGTAGTGCCCGGCATCAAACTGGAGGACGGGCGCCGCCGCCATCACACTGAACGCTGCAGCGCCACCCTGATCCAGAGCCACCGCGGGCAGCAGGCCGACACCATCGTCACCGCCTGGCACTGCCTGGAGTACTACGAGGACCTGAGCCAGCGCATTCTGTTCCAGCTCACCGACAGCGAGGGGCAGCTGCTGGAAATTGAAGCGCGGCACCTGGCGGACGGCGGCGATATCGACGCAGACTGGGCGATTATGCGACTGCAACAGGCGGTACCTGCCGCTGCGGTACCGGCACTGGCGGTCAGCGAGGCTACCAGCGTTTCTTCTCTGGTTATGGCGGGTTTCAGTCGCGATTCGGGCATCGGGATGGCGGGCCGGCAGTTGAGTTACGACCCGGCCTGCGAGATTACCCGCGAGGAGGCGTTGTTCAGCGACAGTAACTGCCGGGCTTACAAGGGGGCGTCGGGGGGCGCGGTGATTCAACTCGACAGCGATGGCACGCCGGAGCTGACGGGAGTGATTTCCCAGGGGGATGGCGAGGGCTTGAGTCGCTATATTCCGGTTGGGATTTTTCGGCGAACACTGCTTGGGTATTTGTAGCGAACCAAGCTTGGGCGCTTTAATTCACTGTACTTCGCCATTCGGTGTCTGCACCGGGGAATGCCTTCCGCGACACGCCGTGAATACATCCTTGTAGTCTCTTCATCGCCCGTCCAGGGCGATGACGGTCGCTTCAGGCATTCCCCGGCACAGACACCTCCGCTAGGCGCGTTATTGAAGTAGCGTGCCTTCGCCAGGGTGACTTTGATTTCAATTATCTCACTTACGGAGTGAAGAAATATTCCCGGCCACCCAAGGAGGCGGCGGTGTCGGGGGAAGTCCCGAGGGGACCGTCAGCGGCCTGGACGGCCGCTGAAGAGACTACATGGATGTATTCACGGCGTGTCCCCGAGGGACTTACCCCGGCGCCGCTGCCGGCAAAAAAACGCCGCACCAACCGCTACCGGCAGCAAAGCATCGAAACGTCCCGCACAACATAGCGCCAAAGTACAAAAACCTAGTACCCCTCAGCCTCCTCCGGATGCGGTTCCTGCCGGGCCGGCGGCGCTGCACCCACATGCACCTCGCCCCGCGCTTTGGCGAGCTCAATCTGCTTCTGCCGCTCCGCAAATCGCGCCTTCTGGTCATCGCTCAGGCTGTCATAGCAGCCCGGACAGCACACACCCTTCTCATACTTCGGCGACAACTTGTCCGCTTCCGTAATCGGGTGGCGACAGCCAAAACACTGATCGTACTGTCCCTTCTCCAGCTGGTGATTCACCGCCACGCGATTGTCGAACACAAAGCACTCCCCCTCCCAGGTACTCTCGGCCTGGGGCACCTCCTCCAGGTACTTCAGAATGCCGCCCTGCAGGTGATAGACCTCCTCGAAGCCCTCCTTCAGCATAAAGGCCGAGGCTTTTTCACAGCGGATGCCGCCGGTGCAGAACATGGCCACCTTGCGCTGTTTCTTCGGGTCGAGTTCGCGCCGCACATAGTCGGGAAACTCGCGGAAGGTGGTGGTGTGGGGGTCGCGGGCGCCGCGGAAGGTGCCGATGCCGTATTCGTAGTCGTTGCGGGTATCGATGAGAACGACATCCGGGTCGTTGACGATGGCGTTCCAGTCCTTCGGCGCCACGTAGGTGCCAACGCAGTCGTTGGGGTCGATGCCCTCCACGCCCATGGTGACGATTTCCTTCTTCAGCTTCACTTTCATGCGGTAGAAGGGAATGTGGTCGTCGAAGGATTCCTTGTGCTCGACATCCGCCAGGCGCGGGTCGGCGCGCAGGAAGGCGAGCACGGCGTCGATGCCTTCACGGCTGCCGGCGATGGTGCCGTTGATGCCCTCGTGGGCGAGCAGCAGGGTGCCCTTCACGCCGGCCTGCACGCAGGCGTCCAGCAGGGGTTCGCGCAGTTCGTGAAAGTCGGGCAGGGAAACGAATTTGTAGAGGGCGGCGACCACGGTATCCATGCGTCAGGACTCCGCCTTGCTGCCGCCGAGGCAGTCCGGCGAGGGGCGCACCTGCTCTTCGCGTTCGCGCCACTCTTCGGGGGTGTAGAGTTGCAGGGCCAGGGCGTGCACCGGGCCGGCGAGCTGCTCGGCCAGCAGGCCGTAGATGCGCTGGTGGCGGGCCACTTTGCGCTGGCCGGCAAAGGCATCGCTCACCGCCACTACCCGGAAGTGGGTCTCGGAATTGGGCGGCACGCTGTGCATATGGCTTTCATTGGCCACATCCAGGAAGGTGGGGGCCAGGGCTTCGTTCAGGGTGCTTTCGATCTGCGCCTGTACGGGCATGGGACGCTCCGGGGCTGAAAAAACGGGGCGGAATTATAGCGCAGTCACCCCGCTGCCGACACTCACGCCAGCTTGCGCTGGCCGGCGCGGAATTGTCCGGGGGTCTGCCCGGTCCACTTCTTGAAGGAGCGGTGAAAGGCGCTGGGGTCGGTAAAGCCCAGTTGCAGAGCCACTTCGTTGATCGACAGTTCGGGCCGCCCCAGGTGCAGGCGGGCGGCGTCGCAGCGCGCCTCGTCCTTGATCTGCTGGAAGGTGGTGCCCTCGCGCTTCAGCCGCCGGCGCAGGGTCGGTGCCGACATGTGCAGGGCCGAGCTGATCGCCTCGAAGCTGGGGAAGCCTTCGCTGAAATCGTGACCGATCATGGCTTTGACCTGGGCCGCGAGGTTGTTGCGATCGGGGTCTATATCCATGATCAGCAACTGGTAGGGCGCAGTGCGCAGGAACTCCTGCAGGGAGTGTTCGGTATGCACCACCGGCCAGGACAGGCAGGCACTGTCGAAGTAGAGCAGATCCGAGCTCTGGTTGAAGTACAGCGGCGCGTGGAACAGGGTCTCGTACTTTTCCAGCCGCTGCGGCGCGGCGCCCTTGAAGTCGACCCGCTTGAGTTCGATGGTACGGCCGCACAACCAGCCAAAGAAACGGTGCCACACGGACAGGCCGTAGGCCTCCAGCGCGCCCACCTGCCCCGGCGATGTGGCGGGCTGGAGGGTGCGATAACCGACCCGCGTTACCTGCTCGGAGAAGTTGGTGTAGAGCTGGCTGCGCTCGTCGAAGAAGGTGCGGTAGAACTCCGCCGCCCGCTGGATCGCCTGGCCGAGGGTATCGCAGGCGATAATGCAGTAGCACATCATGCGAAAGGCGCCGGGGGTAGCCAGGCCGTTGCCGACCACGCCGAAGGTTTCGTCTTGCAGCCGGCGCAGTACCTGCTGGTAAACGCGGGAATACTGCATGGCGCTGACTTCCGCGCGATAGCCCGGTGCGCTTTCGTCAGTGGGATCGAAATCCAGGCCGGCATCTGCCAATACTGCAGAGAAGTCGTGGCCGTGATCGTAGACCTGGCGCAGCAGGCTGCGCACAAAGCGTGTTGGAACCCGGTCACTCATTCAGGGCAGGCTATCCTGTGTGCAAGGGGCGCCCATACTAGCAGACCTCGGCGCGCGTTGTGAGCCGCCGGCGGCGCGTTATACTGGCCCGAGCCAGCAGCACGGGAAGCCGAGGGATGGAGCAACTCTACAACGTGTATTTCGCCGGGGAAGCGCTTCCCGGGCAGGACGAAAACGCCGTGCGCCAGCGCCTGCAGGGCCTGTTCAAGGCGGACGAGGCCACCCTGCAGCGCCTGTTCAGCGGCAAGCCACAGCTGATCAAGCGCGAATGCGACAAGGCCACCGCCCTCAAGTACAAGCAGGCCATGGAAAAAGCCGGCGCCAAGCCGGTGATCCGGCGCCACGCCGCCGAGCCAGCGCCAGCGCAACGCACATCGGCGCCGGCTCAGGAACAGCGCCCCCGGACCATGGCCGAGCGCGTTGCCGCGCTGGCGTCGGCAGCGCCTTCACAGGCCGGGCGTACTGCACCGCCCTCCGCCGCCGCGCCGGCGGCCAGCGATGATGACAGCGGTGACAAGGGCCTGGCATTGAGCCCGCCCCGCAGCGAGGTGTTGCGCCCGCAAGAGCGCCGGCAATTTGTGCCGCGCGACGTGGACACTTCGGCCCTGTCGCTGACCGGCAGCGGTACGCGGCTGTCAGACCCGGAGCCGGAGCCACCTCCGGCCCCGGACACCGGCCACCTCAGTGTGGCCGCCAGCGGCGAAACCATCCCCAACCTGCCCCGCTACGCAGCGCCGCTGAACCCCGATACCAGCGCCATCGACCTGGCGCCCGCGGGCAGCGACTTCAGCGACTGCGCCCCGCCGCCCGCGCCAGCGCCGGCACTGGACCTCGCCGGACTGGATCTCGCCCCCAGCGGCAGTGACCTGCTGGACGGCAAATACCGCAGCAGCGCGGCGGCCGCGGCGCCGGACACCAGCCACCTGGCGCTGGAAAAACCCTGAACCGGGCCGGGGTCAGGGCAGCTCCACTTCTACCCGCAGACCCGGCCGGTTGCCGGCCAGACGCACGCTGCCGCGATGGTAGTGCGCGATGGCCTGCACCAGGCTGAGCCCCAGCCCGTGCCCCGGCTCTTTGCCGCGACTGGCCTCCAGCCGGTAGAAGCGGCGAAACACGTTCTTGCGATCGGCCACCGGAATACCCGGCCCGCTGTCCTTCACCACCACGCGCCGACCACTGCCGCTGGCTTCCAGTTCAACGGCGATGTCGCCACCGGCGGGGGTGTACTTGATGGCGTTGTCCACCAGGTTGGCGAACAGCTGGAATAACAGGTCGTTGTCACCGCGAATAATGTGGGGGCCCGCGGCCTGCAGACCCAGGCTGATCTCCTTGTCAATGGCCAGGGGCTCGTAGAGCTCGACCACATCCGCCAGCAGGGCGGCCAGGTCCACCTCGGTTTCCGGCGCACTGCGGCTGCCGCTCTCCAGCGTGGAAATGCGCAGCAGGGCGTTGAAGGTCGCCAGCAGGTCGTCGCAGTCCTCGATCACCCGGTCCACCGCTTCCTGGCGTGAGGGTTCCAGGCTGTCGCGCAGCTGGTTGAGGTTGTTGCGCACCCGGGTGAGCGGGGTGCGCAGGTCGTGGGCGATATTGTCCGACACCAGCTTGATGGCCTGCATCAGCTGACTCATCTGGTCCAGCATGCTATTGGTGACCTGCGACAGGTCTCTCAGGTAGCCCTCTTCGCCCTTGGTCGGCATGCGCTCCCCGGGATTTTCCCGGGCGATACGCGACAGGCGCTGGCTGAATTCCTCCAGCCGTTGCACCGCCATCGAGGCGGTGAAGTAGCCGCCGATGATGCCCAGGATCAGGGTGGCGGTCATCGCCCACAGCAGGGTGCCAATCACCACCGAGCCGCTCTCTGACACCGCGGCGAAGTTGTAGGCCACCAGCGCCTCCACGCCCCCCTGGAACTCCCGGGAGCGGGCGATAAAGTCCACGTCGCTGCTTGCATCCCGCCGCAGCAGGGACATCTGGAAGGCCCACCAGCCCTCGCCGAAGTCGCTGTAGCGCGGCACGGCCGGCAGGTCGCCGGCCAGCCGGGTACCGCCGGCATCGGTCAACAGGTAGGAAAAGCTGGCGCCGGCGGGGGCCCGCACCTGGTCCTCCACATACTGGCGCAGGCCGGGCAGTGACTGGCCGCGATACACCAGTTCCAGGGTGTCCAGCTCGTCGCCGATGCTGTCGATCAGGCCGGTGAAATAGCTGTAGCTGAGGTAGGTATAAAGCAGGCTCAATACGGCGCATACCGACGCCACCAGCACAATCACATAGCGCAGTATGAAGCGAAAGGTAAGGGAATTGACGACCCGCAGGATGCGCACGGCGGCGGGCCCGGCTCAATCGCCGCCGAGGCGGTAACCCGCGCCGCGCACGGTGGTCAGCAGCGGCGGCTCGAAATCGCGGTCAATTTTCTGCCGCAGGCGCGACACGTGTACATCGATGACGTTGGTCTGGGGATCGAAGTGGTAGCCCCACACATGCTCCAGCAGCATGGCCCGGGTCACCACCTGGCCGGCGTGCCGCATCAGGTATTCCAGCAGCTTGTATTCGCGCGGCTGCAGGTTGATGGGGGTCTGCTGGCGCCGCACTTCCTGGCTCAGCAGGTCCATCTCCAGGTCGGCCACCTGCAGGCGGATGGGCGATTCCAACGCCGACGTGCTGGCGCGGCGGTGCAGCACTTCGAGACGGGCCTGCAACTCGGCCATGGAAAAGGGTTTGGTCAGGTAGTCGTCGGCGCCGCAGTGCAGGCCCTCGACCCGGTCCTCTACGTCACCCAGCGCGCTGAGCACCAGCACCGGCGTGGTGTCGCCCTCCTGGCGCAGCGCCTGCACGATGGAGAGGCCGTCGATACCCGGCAGCATGCGGTCCACCACCAGCACATCGAACTGGCCCTCGCGGGCCGCTTCCAGGCCCAGCTTGCCGTCGTCCTGCAGCAGGCAATCGTAGCCGGCGGCACTCAGTTCACCGGCGATAAAACTCCCCACCGAGGGATCGTCTTCAACTAGCAGAACCTTCATGCACCCTTCCTCTCATCGCTGGCGAATGTAGCACGGGGCCGGAAAGCGCCTCAATTTACAAATCGGTAATCCGCCCTGCTAGAATCGCGCCATGCCGACATCACCTGCCCCCGCCCTGCCCCGCCGCCTGATGGCCATGCTCTACGACACTTTCCTGGTGTTGCCGCTAATCATGCTCGCCGTGGCCATCGGCATGGGCCTGCACAGCGCCATTGCCGGCGGCAACGCCGAACCCCTGCACCCGCAACTGGTGCAGCTGATCGCCCTGCTCACCGTGTTCGGCTTTTTCAGCGCGTTCTGGCTGAAGAGCGGCCAGACCCTCGGCATGCAGGCCTGGCGCATCAAGCTGGTGAGCAGCGAAGGGGAATCCCCCACGGTCCTGCAGGCCCTGCGCCGTTGCCTGGCGGCCCTGCTGTCCGCGGCCTGCCTGGGGCTGGGTTACTGGTGGTGCCTGTTTGACCGGCGCGGTCGCTGCTGGCACGACTACCTCTCCGGCACCGAGCTGGTGCTGGTGGAAAAAGCCGCGAAGAAAAACAAAAAGAAAACGCCGGCAGCCGCGCCCCCGGGCAGCTGAGCTGACTACTGCGCCCGGCGCAGCAGCACCAGGCCGAAACCCATACACAGCAACACCGGCACCAGCGCGGCGTACAGCGGCGAGAAGCCAAACACCAGGCTGGCCGGGCCCAGCAGGTCCTGGCTGGTGCGAAACACGATCCCGACCAGAACGCCGGCAAAGATGCGAAAGCCCAGGGTGCCGTCCCGCAGCGGGCCGAAGATAAAAGAGATGGCCACCAGCACCAGGCCGGCCACCGTCAGCGGCTGCAGCAGTTTGCGCCACATGGCCAGTTCGAAATCCTCCGCTTCCAGCCCCTGCTGGGACAGGTAGCGACTGTAGCGATAGAGATCCGCCAGCGGCAGCTTGTCCGGGGCCACCACTTCCATGGTCAACAGCTCCGGGGTGATGGCGGTGTCCCAGCGCAGGGTGTCGTAGGGCGTGCGCTCGGTCTGCCAGCTGCTGAAATCGGTGCGCACCGCCTGGTGCATCATCCAGTGATCGCCGGCGAAGGTGGCGCTCTGGGCGCGCAGTGCCGACTGCAACTGCAGGCGCTCGTCAAATTGCAGCAGGATGATGCCAAACACCTCGCCGTCCGGGTCGAGGGCGTTGAAGTGCAGGAAGGTATCCCCCTCGCGGTTCCACAGGCCGTGGCGGCCCGCCACACCCTCGCCGGGGTTCTGCACGATGGCGCGGCGACTCTGGGCCAGTTGCTCGGCCCGCGGCGCCACATACTCCCCCAGCAGGAAGGCGGCCAGGGCGATCACCAGGGTCGGCTTCATTACAATCCACACAATGCGCGCGATGGACACGCCGGCGCTGCGCATGACCACCAGCTCACTGCTGGAGGCCAGCTGCCCCAGCCCCACCAGGCAGCCGATCATGGTGGCGAAGGGGGTGTACTCGTACAGGCTCCCGGGCAGAGTCAGGGCCACATAGACAAACACCTCGAAGGCGGTGTAGCTCTCGGAGATGTCTTCGGATTCATCGATGAACACGGTGACCGCGTCGAGGCCGACAATGATCGCCAGCACCAGCGCGGTCGCCAGCACCACGGTGCGGGCGAGGTAGCGATCAAGCCCGCGCACGGCGCAGCCTCCAGTAGCGCAGGCGCGCCAGCCAGTCGGGGCCAAACAGCAGCGCCAGCCCCAGCAGCAGGAACAGCAGGTGGACACCCCAGAAACCGCCGAGCATGGCCATTTTGCCCTCTTCCACGGCGGAGCGGGCGTTGGCCAGCAGCATCAGGTAGCCGAGGTAGATGAGGAAGGCGGGGGCCATCTTGATATAGCGTCCGCGGCGGTGATCGGTGCGGCTCATGCACAGGGCGATCAGCGCCACAATGGGCACCATCACCGGCAGGGAAAGGCGCCAGTGCAGGGCGGCGATATCCTGGGGCGCCTGCGACGCCAGCAGCTCGGTGGTGGGCCGGCCGTCCACCGGCGCGGCTGTGCGAATGCCGCCCTCGGGTTCCGGTATCAGTTCGCCGAAACGCTCGAAGCGGGTAACGCGGTAATCGAGATCCCCCGGCACACCCTCGTAGCGATAGCCCTTGCGCAACTCCAGGTAGCGGGCGCCGCTGTCCGGGTCCATGCGCACCTCCCCCTCCTGGGCCACCGTCAGCACCATCCGCGGGTCGCTGTCGCGGCCACCGCCCTGGGACAGGAATACCGATTGCATGGCGCCGGTTTCCGGGTCGATATCGCGGGCGTAGCTGACCATATCGCTGCCCCGGCGGGTCTGGAAACGCCCGGCGGCCAGGGTCTGCAGACCCTGGGACGAACTCGGGTCCTGCAGCAGCTCGGCGGAGCGGGCCGCGCCCAGCGGCGTTACCAGCAGGCTGAGCAGGCCCACCAGCAGGGCGACCACCAGCGCCGGCACCATGGTATAGCCCGCCAGTTTGACCGGGCTGACGCCACAGGCGCTGAGCACCACCATTTCGCTTTCTACATAGAGCCGGCCGTAGGACATCAGGATGCCGATGAACAGGCCCAGGGGCACAATCAATTCGAGAAAGCCCGGCAGGCGGTAAAACATCACCGGCAACAGGATGTCCGCGGCCAGGTCACCCACCGCTGCTTCCGCCAGGTACTTCACAAAACGGCCGCTGAAAATCACCACCAACAGGACGAAGCTCACCGCGAGCATGTGCGTGAGAACGTCGCGTGTGAGGTAGCGCAGGATTTTCATCAGATGGCGGACTTAGTGGGAGAAAAGCGCGTTTCGGTTCAGTTTGGGCGCTCGACATCATACACTACCGCGACTCGATGCGAAGCAAGGAAACCCCATGACCGCGATCACTTTCAACGTGCGCCAGAGCGCCGATGCCAGCAAGGCGAAAACCCAGTGCGCCATTGTGCCCGTGTTTGGCAAACACCTGTCCAGCGCGGCGCTGGATTTCGACAAGGTCGGCGACGGCCTCGCCAACGCCGTCATGGCCCTCGGCGACTTCGAGGGCAAGCCCGGCCAGAGCAGCATGCTCACCCACATCGGCAATGCCAGGCGCGTGCTGCTGCTGGGCTTCGGCGCCCTCGACAAGTTCAACCTGGCCACCGCGCGGGAAGTCACCGACGCCCTGTACCGGCGCCTGAACAAATGCGGCGCCACCGATGCCGTGCTGCATCTTGGCGATCTGGTCGACAGCGAGATCGATCTGGAAGAGGCGCTGGAGCAATTCGCCCGCCTGCTCACCGCCGCGGCCTACCGCTACACCGAAACCGTCTCCAAGCCGCGCAAGGCCCTGGCCCTGAAGAAGCTCACGGTCAATCCGGGCAAGGCCCTGTCCGCGAGCAAGGCCCAGGCGGCGCTGGAGCGCGGCGCCCACATCGGTGCGGGGGTCAACCTGGCACGCAACCTCGCCAACCTGCCGGGCAATATCTGCACCCCCACCTACCTCGCCCAGCAGGCTCGCAGCCTGTGCCGCGGCCACAAGAACCTGACCGCGCGCATCCTGGACGAAAAGAAAATGCAGGAACTGGGCATGGGCTCCCTGCTGTCGGTCTCCGCCGGCAGCGACCAGCCCGCCAAGCTGATTGTGATGGAATACAAGGGCGGCAAGGCCAAGGACCAGCCCTATGTACTGGTGGGCAAGGGCATCACCTTCGACACCGGCGGCATTTCCCTCAAGCCCGGCGCCAAGATGGACGAGATGAAATTCGACATGGGTGGCGCCGCGTCGGTATTCGGCACGATGCAGGCGGTGCGCGACCTGCAGCTGCCGCTCAATGTAGTAGGCATTGTCGCTGCGGCGGAAAACATGCCCAGCGGCCGCGCCACCAAGCCCGGCGATGTGGTGACCAGCATGTCCGGCAAGACCATCGAGGTGCTCAACACCGACGCCGAGGGCCGCCTGGTACTGTGCGACGCCCTCACCTACGCCGAGCGCTTCAAGCCCGCCGCGGTGGTGGACATCGCCACCCTCACCGGCGCCTGCGTGGTGGCCCTCGGTTCCCACGCCTCCGGCCTCTACGCCAACAAGGACGAACTGGCCGAACAGTTACTGGAGGCCGGCCAGCAAACCTTTGATCGCGCCTGGCGCATGCCCCTGTGGGATGACTACCAGAAGCAGTTGTCCACCCCCTTCGCCGACATGGCCAACATCGGCGGCCCGGGCGGCGGCAGCATTACCGCGGCCTGCTTCCTGTCGCGCTTTGCCGAGAAGTACGACTGGGCCCACCTCGACATCGCCGGCTCCGCCTGGGACAGCGCACCCAAGGGCGCCACCGGGCGGCCGGTGGCGCTGCTGACCCGCTACCTGCAGCAGCGGGCGGGCTGAGGCGACAGTGACCCGGGTCGGCTTCTATGTGGTCCAGGCCAGCGGCGAGCTGGAGCGCCTGCGTGTCGCCGCGCGGCTGGCGGACAAGGCCTTCGCTCGCGGTCACCGCATCTATATCAACGCCACCGGCGAAGCCCAGGCACAGCAGCTCGATGAGCTGCTGTGGAGCTTTCGCCCGGCCAGTTTCCTGCCCCACGGCCTGACCGGCAGCGCCGGCGCCGAGCACATCGCCATTGGCTGGGGCCAGGCGGACCCCGCCGGTCACGATGACCTGCTGATCAATCTGCAACTGGACATCCCCGGCTTTTTTGGCCGCTTCCAGCGCGTAGCCGAAGTGGTCACCCAGGAACCCCGCAGCCTGCAGGCCCTGCGCGAGTCCTGGCGCTTCTACCGCGAGCGCGGCTACCAGCTCGAAAAGCACGACCTGCCCGCCCAGGGCTAGTCTTCCGCGCTGGCCCAGCACCGGCCCAGCGCGTATAATTCCGCTCTTTTTTCAGCCAGTTACGCTTTCTTCCGGACTTCTTCTCCATGGACAAGACCTTCCAACCCGCCGATATCGAAACCCGCTGGTACCAGCAGTGGGAGAGCAAGGGTTACTTCCAGCCCCAGGGCGGCGAGCCCGCTTATAGCATCATGATCCCGCCGCCCAATGTGACCGGCAGCCTGCACATGGGCCACGGCTTCCAGGAAGCCATCATGGACGCCCTGATCCGCTACCACCGCATGCGTGGCTACAACACCCTGTGGCAGCCCGGCACCGACCACGCAGGCATCGCCACCCAGATGGTGGTGGAGCGCCAGCTCGAGGCCCAGGGGCTGAGCCGTCACGACCTCGGCCGCGACAGGTTCATCGAGAAAGTCTGGGAGTGGAAAGAACAATCCGGCGGCCAGATCACCCAGCAGCTGCGCCGCCTCGGCGCCTCCCCGGACTGGTCCCGGGAGCGCTTCACCATGGACGAGGGCCTGAGCAAGGCGGTACAGGAAGTGTTCATCCGCCTGTATCGCGAAGGGCTGATCTACCGCGGCAAGCGCCTGGTGAACTGGGACCCGGCCCTGCACACTGCGGTGTCCGACCTGGAAGTGCTGTCGGAAGAGGAGCAGGGCTCCCTGTGGCACTTCCGCTATCCACTGTCCAGCGGCGAAGGCCACCTCACCGTCGCCACCACCCGCCCGGAAACCATGCTCGGCGACACCGCGGTGGCCGTCCACCCGGAGGACGAGCGCTACGCCCACCTGGTCGGGCAGACCATCGCCCTGCCCCTCACCGGCCGTGAAATCCCGATCATTGCCGACGACTACGTCGACCGCGAGTTCGGCACCGGCTGCGTGAAGATCACGCCCGCCCACGACTTCAACGACTACGAGATGGGCAAGCGTCACAACCTGCCCGTGATCAACATCCTCGACGACAACGCCGCCCTCAACGGCGAGGTGCCCGCACCCTACCGCGGCCTCGATCGTTTCGACGCGCGCAAGCAGGTGGTGGCCGACCTGGAAGCCCTGGGCCTGGTGGACAAGATCGAGCCCCACACCCTCAAGGTGCCCCGCGGCGACCGCTCCGGCGTGGTGATCGAGCCCTACCTCACCGACCAGTGGTACGTGGACGCTAAAACCCTGGCCAAACCCGCTATCGAGGCGGTGGAAAACGGCGACATCCAGTTTGTGCCCAAGCAGTGGGAAAACACCTACTACGCCTGGATGCGCGACATCCAGGACTGGTGCATCAGCCGCCAGCTGTGGTGGGGCCACCGCATCCCCGCCTGGTACGACGGGGCCGGCAATATCTACGTCGGCGAGAACGAAGCCGCCGTGCGCGCCGACAACAAGCTGGGCGACGATGTCAGCCTGCAGCAGGACGAGGACGTGCTGGACACCTGGTTCAGCTCCGCCCTGTGGACCTTCTCCACCCTGGGCTGGCCGGAAGAAACGCCGGAACTGGCCACCTTCCACCCCAGTTCGGTGCTGGTGACCGGCTTTGACATCATCTTCTTCTGGGTCGCCCGGATGATCATGATGACCCTGCACTTCCGCAAGGAAGTGCCCTTCCACACCGTCTACGTACACGGCCTGGTACGCGATGCGGAAGGCCAGAAAATGTCCAAGTCCAAGGGCAATGTGCTGGACCCCATCGACCTGATCGACGGCATCGAACTGGAGTCCCTGGTGTCCAAGCGCACCGCCGGCATGATGCAGCCCCAGCTGGCGGCGAAGATCGAAAAGGCCACCCGCAAGCAGTTCCCCGAGGGCATCGCCGCCTACGGTACCGACGCCCTGCGCTTTACCTATTACTCGCTGGCCTCCACCGGCCGCGATATCCGCTTTGATATCGGCCGTATCGAAGGCTTCCGCAATTTCTGCAACAAGATCTGGAACGCCGCCCGCTACGTGATGATGAATTGCGAAGGCCAGGACTGTGACCAGAACAACAGCGGCGAGGTGGAACTGTCACTGGCGGACCGCTGGATCATCGGCGAGTTGCAGCAGACCGAAGCCGCGGTGGCCAGGGCTGTGGAGGCCTACCGCTTCGATCACGCCTCGCAGGCGCTGTACGAATTTATCTGGAACCAGTACTGCGACTGGTACCTGGAATTGTCCAAGCCGGTGCTGTGGGACGACAACGCGAGCGAGGCCGCCAAGCGCGGCACCCGCCGCACCCTGATCCGCGTTCTGGAAGCGGCCCTGCGCCTGCTGCACCCCTTCATGCCCTTCATTACCGAAGAGGTGTGGCAGGCGGTCGCGCCGCTGGCCGGCAAATCCGGCGCCACCATCATGCTGCAACCCTATCCCGTCAGCGAGGGTGAAAGCGTGGACAGCGCCGCGAACGCAGATATAGAATGGCTCAAAGGTGTGATCGTGGGCCTGAGAAACATTCGCGGTGAAATGAATATTCCACCCGGCAAGGCGCTCACGGCACTGCTCAGGAATGGCGGCGAAAGCGATAAAACCAGGCTGGAACACAATGCCACCGCCCTGAAAAAACTGGCCCGGCTGGATGACATCCGCTTTGTGGCCGATGGCGAGGAAGCGCCGGTAGCAGCAACGGCACTGGTGGGGGATCTGGAAATCCTGGTGCCGATGGCGGACCTGATTGACAAGGACGCCGAGTTACAGCGTCTCGCCAAGGAAATTGAAAAGCTGGAAAAAGAGCTGTCGCGCATCGAAGGCAAGCTGAGTAATTCAGCCTTCATCGACAAGGCCCCCGAAGCGGTAGTGGCCAAGGAACGCGAAAAACAGCAGGCCCAGCAAATGGCGCTCGGCAAGCTCCGGGAACAGGAGCAGCGTATAGCGCAGATGTAAGGCAGCGGTACAGCCGCGGCAGCATCAACCTCGGTAGGTAAGGTTTCAAGGCCCCGGCGCATTGGGCGGCGGGGAATAATAAGAAGTGGTAACCGAGGGAAAGTGGTATGAGTGATCGTGTCCATGGCACAGTAAAATGGTTTAACAATGCCAAGGGGTTTGGCTTTATCACCCGCGAGGAAGGTGACGATGATGTATTCGTACACTTTCGCTCCATCCAGGGTGATGGCTACCGCACACTCAATGAAGGCCAGACGGTCGAGTTCAAACTCGTCGAAGGCCCGAAAGGTCTGCAGGCTGAGGATGTGTTGAAGCTGTAGACCGAGGCGTCGCCGCAGGGGGAGAGCCTGGGCAGCGCAGCGCTTCCCCGCCCGTAGTGCGGCCCCACTCATCGTTGCACATCCCGCGACCACGGTAACGGCAGGGCCTGCTGTTGCCGACGCTCCGGTTTTTTCCGGCCATGGGTGACGGACGCCGAAACATTTGCCACGGGAACCACCCCAACAGGCGGTATTGCGCCGCCCACTGACACAAGCAATGACAACTGACTTCCAACAGAGGACCACCATGACAACCACCATCCGACTGATTCTCAGCCTGCTGATTGCCGCCCTCGCCTACGCTGCGGCCACCCTGCTGGCAGGCGCTGACTTCAGCAATATTCCCCTGCTACTCTGCTTTGTGGCGGCCACGGCATTAACGGCCCTGTTACCGGCCGCGGGGCGGGCGGGCACAACGAACAGCGTCGCGCGTGACAACGACAGTAGCGAAAAGCAATCCCGGGTGCCGGCCGGCGCATCCCGGGAGGAAGGCGCGGTCAAGTGGTTCAATGTTTCCAAGGGCTTTGGTTTCATCATCCGGGAGGGTGGCGAAGAGATCTTCGTTCACTTCCGCTCTATCCGCGGTGACGGACGGCGCAGCCTCAGGGACGGCCAGCGGGTCGACTTTGTGGTGGGCAACAGCGCCAAGGGCCCGCAGGCCGAAGACGTCGTCGCCCTCGACTGACAGGGAACGGCAGCGTCAGGCGCTGCTGTCCAGCCGGCTGATCAGGTCCATCCAGTAGGCGCTGATCATGCCGGCACCACAATGAAGCACCACCTCGGTCGGCAGGTCGTTGTCGCCCAGGGCCAGTTCCACCACACCGTAGAAGGTATCGACGGTAATGCGGGCCTGAATGACGATCTCTTCATCCGCCTCGATACCGAGTACCTCCGCGATCAGACCGGCGAAGCTGCGCGCCACGATCTCGTGGGACTCCATGCGCAGTTCCTGCAGCGGCTGCACCGCGCGCAGGGCCTGGGTGATCTCGTGGCCGCCCACCTGGTCGCGTGTCGCCTGGTAGGTTTCCCGCAGCAACTCTTCGACATTGTCCATCAGGGCCGCGACGCCCCCGGCGGGGTAGTGACGCTCGTGCCACTGCTCGAAGATCACATTCTGGCGATCCATCAGCACCGCCCCCAGGGCATACAGTACGGCGTACTTGTTGGGAAAATAGCGGTATAGCGCCGGCACTGTAATACCCGCGTTCTCGGCGATCAGGTTGGTGGATATACGCTCTACGCCGACTTCCACCAGCAGTTCCGCCGCGGCCATCAGAATATTTTCGTAGGTGCGCTTGGCCCGCGCCTGGCGCGGCCGGTTCTTTTCCAGCAGCTCGACCGGGGCTCGCATTCGACTCATGACTTTCTCCCGCTGTCGTCCCTATATTGAGCAAGGTACGACTGGTATTCCTTCACCGCAAAATGCCACAATGGCCAGTCCTCCTCTAGCAAAATCTGACGAAAAGGACAGTCCCTTGCCCGCATCGAAACCCGTGATTGCAAGAAAGTTTCGCGGGGTCAGTATCCCCACGTCCAGTCACCCGTCCATCCGCAAGGTGCGACGCCAGGGCACGGTGCCCTCCATCCACGGCAACAAATTCTGGAAGTCCAGCGCACTGCTGATCGACTACCTGAAAAAGCATCCGCCGGAACACTGCAAACGGGTGATCGACGTCGGCTGCGGCTGGGGCATTGGCGGTATCTGGTGCGCGAAGAAACTCGGGGCCAAAGTGACAGCGGTCGACGCCGACCCGGACGTGTTCCCCTACCTCCATGAGGTCGCCGCCATCAACGGCGTCGAGGTGAAGACACTGGCCCGGCGCTTCGAGCAGCTAACGGTCAAGCAACTCAGCAAATACGACATGCTGATCGCCGCCGACATCTGTTTCTGGGACGAACTGGTCAAACCGGTCACCAACATGGTGAACCGGGCGGTCAAGGCCGGCGTGAAACACATCTATATCGCCGATCCGGAGCGCTCCACCTTCCTGGAAATGGCGGAGCGTTGTGCCGACCGTCACTGCGCCGATCTGATCGAGTGGAAAACCCGCGGCAATGTGGAGGCTCGCGGGGCAATCATGGCCATTGAGAACGCCTGAGCGGCAGCCACAGGTAATCCCGCTGTACCGTGGTCGCCTGGGCCTGCCCCTGGCGATCCAGGCGCGGCCGGAAGCGAACGTCGCGCAGTTCACGCAGCATCACGTACTGCGCATTCTCGGCCGACTCCGGCACGCTGACCACCTCCGCGCCCCGCACCCGGCCCTCGGCGGTGACCTCGAAGCGGAACCCGACCGGGCCAGCCACACCGTCCCCGGGCGACGGTATCTGCCAGAAGGCGCCATTATCCGGCAGTTCCACCGGCTCCCCGAACCAGGCCTGCCACTGCTCTTCTGCGCCGGCGTCCAGCAGGTCCTGCCCCAGGGCCGAGTAAAAGGCCGCGGCGCGACGGCTGCTGCCGTGCCACTGGTACCAGTCCGCCAGCGCCAGTTGCGCGGCGCGGGTATCTGCGGCGTTCGGCGGCGACGCTTCAATATAGTCCTGTAGCAGTTTGCGCCCGCGCACCATGCCGCTGCGGCGCTGTTGTTCCAGGCGCTCCCGCTCCCGGTCCAGCTCGGCGCTGCCCAGGGAGCGATACTGGCTTTGCACACGGAAACCGGGCTCGTCCAAGGCCGCCGGCAGGGAGTCCTGCAACAGGTAGAGATTGCGCAGCTGGCTCTGCACCAGCGGCCAGCGCAGGTCCGGCGGCAATGGATGCCCCCCGTCCGCCGCGCTGCCCTCCAGCAGTCGGTCATTGATATCCAACAACCCCAGCAGACGGCTGCGGCCCTGGGCCGAACGCACCCCCAGTCGCAACGCTTCGCGCTGCCAGCGCAAATAGGCCAGCTGGACGGTCACCGCGGCTTCATCCCTGGGCAGCTGTCCGGCGCCCTGCAGAAAGTAGAGATAGTCGTAGCGGTCGTCGAGCTGTTCCAGGTCGCCGGTCTGTCGCGCCAGCCCGATCATGCTCTGCAGCAGGCTCAACTGGCGCTCACTGCGCAGTCCCTCGTTAATGCGCATGATGTGCAGGGCGCGGGTATAGAGGGACTCGGCGCCGGCGAGGTCGCCGCGACGGGCCTGCAGGTCCGCCATGGCCTCCAGGTTTTCCGCGAGGCCGGCGGCATAGGGGCCGCCCTGGCGCTGCAGGTCTTCCACCGCCCGGGTATAGGCCGCCAGCGAGGCGGCGGCATCCTCGGGTAGCGGTGCCTCGGGCACCAGGCCCGGCGCCGCCGAGGCGCCGTCACTCCACTGCTGCCCGTTGCGCACCACCCGCTCGCCGTAGGGGGCGGCGGTATCGTCAGCCCGCGAAGCGCCCGCCGCCAGCGCGATGAGTACTACCAGGAAAGCACACGGCCCCAAGGGACGGCGCGGATTGCAGGCACGCAGGCGTGTCATGGCTTCCTCATCAGTGAACGGTCAATACGTCAGGGCGACGGGCTGAGGGAAGATTAAGCGATTGCAGGAGTGATAAAAAGGCGGGCGCCCGGAGGGCGCCCGCAATGCTGCCGCATTCCCGGCATCCGGTAGTGTCGCCGGGGGTCTGCAGGGCTTAAGTTAGCCCAGGCCAACCTCTATTGCAAACGATTCTCGTTAATATTTGCGAACTTATCGCGAATGCGTGCTTCAGAAAGGAAATACGATCGGCAGCAGGACCAGCACCACCAGGGAGTAGGCAATCGACACCGGCAGTCCGGCGCGCACGTAATCCCGCAGCGTGTAGCCGCCGAGGTTCTGCACCATCAGGTTGGTGGTATAGCCGTAGGGGGTCAGGAAGCTGGCGCTGGCGCCAAAGGCCACAGCCATCACAAAGGGCATGGGACTCAGGCCGTAACTCTCCGCCAGGCCGAAGGCGATGGGGAAACTCAGTGCGGCCGCGGCATTGTTGGTCATCAACTCGGTCAGCAACAGGGTACCCAGGTACACGCCGATCAGGGCTGCGTAGGGACCGAGGCTGGACAGCTCGCTGTGCAGGGCGCCGGTCAGCAGCGCCACCAGGCCGGAATTGGTCAGCGCCTGGGACAGGGTCAGGGCCGAACCGATGATCAGCCAAATCTCAAAGGGAAAGCGGCGGCGCAGTTCCGAGGCCCGCACCAGGCGCAACACCAGCATCGCCACCAGCAGCATGCACAGGCCCTTGATCAGCGGCAGAATTTCCATCACCGACAGGGTCACAATGGCAATCAGGCCGAGACTCACCACCCAGTTCTGCAGCGGCGAGGTGTTGGTACCGTTCACCGCATCATCCACCACCACAAAGTTCTTGCCGAGGTTGTTGCGATCGTGAAAATCGGGGCCGGTCGCCAGCATCAGGTTGTCGCCGGCCTGGATGGCGATATTGCCCAGCTTGCCCGACAGTCGCTTGCCCCCCCGGCGCATGCCCACCACCGCTGCGTCAAAGAGCGAGCGAAAGCCGCTGTCCTTGATGGTCTTGCCTTCGATACTGGCATTGGGCATGACAATCACTTCCATCATGTTCTCCCGCAACAGCCCCTCTTCCACCGCAAACAACTGCAGGCCGTCCAGCGCGTCGAGCACGCCCACCTGTTTGATATCACCGGAGAAGATCAGCTTGTCGCCGGCTTCGATGTATTCGCTTGGCGCCACCGGGGATATCAGGTGCTCATCGCGCACGATCTCCACCAGGAACAGGTCGTCCAGGTCCCGCAGTTGGTTGTCGGCGATGGTCTTGCCGATCAGGCTTGAACCCGCCGTGACCTCCGCCTCGATCAGGTACTCGTTGATGTCGAGTCGCTCGCGGCTGTCGGCGGGCAGCAATCGCACCGACAGCATCATGACCGTAAGCCCCACCAGCGTGGCGCAGCCGCCCACGACAAAGAAGGCGAAGAAAGACAGGCCCTGCCCGGTGGCGTCTTCCAGAAAGCTGCTGACAATAAGGTTGGTACTGGTACCGATGAGCGTCATGGTACCGCCTAGAATCGCGGCGTAGGACAGGGGGATCAGCAGGCGCGAGGCCGGGTGGTGGCGATTGTTGCGCACCGTCTGCGCCAGCGTCGCCACTACCGCCGTGTTGTTGACGAAGGCGGAAAACAGCGCGGTCACCCCGCCCAGCCGCAGCAGGCTCATCCCCAGCCCCGGGGTAATCAACTTGCCGGACAGGCGATTGAGCCAGGACAGGCGCTCCAGCCCGACCGAGACCAGCAGCAACAGAATGAGGGTGATCAGACCCGTGTTGGATGCCTTGTCGAGAATCTCGGCGGTGTCCACCAGGCCGGCAAAGTAACTCGCCAGCATGGCGCCGACAAAAATGCGCGACGCCGGCCAGTCAGTGAAGATCAGGCTGCCCAACAGAAACAGGAATACAGCCGAAATCAGTAACTGGTCGATCATAGAAAGGGCTCTTGGGCCGAGGCCGGAAACACGCAAGGATACGCAATCGGCCGACACAGGGACAAGCGAGGCCAGCACGGATACACTAACCAAATTCGCATAAGCTAATAACGGCCAACCAACATGCAACGTGTCCTGATCATTTTTGCCGCCATCCTGCTGCTCGCCATCGCCCTGCTGTACAGCAACCAGGACAGGGTGAAGGAGGCCGCCTACAACAAGCTCACCGAGAACATGTTTGTCGCGGCGGACACCGACAGTTTCGATCCCGGCCCCGCCGTCGGCTCACAATTCCCCGGCATCTACGCCCGCTATCGCGGGGACACCGTGCGCCTGCTGACGGACTTCGCCGGGCCGCAGGGCACCGCCTTCGTCGCCAGTCGCTCCCTGGCCTGGTGCCCCTACTGCATGAAGCAGATGGTGCAGCTACAACAACACAAGGCGGCCTTTGATGCCGCCGGTATCAGCCTGGTGGCGATCACCTACGACAGCCCCGCCGAGCAGCAGGCCTTTGCCGACAAGCACGGCATCACCATCCCGCTGCTCTCGGACATCGACGCCATGAGCTTCAAGACGCTGGGCATTCTCAATGAGCAGTACCAGCCGGAGGACACCCAGTACGGCATCCCGCACCCCGGCATGATCATCATCGACCCGGCCGGCAAGGTGGTCGGCAAATTGTTCATCGAGGCCTACAGCAGCCGGGTCGACGCCGCCGCGGCGCTCGCCTTTGCCCAGGAAGCCCTGGGACGCTAGCTGGCGGGCGTATACCAGACCGGCGAGGTCCAGGCCCGCTCCTGCACCACCGGGCGGTGCTCGGCGGCACAGCAGTTGGCGAAGGCCTCGGGCACACTGTCGGGATCGTCGCAGCTCACCCCCGCGGCAATACACTGGCGCTGGCTCCAGCGGCAACTGGGATTTTCCACCACGCGTGAGTAGTAATAGGCTGGCTGCTGCGGATTGAAGTCGGCATCCTGCCACACCGTGCACAACTCGGCGAAACCTTCGCCGTGAGTGGCGCAGGTCGCGGTGTCCACCCCGGCGCCGTTGCCGCCATCGCCCGCCACATCCAGCACCGTCTCGTGACGCTCGCCGTCGGCATCCAGCCAGCTTTTCACCATCTGCAGGCGTTGCAGCGGCATACCCGGATGATCCGCGGTACCGCTATCCTGGCGCGCCGCCAGCAGGAAGGTTGGCCGGGCGGCGGCAGACGGTGGTGCCGCCAACTCCCCGCCCATCGGCACCCCGCCGGCATAGGCCTGTTCTATGCGATCCTGCTGGTCACACAGGTTTTCGGGGTAGTCCCAGCCGGCAAAGAAGCGCGCCTCGATGCGCGGGCCGCTGGTACCGTAGGCCTCGCGGCGGCGCATGGCCCGGAACAGGGCATCGCGGCTGTTTTCTTCCGCCCACAGTACCGCCAGTCCGCCGGGGTTGTACTCCAGCTTGTCCGGCAGGCCGGGTGGAATTTCTTTGGCGGCGGGCACTCCCGCGCCGCCGTGGCCGAGAAAACGATCCTCCTCCACCGCACCCGGTGAGCCGAGGTGAGTGTCAGTGCTGGCGATAAAACCCTGCTGATAGGGATTGACCCCCAGTTGGCGCTCAATCTGCATGCCCTCCCCCAGCGCCTCGCGCAGGAAGCCGGTTTCCGGACCGGGCGGATTGTCAAAGCCGGAAATATTGTCGATGGGCTGCTGCTCGAAGGCGCAGAGTTCGTCCTGGGTGACGCCGGCCTGGTAGAAGCACTCCGATGCTCCCTTGTGCTGCATGATCTCCGCCAGCGGCTCGAATTGCTTGCGCAGGCGCGCGTAATCCGCATCCATCGGACTCCCGTCGTCCTTCAGGCCACTGTACATGTAGCCGGCGCTGAGGTTGGCGTTGTGCGGTATCACCAGAGAGTCGCAGGCGCCGTCGGCGCTGTTGCACTGCTGGTCCAGGCTGTGCCACAGGCTGGAGGCCGCCGGGCCATCGATAAAGCTGATCGGGCGCGGCGGCACCTCCGCATTGCGGAACACGACATTGCGATGCAGGTTGCCGCCGCTCTCCGCTTCGCCACCGGTCCACTCGTAACCGACAAAGGTAGTGAAGGAGCAGTCAGCACTGCGATCGTAGTGGGCTTCCGCGGCCTCCTGCATTTCCCGCCAGGGTCCCTTGGCTGCCTCCAGGCACAGTTCGTCGTTCTCGCCACACAAGCCGAGATGAGAGGCCTGAATGGAAGCCCAGGCATTGAACAGGTAGAAGGCACCCCGCGGCCAGTGGCGATACACCAGGCACTGCCAGCTGTTGTAGCCCTCCATGCCCGGCGTGTTGCACATGGCGACTTCGCCAATCAGCTCCGAGTGATCGGACACCATGGCAAAATCCAGCGGCCGGCGCAGTTGCAGGGAGCGCCGCCCCTCCCCCTCATCGGTCCAGGGCTGTATCGGCAGTTTCTCACCACGGGCGAAGGCGTAGGCCTGGGCCGGGGTGGTGCGAGTACCCTGGGTGCTGGCATCCAGCGAATAGCGGGTGTGCACGTGCAGATCGCCGAAAAAGGCCTGCTTCTGTGTCTGGTAGTCGCTGCAGGGCTGGCGCTGCTCGCTGTAGTCAGGTGCCGCCAATGACGGTGCCGCCAGCAGCGCCAGCAGCGCCGCAACTGGCGCTTTCACAGCATTTTCCCTGTGCGCGCGGCGCCTGTGATCGCAGTGCGACTGAACTGACTATTCACCTTGTTATTCCTTGTATGTGTGACCTGAGCCGACCATAGGGCCGCCGGCAATACCCGTCAATCAGCAGGGCCGGAAAGTTAAACTGGCGAAAGGATTGTTTTTGCAACGCGTGTTCACACCCGCGCCACCGTGCTTCCATGGGCGCCAACAGACGCAAGGCCCATAACGATAAGATGACAGAGAAAGAACACGAGGTTGACTGGCTGGTAGCTGGCGCCGGAGCCGGCGGCATGACCGGCGCCGTCGTGGCCCACCAGCTCGGCGGCAGTGTGCTGCTGGTGGAGAAGGAAGCCGTCTACGGCGGCACCACCGCAAAGTCCGGCGGCGTGGCCTGGATACCGGCCAACCACCGCCTGCCGGAATTCGGCATCGACGACAGCAGCGAAGATGCCTACCAGTATCTGCACGGCCTGATCGGCAACAGCGTGCCGGCCCCGCGGATACGGGCCTACGCCGAGCGCGCCAGCGAAATGCTGCGCTTCATGATGCAGCACAGTCACGTGCACTACACACCGCTACCCGCCTACATGGACTACTACGACAGCGTGCCCGGCTACCAGTCCGGCGGCCGCTCCATGGATCCGGCGCCCATCCACATCCGCGCTCTGGGCGCGGCGGCCAGCAGCATGAGCCGGGATCACTACACCGGCCTGCTGCTGCCCTTCAATGTATCGGTGGTGGAAGGCCGGCGCCTGCAGGAAATGGATTTCGGCGCCTACCTGCTCGGCGCCAGACTGGCGGCGCGCTACTACCTGGACCTGCCCGCCCGCCTGGCAAAGCGCGGCGATGACCGCCTCACCCTCGGCCCGGCGCTGGTGGCCCGCTTGCGCCGCTCGCTGCTGGATCGCGACATTCCCCTGTGGCTGAACACACCGGTGGCGGAATTGCTGTATGAAAACGGCCGCGTGTGCGGGGCCCGGGTGACACGCGAGGGCCAGCCGGTCACCGTGCGCGCAAAGCGCGGCGTGCTGCTGTGTACCGGCGGCTTTGCCCGCAACGCCGGCCTGCGCAAACAGTACCAGCCCCAGCCCTCCAGCGATCGCTGGACGGCGGCCGCGCCGGGCGCTACCGGCGACGGCATTGCCCTCGGGGAAAAAGTGGATGCCGCGCTGGGTTTCATGGGCAGCGCCTGGTGGTCGCCCACCTACCTCCTGCCAGACGGCCGCAGCCTGGCGCTGATCTCCGGCAAATCCAATCCCGGCTCGATCATGGTCAACCGCCAGGGCAGGCGCTTTACCAATGAAGCCCAGCCCTACGAGGATGTGGTCAAGGACCAGTATGCCTCCGAGCAGCGCGGCGAAGGCGCCGTGCCCTGCTACCTGGTGTTCGATGCGACCTTCCGCGAGAAATATACCGCCGGGCATATCAAACCTTCGAAGATCACCCCCGACAGCCGGCTGCCACAGACGTACTTTGAAAACGGCCTGCTGAGCCGCGCCAATACCCTGTTCGAACTGGGGGCGCAGCTGGGCATGGACGGCCACGCCCTGGAGCAGACGGTGGCGGATTTCAACCACCATGCCCGCCTCGGCAAGGACCCGCTGTTCGGCCGCGGGGACAGCCTGCACGACCGCTACTACGCCGACCCGAAGGTGCAGCCCAACCCCTCGCTGGCACCGCTGGAAAAAGGGCCCTACTATGCCCTGCGCTGCGAACCCGGCGACCTCGACACCAAGGGCGGCCTGCTCTGCAATGAACACGCGCAGGTGCTGGACAGGAGCGGCGAGGTCATTCCCGGGCTCTACGCCGCCGGCAACGCCAGCGCCGCCGTCATGGGCGATACCTATCCCGGCGCCGGCTCCACCATTGGCTCCGCCATGACCTTCGCCTACATCGCCGCCCAACACGCCCTGGGCGCCACCGCAAAGGAATCACCATGAGCACCGATACAAGCAGCGGCAGCAAATACGCCTACCTGGAAGCGGGCCGCTATGCGCGCGGCTGGCACATCGTGCTGTTCTCCTCGGAGCTGGTACACGGTGAAATGAAGAGCTTTCACTACTTCGACCACGAGTTTGTCGCCTGGCGCGGCGCATCGGGCGAGGCCTTTGTGCTGGACGCCTACTGCCCCCACCTCGGCGCCCACCTGGCCAGCGACGGCGGCCGCATCTGCGGCGATGCCATCGCCTGCCCCTTTCACGGCTGGGTGTTCCAGGGCAGCGGCGAATGTACGGAAATTCCCTACGCCAAACAGATTCCGCCGCGGGCGAAACACGCCCTGAAAAGCTGGCCGGTGACCGAGCGCAACGGCTTCATCGCCATCTGGTACTGCCCCGAGGATTCCGCCCCGCTGGACTATCTTCCGGCCATCGACGACTGGGGCGCCGACAACTGGGGCGACTGGCAGTTCCAGCGCTCGCGCATCCGCGCCAAACCCTGCGATGTGATCGAGAATATCGTCGACATCGCCCACTTCCCTCACGTGCACGGCGGCAAGGTACAGTCCTTCGAGAACCACTTTGGCGATGTCACCGTGACACAGATTTCCAAGGTCAAGCGCGATCCTGAGGCGGGCATGATCACCCCGCCGGGCCTGCCCTTCGACCTGGTGGACGCACGCAACCAGGGCGCCGGCATGGAGGCGGACGCCTGGGGCGACGCCACCTACCACGGGCCGTCGATCATGTATTACTACACGGAGTCACGCAGCCCCGACATCAGCTTCAAGAGCTGGTGGGTGAACTACCACACCCCGGTCAACGACAGCGAAGTGGACCTCTGCTCCGCGGTGATCATGAGCAGCCTGACGGACGATCCACTGCCAGAGGAGTTCACCCGGCTCTACCCGTCGGTGGCCCACGCCGCCTTCGGGCAGGACGTGTTGATCTGGCAGGACAAGATGTACCGGGAAGATCCCATCCTCTGCGATGGCGACGGGCCGATCAACAAGTTGCGACGCTGGTACGAGCGCTTCTACCTACCGGCGTAACTCGATATCGAAATAGCGCTGGATCATGGATTGGCTGCCGCTGGCAACCAGGCTGCCGTCCTCGGCGTACATGTAGATCGAGCCGTGGGCGAAACCGCGCGCGGAGCCGCTGATACGCACATCGCACAGCACCCATTCGGATGGCACCCGGCGCAGCACGCGCAGGGTATTGTCGAGACTGGTGCCGCCCCAGCCCATACCGAAAGCGGCGCTCAGGCAGGACGGTACAAAGTCCTCCAGCACCCCGAGAAAATCCGTGTTCAATGCCGCGCCCTCGCGGGCACGCGCCCACATCAGGGTGCGGCCGTCATCACTGCGCCGGCCCTTCATGGGCAATGCGGCGAAGCTGTCCGGCGCGACCCGGATATCCAGACGATCCATTAACTTCGCCTCATCGGTGGGCCAGGCCGGCTGCGCCACGCAGTCCTCCGGCGCCGGCATTGACGGCATGACGGACCACTGGTCTTCAGGGATACCCTCGCGCTCACCGAGGGCGGCGGTGGCGGTAAGAATCGGGTTGCCGGCCACTTTCGCCATCACCCGTACCTGGCTCACATGAAAACCGCGATTGAGTTCCTCGACCTCGAGTTCCAGGGTATCGCCGATACGCGCGTAGGACAGGAACTGGGCGCTGACCCACACCGTCTCGCGCCCGGTGGTCAATTCCGCCGCCAGCGCCGCGGCGCCGAGCCCGACACCGCCGAACATGAATACATGGGGGCTGGCGCCCACACAGACATCGGCGGTAACCGGCATGCGCCAGCGGGTTTTGTTGCCGGTGGGTTCAAGGGTGAGGAATGGTGAAGACAAGGTCAAAGCTCCCTGCAGGCAAAACGGCACATCATACAGGAAGCCTTGCTGGCAGAACGCTGTCGTCGCCCCTAGAATGGCCCGGGACCTGTTCGCATAGCGCGATGAGCGTCGCTTCTCTTTAAACACCGGCAACTACGGGTACATAACATGAAGAACACACCGTCATTCCTTCGCCCCCTGCTACTGACGGCGGCACTGGGCAGCGCCTTCGCCCAGGCCGCGGGTGTCACCATCGGCGGCACCGACTCCGGCGAGCAGGCAGCGGGATTTACCGCCCTGTTTGCCGGCGACCGCTTCGAGAACTTCCGCCACATGGAGCGCTTTGTCCCGACCTCGGTCATGCCGCCGTCATCGAATCCCTGGCGACTTGGCGCAGCCGACAACTCGCTCAGCTACAGCGGCGATTTCCTCGGCGAGGATACGTCGCTGGAGGACTTCATTGAGCTCTCCGACACTTCGGCCCTGCTGGTCATCAAGGACGGCAAAGTCATCTATGAACAGTATCGCCACGGCGACAGCGTCGACAGCCTGCACACCTCGTTTTCCGTCGCCAAATCCTTCACCTCCGCACTGCTGGGCATCGCCCTGGCTGAGGGAAAAATCGACAGCCTGGACGACCCAATCCGCAAGTACCTGCCGCAACTGGACAGCCCGACCTTCGACAACGTGACGATCAAGCATGTGCTGCAGATGTCCTCCGGGGTACGCTTTGACGAGACCTATACCGACCCGGAATCGGACATCAACCGCATGACTACCCTCGTGCCGCCGATGACCTACCTGGAGTACATCAACACCCTCGACAGGGAGCACCCGCCCGGTACCTACAACCACTACGCCAGTATCAATACCCAGTTGCTGGGCATTCTGCTGGTACGGGTGACCGGCGAAAGTCTCACCGAATATATGAACAGCCGCCTTTGGCAGCCACTTGGCATGGAAAACAGGGGCCTGTGGACGCTGGATGGCGAGGGGCAGGAACTGGCGATGGGCGGCCTGGCCGCCAGCGCGCGGGATTACGCCAAGCTCGGCCTGCTCTATCTCAATGACGGCAAGCGCGGCGACCAGCGCATCCTGCCCGAGGGCTGGGTGCAGGCCTCAGTCACGCCAAACGAGCCCCACCTGATGCCGGGAGAGAACCCCGCCTCGTCCAGCGTATCGGGCTACCAGTACCAGTGGTGGACACCCAGGAACTGGGATGGCGACTACCTCGCCCGGGGCATCTGGGGCCAGAATATCTACGTTCATCCTGGCAACCGGGTAGTGATCGTCAAACTGGCGGCGGACCAGAAGAACTTCGACCCCCGATACAAGCTGGCCTACATCGACTACCTCCAGGACATCGCCCAGTCACTGGGCGCCGACTGATGCCTCAGCCGGAGGCGTACAGGGCCTCGCAGCGCGCCTTCAAATCATAGGCGCAGCGATTGAAGCCCTGCTCCACCGGCTTCGCCATTGCCTCCATCATCCCGGCGGCCTCCGGGCCGCCGAATTCGTCAAAAGATACGTAGGAACAGCGGTGCTCGCCCAGCGGCGTGATGACCTGGGTGCGCACAGCGTGAATAGGGTCTTCCGGCCGGTTCTCCATGCGCCAGGCGACCACGCGCTCCGGTTCAATGCGGCAGATATACTCCACCTGTTCCTGCAGGCCGAAGCCGAGGTCCACCTGCATGCGAATGGGCGTATCCAGCACCAGTTCCGCCTCGGCCACCGGGCAGAAGGTGTTCCACTCGCCGTAGCGCTCAAAGTCCACCAGCACCTGCCACACCAGGGCAGCCGGAGCGTCGATCTCCACCACATCCGAACTCACCGTCATGCCTTCAATCATCGCCCATCTCCCTGTTATCGATGCGGCTGATACTGCGCCCGCTTGCAGCGGGGGTAAAGGCCGGCAGCCGCAGGCGGCAGCCCTGGTTCAGACAATTGAATCGACAACCATTGAACACTCGGGAGGGGGTTGCTGGACACATGCGTCCTGTTCATGCCGGAGATCGCCGGGGATACTCCAGCACAACATAAGGACAGGAAACGCCCGAACATGCTCTGCCACCACTTCCGCGCCACCTGCACGCTATGGATCGCTGTCACTGCACTTTGCCTCGCCGTCGCGGCCGCCCCGCTGAAGGCGGCGCACGGCGACCTCAGCGCCAGCGGCATCAGCGCCGACCTGACGCCGGCACAGATCAGCGAACTCACTGCCGAGGCCTACTACTGGGGTCTCAATATCGCCGGTTTCTATGAGCTGCGCTATCTCTATACCCAGCTCGCCGACGAGCGCAATCCCATCTACACCGGTATCAACCGCCTGAACCCCCTGTACAAGTTGATGGATGCCAGGGACCGCTATGCCACCACGGTCAATGCCTCGACGCTGTACTCGGGCGGCATGTTCGACGTATCGCAGGAGCCGGTGGTGCTGGAAACCACAGCCATTGCCCCGGGCCGTTACTGGAGCCTGCAGACCGTGGACCAGTACGCCCGCTGGTTCCTGCTGGCCGGCCCGCAGTTCACCGGCAGTCACGCCCAGCGCTACCTGATTGTCGGCCCCGACTGGCAGGGTGCGCTACCACCGGAATTTGCCTCCACCCAGATTATCCAGGCGCCCTCGGCGGCCTTCTCCGCCACCCTGCGGGTGGCAGTCCTCGATCGCAACGACCCCGAAGACCTGGCGGGGGCGCGGCAGGTGGTGGACAGTTTCAGTGCCGGCCCGCTGTCGCTGTGGCGGGAACACGGCGGCGCGTTTCCGCCGCTGGCAGAGCAACCGAAAATTCGCGCGGACTACCGCAGCTTCCCGCGCATGGCCATGATTGGCGACATCGGCAAATCGATGACCGGGGTGGACCTGTTGCAACTGCTGAGCCTGGCGGTCAACGACAGCGCCATGACCCTGCAGCGGGATTCGCAGCGGGAAACCAGCACCCTGAAGCGCCTCGCCGCCCTGGGCATCGCGCCCGGCAAGCGCTTCGACCCATCGACTCTCAGCGCCGCCCAGCGCGACGCGGTGAATGCCGGCTATCGCGACGCCCGCCCGGTGGCGCGCGCGGCGATGGCAGCGGCCCTGGTGGACATGAACGGCTGGCAACTGCAGTCCAGTCTGTTCTACGACGATCTCGATTACCGCGGCCGCGCCGGCGCCCAGGACGTGGCCTGGGGCAGCCCGGTGCACTACCAGTCACACAGCATCGCCTACCTGTTTGACGACAGCGAAGGCCGCCCCCTGGACAGCGACCACCGCTACACCCTGAGCTTCGATGTCGACCAGCTGCCGCCGGTCACCGAGTTCTGGGAACTGCCGGTGTACGACGCCCAGGGCTACCTGGTGGACAACGCCATCGACCGCTACAACGCCACCAGCTACCAGTACCAGGCCGGGGACTACCACGTGGAGGACGGCAAACTGGTGTTCTACCTGCAGCGGGAGGCGCCCACCGACCCCGACCAGCAGCGCAACTGGCTGCCCCTGCCGGCCGCGGGTGGCTTCCAGTTCGCGGCCCGCTTCTACGGCCCCATGGCGCCGCTGATCGACGGCCGCTACGCCATGCCTCAGGTCGTGCGGGTCGACTGAGCCGCGGCCAGCCAGGCCCGGGGGGAACAGCCGAACCACTGGTGGAAGGCGCGGCGGAAGGCCCCGGCATCGCTGAAGCCCAGTTGCGCGGCTACCTGGGCCACGCCGAGGTCACCGCGCTGCAGCAACTGCGCCGCCACTTCCGACAGGCACTGCTCGCGCAGCTCCCGGTAGCCCGCGCCGCTCTCCCGCAGGCGGCGGCGCAGGGTGGACAGGGGGACTTCCAGAATGCCCGCCAACTGCTCCTGAGAGGGGATACCTTCGCCGCGCTCCAGCGCCGCCACCATCATGGCGCTGACCTGGGCGCCAATATCCTGTGCGCGCACGCCGAATACCGCGCAGGGGAACAGCTCGAAGAAGGCATCAAACTCCGTGCGGCCGCGCACGCAGGGCCAGTTGAGGGCGGTACTGTCGAAGTCCAGGGAATAGCGGTCACCGCCGGCCAGCACGGGGGCGCGGAACAGTTTGAGGAAGGGCAGCACGTCATCGCGCTGGATCGGGCCGATACACACCTGCCGCAGCGGCAGTTCACGGCCCGCCAGCCACTGCAGCAACTGGCGGAAGGCGAACAGGCCGGTGATGTCCACCAGGCTGCTGGCGGTGGTCGTTCGCGGGCGCAGGGAATCCAGTTGCAGGCTGGCGGTATCACCCTTCAGTTTCAGGGCCAGGGCACCGGCCCGCGGATGCAGCAGGGCCATGAAACGACGGCACAGGTCGATGGCCTCCGCCACGGTGGCGGCGCTGATGGCGCCGCGGCACATCAGCTCCACGGCCTCACGCGCCATGGAAGGGCGCTCGAAATCCTGTGCGACCTCGGCTTCCAGTCGCTGCACCACCTGCAGGTACCAGCGCGTGAACTCGCCCAGATTGCGCGGCGCCGGGCCGACCTCGGCGAGCCCCGCGTGCAGCTCGCCGCGCAGCAGGCTCACCAGCGGCATGAAGGAGGCATGCACGGTATCAAAGGCCGTGCCGGCGGTATCAGTGGGCGTCGAGGCAGACATGGGCGGAGCTTACAACGGAGCCGGAACAGCGAACAATAATGTCATGGCGAATTATCACTTCTGATATGCATTGTTGCGCCAATGCACACTAAGCTAGGGGCTGACTTGCAACAGGAAGACAGAACCATGGCAGAGCAGGATCTTCGCGTCGTCGTACTCGGCGCCGGTATGGCCGGCATCCTCGCCGGCATCAAGCTGCTGGAGCGCGGCTATCGCGATATCAACATTTACGAGAAGGCCGACCGCGTTGGCGGCACCTGGCGGGAGAACACCTACCCGGGGCTGACCTGCGACGTGCCTTCGCACCACTACACCTACTCCTTCGAGCGCAACCCGGACTGGACCCGGCACCTGCCTCCGGGGGCTGAAATCCAGGGCTATTTCGAGCGCACCACAGAAAAATACGGCCTCAATGAGGTGATCCGCTTCAACGAGGAAGCCAGCAGCGCCGAGTGGCGCGACGGGCGCTGGCACCTCGGCTTCCACAGCGGCCGCGAGGACGTGGCGGACGTGCTGATCGCCGCCACCGGCGTGCTGCACAAGCCGCGCTTCCCCGACATCAAGGGCGCCGACAGTTTCGAGGGCCACCTCTTCCACTCCGCCCGCTGGGATCACAGCGTGCCTCTGGAAGGCAAGCGTATCGGCGTCATTGGCAACGGCTCCACCGGCGTGCAGATCATCTCCGCCCTGGCCGGCAAGGTGGCGAAGCTGGAGCACTACCAGCGCACCGCCCAGTGGATCATGCCGGTGGAGAACGGCTATTTCAGCGAGGAGGAGCGCGCCGCCTTCCGCGATCCAGCGGTACTGGAAGAAGTTATGGATGTGAAGGGTTACATGGAGGCGGTGGAGCAGTACACCCAGGCCATCACCGACTCGGACTCTCCCGGTTCGCAGCACATGGCGGCGGCCTGCCTGCAGAACCTGGAAGAGAGCGTGACCGATCCCGAGCTGCGCGAGCGCCTGCGCCCGGATCACGCTCCCCTGTGCAAACGCCTGATTTTTTCCCCGGACTACTACCAGGCCATCCAGCACCCCGACAGCGAACTGGTGGACAGCGGCATCGAGTGCATCGAACCCGAGGGTATCCGCACCCGCGACGGCCAGTTGCACGAGCTGGACATCATTGTCTTCGCCACCGGATTCCACCCGGACTGCTTCATGCGGCCGATGGCCATCAGCGGACGCAACGGCGCCAGCCTCGACAAGCTGTGGCAGGAGCGCCCGCTCGCCTACCTGGCGGTGTCCATGCCGGACTTTCCCAACCTGTTCATGCTCAATGGTCCCTCCGGCCCGGTGGGGAATTTCTCCCTGATCGACATCGCGGAGAACCAGTGGGGCTATATCGAGCAACTGATGGAGCGCATCCGTTCCGGCGAGTGCCCGGAGATCGCCCCCACCATGCAGGCCATGCAGGACTACGAAGCGGCCCGCGTAGAGGCCGCAAAGCAGACGGTCTGGTTCAAGGGCGGCTGCAACAGCTGGTACCTGGACAAGGACGGGATTCCCTCCAGCTGGCCCTGGAACTACCAGCGCTTCGTGCAGGAAATGGCAGCGCCGAAGTGGGAGGCCTTCGGCCTTTCGGCAGCGGTTGCGGCGAATACTTGAACCGAAACGGGGGGCGGCCGCCCTCCGCTCCCTTCGCGCTTGCCCTGCCCGCCGCCCCCGGCAGTATGATGCCGGCCAGGCAATCGACACCGGAGGCAGGCCAGCATGTTCGGCGACAACCCCAACGACCCGGCTCTGCGGCAGAGCTGGGCCGCATTCTGCGATGAACTGAAAGCCGCGGGCGACATCATCTTCCGCGACACCACCCCCGCCCACGACATCGACCGCGCCAAGGGCCTGCGCCTGCTGGCGCGCAATATCGCCCTCGGCCTGCAATTCAACCTGGAGAACAACAACCCGGATTTTCCCGAGCTGTTGCACTACTTCGACCCCCTGCGCAAACAGGGCGGCGACAACACCGACGCCCTCTACCTCGGCGCTCCGGTCAACGGCGAACACAGCTACACCATCAGCGGCTATCGCGGCGACGCCAGATTCTTCGCCATCACTGTGCTGGAAGACGGCGCTACGCCCTGGGGCGGCGGCGTGGTGGGCAACCTGATCGATCAGCAGATCGAGGTCGATGACAGGGGCTACTTCGAGGTGCACCTGGGCCCTGAGCCGATGCCCGGCAACTGGATCAGGACCACCCCCGGGGCCTGGCGTGTCACCGTCCGCCAGTTCTTCGCCGACTGGGAAAACGAAGCGCCGATGGACGCACGCATCGATCGTCACGGCGAAGCCCTGCCCTCCCCCGAATTCGATATCGATACCCTGCAGCGCGGCCTCGCCGCCAGCGCCGCCTGGGTGAAGGACTCCACCCACTACTGGGCGAACATGCTGGACAAGTGGCAGTGCCAGCCCAACCGCTTTTTGTCCTACCGCCAGCTCGACGACAACCAGATCGACGCCACCCCCGGCGGTGAACCGCTGATCTGCTACTGGAAGGTGCCGCGGGATGAGGCGCTGATCGTCCGGGTCACGCCACCCGACGCGGACTACTGGGCGGTGGAGTTCGGCAACTACTGGTGGGAGACCATGGACTACCGCTACCGCCTGTGCAGCACCAACTGTCACCACGCGCGGCTGGAGGACAGCGGCGAGTTGCTGCTGGTGGTGGCGCACAGCGATCCCGGCCTGCCCAACTGGCTCGACCCCTCGGGCCATGTAGAGGGCTATATCACCACCCGCTGGATGGGCGCCAGCCATTACCCGGTGCCGGAATGCCAGCAGGTGAAGCTGGCTGCACTGGAACAGCACCTGCCGGCCGGCGTGCAGCGCATCAGCGCGGAAGACCGGCTTGCGCAACTGGCGGGCCGGCGTCGCGGTATCCACAAGCGTTTTCCTGTCTGATGCGCGGGAGGCAGCCATGAGTGAGCAGAACGCGCCCGCCTGGGCCGCAGCACCGCCGCCCCCCTGGCTGGCGGCCGTGAATGCCGAGGGCAGCTATTTCGACCTGCCGGCCACGGTACCACTGGACGAGGACTCCCTGGTCGCCGCCGCGCGGCGCTCCACCGGCCTTGGGGATTTCGGCGACGACGGCTGGCGCGAACCCTTCCGGGTCCTACTCAAGGCGCTGGAGGAAGAGGCCCAACTGACCCTGATGGGCCGCCTGATGGCGCGCCACGATATTTTCCTGTGGCTGCGCACGCGGCTGATGGTGACCGACCTGCTCGCCCGTCACCCGGAAATTCTGGACGAGCAGATCAGCGCACCGATGGTAATCGTTGGCCTGCCGCGCTCCGGCACCTCCATCCTGTTCGAACTGCTGTCGCAGGATCCCGACGTCGGCGTGCCGCAGATGTGGGAGGCCCTGCAACCCTGCCCGCCGCCGGAGGCCGCCACTTACGCCAGCGACCCGCGCATCCCCTGGGCCGACAGGCTGTTTACCCAGTGGAGCCGCGTGGCGCCGGACTTTGCCCGCATGCACGAGATGCGCGGCGACATCCCCGCGGAGTGCGGCCTGCTGATGGCCGGCAGTTTTGTCAGCGACCACATCGCCTCTCTGCACCAGACACCCAGCTACGCCGCCTGGTGCGCGGGGGCCGACTTCGCCCGGGTGTACGCCTGGCACAAGCGCATCCTGCAGATCCTGCAGTGGAAGCACCCGCGCCGGCGCTGGCTGCTGAAGGCCCCGGAACACCAGGTGCACCTGGACACTCTCCTCGCGACCTACCCGGATGCGCGCATCGTGCAAACCCACCGCGACCCGATCAAGTGCATGGCCTCGGCCACCAGCCTGATGGGCACCCTGTACCGGATGCGCAGCGACCAGCCCTTCAACGCGGCGCTGTTCGAAAACATCATCATGGGCGAGGCCACCGCCGCCCGCCTCGAGCACGTCATGGCGCAACGCGATAACGGTATTGTTCCCGCAGCCAGCATTACCGACTCCCGCTACCAGGACCTGATGGATGCGCCGATGGACTGCATCGAGAACATCTACCGGCATTTCGGGATGCCGCTTGCCGATAGCACCAAAGCGGCCATGCTCGCCTACCTGGCAGCCAAGCCGAAGGGCAAGTTCGGCCAGCACCGCTACCAGGTGGATAGGTCGCGCAGCGCAGAGCGCCGCTACTTCGCCAATTACCAGCAGCGCTACAATGTGCCCGACGAAGCCTGAGCCACCGATATTCAACAGGAAACCCCATGACTGACTCACGCACGCTCTGGCAGGCCCTGCTGCAACAGCTCGATGAGCGCCACACCATCGCGCAGGCCATGGGTGGCCCGGAAAAGATCGAACGCCAGCACACGCGCGGCCGCCTCACCGCGCGGGAACGCATTGCGCAACTGCTGGACGCCGGCAGCTTCAGCGAGTACGGCGCCCTGGCTGGCGGCAATCACCCCGGCGGCGAGCCGCCGGTGCCGGCCGACGCCCTGGTGGGCGGCACCGGACGCATCGACGGCCGCAGCGTGGTGGTCATTGCCGAGGACTTCACCGTCAAGGGCGGCTCCATCGGCCACCCCAACGCCGCCAAGCGAGCGCGCCTGGTCAGGCTGGCGCTGGAACGGCAGTTGCCCCTTGTGCTGTTGCTGGACGGCGCCGGTGAGCGCGCCAGTAACCAGGGCGAGCGCTATCCCCACGCCCCCGGCGACCTGCAACTGGTGGCGGACCTGAAGGGGCGAGTGCCGGTGGTGTCACTGGTGCTGGGCAGCTCCGCCGGCCACGGTGCCCTCACCGGCATGTTTGCCGACCTCATCATCATGAGTGAGGGCGCCACAATGTTCAGCGCCGGCCCCCCGCTGGTGGCTGCCGCCCTGGGGCGGGAAGTCACCCCGGAGGAGCTCGGCAGTGCGCAGATGCATACGCGCCAGAGCGGAGTGGCGCACAACCTCTGCGCCGGCGACGCCGAGGCCCTGGCACTGGCCCGGCGCTTTCTCGGCTACCTGCCCGCGCGCGCCGGCGCCGCGCTGCCAACCCTTGAGCACAGCGCCGAGGAACGTGAGTTGGAGGAACTGCTGGATATCATCCCGCCGGTCCCGCAACAGGCCTACAACATGCAACGGGTGCTGGCAGCGCTGGCGGATGCGGATTCGCTGCTGGAGCTGCAGCCGGACTACGGCCGCAACATCATCACCGCCCTGGCCCGCATCGGCGGCACGCCCTGTCTGCTACTGGCCAACCAGCCGGCGGTACAGGCGGGGGCCATCACCGCCGAGGCGGCGGAAAAGGCCAGCCATTTCCTGGCGGTGGCGGCGGCCTTCGGCCTGCCCCTGGTGAGCCTGGTGGACAACCCGGGCGTGATGCCGGGCCCCGCCTCGGAACAGAGCGGCGTACTGCGCGCCGCCGGGCACATGTTCCTGGCCCAGCGCCGTCACCGCGGCCGCAAGGTGGTGGTGACCCTGCGCAAGGCTTTCGGCTTTGGCAGCTCGGTGATGGGCATGAACCCCTTCGACCACCAGACCGTGAGCCTGGCCCTGCCCTGTGTCAGCCTGGGTGGCGTACCCGCCATCGGCGGGGCCGCGGCGAGTGGCGCCGACGCCGGTGAGGCAGAGCAGATGGCGGCCCTGCAGGCCGGCGCCTGGGTACCGGCGGACGCGATGGCCTTCGACAAGGTGATCGACCCGCGCCAGCTGCGCAACGAGATCATCGCGGCGCTGGCGATATCCGCGGGCAACTGACCACAATCGACCATCGGCGGGGCGCCGCCGCTCCGGTATACTGCGCGCCATGAGCGATACCGGCACCGCCCTCCACACCCTGCAATCCGTCTTCGGCTACGAGAATTTCCGCGCCCACCAGCGGGACATTGTCGACACCGTGATCGCCGGCGGCGACGCCCTGGTGCTGATGCCCACCGGCGGCGGCAAGTCCCTCTGCTACCAGGTGCCGGCGCTGGTGCGCCCGGGTTGCGCGTTGGTGGTGTCACCGCTGATCGCCCTGATGCAGGACCAGGTCGACAGCCTGCGCCAGCTCGGGGTACGCGCCAGCTTCCTCAACTCCACCCTGCCGCAGGACGAAGTGGTAGCGGTGGAGCGCGCCCTGCTGAGCGGCGAGCTGGACCTGCTCTACATCGCGCCCGAACGGCTGATCCAGGACCGCACCCAGTCCCTGCTGGAGCGCGCCGAACTGGCCCTGTTCGCCATCGACGAGGCGCACTGCGTGTCCCAGTGGGGTCACGACTTCCGCGCCGACTACCTGCAACTGAGCCTGCTGCACGAGCGCTTCCCGAATGTGCCGCGCATCGCGCTCACCGCCACCGCCGACGCGCGCACCCGGGCGGAGATCGTGCAGCGGCTGGACCTGGGCGAAGCGCGGCAGTTTATCGCCGGGTTCGACCGCCCCAATATCTGCTACCGCATCGCCCTCAAACAGAGCCCGCGCCAGCAGCTGCTGCGCTTTCTGCGGGAGGAACACCCGGGTGATGCCGGCATTGTCTACTGCCTGTCGCGCAACAAGGTGGACGAAACGGCCGCCTGGCTGGTGCAGCAGGGCTTCAACGCCCTGCCCTACCACGCCGGCCTGGACGCCCGCCTGCGCGCCACCCACCAGTCCCGCTTCCTGCGCGAGGACGGGCTGATCATGGTGGCCACCATCGCCTTCGGCATGGGTATCGACAAGCCCGACGTGCGCTTCGTCGCCCACCTCGACATGCCCAAGACCATCGAGGCCTACTACCAGGAGACCGGCCGCGCCGGCCGCGACGGCCAGCCCGCCGACGCCTGGATGGTCTACGGCCTGCAGGACGTGATGAAACTGCGGCAGATGATGGAGGGCTCCGAGGGCAGCGAGGAGCACAAGCGCGCCGAGCAACAGCGACTCAATGCCATGCTCGGCCTGTGCGAGATCACCAGCTGTCGACGCCAGGCCCTGCTGCACTATTTCGGCGACAACCTGCCGGGGCCCTGCGGCAACTGCGATACCTGTCTCAACCCGGTCAATACCTGGGACGGCACCGAGGCGGCCCAGAAGGCCCTGTCGGCAGCCTACCGCACCGGCCAGCGCTTCGGAGTCAGCCACCTGATCGATGTCCTGCGCGGCAGCGAGAGTGAGCGCATCGTGCAACTGGGCCATCGGGAACTGCCCACCTTCGGGGTCGGCAAGGACCTCGACGGCAACCAGTGGCGCTCGGTCTTCCGGCAACTGGTGGCACGCGGCTATCTCAGCGTGGACATGGCCTACGGCGCCCTGCGCCTGCAGGAGAAGTGCCGCCCCCTGCTGCGCGGCGAAGAGCGCCTGGACCTGCGCCGCGACCTGCCGCAGAAAACCGCCCAGCGCCACACCAAGGGCCCCCTGCCCGACTACATCGATGTCGCCCTGTGGGAGGCCCTGCGGGACTGCCGCCGCGGCCTCGCCGAGGAACAGGGCGTACCGCCCTACATCATCTTCAACGACCGCACCCTGCAGGAAATGTGCGAGGCACTGCCGCAAAACCTCAGCGAAATGGCCCACATATCCGGTGTCGGCGAGCGTAAACTGGACAAGTACGGCAGCGACTTTCTCAACGTGATTCGCGGCCACCTGAGCCCCGGTACCGCCTGATTCGCCCGGTTGCGGACAAACCCGGGCATTGACCGACACCGCCAGCCGGGGTAACTTGTCCGGCTTCGCCCATACCCATTATTCTAAAACTGACAAAACGGGCACCGCCCGCAAACAGTGGAGTCAACCGTGAGCAAATCCATTCCCCGTTCCCCGGACAATGATTACAGCGCCGAAGTGGTGGCCGAGCGCCAGCAATTCATCGAAGACAACACCCCCGCCAGGCTCGAGCACAGCCGGCGCTACTCCTTCGACCCGGAAGTCATGTCCGGCAATATCGAGAACCTGTTCGGCGTGGCGCAGATTCCGGTGGGACTGGCCGGTCCCCTGCGCGTCAACGGCGAGCACGCCCAGGGCGACTTCTACGTGCCCATGGCCACGGTCGAGGGCACCATGCTGGCCAGCTACAACCGCGGCATGAAAGTGATCCGCGAGAGCGGCGGCGTGATGACCACGGTGTGCGGCGAGGCGATGCAGCGGGCCCCGGTTTTCGTGTTCAAAAACGCCCGCGACGCCCGCGACTTTGAACTGTGGCTGGTGGAGAACACCGAGCGCGTGCGCGCCGTGGCCGAGGGCACCACCAGCGTCGGCAAGCTGCGGGAAATCGAGCATTACATTGCCCACAATATGGTTTTTACCCGCTTCGACTACAGCACCGGGGACGCCGCCGGACAGAACATGACCAGCAAGGCGACCTTCGCCGCCTGCGAGTGGATCAACAGCGAGTACCCGGCCCTGTCCCACTACCTGCTGTCGGGCAATTTCGACACCGAGAAAAAAACCTCCTCGGTCAACCTGCTGAAGGGGCGCGGCCGCCGCGTCACCGCGGAAATCACCATCCCGCGCCAGGTGCTGATCGACAACCTGCGCATCACCCCGGAACAGATGCACTACGGCCAGGGTATCAGCACCCTCAGCGCCTTCCTCACCAGTTCCTCCAACAACGCCGCCCACCCGGCCAACGGCCTGGCGGCACTCTACCTCGCCACTGGCCAGGACATCGCCAATATCGGCGAGTCCAACCAGTGCACCACCTATAACAAGGTGACGCGTGATGGCGACTACCACTTCTCCATCACCCTGCCGGCCCTGATCGTCGCCACCTACGGCGGCGGCACCGCCCTGCCCACCCAGCGCGAATGCCTTGAAATCATGGACTGCTACGGTCCCGGCAAGGCCCTGAAGCTGGCGGAAATCGCCGCCGCGCTGGTGATGGCGGGCGAACTCTCCCTCGGCGCCGCCAGCCGTGTCGACAAAACCACCCGCCGCAACGAGTGGGTCGACGCCCACGAGCGACTGGGGCGCAACCGCTGACAAAAACAAGCTGCGGTACGGCTCAGAATGCTGAACCCCCGGGCGTGGCAGTGCCGCCCCCGGGGGCTATCATGCAATGAGTCAACGGGGGTCCGGAAGGACAGGGGCGCAGCAGCATGAGCAAAGAACAAACCAATAAAACCATCGTCACCCAATTCTTTGACGCGCTGAATGCCGGCGACGTCAACAGCGTGGTGAACACCTATTCCCCGGACGGCAGCGTGCACACCATGGGCAACACCCTGATTTCCGGCGAGGCCGGCTACAGCGAATTGCACGACGCCATCGGCAAGATCTTTACCGTGTTTCCCGACGGCCTGCGTTTTACTGTTCACGGTATGGTGGCAGAGGGCGAAAAAGTCGCGGTGGAAGCCTCCAGCCAGGGCGAGCACGTCTCCGGGCAGAGCTACGAAAACGACTACCACTTCCTGTTTGAATTCAGTGACGGCAAGCTGATGAAGCTGAAGGAATACATGGATACCGAGCACGTCACCGACGTGTTGTGCAGCGGAATGCGCCCCCCCTTCGGCGGGTCCTGACCCCGCCATTGTCGCCGGAAGACGGCGGTTTCAGCAGCCGCCCTCGGTCAACCCCAGGGTCCAGTCCAGCGCGTTTTCCAGCAGGCGCTGGACGTTGGGCACTTCGAAGGCCTCCGAGCGGTGGCCCATGGCCATATACACCGCCCGCCCGCTGCGTTCACAGTTGGCCCATACCACCGGGTGGTCAATCATGCGCAGATCGCGCTCGTGGCTGAAAAACTTCTGCACCGGCTGATAGCTGTCCTCGTCCACCGTGGCGAGCACTGTGAAGCCCTTGACGCGCGGGCTGCGCACCCAGGAATACCACTCCTCTTCATGCTCCCACTGGGCCGGCAGACCGCGATTGACCGGGTGGTCGGGGTTTTCCGTTTCCACGGTGGCCACCTGGAACTGCGGCCCCAGAATGTGGGCGGTAAACTCAGCGCCTACCAGGTGTTCCAGGTACCAGCCCCAGAAGCGGTGGGAACTGTCGCCGGCGGCGTGCACGCCGACCCAGCCGCCGCCGCGCTGGAACCATCTGCTGAATACCCCCTGCTGTTCAAGGCTGAGCATGTCGCCGGTGGCATTGAGAAACACCACCGCCTGGAAGTGACGCAGTTCGTCGGGGCTGAACACCGCGCCGTTCTCGGTGGCAAAGACCGACCACCCCCTGCGCGCGGCGATCTCCTCGATCACCTCCCGCCCCCCGCTGATCCCGTCGCGGTGGCGAAAACCATTGGTCTTGCTGAACACCAGCACCGCCGGTGAGCCCAAATCCTCGGGCAGGGTCGGTGGCACGCTGTCGTGGTCCGCACTCGGAAACAGCACATTCCAGGCGCCTATCGCATAGACAAACAACAGAGCGGCCAGTGCCAGCACCACCAGGGTGATCAGCAGCCACTTGTAAACGCGCAGGACATTGACCGCCATTGCAAATCCTTATTGTTGTTGTGGCTGCGGGGCCCGCTTCAGGCGGCCCCGTCGAACCAGTCGTGAAAACCGTAACTGCTGGACGGTCCGATATGCATCTGTTCCAGCACCCCGTACCCCACCTTGCCGTTACAGGTGGCACGCACCACCTGCTGCACATGAATGTTTTCCAGCGCCAGGGGGTCGAGGTCGGCCTCGGTCCAGCTCTCGCCGGCGATCACCAGTTCACCGTGCCACTTGCCGTGGCCCCACGCCGGGTGCTGGTAACCCAGCCCCTTCATGCGGTGCACCATCAGCGGCTCCACGCTGATCTCCCGACTTTCGCCCGTGCGATCGCGCATGGTGATGGTGGCGCGGCGGGCGCGGCGGGTGCCGGGGATGAATTCCAGCTGGTAACCAACCTGGCCCTGCCAGACCTTCGCCGCAGGGTCGGTGGTTCCAGGTATATCGCTCATCTGTGCATAGTGGGGCAGGATGCACTGATCGGAATGCCACTGGTTGCCGGCATCATCCTCGAACCAACCGACCAGACTGCACTCGTCCTCCCAGTGTAACGGCAACCAGCAAAAGTGAGTCGCCTTGAAACTGTCAATCGGCGCACCGCCAGGATAAGCCTCTCCCACGGGTCGAATGCCCCAGGACCGGTCTTTCAGTCCCAGCGTATTACGCCCATCCACCTTGACCTCGCGACCATCAAAGCGGATCCAGCCCTGCCAGAAACCGAACTGGTCGAGGCGCGTGGCATCCATGATCAAGTGGCGCTCATTGCGCAGGGTCTGGCGCCCCTCCTCGATACAGGCGGTGCGCGGGGTAAAGGTGAGGTCACAGGAGATACCGGTATCGTTGTCGCCGATGGTGACCCGGTGGCGCCCCATGGGTTCCAGAATCTCCAGCTTGAAAGGGCCAACTTCCGTTTCCGTCGGCTCCACAGGCGCCCGGCGCGAACCGTGAAAGGCGTACTGACGGCCATCGACCACCATGCTGAGACTGCAATCCATGATGCCGAGATTCGGGTAGCGAGCCAGCACGATGCCGAAATAGAGTTCGCCGTCCCGGTCATGGCCGTTGTACCAGTAGCGGTCGTAGGCGCAGCGATCGCTACTGGCGGTGAGGGCGACGGGTTCGGCGGTCTGGTGGATGGGGTAATCGTCCAGGCGACTGAGCATGGTGGGCCTCCGCTGTTGTTATGGTATCTGCCAGATTGTCACTGTACGACTGTATAGCAATCTGCGACGCAACGGAACGCCCTGCCGTCAAGTCGATGCGGTCGGTTTGATATTTGCGTTCAAGCGGAAATGATTGCGCGGGTCGTAGCGGTTCTTGAGCGCCACCATGCGCTGGAAATTGCCCTCGAAATTGTCCCGCAGCGCCGCGGTGCCCACCTTGTCTTCTGCCACCACCGAGTAGTAGCCGCGGGTATGGGGTTCCAGCTCGCTCCAGTAGCGGCGGATGTAGGCAGTGTGTGCCGCCGCGTCGGCCTGCGGCGGCCAGGCCAGAATGACCATCAGGTCGTGACTGGCGTAGCGCTGCACAAAAGCCGTGGCCGCGGGGTCGACATCGCCGATCGCGCCGCCGGCATGCTGGAAGTAGCACTGGGTGAAGCGCGTCGGGCCCCCCTCGAGGCCATTGAGAATACTGTCGATCAGCGCCGGCGTGATGCCCTCGACAAAGCCGTCCTTGACGTAGGACACCATGGCCCGCGGGTCGGACATGTCGGTGCTGCGCTGCAGGGCAACGTAGTCGATGCTGCGCACCGTGTCCTTCAGCGGAGTCCCCAGCGCCGCAAAAGGCTGCATCGCCCGCTCGAAATCCGCCGTCGGGCCGCTGAAGCAGAGATCGAGAGAGACAAAACCGGGGCCTCCTCCCGGCGGATAACCCACGCTGCAATCCAGATAGAGTTCCCGCGGCGCCTGCGTGGAGTGCTCGGCGTACAGTTCCAGCGCGCGGCGCGCCTGATCGAGGGAGTAGGTGCGCGATCCGCCGATCACCTGGCGCTGCATCGGGTGGAGCCGGAACGCAAAGTGGGTCACCACCCCGAAGTTGCCGCCCCCGCCGCGCACGCCCCAGTACAGTTCCGGGTTCTGTTCAGCGCTGGCGTGGTGCAGGCGGCCATCGGCGCTGACCACGTCGACCGCGTGAATGTTGTCCAGCGCCAGCCCGAAGCGGCGCGCCACCCGGCCAAACCCGCCGCCAGTGGCGAGGCCACCCACACCGGTGTGGGACACAGTGCCGGCGGTGGTCACCAGCCCCCGGGCCATGCACTCGTGATCGATCGCCCCCAACAGGCTGCCGCCGGTGACATAGGCCAGCTTGCGAGCGCTGTCCACCTGCACGTTGCGATAGCTGGACAGGTCGATCTGCAGGCCGCCGTCACAGGTGGACTTGCCGGAAAAGCTGTGGCCGCCGCACTTCACCGCAATCACCAGGTTATTGGCGGTGGCGAACTGCACCGCCGACTGCACATCACTGGCGCCGCTGGGCTGCACGATGAGGGCCGGATGTTTGTCGATGGCGGGGTTGAGTACCTGCCGCGCCAGGTCGTAGCCCGCCTTGCCGGGCAGCAGCAGGCGCCCGCGCAGGCTGTCGGCGAGTTCCTGCACTGCCGCACGGGGAATCACCTGCTGGCTGTTGTCCAGGGTCAGCGCCTGCACATCCGTATCCACCTGCTGCAGGCCGGCATAGACACCAGCCAGCGCCCTGCCAGATAGCCCCTGCCCCGCCAGCCACACGCCCAGGCCGGCACCGATAAACTGACGACGATACATAGACTCTCCCCCGGAGAATGGTCACCAACCACACTTGCTGAGCGTAGACCACGCGCCGACTCTTCGCCGCCCAATGCAGAGCGATGCAGGGGGAAGTGCTACCATCACTGCGACCAGCCATTCACCTGTATGCCGGAGTTCACGCGTGCCCGATTTCATCCTGCACCACTACGAAATATCCCCCTTCGCCGCCAAGATCCGCGCCATGCTCGGTTACTGCGAACTGCCCTGGCTTTCGGCCCGCACCACACCGATGCCCCCGCGCCCGCTGGTGGACACCCTCGCCGGCGGCTACCGGCGTATTCCGGTGGCGCAGATCGGGGCCGACATCTTCTGTGACTCGCGGGTGATCTGCGAGGAGATCGCGGCACTGGCTGGCCGCCCGGAACTGTCGCCGCAATCACTCGACGGTACTCAGCGGGCTTTCGTCGATCGGGCGGAGATGGGGGTGTTTTTCTCTCTCGTGGGCGCGGCTACCGGTTGGCCACTGGTGCGTAAGGTGGTGGCGGATGTCGGTCCACTCGGCCTGCTGCGCCTGCTCCGGGACCGCAAGGGCATGCGCGAGGGGATGAGCCCCGACGCGCGCCCGCCGCAGGATGGCACTACGGTGGTGCAGGCCTACCTGGACGACCTGGAGGTGCGCCTGACGTCCCCTTTCCTGAACGGCGAGCAACCCGGCCTGATCGATTTCAGCGCCTGGCACGGGCTGTGGTTCGCCATCGAGGTCGGCGGCAAGTCGCTGTTACCGGCACACCCGCAAACCCGGGACTGGTTCCAGCGCCTCGCCCACCTGCACAGCACCAAATGGCGGGACATCAGCGCAGACAGCTGCATCGCCGCCGCCCGCGACAGCGAGCCCCGCGCACTGCCGGACTCCAGCGACAGTGATGCCCTGCTGGGCCAGCCGGTCAGCATCGCCCCCTCGGACTACGGCCTGGCGGCAGTGAGGGGCACCCTGGTGGCGAGCCTGCCGCAACGATTCATCCTGCGCCGGGAAACCGCCGAAGCAGGTGTGGTTCATGTGCACTTCCCACGGGCGCGCTTTAGTCTGGAAGTGGCGGGCTAACCGGGGCGAATAGTGGTTTGCCGCGACGAGTAAGTGCTATAAATCATAAAGTCGTCCGGGAGAGCGTTCATGACAAATTTCCGTTCTGCAAAATGGCTACTGATAGCCCTTGGCGTCTATCTGTTGGCAGGCTGCAAGATTGTTGTGCTGTCTCATAACGTAGGAGGGGTCGCGTCAGAATCCACGAACCGGAACTGCCCGGCGGGTGAGCTCTGTGAGTTTGACGTTCTCGATATTTACTTCCTTGATCGCTTTTCGGGGGTAGCATCCCATCCCAATTACCGCTTCAAAGAGTGGCAATCCGGCCCCCGCTACCTGTGCGGCGGCATGTCAGAAGCCTGTGCCCTGAGCACGGAGAACTTTGCCGACAATCCCGCACTGATGTCGATCATTGAATCGGATGCCGCTTTCTATCTCGTTCCGCGCTTTGAACGCATAGGAAGCAAGGAACAGGCCGTGCTACAGCCCTTTCAGGACGCTAATCCGCGCGTTACCGACGCACGTGGCCGGTTCATCGGAACGATTGAACCCGGCGAGGGGCTGGAGCCGAGCAACTGGACGAACTGGAAGGGCATTAACATTCGTCTAAAGGGCTATGCACAACACTACCTTCTTCAGCTTGAGTTTGATGGCAGCATGATGGTCAAGGTAGCCAATTCAAAAAATAATCTGGGATATACCAATGCAACATGCTCGTCTGTTGAAGCGCCTTCGCTGATTCTACAGACCTCGGGGCCGGCCTTCGGCGCAGTAGTCGGGCCGGATAGGCCGCTACCGCTTGTGGTTGGAGCCGGCGCACAGCTGTATATCCCTGACCCGGTGGAGAGCGCTTCACGCAAGGCCTGGACGGATACCTGGGACAGCGCAGAGCGCGAGTGCCTTGCTGGAAAAAACGGCGATGGCATTGTCCTGCCATTAGTCCCGCTGGCGTTGGAAATTGATTATCCTCTATCCGTAGAGGGCACCAATATACGCATTGAAGGTCCCATAAGCGATTCGATTGTGACCTAGCCGTGACCGTGAATACTCGGCGCCCAACACCGCCGATAAAGCAGGGGGCGCCCGTCAGGCGGCGCGGCTGTCACCGGCGCTGCGCCCGACCGGGTCCGTCCTGTCACACCCTTCCACGGCCAACACCCGTGCGGCGCTCACTGGCTTCGCGCCTGTATCGGTCGCTGCGGCAACACCGTGACGGGCATACAGAAACTCCAGCACCTGATGGCGCAAATGCACAAAGCGCGCGTCCTCCGCCAGCGCCAACCGGTCCCGGGGGCGCGGCAGGTCGACGGTGAGAATGTCGCCAATGGTCGCCGCCGGGCCGTTGCTCATCATCACGATGCGATCCGACAGCAGTACCGCCTCGTCCACATCGTGGGTGATCATCACCACGGTATTGCCGAGGTCCGCCTGGATCTGCATCAGTGAATCCTGCAACTGGGCCCGGGTCAGGGCGTCCAGCGCGCCGAAGGGCTCGTCCATCAGCAGCACCTTGGGTTGCATGGCGAGGCAGCGGGCGATGCCCACGCGCTGTTTCATGCCGCCGGAAATTTCCGACGGCAACTTGTGCAGGGCGTGGTCCATATTCACCAGTGCCAGGTTGTGCTCGATCCATTCCCGCCGTTCGGCCCGGCTCTTGCTGTGCCGAAACACCTGGTCCACCGCCAGCGCCACGTTGTCATAGACCGTCAGCCAGGGCATCAGCGAGTGGTTCTGGAACACCACCGCCCGGTCCGGCCCCGGCTTCACCACCTCCCTGCCCTCCAGGATAACGCCACCCTCGGTGGCCTGATGCAGCCCGGCGATGATGTTCAGCACCGTGGACTTGCCACAACCCGAGTGACCAATGAGCGAGACAAACTCCCCCTCGGCCATCTTCAGGTTCACGTTCTGCAGGGCGCGGAACGGGGTCTTGCCGCCGGTTTCGAACTCGATACCGACGCCGCTCAGTTCCAGGTAGTTCGCTTTCATCGTCATCTCCTCGCAGCGCCTAGCGCAGCACCGCCTGTTTGTCCCAGTTGAAGCGGCCCTGCAGGGCCAGCATCAGCCGGTCCAGCAGAAAGCCGATAAAGCCGATCACCAGCACCGCCACCATGATGCGGCCGAGAGAGTCGGAACTGCCGTTCTGGAATTCATCCCACACGAATTTGCCGAGCCCGGGGTTCTGGGCCAGCATCTCCGCCGCGATCAACACCATCCAGCCGGTGGCCAGCGACAGTCGCAGTCCGGTGAAGATCATCGGCATGGCCGCCGGCAACACGATCTTGCGCACATGCAGCATCGGCGACAGGGACATCACCCGGCTGGCATTGACCAGGTCACGATCGATACCCGCCACGCCCACCGTGGTATTGATCAAGGTCGGCCACAAGCAGCACAGGGCAACGGTGATCGCGGAGGTGAGAAAGGACTTGTCGAAGAGCGGCTCGGTACTGGTATAGGTGGCACTCACCACCATCGTCACCAGCGGCAACCAGGCCAGCGGCGAGACCGGCTTGAAGGTCTGGATGATCGGGTTGACCGCCCGGTACACCCCACTGGACAGGCCGCAGACGATGCCCAGGGGAATCGCCACCAGGTTGGCCAGTACGAAGCCTGCGGCCACGGTCACCAGGCTCGTTTGCACCTGGTCCAGAAACACCGGCTTGCCGGTGTAATCCCGCCACTTCACCGTGGCGTCCGGATTGGCCGCCCGCTTTTTTGCGTTGCGATCCTCCTGTCGCTGGTAGAAAGCAGCCTCCTTATCGCGGGCGCGCTGGTGCTCGGCGGCGAGCCCCTCTACCTGCTGCCACACCTGCACCGGACCGGGGAACTGGCCCAGCGAAGTATCGATACGCTCGGCGGCCGCCTGCCACAGCCCGAGAAAAACACAGATGCCCAGCAGCGGCGGCAGTAGCGCCTTCACCAGCCGCTGCGGATGAATACGTTCGATGATCTGCTCGAAACGCTGGTCCAGCGCCAGCGTTTCCGCGCCGCGTTCACTTGCGATTGCGTCAGCCATGTTCCACCTCCTGGCGTTGCAGTGACTGGATATCCGGATGTCCTTACAGGACGTCAGCGCCCTTCAGGCCGATCGAAAACTTCTCGAGATAGGCGTTGGGGGAGCGACCGTCGTAGCTCACGCCGTCGATGAATTCGTCCTGCACCGGCTTGTAACCGCTTTCACTGGCAAAGTCGGGAAAGTCGCTCGCCTCCATCTCGCCCTCGGCGATCAGTTCCTCGGCCGCTTTGCGGTACAGGTCGGGGCGATACACGCTCTGCGCCACCTGCTTGTACCAGTCGTCGGATTTGGGCTCGGCTATCTGGCCCCAGCGGCGCATCTGGGTCAGGTACCAGATGGCGTCGGAGTAGTAGGGGTAGGTGGCGTTGTAGCGGAAGAACACGTTGAAGTCGGGCACTTCGCGCTTGTCGCCCTTCTCGTACTCGAAGGTGCCGGTCATGGAGTTGGCGATGACCTCCGCGTCTGCGCCGACGTACTCCGGCCAGGACAGGATATCCACCGCCTCGGGACGGTTGGCATTATTGTTCTCATCCAGCCATTTGGCAGCGCGTAGCAGGGCCTTGACCACGCGCACGGTGGTATTCGGGTACTGCTCGGTAAAGGTCTCGGTCAGGCCGAAAACCTTTTCGGGATTGTTTTTCCAGATCTCGTAATCGGTAATCACCGGCACGCCGATACCCTTGAACACCGCCTGCTGGTTCCAGGGCTCGCCCACGCAGTAGCCGTAGATCGTGCCCGCCTCCAGGGTGGCCGGCATCTGCGGTGGCGGTGTCACCGACAGCAGCGCGTCGGCGTTGATCTGGCCGGACGTATCGCCCTTGTGCGGCGCGTAATAGCCCGGATGGATTCCCCCCGACGCCAGCCAGTAGCGCAGTTCGTAGTTATGGGTGGACACCGGGAACACCATGCCCATGTTGAAGGACTTGCCTTCGGCCTTGTACTTCTCAACGACCGGCTTCAGGGCATCGGCCTTGATCGGGTGCACCGGCTTGCCGCCATCCATCGGTACGTGGGTCTTCATTTCTTCCCAGACCGCGTTGGATACAGTAATGCCGTTACCGTTGAGGTCCATGGAAAAGGGGGTAACGATGTGGGCCTTGGTGCCGAAGCCGATGGTGGCGGCGAGCGGCTGGCCGGCCAGCATGTGGGCACCGTCGAGCTGGCCGTCGATCACGCCGTCCAGTAGCACCTTCCAGTTGGCCTGGGCTTCCAGCGTGACGTAGAGGCCCTCGTCCTCGAAGTAGCCTTTCTCGTAGGCAATGGCCAGGGGGGCCATGTCGGTGAGTTTGATAAAGCCGAATTTGAGCTCGTCTTTTTCCGCTGCGCCCAATTCAGCCTGAACGGCCGCGTTGAACAGCATGGCACCGGCGGTCAGAAGAACCTGTGGCAACCTGCGCCAGTTTGCGAGAGTTTTCCAGCTGCGCTGCATTTTTACATTCCCCTTGTACGGTGTAGCCATCAGGGCCACACGAAAAGCAATCAAGCGACTCCCCTGCCATCACTGTCTGGGAGTGATGTGCAAAGGCGTCGTTGCCCGTTACAAGAGGAGTAGCGGTGGATTGATAGTGCGGCATGGGTACTACAAGTCGCGTGCCAGAAAAATGGAAACTCTTTATTTTCAATTAGTTAATGGGTTTCGGGTTTTCCAGCTTGGCGATGGGGGGCCATTTTGCTGAATAAAGCTGGCCGCGGTGGTGCAACTTCAAGGGCGTTATCGGTGCGCAGGCACCAAGGGAGAGCGTGACGTCTTCCGGGCGGGGTTACGATCCGGTATGAAGGTCGCGGGGCGGTATCGGGACTGAGCCACTGCTGGTGTTCGAACTCCCAACAATGACGGCTGTGTGATTGTCCTCCAGATTTCAGACTGTCGCTTCTGCACCCGGTCAAACTTGCCCACCAGCTTTTCCATGTGACTGGCCGTGCCATGGCGGGCAACCATCAGCAGGTAATCCTCGTTGTCTGCCGTGGCCACCCGGGTCATGGTGAGGACCCTGGAATAGCTGCTCTCGCCCCTGGCAAAGGCTTTGTCGATTTGCGGCAGAGCCTCAGCCGCCGCCTTCCGTGGGTGCCTGACCAGGCTCGCTGCGCCAGTGTCGCGGCGACACACCGTGGCGTTGTTTGAAGGCCCGCGACAAGGCGCTGGCACAGCTGTAGCCGAGCATGTCGGCCAGGCGCGCCAGTTCTATACTGGAGGTGGATAGGTGGTGGGCGGCAATATCCAGGCGCGCCTCCTGGAGCAGGGCGCGAAAGCTGGTGTTTTCTCGGCGCAGCGCCCGCTGCAGGCTCTTGCTGTGCAACCCCAGCTGGCTGGCCACCGTTGTCGCGCGGCAATCGCCCTCGCCCAGGTGCTGGCGGATCAGGGTGGAAACGCGGCCGGTCAGGTTGTCCGGTGTCTGCTGGGGCCGGCTGGCCAGGTACTGCTGGAGGATAGCCAGCAATTCCGGGTCGTGGGTGGCAATGGGGCGATCCATTTCGTCCCCGGTCAGGCGCAATCCGTCATACTCCTGGGCGTAGTACACCGGAGCCTGGAAAAAGCGGGTGAAGTGCTGGCGGATGCCGCGCGCCGGTTCAAAAGTGAAAGACACCGATTGGGGCGTCCAGCTCTCACCCAGAATGTCCTGCAGCAGCCTGAAATGACGGGCCACCGACAGGGCCTGCATCTGCGGGCTCTTGCCGTCCTCGCCCCGGGGTACGGTGCGTATCAGCTTGACGTCGCTGCCGTCCGGCTGCAGGCGCCACAGGGTGCCGTTGAGATTGCACAGGTAGACGTAACCCTGCCCCAGCGCCTGGCGCAGGGTGGCGCTGGCACGGATGTACTGGTGTAGCGCGCTGGAGACGACCGCCGCCGGGTGGCGGGCAACGACCAGCGCCAGATGGGGGCAGTTCAGCTCCTGTGCCAGAGATTCCAGGCAATTGCGGAAGCACTGGCGGGAGATGAAGCCGTTGGGCGTGCGCGCCGTGACCGGGTCGATGCCGTGTCGCAGAAAGGCGGCGTCGAGGTCAAAACCCAGCTCTCTCGCGGCACCGTCCATGCCGGACAGGATCGTACTGCTGGCCAAAAGTGTGGGCTGGGTGGGCATTAGCGGGGTTCGGGCGCTGACGAGTCCTATAATGTCTTGCTTTTGTCCTCTCGTGTCAACCACGCCGGCCCGCAAAACTGAATAATTTGTAGCCGTCGCGTTGCGTGATCGCACACAAACAGATAAGGAAACCACTGATATGCACAGACGTATTCTGACCCTGGCCGTCGGCCTGGCCTCCGCCACCCTGCTGCCCACCCAGTCTTTTGCCCAGTCCACCGGCCTGCTGGAGGAAGTGGTAGTCACCGCCCAGAAGCGCAGCGAAAGCCTGGAAGATGTGCCCATCTCCATGGCGGTGATGAGCAGCGATGCGATGAACAAAACCGGTGTGCGCCAGATGCGCGAACTGGCGGAGTTTGTGCCCAATGTCACCCTGAGTTCCGGCAACGACAACAATACCGCCGTGCGCATTCGCGGCGTCGGCGCCAATACCCGCAACATCGGTTTCGACACCCGCGTCGGCATGTACCTGGATGGCGTCTACCTCGGTCAGTCCCCGGCCCAGAACATGGACATCCTCGACCTGGAGCGGGTGGAAATCGCCCGCGGCCCCCAGGGCACCCTGTTCGGCAAGAACACGGTGGCCGGGGCCATCAACCTGATCACCGCGCGCCCGGACCAGGAATTCATGACGGAATTGCGCGGTGAGTACGGCAACTATAACTCGCACCGCGTGTCGGCCATCGTCAACACGCCCCTCACCGACAGCCTCGCCGCCCGTTTCTCGGTCAGCGACAACCACCGCGACGGCTACATCGACAACATCACCACCGGCACCGAGTTCAACGAGCGCGACGGCACCTCCTTCCGCGGCCAGCTGCGCTACGAGACCGACCGCCTGGACTTCAACCTTGCCGCCGACTACCTCGAATCCGAGCGGGTGTCCTTCATGGGCGAAGCCCAGACCGACTGGTCAGGTACCGTCTACCCCGACCCCCTGGCACCCAAGCGCTTCGAAATCTCCAACAACGTGGACAACTATGAAGAGCGCGAGATCTGGGGCATTTCCGGTACCCTCGACCTGGAACTGGGCAACGACTACAGCCTGCGCTCCATCACTGCCTACCGCGATACCGAGTCTGATCGCATCCAGGATACCGACCACTCCGCCATCGACATCATTCGGGTGGATTTTCCCGACCAGTACGAGCAGTGGTCGCAGGAATTCCAGCTGATCTCCCCCGCCGGCGAGCGCCTGCAGTACGTCGCCGGGCTGTACCTCTACGATGAACAGGCCAAGACCCAGCGATCGTCCACGCTCGGCAGCGAAACCGGCACCCTGTTCGCCGTCCTCGCGCCGCCGCTGGCACCTTTTGGCGACCAGTTCACTGAAAGCCAGGTCGGTACCGGCGGCCAGGTGGATACCGAAAGCTGGGCGGTCTTCCTCAACGGTACCTACGACCTGACGGATCGCCTGACCCTGGGCTTTGGCGCCCGCTATACCGACGAGAAGAAGACCGTCGACTACACCATCGCCGGCGATGTCGTTATGGTGGGCGGGGTGGTTCCCGTCACCGTGGCGCAGCTCTTCGGCGTAGCGGCGGGGCCGATTGTCGACGGTCAAACCGTGGCGGTGTACGAGGACGACAAGTCCTACAATGACTTTTCCCCCACTGTCAGCCTGACCTATGCCATCAGCGACAACAGCAACATCTACCTGCGCTACTCGTCGGCCTTCAAGGCCGGCGGTTTCAACGTCGATTTCGTGCCTCAGCAGGTGTTCGACAACGGCCTGGATTTCGACCCGGAAACCGTCGACGCCTACGAGATCGGCTACAAGGGCACGGCACTGGATGACAAGCTGCGCTTTGCCCTGTCTGCCTTCCAGATGGACTTTGAAGATTACCAGCTGAACCAGTTTGTGGACCTGGGCAATAACATCTCCGCCATCACCATCCGCAACGCGGCCGAAGTGCAGTCCCGCGGCTTCGAGGCGGAGGCTACCTGGTACGCCACCCCGGAACTGCTGCTGCAGGGCGCCGTGGGTTACAACAAGGCGGAATTCGAGGACTTCCCCGGTGGCGGTTCCGCCCGCAACCCAGCCGGCCTGGGTGCGGACCTGTCCGGCAACACCCTGCCGATGGCGCCCGAGTGGAGTGCGGCCTTTACTGCCCAGTACAACTACCCCATTGCCAGCCTGGGCGCCGACCTGGTCACCCGGGTGGACTGGAGCTACACCGACGCCGCCTTCACCACCGAGGACAACATCAAGGTCTCAACGCCCGGGGGCAGCATTCCCTATGGCTATGTAGACAGCTACGACATTCTCAACGCGCGCGTGGGCCTCGAGGACATGGGCAAGTGGTCGGTGTACCTGTGGGCGCGCAACCTGCTGGATGAAGAGTACTTCGACAACGATTCCGCCGACTTCCTCGGCACCATCGTGCAAATGCCCGGTGATCCGCGGACCTACGGCATTGAAGTGGCCTATACCTTTGACTGAGGTGGCCATGCGCCGACAACACAGGTTCCACGACGTATGGCGCTGGGCGCTGGTCGGGCTCTGCCTGGCCGGTTCCCCCGCCTTCGCCGCCGAAGTGCAATTCCTGAACCAGGAGGGCGCCGCCACTGAACTGCCGTTTTCCGAGGCGGTGCGGGTGGACGACACCCTGTACCTGTCCGGCCAGCTCGGGGTCAAACCCGGCACCCTGACCCGGGTACCGGGTGGCATCGAGGCCGAAGCGCGGCAGACCATGGAGAATATCCGTGCCGTACTGCAGCGCAACGGACTGGATATGGGCAATGTGGTGAAGTGCACGGTGATGCTGGTGGATATGGCGGAGTGGCAACAGTTCAACGCCGTGTATCGCCAGTTCTTCGAAGCCCCGTTCCCGGCGCGCAGCGCCTTCGGTGCCAGCGGTATCGGCCTGGGTGGTCGGGTCGAGGTGGAATGCATCGCCGCCTATCCCGAAGCGTCGCGGTGATGCGTACCACAACCGCGGCTGCGCTGCTGGGGCTGTGCGGTGCGCTGTCTATACCGGTGGTTGCAGAATCGGGCAGCGGCTGGGAAACCGTCCAGCCGGGTGGAGAAACCCGCTGCGCCGACGGCAGTCCCTACCGCTTCTATGTGCGCCGGGCCGACAGTGAGCGGGTCATGCTGTTTTTCAACGGTGGTGGCGCCTGCTGGTCGGCCGAGACCTGTGACCCGGCCGCCAACCCGGCCGACGGGCGCTTTCTCTACCGCATGGCCGCCGGTGCCGACTGGGGTAATGACCCGCGCCAGCTGGGCGGTGCCTTTGACCTGGACAACCCGGAAAACCCCTTCCGCGACTGGACCCAGGTATTCGCTGCCTACTGCACCGGCGATGTCCACCTGGGTACCGCGGACCACACCTACACCACCGCCGATGGCGGGGAACTGGTAATAGCCCACCGCGGCCGCATCAATGCGCAGGCGGTGCTGGAGTATACCTACGGCGCATTTCCAGCTGCGCGGACCCTGCTGGTGTCCGGCGCCAGTGCCGGGGCCATCTCCTCGCCCTATTTTGCCGCGGAAGTCGCCGGGCACTATCCCGATGCACAGGTGATCCAGTTTGCCGGCGGCGGAGGCGGCTACCGCATGCCCCCGCCTGAATCGCTGTGGCGCAACTGGAGCGTGTTCCGGGATCTGCCGGAGTGGCTGCAGGCGCAGGACTATCGCGAGGACACCACCGGCCTTGTCGACTGGTATCTGGCGGCGGCAGCCGCCTATCCCGCGATTCGCTTCCACCAGTACGACAATGCCTACGACCAGGTACAGGACATGTTCCAGGGCCTGCTGGGCTACCCGGCGCCCCTGTTGCCGGGCCTCGACGCGAACCGCGCTGAACTGGAAAAAGCGCTACCCCATTTCCGCAGCTACACCGCGCCGGGTACCTTTCATACCCTGCTGCGCTACCCGGAACTGTACAGCCGCGAGACCAGTGGCGTGCGCGCCCTGGACTGGGTTCGCGACCTCGCCGCCGGCAAGGTGGTGGATAATATTCACTGCGATGCGTCCTGCGGTCAGCCCAACAGCGAAGCGGACAGCCGGGCGACAACAGCCGCCGCCCCGGAAGGAGTGTAAACATGCGTCGCGCACTGCTGGCCATGCCCCCTCACCACTACCGCACCAGTGCCGAGGCGCGTGAAACCCTGCTCAAACGGAAGGCGCTTACTGTGAGCGAGGATGTTCGGGTTGTGGTATATGCTTCGCTGGCATCCGCTGCCGGTTAGCGACCGGCTTTTGCATCCCGGCGAGCTCGTATGGTCAGCGGCCTGCTATCGGCATCAACGGTGCTTTTCGGCTTCTCACCCTTTGCCGTTTTGGAAGCCCGACTAATGGCGACCAGCAACTACCACTACTAACAGCATGATGAGTGAGCCTGCCAAGGCTATACAGGGTACAACTATGATGAATAACACACTGATGCAAGCGTTGATCTTCGGCCTGGGCCTCGCGTCCGTCGTCGTTCCATCCAGTTTCGCTGGAGAATGGTCGGAAGCGGCACGCGCCGTCGATGACAAAGTCATTGCCTGGCGCCGCGATATACACCAGCACCCGGAACTGGGCAATCGCGAGTTCCGCACAGCCCAACTGGTTGCCAAGCATTTGAAGGATCTCGGCCTGGAGGTACAGACCGGTGTCGCCCACACGGGCGTAGTAGCCGTCCTGAAAGGCGGCAAACCCGGCCGCACCGTTGCCCTGAGGGCCGACATGGACGCCCTGCCGGTCACCGAACAGGTGGACCTGCCCTTTGCCTCAAAGGTCAAAACCCAGTATCGCGGCGAGGAAGTGGGGGTCATGCACGCTTGCGGGCACGATGCCCACACCGCCATTCTGATGGGTGTGGCCGAGGTTCTCGCCAGGCATCGCGAGCAACTGGCGGGCACCGTTAAATTCATATTCCAGCCTGCCGAGGAAGGTGCGCCGGAAGGGGAAGAAGGCGGCGCCGAACTGATGATAGAAAATGGCGTTCTATCAGGCGATCCCAAACCGGAGGCCATTTTCGGTCTGCATGTCGGCCCTTTCCCGACAGGGTTTATCGGCTATCGAGCCAAGGGGATCATGGCTGCATCAGATATGTTCGAGATTACCGTAAAAGGCAAACAGACCCACGGTTCGTCCCCCTGGACAGGCATCGACCCGATTGTAGTGGCGGGCCAGATTGCCAACGCTATCCAGTTGATTCCGGCGCGACAACTGAACATCACGCGAGCTCCGGCGGTGATCTCCATCGGCTCCATTCGAGGCGGCGTACGCGGCAATATCATCCCGGACAAGGTCACCATGATCGGCACCATACGCACCTTTGATAGCGCTATGCAGGATGACCTTCACCGCCGCCTGCAAATCACCGCCAGCAACATTGCCGAAGCGGCGGGCGCCACTGCGGAAGTGACCGTGAATCGCGGTTATCCCGTTACCTACAATGATCCGGCCTTGACCCAGTTTGCCGTGCCGTCACTACAAAAGGTGGTCGGGCAGCAGCGCTTGCTGGAAACCGATCCTGTCATGGGCGCCGAAGATTTCTCTCTCTACCAGGAGGAAATCCCCGGCCTGATATTCATTTTGGGTGTCAACAAGGACGGTGTTGGTATCGCCGAAGCGGCCATGAACCATTCTCCTCACTTTTTCGTCAACGAAGACGCACTCAAGCTGGGGGTGGAAGCACTGACCACACTGGCGGTGGACTACCTCAATTCATCGGAAACGTGAGTCGCGATTCCCCGGCGGCAGGCCCCTGCCGCCGGGCGCATAGTTTTATACTGTCAAAATAATCAATGGGATAAAAATGTCATTCAAAGAGATTTGTTTAACACTGACTTTTTTCCTGTTATCCACAGGTATCGCGCACAGCGAAACATACGAAACCGTTGTGGAGCCGGGCAATGTTTATAACATGGCTGCGTTTAAAATCTGGATGAACCCGAAGCATGAAAAAATTCGTGGTATTTTAATGCTTAACCCCGGATCGAACGGTGACGGGCGCGGTCAGGTTGATGACGCATACTGGCAGGAATTTGCCAACAAGCATCATTTTGCCCTCATGGGAACATACTTTACCGACCACGTGCATCCAAACATGATGATCGAAGAGTATATTCAGGTAAGCAGAGGCAGTGGTAAGGCCTTCATTAGCGCCATTGATACAATTGCCAAGGAAAGCGGACATGAGGAGCTTTCCTACGCGCCCTTCCTGCTTTGGGGAATGTCTGCCGGCGGCCAAATAAACCACGAAATCGCATCATGGATACCGGAACGGGTCATTGCCTATGTGGTAAACAAGGGCGGTTATTATTATTCATCCGTCCCGCCGGAAGCGACACGGCAAACACCCGGGCTTTATGTGATTGGGCTTGAAGATTTGCCAAGCCGTAACACTATGATTAAAGGCATGTACCTGACCAATCGGCGCGCCGGTGCTCTTTGGACTCTTGCCGAAGAAAAGGGGGTAGCACACGACGTCGCCGGTAGTCGTGACCTTGCCGTTTCTTACTATGAAGCCGTGATGAAGCTTCGCATGACCGATGGTGCAATAGGCTATAAGGCTTTAAAACCGGTGAACGAAGATATGGGAACTGTCGGTAATATTTATAACCATACCCTTGGTCGTGAAGAAGATGTACGTAAGGAAGACACGACCTGGCTGCCATCTGACAGTTTTGCAAATGACTGGTTGACACTTGTCACAAAGGAACCGGAATAAACTTACCCAAGCAGTATCCTGTCCAGATTAACCCAATAATCCGAACCGGTTTCAAGCAACTCGTCATAATAATGGTAATGAAGGGACGGACTGTTTTCACCGTCCTCTGCACCAAGCAGAATAAAGCATCCCGGAATATTGGTTAAAAACTGTGCTGATCTATATCCAACCGGGCAAGCCAACGCAGAAGGCCTACATTTAGCGTTTCAATCGAACAGCCCGGCATGAATGGCTGGGCTGGATCTGCACGAGTTCAACAGAATCGCCCACACCCAGCGATTAGCGACGCAGTGGCTATGGGAAAACAATAACGAATGGCTAACTCCGCCATCGTGGGAATAACTCCAACCTGGCTGCTACAGAAAGCATAAGCCTCTACTCAAACGGGCGGTGCCAATCTACCTCAGGCGTCGACTGGGGCCAATGACCGCTTTGAGGTGTGGATTCAACCAGTCGCCTCTGCCTGTACTGATTCTAATTGCTCGGTGACATACGTGCCGAGAGCGTGTATGAAAGCCGCCTGTCGCTGGCAGGGCCGCACAACGGTAAAAAACGCGCCGGAGAGCAGGTCAGCCCCCGACGCGAACAAGGAGCTGTAAAATCAGTGGAGGTCCGGCACCACACCGACCTGGGGCATGGCGGCGAGGCCGATGTCCCGGGCGTGCTGCTCGAAACCCTTGTTTTTCCAGAAGAAGGCGCCGGGCATGGTGGTCGGCACCACCAGCACATAGAACAGCGCGCGGCCAATAACCGCAACGACAACCGCGGCCAGGGCCAGCACAAGCCAGAACGCCACACCGGCCGTTGCTGCAACATACAGCGGCGCCAGCAGCAGGCCTGCGGCGCACAATACAAGCAGGGCGTTGCGCAGCAGATAGGTTTTGCCAAAGGTTGTGCACTGCACGTAATGGGACACAGTACCTTCATTGTTCGCCGCGTCCATATCGCGGGCGTGCAGGTACAGACCCAGCCCCTCCAGCGCCAGGCCCGTTCCCATCAGTACGCCACAGAGTGACAGCAGTGGTGCAATCGACGCGCCTTCCAGTAACAGCGCCACACTGCCCACCGCGGCCAGCGCAAGGCCGCCGAGATAGAGACTGCAGCCAACGAAGGAAAACGCGGTCTGCCTGTTGTCCCAGAAGGGGCGCGCCTTGATGCGGTAGCAGCGGTACATGTAGTACAGGCCGATGGCGGAGCTGGCGATGGCGAGCACACCGCTTGCTGCAGCGGCTGCGGCCAGTGAGCCATTGAACTGCGCCAGTGCAGGCAAGTAGTCCTGCAGCCAGGCCTGCTGCCCGAGCACCGCCACCATATGCAGCCCGGCAAAGGCCATGAAACCGGCCACCCCGGCACCTTCCCGCGCCACCGGTGAGTGGCGCAGGTTGTTGAAACCGCGGTAGAAGCGAATGGGTTTGCCCAGATGCACGGTGGACATGAACAGGCCAAAGGCCACCAGCCCCAGGCACAGCGCCACCGCAGCGGGATAGACTACCGACACACCAATGGACGAGACGACGTCATTGCCGGTCATGCTGCCAATGAAGAGCATGGCGAACAGGCCGATCGCGGCCTGGGCCGCCAGGGTAAACAGGACCAGCGGATTCTCGCGACTGGACAGGCGCGGCAGGTTCCAGAACCTGGCGCTGCCGCTCTTTTTGTCCACCGCCGGGCGGTAGTGGCCGGCGGCATCATCGCGGCGATACTTGATCGGCGCGGAATCGGTGCGGGTCAGCTCCCGCGGCATGTTGCGGGTCTGCTGGAAGCGAATATTCGGCTTGGTAATTTCCGGATCGGGGAAACCGGGAATGCGGGTGTCGATCTGCTCGCGCCGTTCCGGGGTGTTTTCCACCACGCCAAAGTTGAGGGCGTTGCCCAGGCAGGCGGACACGCAGGCCGGTTTCAACCCGACTTCCAGCCGGTCGACGCACATGTTGCACTTCTCGACCTGCCCGGCCACCGGGTCGAGCTGTGGCGCATTGTAGGGGCAGACCCAGGTGCAGTAGCCGCAACCGAAGCAGATGTCCGGGTCCTGGATCACGGCGCCATATTCCGGGTGCTTGGTGTAGGCGCGGGTCGGGCAGCCCTTCAGGCACACCGGGTCGTCGCAGTGGTTGCAGGCCATGGAGATGTTCATGCGCACGAAGTTGGGGTAGGTGCCCCCTTCCACGTAACCCACGCTGCGGAAGCTCAGGTGCGGCGGAAGATCGTTCTTTTCACTGCAGGCGGATTCGCAGGCGTGGCAGCCAATGCAGTTGTCGGCGGTAAAGTGAAAGGCGTGCTGCTTGTTGCGATTGGGATTGAAACCTTTTTCGCTAACGCCGTTGATATTGAGCGACGAGGCCTCGTCTACCAGGTCGATCAGGGCAATGGGATTACCGTAGCGATTGCGCTCGGCGCTCTGCGGATCTTTTAACAGGGCATAGTCCGGCTCGTTGTCCCTGAGCGGAAACAACGACTGGGAAGGCCGCGAGCTGGCAATGGGTTCGAACAGTTTTACCGTCATCAATAAGCTCTCATTTCGCGGTTGAGTCGCGCCGCCTCCGCCTGGTCCACCTGCTCGATACGCACCGCGGCCTGCTTGAAGGCCGGCTGGCGCGAGTGCGGGTCGAGCAGTCCCAGCGACACCCGGTTGACGCAATCGTGAAAATGGAAGGGAACAAAGACCATGTTGCGCGGCACCCGCTGGGTGAGCTGGGCCAGCACAATCGCATCGCCGCGCCGGGATACCAGCCGCACGTACTGCATGTGTTCAACGCCGATCTCGCGCGCCGCGTCCGGGTTCATTTCCATGTAGGCGGTGGGGCTGAATTTGTTGCAGTTGCCCACCTTGCCGGTGCGGGTGCGGGTGTGGAAGTGCTCCACCACCCGGCCGCTGTTGAGCCAGAAGGGAAAGTCCGTATCGGGCTTTTCATTGTTGTCGGTCCAGGGCAGGGCCAACAGTTTGGCCCGCCCGTCCGGAAACTGGAACACACCGTCGCTGTAGAGTCGCGCGGCGCCGGTCTCATCGCCGGCGCGCATCGGCCACTGGATGCCGCGCTGCTGCTCGATCAGCGCGTGGTTCATGCCGGAGATATCCAGCATGCGCGGCGCGCCGTTGGCACCGGTCCCCACGGAGAGCAGTTTCATCTCTTCGAAAACATCCGAGGCAGATTCGGGAAAGTTCATCCTCGCGCCCTGCTCCCAGCGCTTGGCCAGCTGGTTGAAGATCCACAGATCCGGTTTGGAATTGGCCAGCGGCGCGGTCACCGGCGTGACGCGATTGACGCGGCGCTCGGTGTTGGTAAAGCAGCCGTCCTTCTCGGCCCACACGCTGGCCGGGAAATAGGCGTGAGCGTACTGGGTGGCTTCCACGTCCTGGTAGGCGTCCTGTACCACGCAGAACTCCAGTTTTTCCAGGATTTTGCGGATACGCCCGGTGTTGGGCATGGAGGTCATGGGGTTGGTGGCCACCAGCCACAGGGCCTTGATCTCGCCGGTCTCGATGGCAGGGAAAATATCGGTCATGAAGCGGCCGCGCTGTTTCGGGAAGAATTCCGGGTCCACGCCCCAGAACTGTCCGATCTCCTCGCGGTGGGCCGGATTTTCCAGCGCCCGGTAACCGGGCAGGCCGGAGCAGGACGACCACTCCCGCGTACCCATGGCGTTGCACTGGCCGGTAATGGACAGCGACGTACCGCCGGGCTTGCCGATATTGCCGGTAATCAGGTTCAGGTTGTTGATGGCGCAGACGCCGTCGGAACCGTGGGTGCTCTGGTTGATACCCATGGTCCAGATGCTCATGGCCGCGCCGGCACTGGCATACAGCCGCGCAACGTGACGGATGGTGTCCTCGTCGATGCCGGTGATCTTCGCCGCCATGCCCGGGTTGTACTCGTCCACCAGGGCGGCGAACGCTTCGCGGCCATTAGTGTGGGCAGCGATGAAATCCTCGTCCGCCAGGCCTTCCTTGAGAATCACATGGCACAGGCTGTTCAGCAGCACCAGGTCAGTGCCGGGCGTGATCGGCAGGTGGATGTCGGCGAACTGGGCGAACATGGTCACCCGCGGGTCGACCACGATAATCGGAAATTTGCGTTCTTCCAGCGCTTCTTTCAGGCGCCAGTAAATAACCGGGTGCTGCTCCGGCAGATTGGAGCCGAAGGCCAGCAGGCAGTCCGTGTGGGAGAAATCGTCGTAGCAGCCGGGCGGGCCGTCAGAGCCGAAGGAGCGCTTGTAGCCCGATACTGCCGACGCCATGCACAGGGTGGTGTTGCCGTCGTAGTTGTTGGTGCCAATGATGCCGCGTACCAGCTTGCCGAGGGTGTAGAATTCCTCAGTCAGTATCTGCCCGGTGGACACCACTGCCACCGAGTCGCGGCCGTACTTTTCCTGGATGCGCTGGAACTCGGCGGCGGTTTTATCCAGCGCCGCATCCCAGCTCACGGTTTGCCAGGGATCGTAGGTATGGCCGCGCAGCAGGGGCTCGGTGCCGCGACCCGCCGCGTCGAGAATCCCCGCCTCGGTGATGCCCTTGATACAGAGCTTGCCGCGATTGACCGGTGCGTCTGCAACCCCGCGGGTGGTCACGGCCTTGCCGTCCTTGTCCAGCCCCACTTCCATGGCGCAGCCGGTGGAACAGTAGCCGCAGGTGGCGTACTTCCAGTCCACTACGCCCTTGTCGCGCAGAATGATAGGGTTTTTCTTGCGTCTTCCAAACAGCATCGCCTTCTATCCCGCCTCAGCCCGCCGCCCTGACGTGTACTTCATCGCCATCCAGCTGGACGTCATAGCAGGGAATGAAAACGCCCTCCTCTTCCAGGCAGGCACCGGTTTCCAGCGCGTAGTGCTGCTTGTACAGGGGTGACGCCACCACCAGCTTGCCGCCCAGGTCGCCGACAATCCCCCGCGACATGACATTGGCCTTGCCGATCGGGTCGCGATTGCCCAGGGCGTAGACCTTGCGCTCGGTGTCGGGCAGGTAGTAGATGGCCACCTGCTCCCCGTTCACCAACGCACACACGCCCGAATTCACCACCAGATCGCTCCGGGTGCATACCACTTCCCATTGATCCTGCTTCACCGCTTCCATCCCCTTCACTCCTGTCATTGCTGCGCTCCCGCGACTTACTTGCTGCTGGCCACGAGACGGATTTTTTCCTCGGCGCGCGCCGGGCGGATCTGTTCGCGCTCCTGTACGAAGACCACACCGCTGTCCTCTTCGTCGGAATTGACGAAGGTGCGGAAACGCTTGAGCTTCTCCGGATCGTTGATGGTGGTAGTCCACTCGCACTGGTAGGTGCCCACCACCGCCGCCATCTGCTGTTCCAGTTCCGCGCAGATACCGAGGCTGTCGTCGATGATCACTTCCCGCAGGTAGTCGAGGCCGCCCTCCAGGTTGTCCATCCACACCGAGGTGCGCTGCAGCCGGTCGGCGGTGCGCACGTAAAACATGAGGAAGCGATCGATGTACCTGATCAGGGTCTCGTCGTCGAGGTCGGTGGCGAACAGGTCGGCGTGGCGCGGCTTCATGCCGCCGTTGCCGCAGAGGTAGAGGTTCCAGCCATTCTCAGTGGCGATCACGCCGAAGTCCTTGGACTGGGCCTCGGCGCACTCGCGGGTGCAGCCCGATACCGCGCTCTTCAGTTTGTGCGGCGAGCGCAGGCCCTTGTAGCGGTTCTCCAGCAGAATGGCCATGCCGACGCTGTCCTGCACGCCGTAGCGGCACCAGGTGCTGCCGACACAGGATTTCACCGTGCGCAGGGATTTGCCGTAGGCGTGGCCGGTCTCGAAGCCGGCCTCCACCAGCTTGCGCCAGATCTCCGGCAACTGGTGCTGGCGCGCGCCGAACAGGTCGATGCGCTGGCCGCCGGTGATCTTGGTGTAAAGGCCGTACTCCTTCGCCACCTCGCCCAGTACGATGAGCTTGTCCGGGGTGATTTCGCCGCCGGCCACCCGCGGCACGACGGAATAGGTGCCGTCCTTCTGCATATTGGCGAGGAAGGTATCGTTGGTGTCCTGCAGACCAACGTGGGGCAGTTCCAGCACGTGCTCATTCCACAGGGAGGCCATGATGGAGGCGATGGCCGGCTTGCAGATATCGCAGCCGCGTCCACTGCCGTGCTGGCCGAGCATGTCCTGAAACGTTTTTATCTCGCCGACCTGCGCCAGGTGGAACAACTCCTGGCGGGTATAGGGAAAGTGCTCGCAGATGCTTTTGTCCACCACCACGCCACGGGCGGAGAGTTCGGTTTCCACGACGTTTTTCAGCATCGCGGCACAGCCGCCGCAGCCGGTGCTGGCTTTGGTCTCGCCCTTGACGTCACCCAGGCTGCAGCAACCGCCGTCGAGCGCGTCGATGATGCAGCCCTTGGTGACGTTGTGGCAGGAACACACGGTGGCGGTCATCGGCAGTGCCGCCGCGCCCAACAGCGGCTTGTCGCCGGCGGCGGGCACGATCAGGCTCTCCGGTTCCGCCGGCAACTCGATACCGTTGAGGAAGTACTGCAGCAGGGTGTCGTAATCCTCGCAGTCGCCCACCAGCACCGCGCCCAGCAGGGTCTTGCCGTCGCCGCTGGTGATGATGCGCTTGTAGACCTCGGCGCGCTCGTCGCTGAATACGTAGGAGATGCTGCCCTCGGTGCGACCGTGGGCGTCGCCGATGGAGCCCACATCAACACCCAGCAGTTTCAGCTTGGTGCTCATGTCGGCGCCCTGGAAGGTGGCCTCTGCCTGACCGGCCAGCTGGCTGGCCACCACTTCCGCCATGCGATAGCCGGGAGCGACAAGGCCGTAGATACGCCCGCCGAACAGCGCGCATTCACCGATGGCGAAGATGTCGGAGTCGGAGGTCTTGCACTTGTAGTCGACCACGATGCCGCCGCGCTCTCCCACCGCCAGTTCGCTGTCCCGGGCCAGTTGGTCGCGGGGGCGGATACCCGCGGAGAACACGATCATGTCAGTGCCGAGAGCGCTTTCGTCGGCGAAGTCCATGCGCAGGGCGGTGGCTTCGTCGGTCACAATCTGCTGGGTGTTTTTGCCGGTGTGGACGGAGACCCCCAGGGCCTCGATCTTGCGGCGCAGCATTTTCGAACCACCGTCATCGAGCTGCACGCCCATCAGGCCCGGGGCAAACTCCACCACGTGGGTTTGCAGGCCGAGATTGCGCAGGGCGTTGGCGCACTCGAGGCCGAGCAGGCCTCCGCCCACCACCACGCCGATTTCGCTGTCCTTTGCCGTGGCCTTGATATGGCCGAGGTCATCGATGGTGCGGTAGACGAGGCAGCGCTTGTTGTCGGCGCCCTTGACCGGAGGCACAAAAGGAAAGGAACCGGTGGCCAGCACCATCTTGTCATAGCTGAAGCGGCGACCGCCCTGCGTGACCACTTCCCTGCGGGCGCGCTCGATCCTGACCACCGGATCGCCGAAGTGGGCTTTGACGCCCCAATTTTCATAGGTTTCGCGGGTGGCCATGGCCAGGTCGGCGGGCTCGCGGCCGGAGAATACCTCGGACAGGTGAACGCGGTCGTAGGCCGGGCGCGGCTCCTCGCCGATCACGGTGATGTCGACATCCGTGTCCAGGCCAACGAGGCTCTCCACAAAGTGGTGCCCCACCATACCGTTGCCGACTACCAGGATTTTGCGTGTGCTCATCGTACTTCCTACTCCGCTTGTTCTGTCCGCGCCGGGGCGCGCTCACCTCGAGTCCACGCACAACGTTGCCTCCGCGACCCGCCAGGCGGGTAACAGGAGCGACGTTGCTCGTGAAGGGAAACAGCGATGTGGGGATGTGCACCCGGACAGATACAATCCCTGTGCCATAAAATAATTAGCTTTTACTTTTCAACATGTTAGCGATTTATTCCGTGCGGAGAACCACGGCGCAAGCGCGCTAAACTGAATCAGGACAGTGCAATTGCACCGCAGCCGAACTGTTTTGGTGCGCCGCCGCCACCGACGCGGCGTCATGAGCCGGCGCCAATCGCCGCGCCGGCATGAAAAAACGCTCGGCAGGCGGCCCTTGGCGGCGGGCGCTGGGTGCAGCAATTTGGGGCAACCCCGGCAGATTCGCGCTTCACAAGAGTGCAAGTGCGCACCCGGGCGATACGCCGGGGCACCATTCCATCGCGGAAAGGCCTGTATTTACAGTACCTGGCCCCTGCCCGCTATTGGCACACCGCTTGCATTGGCTCAAGCAAGGGCGTAACGGCGCGCTCGGACCTCACCTGTTATTCTCCAAGAGCGAATCTATCGATGAGTAGCCCGGTCAACGTGCTGGACCTGTCGCGTCCGCCTATCCGTACCCTCCACCTCGCCTGGGTGGCCTTTTTCATTACCTTTGTGGTGTGGTTCAGCCACGCCCCGCTAATGGCCCACATCCGCGAGGCCTTCGATCTCAGCGACCAGCAACTGAAGGCCCTGCTGATCCTCAACGTCGCCCTGACCATCCCCGCGCGGATCGTGGTGGGCATGCTGGTGGATCGCTTTGGCCCGCGCCTGGTGTTCAGCTGGCTGCTGGTGCTCAGCGCCTTTTTCTGCTGGGGCTTCGCCTTCGCCACCAGCTACGAGATGCTGGCCCTGTTCCGTTTCCTCGGCGGCTTCGTCGGCGCCGGCTTCGTCATCGGCATTCGCCTGATTGGCGAGTGGTTTCCGGCCCGCCAGGTGGGCATGGCCCAGGGCATCTACGGCGGCTGGGGCAACTTTGGCTCCGCCGCTGCCGCCATGACCCTGCCGAGCCTCGCTCTCGTCTACGGGGGCGACGACGGCTGGCGCTACGCCATCGCCAGCACCGGTGTGCTCGCGCTTTTCTACGGCGTGTTTTTCTACATCAAGGCGCGCAACACGCCCAAGGGCTCTACCTACTTCAAACCCAAACGCAGCGGCGGCCTGGAAGTCAGCAGCTGGCGCGACTTCTACCTTTACATCGCCATGACCCTGCCCCTCTATATTGCCCTGGCGGTGATGAGCTGGCGGCTGTCACCGGGCAACCTCGCACTGCTGAGCGAGACCGCGACCCTCAGCATGTACATCGTGCTGGTGGTACTGTTCGTGTTCCAGGTCAGCCAGATCTGGCGCGTCAACCGCGAGCACCTGAACAGCGGGGTGCCGGAGATCGATCGCTACAAGTTCAAACAGGTCGCCGCGCTGGACTGGGCCTACTTCGTCACCTTTGGTTCGGAGCTGGCGGTGGTCTCGATGCTGCCCCTGTTCTTCATGGAAACCTTCGCACTGAGCGCGGTGACCGCGGGACTGCTGGCCTCCGGCTTCGCCTTTATGAACCTGGTGGCGCGGCCCTCCGGCGGCTTTTTCAGCGACACTTTTGGGCGCAAGCGCTCCCTGTCGGTATTGATCGCCGGTCTCGCCGTGGGTTACCTGGTACTGGCCCAGGTCGACGGCGGCTGGTGGCTGCCGGCGGCGGTGATCGCCACCATGGCCTGCTCCTTCTTTGTCCAGGCCGGCGAAGGCGCGGTCTTCGCCATGGTGCCCCTGATCAAGCGCCGCATGACCGGGCAGATCGCCGGCATGGTCGGCGCCTTTGGCAACGTCGGCGCCGTGGTCTACCTGACCGCCCTCACCTTCGTCGACGCCTCCACCTTCTTCCTGATCATTGCCGGCAGCGCCGCAGTGTGTTTCTTTATCGTGCAGTTTATCGAGGAACCCCGGGGCCAGATGCAGGAAACGCTTCCCGATGGCAGTGTCCAGTTGATCGACGTCGCCTGATGAGTTCGGCACCGGCGACAGCGACGAGCCACCACGCCAGCCACCTCGAGGAGCGCCTGCTGCTGGAGGTGGGTCAGGCCAGCAGTGCCGGCGCCAAGGCCATGAACGAGGATGCCATAGGCATCCGCATCCCCGACGACGCCCTGCTGACCACCAAGGGAGCCGCCGCGGTGATCGCCGACGGGGTCAGCGCCGCGGAGGCGGGCCGCGAGGCCAGCCAGAGTTGTGTCACCGGGTTCCTGTCGGATTACTTCTCCACACCCGAGTCCTGGACGGTGCGCCATTCGGTGCAGCAGGTACTGACCTCTCTCAATCGCTGGCTCTATCGCAACGGTACCCACCTGCCGGACAGCAACAAGGGCTTTATTACCACCATGAGCGCGCTGGTACTGAAAAGCCAGCACGCTCACCTGTTTCACGCCGGCGACAGCCGCATCTACCTGTACCGCCAGGGCAAACTGGAACAGCTCACCACCGACCACGCCGTGCCGGTGGGCCATGGGCAGACCTACCTGTCCCGCGCCCTGGGGCTGGATGTGCGCCTGGAGGTCGACTACCAGTGCCTCGCACTGGAGGAAGGCGACCTGTTTCTGCTCAGCACCGATGGCGTGCACGATGCGCTGGACCTGGAACAGTTGCAGGCCGGCATCAGCGACGAGACACGCAGCCTGGAGCAGCGCTGCCTGCAATTGAACAGCAGCGCCCTGGCCGCCGGCAGCCAGGACAACCTGAGTTGCCAGCTGCTGCGGGTACTCGCCCTGCCACAGCCGGAAATCGACGACGTGGTTGGCCGCCTCACCGAACTGCGCTTTCCGCCCTTTCTCAAGGTGGGCGACACACTCGACGGGCTGAAGGTCGAGCGCGAGCTTTACGCCAGCAATCGCAGCCAGGTCTACCTGGTCAGCGAAGCTATTTCAGGCCAGATGTACTGCATGAAAACGCCCTCGGTCAATTTCGAGGACGACCCGGCCTATATCGAGCGCTTTGTGATGGAAAGCTGGATCGGCTCGCGTATTCACAGCCCCTACGTGGTGCGGGTAGTGGAGCCACCACAGCCGCGCTCCTGCCTTTACTACCTGACGGAATACGTGGACGGCCTGTCGCTTACGCGCTGGATGCGGGAGCACCCGCGCCCGGCAGTGGAGGAAGTGGTCTACCTCGCCGGCCAGATCGCCAAGGGGCTGCGCGCCATGCACCGGCGGGAAACCCTGCACCAGGACCTGAAGCCGGACAACATCCTGATCGACAGCCAGGGGCAGGTGAAACTGATCGACTTTGGTTCCTGCGCCGTGGCCGGCATCAACGAGATCGCCAGCCCCCTGCAGCGCGACCAGGTACTGGGCACCGCTACCTACGCCGCCCCGGAATGCCGCCTGGGCTCGTCGGTCGACGCTCGCGCCGATCTGTTTTCACTGGCGGTGATCTGCTACGAGATGTTCACCGGCACCCTGCCCTTCCAGGGCAAGCTGGAGCAATGCAGCAGCCAGCGCGAATTCCTCTCCACCACCTACACTCCCAGCTACCGCATCAACCCCCTGGTACCGCAGTGGATCGACGGCGCCCTGCGCAGGGCGATGAGATTCCACCCGGAACGCCGCCACGGGGATGTCTCCGAATTTGCCTACGAACTACAGCACCCCAACGCCAGCTACCTCGCCTTCCACCAGCGCCCGCTGATCGAGCGCGACCCGCTGCGTACCTGGAAGGCCATCGCCATCGCCCTCGCCCTGCTGGAACTGGTCACCCTGGCCCTGCTGCTGGACTAGCCCGAACCGCGTGTCACCGCTTCGGTGTCACTGCGGTGGTACCAGGCGCTGATCCGCCCCCAGCAGTATGCCGGGGCTCAGTTCCCAGCTCCCCTCATGCGCATTCACCGGCCGGTAGTCAGTCGCCGGAGCCGGCATACCGAGATGGCGGGCCGCCTCGCGGTAGAGGTCGGTGCGATAGGTCTGCTGCACCAGGGACTTGCAGCGCTCGGTATCCAGCGTCTTGCCGAGCAGCGCGCTGGTCTGGTCCGCCAGCCACTCGCCGTCGGAGCGCCAGGGAAAGCCGGCCTGGTAGCGGCCGAAGACGTGGAAGTCCGGCATCGCCATCGGCGCCTGGCCGCGGCTGGTTACCAGTTCGCCGGCCAGGGCCGGACGCAGAATTTCCACCGGCAGATTCAGGTACTCCGGTCGCGCCAACACCTCGGCGGCCTGCAGGCGATGGGCCGGATCGGACAGCCAGCGACAGGCCTCCATCAGGGCCAGCCGCAGGCGCAGATGGGTTGCCGTATGCTGGCGATGCCAGGGCCCGGTCACTGCGAGCACTTTTTCCAGGCTGTTATTCCACAACTGGTAGCCGGTGGCCTGGATGGCCCCCACGCCCTGGTGTACCGCCATGCTGTTCCAGGGCTCACCGACGCAGTAACCGTCGATAATGCCGCGGGCAAGGCTGTCCACCATCTGCTCCGGCGGCAGCACGATAATGCGCACATCCCGCTCCGGGTCGATACCACCGCACTGCAGCCACAGACGCAGCAGGAAGATGTGGCAGGAAAAGGAGTGGGCCGCGGCAAAGGTCAGCTCCGGCTTGCGCGCGGCGCTGTGGAAGTAGTCGCCCATGGCCCGCGCCGTCGCCTGCGCCCCGTCCGCGACCAGGCCACCGCGTTGCGCCAGCTCCGTCGCCAGTTCCCGGCTCACGGTGATGGCATTGCCATTCAGGCTGAGGGCCAGTCCGGAGATCACTTCCACCCGCATGCCGCCAGCTCCCATGGAGGTCGCCAGCGGCAGGGGCGCAAGCATCTGCGCCGCATCCAGCTCACCGGCCACCAGCTTGTCGCGCAGGTTGGCCCAGGAGATCTCCCGTTCCAGGCTGACCGCCAGGCCATAGCGCTCGTACAGGCCCAGTTCCCGGGCCATGACCAGGGGCGCACTGTCATTCAGGCGCAGGTAACCCAGACGCAGTTCGGCTTTTTCCGCCACGGGCAGGCGCAGTGTGTCAGTCATTGGCTATTTCCGCTCCGGTCGGGATTTTTCCAGTACTGCTATTACATTTCGCGCCACTTCACCCAGGGTCTGGTTCTGATCCATGGCCAGCTTGCGCAGGGTGCGGAAGGCCTCCTCCTCATCGACGCCATGGATGGCGCTGATCAGGCCCTTGGCCTTCTCCACCAGCTTGCGATCCGCCAGCTGGGCGCGGGTGCGATCCAGTTCCTGGCGCAGATCACTGAAGGCGGAGAACTGGGCCATGGCTACGTCGATCACCGCCTTCACCCGCTCGGGCTGAATATCCTCGGCCTGATAGGCCGTTACCCCGGCGCGAATGGCGTCGCCTATGAAGCCGGAATCACCGCTGCCGGAAAACATGACCACCGGCCGTGGATTGTGGCTGGAGGCGATGGAAAGACTCTCCAGCACGTCACGGTCAGGGGAATCGAGGGCGATCACCACCACGTCGGGCTCCTGCTGCGCCATCTGGTACAGCAGGCCGGACGCCGTGGGAATCACGGAAATGATCTCCAGGCCGGGGAGCGCCAGACCTGCGGCTACGGCGCTGGCGCGCTCGGCATTGTCATCCACCAGAATGACCCGCAGTGGAGCGCTGGGGGCAGCTTGTTTCGTTGTCGTCACCACATCAGATCTTGAATTGCACCGTCATCCAGGCCTTCTCGGTGTCGGCATAGCGGCTGGTGTCGTCGGAAGAGAAATTTGCATACTTGAGCTGCAAACTCAACCTGGGATTGATTGGCCAGGTGGCAATCAGGTCCAGTTCGCTGCCAAAGTCAGCGCCACCGTCCTCGGCCTCGAATTCGTGCCAGGTACCGGCCAGCTTGACCGGACCGACAGCACCGCTGACGGTCAGGTAGAGATCCTCGATGCCGTCACCCGGTGTGGTAAGGAACATGTCCGCCCAACCCTGGAACATGTGCATGGTGGCCAGCGGGGTCTTGAAGCCGACGCCGTCGCCGGCTCCCAGCACCTCGTAACCCAGCAGGGCAGTGAGCGGACCGAGTCCCATGCCACCCTCCAGCAGGTAGTAGTTGGCGCTGTAGTCCAGCTGGCTGTCGCCGCCGTCGCCCTGGTAGGCATAGGCAGCGCGGGCGGCTACCGGGCCGAGTTTACCGGCGTATTCCAGGCCCCAGGTGTCGGAGCCATTATTGCGGGTCAGGTTGTCGCTGTAACCGGACTGGGGATCGATATCCAGTACATAGCCGAAAGCGACCAGGCTGTGTCCCTGCCAGGGGCTGTAGTTGAGCCGCAGGAAGTGGTTCTGGCCGTGCCAGTCAGCAGGTTGCGCGCCGTCGTCCGGGCCGAAGATACGGTGGACGTTGTAGACATAGGAATAATCCACTGTCAGCACATCGGTGCTCCACTGGAAGCGCACCCCGTCGTAAGTCTGTTCGTTCTGACGCCAGGCCACACCGCCGACAAAGCGCTGGTTGCCGTGCACAATGCGCTGGCGACCGTAGACACCCGAGGCGTCATCCATCGCGTACTTCACCCACACCTGGTTGATATCGGTGCCCTCCGGGTCGGCCACTACCGGGAATCCGGTCTCGCCGTTCTCGGTGGAGTTGTAGTCGTCGTCGCCGATGGCGGTGACATTGTCCACCTCTGCCATCAGACTCAGGCCCTTCCAGGCAGCGGTGGTGAAACCGACGCGTGTACGCAGGGTCGATGCCTCTGCATTGTCGTCGAAGTTATCCTGGTCCACGTATTCAAAGCGATAGCGAAGATCCATTTCCAGGTCGCCGCGGGTCAACATCTCGCCGATGGATGCGGCACCCGCATCGGTATTCTCTTCTGCCTGTACCGCCGCGGAGACCAGCGCGGTCGCCCCCAGTACTGCCGCGCTGCCCCACGCGCCAAAACGCTTCTGCCTGCCCATCACTTTTCTCCCATCAAAAAAAAACCTGCACTCCAGCGCGTGGTTAGACGCGGTGAGGTGCAGGCTTCGTTGCCGAAAAATTGTAGACCTGGTGGTACTGCACTACCTAATGCAAGCGCCGGGCCAACTTTTCGAAACACCTGTATTTACCGGCTGGAGACCGGGTTTTTCGGGATTGCACCAGCGCCCTGCCCCAAAAACGGGCCTCAGGCTGGTGCAGCCCCGCACCGAAAGGGGGAAAGTCCGCTCAGCGCAGGATATTGCGCCGACTCAGGCTGCCCGCATAGACAAAAAGAACCACCGCGATAACAAAGATAGCGCCGGAGAACCACACGGCGAAGGGATCGTTCATCACCTCGAGGCCGTTGGCCAGCAGGTAACTGTGTACTGTGGTCAGTATCATGCCGAGCAATGAAACGAGAAACACTGCCACCGCCAGGCGCTTTCGCAACAGCAGCAATATCGAGCCCAGCACAGCGCCCCACACCGCAACCCCCCAGCAGATGACTACCCACATCGGCAAACCATAAAAGTAGGCCAGTTGCTCCTCGTTAAAGGCGCTCATGTACTGTTCATTGCGAGTCTGGGTCATCACGAAGTCCAGGGCCCCCACCGCATTCCACAGCAGGGATAGAATCCCCACCAGCCACAGGTGCCAGGGCGCCGCGCCAGTGCGCGAATCTGTCAGGATCGACATAGTGCTTCCTCTTATTGTCAGGGCGTTGTCAGTGCAGCGAAGATCACTTTAGCGCAGGCGCCGAAGATTCGTGAAGCTTAGCAAAAGCGCTCAGGAATGGAGGCAGGCGGAGATATGGTCCTGGCTGAAGCCCCGATACTGAAGAAACCGCTGGCGACGGCCTTTTTCCTTCAGGTCCGCCGCGGGTCCGGTGCCGAACTTCCTGTCGCATACGGCCTGGGCATGGCTGTACCAGTCGATATCCAGCGCTTCCAGGGCCAGGCTGGCTTCGGCCTCGGGAATCCCCTTCTGGCGCATTTCCTGGCGCAGACGCAGAGGACCGTAGCCGCGCAGCATGCGCTGGCGGGCAAAGCTCTCGGCGTAGCGGCTGTCGCTCTGCAGGTTTTCCTCCTGCAGGCGCTGCAGTTCCACCGCCAGTTCAGAAGCCCCGCCAAAGCGCCGGTGCAGCTTCTGCCGCAATTCCTGCAGGGAGTGCTCGCGCCGGGCCAGCAGGTCCATGGCGGCGCGGCGTATGGCTGCCCGGTCCACGGCGGCGCCTTGTTCGGGCGCCGACTCGCCCGGTACCGGGATGTCATCGACTCGACTCACAGCGCCAGGCCGCAGGCGGGAAAATTAAAAATGGCGCCGGGAGCGAGAGTGGGTTCAGTGGACCCGGCGCCAAGGGGGGAAAACGAAAAAATCACGTTGCTACGAATGGCCCGCCGGGGCGGGCGTCGCCTCAATCCGCCGCGGATTCCTCGGCATCGGCCTCGACGGCCTTCTTGGCCGGGGCTGCCGCCGCCATGGTCTGGCTGCGAATCTCGGTTTCAATCTCGTTGGCGACCGCCGGGTTGTCCTCGAGGAACTTGGCGGCATTGGCCTTGCCCTGGCCGATCTTGTCGCCCTTGTAGGAATACCAGGCGCCGGACTTGTCCACCAGGTTCAGTTTGACACCCCAGTCGATGACCTCGCCCATGTGGTAGATGCCCCTGCCGTACATGATCTGGAACTCGGCCTGCTTGAAGGGGGGCGACACCTTGTTCTTGACCACCTTGACCCGGGTCTCGTTGCCCACCACCTCGTCGCCATCCTTGACCGCGCCGATGCGGCGGATGTCCAGGCGCACTGAGGAGTAGAACTTGAGGGCGTTACCGCCAGTGGTGGTTTCCGGGTTGCCGAACATCACGCCGATCTTCATGCGGATCTGGTTGATGAAGATCACCAGGCAGTTGGTCTGCTTGATGGTGGCGGTGAGCTTGCGCATGGCCTGGCTGAGCAGGCGGGCCTGCAGGCCGACATGGGAGTCCCCCATCTCGCCCTCGATTTCCGCCTTCGGGGTCAGGGCCGCCACCGAGTCGATGACCAGCACGTCTACCGCGCCGGAGCGCACCAGCATCTCCGCCACTTCCAGGGCCTGTTCACCGGTATCGGGCTGGGACAGGATGAGGTCGTCCACCTGCACCCCCAGCTTTTCGGCATAGATGGGGTCGAGTGCGTGCTCGGCGTCGATAAAGGCCGCCGTGCCGCCGCCCTTCTGGGCCTCGGCGATCACCTGCAGGGTGAGGGTGGTTTTACCGGAGGATTCCGGGCCGTAGATCTCGCAGATACGGCCCTTGGGCAGTCCGCCGATGCCGAGGGCGATGTCCAGGCCCAGGGAGCCGGTGGAGATGGCGGGGATGGCGACGCGCTCGTTGTCGCCCATGCGCATTACCGTGCCCTTGCCGAACTGGCGTTCGATCTGGGTCAGGGCGGCGTCCAGTGCTTTCTGTTTGTTGGCGTCCATTTGGGTCTCCGGTGCTCACAAAGTCATACAGTAAAACTACTGTATATATACTCAGTGGTCAGTCCGGAAATTGCAAGCACCAATTTCCATGAAAAGCGCTCGCCGGGAAAGACCTGTGCGTCTGGGCGACAGGTGGGCGGAACCGCTGGCGAGAATCACCGGACAGCGGCCCGCCCGGGGGCGGAAAATGACGGCGGCTAGCGCAGATACTGCTGCTTCAGCGCCGCAATCTCCTTCTCGCCCACGCCCAGCTCCTCGTCCATAAAGGCCAGCACCGAGCCGTAATCCGCCTCGATCTGCTGCAGGGCGAACACCAGGTAGGGCACCCCCTCCTCGGTGATCAGCGGCGCCGCCATGCTGTGTTCCCGGTCTGCATAGCGCAGCATCATTTTGGCGAAGGCGTTGGTTTCGGCGGCTTCGCCCAGATCCACGCTGCCGCGCTCCACGGCGGGGCGGCGGTACTCGGTGGACAGCACATAGTCCTGCACGATGCGCGAGCGCGGTACATCCAGCGCGGTCAGCATCAGGGCCGAGGCGATCCCCGTGCGGTCCTGGCCGGCGGAGCAGTTCACCACCAGCGGCGCGTGGCCGGCCACCGCCTGGGCGAAATACTGCTTGAGCTGCGGCTGGATGCTGTAGGGCAGGCTCTTGTAGAGGGTCGCCATATCCGGGCGCCCACCGCCCTGCATGCCGGCCTTCATCATGTCCATCATGCTGTAGTCGACACTGATGTAGTCGACACCGGCGTCCTTCACCCAGCGGTTGGGATAGAGCTCGCGCTCCTCAGAGCTGCGCAAATCCACCACGGTCTCAAAGCCGAAGCCGGCGAGGTAGCCCTCATCCCTGTCGGTGAGGCCGGTCATCACGCCGGAGCGATAGAGCAGGCCCCGGCGCACGGTTTTGCCGTCTTCGTTGACGTAGCCGCCGAGGTCGCGGAAGTTGGAACCGCCCTCCAGGGGCAGCACGTTGCGGTAGGTGTCCAGGGCGCCGGTTTGCGCCTGCAGGGTCTGTGCCTCGGCGATATCCGCCCGGGCGGCGACCGGAGTCACAAGGCTCACGGCCAATGCGAGTATTTTCAACGGTTTCATAAGGTATTCCTTGTGCAAGTCCCTGATCAGAAGTTGACGCGCACACCCACCAGGTAGCGGCGGCCGAAGCTCTCGCTCTGGTTGATGGTGCCGTTGCCGGCGTAGCGCACATCGGTTTCGTCGGTCAGGTTGTTGGCGTTGGCATAGAGGGAGATCGCCGTCTGGTCCCAGTTGATCGGCAGGGTGTAAACCACGGAGAGGTCAACCCGCTCCTGCTCGCCCCAGTATTCACTCGGGTCCTCGATGGGCGAGATCCACTCGTCGCGGTACTGGTAGTTCAGGCGTACCGACACATCGTACTTCTCGTAAAACAGGGAGGCGTTGTAGACCAGGTCCGAAGTGCCGGGCAGGTCGAGGGTGCGCCCGTCCAGGGTCTTGAACTCGGACTCCATCACGGTGACGTTGGCGCTGATACCCAGGCCGTCGAAGGGCGCCGGCAGCACCTCTTCCGCCAGGGCGATGGCGTTCAGTTCCAGCCCCTGCATCATGCCGTCCCTGCCGTTCACCGCCCCCTGGAATTCCCACTGCTCACCGGCCGCCGCCGGGAAGTAGATACCCCCGTCGATGGTGGACACGTCGGTGTAGATGACGTTGTCAATCTCGCGGTAGAAGGCGCCGGCGGACAGGATACTGGCCGGGGCGAAGTACCACTCGATGGAAGTGTCAAAACCAATGGCATCTTCCGCATCAAGCGTCGGGTTGCCGCCGGTGACGGTCTGCTCGGTCACATCCACGCTGGCCGCGGCGCGCCACTCGTTGTAGGTGGGGCGGTTGACACCGGTAGAAGCGGAAATACGCCACTTCAGGTCTTCCGCCAGGTCGACATTGACGTGGACACTGGGCAGATAGTGGGTGAAGTCATCCTCTACCTTCAGCGGTACCTCGTTGAGGGTGCCACTGCTGCTGTAGTCCGTCTGTTCCACCCGCAGGCCGGCGACCACATTGCCCCAGCTGAACTCCGAGCGCAGCATGCCGTACACGGCCAGGATGTCCTCTTCGATGGCGATCCTGTTCTCCGGGGCGATCAGGCCGTCGGTGGAGAGGTCCGCCGCGCTGGCCCAGGCATAGTAGAGACCGGCGTTGTTGTAATAGGTGCCGCCGATGGTGTTGCTGGTGTTGGCATCCCACAGCTCGCCGGTGTTGTAGTCCTCAATGTTGATCCCGGCGGGGAAAGCGCCCAATACCGGCTGGGCAATAAAACCATCGGCTTCCCGGTCATCCCACTTGGCGCCGAGTGACAGGGTGGAGGACAGGCCGAACAGGGTGAGGTCGCGGCTGGCGTCGACCTTGTACTGGGTAGCCTCGATATCCAGCGACTGCACATAGTGCAGGCCGAAGGTCTGGGCGTACTGGATGTCCGACAGGTTTCCGGGCAGGAAAACCTTCGGGTCCTGTATATCGCTGAGGTCGTAGTCCGCCATGGTGAAGCCGCCCACGCTGTAGGGGATGGGCAGATCCATATTGGACGAGGTTTCGGTGTAGTTTACGCGGCCTTCCAGGAACCAGTTCCCGGCCTGCATGTCTGCGCCAAGGGTGGAGGTCTCGGTGGAGTTCTCGTAGAGCCCCTCTTCCAGGTTGCGCGCTACCAGCATCGCGACGTTCTCCCCGGTGGTCCCGACAGCCTGCTCCAGCGGGGAAAACGCGAACTGGTTGCGCTCTTCGTGGTCCTGGAACTCGCTGTACAGGGTGGAGGCAAACACGCGCTGAATCGCACCGTCACCACGGAATTCGAGGCGCCCGCCATAGCTTTTGTCTTCGCGCTTGATCCTGTAGCTGCGGAAGTCGAGTTCGTTCACCAGCAACTGGCCGTTGGCGTCGCGGTCCAGGTCGTACTCGCGGTTGTCGGTCACCTGCTCGCGGCTGTTCTCGGAACCGAAGGCCATCACCCCGAAGTTGTCGTTGGACCAGGAGCCGCGCAGGGCGTACTTCTCGATGTCGCCGTCGCCCAGTTCCTGCTGGCCGGTGCCCACATCCGCCGCCATGGAAAAACCCTCACTGTCGAAAGGGCTGAAGGTATGGATGTTGATAAAGCCAGCCACCGATTCGCCGGGCATGCTGGGCAACACCGCCTTGTTGGCCTCGATGCGGCGGGTAATCACCGAGGGGAAGCTGTCGAAACGCGGGATGCGGCCATTCTCGGCGCCGGGCACATCGATACCGTCAAAGGCGATGGTGGTGTAGCGGAACGGCGCACCGCGCAGGTTGATGTAGCGCGCCTGGCCCTGGTCGCGCTCGATGGCGAGGCCCGGCAAACGGCCGAGGGAGTCCGCCAGGTTCTGGTCCGGGAACTGGCCAATGGTATCGGCGGAGACGATGTCCACGTAGTTGTCGGCCAGGCGCTTGGCGTCGAGTGAGGCCTGCTGGCTGTCGCGGATGGGAGTGGCCGTTACCAGCACCTCCTCCAGTTTAACGGTGTCCTGGGCCATGGCCGGCGCGCCGATGGCGGCAGCCACCGCCAGTGCCAGCGGCAGGCGGCGGGATAACATTTGGCTACATTGCATACTCATTTCGCTGTACTCCTGAGGGTCGAAAAATGCACTGGATGCGTTCGATGGGGAGGAGTATCGAGAGTAAATATGAGGGTTTTGTTACAGGTGGGGGGAAACCCGCGCTGGAGATGTCTCTAAATGTTTTTTTCTTTATCTTCAGTGCCTTATGAATACGAGGCAGGTGTTGCGGGGATGTCTATGGCGCCTGCTGCAGCGCATTGCGGACCCTCGTCCACCCGAATCTGCGCCGCGTCTGTCACAATCCGGTAACGGGAGCGGGCGGTGCGCGCATCGCGCTCACCCTCGAATAGAAAGTCGGCCGCCAGTTCCTCACCCAGCAGGCCGGTGAGGTGTTCCTTCACCTTGCTGCGGTTCTGGTCCAGGGTGCGCGACCGCAGCCCCTTCTCACGCAGATCGCGGGCCGCCTTGCCGTGCCCTTCGTAGGCCTCCATCAACGCCAGCACTTCCGCCGCCCCCTCGTGGTCTGCCCGGTTGGAGGGCGGATTGGCGAACCAGCCCCCGGCGTCGCCGGCGCCGTCGCGCAGGCGGCGCCTGGCGTACCAGAGGTAATAGATAAAGGGCGTGCTGGGCAGACGCAGGTCGAGGCCGTGAACACTAACGCGGCAATCCCGCGGATGGAATACCAGTTGCGCCGGGGCCAGCGCCACCGCCAGCGCCCGCTCCGCATCGCCCTCGAAAAGCTGCAGGGCGCGAAGAAACCAGGGTAGTTGCGCTGCGGTCAGTGCCTGTGCGCGCACCGAGCCTGCCCAGCGAAAGGCCTGCATCTGCGGGTTGAGGCCGCCATCTCCAGCTTGCGCCAGCAGAGCATCGAGTAGCTGTATTTGACTGTCGGAGAGATCATCCACTGCGGCAGTCGCCCGCAGTGCCTGGCGCCGGCTCGCCCCCGCCGTGCGCAGGGCGTCAACATAGGCTCTTCGCCGCGCCGACAGGGGTGCGGGCAACGCCAGCAGCAGGGCCGCGACCAGGCCTGTCAGCGCGCCCTGGCTCGCCAGCAGCCAGGGCCAGTTGCGCTGGCACTGCAGGCCCAGCTCGAGCTGACGGCCCATCTCGCCCTGCCGCCAGGCGAGCGCCAGGCGTTGCTCCCCTGCCCCGGCGCGTGCAATCTGTTCGCCCTGCAAACTGAGCACGCGCGCGCTGCAATGGGCCAGCGGGCCCGGCTGGCGCAGCTGTAAATTCACCAGATCCCGGTCAATCTCCATGGCCAGGTGACGCCAGGAAAAACTCTCGCCCTCCCAGCCGGGAATGGCGTCCGCCAATAGCTCCGGCAGTTGCCTGCCGAGCTCGCTGTGCACCTGGTGACGTATTGACCAGTCCGACAAGCCCACACTGCACACCATCAGCAGCAGCCAGGCGCCGGCTCCCAGCGTCAGGTGTGGCCAGCGCAGGCGCCTCACGGGCAGTGAATCCCGTCGGCGACCCTGCCACCCGCGGGAAACAGGGCGGAGGTCGCTTCGAGCGCCGCCAGCAGGTCGCAGTCGACGCCGCTGCCCACCAGCGATTTGCGCACATACCAGGTGCCCGAGGGCACATTATTGTCGATCAGTAAATGGTGCTCGTAGGGCAGGCCAAAGCCGTCGACGACAAACAGCGGGCTGCTGATCAGGTCCACTTCCCCGGTGGCAAAGGCGCGGTACAACGCCTGGGGGTCGGGGAACAGTCGCAGCTGGTCCCTGCCCAGTTGGAGACCGGCGCGGTTGAGGGCGTTCATCGGTCGCTGGTAGTAGGTCTGGCTGGTGGTATCGGCGAGCAGTCCCACCACCCTGCCTTCCAGGTACTGCTGACTCATTGCCGGCGCCGCCCCGTTGCTCAGCCAGTAAAGCGGATAGTTCGGGGTTTGCAGCAGCGCTTGGTAGTACTCGAAGAACTCCGGAACCATGCCTTCCACCAGATGGCGTCGATTCCAGAACAGGTCGTAACGCCCCTCCAGGATATCGCGGGCTGAGAGAAAACTGCGCGGCCGCCAGCGGATCTCGGCACCGGCGAAACGCTCCGCCACCGTTCGACCTTGGCAGCTCAGGCTGGCCAGGTCCTCGGCATAGGCATCGGTCAGGCTCAACAACTGCAGGGTCGGCTTGCCGGCCGGGTCCGGGGTGCTGCAGGCAAAACTCTGGTAGTCACTCAGCGGCAGCGGCGCCAGGCGCGGCAGGCTGAGCAGCGTACTCGCGGCGGCGGCACACAGGGCGATCAGCAGCGCAGGCAACCAGTGTCGCGGATGGCGCCGGGCAAGCGGGATGGGCGGGAACAGAGACACAGGCCTTGGGTACCGCAAACAAAACGCCAGCATAAGACAGATTTATGACAACTCCATGACGCGCGGATTGCGATACCACCTTGCCCGCCCGGCATTTGCCACCACCCGCCGCCGGCGCTACAGCGGCCCGCCCTCGCCCACCGACTCGCAACATGACGTGTCGTTTACAAGATAAAGTCGGGATTGGACAACTTTTGCCAGAAACCGTGAACGGCCTTGATACAACTCAGGGCAGCTTGAACCCACACCTCAAAGCGGTCGAAACTGCGATTGAGTACGCAATAAATATTCTCCTGTTATATGCAGGAGGAATTATGTGATTCAGTTCCTATTCGGTTTGCAAATATCAGAATATATTCAGGTCTCAGCGGGGGAGGGGGCAGAAAAGTCGACCCTCCAAGCTCAACAAATCAACAGGTGAGAAATCAACCAGCGAAAGCAAGTGGGTATAAGAGGAGCGAAGAGTGGAAACCATCAAGTTCGGCCACTTCGCTGTATCTGATCGTGATGCAGGTATAGCGTTCAGGATAAACTACGGCGAGACTGCCGACATCGAAACTTCCGATATTCCTGTACTTATTGATTTTCTAAAGAAGCACCTGAATGAAAGCGCCAACAGGCGATCCAGCTGGCGACTGCCCCTATCGAGTCTCCGTGACACTGAGGCAGACCAGCTGCGAATCACCATTCTCTCTGGCGAAGTCGAGCAGGTAGTTACTCCGATCGATATTTCGCTCACGGGTATGTTCATTCATGCGCCACTTCCCGTCGGTGAGACAGGCGAGCACATTGACCTGGAAATAGAATTTGGCGGTAGCAGAGTAGAACTGCGCGGACTGATTGTGCGGCAAGACAAGTCGATGACACGTTGCGGTCTACAGTTCGTAGGTTGCATGGATAGCGAAGGCACTCCCTGCCCGCCGACTGAACTCAGTGAAATCTTTTACCAACTGGAGCAGGTATGGTTGGATAAGAAACTGGCTTTGGAGTGGAGATGACAGGCGTCTCAATTCAAGCTGAATGTGACCGCAACCCGGCCAATCGTTGTTACCTGCGCAGCTTGGTACGGACATGGGCTCTTACTTTGCGAGCTCTTTGATAAGCAACAAAAGCGTGCCCGTATATATTCAGCGACCTGCAATACGCTTGGCATTTGCGTGTAGGTAGGTAATGAGCTGCGCATATTACGGCGACCTTCGGCCGGGGCATAAATGTTCGCTTCGTGACGAAAGTAGCCAGGCCCACTACGTCCTGTGAGTTCAACCGGCCGCTCAATCCTGCGCCAGGAAGCGCTGTAACTGCTGCCGCAGCTGCCTGTTCTCGCGACGCAGGCGGTCGCGCTGGCGCAGCAGATCGACCAGCATCGCCGTCGCCACCCAGTCCAGGTCCAGATCGCGATGCAGCCGCACTGCCTTCTGCATCCACAGGGCCGAGGTAGTATCGAACTCCCAGTCGCGGGCCCGGCCACCGGCGGCCGGTCGGGCGATGCCCTGCTCGACAATGGTTATTACCTGCTCTTCGGTGACGCCCTCGCGTTCACAGAACTCGCGCGCCGTGATGCGCATAATGCTGGTACTCATGTCGACGCCCTCCACTCGGCCCGCGCATCGAAGTCCAGCTCCTCGGACAGGGACTGCCACAACTCCCGGGCCCTGTCGCTGGACGTTGTGGGCATGGTCACCTTCAGTACCGCGTAGAGATCACCTCTGCCCGCCTTGCTCACCAGGCCCTTGCCCTTGATGCGCAGCTTGCGTCCGGCCTGGCTGTTTGGCGCCACAGTCACCGTCACCCTGCCATCGAGGGTAGGCACTGTCACCCTGGCGCCCAGGGCTGCTTCCCAGGGCGCAAGCGGCACGGTCACCAGCAGGTCGTGGCCCTGCACGTCGAACAGCGGGTGGGGTACCAGGCGGATATGCAGGTAGAGGTCCCCGTCGGGGGCGCCACCCTCACCGGGTACGCCCTGCCCGCGCAGCCGGATGCGTTCACCTTCTGTGACTCCCGCGGGAATGGTCACCTTCAGCGATTTGCGACGGCTGACCCGGCGGCCGTTCTCTATGACTGGCAACGCGTATTCCACCGGCTTTTGCGTGTCTGCCAGGGTCTCTTCCAGGAACACCGGCATTTCGATTTCCACATCCTGGCCGCGCCGGCCCCGCGGGGCACCGCCCCCGGCGCCAGCGGATTCGAAGTCCGCGCCGAAAATGCTGTTAAAGAAGTCGGAAAAGTCACCGCTGAAGTGGTGGCCGCCGGCACCCGCCCGGGACTGCCAGCCCGGCGGCGGTTCGAACCCGCGGCCGCCACCGGCACTGCCGTAGCGTCGCAGTTCGTCGAATTCGGCGCGGCGGGTATCGTCGCCCAGCACTTCCCAGGCTTCCGCCACCTCCTTGAACTTCTCCTCGGCATCCTCACCCGGGTTCAGGTCCGGGTGGTACTTGCGCGCCAGCCTGCGATAGGCGGCCTTGATATCCGCCTTCTCCGCATCCGGCTCCACACCGAGAATGGCATAGTAATCCTTGAATTCCATAGCCCCTTCCGCACGCTCCGCTTGTCTTCATTACAGCAGGCATTTCACCCGCCGCCAACACCAACTCCGATATGGTGCTGACGGCGCGGGATGCAAGTGCCCGCTAGTCGCACGGGCATTTGCGGGTACCGGCAGCAGACGCTAAAGTGGCCCGCCGCCGGCTACAGACAATACGCATGACCTCGCCCGAACCGCCCAGCACCCACTCCGGCCGCACAAGCCCCTTTGCCGAGCCGGTGTTCCGGCGCTACTTCCTGGCGATGTGCTTTTCCACCATGGGCACCTGGGTGACGCGCTTCCTGATCGGCTGGAGTGCCTGGGAGCTCACCCACGCCGCCCTATGGGTGGGCATCGCCAGTGCGGTGATGTTGCTGCCGACCTTTGTCCTCTCGCCGGTGTTCGGGGTACTGGCGGATCGCATCAACCCGCGCAACGGCCTGATGGTGACCCTGACGTCCCAGGCTCTGCTGGGCGCGCTGGCGGCCACGACCATGGCACTGGGCCTGTTCTCCCTGACGCCATTGCTGATCGTTGCCCTGGCCACCGGCGCCATTGCCGCCGCCCACTCGCCCCTGCGCCTGACCCTGATCCCCCTGCTGGTGAGCCGTTCCGCCCTGCCCGGGGCCATCGGCATTTCCGCCATGGTATTCAACCTGGCGCGCATCCTCGGCCCGGCGCTGGCCGGGGCGCTGCTGGCGGGCACCGGTGGCGCAGTGACTTTCGGGGTCGGTGCCGGACTGTTCGCCGGTAGTGCGCTGGCCATACGCCGGGTACGCTGCCGCGATGAGCGAGTCCCGCCGGCCAGGTCACCGGTGTGGCAGCAGTTCAGGGAAGGACTTTCCTTTTCCATCGCCCAGCCCGTCGTGCGCCTGACCCTCCTGCTCACCCTGGTCAACGGCCTGCTGGGACGCACAGTGATCGAGCTGCTGCCGGCCCTGTCGGGCCGCCTGCTGGCAGGCGACGCCGCCACCCTGGCGGTGCTCACCGCGGCCGCCGGCGCCGGCTCCATTCTCGGCGGCCTGGCGATGACCCGCCTGAGCGGCAGCGAATCGGTATTGTCACCGCTGGTCTTCGGCTGCCTGACCGTGGCGGCCCTGGTGCTGTTGCCGGCACCACTGGCCGGCGGCATTGCCAGCGTGGCGGCCATAGTGCTGGTGCTGAGCCTCGTCACCACGGTTGCCGGCACCGGCTGCCAGGCACTGACCATGCTCGGTGTGCCGGACAACTACCGCGGCCGGGTACTGAGCCTGTGGACGGTACTGACCATGGGCTCCCCCGCCATCGGCAGCCTGGTCATGGGCGCGCTGGCGGATCGCATCGGCTTTGCGCCGGTTCTGGTGGGCTTCGGCCTGGCCACCCTGCTGGTAGTGACGTGGCTGTGGCGGGGGCGACAGGCGGCCAAACAAGGCTGACCAGGTACCTTCCGCTACTGCCGCCGGGACAACTCTGGTAATGTTCCGCCTGTCGCGCGCAAGCCGCCCGCCCGCCGTCAAGCCATACAGCCACATCGGAATTCATGTTCTTCAGCGACGAACGCAGCCAGTTTTTTCGCCCGCTCACCGGCAAGTACCGGGAGCAGATCGCCGAGTGCCTGCGCCTGCTGCACGAGCGCCTTTACAGCTCCCAGGCGGACTACGGCGAGTCCCTGCGCCGCGAGCAGATCATCGACCTGTTCTGCGAAGCCCTGGAGCGCGCGCCGCTGCTGGAGGGCGAGGACGAGGGGCGCTTCGGCAACAGCCGCGAGCAGGCCGGCTGGATTCTCAACCAGCTGGTGGACTACGGCTGGCTCAAGCGCGACAAGGACGAGGCCTCCTTCCAGTCCACCTACCCGTTCAGCCGCAGCGGGCGCCTGTTTACCCAGGCCCTGGCGGAAGTGGACGGCCGCAGCGTGCGCACCCGCCACCGCAACACCCGCAATACCCTCAACTCGCTGGCGGCCTTTCTGGAACGCGGCGAAGTCTACGACCTGCTGGACGCCTACGAGCACTCCGAACGCATCATCGCCGACTTCACCGACATCATTGCTGAACTGGAGGAGCGCAAGCGGGAACTGGTGCGCGAAGTGGAAGCCCAGCAACTGGTGCAACAGGCCTCGGACCAGTTCTTCGACTTCATGGAAAAGCGCTTCCAGCCCGACGTGGCCATTCGCCTGTCGGCAGACAGCGTGGAAAAGCACCGCGAACGCATCCAGGACACCATTGGCAAAATCCGCCGCAAACAGAAAACCTGGAAGGCCGCGGCGGAGCGCGAGCTGCGCCGCCTGGCACCGGACCTGGTGGTCAGCGACGACGCCTCGGTACTCTGGCAGGTGCTGGACAGCATCGAGCAGCGCATGCGCAGCGCCTCGGAGATCATGCTGCCCGCCCTGCGCCGTACCCTGCAGGGGTTTACCAAGCGCGCCGACATCATCATCCGCCAGCTCAGCTATATTCACAGCCAGAAGCACAACGACATTGTCGGCCTGTGCAGGGAACTGTCGACACTGCCAGAGGCGGATTGCAACCGGCGTCTGGCGGCGGCTGGCGAAGTCATGGCCGGACTGCGCGTCGGCCTGGTAGACCCGGCCCAGAACCGTCTGCGTGAAAGGCGCCAGCCGCGCCCGGTACAGAGCCTGGTGGCGGAAATGGCGGCGCCGGATGCCGCCACCCTGCGCGATCTCTACATCCAGCAACAGCTGGACAAGGCCTTCAGCATCAACGGTGGCGCCTTGCGCGACTACCTGCGTACGGCCCTCGGCGCCAGCCGGCGCATCGACAACCGCGACCTGCCCATCGACAGTGCCGCCGACCTGCTGGCCCTCAGCCATGTGATTGAACTGGGCAGCGCCGATCACGGCGAGACGGGTTTCCGCTTGCGGGTGGAGCCGGCCGAGCCGATCAGCGGCGAACACTATTTTGAACGCAGGGATGGCTTCCTGCTGGAACTGGAACAGGATGACGATACGCAACGCCCTTGACGACGCGCTGGAGGCCCGCGGCCTCGGCGCCGAACAATTCTCGGAACTGATGATCCGCCTGCTGGACCACGGGGTGCTGTGCCGCGACGAAAGCAAGCGCGAGGCAGAGCTCTACGATCGCTACCTGCAGGTACCCGACCTGGTAGAGGATTACCTGGCAGTGCTGCGGGTGCGCCTGCTGCACGAACCGCGCTTTCACTCCCTGCGCCTGTTCCCGCCCGGCGCCGAGGTACCGGGCCTTGCCGACACTGGCGACAGTTTCAACAGCGGCCTGCGCGAGCGCCTCAACCAGCAGGAGGTGGCCTTGATCCTGGTGCTGCGGGCGGAGTATGACAAGGCCCTGCGCGAGGGACAGATCGACGAACTGGGCCAGGCGGTGCTGCCGCTGGAGGCGGTGAGCCTGGCCAGCAAGAACCTGCTGGGCAGGGCCCTGCCGGAGGCGGCCACCGAACGCCGTGCGCTGTTCCGCCGCCTGCGCCAGCTGCGGCTGATCCGCAGCGCCGGCGACGAAGCGCTGGAGGACGGCGAGTCCTGGCTGACCATCCGCCCCGATATCACCAGCCTGGTAACCGACGCGGTACTGGCGGAACTGCTCGGCCCGGCAGAAACGAAAGAAGCCGCCCCCGAAGACGAAGAGCAGGAATAATCGCAAGACATGTATCTGAAACGCGCCATTACCGTCAACTGGGGCAACCTGCCACCGCAGGAACTGGAATTCGGCCCGGTAAACCTGTTTTCCGGTGGCAACGGCTCCGGCAAAACCACCGCCGCCGACGCCCTGCAAACCCTGATGACCGCGGCCCGCGACAACCTGTTCACCTTCAACCCCGGCCAGGACGAGACCACCCAGCGCGGCCGCGGCGGCAAACAGGTGCGCACCCTCGCCTCCTATATTCTCGGCTGCGACGACGGCGCCTTCGCACGCCCCTGGGATTGCGACGGCTATATCGCCGGGGTTTTCCATCCCACCCGGGGGGAAACCGCCGACCCCTTCACCGCGGTGATCGGCGTGCGTGCCCACCTGGACCGCGCCGGCACGACGGCCCAGGCGCGGCAGGACGACCTGCTGTTGATGATCGTGCCCGGCGAGATGCTGCTGAAATCGCACTTTGTCCGCAATTACCCGGACGGCGACCACGTGACTCCGGTCACCGAGCTGCCCAATCTGCTGCGCCAGGAATTCGGCAAAAAGGCGGTGGAGGTCTACGAGCGCAAGGGCGCCTACCTCGCGCGCCTGTACGGCGCCCTGCGCGGCAAGCGCGACGCAGTATCCCAGCGCGAGGGCAGCAACGCCGCCCGTACCTTCGCCCGCTTCATGGCCTACAAGCCGGTAGACTCCATCGACCAGTTCGTGGCCGGCGAGGTGCTGGAAGCCCGGGAGCTGGGCGACACCATTCGCCGCATTCGCGACCTGCTGCGCACAGTGCACGGCATGGAGGCCGAGGCGCGCCAGTTGCGCGACAGCGTGGCGCTGTTGGAGCAGGCCCGCGGCAGGGCCGACGACTACCTGGAATCCTGGCTGCAACACAAGGCCGTGGCCTACGGCGCCGCGGCGCAACAGCAGCAGCGCAACCAGAAACTGCTGGTCGCCGAGCAGGACCAGAAACTGCAGCTGCGCCAACAGCAGAAGAGTCTCATTGCCGAGCGCGAGGAAACCCACAAGCGGCTACAGCAAGTGCACCGGGAACTGGTGGCACTGGAGGCGCGTATCCAGGGTGTTCCCGCCCTGCGCACCAAGCAGGAACTGGAAACCCGCCGCGAAGACCTCACCGGGCAACTGCACGCCGGCGCCCGCCCGCTGCTGGAACAGGACCAGCAGCGCAATGCCAACCTGAGTGCGCTGCAGAACATACGCGACCTGCTCAACCGCCACAGCCTGGAGCTGGCCCTGCCGGAACTGGCCGGGCGCGGCTGGCGCGATACGGCAAAAGCGCTGCTCGGTCGCGCCGACCAGAACCTGCCCGACCTCAACCAGCTGCTGGCCAGGGACTGGATCGACCTTCGGCCGCTGGAAGCCGGCCTGGATGAGAGCCGCAGTGAAGAGCCCCTGCACAACCAGCTCGCGGCGATTCTTCACGGCGGTGATCAGGAACAGGCCGACAGCGATGCCCTCAGCCTGGCCCAGCGCCTGGATCGCCTGGTGGCCGACAGGGAGCGGGAACTGCGCAACACCGAGCAGGAACAGCAGCGCATTGAACAGCAGATTCGCACCCTGCAGGCCCACCAGGTCAGCTATCCGAGGGATGTTTCAGAGGCGCTGTCCGCCATTCGCGAACAGTGTCCCAAGGCCGATCCACGCGTACTTTGTGATCACGTGGAGGTTCGTGATCCCGACTGGCAAATGGCCATCGAGGGTTACCTGGGCGGTGCCCGCTTCGGCATTCTGGTGGAACCGGAGTACGAGGCCGAGGCGATTCGCATTGTGCGCCGCCTGGCCGGCGCACGCCGCAACCGGGCGCGGGTCATCCAGGGGGAACAGGCGCGCCGGGACGCGGAGCGCCAGTCGCTGCCGGACGACTCCATTTTTCACGTGCTGCGTTTTTCCCACGGCATCGCCGAACACTACCTCAAGGCCTCCTACGGCAGCGTGCAGCGGGTCCCCGACGCCGCTGCGCTGCGCCTGACCCGCCGCGGCATTACCGCCGACGGCCTCGCCTCCGGCAACTACGCCATGTTCCGCTGCGACCTGGAGGACAGCGAGCTGGTGTTTGGCGAAGCGGCGCGGGAGCGCAACCTGCGCGCCCAGCAGCAGGCGCTGTCGCACATCCAGGAGCAGTACCGGAAGGGCGCCGAGACCTACAAGGCAGTGAAGCAGTTACAGCAACAGGTCAACCGCTTCCGCCCCCTCCAGTGGGTGGCAACCGTCAGTACCCTGCTGGACTGTCAGCGCCAGTTGCAGGATCTGGAAAAGCAACTGGAGAACCTGGACCTCAGCGCCCACCGCGATCTCGAGCAGGAACGCGAACAGGCAGAGCAGCGCTACAGCGCACTGGAACAGGAGCAGCGCGAGCAGGACAGTCGCAGCGGGCAACTCGAGGAGCAGCTGAAGGGCGCCGAAAAGCGCCTGAAGGACTTTGCCGACCGCAGCGAGGCCCTGGAGACAGCCCGGGACGACGCCGAAGCCGCCCTGCTGGCCGGCGAGCGTTACTGGCCGGGCCTGGATGTGCAACCGCGCATGGAATCCATGGAACAGCGCCTGGCGGCCAGCCACGAGGATATCGACTTTGCCAGCGAGGAGCGCCAGCTCAGTGACCGGCTGACCCAGCAGGCGGTAGCGCTGGAGCAAACCATCCGCAGCTACAACGAACAGGGCCAGCCGGCGGACCAGCTGCTTTCCGACAGCGCCGAAGCCCTGCACAGCGCGCCCTTCTTCGGCCATGTGCGCGGCCTGCAACAGCAACTCGACAACCTGCACAACCGGCTGCGCAACAACGTACTGCTGGAAAAGCAGGAGCAGCTGGGCACCCTGCGCGACACCTTCAACACCACCTTCGTCAGCGATCTCTGCCACGAAATCCACCAGGCCATCCGCGACGGTGAACGCACCCTCAAGAATCTCAACGATGAACTGCAGCACCATCGCTTCGGCGCCGACCGCGAACGCTTTGCCTTCGACTGGAGCTGGCTGCCGGAGTACAAGGAGTACTGGGACTTCTTCCGCGAGATCATCGATATTCCCAACCTCGGCGACGGCAGCAGCCTGTTCGACGCCAATCTGTCGGACAAGGCCGGTGCGGTGCGTGACCGCCTGCTGGCCCTGCTGCTGGACGGCGACGAGCAGCAGGCCCTGCGGGAGCTGGAGCGCATCAGCGACTACCGTCGCTACCGCCGCTACGACATCCTCAAGACACCGGAAAACAAGGCACCCATTCGCCTCAGCCAGTACGGCACCGGCTCCGGCGGCCAGCTGGAAACGCCGGCTTATATCATCCGCGCCGCCGCCATCACCAGCGCCTTCCGCTTCAGCGAGGGCGACAGCCACCTGCGCATGGTGATTGTCGACGAGGCCTTTATGCACATGGACGAAACCCGCTCGCGGGAGGTGATCGGCTACCTCACCCAGACCCTGGGCCTGCAGTTGATTTTCATCATGCCCACTTCCAAGGCCGGCCCCTTCCTCGACCTGGTGAGCAACCAGTTTGTATTCAGCAAGGTGCCGAGTCCGGTCGCGATTGGCGACCTCAATACCCGGGTGCTGGTAGACCGCCAGCAACTGAACAAAGAGCGGGTCGCGGAGCTGTGGGCCCAGCACCGGCGGGTTATTCGCCAGCAGGGCGCGCTGGATTTCATGGAGGAGGTATAGCCCGTGAAGGCGCCGGGCTGGCTGGTTGAGGAACAATGGCTGCAGACCCTGTTGCACTGGTTCCTCGACCGCCTGGAGGAACCGCGGGAGCGTGCCGTCACCCGGCGCATCAAGCCGTCCACCGTACCCGCCCTGTTTCGCTTCGCCGAAGACACCCGCTATCGCTGGCGCCTCATAGAACAGCTCGCCTCCGACTACCCCGTTTTCAGTATCCACTACGATCACCGTATCGCCCGCCACCAGGAGCGCTATGAAAACGCGCAACTGCGCCTCAATCCCGAGGCTGAAGCGCTGCTGCGTGAGTGGCTTGCGCGGCCCCTGCTGGACCCGCTGCGGCAAGCCTGGCGAGCGGCCCTTGCCGAACACCCGGACGCCTTCGCCGATGGCGGCGACGCCCTGCTCGCCAACCCACCCGCTTACCCCGGCTGGGAGCCCGCCGACCTGGCAGCGGCTTTTGCCGGCGTGGGCCAACACCTAACTGGCAAACTGACGCTGCGAGAAATCGCGGCCCGCTGTTTTCGGGGCGACTCCAAGTTCCTGGACCAGCGCCTGGAGCTGTTGCACAAACTCTACGGCCAACGCGTCTTGGCGATACTGCCCCGCCCACTGCTGCTCACCGCCTGGGCGCCGGTGGGCTTCACCCGCTTGCTGGTCGTGGAAAACCAGGACAGTTTCCTGCGCCTCGCGGATGCCCCTCCCCCCGGCTACGCCCTGCTCTACAGCGGCGGTTTCCGCGCCAGCGCCGAGCGCCTTGGCAGCGAACACACCCGCTTCGCCTTTTTGCCCGGCAGTGACAGCGAGAGTTTTGAGCGCTTATGGTTAAGTGATGAACTCCCCGCCGCATTCTGGGGCGACCTGGATTTCGCGGGGATGGGGATTCTGAAGGGACTGCGCCAGAGCCTGCCCCGGCTGACGGCGTGGAGACCGGGCTATGCACCGATGCTGGAGCAACTTCAAAAGCAGGGCGGCCATGTCCCGGAGCAGGCCGGAAAGACCCGGCAAATTGACCCCGGAGAAACCGGGTGCGCGTACGCGGATAGCACCCTGCTACCCGCACTGCGTCAATACGGGACCTTCATCGACCAGGAGGGCTTTCTGGTGACATCTGGCAATCGCCTGGGTAATTGAGTAGCAGCGCCACCGAAAGGTTGAAACCTGCCACAAGCATCAGGCGACCTCAATTTCCAGGCGCAGGCCCGCCAGCGCATCGTCAACATACCCCGGCCAGTCCCCGGGCGACATTGCCTGGTAGCCTGTATCGCCCGAAAATGCGCTGGACAGCACAACATCGGGTTCAAGTCCGCGTATGACAGCCAGGCTATCGATCATGCCGCGGGCGTCTTCGACGGTGCTGAATCCCGGGATGTAACCGGCGCGCCAGTGCCCCTCTCCAGCGCAGTAAATCGTGTCGCCGGTGAACAGATACCGCTTGCCGGAGGCTGTCACCAGAAAACAGACGCTGCCCGGTGAGTGGCCCGGTACAGGCACCACCTCAACGTCATCCAGAAGTTGTTCACGCCCGGTGAACAGGATGTCGGGCTGGCAGTACTTTGCGCAATCCTCCTTTTCCAGTTCATGACAGCCGAGCTTCGCACCGAAGTTTTCGCGAACACGGCTCAGGCTCACGCCAAACTCATCCCTGTGGCTCAGGAAATGGTAGGAAACGCCCCCCAGTTCTTGCATTGCATCCAGCTCCGACTGGATTGATGTGGCGTAAAACAGCACATTTCCCCGATCACGCCGGAACAGGTAGGCGTGGGTCGTCAGGCCCGGAAAGGGGCTCTCGGTGGCGGTTTCCCATACATCAGCTTGTATCTGGCGCATCGCAGTTTCTCCTTCAATGACTGAATCTGCAGCGCACTGTAGAACCTGAACCTAGCTTGAGGTCAAGTCGGGAAACGCTTCCACCAATCCATTTTCAGCGCTGGTTGCCCTCGTCCATCAATTCCCGTACCGGGCGAATCTCCACACAGCCATAGCGTGCCGGGGGGATTTTTTCCGCCAGACGCAGGGCCTCGTTCATATCCCGCGCCTCCAGCATGTAGAAGCCGGCCAGCTGTTCCTTGGTTTCGGCAAAGGGGCCGTCAGTGATCAGGGGCTTGCTGTCGCGCACGCGCAGGGTGGTGGCGGTATCCGTTGACAACAACGGCGCCCCCTCGAGAAAGTGGCCGCTGGCCTGCAGCCCACCCACACAGTCCATGCACTCGCGGTTCAGTTCATCCCACTCGGCCTGCGACAGTTGCTGCATTTTCTTTTCGTCGTAATAGACCAGGCACAGGTATTTCATGCAAATCTCCTTCAGGTAGTTCGTGAGCCAACCAGCGCAAAGGGCGCGCCCTGGGGGTCCAGCCCGAGCACGGTGAAGTCGCCGCCGGGGATTTCGTCCGGGCCCTGCAGGATGTTGCCACCGCAGGCGCCGACGGTCGCGATGGCGGCATCGATATCTTTCACGCGAAAGTAAAAGTTCCACAGGGAACCCGGCGCTTCCTCCGGCTTGCGCATCACCGCGCCAATCACCCCGTTGTGACGAATGAACTCGTAAACACCCAACGGGCCGATGGGCATTTCGCCATCCTTGGTCCAGCCAAATTCGCCGAAGTAGAAGTCCTTGGCGCCCTCGGGATCCGCGGTCATCAATTCGTTCCAGGCACAGTGCCCCACCCGCGGGCACTCGGAGGCAAAGGCTTCACTGGGGGCTTCCTGGATACCCCTCATCAGGTAGAAGGGCACACCCTGGGGATCGGTCACCATGGCGATACGGCCCACCTCCGGGATATCCGTCGCCGGCATGTGCACGCTGCCACCACGCGCGGTAATGCTGGCGACACTGCTGTCGACATCATCCACGGCGATATACCCCAGCCAGACTGGCCTGGCCCCGGCGGCGGTCATCTCCGCGCTGAGCGGCATCACGGCGCCGATGGGGGTTCGTTCGCCGCTTTCCTCGTCAACCGCGTGGACGATGCGGTAGTCCATTCCCGGCGTCTGGCTGTCCGCAATGTCCCAGCCCAGCACCTCGCTGTAGAATTGCTGGGCGCGATCCGCGTCGGCGGCGCACAGTTCATACCAGATAAACTCGCCGTGTTTGTTGGCCATGTCTTCGCTCTCCTCGGGTTACAGACGTTACTGCCAGTAGTCGCGCCGCGACCGGCAAATTCGACAAGGCCGGCCACAACGCCCTGATTATTTTTCCAGCGCGGCCAGTCGCTTCTCCAGAAAGCGTCGCTCCGGCGCCTGCCGGGTGCGTTCGATGGCGGCGCGGTAGGCCTCTCGCGCCAGCGCCACCTGCCCCGCCCGGCGGTAAAGATCGGCGCGGGCCGCGTAGAGGAGGTAGTAATCCTGCAATTCACCGCGCACTTCGAGTTGCTCAATCAAGGCCAGGCCCGCAGCGGGGCCGTCACGCATGGCCACGGCCACCGCCCGGTTCAGCTCCACTACTGGTGAGGGCTGCAACTGCAGAAGCAGCGCATAAATCGCGGCGATCTCGGCCCAGTCCGTCGCGTCCGCATCGGGCGCCTCGGCGTGCAGGGCGGCAATAGCGGCCTGCAGGCCGAAAGGGCCGGGACGCTGGCCGTGCAGGGCCGCCACCACCAGCGCCGCGCCCTCCTCAATCTGGGGCCGCTGCCACAGGCTGCGGTCCTGCGCTTCCAGCGGTACCAGGTCGCCCTCTGCATCGACCCGGGAGGCGCCGCGGGCGTCGTGCAGGAGCATCAGCGCCAGCAGGCCAGTGACCTCGGGCTCCGGCAGCAGGGTATGCAGCAGGCGCCCCAGGCGAATGGCCTCCGCCGACAGCTCCGCCTGCAGCAGCGACTCGCCACTGGAGGCGGAATAACCCTCGTTGAACACCAGGTAGATGGTCTGCAGTACCCCGTCCAGGCGCGCGGCGAGCGCCCCGGGTTCCGGCACGGCATAGGGAATCGCGGCGTCGAGAATTTTGTTCTTGGCCCGCACAATGCGCTGGGCCAGGGTCGGAACCGGCACCAGGAAAGCAGCGGCAATGGCTTCGGTGGTCAGACCGCACACCTCCCGGAGGGTCAGCGCCACCCGCGCCTCCATGGACAGGGCCGGATGGCAGCAGGTGAAGATCAATCGCAGGCGATCGTCGCCGAAGGCGTCCTCGTCCAGCGCCTCCTCCTCGTCCTGCTCGTCCAGTTCGCGGGCCAGCTCGGCCATGGCGGTATCCTGGCGACCCCGCTTGCGCAACTGGTCGATGGCCTTGAAGCGCCCGGCGGACACCAGCCAGGCCCGCGGGTTGTCGGGCACCCCCTGTGCCGGCCACTGCTTCAGGGCGGCGGCGAAGGCGTCCTGCAGCGCCTCTTCCGCCAGTTCAAAATTGCCGTGCAGCAGGCGCAACAGGGTAGCCAGCACCCGGCGGGATTCCTCGCGGTATAGGGTTTCGATAAGCTGGCTGATGTGCTGATTCATGTTCATTCACTGCTGTTGTCCCGGCCACAGTATGGACCAGCAGGGTACACGCGGAGCAACGCCCCTGTCCTAAGGCAGTCACATTCCTTATCATAGCGCCTCGCCAAAGGCGCAATCCGGCCACCCAGAAAAGAGATTTATTCCCGTTGAATCAACCTGTTAGCCACACACCGATGATGCAGCAATATTTCGGCATCAAGGCGGAGCACCCCCACGACCTGGTGTTCTACCGCATGGGCGATTTCTACGAACTGTTCTACGACGATGCGAAGAAGGCCGCGGAGATTCTCGACATCACCCTGACCGCCCGCGGCAAATCCGGCGGTGAGCCCATTCCCATGGCCGGGGTGCCCTACCACGCCGCGGAAAACTACCTCGGGCGCCTGGTAAGAGCCGGGGTGTCGGTAGCCATTGCCGAGCAGATCGGCGACCCCGCCACCAGCAAGGGTCCGGTGGAGCGCAAAGTGGTGCGTGTGGTCACACCGGGCACCCTGTCCGACGAAGCCCTCTTGCAGGAGCGCGTGGACAACCTGCTGCTGGCAGTGAACAGCCGCAGCGAACACTTTGGGATCGCCTACCTGGACCTTGCCAGCGGCCGTTTCCGCGCCCTGGAAGTGGCGGGAGAAGAGGCGCTGGCCAGCGAACTGCAACGCCTCAACCCCGCCGAGACGCTGTATATTGAAAGCCTCTACCTGCCGGTGGTCACCGGCCGCCGCGGCGCCCGCAGCCAGCCGGAGTGGGAGTTCGACCTGGACAGTGCCCGCCGCGCGCTGAACAGCCAGTTCCAGAGCCACGACCTCAAGGGCTTTGGCTGCGACGACCTGGGCCTGGCCATCGGTGCCGCGGGCTGCCTGCTGCAATACGTCAAGGACACCCAGCGTTCCAGCCTGCCCCACATCCGCTCTATCAGCCACGAAAGCCGGGCCGAGAGCGTGATCATGGATGCCGCCACCCGGCGCAACCTGGAAATCGACCTCAATCTCGCCGGCGGCGACAGCAATACCCTGCTGTCGGTGCTGGACAAAGGCGTGACCGCCATGGGCAGCCGCCTGCTGCGGCGCTGGCTGCACCGCCCGCTGACCGACGTGGCGGTGCTGCGGGAGCGCCAGCAGGCCATCGCTGACCTGTGTCACAACTATCACTTTGAGACGGTGCGCGAAGCCCTCAAGCCGATCGGCGACATGGAGCGCATCCTGTCCCGGGTGGCCCTGCGCTCGGCGCGGCCGCGGGACCTCTCGCGCCTGTGTTCCTCCCTCGCCGCCCTGCCCCGGCTGCGCAGCGAACTGGCCCGGTGCGAAGCGCCACTGCTAGGGCAACTGACGCAACAGGCGGGCGACTACCCGGCGCTGGTGGACCTACTGCAACGGGCCATCATCGACAACCCGCCGGTGGTGATCCGCGACGGCGGCGTGATCGCCGAGGGCTATGACGCCGAGCTGGACGACCTGCGCCAGATCAGCGGCAACGCCGGCGACTACCTGCTGGACATCGAACGGCGCGAGCGCGAGGCCACCGGCATCTCCACCCTGAAGGTGGGTTACAACCGGGTGCACGGCTACTACATTGAGATCAGCCGGGCGCAGTCGGACCAGGCCCCGGACGCCTATGTGCGGCGCCAGACCCTGAAAAACGCCGAGCGCTTTATCACCCCGGAGCTGAAAAGCTTCGAGGACAAGGCCCTGTCCAGCAAGAGCCGGGCCCTGGCCCGGGAAAAGGCCCTCTACGACGAGCTGCTGGAGCAGCTGAACGCGGAACTGGCTGCCCTGCAGGACACCGCCGCCGCGGTCTCCGAGATCGATGTGCTGGCCAACCTCGCCGAGCGCGCCGACCAACTCGACCTGTGCCGGCCGGAATTCTGCGAAGAGCAGGTGTTTGAGGTCAGCGCCGGCCGCCACCTGGTGGTGGAGCAGGTACTGGACGAGCCCTTTATCGCCAATGACACACTACTCAACGACCGGCGCCGCATGCTGCTGATCACCGGCCCCAACATGGGCGGTAAATCGACCTACATGCGCCAGAACGCGGTGATCGCCCTGCTCGCCCACATCGGCAGTTTCGTGCCCGCCACTGCCTGCCGGCTGGCGCCGCTGGATCGCATCTTTACCCGCATCGGCTCGTCGGACGACCTGGCTTCCGGCCGCTCCACCTTCATGGTGGAAATGACCGAGACCGCCAACATCCTGCACAACGCCACGCCGCGCAGCCTGGTGCTGATGGACGAGGTGGGCCGCGGCACCAGCACCTTCGACGGTCTCAGCCTGGCCTGGGCGGCGGCGGTGGCACTGGCCCGGCAGGTGCGCGCCTTCACCCTGTTCGCCACCCACTACTTTGAGATGACCGCCCTGCCGGAGCAGTGCCCGACCATGGCCAACGTCCACCTGGATGCCACCGAGCACCGGGATCACGTGGTGTTCCTGCACCATATCCAGGAGGGGCCGGCCAATCGCAGCTTCGGCCTGCAGGTGGCCAGGCTGGCGGGCATCCCGGCACCGGTGCTGGCCGCCGCCCGCGACAAGCTGGCGGAACTGGAAAGCGGCGCTCCCGGCGGGCCGGCGCCGGCCCCCGGGGCCAGCGCGCCATCCGCCCCCTTCCCGGCCCAGGCCGAGCTGTTCGCCAGCGCGGAACCCCACCCGGCTGTCACCGCGCTGGAAGCCCTGGAAGTGGATGAACTGAGCCCGCGCCAGGCCCTGGACACCCTTTACCAGCTGCGGGCCTTGCTCGACAAAGGGTGACTTTCGGCAGCGTTTTTTCCACGTCTGCCGGAGAGATAAAAAGGCTTCAATTACAGTTGCTTAACAGTTAGAATGGCCGCCCTTTCAACACCGGCCCCACGGAAGCAGAGGCAGAAACGGCATGACATTCGTTGTTGGCGAACAGTGTATCAAGTGCAAGCACACAGACTGTGTAGAGGTGTGCCCGGTGGATTGTTTCTACGAAGGTCCCAATTTCCTGGTTATTCACCCCGACGAGTGCATTGACTGCGCCCTGTGTGAGCCGGAGTGTCCAGTGGACGCCATTTTCTCCGAGGACGAACTGCCGGAGGACCAGCAGGTCTTCCTGGAACTGAACGCCGAGCTGGCCGAGGTGTGGCCCAACATCACCGAGATGAAGGAATCTCCCGCGGACGCCGCCGAGTGGGAAGGCAAGCCGAACAAGCTGGAGCTGCTGGAGCGCTGAGCGCCTGCAACAAGCTGGACAGCATAAAAAACCCCGCCATAAAGCGGGGTTTTTCGTTTAGGGTGAGTTGAAATGGGCCCCCGCCTTCGCAGGGGGGACCGGGCTGTCATCAACTGAACAGGGATTCGCCGGTCAGCCCCTGGGTTTCCATGATCACCCGCAGGCGGCGCAGGGCCTCTACCTGGATCTGACGCACCCGCTCGCGGGTGAGGCCAATTTCCCGGCCAACCTCTTCCAGCGTGCTGCTTTCGTAGCCGCGCAGGCCGAAGCGGCGGGACACCACTTCGCGCTGCTTCTCGCTCAATTCCTCCAGCCACAGGGCAATGTTGTCGTTGATGTCGTCTTCCTGCAGCAACTGGGAGGGGTCGGAGACCTGCAGGTCGGCGATGGTATCGACCACGGTCCTGTCGGAGTCCTGCCCCACCGGGAGATCCACAGAGGTCACCCGCTCGTTCAGCCCGAGCAGCCGCTTCACATCCTCCGGCGGCTTGTCGAGCATGTCGGCGATCTCTTCCGCACTGGGCTCGTGATCCAGCTTCTGGGTCAGTTCCCGCGCCGCGCGCAGGTAGACGTTGAGCTCCTTCACCACATGGATCGGCAGGCGGATGGTGCGGGTCTGGTTCATGATGGCCCGCTCGATGGTCTGGCGAATCCACCAGGTGGCGTAGGTCGAGAAGCGAAACCCGCGCTCCGGGTCGAACTTTTCCACCGCCCGGATCAGCCCCAGGTTGCCCTCTTCGATCAGGTCCAGCAGGGTCAGTCCGCGATTGATGTAGCGGCGGGAAATTTTCACCACCAGGCGCAGGTTGCTCTCGATCATCCGGCGCCGGGCATCGACATCGCCCTTGCGTACCAGCCGGGCGAAGTATTTTTCCTCGTCGGCGGTCAGCAGCGGCGAAAAACCGATTTCATTGAGATAGAGCTGGGTGGGGTCGAGGGACTTGTCGACCGCGCGGCTGGACTTGGCGCGTTCGAAAGCTGCGTCTTCGTCAGTGTCGTTGCGCTGGGCCAATTTGGCAGGTGCGGGTTTGGCCGGCGCGGGCTTTCTGGCCTTGCCAGCCAACCCCGTTCCGGCGACCTTCCCCTCCGGGCATGAGGGTTCAGGCGTACTGCTGCTGCCCCGGGTCGTGCTTTTTTGCGACATCCGTTTCGAGCTTTTCTTTGGCGTTTCCACATCCATGGGCTATACCTCTTTTATCATCCAACGGAACGATTGAGAGTATTTCTCGCCGGTCAGCCAGATTACTCCCAATACCCCGGGCAGTTCAAGCGCGCTGCTACGGTTTGTTGTTTGCCAACGATATTCCATATGGAATGTAACTGCGACTTTCCTAGTTATCGCTAGCTCTAACGAGCGGGTAGCAACTGCAGCGGATCGACCGGTTTCCCGTTGCGTCGGATTTCGAAATGCAGCTTGACCGTATCCGTCCCGGAGCTGCCCTTCTCTGCAATTTTCTGCCCGCTTTTCACACTCTGCCCTTCCCTGACCAGCAGTCGGTCATTGTGGCCGTAGGCGCTGAGGTAGGTATCGTTGTGCTTGACGATCAGCAGTTCGCCAAAACCCGCGATGCCGGTACCCGCGTAAACCACCACACCTTCCGCCACCGCTACTACTTCCTCGCCACGATTGCCGCCGATATCGATGCCCTTGTGCACCGTGCTGGAATAGCGTCGCACCAGCGGGCCGCTCGCCGGCCAGCGCCAGGCGCCGACCGCCTTTTGCGGCGGGGCCGGCGGCGGGGGTGGCGATGCGTCGACGGCGATAACCTTTTTACCGGAAGCCGGTGAAGGTTGTGTGACAGGAGGTTTGGTGGCAGAGGGTTTGGAGGTCGAAGGCACCGTGCGCGCCGACTCGCTGCGGGAGGCCGCAGGTGTCCTGACCGGCGCTGCCTTCAACTGCAGCAGCTGGCCGGGATAAATGGTGTAGGGGGCGGCGATGCCATTGGCTGCCGCCAGCGCGCGAAAATCAAGGCCGTTGCGCCAGGCGATGGAATACAGGGTGTCGCCCCGGCGCACCCGGTAGCTGCCCGGCGCGGGCGCTTCAGATGAGCGGTATACCGGTGGATTGTGGCGCGGCGCCGGGCTGTTGCGATCTTCAATCGGCGCCCGCGGCGGGCTGCCACAGGCGGTCAGGCAGCACAGGAGAAGGCAACAGTACAGCTTGTCTGACACGGCCCCTCCTTTGCCTCAGGTGATGCTCCCTCGCGGGTTCAGGCCCGGTTCCAGCGAGTATCGATAAGCCACACCGCAAGGCCGCCGGCCAGCGCCAGGGCAATGCACAGCCACAGTTGGGGATCTTCCCCGGTGAGTTGCAGAAAACGTCCGGGCAATATCGGCACCTGCTGCACCGGGCGCATCTCGCCGCCAGCACCCTCTACCCAGTCGAGCGCTTCCTTCCACGGCCAGACCACCGCCAGGGAGCCAAACAGAAAGCCGGTGAGCAGGGCCAGAGTGCCCGGGCGCTGGTGCCTGAGCAACCAGTGCAGCAGGCGCGAGAAGCACAGCAGGCCGCAGGCGGCACCGGCGGCAAATACGGCGATGAACTCCAGGTCAAAGGATTTCAGGGCATTCAGCACGACCGCGTACATGCCCAGCAATACCAGGATAAAGCTGCCGGAGATGCCGGGCAGGATCATCGCGCAGATGGCGATAAAGCCGGCGCCAAACACCGCCGGCAGGCCGGCACTCTCCAGCCCCAGGGCCGGCGAGAGGGCCACCGCCAGCGCGAAGCCCGTGCCCGCCAGCAGGCAGGCTATGCGGGCCGGATTCCACGCGCCGACCTGCCGCAGCAGGACCAGGGCCGAGGCCAGGATCAGGCCGAAGAAAAAAGCCCACAGCGGCACCGGGTGGGTTTCCAGGAGCCAGGCAATCAGCCGAGCCAGGGACAGGATACTGGTGGCAATGCCCGCCAGCAGTGTCAGCAGGAAGGCGCCGTCGACATGCTGCCAGGCGTCCTTGATCCGGCCTTTCAGCACCAGCCCCAGCAGGGCCAGGTCGAAGGCCCGGATGGCCCCGAGCAGGCGATCGTAGATACCGGTAATAAATGCCATGGTACCCCCGGACACCCCGGGGACGATGTCGGCCGCGCCCATCAGCACACCGCGCAGGTAGATGCCCAGCCAGCCCACTGACTAGCGCTCCGTGCCGGGGCGCAGGGGAACGAAGCGCACGGCTTCGACGATCTCGGTAACAAAACCCTCGGGGCGGCGGCAAACCACCTGCAGGTGCTGGGTACGTCCGCCCACCGGAATCACCAGGCGCCCGCCCGGAGCCAGTTGGGCCAGCAGTTCGCGGGGGATTTCCTCCGGCGCCGCGGCGCTGAGAATGCCGTCGAAGGGCCCCTTGTCGGCCCAGCCCAGGGTGCCATCGCTGTGCCGCAACTGCACATTGCGCAGCTTGAGCTGGCGCATGCGGGGGCGGGCCCGGTCCAGCAGGGCCTTGATGCGCTCCACGCTGTACACCTGGTCCACCAACTGGGCCAGTACCGCCGTCTGGTAGCCCGAGCCGGTGCCAATTTCCAGTACATTGGCGCGCGGGCCATCGGCCAGCAGCAGCTCGGTCATGCGGGCGACGATATAGGGTTGGGACAGGGTTTGCTGGTAACCGATGGGCAGGGCGGTATCTTCATAGGCCCGGTGGGCCATGGCCTCATCGAGAAAGAGGTGCCGCGGTGTGGTGCTCATCACGTCCAGCACCTGCTGGTCGCGAATGCCCTGTTCGCGCAGGCGCTGCACCAGGCGCTCCCGGGTGCGCCGGGAAGTCATGCCAATACCGTTGAGGTCGACGCTACTCACTGCCGTCACCAAACGCAAAGTCCCCTGTTGAATAGTCTATTATCTGCGCCAGTACGGCGGTGGCGTAGCTCCCGGCCCCGAGGCTGAACGCCAGCTGCAAGCTGCCATCATCACAAAACTGCCAGCAAAAGTCATCCGGCAGGGCGCGCGCCGGGCGGTAGTCGAGGCTCAGGCCGGCGTCCTCCAGAAAGCGGCAAATGCCGCTCTCCGGGGCCAGTATTTGCGCCTGCTGCGCCAGCCGTTCAGGCCCCTGCAACGGCTCTCCACGCCCCCACAGCGGCAGTGCCGGATGCAGGTCGCCGGCTGCGGCGCGAGCGGCGATATCCGCGTCCACCTCATTGCAGGCGAAACGGCTCCGGGTGCCCTGCAGGCTGCACACATCGCCGGGCAAAACCGTATTCCAGCTGCCCTCTGCCACCCGCCGGGCCAGCAGGCGATTGAACAGCAGCGAGCGCAGCGCCGACAGGTACAGTCCGCGGCGCGTGCGGGACAGCTTGCGCCGGGGGCGCTCGGCCCATTGCCGGGCCTGCACCAGAGTGTTGCCGGCGCGGCCAAAGCGCTGTTCGCCAAAATAGTTGGGTACGCCGCCATCCCTGACCCCCTGCAGACGCGCCAGCAGGTCCTCGCGCTCGCCCTCGACCTGACGCAGGGTCAGTGTGAACTGATTGGCCCGGTGCACGCCCCGGCGCAACTTGCGGCCATGCCGGCTGGCCGCCAGCACACTGACCTCGCCACTGCGTTCCAGTTGGCTCCAGTCCGGCTCCGCACGCCCCGCCAGGCCAACGCTGAACCACTGGCTGGTCACCGCATGCCGGTCCTTCATGCCGCTGAAACCAATATCTCGCAGCGCCACTCCCGAGATTTCCGAAATGCGCTGGGCCAGGTCCGCGGTGTTCAGGCCGCGCTTTTGCAGGTGGAGAAAGGCGTGCTCGCCGCTACCATCGGGTTCAAAGCCCAACTGCTCGCGGACGATGAAGTCCTCCGGGGACTGGCGGATCAGGCCGCGGGCGCTGGGCGCCGGGCCGGCAGTGGGCCAGGTCTCGTTCATCGCGGTTGCAGCAGCACCACGGCGTGGGCGGCAATGCCCTCCCTGCGCCCCGTGAAGCCCAGCCCCTCGGTAGTGGTGGCCTTGACATTGACCTGCGCCTCAGCGGCCTCCAGGTCGGCGGCAATATTGGCCCGCATGGCAGCGATATGGGGCGCCAGCCTGGGCGCCTGGGCAATCACGGTGGCGTCCAGGTTCCCGAACTGCCAGCCGGCCGCTGTCACCTGGGCCATCACCGCCCGCAGCAGGCCGCGACTGTCAGCCCCGGCAAAGGCCGGATCGGAGTCCGGGAAGTGGCGGCCGATATCGCCGGCGCCGATGGCCCCCAGCAGGGCATCGCAAATGGCGTGCAGCAGCACATCGCCGTCGGAGTGGGCCACCAGGCCCGCCTCGAAAGCAATGTGTTCGCCCCCCAGCACCACGTGGTCGCCGGGGCCAAAGCGGTGGACATCATAGCCGTGGCCGATTCGCATCAGTACGTCTCGCTGCTCTTGCTGCATCTCATGTCGCTGCATCTCATGTGTTCAGTGCTCGCAGGTACCATTCAGCCAGCGGCAGATCCGCCGCTACTGTCACCTTGAGGTTGGCAGGGCTGCCTTCGACCAGTTGCACCGGATGACCGGCCCACTCCATGGCGGAGGCCTCGTCGGTAACCGCAACGCCGGCGGCCAGTGCATCAACCAGGGCCGCGCGCAATTCGCCGAGGCGGAACATCTGCGGCGTCTGGGCGCGCCAGTAGTGATGGCGGTCCACGGTCGCCTCCACCTGTCGGCCGTCGACCGCGCGCTTCAGGGTATCCACCACCGGCTGGGCGAGAATGCCACCTTCGTCCACCGCGGTGACCGCATCGATCAGCGCCTGCAAATCCCGGGCAGCCAGGCAGGGGCGCGCCGCATCGTGCACCAGCACCCAGTCTTTCTCATATGCAAATTCTTGCAAGCCATCGAGCCCCGCGAGGACCGAATCTGCCCGCTCGGCACCTCCCGTTACCCGCAGCACGCGCGGATCGGCCAGCGCCGGCAGGGACCCGGCCCACTCATCCTCAGGGTGCAGGGCCACGGCGACCCGCCGGATGTCGGCGCAGTTCAGCAGGGCGCGCAGACTGTGGGCCAGCAACGGTTCGCCGGCCAGCGGCAGGTACTGCTTGGGCAGCCCTCCCCCCATGCGCCGACCGATACCGGCGGCGGGAATCACAGCGTACAGCGCCATCTGGCTCAAGCGCCGGGTGCTCCGGCAGGCGGCGAGGGCTGCTGCCCTGCAGTTGCCTGCTCCTCGCCGTCCGGGCTGCTGGCTCTGTCTTCGCCTTCAACATCAGAGCCGGTAGCTGTCTCGCCGGGCGCCCGGTTGTCGGCACCGGACTGGCGCTCGCCGGCGGCTTCGCCCTCCGGCTGGTCACTGCCCCCCGCGGCAGGTAACTTGCGCGGAGCCTCGTCTTCCTCAACAAACTGGTAGAAAACTTCACCCTCGCGGATCAGGCCGAGCTGTTCCCGCGCGCGCTGCTCGACGCTGCGGTTGCCGCTCTGCAGCTCCAGCACCTCGCGTTCGAGTACCGCATTGCGGGCCCGCAGCTCTTCATTGATGGCGCTCTGCTCGACCACCTGCGACTCCAGGCGATGCTTTTCCGCCAGGCTGCCCTCGGCAATCCACAGCCGGTATTGCAATACCAGCAACAGGAAGACCAGAACCGCGAGCAGCCAGCGCATCGGCAGCGGCGCCTAGGCCTTGAACTCCGCCAGGCCGCGGTAGGGGGCGGCGGCGCCCAATTCAGCTTCGATGCGCAGCAGGCGGTTGTACTTGGCTACCCGGTCGGACCGGCACAGGGAACCGGTCTTGATCTGGCCGGCGCTGGTGGCCACGGCGAGGTCGGCAATGGTGGTGTCTTCGGTTTCGCCGGAGCGGTGGGAAATCACTGCGGTGTAGCCGGCAGCCTTGGCCATGGCGATGGCATCGAGGGTCTCGGACAGGCTGCCGATCTGGTTGAACTTGATCAGGATGGAGTTGCCCACGCCGCGCTCGATGCCCTGCTTGAGAATTTTGGTGTTGGTCACGAACAGGTCGTCGCCCACCAGTTGCACCTTGCTGCCAATCTTGTCGGTCAGCAGTTTCCAGCCGTCCCAGTCGGACTCGTCCAGGCCGTCCTCGATGGAAATGATGGGGTGGCCTGCGGCCAGTGCCGCCAGGTAGTCGCAGAACTCGGCGCTGGAGAACTGCTTGCCCTCGCCTGCCAGGTCGTAGACGCCGTCCCTGTAGAACTCGGAGGCGGCACAGTCCAGGGCCAGGGTCACATCCTTGCCCAGCACATAGCCGGCGTTTTGCACGGCCTCGGCGATCACTTCCAGGGCCGCCTCGTTGGACGGCAGGTTCGGGGCGAAACCGCCCTCGTCGCCCACTGCGGTGCTCAGGCCGCGGGCGGACAGGACCTTCTTCAGGTGGTGGAAAATCTCGGCGCCGACACGCAGGGCTTCGGCGAAGGTGGGCGCCGCCACCGGCTGCACCATGAACTCCTGGATGTCGACGTTGTTGTCGGCGTGCTCGCCCCCGTTGAGGATGTTCATCATCGGCACCGGCATGGAGAACCCGGTGCTGCCGTTAATGTCGGCGATGTGCTGGTACAGCGGCACGCCCCTGGCGGCCGCGGCGGCCTTGGCGGCGGCCAGGGACACGGCGAGGATGGCATTGGCGCCGAACTTCGCCTTGTTGTCAGTACCGTCGGCCTCGATCATCGCGGCGTCGAGGGCGCGCTGCCCGGTCGCATCCTTGCCCAGCAGCAGGTCGCGGATGGGGCCGTTAACATTGGCCACGGCGTTCAGCACGCCCTTGCCCAGGTAGCGGCCCTTGTCGCCGTCGCGCAACTCCAGCGCTTCGCGGGAACCGGTGGAGGCACCGGAGGGCGCACAGGCGGCGCCAACATGGCCGGATTCAAGGGTGACCTCGGCCATGACCGTGGGGTTGCCCCGGGAATCCATTACCTCGAAAGCCTGAATGTTGGCGATATTGCTCATGCTGTGCTCCGTGTTCGCGTTGTCGGGAAGAAGGATCAGGAAATAGTCAGTTGTGGCAGGCTCTTGACCAGGTCGTCCACCGCCTTGACCTGAGCCAGGAAGGGCTCCAGCAGGTCCAGCGGCAGGGCGCTGGGGCCGTCACAGAGGGCCTTGTCCGGGTCGGGGTGGGCTTCCAGGAACAGGCCGGCGAGGCCGGTGGCCATACCGGCCCGGGCCAGGTCCACCACCTGGCCGCGGCGCCCGCCCGAGGCCGCGCCGCCGGGGTCGCGGCACTGCAGCGCGTGGGTGACGTCAAAGATCAGCGGCACATTGCCGCAGGTCTGCTTCATCACGCCGAAGCCCAGCATGTCTACCACCAGGTTGTCGTAGCCGAAGTTGCTGCCGCGCTCGCATATCATCAGTCTGTCGTTGCCGCACTCGCGGAATTTCTCCGCCACGTTGGCCATCTGGCCCGGCGCCAGGAACTGCGGCTTCTTGATATTGATAATGGCGCCGGTAGCGGCCATCGCCGCCACCAGGTCAGTCTGCCGGGCCAGGAAGGCCGGCAGCTGGATGATGTCGCAGACCGCGGCGGCCGGCGCCGCCTGCTCAGGGGTGTGCACATCGGTGATCAGCGGCACGCCGAAGGCGGCTTTAACCGCCTCCAGGATTTTCAGGCCCTCGTCGAGGCCGGGGCCGCGAAAGGAGTGAATGGAGGAGCGGTTGGCCTTGTCGAAGGAGGCCTTGAAAACATAGGGAATGCCCAGCTTTTCGCACACCGCCACGTAGTGCTCCGCGGCAGCGAGCGCCAGCTCGCGGCTCTCCAGCACATTGATGCCTCCCAGCAGTACGAAGGGGGCGTGATTGGCGATGGTGATATCGCCCAGCGTCAGGGTCTCGGTGCTCACCGCTAGCATTCCTCAATCGACCCGGGCCAGGCCCGGGTGGTCAGTCCGTTCAGGCCTTGGCGGCCGCGTGGGCCAGGGCGGCTTCCACATAACCGGTAAACAACGGGTGGCCGCCGCGGGGCCGGGAAGTGAATTCCGGATGGAACTGGCAGGCCAGGAACCAGGGGTGATCCGGCAGCTCGATCATTTCCACCAGGGAGCGGTCGGCGGACCAGCCGCCGATGCGCACACCGGCATCCTGCAACTGCTGGATGTAGTTGTTGTTGATCTCGTAGCGGTGGCGGTGGCGCTCCATCACGGTGTCACTGCCGTAGACCTCGCGCGCCTTCGAACCCGGCTCCAGGTGACAGAGCTGGGCGCCCAGGCGCATGGTGCCGCCGAGGTCGGAGTTCTCGTCGCGGGTCTCGGTGGAGCCGTCCACATTCTGCCACTCGGTGATCAGGCCGACGATGGGGTGCGGCGTGTTCGGCTGCATCTCGGTGGAGTGGGCGCCCTCGAGGTGGCAGACGTTGCGGGCGTACTCGATCAGCGCCACGTGCATGCCCAGGCAAATGCCGAGAAAGGGCACCTTGTTCTCGCGGGCGTAACGCACGGCGGTGATCTTGCCCTCCACGCCGCGGTCGCCAAAGCCGCCGGGGACGAGGATGGCGTCGGCGCCTTCCAGTACGCCGGTGCCGTCGCGCTCGATGTCCTCGGCGTCGATGTAGTCGACCTCGACATCCGCCAGGGTCTGCAGGCCAGCGTGCTTGAGCGCCTCGTTAAGCGACTTGTAGGCGTCCAGCAGGTCCATGTACTTGCCGACCATGGCGATGCGCACCTTGCCCCGGGTGTCGGAGAATTCCCGGCGCAGCACCTCGTCCCACTCGGAGAGGTCGGCCTTGTCGCACTGCAGGTTGAAGCGCTCCACCACGATGTCGTCGAGGCCCGCCTTGTGCAGGATGCCGGGGATGCGGTAGATGGAGTCGGCGTCCGGCAGGGCGATCACCGCGCGCTCTTCCACGTTGGTGAACAGGGCGATTTTCTTGCGCGCGCTGTCGTCGATTTCCACCTCGCTGCGGCACAGCAGAATGTCCGGCTGCAGGCCGATGGAGCGCAGCTCTTTCACCGAGTGCTGGGTCGGTTTGGTCTTGGTCTCGCCGGCGGTGGCGATGTAGGGCACCAGGGTCAGGTGCATCAGCAGCGCGCGGCTGGCGCCGACTTCGATGCGCAACTGGCGAATGGCCTCGAGGAAGGGCTGGCTCTCGATGTCGCCCACCGTGCCGCCGATCTCCACCACCGCCACATCGGCATCGCCGGCGCCGAGGATGACCCGGCGCTTGATTTCATCGGTGATGTGGGGAATGACCTGTACCGTACCGCCGAGGTAGTCGCCGCGGCGCTCCTTGCGCAGCACCGCGTTGTACACGCGGCCGGTGGTGAAGTTGTTGCTGCGGCGCATGGTAGCGTGGGTGAAGCGCTCGTAGTGGCCGAGGTCGAGGTCGGTTTCGGCGCCGTCCTCGGTGACGAATACCTCGCCGTGCTGGAAGGGGCTCATAGTGCCCGGGTCGACATTGATGTAGGGGTCGAGCTTGAGCAGGGTGACCTTGAGGCCCCGTGCCTCAAGCACCGCCGCCAGGGATGCGGCTGCGATCCCCTTGCCGAGAGACGAAACCACACCACCGGTGACGAAGACATATCGCGTCATGAAAAGCCTGCTGTACGCTGTTGTTCGGGACACACAAAACCCGCACTCGGAGTCGCTTTCAGGGGCGATCGACTGAGCGCGGGTACTGCGAAAAGATGGGTAGCCAGACTAGCAGAAAGCACCACCTGGCTCAATCCGCAGGGGCGGGACAATTTCGCTCCCAGCGCACTTGCCAGCGCCCTCCCCTGTGGTCTCTGTCCTCGTCCGGGGCCTCATTTTCGCAGTACCAGCGGTCGCCGATAGCCAGCAACTCACCGTTGCGGAGCAGCAGCGGCAACCGCGACCGCCACCAGGGCGGCACCCCCTGCTCCTGCAGGAATTTCTTCAGGCTGCAGCTGCCGCCGCGACCGACGGGCCGGCAGCGCTCGCCGCCGCGGCGAAAGCGCAGGGTCAGGGACTCTCCCGGCGCGAGGACGAAGCCCGGCGCGCCGGCCGCGGCCGGTACCAGCGTCAGTGTTCCCTGGGGGCCCATACTCACAGAGTCCCCAGGGCCCAGTTTTACACCCTCACCGCTGGTGGCGCCCAGCGCGGGCAGGCGATACAGGGCCACGCCAAACTGCTGCAATACAGCGCCGTCCACCTGCAGCTGCGCTTCACCGCTGCCGCCGTCACGCAACTGGCGCAGAAATTCCAGCAAAGCCGCGCGCTCCGGGGCGCGCAGGCCGAGCCGCGCCAGCCACTGCCGCAGCAGGGCCGCCGCTACCCTGTCGGAGCGGGCCAGTACCGGCACCAGCGCCAATCCGGGGTCACCGAAATCATTGCGCAGCTCCGGCAGCGGCCCCAGCGCCTCGACCAGGGTCGCCTGCGCATCGCCCTGGGCACGGGCCGCGCGGCTCACCGTTTTACGGTAAGCCGGCCAGCGCTCGGCGATCAGGGGCAGTACCCGCTGGCGCAGGTAATTGCGGTCGAGACCGGTATCGGCATTGGAGGGGTCCTCGATCCAGCGCAGTCCACGCTCCCGGGCCCAGGCCTCCAGCTCGCTGCGCGCAATGTCCAGCAGGGGCCGGTGCAGCAGCCCCCGCCCCAGTGGCCGGCTGTCAGCCATGGCCCCCAGGCCCGCCACCCCGGCGCCGCGCAGCAGGCGCAGGAACAGGGTTTCCACCTGATCGTCCTGGTGATGGGCGGTGAACAGCACCTCCCCGGCTTGCACACAGCGTTCAAACACCCGGTGGCGCGCCCGGCGCGCGGCGGCTTCCAGGCCTTCGCCATCGAGCGCTACATCCACGCTTTGCGCGACAAAGGGCACACCGAGATCGGCGCAGCAGGCTGCGCAGTGGGCCTGCCACTGGTCGGCATCGGCCTGAAGCTGGTGGTTGATATGCAGGGCGGTGAGGGGCGGCAGCTCCGGCCGCAGGGCGCGCGCTTCACACAAGAGATGCAGTAGAACGGTGGAGTCCAGCCCGCCGCTGTAGGCCAGCCACCAGCGCGGGGCAGCCGCCAGCGCCGACAGTGTGTCGGCGAGGTGGCGGGCGCTGAGTTGGCTGTGATTCATGGCCGGCATCCGGCCCGGGGCTAGTTGCCGTAGGACATCAACCGGGCGTAGCGTTGTTCCAGCATCGCCTCCACCGGCATCTGCTGCAGGCGGTCGAGCTGGCCGATCAGGTGGTCCTGGATGCGGCTCGCCATCAGTCCGACATTGCGGTGGGCGCCGCCGAGAGGTTCGGCGATAGTGGCGTCGACAATGCCCAGGTCCTGCAGCACGCTGGAGGTCACCCCCATGGCCTGGGCGGCGTCGGGGGCGTGCTCGGTGCTCTTCCAGATGATGTTGGCGCAGCCCTCGGGTGAGATGACGAAATAGGTGGCGTACTGCAGCATGGCCAGGTGGTCGCCGACGCCGATACCCAGGGCGCCACCGGAGCTGCCCTCGCCGATCACCACGCAGAGGATGGGCGTCGCCAGGCGCGACATCACCGCCAGGTTCTGGGCGATGGCCTCACTGATGCCGCGCTCCTCCGAGTCGATACCGGGGTAGGCCCCGGGCGTATCGATAAGGGTAATCACCGGCATCTTGAAACGCTCGGCCATCTCCATCAGGCGCAGCGCCTTGCGGTAGCCCTCGGGCTTGGGCATGCCGAAGTTGCGCAGCACCTTGTCTTTCACCGCCCGCCCCTTCTCCTGGCCGATAACCATGACCGGCTGCCCGTCGAGGCGGGCCACGCCGCCCACGATGGCCCTGTCATCGCCGAAACGGCGGTCGCCGTGCAGCTCGTCAAACTCGGTGAAAACCCGGGGGATGTAGTCCAGTGAGTAGGGCCGCTGGGGGTGGCGGGCCACTTTGACGATGTCCCAGGCGCTGAGGTTGCCGTAAATTTTCTCGGTGAGCTTGGTGCTCTTTTCCCGCAGCTTCTCGATCTCTTCGCTGATATTGATATCAGCATCGGAGCCCACGTGCTGGAGTTCCTCGATCTTTACTTCCAGCTCGGCAATGGGTTGTTCAAAATCAAGATAGTTGGGGTTCATTCGTGATCAGGGTCCGGACAATTCGCATTGGCCGCACAGTGTACAAAAAATACGGGGCGGATACCTAATAGCATCCGCCCCGCGCTGGACAAAGTGCTTAACCGACGAGGCTGATCATCACCCCCGCGGCCACTGCGGAGCCGATAACACCGGCTACATTGGGGCCCATGGCGTGCATCAGCAGGAAATTATGGGGGTTGGCTTCCAGCCCCAGCTTGTTCGATACCCGGGCCGCCATCGGCACTGCAGATACCCCGGCGGAACCGATCAGGGGGTTCAGCGGCACCGCGCTGAATCGATTCATCAGCTTCGCCATCAGCACACCGCAGGCGGTGCCGATGCCAAAGGCGACGATGCCGAGGCCGAGGATGCCCAGGGTTTCCACGTCGAGGAACTTGCTGGCCACCAGCTTGGAGCCCACCGACAGGCCGAGGAAGATGGTGGTGATGTTGATCAGGGAGTTCTGCACAGTGTCTGACAGTCGGTCCACCACCCCGCACTCCTTCATCAGGTTGCCGAAGCAGAACATACCCAGCAGCGGCGCCGCATCCGGCAGCAGCAGGGCCACCAGGATCAGCAGCACCAGCGGGAACACGATCTTCTCCCGCTTCGATACATGGCGCAGCTGCTTCATCTCGATGGCGCGCTCTTCCCTGGTGGTGAGGGCACGCATGATGGGCGGCTGGATCATCGGCACCAGGGCCATGTAGGAGTAGGCCGCCACGGCGATGGCACCGAGCAGATCCGGGGCCAGTACGCTGGAGACATAGATAGCCGTCGGCCCGTCGGCGCCGCCGATAATACCAATGGCAGCGGCGTCGGCAATGCTGAAGTCCATCCAGCCCAGGGCGGTCAGGCCCACCGCGCCGAGCACGGTGGCGAAAATACCGAACTGGGCGGCAGCCCCGAGGAACAGGGTGCGCGGGTTGGCCAGCAGGGGGCCGAAGTCAGTCATCGCCCCCACGCCCATGAAGATCACCAGCGGCGCCACGCCGGAGGCGATGGCCACGTTGTAGAAGTTGTAGAGCATGCCGTTGCTGTAGCCGGCGCTCTCCGCCAGGCGCTGCAGGGTCAGCTGCACCACCGGACCGGCGCCATCAACGGCGGCCAAGAGGCTCTTGATACCCGCATCCGCGGGCAGACTGAATAGCTCGGTGATCTCCGCAAGTACCAGCGGATCGGCGTGGTGCAGGGCGTTTTCCACTGCCGAATAGGCCAGCCCCGCACCAGGGATGTTGGCGAGGATACCGCCAAAGCCGATGGGTACCAGCAGCAACGGCTCGAAGCCCTTGCGAATGGCCAGGAAGAGCAGCAGCAGACCGATGAAAATCATCGCCGCCTGGCCCGCCTCCATCTGGACCAGACCGGAGGCGTGCCAGAGTGTGAGCAGATTTTCCATCGGGTCCTATCCCAGCTTGATCAGGGCGTCGCCCACTTTCACCGCATCGCCAACCTTGATGCAGACTTCGCCCACGGTGCCTGCGCGCGGCGCGCGGACTTCGGTTTCCATCTTCATCGCCTCCAGCACCAGCACCACATCACCGGCAGCGATGGCGTCGCCGGCAGCGACATTGATCTTGACGATGTTGCCCGCCAGCGGCGCCGGCAGGGGTTCACCGCCGCCCGCCGGCGCTGCTGCAGGCGCCGGTGCAGCAGCGGGGGCCGCCTGCACCGAAGACACATCGCCACCCTCGGCGACTTCCACTACGTAGGACTGGCCATTAACGGACACGGTGTACACTGCAGGCCCGTCCTGAGGGACCGGAGCAGCCGCCGGCGCCGGGGCCGGGGCCGGCGCGGGCTCGCTGCCCGGCGCGGGCTCAAAGGCATCGGGATTGCCGCGGTTTTCGAGGAACTTGAGCCCCACCTGGGGAAACAGGGCGTAGGTCAGCACGTCGTCCACTTCGTCTTCGCCTCCGCTGAGCCTGACGCCCTTCTCCTTTGCCAGCTCGCGCAGTTCCGCGGTGAGTTTGTCCAGCTCCGGACTGAGCAGGTCCGCCGGGCGGCAGGTAATGGCCTCGCCGCCCTCCAGTACGCGCTGCTGCAGCTCCGCGTTCACCGACGCCGGGGTGGCGCCGTACTCGCCCTTGAGGACGCCTGCCGTCTCCCGCGAAATGGACTTGTAACGCTCGCCGGTGAGCACGTTCAGCACCGCCTGGGTGCCGACAATCTGGGAGGTTGGCGTGACCAGCGGAATGAAGCCGAGGTCTTCCCGCACCCGCGGAATTTCCTCCAGCACCTCATCCAGGCGGTCCGCCGCGCCCTGCTCGCGCAGCTGGTTTTCCATATTGGTGAGCATGCCGCCGGGCACCTGCGCCACCAGGATGCGCGAGTCCACCCCGCGCAGGGAGCCTTCAAATTTCGCGTATTTCTTGCGCACCTCGCGGAAATAGGCGGCAATGGATTCCAGCCTTGTGATATCCAGCCCGGTGTCGCGGTCGGTGCCCTCGAGCATGGCCACCACGGTTTCCGTCGGCGAATGGCCGTAGGTCATGGACATGGAAGAGATGGAGGTATCGACGTTGTCGATGCCGGCCTCCACGCACTTGAGAATGGTGGAGGTGGACAGGCCGGTGGTGGCGTGGCACTGCATGTGAATGGGGATGTCGCAGCTGGCCTTGAGACGCCTGACCAGTTCATAGCCCTCGTAGGGGCGCAGCAGGCCGGCCATGTCCTTGATGGCGATGGAGTCGGCGCCCATGTCCTCAATACGCTTGCCCTGCTCCACCCAGGTGTCGATGTCGTGCACCGGGCTCAGGGTGTAGGAGATGGTGCCCTGAGCGTGCTTGCCCACCTTTTTCACCGCCTTGAGCGCCACGTCGATATTGCGCATGTCGTTCATGGCGTCGAACACGCGGAACACATCCACACCGTTGCTGGCGGCGCGCTCGACAAACTTTTCCACCACATCGTCGGCGTAGTGGCGATAGCCGAGGATGTTCTGGCCACGGAACAGCATCTGCTGGGGCGTGTTGGGCATGGCCTTCTTCAGTTCGCGAATGCGCTCCCAGGGATCTTCCCCGAGGTAGCGGATGCAGGCATCGAAGGTGGCGCCGCCCCAGGACTCCAGCGACCAGAAGCCGACGCTGTCCAGCTGTTCGGCGATCGGCAGCATATCGTCGAGACGTACCCGGGTCGCCAGCAGCGACTGGGAGGCATCCCGCAGAACCACATCGGTGATGCCCAGGGGGCGTTTATTGGCTTCCATAGCAGCGAACCTCGTTAACGCGAATACATGCGGGCGCCGGAATCAGCGCTGTTTGCGGTGTTGGTGAATAGCGGCGGAAATGACGGCCAGCAACTGGGCATCGCCGGTCGGCGCGCCGCTGGCTGTGGCGCGGGGGGCGGGGGCTTCCACTTCCGGCTCGGGAAAGAAGCGCCCGACGAAGCGGGACATGAGGGTCGTGGCCACCACCAGTAGGGCCAGGAAAACGACCACGGTGCCCATGCCGTAGAGCATGAGCTCCAGTCCCTGATCGATAATACCGGCCTGCATTGTGTCCCCTTCTGCCCGCTGCGCCCGAAACGTTGTGCCCGAAACAAGGGGGCTATCATAAAGCAGGACAGCCTCCCCTGACCAATAACGCCAGGGTGGCATTCCGCAGGACGGCCAGGGCAGCGTATAATCGCGGGTCGCGCCCGCGTCCGCCGCGGGCAAACCTCCACACACCAGCCCGATACCTGCCATGCGCCTGATGCTCGCCCCCATGGAGGGCGTTATCGATCACACCATGCGCCACCTGCTCAGCTCGCTGGGCGGGCTGGATCGCTGCGTCACCGAATTTCTGCGGGTCTCGGACCGGCTGCTGCCGCCGCGGGTGTTTCACCGCATCTGCCCGGAGCTGGCCAGCGGGGGCCTCACTCCCGCCGGAGTCCCGGTCTACCTGCAATTGCTGGGCGGTCAGCCGCAACCTCTGGCGGAGAACGCCGCTCGCGGGGCGGAACTGGGCGCCCCGGGCATCGATCTCAACTTCGGCTGTCCGGCCAAGACGGTGAATCGCTCCGACGGCGGCTCCATTCTGCTGCGCGAACCCGAGCGCGTCGGAGCCCTTGTCGCCGCGGTGCGCGCAGCGGTGCCCCGGACCACGCCGGTGACGGTGAAAATCCGCCTGGGTTACGACGATCCTGGGCTGTTCCGGGAGAACATCGAGGCTATCGCCGCAGCCGGCCCCAGCGAACTCACCATCCATGCCCGCACCAAGCGCCAGGGCTACCGGCCGCCGGCCCACTGGGAGGAAATTGCCCGCGCCCGCCAGTGGCTGAGCATCCCGGTGATCGCCAACGGCGAGGTGTGGAGTGTGGAAGACGCCCACCGCTGTCGCGCCGCCAGCGCCAGCGACGACCTGATGCTGGGGCGCGGCGCCCTGTGCCGGCCCGACCTGCCACGCCTGCTGCGCGCCGCCGACGAAGGCCGGGAACTGACGCCCATGGCGTGGCCGGATATCTGTGCCCTGCTGCTACAGTTCTTCGAGCTGACCCTGCAACACTACGATGCCCACTGCGTCGGCAACCCCCTGAAACAGTGGCTGGTCTACCTGCGCAGCTACTATCCCCAGGCGGCCCTGCTGTTTGAACAGCTGAAACGACTGCGAGAGCCTGCCGAGCTGCATGTGCAGTTGCTGAAGGCCCAGGCCACGGGCATGCGCGCCGCGGCCTGAGGGCTGATCAGATCGCTGTCTGGCCGCCGTCGATTACCAGGCCGGAACCGGTGACAAAGCGCGCCTCTGCCGAGGCCAGGTAGGCGACCGCGCCGGCGATTTCTTCCGCCTCGGCCATATAGGGCGTGAGGGGAGACATGCGCCCGAACAGGGCCAGGTCGGCACCCTCCGGCGCCTGGGCATTCTGGATAAGGGGCGTATTCACGCCGCCCGGGCAGACCGCATTCACCCGCACGCCGCGACTGGCATACTCCGTCGCCAGCGCCCGGGAAAAGTTGAGGACCGCCGCCTTGCTGGCACAGTAGGCGGAGTTGTAGGGCAGGCCGGCGATCCCCGCGGTGGAAGCAATATTGACAATATTTCCCCCGCTCTCGAGCAGGTGCGGCATGGCGGCGAGGCTCAGCACAAACACCGAATTGATATTGACGTCCATCACCCTGCGCCAGCGCTCTGCGGTGAGTTCCGTGAAGTGGCCGGTACACACCATGCCGGCGATATTGCAGAGGATGTCGAGCTTGCCAAAGGTGGCCACACACTCGGCCACCGCCGCGGCACAGGCGGCATCGTCACTGACATCCAGCACGCGGTAAGTGATATCCACCCCGCTGTCCCGCAACGCCGACATCTCGCGCTCCAGCCCCTCGGCATTGATGTCGCAGGCGAACAGGCTGGCCCCCTCCCCTCCGAGGCGCTTGGCGGTAGCCAGGCCAATACCGGAAGCCGCGCCGGTAATAAAGGCGACCTTGTTGTCGAATCGTTGCATGAAACCTCCCCGGTGACGGTAAAAGCGAATCGAGACCGGCAGTCTAGCGGTAGCGGGAGGGGAAGACAGGCCCGGCCGGGAGGAAAGCCGTGGCCGGCAGCACAAGTTAAACCGGTGAGGCTTTCACCGGTGAAGCGCTCGGTTCCTGCGCCTGTAGTTCGGCGCGAACCGTGGCGAGCAGGTCGGTAAAGATCCGGAAACTGTCGTCCGCTGCCAGCTTCTCGTCGATCAACAGGCGATAGGCTTCAAGTTCCAGCTCCCGCACCTCGCCCAGCAGATTCTCGCGCGGTTCGTGAGGTGCACGCTCGCGAATTACCAGCAGACGGCTGTAGAAGGTATCGACGCGGTTCTTTTTACGCTGGTTGCGCCAGCGCAGCAGGCCAGCCACGCCGGTCACCAGCAGAATGCCGAGGTAAATGAGCAGGTTGATACTGTCAGCGTAGCGCTCCAAAGGCGTCGGCGCGTCGCGCTCGAAGTAGCGGCGGGCCCCGGGGTGCAGGGGAAAACTGAGTTTCTCGCGATCAAAATGCTCGCTGATCCAGCTGAAGATATCCGGTTCCAGCGCCGCGAACAGCGGCTTCTGCTCGACCAGCATGCGGGTCAGGGCGTAGATGCGGGTTTCATCGATGCTCTTTCTGGTCACCAGTAAAGTCGCCACCGACAGAGACTGCAGGGCCTGTTCATTGCCCGGCAGATTGTACGTCAAGGCGGGAATCTCCATGGCGCTGAGTTGTGGCACCAGCAGACTCACGCCCTCGCGCAGGAAGGCCGACTCCGCCTCACCGGCATCCGCCAGCGACACCAGTGAATAGCCCTCGCGGTACCAGAGGGTGGACTGGGGATTGATGGGGCCGAAATAGACAATGGCGTCGGTCACCCCGGGCTGCAGTTGTTTCACCTCGCGCAGATTGTCGGTGAGAATGCCGGCGCGCTGCGCCGCCAGTTGCAGGAAGGTCTTCCCGGCGTGGGAGCCGTTGACGACATACACCGTCACTGCATCCCCCGACTGGCGTTTCTGGTCAAGACTTACGCCGTCGCGCAACAGCAGGTGCAGCACGCTGCGATAGAGGGGGATAACGGTGCGCACCCCGTCCTGGTAGGGCGTACTGTTGTCGACGATGGTGAGATCCGCGTCACCGGCGGCCAGTGCTGCCAGCGGCGGGGTCTCCGGTGCGGACTTGTCCGGGACGATATCAAAGTCACTCTCGTCCGCGACTGCCGCCTGCAGGGCCCCGATATCCACCTGCTGATAGACCATCGAGTGCAGGCGCAGGGGTTCCTGCTCCCGGGCACAGGCGCAAAGCAGCAACAGCAAAGGGATGTACAGCGCCAAACGCAGCGCGGAGCGGCGCCCGGCAGCCAGTGTCAGGACAGTTTCCATGCGCCGGAGAATAATGGCACGGCAGCGACAGCGCCAGCCGAATCTGTCGAAAAACCGCCGCGGGAGCAGAGCCCCCGCAGCGACTGGCACTAGAACCGGTACAGCGCCTGCAGGGCAAGCGTGCGCGGACGATCCAGGAACTGGTAGTAGGCCGTGCCGGTACCGCCGGTCAGGGCGCCGGCCAGCGGCGCTTCACCACCGTAGGTCACGACATCCTCGTCGCTGAGGTTCTTGCCAATAAAGGCGACCTCCCAGTTGCCGGCCTGGTCACCGATGCCCACCCGCAGGTTGTACTGGGCATAGGCATCCTGTTCCGAACGCGGATCAAGGGTCGGGTTGAACAGGTAGGAGTCGCTGAATACCAGGTCGAAGACCGTGCGCAGTTCCAGCGAATCACCCAGCGGCAGAATGTACTCGGCACTGACCGAGCCACTGTACTCCGGCGTGTACTCCTTGCGCTTGCCGGTGGCATCGCAGGTCACACCACCGGGCTGTACCGCACCCGGGTCCATCACCTGCTGTCCGAAGTAACACTGGTTGTTCCTGAAGTCGGTGTACTCGAAGTCCAGCCAGGCGACGGAGCCGGACAGGGTCAGCCCCTCACTCACCAGCCAGCGGCCGTCAAGTTCAACACCCTTGATCTCCGCTTCGCCGGCATTGGTCACATTGAAACCGAGAATACCGTCAAACTGGCTGGTCTGGAGGTTCGTGTACTCGGTGTAGAAGGCCGCCATGTTCAACTCTGCGGTACTCCCCAGGCCCATCTTGGCGCCGATTTCGAAGCTCTCTGCCTCCTCCTCGTCAAACTCAAACACACCGACAATATCGCGGGCACAGCTCGGCGGCGTGGTGCTGGTATCGAGCGTACAGGCATTGACCACCGCCGGGTCGGGATGGCCGTTGGAGCGGATGTCGAAGCCACCGGCCTTGAAGCCCTCGGTATAGGTGGCATACAGCATGGTGGCATCGCCCAGGTCGTACTGCACAGTGAACAGGGGGTTGAATGCCTGCTCGTCGCGGTCGCCGCGAATTTCGTCGTAGGGCTCGATGGCGAAGGAGCCAAACAGGGGGTTGAGGCCGAAGAACACATTGGGAACGGCGCCGGAAGGATCCGTGGCCGGGAAAGCGGTTCCGCCGGCGTAGTGAACCTGCTGCTTGGTCGCCTCCTTGCTCTCCTCGGTATAGCGCGCGCCAACAACCAGCCTCAGCGTATCCGTAACATTCCAGGTGGCCTGGCCGAATACCGCCCACATATCGCTTTCCTGCGTGGCAAAGCGGTCGGTATTGATGCTGTTGAAATTGGGATTCAGCAAGCGCAGCAGGCTGTTCGCCGGAACGTCGATGGAGTCCTTGAAGTCGAGCTCGTTGCTCTGGAAGAAAACACCGGCAATATAGTCGACGGTTTCTCCGCCCGGAGAGGTGATGCGAAACTCCTGGCTGAACTGCTCGAAAGACTCGTCCTGAACAGCGTCAAAAACCGAGGCGCCGGAGAAGTCGCAGTCACACTCCTGCTCGAACTCGTACTCCAGATAGCCGGTTGTGGAGGTCAGCGTGTAGTCACCCAGGGCGTAGTCAACGCCAAGCACCAACACGTCGGATGAATTGGTGTGGGAATCGCCGTTACCGCCACGCACCCGGTTCAGCTTGCCGTCTTCACCGGCAAAGTCTACCGGAGGGTCCAGCATCAGCACATTGTTGGCCAGACCGACAAAATTATTGAGGGCAGACACGTAATCGATACCGACACCGGTTCCCTGCAGGTCTTCGCGGACAAGACTCTGGGCCAGTTCCACGTTGCGCCCGTTGTCATCGAAATCGGCGTGCTCGTACTTGATATTGATATCCAGGTTGTCGGTCGGCATCCAGCGCAATGCGCCGCGCACCAGCCCTTCTTCCTCCTGCTTCTCGTCGTCGCCGGTGTTGACGTTGACGAAGGAGCCGTCCTGCTCGCGATACATTACCGCGAGACGACCCGACAGGGTGTCGCTCAGGGGGCCGGATAGCACCACCCGGTAATCCTGCTGGTTTTCCTCGAATTCATAGAGCGCGCTGACCGAGCCTTCGAACTGGTCGGTAGGCTTGGCGGTAATCATGCTGATCGCCCCGGCGATACTGTTCTTGCCGAACAGGATCGGCTGTGGGCCGCGCAGCACTTCCACCCGCTCCATATCGAACATCGGCAGGCGCGAAAGCTGGCCGCGGCCGTAGTAAATGCCGTCCACGTACATGCCGGTGGATTGCTCGAAGCCGGGGTTGATGCCGGAGCTGACACCGCGAATGGTAATATTGTTGGACAGGCCGCTCTGGTTCATGGAGAAGTTCGGCACGTAGGTGGTCAGGCTCTCCAGGTTGGTGATGTAGGCGTCCTGCATTCTCTGGCCGCTGACGGCACTCACCGAGATCGGTACGTCCTGCAGGCTCTCCACGCGCTTCTGCGCGGTGACTACCACCTCTTCGAGTTGCAGTTGCTGCGCCTGGGCGGAGCCTGCCGCAAGGGCAGCCACTGCCAGGCTGAGCAGGGATTTCAGGGGTCTCTGCGGGGTCATCGAACTACTCCTTGGCGCCTTGTGACGCACTGTGGTTATTATTCCGGCTCCGGTAGGGAGCCTTCACTTGCTGCTGATTACTCTGCTTTTTGCTCTGCTTCTTGCTCTGCATCGCGGCCGGTCTGCCGGTCGCTGGCAAGATGGGCACGCTCAATCACATACTGCTGGATGGCCTCTGCCTGGGGCCGCTCCAGCTCACCGGCGAAGCCCACCATGCCGCTCTCCCAGTGCAGGCCGCCGAGGACAATCGCCAGCCACTGCTCATGGCGCGCGGCATCCAGGGTGCGCAGGTCGGGGGTCGCGCCACCGCTGACGGCTGCATCGCCGTGGCAGTACACGCAGTAGGTCAGGTAGAGCTGTTTGCCCTGCTCGACCTGGGCCGCGTCGCCGCTTAACCCGGGCGGGGAAAAGACCAGTGTTTCTTGCTCAACTGGCGGCAACGTATCGTTACCGCCGAGCCTGAAGACCAGGAGCCGGCTGCGATTGGGGATGGGACCGGCGGTCAGGGCCTCGCCGCCGACCAGCGCCAGGGCGCCGCCCCAGCCCGCCACCACCGCCACGTACTGCACCCCGTCGAGACGGTAGGTCACCGGCGGAGCCACAATGCCGGTCTGGGCGTCGAAGTCCCACAGCCGCTCGCCGGTCGCGGAGCGGTAGGCCACCAGTTGCCCCTCGGCATTGCCCTGGAACAACAGGTCACCCGCGGTGGACAACATGCCGCCATTCCAGGGGCCGGCGTGCTCTACTTCCCAGCGCGGTTTTGCAGCCACCGGATCCCAGGCCAGGATGCCGCCTTTCACCGCACCGAGTACGGCACCGCGCACCGCCGGGTCATCCGGCAGGGAGGCGGCCAGGTTATCGGTGCCGGTGTTCCAGTAACCCTTTCTGAACCTGAAATTCTCGTCCGTTGCATAGACCCAGGGCACATCCTGCCTGGGGATATAAACCAGACCGGTGTCCGGGCTGTAGCTCATCGGATGCCAGTTGTGCCCGCCGATCGGGCCGGGCAATTGCAAGCCGGATGTCTCGCCTTTGTAGCGCGCCGCCGGGTTCTCCACCGGGCGCCCGCTCGCCATGTCGATATGGCTGGCCCAGGTGACAGTGGCGTAGGGCTCGGCCGACAACAGCTCGCCGGTGGCGCGGTCCAGGACATAGAAAAAGCCGTTCTTGGGGGCCTGCATGATGACCTTGCGCGGCTGCCCGTCGATCTCGAGGTCGGCGAGAATCATATGCTGTGTCGCGGTGTAGTCCCAGCTCTCGCCGGGCGTGGTCTGGTAGTGCCACACGTAGCTGCCATCGTCCGGGTTCAGGGCGACTATGGAGGACAGGTAGAGATTGTCGCCGCCGCCGGGAGAGCGGATCTGCTGGTTCCAGGGCGAGCCATTGCCGACACCGACGTAAAGCAGGTTCAGCTGCGGGTCGTAGGCCATCGAATCCCACACCGTGCCGCCACCGCCAATCTTCCACCACTCGCCACCGCCCCAGGTTTGGGCCGCTTTCGCCATGGCCGGCGACTCGAAGCCCTCCTCCGGATTGCCTGGAACCGTGTAGAAACGCCAGGCCATTTCACCGTCGGCGACGCGGTAAGCGGAAACGTAACCGCGCACGCCCAGTTCACTGCCGCCGTTGCCAATGATCACCTTGTCATCGACAATCCGCGGCGCGCCGGTAATGGAATAAGGCCGCTCCCGGTCTGTGGTTTGCACCGACCAGCGCAGCGTGCCGCTCGCCGCTTCCAGGGAGATAAGGCGCCCGTCGAGGGTACCGAAATAGAGATTCCCGTCGCGGTAGGCCACGCCCCGGTTCACCACATCGCAGCACAGATGCACCGCCCACTCGCGCGGGACTTGCGGGTCGTAAAACCACAGCAGCTTGCCTGTCTTCGCATCGTGGGCAAAGACCATGCTCCACGACCCCGTGGTGTAGATCACCCCGTCCACCACCAGCGGCGTCGCCTCGAGTCCGCGGCTGGTGGGGTAGTCGAAGTACCAGTCGAGGCCCAGCTCATCGACGTTGCCGCTATCGATGTCTGCCAGCGGACTGTAGCGGGTTTCGGCATTGTCGAGGCCGTGCTGGCGCCACTCCACATCGGGCTTTGCCTGCGCTGCGATCTCTACCGGCGCCGCTTCCGGGTCACAGGCAGAGAGCATCACCGCGCCAGACACAGCAAGCGCGGCTGCAATTCGGTGCAACATAACTGGGGTACTCTTCGCTGTTGTTATCGGTTTGTGTTCATTGGCAGAGCGAGGCCCTAGCGCCAGGGCATGTATTTCTCAACGACCTGGTCGATGGTAAAGCTGGCCGGGCGCTGGCGTGGCGGAAACTCCTCGAAGGTTTGCAGGAACCGGGTCACATCCACCACGCCGAGCTTCATGTAGGGCGATGCCTTGCGCGTCCACCATTCATTATAGGTGTTGGAGTGCTCGTCGGCGCGCTCGTAGGGATCGCGGCGCAGATTGAACAGTTTGGGAATACGCAGCGGCACAAAGGGTTCGCGCCACACCCCCATCTCTTTGGCGCGCTGCTCGGCGAATACCAGCTTCCAGTCGCCGTGACGCAGGGCCACCAGGTCACCGTCGTCACTGAAGTAGAAGAACTCGTTCCGCGGGCTCTCATCCACTTCACCTTTCAGGTAAGGCAGGAAGTTGTAACCGTCCAGGTGCACCCGGAACTCGCGGTCGCCGACGCGATAGCCGGACTTCAGTTTTTCCTTGATACGGTCGTCACCGGTCGCCGCCATCAGGGTCGGCACCCAGTCCAGGTGGGACATCACCGCGTTGGAAATACGATCGGCGGGAATCTGCCCGGGCCAGCGCAGCACCGCCGGCACCCGGAAGCCGCCCTCCCAGTTGGTGTTCTTTTCGCTGCGGAAAGGGGTCACACCGGCATCCGGCCAGGTATTGAAGTGCACACCGTTGTCGGTCGAATACAGCACGATGGTGTTGTCGGCTATGCCCAGCGTATCCAGCTTGTCCAGCAAACGGCCCACCAGCTGATCGTGGGCCACCATGGCGTCATTGTAGAAGCCCTGGCCCGACAGCCCGCTCTCCTCGTCGGTGATATGGGTGTAGAAGTGCATGCGGGTGGCGTTGAACCAGACGAAGAAAGGCTTCTCGGCGCTGTGGGCGCGATCCATAAAGTCGAGGGCCGCGGCGGCAAATTCTTCGTCCACGGTTTCCATGCGTTTGCTGTCCAGCGGGCCGCTGTCCTGGACGCGACCGTCGGCGTAGCTGCGGATCACCCCGCGAGGACCAAACCGTTCGTGGAACCCGGAGGCGGAAGGATAATCCGGGTCCTCCGGCTCCTCTTCCGCATTCAGGTGATAGAGGTTGCCGAAGAATTCATCGAAGCCGTGATTGGTGGGCAGAAACTCGTTGCGATCACCCAGGTGGTTCTTGCCAAACTGGCCGGTGTGATAGCCCAGTGGCTTCAGCAGCTCCGCCAGGGTCGGGTCCTCGGGCTGCAGTCCGATGTCCGCGCCTGGCATGCCAACCTTGGTCAGCCCCGTTCGCACCGGGTGCTGGCCGGTGATAAAGGCCGAGCGGCCTGCGGTGCAGCTCTGTTCGCCATAATAGTCAGTGAACAGCGTGCCCTCCCGGGCCAGCCGGTCAATATTGGGGGTCTGGTAGCCCATCATGCCCAGGCTGTAGCGGCTGATGTTGGTGATGCCGATATCGTCACCCCAGATCACCAGGATATTGGGGCGCCCGGCGGCCTGGGCCAGGGGCGTGAGAACCACCAGACACAGCGCGATGACGGGAGCAAGGCGCTGGCGCAGTGATTGCCGGTGGCTCGCACTGGCAGGAGCAGACTTGTACATAGTGTAGGCGCATTATGGTTATGGGTTGCGAGGGCAAGCCTAAGGGAACAACGGGGCCGTGAATAATGGTTTATGCTCATGCTCTGATAACCCAGAGGAATCAGCCCCATGCACCACAATCTGGAGACCCGCCAGCTGCTGCACCTCGCAGCCCTGGCCCGCCACGGCAACTTTCACCGCGCCGCAGACAGCCTGTTTATCACCCAACCAGCACTGACCAAGAGCATCCGCAAGCTGGAAGACCAGCTGCAGGTGCTGCTGTTTGACCGCGCCCCGGATACCGTGCGGCCCACCGAGCACTGCCTGGTACTGCTGGAACATGCCGAGCGCATCTTTGATGAACTGGATCAGGCCGGCAACCGCCTGGCAGAGTTATCGAGCCGGCCGCTGAGTCGCATCCAGATCGGTTGCGGCCCGATTCTCGGGGCCTGGGGCCTGCACAAAGCGGTCGCCGAGATGCATCGCGAACACCCGGAAGTGCGATTCAACATTGTCTTTGGCCGGGCAGCCGATCTCGCGCCAAGACTGCGGGATCGCAGCCTGCACGTACTCATCGGTGACACAGAGCCCCTCGAGGGTGACCGGGACGTCATCATCGAGGCACTGCCCTCGGAGGAATTCTGCTTTGTCTGCCGCACCGGCCACCCTCTGCTGAAAAGCAGCGGCGCGGTCGAGCCGGACCTGCTCCATTACAAGCTGGCGTTGCCGGGCCTGGTCGGGCGCGCCGCTCCCTTCCTGGCGCAATTCATGCCGGAGGGCTGGCATCTGGAGGAGTTTATCGAGCAGGTTGTCGGTGTGCGCAGCGACAATTACCACCTGCTGCTGGACCTGATCGCCAGCACCGACTATCTGTCAGTGGGAACCGAATCAGTTTTCCGGCGCAGCATCGAGGAGGGCAAGCTGCAATTGCTGCCGGTGAGTTTCACCCGGCCCATTCGCTCGCAACCGGGCATTGTGCGCCTTCGCGATCGGACGCTGCCCGGCGCGATTGATACCTTTTGCGCCGAGTTGCGGCGTACAGCGGCCGACCTGGTAAAGGGCGACCGCTGATCCGTCAGTCGTTGTCGGTGGGCAGGAAGGAGTAGTGCTCGGCGTAGTACAGCATCTGCTCCTCAAAGGTCTCCGGGTAACTGATGGTCACATCGACAATCTTGCCATCCTCCACTACCGGCTCCAGGTAGGGATTGACGAAGCCCTTGTAGGGCGCCACGTCCAGTTTGGCGAAACGCTCCAGCACTTCCGCGTGCAGCTCCGGATCCACCTGGGTGCCGAAGTTTTCCACCAGGTGCTGGATGGCCTCGAAGTCCCCTTCGGACTTGATGCGCTGCAATTCACGCAGTTGCTGACCGAAGATGTCCCGCAGGGCCTGGTAGTCGTTGATCACGAAGTAGGTCTTGCCATCGCGCACCCGGCGCTCAATGACACTGTCCTCTTTGCCCATGTCCATCGCCCAGCGGGCCACCATGGCGCGGTTGCGCATGTGGGCTTCCTCGATCAGCTCACCCGGCTTGAGGCGGTACAGCTGGGTCATGATGCCGTTGCGGATATAGCCGTCGTACTCTGACTGGCCCGCTTCGAGGTTGGGCATGACGCCGAGTTCCACCAGCTTGGGATCCATCATGTAATACAGGGCCACCAGGTCCGCGCGCCCCTCCTCCAGAGTGGACGAGTACTGCTTCAGCGTTTCCTTGGGCGTGCCGACACCGGGGTTGATCTTGCCGGAGGCGTGGCCAATTACCTCGTGCATGTCGGTGTGCAGCGCACTGGTGACCACCTTGTATTTCTCGCCGCGATCGATCTCTGCCTGGTCCCAGGCGAACTCGTGCAGGGCCTTGCTGGGCACCGCATCGTAGGCGGACACGATATTGGACAGGTTCACCGACTTGGAGCCGTGGTTGGCGCGAATCCAGTTGGCGTTGGGCAGGTTGATACCGATGGGGGTACTGGGCGATGCGTCGCCGCTTTCAGCCACCACGGTAATCGCCTTGCCGAGGATGCCTTTCACGTTGGCGCGCTTGTGCTCGTCCATGATCGGCGAGTTGTCCTCGAACCACTGGGCCTGGGCACCGATGGCGGCGATGCGCTTGCTGGTTTCCACATCGCGGAAGGACACGACGGACTCATAGGATCCGCGATAGGCGATGGGGTCGTTGTAGACCTCGATAAAGCCGTTCACCACATCGATGCGGGAGTCGGCGTCCTCCACCCAGGCGATGCTGTATTCGTCAAAGGTATGCAGGTCGCCCGTCTCGTAGTACTTGACCAGCAGCTCCAGGGCCCTGCGCTGTTTGTCGTTCTCGGCCACGGCAATGGCCTTGTTCAGCCACACCACAATCTGCTCGATGGCCTCGCCGTACAGGCCGCCCACCTTCCATACCTGCTCCTGCAGCTTGCCGTCAGCTCCCTTGACCAGCCGCGAGTTGAGGCCGTGGGACACCGGCTCGTCGCCGTCGTCGGCGGACTGGGCGGCGTAGAAGTCGCGCACTTCCTGCTCGGTCACGTCCTCGCCGTAGAAGTTCACCGCCGACGCGGCCACCTTGTCCACGTCAGCCGCGGTATTCACCTTTTTCGGTGCAATGTTCGGGTCGAAGATGACGGGGGTGAGCTCCGCAATCAGGCCCGCCGCATCCTGGCCTTCACGCAGGGGCAATTCACCGGCCTCGGCCACGGCATTCACGTAGCTGGCGAAGTCCTCCTCGCTGAATTCGGGCTGGAACTTCAGGGTGGAGTAGTGGTGGTGAATCCCGTTGGCGAACCACACCTGCTTGGCGTAGGTCATGAACTGCCTGAACGCCTCGGTATTGCGATCGCCGGCGTAGTTGCGCACCACCGCCTCCAGGGTGCGGCGGATGCGCAGGTTGTGGCGATAATTCTGGTCCCACATGATGTCGCGGCCGGCATAGGCAGCCTGGTACAGGTAGTACAGCAGTTCCTTCTGCTTCAGGTCGAGGCTCTCAAAGCCCGGCACCTGATAGGCCAGCACCTGGATATCGGCGAAACGGTCGATGATATAGCGGAACTCCTCGGCGGGAGCCTCCGGCGCCACCGCCGGTTCGGCCTGCACGGCGGCAGCCGGCGGTGGCGCGCTGGCAGTGGGCGCAGGAGAGTTGCTGTCGTTACAGGCCACCAACAGGGCGGCGGCAAGCGGGGCCAGAAGGAATTTATTCATAGGATCCTGCTATTTTTCTGGTAAAGGCGCGGGGATGGAGCGCCGGAAAAAGAGTGCGGGCGCCGGTAGGCTGCCCGCCCTCTTCTGCTCAAACTTTCGCCGATTGCGGCGAGGGCGCTATGATACCCAGTATTCCCGCGGCGCGCACGGCACCCGGCGGCACGGCAAAGTCGACAGATTCCTGCACCCCATTTGAGGACAGCGGTCACTTTTTCGTCATATAGCGATAATCCCTATAATGACGCCACCGGCCACAAGCCAGGCCCATCACCCAATAAGGAACGTCACAGCATGACAGATGCGACAAGCGCCGCGGCCACCCCCGCGTCCAATCTCTCAGACAGCGGCTTCTTTGGTCACCCCAAAGGCCTTTCCACCCTCTTCTTCACTGAAATGTGGGAGCGGATGAGTTACTACGGCATGCGCGCCCTGCTGGTGCTGTTCATGACCGCCAGCCTGCAGCAGGAAGGCCTGGCCTTCACCGTGGCCACCGCCACCGCCATCTACGGCCTGTACACCGGCTCGGTCTACTTCCTGGGCCTGCCCGGGGGCTGGATCGCCGACCGCCTGCTGGGCGGCCAGCGCACGGTGTTCTGGGGCGGCGTCATCATCATGTGCGGCCACATCGTGCTGGCCATCCCCAACAGCAGCACCTTCTTTATCGGCCTGATTCTGGTGGCCTCGGGCACCGGCCTGTTGAAACCCAATATCAGCGCCCTGGTGGGGCAACTCTACTCCGAAGACGATGTGCGCCGCGACGGCGGCTACGCCCTCTATTACATGGGCATCAACATCGGCTCGGTGCTGGGCTACACCATCTGTGGCTATTTCGGCGAAAACGTGGGCTGGCACTGGGGCTTCGGCGCCGCCGCCGTGGGCATGGCCATCGGCCTGATCCAGTATCGCCGCACCATCGATAATCTCGGTGGCGCCAGCCTGGAGCCCGAAGAGCCGCTGTCACCGGCGGGAGCACGCAAGGCCTGGACCGGCATCTGGGCCGTGGTAGCCCTCGTGGCAGTGGTCACCTGGTTGTCACTGAGCGGGACAATCGCCATTAACGCCGTGGCCCTGGCCCAGTACACTGCCATCGTCTTCACCCTGATTTTCTTCGCCTACTACGGCTTCATCTACTTTTTGGGCAACCTGACAGACGTGGAGAAAAGGCGCCTGTGGGCCCTGTTCCTGGTGTGTGTGGCCTCCGCCTGTTTCTGGTCCGGCTTTGAACAGGCCGGCTCTTCCCTCAACCTGTTCGGTCGCGACTACACCGACCGCCTGATCGGCTCCTTCGAGCTGCCGGCCTCATGGTTCCAGAACGTGAACCCCATGTTCATCGTGATCCTGTCCCCCTTCTTCGCCGCCCTGTGGATCAACCTGGGCAAGCGCATGGTCTCGCCCTCCTACGGCATGAAGTGCGCTGTCGGCCTGATCATCATGGCCAGCGGCTTCATCATCATGTTCTTCGCCGCCCAATATGCTGCCCAGGGCCTGAAAGTGGCGCCCTACTGGCTGATCACCACCTACTTCCTGCACACCGTTGGCGAACTGTGCCTGAGCCCGGTTGCCCTGTCGGCGGTCAGTAAACTGTCCCCGAAACGCTTTGCCGGCCAGATGATGGGCGTGTTCGTGCTGACCTACTCTATCGGCAATATCATCTCCGGCCTGCTGGCCGGCAACTTCGACCCCAACAATGTCGAGGAACTGCCCAACCTCTACCTGCAGATCAGCCTGTTCAGCATCGGTATCGGCATCATCATTGCCCTGATCAGCCTGAAAGCGAAAAAATGGGAAGGGCTGGACACCAGGCCCGCCGTGGCGGTAGCGACCGATACCCCCTGACTTCCCGGGCGCGGCCGATCCGGCTGCGCCCTTCCCCTGACCTCCCAGACCGAGGGAAGCACATGAAACCTTTCTACCTGATCATCCGCCTGACTGCGGCACTGTGCGCTGCCGCCCTGCTGATGGCCTGTAGCCCCGAGCAGGCGCAGCAACCGGAAGCGGCGCAAAGTCCGGCCACCAGCGCCCCCCGAACCGCCGGGGCAGACAACCCGGGCGAGCCACCCTCGGCGCGCCTGCCGCAGGACTGGGTACAACCCAGCCACTACGACCTCCATCTGAACATCGACCCCCGCGGGGAAAGTTTCAGCGGTACTGTGCAGATCGATGTCAACGTCGCGCAGCGGGACAGTTTCTGGATGCACGGCAACGGCCTCGAGATCAGCAGTGCCAGGGCCATCCTCGCGGATGGCCGGGAACTGCCGCTGACCTGGGAGCAGGCCCTGCCCACCGGCACCGTAAAGGTGAGCGCCCCACAGGCCATCGACGGCGCGGCGACCCTGGCGTTCAGCTACAGCGCCCCTTTCAATACCAGCCTGGAGGGCCTGTACAAGGTAGAGAGCGGCGGCGAGAGCTACGCCTTCACCCAGTTCGAGGCCACCTCGGCCCGGCTGGCCTTCCCCTCCTTCGACGAACCGGTGTTCAAGGTGCCCTTCGACATTCAGCTGACGGTACCGGCTGACTTCAGCGCCATCACCAATACGCCCGAACGGCGCGTCGTGGACAATGGCGACGGCAGCAAGACCATCACCTACGCCACCACCAAACCCCTGCCCACCTACCTGATCGCCTTCGCGGTGGGGCCTTTTGACGTGGTCGAGTTCGACCCCATCCCCGCCACCGGCCAGCGCGAGCAGCCGCTGCCACTGCGCGGCATTACCACCAAGGGCAAGGGCGATGAAATCCGCTACGCCCTGGCGCATACAGCGCCGATCGTGGCGGCGATGGAGGACTATTTCGCCACTCCCTACCCCTACGCCAAACTCGACATCATCGCGGTGCCGGACTTCTCCGCCGGCGCCATGGAAAATGCCGGCGCCATCACCTACCGCGAGCAACTCATCCTGCTGGACGACAGCGCGCCGGTAAGCCAGAAGCGTGGCTTTTTCGTCACCCATGCCCACGAACTGGCCCACCACTGGTTCGGCAACCTGGTGACCCCGGTGTGGTGGGACGACATCTGGCTGAATGAATCCTTCGCCACCTGGAACGCCTATATCATTCTGGACAGCCTGTACCCGGATCAGCACTACCGCGAGTCCCTGCTCAACAGCAGCGCCAACGTGATGGTCAACGACAGCCTGGCCAGCGCCCGCCAGATTCGCGAGCCCATTACCCGCCACGAGGACATCGGTTCCGCCTTCAACGGCATTACCTACCAGAAGGGCGGCGGCGTATTGTCCATGTTCGAGGCCTTCCTCGGCCGCGACTCCTTCCGCGACGGCATTCGCCACTACATGCAGGCCTTCGCCTTTGGCAACACCACCGCCCACGACTTTATCGGCGCCATCGCCGAGGCCAACCCCCAGGTGGATAGCGAGGATCTCAAAGCGGCCTTTCGCAGCTTTATCGAGCAGCCCGGACTGCCGATGCTGAACGCCGCTCTGGACTGCGGCGACGGCGCGCCGCGGCTGGACATCAGCCAGCAGCGCTACCTGCCGGCCGGCTCCACCGGCTCCAGCGACCAGCGCTGGATTGTGCCGGCCTGCGTCAGCGCCCTCCAGGCCGACGGCGAGACCAGCCAGTGCTTCCTGCTCAAGGAAGCGCAGCAGCGTGTGGAACTGAACAGCGAACAGTGCCCACAAGCGGTGTTGCCGAATACCGGCGGCGCCAGCTACTACCGCTGGTCACTGCCCGGCGAGCAGTGGCAGGCACTGCTGGAGCGCTTCGACGAACTCACTACCAGCGAGCAGATTTCCGTCGCCGGCAGTCTCAGTGCGGCCCTTAACAACGGCAGCCTGTCCCTGGATCAATACCTGGACACCGTCGGACCCCTCACCCGCGCCAGTTCCTGGCGGGTGGCCATCGCGCCGCGCGCCGACCTCTACAAACTGAAGGACCACGTACTGACCGGGGCTGACCGCGAGGGCCTTGAGGCCCGCATTCGCGACTGGTACCGCCCGGTACTGGCGGACCTTGAAGCACTGCCGGAATTGAACCCCGACCAGCAGCAGTTCCGCATGCTGCTGCTGTCGACCCTGGGCCTCGGCGCCAATGACACAGAGATTCACGCCCGCCTGGTGGCTGCTGGCGAGGCCTTTACCGGTTTCGGCGGCGATGAACAGCTGCACCCCGACGCCATCGATGCCAACATTCGCTACATCGCCCTGCTGGCTGGCGTCGAAGCCCACGGCAAGCCTTTCACGGACCTGCTGTGGCAACACTTCCAGGCCTCCGACAACGCCCTGCTGCGGGAGTACCTGCTGGGGGCCATGGCCTGGAGCACCGACCCGGAGATTGCCGCAGCAATGCGCGAGCGCATCCTCTCCCCCGACCTGCGGGACAACGAGATCTTCGACATCCTGGACAACCAGATGGCCCATGCGGAGACCCGCGACGCCCTGTTCGACTGGGTCGGCAACCACCTCGACGAACTGCTGGGGCGGGTGGACAGCTGGCGCAAGGGGCAGTTGCCCGCCTATTTCGACACTTTCTGTTCCGAGGATGATGCCCGGCAGGTGGAGGCCACCTTCGCCCCCATCATCGACGGGCTGGAGTCCGGGCCGCGCTACCTGGCCAACAGCCTGGAAACCATCCGCCTCTGCGCCGCCTTTGCCGAGTTGCACCGCCCGGCACAATAAAAGTGCCGCCCACCCTGCCCGGCACGGCCTGACGCTGGCCAAGCCGGGCAAAAGTCCGTACATTTTCAGCCCATAATTAACCACTTCAGGGGCTGGTGACGCGAGGTGCATCGATTCAACCTCACGTTCGATGGGGACATACAGACGGGTCGCGACCTGGACAAGGTGAAACGCCAGTTCGCCGAGATTCTGGGTATCGAGGACGAGTCCTATCTGGAGGACTGCTTCACCGGCACGCCGGTGGTTCTGCGCAACAACCTGGACCGCAAAACCGCAGCCGACCTCTACCACCGACTCAACCTGATCGGTGCCATCACGCAGCTGCTCAGCGACGACGCCGGTGCCGAGGCAGAGGCCGAGGACGCCGAACAGCGCAGGGCGCAGGCCCGCCTGCGCGCCAGGGCACTGGAGCGCAAACTCGCCGGGGAACAGAAAGCCCAGGCCAAAGCCCGCCTGGCCCGCGCACAGGCAACCCCGGCAACGGGGTCCACCGCCTGCCCCAATCTCTACGCCCTGATCCCCTTCCGGGTCACCACGGCATTGCGCGAGCGACCCACTCGCGCCCGCTGGCTGTCCCGCCGTTACCTGGCCGCGGCCATCGCCGCCCTCGCCCTGCTGGTCATTGCCGGCATCGCCGGCAGGATACTGCAGCCTCCGCCAGCTCCGGCAGGCGCCCTGGCCGCGGCACCTCTCGGGGGGGGCGGACTCGCACTGGTACTGGCGGATCGCCTGCTGCTGCACGACCGCGCCGGCGTCGGTGTGCAATCCCTGCCGCTTGCCGGGTTGGGGCTGGCCTCTGTCGAAGCGGTTGCCACGGGAAGCGCAAGCGAAGAACTCTTCCTGCTGGCGCAAACCGTGGCTAGCGAGGAAGCTCCTGGAAGCAACAGGGGCCTGTTTCGCTGCCATCTGCCGACACTGTCCTGTTTGCCCCACGGGCCGCAGGATACTCTGCCGGCCAGTTTTGCCCTGCACCCCTACAGCGGCATGATGCTGCAGGCCTTGCCCGGAACCTCGGTACTGCGCAAGCTCGACGCCGCCGGCAAGGTCGTGGCAGAGAGCGATCACACCTTCCGCCCTCACCCGACCCTGCTGCCCCGGGATGGCCTGCTCTACACCGACAGCACCGAGGGCCCGGCCCTCAGTATTCTGCGCTACGAGAACGATGCCCTCGGTCGGCAACTGGACGAGATATTCCTGATGGCGCCACAGGCACTGGAGGCCGGCTACGAACAGGTGCATACCTTCGCCGCCAACAGTAGCCGCTGGTGGGTGGTGTTGCAGCATCCCGATTCGAAGGAGCGCGGCCTGTACCAGTTTGAACGTCGCTTCGGCTTTGAGCGCGAATTGCCGCTACCCCAGGGCTTCGTCGCCGAGCAAGTCATCGTCTGGGGAGAAAAACTGCTGGTGCTCGACCCCCGGCGCGCCGGGCTGCTGCGCTTCAGCGCCGAGGGGCAAGCCGAGGCACCCCTCAAGTCGGATCTGCTACAGGCCCTGATCACCGAACGCAGCAGCGCACTGCAGCGCCACGTCGCGCTCACCTCTGCCCTGCACGCCCTGCTGTGGCTGGCGTTCATCGCCTGCGCCGCCATGGCCCTGCTGCACAGGATGCGGCAACAGGCTTTCCAGCCCGACAGCCTGCGCGGCGCGGACCCTGTCGACCATGCCGCAAGCCAGGCCAGCTGGGTCGCCAAACCGCCGCAGCGCGAGGCACAGCTGCGACGCCTGGCCCGCCTCTACCTGCCCGCAAGCTGCCTGCTGCTGGTGCTGGCGGTCTTGTTGCAGGTTGCGCCGTCGACGCTGGCAGCCCTGATACTATTCCTCGGCGGCCCCTCGCTGGCCCTCTGGCTCTATCTGCGCAGCAGCACCGGACATATCGCCGTGCTGGGTGACCGCTTGCTGCTGGTGGATCACCGCAATGTGTATCACACCGCTCGCGACGCCCGCATTTTTTACCGCGGCTGGTTCCTGGCGATAGACGACGTACTGGTTTACACCGGCCCCCGGGTCCTGCCCTCCTTTGTACCCGCTGCATTGCAACACAACATCGTGCCGCTGGTGGAGCACGGCCTGCGTATGGGGCGGTGGGACCTGCTGGCGCGCCTGGTGGAGGGGCGCCATCCACTGGCGCTGGCAGCGGGCACGGTGTTGGCGAGTACGCTCTGCGCAATTGCCGTGGTGGTGGCGCTGTGATGCCCCTGCGTTTTTTCTGAAATTCGTTTCCCCGCCTGTCGATCCGTCACCGCTGCGAACGACTACAGTGTAGCTAAAACCGCATCAGTCCAGAGGAGGACAGCGCAATGAGCTATATCGACGGATTTGTCATCGCAGTACCCAGGGCCAACCGGGAAAAATTCAGCCACCACGCCGAAACGGCGGACAGCATTTTCCTCGAATGGGGCGCCCTGCGTGTGATCGAATGCTGGGAGGACGACGTGCCCGACGGCAAACAGACCGACTTTCGCCGCGCCGTCCAGGCCACCGAAGAGGAGGCCGTGGTGTTCTCCTGGGTGGAGTGGCCGGACAAGGCCACCCGCGAGCACGCCATGCAGAAAATGCACAGCATGATGGAAAGCGGCCAGCCGGACCCGAGGATGGACCCGGAGAAAAACCCCATGCCCTTCGACGGCAAGCGGATGATTTTCGGAGGCTTTACGCCGGTGGTCGACATGGCGCCGTGAGACGCCAGGAGGATACGCTTACGGCTTGGTGACATCGTCGGCACCGCCGCGGTATTGCGCGCTGTCCATCCGTCCCCGTCACCCCCTGTCGTCGTTCAGAAGCGGTAGTTGAAGGACAGGCGGTAGTCCCGCGGCGTACCGTACTCCAGCTGCCGGTAGAAACCGATCTGGCTGTAATAGGTTTCGTCGAGAGCATTCTGCACATTGAGCTGGCCGGACAGCCGATCGGTGAAGTCATAGCGCAGCATCAGGCTGACCAGGGCGAAATCGTCCTGCTCCAACCGCTCCGGCGCATTGGTCACCACGTTGAAAGTGTCGGTGTAGTTGCTGTCCTGCCAGTTCACACCGCCGGATACCGTCAGCCGGCTCCAGTCGCCGGGAAAGCGGTAGGTGGTGAATACCTTGAACAGCCTGTGAGGCATGTCGGTGTTCACCTCCTCGCCGTCGGCGTCCTCGGCATCGAAGTCAGTGTAGCTGGCGCTGATATCCCAGCCCTCCGCCAACAGGCCGGTAACTTCCAGTTCATAGCCCGTGCTGGTGGCGCCTTCGGCGCCGTAGTAGGCCTGTTCGTTGTCGGTGCCCGGCACAATATTCACGCCGTCGGCCTGGGCCAGGTTGTCCTGTTCCACATCGAACAGGGCCAGGGTGGTTTGCAGGGCGCCGTCCAGGAACTGGCTCTTCAGGCCAATCTCGTAGCTTTTGCCGGTGATCGGGTCGAGAAAATCACCGGAGCGATCACGCTGTGCCTGGGGCTGGAAGATCTCGGTGTAACTGGCGTACACCCGGTGGTTTTCGGTCAGGTCGTAAAGCACGCCGGCATAGGGCACCACCACCCCGCTGTCGCCGTAGTCCACGGGAATACCATAGGTAGTGCCGCTCTGCTCCCAGTCAGCCACCCGGGCGCCGAGAATCAACTTGAGCGGGTCAGCCAGGGACAGGCGGGTGGCCGCATAGACGCCGCGCTGCTCAGTGGTCATGTCGGTATCCTGACCTTTGACACCCCAGTCGGGTTGCGGGTAGCGGCCATCCCACTCAAAGAAATTGCCGGGATCGGCGATATTGCTGCGGGCATGAGAGAAGGCAGTCTCGTCCTGCTCGCTGTCGATGGCGCCGAAGGTCACCTCGTGCTCGCGGCCGAACAGGTCGTAGCTGCCGTTCAACTGGGCGCTGATATTGAGCTGTTCGCGCTCGGTCTCCGCCTTGCGTGGCGAAGCGCGCATACCGAGGCCGGTGACCGGGTCCGGCGCGCCGGAAAGGTACAGCAACAGTTGGTCGGATGCGTTGGTGTTGTGGTTGACGCTCAGCTTGGCGCGCCAGTCGGCGCCGAAGTCGTGCACCAGGTCCAGGTAGTAGTTTTCCACCGTGGAGGACCAGTTCGCCCAGCGCGCGGCGACGGTTTTCGAGCGACTCCAGTCGGCCCTGCTGCCATCTCCCAGCCATGCGGGCAGGCCGCCCCAGGTGGAGGCGGTGGGCGAGTTGTCCTGGTAGCTGCCGCCTAGGCGCAGCAGGGTGGCATGGCCGAGGTCGGCCTCCACCACCCCGTAGAACACGGATTTTTCATCGCCCGCATAATCGCGGAAGGAATCGCTCTCCTCGACGTTGGCCACCACGCGCCCGCGCAGGCTACCGCTGTCGTTCAACGGGCTGCTGACATCGGCCATGGCCCGGTAGGCGTTCCAGCGCCCGGCGCTGACCGTGGTGTAGCCAGTCAGCTCGCGGCTGTCGGCGTGCTTGCGCACCAGGTTGATGGAGGCGGAGGGATTGCCGGCACCGGTCAACAGGCCGGTGGCGCCGCGCACCACTTCCACCCGCTCGAACAGGGTGGTGTCGGTCTGGGTTTCACCGGCGTTGGCGCCCGGCTCCCAGCTGATGGGGATGCCGTCGATCTGGTAGTTATCGATGGCGAAGCCACGCGCAGAGTAGGTATAGCGGCTGCTGTCCTGGGCGCGGGCGGAGACCCCGGCGGCGTTGTTCACCACATCGGTGAGGGAGCGCAGATCCTGGTCGATGATGCGCTGGGCGGTGACCACACTGACCGACTGGGGCGTTTCCGCCAGGGTCAGGCCGAGGCCGGTAGCGGTGTCGATACGCTCGGAGATGGTGTACTGGCCGGTCACCACCACCTCCTCCAGCCCCGCCCCGCCCGGCGGGTCAGCCGCTTCCCCGGTGGTGGCTTCCTGGGCCAAAGCGGCCTGGCTCCCGAGCAAGGCCAGAGCGACGGCCAGGGGGCGGCGGGACAGGGATGGAACACAAGGCATGACGGACACTCCTGAGATGACAGTTCAACAGGAGCGGAACAGTAATGATAAACATTATCACTTGCAAGTAGCGTCAGCTCTGCCAGCCACACTGGCGATCGCGATTCTGCTCGTCCAGCCACGCCTTCAGCGGGGCAAAGTAGTCCATCATGGCGGAGACATCGACGTCATCGCTACCGGTGAAATTCTCCAGCGTCTGCTGCCAGGGCAGGCTTTTGCCGGCACTGAGCATGGCATTCAGGGCCTTGCCCGCCTGTTCGCTGCCATAGGCGGAGCAAGCGTAGAGCGGCCCCTTGAAGCCGGCCTGTTCACACATTTCACGGTGAAACTGGAACTGCAGCAGGTGGGCGAGGAAGTAGCGGCTGTAGGAGACATTGGCCGGGATGTGGTACTTGGCGCCAGGGTCGAAGGCATCGTCATCGCGTGCCACCGGGCTGGAAATACCCTGGTATTCCCGGCGCAGCTGCCACCAGGCGTCGTTGTATTCGGCTTCGCTCAACTCACCGGAGAAAACCTGCCAGCGCCACTTGTCCATGATGTAGCCGAAGGGCAGAAAAGCCACTTTATCCAGGGCCAGCTGCATCAGCTGGGCAATGGTGTTCTCTTCACTGGTGGCGGGCTCTTGTTCCAGCAGGCCGATGTTTACCAGGTAGGACGGCGTCACCGACAGGGCTATCGCGTCACCCACTGCCTCGTGAAAACCGGGGTTGGCAGAGCCCCGGTAAAAATAGGGCAGATCATTGTAGGCGCGCTGGTAGTAGTTGTGCCCCAGCTCGTGGTGTACCACCCTCACCTCTTCACCGGTACGCTGGATACACATCTTGATGCGCAGGTCGTCCACCGCGTCCACATTCCAGGCGCTGGCGTGGCAGACCACATCGCGGTCCTCGGGACGGGTGAACAGGGAGCGCTCCCAGAAGGTCTCCGGCAGCGGCTCCAGTCCCAGCGAGGTGAAGTAGCTCTCGGCCATTTTCACAATGTCCAGGGCGTCCATGTCGCGCTGTTCGAGAATGGCGGTCAAATCGTAGGGGGCTTCCCAGGCGCCCCCCATCACCACGTCCTCGATGTTGCCCCAGCCCTGGGCCCACATATTGCCCAGCAGGTGAGCCGGAATGGTGCCGTCGTCGGGCATCACTTCATCGCCATAGAAGTCTTCCAGGCGGTGGCGAACGTGGCACTGCAGGGATTCGTACAGGGGTTTCACCTCCTGCCAGTAGCGCTCCATATCGGCGGCAAAGGCGTCGCCACTCATGTCATAGCGACTGCGCCAGTAGTCGCCGAGGTCCCTGTAGCCGAGATCCTGCGCGCCCCGGTTGGCCAGTTCCACCTGCCGGGCATAGCGTTTGCGCATGGGCGGAGACACCTCGCGCCAGCCCTGCCACAATTCCAGCAATTCGTCGGCATCGCGGCTGTTGGCCATGCGCAGTTCCATGTCCCGCAGTACGCTGCACTCACCTGCGGCGTTACAGTACTTGCCCGTGGAGTAGATACTCTTCAGCTCGGCGCCAATTTCCACCAGTTCGGCCGTACTGGCGTCGTCGGCCGGAGACGGCACCGACACATCGTGGCGAATCAGTTCCAGGTCGCGTCTGGTTTTATCGGACAGACCCTGCACCGCCATATGGTCGCGCGCCTGGCGGGCCTGCTCGCCGCCGAGGACGGTCAGGGCCTTCTTGGAAGCAACGGCCATGGCCTGGGTATCGTGGGTGATGAAATTCTGGAACACCCACTCCGCCCGGGTGTTCTCTACTGCGAGCTCGGCGCTGCGCTCCCCGGCGCGGTCGATAAACGTCCGCACGTCCTGTTCAGTGGCCGGCGCGGCCTGGGCGACGCCTGCAGCGCCGATGAGCAGCGGCGCGATGGCGCGCCGATAGCGGTTGATCAACATGATTATTCTCCTGTGATGACCCTGGTGGCGATGCAATTGATCTGCACAATGCGCTATGCGCAGCGCGAGCCACCCTACTACCGTGTAACGAACAGTAGGCCGAAATCATCAATTGCGCGGGGAGAAGGGGGACGGGGGGGATTACAGAAGTAAAATCAAAATGGCCCCGCCGGCGCAGGGGCGACCCGGTGGCGAATCAGCCGTGTTGATCATGGAGGGCCGGGGGATTGATCCGCCATCGCGGATTCCATCTTCCCGGCCGCCAAGGGCGAGGAATTACAGCGGTTTGTAGGTAAACTTCTGGCCGCCCAGCGCCGCTTCGTACATCAGGCCGCCCTTGGCGATGGTGAAGATGGCCATGCCTTTGCGGTAGCCACCGTGGGAGGTCTGGGCATTATTGCTGCCGCCGCTGGCACCCGCCGCGGTGCCCCCACCAGTGTTGGCTTCAGCGGAGACACCGGCGGTGATGGCTACGGCCGTCGCCTGGGCGCTGAATTCAAAGTTGCCGGAGGTGAACTGCTCAAAAGCGCGCTGGTCCTCGAAGAAAATAATCTGGCTGTAGGCCTGGCCACCGAGCTGGAAGCCAACTGTGACCTGGGTCATGGTGGACTCGCCGACCGCATTGCCGTGCACATAGACCTTGCCCTTGCCGTGGGCCCCGCCAATGCCGATGCCGCCTTTGCCAATGGTGGGAAACAGGGCATAACCATAGGCGGATTTGAAGAACTCTCCGCTTTCACCGGCGTTCTGGAACGATGCCTTCGCCTCGCTGTAGCTGTCGGCCTGCGCGGTGGCGGCCCCGAAGGTCACTGCCAGCAGAACGGCAAAGGATTTGATCAGGTTCTTCATGATTGCGGGCCTCTTGAGGTCACGTTGTGGAAAAGCGCTTTTTCTAATACCCCGCAGGCCAGCGCCGGCGAAGGTCTAATCATTGTGGGTGGCGCACTGCCATCGGTCAAGAAAGCTAGCCGGTGTTACGCATGCCAGCAGCGATGCCGGCAAAGGTCACCATAATGGCCTGTTCCAGCAGCGCTTCAGGTTCGGCCCGCTGGCGCTGCAAAAGTTCCGCCTGCAGCACGTTGAGAGGGTCGGTGTAGATATTGCGCAACTGGATGGACTGGCGAATCCAGGGTGAGTCCTCCAGCGGCGCGTCCACTCCATGCAGGGCCAGCACCGTGGCGTTGTCGTGGGCCAGCTGGATGCGCAGATCTTCGCCGATCGGGCGCAGTTCCTGCGGCACAAGGCAGTCATCATAGTGGGCGGACAGACCCACATCGGCCTTGGCAAACACCATTTCCAGCATCGACAGGCGAGTGGCGAAAAAAGGCCAGTTGGCCGCCATTTCCTCCAGTACCCCGCGTTGCCCGCGATCAATGGCTGCTTGCAGCGCCTTGCCCGCGCCCAGCCAGGCCGGCAACATCAAACGGTTCTGCGACCAGGAGAATATCCAGGGAATGGCGCGCAGACTCTCGATGCCGCCGCCCTTCGCCCGCCGCGCGGGACGCGAGCCCAGCGGCAGGCCGGCCAGTTCCTGCTCCGGTGTGGCGTAGCGAAAGTAGGGGACAAACTCCGGCTCGCCGCGCACCACCGCCCGATAGGCTTCACAGGAGTCCTCCGACAGGGCCTCCATCACTTCGCGCCACTCGGGTTTCGGCGCCGGCGGGGTGGACAGGTTGGCGCGGCAGATGGCCGTGGTATAAGTGGCCAGGGTTTTCACTGCCAGCGAGGTCCAGCCCAGCTTGGCGCGAATCATCTCGCCCTGCTCGGTCACCCGCAGGCCATTCTCGAGCGAGCCCGGCGGTTGTGACAGCAGCGCTGCGTGGGCCGGTGCGCCGCCGCGGCCGATGGTACCGCCACGGCCGTGGAACAGGGTCAGCTTCACACTGTGCTCGTCGCAGATAGCCAGCAATTCTTCCTGGGCCCGGTACTGGGCCCAGGAAGCGGCCAGCACACCGGCGTCCTTGGCCGAGTCCGAGTAGCCGATCATCACCATCAGGCGGCCATCGATATGGCCCCGATACCAGGCGTTATCCAGCAGGCTGGCGATCACTTCCCGCGCCCGCGACAGGTCATCCAGGGTTTCAAACAGTGGCGCTACCGGCAGGTCGAAGGGACAGCCGGTCTCCCGCAGCAACAGGTGTACAGCGAGAATGTCCGAGGCCTGACGTGCCATGGAGATGACGTAGGCACCCAGGGAATCTTGCGGCTGGCGCGCCACCACTTCGCAGGTGGCCAGCACTTCCGCGGCGTCCTCCGAGGGCTGCCAGCGGACAGGAATCAGCGGCCGGCGACTGGACAGTTCCTGCAGCAGGAAGGCGCAGCGGGCTTTTTCATCCCACTCGGCATAGTCACCGAGACCGAGGTAGCTGGTCAGCTCCGACAGCACCTGGGTGTGGCGGGCGCTGTCCTGGCGAATGTCGTGCCGCACCAGGTGTACGCCGAAACAGCGCACCCGGCGCAACAGGTCGAGCAGGCCGGCGTTGGCAATGGCGTCCATGCCGCACTCGAGCATGGAGTCGTAGCAGGCCTTCAGGGGTTTCCAAAGGGCTGCTTCATCCAGCGGCGCCAGGTCGCCGCGGCCGCCATTGGCCAGCACTGCTTCGATAGCCGCCAGATGCCCACGCAGTTCGCTGCGCAGTTCTCGCAGCACCGCCCGGTAGGGCTCGTGGGCAGCGCCGGACAGGGCTCGCAGGTGTTCATTGCAGTGGGTCATGGACAGCTCTTCCACCAGCTGTTCCACATCCTTCAGATAGAGGTCGGTGGCCTGCCAGCGGCTCAGCCACATCACCTCGGCGGTCACCTCGTGGGTGACATTGGGGTTACCGTCGCGGTCGCCGCCAATCCAGGACACAAACTGTACCGGCGCCGCCTGCAGCGGCAGGCCCTGGCCGCAGGCCTCCTGCAGAGCGCTGTCCAAACGCCGCAAATACTCGGGTACAGCCCGCCACAGGGAGTCCTCCACTACAGCGAAGCCCCACTTGGCCTCGTCCACCGGGGTCGGACGCTGCAGGCGAAAATCGTCGCCGTACCAGATCTGGGCGATCAGCTCCCTGAGCCGGGTGTGCAGGCGCTGCTGTTCGCGCTCGGTCAGGCCGCCCAGTTCGAGCTGGGACAGGCAGCGACCGATCTCCGTGTGCTTGTGGATCAGGGTGCGGCGCATGATCTCGGTGGGGTGGGCGGTGAGCACCAGTTCGATGCGCAGTTTATCGATGGTGTCGACCAGCTGCTCCCGCGAAACACCCTCTTCGGTCAGCTCCGCCAGCGTGGAAGACAGGGCGCGCGAGGCAGAGAACAGCGGATCCATCTGCCGCGACACCGTGTGGTGCTGGTCGGCGATATTGGCGAGGTTGAGAAACTGGCAGAAGGCGCGGGCCACTGGCACCAGCTGGGCGTTGTCGAGGTTGCGCAACACCGCCAGCAGCTCTTCGCGCTCGACGCTGGAGTCATCACCCGAGGCGAGCCGGGCGGTTTTGGACAGGCCGCGGATTTTCTCGATCAGGGCGAGAAAGTCATCGCCCTCGGCGTCGGCAATGGTCTCGCCCAGCAGGCGGCCGAGAAAACTGACATTGCTGCGCAGGCCGCTGTAATCCGCCCGCCCCTCTTCACTTTCTACTGCTGTTTCTACAGTTCCCATACCCGGTTCCCTTTACCAGCTACCTACCCGGGAGAGCAGGTCACAGACGCGGCTGGAATAGCCCCATTCATTGTCATACCAGTTAAGCACCCGCAGGTAGCGTCCGCCAGTCACGGCGCTAAAGCCCGAATCGTAGATCGACGAGTGCGAGTTGCCGATGATATCGGAAGATACGATCGGCTGGTCGCTGAACTGCAAAATACCGCGGAGACGCTCCGATACGGCCGCCTCGCGCACCACCTGGTGTACATCGTCGACACTGACGGACCTGCCCAGCTTGACGAAGAGATCCACCACCGAACCGTCCGGCACCGGCACCCGGGCGGCAATGCCGTGCAATTTGCCCTGCAATTGCGGCAGTACCTCACCCACGGCCTTGGCGGCGCCGGTGGAGGTGGGAATGATGTTCTCGGCGGCAGCGCGACTGCGGCGCCAGTCCGAGTGGGGCACATCGGCCAGGCGCTGGTCATTGGTGTAGGCATGCACGGTATTGATCACGCCCTCGTCTATACCAAAGGCGTCATTCAATACCCGCGCCATGGGCGCCAGGCAGTTGGTGGTACAGCTGGCATTGGAAATAATACGGTGATCGGCGGTCAACCCGTCCTCGTTCACCCCCAGTACCACGGTGTAATCCACCGGGTCGGCAGCGGGAACGGTGAGCACCACCCGACTGGCACCGGCTTCCAGGTGCTGCTGCAGCTGTGTGCGCTTGCGAAATACGCCGGTGGACTCCACCACGGCATCCACGCCCATTTCGGCCCAGGGCAGGTCGGCGGGATTGCGCTCGCTGAGCAGCTTGACCCGGCTCTTGGGGGTGACGAAATGGCCGTCCTCCAGCTTCAGGCTCTTGCCGAAGGGCCCCATGACGGTGTCGTAATTGAGCAGGTAGCGCAACGCGTCGGGGTCGAACAGGTCATTGATGGCGACGACATCCACCCCCTCGACGTTTTCCAGGATGCGGAATACCGAGCGGCCGATGCGGCCAAAACCATTGATGGCGACTTTCATTTACGCGGCCTCCTGCTTGCGGTCCAGTTCGGCGTAGAGGCGTACCACGTCCAGCAGACGGGCGGCGTGCCCCAGGTTTTCGTACCAGCTGAGGCACTTGATGGTGTGGTCCCCGGCCTTGATGGTACCGACGGCATCGAACAGCAGGGAATGGGGGTTGCCGATCACATCGGACGATACGATCGGATCCTCCGCCACGGCGACCACGCCGGGGTAGCTGCCTGCGGCATCGCGCACCGCCTGGTTAATTGCTTCGGGCGTCACTGCAGGGTCTTTCACCACCAGGTTGAGATCCAGCAGGCAGCCCTCGTGAATGGGCACATTGAGCGCAGCGGTGATGATCTTGCCCTCCATCGCCGGCAGGATATGGCCGAGCCACTGCCCCGCCTCGTGGCTGTTGGGAATGATGTTCTCCGCCGCCGAGCGGCTGCGGCGGAAATCGGAGCCGGCGTAATCCTGCAGCGCCTGGTCAGAGGTATAGGCGTGCACGGTGGTCATACTGCCGCACTCGATTTCAAAACGCTGGGAGAGGATGTGCAGCAACAGGGCCAGCGCCGTGGTAGTGGCGGAGCCAGCCGAGATCATGCGATCCCCGGCGTCGATTGTGTCGCCGTTGATGCCCGGCACTACGATGCGGTCGATACCGTCCAGTGGCAGGGTGCGCAGCAGCACCCGCGGAGCGCCGTTGTCGAGGTGGTCCCGCATCTCCGCCATCGAGCGGTACTTGCCGGTGGAGTCGATCACCGCGTCCACCCCGAACATGTCCCAGGGCATTTCCGCCGGCCGGTCGATGCGCAGCAGGCGCGAACGGAATCGCGGATTGACGAGGAAGTTGCCCTCGAGGGTATGGCGTTCGGGCTCATTGACCTCGGAGCACAGCAGGTAGTGCAGGATGTCGGCATTGCCGATGTCCGCAATCGCCACGACCTCCACATCCTCGCTGCGCGAGGCCAGGTCGTAGATCTGGCGGCCGGTCTGGCCGAAGCCCATGATGCCGACGCGGATGGGCGCGTGTTGTGCCATCGTCGTTTCTCCGTCTCAGTTGTTGTCGGTGGCCATGGCGTCCGCCGCCAGGGTCGCTATCTGGTCCCACTGCCCTGACGCCACCAGTTCCGGCGCCACCATCCAGGAACCGCCGCAGCAGATCACATTGGGCAGGGCCAGGTAGTCGCGGAAGTTATCGGGACTGAGGCCGCCGGTGGGGCAGAAACTGACCTGGGGAAAGGGTCCACCGAGCGCCTTGAGCATGGGAATCCCGCCGAGCGCGCCGGCGGGGAAGAGCTTGAAGGTATCGAGGCCGTAATCGAGGCCGAGCATGATGTCCGAGGGCGAAGCCACGCCGGGCACCAGCCCCACCCCACTCTGCCTGGCCGCCTCCAGCAGGCTGCTGGTCAGGCCCGGGCTGACGGCAAAGTCCGCCCCGGCCGCCATGGCCCTGTCCAGCTCGGTGCCGCTGGTGACGGTACCGGCAGCGATCAGCAGCCCCGGCACTTCCGCCTTGACGGCGGCAATGCCCTCCAGCGCTGCGGGTGTACGCAGGGTCAGCTCCACCGCCGGCATCCCGGCCTCCAGCAGGGTGCGCGACAGGGTCACGGTTTGCGCCACATCCTGCACGGTAATCACCGGCAGCACGCGACAGGGCTTGAGAACGCCCCTCATCTCGGATGACTGCATATCAGCCTCGACCTCAAAAAGTTGTTTTATTACATTTTTGACACTGTAGACCATCACCGCCGGGCTGGCAAGCCGGGAACGGCCGACACCGCAAAATCCGGGCCCGCGATGAAAGAAGGCGAGTAATTATAAAAAATCAGCTAATTAATGCAGAACCGGCATATACCTCCTCCCCGATTTGTCGTCAGCGAGCAATAAACCCGATACTTAACTTGCGCGCCATGATGTTGTTTTATTACATTTAAGATACTGACGAACAGCTGGAACAGCAGACATGAGCCTGATGGCGGAAATGCGCGACGCGGAAGCCCGGCGCAGCAAGGCCGAGCGCAAGTTGATTGACCATATCCTCGGCGAGCCGGAGGCGGTACTGAACACCCCTATCGCCCGCCTCGCCGCGGCGGTCGGGGTGAGCGAACCCACCGTCAACCGCTTTTGCCGCGCCATGGGCGCCAGGGGCTTCCCTGATTTCAAATTACGCCTGGCCGGCGAACTGGCCCGCGCACGACCGAGTATGGCCCGCGACATCGAACCCGGGGACTCCGGCAGTCATGTCGCGGCCAAGATATTCGAGGCCACCGCGGCCAGTCTCAGCAGTGCCCACAACTCCCTGGATACCGGCGCCCTCGAACAGGCGGTGGAAGCCCTTGACCGCGCCCGCGCCATTGCGCTGTGCGGCCTCGGCGCCTCCGCCTCGGTGGCGCTGGACGCCCAGCACAAACTGCTGCGCTTCGATACCCCGGTGGTGGCCCATACCGACATCATCAACCAGCGCATGCTCACCGCCAGCCTGCGGCCCGAAGACTGCCTGCTGTGCATTTCCTACACCGGCCGCACCCGGGCAATTACCGAAGTCGCGCAACTGGCGCGGGACAGCGGTGCCACCGTGATCGGCCTCACCAGTCCCGGCTCTCCGCTGGCGAAAGCCTGCTCCATGGTGCTCGGTGTCGAGGGCGGCGAAGACACCGATCTCTACACCCCCATGACCTCGCGTATCGCCCAGCTGGTCATCATCGACGTGCTGGTCACCACACTCGCCCTGCGCAAGGGCGATGACTTTGCCGACCACCTGGAAGCGGTAAAGCGCAGCGTCGCCGCCACCCGCTCACGTTGAGCGAGCCTGCGCGCAAGCCATCCGGGTCGCATCCCTGTTGCGCCAAAGCGATTCAGCTGCAGCAATTCCCTTGTCTGGCGGGCAATTCCTAGTACCCTTGGCCCTGTCCCGAATCCACGGCAACCGATGGCGATACACCATGCGCACACTGATGACCGTAACCTCCCTGCTGATTTCCACGGCTCTGCTGCTGATCGGCCACGGTATACAGATCACCCTGCTGCCCCTGCGCGGGTCCATTATCGGTTTCTCGGAATTCCAGGTGGGCATGAGCGCCTCCGCCTACTTCCTGGGTTTTGTGGGCGGCGCTCTGGTCATTCCGCGCATCATCGCCAAGGTGGGCCACATCCGCAGTTTCGCGGTGCTGACGGCCATCTTCATTACCGCCCTGCTGGGGCTGGAAATGCTGGACAGCTGGGGCGCATGGCTGGTGCTGCGCTTTATTACCGGCGCGATGATCTGCGGCCTGTACACAGTGATCGAAAGCTGGCTCAACAACCAGGCCACCCCGGAGTCCCGCGGCCAGGTGCTGGCCATCTATACCTTCATCGTGCTGATGTCGATGGCCGCGGGCCAGGGCCTGATTAACGTCGGCCCGGTCAGTGAGGCCACCCCCTTCATGCTGGCGGCAGTGTTCCTGGCCCTCGCCATCGTGCCCGTGGGGCTGACCAGCCGTCTTGCGCCGGCGCCCCTGGAATCCACGAGGATCCGCTTCAGCCTGCTCTACCAGCGCTCCCCTTCGGCTTTCGCCGGGGCCATTCTGTCCGGACTGGTAGTCGGCGGCTTCTGGTCACTGGGGGCGGTCTTCGCACAGCGCTACAGCGCCTCGCTGTCGGATGTGACGCTGTTCATCACTGTCACCATCGCCGGCGGCGCCCTGTTCCAGTACCCCATCGGCTGGCTCTCGGACCGGGTGGACCGGCGCCGGGTGATGCTGTCTCTCTGTCTTTTCGGCGCACTCACCGCCGCCGCAGTGGCCGCCACCGTCGGCACGCCGTGGCATCTGGGGGCTGTGTTCCTGTTTGGCGCCTGTACCATGCCCATGTACGCCATCTCTCTGGCGATGGCGGCGGACAACTCCAGCAGCAGTGAATTTGTGGAAATCGGTACCTCGGTACTGATGTTGAACGCCCTGTGCGCCGCCGCGGCCCCCCTGCTGCTGGGGCAATTGATGACCGCGCTGTCGCCAGTAGCCCTGTTCTGGGCGTCCTCGGCCCTGTGCGCCCTGTTCGCCCTCTACGTGGGCTACCAGTGCACCCGCCGCCGCCAGATCACCGTGGAAGAGCAAACTCCCTTCTCGGCCGCGGGCATGGAAGCCGCGCCAACGGCTTTCGACCTCGACCCGCGGGGGCTGGAGGATGAAGTGGGAGACCTGGTACCGGAAGAGGCCGAGCCGGCAATCTACAGCAGTGACGACGACGAAGAGCAGGCTGCGTCGCAGTCAACAGCGCCGATACGGCTGGGGCCTGAAGACCGGGAGTTCTAGGGGGAGGCTTGCGCCAGCATTTGATCCAGGCAGCTGGCAAACCGTTGCCGGTCCGCCTGGCCGAGGGGCGGCGCGCCCCCGGTTTCCACACCGGTGTCGCGCAGGGTCGCCATAAAGTCGCGCATATTGAGGCGGGCGCGGATGTTGTCGGCGGTATAGCGCTCACCCCGGGGGCTGAGGCCGCTGGCGCCCCTTGCCACCACTTCCGCCGCCAGCGGGATATCCGCGGTGATCACCAGATCACCTTCCTCGGCGCGCTCGACAATCAGGTTGTCCGCCACATCGAAGCCCCGCTCCACCTGCACAAAGCGAATGTTGGGCGCCTTCGGCACCTGCATGGCGTGGTTGGCCACCAAGGTCAGGCCGATGCCGGTGCGCTGGGCGGCGCGGAACAGGATCTCCTTGATCGCCCCCGGGCACGCGTCCGCATCCACCCAGATATGCACCGCGTCAATCCGCCTGCCAGTGAATCAGCAGCTGCTTCTGTTCCGCCGACTGCCGCGCCAGTTTTTCGGCCAGTTCGCCAAAGCGCGCCTCCACCTGGTCGCGACGGATTTTCATGGTCGGGGTGAGAATGCCATTGTCGATGTTCCAGGGCTCGCCGCTGAGAATCACCGCGCCGATGCGGGCGTGGTGCTCCACCGTGTCGTTCACGCTGTCCACCATGTCGCGCACCGAAGCCTCCACCTCCTCCCGCGGCAGCGACTTCGCCTCCTCGGTGACCACGGCCACCATCACCGTTTTCGAATAGCCCCGCCCCAGCAGGCACTGCTGTTCGGTGTGGGGGTTTTTGGCGAAGGCGCCTTCGATGGGCGGCGGCGCCACGAACTTGCCCTGGATGGTCTTGAAGTAGTCCTTCACCCGGCCGGTGATGTAGATAAAGCCGTCCTCGTCCACTCGCGCTTTGTCGCCGGTATGCAGCCAGCCATCGCGCAGCAGCTCCGCGGTTTTCGCCGGATCCTTGTAGTACCCGGGGGTATTGCCCTCGGAGCGCACCACCAGTTCGCCCTCATCGGTGATGCGGTACTCGACACCGGGCAGGGGTTTGCCCACCGAGCCGATACGCCGGGAGTCGTGCCCGCTGACTATGAGGCCCATCGCTTCGGTCTGGCCGAAGCCCTCCATCAGGGTCAGGCCCAACTCGCCGAACCAGTGAATCAGCGGTGGCGGCGTTGGCGCGGCGGCGGTAAGGCAGTAGCGCACCTCGTCCAGCCCCATGGTTTGCACCACCAGTTGGCCGGTGCCCTCGCGGTCGGCGGCCAGCGCCGCGTCCAGCGCCGCCTGGCCACCGAACTTGCCGATCACAGCCTGCTGGAACTGCTCCCAGATCCGCGGTGGGCCAAAGAAAATATGCGGGCGGGTCTGCTGCAGCTCGGGCAGCAGGTTCTCCAGGCCACTGTTAAAGGTCACTTCGCCACAGACTACCAGGGAGGAGAACTCCACGATCTGGCGCTCGGCGATGTGGGACAGGGGCAGATAGGAAAAGTAGCGGGTGCCGTCTTCGGCGCCAAAGGTGGTGGTAAAGCGGCGAATGGGAATGAGATTGCTCTCGTGGGTCTGCATCACCCCCTTGGGCTTGCCGGTGGTGCCGGAGGTGAATACCAGCGACATCAAATCATCCGGCCGGCAGGGGTAATCGGGCCGGCGGCCGGCGGCGCTGGCCAGCAGGTCCTCCCATTTCAGGTGCTCCTGCGCCAGCTCGACCCCCGGCAGCGCCACCAGCACCACACCCTCGGGCAGCACCGTGCTCACCGCCTCCCAGTTGCCGGCCGCGCCGACAAACACCACCTTCACTTCGGCAAAGTCGAGAATATAACCGGCGGTATCCGGCGGCAGGGTGGTAAACAGGCCCACCGTCACGTTACCCGAGGCGATAACGGCCATGTCGGCGAGAAACCAGTGGGGACCATTGGGCGCGAGAATGGCCATGCTCACACCGCTGCCAAAGCGCTCCTCCAGGGCAGCGGCCACCGCCATCGCCTCGTCCCGGGCCTGGGTCCAGGTCCACTCGCGCGCGCTGCCCCCCTCCAGGGTGCGCATCCAGACCGTATCCGGGCGGGTATCGGCCCAGTGATTGAGAAGGGAGGGGATGGTGTCCAGCGACATGGCAGCTCCTGCTTGTGATTATTTGGAAGATGGTGGGGTCGCCAGCAAGACTACCAGAGGCTGTCGCGGCGAATAAGTCTTGGAACCGACAGTTCACTATACCGAATCGGACAGTGCGTCCTTACAGCAGGCAGAAGGTGATGCTGAGGGGAGGCAGCTGTGCCGGCAGCGGCGCCAGCGGGAAGTCGTCCAGGCTGAGGCTGCCCTTGCGCAGCCGCGGGCGCACGCCGTTAATCTTCAGTTTGCGCGCCCCCGGGTGCTTGGCGCTGAGCATGTAACAACCCTCCACCCCGCCGAAGCCGCGCAGACGCAGCGGCAGGGCCTGGCTGTGCAGGTTGATCAACAGCAAAGTGCGCCCCTCCCCGCCCGGCCGGTCGTGCAGGTAGGCTCGCAGGTAGGGGTCTGAACTCTGCACCCGCAGCACTTTTTCCCCCATCAGGCGCCGCCACAGCCAGCTCACCCAGTAGTCCGGGCGCGGCTTGAAGGTGAGCCGGTCGATCATGCCGTAGTCGCCGCCAATAAGCGCCTGGCGCACCATCACCCGCTGCCCCTGCACCGCGCCCTGGCCAAGCTGGTCGGCCCACCAGAAACTCGATGCCCAGCGATCCGACAGAAAGGGCTGGCCACCGCACTGGGCGGAGCCGGTCTCACCGGTCCACAGTTCCGCCCCGGGCTGGAAGCGGTCCCGCAGTCGCGCCAGCTGGGCGCTGTAGCGGGCGAAGTCATCCAGCGCCCGTGGGTCGAGCATGGACTCCAGGCGCGCGCTGCGGGTACGCAGGGGGCTGCGCTCACTCTGGAAGGGATAGTAGTGCCAGTCGACGATATCCAGCGATTGCTGCAGGCTGGCGAGAAAGCGCGGCGTAATACGGGTGAAAGGCCGAAAGGCCTCGCCAAGGCGCGGCCAGAAAGCGCTGCCGGGGCCGGAGATGCGTGCCCCGGGAAAGTACTGTCGCACCAGTGCGGCGAAACGGTCGTAGTCCTGCGCCAAACGCCGCGCCCCGGGCTGGGCGCGCAGGCCGTGGAAGGCCCAGTAGGCATTCAGTTCATTGCCCAGCTCGAACACGTCAATGCGCTGCCCGCGATCGCGGGCGTGCTGCAGCAGGCGCTCCAGTTCGGAGCCGTCCCAGCTGCCGTGTTCGCTGCGCCGGAACAGGCCGTATTTGCAGGTGAAAATCAGGCCGAGGTCGTGGCGGGCGATAAAATCCTGCAGCGCATCCCACTGGGACTGTGTCAGCACCAGCGCATCCTTCTCGCCGGGAGGCGCAGCAAAATAATGGATGCGATCGGCCTCGGAGCCGCCAATGCGCAGATAGGCAGGGCCCAGGGCGGCGGTCAGTCGATTCAGGGATTTGTTGTCCAGCGCCAGCGGCGACACCGGCAGGGTACCGACACCGCGGCGCGCGCGACCGGCCCCCTCCCACCACAGGCCACCGGCGAAAACGGAAATGTCGATGGACCAGGAGAGGTAGCGGGGGTCAACACGGCGCTGGGGGGCGTGGTGCAGGAACAGTACTTCCGCCGCGGCGGGGGCAGCGGCAACTTTTTGCCGGAATGGCCACAGCGACCTCAAGGCAGGCGCTTACCTGCCACCTGTAACGAAAGAAACTGTGCGGCGGTGATGATCATTGTGCCGCAGTATGCGGCACCAATGTGACAGCAATAAAACAGTGGCGCCGGATCGCGATCAGCTGGCGCTGCGATTGCCGCCCTGACTGGCGCCGCCACTACGACCGCGGCCACCGCGACGGCGACCGTTGCCATTGCCGTTGCCGGAGCTATTGCCACCATTGCCGCCATTGCCACTGCGCTGACGGGCCTGCTGGCCGCTGCCGTTCTGGCCCGGACGACCGCCACCGGAGCGGCGGCCGCGATTGGGCTGGCGCGGACCGGTGGGCGCCGGCGGGGTATCCGGAACGGTGTGATCCGGCACGAAGCCTTCCACTTCCTCCCGCGGCAGATTCTGGCGAATCAGCTTTTCGATGTCGCGCAGGTAATCCGCCTCATCGGCACTCACCAGGGAGTAGGCGCGACCGGCTGCGCCGGCGCGGCCGGTGCGACCGATGCGGTGCACATAGTCTTCGGCCACATTGGGCAGGTCGAAGTTCACCACCTGGGGCAGCTGCTCGATATCCAGGCCGCGGGCGGCGATATCGGTGGCCACCAGGGCCTGCACCTTGCCCAGCTTGAAATCGCCCAGGGCGCGGGTGCGGGCATTCTGGCTCTTGTTGCCATGAATGGCCGCGGCCGGAATACCGGACTTCTCCAGCTGCTGGCTTAGGCGGTTGGCGCCGTGCTTGGTGCGGGTAAACACCAGTACCTGGCTCCAGTCGTTGGCCTTGACCAGGTAGCTGAGCAGGGCCGGCTTTTGCTTCTTGTCCACCGGATAGACCCACTGCTCGACGGTGTCGGCGGTGGCATTGGCGGGGGACACTTCCACCTTCACCGGGTTATTCAGGTAACCGCCTGCCAGGCGGGTGATCTCGCCGGAGAAGGTGGCGGAGAACATCAGGGTCTGGCGCTTTTCGGGCAGCAGTCGCACCACCCGGCGGATGTCGTGGATAAAGCCCATATCGAGCATGCGATCGGCTTCGTCCAGTACCAGGATTTCCAGCGCGCTGAAGTCCACCGCGCCCTGGCCCTGCAGGTCCAGCAGGCGACCGGGCGTGGCCACCAGCACGTCGACACCGCGCGACAGGCGGTCGATCTGGGGATTGATTTTCACGCCGCCGAACACGCAGGCAGAGCGCAGATCGAGGTAGCGGCTGTATTCCGTCACATTTTCGTGCACCTGGGCAGCCAGCTCGCGGGTGGGGGTCAGCACCAGGGCGCGGCAGCCGCGTTTCGGAGCGCGCGCGCCGCCGGACAGGTTCTGCAACAGGGGCAGGGTAAAGGCGGCGGTCTTGCCGGTGCCGGTCTGGGCGGCGGCCATGACGTCGCGTCCGGCCAGCACCTGGGGGATGGCCTTGGACTGGACGGGGGAAGGTGTGTTGTAGCCCTGATCGGCAATAGCACGCAGCAGGGCCTCGGACAGGCCGAGGTCTTGGAAGCTCATAGTCAACGTTCTCGAATTACAGGAAGGGAAGGCTGACAAGAGACTCTGGCACTGTCAGCGGGTGCGAAGGGCGCTGACTATACGCGATTCGGCTGTGGTTGCAAGGTGAGTTTGTCAGTACATTCCGCCGCGCACCCGGCACCAGGAGTCCTTCCGGGACACGCCGTGAACCCATCCATGGGGGCTCTTCAGCGGCCATCCGGGCCGCTGACGGTCCCGGAAGGACTCCTGGCACCTGACACGCTACACCGCAGGCATTTATGGCCCACGCATTCTTCAACTGTCAGATTAGCCACCAACCAGCTCGAATTCACCAAGCAGTGCCGCGTGGTCCGACAGCGCCCGCCAACTCCCCTCCCCCAGACAGGCGCAGGAAACCGGGCGCAGACCGCGGTAGTAGATGCGATCCACCGGGAACACCGGCGCCCACACCGGAAAAGTGCGGGCGTGGCGACCGGTCATGTGGACAAACAGCTCGGTCAGGCCGAGATCACTGCGCAGGTGGCGCTCGGCCTGCATGCGCCAGTCGTTGAAATCGCCGGCAATGATCATCGGCTCGTCCCGGGGCACGTGCTCCTCGATGCGCTCTACCAGTGTGCGGATCTGGGCCCGGCGCTCGCGCTCAAGCAGGCCCAGGTGGACGCACAGTACGTGCACCGGCTTGTCGAAGTGCGGCACGTCGATAACGCCGTGCAGGATACTGCGCGAGGAGCGCGGGAACAGGGCGACGTCGATGTTCTCCCAGCGCGTGAAGGGGTACATGCTGAGTATCGCATTGCCGTGATCGCCCTTGCGGTAGATGGCGTTGCAGCCGTAGGCGAAGTGGGGCCAGGCCTGGTCCGCCAGGTACTCGAAATGGGGCTGGTCGGGATAGGAGGCGCGGCGGCGTTTGCGTGCGCTTTTTTCGGCGTAGCCGTGAATTTCCTGCAGGAAGACCACGTCGGCGCCGGTCTCATTGATACGCTCGCGCATGGATTGCAGCATAAAGCGGCGATTGCCGGCGCAGTATCCCTTGTGCACGTTGTAGGTGAGGATGTGCAGGCGGGGCGGGGTTGCGATTGCGCCGCCGGTCGATTTTCCGGCTTCCCCGGTTTCCGGCTGGCCAGCACCCGCGCCTGTCCTGCCTGCCTCCCGCGACTCCATCTGTTACAACACTCCCTGCACAGCAGTAAAAAGCGGCCAACACTATAGCCCAGTCCGCCGCGGGATTGGACAGCGCGGCTGGGGATAGCACAAAAATAAACCAGTGGCGCTCTTCACTCTCCCCCTCTGCCGCCGGGACTTGCCTCCTACCTGCACGCAGGTAGACTGGCGAGCGACCAGTATGCGCTGCCATCGCCAACTTGGCAGCGACAGCGAACAGCAACCAACACAGCGGCGCGCCCGCCGACGCCCCAGGGAGACCCACATGGCCACAACTCAACCCAGCCCTCTCAGCCCCGTCATCATCACCGGCGGTGCCTCCGGCATCGGCCGCGCCTGCGCCGAATTGCTGGCGGAAGCCGGTCGCCCGGTCGCCATCTGGGATCTGGATGCCGGTGCTGCAGAGGCACTGGCAGAGGCAATTGCCCAAGAGCACGGTGTGCAGACCCTCGGTCTGGCGGTGGATGTCGGCAACCTCGACGCCATCCGCAGTGGCGTGGAAGCCAGCCGCAATGCCCTCGGCACCCTGGGCGGGCTGGTGCACGCCGCCGGCGTCAGTGGCGTTTCCACCATCGAGCAATTGACCGAAGAAACCTGGCAGCGCGTGCTGGACATCAACCTGCGCGCCCAGCCCTTCATCATCCAGGCTATGCTGGACGACCTGAAGGCCAGCCCCGGCAGCGCCGTCGTCGGCATCGCCTCCATCAATGCCACCCAGGGCAACGCCCTCAACCCCACCTACAGCGCCACCAAGGGCGGCATGCTGGCGATGAACCGCGCGCTGGCGGACGAACTCGCCAACTACGGTGTGCGCATCAATTCGGTATCTCCGGGACAGATTGCCACCCCCATGCTGCTGAGCGGCCTGGAGCACGCCCCCGGCCAGAAGGAAGCCTTCGAGCGTCGCATTCTGCTGGGGCGATTGGGTGAGCCGCGGGAAGTGGCCACGGCGGTGCGCTTCCTGATGTCAGACGAGGCCAGCTATATCACCGCCACCGAGCTGGTGGTGGACGGCGGCAACCTCTCCTCACAGCGCGGGTAACTACGCAGGCCCGCTACAGCGCGGCGGCCTGCTCTGCCAGCGGCACCATGCGGTCCACGCTGAAGGCCTCCATGGCGGCGGCGATGCGTTCGCCGTCCGTGTGGCAGGTATCGGCAATGACATCGGCCTTTTTCAGGCGGCCGATAAGTCCCTCCTGGTTGGCCACCTGGATGGACAGGCCAGGACGGGCATTCAATTCCAGCAACATCGGGCCGCGCACCCGGTCCAGCACGATGTCCGCGCCGAGATAGCCGAGGCCGCACATCTCGGCGCAACCGGCCGCCAGTTCGAGAATCTTCTGCCACTGGGGGATTTTCAGCTCGGTAAACAGGGCGCCGGTATCGGGGTGATGGGTGACCAGGCGCCCCTGTTGCACCGCCGCCACCGGCCGGCCGCTGCCGATATCGATGCCCACCCCCACTGCGCCCTGGTGCAGGTTGGCCTTGCCGTCGGAGGCGTGGGTGGCGCAGCGGATCATGGCCATCACCGGCACACCGCGGTAAACGATCACCCGGATGTCGGGTACACCCTCGTGGCTGTAGGGTGCCATCACCGGGTCAAAATCCAGCAACGCCTCGATCATGGCCTGGTCGTTGCGACCGCCGAGGCTGTAGAGACCGGCGAGAATATTGGAGGCGTGGCGACGCAGGGCATCGGCATCGATCACCACGCCGGAGGACTTTACAAAACCCTGCCCCTCGCGCCCCACGATCACCAGGATGCCCTTGCCGCCGGAGCCCTGCACCGGCTTGATCACGAAGCTCTCGCGTTCCACCAGTTCCTCGACCATATCGTTAATTTCGAACTGGTATTCAATCACGCCATAAAGCTCTGGCGTGGGTACACCTCGATCCAGGGCGGCGTGCTTGGTGAGGAGTTTGTCATCGACCAGGCGGTAGTTGCGGCGGTCGTTGCAGCGCCCGATATAGCCCACGTTGCGGCGGTTCATGCCGAGAATGCCGAGCTTGCGCAATGTGCGCGGGGAGACCAGGTGAATCACTGGGGCTTCACCATTTCGCGGAAGCGGTACAGCTCGGACAGGCGGTAACCTGTGTATTTACCCAGCAACAACACCACGCCCAGCAGGCTGAACAGCAGCTCGGGGAAGTTGAAGGTCAGGTGAGCGACCAGCGGAATCGACATCACAAGGTAGGCCAGCACCGCCACCAGCAGGCTGCCGCCGCCCTGCATCAGCACCTCGTGTCCACCCTCTTCCTCCCACAGGATGGACATCCGCTCCACCGTCCAGGACAGGATGATGATGGGGAAGAAGGTCACTGTGAGGGCCTGGTCTATGCCCGTCTTGTAGGCGATGACCGCCATGGTGGCCATCAGCAGGATGACCACGATAATTACCGCCGACACCCGCGCCACCAGCAACAGGTTGAGGTGGGACAGCCAGGAGCGTATCCACAGGCCGACGCTGACAATCACCAGGAAAATGGCCAGCCCCACCCACAGGGTGGTTTGCATAAAGGCCAGGGCAATCAGCACCGGCATGAAGGTGCCCGACGTTTTCACCCCGATCAACAGCCGCAGCAGCACCACCACGAAGGTCGCTACCGGTATCAGCAGCAGGCCCTTGAAGATGCCCTGCTGTTCCACCGGCAGCGCGTAGATGGAAAAGTCCAGCAGGGCGAACTGCTCGCTCTGCTGCTCCATCGACACCACGGCCTTGGCCGGCAGGTTGTTGCTGACCAGGGCAAACTCCAGTCGCGAATCCCGCGCCCCGACCACCCGCAGCACCGTACCGGGGCCGCGCTGCCAGACCAGGAAATCATCCGGCAGGCCGGCCTCGCCGCTGACCGGGTCCAGCAGGACCCAGCGTTTGCCATCGTGAATTTCGAGCATGGCGCTGAGGGTCTGGCGGCGGCGGCCATCCTCCAGCTGAATACCGCGCACCAGATGAGCCGGGACGCCGGCGAAGGTCATGGCGTCCAGCATCAGTTGCTGGGTGGAGCCTGAGTAACTGTCGATCAGAAAGGCGGTATCCGGGTCGGGCTCATCGCGATTGAGGTCCTGGATCAGCAGCCGGGCCAGGGTTTCAGGCCCAGTGGACTTTTCACGCAGCAACTCCACCAGGCGCTCCATGGCGGTGAGCTGGTCCGCCTGCAGGCGCGGCGGAGATTCCAGTTGGACCGGATAGTCCGGCAGGTTGTCGGCATTGGCGCGGTAGGCCTGAATTTTGTAATAGAGGGTGGTGGGGTGCTCCAGAGTCTGCCGCGTCCAGCGCGCCTCGCGGCGGCCCACCTCGTTTTCCACCGTAAAGCCGAAACCGGAGGAGGCAAAATGCTCGTCCAGCATCACCCAGCCGCCGAGGGCCTGGGGCGTTTTCAGATCCACCTCCACCGGTCCCGAGGCGGGCTTGAAACTGATCTTGGACTCGATCGTCCACACTTCCCGGGATTCGCCCGGCAGCAGCGGTAAACCGAGGCGGGTCGCCTTGTAGAGCGTCAGGCCGAGCCCGAAGATGATGAGGAAGGCGGCCACCAGGCCGATCTTGAGTTTGGAGGCAATCACCGTGCGCTTATCCTAGTTGGCCAGGTAGCGTTGGCCGACATCGACAATGGCGACATCGGTAAGGAAGTTGCGGCCCACCTGCAGGGGGAACTCACTGTTTTCCCGTTCGGCTATGGCCACGTCAATCAGGGAGCGGCTGTCACCGACGCTGAGCCACAGTTGCACGATGTAACGGCGCTCGCTGCCGCCGTCGCGGCGCTTGAGAGTGACACGGCGTTCCACCGCGGCTTCCACTTCAAGGGTGCCCTCCCCCTCGGCGGCGGTCAGTTCAAACATCACATAGCTCTGGCCGTCTTTCTCGAACTGGCGCAGGTTGCTGACATCCAGCGACGTGGTATCCACCCCGGTATCCATGCGCGCGCGCAACTTCAGTCCCGGCGGTTCCACCGTTGCCCACTCTTCCGAGCCATACACCGGCAGGTTCAGTTTGCCGGCGCGGGCAGGCGCTGCCGGCGCCGGTGCCGGCACCGTGCGCGTCACAATCTTTTCCACCACCGGTGGCCCCGGACAGGCCCTGGCGTCACACACCGGGCACTCCTCGACAACAACCGGTGGGCAGGCGGGCGCTTTGGGAGTCTCTCCGGCGACAGGCTCCACAGGGGCCGAGACGCAGCCCGCCAGAACAGCGGCTGCAACAAGGACCATCAGTGGCGGTAAGCGTTTCACATCGACCTCGCGTTGACAGGGGCTTGTAACGGGCATAGAGCCCGGCCCGACCACTGGCCGGGCGGGCAGTATAGCCGGCTGGTGGCCCTCAACGCTATCGACGCCCCCGCGCGGTCGCGCTGTAACGCATGGCGTGGGCGCCGAGTGCCAGCAGCGCCAGGGCGCTCAGCAGCAACTGCCAGGGGGTCAGCGTGGGGATGCCTGGCACGGGGAAGGGCGTGGAAACCCGGGCGATATTGTTGCCCGGCGTGGGGTCAATACCGTTGCTGCCGTCGTTATTGATTTCCACCACATTCAGAATGCGCCCTATCTCCGGCGACTCGCTGGCCCGCAGGGCGAAGGTGAGGCTGCCGCCCGCCCCGGCGGCAAGGCCGCCGATCGCCACCGTACACACGGTGCCCGGTCCGGCGCCGTCGGCGCAGCTCCACACGGTGGGCTGGCTGTCCGCTTCACTGAAGGTCGAGCCGGGGGGCACAAGCTCGCGCACAATCACACCAGTGGCATCCTGGTTGCCGGCATTGCGGTAATCGATGGTATAGACAATGACTTCGTCAGGGCGCGCCTGCCGGGTGTCTGTCGCCTTCCCGATCACCATGTCCGGCACAGCAACGATAGGCGTGTCGTCACTGTCAGTGTCACTCAGCGGTTGTACTGAATTGGCACCGTCGTCGGTGATAATCACGGTGTTACTGGTGAGATCGACACCCGCGGGCAGCGGTGACATCACCTGCAGGCCGAAGCGGGCTACCCCCGTCTGATCCGTCCGTAACTCGCCGATATTCAGGGTACAGGGGGTACCGGGGCCACTGCCATTGGGACAGCTCCAGCCCGGCGTGCTGGCCGCAGCGTTAAAGGTGGTGTACATCGGCACCGTCTCGCTGAGTTCCACCCCGGTCGCGTTCTGGTTGCCCGCATTGAAGAAGTTGATCTGGTAGAAATACACCTGACCAGGCACCACCGAAATGCCCCCGTCATCCTTCACTACCTGCAGCTGCGGGCCGGTGCGGATCGGGTCGAGTATTGTCACCGCCGTAGCTGCTGCCGTGGAAGGCGTATCGTTCGGCGCATTGAACTCATTTCCGTCCTCTGCGTCCGCGACTTCATTGACAATGCGATCGACCCCGGACGGCACTACAGCATCGACGTCCACCGCAAAGTTCACCGTCCCCGTGGCGGCCCCGGCCAGATCGCCCACGCTGAAGCTGCAGGTGGAACCCGGGGCGATGCCGGAACAACTCCAGCCGGGAGAACTGGCGGCGGCATTGAACACCGTGTACAGGGGCACTGTTTCGGTCACCACCACGCCGCTGGCATCCTGGTCGCCCGCATTGCCGTAGGTGATGAGGTAGGTGATGGTTTCGCCGGGCAGTACCCCCACTCGCTGGTCGTCCTTGCGCACCGCCATAACCGGGTCAGCGATGATGGCTACCGAAGTCGGGTCGGCAACGTCGGGCGTGCTGGTGTCGCCATCGGATTGCAGGGGCTCGGTTTCATCGCTGTCGGCACTGGCCTGGTTAAGCAGCAACTGTTCACCGGCAGCCACACTGCCATCCGGGTAGGGCAAGGGCACCCGCACATCAAAGGTGACCGTCAGGGTCTCCCCCGCCGCCAGGCTCGGCACCGTCACCCGTACGCCGGTATCAGTGCTGCCATTGCCAAGCTCTACCGTCGTCGTCGCCACGGTCCCCGTCGCGGCAACGGAACCCGCCTGGAATTCGCCCTTGGCATCCGGCGTGTCTTCCACGACCACATTGGTGGCGGCAGCGTCACCCGTATTGGCGAGCGTCAGAGTATAGGTGAGGACATCGCCCGGTACCGCCGAGGTTGCGGACACCGACTTCTCCAGCGCCAACACCGGCAGCTCAAGCACGTCTGCACCGTCTACAGTGGCGCTACGCTCCACCGGCCCGGGTATCGGCGGCACGGGACCAGGACGCGACGAGGCCTCGGCCGTGGCGGTGTTCGGCAGGCTGCCCTGGGTGTAGGGAATGACCGGTTTGGCGGTGAATGTCATGGTCACGCTTTCGCCCGGCAGCAATACCTGCTCCGCCGTCGGAACCGCGGGGTCCGCGGCATCTACCGCAAACTCGACACGGGTGCTGCCTGCGCTGCTCGCCGCGGTGAAGGCAAAGCCCGGCGGCACGACCCCCGCGCTGAACTCGCCCGCCTGCCACAGGGTCTCATCGAAGTCATCGCCAACCACCAGGTCATAGGCGGGCGCGGTACCGGTGTTGGTCACCACCAGCTCGACCGTCGCCACACCGTCGCTGAAATCAGTGAACTGCTTGTCCAGCGCCAGTATCGGCTCAACCACATCCACCAGCGCAAAATCCGTGCGCGGAATGCCGGGGTTACCCGATACCAGCTGGTAGTCCAGTGTCACATTGTTCACCAGCGTGCCGCCCGTCTGGTTGGTGGGCGCACTGTCTTCAGCGACCCTGGCCAGCATGCGGAACACGATGGAATCTTCCTCCGTGGGTACCACAGGCGTGTTCGGATCGACCGGCGTATTGCCGCCGTTGTTGGTTATGTCGCCAAAGTCGACTTCAATGCGGGACACGGTAAGCTCGTCTCCGGGCGGCAGCGAGGTACAGGGTGCGCCGCCGGGGGAGCCCGCGCTGAAGCAGGTTGCCGGCAACGGCACTCCGGTATAGCTCAGGTTGTTGCCCACGTAGAGCAGCTCACCGGAAATAAACTCGAGAATACCGTTGCCGTCCCGCTGCAGTTCATCGGTCATGATTACGCCAAAGGTGGTGCCCCTGGTGAGGAAGGCGGTAATGGAGTACTCGACGATTTCGCCGATGGTGGCATCGGGAAGGCTGCCATCCCCCTGGGACGTGCCGGTATCGGCGACCGACGTTGCCACCACCTCTTTGACTACCGCGGTGTTCTGCACGGTAAACAGCCGCGCCTCGCTGTCATTCAGGCCGCTGCGGGCATCTGCGTCGGCGCCGGCCTCCATGGAGGACCAGGTCAATTCAACGCTGTTGGGGTAGGTCCCCGGCACCGGCGCTCCGCTGACCAGTTCGACGTCCTGCAGGACGATGTCGCAACTGCTGACACCTGTCGGCAGGCTGTCGATCACAAAGGTCACGGTAGAACCGCTGGCGCTGTCGAACACCGTATTGGGACAGGTGCTGGTGAAGTCCGCGGTGGTGCCCGGCAGCACCGTGTTGGGCCAGATCAGGTCAGGCGCCAGGGTGTCCTCGATGACGAGTTGGCGCGCCGTTGCCGTGGAGTTCGCCTGGTGGCTGATGCGCAGGGTAAAGTCGTGGAGATTGCCCGGCAGTTCCGCCTGCGCCTTGCTGCCGTTCTGGGTGAACTTGTCGACCTGCAACAGGGGCGCCACGATATCGTAGTTGGCGATTGCGGTCAGGTTGGCATCCGGGCTGCTGAGCAGCGCGGTGTTGGGCACCTGGTCGTCCTGCCCCGGCGCACCGGAGTTCAGGGCATCATTGAGTACCGTGGCCACAACTTCGAATACGATCCGGTCCTGAATATCCTGGGGCGGGCGGTTGTCCGGCAGGTTCACCACATCACCCACTGTCCAGGCACACTCGAGGGTCGGCGCCGCGGGCAGCGCTGGCGTGCAGACGGCGGCATCGCCCACCGCCAGGCCACTGCTGAGCGTCAGGTCGCTGCCGATACTCACCACCCGGGTGGAATCCACGCGCAGGGCCGTATCGGCGGGGAACTGGTCAGTGACCACGACAGCGCGCGTGGTTGCGTCGGGCAAATCGGCGCTGATCCAGAAGGTGACCTGCTCGCCGATGGTGAGCTGGGTGACCGGCTCACCCAGGGTAAAGGGTGTATCGACGCTGCTGGTATTGACGATGGCCTTGCCCAGCCCCGGCAGGCTGACGACCACGTCCCAGAGATCGCTGGTGCTGTAGTCGCGCTCCCCGCTTTCATCGAAGGCGGCACCACTGCTGGTGGCAGCCGACAGCGAAGTCCAGGCCAGGTCCGCGGTATTGGTCAGCGTCTCGCCGGTCAGCGCATCCTGGTCCACTTGCGCCTGGAACACCAGGTCGCAGACCGCGCCCAGCGGGAAGCTGTCCCAGCTGGCAAACACCGTATTGGCCGGATCATTCGGGTCCTTGCTACTGGTAGGTGCGGCGGCGCACTGGCCCAATTGGAAGGAGCCGACCACGTAAGTCATCTTGTCGGGCAACACATCGCTGAGGCTGACATCTTCGGCGTCGACCCTGGAAGCCCCGGTGTGACTGACACGGAGGGTGTAGGTCACCGTCTGTCCGGACTCGACGGTGCTGAGGTCTGCAGTTTTGTCCACCCGCAGCAGGGGCTCGGCGATATCTACCGCCGAGGTATCACTGAACACGCTGCGCGGGGTACTGGGATCGGGGTCCACCTTGTAGCTGACCTGGCCGGTGTTCTCCGCCTGGTCGTCGTTGGCGTTGGCGGCAAGATCGAGTACCCGTGCGCGCAGGGTCACCCGAATCTGGTCATCGGCATCCAGCGTGCCGGTATTGTCGATATTGACCACCAGCGGCCAGGACAGGGTCATTTTGTCCGGGATGCCGTCGCCATTGGTATCGGCAAAGACCGGGGTCACAGCGGAATCCAGCGGAATCGTGCCCGCCAGATCGGCATAGAGATTGGCGCCGATATCGATGGATACTGTCGGGCCGGAAGCCGGATAAAACTCCATCACCACTGCAGTGGCGGGCAGCAGGTCGACGATATCGAACTCCACCGCGCTGCTGTTTTTCGGGACCGTGGTAATCAGGGTGTAATCCACGACCTCGCCTATGGTCAGCGATTCGCTGCCGTCCGGGCTGTCCACCAGGCTGTCGGTCTGGGACTGGTTGGTGGCGACGACCGTCTTGGCGATACCGACATCCAGCGCCTTGAAGCTCGCACAATTGCGAGCGTTGTAGTCGTTCAGTTGACCGTTGGGATTGGGGGCGCCGATCGGCACATCCCCGGTGCGCTCAAAACCGATGGGCTGCTGGTCGAGAGGTAGCGAGGCATCGCCGTCCGGCATACTCTGCCAGGCCAGGTTGGCGCAGTTGTTGAGCTGGGCACCCGAGGGGAAATTGTCGATGACCGTGACATCGAAGGTCACCGTGCAGCTCTGGCCCAAGGGTAACTCACTCAGGGTAACATCCAGTCCGTCCACATCATTCTGCAGGACAGTAAAACCTGCACAGGAACCGCTGGTGGCCAGCGTAGCCGGATTCAGGTCGAGCAGCCGGTAATCGGTGCCACCGGCATCGGTAAAGACCGGCATGATGTCATCCATCTGCAGGTCAAAGGCATTGCCCGCAGAGGCGCCGGTATGCTGGATGACAATGCTCACCGTGGTGACCGTTCCGCCAATGCCACTGGTCACCGACAACTGTTTGTCCACCGCCAGTTGCGGTTCCACGACGGTTACGTTGGGGGCGAACGCCACGACCGACTGGGTGACATCGTCGGAAGGATCAGCATTGCCCTGGGTCTCCACCCAGAACCACTCGGCGCGGTTGTGCCGCTGCTCGCCGTTAACGTTGTTGGTCGAGTTGCTGACCTTTGCGCTGTAGACAACGGTTATTGTTTCCGGCGTGCCGTTGCTGTTGTTGGAGTTACTGATATCACCGAAGTCGATGTTCAGGCGCCGGTTGGCTCCGGTGGCACTGCCGCCCTCACTGGTGACGGTAATGATCTGGCTGTCCGTGGTGAAATTGGCGCCAGGTAGTGTCAGGCTGATATCGGCGGCATCGATACTGGCGGCATTGCCGTCACGGTCTGCCACTGAGAGTCCTGAATTCAACAGGTCCTGCAACAGGGCCTGGGAAGACACACCTTCTGGCACGGTGATCTCCAGCTGATAGTCCACCACCTCACCGACCTGCACCAGGCGAGTGCCGGCGGGCGCATAGCCGGGGCGCACGCCCGTCACCGTCTTCACCACCACCGGTTCGGCGATTTCCAGCGTGGCGCTGTCTTCCACCACGGGGAAGGGATTGGTGTTGGAGGACGTCGACGTCCAGGTCACGCTGGCCGTGTTGGTGATAGCGCTGCCAATTTCCACCGCGGCGTCGAGAGTACAGGTGTAGGAAACCAGTGCGGTATCAGGACCAAAGGGAGCACCGCCACCGGCCGGGTTGTCATCGTTGCCCGCCAATGGATCATTCAGAACCAGGCCAGTAGCCAGGTCACCGGTCGCCGTCAGCGGTGCCCCGGTGCCATCGGTGACCTGCACCGACGCCGCGTCGGTCGCGCAGTTCAGATTGGCGACGGCCGGGTCGGTCAGTGTGACATTAAAGGCATTCTGGCCCCCGGTGTTTTCCACCGTCAGCACGTAGGTCACCTGATCGAAGGCATCGACGCCGCGGGCATCGGTATCCACCAGCGTGATCGACGGATCCAGCGGCGGCGTCACCACGTTCCCCTGCGCGTCCACCAGTTCCGCGCCCGGATTGTCCGCCTCCAGCACACCTTTGGTGATTTCCAGCTTGGGCGCGCCCACGAACAGGGCGGCGGCCTCGACACTCACCTCCACCGGGCCAGCGGTGCCATCATAATTTACCGACAGGATATTGGTCAGCCTGAGGTTGTCGGCAAAGGGGGCATCGGTCACGGTCGCGGTCAGCTCGACGACCAGCGTGGTGGGGGCATCCAGGTCGATGTCGCCGAAATCGAAACTGACCGAGTTGGTGGCTGCATTGGTCACCAGTGGCGGCAAGCCGCCAGGGGGCTGGTAGATTCCAGGGCCGGCGGGAATAACAGCGGTGGGAGGAAAGGCCACCACGTCGAACACCGGCCGCGGCAGGTAATCCGCCAGCACCACATTGGCAGTGTTGCCCGCGGGGATGGCCATTTCCAGGCGGAAGGTCACATCCTGCCCGGGCATGATCTCGGTGCCTGGTGGCGGGTCGATGACGCTCTTGTCCGGGAGATTGCGACGAACATCGACATCGGCGGCACTGGGGTTATCGCCGCTGCCGCCATCGACCAGTGCATAGTCGAGGCCGGCGGTGTTGGTGAGGGTATCGCTGGCCAGCACCGGCGCCCCGCTGTCGTAGGCATCCAGAATTTCCGCCTGGTAGACCAGCACGCCGTCGGCGCCGGCGGGAATGCTGCCACCATTGGCGGCGGTGATGTCCCAGGTCAGGGAGGTTTCGCCCGGTCCGGGATCATTGTCGGACTGCACTTCGGTTATCGCTACCGGGGCGCCGTCGACCAGCAGGCTGACAGTGCCGGTGAACAACATGCCATCGGGCAGCACATCTTCAATGGTGAAGGCGCTGGCGCCCTGCACGTAGTCCGTTACCTGGAAATTGATGGTGTAGGTGATCGTGTCGCCGGGCAGGTCACCGCCACTCGCGGATTTCTGGATAGCCGCATTCAGTGCCAGCACATTGCTGGTGTCAGTCTGGGGTGCTACGGGCTGGCCGTTATAATCGTAAGCCACCTGTACTGTATTGGTGATGGGCTGCTGACTGTTGACCGTGGTTTTCGACAGGATATCGGTGATATACACCGGCACCGAGACAACAATATCCTCCGTGCTGGTGGAGCCAGTGGCGGAGGTGCAACTCACGCTGGCGGTGCCGCCAGGTATATCGGGCAGGTTCGGGTTGCTGGTAACACTGCAACCGACACCCAGGGGCGCATTGATGTCGATGGGGTCACCGGTCCACTGAATATCGGCAGGCAGAGTGTCGCTCAGCTGGACATTGTCCAGCGTAATTTGATCCGAGATGTCCACGCTCCAGACATAGTCAAAGGGGTGGCTCGGGCCGGGCGGGCGCTCGTCTTCCGGCGCGGTGTTGGTTTTCTCCACTCGCGCCAGCTGGGGAGTCACCACGACTTCGGTACGATCTGCGGGGTCGAGAATGGCGCCATTGTCGCCGGTGGCAGTGTCGCCAAATTCGAAGCCCGGGATAATCAGCGCATTCAGATCCACACCGATTTCCACGCCGGGCAGCAATCTGGCACAGGCCTGGAGCGGGAGGCCTGGGTCGCCCTGGTTCACTGACCCGACGGGGTAACGCAGGATGTAAACCTCAGCGCCCGGGTCCAGGCCAGTGATGGTCTGGCCGGACAGGGGGTCGACAAAGTTGCCACTGGCGTCCACCTCGCCCACGAATTCAGTATCCGGGGGGATGTCCACAAATTCCGACGATGTATCGGTAATCCCCGGATCCAGCACCACGACCAGGTAGGGACCGTAACCGGTCTCGTTGGTACCCGTAGTACCGAGGGGGCCATTGCTGAAGATGGTTTCGACGCAGAACTGCTCGCCGATCAGCGGATCAAGGTTGAGCGGGTCGCTGCTGGACTCGGGATCGGGGGCGGTCTGCGCTAAGGCAGTGCCGGCCATCAGGCAGCTGCCTGCCGCCACAAGGAATAGCGGCGCAGTCAGTCTACGGCAGAAGCCACCAATGCCGTATAGCAAGCCCTTCAACCCCATTACCCACCCCATAGGCCTTGTTGTTGTTTCCATACTATCGCCAACCACCCAAGTTTTCACCCATGGCCGGCTTAGCCGGCAACCAGTCTAGCTGCAACGGTCTCCGCTCACTCCGATTCCGGAAACCTGATCACAGCTGCCTGGCACCACGTCAACGAAAGGTTCTAACCCTTCCGGGTGAGGTCGTTGAGGGCGGCCTCCGGGGCGTGAGATCTGATCGAGGCGATGCCATTTTCCATGGCGCTTTCACTGGCATACATCTGGCTTTTGCCAATGGTCTGGCCATTGCTGGCCGTCAGCACGAAAAAGGGCGAACCATCGCTGGCGGTTTTGCGCAGGAAACGGGCATCGTCGACGGCATTGCGGCGCACCGACTCGATGCCGTTGACGGCGCTGTCGTGGGATTCGTAGGCCTGGCTGGTGAGGATCACCTGGCCATTGCCGGACTTGAGGTTGAAGCTGTATTTGCCGCTGTCACCCTGCCTGAGTTCAAACTTGCCCGCCATCGGTCCGCCCCCGCTGCTGCCATTGTTCCCGGCCCCCGCAGGCCGCGCTTCCCAACAGCTTAGCCAATCCAGCCGGATGCGCCAGCGATTCAGCTGTGGGGGTTGGCGCGTTCGATCAGGGTGTCGATATCCAGTCCGCGGGGCAGACCGCCGAAATTACGCTGGAAGCTGCCGCCGAAACGCGAGGCGATAAAGGCATCCGCCACGGCGGCATTGCCGGCGCGCAACAGCAGGCTGGCCTGCAGGGTCAGCGCCAGCTGGTCGACAATCTGGCGGGCACGGTATTCGACGTCATCCAGGTCGGCAAACTCCGCCTGCAGATTCTGCACGGCGGCGTCCAGCCTGGGGTCGTCGCCGCGGGTAGTGGCCAGCTCGACAAACCAGGTTTCCAGCGTCTCCGGACTGCGGCTCAGGGCACGCAGCATGTCCAGCGCCTGCACATTGCCCGAGCCCTCCCAGATGGCGTTGATCGGGGCATCGCGGTACAGGCGGGCCATAATAAAATCTTCGGTCACGCCGTTGCCGCCCAGGCACTCCATGGCCTCGTAGGTATGCAACGGCGTGCGCTTGCAGATCCAGTACTTGCCGGTTGGCAGGCCCAGGCGCAGCAGCAGTTTTTCGTGTTCGTTGCCGCCGGGGGCCAGGCTCTTGTCCAGCGCCTCGCCCATCCTCAGGGTCAGGGCCAGGGAGCCCTCCACCTCCAGTTGCAGATCCGCCAGCACATTGCGCATCAGCGGCTGGTCGATCAGGGTATTGCCGAAGGCGGCGCGGCCGGCAGCGTGATTGACCGCCTGGGCGACCCCCTGGCGCTGGGCGGCGCTGGAGCCAATCATGCAGTCGAAACGCGTCATCGACACCATCTCGATGATGGCGGGCACCCCTCTGCCCTCATCGCCGATCATCCAGCCCAGTGCACCGCGCAGCTCGATTTCCGAGGAGGCGTTGGACACGTTGCCCATCTTGTCCTTCAGGCGCTGCACCTGGATAGGGTTCTTGCTACCGTCCTCGCACCAGCGCGGCACCAGGAAGCAGCTCAATCCGCCGGGCGCCTGCGCCAATACCAGGAAAGCGTCGCACATGGGCGCCGAGGTAAACCACTTGTGGCCGACCAGTTCATAGAGCTCACCGGGGCCGCCCGCCGCCAGCGGCGTGGCGCGGGTGGTGTTGGCACGCACATCGGAGCCGCCCTGCTTCTCGGTCATGCCCATGCCGATGGTGAGGGCCTGCTTTTCAGTGTGGGGGACATTGCGCGGATCGTAGGCGCGATTGAGGATCTTCGGCAGCCAGGCCTCGCCGATGTTCGGCGTCAGGCGCAGGCTCGGCACGGAGGCGAAGGTCATGGTCAGCGGGCAGCCGTGGCCGGACTCCACCTGGGCCTGCAGGTAATACTGGGCGGCGCGCGCCACATGGGCGCCGGGACCGGGGTCGGTCCAGGGCTTGCTGTGCAGGCCCGCCTCCAGCCCCAGCGCCATCAGCCGGTGGTAGGACTCGTGGTACCTGACCAGATCCACCCGGTGGCCCTGGCGATCGTGGGAGGCAAACTGGGGCTTGTGGGCATTCGCCTGAAAGCCCCACTCGTAGACCTCGGCACTGCCACAGCGTGCGCCGTGGGCATCCAGCTCGGCCTCGGCCCAGCCTGCGCCGTGGTGCCGCACCAGCGCCTGCAGGGCGCTGTCTCCGCGGTAGCTGTTGTAGCCCTCCAGCGGGTTGGACTGGTTGAACACCTCATGGGTGTGGGCGATGAAGGGCGGTTCGATGTGCATGGCAGGATCCGTCGTACTTGCAAAGAGATCGCGCTCGCGCATGCGGGCATACGCGGGAGGAGCGAATTGGGGGCCGAATGCTAGCACAGGCTGCGGAAACACTGAACTGCCGCTGCGGGCCACCGGCCCGCAGCGGGAAGCCCGCTCAGTGGCGGATAGTGTTGAACAGCTCCACAAAGCTGCTGTGGCGGGTAATTTCAATCGGCATGTGCAGCCGGCGAGCGATATCGCTGGAGGAAATCACACCGCGAATATGATGATTGTCGGTATCCACCACCAGGCAGTGCTGCTGCCCCCGCTGGCGCAGGGTCTCCACCACATCGCGGATACGGGCGCCGGCGATCAGGGAGAACTCCAGTGCCTGGATTCGCCCCCGCGGCTGCATGACATCCACCACCCGCAAATCCTTGCGAGCCTGGTCCCTGGAGGTGTGCTGCATCAGGTTCTGCTCCTCCAGGTCGGCGGCGCTGACGGTGCCGACGAATTCATCGCGGTCGTCCACCACCAGCATCAGCTTGACGTGGGCCCGCCGCATGCGACGATCGGCCTCGTCAACTGATACGCCCTGGAAAATCACCTGGGGCTTGTGGAAGCGGAAATCAGTAAAAATTTCCAGGGCGGAGGAGTCCCAGTCAATATCAGCAAACTCTTCCGGGTGCACCAGGTGGTCCACTGCATTCACGGGCTTTAGTTCGAGTACTTTCATTGTTTTCACCTTGTTCTCATCGCTTGTCACCGGTACGGCGCCTTCCTGTGGGGAGCGCCCCGGGACCTCGGGTGACGGGCAGTCGCCCGCCGGGTCGCAATCAGGCGGTGAAAAGAGGAGGTGCGCGGATATTGGGGCACGCCAGCGCGCGCTTGAGAAGCGATGGCGCCGGGGCCACGGTTGGCGGCAGAAAGACTCTTGCCTCTGCCGGACGCGACCGCGGGGCGTCCAGCGCGGGTATGTCCCCGGAACCGCTGCCGTTGCTGCTCTCCTGGCCAATCGCATTCAGGCCGCCGTCCCAATCCGCGGCCGGCGAGGCAGCCGGAGCCGTCACCATTCCGAGTGAGGTGAGTAACAGGACGATGGAAAGCAGGCGGGTCAAGGGCGGGTAGACTCCGGCAGTCGTGACACAGTTTGGAGTCTCCTCCGGTACCACAGTTCCCGGCAAGTGCAAATTCCACAGGATTCAGGGCGCAACCCGCCTCCAGCTGCAGAGAGTTCGCCTTCGAGCTTGTAATTGATAATCGTTCTCATTACCTTTATCGAACACTTGCCAATGAGCCTGATAAAGAGTCCGATAATGAAACTGTCATTTCTCTGTGTGCGACACCGCCGCTGGCTGTGCAACGACCCCGCAGCCGCCCTCTACACCTGGCTGCAATGCTACGAGCAGGGCCTGCGACTGGAACGGCAGGGGCAGCAGGGGGCGGCCATCCGCCAGGCAGGCTGCGCCATGGAAACCGCGGAAATCCTGCTCTGCGGGCGCCTCAGCCCGGAGCGCGACGATATAACCCGTTTCACCCACAGCACGCTGCTGCTGGGGCGCCTGTTACAGCACAAGGGAGCCTTCACCCAGGCGGCGGACTGCGCCCACGGCGCAATCGACACCCTGCAGCGCTGCCTGGCGGCCGGCCTCCACGAGGTTGGCGCCGTGGAGGCCTGCGAGCAACTGGCCCCATTGACCAGCCCGCCGCCGGGTGTCATCGACATGCAGGCCCGCCGTGCCGCGCGACAACTACACTGACTCGCCGCCAACGCCGCGGACCGTCCAGCTGGAACTGTCGCTGGCCGTACTTTGCCGCCTGCTGCAGGATCGCAGCCTGGCGGCCTGCGAATTTCGCTGCCTCGACATAGAGTCCCACCGGGCGGGCTGCCAGGCGGTCAAATCCAGCTGCACCAGCTGCCCCCGGCACCAGGCAAGCTGCGACGCGAAAACCCGGTAGCCCGCTGGCCGGCGACTCCCGTTATACTGTCGGCATAATAACGACGCCGACTACAGCGAGGTTCCGCCATGACTGCCCGATGCCCCAACACCACCTGCCTGAACCTGGCACTCACCGCTGCACTGCTGTCTGCAACAACCCAGGCACAGCCTGGACAGGAGAACACCCAGGTCTACTTCGGCGCCGTCCACGTACACACCAACTACTCTTTCGATGCCTTTACCAACGGCACTCTGGCCTCCCCCGCCGATGCCTATCGCTGGGCGCGAGGTGAGGCCATCCCCGGCGGTGGCGGCGGCCCCGACCTCAAGATCGCCGCCCCACTGGATTTTTACGCCGTGTCCGACCACGCCGAGTGGATGGGCGTATTCAAGCTGATGGAAGACCCCAACAGCCCGATGAGCCGGCACCCGCTGGCCTCCCGTATCACCTCCGACGATCCGGCCGTGGCCATGGGCGCCTTCGGCGAGATTCTGCAAAGCTTCAGCCAGGGCAAGCGCGACGCCAGTCTCGACAACCCCGAGATCAACCACAACGTGTGGCAGGACATCGTCAGCACCGCCGACGCTTACTACCGGCCGGGCGAATTCACCACCTTTCCCGCCTTCGAGTGGACCTCCAACCCCCAGACCCGCAACCTGCACCGGGTGGTGGTATTCCAGGACTCAAAGGCCATACCGGCTACTCCCCTGTCCTCCCAGGACTCCAGTGACCCCGAGCACCTGTGGGACTGGATGGACAGCCAGCGGCAGGCCGGTGCCACCCTGCTGGCCATTCCCCACAACGCCAACGCCAGCGACGGACTGATGTTCTCCCTGCAGACCTTTGACGGCGAAGATCTGACTGCCGACTATTCCGCGCGTCGCCAGCGCAACGAACCGCTGTACGAAATCACCCAGATCAAGGGCACCTCTGAAACTCACCCCGAACTGTCGCCCAACGACGAGTTTGCAGGTTTCGAACTGTGGGACTACCTGCTGTCGACCGAGGGCGCGCGCCCGGAGCACCGCCGCGGCAGCTATGCCCGCCAGGCCCTGCTGGATGGCATCGAACTCGCCGGCCAGGGCAAGGGCAACCCCTTTGCCTACGGCTTTATCGGTGACAGCGATACGCACAACGCCGCCGCCAGCCTCGAGGAATACAACTACAGTGGCAAATTCGCCGTGGAGAATAGCCCCCGCCAGCGCCTGCACGGCCACCCGGGGCAGTCAGAGGCCCAGACCCAGGCTATCCGCGAGTTCAGCTCCGGCGGGCTGGCGGCTGTCTGGGCAGAGGACAACACCCGCGAGGCGATCTTTGGCGCCATGCAGCGCCGGGAAACCTACGGCACCACCGGCCCGCGCATCAAGCTGCGTTTCTTCGGCGGCTGGCAGTTCAGTGCCGACGATGCCAGCAGCGCCGACTTCGCGCAGATCGGCTACCGCAAGGGGCAGCCAATGGGCAGCACCCTGCAGGGCGCGCCGGAATCCGCCGGGGCGCCCACCTTTATGGTGTGGGCCGCCCGCGATCCCGCCAGCGGCAACCTGGACCGGGTGCAGATTATCAAGGGCTGGGTAGACAGGGAGGGGCGGCAGCAGGAAAGAATCCACAACGTCGCCTGGAGTGGCGACCGGCAGCCGGACGCTCGCGGTCAGTTGTCACCTGTGGGTGATACCGTCGATACCAACAGCGGCGACTACAGCAACAGCATCGGCAGCCCGCAACTCGCCGCTTTCTGGCAGGATCCGGATTTCTCCCCGGATGAGCGCGCCTTTTACTATGTGCGGGTCCTGGAGATTCCCACGCCGCGCTGGAGCACCCGCGATGCGGCCGCGCTGGGCGAGCCGGTGCCGGACAATCTGCCCACCAGCATCCAGGAGCGCGCTTTCAGCTCACCCATCTGGTACAGCCCGTGAAGCTGCTGCACAATAACTGAATGGAAAATTCAGTTCAGTTACTTGCCTCCATCATCCAGCTGGCGGTGGCCCCCGTATTTTTGCTGGCCGGCATCGCCGGCTTTCTCAATGTCATGTCGGGTCGACTGGGGCGCATTGTTGACCGCGCCCGCATCGTAGAAGTCCGGGTGAGCACCATCAAGGAGGAGCCGCGGCTGTCGATGATCCGCATTGAGCTCAGGACCCTTTGGCGGCGGGTCCACCTGATCAACTGGTCCATCGGCATGTGCACCGCCTCGGGCTTACTGGTGTGTAGCGTTATCGTCAGCCTGTTTGTGGGCCACCTGTGGGATCTGCACATTGCGGAAGTGGTGATCAGCCTGTTTATCCTCGCGCTGCTGCTGCTGATTATCGCCCTGGTGTTGTTCCTGAAGGAGGTACAACTGGCGACCCGCATACTGCACGTTGGCCGCGAGTTCCCCAACTGACGGCGCAGGGAATTTCCTGCTTCGCTGTCTGTCACAGAATCACACTGCTTAGAGAATCGCTTTATGTTGAAATACTTGCTGACCACTGCTCCATTGGCCGCCCTGCTCGTTGCCTGCAGTGACCCGGTACAGGAGGCACAGGAGGCGGTGAACGCAGCCCTTGGCATCAAGGGCACTACGGAAATTTCAGAAGCGGTTGAATACCCTTCCGGAGTCCTGTGTGGGCGCTACGAGAATTTCGATCGCTGGGGCGAGAGCACTGGCAGACGCCACTTTATCTATTTCGAAGGTGAGGTCAACACAGTGCCCAACCAGCAGGATCGCCTGGTCTTTTGCAGCGAGACGCCGCGTCAGGTGGTGGAAGAAGACCTCGGTCTCCCCCTCACTGGCAACACGGCAAAGCACACCGCCGCCATCGTCGCGGACCTCACCACCCTCTCCGAAGCCCTGGAGCGCTATTACGAGGTTAACGGCGGATACCCCACCACCGAGCAGGGGCTACAGGTGTTGATCAAGCAGCCCTCGGGTAATCAGCCGGCGGCGAATTTCCCGGAGGGCGGCTATCTCGACAAGCTGCCAGTGGATCCCTGGCAACAGCCCTACCGCTATGAAGGTCCGGCCTGGGGCCGGGTCAAATCCCCCTACACGCTGTGGACCGCGGGCGCCGACAACACCCCCGGCGGCAGCGGCGCAGCCACGGACATCAACGCGCAGCAGTTGAAGTACCTGACCTTTGCTGCCGGGCAGCCGTGACGAAGTCATTTATCGGCAACGGGAGAGTGTGTTGTTAGCCATTGCCCCGGGGCTCTCCGTCCCGGACGAAGAAATCGAGTTGAGCGCCATCCGCGCCCAGGGGGCCGGCGGGCAGAATGTGAACAAGGTGTCATCCGCGATACACCTGCGCTTCGACATTCGCGCGTCCTCCCTGCCGGAGGCGCTGAAAGAGCGGCTGCTGGCCCTGTCAGACCGCCGCATCAGCAGCGATGGCTGTGTGGTGATCAAGGCCCAGCGCCACCGCACCCAGGAGAAAAACCGCGCCGACGCCCTGGAGCGCCTGACGGAGATGATACGCAATGCCAATCACGTGCCCAGAGCGCGACGCCCTACCCGCCCGACCCGTTCCTCGCAGAAACGCCGCATGGACCAGAAGACCCAGCGCGGGCAGGTCAAAAACCTGCGCGGCAAGGTCAGCCACGACTGAACCCGCCCTTGTAGTTCAACCGATCCCCACTATAGTTGAACAGGACCCCGCCGCCGGTATCTTGCCGGTACGGCTGGCATGAACAATTGACTCACAGGAGAACACCATGAATATAGAGGTATCCGGCATACTCGGCCTGCTGATCCTGATCGCTGACATCTGGGCCATTGTCAACGTACTGCAATCCGGCGCAGACACCCTGAAGAAGGTGCTCTGGATCGTTGTCATCCTGGTACTGCCAGTGGTAGGCCTGATTCTGTGGTTCCTGTTCGGGCCAAAGGGGTAACGATATGTCTCTGCGTGTAGTACTGGCCGGCTGGCTGCTGTGTTGCGCTGCCGCGGTCTCCCTCCCCGCGCTGGCGGACGAAAGCGATACCGGGCGCATCCACGTTACCGGCGAGGGCAGTGCGGCCCTGGCCCCCGACATGGCGACCCTGTCGCTGACCGTCACTCGCGAGGGCGACACCGCCAGTGAAGCCCTGGCCGCGAATACCGAGGCCATGCGCCAGGTCATGGCCGCCATGCGCAAAGCGGGGGTGGCTGACAAAGACCTGCAAACCAGCCAGTTCAATATCTCGCCGCGCTACTCCAGGGTCGACCCGCGCTCGGGAGACGATGACCAGGGGCCGAGAATTGTCGGCTACCAGGTGCGCAACGGCCTCACCGTGCGTGTGCGCGATATCAACCTGGTGGGCAAGTTGCTCGATAGCGCTGTGCAGCAGGGCGTCAATGAGGGCGGGCAGATCACCCTCGGCAACGCCGACCCCGCCGCGGCCATTGACCGGGCCCGCCAGCAGGCCATGCGCGACGCCCTGTCGCGGGCCCGGGTTCTGGCCGAAGCGGCCGGGGTAAAAACCGGGCGTATTCTGGAAATCCAGGAGCAGAGCTTTCACGGCGGCCCGTCGCCGGCGCCGATGTACCGGATGAGTGAAATGGCAATGGCGGACTCGGTACCCGTGGCGGGCGGCGAAAACGAATACCGGGTGAACGTGAGCCTGACCATCGCCATCCAGCCCTGACTGACGGCGGCCCGTTGGCCAATATTCTCCTCATCTGGGAACTGGGAGGCGCCAGCGGCCATCTCGCCAACCTGTCGCCCTGGCTGCGTGAGGGCGCCCGCAGGGGGCATCGCATCACCCTGGCGGCACCTGCCAGGGAACGCGCCAGGCAATGGTTCGCCGATCTCGACATCGACATCGTTGACGCCCCCCGCTCCGCCCCACCGGGCCGCCCGCCGGACGGTCGGCAAATGTCCTTTACCCAGATCATGCTCCACAGCCTGGGCGATGCCGCCCGGGTGACGCCGCTGGTCGAACGCTGGCAATCGCTGTTCGAGACCGTCCAGCCGGATACCGTAATTTACGAGTTTGCCCCGACCGCACTGATTGCCAGCCTAGGTGGGCAGTGGCAGAAATGGATAGTCGGCAATGGCTATACCCTGCCCCGCGCCGACCTGCCCTACTTCGGCCTGTTTCCGCGCATTCGCAACACCCCAGACAATGCGGCGATCCTGGCCGCCGCCGAAGCCCGACTGGCGGCACTGGTGAATGCCGCGCAACCGCTGGCGATTGCGCACCCCGCCGAGTTGTTCACCCAGGCCGATCAGCAGTTGTTGATGACCCTGCCGGAAATCGACCCCTTTGGTACGCGCCCGCATCCCCCCTACCTGGGCATCAGCGCAGCCGCCGGCAGCGGTGCAGCCCCGCAGTGGCCAGACGGCGCCGGCTTCAGGGTATTTGCTTATCTGCAGCCCTTTCCCGGCCTGCAACTGCTGTTGCAACGGCTGGGCAGTGAAGGGGCACGTGTCCTGGTTTACAGCCCGGAACTCCCCCCCGCCCTGCGCCCGGCGGTGCCGGGTGTGGTATTTTCCGACACCCCGGTAGACCTGGACCAGGCCTTCTCGGAGGCGGAGCTGGCAATAACCATGGGCAACCACACCACCACGGCCCAGGCCTGGCTGGCGGGTGTGCCACTGCTGGTCATTCCACGTGGACTGGAACAGTTCTACACGGTGCGGCGCATGGTCGATGCCGGTCGCGCGGTGGGGGCCCGGGCCGATGCCCTGGACGCCGCGGCAGTGGATGCAGCACTGGCATTGGCCCGCCGCGGTCGCTTCGACAACCCGCCCCTGCAACGCAGGCGTATGGGCGGCGAGGTACTGGGGGAAACCGTGGCGCGCCTGTTCGACCAGATGGAGTGAACATCAATCCTCGATGAAGGAGCGCGCCATCACATTGCTGGCGGGTTGCATCAGGTACTGCAACAACGTGCGCGAACCAGTGTTGATCAGCACTTCCGCCGGCATACCGGGCACCAGCCTCAGGCCGGCCATGCGCGCCATGCTGTCCGGATCCACTTCTACCTGGGCCAGGTAGTAGGGTTCGCCGCTGCTGGTATTGACCAGGCGATCGGCCGAGATACTCACCACATTGCCCTCGGCGATCGGGGTAGTGGCGCTTTTGAAGGCACTGAAGCGAATTCGCGCGCGCACGCCGGTCTGCACCCGATCGATATCCATGGGGGAAATCTGCGCGTCCACCATCAACTGCTGCTGTTCCGGCACAATGTCCATCAGCGGTGTGCCGGGACGCACAACGCCGCCCACGGTGTGCACCGTCATGCCGAGTACCACACCGCTGACCGGCGCGCGAATTACTGCCCTCGCCACCTTGTCCTCCACCGCTCGCAGACGCTCATTCACATCGAACAGTTTCGACTGGATTCCCTCCAGTTCGTCGACCACCTCGCTGCGCTGGTAGCGTTCCAGCTGGATGATCTGCAACTGGGTTTCGCCGATGCGGATGCGGTTGGCGGCGATTTCCGACAGCGCTTCGGCGTTTTCGCCCACCAGGCTGGCGTAGGCCCGCTGCACTTCAGTCAGGCGCTGTTTCCCGGTGAAGCCCCTTTCCTGCAGGCTCTGCAGGTCTTTCATTTCAGATTCATAGGAGGCGAGCAACCTGGCATTGCTGTCGCGCACAGCCTCCACCCCGGCGATCTGCGACTGCAGTTGCTCCACCCGCTGTTCCAGCACCTGGCGTTCGCCGGCATTGGCGCTCATTCTGGCATTGAATATTTCATCCTGGCTGGCCATGGCGGCGGCGACGCGCGGGTCCTCCAGGGCGAGAAAATCGGGCGCGTAAACCACCTCCGCAAGGCCGTCGCGCTCCGCCAGCAGACGCGATTCCAGGGCCCTGAGTGCGATGTACTGCCCACGCAGCACTTCACTTTCGGCGCGATACTGGGTGGCATCCAGCACGATGAGCGCATCCCCGGCCTTCACCGCATCGCCCTCCCGGACCAGGATGTCATCGACAATCCCCCCCTCCAGATGCTGCAGGGTCTTGCGATAGTTCTTGACCGTGACCACGCCCGGCGCCAGTGCGGCGCTGTCGAGGGGGGCAAAGGCCGCCCAGCCGCCAAACACCACGAACACAAGAAACAGAATGACGGCGCCAATCCGCCGATAGCGGGTATCGGAGGTATCCAGTTCAACACTGGCCCGGGCGTCGGTATTCATTCAGCCACTGCCGCGTCGCGCCGGCCGCTGCGCGCCATCGCCTGCAGCGCCTCCAGCACTTCACCCTTGGGCCCGAAGCGGGTTATTCCGCCATTACCCAGTACCATCAACTTGTCCACGGCGGACAGGATGGTCCTGCGGTGAGAGATCACCAGCACGGTGGCGCCGCGCGCCTTCTGCGCCTTCAACGCCTCAATCAGGGCCAGTTCCCCGCGGTCGTCAAGATTGGAATTGGGTTCATCCAGCACCAGCAGGCAGGGATTGCCGTAAAGGGCCCGCGCCAGCGCCAGTCGCTGCCGTTGACCGGCGGAGAGTGCGCTGCCCCCTGGCCCGATCTGCATATCGTAGCCGCCGGGAAGACTCAGAATGGCCTCGTGCACGCCGGCCTGTCGCGCCGCCTCGACCACAGCGCTGGCATCGACCGTGCCGAAGCGGGCAATATTTTCACTGACCGAGCCCTCGAACAACTCCACATCCTGTGGCAGATAGCCCACATGGGGGCCCAGTTCGTCGCGATTCCAGGTGAACACATCGGCGCCGTCCAGGCGCAGGTTGCCCCCGGTTACCGGCCAGATACCGAGGACCGCCCGCGCCAGGCTGGTCTTGCCGGAGCCGCTGGGGCCGATCAGCGCCACGCTGTCGCCGGCCTCAATACGGAAATTAAGGTTGCGCAGTACCAGGTTGCGGGTGCCGGGCGGCGCGAGGGAGACCTTCTCCGCACTGATCTGCCCGCTGGGAGCCGGCAGACTCATACGCGCCGGCAGGGGCGGTATCTGCTGCAACAGCCGTTCAAAACGCCGATAGGCAAGCCGCGCCTGCACAAAGTGACGCCAACCGGCGATCATCTGGTCGACCGGCGCCAGCGCGCGCCCCAGCAGGATGGAGCCGGCGATCATCATCCCCGGGGTCAGTCGCTGCTCGATCACCAGGTAGGCACCCAGCCCCAGCACCAGCGATTGCACCGCCAGCCGGAAGGTCCGCGCCAGCGAAGCAATCACACCGGTACGCCCGGCACGGGACAACTGGGTGGCTAGCAGCGCACGGTAGCGCCGCTGCCAGCGCGCGCGGATATCCCCCAGCATGCCCATGGCTTCGATCACCTCGGCATTGCGCAGGTTCTTCAGCACAAAGGCTTCCAGCGAAGCCGACTCCTCACCCGTTTCCGCCTGCTGATCCCGGCCCAGCCTGGCATTCACCACCGCCAGCGCCAACAACACCAATGCCGAAATTAACCCCACCAGACCGAACAGGGGGTGAAACCAGTACATAACCAGCAGGTAGACCGGAAGCCAGGGAGCGTCAAAAAACGCCAGCAACGCAGAACCCGACAGGTACTGGCGCAACACGGAAAGATCGGACAGGGCGCGGGCCTGGGCAGACTGGCCCGAGGTATACAGCGCCTGACGAAAGGACACTTCGAAGGCGCGATCTTCCAGCAGCGTGTCGAATCGCGCGCCCACGCGGCTCAGTATCTGCGAGCGCACCCACTCCAGGGCGCCGATCGTGGCGAACAGCAACAGGGCCACCAGGGTCAGCATCAGCAGGGTGGGCAGGCTGGCGCTGGGAATAACCCGGTCGTAGACCTGCAACATGTAGAAGGCAGGGGTCAGCAACAGCAGATTGCTGGCGAGGCTGAAAACCAGCACCACAAGCAACGAGGCCCTGCACAATTGCAGGGCCCGCCCGACTTCGCCTCTCTCGACGCGATCTTTCACGGATTTGGCGATGACACTACCCGCACTGGATGCACGACGCTATCAGATGGGTAAGGGCGCTTCATCGTTGAACCAGAAATCGTACTGATCGTCATTGAATATGAATATTCCGGTACCGGTGCCATCTGCACTGGCGTCGGCATAGAGATCTTCCTTGGTCAGTTCACGCCCCAGGTCATACGCAAAGCCATTGCCATCTTCGACCCCATTAATCGCGAAAAAGAGGTCGTCGTCCGGGTGGAAATCGCCATCGGCGTTGGCATCGACATACACCGCGATGACGTTGTCGAAGAAGCTCGAGGGCCGCCATTCAACGCTCAGTGCACGGTCTACCTGCGCCTCCGTGTCGAAGAAGAAATCGGTGATGGCCTCGTCCGAAGGATCCTCAAAGCTCTCGACCGTGAAAGCGCCGTACTCATCGATGGTGGTAAACAGAATATCCTCTATGGCGGCCTCATTGTCTTCACCGAGCTCAAAGGCGGTCAGATCGAACTTGTCCTGCCCACCTCTTACACCATTGTCGAGGAAGGGGGTCAGTTGCAGATCGTAGAACTCGTCGTAAAGCAGGCCGTCACCGAAATTGGCCGAATCGGCAACCGTCTCGTAGACAATTTCGAAAGAAATCTCACCTTCCCGGCCCTCCGCCAGGCTGTCCCAGCGGAAATCCAGGTCCATGTCGTTGTTGGTCTGGTCGCGCTGATCGATGGCGACGATCACATCCTGCTCGCTAATAGAGGCACTGATATCCACCAGCGCGTAGTTGAAATCGAACAGTCCCTCGGCCTCACCCAGCAGGTTGACCGTTGCCTGGTTGTCGCCGTTGATACCGAACTGGATATCGAAGATTGTGCCGGAGTCCTCCAGCATTTCACTGAAGCCGTATACCACCACCAGGTCGTCCGCGCTGAAATCCTCGATACGGTTGGGGCTGTCGGGGTCGGCGACACCAAAACCCGTGAAAACCGTTCTTTCGAATTCACCGCCCTCGCCATCGGGTACGAATACACCGGTCCGGATGTCGTAACTTTCCGCCAGCACAAAGCGATCCCGCCCCGCGCCACCGGTGAGGCTGTCGGCACCTTCGCTGGCGAACAGCAGGTCATTGCCCGCGCCGCCGTTGAGCACATCGTCCCCCGCCCCCCCGAACAGGAGGTCATCCCCGCCCTCGGCACCGGGTTCCGGGTTTTCGAAATCCCCGAAGATCCGGTCGCCGGGGTCATCTTCACTGAAGCCTGAACCGAGGTAGAGCATGCCGAACAACAGGTCATCGTCGGCGCCGCCTTCGATCAGCTCCTGGCCTAGGCCGCCGAATATAGCGTCTTCGCCGTCTCCGCCACGGAACACGTTGCTGCCGAAATAGCTGACCCCCTGGTCAAAGGTGTCGTAGCCAGTGAAAACATTGTCGCCGCTGTTGCCGATCAGCTCATAGCCGCCATACAGGGTATTGCCGTCATCGAAGGGCGCAACCGTTGCCAGGCGCACGTTAATTTCCGCACTGCCGGTGCGGGAAAAGTCGAGCACCGAGATTTCCGGTCCGAAGGCGAAGCCGAGGCTGTCGTCCTCGCCCGTCAACAGCCCGCCCGACCCGACCTCGTAGACTGTGCCGTGGCTCGCAATCGTCGCCGCGGTCAGTTCGAGATTGGTGAAACCCGACACCGCCGACGACGGCTGGAACACATCGTAGTCGCCAACCGCCAGGCGACTGCCGGGCGCACCGACACCGGTCGCGGTGAGGCCGGTGAGTGTGACCAGAGAAACATCCAGACTTTCGAAGGTGAAGGTCATGCCCAGCAGGCTGGTAAGTTGCTGGGCGATATCCGCGAGGTCGATTGCCTCGGTGATAGTCAGCCCGAGGGTGCCGAAAGCGGAATCTGAAAGTGTCAGTGAAGCCATACTGTTTTACCTGTGGTCGTCTTCGCCGCCCGGGCTAGAAACGCGCTTCCCAGCGCGCGCCAACGGAGATGATTTCGCCGCTGAGATTGTCGTAGCTACCCAGGGTCTGGTAGTTGATGAAGGCGCTGATGCCGTGAATGAACTGCGCGGCAACCCCGGCGCCGTACACCATGTAGCCAGTGTCCGGGTCGTCTGCCTCAATCATCATACCGTTGGTATCGTTGAATTCCCCCAATGGGTCGTTGGCGAAACGATAGCGCACGCCACCGGCGGAATCTTCGAACTCACGGGTGTACTCGACCCGCAGGTAGGGGGTAATCACCCCCCAGCTCGGCAGGAAGGTATAACTGACCTGGCCGCCGGCACTGACGCTCATGGACTCGTAGGCCTGCTCGTCGATATCCAGGTTCCAGCCCCCCGCTCCACGCTCGCTGAAAGGATCCACCGAACCGTCGAGGTAAAAGAAGCGCACCAGGGGGTCGACATTGAGCCCGCCCCAGTTGAAGTTGTAGCCGGCATTGAAGCTGATGTAGTACTCGTCACCGTCGGAGGAGCCTTCCGCCACCCGGTCCACGGTGCCACCGAAATCGGTGTAGAAGATATTGCGCTCGGTCTCAACATCCGACCAGCCGTAGCTGACGATACCGTCGACATAACCGTTACCCGAATACAGGCTGCCATAGAGCGCCAGCGAGTAGTTGTCGGTACGCGTCTCACCACCGTTGTCGGCGAACTCGACATCGGACTGCCCAACGCTCACCGAAGCGCCGGCGAAGATGTTGTCGGTGATGCGGTAGTCCGCACCCACGGTGAGGGACTGGGCATCAAAATCAAAGCCGGATTCCAGTTCTGTCCTGTCCTGATCGCCAAAGTTCAGGTCGCCGCGAACGAACAGGCCCAGGCGGCTGTATTCGCGCAGCAGATCTTCACCGCCTTCATCCGCACTGGCACCCAGCCCCATGGCGGACAGCCCCTCGGCAAGAGCCTTCTCAAGGTCAGCTCCGCTGACCAGGGTATCCCCTGTGCGCACGTTGAGCCCTGCAATACTGATGCCCTTCGCCTGGCCCTCGCGCATCCGGGAAATACGCGCCCCGATATTGCGGAAGCGCGAGAAAGAGAGAACGCGGAAGGCCTTGCTGATAGCGCTCAGCTCCTCCGGGGTTATGGCGCGCAAGGCATCCAGGGCCTGTTTGGCGGTGGTGCCCTGGGCGCGCAGGTTGGTACATAGCTGCAGCAGGTCCTGCTGCCCGGCGTTACCCGGTTGCAGTGACGGACACAACTCATCGATACGACGGGACGTGCGCAATTCGTTGGCCGAGGCATTGGCGAGCACGGAGGTGCCATCGGCATCCACCTTGTTGGTCACACCGCCGTCGGCCTGCCGGCTGGCATCCACCTGCAGCCGTACCAGGGCGGGCGCGGACTCCAGGCCCTCGGGATCGTCCAGCGGGCGGTCGCGCACCTTGTAGGTAAATGAGTCGGGGCCGGAATAGCCGGCAAAAGGGCGGTAGCGGAAGGTACCGTCCTGGTTCAGCTGCAACTCACCGTTTTCAGGGGGTGTGACAAGGATGGCAATCAGGTTGTCGTTGTTCGGGTCCTGGTCATTGATCAACAGGTTGCCGTTCTCGTAGTCGCCTTCGAAATCATCGTCGCTGGCAATCGGCGGCAGGTTGTTCTCGGGTAGTTGCGCTACCAGGGACACTGTGGCGACATCACTCACCAGCTCGCCGTCGCTGGCGCGGTAGGTAAAGCTGTCCGGGCCGGTATAGCCAATATTCGGCGTATAGGTGAAGGTGCCGTTGGCGTTCAGTTCCGCAACACCATTCGCCGGCTGGGTCTCGAGGATGGCGGAGAGCGTATCGCCATTGGCGTCGAGATCATTTTCCAGCACATTGCGACCCTGGTAGTCTGCACCAAAGTTGTCATCCACCGCCTGGGGCCCGGCGTTCGGAGGCTCCTCCACCGACAGGGTAACCGTGGCCACGTTACTGTCGAGTTCGCCGTCACTGGCCAGGTAGGTAAAACTGTCGCTGCCAAAATAGTCGGGGTTGGGGGTGTACTGGACAGTGCCGTCCGGACTCAGGACCAGGGTGCCATTGGCGGGCCCGGACACCAGCACGGCGCTCAGGCTGTCCCCGTCGGGGTCCGTGTCATTCGCCAGGACATTGGCGCCCGCAAACCCGGTGCCGAGGTTGTCATCCACCGCTACCGGCGCCTCGTTGGATGCCTCGACGGTAAGGCTCACAATACCCGGACTGGTGCTGATATTGACGCCGTCGAAGGCCTCGTAGGTGAACGTGACATTGCCGCTGAACCCAGCGGGCGGGGTGTAGACAAAAGTACCGTTGGAGTTCAGCACCACGCTACCTGCGGTTGGCGCGGTCAACAGGTTGGCCACCAGGGGGTCGCCCTCGGGGTCAATATCATTGGCCAGGACATTGGCGCCGACGTAATCGGTACCGAAATTGTCGTCCACCGCGATCGGCGCCTCGTTGACCAGCTCGCTGCAACTGCTGTCCACCGTGCTGTAGTAGCCGTTGTCGATCTGCACGATAGGCAGGCCGAGGACGTTATCGTTGGCGTCGAACAGCGCCAGGCGGACTTCCTGGCTCAGGTCGCCGGCATCGTCGAATGTGTAAGAGAGGCAGGCCCCCTGGGCTGTAAACGGCGCGAGCAGCGCCGCCGGGTCACCGTTGTTATTCTGGGAGGCCAGGACCTCGATGCGGACGATGGCGGGGTCGGCAAACTCCAGCGCCTGGTCCCGCGCGACCGAGACAGGGGCCGCCTCCACCGTGGCGGAGACCACAACCCCTGCCAACACCATCAGCGCCGCCAAAGCGGACGGAACACGCTCACCCATTTCCCTTCCCCTGTCCACCGTTTGCCGGGCACCCGAACCTGTGCCCGTTATAAAATCCATTTATCGGGTCATTCTATGCCCACACAGTATTGTCATGATTAGCGGAAGGGTCAATGTACAAAGCGGTCGAATGGGTGAGATTTCACGCCTGAAAGGCGTAGTCGCACCCCGATTCACTTCGCCGGGGCCATGGCAAGCCCCGCAGAGCGCGGCCCCGATACAGCGGGCCGCGATGCGCAGGGTGGACTGGGCCGGCACAGCTGAGGGCCGGCCCTGCGGGTGCCGGCCTAGCGGAACTCGTAGATCACGTCCACGCCGTAGGTACGTGGCCGCCCGTAGGTGTTGCCGGCAAAGCCCAGGGTTGCGAAGTCGATACCCCACTCCCGGTACTCTTCATCCGTTGCGTTCTTGACCCAGGCGGCGACCCGCAGGTTGCCGCTGTCGCCGAGTGCGATGTCCTTGAGACTCACCCGCGCATTGACGATAGTGCGGTCATCGGCGCTGTCGAACTGGTTCTGGAAGGGATGAAAAGTAAAGCCGTCGGTGTAAACCGCATCGACCCGGGCCGACAGGGCGCCCCAGCTGAATGGCTCGAAGTCATACTGCAAACCGAGACTGCCGCTGTTTTCCGGCGCCCGGGTCACGCTGGTGACATCGGAGATATCTTCCTCCCTGTCAGTGGCCGGATTGCGCGCCAGGTACTCGTCGAACTCGGCGTCGAGGTAACCGTAGGTCAGCTCCATCAGCAGGCCCTGGGTAAGAAGTGCCGTGAGCTCGATCTCGAGCCCCTGGTAGGTGGCCTCGCCGGCGTTCACAATCCGGCTGGAAGCCCCACCGGAACCGGCCTCGAACTGGGCCACCTGGATGTCCTGGTAGTCGTTGTAGAACAGGGCTGCGTTCAACCGCACCCGGCTGTCAAACCAGTCGGACTTGATGCCCAGCTCGTAGGAGAACAGCTCCTCTTCATCGAAGGGATCTTCCCAGGCGCTGAGGGTCGAGGCCCGCGAGTTGAAGCCGCCGCTGTTATAGCCGGTGGAATAAGTGCCGTAGACATTCACCGTTTCGGCAACGGCGTAGTTCAGGGTCAACAGGTAGCTGACATTGTCCCAGGTACCGTCGTTGGTGAAGCGCTCGTCGAAGGAGCTCTGTCCGATGCTCTCGTTGAACAGGAAGCCCTCGCGGTCATCCTCGGTGTAGCGAACACCGGCGGTCAGGTCGAGATTGTCGGTAAAGGAAAAGGTCGCCTGGCTGTAGACCGCCCAGGATTCGGTGGTCTGGCCATAGATAAAGTCCACCTGGCCGTTCAGGTTGGGGTCGGCGCCGGGAGACGGGAACGGCAGGGGCAGACGCTGGCTGCCCTGGCACACCGGTCCAACACCCGGAATTTCCGGGCAAAAGCCTGCCGCGGCATAGGCGCCATCGAGCGCGCCGCCGAGCAGGAACTGGATCGGCAGGGAGAAGGTCTGCGGGTTGCTCTGGTAGATCTCTTCCCGGTACTGGTAGTAACCCACGGTGTACTGCAGGCGATCGTCGAAAGCATCGCCAATCAGTTGCAACTCATTGGTAGTCAGGTCGATCGACCCCTCATCGATGGTGGCGTGAAAGCCCGGGGTCGGAACTTCCATGCCGCCACCGTAGAACAGGTCGCGAGCGGTCAGGGCACCGCCATCGAGGTCGGTGGAATCATAACCCGAGCTGGTTTCGCGGTTGGCGAAGATGTACTTGATGGTGAAGGGGTCGAGTTCCCAGTTCACGGTCAGCGTGTGGCCGGTCACGTCCAGCCACTCCTTGCTCACCCCGTCGAGGGTGTAGTCTTCCCGGCGCTTGTCGGGGTCGCCGACCGAGGCGGCCATTTGCTGGTAGAGTTCGCCGCCCAGGAAGGTGTAGGGAAAGGGCGTGGTGGTAAAGCCGTTGTAGATGCTGTCCTTGACCTTGCTGATCTGGAAGGGCGTGGGAACCCCTTCGTTCTTGGTGCGATCGTAACTGTAATCGACGGTCAGGCTGTCGGTCGGCTCAAAGCGAAGGGCGATGCGGTAGGCGTCGTTATCCTCGCTGCCCAGATCGCTTTCACCACCGGGGAAATCATTGTCAGCCCAACCGTCATACTGCATGGTCATGCCGGAGATTTTCGCCGACATCATACCTATCTTCGGTGTATCGACTGACACTGAGGCACGCTGGTAACCGTCGTTACCGTAGTTGCCCTCCACCCTGAAACCGAACTCCCCTGCGGGCTTGACCGTGGTCACGTTCAGGGCGCCGCCGGTGCTGTTGCGACCGAACAGCGTACCCTGGGGCCCGCGCAATACCTCCACGCTCTCGAGGTCGACGATGTCGAACACCGCGCCCACGGTTTTACTCATGTACACGCCGTCGAGGTAGAAACTGGTTTTCGGGTCCACCATCAGCGAAGTCTCGCCGCTGCCCACCCCGCGGATATAGATGGACATATTGGAGTTGGACGAGGGTTGCTTCTGGATATTGGTGTTTGGCGCCATGCCACCGATATCAGAAATGTCGTAAATGCCGAGGTCGGCGATCTTTTCCGAGTTGAAGGCAGTTACCGCGATGGGCGTATCCTGCAACATGGTCTGGCGCCGCTGGGCGGTGACCACGATTTCCTCCAGCATGAGTTCCTGACCGAGGGCGATGGGGGATTGGCTCGCGCCGGCCAGGGTCAGGGCTGCGGCAAGAGGGGTCAGGGTGCTACGGGTACTACGACCGAGATATGACATAGTGTTGCTCCAATGCTTTTATTCTGGGGTTTGGAAACGTACTTCGTCGATCTGCTGTTCCGTTCAGCGATACCGCTCCTTGTTATGTTCTGGATATTGCGTCCGGCCTTGCTCCTCTGTGTACTAGCCTTGCGGCGGTTGAATCGGGCGGCGGAATGCCGCCACTAACTATCGTTTTACTTCAAACCCTGCGGCCCGCGCATCCCACGTTTGGGGGGTAAGGCCCCGCTCCCGCAGGCGGAACTTCTGCACCTTGTTGGTAGGTGTATAGGGCAACTGCTTTACCGTTTCAATATAGCGGGGCACGAAAAAGTAGGGGGCATTGTCGTTGACAAAACGCGCCAGTGTCGCCGGTTCCAGGCTTTCGCCAGGCTTCAGGATGACGTCCAGCTTGATCTCGCTCTCGGCCTCCAGTTCATCGCTGGGGATGCCGTAGGCGGCGCAGTCGGCAATGGCCGGATGCTTGCGCACCGCCATCTCCACTTCGAAGGTGGAAATATTGCGCCCCTTGTAGCGCACGGCGTCTTTCTTGCGATCGCAGAAGTAGTAGTAGCCCGCCTCGTCGCGCCGGGCCAGGTCGCCGGTGCGGTACCACTCCCCGCTATAGGCGGCGGCGGTGGCCTCGGGATCGTCGAAATAGCCATTGAAAATGCAGTGGGGCTGGCGCGGCCTGACCCACAGCTCACCCTGCTCACCGACAGCGACATCGTGACCCTCGTCATCCACCAGGCGCACCTCCACCCGCGACACCGGGGTGCCGCAACTGCCCGGGGGCACCGCGCTGCGGTCGCACTCATCCTGGTTGATCACCGTGAAGGCCTCGCTCTGGCCAAGCCCCTGGGGCATCAGCTCGACACCGAAGCGCTCACTGAAGGGGCCAGCCAGTTGCGGTGGCATGGGCACGGCCATCAGCTTTTTCAGACAGTGGTCGGCGTCATCGGGCCGGGACGGGGCATTCCACAGGAACATGTGCATGGCGCCGAGGGTAAAGCTCTGGGTGGCGCGATAATAGTCCACCCGGTCCCAGAAGGTGGTCACCGAGAAGGCGGAGTCCATCGCCAGCGGCACCCCCGCCAGCATGGCGCGAAACACCGAGGTGACCCAGGCGGCAGAGTTGTACAGCGGCAGCACCGAGTAGATGACATCGCCGGCTTCCATGCCGAACTGGTTGTTGGCGGAAATCACTGCGTCGAACCAGACATTGTGGCTCTGCATAACGCCCTTGGAGCGCCCGGTCGTTCCCGACGTCCACAGGACCGCGCAGGTGTCACCCGCGCTGAAGTCACTCATGTCCGGCTCGCCGGCGCCCGCCTCGTAGAGCTGCGCCAGGGGCTCGGCATCGGGCAGTTCATCACTGTGCCCGAGGCTGGCTATGGGCAAGCCCCCCAACACCTCACGCACCTGGGCCAGGCGCGGCGCGTGCTGGGCGTCGGTCATCAGCAGGGTGGGCCGGCTGCGCACGATACTGTCGCTGAGCCACTCGCCCTTGTAATCACTGTTCACCGGTACCCACACCGCGCCCAGCTTGTTGGCCGCCAGTGCCAGGAAAATGACATCCGGGGTGGAATCCATGTAGAAGGCCACCCGCTCGCCGGCCGTCAGCCCCCGCCGTGCCAGCCCGGCGGCCAGGGCGTTCACCCTGTCGTTGGCTTCGGCGTAGGTATAGCGGTCGCTGCCATAGAGCAGGAAGGGTGTGTCGCCGATGGCACCGGCCTGGTCGCGCAAGGCCCGCCCCAGGTGGCGCTGGCTGCGATCGGGGTAATCGATCATGTGCATATCAGGCATGTCCTCCGAGAATCAGCCCACTGGTCGGCACGCCGGTGCCGGCCGTGACCAGGATGTGTTCCAGCCCCGGCACCTGGTTGGCGGCTTCCCCGCGCACCTGGCGCACGGCTTCGGCAACCCCGTTCAGGCCGTGAATATAGGCTTCGCCCAATTGCCCGCCGTGGGGATTCACCGGCAGCTTGCCGCCGCGCAGGTGATGGCCCTCGCGCAGGAAGTCACAGGCCCGCCCGCGCTCGGCAAAGCCGAACTCTTCCAGTTGCGGCAGTACAAAGGGCGAGAAGTGGTCGTAGAGCACTGCCGCCTGCATATCCCCGGGGCCGAGACCGGACATGGCGTATAGGTTGCGCGCTACCTCGCCCATTTCCGGCAGGCCGGTCAGGCTTTTACGGTAGAAAGACGTCATCATGCGCTGGTCGTCCGCCGCCCCCTGGGAGGCGCCGCGCACCAGTACTGGTCGCTGCTTGAGGTCCTTCGCCCGCTCGGCGGAGGTGATCACCATGGCCACCGCACCGTCGCTCTCCTGGCAGCAGTCCAGCAGGCGCAGGGGCTCGGCGATCCAGCGCGCCGCCTGGTGTTCCTCCAGCGTGATCGCTTGCTGGTAGAACCAGGCCTTCGGATTGGTGGAGGCGAAATCGCGTCCTCCCACCGCCACCCGGCCAAAATCTTCCGTGGTAGCGTCGGTTTCGTGCAGGTAGCGCTGCGCAAACATGGCAATCCAGCTGGCCGGCGTCATCAGGCCATGGGGGAAATACCAGCCGAAGTCCACTGTCTCGAAGGCATTCGGATCCTCGGTCATCAGGCCGCCCTGGCCAAAGCGGAAGCCGGAGCGCTCGTTCATCGCCCGGTACACGACCACCACATCCGCTACTCCGGTCGCCACCGCCATCGCCGCGTGCATCACCGGTGCGCAGGCCGCGCCGCCGCCGTAGTGGGCGCGGGAAAAGAAGCGCAGGGCGCGACCGCCAATCAGGCGGTGCAGTTCAATCTCCGGGTTGTTGTCCATGGTGTAGGTGGCCATGCCGTCCACTTCCACCGGGTCGATGCCCGCGTCCGCCAGCGCGGCCAGAATGGCCTCCACCCCGAGCTGGATTTCAGTCCGTCCGGACTGCTTGGAGAATTCGGTCGCGCCAACACCGACAATCGCGGCCTTGTCACGCAGGAAATGGTCGCTCATGCCGCCGCCTCCTGTGCCAGGGTCAGTTCAACGCTGCCGGTGACGTGGTAACCCATGCTGTTCTTGCCCTTTATATCCAGCAACACACGGCCACTGTCGCCGTCCACCTCAAGCACTTCGCCGCGGAAGGTCATGCTGTCGCCGGGGTAATTGGGTGCGCCGAGTTTGATCGCCACCTTGCCGAGACGGGCGCGGGGGCCGGCCCAATCGGTGACATAGCGCCCCACCAGGCCGTTGGTAGTGAGAATGTTCATAAAGATATCCGGCGAACCCAGCGCCTGGGCACCGGCCTTGTCGTGATGGACGTTCTGGTAGTCGCGGGTGGCAATGGCGGCGCCGACAATCAGGCGCGGGGTAATATCCACTACCAGTTCCGGCAGAGTATCTCCCACCTTTACCGCACTCAGGGTGACCTCGTTCACTTGCGTCCTCCAATGGCTTGCTGCCGGGCCAGCTGTTCGCCCATGGCGGCCGCGGTGTGTACCGCGCCGCCCTGGCTGAACTCCAGCTGCTTGGCCCAGAGAAAATAACGGTGAATGGGATAGTCGACATCGGCACCGATGCCGCCGTGCAGGTGCTGGACGGTGTGGCCAACCCGATGACCGGCCTCTGCGGCCCACCACAAGGCAGTCGCCGCTTCCAGCGTGGCATCCAGCCCCTCCTGCAATCGCCACAGGGCGCTTTCGGCACAGGCGCGCAGGGCTTCGATATCGATATAGCCGTCCGCTGCCCGCTGCGACACCGCCTGAAAGCGCGCCAGGGGCTGGCCGAATTGCTGCCGCTCCACGGTAAAGGTCGCCGTGCGGGCAAGCGCCTCTTCCACCACGCCCAGTTGCAGCATCGCGGTCAACACCTGCAGGCGCTGGCGCAGTCGTTCGCAGGCTGCGCTATCTCCCAATGTCCGTACCTCGCTGTTGACCAGGGTCACATGAGCCGCCGGCAGCAGGTTACTCGTCAGCTGGGCTTCGAGCGTGACGCTGTCTTGCGCGAGTACCACCTGCACCAATTGGTCACCGGCAATGGCCACGAGGCTCTCCGCTTCGCCGGCAAAGGGTACGGTGGCCAGCTCGCCGCTGACGCGTCCATCGCTGAGTACCAGCCCGGCATCGGCACTGGCAACGCTGTAACAGTCACCGCCCACAAAACGCGCGGCGCTGTCGCGGTCACCGCCCTCCGCCTGTGCCAGCGCAGCGGCGATGGCAGGCAGCAGGGGCAAAGGCGCCAGAACCGCGCCCATTTCCTTCAACATCAGGCCGGCACCCAGCAGGCCGAAACCGGCGCCGCCACAGTCTTCTTCAAGCGCCACTCCCAGCAACCCGGCTTCTGCCAGAGTTGCCCACAGCTCCGGTGCGGCGGCGCCGTCACTCACTTTGTCGCAGAAAATCTGCCGCGCGAGGGCGGCCACCGACTGTTGGTCTTCGCTGTAACTGAAATCCATCAGCCCTGCTCCCGCGGACGAAACCGGTGCAGGTGAAAGCCGGGCTCCACTTCCGCAAATTCCACCTGTACCGGCATACCGATGCGCACCTCGTGCCGCGACACACCCACCAGATTGCTGACCAGGCGGGTGCCCTCCTCCAGTTCCACCAGTGCAATCAGATTGGGGTAGTCAAAGGGAGGGATCTCCGGGTAGTGCATCACCACAAAGCTGTAGACCTGGCCGCGGCCGCTGACCGCCTGCGGCGCCCAATCCAGTGACTGACAGTGGGGGCAGGCCGGCGACGGCGGATGGCGCAGTGTGTGGCAGCCCTCGCAGCGTTGCACGCGCAGCTCGCCCGCTTCCACACCTTCCCAGAAGAACTTTGTGTCCTGATTGCGCACCGGGCGCATCCGGCGCACGGCTGGCGGTGCACTGCTCGCCTCGGCAGGCGCGGCAACCTCGTCGCGCGGGTGGGGGGCAAACTTGAAGACCCGGAAGCGCATGGTGCCAACCACTTCATCGCGCTGGTTGTAGTAGGTGGACAGCTCGGTGACAAAGAAGCCGGTGCCGAGTGCGGTGCTCTTTTCCTCGGAGATGGATTCGATGGTGGAACGGTAGTAAAGGCTGTCGCCCTCGATCACGTACTGCTGGTATTCCTGCTCGCAGTTCACCGCCACCACCGCCGGATAGCCCAGCTCTTCCAGCGCCGCCAGCACGGCAAATGGATCGGAGTTATCCGAGCCCGGCGGGCGTTGTTCGCGATAGCCGCGCATGGTCCAGGCCTGCAGCATGGTGGGCGGCGCCACGATACCGTCGAAGCCGGCGGCGCGGGCAGCGGCCGCGTCGCGATAGACGGGATTGTCGTCGCCCAGTGCTTCGCACCAGTGGCGGATCATCGGGCGATTGACGGCATCCCAGCTGCGGTAGGGGCCGCGGTCACCGCCGAGGAAGGCTGACAAATCGGGGGGCGCTTCGGACATGCTTAATTCCTGGTGATAGTGAGAATCGGCAGTGCGTGATGCAATTGCGACTCCGGGGGATTGCAGGCGAACAGGCCGCGGTACAGCAGCGCTGCCAACCACTCGGCCATGGCCTCCTGGGACAGTTCGACTTCGCGCAGGACCGGGTCGCGGTCGATGTAGTACTCGGTCATCAGCTCCTTGCCGACACCGGACAGGCCGTGTACCAGCAATTCCACCTGGGCTTTATTCAGCGGGCACTCGGGAAAGACGTAAGGGAACACCTCGACCAGCAGGTCGAGGCGACGGTTGAAGGAGCGCTTCCAGCGCTCGCGGAATACGGGATCATCGACACTGAACTGGGCGATGCAGCGCATGATGCCCGGGTGCTCGGCGTGCACCCGCACACAGATTTCGTAGTGTGCGCGCAGGCGATTGAACCAGTCGCCCTTGCCCACGTCCTTTTCGATGAGCTCCACGGCTTCGAACTCGGCGATGTGCTCGTCGAGCACCTCGTCGACCAGTTGCCGCAGATCCTTGAAGTAGTGGTAGAACAGGCCCGCCGCCACTCCCGCCTCGGCGGTGACGTCCTTGATACGCATCTGGTGCACGCCGACCCGGTCCAGCACACGGATGGCGGCGTCCATCAGGCGACGGCGCGCTGCCTCGCCGCGGGCGCTGCGCCGAGGGGCTTTGTCACGGGCTGTACTGGCTGGGCTCACGGTGCTTCGGAACTCTCCTGACGACGAATTATGCTTATCAAGGGTTGCGCTGGGGTGGAAGTATTATTGAATTTAAATTCAAGTTCAACAATAATCCACTCTCCGCCACCCGACAAGAGCGCGCCATGCACCTCGAACTCCGCCCCCAGCAGCAGGCCCTGCGCCAGGAACTGCGTAGCTACTTCCAGCACCTGATGACGCCCGAACTGATCGCCGAGACACGCGGCAACGAGGGTGGCGATGCCTATAAGTCCGTCATCCGCCAGATCGGCAGGGACGGCTGGCTCACCCTCGGCTGGCCCGAGGCCTACGGCGGCCAGGGTCGCGGGCCAATGGACCAGATGATCCTGTTCGAGGAGGCCCAGCTGGCCTGCGCCCCCCTGCCCTTCGTCACCATCAATACGGTGGGGCCAGCCATCATTGCCCACGGCTCCGAGTCCCATAAGCAGTTCTTCCTGCCGAAGATCGCCGCCGGCGAGTTGCATTTCGCCATCGGCTATTCTGAGCCCCAGGCCGGCACCGACCTCGCCAGTCTCAATACCAGCGCGGTGCGCGAGGGCGACGAATGGGTGATCAACGGCACCAAGGTGTTCACCTCCAGCGCCGAGGCGGCGGACTATATCTGGCTGGCGGCGCGCACCGACCCCCAGGCCAGCCGTCCGCACGCCGGCATCAGCGTATTCATGGTGGATGCGAAACAGCCCGGCTTCAGCTATTCCCCCATTCACACCGTGGGCGACGTGCGCACCAACATGTCCTACTACGACAATGTGCGCTGCCCCCACGACATGATCTGCGGCGAACTGAACGGTGGCTGGAAACTGATCACCTCCCAGCTCAACCACGAGCGGGTCGGCCTGGCGGCGATCGGCGTGTATGCATGGAAGTTGTACGAACAGGCCCTGGCCTGGGCGCGCACGAAGCAGGTCGACGGCGCACGGCCCATCGACCGCCCGGTGGTGCAATCCCTGCTGGGGCAGGCCTACGCCCGCCTGGAAGCGATGCGTCTCACCACCTGGCGCATGGTGTCACGGATGGAAAACGAGGAACCGGATCCGGCCTACTCCTCGGCCATCAAGACCTTCAGCACCGAGTCACAGATTGAAATCTACCGCCTGCTGATCGACGCCCTGGGGCCCGCGGCGAACCTGCGCAGGGGCAGCGCCGGCGCCCTGCTGCAGGGTGAACTGGAAGCGGAATACCGCCGCTGCCAGATCAATACCTTCGGCGGCGGGGTGCTGGAAGTGATGCGCGACCTGGTGGCCCAGTTCGGTCTGGGGATGGGCGGCGGCCGGCGTCGGGCCGCCACCTGATAGCGCTACGAGCGTTTAGAACTGGTAGGTCAGACCCACGCTGAACATGGACAGGTTGTCGAGATTGTCGACATCAAAGTACTCCCACTCGCCGCGAATGGCGAAGCTCCCGAGTTCGAGGTCGGCGCCGATGCCGTAGGCCGCGTCGGTGCTGCTGTCGCTGTCGCTGAAGCTGGCACCGCCTTCCTCGATGCGGAAGTCCGTGTCGGCGTACACTACACCGACTTTGGCGAACAGGTCGATAAAACCCAGGGGCAGGTTGCCCACCAGGAAGGCATCCCAGGCCTCGGTGGCCACACGGGCGCGGGAGAAGGTGGAGTCGCCCTCGACTTCACCGAAATCGACATAGCCGCCTTCCACGCCGAGGATGGACAGGAACTGCCAGCCGGCGAAGACCTTGTAACCGAAATCGTCGTCGTCCAGGTCGTAATTGCTGTTTTCAATAATGTCGCGAGCCTCGGCTTCCGTGTAGGCCTGACCCACGCTGCCGCCGATATAGAAGCCGGTATCGTCGGCCTGCGCCGGCAGGGAAAGCCCTGCGACCAGTGCCGCGGCCACTGTCATCTTTGTTTTCATGTGCAATCTCCGAATGGTAATACGCCGGCACCGCCGACAGGCAAAACATAGCACCGGGTGCTGATTTCGTCCGGAAATTCGCCGGAAATATTCACGACCGAAAAGCCGCCACTACCACTTGCCAAGCGGACATATTCCGCTTCGGTCGCCATCCACAATGGATAGCAACCGCCGGTGCCTGCGCCTGCAGGAAGTGCCAGACCGGTTATGTGGCGGGAGCCTGCCAGTCGCGCGGGTCGACCTGGAAGTAGCTCTTCAGGGTAGCGAAAAGCTCCGGGTGAGTGGCCTGCATGGCAACCGGCCGCTCATAGAACAGCTCGGTGATGACAGCAAAGAATTCCGCCGGGTTGGTGGCGCCGTAGCTATCGATCAGGGTGGCGTGGCCGTACTGTACCGCACGCTGCAATTCCTCGAACTCGCGCCCCAGAACCTGCGACCACAAGCCGTAGGCAGCGCGACTGTTGAGCAGGGGCGCACCGTCGGCAACGCCGCCCTCCTGGTCCAGCTGGTGGGCAAACTCATGCAGCACCACGTTCTGGCCATCCTCAAAATCGACGTAACCATGTTTCACGCTGTCCCATGCCAGTACTACCCGGCCGTTACTCCACGATACTCCCAGCAGGTCCCCGGAGGGCAGCGAGACGACACCTGCCTCGTCCCGCTCTGGCTGGCGACTGCGAAAGGTACTGGGGTAGATATAGATCCACTTCAGGTCGCGATACAGGGTGTTGGGACGATTGAGAATCAGCAGACAGGCCTCGGTAGCAATCAACACCCGCCTCTCGTCGGTGACCTCCAGCCCCTCGCAGCCGACAAAACGCTTGCGGTAGAGAAACGCCTGCACCTTGCGCCGCAGCTCCGCCTGGAGCTCCGCGCCCAACCGCTCGTAGAAGGGAAAGCGCTGCAGTAGGGGCAACCAGTGATCGGGGAATGGCGCGGCCATGGCGCGCTCAAAGCGCCAGCGCGGCAGTGCCTGGCTAATCCAGTAGGCCAGCCCCAGCACAGCGCAGGCCAGCGCCAGCCACACCCAGTTATTCACTCTTCCACTCCGTATCAACGCTCATCGATAGCACCCGGTCTGCCACATCGCCGGGGCTCGGCGACACGCGGCACAGTCTAACCCAGCAGGCGAAAGCGCCAAAAGGCGGCGCCGTGATTGCTCCACCTTTGCCCCTCATGCTAACGTCTTTTGCATCAGGTTCGCGCAGGGAAGATGGGCGGAGCACCAATGGAAAGGGACGTCGGACGGTCTGACCGCGCGGTCGGGGCATGAGCAGTACAACACGAACCCGTCTCGCCGCCGTGGCGGTGATTCTCCTCGGCAGCCTGCTGTTGGCTGCCTTCTGCGCGCAACATTTCTACCAGCAATCCCTTGACCAGGTCCGTGCCGTGAGCAAGGCCAGGCTGGACCAGCGGGCGGATTTGCAGTGGCTGATTTACCAGCAGCAGACGCCGGCGCTGCAGCGACTTCTACAGGATCTCACTCGCCACCCGGCGATAGACCGGGGCCACATCTACAGTGGCACCGGCGACCATCTGGCGAGTCACCCGGCCGGCGGCACGGTGGCCCTCGATACGGTGAGGGGCCAGGTTTCTCTCAACGAAGCGGTGCTGCAGGGCATCGGCGGCGACGGCAATGTGCTGGGCAGCAGCTATTTCAGCACGCTGTTACACCCCGGCGCCCGCCTCCATCTCAACCTGCCGGTCATTACCCGCCTCAACCCCGACGCAAAGAACCTGAATGGCCAGGACTTCCTGCAGGCGATGACGAGCGCCAGCCGCGCCGGCAGTGATATCGTGATGGGTTTTGTCGACCTTGCCATCGACCCCGCTGTGCTGCGCCGGGAAAGCCTGCCGCAGATTCTGGCCATCTCCGTTGGCTGGCTGGTACTGGCCGGCATCCTGGCACTGCTCATGCTGTCCGCCGGAGTCCGTCAGGCCCTGCAGTTGCACCGCACCACCGGGATCATCGACCGCCTCGCCAACGGTGAACGCGAGATTGAAATCACCCAGGGCGGCGGCGAAATAGACGCGGCCCTGCGGCGGCTGGTACACAGCCTCGGCCGCTATTCCCGGGAAATCGAAACTGGCAAGAGCCTGTTGAGCCGCAAGGTAGAAGAGCGCACTCACCAACTGTCCCGCAGCCACGAAGAGCTGCACCGGGCCAGCGAGGCCGTCAGCGAATCCCGCCAGCGCCTGCAGCGACTGACCTACTACGATCACCTTACGACGCTACCCAACCGCCAATTGTTTCTGGAGCAGTTAGGACTGCTGCTGCGGCTCAGTCGCCGCGCCGGCCAGCACCTCGCCCTGTTGCATGTGGACCTGGCTAACTTCCGCCAGATCAATGAAGTGCAGGGTTATCACGCCGGCGACCTGCTGCTGCGTGAAGTCGCCAGACGTCTGAAGCAATGTGTGCGCGACAGTGACGCAGTAGCCACCGCGGAGGGACCCGAGCACGACATCTCAGTATCACGGCTGGGCGGCGACGAGTTCACGGTGGTACTCAACGACCTGGACAAACCGGAATCCGCCCGCCTGGTTGCCGAACGCCTCGTCAGTCACCTGCAGGCCCCCCTGGCAGTCGGCGACAGCAGCGTGACGGTGCAAACCCGCGTCGGTATCGCCTGCTTCCCCGAGCATGGCGATTCTGCCGAAACACTGCTGAGAGCGGCCGCCATCGCCCTGAACAGGGCCAAATCGAATCCCGGTCTGCCGGTGATGGTCTGTCGCGACGAGTGGCTGGCAAACCCGCCAGACAACGACGACGCTCCCTGGCGCGAGGCGCTGCAGCAGCAGACTCTCGCCCTGCGCTATACGCCGGTGGTGGATACCGTCATGGGTTCTGTTGTCTGCCTGCACGCCACTTTGTGCCGGCCCTCTCCCGCGTCCGGTGACGCTGCAGCGGCGACGCCACTCCAAATCTGGAACGGCCGTTGCAGCGACAGCGCACTGGCGAAGGAACTCGATACCTGGCGACTGCAACAGGCCAGCACCGCTGTCGCCCGCCTGAGCGCAGGCAACCGCCAGCCCCCGCGTGTGGCGCTACCCCTGCCACCGAACCAGTGCAGCGCCGACTTGCCCCGGCAGATACAGGCTGTGCTGGCCGAGACAGCCCTGCCACCGGCGCAACTGGAACTTTGCCTGGACGAATCGGTACTGGCAGAGGGCCGCTTTGGCCCGCTGCTCAACGAATTGCGCGACCTGGGCCTGTACCTGAGTGTGACGGACTTCGGCCTCGGCGCCACCTCCCTGCAGCAGCTGGGCGAGAGCGACCTGCGGGCGCTCTACATTGCCCCGGCCTTCGCGCCCCGCTACACCGAGCGCAGCGACAGTGGCACCGTGCGGGCCCTCGCGGGCATCGCCCGCAGCCTCGACCTGGAGCCGGTTGCCGGCGGTGTGGCGAGCGCCGTCCAGTACCACTTTCTGGCTGCACTGGGCGTAAGACTGATGAGCGGCGACCTGTTTGGCCAGCACCTTGAAGAGCAGCAGGCCGCTAAATTGCTGGCCCCCTGGCACTTTATCGAGCAGATACGCAAGCTGGGTACCGAACAATAGCGCTGGTGTTTCAGCCGAGCAGTGCCCGCACTCCCCAGAACACCGCCATGGCCAGCACAATGGTCAGCAGGTGATTGCGACTGCGCCAGGCCACCAACCCCGCCGTCAGCAGGGCCAGGCCTTCCGCCACTCCCAGCATGAGATCCCCCGCCGGACTGATCAGCATGGTCACCACCAGTGCAGCCATCACCGAAGGTCCGACGTATTCCATCGCCAGTCGCAGGTGTGACGGAATGCGCCGATTGGCCAGGGCGATAATAAATACCGCGCGGCTGAAATAGGTACCCATACCGGACAGCACTATGGCCAGCAGGGCGGTCATCGGCGGCGCTCCAGCAGCAGGCCTGACAGCACGCCCACCAGCGCACCGACCAACAGTCCCGCCCGGTGCGGCAGGTCTGCCGCCAGCAGCGTCGCCGCAGCGGCAATCAGCGCGGCAGCGGCTTTGGGCCAGCGGTCGATGCCGGTCACCAGCAGGCCCATGAACATCACCGGCACCGCAAAGCCGAAGCCCCAGCTCTGGGGAATCACCGGCCCGAGAAACAGGGCCACGCCGGTACCCACTACCCAGCACAGCCAGAAGGTAATGCCGACACTGAGGTAGTAGGTACGAAAGCTGCGTGGATCGTCGTGAATGCGCAGCATGCTCAGGGCAAACACCTGGTCGACCAGGAAATAGGACCCCACCCAGCGGAACCAGCCCGGCTGTCGCTGAAAGGTGGGCGCCATGGCCGCCGAGTACATCAGGTGGCGGGCGTTAACAATCAAGGTCGCCGTCACTGCCGCGGCCACCGCCACGCCGTCTCCCAGCAAGGTGATGAGCGTGAGTTGGGAGGCGCCGCCAAAGATAATTGGCGAACTGCTCCAGCCCAGGGCGGGAAAAATCCCGGACTCGAGAATGGCTATCCCCAGCACCAGGGTGAAGGGGATGACTGGCAGGAAAATGGGCAGGGCATCGCGGATGCCCTGACGGATCAGGGGGGCGGTATCGTTCATCGCGGCAGTTTAGCCGATTGTGACGCTATCGGGGCAGCCACACTTCACTGCGCTCTACCCACTACGGGATTTCCTCCGGTAGTATTGTCGCCCGAACATTTCGCCCCTTACTGCTTTTGAGCAATTGACGTTCCAGCCCCGGTGGACAGCACATGAACCCAACTAATCCCTCACGCTTCGTCAGCAAATTCGGCGGCTCCAGCCTCGCGGGGGCCGGCCAGTTGCGCAAAGTTCGCAGCATCATCGACGCCGATAGCCGGCGGCGCATCATCGTGCCTTCGGCACCCGGCAAGCGCGACAACAGCGATACCAAGATCACCGACCTGCTCTATCTCTGCCATCACGCAGCGCAGCTCGGGGCGGACTTTTCCAGCTCCTTTTCCCGGATTGTCGAGCGCTTTACCGGGCTGGAAAGTGAACTGGGGGTGGATGCCGGCCTGGCGCAGCAGCTGGAGCAGTTGCGCGCCGATCTGCAGCGCGGTGTCAGCGTGGATCACGCGGCCTCACGCGGAGAATACCTTTGCGGACGACTGCTGGCCGCATGGCTGGACGCCGAGTTTGTCGACCCGGTTGACTGTGTGGTGATCAGCGCCAACGGCCTGGTGGAACCCGAGACCTGGGATCTGCTGGGCCAGCGCCTGGCCGATCCCGAGCGCCGCTATGTCCTGCCCGGATTCTACGGGCGGGATGCCGAGGGCCGGGTACGCACCTTTACCCGTGGCGGTTCGGACGTGACCGGTGCCGTTGCCGCCCGGGCCGCAGGTGCGGAACTGTATGAAAACTGGACCGACGTTTCAGGCCTGCTGATGGCAGACCCGCGCATCGTCGACTCCCCGCGCCCGATGGCCGAAGTGACCTACGCCGAAATCCGCGAAATGGCCTATATGGGCGCCAGCGTGTTGCACGACGAGGCCATGGCCCCGGTGCGGGAAGTCGGCATTCCGGTCAATATCCGCAACACCAACGCACCGGATCACCCCGGCACCCGCATCGTCGCCCAGCTCTCCGCCGAGACGCTTTCCGGCACCCAGATCGCCGGGGTCGCCGGGAAAGACAACTTTGCCATGATCACCGTTGGCAAGAACCTGATGAACCGCGAGGTGGGTTTCGTCTACCGCCTGCTGGGCGTGCTGGAGCACAATGACATCCCTTTCGAGCACTGCCCCTCCAGCATCGACAGCGTGAGCGTTATCGTCGAAGCGCGCTGGCTTGAGGACCGGGCCGAGCAGCTGATGGATGAGATCCGCCGCACCCTTGAACCCGACGAAATCGACTATGTGCCGCGCATCGCCCTGATCGCCATCGTCGGCGAGGAAATGGCCCACACCCCCGGCATCGCCGCCCGCGTGTTTGGGGCCCTGGCAAAGGGTGGAATCAATGTCAGGCTGATCAATCAGGGAGCGTCGGAGCTGAACATTATCGTCGGCGTGGCGGCGGAGGATTACGCCGCGGCAGTGCAGGCGATATATGGGGAGTTTGTGGGGTAATGCCGGGAGCTACTGGAAGTGTGGAATAATCCCCACCCTCCCAGAGCGATCGTTACTCTGAAGCCACAGTTCACCAGGGCTCGATCAGAAACTGAACCGCCACCCCAGCGCGGGGCCATGCTCGGCAATGTCGAACCGGAAGCGGTCGAGGCCGTTGCCATCTTCGTAATCGAAGTCGATGTAGCGGTACATCAAGGTGAAGGCATTGTGTTCACTGACGTGATACGCCACACCCGCGTTCAACGACCACATCAGGTCGGAGCCGACGCCGAAGCCGCCCAGGTAACCGAAACCGGCGAAGCTCCAGCGTTCGCCCATGGGTGACTCGAAGCGCGCGCCGACGAACGGGTCGACCCATGACTCCGAGCGGCGGCGGCTCTGGCCGCCGGCAAAGCCGGCAGTATCCAGGGACAGCTTGACGTCGGTATACATGCCGCCCGCCAGTAACTGCCAGTTCGGGTTCAGGCGCCGCGTGGCCGACACCGCTGCGGTGAACTGCTTGTTGCCCAGGTCACCTTTGACGGCGCCCCGGGCCAGCGAGAAGTCCGATTCCAGGTCCATGTAGACCAGGTCGGCAAACACGCCCCAGCCGTTCTTCTCGGCCAGATACATGCCCAGGAAGGCGCCTTCGAGCATGTCAAACACCTCGCCGGCGTCCACCTTCACATCGGTATCGGCCGGGCCAATACCCGCCGTGCCTTCGATGGTCGGGCCCAGCAGGTAGGCGTGGATGGATTGTCGCCACTCGTGTGTTGCGGCGCTGTCCTGCGCAAAGGCTTGAAAGGGAGCGGTCGCAGTGCAAACCGCCAGGATGGGCAGCAGGAATCGGTGTCTCATGAGCGCTCTACTCCACCGCGACCACGATTTCGTGGATCTTGCCAGTGAACTTCGTTTCCACGGGACCGTAACCGATGCCCCGGGCGACAGGAGTCTGGTTATCGAGGCCGACGTCGGCGGTTTCGTCCGCGGAGAAGACATTGGGCTGCGTCTTGTCGACCCGGCCCTGTGCGAGCTGCTTGCCGTTCACGCTGATGGTCGCGGTGCCGCCCTTGCCCATGCCGCCACCGTCGTAGTCGAAGTCCATGACAATGGTCGCCTTGCCGGCCGGTAGCGCATCCGGACTTTCCACCAGGTACCGCTCCAGGCCCAGCCAGTTGTACTCGTAGGCCGGTTTGCCTTCGCGCATGTGCAGCGACCACCCACCGTAGCGACTGCCCTGGACCAGGATGGCGCCGGAGGCGCCTCCTTCAGGGACGTCGACCTCGGCGGTGATGGTCAGCGAGCGGTTCTTGACGTTGATGAAGGTGTTTTCCATCATCCCGTCCATGCCCTCGTACAGGGTGATCGACTTACGGTCACCGATCAGGTCCGGGCGCCCGGCAAGCGCGGGGTTGGTACGCTCGATGGTGCGGTCGTCGATGGGTAATACGTGGTACTTGGTCGCTTCGACCATGAACAGGTCCTGCAACTCCGCGAGCTTGTCGGCGTTAGCCGCGGCCACGTTGTTCGCAAGGCTGAAGTCATCGGGAACGTAATACAGTTCCCAGACGTCGCTCTCCAGCGGCGGCAGGTTGGCGACCTGCCAGGGTGCGCGATGAATGGTCCGCGCCATCCAGCCGTCACTGTAGATTCCGCGATTGCCAAACATTTCGAAGTACTGGGTCGTGTGGCGTTCCTTCGCGTCGGCATCGTTGAAGGTGTACAACATGCTGGTGCCCTCGATCGGCACCTGCTCGGTGCCGTTGACGCTGGTGGGCTCGGGCAATTTGGCTGCCTCCAGAACAGTCGGCGCCACGTCGATCACGTGACTGAACTGGCTGCGGATGCCGCCACCCTGCTCGATGCCATTGGGCCAGTGGACCACCAGTCCGTTGCGGGTACCGCCGAAATCGCTGGCGACCTGCTTGGTCCATTTGAACGGCGCGTCGAAGGCGACTGCCCAGCCGGCGGACATGTGCGGGAACGTCTCCGGGCTGCCCCACTTGTCGATCAGCGGCAGCAGGTCCTTGACCTGTTCCTGGACACCGTTGAAATAGGTCATCTCGTTGAACATGCCGACCATGCCGCCCTCTGCGCTGGTACCGTTGTCACCGGCGATGTAGAACACCAGGGTGTTGTCCATCTCGCCTATGGATTCGATCGCCCCGAGCAGCCGGCCGATGTGGTGGTCGGTGTGGGCAACGAAACCGGCGAACACTTCGGCCTGGCGGCGGAACAGGGTCTTGTGATCCTCGGGCAGGTCATCCCAGGCCGCTATGTCATCCGGGCGCGGTGGCAGCTTCGTATTCGCCGGGATGACGCCAGCCGCCTTCTGGCGCTCGTAGGTGTCTTCACGGATGCTGTCCCAGCCCGTGTCAAACTGGCCGTGGAACTTCTTGATCCACTCCTTCGGCACGTGGTGCGGCGCGTGTGTAGCACCGGTGGCGAAGTACATGAAAAACGGTTTGTCGGGTGTCATCGACTGCTGCGCCTTGACCCAGTTGATCGCCTGGTCGGTCATGTCCTCAGTAAAGTGATAACCCGGTGTGCGCGGCGGATCGATGCGCTTTGTGCCATCGAAAATCAGCGGCGACCACTGGTCGGTCTCGCCGCCGATGAAGCCATAGAACTTGTCGAAGCCCTGATGTGTGGGCCAGCGATCGAAGGGACCGGACACGCTGGTCTCCCAGGCGGCCGTTTCGTGCCATTTGCCGAAGGCGCCGGTGCTGTAGCCATTCAGCCTCACCATCTCGGCCAGCGGCGCCACGCGGTTGGGAATGCGGCCGGAGTTGCCCGGGTACGCGGTGGCCGTTTCCATGATCGATCCGGTGTTGGCGGTGTGGTGATTGCGCCCGGATTTCAGGGCGACGCGCGTCGGTGAACACAGCGACGTGGTGTGGAAGTTGTTGTAACGCAGGCCGCCTTTGGCCAGTTGCTCAAGCGTTGGCGTGGGAACCGGGCCACCAAAGGTGGACGTTGCCCCGAAGCCGAGGTCATCGACAAGGATGATCAGGACATTGGGCGCGCCGTCGGGCGGGGTGACCTCCCAGCGAGGCGGCGGCCGGGTGTCGCGCACGTCCAGTTCGGTGTAGTGCCTTGGGTCCGGCTCCGAAACTGGCAGGTGAGTACGGTCGAACTGCGCGGACGTGGAGGATGTCGCTTGCGCGAACGTGACACAGGAAAACCCTGCGAGGGCAACAACAGAAATCAAACTTGCAACCTGAGCTGACTTGCTCATCTTCTGGACTCCATTCACTCAAAGGGCAACCTGGCCATGCCGGGCAGCGAAGTAACGAGTTCTCAGTATTGATGACGTCAGGTCTTTCTGCCAGGCGAGCCGGACAAACAAAAAGGGCCACCCCGGTGGGTGGGGAGTGAAATTCGGGGGCACGGTTGGCTTGAAACAGGGTTTGGGCCACCCCGACGGGGCTACTAACCGAATTCGGAGAGAACTTCAGGCTGCACGATGACTCACAACAGGCTTTGGCCTGTTGTGCCCCCTTCGGGGCTTCGCGGCTAGCGCCGCTCGGTGCAAATTGCTGGCGCAATTTGTCGAACGGACACGCCCGACTCGGCCAGGCAAGCCGGACAAACAAAAAGGGCCACCCCGTCGGGGTGGCCCTTTTTGTTTGTATGGCGCGCCTGGCACGATTCGAACGTGCGACCGCCTGGTTCGTAGCCAGGTACTCTATCCAGCTGAGCTACAGGCGCGTTGAGGTGGCGTACTATAGGGATCGAACCGTTATACGTCAAGCGCTTAGGCGTGGAAGTTGTTAAAAAATTTACCCCCACCGCCCCGCCCTGGTCGCTCGGGCTCTACTGGGTGAATCCGCTGCTCGACTCCATGTACAGGCGAATCGGCATGGTGGCGTCCTTTCCCAGGTACAGGACGAGACCATAGAAATCGTTGTCGTAGTCATCCACCCATTCGTGGCGGAAATCTATCGGAAACTCGAACTCCATCTGCTCGGGGCGCTGGCCCACTACCCGCACTTCTTCCATGGTATCCGGGTGGGCCATGGCCGACTTGGGAATGGCAATGGTGACCTTCTGGCCTCCAAAGGTGTCTTCGACCTGGATATCGCGCAACTCGGCACCCACTTTCTGGTCCTTGTAGCCCTTGACCAGTTGCATCCAGTCGGTCTGCTGCGTAGCGCCATCGGCAAAGGCGCCCGGTGCGGCAATTGCGGCCGCCAGAGCGGCGATCCTCAGGTATTTGCTGGAATATTTCACGGCACCCCCACTGCGTTTGTCTGTCTGGTTTCCCCACCCACAATAGTAGCCTACGATGCCAGCCGAGTCGCCCGAAAAAGGCACTGGTATTGGCCCCGCAGCTGGCTACAATGGTCCCATGACCCTGCTTATGATCTACGTCGGCCTGGCGCTCGGCGTGTCTTTCCTCTGCTCTGTCTCCGAAGCAGTCCTGCTCAGCGTTACCACCGCTTATACCCACCTGCTGGAGCAGAACGGACGCCCGGCCGGCAAGCGCCTGCGGACTCTGAAACAGGACATCGATCGCCCCCTGTCAGCCATCCTCACCCTGAACACCATCGCCCATACCGTCGGTGCCGCCGGCGCCGGCGCCCAGGCCACCGTGGTCTTCGGCAGCCATATGCTCGGGGTATTCTCGGCGGTGCTGACCTTCCTCATCCTGGTGTTCTCGGAAATCATCCCCAAGACCCTCGGCGCCTTCTACTGGCGCCAGTTGGCACCGCCCGTTTCCCTGATGCTGCAGTGGATGATTATCCTGCTATACCCACTGGTGAAAATGTCCAACTGGCTGACCAGCCTGATCGCAAAGAGCAAACCCCTGCGCGGCCTGAGCCGGGAGGAATTCGTGGTGATGGCGGAACTGGGCGAGATCGAAGGGCAACTGGAAGATCACGAATCACGTATTCTGCGCAACTTGCTGCTGCTGCGGGAAACCCGCGTGCGCGATGTCATGACGCCGCGCCCGGTGCTGTTCTCCCTGCCCGAGGAGCTCAGCGTGGCGGACTATATCGAGCACCACGCGGACAACCCCTTTTCCCGCGTCCCGGTGTACGCCGCCAACCAGGATCAGGTGACCGGCTTTGTGCTGCGCAGCGATCTTATTCTCGCGCACGGTCGCGGTGAGGGCCAACAGGCACTGAGCCATTACCGGCGTACGATTCCGGCGCTGGTGGCCGCCATCGACCTGCTGCGGGCCTTTGAGGTCATGCTGGACCAGAGCACTCACATCATGCTGGTGGTGGATGAGTACGGTGGCGTGGACGGGCTGCTCACCCAGGAAGACATCTTCGAAACTCTGCTGGGCCTGGAAATCGTCGACGAGAGGGACCGCACGGTGGACCTGCAGCAACTGGCTCGGCGCATGGCCTCACGGCGCGCCCGGGCCATGGGTCTGGCTGCCAGTTCCCCGGCAGCCCAGGTCGACGGCGACCCGGGGTGAATAAACGACGGGCAGAAAGTGCCCAAACGAAAAAAGGCCGGTAGTACCGGCCTTTCTACAACGAGCGGCTGAAGATCAGTTGCCCATCTTTTCGTCCATTTTGTCCTTGGCATCGTCCGCCGCATCTTCCGCAGCGTCGGCAGCGTCAGTGGCCGCATCGCCCATGGCATCCGCTGCGTCGTCGGCGGCATCTTCGGCGTCGTCCGCCATATCGCCTACGGCATCCTTGGTGTCATCCCATGCGTCCCCGGCATCGTCCGCCATATCGCTCGCGGCATCCTTGGTGTCATCCCAGGCATCCCCGGTGGCATCGGCTGCGTCATCCGCCATATCGCCGGCGGCATCCACCGCCTCACCGGTTTTCTGCTTTACAGTCTCCGCAGCTTCAGACATGGAGCTCTTGGCCTTTTCAGTGTCTTCCTTGGAGCAGGCAGACAGACCCAGCACCAGCATCGCAGCAGCCACGGCGGCGGTCAGTGATTGAATCTTCATCGATATTCCCCTCACATTTCTATTGCTATTGCGGAGTGGCCTCACGCCAACCCGTTCAGGCCCAGGCCCAAGCTGAGATTGGGCACGGTCACGTTTCAGACTACACAGGGCCAGCAGGTGAGTAAAGCGGCAAATTGGCGGGCCGTCTGGACTGCCATACCACAGGAACACTAATTCTCAGGCAAAGTCCTGGCGCTCCATCCAGGGAATCAACCGCCGAAAGCCCTCTTCGATCTGCTCGATGGAAGTGGAGTAGCTGATGCGCAGCGCATTGCCGCAGGACTCCCCGAAGGTCTGCCCCGGGATGGTACACACACCGGTTTCCTTGAGCAGGCGCAGCGCGACATTGTTGCCGTTAATGCCCTCCGGCAGTGCCGGGAACAGGTAGAAGGCCCCCTCGGGCTTGTAACCTTCAAGGAAGGGAGTTTGCTCCACCAGTTCCACCACGCGGTCGCGGCGGCGGGTGTAGATCTCCAGCATATTGTCGACAAAATCGCGCTCGCCACGCAGGGCGGCCACCCCGGCCCATTGACAGGGCGTATTGGCCACGGTGGTGGTGAACATGTGGTAGCGGCGCAGTTTCTTGATGGCGCCCTGGCTGGCAATCAGCCAGCCGATACGCATGCCCGCCATACTGAAGGTCTTGGAGAAGCTGCTGACCACCATGACGTGATCCAGGTCTGAGCAGCATGACAGGACACTGGGGTAGGTTTTGCCATCGTAGATCAAATGGTCGTAGACCTCGTCGCTGATCACATAGACGCCGCGGTAGGCCGCCTCCTCCACAATCGCCTCCACGGTCTCTCGCGGGTAGAGCGTGCCAGTCGGGTTACTCGGCGAGTTGAGGACGATGGCGCAGGTGTTCATGTCGATGGCATCGATCACATCCTGCGGGTCCAGCTGGTGGTTGTTCTCCGCCCGGGTGGGCACGGTCTTCACCGTGCCGCCATTCATTCGCACGAGCGGCGCATAGAGCATGAAGGCCGGGTCGGGGATGATGAACTCGCGGCCGGCCGACGAGGTGGAGGTGAGGGCGAGATAAATGGCCTCGGTGGCGCCGGTGGTGACCAGGATATTGTCCGCTGTCAGCGCCCGGCCGTAACGGGCGCCGTAGTAGTCCGCCAGGGCCTCCAGCAGTTCCGGCAGGCCGGCATCGAGGGTGTAGCCGGTCTGCCCCGCCTGCAGGGCTTCCACCGCGGCGTCGACCACATGCTGGGGAGCCGGCAAGTCGGGCTGCCCAATGGAGAGGTGCACCACATCTTCCATGGTGGTCGCCAGATTGACCATCCGGCGTATGCCGGGCATGGGAATGGTGAGCAGGGCCGGGTTCCAGACCGGATCCTCGGATTCATAGAAATCGCTATCCAGATCGCTCATGAGTGCCCTCCCCTCAGGCCCGGTTAAACAGTGGTGGGCGCTTTCCGGTCAGCGGCGCCTCGCGCTGGTAGGCATAGCCCGCCTGCAGCACGCGGGCATCGTCAAACTTTGCCCCGACCAGTTGCAGGCCAATAGGCAGGCCATCGCTGCAGAAACCACAGGGCACCGACAGGGCCGGCTGGCCGGTGAGATTGAACGGGTAGGTAAAGGGCGTCCAGGTGGGCCAGCGGGTGTTGGGCCAGTCCTCCGGCACTTCGCGATTGGTATCGAAAGCGGTGATGGGCAGGGTCGGCGTCAGCAGCAGATCGTACTTCTGGTGAAAGCTCGCCATGCGCTCGCACAGGGCGGTGCGTTCATTCATCGCCCCCATGTAATCCAGCATGGAGAGTCTGGCGGCCTTCTCGGCCACCTTGACCAGTTCCGGGTCCATCAATTCCCGCTTGCGGGCACCGAGGTCGCGCATGGCGTTGGCCGCGCCGCCGTAGAAAAGGTGGCCGAAGGCGCCCAGCGGATCGCTGAAGCTGGGGTCAACCTCGACCACGGTGGCCCCGAGCCGGCCAAATATCCTGGCGGCCTCGCGCACGCTGGCTTCCACTTCCGGGGTCACTTCCACATGGCCGAGGTTGGGACTGAACGCGATTTTCATGCCCTCGACGCCATCGCGCAAATGAGCCAGGTAATCAATGTCGCGCCGCGGAATGGCGTTGGTGTCGCGGTGATCGGCCTCGCTCATGACGTTCATCAGCAAGGCGCAGTCTTCCACCGTCCAGGTCATCGGCCCGGCGTGCGCCAGGGTGCCGAACGGGCTGGCGGGCCAGTGGGGCACTTCGCCAAAGGAGGGTTTGAGACCGACAAGGCCACAGAAGGCGGCCGGGATGCGAATGGAACCGCCGGCGTCGGTGCCAAGACCAAGGGCACCCATGCCGAGCGCCACGGCCGCGCCGGTACCGCCACTCGAGCCACCTGCCGTGCGCGTCGGATCCCAGGGATTGTTGGTGGGGCCACAGAGAGGGCTGTCGGTGACGCCTTTCCAGCCGAACTCCGGCGTTGTCGTCTTGCCGAGGGGGACATAGCCGTGGCGATCCAGCGCCGCGACGCAGGGCGCACTCTTGCCGAGTGTGCTGTTGCCATCGATGGTGCGCGAGCCCTTCAGGGTCGGCCACATGGGCGTGAGAAAAACATCCTTCACTGCCACCGGCACCCCGTCCACCAACCCCTTGGGCGCGCGGTTGTTGTAGCGAAGTTCACTCTCAAGCGCATAGCGCAGCGTGGTTTCCTCGTCTACCAGACAGTAGGCATTCACCTCGCCATCCAGCCGTTCGATCTGCGCCAGCATGGCCCGGGTCACTTCCACCGGCGACAGACTGCCGTCAGTGTAGCGCGCAACCAGTTCCGTTGCTGTCAGGGAGAGAATGTCCTGGCTCATCGGGTACTCCTCAGCAGTGTCTGGGTGGCGAGTGGACGACACTCGCCCTAACCTGACCCTACAAGCTTGTCGATGGCAGCGTCAAATCACCATTGACTGGCAGCGGCTGACGCGCACCCGGTCTGACAGTACACTGCCACTGCCCCGCCCCACGGAGACGTTAACACCATGCCCACGCTACACCCCCAACTCGCCGCCGATACCCACCTGCTCGGAACGATGGACAGCGGCACCCTGTTGCTGTCCAGGAATGCCAGCCTGCACTGGCTTATCCTCGTGCCGGAAAGCGAAGAGGCCGACCTGCTGGATTTAGCCCCGCCACAGCTGCTGGCCGTGATGGCCGACTGTCGCGCACTGTCGGCCTTTCTGAAAAGCGAACTGGGCTATCCGAAGGTCAACTTCGCCGGGCTCGGCAACGTGGTGCCACAGATGCACCTGCACATAGTCGGGCGCCGTGAGGGCGACGCCTGCTGGCCGCAACCGGTATGGGGCCAGTTGCCAGAGGGGCCACTGTGGAGCGACAGTGAAGTAAGGGAACTACGCGATGCGCTGACGGCAGGCTGCGGCCTGCGCGTCAACGATTGATACGCCCGCGCGCTGTTGGCGCGGGCGGTGAGGTCAGCGGGAGGACAGGTAGACCTGCTCTCCCCAGCCGATCAGGACGCCATCCCGAAACACCAGCGGCGTCATCTCGTCGCGGGTGGTTTCACCATCGGCTTTAGTGCGGTGAGTGCGATAGAACCAGACCAGCATGGTGTCTTCACCGCGGCGGTAGGACTCCGAATCGCGCGGACTGCCTATCTTCTGCTGTACCTCATCCCGCGTCATTCCGATCTGCATGCCGCTGATGGCGCTGCGGTTGTCCTGTTCTTCTTCGCGCCAATCGTGGCCGCTATCACCATCTGACTGAATCACCACGCAACCAGCGGCAGAGAGCATCAGCAGAACCACTGCCAGGTATGGGGCCAGGGAAATCACCGTCGTATCCTCCAATCTGTATCTTCAGGGGGCGACACCATGTCGCACCGGACAGGTGATATAGTCGACCATAACACTAGTTGCAGCAATGCGACTCGTCGCAGCGGGCACTCGCTTTATCGAAGCGGCTCCGCCTCGTCGTCGGCGAAACTGTAGTGGGCACCCAGTTCGGAAATGCGAATGCGGTTGGCGAACACGGAGAACGCCAGGTAGGCGGCGAGCCCGTTGGTGCGCAGCATCCAGGGCGGCAGGTACATCGGCGCGGCGATATCGCCCGCCTCGAACAGGGGCGCCAGGCGTACCACATCGCCTACCGTCATGCGGCCGGCAAACAGGTGGCGACACAGGCGCAGGCGATTGTGCTTCAGAGCCCAGCGGAAAAAAGTGTGCACTTCCATCAGCCCGTGCAGGTAGACCGTGTCCTTGGTAAAGGCGCTGCCACCGGTTACCGGCGCACCGCGATAGATGCGCATGGCGGAGTTGAAGCTCTCGACCTCCGTCTGCCCGGCGTCGAGGAAATAGCGGAACACATCGATAAAATCCGCCCCGCGCAGGGCCATGTCGATGGCAATAATGCGCAGGGCAATGCGCTGCAGGCGGCGGATATCCACCGCACCGGTCACCAGTTCGGCAAACGTCGCCAGCCCCTCCTGGGTTCCCGTGGTGCGCGGCGCCCCCAGGCTCAGGCTGCGGAAGTGCGGCTGCTCGCGGCCGTTGATGGCGGTGAGACTGTGGACGAAAGCCTCGTGCTCCAGCAACTGGTTGAGGTCGTATTCGGAAAAGGGCGTACCCGCCCGCAGGCGGATGCGGGTGGCGCCAGCGGCGGCCTTGGAAGCCAGATTCTCGTCGATGACCACCTCGATATCATGGCGATCAATCACCTTGCCGATGCGCTCGCTCAATTCCCGCTGCAACACCTCGGCCGACAGGCAGTAGTCCGCTTCATGCAGGCTGTACTCCTGTTCGTAGGCTGCAGTGACTTCGATAAAATGCCGGGCGGCATCGATATTGTGCACGGTACCGCCGGCAATGGAGTCCCCGGGTTTGCCATACAGTGACAGGGAACGCGCGGTGACCGCGGCAGTACCCCGGGCTTCCAGCAGGCGCGCGGCATCGTGGTAGGAGCGTGCGGTGCTGTGAAGATAGCGCCCGAGGGGGTGGTGGGTATCCAGCTCCGCCATCAGGGTATCGAGGGCGCGCAGGGTATCCGCGTGACTCTGGCGTTCGTAGTTGACTTCGGGCAGGCGGGGATTGCCCGCGCGCCACTCCTGCAGAAAGCTCAGTTGCACTTCTCGCGGCCAGCTCAGGCTGCTGAGCAGCTTGATGTCCTGCACCATGGCCACCAGGCGCTGGTCCCAGCGGGCGAAGGGGGCTAGCTGTGGCGACAGTTCGTGCATGGTGTTGCGGAACCTCTTCAAGCGACACTTTTGCCTCAGTATAGAACGCCGCCAGGCTGTGCCCCAGACAGGGATTTCGGCATTTGTTCGCCCCGGCCCGACGCACACACCGGGCAGGTGTCATGCATCACGCCCATATCCTGCTCCCTAGGCGATCGCCCCGACCACTTCCGGCGCTTCGATTTCCACCCGGTTGCGACCGGCAGCCTTGCCGCGATAGAGGGCCGCGTCGGCGCGGGCAATGCACTGCTCCAGGTTGTCCCCGGTAACGAAGGTGGCCAACCCCAGGGTCAGGGTCACCGCCATTTCCTGCCCAGCGTAGTGGAAGCGGTGGCCGGCGACGCAAGAGCGCAGGTTCTCGGCGAGGGCGGCGGCCCCGGGCCCGCTGGTTTCCGGCACGATCAGGATAAATTCCTCGCCACCCCAGCGGGCCAGCGTATCCATGTCCCGCAGGCGCTGGCACAGCAAGCCCGCCACTTCCTGCAGTACAAAATCGCCACAGGCGTGACCGTGGCGGTCGTTGAACTGCTTGAAATGATCGAGATCCACCAGCATCACAGAGAATGTACGCCCGGTGCGCTGAAAGCGCTGCACCTCTGCCGCCGCGATGTCGAGCAGCCCGCGCCGGTTGAGCAGGCCGGTGAGCGGGTCCTCCCTGGCTGCCACCGCCAGCCGGCGGTTGGCCGAGCGCAATTCGGCAGTCTGCTGCGCCACCTCGCTTTCCAGGCTGGTCAGCACCGTGGTGAAACGATTGGCCAGGGAAATCACCATCGACAGCATGATGGCCACAAAACCGACCGGCAACAGCCGCGGCGTTGTCAAACCCGCAATATCAATCAGTATGTCGTTGGCACAGGCGGCGATAAAGATGACCAGGCCGATCAGCGAGGTGCGCGCCTCGGGATTGCCGGTTCTCGCCGCCCGCAAAATCTGCCAGGGCATCCACAGTAACACCGGCAGGCACAGCATCTCCCAGTAGAACAGGGTTCTGAACAGGATGGACATACCCGGCACGCAAAGCACCAACAGTGAAAACACCAGAAAAGCGCCCTGATAAGCCCGCATCAGAAGGCCCGCCGGCTTTGCCAGCAGCGACAGCAGCATCTGGATAAACAGGGCTGGAAGAAGGTAGATCGTGCCAAATTCTACTTTCTCATAGAGGGCAAACGGCCAATCCAGGTAGTACCTCAATTGACTGGATAGAAAGGCGTAGAGGCTGATATTCAGCGCCACCAGGCCATACCAGAAATAGGTGCGCAACTGCCGGTTGCGGCTGAAAAGGTAGAGGTGGTAGAGCCCGAATCCGGCAAACAGAATGCACATGGCCACTGCGGGCAATTCATTGAAGAAACTCGCGGCAATCAGGTCGCGATAATAGCCGATACGGAATGCGCCCTCGTGTGGCCCCTCACCCCACAGAGAGGTGGACAGTGCACTGCCCCCCCACACACGCATGGCCAGCACCAGTTCGCCCTGCGCGGTCAGCGCCGAGGCCGGTATGGCGTAGACCTGCATGCGATCGTAGTTGACCTCGCTATCCGGCGGCAAAGCCCCGACGCCGCCAACCAGTTCACCGCCGATGTAGAGCTCATAGGCACTGAGTACCTTGCCGATCTGCACCCCCAGCAGCGGAGATTGCCCGCCAGCCGCTTCGATATTGCCCTGCAGCTGGATGGTCAGGCGATACCAGGAAAATTGCAGGGCTTCCTGTGCCCCACCCTTTGGTGCCCGATGCGGAATCGTGCGCGTCGGCCAGTCACTGTCATCGAATTCCGGCGCAGCCCAGGCCAGATTGTCACCCGGCTGGAAGCGCCAGCCGCCCGCCAGGGAAGCCCCCTGCGCCAGCGCATCGCGGGAAAGCAGGCGATCAGCTGCGCCAACCGGGGCTATGCACAGCAGTGCCAGCACCAGTAACAGGCCTTGAATACGCACGATTTTCATGCCGGTTGTCACTTCCCTGACTCCGCGAAATGTGACGAGAGCCCACAGCCACCCTCCCGCTCCCTGGGCGGGTGCCTGACGGCGAGCCGGGTTCACATTTCCCCCTGGGGGAAGTGTGTTAAATCCGCCCCCGTCAGGCAAGCACTGATTTGGCTGTGATCGATGCCCGGTAAAGGTAAATCCGCGAAAGCCATCGGCAGGCCGAATCCCGTGCACACTCTACACCCCGGGCATAGTTGTTCTCCGCCGGGCAATCGGCCGATGTCCAGTTAGCGGATAGTCTCCCCGGCCGCAGAATCAGGTATGGTAAGGCCAATGTTACCTTGCCAAAGCGGATACCGTAGCGATGTCTCCTGCCATCAGCGCACTGTTCTGGGGGTTTATCTCCGGCGGCGCCCTCATCCTGGGCGCCGCCATCGGTTTCTACCTCTCCGTTCCCCGGCGCATTGCCGCCGGCATCATGGCCTTCGGCAGTGGCGTCCTGATATCGGCACTGTCCTTCGAGTTGATGGGAGAGGCCTTCGCCAGTGCCGGCCTGGGAGCAACCGCCGCCGGCTTCCTGCTCGGAGCCATTGTCTACGCCATCGCCAACCGGGCGCTGGCTCAGCAGGGTGCCAAACACCGCAAGCGCTCCGGGGAACAACAACCCAGTGAAGATGAACAAAGCGGCAGCGGTACCGCGATCGCGCTGGGCGCCCTGCTCGACGGCGTGCCCGAATCCATTGTGATTGGCCTCGGCATCCTGCACGGCGGCGCCGTGAGCATCGCCACCGTTGCGGCGATTTTTCTTTCCAACCTGCCCGAGGGGATTTCCAGCTCCGCGGGCATGCGCAAGGCGGGCCGCTCAGCGGGCTACGTTTTCGGCGTCTGGACCGGCATCACCCTCGCCTGTGCCCTCTCCGCCCTGGCGGGCTACACCCTGTTCGACAACCTTCCCAACGAAGTGGTGGCCGCTACCACCGCTGTGGCGGCGGGCGCCATGCTGACCATGATTGTCGACACCATGATTCCCGAGGCCTTTGCCGAGACACGGGACTGGGCCGGGCTGATTGCGGTGCTGGGCTTTCTGGTGTCGTTTGGGCTGTCGCAGGGGGTGGGGTGATAAAGCACCTGAATTAGGCACAGCGGAGCCGTTCACCACGACCATTACCGGCCAACTCGCGCGATGCACTGCTATAGTTATCGCATCATCGGCTCGCAAGGGGGCAATCGCTGTGAAAGTGGCCGTATTCAGTACCAAACGCTACGACAGGGACTTTCTTGAGCGGGCCAACGTGCACCACGGCCACACCCTCACCTACCTGGAACCCCACCTGACAGGTGCCACCGCCAGCCTGGCGAAAGGTTTTGACGCGGCCTGTATTTTCGTCAACGACCACGCCGACGCACAGGTACTGGAACAATTCGCAGCGTTTGGTATCCGCCTGCTGGCACTGCGCTGTGCCGGCTTCAACCAGGTCGATCTCGGCGCCGCAGGCGCGCACGGCATTACTGTCGTTCGCGTCCCTTCCTACTCGCCTCACGCGGTGGCGGAACATGCGCTGACCCTGATGCTGAGTTTGAACCGTCGCATTCACCGGGCCTATAACCGGGTTCGCGATGGCAACTTCGCACTGAATGGCCTGCTCGGCTTCGACATGTATGGAAAAACCGTTGGCGTTATCGGCACCGGAAAAATCGGCCTGATCATGACAGGTATCCTGACCGGCCTTGGATGCAAGGTGATTGCATTCGACCCATCGCCCGCAAAAAACCTGCCTGCAGACGCCAGTTATGTGGACCTGGCGGAGCTGTATGCGCAATCAGATATTGTGACGCTGCACTGCCCGCTGACGGCCGACACCCATCACCTGATCAACGGCGCGGCGCTGGCAGCCATGAAAAACGGCGTGATGTTGATCAATACCAGTCGCGGCGCGCTGATCGATACCCGCGCTGCGATCGAGGGACTGAAGTCGGGCCACATCGGCTACCTCGGACTCGACGTCTACGAGGAGGAAGATGAGCTGTTCTTCGACGACCTCTCCAACCAGGTAATGCGGGATGACGTATTCGCGCGGCTTCTGACCTTCCCCAACGTACTCATCACTGGCCACCAGGGCTTTTTTACCCGCGAGGCGCTGGCGGCAATAGCGGAAACCACACTCGCAAACATTACCAATTACGCATTGGGCCGGCAGCCGCTGTTCACCGTTTCCGGCTGAGCCCGATCTCGACGCCACTCCGTGTGGTTCCCACGTTTATCACCAGCACAATCACCCCGGGTCGCTACGACAGCAGAGGCAACAATGCCTCACTCAACACGGGTGCCATGTCGATTGCATTCGTGGCGTGGCTGATGCAATCGGTACTCCAGATTTCCCCGACCCCGGCAGCGCGCAAAATGTCCAGTGCATCGTCAGCAAACAGCGCATGGGTGACAGCAACATCCACTGACAGAGCCCCCGCCTGCAACAATCGTTCACAGGCCCGGGCCAGGGTGCGGCCGGAACTGGCGATATCATCCATCAGCACGACCTGCTGCCCGGCAATCGGCATCGATGGCAGGGTGATGTCGACATCTCTGTCACCGCGGCGCACCTTGCTACAGACCCCATAGGCGCAGCCAAGACGCCTGGCGGCGACCTCCACCCACTGCCGGGATTCCGCATCCGGCCCGATCAGCAGTGGACTGGCATGCCGGCGCCCAATCAGCTCGGCCAGGCGCGGGGAGCCCTGCAGGGCGATAGCGTGATCTACCGGGATTGCCTCGATGAGGCTATGGGTACGGTGCAGGTGCGGGTCGACGGTAATCACCGCGTCGAAAAGCCCGGCAAGAAACGCACCGATCACTCGCTGGCTGACGACTTCGCCGGGGTGAAAGGCGATGTCCTGACGCATGTAGGCCAGATAGGGCGCCACCAACAGCAGGCGGGAAATTCCTGCTTCGCGGGCGTGGCGGGCGATCAACAACAGTTCGATGAGTTTGTCATTGGGGCGATCCAGGCTGCGGTAAACCACCAGCGTATCGACCGGTGACGCCACCTCTGCAATTGGTAGCGTCAGCCGCAACTCCTGATCGGGAAAGCGGTGACACTGATACGGAGCCGATGGCAGTCCACTGGCCTTTGCCAGGCGCCCGGCAACGGGGGCTTCATCCAGACTGTAGAGCAGCAGCGCCATGGTCAGAACTCCACAGAAACACGGGTTAGCTGCTCAGCAGCACCGATGAAATAGCCGCTATTCCTGTCACAGGCCTCACTGGCAAACGCTTGCTCCGTAGGGTAGGCGGCATAAACCCGATAAAGCGGATCGCCGCTCGACACCCGATCGCCAAGCTTCACCAGCAGGTCGACGCCCGCTCCCGAAGCCTTGGGCGCACCGGCGAGCCGGGCAATGCGGGCCAGCTGCTGATTGTCGATTCCCACCACCATCCCGGCCTGCGACGCCTTCACCTCAAAACTGAGCGGTGACAGGCAGGGCTTGTCAGGGTCAAAGTGCTTCGCCCCCTGGGCATCAATGATCGCGCGCATCTTTTGCAGTGCGCGGCCCGAATCGAGAATATCCCGGGCAAGACCGTAACCTTCACCCCCGCGCACACCGGCATCGAACTCCAACATGCGGCCCGCAAGGCGCAGTGCCTTTTCCCGCAGGTCGGTGGGCGCCAGCGGGTGATTTTCCAACACCCTCAACACATCGCGCGCCTCCAGCACGGGGCCGATACCATTACCTACCGGTTGCCGGCCATCGGTGATCACCACGTCGATCACCAGTCCCATGCGCCGGGCGACAAATTCAAACAGCCTGCGCAGGCGTTGGGCATCCGGCATCGAGCGGACCTTGGCGGTCGGTCCAATGGGGATATCCAGCAGCAAATGGCTGGAGCCGGCGGAGATTTTCTTCGACAGAATCGACGCGACCATCTGCCCCGGAGAGTCGATCGAGAGCGGTCGCTCCACGGAGATCAATACATCATCCGCGGGAGACAGATCACTGGTACCACCCCAGGCCAGACACCCCCGATGCCGGCGCACGATCTCCATCAGCCGTTCAAAGGGCATTTCCACCGAGGCCAGTACCTCCATGGTATCGGCCGTCCCCGCCGGTGAAGTAATCGCGCGGGATGAGGTTTTCGGACACAACATGTTGTGCGCGGCGACAATCGGCACCACCAGCATTGAGGTGCGGTTCCCGGGAATGCCGCCGACGCAGTGTTTATCTACCACCGGGTACTCGTGCCAGTCCAGGCGCCGCCCCACCCTGCTCATGGCGTCGGTGAGGTAGAACACTTCCTCACGATCCAGCTCGCCCTGGTTACAGGCCACTACAAAGGCGGTCAGTTCAATCTTCGAGTAGCGGTGCGAGGCAATGTCCTCCACGATGCCGGCGAAGTCATCCTGAGCGAGGCGCTCGCCGGCGATCTTGCGATGCAGGGCGGGGATTGAGCGGGGTGGCTCCGCCTGCGATACCGTCACGCCGCAGCCCTCGGCTACGCCCAGTTGCACAAAGGCGTCTTCGGACAAACCCAGCTGCTGGCAACCGACAATGGCACTGTCGTCGACGACGTTGACACTGGCGAGAATACAGCGGCCGTTTGCCCGCACTTCCACTTTGGAAAGCGCCTGGAAACCCTCCGCCCGGTAGATCGCACAGTCGCGATGCAGATAGGCAACGTTTTCGCGATAGGTATCGATACCGACCCGGCGCAAGGCAAGTGGTTGTGGCGCTTCACTTTGTGCAGCGCTATCGCGGCTGCTCTGCTTGCTCATGGAGCTTCTCCCGGTGCCTGTCTACAGGCGATATTGTGCGATAACTCTGGTCACGCGCCAGCGCTCAGCCCTGCAATGAGTGCAGCAAGTCTTTGACGGCATGGTGCAGGTCCCGATTGACATTCAGCATGTTGGTCAACTCGGTGCCGCTGACTACATCGCCCGCCGCCATAGCGCTCACACGCAGGTTAGCCGCTTCGTAATCCCGATCATTGGCTCCCGACAGGTCGGCCACCTCCTCCTCACGGTCTCCACGTCGCCCATCTTCACTGGCCAGTCGAAGGTAGTGGGAGATGGCGGCAGTCATATACCTGCGGTGTTCACGGTAAAGCGACTGCACCTCGTCCAGCTCACTGTGACGCTGGTTCACCAGGTTTTCCCGAATGTCCTTGAGTGTCTTGCTACTGTAACTCAGCGAGCGTGCTTCATGGGTCTGGCGCTGAATTGTACCCGCCTGTTCTGCGTTCAGCGGCTCGGCCTGCAGGTCAAATGAGAACGCCAGTAATTCTGACTCCCACTGCTTGAGCCGTGCATAGCGCTCTTCCACAGTCACCGCCTCGCGGGACACGACCTCCAGTTCCCGTGTCAGTTCTGACCGGATATTCAGCCCTTCTACCGGAATTTTAAAGAAGTGCAGACTGAGAGCCATTGCATTCAGACGCATGCTATGCAGTAACTTGCCGCTGGCGACCAGGGCAGCATCCGGCACGCGAGTGGGTACTGAGCCGAGCTCAACGACTTCACTTGCACGGCGACAAAAACGCCGCCCCAGCCAATGCGACCAGACTTTCAGCCAGGGCAGGAACAGCAGCAAGCCGACAAGATTGAACAGGCTGTGAAATAGCGCCAGCGTGTAAAGCGGATCCGACAGGCCAATGAAGGACTGGATGGCCGGCAAGAGGGGCAGTAGAACCACCAGCGCCAGGACATCCACTATCAGGTTGAACAGCAAGTGCGCCAGGGCCAACTGGCGTTTGACCGCGCTGCCGCCAATGCTGCCGATCAAGGTTGTGCTGGTCGTTCCCAGATCGGCGCCGATAACCAAAGCTGCGGCAGCCCCAATATCCACCAGGCCGCCGTGGAGAGCCGCAAGCGTAAGCATCATGACTGCCGAGCTCGACTGGATCAGCGCGGCCATTGCGATACCGGCGAGGAAATACACCAGCACTACCTGTCCCTGCAACACCTCGAGGTCCCAGCTCGCCGACACGGTCTCCATCGCGCCCTTCATGATATCCAGACCGAGCAGGATCAGCCCGATGCCGAATACCAAACGGCCCGTCGCCGCAACGCGAGAACTGGACACAGGTAGCATGACCAACAGCGCCCCCAGTGCCATCCCCGGCAGGGCCAATGCTTGCAGGGACAACTTGAATCCGATGGTAGCCACCATCCAGCCCGTTATGGTGGTGCCCAGATTGGCACCCAACAGAATCCCCACCGCGTTGTAGAGAGGAAGCACTCCGGCACTGGCGAAGGCCAGTACCAGCAGGCTGACCAGGGAACTGCTCTGCAGTATCGCCGTTACCGCCACACCTACCGCAGCACTGCTGACCGGGGAGGCTGTTGAGCGCGACAACCAGCGCTGGAAAGTACGTCGCCCAAGAGCGCGCACGCCGCCCTCGAGTTCGTGCATGCCGAACAGGAACAGCGCCAGCCCAGTGCCGAGCGCGAGAAGCACGGGGAACATGCAGACAGTCCCTCTGACAGTAATCTCTGGTGTGCCGGGCCTGCAGCACGCAGCCAGCATGTTGCAGTATTGTCGTTGACGCCTATTCTGTCACTGTTCTGGCGCGGCGATACCGGTACACACCCGGGTGAACCAGTATGCGCTGGAGGATCTGGCTGCTGCGCTGGAATACCTGCACCACGGTCGTTTCAGCGGTGCAGCTGTGGTTGTACCCTGAAAGAGGCCCGTCGCCCGACCCTAGAAGTCAATGGTCTCACCAAGGTGCGGAATACGGGCCTTCCATCCAAGCCGGCTGAGCGCCTCGGACAGCGCCTGCTTGGCGTCCTGCTCACCGTGAACAAGGAACAAGCGCGGCTTTACACCTTGGAAATGCCCCAGCCAGTCGATCAGCTGGCTCTGGCTGGCGTGGGCGGAAAACCCTCCCAGGGTATGAATCGCCGCGCGCACGGTAATCCTCTCCCCACCGATAGCGAAATACTCGGCGCCATCCACCAGTGCACGCCCGGGAGTACCAATTGCCTGAAAACCGACAAAGATGACATGGGACCTCTGGCGCCACAGATTGTGCTTCAAGTGGTGGCGAATACGGCCGCCATTACACATGCCGCTGCCGGCGATAATAATTGCGCCGCTGTCCAGTTTATTGAGCGCCATGGATTCCTCGGTGGTCGTCGAGTAGCGCAGTGTCGGCAGAAAAGTGTGCAGGCTTTTCTGACTGGCCCGTAGCGCCGGGGCTGTGGAATCAATGGCCGCCCTGTCGTCGTCGTTATACACACTCTGGTAGCGATGATAGATTTCCGTCACGGCAATGGCCATCGGGCTATCCAGGTAGATCATCTGGTGGCGCAACTTCCCCTGCTGGTACAGCTCTCCGAGGCGAAAAATAATCTCCTGGGTTCTGCCAACGGCAAAAGACGGGATCAGAATATTGCCGCCGTTTTCCGAAGCCGCTTCAATAACCTGCTCAAACTCCAGCAGGGTATCAGCCATCGAGCGGTGCTCCCGATCGCCGTAGGTCGACTCCAGCAGCAGTACATCGGCGCTTTCGACAACTTCCGGATCGCGCAGCAACGCCGCCTGGGAGTTGCCCAGATCGCCGGAAAACACCAGCTTCTTCTCTACCCCGCCCTCGTTGATAAACAACTCCACAATGGCCGACCCGAGAATGTGCCCGGCATCGACAAAACGCACCTCGACGCCATCGGCAATCGTGATGCGCTGGTGATATTTCAACCCCTGGCAAAAGCCCAGGGTTTCTTCCACATCCTCGAGGCGATACAGGGGATCAATCTCTTCCTTTCCCGCGCGACGCCGGCGCTTGTTCTCCCAGGCGACGTCGCGCTCCTGCAGTGAGGCCGCGTCTTTCAGCAGAACCTCAATCAGGTCGCAGGACGGCCGCGTCATATAGATCGGCCCGCTGTAGCCCTCGCCTACCAGCAGCGGCAGGCGGCCGGAGTGGTCGAGGTGGGCGTGTGACAACACCACCGCATCAAGGCGTGACGTATTGAACGGCAGCCCCTGCTGGTTGGCCTCCTCCTCTTCGCGCCGGCCCTGAAAAAGACCACAGTCCAGTAACACTGTGCTTTGGTCCGTCTCGAGCAGGTACATGGAGCCGGTTACACCGGCGACGGCACCGTAGAAAGTCAGTTTAGCCATGGTCTCTCCCCGCGGGTCAGTTCCGTTTTCCAGGATAGCGGGCCTGGTTTGTATCGAAGACAGCGTTCTACAGGAAACGCCGGGCAGCAAACGTACCGATCAGATAGGCCGCTACAATCGTCAGGATGTCGGCATCGACAAAGCTCAGCGAGGTCAGCATTGGCCCCGGGCAATAGCCCGCCAGCCCCCACCCCACACCGAAAATCATACCGCCGATGACAATGCGTGGATCCACCTTTGTCAGGGTCGGCAGTCGGAAGCGATTGTCCAGCAACGGATGCGGCCGTTTCAGAATCAATGGTGTCGCCAGTGCGTTGACCGCCAGGCCACCGCCCATGACCAGTGCGAGCGAAGGGTCCCAGGTACCGAAGATATCGAGGAAGTTCACCACCTTGGCCGGGTCGATCATCTGCGCCACGCACAAGCCGAGACCGAACAGCACCCCCACGAGTAGCGCTGCCAGTGGCTGGGAATAGAACCGCATGGTCATTGCTCTCCCAGTACATGGCGCACCACGAATACCGTGATGGTCGCCGACAGCATGAACGTCACCGTCGCCACCAGCGAACGCGGGCTACGGCGTGCCAGCCCGCAGATGCCATGCCCGCTGGTACAGCCAGAGCCCACGGTGGTGCCCACCCCTACCAGCAAGCCGGCGAGCACCAGCTGCGGCGTATCCACAACCGCAGCAATATGCCCGACGCCAACCCCCAGGCCCAGCCACTGGTAAAGGAAACCGCCCAGCACCAAGCCGAGCACAAACGTGACCCGCCAGCCTACATCACCCCGCTGCGGGTCCAGAATACCGCCGGCAATGCCCGAGATGCCGGCGATGCGGCCATTCAGCGCCAGCAGCAGGGCGGCGGCGAGGCCAATCAACGCCCCACCGAGCAGCGCCGACCAGGGTGTGAAATTGACTATAGTCATACCGACTCCTTGTGCATCAGGCCCCGAATATCTCGCTTTGGAGGTGAACTTCACAATTCAGGCTATTGGAAATGAAGCAGGCGGCTTCCGCCTTCTGCAGCAAGCGTTCAGCCTTCGCGCTGTCCTCTTCCGCGCCCACCGCCAGCCGGGCATCGATGGTCACCCGGGTAAACTTGGTAATACGCTCGACCTTGTCCAGTTCGCCACTGGCTTCAACCTTGAGCTCCGACCATTCGAGATTGTTCATACCGGCGATGGCGCGGAAGGAGAGCACGAAACAGCTCGCCAATGACGCCATCAACAGGTCCTCCGGGGACCACTGCTCACCCGAGCCGCCAAACTGGCGCGGCGGCGCGGCGGCCAGTCCGGGCAAACCTTCCGCGGTGATACGCACGGCATCGTCTGGATCCGCGCTGACTGCAACACTGTAAGTATGTGGAAATTCATCCATGCCGACTGCTCCTTCGTTCAAGTTGCGGGGTGGGGCTACCGTTTCCCGGCGGATGTCGAATCACCTGCCGCCGCCGTTGCGCCCCTGTCACTGAGAATAGCAGTCACCGCCTGGTGTTGGGTCAGCCACACCCGGCCGCTCAGTTGCTCCAGAAACCGGGTCCGTTGCAGGCAGTCCATCACCGGCCCCTTGACCTCTGAGAGATGGAAGCTGATACCGCCATCGGCAAGCTGCTGGCTGATGGATTGCAGGGTCTCCAGTGCACTGAGATCGATTTCGTTGACGGCGCTGCACATGAGTATCACATGCCTTACCGCCGGCCGTTCTGCCAGCAATGCATAGAGCCGGTCTTCAATATAGCTGGCATTGGCGAAGTACAGGCTTTCATCGATACGCAGGGAGAGTATGCTGTCGTGCGTCTCTACCTGGTGGCGACTGATATTGCGGAAATGCCCGGTACCCGGTACCTCCCCCACCACCGCCATATGCGGTCGCGAAGTTTTGAAAAGGTGCAGCGCCAGCGAAGCCAGCACACCACAGGCGACGCCTGCCTCCACACCCAGCAGCAGCGTAGCAAGCAGGGTTGCAACAACAGCCACAAACTCCGATCTTTCGTACTGCCAGGTGCGCTTCAGGATCGACAGATCCACCAGCGACAACACAGCGACGATAATCGTGGCGGCGAGCGTCGCCTGCGGGAGATAGGCAAGGTAGGGCGTAAGCAACAGCGCAGTCACGGCGATTCCCACCGCAGTGAACATCCCAGCTGCCGGGGTTTCAGCCCCGGCATCAAAATTCACCACCGAGCGGGCGAAGCCGCCGGTTACCGGGTAGCCGCCACTGACCGACGCCGCAATGTTGGCGGCACCGAGCCCGATCAACTCCTGGTTTGGAGAAATTTTCTGCCGGCGTTTAGCGGCCAGTGTATGTCCCACCGACACAGACTCGACAAACCCGATAATGGATATAAACAGCGCGGAAAGTGCCAGCTCCCGCCACGCCGGATGCGCGAGGGATGGTATCGTCAGCGCCGGCAAGCCGCTGGGCACCTCCCCCACCAGGGCCACACCGCGCTCACCGAGGCCCAGCGCCCAGGCTGCGACACTGGTCGCCACCACCACCAGCACCGGGCCGGTTCTGGCCAGCAATGCCGCCGCGTGTTCCTGCAATCCAGCGCGGACAAGCAACGGCTGCAGTCCTTTGCGCATCCCGAACAGGAATAACAGCGCCAGCCCCCCTGTCGCCAGCGTTGCGACATTGGTCCCGGCCAGCTGGCCGGCAAGACTGCCCAGTAGCTGCAGCAAGTTGTCGCCGTGGGCGGGGACGCCGAGAATATGCCGGAGCTGGCTGATGGCGATGATCAGTCCCGATGCGGCAATAAAGGCCGTAATTACCGGGTGGGAGAGAAAGTGGGCGAGAAAACCCAATCGCAACACGCCCATCAGCAGCAGGAACAGCCCGGACAGCAACGCCAGCAACAGTGCTGCCTCGATGTAACCCGCACTGCCCGTGTCAGCCACCTGCCCCACCGCTGTCGCGGTCATCAGCGAAACCACCGCTACTGGCCCCACCGACAGACTGCGGCTGCTGCCGAAGATACCGTAGGCCAGTAGCGGCAGCATGCTGGCGTACAGGCCCATTTCCACCGGCAAGCCCGCCAGCAGGGCATAGGCCAGCGACTGGGGAACCAGCATGATGGTGACGATCACCGCGGCCAGCAGGTCACTCACCAGCAGCCTGCGGTTGTAGGCACGCCCCCAGGTCAGTATCGGCAGGTAGTGCGCCAGCCTGGACACCATTGCCACCGCCTACAGGACGTTGAGCGGTAGTTTGAGATACACGGTATCGTTGCTCTCCGGAGCCGGCAGGTGCCCGGCGCGCATGTTGACCTGCAGCGATGGCAGGATCAGGCGAGGCATGCCCAGAGTGGCATCGCGCGCCTCGCGCATAGCGACGAAATCACCCTCGCTGATCCCGGTGTGTACGTGTATGTTTCCGGCCTTCTCTGCACTGACCGTAGTCTCGTACTCCAGCTCGCGGTCGTTGGGCCTGTAGTCGTGGCACATGAACAGGCGGGTTTCGCCTGGCAGTGATAGCAGGCGCTGAATCGAGCGGTAGAGTGTGCGCGCATCGCCACCGGGAAAGTCAGCGCGAGCGGTACCGCCATCGGGCATGAACAGGGTGTCGCCAACAAAGCAGGCATTTCCCATCACATGGCTCATGCACGCCGGAGTATGGCCGGGCGTATAGAGGGCATGGCACACCAGCCCACCCACGGCGTACTGCTCGCCGTCGCGGAACAGGTGGTCGAACTGGGAGCCGTCGCGGGCAAACTCGGTTCCGGCGTTGAAGATCTTGCCGAATGTTTGCTGCACAGTGGCGATGTGCTCGCCGATCCCGATTTTGCCACCCAGCTGCTCCTGGATATAGGGCGCGGCGGACAGGTGGTCGGCGTGCACGTGGGTCTCGATCAGCCAGGCCAGCTGCAGCTCGTGCTGGCGGATATAGTCGATAATCCGGTCCGCGCCCTGCAGGCTGAGTCGCCCGGCCGCATAATCGATCTCCATTACCGAGTCCACCACCGCACAGGCGCTGGAGACCGGGTCCCTGACCACGTAGGAGAAGGTACTGGTGTCTTCGTCGAAGAAAGGAATGACGTCCGGCTTGCAGGCAAGATCCACCGCGAAAGGTATGTCGGGCATGTTCGTGTCCTCGCTGCTCCGAAGCTGGGTACGTCCCAGCGGACTGCGCCTATGAAAGCGCTTTCAATGGCTCAGGAACTGTTATAGCAAGCCTTGCGCCATAGTGGGCAACAAGAAAATAATTTTCCTAACCATCTGTTTTTCATAGATTTATAGCAATGCCGCCAGCGTCTGGATGGGATAGAGACTATTTACAGGGCGGCGTCTCTTGCCATAATTGACAGGGAATATGTCAATTATGGCGCAAACCTGTGAACTCGTCCCCGCTCAACACCGACCTCGATTTCAGCTCCCTGCTCGAAAGCATAGAGCACCCGGCCATCCTGCTCTCGCCGGACTACGACATTCTCGCCAGCAACCTCAGCTACCGGCAGAGCTTCGGCCAGCCCCATCCGGGAGAGCGCTGCTACCAGATCTCACACGGATATGACCGGCCCTGCGACCAGGCAGGTGAAAGTTGCCCGCTTGCGGCCTGCAAAACCTCCCTGGAAAAAGAGCGTGTACTGCACATCCACAACACGCCCCGGGGGAAGGAACATATCGATGTGGAGATGATGCCGCTAAAGGATGCAAACGGCGAAGTCCTCTACTTCGTCGAAATACTCAAGCCCGTGAACATCGCCAGCGCGGAGATCCACCGCGAGCGCATGGTCGGCCGCAGCCCTGCCTTCAACCGGGTAGTGGAACTGATCAACCTCGTCGCACCCCGCGACGCGTCGGTGCTGTTGCTGGGCGAATCCGGCAGCGGCAAGGAGCTGGCGGCCAACGCTATTCACGAGATGAGCCAGCGGGCCGACCGGAATTTTGTCGTTGTGGAATGTGCCGGCCTGACCGAACCCCTGTTTGAAAGTGAACTGTTCGGCCACGTCAAAGGCGCCTTCACCGGTGCCACCCACAACAAACCCGGCCTGCTGGAGGAGGCCCATGGCGGCACCCTCTTCCTCGATGAAATCGGCGATGTGCCGTTGGGGATGCAGGTAAAATTGCTGCGCCTGCTGGAAACAGGCGCCTATCGCGCCGTCGGTAGCACCCAGCTGAAGCGCGCAGATTTCCGTCTGGTTTGCGCCACACACAAGGACCTGTCGCAAATGGTAGAGGTCGGAGAATTCCGCAAAGATCTCTACTACCGACTCAACACTTTCCCCATCACCTTGCCGCCGCTGCGCGAGCGGCCCGACGACATCGCCCTGATCGCCCGCTCGCTGCTGGAAAAGCTCGCGGCCGACAGAACCTACCACCTGACGGACTCCGCCATAAAGCGCCTGCAGGTTGAGCCGTTTCCGGGGAATTCTCGCGAGCTTCGCAACGTGATGGAACGGGCAATCATCTTCGCCCGCTCCAATGTGATCGATGCGCAGGTACTGGAGAACTGTTTCGATGTCCGCGCTACCGTTGCAACGGTAGCGGAAGAAGAATGGCTAGACTTGAGAACCCGCGAGCGGCACTACCTCGAGCAACTAATGACACATTGCAGCGGCGACAAGGAAAAGGCCGCAGCAATCGCGGGTATCAGTGTGCGTTCACTTTACCGAAAACTGGAGACTCACCGGAAATCCACTGTAATGTCAGCCACCAGCCAGGCAACCACGGCAAAGGCTGCCGCATACTGATCCAGCGCGGCTGGCCGTTCGCTGCCAACCATTTCGCCAACCACGTTACCGCTGATGGTGGAGCCTTAAGCACGAAAGAGACGGGGGAGACTATCAGCAAGGAGGGAAGCGGTAAAAGACCCGTCAATCACTTTGGACGGAGTGGCATCGCCCCCTAGAATCACTTAATTCAGAACCTGAAGCTTTTCGACCCCGAGCGTACTGGCGTCCTCGTTCCGAGCTATAACACCTCTGTACCAATAGTTTCTTCGTTGGCCTCTGCCAGAAAAAGTTCATGTCAATTTTCCAGCGGGAGCAAACAACGCTGGTAAAAATCCGGACTGGTGCTACCTTCCACAAGTCTATTTCCAACCGAATATCCGCTCTGTAGAGGAGCGACATGCCGCGAAGGGCGGTACTCGCCTCAGGACGGGTACTCTTCAAAGCAGGTAATGTCGCTGGCATCGCAGGACCAGCTCGCCCTGGAGCCCTGAAAAATCCGTGCCTGGGGCATAAATGCCGGATCCTCGTCGAGCGAGCCAGCGGGAATGAATACCATACCAGCGGCTTCGATGGCCAAAGGCATCCGCGAGCCGCATTCGCCGCAAAACGTGTTCGAGAAGCGCTCTGCCTCTGGCAGTGTGTAGCGTTTGAGGGACGCTTCGCCGCTGTTCCATTGCAGGCTGCCTTGCAGAAACAGGTTGGAGGCATGCCCGGTGCCGGTGGCCTTGCGGCACCGGGAGCAATGGCAATGATAAAAGCGCTCGGGCTCACCAGTGGCGGTGTAGCGGACGGTGCCGCAGAGGCAGCTGCCGGAAAGGGTATTAACGGTGGTCATTTACTTGTCCTATCTATCTCGGGTAAAAACGGGTCTGTGGTCTGCACAGACATTTCGAATATTACTGCTCCAGCCAGCTCCCCGCCTCATCAGCAAGCGTCCACAGCCGTGAATACCAGTAGAACTCACCTTTCCGCCCGGTAGCGGCCGTACAGTTGATCTTGTTGCGGCCAGCGGCAAGGGGCGGCAGGCTCACGGTGAGGTCATTGCTCTGCGAAGCGGTTTCAAGGGTAGCGCCCGTGGAAGAAAAGCAGCTCACAGTTGCCGGCACCAACTCCCCTTCACGCAGCGTCAACCTAAATGAGGCCGGATGAGAGGCGCCCACGTCCAGGAAAAACGGCTGAGCCTCCTCTGTCTGCACCGGCATAGGCCGCGCACGCAGCGACGTTGCCAGACGCTCCAGCTCGTCGTAACCCGTGGCCATGGCAAAACGGGGAATACGCTGGGCGTGTGATGCTACACCGACTGCACCGGACTGCTGGGCCAGGCCGCGCAAGCCCATTTTCTTGAGCAGTTCAAGCGTTGCGGCGCTGTACTCCCCGAAGGGATAGGCGAAGACCTTGATCGGTGCCTGCGGCAACCTGGCTTGCAGGCGCTTCATACTGCCTGCAATCTCCTGTGACACCCGTTTTTCCCAATCGCCTTGCGAGTCGCCAGTGCGGCGCTGCTCAAGGTGAGCGTGCGTCAGGGAATGCGGCCCGACCTCAACCAGCCCGCTCTGCTGCATCTCCGCTATCTGCCCCCAGTCCAGGTAGTGGCCATAGCCTTTATCGACAGCTTCGGTCGCAACAAAAACGGAGAAGGGCATATCGCGCTCGCGCAGCCGCGGAAATGCCTCCTGGTACACCGACACATAGGCATCATCAAAGGTGATGGCGACGGCGTTTTCCTGCGTTTCACCGCGCTCGAAAAGGTCATCCAGCAGCTGTGAAAGGGGGAGCACTTTAAAGCCATTGTCATTCAGCCAGTCGAGGTGACGCTCGAACTGTGCGGGTGTCACCCGGGTGGCTGCTGGCCCCTCCCCGGTGATGCGGTGGTAGAGCAGAATAACGCCGTGATCCGCCGCCAGCGCCGCATACGTCTGCGCCCACAGCAACAGGCAAACCAGCACCGGGCGAATCACGCTTCGTCCACCCGTTCGAGCAGGGAGCGGTTGCGGCGCAGCATGCCCAGTAGCTGGTTTAGGTACTCGTCACCGCGCTCGGAATAACTCACCAGGCCGCTCACCAGCGGTTCTCCCTGGATTGCCATGCCCTGCTCGCGCTGCTGCTCGCGGATTACCCGAAAACCGCGATAACGCTCATGTGTATTGAGGTTGTTCATATAACGGCGGATTGCCTCGGAGATACTGGGCAACTTGAGCACCTCGAAACGCGCTGACTCGCGTCCCTTCGGAGCCAGGCCACAGCCCGGTTCATAACAGCGCTGCCCGAACAGGTTGTTGGCTTCGAGTGCAAAGCGGGATCGCCCCCAACCCGACTCCACCGCCGCCTGGGCCAAGGCGAGGTCGGCCGGTATCACATCGACCCGACGCTGCAGGGTGACGAGTACCTCTTCGAGACGGCGGTCGTCGTATTCCACTTCGTACTCCTCACTCAGGCCCCTCAGCCAGCGCCTGGCCGACCAGCCGGGCTCTGCACCTTCGCCGGCAATGTCCAGCAGACGCTCCCTGTCCTGCCTGATCCGGGCGTTGTGGTAGCGCACAATCGGCAGCAGGTAATCATAGAAGGCCTGCTTTCTGGCGCCGACGTCTTCGATAGCGGTGAGATCAGGCATGGCGGGGAACCGGGGCTCACGCACCACGACAAGCAGTGCGAGCAGAATCAGCAGCAGAGCCAGCCAGGTGCAGAGAATGTGCTTTCGCGTCATCGGGTAGTTTCCATTAGGGCCTGGGGTGGTTCAACAGCACTCAATCAGAGCCGGACTACTTTAGTGTAGCGCTCAAGGCATTGAAGAACTCGTACTCGTCGACAGTATCCTTGCCCACCGGTTTCGGCTGGGAGCTCCACATGGCAACCACCACCTGGCGCTGGGGATCGACAAAGATAAACTGGCCGAAGATGCCGATGGCGGCGTAGGATCCACGATCCAGTGGCCACCACATATAGCCGTAGGGCTCGGCTTTTCCCTCCAGGGGATGGTCCCGCGTGGCTTCCTCCACCCAGCCGGGGGGTAGTACCGCCTTGCCCTTCACCTTGCCGCCACCGAGCATGAACTGCCCGAAGCGGGCGTAGTCCCGCAGGGTGGCCGACAGGCCACTGCCACCAATTTCCAGCCCGTTCGGGGAATCCAGCCACCAGGTGGCGTCGGCCTCCATACCGTAGGGCTGCCAGACCTTCTCCGACAGGTAGTCGGCTACCGGCTTTCCGGTGGCGGCGGCCACCAGGGCACCAACCACTTGGGTTTCTCCGGTACTGTAATTCCAGCGTGTACCGGGCTGCGCTGCGCGATCCAGGCTTGCCATCAGTTCGAGGATGCCGCCGGGCTTCTGCGCAATCTGCGCCTCGAGCATGGCGCGGCGATCGGAAGCCGGATCGGTGTAGGTCTCGTTCCAGGCGACGCCGGAGGCCATCAGCAGCAGGTCGCGAACGGTCACCCCGTCGTAGGCGCTGCCCCTGAAGTCGGGCAGGTAGCGGGTCAGGGGGTCTTCGAGGCTTTCGATATGGCCGTCCGCGATAGCCGCACCGACCAGGGTGGCGGTAACAGATTTTACGACCGACATCGACATCCAGCGTGTTCTCTCGCTATTGCCCAGCAGGTATTTCTCGAAGGCGACCTCGCCATCCTTCAGTACTAGAATGCCGCTTACCCGGTTCAGCGACAGGAAATCGTAGAGGTCATAGGATTTGCCACGGGACTGAAAGCTGAAATTCTCCAGTGGCTCTGCAGCCGCCGGGAGCGGGGAAGCGGTTTTACCCGCCGCCACGATTCGGGTAGGGAACAAGCGATCGATATTGCGGAACGTGTTGGTCTGGATGTCCGGGTACAGAGTGCCGCTGTAGACGTCCCGTACGCTACCGATGGGCTCGTCGGCGTGGAGATAGCTCTGGGCTGCACCGAGTGCGCTGCTGGCCAGCATCAGGATGGAACCGGCAGTAAGGGTGAACATCCGCAGCCTGTCTATCATGGTGAGGTCCTCTACGGTCGAAACGGACAAGCTATCGCAGATTGCGCCGGCCGTCATTCCTAGTCAAAAAATATTCCACCCGGACTTCAAACCGCCTCAGCGACTACCCAGAAACGGCCCCTCGCGCCGGTACTGTGGCACCTCGACCTCTTCGAGAATAAAGCGCGCCAGTTCCCCGGCGCGCAGATGGAAATCGGTGGGCGTGGTGAGTGAGATGCGCGGCTCCCGCTGGTAGTCTTCTGCGGCGATCAGCGGGCAGCGCACCAGGGTCCAGTCGATCCCGCTTGCGGCCAACACGTCGTACTCTGCCTGCTTGTCCCTCAGGATAGAGGGATAGCGCAGCCGGGCCAATTGGCGAACCCACCACCCGGTGAAGCTGCGCTGATCTCCCGGCACCACGACTGCGCCGCCAGAGACCACAATGTAACGCTGGATACCCAGGCTTTTCATGGCGGCAACCACATTCCCGCTAACGGCGGTGCTCAGCATCTGCTCGCTGCCGGTGGGACCGATGGCTGTGACGACAATATCGGCACCTCGCAACAGGCGCTCTATCACCGCCGGCTCCCGGGCATCTCCCTGGACAACCGTCACCCGGTCTCCCAGGTAGTCCAGACGCCCCGGTGAGCGTGACAGTACCCGCAGGGGGTAGCCGGCAGCCAGCGCTTCACGCAGCAGATAGCCCCCCACCATGCCGGTGCCGCCCAGCAGGGCGATGGTGGTATCGCGGGTGACGGGCGCTCTGTCGGCGGTGATTTCTGCGGGCGCAAGACGGTCCTGCGGGCCGGCGCAAGCGACCAGCAACAAAATCAACAACACCAATGCGGATCGACAGACCATCTGAACGGCACTCGTTTAACCTGGTTCAGGTTAGCAGCAGTGAGCCAATAAGCGAGCAGCCAGAGCACAGGCACAGGCACAGTTTCACTTGCCAAAACATTCGGGGTCCTCTAGCCTGCCATTATATAACCATATTCACGTTTTTTTAGTTGCATTGATGCCGATCGACGTCCCGACCCGACATCAATTGCGCGAAAAAGCAGCCCGACCCGTTTAGCCACCAGGTAGCAGCAGCGAGAACCATGAACGCCGAAAAGTTTTCCCAGGCTCACCCCATTGCCAACAGCCTGTGGCGCGCAACGGCTCCGTCCGAGCCCGCCAGCGAGCCCTTTGAAGACGGTGCCCGCAAAGACGTACTGATCATTGGCGCGGGCATAACCGGAGCCGTTGCCGCATTGCGCCTGCAAGCCGCCGGGGCGAAGGTGGCTGTTCTCGATGCCGGTGAGCCCGGTAGCGGTGCCAGCGGACGCAGCGGCGGCTTTATTGTTCCGAGCTTTTCCGCGGTCCGTCCGGCGCAGCTCTACAAGGGCACTGGAGACGGGGCAGACCGGCTGTTGGCAGAGATTGCCGGCTCCGGAGACCTGCTCTTTCAACTGGTTGCCGAGTACGGGATCGATTGCGGGGGTGCCCAGGGGGGCTGGTACCAGCCGGCACACTCAGCAGAAGCGCTCTCCTCCTGCCAGGCCGACCAGGAAGTCTGGCGCGCTGTCGGCGGCAGCATGGAGGTACTCGACGCGCAGGAAACCGCCAGACGAACCGGCTTGACCGGTTACCACGGCAGCCTGTTCGCGCCCAGTGGCGGCGCGGTACACCCGATCAAACTGATTTACGGCGCCCTGACGGCCGCACAGGCGCGCGGGGCGACACTGCACACCCGCTGTCGCGCCAACAGTCTTCGGCGCGAACAGGATCTGTGGTGGGCCGATACCCCCCAGGGACGGATTGCGGGCTCCCGGCTACTGGTGTGCACCAATGCCCGATCCGCCATTCCCGGCGCGAACATCGAGAGCAGCATTGTCCCATTGCGGGTCTGCCAGATCGCCACCACTCCGCTGTCTCCCGAGGAAAGGCTCGGACTGATCGGCTTTGGCCAGAGCCTGGCGGATACACGCCGCAACCTCTTCACCTACCGCTTCGACGAAGCCGGCCGCCTGATTACCGGCGCCATGCCTCTGCGCGCGGCCGGCAACACCGCCGCACTCGGGCGCTCCATGGTGGCGAGGCTTGCCAGCGCGCTGCAACTCAAGCGGGTACCGGAAGTTGACTACCTGTGGTTTGGGCAGGGCTCCGTTACGCGCGACCGTCTGCCCGCCCTCTATGACCTTGGCCCCGACGCCTGGGCCCTGACCGCCTGTAACGGTCGCGGTCTGGCCGCCTCTACCATGCTGGCGACGCGGACCGCGGAAATGCTGTTGCACGATGACCCGAAGCGACTTCCGATTCCGGCCGTGCGCCCCGAGCCGACCCACCTGCGCGCCATGCAGGTGATCGGCGCACGGATGTACTCACTGTACGGCCGAGCCTGCGACCGGCTCGGGCTGTAGGCACAACCAGGCACCGGCAGCCATGCGCTGAGCTCACAATCATTCTGCAAAAAAGGACAGCCCATGAACATAATTGACGATATCGTGCTGCCGGGGTCGCTGTGGTGCATCATGTTCTCGATGGGGCTCAGCCTCACCCTGGGCGATTTCAGGCGGATATTCGAGAATCGCCGCGCCCTGGTGCTGGGGGTACTGGGCATGCTGGTCATCCCGCCGCTGGTGGGCTTTTTCTTCGTGACGACCTTCTCACCCTCACCGGCGCTGGCCGTTGGCCTGATGCTGCTGGCGACCTGCCCCGGCGGCATGTTATCCAACCTGATGACGGACCTGTCCAAGGGCGACCTGGCGCTGTCCCTCTCGCTCAGCGTGGCTGTCAGCGCCATCTATATCTTCATTGTGCCGATCTATGCCTATTTCATCCTTCACTACTTCATGGATATCGAACAGGCCGTGGATATTCCGCTGGGCGCGTTTATCTGGAAGATCTTCAGCATCACCCTGGTACCCACCAGCATCGGGCTGGCCGTACGCCACTACAACAAGCGTCTGGCCGAATCCGTCAGGGGCTATCTCAAGACCATCGCCGTTGTGGTTCTGACCGGGGCCTTCATCATCATCCTGATGGACCAGGTAGCGATACTGCGTGACAACTTCTGGACCCTGTTCTGGATCGTGCTGGGGATGAACCTGACTATACTGGTGCTCGCCTTCGGGCTGACCCGCGTGTCCCGCCTCAATCAGAGTGAAACCTCTGCCATCTGTATCGAGCACCTGATTCGCCAGGAAGGGACGGCCCTGTTCATTGCGGTCGCGATTGTAGGCAACCGCGAAATGTCCCTGCCAATGATAATGAACACCCCCATCGGACTGGTCGTTTGCATCATTCTGGTGGTCCTGCTGCGCAAGTACATGACCGGGCCGGCCGCCGCTACCAGCGGGAAAGCGGCAACATCCTGATAATCGCCCGCCACTACAGACTAGCTCCACGAGGAAAACGCCATGCAATGGTCATCGCGACGAATGAAAACACAAGCCAGCAAAGGCTTTGGAATGTACGAAGTGGCCGCGCGCCTGCAGTCGCAGGGTGCCGACATCATCCATCTCGAAATTGGCAGGCCCTCGGTCGATACCCCTGCGCATATCAAGGAAGCCACCAAACAAGCCCTTGATGACGGAATTGTGCACTACGGTGAGCTGAACGGGCTCGGCGAACTGCGCGCCGCCCTGGCCGAGCGCTACACCCGCCACTACGGCGCCGCCTGCGATGCGGACGAAGTCCTGATCACCAACGGTGTGACCCAGGCGACCTTTGCCGTGTTCATGGCAGCACTGGATGAGGGCGACGAAGTTATCGTACTCGAGCCTTTCTACCCCCAGCACAACTCCAAAATCGAGTTTGCGGGCGGCAAGGTGGTGCCCGTACCCATGAGCGCTGTCAATGGACGCTACGCTCCCGACCCCGAGCGAATTGCCAGCGCAATCACGCCGCGCACAAAAATGATCGTGCTGATCAACCCGGCAAACCCCTGCGGCACGGTGATGACCCGGGAAGAATTGCTGTCGGTGGCAAAGATCGCGGAACAGCACGATTTAACGGTACTGTCGGATGAGGTATATGAGTTCAACACCTTCGACGGGCGCAAGCACATCAACTTTGCATCACTCCCCGGCATGCGCGAGCGCACGATCACGGTGAGCGCCTTCACCAAGGCCTACGCAATGGACGGCTGGCGCATCGGTTACGCCGTCGGGCCCCGCCATCTGATTGCCGACCTGCAACGCGTCACGATGAACTGCACCACGCATACCAACATCTTCGTCCAGTACGGCGCTCTTGAAGCCGTCAGGGGATCGCAGGATTGCCTGCAGGAATTTCTCGCCAAAGACCAGGCGCGCAGGGACATTGTCGTATCGCGCCTCAACACCATACCCGGCATCACCTGCCCTGCCCCGGAAGGCACGATCTACGCTTTCCCTGATATCAGCGCCCTGGGGCACAGCGGCGATGTGCTCGCCCACTACCTGCTGGAAAATGCCCACGTGGCAGTGGAATCTGGAAATTTCTACGGCAGCAACGGTGGGCAGCATCTGCGGATATGCTTTGGATCGGAGCCCATTGAGCGCGTCGAGGAAGCCATGGAGCGTATTGAACAGGCGCTAAAAGGAGGCCTTACCCTGTGAGCAAGCATCGGATATTTTCAAAGTCTGCTATCGAGGAAAAAGCCCGCTACGCGCGCGCGGTTATCTGTGACAACTGGGTCATCGTTTCAGGCACCATGGGGCAGGACCCCGCCACCGGGGAAATGCCCGCCGACTTCAGAGCCCAGGCCGAAAACAGCTTTGCCGTGATCGAAGCCGCCCTCGAAGAGGCCGGCAGCTCGTTGAATGATGTGGTCAGATGCGGGGTTTTCCTGTCGAGTCGCGAGAACGTCGGTAGCCTCGTCGACATTCTCGCTGAGAAATTCGACACGATCAGACCGGCCAATACGACGGTCATCTGCGAGTTTCCGGCGCCAGATGCATTGATTGAAATCGAAGTGACCGCCTATCGACCATCCTGACTCCTGATCACCAGAGCTTGCCGGAGATGCTCAAGAGCGTCTCCGGCGCGACTGGGAGGAACTACAAACAACCACCCGCCGAAACGCTGCAGAGAATTTCCGGGATTCTGGTATCCGACGCAGAGCGTAGTATCAATCACGTTCCTGCCGCCAGCCTGTGAAAGATACCGCTCGGCTCACACCCGGCGGATGCCGTCCTTTTCCAGTTGAATCCGGCGCTGCTTGTATAGGGCGCCCAAGGCCTGTTTGAACACCTTCTTACTAACGCCAAACGCGGCGTAAATCTCCGGCGGCGGGCTCTTGTCTGTCAGGGCGAGAAAGCCGTCATTGGCATCCAGCGCTTCCAGGATCGCGGTGCTGATGCCGTTCATCTTGTCCTCGCTGAAGCCCGGTTGAGTCAGCGACAGGTCCACTTTACCGTCTTCGCGAATCTGCCGGACATAGCCGTCGATCACCTGGCCCTTCCTCACCCGGCGATACAGTTCATTCCCGTAGAGTAGCCCCCAGCACCTGTGGTTGATCACCGCCTTGAAACCCAGTTCGGTTTTGTCGGCAATGATCAGGCTGACCTTCTGTCCGCGCCTGAGCCCGCTGGCATCGTCCCTGATCCAGTGGTCGAGCCGCGTGGAACCCGCCAGGCGTCCCTGCTTGTCCTGGTAAACACGCACCAGGGTGTGGCGGCCCTTGCTGAGCTTATACTGCTGCTCGGCATAGGGGATGAACAGGTCCTTGGGAATACCCCAGTCCGCGAAGGCACCGAGCCGATTGACATCCACGACCTCCAGCCAGGCGACCTCGCCGACAGCGGCCGCTGCGCGCTGCGTGGTCGGCACTGGATCACCCTCGGCGTCGAGGTATACAAAGACTTCCACCGCAGCGCCCGGTTCGAGGCCCGACGGTAGCTGTAGGAGGGGGAGCAACAATCGTCCCCACTGGCCGCCGTCCAGAATGGCTCCGTGCGCGCCGACCTCCAGTACGGTGAGTGAATTGACTTGGCCGATTGTGAGCATCAGGACTGCCTGCAGGGGTTGGCCCGCAATAGTAGGGCATTGGGCGGCATTCTACAGGTATTGCGGCCAGCTTTTACTTGGGCACCGATATGGTTAGGCTGGCTCCTGTTTAGCCACCGCTGGAGTAGTCCATGTCCTGTTTCCGTTTTGCAGTCCGTCGCGATGATCTTGAACAGTACCGGGTTGAGGAACTGCCTGCACCGGAATCCCTGGCATTAAAAGCCGGTGAAGCCGTCATCAGAGTGGATCACTACGCGTTCACCGCCAACAATATCACCTACGGTGTCGTCGGTGAGATGATCGGCTACTGGCAGTTCTTCCCTGCGCAGGACGGCTGGGGGATCATCCCGGTATGGGGTGTGGGCACCGTATTGCAGGCGGGAGACAGCGGGCTGGAAACGGGACAGCGCTACTACGGCTACTTCCCCATGGCGAGTTTTCTGGTAGTCGAGCCCGGTGATGTGAGCTCGCGCGGCTTTACTGACACCGCAGCCCACCGGGCGGATCTGCCGGTGGTATACAACCAGTACGCCCTGATGACGGCGGACAACGGCTTTCCCCCCGGCTATGACGATCATCAGATGGTCTACCGCCCGCTGTTTACCACCGCCTTTGTGATCGACGATTACCTGCGGGATAACGACCTGTTCGGCGCCGAAGAAATCCTGCTGGGCAGCGCATCAAGTAAAACCGCACTGTGTACTGCCTACATGCTGCGCCGCGGCGGCGATTTCCGGGTGATCGGCCTTACCTCGGCAGGCAACAAGGGCTTTGTTGAGGGTACCGGTGCCTACGATCAGGTCCTCACCTACGACGAGGTTATGGGCCTCGACGCGGGGCGGCGGGCGGCCTTTGTCGATATGTCCGGCAGCGGCACTTTACTGGCGGCTATTCACAATCACTACGGCGACAGCCTGGTATGCAGTTGCAGCGTGGGCGTAACCCATTACGACGACTGGGGCAGTCAGGATACCAGTGCCTTGCCGGGCGCCCGTCCGGCAATGTTTTTCGCGCCGGACCAGATCGCCAAACGCAACGCGGAGTGGGGACCGGCGGTGTTCCAGCAGCGATTGGATGAGGCCTGGCAGTCCTTTCTGGCAGTAATCGACGACTGGATAGCGATTGACCATCCCCAGGGTCTCGAGGGCGTTACCCGGTGCTACAACACCGTGCGACAGGGCGCCTCGCCTGAGCGGGCCTTCGTGGTGACGCTGTAAGTGCCGGTAGTGGCAATGGTATTAGACTGAAGATGGCAATGGGGAAATCCAGGCCTTGTGCCACCAGCGCTCGATTGAAGAATCACTGTGATTGACGGGGTGTTCAACGAATAAAGAACTACGCCTCGTCTCGAAACGTTGGAGTCTGAGTGTGCGGCAGGTTACCGCGAGGGATGGATCAGAACAGCCTTAGGGCTGCTCTGCCTGAATCGCCACCAGTTTGCTAGACACCTTTCAGCCATACACAATGGCTACCAGAGAGGTGCATATGAGCAGCAAGCGTTATCCCGAAGAATTCAAAGTCGAAGCAGTTCGGCAGGTCACTGACCGGG
>NZ_VRYZ01000003.1 GCF_008064635.1 Parahaliea aestuarii
CTCTGTTGGGTGCCCTCAGGCTGCCTGCCGGGGTGGCAGGCTTGCCCTGGAATCAGTGGCAGCTTTGCCGTGGAATGGGTGGCAGGCTTCGCGTGGAATCAGTGGCAGGCTTGGTCTGGAATACGCAAGATTGACTTTCTGCTGGGCTTCGACAGAGCCAGGAAAACGCTCAATACCCTGCTCGACTGGCCACGCCACGACCTCGACCTATTCATCCGGGTCGTCCACCAAAATGCCGGGCAGTTGTCCGCCAACAAGCGCAAAAGCCACTTTGGCTGGATGCGGGACGATGAAATACGACAGGCCGAGGAGACCGTTATTGAAGCTTTCGGAGGGCTAACAAAACCCGCCTGATTAAAAAGTCCTGGAAAATACGGCGTGTGAGACCGCCTTAAATATATAGTTAACCTATTGTTATAATTGGAAAATATAAATATTTTATTTATATATACCCCCATTTATACCCCCATAGTAACTTACTAAACACTTCCCCCAACTGTAATCACGTAAAGTCCAGTCCGAGGTTTTACTCATAACAAGCTGATTCCTATATGTATATTAGGCGGAACCGGCCTTAACGAGTTACTATCCGAAGCGAACAAAAATTCACCTCCCATCGACGTCTTTGGAAGCACAAAAGCAAAGCTAGTGGAATCGTCTTGAATGGACCACAAGACTAAAAAACAACTTACAGAAACAGATATCATTACTAAGTTCCTCCTCCCGGCCATAGAGCAAGCTGGCTGGGATTCCATGCTCCAAATCCGCCAGGAAGTAAAACTCCGCGACGGCAAAGTCATCGTCCGCGGCCAAATGGGCGTGCGCAAAACCGTCAAATCCGCTGATATCGTCCTCTACCACAAACCCAACATGCCTCTAGCTGTGATCGAGGCTAAAGCCAATAAACACGAAATCGGCAAAGGTATGCAGCAGGGCCTAAATTATGCTCGATTACTCGATGTACCCTTCGTCTTCGCCAGCAACGGCGATGGCTTTATCTTCCACGATAAAACCACCTCACCCGGCGAGCCGATAGAAACTGAAATCGCCCTCGAAGACTTCCCCAGCCCCGATCAGCTCTGGGCCAAGTACCGCGCCTTCAAGGGCTACAGCGATGCGCAACTCCCCACCATCACACAGGACTACTATGACGACGGCAGCGGCAAATCGCCACGTTACTACCAATTACAAGCCATCAACAAAACCGTAGAAGCCGTCTCCAACGGGGATGACCGCATACTGCTGGTCATGGCCACCGGCACCGGCAAAACCTACACCGCCTTTCAAATGATCTGGCGGCTGTGGAAGGCCAAACAAAAAAAGCGCATCCTGTTTTTGGCTGATCGCAATATCCTCGTCGACCAAACCCGCATCAATGATTTTCAGCCCTTCGGCCAGGCCATGACCAAAATCACCGGCCGCAACGTCGACCCCGCCTACGAAATCCACCTGGCCCTCTACCAGGCCCTCACCGGCCCCGACGAATCGCAAAAAGCCTACAAGCAGGTCAGCCCCGACTTCTTTGACCTGATCGTCATCGACGAGTGTCACCGCGGCAGCGCCGCCGAAGACAGCGCCTGGCGTGAAATCCTCACCTATTTCAGCTCCGCCACACAAATTGGCATGACCGCCACCCCCAAAGAAACCGAAGAAGTCTCAAACATCGATTACTTCGGCAAGCCAGTCTACACCTACTCCCTCAAAGAGGGCATCGAAGACGGGTTTCTCGCCCCCTACAAAGTGGTGCGCGTCGATATCGATGTCGACCTCCAGGGCTGGCGCCCGGAAAAAGGCCAAGTCGACAAACAAGGCGAAGCCATCCCCGACCGCATTTACAACCAAAAAGACTTCGACCGCACCCTGGTGATCGACGAACGCACAGACCTGGTCGCCCAAACCATCAGCGCCTACCTACAGCGCACCGACCCTATGGCCAAGACCATCGTCTTCTGTAACGATATCGATCACGCAGAACGTATGCGCCGCGCGCTCATCAACCACAACCCCGAGCAAGTGCAGAAGAACGACAAATACGTGATGAAAATCACCGGCGATGATGACCAAGGCAAAGCCCAGCTCGACAACTTCATAAATCCCAAAAAGGCCTACCCGGTCATCGCCACCACCTCCGAGCTGATGACCACCGGAGTCGATGCCAAAACCTGCAAGCTGGTGGTGCTCGACCAAAACATCCAGTCCATGACCAAGTTCAAACAAATCATCGGCCGCGGCACCCGTATCGACGATCGCTACAACAAACTCTGGTTCACTATCCTCGATTTCAAAAAAGCCACCGAACTCTTTGCCGACGAAACCTTCGATGGCCCACCTGAACAAATTATGACAACCGACCCCGGTACCATCATCGATACCGACAATCCCGACTTCGACGACGAACTGGCCGGCAACCCCACCGATAGTGACGGCGACAAACCGGGCGGGGCAGGGGTTGACCAGGGCACGGGCACCGGCGGCGGAGTCATCACTGACGAGTGGCCCGACGACGAACATAGCGAGCACATCAAATACCGCGTTGCCGGCGTCACAGTGCGCAAAGTCGCCGAGCGCGTGCAATACTACGATACCGACGGCAAGCTTATCACCGAGTCCTTTAAAGACTACACCCGCAACACCATCAAAAAACAATTCGCCACCATGGATGACTTCATCAAAAAGTGGCAAAGCAGCGATCGCAAACAAGCCATCATCGATGAGCTAGAACAGCATGGTGTAATCTGGGAGGCCTTAGAAGAAGACGTCAGCCGCGAATTGGACCCTTTTGATTTAATCTGCCACGTCGCCTTTGATCAACCGCCACTCACCCGAAAAGAGCGCGCCGATAACGTCAAAAAACGCAACTACTTCGGCCAATACTCTGAGGCGGCTCAGTCCGTTCTCAATGCTTTGTTGGATAAGTATGCCGATAGTGGCGTCACCGAAATCGAATCGAAAGAGGTGTTAAAAGTCACCCCATTTGATCAAATGGGCCGCCCCCTAGAAATTGTTAAAAAAGCCTTTGGCAGCCCCAAAGAATACGAACAAGCCATCAGCGACTTAGAACAAGTCCTGTACGACGATAAACACAGCGCCTAGCGCCCAGCAGTAGAGAAACGAATGTCTATATCAAGCGTGATAAAATCAATCCAAGACATCATGCGCAAAGACGCCGGTGTTGACGGCGATGCCCAGCGCCTGGGGCAAATGTCTTGGTTGTTATTCCTCAAAATCTTCGACGCCCAAGAACAAGAGCTAGAGTTTGAGTTGGATAACTATAAAGCGCCGATCCCAGAACGGTATTTATGGCGTAACTGGGCTGAAGATAGCCAAGGTATGACGGGGGATGAGTTATTAGATTTTATCAATAACAAATTGATTGATGACCTTAAAAACCTCAACGCCCCTATCGATACCAACCCCAGGGGCTATGTGGTGAAAGAGGCCTTAAGTGATGCCTTCAACTACATGAAAAACGGCACTTTGCTGCGCCAGGTCATTAACAAACTCAACGAGATCGACTTTACCAGCTCTGAAGAACGCCACCTGTTCGGTGATCTCTACGAGCAAATTCTCAAAGACCTACAAAGCGCTGGTAATGCTGGCGAGTTTTATACCCCCCGTGCTGTTACTCGTTTTATTGTGCAAATGATCGACCCGCAACTAGGTGAGACCATCCTCGACCCAGCCTGTGGCACCGGTGGATTCCTCGCCTGCTCGGTCGATTTGTTAGAAAAGCAAGTTAAAACTAACGACGATAGAAGGCAGCTTCAAGAGTCGCTACGCGGCGTAGAGAAAAAGCAACTCCCACACCTGCTCTGCACTACCAATATGATGTTGCACGGCATCGAGGTTCCAAAAAATATTCGCCACGGCAATACCTTAAATCAACCACTCTCAAGTTTAGATATTGAGGTCATGGTCGACGTAGTGGTCTCCAACCCGCCCTTTGGCGGTATGGAAGAAGACGGGATCGAGAAAAACTTTCCCAGTGAAATGCAAACCCGCGAAACCGCCGACTTGTTTTTGCAGTATATACTCGAGGTATTAAAAGAAAATGGCCGAGCCGCCGTCGTTCTGCCCGATGGCACTCTCTTTGGTGAAGGTGTAAAAACCAAGATCAAAAAACTGTTATTGGAAGAGTGCAACCTCCACACCTTGGTGCGCCTTCCTAACTCGGTGTTCGCCCCCTATACTAGTATCAAAACCAATATCCTGTTTTTTGAAAAGGGGAAACCTACCAAAGATATTTGGTATTACGAGGTTCCCCTGCCAGAAGGCATTAAAGCCTTTAACAAAACCAAGCCCATGAAGCTAGAAGACTTCGCCGCCTGCACCGAGTGGTGGGGTGAGGGAAGAACAATTAAGACTAAAACCAAACGCAAAAACCGCCAGGAAAACGAATTCGCCTGGCAAGTCAGTATGGATGAGATCAAGGAGCGCAACTACAACCTCGATATCAAAAACCCCCATGTAGGAGAACAAATCTGCCATGACCCAGAAGAGCTGTTAGCCGATTACGTCGAACAGCAACAAAAGATTCAAGAGCTGCGCGATGAGTTAAAGAATATTTTATCGACAGCGCTGGCTAGTGAGGGTGCTAAGTAATGGCGGCTGTTGAGAAACTTATTACGGATAGTTTGGATGTTTGGTCTTCGGCGGTTAAGTCCAAAGCTGCTACTGGGCGAGGGGCGAGTGGTGAAAGAGAACTCTATGGAATAAAAAAGCTGAGGGAGTTAATACTTGATTTGGCTGTAAGCGGATTATTGGTGCCTCAGGATAAAAAAGATTCCCCCGTAAAAAAATTACTTGAAATCATGGCGGCTGAAAAGACTAAATTAGTAAGAGAAAAGATAATTAAAAAACCGAAGAAATATGAGCCTATAGATCGTGATAAAATTCCACATGCTATTCCTAGCACATGGGAGTGGGTTAGATTAGCGGATATAGGCCATGATTGGGGTCAAAAAACTCCGGACTGTGAGTTCACATATATTGATGTTGGGGCAATAAATAAAGAGCTAGGTGTTGTATCTGAGCCTAGCGTAATTCTGCCTTCTAATGCGCCTTCAAGGGCTAGAAAGATTGTCAGGAAGGGTACTGTGATCTACTCAACAGTTAGACCATACCTTCTAAATATAGCCGTGGTAGATAGGGAATTCGAACCCGAACCTATAGCAAGTACTGCATTTGCGATTATCCACCCCTTTACCGGAATTAATGCATCCTATTTGCATAGGTACTTAAGGTCACCAACTTTCGTAGGTTATGTGGAGAGTGTTCAGGCGGGTATTGCTTATCCGGCAATTAACGACAAGCAGTTTTTCGCTGGGGTTATTCCTATTCCGCCCTTGGAGGAACAAGAACGCATAGTGGCCAAAGTCGACGAACTCATGGCCCTGTGTGATGCCCTAGAAGTCCAACAAAAAAACAGCTTCACCGCTCACCAAACTTTGGTAGAAACCCTGCTGGCTGTGCTCACCAACGCCCAAAACGCCGAAGCGTTTAACCAAGCTTGGTCCAGAATCGCCGAACACTTCGACACTCTGTTCACCACCGAACACAGCATCGGCCAGGTCGAACAAACAATATTGCAGCTCGCAGTGACGGGAAAACTGGTCCCTCAATATCCGGGCGACGAGCCAGCGAGTGTAGTGTTAGAACAAATTGCTGCAGAAAAAAAGCAGTTGATTGAAGAGGGCAAAACCAGAAAAGAAAGAGTGCCCAGTGAAGAGGAGCAGAATAGCTTGGGTTTTGACCTCGCTCCTGGGTGGAGTCTCACATCTGTTCAAGAGCTCTGTAGACCTGAAGAGATAGTTACTTATGGAATATTGAAACCGGTGTGGTCCGAGGAGGGTGTCCCGACGGTTCGGATATCTGAAATGCGTAACGGTGAGATTGAAATCGATAAACTAAGAAAGTGTGACATCGAAAGGGCATCTAAGTTTGAAAAAACAAGATTAGTACCTGGCGATCTTCTAATTACTAAGGACGGCACTATAGGAAAAACAGCATTTGTCCCGCCCGAGCTGGAAGGTGGAAACATAACTCAGCATGTATTGCGGTTTCCTGTAAGTAGATTTGTTGACAGGCGATACATAAGAGTATGCATAGATGCGCCAGTTTGCCAGGCGTGGATGGCCGGGGAGACTAAAGGCGTTGCTCTTAAGGGGATAAATGTTGGAGATTTTCGAAAAATGCCTTTGCCGCTCCCTCCAATAAAAGAGCAAGCCCGAATTGTGGGAAAGGTTGATGAGTTGCTCTCGATCTGCAATCGCTTAAAAGACTGTTTGAAGTCAGTAGAGAAAATAGCGGTTCAAATATCAGACTTGATTGGAGACCACCTGATCGGCTCTTCCAATAACAAAATTCTTACTAACAGCGGAGGCTATAAAGAGATGAAAATAACTACTCAGTTGATGCTTGGAAAGAGGACGCCGGGTGACGACTCCATCATCGCTCCGCTAATTATGGCTGAGAACGGAAAGGCTGATGCCAAGGCTATATGGAAGAAGTCGCAATTGGAACTGCCGACTTTCTATAGTCAATTGAAACTCGAAATCGAGGCTGGATATGTACTTAAACCAGTGGCCGGTATCCTTGAGGGATAGAGGAGCGAATTAGGTGAAGCTCAGGGAACTAAGGGTATCCAACTACAAGGGGTTTGTAGCTTTCACTACGAATTTTGATGCTGATTCATCCATAACCACTCTGATTGGTCAGAACGGCGTTGGCAAATCGAATCTCATAGAAATAATAGTCTCTGTTTTTCGATCTATAGACCTGAGCGAGACCCTCGATTTCAGTTACGGATTGAGCTATGAATGTAGAGGTCACGAAATTGAGATAGATTACGACTCGCTAGTAAGGAGAAACACAAAAGTCAGCGTTGATGGCTCCAAGAAATCCTTGGCCTTTTTGAGGTCGAATAGAGATGAGTTGTTGCCATTGAATATTTTTACATATTACTCGGGAACAAACTGGCGTATAGAAGAATTATTTGTGAAACATCAGACGCAGTTCTATAAGCGTTTGACCGAGGGCGAGGACTCGATTCTTCGCAGATTTTTCTATTGCCGCGACGTACACAGCTACTTTGTCTTGTTGGCTTTTTTGGTTGATGACGATCCAGCGTGCAACGACATATTGCATAAGCTTGGCATAGTCTCTCTAGACTCCGTTTTGTTTCGCCTAAAGAAACCGTTCTGGTTCAAGTCGAAACCAAGCGCCATTATGGAAAATGAGGGCGATCGTAGGTTTTGGTATGCGAGGGGAGTGGTCAAGGAATTTCTCTCGGACTTATGGGAAGAATCAATTGCTCCCATCGATAACAAAGAACGCAAGGTCATAGATTTTCGGGGGCGATCGGAACAACAAGATCGACTCTATTTGTTTTTGCCAGATAAGCAGTCTTTACAGCGGTTACGTGATAGATATCCGGATACTGCAACTTTGTTTAAATATCTGGAGAGTACATATATAGCTGACTTGCTAGAGGACACGATAATATCCGTCATATTGTCGAACAATGAAAAGGTGACTTTCGCCGAGCTATCTGAAGGAGAGAGACAGTTACTTACTGTAGTTGGTCTGATGAAATTTACCCGTGATGATGAGTCACTTTATCTGCTGGACGAGCCCGATACGTACCTAAACCCCCGTTGGAAGTTGGACTTCTTTGATCAGATCCAGAGAATCCTCGATCACGATAGTGAGGAAACTGGTGTAAACGCATGGAAAAGTAGTCAGGTGATTCTGACTACCCATGATCCTCTAATGCTCACGTCGCTGTACGCGTCTCAGGTTAGGGTGCTGACCGAGAGTGGTGAGGGAAGAACATCTTCTATGCCAAAAGAGGATCCGATAACTCTTGGGGTTGAGGCAATTATCCAATCAGAACTATATGGTATTCGCACCAGCTTGGATAAAGAGATTCAATCTAAGATCGATTTAAGGAACCGCTTGTTGTCAATGAAGGTTGTAGATGGTGAGTTATCGGATGAGCTCAAAAAACTCAACAATGAATTAGAGGAAATGGGGTTGACTCATGCTCATCCGAATCCGTATTTTTCGAACTTTGCCAAAGCGATAGGTAGGAATCCGACATTTAGAAAACCCGATTTCACCCCGGAGGAGTATAGAGAGATACAGGCTTTATCTGACCAGCTTCTGAGCGAGCTAATTGAAGAGGAGAAATCTTCATGATGCGAGTAAGATTTCCCGCCGATCTTCCCGAGGAAATACAAGTATGGAAAGCGCGCGCTCATGAAATTACTTTGGAAATAGTAGCTGCACCTGATTTAGAGGCCAAGTATGCGTTGATTGAGCTTTATAAAAATCATTGGCGGGCCCCTGTTTTGATTCAGTGGCTATCCGATCTGAGCCATGAAAAGTGTTGGTATACAGAAACCAAATTCGGGGGTGACTACCAAGAGGTTGAGCATTTCAGGCCAAAAAAGGGAACCAAATGTATAGATGGAACTGATCTGGCCGGTCACCCTGGTTATTACTGGTTGGCGTTTGATCTAGAAAACTATCGCCTCTGCAAAAGGCGACCGAATGCTAAGAAAGGGACATTCTTCCCTATTTTGAACGAACCATTGAGGTGCGGCTGTGAAGTTGATGACTGGCATGACGAACTACCTTTGTTTCTTGACCCGATGGACGAAGAAGACTATTTGCTTTTGAGCTTCGACGACAATGGCAAACCTGTTCCACAAGAAGGTGCTGAGGATCAGGATAGGGAAAGAGTGCTCTTCACCATAGATAAATATTATTTAGACGAAAGAATACTTAATATTCGTCGTGCACAAGTCTGGGCTAGTTGCAGAGAAATATTCAATAGTTACCAAAATGCTATGAAAGAGGCAAAACTCGGCAATGGGGGGGTAGCCAAGCGCGCTGAGGCAAAGAGAGACTTAAGGCTCTTACGGCAAATGATATCTAGGCAAGCTGAGTTCTCCTCAGTGGCGAAAGCGGCGCTTATTAAAACCGGAGATCCTATGGCTGCAAGAATCGCAGCTTCTTAAACCATTAAATTACAAATACGCAGTTGTAGAGATGAATGCATGTTGGTTTTATTCTGCTTGAACTATGCGCTTTCTGCATTTATTGCACCAATCTAGGTGCTTAGAACGGTATAAATCAGTTCCTATTGAAGACGTCGATTGAGCCTGTGGTTCCAATCCTCTCACAGGATTCGAAGTGGCTCGCAGCAGAGGATGACTCACAACAGGCTAAAGCCTGTTGTGACCCCAGCGGGGCTTCGCCGCATGCGCGGCTCGGTGCAAACTGTGCCGTAGGCACAGTTTGTCGAACCTGGGGAGGTTCTCACCACCATCACACCCACCGGCCACCCGATTGGGTGACCGTTTCGTATTGGTCGGTGTGAGAGGATTCGAACCTCCGACCCCTTCCTCCCGAAGGAAGTGCGCTACCAGGCTGCGCTACACACCGTGAATTTCAAGGGGGCGCAACTATACCAGAGGGAATAACGGCAACCAAGCCCCTCCTCCTACATTTCCGGTGGCGGTGATTGCAAGGCAATATTCACGCACACCAGTCTGAACCCGGGCCCTCTGCCACCTGTCCAAACCGGTACTTCCAGCGCAGCGGTACAGCGCCGGTAACTTCGCTGTACCCCCGCGCCGGCAGTCAACACAACAGTCGGCTGGGAATCAATCCGCCCGGGGTAACTTTCGATCCTCTGGCCCTTTGGTAACCCCCTCATTCCGGGCATTCCCCGTTCGACTGTCGCGGCTACGCCGCCGGGCCATTGCGATCATCTCGTCGTAAGGAGTACACAATGAAAAAGCTACAACAAACTGTCGCCCTGGGTTTCTGCACTGCACTGCTGCCCGTTGCACTGGCCGCAGCGCCGCAGGAAGGCGACCGCGAATTCTCACTGTCGGGCACCGGTACCAGTGACAAGGATTTCGATAACAGCAACTTCGGTATTTCCGGCGACATCGGCTGGTACACCTCGCCCGACCTGTCCCTGGGTATCCGCCAGAGCGTCAGCTACGCCGACATCGAAGGTGAAGGGGTCACCGACGACGCCTGGAACGGCAGCACCCGCGGCTACGCCAACTACCATTTCGGCAGCGGCAATGCGCGGCCGTTTCTCGGCGCCAGCCTGGGTGGCATCTACGGCGACAACGTCAAGGAGAGCGCCTTTGCCGGCCTGGAGTTCGGCCTGAAATACTACGTGCTGGAATCCACCTACATTCTGGGCCGTGCCGAATACCAGTTCTTCTTCGACAGCGGCGACTCGGCCGAGGATAACTTCGACGATGGCGCCTGGGCCTATGTGCTGGGTGTCGGCTTCAACTTCTGACCCGTTCGCGGCCACGCCTGGCGTGGCCGCACCCTCCCTGCGCTGTACTAATAAAGGCGGGGCAATTACAGTAGCCCTCCCCGAACAAATCCCAGTACAGCCCGATGAGCCAACGTTCCCTAAGCGCCGATCAACAGATGGCCGAAGCCCGTTCCCTTGCCAGCAAGGGGCAGGTGGAAGCCGCCAAGCGCATCTATCACCAGATTCTGGCCCAGCAACCGGGCAACAAGAAGGCGCGCAAGGCCCTGAAGGCCCTGCAATCCCAGCCCGGCGGTCCACTGACCCGGGACGATTTCGATCGCGTCACCCACCTGATGCGGCGCGGCAAGCTGGAGGCGGCCCGGGCGGAAGCCAGCCAGCTGGTGCGCCTGCACCCGGAGCAACCCGCCCTGCACAATCTGCTGGGGGTCATCCACACCCGCATGGAGCGGCCGGAAGCCGCAATCGAGGACTACCGCCGGGCCCTGCAACTGGAGCCTGATTTTGCCGATGCGATCAACAACCTCGGCAGCGCCTACAACAAGCTGAAGCGCTATGCAGAGGCCGCGCGCTGTTACCAGGCCCTTCTCAACAGCAATCCGCGGGACCCGGACAGCTGGTACAACCTCGGCAACAGCCAGCGCGGGATGAAGGCCAACCGGGAGGCGGTAAAAAGCTACCAGACCTCGCTCAAGCTGCGCCCGATATCTGCGGAAACCTACCACAACCTGGGCAACACCTACGTTGACCTCGGCGACGCTGAAAACGCCATCGCCTGCTACGAAAGCGCACTGGGCATCCGCGAGGATTTTCACGCGGCCCGGCGCGGCCTGGCGACCACCTACTTCAGCCAGGGCCAGGGCGGCAAGGCCGGCAGCTGCTATCAACGCATCCTCAAGGACCTGCCCAACGACGTGCCTGCCCTGCGCGGACTCGCCAATGTGCAGAACAGCGCGGGCATGTACCACGCGGCGGCAGAGACTTTTTCCAAAGTGCTGGCCCTGAGCCCCGGCGATGCCAACGCCCGACACCACCTGGACGCCCTGCAGCACCGCCGCAGCGAACGCGCGCCGGAGGCCTACGTGCGCTCGGTGTTCAACGCCTACGCGGTGGGCTTTGAAGAACACCTGGGCAACACCCTGGGCTACGCCGGCCCCACCAAGCTGCGCTCGCTGTACGACCAGCTGAATTCTGACGGCGGCGTCAAAAACGTCGGCCTCGACCTGGGCTGCGGTACCGGCCTGGCGGGCGTTGCCTTCAGCGATGTGGTGACCCGCCTCACCGGCATCGACCTGGCAGCGCAGATGCTGCAGGAAGCGGAGAAAAAGGGCGTCTACCACAAGCTCATCGAGGGCGACCTGCTCAGCACGCTGCCGACCCTGGAAGAGCAGGCGGATCTCATCCTTTGCGCCGACACACTGGTCTACCTGGGGCGGCTCGACAGGATCTTTGCGGCGGTGGCCGCTGCTGCCGCGCCGGGCGCCCAGTTCCTGTTCACCACCGAGCACCTGCTGGAAGGGGAGTACGAGCTGCTGCCCAGCGCGCGCTATGCCCACAGCCGCGACTACGTGGAGGCCTGCGCCACCGGTGCCGGGCTGGAGCTGAAGCATTTTGAAATCACACCGCTGCGCATGGAGCGCAACGAGTGGCTGGACGGCGGTTTCTACTGCCTGGTCAAACCGGGCTGAGGGTCAATAGACCCCGGCCCAGCGGGCCAGCAGCTGGCTGAAAAAGCTCAGGCCGACCACAATCACCACCAGGATCAGCAGCAGGCGGAAGGGCCGGAAGGGCTTGCGCTCCACCGCGTTGACACCGCGCTGCAGGAAGGCGTCGACTTTCGCCTGGTCTTCCGGGTATAGGCGGGGTTCATCCTGGGCGTCGCTTTGATTCTGTTTATGTTCTGACATGGCAATTCATCACTACGGGCGTCCTGCCCTCTCGCGATGTACAGCCGAACGCGGCCCGGTACATCCTGCACATAAAAAAGGGGGACAGGCTTGCGCCATTGTCCCCCGAACACACACTCAAGTCACGCCGTCTGTATCAGAAGGCGAAGAGTTCCTCAGGCATCTGCATCAGGTTGTCGGCGCCTGACAGCAGGGCCTGTTTGTGCGCCGCGGTGCGCGGCAGCAGACGGTCGAAGTAGAACTTCGCGGTCATCAGCTTGGCCTGGTAGAAGGAGGTGTCACCCTCGGCGGCGACAATTTTCGCCTGGGCGACGGCGGCCATGCGGGCCCAGAAGTAGGCCAGGGTCACGTAGCCTGCGTACATCAGGTAATCCACAGCGGCGGCGCCGGCTTCGTCCGGATTCTGCATGGCCGCTTCGCCGATCTTCATCGACAGTTCCAGCCACTCGTCCTTGTGCTGTTTCAGGGCGGCGACAAAGGGTGCTACCGCCTCGTCGCTGTTGGCCTCGCAGAACTCGTCGATCAGGCCGGTGAAGGCCAGCAGAAGCTGACCGCCAGAGCCCAGCACCTTGCGACCGATCAGATCGAGTGCCTGGATACCGGTGGTGCCTTCATAGAGCATGGAAATGCGCGCGTCGCGCACGATCTGCTCCATGCCCCATTCGCGAATGAAACCGTGGCCACCGAAAATCTGCACGCCATGGTTGGCGGACTCAAAGCCGGTTTCCGTGATGAAGGCCTTGGCAATCGGGGTCAACAGGGCCAGCAGGTCGTCGGCCTTCTTGGCGCGCTCACCGTCGGCGGCATGCACGATGTCGCCCTGCTGGGCCAGGAAGTAGATGAACGCGCGGCTGCCCTCGGCCAGGGCCTTCTGGGTCAGCAGCATACGGCGTACATCGGCGTGCACGATGATCGGGTCGGCCGGGCCGTCGGCATTTTTCGGGCCGCTGAGGCTGCGCATGGACAGGCGGTCCTTGGCGTAGGCCAGGGCGCCCTGGTAGGACAGCTCGCCGTGGGCCAGGCCCTGGATGGCGGTGCCGATGCGGGCGGTGTTCATGAAGGTGAACATGCAGGCCAGGCCCTTGTTGGGCGGGCCGATCAGGTAGCCTTTGGCGCCGTCGAAGCTCATCACGCAGGTGGCGGAGGCCTTGATACCCATCTTCTTCTCGATGGAATCGCAGCGCACGGCATTGCGCTCGCCGAGGCTGCCGTCGTCGTTGACATTGAACTTGGGCACGATGAACAGGGAGATGCCCCTGGTGCCTTCCGGCGCGTCGGGCAGGCGGGCCAGTACGATGTGGACGATGTTCTCGGCCATGTCGTGCTCGCCGGCACTGATGAATATCTTGGTGCCGGTGATGGCGTAGCTGCCGTCTGCCTGGGGCTCGGCTTTACTGCGCAGCAGGCCCAGGTCGGACCCGCAGTGAGCCTCGGTCAGGCACATGGTGCCGGTCCAGCTGCCTTCGATCAGCTTGGTCAGGTATTTCTGCTTCTGCTCTTCGTCGCCGTGGGCTTCCAGGGTGTTCACGGCACCGTGGGACAGGCCCGGGTACATGCCCCACGACCAGTTGGCGGTGCCCACCATTTCGCTGACCACACTGCCGACGAAGGCGGGCATGCCCTGGCCACCGTAGTTGGGGTCGGCGGACATGGCGGCCCAGCCGTTTTCCACGTATTGCTGGTAGGCGGCGGCGAAACCTTCGGGGGTTTTCACCTCGCCGTCTGACCAGGTGCAGCTCTCTTCGTCGCCGCTCTGGTTGAGGGGGGAGAGCACGTTCTCGGCAAACTTGGCGCCTTCCTCGACAATGGCGTTGATCAGGTCTGCGGTGGCCTCTTCAAAACCGGGCAGGCTTTGATAGAGGGCTTCGGTTTCGAGCACTTCGTGCATCACAAACTGCATATCGCGCAGGGGGGCCTTGTACTCAGGCATACGGTTTACCTCATCTAGAACAGGTGGCAGATGGAAGCCCCGGGGCGGGTTTGCCCGAATGGCGAGGGGCCCATGTGTTCGGCGTTCACATTTTGCGCAAAAAATGTCCGCTGTCAAATATCTTTTCGACTAAGGGGAGCAGGGCTTTAGTGGAAGAGGCGTTATAAGGCGCAGCTGTGGGCCGGCAAGAAAAAAATGTGTAAGCGCTTACTTACCCAGCAGTGCTTTGATATCGAGGTACTCGCTGGCCCTGTCCGGGCAGAAGGGAGAGAGGTGGGGAATTTCGCCCAGCAGCGGGGCCGGCAGCCAGTCGCGCAGGGTGGCGACGTTCTCCTCGTGGCAACCCATGCGCTCGCCGCACTGATTGGCCACCCAGCCGGCCAGCGGCAGGCCGTCGCGGACGATGGCCTCGGCGGTGAGCAGGGCGTGATTGATGCAGCCCAGGCGCATGCCCACCACCAGAATCACCGGCGTGTTCAGCTCCCGGGCCAGGTCGGCCAGGGTCTCGCGGTTATTGAGGGGCACCCGCCAGCCACCTGCGCCCTCGATCAGGGTCAGGTCCGCGGTGCCGCCCATTACCCCACGGCACAATCCCGCCAGACGGCTCGCCTGCAGGCGGCGGCCGGCCTGCTCGGCGGCGATATGGGGTGCCAGCGGCGGTGCCAGGGCCACCGGATTTACCTGGGCGTAGGGCAGGGTTTCGGTCATCGCGGCCTGCAGGGCCAGGGCGTCTTCGTTGTGACCGTTGTCGTCGCAACCGGCCGCCACCGGCTTGACCGCGGCGGTGCACAGACCGGCCCGCGCGGCAGCCCTCAGCAGAGCGCAACTCACCGCGGTTTTGCCCACCTCGGTATCGGTACCGGTGACAAACCACGCCCGCTTCACGCCGCCTGCTCCCGGTGGCCTGCGCCACGCTTGCTGAACACGCCGTAGAAGACCTCATAGGTGGCCGGCAACAGGCCTTCGCTGCGAAAGCCCTCGTAGGCCGCCATCATGCCGGCCAGGGCCCTGCGCCCCCCCAGCCCGGCAGGGCGCTGGCTGTGCACATTGTGGGCGCCGATGCCCTTGAGTTCATCGAACAGCTGGCGCAGCCGGGCATAGCCCAGGCCAAGCAATTCCCGCTCCAGGTGCAGGGCCGGACCGGCGGCCTGCTCCAGCGCGGCCGCCGGCAGGAAATCATTGACGTGGCGCCCGCTGTCTACCGCGGCCCAGGCACTGCGCAGTTCCTGCAGTGTGGCGGGGCCGAGGGTGCTGAACAGGCACAGGCCACCGGGGCGCAGCACCCGCTGCAGTTCGGCGAACAGGGCCGCCGGGCGCTGGCACCACTGGATGGCAAGACTGGAAAACACCAGGTCCACGGAATCCGCCGCCAGCGGTAACTGTTCCGCGTCCCCCGCCACCCAGCGGGCGTCGGTGCCGCGCGCGCTGCGGGCGTAGTCCAACATGCCGCTGGCGAGATCGAGGCCGATATAGTGCGCCGCCGGGTAGCGCTGACTGAGGGCGGGCTGGAAATAGCCGGTACCACAGCCGAGATCGAGCACGGTGGCGACGCTGTCCTTCGCTGGCGGCAGGCGCAACAGCAGGCGCTCACCGACCTCGCGCTGCAGCGCCGCCACGCTGTCGTAGGTGCTGGCGGCGCGGCTGAAAGAGGCGGCGATGGCGCCCTTGTCCAGCCGCACCCCGGCGTCTCCGGCGGCATCGCCGGCGGCGAGCAGGTTCTGCTGTTGCAGAAAAGCCTCGAGTTCGGCAGCGACGAGCTGCGGGCACTGCAGTGGCAGGGCGTGTCCGCCCTCGTGCAAACTGCGCACCACCGCTCCGGGCAGACTCTGAAGCTGCGCGGCCAGGGCCGCTGCCAGCTCCGCGGGCAGCAGGCTGTCGCGCCCGGCCAGCAGGTGCAACTGCGGTTGCGCCAGCCCGGCGAGCACGGCGCGGGTATCCAGCCGGGCCAGCCACTCCAGCCCGCTGGCGCAGGCGGCCGCATTGCCGCGGCAGGCGGCCAGGTGCCGGCGCAGGCCGGCGGCGGCGGGCTGCCCCAGTGCCTGCAGGGCCTCGAAACGCTCAAGGCTGCGCGCGGGGTTGGTTTTGTGGGCACTGGCCATCTGCTGCAGATTGGCCGCGGGCACCCCGGGCCAACCGTCGGCAGCGGTAAAGTGAGGGTTGCTGGCCACCGTGACCAGTGCGCGGATCTGCTCCGGCGCCAGTGCCGCCGCGAGGCTGGCAATCTGCCCACCCAGCGACCAGCCCACCAGCACCGCGCCGTCGGGGCAGGCGTCGACGACAGCGCGGGCCAGCGTCGCAGCGTCACCCGGGTTGCCCTCGCCACCCAGGCCCGGCAGATCCAGCAGGGATACATTGGCCCAGGGCCGCAGGGCTTTCAGCAGGGGGCGCCAGCAGGCGCGACTGCTGCCCCAGCCATGCAACAGCACCAGCTCGGTGCGGGCCTCGCCACTGGCGCACAGCCGCTCGACAGTCAGCTCAAGCTGCATGGCGGGTGACTCCGGCCTGTTCCAGGGCTGCCAGCAGCTGGTCGACCTGCTGCTCCGAATGGCCAGCGGTCAGGGTGATGCGCAATCGCGCCGTGCCCACCGGTACCGTCGGCGGGCGGATAGCCCCCACCAGCACGCCGCGCTCTCGCAGCGCTTCGCTGAAGGCCACGGCGCGCCCGGCATCGCCAATCAGCAGCGGTTGGATCGGGCCGCCAACATCCGCCAGGGGCAGGCCCAGCTGCTCCGCCCCGCGACGGAATCTGGCGACCAGGTGCTGCAGATGCTCGCGGCGCCAGGCCTCTTCCCGCAGCAGGGCGAGAGCCGCCAGACCGGCCACTGCCAGTGCCGGCGGCATGGCGGTGGAATAGACATAGCTGCGGGCGAACTGGATCAGGGCCTCCACCAGCTCCTCGCCACCGGCGACAAAGGCGCCGCTGCACCCCAGGGCCTTGCCCAGGGTCGCCATCAACACCGGCACCTCCCCGCAGCCGAGCCCCGCCGCCTCCAGGCTGCCGGCGCCGCGCTGGCCCAGCACACCGAAGCCGTGGGCGTCGTCCACCATCAGCCAGGCATCGTGGCGCTGGCAGAGTTCGGCCAGCGGTGCCAGGGGCGCCACATCGCCGTCCATGCTGAATACCCCGTCGACCGCCACCAGCGCGGGGCCGCTGAGTCGCGCCAGTTTGCGCTCCAGGGTGTCGAGATCGTTGTGGGGAAAGCGGCTCAGGCGGGCGCCACTGTGCAGGCCGCCGTCCAGCAGGGAGGCGTGGTTGAGGCGGTCCTGCAGTACCGTGTCGCCCGGCTGCAGAAGCACCGACAGGGTCGCGGTATTGGCCGCAAAGCCACTGCCGAACAGCAGGGCCCGGGGGCGGCCGGTGTAGTCGGCCAGGGCTTCTTCCAGTTGCTGGTGGGCCCGGCTGTGGCCGCATACCAGGTGGGAGGCGCCGCTGCCGACACCGTAGTCGCGGGCCCCCTGCTGCAGGGCCGCCACCAGTTTCGGGTGGGCCGCCAGACCCAGGTAATCGTTGCTGCAGAAGTTCAGGAGTTCGCGATCACCCAGGCGCACCAGCGGCCCCTGGGATGAACCCAGGATCCGCCGGTGCCGGTACAGGTGTTCAACCCTGCGCGCCTCCAGGGAGGCGGCCAGGCGCTCGCGAAACAGCGACACGGTTCAGGCGCTGGCGCCCGCGGCAGCGTCGTAGAAGCGCGGGTCGGGCGCGGCGGGTTCCGCTTCCACCCGGCGCTGTTCCGGGTTGATGCCCAGGCGGCCGAACAGCTCCATATCCTTGTTCGCCTGCGGGTTAGGGGTGGTCAGCAGTTTCTCGCCATAGAATATGGAGTTGGCGCCGGCGAAGTAGGCCAGGGCGTGCATCTGCTCGTTCATCTCCTCGCGGCCGGCGGACAGCCGCACGTGGGACGCCGGCATCATGATGCGGGCCACGGCGATGGTGCGAATAAAATCGAAGGGATCGAGGTCTGCCTCGTCCGCCAGCGGCGTCCCCTCCACCCGCACCAGCATGTTGATGGGCACGCTCTCCGGGTGCCGGGGCATATTGGCCAGCTGCTGCAGCAGGCCGGCGCGGTCACCGGCGTTTTCACCCATGCCGACAATGCCACCGCTGCACACTTTCATGCCGGCGCTGCGTACGTGATCGAGGGTTTCCAGGCGATCCTGGTAGGTGCGCGTGGTAATGATCTCGCCGTAGTACTCGGGCGAGGTATCCAGGTTGTGGTTGTAGTAGTCCAGCCCCGCCTCGGCCAGCTCCCGGGCCTGCTCGTCGGTGAGCATGCCCAGGGTCATGCAGCTCTCCAGGCCCAGCTCCTTCACGCCGCGCACCATGGCGGTGACGTAGGGCATGTCGCGCTTCTTCGGCGAGCGCCAGGCGGCCCCCATACAGAAGCGGGTCGCGCCGGTATCCCTGGCGGCGCGGGCCTGCTCCAGCACCTTCTCCACTTCCATCAGCTTTTCCGCTTCCAGGCCGGTGTCGTAACGGGTGCTCTGGGGGCAGTACTTGCAGTCCTCCGGACAGGCGCCGGTTTTGATGGAAAGCAGTGTGCTGACCTGTACTTCGTTCGGGTCAAAATACTGGCGGTGCAGGGTCTGGGCCTGAAACAGCAGATCGTTGAAGGGCAGATCAAACAGGGCCTGCACCTCGGCGCGGGTCCAGTCATGACGGATCAGCGGGCGCTGGGCGGGAGCGGGGTTCATTTCGGCAACCGACATAGTGCGAGTCCATAACTGCAAGAGGTAAAGCCGCCATGATAGTTGCGCCAGCATTGCTGTCAACCGGGAGCGGCAGGTATGGTTAACAAGTTCCGGTGGGCGCTCAGCCAGGGGCTCAACATCCTGCTGCCCCAGTACTGCCTGTTCTGTGGCCTGACGAGCAACACCGCCCTGCCCCTGTGTCGCGACTGTCGGCGGGAGCTGCCGCTCAACCAGCCCTGCTGCGAGCGCTGCGCCCTGCCGCTGGCGCGCCACAGCGCCCGTTTCTGCGGCCGCTGCCTGGCGCAGAAGGCGCCGCCCTTTGACCGGGTGATCGCTCCCTACCGCTACGACCCCCAGCTCGCCCTGCTGATCCAGCGCTGGAAGTACCAGCCGCTGCCGCGCCTGGGGCTGCTGGCAGCCAGCCTGTGGCAGGACGCCGTGCCGGAACCACCGCCAGTCGATGTGCTGGTGGCGGTGCCCCTGCACTGGCGGAAACTGCTGCGCCGGGGCTTCAACCAGTCCGGCCAGTTCAGCGAACTGCTGTACCGGCGCCATCCGGCGCTGGGTGACAAGTGCCTCGCGCGGCGCCTGCTGCGGCGCCAGCGTGCAACGGCGGTGCAGGCGGGCCTGGACGCCGCCGCGCGGCAGCGCAACCTGCACGGCGCCTTTACATTGCGGGGGCGCTGTGACAATTTGCGGGTCGCAGTAGTCGACGACGTTATGACAACCGGTGCCACTGCCAGCGAACTGGCCCGCTGCCTGAAGGCCGGAGGCGCGCGGGAGGTGCAACTGTGGTGCCTGGCGCGTACTCCCGCCCCCGCGAACTGACAAGGATTCCCGTGCGATTGCTGTGCCTGCTAATCCTGTTGCTGTCCCTGCCGGCGCATGCCGGCGACACCCTCCGCGTGGCCGTGGCTGCCAATTTCCGCGCAGTACTCGAAACCCTGGCCCCGGACTTCGAAGCGGCCGATGGCACTGCCCTCAGCCTGAGCAGCGCCTCCACCGGCGTGCTCTACAGCCAGATTCGCCACGGCGCGCCCTTCGATGTCCTGCTGGCGGCGGACAGCGAGCGACCTGCACTGCTGGAGGCCGAAGGCCTGGGCGACCAGCGCAGCTGCTATGCCCTGGGCCAGCTGGTGCTGGTGGGTAGCGATTCACTGGATGCGCTGGCCAATCCCGCCCTCAGCCTCGCCATCGCCAACCCGGCCACTGCTCCCTACGGTCTGGCCGCCGGGCAGGTGCTGGCCAGGCCCGCCTACGCCGCCGGCCAGGGCCGCAAACAGGTGCAGGGCAACAATGTGGTCCAGACCTGGCAGTTCTGGCACAGCGGCAGCGTCGACCTGGCGCTGGTACCGCGCTCGCTGGCGGGGGACAGGGGCATACCGGTACCCGCCGCATGGCACGACCCCCTGCGCCAGGAAGCGCTGATTCTCAACAGCGAACGAAGCACTGCCGCCCGCCGCTTTCTCGCCTGGCTAGGCAGCCCCCCCGTGCAGGCCCGCCTGCAGGCCGCCGGATACGGCCCCTGCCCGTGACCGCCGCCGAGCTCGATGCCGTCCGGCTGACCCTGGCACTGGCCGGTACCACCACCCTGATCCTGATGTTGCTGGGCACGCCGCTGGCCTGGTGGCTGTCGCGCCGGCGTGGCAATTTACCCGCGCTGGTGGAGGCCCTGGTGGCCATGCCGCTGATTCTGCCGCCGACCGTGCTCGGCTTTTACCTGCTGTTGATGCTGGCGCCGGACAGCGCCGTTGGCGCCCTGTGGCAGCGGCTCACCGGCCAGCAGCTGGCCTTCAGCTTCAGCGCCCTGGTCATCGGCTCGGTGATCTACTCTCTGCCCTTTGTCGTGCAACCGCTGCAGGCCGCCTTCGCCCGGGTGCCGACGACCCTGCTGCAGGCCGCCGCCACCCTGGGGGCCACACCGCTGGACCAGTTCCGCAGTGTGGTGGCGCCCCTGTGCCGGCGCAGCTTTCTGGTGGCGGCCTGTCTCGGCTTTGCCCATACCGTGGGCGAGTTCGGCGTCATCCTGATGATCGGCGGCAATATTCCCGGGGAGACCCGGGTGGTCTCGGTGGCGCTCTATGACTATGTGGAATCCCTGCAATTTGCCGAGGCCCACCGCCTGGCGGGCGGGCTGGTGGTGTTCTCCCTGCTGCTGCTGTTCCTGCTCTATCGCAATAACGGCCGCCCGCGGGCGGACCAGCAATGAGCGCACTCGATCTGGCGCTGCGCTGCGCCGGCGCCGATGGCTTCGCGCTGGACATCACTGAACGGCTTTCCCTCACTGGAGTAACCGCAGTGTTCGGCGCCAGCGGCAGCGGCAAAACCACGCTGCTGGAATGTGTCGCCGGCCTGCGCGCGCCCGAGCCCGGCAGCCGCATCGCCTTCGACGACGAAACCTGGGTGGATACCGGCCACAGCCTGCCCCCCTGGCGGCGCGGGATCGGTTACGTCTTCCAGGATGCGCGCCTGTTCCCTCACCTCGATGTGCGGGGCAACCTGACCTACGGCCAGCGCCGCAAAGTCTCCGCGAAGGGCCCAACGCTGGCGCAGGTTTGCGCCTGGCTCGGCCTGCAGGACTTGCTGCACCGCGCCCCGGACACCCTGTCCGCCGGCCAGCGCCAGCGCGTATCCATGGGGCGGGCCCTGCTGGCGGCGCCGCGCCTGCTGTTGCTGGATGAGCCCCTGGCCAACCTCGACGGCGACAGCCGCCGCCAGTGCCTGGCCGCCCTGCGCCACGCCATCGCCGCCAGTCGCATTCCCGCCCTCTACGTCAGCCACGACGCCGAGGAAGTCAGCCACCTGGCAGATCGCCTGCTGATCCTGGCCGCCGGGCGTGTCACCGAACACGGCAGCATGCTGGATCTGTCCAGCCGTATCGACAGCGCCCTGGCCAAAGACGAGCAGGCCGCCGCCATCGTGCACTGCCAGCTGGCCGCCCACGACAGCCCCTTCGGCCTCAGTGAACTGCACTGCGAGGGCAACAGCCTGTGGGTCAACCACCTGCCCGGCGAGATCGGCTCACTGCATCGCCTGCGCATTCCCGCACGGGACGTCAGCCTGTGCCGGGAACTGCCACGGGACACCAGCATCCTCAATATTTTGCCGGTACAACTGGACGAAATAGAACCCGGCGACGCTCCGCGCCTGCTGGTGCGGCTGCGCGCAGGGGAGCAGTTCCTGCTGGCGCGCATCACCCGCAAATCTGCCACTGCGCTGCAACTCAAGGTAGGTGATAAGCTGTTTGCCCAGATCAAGAGCACTGCCCTGCTCACGGAGACAGCCGAGCCAGCATGAATCAGCATCCCTACGAAACGCTTACTCCGGATATGGTGATCGACGCTGTCGAATCGGCCGGCTACCTCAGCGACGCCCGCCTGCTCGCCCTGAACAGTTACGAGAACCGGGTCTACCAGGTCGGCCTGGAGGAGGGCGAGCCTCTCATCGCCAAGTTCTATCGCCCCGAGCGCTGGAGCGACGAGCAGATTCTGGAGGAGCACAGCTTCAGCCGCGAACTGGTGGAGGCCGATATTTCGGTGGTTGCTCCCATGGCCAATGACGACGGAGAAACCCTCCACCGCCACGGCGGTTTCCGCTTCGCGCTGTTCAAGCGTCGCGGCGGCTACCCGCCCGAACTGGACAATCCCGACAGCCAACTGGTCCTCGGCCGCACCCTCGGCCGCATCCACGCGGTTGGCGCTGCCCGCCCTTTCAAATACCGCCCGGCCCTCACTGTGCAGCGACTGCTGGCAGAGCCGCGGGAGTTCATCATCGAGCACTTCATCCCCGCGGAGTTGCGCCCGGCCTATGCCACACTCACCGAGGATTTGCTGGAGATTGTGGAGACGCTGTACGCGGAGATACAACCAGCGGACTGGATTCGGGTCCACGGCGACTGTCATGTGGGCAATATTCTATGGCGCGACGATACGGCGCATTTTGTGGATCTCGATGATTGTTGCAGTGCCCCGGCGATCCAGGATTTGTGGATGTTCCTCAGCGGCGAGCGCCATGAGCGGGAACTGCAACTCTGTGAGCTGATCGAGGGCTATTCGGAGTTCTGCGATTTCAGTCCGCGTCAGTTACGCTGGGTGGAGGTGCTGCGCTCGATGCGCCTGGTGCACTATGCGGCCTGGCTGGCGCGGCGCTGGGAGGACCCGGCGTTTCCCCGCAGTTTTACGTGGTTCAATACGGAGCGCTACTGGGCGGACCATATTCTGGAGTTGCGGGAGCAGCTTGGCGCTTTGCAGGAGGAGCCGCTGCGGTTGTTGTGAGGGGCTGGTGGCGGCCCTGTGGGCCGCTGCATCGCCGCCGGCCGGTGAAAGTCTTTTGCTCCATTCCGGGACGATCGGCTGTGCCTTCCCTGGGGGATTCTTTACCTCGTTAGTTGCTGCCGGCTTCGTTGTGACCGCTGTGTGCACAGAATTCTTGGCACGCTGATCGTTCTGAAGTTCGGCAGTGCCCTTCGCGAGGCCGGGTGACTCCGTAAGTGTGGACCGAGCCCACAGCCGCCGCCCTCCAAGTCCGCAAAAGGCTTTCCCCCGCCGACGTCAATGCGGGTGCCAGCGGGAGGTGACTGTCTTCGGATGGAGAGATCGGTGGGTTCGGTCGGTTTGGCGGGTCCAGCATTCTTTCGCAACAAAGCACCCATGGTGCGGTTTCCCCGCCGCGTTGACGGCGAGCAGGGGAGCTTCTTTTACGGACTTGGAGGGCGGCGGCTGTGAGCGCGGTCTGCCCTTACAGCGTCACCAGCCCCCGCGAAGGGCACTACCGAACTTCAGAACGATCAACGTGCACAAAATCCTGTGCACTCGGAGGTCACAACAAAGCCGGCTGCAACTACCGAGCTAAAAATCACCCAAAGGAAGGCACAGCCGATCGTCCCGGAATGGAGTAAAAGAAGCTCCCCTGATCGCCGGCGACGCAGCGGCCGCAAGGCCGCCCGGAATAGAGCAAAAGAAACTCCCCTGATCGCCGACGACGCAGCGGCCGCAAGGCCGCGCGAATTATCCACAGCAACGCAGCGGCGGCAAGGCCGCCAACATATAGACCAACACTACCTAGTCACGCCTGGACTTCGGATATACCACTCCCCACAACCACCGCCAGGAACTGTTCTCCCCCAGCACCTGCCGGTCCACCTCATCAAAAAACCGCTCCATCCCCTCCGGATCCCTAAAATAATCCAGCCGGGTCGTAAAACCGCGATCGGCATCCAGCTCCTTGACCACCCTCGCCGGATTGCCCGCCACCACCACATTGGCCGGCACATCCCGGGTAACCACAGCGCGGGCCGCGACTACCGAATTGTCGCCAATCGTCACGCCCTTCAGGACAGTGGCATGATCCCCCAGCCACACATTGCGGCCGATATGCACAGGCGTCACCCCCTCGTCACGCCGGGTGCGATCGTAGATGCCGTGCCAGTCGGAATCAGTCACATAGGCGCCGTTGGCGAACATGGTGCCATCGCCGATAGTGATTTCGTCAGAAGCGCTGATGCGGGAACCCGGGCTCATCAGCACACAGTCGCCGATCTCAACCCTGCCGGCGCCTTCCTCCCGGCCCCACACGCCGATTTCCACCCGGTGCTGGGGTTCGCCGATGGCCGTGAAACTGCGACCAATGCGGATGTTCGGACCGGAGATGTGAACGAACCAGGGCTTCATGACCGTTTCATAGGGTCCGAAGTACTCGCACTCGGGGCGCAGAAAGTAGTCGGTGTACCAGCGACGGAAGGAGAGGTAGGCTTTTTTCAGCCAGTAGGGACGGTTGTCCTTGCGCATGCGGGGAGCCTTGTACTGGCGAATCTGTTATTGCTGAATCTATTATCGGATAGCGGCGCTTTTTGCCGGCACACACTTTTACAGGAGCACCCCGTTTTTGCAAGCCAACTCACGGCCGGTCAGCAGCAGCCAGCTCTGGACGCACCCGAAGCTGCCGGCCCTTGTTCATCGTCACCTGGCACAGCCCTGGCGCAAACCGGTGGCGGATTTCAACCGGGCGGCCTTCGCGGAACTGGAAGCGGCACTGCAATCCAGGTCGCGGCCGCTGCTGCTGGACTCTTTCTGCGGTACCGGCCAGAGCACCGCCACGCTGGCGCAACAGTATCCGCAACATCTGGTCGTCGGTATCGACAAGTCGGCCCAGCGCCTGCAGCGTCATGTTGCAGGTGGCGGCGGCAACTACCTGCTGCTGCGGGCGGAGTGCGAGGCTATCTGGCAATTGCTGCTGGAAAGGCGCTGGCGGCCAGAGCGCCACTACCTTCTCTATCCCAATCCCTGGCCCAAGCCCGGCCACCTGCAGCGGCGTATTCACGGCCACGCCAGCTTCCCCCTGCTGCTGCAGCTCGGCGGCAGGGTTGAACTGCGCTCCAACTGGCAGGTCTATGTGGAGGAATTCGGCCTCGCCATGCATCTGGCCGGCCGCCGTGGGCAGGTGGAGCGCATCCCCGGCGAGCCCCCCCCCCTCACGCTTTTTGAGGACAAGTACCGCAAAAGCGGTCACGCCCTGTGGCGTTACCAGGGCCGGGCCCAGGGGGTATGATGGATGCTGTGGTGTCCGGTATGATGGCCGGCCCGACTGGAGATAGCATTGATGTCTGCAATTCACGATGACCCGGTGTGGGAACGCATCCACGAGGAAACCCGCGCCCAGGCAGCCGCCGAGCCCATGCTGGCCAGCTATCTGCACGCCACCATCCTCAACCACAACCGGCTTGAACACGCGCTCAGCTTCCACCTGGCCAATCAGCTGGACAGCCCGGCGGCCTCCGCCCTGCTGTTGCGCGAGGTGATGGAGGAAGCGTTCACCGACGACAGCTGCCTGCGCAAAACCGTGCGCGCCGACCTGCTGGCCGTAGAGGAGCGCGACTCCGCCTGCAATGAACTCTACGTGCCCTTTCTCTACTTCAAGGGCTTCCACGCCCTGCAGACCCACCGCGTGGCGCACTGGCTGTGGAATCGCGGGCGCCGCTCGCTGGCCCTGTTTTTCCAGAACCGCATGTCCTCGGAATTCGCGGTGGACATTCACCCGGCGGCAAAGCTGGGCCACGGCCTGCTACTGGATCACGCCACCGGCCTTGTCATCGGCGAGACCGCTGTCGTCGGCAACAACGTGTCCATCCTGCAATCGGTGACCCTCGGCGGCACCGGCAAGGAAGACGGCGACCGCCACCCGAAAATCGGCAACGGGGTGTTGATCAGCGCTGGCGCGAAGATTCTCGGCAATATCCGGGTGGGTGACGGCGCCAAGGTCGGCGCCGGTTCAGTGGTACTGGAGGAAGTGCCGCCCCATACGACGGTGGCGGGGGTACCGGCGAAGGTGGTCGGCCGCCCGGCCTCGGAATCGCCAGCGCTGGAGATGGATCACGATTTCTGCTGCGACGAAGTGGCAGCCCAGCAGCAGGAAGTGGCAGCCAAGCAGCAGAAAGCCAGCTAAGTCCCTCTCAGGCGTCGAAGATCTTGCCGGGGTTCATGATCCCGGCAGGGTCGAAGGCGCGCTTGATCTGGCGCATCAGGTCGATCTCCAGCTCTGAGCGGCTGTATGGCAGGTAATCCTTTTTCAGCAGGCCGACGCCGTGCTCGGCGGAAACACTGCCACCGTAGCGCTGCACAATCTCGAACACCCACTGGCTGACCTCGCCGCAGCGCTGCTTGAACTCGTCGACCGGCAGGTCATCGGGCTTGAGCACGTTGAGATGGACATTGCCGTCGCCAATGTGGCCGAACCAGACGATCTCGAAGTCCGGGTAGGCGCCATTCACTACCTGCTCTACCTCGCTGAGGAAGTCCGGCACCTTGGCCACGGTGGTGGAAATGTCGTTCTTGTAGGGTGTCCAGCGGGAAATGGTTTCAGAGATATCCTCCCGCAGGCGCCACAGGCTCTCCGCCTGGGCCACGCTCTGACTGGCCACGCCATCCACCACCCAGCCCTGTTCCACACAGTGCTCGAACAACGCCATGGCCTGCTCCATGTCCGCCCCGGTGAGCTGCTCGAACTCCAGCAGGGCGTAGTATTCGGCCGGTGTTTCGAAGGGACGCTGCAGGCCCTGGTGCTCAACCACTTTCTGCAGGGCCAGCTCGGAGAAAAATTCAAAAGCCTGCAGATCCATTTTTGCCTGGTAGGCGGCCAGCACCTGCATGATGGCGCCCATGTCCGGCACACCCAGCACCAGTACCGCCGGGTCCTGCGGCGGGCGGGCCAGGGCCATGGTGGCCTCTACCACGATGCCGAGGGTACCCTCGGCACCGATCACCAGTTGGCGCAGATCGTAACCGGCGTTGTTTTTCACCAGGCCGCGATTCAGGTCGAGCAGTTCCCCGGTGCCGGTGACCAGCTTGAGGCCGGCCACCCAGTCCCGGGTCATGCCGTGGCGGATCACCTTGATACCCCCGGCATTGGTGGAGATATTGCCGCCGATCTGGCTGGAGCCCGCCGAGGCGAAATCCACCGGGTAGTAAAGCCCCTGGCCCTCGGCAAATTGCTGTAACTGTTCGGTAATGACGCCGGCGCCACAGCGCACGGTGCGCTCCACCGGGTTGAAATCGGCAATGCTGCTGAGGCGGTCCAGGGCGATGACCAGTTCGCCATTTGCGGCGACAGCGCCGGCGCTGAGGCCGGTGCGCCCGCCGGAGGGCACGATGGCCAGCCCCTCGCGGGCGGCCAGGCGCACAATGTCCTGCACCTCTTCAATCGAGCCCGGCAGCAGCACCGCTGAAGGGGTCGGCGTGTGAAAGCGGGTCCAGTCACGGCCGTAGTGCGCGGCGGATTCGGCATCGGTCAACACGCGCTCTGCGCCCACAATATCCGCCAGGGCGGACAGGGTCGCGGGACTCAGGCGGGGAGTGGCCAGATCGTTCACAAAAGGTCCTCGGGTAATTTTCACGGCGCGCCGGGTCCGGCGCTGTTTTCAGGGCGGCGTATGGTACCATACGCGCCCCTCGCAACCCCCACAGACACAGTCTTTGTAACGGAGCCGGCACCGCCATGGCGCAACAGTCATTGGAAAAGAGCAAGATCAAATTTCTCCTGCTGGAGGGCGTCCACCCCTCCGCCGTGGAAACCCTGCGCCAGTCCGGGTACGAGAATATCGAACTGCACCAGAAAGCCCTGCCCACCGAGGAGCTGAAGGCGGCTATCGCCAGCGCCCACTTTGTCGGCATCCGCTCGCGCACCCAGCTCACCGCGGACGTATTCGAGGCCGCCCAGAAACTGGTGGCTGTCGGTTGCTTCTGCATCGGCACCAACCAGGTCGATCTGGGCGCCGCTACCGAGCGCGGCATTGCCGTGTTCAACGCCCCTTTCAGCAACACCCGCTCCGTGGCGGAACTGGTGATCGCCGAGGCCATCCTGCTGTTGCGCGGCGTGGCCCAGAAGAACGCCGCCGCCCACCGCGGCCAGTGGCAGAAATCCGCCGCCAATTCCTTTGAAATTCGCGGCAAGAAGCTGGGCATCGTCGGCTACGGCAACATCGGCATGCAGCTCGGCGTGATCGCCGAGAGCATGGGCATGCAGGTGCTGTTCTACGACGTGGTCAACAAGCTGCCCCTCGGCAACGCCCGCCAGGTACCCAGCCTGAACCAGCTGCTGTCCCAGGCCGACGTGGTCAGCCTGCACGTGCCCGAAACCGCCAGCACCCAGAACATGATCGCCGCCGAGCAGCTGGCCCTGATGCCCGCCGGCAGCATTCTGATCAACGCCTCCCGCGGCACGGTAGTGGACATCGACGCCCTCGCCACCGCCCTGCGCGAAGAAAAGCTGTCCGGCGCCGCCATCGACGTATTCCCGGTGGAGCCGCGCTCCAACGACGAGGAATTCGTCTCGCCCCTGCGCGAGTTCGACAACACCATCCTCACCCCTCACATCGGCGGCAGCACCGTGGAGGCGCAGGAGAACATCGGCATGGAAGTGGCCGAGAAACTGGCCCGCTACAGCGACAACGGCACCACCACCTCCGCGGTCAACATGCCGGAAGTGGCCCTGCCGGAACACGCCGGCAGCCACCGCCTGCTGCACATCCACCACAATGTGCCCGGGGTGATGAGCGCCATCAACACCGTGTTCTCGGAAAATGCCATCAACGTCTCGGCCCAGTACCTGCAAACCAATGAGAAGGTAGGCTATGTGGTGATCGACATCGACGCCGACTACTCCGACATCGCGCTGGAGAAGCTGGCCGCCGTAGACGGTACGATTCGCACTCGCGTACTATTCTGAGCACGCCATGCGGCGCGCCAGCCCGGGGCGCCGCACTCTGACCGGAACCCAACCGCCCTTGCCCGATTCCGCGAAAGACGAGTTCCTGGCCGCGATGGTGAGCACACACCAGCCGGCCCTGGAAAAGTATCTCGCACGCAAGATGGACAACCCCGACGACGCCGCCGAGGTCGCCCAGGAAGCCTTCCTGCGCCTGCACCGGATGGAGTCCCCCCAGCAGCTCGACAACGCCCGCGCCTTTCTCTACCAGGTCGCCACCAACCTGGCAGTGGATCAGCTGCGCCGGCGCAAGCTGCACTTCCGTTTCCTTAAAATCGAAGGCGGCCAGGGCATAGAGGACGACAGCACCGACCTCAACGCCGGCGGCGCCTCGCCGGAACAGATCCTGGGTGCGCGGGAAAAACTCAGCGCCATCTACAGCGCAGTGGAAGAACTGCCGCTGAAGGTGCGCCAGGCCTTTTTGCTGCACCGCAAGAGCGGTCTGTCCTACAACGATATTTCCCGCGAGATGGGCGTGTCCGTCTCCAGCGTCGAGAAGTACATCCTGCAGGCGCTGCAGCACTGCCGGCGGCGGCTGGCGGCGCACTATGCGGGGGAAGAAAAGCCGCCGGAGAACTGATTTTTTATTGAGGGAACTGGCGGGCCATCCGTCACACTAATACCAACTAACAGGGTGCAACCGAAAAGGGATTGACCACCGCCTCCGCAAGGGCGCTGGAACAGTTGCACAGGAAACCATAACGAAGCCCTATTACAAAGCCAGAGTGCATGGAAAAGTTTGAACAGGATTGCGACGCGGCACTGGGCTGGATTGCCCGCTTCCGCTCAGGCCAAGTCAGTGAAGGCGACCGGCAGGACTTCGCCCTGTGGCTGGCGGACGATGCCGACCACGGCCGCGCCATGGACGCCATGCAGAACCTGTGGGATGACCTCGGCTGCCTGCAGCACCTGCCCGACTTCGACACGCCAGCGGCTCCCCGTCGCCGCTGGTTCGGCGGTGCCCTCGCGGTGGCGGCCACTGCGCTGCTGGCTGTTGTCCTGTTGCCGCAGCTGCAGCCGGAACCCCCGACCCGCCACCAATTCCAGACCGCCCTCGGCGAGCGTCGCACCGTTACCCTGGAAGACGGCTCGCAGATCACCCTGAACACCAACACCCGCGTCAGCGCCGAACTCGGCGAGTCGGTCCGCCGGGTGGTGTTGCAGGACGGCGAAGCGTTTTTTGACGTGGAACCCGATGCCGCGCGCCCCTTCGAAGTGGACGCAGGCCCCACCCACATCACCGTGGTGGGCACCGCCTTCAATGTCCTGCGGCACGACGCGCGCAGCAGTGAGATCACGGTATCCGAAGGCGTGGTGCGGGTGACCGAGGCCAACGCCCCCAGCTCCCGCGCCGCTGCCAGCGAAGTACTGCACGCCAACCAGCGCCTGCAGGCCACCCCCGCGGGCTTCAGCGCCAGCGCCGCCGCCGATATCAGCCCGCAACTGGCCTGGCGGCAGGGGCAACTGATCGCCCGTGAAATGCCGCTGCCGCAGCTGGCCAGCGAGCTGGAGCGCTACCAGAACATGCGCATTATCGTCGCCGACCCCGCCGTCGCGACCCTCACCGTTTCCGGTGTTTTCCAGCTCGACCAGCCGCTGGCCGTACTGGAGGCGCTGGAGCGCAGTCACGGCATTCGCGTATCCCGCTACGGCTCCCACTCCCTGCAGTTGCTACCCGCCGCACAGTAAGTTATAACGTGCGTTTGGGTCGCCAACCGTCCCAGAAAATCCCTGAATTTTCATAGGCTTGCAAAGGCGCATCCACGGGGGCAGCATGCTCGGCCAGCACGGGAGATGGTACCAACCAGCCCGTTTTGCCCTCCTTGGGCTGCTCGCCTGCGCCCGGCTTTCCGCGGCGGAAACGCCCCCTGACGCCGCAGCGGCGCAGGTGCGCTACAGCATTGAAGCGGGCCCCCTGTCCGGCGCCCTGATCCGCTACAGCCAGCAGAGCGGCCAGGCCATCGTTTTCTCCGACCGCCTGACCCGCCATCTCAGTACCTCGCCCCTGATCGGCCGCTACCGCCGCGACGAGGCGCTCGACGCACTGCTGGCAGACTCCGGCCTCGACTGGGCGTTGATCGACGAGCGTATCGTGGCGATCTACGCCAGTGAGTGCGACACCAACGACTGTGACACTCCCAGTGAAACCGTCAGCAACAACCCGGTCTATGTCCCCGGCATCGAAGAGACCTATGTTTACGGCAGCCGCCTGACCGGCTCGCGTATCCGCCGCAACAGCTACACCGGCGCCGCCCCGGTCGATGTTTTCCGGGCCCCGGAAATCGAGCTCAGCGGCGCCCAGTCCCTGGGGGAACTGCTCAAGTTCGTACCGGCGGTGGTGGGCAACTCCACCAGCACTGCCATCGCCAACGGCGGCGACGGCACCGCCAGTGTGACCCTGCGCGGCCTGCCCGCCAGCAATACCCTGATCCTGATCAACGGCCGCCGGGTGGCCAACGACGGCCTGGCCGGGGAGTCGGTGGATCTCAACAGTATTCCGCCGGCGGCGGTGGAGCGCATCGAGATTCTCAAGGACAGCGCCTCCGCCATCTACGGTTCCGACGCCATCGCCGGGGTGGTCAACGTCATCATGAAACAGGACTTCCGCGGCCTGCTGGCGGAAACCTTCTACGGCGAAACCAGCCGCGGCGACCTGCAGACCCGCACCAACACCCTGCAGTACGGCAGCGGACTGCCGCGGGGCTCGGTTTTCCTGAGCGCTTCCCACTATGAGCAGGACCCGATTTTCAGCCGCGACCGGGCTGTGTCACGCAACGCCGACGCCCGCGCACTGGGCGGCGGCGACCAGCGCTCCAGCGCGACCCCGGATGCCCGGGTCACCCTGCCCGACGGGCGCACCCTGATCGCCGACGGCGACGGCTACCGTCCGGCCGGCCCCGATGACCTGTTCAACTTCCAGGCCGACACCACCGCCGTGGTGCCGATGGAGCGCACCAGCCTCTACGGTAACCTGAGCTACGACTTCACCGACCAGGTCACCGGCCTGGTGGAAATGACCTACCTCGAGACCGACGCCAGCGCCGATCTCGCGCCGACACCGGTGTTCACCGCTTTCGAGCAACAGCCCCTGAACCTGGCGGCGGACAACATCTACAACGACTTCGGCGTCGAAGTCAGCGACATCCGCCGCCGGCTGGTGGAATTGCCGCAACGCGAACAGCACAACGCATCGGAGGTGATGCGCTTGAGCACCGTGCTGGAAGGGCTCCACGCCAACTGGAACTGGGATGTGGGCTACAGCTGGAGCCGCTCGGAGGCCAGCGAAACCAACACCAACCTGGTGAACGCCGACCGCCTGCGGCGGGCGCTGGGGCCGGCTTCCGGCTGCCTTGGGCTCGCCATCGACGGCTGTGTACCGGTGGACCTCAGCGGCTCCGCCGGCAGCATCGGTCCAGAACAGGTGGACTATATCCGCGCCAATGGCACGGTCAGTGGCTACAGCAAGCTCAGCACCATCAGCATGAATGTCAGCAACGCTTTGTTGCACCTGCCTGCAGGCCGCGGTGATATCGCCTTCGGCGGCGAATATCGGCAGGAGACCACCAGCAAACGGCCCGATGCCCTGCTGGCCAGCACCGGCACCATCGGCGCCACCAATTTCGAAGCCACCAGCGGCACGCGCAAGATCGCCGAGTTCTACGCCGAAACCGCCCTGCCCCTGTGGCGCAGCCAGAGTGGACACCAGGCGCTCTACTTCGACGGCGCCATCCGCTATTCGACCTACAGTGATTTTGGCGACAGCACCAACCCCAAGCTCGGCCTGCGCCTGCAACTGGGCAAGGACCTGCTGCTGCGGGCCGGCTATGCCACCGGCTTCCGCGCGCCCAGCCTGAACGAACTGTACGAGGGCGCCAGCGAAGAGCAGGCCTTTATCAACGACCCCTGCACCCAGGCACCGCTGGCCGCCAGCCTGCCGGGTTGCAACGGCCAGCAAGCCGATCCCAGTCGCAATCAGTTCCTCACCGTGCGCGGCGGCAACCCGGACCTCAAACCGGAGACCTCCGTCAGCTACAGCGCCGGCATGGTGTGGTCACCATCCGCCGCCGACGGCTTGCGACTGAGCCTCGACCTGTTCCAGATCGACCAGGACGACGTGGTGGCCTCCAGCGCCCAGTTCATTGTCGACCAGAACGCCCGCTTTGGCAGTTTTACCGACAGCGTGCGCCGCGATGACGCCGGCAACCTGGCGCTGGTGACAGCGACCAATATCAATGTCGGCCGGCGCCTGGTGCGAGGTGCCGACCTGGGCCTCAACTATCACCTGCCGCGGCAGCCCTGGGGGCAACTCTCCTTCAGCGGCAGCGCCACCTACCTGCAGGAGTACCTGGCCCAGCTCGACACCACGGCGCCGGAAATCAACCTGGCTGGCACATTCCGCGACGAGGCCTCCGAGGGCCTGGGCGGCATTCCCGACTGGAAGTGGCAGCTGGGCCTGCGCTGGGAGCACCAGCGCTGGCACGCCAGTTCCGACCTCCACCACGTGGCGGGCATGACCGAGATCGTCCCCGGCAGCAACCGCCGTCGCCAGATCGACGCCTGGACAGTGCTCGACCTGCAGCTCAGCTATACCTTTGATCTGCTGGCCGGGCTGCGCTGGTCCCTGGGCGTGGACAACGCCCTGGATGAAGCGGCGCCGCTGGCGGCTTCGGCCTTCAACGACAATATCGACGGGCGCACCCACGAACTGAAGGGGCGCTACTTTTACACCCGCCTCAGCCAGCGGTTCTGACCACACTTACCCTCACCTTCAGGAGATCCCATGCGCCACCTGTTTCCCCTCTGCCTTGCGTTCACTGCCGCCCTCGCCAGCGCCCAACCGAAGGATTTTCCCGGCATTGAGCAACTGATGAGCCCGGAGGATTTCCGCGCCGCGGGCCTCGACAAGCTCAGCCCCGCAGAGCGCGAAGCGCTGAACCGCTGGCTGGTAGGCTACACCGCCGGCGAAGCCCAGGCCCTGCGCGAATCCAGCGAGGAAGTGAAGCAGGCGGAGCAGGACATTCGCATTGAAGCCGAAGTGAAGGGCGACTTCAGCGGCTGGAGCGGCGACACCCTGTTTCCCCTCGACAACGGCCAGCTATGGCGCCAGCGACTGGACGGCCGTTTTCCCTATAGCGGCAGCGACCGGCGGGTGGTGATCGAGAAAAACTTCTTTGGCTTTTTCCGCCTGACCCACGTCGAGAGCGGCAAATCCATTGGCGTAACCCGCGTCAATCAATAGCGATTGATATCTGCCGCTGTTTCAGGGGTTTACAGCAGCTTTTTGAGGCAGCTATTAACGGTAATTTGACGAGTTCCCGGCGTATTTTGTGAAATTGTTACAAAATGCACAGGCGCATTGAGGGAACTCTGACTAGATTCGTTTAATGTGGGTATCCAGTGGCATCGGCCACAGGAAAAAGCATGCTTAACATAAAGTACAGGGGTATTGATATGTTAAAGAAAAACCGTCTCACCATGGCAGTTTCCGCTGCCCTGGGCATGAGCGCAGCGGCAATCCTGCCGTCTGTGGCCAACGCCCAGGACGAACTGATGGTAGAAGAGGTCGTGGTTACGGGCTCCCGTATCCAGAAGGCCAACCTCGTCAGCGCGTCTCCGGTCACCCAGGTCGACGCGGAAGAGTTCAAGTTCCAGGGCGCCACCCGCGTCGAGGACCTGATGAAGAACCTGCCTCAGGTGTACTCCAACCAGAACTCCAGCCAGGCCAACGGCGCCACCGGTACCGCCACCCTGAACCTGCGTAACCTCGGCGACGAGCGCACCCTGGTTCTGGTCAACGGCCGCCGCCTGCCCGCCGGCTCCCCCATCCAGGGCGGTTCTGGCGGTGCTGACATCAACCAGATTCCGGCCGCGCTGATCGAGCGCGTTGAAGTACTGACCGGCGGCGCCTCCGCGACCTACGGTTCCGACGCGGTTGCCGGTGTTGTCAACTTCATCATGATGGACGACTTCGAAGGCGTGAAGTTCGACTATCAGTTCAGCCAGTACCAGCACGACAACGACAACGACCACCTGCAGGACATCGTCGGCGGCGCAGGTTTCCCCTTCCCGGACGGCAGCGCCACTGACGGCGACATCCAGGACTGGTCTCTGGTCATCGGTAGCAACCTGGCCAACGGCCGCGGCAACGTGACCGCCTACGCCGGCTATCGTGAAATTGACGCTGTGTTCCAGAGCCAGCGCGACTACTCCTCCTGTGCACTCAACACCACCGCCAGCGGCTGTCTGGGTTCCGGCACCAGTGCGGAAGGTACCTTCATCACCCCGGCTGGGGTGTTCTTTGTGGACGGCAACCAGTTCATCCCTGGCAACAAGGTGTACAACTACGGCCCGCTGAACTCCTACCAGCGTCCGGACGAGCGTTACACCGGCGGCGCCTTTGGCCGCTTCACCATCAACGAGCATGTTGAGACCTACACCGAACTGAGCTTCATGGACAACCAGACCAACGCTCAGATCGCCCCCTCCGGCGCCTTCGGTCTCGCACTTAACATCTCCCCCGACAACCCCTTCCTGTCGGATCAGCAGCGCGGCATCCTGTTCGGCGATCTCGACACACTGAACGACGACGGCACCGCACCGATCACCGTGCTGCGTCGTAACGTAGAGGGCGGTCCACGTAACCAGGATCTGCGTCACACCACCTTCCGTGGCGTATTCGGCTTCCGCGGTGACATCAATGAGACCTGGCGCTACGACGTCTACGGCCTGTACTCCCAGGTGTCGATGGAAAACACCTACTACAACGACCTCTCCAACACCAAGATTGCCAACGCAGTGGATGCGGTCATTGACCCCGAAACCGGCGACACTACCTGTGCGTCTGTTGTAGACGGCTCCGACCCCAACTGTGTGCCCTGGAACATCTGGCAGACCGGCGGTGTCGATCCCGCGGCCCCGGCCTACATGACCCTGCCCCTGTTCGCCCGCGGCACCACCGAGCAGAAAGTGTTCTCCGGCTACGTGGCCGGTAGCCTCGGCGACTACGGCATCCAGCTGCCCACCGCCGACAGCGGCGTGGAAATCGTTGTGGGTGCTGAATACCGCAAGGAAAGCCTGAGCTTCAACCCGGACGAGGGCTTCCAGCTCGGTCTGGGCGCCGGCCAGGGTGGCGCCACGCCAGCGGTTGACGGCTCCTACGATGTCACGGAATTCTTCACCGAGATGAGCATTCCAGTGATCGAAGGCGCCGCCTTCGCAGAAGAAGTGACCCTGGACCTCGGCTACCGCTACTCCGAGTACGAAATCGAGGACAACTCGATTTCTACCGACACTTACGGTATTCGCGCCGCCTGGGCACTGAACAGCGACCTGAAACTGCGCGGTAGCTATCAGCGCGCCGTGCGGGCTCCGAACATCCGCGAACTGTTCCAGCCCCAGGGCTTCAACCTGTTCGACATGGTGCAGGATCCCTGTACGACCAGCCCCGACGGCAACCCGCCGACCGCCACCCTGGCCCAGTGCCAGCGCTCTGGTGTAACCCCCGAGCAGTACGGCAACTTTGTCGACTCCTTTGCCGGTCAGTACAACTTCCTGCAGGGCGGCAGCACCGAGCTGCAACCGGAAGAGTCTGACACCTACTCTATCGGTATCGTGGTTACCCCGGACGTGCTGGACGGCCTGAACGTCAGCGTCGACTGGTACTCCATCGAGATCGAACAGGGTATCGACAACCTCGGCCCCGAGTTCATCCTCAACCAGTGTCTGGCAGGCAACGACGCCCTCTGCGCCAACGTCAAGCGCGGCCCGCTGGGTGACCTCTGGCTGGGCTCCGATGTCAATACCAGCGGCCACATCGTTGCCACCAACGACAACCTCGCCCGCGAGGAAGTTGAAGGCTTCGACGTTTCAGCCGACCTGACCGTTGCAGTCGGCGACATGGGCTCCCTCAACTTCAGCAACAACATGTCCCTGATCACCAAGTGGGATCAGCAGGAAGTGGACGTTGCTCCGGTTGTCTCCTGTGACGGCGTGTGGGGCGGCGAGTGTGGATATCCGACCCCGGACTTCCGCAACAACCTGCGCACCACCTGGCTGACCCCCTGGGACATGACCTTCAGCCTGATGTGGCGCCACATCGGCGGCACCGACGACCAGCGCGGTAACGTCGACATCGACAGCATCGACTACTTCGACCTGGCTGCGGTGTGGGATGTTGTGGACAGCACTACCCTGCGCCTGGGTGTGAACAACATCCTGGACGAAGAGCCCCCGATTGTTGGCGACGGCGCTGGCCCCTCCAACAACGGTAACGGCGGTACTTTCCCCGGCATGTATGACGCTCTCGGGCGCTATATGTACGTCGGCCTGACCGTGCAGTTCTAAGCGTCCGCGCTAGCACTCCAACCCCGCCCGGTTTCCGGGCGGGGTTTTTATGCGCCTGGAGACGCAACAGCGTTTCTGCCATCCATGAGGAGATCGAAATGAAATCCCGACTTATACCCACACTGGTTCTGTCTGCGGCATTCGGCACATTGCTGGGCTGCGCCAGCACCGAAACCAGCACGCAGAATACCGTGGCCAGCAATAGCGTCGCCGAAGACAGCGCCGCACCCGGCGGACTGCGTTGCAAGTCCGTGATCAAGACCGGCACGCGCCTGAGAAGCAAGGTGTGCAAAACCGAGGCGGAATGGGAGCAGGCAGCCCAGGACAGCCGCACTGCAACGTCAGATATCCAGCGCACCGCCACCCACGGCCCGGGCCCTGCAGGCGGTTGATGCAAGCCCTGCTTCAGCCCCTCTCCTGGTAGGCTGCGATCGCCAGCAACAGCTCCGTCACCCAGTGACGATCGGTCTCGCTGAGTTCCGGCCGCCAGATATCAAACAGCAGCACCACCCGGTCCCGCGCACTGCGGTTGTGGGCCTCGTGCTCAATGCTGTCGTCAAAAATCAGTAGCTCCCCTTCGCGCCACTCCCGGCGCTCGTTACCCACCCTCAAGTAGCCACAGTCCTCGGGCACCATCAGCGGCAGATGGCAGATCAGGCGCGTGTTCAGCATCCCGTGATGGGGCGGAATCACCGCGCCGGGGGCCAAACGGGAAAACAGGGCTGAGGGCGTCTGCCCCTCCACCATCGGCAGCGGCAGGGCCGCCAGTGCGGCGGCCGTGCGCGGGCAGCGATCCAGGTTGTCCTGCACCGGTGCCCCCTCCCGCCACAGGTAGTGGGCGCTCCAGTCCATGCTGCCGACATTGCTGCGGTCGTTGAGCTGCGGCCCCTGGCCAGAGGATTCCAGGTAGGGCGTGAAGTGGCCCTCCTCCTGCATCAGGGCCTGCAATTCCTCGCGAATAAGCGCCGTCTGCGCCTCCAGCCCGGCGGCCCAGGCAAATTCTTCCCGCTCGTAGAAATAGCGCTGGGGCAGGCCCGGGAAGTAGTAACGGGTTGGCTGCTGCAGGTGCATAGGGCTGCGCCCGAGCGCGATGTCCAGGGATTCGGCGAAGCGGGCGCTGTCCTCCGCCCGGAAACCGCGCTGCTCCAGCGTCTGCAACAGAAAAGCCTCGTAGTCCCTGCTCGCGCGCTCCGTCACCGCCTGCGCGCGCTGCAGCCCCTGCATCACGTCCTGCGGCACCTCCCGCAGCCCTGCGGCGACCCGCAGCGCGGCCTCGTAGAAATCCAGCGCCGCCCGCCCCTGCCCCAACCGATCCAGGTGATCGGCCTTGAACAACAGGGCCCGCAGGTTGCGGGGCTCCCGCACCAGGGCGTCATCCACCGCCTGCAACGCCGCCTCGGCCTTGCCCTGGTTGACGCAGGCAAAGGCCAGCGCCAGGCAGGTTGAGGCATCGCCGGCACCGGCCGCCAGTACCTGGCGAAAAGCCTCCTCCGCCGCGGTGGCATTGCCGCCGCGCAAGGCCGCCAGGCCCTGCTGTAGCAACTGCTGTGCAGGTGCGCTCACGCCACCTTCCCGAGCGGCGGCTGCAACAGCGCCTGGCGCAGCGGGTCGAGCAGGTCGCCCAGGGCCTCGGCGCGGCTGATGGCGCCGGAGTGAATCGGCTCGCGCACCTGTACCGCGCTGGCAGTGCGCACTGCGCGTTCAGTGCGATGCGGTTCCAGGCAGGCCGGTTCGCAATCCAGGCCCACCGCCGCCAGCAGGGCGGGAATCTGACTTTCCGGCTCGGCCACCAGCTGCTCGTAGTCCAGGTGGTGTATACGCCCCGGCAGCACTTCGTCCCAGTGCGCCATCAGGCCCTCGTATTCGCGGTAGTAGGCGCCGAGGTCGCCGAGCTCATCGGCGAAGGTGTGTGGCTCCGAGAAGCGGGTGCTGTAGATCGACCAGCAGGTGGCCAGGGCATCGCGCCGGCAGTGAATAAAGCGGGCCCGCGGCAGCAGTACGGCCAGCATGCCGATGCAGAGGTAATTGGATGGCATCTTGTCCACCACCCGCCGCGCCCGCGGCGCGAGCTGGCGCAGACGGGTCTCCAGGTCGCGCGCTACGCGGCGTTTGGCAGCGGCATCGAGGCGGGCGAAGGCGGCCGCGTACACCTGGCCGCTCTGGCGTTCCATCTCGCCGCAGAGATTGCCCAGCAGGCGCAATTCCCCGGCGCCGTGTACCTCGCTGTGACTGGCGAGAATCTGCTCCACCAGGCTGGTGCCGCTGCGCGGCAGGCCGAAGACGAATACGGGTACTTCGCTGTGGTCGCCGATATCGGCGCAGGCGTCGATGAATTCGCGATTGAAGATTTCGCGAATGGCGCCAAAGTAGCGCTGGGTGGCCTCGATACTGAAGCGCCGCTCGCCGCGCTGGATGCGGTGGGCCTCCCGCAGCAACGCCAGACAGCGTTCCCCCTCGCCGCGCTGCTCCGCGGCCCGGGCCATACCCCAGGCGAGGTCGCGGCGTTCCGGACTATTGCTGCGGCTGCGCGCATAGGCCTGGCTCAGCGCCCGGTACTCGGCCGCGAATTCATCCGGCTCGCGATGGTCGCGCAGCTGGGCCAGCGCGCAGTGGGCGCGGGCGAAATCCGGATCGAGTTTGATCGCCTTCTGATAGGCCGCGGCAGCGCCCGGCAACTGGCCGAGGTCGCGCAGTGTATTGCCGAGATCGTACCAGGCCGGGGCATTGCGGCCCTTCAGCGCCACACAGCGCTCCAGCGCCTGTCGGGAAAGGTCGAGGCGGCCGGCCTGAAAATAGAGAAAGCCCAGTGCGTGGTGGGTCGGGGCGTGGTCGGGACGGGTGCGCAGGACAGACAGGAACTGCTGTTCGGCTTCGCGCAACTGGCCGCGGCGGTGCAGGGCTATGCCTCGAGCCAGGGCCTGTTTCAGGGGGTCGCCAGCGGCGGATTTTTTTCGGGACATCGCAGTCTCTTGCCGTCAGTAAAGGCTGCGATTCTAGCAGATGCCACCACGGGCGGCGCCAGCGCTCTAGTGCTGGGCCAGCAGCTCCAGCTTGTGGTTGTAGCGCGCCAGCGCCTCGTCGTCGTTGTCGGCGAGTTCCGCCGCCTGGCGGAAGCGCTTCTCGGCAAGCCAGTGGTCGCCCTGGCGCAGGTGCACCAGCCCCATCAGGCGGTAAATCCGGTGATCCTTGCTGTGCTGGCGCAGGGCCTTGCGCAGCAGGTCCTCGGCCTCGACATAGTCGGCCTCGGCGTAGGCCTCCTCCGCCAGGTAGAAGAGGTAGTAGGGATTGCGACTGCGGAACAGGTCGACCTGCTGGCGATAATAGGAGGCACGATCGCTGTCGCCGCGGGCGGCGTAGAGACGCGCCAGGTTACTGTAGGCCACCGGCTCTTCGTCGATATCAATGGCGGTGAGGTAGGCGGATTCCGCCGCCGCATCCTGACCCAGGCGGCGGTACAGGGTACCGAGGTTGGTATAGAAATAGCCGGTACCGGGACGCAGCTGGATGGCCCGCTGGAAATGCGCGAAGGCGCGGTCGCCCTCACCCCCGGTCATCCAGTGCACCCCCATATTGTTGTGATAGCGGGCCAGCGCCTCGCGATCCGTCAGTTGTCGGCGATGGAACTCGCGGTTGTAATCGTCGAGGTTGAAATCCACCACCTGCTTGTAACTCGGCAGGTCCACCAGCGCGTTGATATGCAGGTTGAACAGCCAGGTTTCTCCCCGCGCGCTCCAGGTGGGTGGCACCGTCACCTCCTGAAAGCGGACATTGACTCCGGCTTCCCGGGCCAGCGCCACGAACAGGTTGGTGAAGGACATGCAGTTGCCTTCGCGAGAGTAAAACGCCTCTTCTGCAGTGAAGGTGCGGAAATTGTTGTAGGTGAGGTTGAGGCCGTCGTCGAGAATGGCGGCGAGAATCAGCTCCACTTTGCGCCGGTCGTTAACCCCCTCGGGTACATGCTGGCGCAAAAAAGCGCGCATATCGTCGTTGACTGCGAGCAGGTCAACCGGCTCCAGCGCCGCCGGCTGCAGGCCGAAACGACTGCCCTGCAGCAGCTCTTCGGGGGAGTAACGAGGGCTGTGAACCATTGAGGACTGGCCGGCGCAGGCGCCGAGGCAGGACAGCAACAGCGCCGTGGTGAACAGGCGCAAGCGCGGAAAATGCGTCATGGCGGGCCTCGCTCTGTGTTATCTATTGGCCTGCCTGAAGTCTAGCACTTTCCCCAGAGGGTCACAGTGCCGGCACCGACTTGTCTATACTATTGCGTTTGCGTTTTGTACCGCCGCAGGCGCTGGCGTTTTGCGACGCCAGGGGTGCCACGCCAACACACCGGGAGAAACCATGGACACCATTTCCGCCTTTGTCACCCTGCTACTGGTCATGGATCCGGTGGGCAACGTGCCCGTCTTCCTGTCGGTGCTCAAGGATGTAGACGCCAAACGCCGGCAGTGGGTGATCTTCCGGGAACTGCTGATCGCCCTGGTGGTGCTGTTCATATTCCTGTTCGCCGGCCCCAGCCTGCTGGCGGTACTCGGGTTGCAGCAGGAGTCGATCAGCATCGCCGGCGCCATTATCCTGTTCCTGATTGCCCTGCGCATGATCTTCCCCTCTCCCTACGGCATGATGGGCGATACCCCCGAGGGCGAACCCTTCATCGTGCCGCTGGCCATTCCGCTGGTGGCCGGACCCTCATCGCTCGCCATCGCCATGCTGATGGTGAACACCGACCCGGACCGCATGCTGGACTGGAGTGTCGCCCTGATCGGCGCCTGGGCGGTGTCGGCGGTGCTGTTGATGGCCTCGCCCCTGCTACTGAAGGCGCTGGGCAATCGCGGCCTGATCGCCATGGAGCGGCTGATGGGGATGATCCTGGTGATTATCGCGGTGCAGATGTTCTTCGACGGCGTGCGCGAGTTTCTGCACATCCCCGCCTGATCAGGCGGGCGCCAGGCCAACGTAGCGATCCACCGCCCGCAGGTAGCGCTGGCGCAGTTCTGCACTTTCATTGGCCAGATGATGGCCGGCTCCGGGCACCTGCTGGATATGGCAGCCCGGAAACAGGCGGCTCATCTGCGGCAGGTTGTACTGCCAGTCTACGGTGGTGTCGCGATCGCCCTGCACAATCAAGGCCGGCCCGACGCCGAGGTCCTGCAGCGGCAGTCTCGCCAGCCAGTCTTTCAGCGCCCCCACCCAGTTCACCGGAATGCGCCTCGGCTGCAGCGGATCTTCCTGCAGGAAGGCGAGAAACTCGGCGTCGGAAGAGTTCACGGCAAAGCGCCGCGGCACACTGTCGACAAAGTGGTGCAGCAGGCTGTGCGCCAGCCTCACCTGCCCCCACTTGGCGGGCCGCAGCAGCGGCGCCAGCAGCACCGTCTCAGTGAAGGGCCAGGCGTGGCGGCGGGAAAAGTTCATTAAGGCCGCGGCACCGGTACTCTGGGCCATGACCCACAGTGGCAGCTCGGGCAGGTCGACTGCGGCCAGCACCGCGGCAATGCTGTCGCCGTAGTGGTCGAAGGTATCGATGGCGGCGGGGCGGCCGCTGGACAGGCCGTGGCCCGGCAGATCAAACACCAGCACATTGCAGTTGCGACTGAGGCCGTAGTCCACCAGCTTGCCGAAGAGGCCCGCGTGGTCGAAATAGCCGTGCAACAGCAGCAGGTTGTGGCTGGCACCGGGATGCAGCCAGCGCTGCGCCGCCAGGCTGAAGTCGCCGCTGGTAACGGTGCCGATGCAGTGGCTGGCGCGCGAACCGGCCAGGGCGTCGAGGTGATAGTAGCGCAGATAGTCCCCGAGCAGGGGCGGCGCCACCGGCTCGGGAAAGGGCGACAGGCTGTAACTCAGCGCCTGAAGTGTAGAGGCGTCCAGCGCCGGTACTCCCTCAGTTGATCTTGGGCTTAAGGGCGCCGGCGGCGTAGGCTTCGAACATGGATTCCAGCGAGCGCACCTTGATCTTGTCGGCGTTGCCGGCGGTGCCAAAGGCTTCGTAACGGGCAATGCAGATGTCTTTCATCGCCTTGATGGTGGGGATCAGGAATTTGCGCGGGTCGAATTCGCTGGGGTTCTGCGCCAGGAAGCGCCGCGCCGCTCCGGTAGACGCCAGGCGCAGGTCGGTGTCGATATTCACCTTGCGCACGCCGTGCTTGATGCCTTCCTGGATCTGCTCGACGGGCACACCGTAGGTTTCGGGCATCTCGCCGCCGAACTCGTTGATGATGGCCAGCCACTCCTGGGGCACCGAGGAGGAGCCGTGCATCACCAGGTGGGTGTCGGGAATACGGGCGTGGATTTCCTTGATGCGGTCTATGGCCAGGATGTCGCCGGTGGGCGGGCGGGTGAACTTGTAGGCACCATGACTGGTGCCACAGGCAATGGCCAGGGCGTCCACCTCGGTGGCCTTGACGAAGTCCGCGGCTTCTTCGGGATCGGTCAGCAGCTGGTCGTGGCTCAGCACACCCTCGGCGCCAATGCCGTCTTCCTCACCGGCCTGCCCGGTTTCCAGCGAACCCAGGCAGCCCAGTTCGCCCTCTACCGACACGCCGCAGGCGTGTGCCATGTCCACCGCGCGACGGGTCACTTCCACGTTGTAGTCGTAGTCCATCGGGGTTTTGCCGTCTTCGCCGAGGGAGCCGTCCATCATCACCGAGGAAAAGCCGAGCTGGATGGAGCGCTGGCACACCGCCGGGGACACCCCGTGATCCTGGTGCATCACCACCGGGATATGGGGAAACTCCTCGATGGCGGCGAGGATCAGGTGGCGCAGGAAGGGCGCCCCCGCGTATTTGCGGGCGCCGGCGCTGGCCTGCATGATCACCGGCGAGTTGGTCTCGTCAGCGGCTTCCATGATGGCGCGCGTCTGTTCCAGGTTGTTGACGTTGAAGGCAGGAACGCCGTAGCCGTATTCCGCGGCGTGGTCGAGCAGTTGCCGCATGCTGATGAGTGCCATTGTCTTACCTCTGTGTGTCTGGGGCGGTGATGGCCTGTGGACAGGCCTTATCGTGGTCGTTGTGTTGCGGGGCCGGCGCAACGCGCCCGCCCCGTGAATCTTTACGCGTCTTTCGCCCGCTGTTCGAGCATGGCCACGGCCGGCAGGGTCTTGCCCTCCACGTATTCGAGGAAGGCGCCGCCGCCGGTGGAGATATAGGAAACCTTATCGGCGATGCCGAATTTGTCAATTGCCGCCAGGGTGTCGCCACCCCCGGCCAGGGAGAAGGCGGGGCTGTCGGCAATCGCGCGGCTCAGCGCCTCGGTGCCACCGGCAAACTGGTCAAACTCGAACACCCCCACCGGGCCGTTCCAGAGGATGGTGCCGGCGGACGCCAGAATATCGGCAATCTCCGCGGCGGCCTCGGGGCCGATGTCAAAGATCATGTCGTCGTCCGCCACCGCGTCGGCGCTTTTCAGTTCGGCAGCGGCCTGTTCGGAAAATTCCCTGCCGGTGACCACATCCGCCGGCAGCGGGATGGCCGTTTTCGCCATCAGCGCCCTGGCGGCGGGTATCAGGTCGTGCTCGCACAGCGACTTGCCCACCGGTTTGCCGGCGGCGGCCAGGAAGGTGTTGGCAATACCGCCGCCCACCACCAGCTGGTCGACCTTGTCGGCCAGGGTTTCCAGCACGGTGAGCTTGGTGGAGACCTTGGAGCCGCCCACGATCGCCACCATGGGCCGGGCGGGGTTTGACAGGGCCTTTTCCAGGGCTTCCAGTTCACCGGCCAGCAGGGGGCCGGCGCAGGCCAGCGGGGCGAACTTTGCCACCCCGTGGGTGGAGGCCTGGGCGCGGTGGGCGGTACCGAAGGCGTCCATTACAAAGACGTCGCACAGGCTGGCGTAGGCACGGGACAGTGCCTCGTCGTCCTTTTTCTCACCGGGGTTGAAGCGCACGTTCTCCAGCAGGGCAACCTCGCCCTGGGCCAGTTCGACACCCTCGCGCCAGTCGTTTACCAGGCTGACCGGCTGGCCCAGCAGGCCCGACAAGTGAGCGGCGACCGGGGCCAGGGAGAAGGCGTTGTCGAACTCGCCCTCGGTGGGCCGCCCCAGGTGCGACATCAGCAGCACTTTGGCGCCGGCGGCCACTGCCGCCTGGATGGTCGGCAGGGCGGCGCGAATGCGCGCATCGCTGGCCACTTTTCCGTCCTTCAGCGGCACGTTGAGATCCTCGCGGATCAGCACCCGCTTGCCGGACAGATCCAGTTCGCTCATCAGTTTGACTTGCAGGCTCATGGTGTTACTCCTGTTGTACCCGGGACAGACCGGCCCAGTGGGCCGCCACATCCAGCATGCGGTTGGCATAGCCCCACTCGTTGTCGAACCAGGTCAGCACCTTGACCAGGCGCGTTCCGCTGACCCGGGTCTGGTTGCCGTCGACGATGCTGGAGCGGGGGTCGTGATTGAAATCGCAGGACGCCAGCGGCTCGGTAGTGTAGCCCAGCACGCTGTTGAAGCGGTGGCTGGAGGCGGCCTTGAGAGCGGCATTGATCTCCGCCATATCGGTATTCCGCTCCACCTGCACGGTCAGGTCCATGGCGGAAACGTTCAGGGTAGGTACCCGCAGAGCCTGGGCGGTAAAGCGCCCGGCCAGCTCCGGCAGGATGCGCTCCACCCCCAGGGCCAGGGCGGTATCCACCGGGATGATGGACTGGGAGGCGGCGCGGGTTTTACGCAGGTCGGTGTGGTGATAGGCATCCAGCACCGGCTGGTCGTTCATCGCCGAGTGAATGGTGGTAATGGTGCCACTCTCGATGCCCACCGCATCGTCCAGGGCCTTGATCACCGGCACGATGCCGTTGGTGGTACAGGACGCCGCCGAGACAATGGTGTGCTGCGCCTGCAGGCTGTCCTGGTTGATGCCGTAGACCACGGTGGCATCGACATCCTGCTGGGCCGGCTGGGAGAACAGCACCCGCCGTGCGCCGCTGGCGAGATGGCGCTCGGCGGTGGCGCGATCGGTAAAGGCGCCGGTGCACTCCAGCACCATGTCCACCCCGAGCTCCCCCCAGGGAATCAGCGCGATGTCCGGCTGACGCAGCAGGGCGATAGCGTCGCCATCCACCACCAGCTCGCGCTCACTGCCGTCGAGGGGCAGGGGAAAACGGCCGTGGGTGCTGTCGTAGCGGGTCAGGTGCTGGACGGTGCGGGCATCGGCGATCTCATTGATTGCCACAATGCGCAGGCGCGAGCGCAGCGGGCTCTCGTAGAGAGCCCGCAACACGCCGCGGCCGATGCGGCCATAGCCGTTGATGGCGAGTCGCAGCACGACTCAATCCTCCAGGATGACCTCTTGCGCGGCGGCCACTACATTGTCGACGGTGATGCCAAAGTGCTTGTAGAGAGCGCCCGCGGGGGCGGATTCGCCAAAGGTGGTCATACCCACCACACGGCCGTCGAGACCGACGAACTTGTACCAGTAGTCCACGTGGCCGGCTTCCACCGCCACCCGGGCCAGCACGTCCGAGGGCAGCACGGCCTCGCGATAGGCCGCATCCTGGGCACAGAACACCTCGGCGCAGGGCATGGAGACCACGCGCGCCTGCTTGCCCGAGCCTGCCAGCTGCCCGGCGGCGTCCACTGCCAGCTGCACTTCGGAACCGGTGGCGATCAGGATCACGTCGGGCTGGCCCTCGCAGTCCACGAGGATGTAGGCACCGCGGGTAATGTCGGCCACCTGGGTCGCGGAGCGCGGCTGGTGAGGCAGACCCTGGCGGGAGAAGATCAGCGCGCTGGGGCCGTCGCTGCGCTCGATGGCGGCCTTCCAGGCCACGGCGGATTCCACCGTGTCGCAGGGGCGCCAGGTGTGCAGGTTGGGGGTCACGCGCAGGGCGGTGAGCTGCTCCACCGGCTGGTGAGTCGGGCCGTCTTCACCCAGCCCGATGGAATCGTGGGTGTAGACAAACAGGGTGCGCTGCTTCATCAGCGCCGCCATGCGCACTGCGTTGCGGGCGTATTCCATGAACATCAGGAAGGTGGCGCCGTAGGGCACGAAGCCGCCGTGCAGGGCGATGCCGTTCATGATGGCGGACATGCCGAACTCGCGCACGCCGTAGTAGAGGTAGTTGCCGCTGGCATCGTCGGCACTGACGCCTTTCGAGCCACTCCAGATGGTCAGGTTGGAACCGGCAAGGTCGGCGGAACCGCCCAGCAGTTCCGGCAGCAACGGGCCGTAGGCGTTGAGACAGTTCTGGGAAGCCTTGCGGGAGGCCACCACCTCGCCCTTTTCCTGGCACTCGGCGATATAGGCCGCGGCTTTCTCGGCAAAGTCCGCGGGCAGTTCACCACTCAGGCGGCGGCGCAGCTCGGCGGCCAGCTCCGGGTGGGCTTCGGCGTAGGCAGCCATGGACTGTTCCCAGGCCTGCTCGCGCTCGGCACCTTTGGCTTTGGCATCCCAGCCCGCGTAGACACTTTCCGGGACTTCGAAGGGGGCGTGTTCCCAGCCGATAGCGGCACGGGTCGCGGCGATCTCCTCGTCACCCAGGGGCGCGCCGTGACAGGACTCGCTGCCCTCCTTGTTGGGCGCACCCTTGCCGATCACAGTGCGGCAGCAGATCAGGGTGGGCTTGCCGCCCTCGCCGCGCGCCGCCTCGATGGCGGCTTTGACCGCCTCCGGGTCGTGGCCGTCGACGGCGGGAATGACCTGCCAGCCATAGCTCTCGAAGCGCTTCGGGGTGTCGTCGGTAAACCAGCCCTCGACCTCGCCGTCGATGGAGATGCCGTTGTCGTCGTAGAAGGCGATCAGTTTGCCCAGGCCCAGGGTGCCCGCCAGGGAACAGGCCTCGTGGGAGATGCCCTCCATCAGGCAGCCATCGCCCAGGAAAACGTAGGTGTAGTGGTCGACCACGTCGTGGCCGGGGCGGTTGAACTGGGCCGCCAGCACTTTTTCCGCCAGCGCCATGCCGACGCCGTTGCTGATGCCCTGGCCGAGGGGGCCGGTGGTGGTTTCAACGCCGGGCGCATAGCCGTACTCCGGGTGGCCGGGGGTGGCGCTGTGCAGCTGGCGGAAGTTCTTGAGCTGCTCCATCGGCAGAGCGTAGCCGGACAGGTGCAGCAGGGAGTAAACCAGCATGGAGCCGTGGCCGTTGGACAGCACGAAGCGGTCGCGGTTGGGCCACTGGGGATTGCCCGGGTTGTGCTGCAGATAATCGTTCCACAGCACCTCGGCGATGTCCGCCATGCCCATCGGGGCGCCGGGATGGCCACTGTTGGCGCGCTGGACAGCATCCATACTCAGGGCGCGAATGGCATTGGCAAGCTCAATACGAGAGGGCATTCAATTCTCCAGAAGAATAGTGGGGCTGGGGCCGGCTGAAAACGGGGCGGTATTTTCGCGTAAGCCGCCGGCAACGGCAAACAAATGGGCAATATTTGGGCAAATTTCATATCGGGGTCAGAGCCCTTTTTCTGCGCCTTGCAGAAAAAGGGCTCTGACCCCAAACCTATATCAAAATATTTTGATATAGGTGGCCGGCCCTGCTAGACTCCCGCGCCATGCTAGCTCTGGAAACCAACGAAACCGCCGCCACCGGGAACGAGATCGATGCCCTGGCCGCCCTGTGCAAGGCCAGCGCCGACCCCCTGCGCCTGCAGGTGCTGCGGGTGCTCGCCCGGGACTCCTTCGGCGTGTCCGAGCTGTGCAGCCTGTTCGAGTTGCGCCAGCCGGCCCTGTCCCACCACCTCAAGGTGCTGGCCAGCGCCGGCCTGGTGGCCACCCGGCGCGAGGGCAATTCCATCTTCTACCGCCGCAGCGAACTCGGCCAGCGCCCGGCGCTGGAGGCCCTGCAACAGCAGATCTTCCAGAGCCTCGACGAGATTGAGCTGCCGCAGGCCCTGCGCGACAACCTGGCCGAGCTACAGCGCCAGCGAGTGGAAAACTCGCGCACCTTCTTTCACCACAATGCCCACAAATTCCGCGAACAGCAGGACCTGATCGCCAGCTACGAGCAGTACGCCGCTACCGTAGCCCAGGTACTGCGGGACGCCCCGCTGGCCCGCTTCGGCACCGCACTCGAAGTCGGCCCCGGCGATGGCGCCTTTCTCCGCGAACTGGCGCCGCGCTTCGAGCGCGTCATCGCCCTCGACAACGCCGCCGCCATGCTCGACAAGGCCCGCGCCACCGTCGATGGCGCGGGGCTGGCGAACATCCACTTTATTCACGGCGACACCGGCAGCGGCGAGCTCGACGGACTGCAGGCGGACTGCATCGTCATCAACATGGTGCTGCACCACACCCCGGAACCGCAGCAGATTATGCGCGACGCCGCCCGCTGCCTGGCCCCCGGCGGCGTACTCCTGCTCACCGACCTGTGCCGCCACGACCAGGCCTGGGCGCGGGAGAACTGCGGCGACCTGTGGCTCGGCTTCGAGCCCACCGATTTAACGAACTGGGCCCGCGATGCGGGCCTCGACGACATTGCCAGCGTGTTCCTGGCGCAACGCAACGGATTCCAGATACAGGTGCGCCTGTTCGGCCACCCCTGATTCAACCTAAGGACTGACCCATGAGCGAATACTCCCTCTTCACCTCGGAATCGGTTTCCGAGGGCCACCCGGACAAAATGGCCGACCAGATCTCCGACGCCATCCTCGACAAAATCCTGGCCGACGACGCCAATGCCCGCGTCGCCGTGGAAACCCTGGTCAAGACCGGCATGGTGGTGATCGCCGGTGAAGTCACCACCGACACCTACGTCGACCTCGAAGACGTGGTGCGCGAGGTGGTGCTGGATATCGGCTACAACTCCTCCAAAGTCGGCTTCGACGGCGCCTCCTGCGCCGTGCTCAACGCCATCGGCAAACAGAGCCCCGACATCGCCCAGGGCGTGGACGAGGGCGAAGCCAAGGAACAGGGCGCCGGCGACCAGGGCCTGATGTTCGGCTACGCCGCCAACGAAACCGACGTGCTGATGCCCGCCCCCATCTACTACTCGCACCGCCTGGTGGAGAAGCAGGCCCAGCTGCGCAAGGACAACGTTCTGCCCTGGCTGCGCCCCGACGCCAAGAGCCAGGTGACCCTGCGCTACGACAACGGCAAGCCGGTGGCCATCGACGCCGTGGTGCTGTCCACCCAGCACGACGAGGGCATCAGCCAGAAGGACATCCATGAAGCGGTAATGGACCTGATCATCAAGGAAACCCTGCCCGCCGAGTGGCTGCACGCCGGCACCCGCTACCACATCAATCCCACCGGCAATTTCGTCATCGGCGGCCCGGTGGGCGACTGCGGCCTCACCGGCCGCAAGATTATCGTCGACACCTACGGCGGCATGGCCCGCCACGGCGGCGGCGCCTTCTCGGGCAAGGACCCGTCCAAGGTGGACCGCTCGGCGGCCTACGCGGGGCGCTATGTGGCGAAGAATATTGTCGCCGCGGGCCTGGCCGACCGCTGTGAGATCCAGGTCTCCTACGCCATCGGCGTGGCGGAGCCGACGTCGATTTCAATCAACACGTTTGGCACCGGCAAGGTGTCGGACGAGGTGATTGTGGAGCTGGTCCGCGAGCACTTCGATCTGCGCCCGAAGGGCTTGATCGAGATGCTGGACCTGAAGCGCCCGATCTACCGCCCGACAGCGGCCTACGGACACTTCGGGCGGGAGCTGCCGGAGTTTACCTGGGAGAGAACGGACAAGGCTGAGGCGTTGAAGGCAGCGCTGTAATCGGCATTGCAATAAATTCGACGTTGAGCGGTTTAGCAACGTCTGAATGAGTGCTTCGTAGTGCCGGCCCACATCCTCCAGGAGGGGTTCCGGGACTCGCCGTGAATACATCCATGTAGGCTCTTCAGCGGCATCCATGCCGCTGACGGTCCCGTCACCCCTCCCGGAGGACGCAGGCCTGATCAGGAGCAGTGGATTGAATTGCGTAACAGTAACCACCGCTGGCCAATCGAAGTCAGACGCTGTCTCTAACACGTAGGGCTTCGATACCGGGAGGCCCTGAGCGGACCGTGTGCGACATGGATGTCGCACTCGAGCGTACATGGATGTATTCACAGCGAGTCCGCGAAGGGCCTACCGGTAGCGGAGCCCGGACTAGAACCGAAGCACGGAAGTACCAAAGAATTACGCGCAGTAAAGAACAGAGCAACCAGTCAGCGTTACGCGCACCAAACACACATTGCAAACGGGCAACCACGAAGAAGCCCAAAGAGGACCCAACCATGAGCACAGCCGAACAACTCGACAGCAAACAGGACTACAAAGTCGCCGACATCAGCCTCGCCGGCTGGGGCCGCCGCGAACTCGACATCGCCGAGGGCGAAATGCCCGCGCTGATGGCCCTGCGCGAAAAATACAGCGCCAGCAAACCGCTGGCCGGCGCCAAAATCCTCGGCTGCATCCACATGACCATCCAGACCGGCGTACTCATCGAAACCCTGGTCCAGCTCGGCGCCGAAGTGCGCTGGTCATCGTGCAACATCTTCTCCACCCAGGACCACGCCGCCGCCGCCATCGCCGCCGCCGGCGTGCCCGTGTTCGCCTGGAAAGGTGAAACCGAAGAAGAGTACGAGTGGTGCCTCGAGCAGACCATCCTCAAGGACGGCCAGCCCTGGGACGCCAACATGGTGCTGGACGACGGCGGCGACCTGACTGCCATGCTGCACGACAAGTACCCCGCCATGCTGGACAACATCCACGGCATCACCGAAGAGACCACCACCGGCGTGCATCGCCTGCAGGAAATGCTGGAAAAAGGCACCCTGAAAGTGCCCGCGGTGAACGTCAACGACTCCGTCACCAAGTCCAAGAACGACAACAAGTACGGCTGTCGCCACAGCCTCAACGACGCCATCAAGCGCGGCACCGACCACCTGCTGTCCGGCAAGAAGGCGCTGGTGATCGGCTACGGCGACGTGGGCAAGGGCTCCGCCCAGTCCCTGCGCCAGGAAGGCATGATCGTGCGCGTCACCGAGATCGACCCGATCTGCGCCATGCAGGCCTGCATGGACGGCTACGAAGTGGTGTCGCCCTACATCGGCGGCGTCAACAAGGGCAACGCCGAGTGCGTCGACCGCAGCCTGCTGCAGAACATCGACCTGCTGGTTACCACCACCGGCAACTACAATGTCTGTGACGAGCACATGCTGGCCGCCCTGAAGAACGGCGCTGTGGTGTGCAACATCGGCCACTTCGACAACGAGATCGATACCGCCTTCATGCGTCGCAACTGGGAGTGGGAAGAGGTGAAGCCGCAGGTGCACAAGGTGTACCGCAACCGCGCGGAGAACGATCACCTGATCCTGCTCTCGGAAGGCCGCCTGGTAAACCTGGGCAACGCCACCGGCCACCCCAGCCGCATTATGGACGGCTCTTTCGCCAACCAGGTGCTGGCGCAGATCTACCTGTACGAGCGCAAGTTTGCGGACCTGGAGCCGGAGTTGAAGGAGGGCGCCCTGAGCGTTGAGGTGCTGCCGAAGAAGCTGGACGAGGAAGTGGCGGCGCACATGGTGCGCGGCTTTGGCGGGGTGATTACCCGTCTGACGGACGAGCAGGCGCAGTACATCAATGTGAAGGTGGACGGGCCGTATAAGCCGGAGAGCTATAAGTACTGATTGCGCTGAAGGTTGAGCGCCTCATCCCGGAGCTTCGTAGTGCCGGGTCGCGCTCGGGGTAGAGTCCTCCGGGACTCGCCGTGAATACATCCATGTAGGCTCTTCAGCGGCATCCATGCCGCTGACGGTCCCGTCGGACTCTACCCCGATCACGCCCCTGATGAGGTGCCAATCGAGCAGTTTCAGCAACTATCGACAAGGAGATCAGTGCACCACTCCCTTCGCATTGCACTAAGGGCTTCGGCAGTGGGGACGCCTGAGCGGACCGTGTGCGACATGGATGTCGCACTCGAGCCCCCATGGACGGGTTCACGGCGAGTCCGTGAAGGCGTCACCGCTGGCGGAGCCCGATTTCGAATCGAAGCTCACAGGCTGCACTGAGACATCACGCCCGTGCCCAGTTGAGAACCAAAGACACCAGAGTCACATAAAATGACCAAACAAAAACCCAGAATCAGTTTCGAGTTCTTCCCTCCCAAAACCCCCGAGGGCAAACAGAAACTCCTTCAAGAAACCGTGCCCGCCCTCAACGCGCTGGGCCCTGAATTCTTCTCCGTCACCTATGGCGCCGGCGGCACCACCCGCGACAGCACCCGCGGCATCGTCACCAGCATGCGCGAAGCCGGCATCGACGTCGCGCCGCACCTGTCCTTCGGCGGCGACGACGAATACGCCGTGGGCGACCTGCTCGACAACTACGTCAACAGTGGCATCAAGCGTCTGGTAGCCCTGCGCGGAGACATGCCATCCGGCATGGGCGCCAGCACCCAGCTGGTGTACGCCAACCAACTGGTCGAATTCGTGCGCCAGCGCTGCGGCGATCACTTCGAAATCGAAGTGGCCGCCTACCCGGAGATTCACCCGGAATCGGACAGCTACGACAGCGACATCAAGTTCCTCAAGCAGAAGCTGGACGCGGGTGCAAACAGCGCCATCACCCAGTATTTTTACAACGTCGAGTCCTACTTCTACTACCTGGACCGCTGCGCCGATGCCGGCATCGACAAGCCGATCTACGCCGGGGTGATGCCGATCACCAACTTCCAGAACCTGGCGCGCTTCTCGCGCAATTGCGGGGCGGAAATACCGCGCTGGATCTGCAGGCGGATGGAAAGCTACGGCAACGACCAGGAGAGTGTACGCAAGTTCGGGCTGGAGGTGGTCACCCAGCTGTGCCAGACGCTGATCGATTCCGGCGCGCCGGGCATTCACTTCTACACCATGAATCAGGTGGAGCCGACGCGCGAGATCTACAATAATCTCGGGTTGAAGTAAGCCGAACGGAAGTCACCATGCGCATTCCCCGCATCTACACCGGGCAAGATCTTGGCGAGGGACTGAGCCTGGCGCTGGAGAGCGGGCCGGCGGCGCATGTGGCGCGTGTGCTGCGCATGGGCGAGGGCGATGCATTGGTGCTGTTCAATGGCGATGGTTCGGACTACCCGGCGACCATCACCCGCAGCGACAAGCGCTCGGTCGAGGTCACGCTGGGCGCGCCGGCTCCTACTGCCACGGAATCGCCACTCGCGGTGGAGCTCGGTATCGGCATTTCCCGCGGCGATCGCATGGACTGGGTGCTGCAGAAGGCCACCGAGCTCGGCGTGAGCGCAGTGGTGCCGCTGTTCACCGAGCGCTGCGAGGTGAAGCTGAAGGGCGAGCGCGCCGAGAAGAAAGTGCAACACTGGCGCCAGGTGGTCATCAGCGCCTGCGAACAATGCGGGCGCAGCCGCCTGCCCCGGCTCGATGCGCCGCGCAGCCTGGATGAGTGGCTGACCGACTGCACCGCGGAGCGCCGCTTTGTCCTGCACCACCGCGCCGGCCCTGCCGGCGCGTCCGCCACACCCGACAGCGTGGCCCTGACGGTGGGCCCGGAGGGCGGCCTGAGCGAGGCGGAAATCAGCGCCTGCGAAAGTGCCGGGTTCGAGCCTCTCACTCTTGGGCCCCGGGTGCTGCGCACCGAGACTGCGCCGCTGGCGGCGCTGGCTATCCTGCAGGCGCGCTGGGGCGATATGGCACCTCACTAACGGAACACAGTCCATGACCATCATCCAGCACCAGATGAGCGGCAACCACTGCTTCGGTTGCAGTCCCGACAACCCCCACGGCCACCATATCGAAAGCCGCTGGGACGGCCAGGTTGCCACCTGCACCTTCCAGCCCCAAACCTGGCACTGTGCCGGCTCTCCCAACTTCGTCTACGGCGGGCTGATCGCCTCGGTAATCGACTGCCACAGCATCTGCACTGCCATTGCCGAGGCCTACCAGCGGGAGGGCCGGGCCATCGGCACTGGCGACGGCATTCTCTACGTCACGGGCCACCTGGATATCCGCTACCTCGCCGCCGCGCCCATCGCCGGGCCGCTGGTACTGGCGGCGCGCGTGACAGAGGCGGGGGCGCGCAAGTCGCTGGTCAGCTGCGATTTGCACGTGGGGGAGACGCTCTGCGCCCAGGCTGAGGTGGTCGCGGTGAAGGTTCCAGCCAGTTGGGGCGATGCCTGAGCGGCAAAGCCCGCCTTCGCCACCGCACCTTTTCACCACACTTCATCAACCCGTCACCGCAGCGCGCTTGCGCCACCTGCGGTCATTGCGTACTTTAGCGGGCACTTTTTCCGCGACACTATCGGGCCCGCCTCATGACCATCAAGCTCGGCGTGGTGATGGATCCCATCGCCAACATCGCCTACAAGAAAGACACTTCACTGGGCCTGCTGTGGGCCGCCCAGGCCCGCGACTGGGAACTGTGGTACATGGAGCCCGGCGACCTCTACCTCGCACAGGGCGAGGCCAGGGCCAACATGGCGCCGCTGACGGTGTTTCACGACCCCGAGGGCTGGTACCGGCTGCAGGAGCGCGAGGATCACGCGCTGGCGGAGCTGGATGTGATCCTGATGCGCAAGGATCCGCCCTTCGACAATGAGTTCGTCTACAACACCTATGTGCTGGAGGCCGCGGAGCGCCAGGGCACGCTGGTCGTCAACCGCTGTACCAGCCTGCGCGACTGCAACGAGAAGGTGTTCGCCACCCAGTTTCCCCAGTGCTGCCCGCCGGTACTGGTGAGCAGCGATGCGGCCCGGCTGAGGGCCTTCCACGCCGAGCACGGCGACGTGATTTTCAAGCCCCTGGACGGCATGGGCGGCAGTTCCATCTTCCGCGTCAAACAGGACGACCCCAACCTGTCGGTCATCCTGGAAACCCTTACTGAGTTCGGCCGCCGCACCATCATGGCACAGCGCTACATCCCGGAGATCGTCAACGGCGACAAGCGTATCCTGATGATTAACGGCGAGCCGGTGAGCCACTGCCTGGCCCGCATTCCCTCCCAGGGCGAACTGCGCGGCAACCTCGCCGCCGGCGGCACCGGCCGCGCCCAGCCGCTGTCGGACCGGGATCGCTGGATCGCCGAACAGGTGGGCCCCAGCCTGCGCGAGCGCGGCCTGCTGTTCGTCGGCCTGGACGTGATTGGCGACTATCTCACCGAGATCAATGTCACCTCCCCCACCTGCCTGCGCGAGCTGAACGACCAGTGCGGGCTGGACATCGGCAGCGACCTGATGGATTGTATTGCCGCGGAACTTGAGAACAGGTAGACGCCAGGCGAATGTACAGGGGCGGCAATACGGCCAGCGAACAGCGCATGAAAATGGCGCTGGGTATCGCCTTTGCGCTGCATGCCGTACTGCTGCTGGGGGTGTCTTTCGACGCCGCCACCGACGACCGGCAGCCACCCCCTCAGATTGATGTCACCCTGGCCCGCCAGCCCAGCCCCCAGGCGCCGGAAAACGCCACCCACATCGCCCAGGCCAACCAGCAGGGCAGTGGCGACCTGAGCGAACAGGCTGATGTCAGCTCCCGGGCCAGCGCGCCCCCGCTGGTGCCCGCCGCCGCCGAACAGATTCCGGCCCTGCAACAACGGGCGCAAACTGGCCAGCCATCCGAGCGCGTGGTGAGCACCACCGCCCCGGCCAACTATCACCTGAGGGAAAATACCGCCGCCGACCTGCCGGCCGAAGGCGCCCTGCGGGGCATCAGCCCGGAAGTGGATCAACTCACCCGGGAGCTGGCGGAACTGGAAGCGACTCTGGAACAGCAGGCGACTGACTATTCCAACATGCCGCGGGTGAAACGGCTGACCGCCCTGTCCACTCGCGAAGCGGTGGACGCCGCCTACCTCCACGACTGGCGACGCCGGGTTGAGGCGGTGGGCAACCAGTACTATCCGGAGGCGTCGATACGTTACGGCATTTACGGCAGCCTGCGCCTGCTGGTGGTGATCGACCACAGCGGCCGGCTGGACAATATCCGCGTACTGTCCTCTTCCGGTTACGCCCTGCTGGACGAGGCGGCCGTCAAGATTGTGCGCATGGCCTCGCCCTACGCGCCCTTCCCGCCGGAGCTGCGCGCCACCGCCGACAAACTGGAGATCATCCGCACATGGCAATTCCAGGAAAACCGGCTAAGCTCAGGCTAACGCCCAGCCTCTTCCACCGGATACCCGTACCCAACGCATGCCGTCATCGATCAACGCCAACACCTCTCGCAGCGGCCACAGCCTCCGCGACCACTTCCTGTTGGCCATGCCCTCACTGACCGAGGGAATTTTCTCCCACAGCATTACCTATATCTGTGAACACGGTGAAAGCGGCGCCATGGGTATCGTCATCAATCAGCCGCTGGATCTGAGCCTGGGCGAAATCTTCGAACACCTGGATATCGAGGCCGGTGATGACTTCAGCGACAAGCCGGTGATGGCTGGCGGCCCGGTGCAGATCGACCACGGTTTCGTCCTGCATCGCGACCCCGCCAGTCGCTGGGAAGCCAGCCTGAAGGTGACAGAGGGCATTTCCCTCACCACCTCCCGCGATATCCTGCGCGCCATCGCCGCCGGACACGGCCCCGACCAGTACCTCATCGCCCTCGGCTACGCCGGCTGGTCCGCCGGGCAACTGGAGCAGGAGCTGGCCGACAATGCCTGGCTGACCCTGCCCGCCAGCAGTGACATCATCTTCGGCACCCCCCATCAGCAGCGCCTCAACGCCGCCGCGGCCCAGCTCGGCATCGACATGAACCTGATTTCCAACCAGGCCGGCCACGCCTGAGCCAACGCCGATTTTGCCCCGCACTCCCCCACAGACCGCCATGGCCTTCGACTACGGCCTGCGCCAGATTGGCGTAGCCACCGGCAACTGCCTGCTCGGCACCAGCCAGCCACTGACCGTACTGAAAGCGCGGGACGGCATACCGAACTGGGACGACATCGAAAAACTGTTGCGGGAGTGGCAGCCCGATGTGCTGGTGGTGGGGCTGCCGCTGAACATGGACGGCAGCGTCAGCAAACTGAGCCAGCGGGCGGAGAAGTTTGCCCGCCGGCTGCACGGCCGCTTCGGCCTGCCGGTGGACATGGCCGACGAGCGCCTGTCGAGCTTCGAGGCAAAATCGCAGCAGCGGGAACGAGGGCACCGGGGCGACTACAAGGCCAGCCCGGTCGACAGTCAGGCGGCGGAACTCATCTTGCACACCTGGCTGGCCGAGCGGGACAGCGCGCGCCCCTCCTAGCGAACATAGTGGCCGCTGGAATCCTTCTCGTCGTAGCTCAGGCCCTGCCCCTCCTCGAAGGTCAGCTTGCCTTTCTCGTGCATCTTGATCATCAGCCGCACGTCGTTGCCGGAATCGGCATAGCGTTCGGCATCATCGCGGGTAATACGGCCGGCCTTGTAGGCCTCGAACAGGGACTGATCCAGCGTCTGCATGCCAATCTCGTTGGATTTGGCCATCACTTCCTTGATCAGGTGAACCTGGCCTTTGCGGATGTAATCCTGCACCAGTGGTGTATTGAGCAGTACTTCAATCACCGGGGTGCGCCCCTTGCCGGACCGGGAGGGCAGCAACTGCTGGGCAACCATGGCCTTGAGGTTGAGTGACAGGTCCATCCACACCTGGGAGATCAGCTCCGCCGGGAAGAAGCTCTGGATTCGGTCCAGAGCCTGGTTGGCGTTGTTGGCGTGCAGGGTACACAGGCAGAGATGGCCGGTTTCGGCAAAGGCCAGCGCCTGCTGCATGGTATTGGCGGAACGCACCTCGCCAATCATGATCACGTCCGGCGCCTGGCGCAGGGAGTTCCTCAGCGCCACGTCAAAGGACTCGGTATCCATGCCCACTTCGCGCTGGGTGATGATGCAGCCGGCGTGCTCGTGGATGAACTCGATGGGATCTTCAATGCTGATGATGTGGCCGCGACTGTTGCGGTTGCGGTAACCGACCATGGCCGCCAGCGAGGTGGACTTGCCGGTGCCGGTGGCGCCGACGAAAATCACCAGGCCACGCTTGGTCATGGCCAGTTCGCGAATGATCGGTGGCAGGCCCAGGGCGTCGATCTCGGGGATCTTGGTCTCGATGCGCCGCAACACCAGGCCACAGGCGCCGCGCTGCACAAAAGCGCTGACACGGAAGCGGCCCAGTTCATCGTCGGCCAGGGCGAAATTGGCCTCGTGGTGCAGGCGGTAGTCTTCCTGCTGGGCCTTGGTCATGGTGGAGAGCACAATGTCCTCCGCCTCGTCCTCGCTCAGCACCTTGTCGGCGATGGGGTAAATCTGGCCATCGACCTTGATGCAAGGCGCGGCGTGGGCGGAGATGAAGCCGTCCGAGGCGCCTTCCTTGACCACCCGTTCCAGTAGCTCCCGAATCTTCATCGTTCCTCCGCGCGGGTCGTTGACGCCCGGCTTCTGTGCCTCTAGAAATTCTCCGGCATGCGCGCCTTCTCGCGGGCGACTTCCCGCGAAATAACGCGCTTGTCCACCAGTTCGTGCAGACACTGATCCATGGTCTGCATGCCCAGCGCCTGCCCGGTCTGGATGGCGGAGTACATCTGCGCCACTTTGTCCTCGCGGATCAGGTTGCGGATGGCTGAGGTGCCGCGCATGATTTCGTGGGCCGCCACCCGGCCGCCGGTGGTGCGCTTGAGCAGGGTCTGGGACACCACCGCCTGCAATGATTCTGACAGCATGGAGCGCACCATGGCTTTCTCGGCCGCCGGGAACACATCCACTATCCGGTCGATGGTTTTCGCCGCGGAGGTGGTGTGCAGGGTACCGAACACCAGGTGGCCGGTTTCCGCGGCGGTCAGCGCCAGGCGGATGGTTTCCAGGTCGCGCATTTCGCCCACCAGGATAATGTCCGGGTCCTCGCGCAGGGCCGAGCGCAGGGCTTCGGCGAAGCCGAGGGTGTCGCGGTGCACTTCGCGCTGGTTAACCAGGCATTTCTTCGACTCGTGCACGAACTCAATCGGGTCCTCGATGGTCAGCACGTGTTCGTACTTGTTGTCGTTGATGAAATCCATCATCGCCGCCAGGGTGGTGGACTTGCCGGAGCCGGTGGGCCCGGTCACCAGCACCAGTCCGCGCGGCATCATGGCAATATCGCGGAACACCTGGCCCATGCCGAGATCCTCCATGGACAAGACCTTGGAGGGGATGGTGCGGAACACCGCGCCGGAGCCGCGGTTCTGGTTGAAAGCGTTGACACGGAAGCGGGCGACGCCGGGCACTTCGAAGGAGAAGTCGGTTTCCAGGAACTCCTCGTAGTCCTTGCGCTGCTTGTCGTTCATGATGTCGTAGATGAGTTCGTGTACCTGCTTGTGCTCCATCGGCGGCAGGTTGATGCGACGCACGTCGCCATCGACACGAATCATGGGGGGCAGGCCGGCGGAAAGATGCAGGTCAGAAGCGCCCTGCTTGGCGCTGAAGGCGAGTAACTCTGTAATGTCCACCGTCCCCTCCCCTGGGCGACCCAGCCTGGCAACTATCCCCGGTGCCAAACGGCTGGCCTGCGCGGGCGTGCTGCCCGTGCGTGTTATTCTTGCGCTGCCGCCCGGACTGACACGCGGGCGTGAACCGCTTCAGGACCAGTACATGAGTGAGCGACAGCTTTCCGACAATATAGCAAACCTGCTGGCGAGAGTAAGCCGGGCGGTCGAGAAATACCAGCGCAATGCCGACGAAGTGACGGTATTGGCAGTGAGCAAGACACGGCCCGCAGGGACTGTGCGGGCAGCGGCGCAACTCGGCCTGCGAGCCTTCGGGGAGAATTACCTGCAGGAAGCGCTGGAGAAAATGGTCGACCTTGCAGACCTGGACCTGCAGTGGCACTTCATCGGGCCCATCCAGTCCAACAAGACCCGCGCCATCGCCGAACATTTTCACTGGGTACACAGTGTCGATCGACTGAAGGTCGCCCGCCGTCTCAGCGAACAGCGGCCGTCCCACCTGCCGCCGCTGCAACTCTGCCTGCAGGTGAACATCTCCGGCGAACCGAGCAAGGCGGGGGTCGACCTCGACGAGTTGCCGGCACTGGCGGCGGCGGTAGCCGGATTGCCCAACATCACCCTGCGCGGCCTGATGACGATTCCCGCCCCCTGTGACGATCCGGCGCGGCAGCGCGCCCCCTTCGCCGCGCTGCGCGAGGCGATGGCCGCGCTGCCGCTGGCGGGACTGGATACCCTGTCCATGGGCATGTCCGGAGACTTCGAGGCCGCCATCGCCGAAGGGGCCACCCTGATCCGCGTGGGCACCGACATCTTCGGGGCTCGCGGGTGATTTAGTCCGCGGGCGGCGTGTATACTGCCGCTTCGTTTTTTCACGGGCTGGAGCAGACTGTTGAGCACCCCCACCATCGCCTTTATCGGCGCCGGCAACATGGCCCGCAGCATTCTCGGCGGGCTGCTGGAGAGCGGCCACCCGGCCGGGTCCCTGCGCGCCGCCGACCCCTTCCCGGACAGCCTCGAACAACTGCGGGCGCTGGGTCCGATTGCCACCTTTACCGACAATGCCGAAGCGGCGCGCGGCGCCGACGTGGTGATTCTGGCGGTCAAACCCCAGGTCATGGCCGAAGCCCTGTCGGCCATTGCCAGCCAGGTGGCCGAAAATAACGCGCTGGTGATCTCCATCGCCGCCGGTATTACTGTCGACAGCATGCGCGCGCGGCTGGGGGACGGCACGGCTATCGTACGTTGCATGCCCAACACCCCGGCCCTGCTCGGTTGCGGCGCCAGCGCTCTCTACGCCACCGGGCAGGTGGGACCGGCCCAGCGCGCCCATGCCGAGGCCATTCTCGGCGCTGTCGGCATTGTCGAGTGGGTGGATAGCGAGAGCGCGCTGGACGCCATCACCGCCCTCTCCGGCAGCGGCCCCGCCTATTTCTTCCTGCTTATGGAAACCATGATCGACGCCGGCGTCGAACTTGGCCTCGGCCGTGAAACCGCTACCGTCATGGCCCGGCAAACCGCCCTCGGCGCCGCGCGCATGGCTGTCGAGGGGGATGTGGATCTGGTGGAGCTGCGACGTCGCGTCACCAGCCCCGGCGGCACCACCCAGGCCGCCGTGGAAAGTTTTGAAGCCAGCGGCCTGCGCGACACTGTGGCCCGCGCCATGACCGCCGCCGCCGAGCGCGCCGCCGAAATGGCCCGCGAACTGGCCTAGCACCCGGCACCTGGATACCAAGGAGATTTACACCCTGTGAGCGCCTTTAACGAAATCCTCGTCTACCTGCTGCAGACCGCCCTCAGTCTCTACATGGTGGCCATGTTGTTGCGCTTCCTGCTGCAGCTGGTGCGCGCCGACTTCTACAATCCGGTCAGCCAGTTCCTGGTGAAAATCACCAGCCCGCTGGTGGTGCCCCTGCGCCGGGTGCTGCCCGGCTTTGGCGGTATCGACCTCGCCTCGCTGCTGCTGGCGCTGGCGCTGCAGGTGCTAGGCATTGTGGTCATGCTGTGGCTCTACGGCCTGGCCATTCCCAATCCGGCGGTGCTGCTGGTGTGGGCGGTGCTGGGCCTGGTGGCGCTGCTGGTCAATCTGTATTTCTTTGCCCTGCTGGCGGTGATCATCCTCAGCTGGGTGGCGCCGGGCAGTAACAACCCGGCCCTCTACCTGCTGTACCAGCTCACCGAACCGGTGATGGCGCCCTTTCGCAAAATGCTGCCGTCCATGGGCGGGCTGGATTTCTCCCCCATCCTGGTATTCATCCTGATCAACGTGATCCAGATCGCCCTGCGCCACATGGCGGCCGGCGTGGGCCTGCATCCGGCACTGGTGATCGGCCTGTAAATGACTACAACCGTCAGCGATTCCGTCGGCTCTGTCGGCTCCGTTGGAATAGTCTCGCCGCAGACAGCGCGCTTCGAGGAGCCACTGACGCTGGCCTGTGGCCGCGAGCTGGCGCCCTATGAACTGGTGTACGAAACCTACGGTGAGCTGAACGCCGCGCGCTCCAACGCGGTGCTGATCTGCCACGCCCTGTCCGGCCACCATCACGCCGCCGGTTACCACAGCGACCAGGATCGCAAGCCCGGTTGGTGGGACGAGTACATCGGCCCCGGCAAACCCATCGACACCGCGCGCTTCTTCGTGGTCAGCCTGAACAACCTCGGCGGCTGCCACGGCTCCACCGGGCCGACCTCCATCAACCCGGGCACCGGTAAACCCTGGGGGCCGGACTTCCCGCCCCTGCGTGCCAGGGACTGGGTGCACAGCCAGGCGCGGCTGGCGGACCGCCTCGGTATCGACGCCTGGGCCGCCGTCATCGGCGGCAGCCTCGGCGGCATGCAGGCCATGCGCTGGGCGCTGGAATACCCGGAGCGGGTGAAGCACTGCGTGGTGATTGCCTCGGCGATGAAACTGAGTGCCCAGAACATCGCCTTCAACGAAATCGCCCGCCACGCCATCCAGTCGGACCCGGACTTTGCCGGGGGGCGCTACCTGGAGCACAACAGCCTGCCAGCGCAAGGGCTGGGGCTGGCGCGCATGGTGGGCCACATCACCTACCTGTCGGACGACGCCATGGCCGCCAAATTCGGCCGCGACCTGCGCTCGGGCACCCTGGAGCGGGGCGGCGAAGACGACGTGGAGTTCCAGGTGCAGAGCTACCTGCGCTACCAGGGCAGCCAGTTCTCCGGCAGCTTCGATGCCAACACCTACATCCTGATGACCCGGGCCCTGGACTATTTCGACCTGGCGCGGGAATACGGCGACGATCCGGTGGCGGCCTTCCGCCACGCGCAGTGCCGCTTCCTGGTGATCTCCTTCTCCACCGACTGGCGTTTCTCGCCGGTCCGCTCGCGGGAAATCGTCGACGCCCTGATCGCCGCCGGCCGCCCGGTGACCTACGCCGAGATCGAAGCCAACGAGGGGCACGATGCCTTCCTGATGCCAATTCCGCGCTATCGCGACCTGTTCGCGGCCTATATGCAGCGAGTGGGGAGCGACTGATGCGCCTCGACCTGACCCGTATCCAGCCCTGGATCGCCCCCGGCTCCCGCGTGCTCGACCTCGGTTGCGGCGGCGGCGAATTCCTGCAGCGCCTGCAGCACGAGCGCCAGGTGCGCGGCATGGGACTGGAGATCGACCCGGACAACATCACCGCCGCCGTGGCCCGCGGCCTCGACGTGGTGGAACAGAACATGGACGAGGGCCTGGGCAACTTCCCCGACCAGAGCTTCGACACCGTGGTGATGGCCCACGCCCTGCAGGCAGTGCACTACCCGGACCGGGTGCTGGATGAAATGCTGCGGATCGGCCGCGAGGGCATCGTCACCTTCCCCAACTTCGGCCACTGGCGCTGCCGCCTCTACCTCGGCACCCGCGGCCGCATGCCGGTGTCGAAGTTCATGCCCTACACCTGGTACGACACGCCGAACATCCACTTCTGCACCGTGCAGGACTTCGAGGCCCTGTGCCGGGACAAGGGCATCCGCATCCTCGACCGGGAAATGGTGGGCAACACCGAGCGCAAGCCCCTGCTGGCCGGCGCCTGGCCCAACCTGTTCGCGGTGACCGCCATCTACCGCCTGTCCCGCTGATGATACGCGCGAACAGCCAGCACTTTTTCGCCCCCCTGCTCGCCCTGGCCCTGGCGGCACTTTTAGCGCCCGCGGCCTTTGCCCAGCAGAGCGAGCGCTTCGGCCCCTATGAATTGCACCACAGTGTGGTGAACACTACCTTCCTGTCGCCGGAGGTGGCCGCCGAGTACAACATCGTGCGCGGCAAGAAGCGGGGTATCGTCAACCTCGCCATCCGCGAGCACCTGGCCGACGGCACGGCAGTCAACCGCGCCGCCCTGCTCAAGGGCCGCAGCTGGGATCTGATCCAGGGCCAGGCGCTGGAATTCCAGGAGATTCGCGAGGGCCAGGCGGTGTACTACATCGCGCCCTTCAAATTCATCAACCGCGAGTGGCGCCACTTCGAAGTGCATTTCCGCCCGGAGGGCGCAGAGCAGACCTATACTTTCAAATTCAAGCACCAGCTGTATGTCCACTGATATGAGTACCGTCGTCCTGGCCAGCGGCAATGCCGGCAAGCTGAAGGAACTGGATCGCATCCTGGCGCCGCTGGGCCTCAAGCTGCGCTCGCAGGCCGAGTTCGAGGTGCCCGAAGTGCCCGAGGACGGCCTCACCTTCGTCGAGAACGCCCTGATCAAGGCCCGCGCCGCCGCCCGCCACACCGGCTTTGCCGCCATCGCCGACGACTCCGGGCTGGAGGTGGACGCACTGCGCGGCGCCCCGGGCATCTACTCCGCCCGCTACGCCGCCGGGGAGGCGCATCAGTGGGGCGAAGGTGACGCCGGCAACAACCGCAAACTGCTGGCGGCGCTGGAAGGCCTGCCCCGGCGTGAGCGCCGGGCGCGCTTCCAGTGCGTGCTGGTGTACCTGCGTTACGCCGAAGACCCGACCCCCATCATCTGCCAGGGCAGCTGGGAAGGCCTTGTACTCGAGGCCCCCCGCGGCGAACAGGGCTTTGGTTACGACCCCCTGTTTTATGTACCGGACCAGGATTGCAGCGCCGCGGAACTGCCGCGCGAAGTAAAAAACCGCATCAGTCACCGCGGGCAGGCCTGCGCGCTGCTGTCTGCGGCGCTGGCCCGGCGCGGTGACAGCAAATAGCGCAATTAACATGGTCCTGCCTGCGCAGGAATGATCCGCGGACCTGACCGCCTGCCCCGTCCTCCCCAGCTCATCCGCCGCCGGTCGGGACAACGCCGCCCATACAGGGACAAGCCATGCTCTCACTGCCCCCGCTCAGTCTCTACATCCACCTGCCCTGGTGCGAGCGCAAGTGCCCCTACTGCGACTTCAACTCCCACGAGGCCCGTGACATTCCGGAGCAGGCTTACGTAGAGGCCCTGCTGCTGGACCTGGAGGGGGAAATACCACGATTGCAGGGCCGCGAGATCCAGACTCTGTTCATCGGCGGAGGTACACCGAGCCTGTTCAGCGCAACGGCCATCGGGCAACTGATGGCGGGCATCGCCGCGCGCGTACCGCTGGCCCGCGACCTCGAAGCCACCATGGAGGCCAACCCCGGCAGCGCCGAGGCGGAGAAGTTCGCCGGCTTTCGCGCCGCCGGCATCAATCGCCTGTCGCTGGGCATCCAGTCTTTCCAGGATGAGCAGCTGCAGACGCTGGGCCGCGTGCACAACAGCGACCAGGCGCGCCGGGCCCTGGCCATGGTGCGCGACGCCGGTTTCGACAACTTCAATATCGACCTGATGCACGGCCTTCCGGGGCAGAGCGTGGAGCGCGGCCTTGCCGACCTGGCAGGCGCCCTCGAATTCGACCCGCCTCACCTGTCCTGGTACCAGCTCACCATCGAACCCAACACCGTGTTCCACAAACGTCCGCCGGTACTGCCGGTGGAAGACACGCTGGCGGATATCCAGGATGCCGGGGAGGCCCTGCTACAGGGCAATGGCCTGCGCGCCTATGAAGTGTCGGCCTGGTCGAAGCCCGGCAGCGAGTGCCGCCACAACCTGAACTACTGGTCTTTCGGCGATTACCTGGCGATTGGCGCCGGCGCCCACGGCAAGGCGACACACCGCGACGGGCGCATCGAGCGCTACGCCAAGCGGCGTCAGCCAGCGGACTACCTGGCCAGCGAGCGCGGCGGCTTTGGCGCCAGCCAGCGCTGGCTGGAACCCGAAGAGCTACCCGGGGAGTACATGCTGAATACCCTGCGCCTGGCCGGCGGGGCGCCACTGGCGAACTTCAGCCGCTACACCGGCCTGCCACCAGACGCCGTGCAGGACACCATCGACCGCCTGCGCGAGCGCGGCCTGCTGCAAGTCAGCGGCAGCCACCTGCACTGTACCGCCACCGGCTGGCGCTACCTCGACAGCGTGGTGGCGGAGTTTTTCCCCGGCTGAGCTTCAGTCGAGCAGCAGCGGCCGCCACCAGTCCTCGTTGGCGAGGTACCAGTCCAGGGTAAGCTCAATGCCGGTCTCGAAGGTTTCCACCGGCACATAACCGAGTTCGCCGTTGATTTTGGAAGCGTCGATGGCGTAGCGCCAGTCGTGGCCAGCGCGGTCTTCGACAAAGGTAATCAGGCTGCGGGACTCGCCCTTGAGGGCCGGGGAATCGGGGAAGCGCTTGCACAGTTCGGCGTTGCCGGCAAAGCGGCGATCCAGCCGGTCGCACAGCAGCTGCACGATGTCGAGGTTGTTCCACTCGTTGTTGCCGCCGATGTTGTAGGTCTCGCCGACGCTGCCTTTTTGCAGCACCAGCTCGATACCGCGGCAGTGATCCTGCACATAGAGCCAGTCGCGAATATTGCTGCCGTCGCCGTACACTGGCAGCGGCCGGCCGCGCAGGATATTGGTCAGGCAGAGGGGAATCAGCTTTTCCGGGAAGTGGAAGGGGCCGTAGTTATTGGAGCAGTTGCTGGTGCTGACCTGCAGTCCGTAGGTGTGGTGCCAGGCCCGCACCAGGTGGTCCGAGGCGGCCTTGCTCGCGGAGTAGGGCGAATTGGGTTCGTACTTCTGCTCTTCATGGAAGGCCGGCGCATCGGGAGCCAGCGATCCGTAGACCTCGTCGGTGGAAACGTGGTGAAAACGGTGGTCGCTGCCGTCCCCGGCGAGCCACACCGAGCGCGCCGCTTCCAGCAGGCTGTGGGTGCCGATCACGTTGGTCTGGATAAATTCGCCCGGCCCGGTGATGGACCTGTCCACGTGGCTCTCCGCCGCGAAGTGCACCAGGGTATCCACACGGTGATCGCGCAGGGTCTTTTCCACCAGCGACTGGTCACAGATGTCGCCCTGCACGAAGTGGAAATTGTCCCGCGCTTCGAGGCTCGCCAGGTTGGCGCGATTGCCAGCGTAAGTCAGGGCATCGAAGGCCACCACGGTATCGTCGGGATGGGCGGCAACCCAGTGGTGGGCGAAGTTGGCGCCGATAAAGCCGGCGGCGCCGGTGACCAGCAGGGACTTGGCCATAGTGCTATTCCTTGTTGAATTCGGGTTCTGCGGCGAGGCCGTCCAGCATGTGGCGCAGTTGCACGCGCCAGTGGGTGCCGCTCGTTTCCAGGTCGCGCCAGCTCCCGGACTTGTCCAGCACGCTGTAAGCCGGGCGCTGCGCCGGGGTGGGATAGTCGGCTGCGGGAATCGGTGCGACCTCGACGGCACGCGGCAACAGCCCCCGGGCCAGGCCCTCTTCGGCGATGGCCACGGCAAAGTCGTACCAGCTGCACACACCGGCATCGCTCCAGTGATAGACACCGCCGAGGGCGGGCCGTTCGGCGAAGGCCCAGAGTGCCCGAGCCAGACCGGCGGCCCAGGTGGGCGTACCGACCTGGTCGGCAACCACGCCGAGGCGCTCGCGCTCGCCCATCAGGCGCAGCATGGTTTTCACGAAGTTGCCGCCGAAGCGGGAGTAGACCCATCCGGTGCGCAGGATCAGGGCCTCCGGCAGTGCCGCCTGCACCGCCTGCTCACCCGCCAGCTTGCTGGCACCGTAGACTCCCAGCGGCGCCGTCGCGTCACCCGGGCGGTAGGGCCGGCTGACGCTGCCATCAAAGACGAAATCGGTGGATACATGAAACAGACGGGCGCCGGTCTCACTGCAGGCACGGGCGAGATTGGCCGGGCCATCGGCGTTGATGGCGAAGGCCTGGTCGCGCTCGCTCTCGGCGCGATCGACTGCGGTGTAGGCGGCGGCATTAATCACCAGATCAGGCTTGAGCCCTGCAACGCGCCGCAGTACCGCCTCGCCATCCACAATATCCAGGGCATCGCGCCCCAGGGTCAGCACTTCCACCTGCGGTGCGGTGGCGGCGAGCTCACTGCCGAGCTGACCGCCGGCGCCTGTCACCAATACTCTCTTCACTTGCTTTCCCATGGCTAACTTGAAGGGGCGCGCAAAACAGGGACACTTCGCACACCCCGTTGTATAGCGATTGGCGCCGGCCATCGGTAGACTAGCGGCAAAACAGAGTTTAATCCGTGCCTGCCAACACCAAGCCCGCTCCCACCTCACAGCGCATTGACATCGACCTGCGGCTGGTTGCCATCGCCAGCCTGCTACTGTCACTGTGGCTGATCTATCTGGACCCGCTGATCAACCGCGACGGCGTACTCTACCTGCGCGCGGCGCAAGCCTACCTCAGCGAGGGTCTGGCCGCCAGTCGCGAACTGTTCGGGCGGCCGGTGCTGTCCATCCTGATCGCCGAATTGCACCGCCTCAGCGGCCTGCCACTGGCCACCCTGGGGCAGGCCCTCACCACCCTGTGCTATATCGGACTCAGTGTCGGCATGGTCGCCACCGTGGCCACCCTCGGCGGCGACCGCCGGGTGCAACTGTTCGCCGCCATTCTGATTCTGTCCTACCCGGTGCTCAACGACTATCGCAGCTCGATCATGCGCGACCCGGCCTACTGGGCGTGCATGATCTGGGCCCTGCGCGGCCTGCTGCGCTACGCCCACCAGCCTTCCGCAGGCCGCCAGTGGGCCTGGTACGGGTGGATGCTGCTGGCCATCCTGTTCCGCTTTGAAGGGCTGTTTTTCCTGGTGCTGGCGCCCCTGGCCCTGCTACTGCCGGGCGTCGTCGCCCGCAAAAGCGACGCGCTGCGACTGCTGCTGCCGCCGCTGCTCGCCGTGGCCGTCGGGCTCGCCGCCGTTGTCATTCACCAGGGCACCCAGCCCGACGGCGGCCAGCTGTTCCCGATCATCAGCCACTACGTCGAGCAGGTTGTCGGCCTGCCCGACCGCTTCCACCAGCTGGCGTCTGACACCGCCGCCGCCCTGCTGGTATTCTCGGCGCGAGAAGATGCCGGCTGGGTTGCAGTGACCGGGCTGCTTACCATCCTGATGCTCAATGTGTTCCGCGCCATCAGCTGGCCCTGGCTGGCCGTGCTTGTGTGGGGCTACCTGCGTCGCGGCTGGGAGCGCATCGCGCCGCGGGACCAGCGCCTGCTCAACGCCAATATCTGCATAGCCCTGCTCTACCTGGCCCTGTTCACCTTCGGCAAACACTTCATGCTGGAGCGCTACGCCAGCATTGTTGCCCTGCTCTGCATGCCCTATCTCGCCTTTACCCTGAGCGGTCTGTGGCAGCGGGCCGGCGGACGCGCAGGTAAAGTGATAGCGGCGCTGCTGTTGATCGGCACCGTGGGTGACGTGCTGCACAACGGCGACTACAAGAAGGCCTTCATCGCCGACGCCGCGCGCTGGCTGCGGGAGCAGACGCCCGCCAACGCCAGCCTGGCCGCCAACGATATGTATATCGCCTGGTCCAGTCAGCGTTCCTATGACTGGAGCCAGTACAGCGCCCACGACTACGGCGTGAATGACCTCTTCCAGCGCCCGGACCTCTGGCAGGGCCGCGACTATCTCGCCATGGAGGTCAAGCGCGCCGAGTTGCCGCAATGGCAGCGCTTCCTCGAGCAGGAACAGCTACAGGAAGTGCAGGTCTTTGGCAGCAGCGGACGCCGCAGCATTCATATTGTGAACCTGCGCGGCGCAGCGACTCAGAAACCGTAGCCGAACAGCTCGATGTCGGCGGCGAACGCCTCGGCGACAATGGCCTGGCTCTCGGCGCTGTAGTATTCCCGGTAACCGCCGCGCTCCGAGGGTTTGGCGTGACCCAGGCTGGCCTGCGTGCCGATGCGCTGGCAGATACTGTCGAAGTCCTGCTGCAGGTTTTCAAAACGCCCGACAAAGGTCACCAGCATCTCGCCGTTTTCGTCCACCAGCCAGTCGCGCTGGGCCATAAACATGCGCGGCTGGTCGTAGTAGCGCGGGTCGCGCTCCAGGTAACAGCGCTGCAGCCATTCGGCAAAGGGGATGGTGTGCTCGCCGAGGCCGGTCTGGTTGGTTTTCACCCGGTAGTGGTAGTGGCTGACCACCTTGTCCCAGGGGTTGCGCACTACGCTAAAGACAAACTTCTTCGCCCAGGCTTCGGCGCCCAGCTGGCGGTACTTTTCCAGCGCCGTGCTGTGGTCGAGGCCGGCGCCCAGTGCTTTTTCGATGCTACTGCCGCCGGTCTTGTTGATATGGATGAACACCCATGGCCGCAGGTGGCGTTCCCTCAGGGTGCGGTGCCAGTACCTGAATCGCGCCGCGCTGTCGCTGGCAATGCCCATGTGGTCTCCGGGAGAGGTGGTGTGCACTAAAGACGGGACGCATCCCGGCGCGTAGAATAACACGCCAATTGCAGCGGGAGCGCCGTCATTACCGATACCGGAAACCAGACCCCCGACTACCACGCTACCGCGCTGCGGCTGGCGGGTGACGAGGTGCCCGAGGGCTGGCAGGTGGTGGCCAGTTCCCCCTTCGCGCGGGTGGCGAGGGAGGCTAGCCTCGGTGTGTTCTACAAGGAATTTCTGCCGCGCAGCCCGCTGGAGCGCATCAAGGGCCTGTTGCGCGGCAGTCGCGCCACCCGCGCCCGCCGGCAGTCGGACAGCCTCAATCACGCCGGCTTTACCGCCCCGGAAAACCTGGCCTGGGGGCAGCTGCCCGGCGGTCGCGAATACCTGTTCACTCGCGCCGTGCCGGGCGAAGGCATCACCCACTGGCTGCGCCACGGCCTCACCGGCCGCGACCCAGCCTCGCTGCTTCTGCGGCGCAACCTGCTGCGGGAACTGGGCACTTATATCGGCCGCCTTCACGCCACCGGTTTCATTCACGGTGACCTGCGCCCGAGCAACGTACTGGCCAATTACAAGGGCGGCCAGTTTCGCTTTGCCCTGATCGACAACGAGCGCAACCTGCGTCGCCAGCCCGCCCCCGGCAAGCTGGTGCTGAAAAACCTGATGCAACTGAACATGCTGCTGCCGGACGACCTGACCCGCACTGATCGCTGGCGCTTCTTCCAGGCCTGGCGCCGTCAGCACCCGGAACTGGGTCATCTCGAGGCGCGCATTCTGGCGCTGGAGTCCTACCAGTGGGCCATGCGGCGGCTGCGCGCCAAAGGCAAGGTATGAAGCGCCTGCACATTGTCGGTTGCCCGCGCAGTGGCACCACCCTGCTGATGGAACTGCTCTGCAACTGCTTCGCCAGCGACGGTTTCTGCGCTCACGAAAGCAGTATCTTCGCAGCGCCCACGGTACCCGATGCCGGGCTGTACTTCAGCAAGCAGCCCAACGATATCAAGCAGCTGCGCCACATTTTTTTCCGCGACGAAAACCTTTACATCATCTACCTGGGGCGCGACCCGCGGGCGGTGATCAGCAGCAAACACCGGGAGAATCCCGGGCAGTACTTCTGCAACTACCGCGTATGGGCCGAGTGCGACAGCGCCGCCCGGCGCTACGAGGGTCACCCGCGCTTCCTGCGCCTGCGCTACGAAGATCTGGTCGCTGACCCCGACCGGGTGCAGGCAGAGATCGCCGGCCACTTTCCCTTTCTCGAACAGCGCCACCCCTTCAGCGAATACCATCTGCACGCCGCGCCCTCGGCCGACGCCAGGCGCGCCATGAACGGCCTGCGCGCCGTCAATCCCGACAGCCTGCAGAAGTGGCGGCAACACCTGCCGCGGATCAAGGAGCAGTACCAGCGCCACCCCGAGTTGGCTGATGACCTGCAACGCCTGGGCTACGAAACGAATCGGCAGTGGCTACAGGCACTGGAATCAGTAGAAGCCCAGACTTACCCCTGTCGCTACCCGGAACGGCGGGAGCTGCTGAAAGACTGGGAGCGCAATCTGCGGGTGTGGTGGAAGTCGCACCGCTACCTGGCAGGGCGAACGGGCAGCTGACACACGGCTAAGCGCGATTACTGTGACTTGCGGGGCCAGTGATCTACAGCCGCTCTCGAAGCCAGGTCTCCAGTTCTCCCAGCACCTGCAGGCGCTCCGGTTCATTAAAAATTTCGTGGTAGAGCTGTGGATAGAGGCGCAGGGTCTTGTCGCTGGAGCCGGCACCCTCATGGAAGGCTACCGATCCGCTCGGCGCGGTCATCACGTCGCCCTCGCCGTGCATGACCAGCAGCGGCAGGTTGATCTCGCCGCGCCGCGCCTCCACTTCGCCCATAGCGCGGAACAGTTCGCTGACCAGGCGGGCACTGGCCTTGCCGCTGTGCACCAGGGGGTCGGCGATATAGCGTTGCACAACCTCCGGATCACGGGACACCTGGGTCGCGTCGAGCTGCAGCAGGCCCAGCCTGGGGAACAACTTCGACAGCAGGGCGTTGATCCACAACAGCGGCGCCGCGGGCTGCGGATCCACCGCAAGCGCGGCCCCAGACAGTGCCGCGGCATAAAAATCCCGCTGGTGGTCGAGCAGGTAGCGGGCGCCGATCAGTCCGCCCATGCTGTGACCCACCAGCGCACAGGGCAGGTCGGGATACCAGCGGCGAAGGAGATTGCGCAGTTCTTCCAGGGGCGGGAAAAAGTCCTCGAAGCGATCGATGTAGGCCCGGTGTCCCGGCGACTGGCCGTGCCCCGGGTGGTCCGGGGCGACAACAGCGTAACCGCGCGTACAGAAATAGTCGGCAAAGCCCTGGTAGCGACCGCTGTGTTCGCCCAGCCCGTGCACCAGCAGAATAACCGCGCAAGGATCGCCGACAGCGCGCCAGTGGCGGTAGAACACCTCGCCCGCCAGCCGGCCTTCTTCGGCGTTAACCTGTGCTTCAGATTCGCTATCGGCATCCATCGGGCTTATCTCCCCAGTAACTCGTGGCCGCGGCGGCCGTATTTGTGGGCGTGGCGCTTGCGCAGGGTTACCAGCGGCGCAATAACAGCGCGGGTGACATCGGCCCAGTTGCGGCCGGTTTCCTGGCAGTAGGTTTCGAGAAAGACATCGTAGTACTCCACCGGCAGGGAGAGTTCCTCGGCGTTGAGGGTAAAGCGGGCGAGATCCACCGCCAGGTGTTTACTGGCCTGGCTGGCCCGGCTCACACCGTCCAGATCCACCAGTACACAGTGATCACCTTCCAGCACCAGGTTGGCCCACTTGCAGTCGCCGTGGGCGTAGCCCGCCCGGTGCAGCGCGGCGACACTCTGGGCGCAGCGCTGCATGATGGAGAACCAGTCCAGGGCGTGCCCCGGGTCCCCGGTCCACAGGGTCTTGAGATCGGCGCCATCCAGCGCTGCCGTCGCCAGCAGAGCGCCCTCTTCAAGCCACAGGCAGCACAGGGGCTCCGGCACCCGCACCCCGGCCTCGCGCAGACGCCGCGCGGCATCGAAACCGCGCACTGCGCGACTGATACTGAAACGAAACAGCAGACCCTGCCAGCGGGACTTGCTGGCGAATAATTTCAGGTAGCACTCGCGCCCGTCGATACCCGCCAGCACCACCATGCTGCGGTTCTCCTGCTTCAGCAGACGTCCGCGATCACCCAGCCAGCGACGCAGATTGTCGGTACTCGCGAGTTCACTGCACAGGGCCTCGTGCAGCGGCCCTTCGCGCAGGACCTGCACGTTCACTGCCGCTGCTCCCAGGGTCCGCCCGGCGGCGCCACGCCGTGATCCTTGCGGTACAGCGCGAGGGCGCCTTTTTCCACGCTGCGCCAGAAGAAACGCCGGGGCGCAACCGCCTGCCGCAAACCACCCGGCTGGTAATGGCGCAGGAAGCGCAGCAGGTCGCGCTGTGTCAGGCCGGTATCCATAGCTGAAAAATACAAGCCGGCGAGGTCTTTGACCAGCCAGCGCTGCGGCACTTTGTCGCGCAACTGGGCCCGGTGCAGATCAATCAGGTAACAGCGCGGGCTGCTCCGATGCAGGGTGGCGGGATCGAGATGGAAATGACAGAGGTAGAAATCGCGGTGATTGACGCCCGCTTCATGCATGCGCCGGGCGCTGTCGGCCACCTTGCGAATCAGCTTCTGGCGCAGGGCGAAGGGCGGCGGCGATGCGCGCCAGTCGCGGCAGTAATCTTCCAGGCTGACAGTGCCGGTCAACTCATCGGTGACGATCAGCGAACGCTGCCGGGCCGGGTTCAGACCGGCGCGGGCATAGGCTGCCACCGTCATGGTATCCACCCCCAGCGCACGCAGCAGATTGACCGCGCGGTATTCGTTGCCGGCGCCCAGGATCGGCAGGCGCAACTGGCTCAGGTTCTTGAAAATTTCCCCCCAGCCGATGCCGCCGTGGTACTTGAGAAAGTAGGCGCGCCCGTTGCGCAGCAGGCGCACTGTGCGGCGCCCTTCACGGGCGCGATAGACATCCTCCGCGGGAACTTCAGCAGCCACCCGCCGGCCCCAGTCCAGCAGATCCTCTTCGCCGATCTCACGCGCGAGATCGTCCCGCAGCCACTGCTCAGCCACCGCTGTCTCCCGTCTTTGCCGGCAGCAGTTGTTCAATCAGTTCGGCGCCCGTGCGATGCATGGAGTAAAGGTCTTCCCGCCCTGCGTAGTCCAGTGCCGCAGCCCGGCAGCGCTGGTTTTCTTCCGCGGCCAGCACCTCCTCGAGGGCCCGCTCCAGCGCGCCCTGCACAAAGGGTGACGGCAACACCCGGCCCGCGTTCGCCGCGGCAATATGATGAGCGTAGCCGCAGACATCGGTAACCACCACTGGCAGCCCCGCCACCAGCGCTTCCAGCAGCACGATGCCGGCCGCCTCATCCAGCGCCGGGTGCACCAGGGCATCGGCCGCCAGCAGCAGGTCCGGCACATCGTCGCGACCGCCGAGGAAGTGCACCTGACCGCCCACACCGAGCTTCGCCACCTGGCGCCGAAAGCCGGCCTCCTTGTCCTGGCCGACGATGTAAAGCTGCGCCGGCAGGCCCCGCCGGCGCAGGGCGTCCAGGGCGCGAATGGCGCGCCCCAGGCCCTTCTTGATAAAACCGGAACCGACAAAGAGCAGCATCTGTTCGCCCTCGGCGAGACCCAGCTCAGCCCTTTTGGCCCTGCGCCGCTGCGCCGCGTCCGGCCCGGCCCGCCGGTCCGCCGAAATGCCCGGCGGCAACATGTGCAGGCGCGCTTCCGGGGTGTGGTAGTGGCGCAGGAACTTGGCTTTTTCGGTGTCCGAGATGAGCAGGATCTCGGTGGCCGCATCGGCCGCAAACACGGCGCGCTCGTAAGCGGCAAAATGGCGGAAGCGTGGCGTCAGCCGATACAGCCAGCCGCGCTCGTTCAGGGCTTTGTCGAGGTAGCAGGAATCGGCGGCATAGTAGACATCCAGCCCCGGCATCTTGTTGAAGCCGACCACGCCGTCCACGGGATCCCGGGCGAGATCCGCCTGCACCCAGTGGAGATAGCGCTCATTGCGGTGGTAGTTGGACAATCCCTTTGCCGGCACCTGGCGTGCATCCACCCCCGACAGCGGCTCACCCTGCCAGCGGATAAAGTACACGCGGATGGTGTGACCCCGCTGCTGGCATTCCTCGACAAAGCGGCGGAAGTCGCGCTGCATGCCACCGTAGGGAAAATACTTGTAGAGCAGGAAGGCGAGGCGCATTTCAGCCCTCCGGCAATAAAGGCAACAGGGATTGCCACACCATCGCCGGTGTAATCGAGGCCATCATCGCCACCGGGTCGGCACTCTGTCCGGGGCCGACCGGCGACTGGATGTGTACCTGATTGTGGCCGTAGGCGCCGATCAGGCTGGTGCGGGTGGGTCCGTAGAGGGAGACTGAGGGCACGTCGAGAGCGGCACTGAGATGGCCGAGGCCGGTATCCACCGCCACCGCGCCGTCCACCTCCAGCAGCATACCCGCCAGCCCCAGCAGATCCAGCCGCGGCAGCAGGCGGGCGTTGGGGGACTGTTCGGCAATGCGCTGGGCCCGGGATTTTTCCTTTTCACTGCCCCAGGGCAGATTGACCTGGTAGTCCGCATTCGCCGCCAGTGCGGCGAGTTCAATCCAGTGCGCCTCGGGCCAGAGTTTTTCATCCCGCGCGGTGCCGTGGAAAAAGAGCAGGCTGCGCTGCGACCGGTGGGCGCCGGCCACCAGGTGCTGGCGCACCCCGTAGTCGCCCTTCGTCTCCGGCAACGCATAGTTGAGGGCGGCGGCGAACAGGCGCCGGGTGCGCTCCACCGCGTGCAACTCCCGCGGCACCGGGATACGGTGGTGATAGACCTTCGCCGCCAGGCGCTCGCGGGCGCTGTCGCGGTCATAGCCAAAGCGCGGCGCCTTCACCAGGCGGGTAATAAAGGCGCTCTTCATCAGGCCCTGGGCGTCGATCACTGCGGCGTAATGATGGCGCGCCAGTTCGCTGCGGAAACGCCGCCACTCAGCGCCGCCGAAGGATTGCAGCGGCGTCTTGCGCCAGCGGCGCAGGGCCACTGGAATCACCCGGTCCACCGCCGGGTGCCAGGCGGGAATCTCGGCAAAGCCCTCCTCCACCACCCAGTCGAACTGAATGCCGGGAATGGCACGAGCGGCGTCGGTGAGCGCCGGCAGCGTGTGGATCACGTCTCCCAGGGAGGACATCTTGACGATCAGGACGCGCAAGCGGGGCTCTCCAGCAGGCTATCGAGACGGGCGCCCACGGTATGCGGCAGTTGATCGCGCATGCAGCGATGGTGCCCCAGCGGACACTCGCGCTGAAAACAGGGCGCACACGCGATATCGCTCACCACCGTGGCCGAGCGCGACGACAGGGGCGGCGTAAAGCCCGGAGAGGTCGCACCGTAGATGGCCAGGGTGGGCCGGTTCAGGGCCGCGGCGATATGCATCAGGCCGGAGTCGTTGCTGACCACGGCAGTGGACAGGGACAGCAGATCCACCGCTTCGCCGAGACTGGTCTGCCCGGCCAGGTCGAAGCAGTCGGCGGACGCGCCCGCGGCGCTGCGGATGGCCGCCGTCACCGGCCGGTCATTGCCGGAGCCGTAGAGACAGACCTGCCAGCCGCGCTCCAGGTAGCGGCGGGCAAGCTCGCCGTAGTGCGCTTCCGGCCAGCGCTTGGCAGAACCGAATTCCGCGCCGGGGCACAGGGCGAGGATGGGGCGCCCGGTGTCCAGTCCAAAGCGCGCCGCAGCGGCGGCGGCGCCTTCGGCATTGGCCACCAGTGCGGGGGGCGGAATGTCCGCCGGCAGAGCGCTGCCTTCATCCAGCCCCAGGGCGACAAAGCGCTGCACCATCAGCGGCAGTTCGCGCTCTTTCAGCAGGCGGATGTCGTTGAGCAGGCCAAAGCGCATCTCGCCGCGCCAGCCGGTGCGCAGGGGAATGCCGGCAAACATCGGCAGCAGCGCCGACTTCAGCGAATTGGGCAACAGAATGGCCTGGTCGTAATGCCGCCCTGCCAGTTGCCGGCCCAGGTGCCAGCGCTTGCCGAGGCCCAGTTCACCGTGGGCCAGCGGCAGGGTCAGGCTGGCGCGCACCTCGGGCATGCGCGCGAGAATGGCCTCGCTCCAGGCCGGGGCGAGCACATCGATGGCGCAACCGGGGCGCGTGTCCTGCAACACGCGATAGAGGGACTGGGACATCACCATGTCGCCGACCCAGGAGGGGCCGACGATGAGAATCTGTTGCGCGGAGGCTGTCATGCCGGGGGCAGACGCTGGAGGGTGGCTGGCGCCCTCAGGCGACCGGGCTTAGCCACTCGCGATTCTGGCTGCGATTGCCGCGCACCGAGTCGAAGTACATGGTCTGCAACTGCTCGGTGATAGGGCCGCGGGAACCGCTGCCGATGGCGCGGCCGTCCAGCATGCGGATCGGCACTACCTCGGCGGCGGTACCGGTGAAGAAGGCCTCGTCCGCCACGTAGACCTCGTCGCGGGTGATGCGCTTCTCGCGAATCTCGTAACCCAGTTCCTTCGCCAGGGCGAACACCGTGTTGCGGGTGATGCCATCCAGGCAGGAGGTGAGATCCGGGGTGTAGATCTGGTTGTCGCGGATGATGAACACGTTCTCGCCGCTGCCCTCGGCCACGTAGCCCTCGTTGTCCAGCAACAGGGCCTCCTCGGCGCCGCTGTCCAGGGCTTCCTTCAGGGCCAGCATGGAGTTGATGTAGTTGCCGTTGGCCTTGGCCTTGCACATGGTGATGTTCACGTGGTGGCGGGTGTAGGAGGAGGTGCGCACCTTGATGCCGCGGTCGCGGGCCTCCGGGTCCATGTAGGAGGGCCACTCCCAGGCGGCCACCATGACGTGGGTCTGGAGGTTGTCGGCGCGCAGGCCCATGCCCTCGGAGCCGAAGAAGCACATCGGGCGCAGATAGGCTTCCTCGAGGTTGTTTTCGCGCACGACCCTGCGCTGGGCCTCGTTCAGGGTATCCTTGTCGAAGGGCATGGCCATGCCCAGGATATGGGCCGAATTGAACAGGCGGTTGGTGTGTTCATGCAGGCGGAAAATACAGGTGCCGTCGTCCGGTGTTTTGTAGGCGCGCACGCCTTCGAACACGCCGAGGCCGTAGTGCAGTGTGTGGGTGAGCACGTGCACTTTCGCCTCGCGCCAGGGGATCATTTCCCCGTCCAGCCAGATCAGTCCGTCGCGATCCGCGAATGTCATTGCCCTACTCCTGTCAGTTAGCCTGGTCGCCGTTGCCCGGCGCCTCATCCTCATACGATGCAAACAAATGCCGCCACTTGGCGGTGACGGCATCGCGGTGTTTGCCATAGTCCCCGGCCGGTACGACATCCGGTTGCTGTTGCAAGGCAAGTTGGTGGGCAGCGGAACGGTAGGCCAGATAAGCCAGGGTGAGTGACTCGCACTCCTGCTGCTCGAATAAGCCTTCGCGGCCCAGGGTCTCGAGGATGCGGATATTGTCGGACCAGTGTGCCAGCGCCGGCACCCGGTGGGACCACGCCAAGACCGCATATTGCACCATAAATTCAATATCGACGATACCACCGACACCCTGTTTTAGGTGAAATTCCCCATTTGCCGCGGCGTCTGCCGGCAGCAGGTGCTCGCGCATGCGACGGCGCATTCTCACCACCTCCCGCGCCAGTTCGCCCTCCTCCCGCGACTGTCGCAGGATACCCTCGCGGACATCGTAGACGGTTCGCCCCACCCTCTCGTCACCAGCCACCAGCCGCGCCCGCACCAGGGCCTGGTGTTCCCAGGTCCAGGCGGTGTCCTGCTGGTAGCTGGCAAAACCGCGGGTGGAGGCCACCAGCATGCCGGAATCCCCCGAGGGGCGCAGGCGCATATCCACCTCGTAGAGCTGGCCCAGGGCCATGCGGGTTTCCAGAATGTGGATCATGCGCTGGCCGAGACGGGTGTAGAACACCGTGTTGTCGATACTGCGGGGGCCGGCGGTACTCCCTTTGGCCTCGGCGTCAAAGACGAAGACCAGGTCGAGATCGGAGGAGTAGCTGAGCTCGATGCCGCCGAGCTTGCCGTAGCCAAACACCGCAAAGCCGTAGCCCTCCGTCTCTCGCGCCGGCTCGCCGTACTTCGCCGTGAGGTCGTACCAGGCCACTGCCAACACCTGTTCGAGAATGACTTCCGCCAGCCAGGTGAGCTTGTCCGAGACCTTCATCAGGCTCAGGCGCCCGGTCAACTCGCTGGCCGCCACGCGCAGCACATGCGCGGCCTTGAAATAGCGCAGGACGTCCATCTGCGCCTCCAGATCGTCGATCGGCAGGCGCGCCACCTGCTGGCGCAGCTCGTCCTGCAGCAGGGCCTTGTCCGGCGCCGTATAGAGGCTGGCGCGGTCCAGCAGCTCGTCCAGCAGCACCGGGTGCTCCGCCATCAGGCTGGCAATCCAGGGGCTGGCGGCGCACAACTGCACCAGTTCATCCAGCGCCGCGGGGTTTTCCAGCAACAGGGCGAGATAGGCGCTGCGGCGCAGCACCGCGGTCACCAGCGGCAAGACCCGGGACAGGGCGAGATCCGGGTCGCTGGATTCGGCACAGGCCCGCAGCAGTTGCGGCATGAAAGCCTCCAGGCGTTCACGGCCCTGGCTCTGCAGGGACAGCACGCGCTTGCTACCCTGCAGTTCCAGCAGGGGAGCGACGCTGGCCTCGGCGTCGCGGTAGCCCAGCGCTGTCAGGCTGACGGCCGACAGATCCTCGCCCCACAGGGCCAGATCATCCGCGATCTCGTCTTCTTTTTCCTCCGGCTCTGCAATCAGGTCGCGGAAGTGGGCCGCCACCCGCTGCCGGTGAGCCTGCAGGCGAGCGAGGTAGCTGTCCCAGTCACCACAGCCCAGCAAGCGTGCCGTGGCGGCCTGCTGCTCCGGTTCTGTCGGCAGGGCCTGACTCTGCTGGTCGCGATAGCCCTGGATGGCGTGCTCGCTGTCGCGCAGGAACAGGTAGGCCTCGCGCAGTTCCGCTACCGCCGCTTCGGGCAGGCAGCCCAGCTCGGCGCACTCTGCCAGCACCGCTAACAGCTCCCGCTGCTGCAGGCCGAGATCGCGGCCACCGCGTATGAGCTGGAAGCACTGGGCGATGAACTCCACCTCGCGAATACCGCCGTGACCGAGCTTCACATCGTTGTCCAGGCCGCGCCGGCGCACCTCGGAGGAGATCATCTGCTTCATGCTGCGCAGGCTGTCGATGACCCCGAAATCCACATACTTGCGGTAAATGAAGGGCCGCAGCATCTGCTCCAGTTCGGCCACATCGCCGGCGCGCCCGGTGAGCGCGCGGGCCTTGATCAGTGCGTAGCGCTCCCAGTCCCGGCCCTGCTCCTGGTAGTAGTCCTCCAGGGCGTTGAAGTTGTGTACCAGGGCGCCGCTGTCGCCGTAGGGACGCAGGCGCATATCCACCCGGAACACGAAGCCGTCGGCGGTGGTGGCATCGAGAGCGTTGATCAGGGCCTGGCCCAGCTTGGTAAAGAACTGCTCGTTGCTGATGACCTTGTCGCCATCGGTTTCGCCGGCTTCGGGGAAGGCGAAAATCAGATCGATGTCCGAGGAGACATTGAGTTCCCGCGCCCCCAGCTTGCCCATCGCCAGCACCAACAGCTCCTGGGGCTCGCCACTGTGGCGCCCCCGCGGCAGGCCAAAGCGGGCTTCCAGCCCGGCCCGGCTGTGGGCCAGCGCACAGCGAATACTGGCCTCGGCCAGCAGGGAGGTGTCCCGCGTGGTCTCCAGGGTTGGCGCCAGACGGCAGAAGTCGCGCCAGATAATGCGCAGCATGTGGCGGCTGCGGAACTGTCGCAGCACCGGCAGCAACTGCGCCTGTTCCACGGCAAGTGCGTCCTGCAACTGGCGTTCGGTCTCACCCTCGTCGAGACTGCGTAGCAGCTGGCCGGACGCCAGCAGATGCAGCATCGGCTCCGGGTCGCGCTGCAACAGGTCCGCCACGAAGGGGCTGCAGGCCAGCATGTGGTCGAGATGCCCGGGGTGGGGGTAGTCAGCCCAGGCACTGTGCCAGCGGGCGCGTTGCTCCGCGCTCCAGCGCTCGTCGATGCGACCGCGCAGTGTCGCCGCGCGCTGTGCCAGTACAGGGGGGAGGGGATCGGACAGAAATTCGCTCACAACAACTCCAACACTGGAAACCCGTCAGGCGTCGAGAACCGGCGCCACGCGCATCACTTCCTCGATGGTGGTCTCGCCGCGGGCCACCCGGGCGGCGCCGCTCAAGCGCAGGGTCTGCATGCCCTCGCCCATGGCGGTGCGCCGCACCTCGGCCGCCTCCATGTGCGGGTTGATCAGTGCCTGTACCGCGGGACTGTTCACCAGCACCTCGTAAATGCCCTGGCGGCCCACGTAGCCGGTATCGCGGCAGGCCGGGCAGCCCACCGGCCGCGCCACCTGCTCGGGCATGGCCAGATCGTAGGGCTCCACCAGCTGCTGCCAGGCATCGGGGTCGGTGGGCGCCAGCTGTTTGCAGTCCGGGCACAGGATGCGCACCAGGCGCTGGGACATAATGCCGCGCACCGTGGCCTTGATCAGGTAGGCCGGCACTCCCAGCTCCAGCAGGCGCGAGATGGAGTTGGGCGAGTCGTTGGTGTGCAGGGTGGACAACACCAGGTGGCCGGTCAGCGCCGCCTGCACTGCCATGCTGGCGGTTTCCAGGTCGCGGATCTCCCCCACCATGATGATGTCCGGGTCCTGTCGCATCAGGGCCCGCACGCCGGAGGAAAAGTTCAGGCCAATGCCGTGGTTGACCTGCATCTGGTTGAAGGCGCCTTCGACCATCTCGATGGGATCTTCAATGGTGCAGACATTGACCTCGGAAGTGGCCAGCTGGCGCAGGGTGGAATAGAGGGTGGTGGTCTTGCCCGAGCCGGTGGGGCCGGTGACCAGCACAATGCCGTTGCCGTAGCTGGTCATATCCTTCCAGTGTTGCAGGTCCTGGTCGGCGAGACCCAGTTGCTCGAAGGATTTCTGCAGTACATCGGGGTCGAAAATCCGCATCACCAGCTTTTCGCCGAAGGCGGTGGGCAGGGTGGCCAGGCGCAGCTCCACCTCGTTGCCCTCCGGGGTGCGGGTCTTCAGGCGGCCGTCCTGGGGGCGGCGCTTCTCTGCCACGTCCATGCGCCCGAGAATCTTGATACGGCTGGTGACCGCCGCCGACACCTGCTGCGGCAGTTCGTATACGCTGTACAGCACGCCGTCGATGCGAAAGCGCACATTGCCCACCTTGCGCCGGGGCTCGATATGGATATCCGAGGCGCGCTGCTCGAAGGCGTACTGCAGCAGCCAGTCGACGATGCTCACCACATGCTGGTCGTTGGCATCCACTTCCTTCATGGAGCCGAGATCGAGCATCTGCTCCAGGTTGGTGATGCCGGCCGCGCTCTCCGGCGCACTGCGGCCGTGGGCGCCGCGCACCGAGCCGGCCATGGTGTAAAACTCGGCGGTGTGGCGGGCGATGTCGCGCGGATCGGCCAGCACCCGACGAATCGGTTTGCGCAGTACGTGTTCGAGGTTTTTTTCCCAGCCGCGGATATAGGGCTCGGCGCTGGCGATCAGCACCTCCTCCGGATTGACCTCTACCGCCAGGATGCGGTGGCGCTGGGCGAAAGCCCTGGACATCACCTCCGCCACCGCGCTTACGTTGATTTTCAGGGGATCGATGCGGTACACACTTTGGTCGGTGCGCGCTGCCAGCCAGTGCAGCAGGTTGTCCATCTCCAGCTGGCGGCCCGGACGGGCCATATCATCCAGCTTCTGTTCGGCGATAAACACCAGCGGGTGAACCCCGCGCACGCTGGCCGTACCCAGGCGCGCCAGCTCGGCGCTGCTGAGGCGGCCATCGCGGTGCAATTCCTTTATTACCCAGGGCAGGGAGAGGGGCGCTTCGTTCAATTGCTCGCTCATCGGGGCTGACATGGATCACCGTTGACTGGCTGCGGTCGCTGGCCAGCATGCTACCACAGCGACGGCCCGCCACAGGGGCACCGGGGCCTGTGACATCGGTGGCATGAGGCCCTATACTGCGCGCGAATCTCCAGGGAGCAAAACCATGCCGGGATCCAACCCCATCGGCAGCCTGTTCGGCAGGTCGCCCATTGGCCCCATCCAGGAGCACATGCAGGCCGCCAACGAGGCCGCACAGCTCCTGCCGCTGTTCTTTGAAGCCAGCGCCCAGGGCAACTGGCCCACCGCGGAGGCCACGTTCAAGGAAATCTCCGACGCCGAGCGCGCCGCCGACAAGCTCAAGCGCTCGGTGCGCCGCCACCTGCCCAAGAGCCTGTTCCTCCCGGTACCGCGCACCGACCTGCTGGAACTGGTGACCATCCAGGACCATGTCGCCAATATCGCCAAGGACACCGCCGGCCTGATGCTGGGCCGCCAGATGCAGTTCCCGGAGAGCCTGCAACTGCCCCTGGCCGAGCTGGTCGCCACCTGCGGCGACACCGTCAGCCAGGCTCTGGTGGCAATTCGCGAGCTGGACCAGCTGCTGGAAGTGGGCTTCAGTGGCCGCGAAGTCAAGCGCGTGGAGGGCCTGATCAAGGAACTCGACAAGCTGGAAGGCCGCACCGACAAACAGTCCGAAGTCCTGCGCGGCAAGCTGTTCAAGATGGAGGCAGAACTGCCGCCGGTCGATGTAATGTTCTATTACAAAATCATTGAGCTGCTGGCAGCCATGGCCGACGCCGCAGAACGCGTCGGCCACCGCCTGCAGATCCTGATGGCAAAATAACAGAGCAAGTCCATGGAAATCATTGCGAACTACGGCAGTACGCTGCTGATCATTGCCTGCTGTGTCGGCTTCTTCATGGCCTGGGGTATTGGCGCCAACGACGTCGCCAATGCCATGGGCACGTCGGTCGGCTCCCGCGCCCTGACCATCACCCAGGCCATTTTCGTGGCCATGATCTTCGAATTCCTCGGCGCCTACCTGGCCGGTGGCGAGGTCACCGCCACCATCCGCAAGGGCATCATCGACCCGGAGTCGATGGCAGACCAGCCGGAGTTAATGGTGTTCGGCATGCTCTCGTCCCTGCTGGCGGCCGGCACCTGGCTGCTGATTGCCAGTATCAAGGGCTGGCCGGTATCCACCACCCACTCCATCGTGGGCGCCATCGTCGGCTTTGCCGCGGTGGGTATCTCGGTAGATGCCATCCACTGGGATAAAGTCGGCACCATCGCCGCCAGCTGGGTGATATCTCCGCTGGTGGCCGGCACCATTTCCTTCGGCCTGTTCATGAGCGTGAAAGCCCTCATCCTGGACACCGACGACCCCTTCCACCGCGCCAAACGCTACATCCCGGTTTATATGTGGATGGTGGGCTTCATGATCTCCATGGTCACGCTGCTCAAGGGCCTCAAGCACATCGGCGTCGAGGTCGACCTCGGCCTGGGCAGTAAATTCGCCAATGCCGTGCCGGTGTCCGCCGCTATCGGCCTGGTGGTTGCCGGCATCGGCGCCCTGCTGCTGCGGCGGGTCAAGGAGTTGCCAAATCAGCAAAACCGCTTCGCCAATGTGGAGCGGGTCTTCGCCATCCTGATGGTGTTCACGGCCTGCTCCATGGCCTTCGCCCACGGCTCCAACGATGTCGCCAACGCGGTAGGCCCGCTGGCGGCCATTGCCGCCACTATCGAGTCCGGCGGCCAGGTCGCGGCCAAGGCCGCCCTGCCCTGGTGGATTCTGCTGGTAGGCGCTTTCGGCATTGTGGTGGGCCTGGCGACCTACGGCTGGAAGGTGATCGCCACGATCGGCCGCAAGATTACCGAGCTGACCCCCAGCCGCGGTTTTGCGGCGGAGCTGGGCGCGGCCTCGACGGTGGTGGTGGCTTCGGCCACGGGCCTGCCGATTTCCACCACTCACACGCTGGTGGGGGCTGTGCTCGGTGTGGGCTTTGCGCGCGGTATTGCGGCGCTGAATCTGCGTACCATCGGGCAGATTTTCATGTCATGGATCATCACGCTGCCGGCCGGTGCGGGCCTGTCGATCATGTTCTTCTTTATGTTCCGCGGGATGTTTGTCTAGTCCCTGAGGTTCGCTCTGTTGCTGGCGGGTTTGGCGGGTCCAGCATTCTTTCGCAACAAAGCACCCATGGTGCGGTTTCCCCGCCGCGTTGACGGCGAGTAGGGGAGTTCTTTTACGGACTTGGAGGGCGGCGGCTGTGAGCGCGGTCTGCCCTTACAGCGTCACCAGCCCCCGCGAAGGGCACTACCGAACTTCAGAAGTATCAACGTGCCCAAAATTCTGTACACACAGAGGTCACAACGAAGCCGGCTGCAACTAGCGAGGAAAAAATCGCCCAAAGGAAGGCACAGCCGATCGTCCCGGAATGGAGTAAAAGAAGCTCCCCTGATCGCCGGCGACGCAGCGGCCCAAAGGGCCGCCCGGAATGGAGCAAAAGAACTCCGATGATCGCCGACGACACAGCAGACCCAAGGGCGCCCCCAACAGAGCCACCTTGACGCCAACCACACCCTCCCGCTACCGTGCCCAGACCCCACCTCGCGGCACCTTCCACCATGCCCACCACCGAACAGCACATCATCCGCCAGCTCCGCACCCTGGTCGGCACCCCCAGCGTCTCCTCCACCGACCCCGCCTGGGACCAGGGCAACCGCGCCGTCGTCGAGCAGCTCGCCGAGTGGCTCAGCGCCATGGGCTTCGCCACCGAAATCATTGACGTCAACGAAGATGGCAGCAAAGCCAACCTCGTGGCGACCCTCGGCAGCGGCCCCGGTGGCCTCGTGCTGGCCGGGCACACCGACACCGTGCCCTTCGACCAGGGGCGCTGGCAGAGCGACCCCCTGCGCCTGACCGAGCGCGACCAGCGCCTGTACGGGCTGGGCAGTACCGACATGAAGGGCTTCTTCCCGCTGGCCATGGCAGCCGCGCAGAGCTTCCTGCTCAAACCGTTGCGGGAGCCGCTGATCATTCTCGCCACCGCCGACGAGGAAAGCTCAATGGATGGCGCCCGGGCGCTGGCGGCGGCGGGCTGGCCGAAGGCGCGGGCGGCGATTATCGGCGAACCGACCGGGCTGGTGCCGGTGCGCATGCACAAGGGCATCATGATGGAGGCCATCCGCATCACCGGCCGCGCCGGCCACTCCTCCAACCCGGCGCTGGGCAACAGCGCCATGGATGCGATGCACGCGGTGATGGGGGAGTTGATGACCTTCCGCAGCGAGCTGGGGCAGCGCTTTTCCAATGCGGCCTTCGACGTGGCCTTCCCCACCCTCAACCTCGGCTGCATCCACGGCGGCGACAGCCCCAACCGCATCTGCGGGCAGAGCGAACTCCACATCGACCTGCGCATGACCCCGAGCGGTAGCTGGCAAGCGGTACGGGAGGAGCTGGACGGTCGCCTGCAGCAGATCGCCGCTGAGCGCGAAATCGCCATTGACCTGCAAGCGCTGGTAAAGCCGGTACCGCCCTTTGAGCAGAGTGCCGACAGCGAACTGGTGCGCGTGGCGGAGCGGCTCACCGGCCACAACGCCCAGGCGGTGGCCTTTGCCACTGAAGCGCCCTTCCTGCAACAGCTGGGAATGCAGACCATTGTCATGGGCCCCGGCTCCATCGACCGCGCCCACCAGCCCGACGAATACCTGGAACTGGAGCAGCTCAAACCCTGCATCGCCCTGCTGGAGCAGTGCATCGCGCACTACTGCCTGTAGCAGCGCCTGTGCGACCCGCTGTGTATTATTGCCATTAGGCGCAACCGCGCCCATTCGGTAACCTTGACCCCTTTCACGACTTTCCAGACGATGGCGGGCAACACAGTGAGCACAACGGGCCAGGATCACATCCGCTGGTTCAGAAATACCGCACCCTATATCAACGCACACCGGGGCAAGACCTTTGTGCTGATGCTGGGAGGCGAGGCTGCACAGCACCCGAATTTCTCCCATATCATCCACGACATCGCCCTGCTCAACAGCCTCGGCGTACGCCTGGTGCTGGTGCACGGCAACCGCCCACAGATCGACGAGCGCCTGCAACAGGCCGGGCTGGAGCGCCGCTTTCACAACGGCATGCGTATCACCGACAGCGCCGCCATGCCGCTGGTGACCGACGCCGCCGGTTCCCTGCGCGCGCAGATCGAGGCCCTGTTTTCCATGGGCCTGCCCAACTCGCCCATGCAGGGCAGCCGCATCCGGGTGTGCTCGGGCAATTTCGTGTCCGCGCGCCCTATCGGCGTGCTGGGTGGCGTCGACTTCCACCACACCGGCCGGGTGCGGCGGGTGGACGTGGCGGGCATTCGCGAACAACTCGCGGCGGGCGCCATTGTGCTGCTGTCGCCGCTGGGCTATTCCCCCACCGGGGAAATTTTCAACCTGGCGCTGGAGGACATCGCCGTGCACTGCGCTTCCGCCATCGGCGCCGACAAGCTGCTGCTGTTCGGGGCCGACGAAGGCCTGCAGAACATTGAAGGCGAGCTGCTGCGCCAGATCGCGGTGGGCGAAATGCCCGACCTCGACTTCGCCAGCGATGAGCAGGCGCGCCTGGCCGACACCGCACGCCGCGCCTGCCTGGCGGGTGTGGAACGCTGCCAGGTGATCAGCTTCCGCGACGACTGCGCGATGCTGCAGGAGCTGTTCACCCACGACGGCGCGGGCACCCTGGTGGCCAAGGACGACTACGAGCAGTCGCGCTGGGCCACCATCGACGATGTCGGCGGCATCCTGGAACTGATCGAGCCGCTGGAGCAGCAGGGCATCCTGCTGAAGCGCTCACGGGAATTGCTGGAAACCGAGATCAGCCACTTCCGCCTGCTGGAGCGGGACGGCCGCATTCTCGCCTGCGCCGCGCTGTACCCCTACCCGGAGGACCGCTGCGGCGAACTGGCCTGTGTAGTGGCCAACCCCGAGTATCGCGGCGGCAAGCGCGGCGAGCGGCTGTTGCGGGGGCTGGAGCGGGAAGCGCGGCAGCAGGGCCTGGAGCAGGTGTTTGTGCTGACCACGCAGACCGCCCACTGGTTTATCGAGCAGGGCTTCCGGGAATGCGGCCGCGATGCACTGCCGGCGCAGAAACAGAATCTCTATAACCTGCAGCGCAATTCCAAGGTGTTCTTCAAAACCCTGTAGGGCATCGGCCGGCTCACCACCGGCCGGCCAATCTCCCGGCCAGCCGGTCATCCTCATTGCTCCCGCTCGCGTACCAATCCCACTGCAAGCAATCCGGGAGTCTCCGTCATGGCATATCTGGCTGTTAAATTCACCCTGCTGCTGGCCGCCCTGCTGCCGCTGGTGGCCTGCACATCGGCTGACATCAGCCACCACGCCGGCCGCAAACCGGCGCTGCAACTGGAACAGTTCTTCGATGGCTCGCTGACCGCCCACGGCGTGGTGAAAAACTGGCGCGGCGAAGTCATTCGCACCTTCAATGCCGACATCAAGGCCTACTGGAAAGACGGCGTGGGCACGCTGGAAGAGGACTTCGTGTTTGACGACGGCGAGGAGCAGCGGCGGGTGTGGACCCTGACCCCGGACGGTCAGGACGCCAGTGGCAACCAGCGTTATATCGGTACCGCCGGCGATGTGGTGGGGGATTCCGAAGCGCGGGTCGCCGGCAATGCGCTGTTCATGGAATACGTACTGCGCATTCCCTACAACGACAGCACCCTCGACCTCACCATAGACGATCGCATGTACCTGGTGTCGCCGACGGTCATCGTCAACGAATCCACCATGAAAAAATTCGGGCTGACGGTGGGCAGGATTCTGCTGGTGATCGAACGGCGCCCGCAGTGACCTCACTGCGGGCGCGCGAAGGTGCGCGGGCTAGCGTATGTGCCGCATCAGGAAGGACACATGATCCTCGCCGGACGGGTCCTGCAGGATGAATCCGGGCTGCTCCGAGTAGCCGACGCTTTCCAGGCCGACCTCCACCGCACGGTCATGCACGGCGATCGCGTGCAGGCCGTGGTGCAGGAACAGGTTCAGCAGGTCGTCGGGGCTGGTCTCGTAGTTGTGTACATAGATCGGCGCGTCGCCGGCATCCATTAATTCCAGCATATCGATATTGGCCCGATAGTCGATATTGGCCTGGCTCTCCAGTTCGTCGACGCTGGTGGCGCCGAGGAAGGTCAGCAGGTAGTTCTCGGTGCCAATGGCCTGGCTCACAGTGACGATGTCGGTGCCACCCAGCAGTGCGGCGAAGGGTTCGATCACCGGCGCCAGGATATCGGTCCAGTCGATCAGGTCGTAGGTCGCCTGGGTGGCCAGCGCACCGACGGCGCTGACCCGGGTGGACTCGCGCAGCACCGGGTCCCCGGCTTCCGGGTCCGCCATGTCGTCGTGGGTGCCCAGCCACAGCGCGGTACCGGCGCCCGCCGAACCGCCGTAGAGGGCGACGTTGTCCACATCCAGGTTCAGGCTGTCGAAGTAGTAGCGCATGAACTGCAGGGCGCGAGCGCTGTCCTGCATGGAGGTGAGAACGCCGCCCTGCTCCGCCGCCGCCACGATATCGCCGTCAGCGTCGGGCACTTCCAGCAGGGTATAGTTGATGCTGGCGTAGGCCACACAGTTCTGCAGAAACTCGCGGATGTCGTTGCCAAAGTTCTCGTGGGCGCTGCCCTTGTCGCCGCCGGTAAAGCCGCCGCCGTGGATGTAGATCACCAGCGGCGTGGGGTCGTCGCAGTCGCGCGGCAGGTAGATATCGAAGACATTGCGTTCCTTGTCGCCATAGGAAACATCCGCGGCAAACTCCGCGTTGATGCCGTCCAGGGCGATGGGCGCCTCGGAGTAAGTCAACGCCAGGGCCGGGCGCGGGGGTTCACTGGGCTCCGGCGGGGTGACCGGTGTATTGTTGTGGCTGTCGCCGCTGTCGCTGCAGGCAAACAGGGTGCTGCAGGTCAACAGCAGGGCAATGCGGGTAAAGTACGTCACAGTCATATCCTGTTTATGCTTATGTTGTCGCCGCGAACATTAGCGTATTTCCCCTGCCGTCACCACAGTGACGGCCGCGATCACCGGCGCCGGTTTATCCCTTTGTCACAGGCACCATCATGCGCGTATTTTTTGGTATCGAACCCGACCAGCCCACCGCGCTGGCCATCGACGACTGGCGCGAGCGCCAGTTCAGCGCGGCCGCGCGCCCGGTACCGCTGGCCAACCTGCACCTGACCCTCGCCTTCGGCGGCGAACTGCCCCTGGCGGCCATCGACGAACTCTGCGACCGGGTGGACGCCTGGCTGTCCGACGAACCGCCTGGCGCCGCCCAACTGCTGCTGGACCAGACCGGCTTCTGGCCCGGCAACGGTATCTACTGGCTCGGTCCCAGCCACTGGCCGGATGCGCTGGACCGGCAGGCTGGCAAACTGCGGCAACTGCTGGCCAGCGCCGGCGCCCGACGCGACCGGCAGCGCTTTCAGCCCCATATCACCCTGTTCCGGCGCTGCGAGCAGGCGCCGCCGCTGCCGGCACAGCCGCCGGCTATCGCCCTGCAACAGCGGGAAATCTCCCTGTACGAATCGCAGCGCCAGCGCGAGGGGGTGGCCTATCACGTGGTGGCGGCCTGGCCGCTGCCGCAGCGCTGAACAACGGTGATTGCCGTGGCCTCTTCGGTGGCGGCCACATTTTTGCTATCCTTCCAGCCCTTTTTCCGACCAGTGAACGCGCGCCACTGAGGTGCGCAGGTGTGTCCCATGCCCGACTATCGCTCCAAGACCTCCACCGCCGGCCGCAACATGGCCGGCGCCCGCGCCCTGTGGCGCGCCACCGGCATGAAAGACGAGGACTTCAAGAAGCCCATCATCGCCGTGGTGAACTCCTTTACCCAGTTCGTGCCCGGCCACGTCCACCTCAAGGACATGGGCCAGCTGGTCGCGCGGGAGATTGAAAAAGCCGGCGGTGTGGCCAAGGAGTTCAACACCATCGCGGTGGACGACGGCATCGCCATGGGTCACGACGGCATGCTCTACAGCCTGCCCAGCCGCGACCTGATCGCCGACTCGGTGGAGTACATGGTCAACGCCCACTGCGCCGACGCCATGGTGTGCATCTCCAACTGCGACAAAATCACCCCCGGGATGCTGAATGCGGCCATGCGCCTGAACATCCCCGTGGTGTTCGTCTCCGGCGGGCCGATGGAAGCCGGCAAGACCAAACTGTCGGAACACAAGCTGGACCTGGTCGACGCCATGGTCATCGCCGTCGATGACAGCGCCGACGATGAAACCGTTGCCGAATACGAGCGCTCCGCCTGCCCCACCTGCGGTTCCTGCTCCGGTATGTTCACCGCCAACTCCATGAACTGCCTGACCGAGGCCCTGGGCCTGTCCCTGCCCGGCAACGGCTCCACCCTGGCCACCCACGCCGACCGCGAGCGCCTGTTCCAGCGCGCCGGACACCTGGTGGTGGAACTGTGCCAGCGCTACTACGGCGACGGCGACGAATCCGTATTGCCGCGCAACATCGGCAACTTCCAGGCCTTCGAAAACGCCATGAGCCTGGACATCGCCATGGGCGGCTCCACCAACACCATCCTGCACCTGCTGGCCGCGGCCCAGGAGGCGGAGCTGGACTTCACCATGACGGACATCGACCGCCTGTCGCGCAAAGTCCCCCAACTGTGCAAGGTGGCACCCAACACGCCCCTGTACCACATGGAAGACGTGCACCGCGCTGGCGGCATCATGGGCATCCTCGGCGAGCTGGACCGCGCCGGCCTGTTGCACCGCGACTGCCCCACCGTACACAGCCCCAGCATGGCCGCGGCGCTGGACACCTGGGATATCAAGCGCACCAGCGACGCGGCCGTGCACGAGTTCTTCAGGGCCGGCCCCGCCGGTATTCCAACCCAGACGGCCTTTTCACAGAGCACCCGCTGGCCCTCCCTGGACGATGACCGCGAGGGCGGCTGTATCCGCTCCATCGACAACGCCTTCTCCCTGGAAGGGGGTCTGGCGGTACTCAGCGGCAACATCGCCGTAGATGGCTGCGTGGTAAAAACCTCCGGGGTGGACGAATCCATCCTCAAGTTCTCCGGCCCCGCCTATATCTGCGAGAGCCAGGAAGACGCGGTGGCGGACATACTCGCCGGCAAAGTGAAGGAAGGCGACGTGGTCGTCATCCGGTACGAAGGCCCCCGCGGCGGCCCCGGCATGCAGGAAATGCTCTATCCCACCAGCTACCTGAAGTCGAAAGGTCTGGGCAAAGCCTGCGCCCTGCTTACCGACGGCCGCTTCTCCGGCGGCACCTCCGGACTGTCCATCGGCCACGCCTCGCCCGAAGCGGCCGCCGGCGGTGCCATCGGCCTGGTGGAGCACGGCGACATGATCGACATCGACATCCCCGGCCGCAGCATCAACGTGCGCCTGTCCGACGAGGAACTGGCAATGCGGCGCGTGGCGATGGAGGCAAAGGGCGACGCCGCCTGGAAACCCCTCAAAGAGCGCCCGCGCAAGGTCAGCGCGGCGCTGAAGGTCTACGCCAAGATGGCCACCAGCGCCGACAAGGGCGCGGTGCGGGATCTGTCGTTGCTGGATTGAGCACAATCAGGGGGCAGTTACCGGCTCGGCCGTGGCCTCACCCCCTTCCGGCATCCCGTCCCGGCTCAAGGCCAGAAAATCCTCTCTCAGGCCAGTCACTTTATTGCGCAGGTGGCGATCCTGTCGTTCGCTGCGACTGTTCACCACTTCGACAACCGCGCGCTGGATCACGCTGATATTGTGCTCGTACATGCGCCGGTACTCGGGGCTGGCGCTGCTCCAGCGGGTGGCCAGGGCTTCGCGCACACCGTCCTGCCAGCCGGGTTCGCGCTGCAGGAGGAGTCGCAGGCGCTCTATCCACGCCTGCCGTTCCGCCAACCAAAGCTGGTCGGAGCGCTCCAGGCCGGCGATATTGCCGCGCAGGGTGTCTTTCTGCTGCCGGTCCAGCCGGCCCAAATAATCCTGGACGTTGTCCTGCAGCCGGTCGTAGGCATCCTCACGATACTCTTCGAGATCGCGATCGAGGTATTCCTCTTCCAGTTCTTCCTGCCTGTCTTCCAGCTTGACGATAAATTCTTCTATCTGCTCGTCACTCAGCTGCTCGCCAATCGGCAGCAACCAGTCGAGTGAGCGGGTCTGCAGGCGCTCGCCGGCCAGTTCCATGTGGCGCGTCAGCTCACGCAGTTCGGTCAGGCTGAGGCCATCGCTGTCGAGCATATCCTCGGCTTCGTCCAGCAATCCGATGTAGAGCGGCAGCTCCTCGCGACGGTGCCAGTCGAGGAAGGGTTGCAGTAACTGCGCCAGGGCCTCGTCCTGTTCACGATCCAGGTCCACATAGTCGTCCACATACCAGGGCACCAGGAAGTCGAGGCGGTTGTAGAAAAACGTGGTGCTGCTGCAACCGGCCACGGCCAGCAGCAGGATCGCCAGGGCCGGCAAGCGGCGCCAGCGGAGCGGAAGGAGCCTGTCAGGGATAGTCCAGGCCATCGGTGGCGAACAACATGTCGATGTTGCGGAAGGCCTTGAATTCCAGATGATTGCCGGCGGGGTCGCGCACGAAGAACGTTTTCTGTTCGCCGCGGCGCCCCTCGAAGCGCACGCTGGGCTCGATCACAAAGGGCACTGCCTGCTGCTTTAGCTGCGCTTCCAGGGCCTCCAGTTGCGGCCATTCCAGGATCACGCCGAAGTGGGACGCCGGCACCGCCTCGCCGTCTACCGGGTTGGTGGCGGCGGCGGGCACATCGCCGGCATCGACAAGGTGCGTAACCAGTTGGTGGCCCCAGAAATCCCAGTCGATCCAGCGGGAAGACTCGCGGCCGCGAGGGCAGCCCAGCACTTCGCCGTAGAAGCGCTCGGCGGCTTCGAGGTCGTCGACAGGCAGGGCGAGATGAAACCGTTGGCTCATGGCATTACCAGGGTAAGTGGTCGAGGTCGATATTGCCGCCGCTGATCACCACACCCACTTTGCGGTCGCGGAAGCGCTCGGGGTGTTCCAGCAGGGCGGCAAAGCTCACTGCACCGGAGGGCTCCACCAGGGTCTTGAGCCGGGTCCACTGCAGGCGCATGGCCCTGACGATACTCTCTTCTTCCACGGTGACAATAGTGTCCACGTGGCGCTGGATGATGGGGAAATTGAGTTCGCCCAGCGCGGTGCGCAATCCGTCGGCGATGGTCTGGGGGTTGCTCTGGGGCTGGCGCTCGCCAAGGCCGAAGGAGCGAAAGGCGTCATCGGCGCCGGCGGGTTCCGCCGCCAGCACTTCGATATCCGGCTTCATCGCCTTGATTGCCGTGGCGACACCCGCCAGCAGGCCTCCGCCGCCGACTGGCACCACCACCACATCGAGGTCCGGCACCTGGGCCAACAGCTCCAGCGCCACCGTCCCCTGGCCGGCGATCACACGGGCATCGTCGTAGGGATGCACCACTTCGGCGCCGGTCTCGGCCGCGACCCGCCGCAGGGTCTCTTCACGCGCGGCCAGGGTCGGTTCGCATTCAATGACAAAGGCGCCGTAGCTCTCAACCGCGGCTTTTTTTACCGCCGGCGCATTGGCCGGCATGACGATATGGGCCGGGATGCCGCGGCGCTGGGCCGCCATGGCAAGGGCTGCGCCGTGGTTGCCGGAGGAGTGCGTGGCCACACCGCGGGCGGCGGCCTCGTCATCCAGACTGAGCACGGCATTGGAAGCACCCCGGGCCTTGAAGGCGCCCACCTTCTGCAGGTTTTCGCACTTGAAGTGGACCTGCGCCGTGCACAGCGCATCCAGCCACTGGCTGGTATGGACCGGCGTGCGGTGGATATAGCCGGCGATGCGCGCGGCGGCGGCTTCAATATCATCAAGTTGCGGTGCGCTGTCCATATCAGTCCTTCCTGTTCGTAGCGGGCGGATTATCCGCTGCCGCCAGGCCCCGCACAACGCTCAGCTGCCAACCGGCGCGGCGCCAGAGAAAATAGCCCAGCAACACATTGGTTTGCAGCAACAGGCTGAGGTTCCATTCAAAGGCGTCTTCCACAGTTTCATAACCCGCATTGTCCACGGCATCCCAGAGCACAGTGACCACCCCCAGGGCGAGCAACAGCGCACACAGCGCGAGCATTGTATTGACCAGCCTGCCCAGCTCCAGTGCCAGCGGCTGCAGACCGCGAAGCTGCGCTACCAGCAGCAGCTGCGCAAGGTAGGTAAAGGCGAAAAACAGCACCACGCCAATACGGCGCTGGCGCTGCCACTGCTCACCGGCCTCACCGAGGACAGTGACATAGGCCACCAGCCCGAGGCTGGCGACGCCCCCCATCGCCAGCATCCAGCGGCGCAGGCGGTCGCCGCTTCCCAGCGCGGCCAGCCAGGCGCTGTTCAACCACCAATAGGCAAACAGCAATACCGCAGACGGCAGCATGGTCGCGCGAAACAGGTAGCTGGCCGGGGGATGGCGCCCGGTGGCGCTGATGGAGGTGCAGGAGTCGACGTAGGGAAAGCACCAGTCCACCAGAGTGTGGCTGGCAGCCAGCAGGTAGGTGAGGTGAACGGCCACAAACGGCAACAGGGCAGCCCACAGCGCCACGGGACGAGGATTCATGGCCTTCAGTCTAGCAGCCAGTCCGGGGAGCGCCCCGTGGCCCTGTGGTAAGCTGGCCGCCACGCGCGGCGCAAGCATTCACGGCATTTCACCAGAACAGCGCGGAATTACCACACTTTCGACCGGGGCCACCATGGATACACTGCAGGAACTTTCCGCCCGCTTTGCCGACGCCGTCTGGAGCACACCACTGGTGATGCTGTTGCTGGGGGGTGGCATATTTTTCGCCCTGCGCTCGCGCTTCCTGCCCTACCGCCACTTCAGCCACGCCGTGGGCATCATGCTCGGCAAGCACGACACGCCGGACGAGCCGGGCGAACTGAGTCACGGCCAGGCGCTGGCGGCGGCGCTGTCCGGCACTATGGGCCTCGGCAATATTTCCGGGGTGGCCCTGGCCATCGTCGCCGGCGGCCCGGGCGCGGTGTTCTGGATGTGGGTATCGGCAATGGTGGGGGTGGCCACCAAGTTCTTCACCTGCACCCTAGGCGTGATGTACCGCGGCGAAGACAGTCTCGGCCGCCTGCAGGGCGGGCCCATGTACATCATTCGCGAAGCCCTGCCCAGGGCCTTCTACCCACTGGCCATCCTGTTTGCCGTGGCCGGGCTGGTGGGCACCCTGCCCATCTTCCAGGCCAACCAGCTCACCGCCCTGATCCGCGAACAGGTCTTTCCTCAAACAGATCCCACCCTCACCGGCTTCGGCATCGGCTGCGCCATGGCGGTACTGGTGGGCATCGTGATTTTCGGCGGCCTGCCGCGGGTCGCCAGGGTCGCCGTGGCATTGCTGCCAATAATGGTGGTGACCTACCTCGGCATGACGCTGACCCTGCTCGCCATGCACGCCAGTGAGGTGCCCGCCCTGCTCGGCGCCATCGTGCGCGACGCCTTCAACCCCCAGGCAGTCGCCGGCGGCCTGCTCGGCGTGATTCTGGTGGGTATCAGCCGCGGCGCCTTTTCCAACGAGGCCGGCGTGGGCACCGAGGTCATGGCCCACGGCGCGGCGCGCACCAGTGAGCCGATCCGCGAAGGCCTGGTGGCGATGATGGGACCGGTGCTGGACACGCTGGTCGTATGCACCTGCACCGCCCTGGTCATCCTGCTGGCGGGCACCTGGCAGGACCCCCAGGGCCTGTCCGGCATCAACCTAACCGCCAATGCCTTCCGCCAGGATTTCGGCACCACCGGTGTGGTGCTGTTGTTTGGCATCACCCTGATTCTGGCCAGTACCACGATGTTTACCATGTGGTATTACGGCGCCAAGTGTTTTGGTTTTCTGTTCGGCGCCGGGATCCAGCACCACTACCGCTGGTTCTTCGTCGGCACCGTGATCTTCGGCGCCACGGTGAGCATCGACGTGGTCTTCAACCTGATCTCGGGCAGCTACGGACTGATGGCCATCCCCACCATGGTGGCGACCCTGATGCTGTCCGGGAAGGTGATGGCGGCCGCGCGGGACTACTTCCGGCGGCATCCCTACTAGCCCGGCCTCGCCCGTCCCGACCCTGGCCACAGCGGCAAAGCCCGGAAACAGTCTGTCTATCGCCAGCGCCTAACCGGCCGTGCCGTTCGTGCCACTATGGCCGGAAAGTCTGCAGGGACGGGGAGACAGCATGGCGCAGGCAGCAAAATCCTTTGGCGAACGCTACGGCCCCTGGGTGCTGGTGACCGGCGCATCCGCCGGTATCGGTCGCGAATTCGCCCGGCAACTGGCCGCGCGGGGGCTGAACCTGGTGCTGGTGGCGCGCCGCGCCGGCCTGCTTGAGGAACTGGCGACGGAGCTGGCACAGCAACACCGCATCGACACGCGGACCCTGGCACTGGATCTGTCCAGCGAGGCAGCACTGGCGCCCCTGCTGGCGACCCTCGATACCCTCGATATCGGCCTGCTGGTCAACAATGCCGGCGCTCCCAGTTACCACGGCCACTTCAGCGCCCGCCACTGGGAGGACATCGAAGCCACCCTCCACTTCAACACCCGCCTGCAACTGCGCCTGATTCACCACCTGTTGCCGGCGCTCCTGCAACGCAGCCGCGGTGGCGTCATACAGGTCAGCTCCATTACCGGCCACACCCCGGTGCCCTACATGGCGGAATACGCCGCCTGTAAGGCCTACCAGCTGGCGCTGGGGGAATCCCTGCATTTTGAACTGCGCGAGCGCGGCGTAGATGTGCTGGTGCTGTCCCCCGGGGCGACCCGGTCGGAGCGGGTCAGTTTCGGCATGGAACCGGCGCAGGTCGTCGACGAGGCCCTGGCGGCGCTGGGCAAACGGCCCAGCCTGCTGCCCGGCCGCGGCAACCGCTGGCGCGCCTTCCGCTATCGCCACCTCAATTCCCGGCGCCGCGCCCTGTGGCGCATGGGCCTGTTCCAGCGCGGCCGGCTGCGCCCGCCACCGGGCTGATGCATTGTTTCCGGTGCAAGAACAATCAAACCACCGCCAGCGGTTTATCCCCTGCCAGCCGGGAGCGTAGTCTGCCCACACTGACTGCGACTGGAGTGTGTCATGGATCGCTATTTGATTGTTTCAACCGACGGCCACGCCGGCCTGCCCATGGAGGGCTACCGGGACTACCTGGATGCCCGCTACCACGAGGCCTTCGACAAGGCCCTGCCCATCCAGCGGGAGATGACCCGCAGGGCCGAGGAAAAATTCCTCATCTCCGACTTCAACGACAACTGGCGCAGGGGCATCGAGGACGACCTCACCGGCGCCTGGGACGGCGCCGTGCGCAACCGCGTGATCGACGCCGACGGGGTGGCGGCGGAAGTGCTGTTCCCCGACGGCATCACCGAGATGAATGCGCCGCCCTTCGGCGCCGGGCTCGGCCTGCGCCCCTGGGGCATCGACCCGCAGCTGCAGTGGGCCGGGGCCCGCGCCCACAACCGCTGGATCGCCGAGTTCTGCCGCCAGGACCCGGACCGCCGTATCGGCCTCGCCATCGTACTCATGCTCTACGATGTGGACGAGGCGCTGCGGGAAGTGAAATGGGCCTTCGACCAGGGCCTGCGTGGCATCCTGATCCCCGCACTGATGGGGGATCACGACCCCTACAACCACCCCAAGTACGATCCGGTCTGGGCCTTCTGCCAGGATCACAACATGGTGGTACACACCCACTCCGGCCCCTCGCCGGACTACAACTTCGACCTGCCCGGCGCGGTGGGCGTCTACCTCACCGAGTTCGCCTGGTGGGCCAGCCGGCCGCTGTGGCACATGATCTTCGGCGGTGTGTTCGAGCGCTTCCCGCGCCTGCACTTTGTCATCACCGAGGTCAGCGAGTTCTGGATTCCCCACATGCTGGAGATGATGGACGTGCGCGCCTCGGTCAAGCACACCAGCGGCAAGCTCGGGGACTTCCGCAGCAACCTGACCATGAAGCCCAGCGAGTACTTCCGCCGCAACTGCTGGGTGGGCGCCTCTGCCCTGTTTGACGAAGGCTCCACCTCGGTGCGCCACGACATCGGTATCAACAACGTGATGTGGGGTACCGACTACCCCCACCCGGAGGGGTCCTGGCCCAATACCCGCGAGAAGCTGCGCGAGTTCTTTACCGGCATGCCGGAGAGCGAGATCGAGGCCATTCTCGGCGGCAATGCGGTGGACTGCTACCACCTGGACCGCAACAGGCTCGACGCCATCGCCGCCCGTATCGGTCCCGAGCGCCGCGAATACCTGGCGGGGGCCGCCTGACATGAACGCACGATTCCCGATGCCCATCCCGGTGGGCTGGTACTGTGTCAGCTACAGCGATGAACTGGCAGTGGGCGAGGTGCGCAATGTGCACTACTTCGACCGCGACATGGTGCTGTTTCGCACCGAGAGCGGCGCGGTGGGCCTGGTGGATCCGGCCTGCCCGCACCTCGGCGCCCACCTCGGCCACGGCGGCGAGGTGGTGGGCGAGACCCTGCGCTGCCCCTTCCATCACTGGCGCTACGACCGCGCCGGCATGGTGGCAGACATCCCCTACGCCAAGGCCATTCCGCCCAAAGCCCAGGACAAACCCTGCCTGCGCAGCTACCCGGTCACCGAGGCCAACGAGGTGATCTGGGCATGGTTCCACCCGGACAATGCGGCGCCGGATTACGAAGTCATCCAGTTGCCGGAACTGCAGGACCCGGACTGGGTGGAGCAGGATCGCTATTTCTGGGCCTTCGATTCCCACCCCCAGGAAATCGCCGAGAACGGCGTCGACGTGGCCCACTTCAAGTACGTCCACAGCATGGAGGCGGTGCCCGAAGGGGAAACCACCTACGACGGCCACATCCGTCGCAGCCAGGTCAGCGGCCGGCGCAAAGTCGTCAATCCCGAGGGGCGGGAAATCGAGATCAATGCCTCCATCGAGGTGGTGCAGAACGGCGCCGGCCAGAAATGGACCCGCTTCACGGGCCTGGTGGACTACCTGCTGCAGGTACTGGTGACGCCGGTGAGCGGAGACCGGGTGGAGGTGCGCTTTGCCTACACCCACCAGCGCTACCCGGAAGACTCCTTCGAGTACCAGGCCCTGCGCGAGAGCATCGCCAACACCAATGGCCAGCGCGGTATCGAGGGCGACATCCCCATCTGGCAGCACAAGTTCCACCTCAGCGAGCCGCTGCTGTGCGATGGCGACGGGCCGATCATGCGCTTCCGTCGCTACTTCTCACAGTTCTACCCCCAGACCGAACCACTCACGCGTCAGCAATAACGAGGATAAGACCATGGCAACACTGCGCTACGTCCGCGACCCCGGCCGCACCCCCGAGGCGCGCCCGGGACTCAACTGCACTGTGACTTCCCTGCGCTGCGTCTACGCCACCGACCCGGCCATCCACGCCGCCCTGCTGCCCGCACCCCTGGAGCCCAGCGCGGAACCGCACATCTTCATCCAGCACGCCAATGTTGCCATGCACGTCAGCGATACTGACACGGTGGAAATCGGCGCCGCCACCGTGGGCGTGAAGTGCCGCTACCGCGACACCGAGGGCCACTATGTGCTGGCCATGCCCATGCACGGCGAGTTCGTGGTGATCAGCGGCCGCGAGCGCTTTGGCGAGCCGAAGAAGATCGCCGAGGTGGCTGACATGGAGCGCGACGGCAATGCCATACGCACCCGCATCGCGCGCCACGGCATCACCTTCCTGGAGATGGCCGGAGAGGTCGGCGCCGCCGAGCCGACGCCAGAACCCTTTACCGAGTATTTTTTCTGTCACAAGGCGCTGCCGCGCATCGATGGCGAGCCCGGCTTTGACGGCCCGGTGTTCCTCACCCGCCTCAATTGGGAGCGCAACTACGAGAGCGTGTACACGGTGAACAACCCGGAAGTCATCCTGCGCGACAGCCCCTTCGATCCGCTGGTGGACGTGCCGGTGGAACAGGTGATTCGCATGCAGCTGGCGCAAGGCGCCACCCGCACCAGCGGCCAGATCCTGGCGGAAATCCCCGGGGAGAATCTGGTCAACTTCATTCACCAGCGCTTCGACGACACCAACGTCCCCGCCCTGGACATCGCCACCGCCACACCGGGTATCGCCGCCAATGGATGAGTTTCACGGCAGGACCGCCGTGGTCACCGGCGGCGCCTCGGGCGTCGGCTACTGCCTGTGCCAGCGCTTTGCCGAACAGGGCATGCAGGTGGTGATGGCCGATGTGGAGCAGGAGAAGCTGCAGGAATCCGCCGCCCGCCTGCGCGAGGCCGGGTTAAACGTAACCGGCCTGCAAGCCGATGTCACCGACCCGCAGGCCATGGAAGCGCTCGCCCTGGAGGTAAAGAATACCTTCGGCCCGGTGCATGTGTTGTGCAACAACGCCGGTGTCGGCATCAAGGAGGCACAGCGCCGCCTGTGGACCCTCACCCCCAATGACTGGCGCTGGGGCTTTGACGTGAATGTAATGGGCATCGCCAACGGCATCCGCGCCTTCGTGCCGGACATGCTGGCCCACGGCGAAACGGGGCATGTGGTGAATACCTCCTCCGGCAACGGCGGGCTGACCTCCCTGCCCACTACCCCCATTTACGCCGCCAGCAAGGCAGCCGTCACCAGCATCAGCGAGGTGCTGCACTATCAGTTCCTGATGGAAAAAGCGGCGCTGCAGGCCCACGTACTGTTCCCCGGCCCCCACGTGGTCAACACCAACATTCTCAACTCCATGCGCAACCGCCCGGCGGATCTGCGCGACGATGAGGACCTGCCGGCCTACGTCAGCATGCGCGATCTGCTCAAGGCCTCCGGCATCGAGAACCCCCAGCTCACCGAGCCGGAGGAGGTGGCCGACACCTGCCTGGCGGGTATCCGCGCCGGGCAGTTCTGGATTTTGCCGCAAAGCTCGGGCCAGGACGCTAAAATCCAGACGCGCACCGAGAGCATTCTCGCGCGCCGCAACCCCACCCTGCCGGAGTAAACTGCATGGCCAACACCCTGGGACAGTACTGCATCACCGTCACCGATCTCGAGCGCTCCGTCGCTTTCTACCGCGATGTGCTGGGATTGCTGGATCTACAGCGTATTTCGATTCCCGGCGCCGAGGAGGCCATCCTCGGGGCGGCGGATTCCGACGGCCGCATCCAGCTCGCCCAGCGCGACGACGTGCCCGGCCCCATCGACCACGGCAATGCCCTGTGGAAGTTCTACCTCTATTGCGACGATGTGCAGGCGGTGTACGACGCGGCGCTCGCCGCGGGTGCCACTTCCGACATGGCGCCGACACCACTGGAGGGCTGGCCGGTAATCGCGGCCTTTATCCGCGACCCGGACGGCTACTCGATCGAGATGCTGCAGCGGCTGCAGGGCTGAGCGCCCGACACCCTGGAATCACGGCTGCGCCGGTCGCGGCCGCTCCATGAACTTGCCGGCCTGGGGTTTGAAGTTCTGGTTGATGTAGTGGGTCATGAACTCAATGAAGTAACGCACCTTGGCGGACAGGTGCCGGGAGTGGGGATAGACCGCCCAGGTCTCGCGTTCGTAATGGCTCCAGTCCTGGTGTTCCAGCTTTTCCAGCTCGCCCTTGTCCACCGCTTCCTGCACGTAGAAATCCGGTAGCTGGGCGATGCCGATACCGGCCCGGGCCGCCGCCAACAGGGTGGCGCCGTCCTCGCTCAGCCAGTTGCCCGCCACCTTCACTTTCACGGTGTCGCGACCATCGGGCGTGTTGAACAACCAGAAGCGATCCGAGGTGGTGAGGCAGTTGTGTTGCCTCAGGTCTTCGCGGCCGGTCGGTTTGCCGTGCGCCGCCCAGTAGTCCGGCGCGGCGCACAGGCACAGGGAGTAGGAACCGAGTTTGCGGGCAATCAGGCTGGAGTCTTCCAGCTTGCCGTAACGCACGGTGAGATCGAAGCCCTCCTCCAGCAGGTCCACGTCCTTGAAGCTCGAGTGCACTTCCACGGACAGCCCCGGATGCTCCCGCGAGAACGCCGCCACCACGCTGGCCATGTAGTGCACGCCATAGCGGCTGTTGATGGCCAGCTTGAGTGTGCCGCGCGGCGCCAGCTGTAAATCCGACAGGGTGGATTCCGCCTGGTCGAACTGCTCGGCCATGGCCCGGCAGTGGCCGTAGAACACTTCGCCGATTTCGGTCAGGGTGAGGCGGCGGGTAGTGCGCTGCAGCAGGCGTACCCGCAGGCGGTCTTCCAGCTGGCTGACCTGCTTGCTGACGTAGGATTTGGACACACCGAGGCGATCGGCGGCGGCGGTGAAACTGCCCGCCTCCACCACGCAGATATATTCCTCAATCCCTTCCCAGCGCCCCATAAGCCTCCCACCCGTAGACGGCAGGCTCAGCATACGCGCCGCTCCCTGTTGCGCAAAGTCTCCATCGCGCAATCAGAAGTCGTAGTTCAGTTCGATGCCGTAACTGCGCGGGTCGGCCCACTGGTTCACGGTGAACACCGACAGGTTGATCGCCGTGTTCCAGTACTCTTCGTCGGTCAGGTTATTGCCCCAGGCCGCCACGCGCAGCTGGCCGTCACCGATGGGAATCTGGTCCAGCTGCAGCCTGGCGCTCAGCAGGCCATAGGCGTCGACATTGGTGGCCGGGTCATCCACGATGCCAACGTAAAAATCGTCCTTCCAGGCGTAGTCCACCCGCGCCGACAGCTCGCCGAAGGAGAAGGGATCGAAGGTGTACTTGGCCGAGGCAAACACCGTGTTGCGCGGTGAGTAGGAGAAGTAGCGCTCGTCTGACACATCCGTGCCGTCGTCGCCGATGAAGTTGTCGTAGTCGGTATCCAGGAAGGAATAGTTGAGCACCAGGTCCAGATTCCGGGTGGGACGTGCCAGCAGCTCCAGCTCTACCCCCTGCATGGTGGCGTCGCCGGCGTTGACGACAACGATACTGATGGCGTCCTCGCCCAGGCGCCCGGCCTGGAAATCCGAATAGTCGTTGTAGAACGCGGATACGTTGAGCTGTACGCGCTGCTCAAACAGGCGGCTTTTGAGGCCCAGTTCGTAGGTGGTCATGGTCTCCGGATCGAAGGGTGTCTCGAAGGCGAAGTTGGTTGCCGCCACACCGTTGAAGCCGCCGCTCTTGAAGCCGGTGGAGATCTTCGCGTAGCCGTTGACGTCCTCGCTGAAGCGCCAGGCCGCGACGGCCATCGGCGTGACCTCGCTCCAGCTGTCATCGACTTCCAGCGGCATCAACTCACCGGCCGCAGAGAATACCGGGTTGCCCTGGGCGTCGCGCACATAGGCGCCGGCATTGGGGTCGGCCGGGTTGACGTCAAACACGCTGCGATCCACCCACACCGAGTGCACGTCCTTGGTTTCCCGGGTCCAGCGGGCGCCGAAGGTCAGGTCCAGGCGCTGCTCAAAGGCGTCCGGGGTCCAGGTCAGCTGGCCAAAGGCCGCCACCGATTTATCCTCTGCGCCGCGCTCGCTGACATCGAAGCTGTCGCCGCCGAACTGGAAGATCCAGCGCGGGTTGTCGGTGGTCCACTCGTCCTCGTAGTAGAACAGTCCCAGCACATATTCCAGCTGGTCGGTGCTGCCGAGCAGCTGGAATTCCTGGGTGAACTGCTCGAAGTCGTTCTCGATGCGAAAGCGGAACATGTCCTGGCTGGTACCGTCGAAGTCCGACAGGCTGAGGGTGTAGAGGTCGCGGTAACCGGTGATGGATTTCAGGGTCAGGTCACCGAGGGCGGTACCGGGCATGTCGTAGGTCAGCGTCAGGGCGTGGCCGTCAATCTCTACCTCGCTGGTGAGGGCGCTGTCATTGGCGATTTCGTCGGGGCGATCCTCGCTGGTGGCGGCGGCCACCAGGGGGTAGAGGGGCGGAATCACAAAAGCGAAAGCATCGGAGTTGGTGAGCGCCAGCATCGGCGGCCGCTGGTCGGCGTCGAAGGTGTCGTAGCCGTATTCCACCAACAAATTCTCGGTGGGCTGCAGGCGCAAATCGACACGGCCGCCCCACTGGTCGCGGTTGTCGAAATCCGCGCCGGAACTGTCAGTGTTGTCGTAGAAGCCATCCCGCTCGCGGTAGAAGCCCGACACCCGCGCACTGAACTCACCGAGGCCGCTGCCCACCTCACCCACGGCGGGCAGGTCCAGCGCACCGCGCGCTTCCAGCAGGTTTTCGTTGCCGGCGCCCACTTCCAGGTAGCCATCCAGTTCACCGCTCGGCTTGCGGGTGACCAGGTTGATGGCGCCGCCGATGGTGTTCTTGCCGTAGAGGGTGCCCTGGGGGCCGCGCAGCACTTCAATTCGCTCCAGGTCCACCGCGTCAAAAATGGCGCCGGAGGTCTTGGCAATCGGCACCCCGTCCAGGTACATGCCCACTGCGTTGTCGCGGCTCAGGTTGTTGGTGCTGTTCACCGCCCCGCGAATGGCGATGGAGGCGTTCACCGAACCGCCCACGGTGGGAGTCACCAGCAGGCCCGGGGTGTAATCGGAAACACCCTCGATATCCCGCGCGCGCAGTTCGTTCAGGGTCGCGGTGTTGAGGGCAGTCACCGAAATCGGTGTTTCCTGCAGGTTCTCCTCGCGGCGCTGGGCCGTGACGATCACTTCCTCCAGCGCCGCCTGCTGCGCCAGCGCGGGGGCAGCGTAGGCCGGCAGCAGTGCGATTCCGGCGGATAACAGGGACAGGGAACGGGCAATATTATGTGGCTTGTACATAGTCGACTCCTTGATCCCCCGGAGGGGCGGTGTGCGAGTGGGAATCCCTCTGCATGGCGTGAACCTGCTCGGCGCAGCGGCGGTAGTGCGGCAGGCCGAGCCAGAGAATGACGACAATGGTGGGCGCGATAACGGCCGACGCCAGGGCGATGGAGTAGCGCAGGGCGGCGTCATCGGCGAACACAAAATCGGTGAGGGCGGCGATCAGGCTGGCGCCGAATCCGATGCCCAGAATGTTCACCAGGAACAGCATGATGGCCAGCATCTGGGCACGCATTTCATTGGGCGTGATTTCCATCAGGGCGGCGGTGGTCACCCCCACCGATACCTGGCCGAGGAAGGTGGCAAAGGCCATGCACAGCAGGGCCAGCTGGGCATTTGGCATCAGCGGGCCAATCACCAGCGGCAGCGTTTTACACACCGCCGCAATCAGCATCACCCGCATATTGGCGTCGGCATAGCCGCGCCGCATCAGGTAACCGCTGAGCCAGCCACCGCTGAGAATACCCGCGGCGCCACACAGGCCCATCACCAGGCCATAGGAGTAGCCGGCGTCACTGGGGGTCATGCCATAGGTGCGCATCAGGAAAGTCGGGTACCAGATGGCGGTACCGATGGCGAGCATGCCGAGGAAGGACACCGCCATCAGGTGGGCACTGTAGGCCTGCCAGCGCGCGCGCATATAGCCGGTGAGCACCGCTATCGGAATGCGCTCGCCCTCATTCGCGTACAGGCGTTCCTGCCGCCGCGGCTCGCGAAAGGTAAACATCAGGCAGGCGATCAACAGCCCCGGCAGGCCGACAATGATGAAGGCCAGCTGCCAGGTACGGAAGGTGCCCAGCCAGCCCAGTTGCAGCTCGTCCACCCCCGCCAGCAATTCCAGCACCAGGCCGCCGATGATCAGGGCCAGGCCGCCCCCCACCGGGTAGCCCAGATGGTAGACGCTGAAGGCCATGGCGCGGCGCTCGGGTTTGAAGCTGTCGGAAATCAGCGAGGCCGCCGCGGGACTGAGTGCCGCCTCGCCCACCCCCACGCCCATGCGGGCGACAAACAGCTGGCCGAAGGTCTTGGCCATGCCGCACATGGCGGTCATCAGGCACCAGAAGGTGATGCCGATGGCGATAATGCCACGGCGGCTGCGGCGGTCCGCCACCCGCGCCAGCGGTATGCCCACCACCACGAACAGCAGGGAGAAGGCAAAGCCCTGCAGCAGACTCACCTCGAAGTCGGTGAGGCCGAGATCAGCGCGCACCGGGCCCACCAGCAGCGTCAGTATCTGCCGGTCGATGGCGGAAAAGGTATAGGCCAGAAACAATACGGCAACGGTATACCAGGCCGTCGACACCGCCGGGTAGGCGTCGCGCTCGGACATAGGCTCACTTAATTATGTTTATAACAGTGGCCGGCAAAGTACCGTAGGGGCGCTGCGCCAATAAACGGCTGGCGGAGCAATGATTGTTTCCGTTTACGTCACAATGCAGTGACGGCAGGGGAAAACCGCCCTGACCGGGCGGTGTTCATGGCTTCCCGTTTGTCGACCTCAGGCCGCTGCGTGGGCGGCCTGCTTCTCTGCGCGATTGATCGCCCCGAGAATACCGTCCAGGGAGGCCTGGATGATGTCGTGGCTGCGGCCCACGCCGCAGTGGCGCTCGCCGTCGATGTTGAGCTGGATGTAGCACACGGCTTCAGCGTCGGCGCTCTGGCTCAGGGCGTGCTCGGAATATTCCACCAGCACAATCTGCTTGCCGACGAAGCGGCTCATGGCGTCCACGAAGGAGGCCACCACGCCGTTGCCGGAGCCTTTCAGGGTGTGACTGGTGGCCCCCTGCTGCAGCTGGGCCTGCAGCTGGTCGGTATTGTCGGCCCGGTTCACCTGGTAGTCGCCGAGCCGGTACTCGCCGCCCTCTTCCAGGTAGGTCTGCTGGAACAGCTGGAAAATTTCTTCGCCGGAGACTTCTTTTTCACGCTCCTCCGCAAAAGCCTGCACGGTGGCGGAGAAATCGATCTGCAGCCAGCGCGGCAGCTCGAAGCCATAGTCCCGCTGCAACACATAGGCGATGCCGCCCTTGCCGGACTGGGAATTGATGCGGATCACTTCCTGGTAGCTGCGGCCGATATCCGCCGGGTCGATGGGCAGGTAGGCGACCTCCCAGTGCTCCCGCCCCTCCTGCTTCGACAGGCATTTCTTGATCGCGTCCTGGTGGCTGCCGGAGAAGGCGGTAAATACCAGTTCGCCGGCCCAGGGATGGCGCGGGTGCACCGGCAACTGGGTGCACTCCTTCACCGTCTGGATGATTTCGTCCATGTGACCCAGCTGCAACCGCGGGTCGACACCCTGGCTGTAGAGGTTCATGGCCATGGTGACGATGTCCATGTTGCCGGTGCGCTCGCCGTTGCCCATCAGGGTCCCTTCAACGCGGTCGGCGCCGGCCATCACACCCAGCTCCGCCGCGGCCACGGCACAGCCGCGGTCGTTATGGGTGTGCAGGGAGATCAGCAGGCTTTCGCGGCGGGCCACGCGATCACAGAACCACTCAATCTGGTCGGCGTAGACGTTGGGCGTGCTCATCTCCACGGTGGCGGGCAGGTTGATGATGACCGGCTTTTCCGGGGTGGGCTGCCACACGGCGGTCACCGCATCGCAGACCTCAACCGCGAAATCCAGCTCGGTGCCGGTAAAGCTCTCGGGGGAGTATTCGAAGACCCACTCGGTCTCCGGGTATCTGGCGGCGCACTCCTGCACCAGCGTCGCGCCGCGTACGGCGATGTCGATGATGCCCTGGCGGTCGAGGCCGAAGACCTGTTCCCGCTGCACGGTGGAAGTGGAGTTGTACACGTGCACCACGGCGCGGCGGGCGCCCTTCAGGGCTTCGAAGGTTTTTTCAATCAGGTCGGGGCGGGCCTGGGTGAGTACCTGTACGGTGACGTCCTCGGGAATGCGATGGTTGTCGATCAGCTCGCGGACAAAGTTGTAGTCGTGGCTGGAGGCGGAGGGAAAGCCGACTTCGATTTCCTTGAAGCCGACCTTGACCAGCTGGTCCCAGAGTCTGGACTTCTGGCGCGCCGTCATCGGCTCGATCAGGGCCTGGTTGCCGTCCCGCAGGTCCACCGAGCACCACAGGGGCGCTTTCTCGATCTGGCGGTCGGGCCAGCGGCGGGCAGCCATCCTGATGGGCTGGAAGGGTTTGTACTTGCGGTGGTCAAAGTTGCTCATGGCCGTTTCCCTGATCCTGTCGGCGAAGTGTGATGTCGGTCTTTTCAGTTTAGTGTTTTTGCGGTCGATTTTCCGGCTTGCGGGCCATTGCTGCGGACAGCGTGCCTGGGGATGGCTGCTCACCTGATGGGCCCGCCGGGAGCCCGCCCTCGTGAGGCTTCGCGCTGCGGCCGGCGGGGCGGTAACCACGGCGGCGCGGCAACAACAGGTGATGAATCAGCCGTGGACACAGTCTAACGTCGCCGGCGTAGGGAATAACTGCAAATTTTCATATGGATTGGGACACTTGAGCCGAATATCACTACCAATATTTATTCTGGTAGATAAACTCACCACAACGAGCCCGATAGCCAACAGAGAGCCCTAAAATGAGCTTTGACCGCACCGACCGGCGCATCCTCGACATCATGCAGCGCGACGCCCGCATCACCAACCTCGAACTGGCGGAGAAAGTCGGGCTGTCACCCACCCCCTGCGCGCGCCGGGTCAAGCGGCTGGAGGAATCCGGCCTGATTCGCGGCCACGTCACCCTGCTGGACCAGAGCCGCCTGGGTCTCAAGCTCACCGCCTATATCGGTATCACCATGGACCGCCACACCCCGGACCGCTTCGAGGCCTTCGAGCTGGAAGTCAGCGGCTACCCGGAGGTGGTGGAGTGCTCGGTAGTCACTGGCCAGAGCGCAGACTACCTGCTGAAGGCGGTGGTGGCCGACATGCAGTACTACGAGCGCTTCCTGCTGGGCAAGCTCACCCGCATCCCGGGGGTCACCGGTGTGCACTCCAGCTTCGAGCTGCGCCGGGTGTTGCAGCGCACAGCCCTGCCTCTCGAACACCTGGCCGACTGAGTAAGGAAGCACTTACTCCATTTGAATCGCCCGGCCGCCTGCCGGGCGATTCCGCCAGTTTGTCTGGCCGGATCAAACCTTGTCCAGCGGCCACTGCCACCGCAGTATCGGGATCAGTATCTACCGGGCTGCCCGGCAGTCCGTCACCTGTGCACCGTTGAATAAAAACCACTGGATAAGAGCAAGGGGGCAACATGAAGGACGTAGAGGGCAAGGTCGCCATCGTCACCGGCGGCGCCAGCGGCATGGGGCGCATCATCGCCCTGCGGCTGGTGAATCGCGGCGCCAGGGTCGCCATCTTCGATGTCAACGAAGAGGGGCTCAAGACCACCGCCGCCGAGTCGCCCCAGATCACCCCCCTGCGCTGCGATATCGGCGACCTCGCCGATGTGCAAGCGAAGGTCGGCCAGGTGGAGAGCGAACTGGGCCCCGTGGACCTGCTGGTTCACGCCGCCGCCCTGATGCCCGCCCACCAGCTCATCGACCACAGCCACGAGGCCATGGAGCGCCTGTTCCGCATCAACTATTTTGGCACCACCTACATGGTGCGGACGGTGCTGGCGCCGATGCTGGAACGCAAGCGCGGTCGTATCATCGCCTTTGGTTCCATCGCCGGCCATGCCCTGGTTCCGCACATGGGCGCCTACTGCGCCACCAAGAGCGCGGTGAATACCTACCTGGAAGTGCTGCAGAACGAGATCCGCGACAGCGGGGTGAAAGTCCAGCTGGTCTGCCCACCGGCGGTGAACACCCCGCTGATCGACCAGAGCCTGAACACCGACAGCCCCGGCAGCCTGCGCAACGCCAAGCAGAGCGGGCGCCTGTCGGACCCGGAAAAAATTGTCGATGCCATCGACAAGGGCGTGGAAAAAGAGCGCGACATTATCTACCCCGGTGAAGCCCGCTTTCTAATGCTCTGGCACGCCTTCGCCCCACGCCTGTGGTGGAAGACCGTGCTCGGCTTCGAAAAGTAAGCGCGTATTTGTCACAGACGGGGCGGCAGCACCGTGCTAGCATCGCCGCCCGATGTCTTCCACTAACTCACGCTTTATCGCCACTGACTCGCCCTGGCTCCTGGTGCTGCTGGCCGCCATGGTGGCACTCGGCCCACTCAGCGTGGACATGTACCTGCCGGCGATGCCGGTCATGCGCGATGCGCTGGGCACCACCAGCGCCAGCATCCAGCTCACACTCAGCGCCTATCTCGCCGGCTTCGCCGCCTTCCACCTGGTGTGCGGGCCACTCGCGGATCGCTACGGACGCAAACCGGTACTGATCGGCGGCACCCTGATCTTCGTCGCTGCCTGCATCGGCTGCAGCTATTCGCAAACGGTCGAGCAACTGATCGCCTTCCGCCTGTTGCAGGGGCTGGGGGCCTGCGTCGGCCCTACCCTCTCCCGCGCCATCACCCGCGACCTGTTCGGCCCGCGCCGCGCCGCGCGGGCGCTGTCGCTGATCGCCATGCTGATGGCGCTGGCGCCGGCGGTGGCGCCCAGCCTCGGCAGCGTAATGATGCTGGTGTGGCCCTGGCCGAGTATTTTCGTGTTTCTGGCCGTCTACGGCGTGTTGATGATCGTCCTGATCCTGCGCCTGCTGCCGGAGTCACTGCCGCAGCGACAGAGCCTGCATCCCGCCGTCATTGCCCGCAATTTTTTCACCCTGCTGCGCTCGCCGGCCTTTCTCGCCGTGGCCCTCGGCAGCTCGCTGGTCTACGCCGGCATGCTCGGCTATCTCTCGGCCTCCGGCTTCGTCTACATCGAGATGCTGGGCGTTCCCATGAAATACTTCGGGCTGATCTTCCTGACCACCGTGGTGGGCTATTTCATCGGCAGCGCCAGCAGCGCGCGCCTGGCCAGCCTGTTCGATTCCGGCCAGGTGGTGGTACTGGGTGCCGGGCTGGCGGCTCTCGCCTGCCTGATCATGCTGCTGTGCTACAGCCTCTGGCCCGCCAGCATCTACTCGCTGATGCTGCCGATGATGCTCTACACCGCCGCCATGGGCCTGGTGCTCCCCCATGCCATGAACCTCGCCCTGCAGCCCTACCCGCACATGGCGGGCACCGCCTCGGCCCTGCTGGGATTTATCCAGATGGCCATTTCGGCGACCTCCGCGGGCACTATCGGCGCCCTGATGGGCGACTCGCCGGCGCCCATGGTGTGGCTGATGACCGCACTCAGCCTGCTGGCGCTGGCCTTGCTGGCCCCGATGCGCAAAGCGGCGGGGACGGCCTGACCCCCATTGGGCCCTGTGGCATACTGTGGCGCCCACGCATTTGCGGAGTAGTACCGTGCAGCACGCCGCCGACGTCACCCAGCTCATTGGCAACACCCCCCTGCTCTACCTGCGCCAGGTATCAGAGCGCACGGGTTGCACCATTCTCGGGAAAGCGGAGTTTCTCAACCCCGGCGGCTCTGTCAAGGATCGCACCGCCCTCGGCATCATCCGCGCCGCCGAGGCCAGCGGTGAATTGCAGCCCGGTGGGCGCATCGTCGAAGGCACTGCCGGCAATACCGGCATCGGCCTGACCCTGCTGGCCAACGCCCTGGGCTACACCAGTACCGTGGTCATGCCGATGACCCAGAGCAAGGAAAAAATCGACACCCTGGAGCTGCTGGGCGCCGACCTCCACCTAGTTCCGGCCGCCTCCTACGCCGACAGCGGCCACTACATTCATACCGCCGAGCGCCTGGCGAAAGAGTACGCCGCAAAAGAAAGCCGCGGCGCCGTGTGGGCCCGGCAGTTCGACAACCTCGCCAATATGGCCATCCACCGGGACACCACCGGCCAGGAAATCTGGCGCCAGACCGACGGCAAGGTGGACGGATTTATTTGCGCGGTCGGAACCGGCGGCACCCTGGCCGGCGTGTCCCAGGCGCTGAAAGCGCACAACCCGGCAGTGCACATCGGCCTCGCCGATCCCTGCGGCGGGTCCCTCACCGGCTATTTCCGCAGCGGGACGCTGGCAGTCAGCGAGGGCAGCTCGATCACGGAAGGTATCGGCATCAATCACGTCACCGGCAATATCGCCGAAGCGCTCGTAGACCACGCCTGGACCATCAGCGACCAGCAGGCACTGCCCTTCCTCTACGACCTGCTGCAGCACGAGGGCCTTTGCCTGGGCGGCTCCTCCGCCATCAATATCGCCGGCGCGGTCAAGCTGGCGGAAGAACTCGGCCCGGGCCATACCATCGTCACCATCCTCTGCGACTACGGCAACCGCTACCAGAGCAAGCTGTTCAATCCGGTGTTCCTGCAGAACAAGGATTTGCCGGTGCCTGACTGGCTGGCTATTTAGTGGCGCCTCTCCAACTGCCTGGCGGTCACATCGACAGGTAATGACCCACTGGACTCCCGCTTTGCCGGGAGTGACTCAATGTACAAATCAAGGAAGTAAAATGAAACTCGGTATCATCTGCGGCAGTCACCGCCCCAACTCCCAGAGCGGCAAAGTCGCCCGCTATATCGAACGCGCCCTGAAAGACCAGTCCATCTGCGACGACACCTGGCTGCTCGACCTGGCGCACAGCGACCTGCCCTTCTGGGACGAAGGTGTGTGGGACAGCGAGAACCGTGAGTGGCAGGCGCATCTGGACCCGCTGCGCGAACAACTGCACAGCTGCGATGGCTTTATCGTAATTTCACCCGAGTGGCACGGGATGGTGCCGTCCAAACTCAAGAACTTCTTCCTGATGTGGACCGCCGGCGAGGAAATCTCCCACAAGCCAGCCCTGATCGTAACCACCTCGGTGGCCGACGGCGGCTCATTCCCCATCGCCGAACTGCGCACCAGCAGTTACAAAAACAGCCGTATCTGCTACCTGCCGGAGCACCTGATCATTCGCTATGTGGATACAGTGTTTAACGACAATCCGGAAGACAACAAGGCCAGTGCGCAGGAATACTTCGAAGCGCGGCTGACTTACTGTCTGGAGCTATTGCGGGAATATGCACTGGCGTTCCGGGGGATTCGGGCGAGCGGGAAAGCCTCACTGCAAACCTATAGCAGCGGCATGTAGACAAAAAAGGGCAGCCCCCTCACAGGGGCCGCCCTTTCAGGGAAGTGCCTGCCGTCTTACTCGGCAGCGCCGCCGGCAGCGCGCTCCTTCTCAATCAGGAAGTCGGCAATCTTCAGCATGTCCGCCTGACTACCTGCCTTGCGGGTGCTGATACGGTACTTGCCGGCCACCATCATCTCCGGGGTGCCGGTGATCTTGGCGGCGCGGGCGCGGCTGTTGGCCTGGCGCACCTGGCTGTTGACCCCGAAGGAGCCATAGGCCTTGTCGAAGTCCTCGCCGGACACGCCGTTGGCGGTGAACAGCTCCTTGATCTCTTTATCCGACTGCAGGCGCTTGCGATCCACATTCATCGCCTGGAACAGCACCGGGTGCATGGTATCGAGAACGCCGAGTACCTCGGCGGTATAGTAGGCCTTGGCATGCAGTTCCATGGGCTTGTTCCAGACCGCCGGTGACCCGACAAAGGCAACATCCTCGCCCAGTCCTTTCTTCCACTGGCCGATCAGCGGTTCGAAGTTGTAACAATGGCCGCAGCCGTACCAGAAAAATTCCACCACCTCGACCTTGTCACCGCTTTCGGTGCGGATCGGGGGGCTGATCAGGTCGTAGTGTTCGCCTTCTTTGTAATCGTCGGCCTGCGCTGCGAAGGGGGCCAGGGCCACCATTGCAAAGGCCAGTACCAGGTGCTTCAGCATGTTGTTCTCCTGTGAGTGCTCCAGCGTGAGACCGCTAACCAGCGGAAATGTTCAGTGATGGGCAGGGCGGCGGCCCTCTTACAGAAAAAAGGTGGCCGAAAGGCCACCTTCCTGAATCCGCGAACCCACTCTGTACCTATTTCAGGCCGGCCGCGTAACTGGAAACCGCCTGGATTTCCTTGTCGCTGAGGCCAAAAGCGGTGCTGCGCATGATGCGGGTATCGCCATCGTTGGTACGGCCGGTTTCATCCTCGTAGCCCTTGCGATACATCTCCAGCTGGGTGGCGATGTACTCGGCGTGCTGTCCGGCCAGCGAGGGAAAACCGGCGGGCGCATTGCCCTTGCCGTTGGGCGAGTGGCAGGCCATGCAGGCGGGCACACCGCGCTCGGCAACGCCCGCACGATAGACCTTTTCGCCCAGCTCGAGCAGGGCCGGGTCAGTCTGGCTGCCACTGCGCGACTGGGCGGCATAGAACGCCGCGATATCAGCCAGCTCCTGGTCACTTTTGCCATCCAGCTGGCCGGCCATGGTGGGTACCGGGCGGGCGCCGTCGCGGATATCCTGCAATTGCTTGAACAGGTAACGCTCGTTCTGGCCCGCCAGCTTGGGGAAGGTGGGCGCCGGGCTGTTGCCGTCGGCGCCGTGACATGCGGCACAGACCGCCACCATACCTTTGCCCGCATCGGCATCGCCCGTTGGCGCCGCGGCGGAAGCCCCCTGGCTCAAACCGATTAGCAGGCCGAAAATTGCTACAGATCTTTTCATTTTTCTTCCAAGCGTAAACTTTCGGTGGTCGCCGGCCTACTTGGCCGGTGTGGACATGAACTCGATCAGGGCCTTGTAGTCCTCATCGCTACAATCAAAGCACATGCCCTTCGGCGGCATTGCATTGAGGCCGTTGTGAACCGACTTCATCAAGGTCTCTTCGCCCTTGGCCAGATGCGGCTTCCAGGCCTCCACGTCATGTGTCTTGGGAGCGCCGGCAGTGCCAGCAGCATGACAGATAGCGCAGCTCTTGTTGTATTTGTCCATGGGAACCTCTGCCAGGGCAGTGGCAGAGAGGGTCGCCGTGAACAGCACGGCGGCGGCAGCAGTCAGTGTTTTCATTAACCCACCTCGAAAACTCGAATGGTTTGGTATTTCCCCGCACCATATTAAAAAATTAGCCGGGGAACCGGCATAAAAAGCTGTGGCATTATATACGACTTATCCACCGCAGAAAAAGGCAACCCTGGCCCATGTCCGAGGCACCCGATACCCCCGCAGCCCCCCCCAGGCCGGACTACCGCAAGGCAGAGTTCCTGACCAGCGCCGGCAAGTTCTCCCAGTGCCCGGAAGACAGCGGCTGGGAAGCGGCTTTCGCGGGCCGCTCCAACGCCGGCAAGTCCAGCGCCATCAACAGTCTGACGGGCAATACCAAACTGGCGCGAACCTCCAAGACCCCAGGCCGCACCCAGCTGATCAATTTCTTCTCCCTCAGCCCCGAGCAGCGCCTGGTGGACCTGCCCGGCTACGGCTTTGCCAAGGTGCCGCAGAAGGTCAAGCTGGAATGGACCAAACAGCTCGAGGCCTACCTCGCCCAGCGCCAGAGCCTGCGCGGCCTGGTGCTGCTAATGGACGTGCGTCACCCCCTGCAGCCCTTCGACCAGCAGATGCTGGGCTGGGCCCTGGCCGCCCAGATGCCGGTGCACATCCTGCTCACCAAGGCGGACAAGCTGAAGAAGGGCCCTGCCGGCAATACGCTGCTGCAGGTAAAGAAGGAGCTGAAGGAACACGGGGACCTGGTGAGTGTGCAGCTGTTTTCGGCGCTGAAACACACCGGGCACAAGGAGCTGATCCGGGTACTGGACGGGTGGCTGACGGATGGGTCGGTGTACGAGGAGGAAGTGATCGAGTCGGTGTGAAGGTCGGGAATTTTGATGCTTATTATTGTGTATTGAAGCCGCGCGCACGCCACCCGAGATAGCGGGTGGACACTACTATACATAAAAAAAGCCCGGTGCCTGTAGGGGGGTAGGTCACCGGGCCAGCTTGGGTCTCTGGGGAAGAGACATTGCTCTGGTGGCGGCCCATGGAGAGTGACCGCCGGAGCGTGTAGCAGCAAGCTACGAATAATCAGACTGGTCGGGCCTGTGATAGTTCCGGCCCGGTGCAAAAATTTCGGAAATTTTTTCCCTCAGTGGGCCTCATCCCAGTTTGCGCCCACCCCCGCCTCCACCAGCAGCGGCACCGCCAGGCTGGCGGCGCCGGACATCAGCTCGCAAATCCGTGCGCTGATAGCCTCCACCTGCTCTGTTGCCACCTCCAGCACCAGTTCATCGTGCACCTGCATGATCAGGCGGGCGTCGGCGCCCTCCTCCCGCAGCCAGGCGTCCACCGCCAGCATGGCCTTCTTGATGATGTCAGCGGCGCTGCCCTGCATCGGGGCGTTGATCGCTGTGCGCTCGGCGGCCTGCACCCGCATCTTGTTGCGGGCGTTGATCTCCGGCAGGTAGAGACGGCGCCCGAACAGGGTTTCCACATAGCCCTTTTCATGGGCCTGCTCGCGGGTGCGGTCCATATAGTCCTGCACCCCGGGGTAGCGCTCGAAGTAGCGGTCGATGTATTCCTGGGCTTCGTTGCGGCCCAGGTGCAGCTGGCGACCCAGGCCAAAGGCGGACATGCCATAGATCAGGCCGAAATTGATCGCCTTGGCCTTGCGTCGCTGCTCGGCGGTCACCGCGGCCAGTTCCATGCCGAAAACCTCCGCGGCCGTGGCCCTGTGCACGTCCAGTCCGTCGCGGAAGGCGCCCAGCAGCCCCTCGTCGCCGGACAGGTGGGCCATGATGCGCAGCTCGATCTGGGAGTAATCCGCCGCCACGATACGGTAGCCCTCGGGGGCGACAAAAGCCTGGCGCACGCGCCGCCCCTCCTCCGTGCGGATCGGAATGTTCTGCAGGTTCGGATCCGACGAGGACAGGCGGCCGGTGGCCGCCACCGCCTGGTGGTAGGAGGTGTGTACGCGACCGGTCCCGGGATTGATCATCTCCGGCAGTTTGTCGGTGTAGGTGGATTTGAGCTTGCTCAGGCTGCGGTACTCCAGCAATACCTTGGGCAGGGGGTAATCCAGGGCCAGCTCCACCAGCACTTCCTCGGCGGTGGAGGGCGCACCCTTGGGGGTTTTGCGAATTACCGGCAGTTCCAGCTTCTCGAACAGGATCTCGCCCAGCTGCTTGGGCGAGCCGAGGTTGAAGGGCTGGCCGGCGAGGTCGTGGGCCTCCTGCTCCAGTTCCTGCAGGCGCTTGCCCAGCTCACCGCTCTGCTGCTGCAGGAGTTTCCGCGACAGCATCGCCCCCTGCCGCTCGATGCGCGACAACACCGGCACCAGCGGCATTTCGATATCGTGGAAAACACGCGCCAGCTCCCCTTCCGCCTCCAGCCGCGGCCACAGGCACTGGTGCAGCCGCAGGGTGATATCGGCGTCTTCCGCGGCATAGGGGCCGGCCTGTTCCAGCGGAATCTGGTTGAAGGTCAGCTGTTTGGCGCCCTTGCCGGCAATGTCTTCGAAATGAATGGTTTTGTGGCCCAGGTACTTGAGCGCCAGGCTGTCCATATCGTGGCGGGTGGCCACCGAGTCCAGCACATAGGATTCCAGCATGGTGTCGAAGCGGATGCCGCGCAGGGTGATGCCATGGTTGGCCAGCACACTGGCGTCGTACTTGAGGTTCTGACCCACCTTGGCGCGGTTTTCATCCTCCAGCAGGGGCCGCATCTGTTCAAGTACAGCAATCCGGTCAAGCTGGTCCGGCGCACCGGGGTAGTCGTGGGCCAGCGGCACGTAGGCCGCCTCCCCCGCCGCCACAGCAAAGGACAGACCGACAATTTCCGCCTCCATGTAGTTGAGGCTGGTGGTCTCGGTATCGAAGGCAAACAGTTCGGCCTGTGACAGTCGCGCCAGCCACTCGTCCAGTTCTGATTGCGCGGTAATGGTGACGTAGCGGGTTTCCATCGCCTCGCTCTGGACGACCTCCCCCTCCCCCAGCAATTCGTCCAGCCAGGCCTTGAACTCCAGCCTTGTATACCACTCGAGCAGTACCTCCCTGTCGGGCTCGCCGTTGGCGAGATCCCCTGGCGCTTCCTCCAGTTCGACATCCGTCTTGATGGTCGCCAGCTCGTAGGACAGGAAGGCCTTGTCGCGCTCGGCCTCCAGTTTGGCGGCCATCGACTTGGCACCGCGAAAACTCAAACCGGCAATTTTGTCGAGGTTGGCGTACAGCGCCTCGAGCCCGCCAATGCCCTGCAGCAGCGCCAGGGCCGTTTTCTCCCCCACGCCGGGAACACCGGGGATATTGTCAACTTTGTCGCCCATCAGGGCGAGAAAATCGATGATCAGCTCGGGGGAGATGCCAAACTTCTGCTCCACGCCAACCCTGTCCATCACCGTGTCGGTCATAGTATTCACCAGGGTGGTGTTGTCATCCACCAACTGGGCCATGTCCTTGTCGCCGGTGGAAATAATCACCGCCCTGCCCTGTGCGCTGGCCTGCCGCGCCAGTGTCCCTATCACGTCGTCGGCCTCTACCCCGTCTACGCACAGCAGCGGCAGGCCCAGCGCCCGCACCAGGGCGTGAATCGGCTCTACCTGTTCGCGCAGCTCATCCGGCATGGGTGGACGCTGCGCCTTGTACTCGGCAAACAGCTCATCGCGGAAGGTTTTGCCCTTGGCGTCGAATACCACCGCCACCGGACTCTCCGGGTAATCCTTCATCAGGCGCTTGATCATGCTGATCACGCCCTTCACGGCACCGGTGGATTCCCCTTTGGAATTGGTCAGGGGAGGCAGGGCGTGAAAGGCGCGGTAAAGGTAGGAGGATCCGTCCACCAGGACGAGGGGCGCAGATTGGGAGGCGGGCATAGGCATTCTCGGGTCGCAGTGTATCCAGGCTCGCGTGGCCGCTGTCATCGACAGCGGGGGCGCGGCTGACCAAGCGGGCATTAAAGCCCAAGCCATCGCGGAATGCCACGTCGATAGCGCTCCGTCAGCGAGCCCCGCAATGGCTGCAATCAGCTGTTACTTCTCCCAAATCTCCATCAAAAACATGAATATTTTGTTAACTAAAATGGAACCAATCACTATAAAGATGCAATTATTCTTATTAAACAATGGGTTACGTCGCATACGTGAATTTGCACAAAGTTAACCGCCCCCCTTGAAACGTCACGAAATAAGGCCACAATACACACCCAAGTAACAAAAGTGTTACCCAACACGGAAATAGGTAACACCTACAGAGGATGACATCATGAAAGTACGTTCTGTTTTAGCTCTTTTAGTCTTTGCAGTGGCCCCGATTGCCAATGCCCAGTCCGTCGACCAGGTACTGGTGCGCGCGGCGCAGGCAGCCAAGGTAGAAATGGCAGAAGAAGCCGCACAGGAAGCTCCCGCCGGTGACCAAGATATCGCCAAGTTGGAGACCAAAGTGGAACTGGTTGCGGCGGATCTCGATCAGGTGCTGGATCAGCGCTTTGATCGCGGCGGCGACATCCCGCGCCCGTCCGAAGCCATGCTGGTGAGCAACTAAGCCACGCGTCGCACTGGCGCGCCAGAGCGGCGCGCCGTCGTCACCCTGCCGCTCAGTGGTCCCAGAGATAGCGGGCGGAGCGGTAGGTGACCTTCATCTTCGCCAGATCCAGCGGCGCCTTGAAGAAACCGTGGTAGTCACCACGGGGATTGACCAGCACCACATTGGCGCTGTGATCCACCTGGTAGTTCTCTCCCTGCCCGGGCACCTTGCGAAAGGGGGTGTTCAGGGCAGTGGCGAAGCGGTGTAGATCGAGAAACTCACCGGTTACCCCGACAAAATCCGGGTTGAAGTAAGGCACGTAGCGGGCGAGTTGCTCGGGCGTGTCCCGCGCCGGATCCACTGACACCATCACCACCCGCGTATCCGCCGCCTCGGTACCCTGCAGTTCGGCAACGAAGTCGTTGAGGAAGCTCATGGTGGTAGGGCAGATATCCGGGCAGTAGGTAAAACCGAAGAACACCAGCGTCCAGTGACCCTCCAGGCTGGCAGGCGTGAACGGCTCCCCGGACTGATCCACCAGTGCAAACTCACCGATATCCCGCGGCGTTTCGAACATGTAGGCGCCGTTCGCCTTCATTTCTGCATCGTTCATGATGCGCGGCAGGCCGATGCGGTGCACGAAGCCGGCCACGACTACCACCATGAACAGCACCACGGCGGCCACCGTCCACACAATACCGCGTCGCTGGCGGCGCTTTTCATCAGTCATGGAACACTCTCATCGGCTCGCCCATCGCTTCGGCGCTCACAGGGTCGCTACCGGGAACAGGTAGTGGTCGACCAGCATCACCACGAACAGGGCCATCAGGTAGATAATCGAGTACTTGAAGGTTTCCATTGGCGCCTTCGGGTTGCGGTCACGCAGCAACTCGATGGCCCAGTAGAGGAAGCCGCCACCCAGCACCACTGCCCCCAGCAGGTACAGCGGCCCGCTCATGCGGGTGACAAAGGGGAGGAGGGTGATGGCAAACATCATCAGGGTGTAGAGCAGGATGTGCACCTTGGTGAACTTCACCCCGTGGGTCACCGGCAGCATGGGGATGTCCACTGCGGCGTACTCCTCGCGGCGGTGAATCGCCAGGGCCCAGAAGTGGGGCGGCGTCCAGGCAAAGATGATCAGTACCAGCAGCAGGGCGTGGCCGTGAATCTCTCCGGTCACCGCGGTCCAGCCCAGCAGGGGAGGAGCGGCCCCCGCGAGGCCGCCGATCACGATGTTCTGGGGCGTGGCCCGCTTCAGGAACATGGTGTAGACAAAGGCGTAACCCACCAGCGAGGCCAGGGTCAGCCAGGCGGTGAGGGCATTGATCCAGATCATCAGGATCGCCATGCCGCTCACACCGAGCAGGCTGGCGAACACAATGGCGCCGCGGGTGCTGACCCGCCCCCTGGCGACCGGTCGATTGCGAGTGCGGGCCATGCGCTGGTCCACCTGCTGGTCCACCAGGTGGTTGACCGCAGCCGCAGCGCCGGCGCAAAGCGCGATGCCCAGGTTGCCCAGAATGAGCACATGCCAGGGCACCATGCCGGGCACGGCCATGAACATGCCGATGGCAGAGGTGAGAATCATCAGCAGGACGACATTGGGCTTGGTCAGCTCCTTGTAGTCCCGCCAGTTGGCTTTCTGGCTCGCGATTGCGCTGCTTTCAGACATTATGGGTAACAGTTCAGGTAATCAGGTGCTGGAGTTTTTCAGCAGGAATTTAAGATCGGCGATCACGTCCTTGTAGGAGACGCTGTCGTCGTAACGCATCATGATCCAGCCGGCCGGATCTACCAGGTACCAGCTGTCCGGGGCGCTGGCATGTTCCGCAAACAGGCTGCGCATCTGGCCTGTGTCGCCCTGCAGCACCCGCATTTCCCCGTGTTCGCGTTGCAGGTATCCGGCAAAATTCGCCGGAAGCGGATGTCCGTCACTGAGATGATCCACCTCCAGGCGGGTGTCCGCGGGGACCACGTCGCTCACATAGAAGCGGCGGATGCGATTGTACTCCTTGCCCATGGCCAGGTGTATCTGCCGGGTCAGGTAAAGCAGGTGTTCGCAGGCAGCGTCACAGCTTGCGCTCTCGTTCGCCACTACAAATGTCCACTGGAGCTCCAGCGCAGCGAAGTCGAAGGCGCTCCCATCGACTTGCGTCAGGCCTGCTTCGGCCAGTTGGCGGGGAGGCTGCACCAATTGGCCGCGGTTGGCGGTACCCAGCATGCCGACTATGTCGAGGTTGCCCTTGACCACAAAGAACCAGAGCCAGGTCGCAGCCAGGATCATGGTCACCGGCAAACCGGCAATCAGTAGCAGCACCAATCGACCGTGATTGTCACCGGCCGCGCCGGGGGGATGGCTTTCGCTTTGCACCACTCAGTTCTCCAGGATTTCTCGTCGGCGCAGCCATTGCCAGATGTTGGAGCTGCGCAGCAGGAACAGTATCACCAGTGCCAGCGCCATGCAGAACCACTGCACAGCGTATCCGGTGTGTTTGGCCGGACTGGCATTGACCAGCGGCCACTCGGCCGCCAGCGCCGCCGGTTCTTCCGGCCCCAGGCGCAGGGACCAGGGGAAGACCTCGCGGTCGAGGCGCGCGCCCAGGGCCGCGGCAAACCCGGGGGCTTCCAGCGCCTGCACGACCAGGGGCCAGTCGCCGTTCAGCGACTGCTCACCCAGCAGGTAGGGCTCGTCCGGCGCCACATAGATGGTGCCGCGAATAACCTGCGGCCCGGTGGACAATTCGACCCGGGGCAGGGTACGCCGGGCCGGATCTCCTGCCACCCAGCCACGATTCACAAGCAGGCTGCGGCCGCTGCCGTCACCCAGGTGGAAGAGGGCGATCACCTCGTAGCCAAAGCGGCCCTGCCGCACCCGGTTGTCCAGCAGCAGGTAGCGCCGGGGGTCAAATTCGCCGCGGGCGAGGGCGGGGCGATAGGCCAGTTCGTCGGCACTCGCCTGCCACAGTGTCGCGATGTCCGCTGGTGCCAGTGCGCGGCGCTCATCGAAGGTCTGCGCCAGAGCCCGCTTTTCATCGGCCCGCTCCAGCTGCCAGAAGCCCAGCCCAATCAGCAGGGGCAGCAGCAGGGCGGTGAACAGGGTCGTACGCCACTCCAGATCGAACTGCAGGCGCTGCGCTTGAACCATCAGCAACGCCCCGAAAGCAGCCGCGAGATGCCTGGTTTATACTGCCCGGCCCTGTAAGAGGAAGTGAACATTGTTGAAGATCGCGATAATGCTGCTGATGGTGGCGCTGGTTGCCAGCCTGATAAGTGGATTCTATTTTCTGATGGTGGATCAGGGGGATCGCCGCAAGCGTCGCCTGTGGCATTCCCTCGGCGTGCGCCTGGCCCTGGCCATTGGCCTCGCGGCCCTGATTGTCTATGGCGTGGCCACCGGCCAGCTGGGCCACCGCAATCCCTGGGATGCCGGGCCGGCCGCAGCGCAACAGCCGCCGGCCGAAGCCGAACCGGCGGCAAGCGACTGATTACAGAATGTAAACGAACAGGAACAGGAACACCCACACCACGTCAACGAAGTGCCAGTACCAGCTGGATGCCTCGAAGCCGAAGTGGTCGTCTGCGGTGAAGTGACCGTACTTCACAGAGCGAATCCACTGGATCAGCAGCATGGTCATGCCCATCATCACGTGGAAGCCGTGGAAACCGGTCAGCATGAAGAAGGTGGAACCGTAAATCCCCGAGTTCAGGGTCAGGCCGTAGTGGGCGTAGGCTTCGTAGTATTCCAGCGCCTGCAGGCCGACGAACACAATACCCAGCAGCACGGTCAGGCCCAGCCAGATATTGAACTTCTTCTTGTTACCATCCAGCAGTCCCAGGTGAGCGATGTGCACAGTCACGCTGGATGACAGCAGGATGATGGTGTTCCACAAGGGCAACCACAAATACCAGGCCGCAGCATCGGAGAAGGCCATGCTCTTCTCGTAGCTCTGGAACTCACCGTTGTTGGCGATCAGCTGGCTGCCGACGCCGCCCACGGCTTCCTGGGGGGTGGAGGCCATCGGCCAGCTGTACTGGAAGCCTTCCCAGAGCAGGTTGTTCATACGCCCCGCTTCACCTTCACCCGCCAGCCAGGGGCCGGCCAGGTTGCGCACATAGAACAGCACGCCGAAGAAGGCGAAGAAGAACATCACCTCGGAGAAAATGAACCAGAACATACCCAGCACATAGGATTTCTTCAGCTGGGCGCTGTTCATGCCGGCGATGTTCTCGCGGATGGTGGTGCGGAACCACACGAACAGCGTGCCGGCGAAAAAGGCCAGGCCCACGTAGAGAATGGTCCAGGAGGGGGCACCGTCGCCAAAGGTCATCTGGTTCAGGCCGTGGGATGCACCGAAAATGCTGAGGATCAAGCCGATGGTCGCGAAGATCGCCAGCTTGCTCTTCTCCGGTACGTAGTACTTTTCGTACTCAGTGGATGTTTCGGTATTCATGTTATTGGTTCTCCATTGAACTCACACCGGCCCCAACCGGTGATCTCAGCGGGTCGCAACTGCGCCCGCCGCCATGTCGGTCACATCAAATATCGTATACGAGAGCGTGATGGTGTGGATATCACGCGGTAAATCCCTATCGACGATAAACACCAGCGGCATTTCTGCGCTGGACTCACCTTCCAGGGGCTGCTGGTTAAAGCAGAAGCACTCTGTTTTGTGAAAATACGCCGCCGCGCGACTGGGCGACACGCTGGGAATCGCCTGCGCCACCATATTCTTCGGCAGCGGGTTGTAGGCGGTAAACACCGTGTCGTTGGACGCGCCCGGGTGCACTTTCATTACCGTCTGGCTGGGTGAAAACTCCCAGGGCATGCCCTCGTTGTTGGTGGCCACGAACTGGATGGTCACCGTACGGCTCTCATCCACCCCGGACTGCACTGCCGTGTAGGCCTGGCCCGACGTCTTGCCGTTGATGCCCAGGGCATCGCACAACACATTGTACAGGGGCACCATCACCACGAACACAAAGGCGAACATGCACGCCGCTACCGCCACCAGCTTGATGGCGGTATCGATGGCAGGGTTCGCGCTAATGCGGATCACGGCTGGTCATTCCCTCAGGAGTGCGCGTGGCTCGGGTCGATCTTCGGCGGCGTCTCGAAGGTGTGGTAGGGCGCCGGAGTCGGTACCGTCCACTCCAGGCCTTCGGCACCATCCCAGACTTTCTCGTCGGAGGTGGGCTTGCCGGCCACGATGGTCGCGATCACGTTGTACAGGAACAGGATCTGCGAGGAGCCGTAGATGAACGCGCCGATGCTGGACATCATGTTGAAGTCAGCAAACTGCAGGGCGTAGTCCGGAATCCGTCGCGGCATGCCCGCCAGCCCCACAAAGTGCTGCGGGAAGAAGGTCAGGTTGAAGCCGATAAAGGAGATCCAGAAGTGGGTCTTGCCCATGGTCTCGTTGTACATGCGGCCGCACCACTTGGGCAGCCAGTAGTACACGGCGGCGGTCATGGAGAATACCGCCCCGGCCACCATCACGTAGTGGAAGTGCGCCACTACGAAGTAGCTGTCGTGGTACTGGAAGTCCGCCGGGGCGATGGACAGCATCAGGCCGGTGAAACCACCGATGGTGAACAGCACCAGGAAACCCAGGGAAAACAGCATCGGGGTTTCGAAGGTCAGTGCGCCGCGCCACATGGTGGAAATCCAGTTGAACACCTTCACCCCGGTGGGGACGGCGATCAGCATGGTGGCGTACATGAAGAACAGCTCACCCGCAATCGGCATGCCCACCGTGTACATGTGGTGGGCCCACACGATGAACGACAGGAAGGCGATGGACGCGGTGGCGTAGACCATGGAGTCATAGCCGAACAGCGGCTTGCGCGAAAAGGCAGGGATAATCTGCGATACCACGCCGAAGGCCGGCAGAATGATGATGTACACCTCGGGGTGACCGAAGAACCAGAACACGTGCTGGAACAGGACCGGGTCACCGCCTCCGGCGGCGCTGAAGAAGCTGGTGCCGAAGTGGATATCCATCAGCATCATCGTCACCGCTCCCGCGAGCACCGGCATCACCGCCACCAGCAGGAAGGCGGTGATCAGCCAGGTCCACACGAACAGCGGCATCTTCATGTAGGTCATACCCGGGGCGCGCAGGTTCATCACCGTGGCGATAATGTTGATCGAGCCCATGATGGAGGAGATCCCCAGCACGTGGATACAGAAGATGAAGATGGTCACCGACGGCGCCGCGTAGGTGGTGGACAGCGGGGCGTAGAAGGTCCAGCCGAAGGCCGGGGCGCCGCCGTCCATGAACAGGGTGCTGGCCAGCAGCAGGAAGGCCGGCGGCAGGATCCAAAAGCTCCAGTTGTTCATCCGCGGCAGGGCCATGTCCGGCGCCCCGATCATCATCGGGATCATCCAGTTGGCCAGGCCCACGAAGGAGGGCATGATCGCGCCGAACACCATCACCAGCCCGTGCAGGGTGGTCATCTGGTTGAAGAACAGTGGATCAACCAGTTGCATGCCGGGCTGGAACAGCTCGGCGCGGATGATCATGGCGAACGAGCCGCCAAGAATGAACATCGCGAAGGAGAACCACAGGTACATGGTTCCGATATCTTTGTGGTTGGTGGTAAACAGCCACCGTGAAAGGCCCTTGGCAGGACCGTGATGATGATCTCCCATCGTTATCTCCTCCAGTTAGCCTTTCTTGTGATTAAAGACGTCGATCGGCTGCACCATGTCACCCATGTTGTTGCCGAACGCGTTGCGTTGATAGGTAATGACGGCCGCCATGTCGACGTCGTTGAGCTGGCCACCAAAGGCCTGCATCGCGGTGCCGGGTACGCCGTTGATACCCACTTCCAGGTGGCCGGACAGGTCGCCGGTGGCGATCGGGCTGTCGGCGATGGCCTTGCCGAGGCCGCCTTCGCCGTTGGCGCCGTGACAGGCTGCGCAGGAGCGGTCGTAAACACTCTTGCCGCGCTCCATCAGCTCATCCATGGAGAAAGTCTGGGCCATCAGCTTCTTGATTTCGGCGGCTTCCGCCTGTTTCTCGCTGAGCCAGCTGGCGTACTCTTCCTTGCTCACCACATTGACCACAATCGGCATGAAGCCGTGGTCCTTGCCGCAAAGTTCGGCGCACTGGCCGCGGTACACACCCTCTTCTGTGGCGTGAGTCCAGGTCTCATTGATGAAGCCGGGGATGGCGTCTTTCTTCACCGCCAGCTCCGGCACCCACCAGGCGTGGATCACGTCATTGGCGGTGACCAGGAAGCGGACCTTGGTATCCACCGGGATCACCAGGGGCTCGTCCACTTCCAGCAGGTAGTGCTCGCCCTTGTCCGCGGTGTTGTAGATTTCGCTCTGGGGCGTACGCAGGTTACTGAAGAAGGCAACGTTCTCGCCGCTTTCATTCAGGTATTCGTATTTCCATTTCCACTGGTAGCCGGTAATGAGCACGTCCATCTCGGCGTCCTCAAAATCGTAGATCTCCAGCAGGGTAGACGTGGCGGGAACCGCCATACCGATCAGGATGAAGAAGGGCACGACGGTCCAGGCGATCTCGACCTTGGTGCTCTCGTGAAAGGTAGCGGGAGTGACACCCCGTGATTTGCGGTGGTAGTAGATGGAGTAAAACATCACCCCGAATACCAGCACGCCGATGATGACGCAGATCCAGAAGATGGTCATGTGCAGATCAAAGATACTCTGACCCACATCGGTGGCGCCCGGTGACATATTGACTTCATTCACCTTGGCAGCCGCAGCAACGGTACCGGCGTGCAGCAGGCCGAACAGCATCAGCACAGGACCAAGCGCCAGGGCGGTAAGCCGCTTCGCTCTCAAGAACATTTCCCGTGTCTCCATTATTTATATCGGTTATTGTCCCCACAGCCGATGCGCCCGGTGACGTCCGCTTGCCGCACCCCTGTGTAAAGTCCGTAGCCGCTGGCAGATGCGGCCACTGACCCTGGGGAGTGCAGAATTAGGAGACGTCTTGAACGTACCAGCTGACACAGTCGCCGCCCCTGCGACGAATTGTCGCGGGAGGCAGGCCGGCCGAGTATACCGAAAGAAAACCGCAAAACCTACACAGAGCAAGGGTTTCCAGCGCTCCCCAGGAAGGCCATTGCAGCGTTCCGGCGGTGGATCAACCGGCCTTATTTCCTGCCTGCATACCAGATATGCCCTCACTTAGCCCGTTAGACCGCAAAATCTGGGGTATTGCCTGGCCGGCCATGCTCTCGAATATTTCCATCCCCCTGCTCGGGCTGGCGGATGCCGCCATCCTCGGCCACCTGGACAGCCCACTCTACCTCGGCGCTGTCGCGATCGGCGGGGCTCTGCTGGCCTTCCTGTACTGGGGCTTCGGCTTTCTGCGCATGGGAACCACAGGCCTGGTGGCCCGGGCTGTGGGTGCCGGGCGCGAACAGGAGGCTCTGCTGGTACTGGCGCGCTCGGCGGTGCTGGCACTGGTTATCGCCGCCATGCTGCTGACCCTGCACCCACTGCTGCTGGCAGCCGGTTTTGCCCTGATGGCGCCGGCATCAGACATCCTGCCCCTCGCTGACAGCTACGTGCGCATCCGCCTGTACAGCGCGCCCGCGGTACTGGTGACCTACGCAGTGGTGGGCTGGTGCATTGGTCGGCAGGACACCCGTCGCCCACTGCTGATCGTGATCAGCACCAATGTCCTCAACATTCTGCTGGACCTGTTCTTCATCCTCGGCCTCGGCCTGAACAGTGACGGTGCCGCCCTGGCCACAGTCATTGCCGAATACAGCGGTTGCGCCCTCGCCCTGTGGCAGGTGTGGCTGGCCCTGCCCGAAGCCAGGTGGCGTGAGATCGCCCGCCAGTTGTGGCGTCCCGCTGACTACCACGAACTGCTGCGCAGCAACTGGCACCTTTTCGTGCGCACTATTTGCCTGCTGGCGGGCTTCGCCTTTTTTACTGCCGCTGGTGACAAGCTGGGCAGTACCGTGCTGGCCGCCAACGCCCTGATGCTGCAGTTGTTGATGTTCTGCGCCCACGCCCTTGACGGCTTTGCCTTCGCCGCCGAAGGGCTGACCGGACAGCGGCTGGGGGGCGGGGACCGGGCCGGTTTTCAGGCCGCGGTGAAGCGCTGCGCACTGTGGTGCGGCGTCACCGCTGTGCTGTTGACGCTGCTGCTGTGGCTGGGCGGGTACTTTCTGCCCCAGTGGCTGACCGCCCTGGAGATGGTGCGCGAAACCATGCGAGCGCACTGGCCCTGGCTCTTGCTGATGCCACTGGCAGCGGGCCCCAGCTATCTGCTGGATGGGGTATTTATCGGCGCCGCGGAGACACGGCCGATGATGGTGACCATGCTGGTGAGCGCAGTGCTGGTTTACCTGCCGGTGTGGTATCTGAGCCGGGACTGGGGCAACCACGGCCTGTGGCTGGCCTTTGTGCTGTTCAACGCCGCCCGCGGAGCGACGCTGTACCCCGCCTATCGGCGGCGCTGGGGTGGAAAACAGAGCTTGCGCGGGATAACAGGTTGATGCGATGCCGGTATGTCGTTCAGCGCCCGAAGGGCGTGATTGAGTTGCATGGCAGACAATGGGCCCCAGCCTTCGATGGGGCGACTGGGTGGGTTCTTGGCCCCCTGTTTTACTTGTCTTTTACCGGGTCCACCAGGCGCACGGTCTCAGCCGGTGCCTCGCTGCGCCGCGCCGGTCGATTGACCCGGGTGTGCGGCTCCTGGCGGGGAGCGTCCGAGGGACGGGCCTCGCTGAAGCCGCAGGCCACACACTCCCGTTCATCGGTATCCGCATCCACCACGATGGTGTCCATCTCGCTGCAACGGGGACAGACGGCTCCGGCGATAAAGCGGCGGCGGTGGGGGGCTGGCATGGAAAGACCTCGGCGTCGGCGCTGCCAGGAGGGCTGGCAGGGTGAAAACAGGGCCGCTATTGTAGCAGTTTTGCCGGAGCAGACAGCCATGAAACACTACACCGAGACCAGCCTGCGCAGCTTCCGCGGCCAGCGCCCGGTGCTGGGCGAACGGGTAATGATCGACCCCAGCGCCGTGGTACTGGGAGATGTGGAACTGGGAGACGACGTCTCCATCTGGCCCCAGGCCGCGGTGCGCGGCGACATGCACCGCATCCGCGTGGGCGCCCGCACCAGCGTACAGGACGGTTGCGTACTGCATATCACCCACGCCGGCCCCTACAACCCGGAGGGCTGGCCACTGCTTATCGGCGAAGACGTGACCATTGGCCACAATGCCACCCTGCACGGCTGCAGCATCGGCAACCGGGTACTGGTGGGCATGGCCGCCACCGTGATGGACGGCGCCGTGGTGGAGGACGAGGTAGTGATCGCCGCCGGCGCCCTGGTGACCCCCGGCAAGCGCCTGCGCAGCGGTTACCTCTATGCCGGCAGCCCGGCGCGGGAAGTGCGCGCGCTGTCGGATGCCGAACGGGACTACTTCTGCTACAGCGCCAACAACTACGTGCAGCTCAAGGAACAGCACCTGGCGGAACTGGAGGCCTAGCGGATGGTGCGTACGCGCCGTTCAGCGAACGCTGCGCACGGCGCTCTCGCTCAGGCGGCAGCGAGCGCCTGCCGCAGCTGGTTGATCACCGGCCCGGTGGCCGGGCGCACACGGCGCCAGCGGTAGAAGGACTCCGCTGCCTGCTCCACCAGCATGCCGAGGCCATCGGCCACCGCCCAGGCGGTATTCAGTGCAGCCCAGCGCATGAACACGGTCGGCTCCGCGCCGTAGACCATGTCGTAGCAGCAACTGCGGGCGGTGAGCAGACTGCCGGGGAGGTCGGGCATTTCACCGCTGAGACTGGCGCTGGTGGCGTTCACCACCAGGTCGAACTGCCGGTCCGCCAGCAGTTCATAGCCACCGCCATCGATGGCGCCCAGTTCGGCGAATTCGGCCACCAGCTCGCGCGCCTTCTCCGCCGTGCGATTGACAATTGTGAGGGAGCGGGGCTTTTCACGCAGCAGGGGCTCCAGTACCCCGCGCACGGCGCCACCGGCACCGAGCACCAGAATGCGCTGCCCCTGCAGCGTCCAGCCGAGGTTGGCCACCATGTCGCGCACCAGGCCGACGCCGTCGGTATTATCGCCGTAAAGCTGGCCTTCATCCGTCAGGTACAGGGTATTCACCGCACCCGCGCGCTGCGCGCGCTGGCTGCACTCGTCGGCCAGTGCAAACGCCTGCTGCTTGAAGGGGACGGTGATATTGAGGCCGGCACCACCGCCCTCGAAGAAATTCCGCACCGAGCGTTCGAAGGCATCCAGTTCCACCCGCACTGCCCGGTACTGCATGTCCTGGGCGCACTGTTCGGCGAAAGCGGCGTGGATAACCGGGGATTTGCTCTGCTTGATGGGATTGCCGAAGACGGCGTATTTGTCGCTGTTACTCATAGCCCTTGCTTCCGGTTCGGGTTCCGGCTCAGGCCGGCTGCAGCCAGTCCCGCGACTGCAGGAAATACTCGGTCAGTTCCGCTTCGGGCGTGCCGGCAACGGGCCGGTAGTCGTACTCCCAGCGCACCAGCGGCGGCAGTGACATCAGGATCGCCTCGGTGCGGCCGTCGGATTGCAGCCCAAACAGCGTCCCCCTGTCAAACACCAGGTTGAATTCGACGTAACGACCCCGCCGGTAGAGCTGGAACTGGCGCTCGCGGTCGCCGTAATCCGCAGCTTTGCGGCGCTGCACGATAGGCAGATAGGCGGGAAGGTAGGAGTCGCCGATGGCCCGCATGAAGGCAAAGCTGGTGTCAAAATCCCAGCGATTCAGGTCATCGAAAAACAGGCCGCCGACGCCGCGGGGCTCGCGGCGGTGCTTGAGATAGAAGTAGTCATCACACCACTGCTTGAATTCCGGATAGACCTCCTGGCCGAAGGGCTCACAGGCCTCGAAGGCGGTGCGGTGCCAGTGCCGGCAGTCTTCGCGGTTGCCGTAGTAAGGCGTGAGATCGTAGCCCCCGCCGAACCACCACACCGGCTCTTCGCCCGGCTTTTCCGCCACGAACAGCCGCACATTGGCGTGGGAGGTGGGCACATAGGGATTGCGCGGGTGAACCACCAGCGACACCCCCATGGCCTGGAAGCTGCGCCCGGCCAGCTCCGGCCGCGCGGCGCTGGCGGAGGCCGGCAGGCCGTCACCGTGGACATGGGAGAAATTCACCCCGGCCTTTTCAAACACCGCCCCGTCGCTCAATACCCGGCTGCGGCCACCGCCGCCGGCTTCGCGCTCCCACTCATCCACGATAAATCCGGCCCGGCCATCCTCAATGGCCAGCGCCTCGCAGATGCTGTCCTGCAGGGAAAAAAGATAGTTTTTTACGGCGTCGATTTGCATGCTTGGAAAAACCGCGGAGCTCACAGGCGGGGCATTATAGGCCGCCCGGGACTCAGGTTCGAATAATTTGGTCGCTAACCAGGTCGCGGATCACACTGGGGCGGGCAGCGCCGCCGACGGCGCCGGGTACCAGGGCGTCGAGTTCGGCCCCGAAGTAGCGCTGTACCTGGAACGCAGAGCGCGGCGCCTGGCAGCCGCTGCGGTTGGCGGAGGTGGACACCAGCGGGCCGCCCCAGGCATCGCACAGGGCCGCCATACCGGGGTGTGCGGTGACCCGCACCGCCACGGCCTCCCGGCCGCCGTGAATCCATGCCGGCACCAGGTCGCGATGGGGGATGAGCCAGGTGGTGGGGCCGGGCCAGGACAGGGCCAGCTTGCTGCGCTGGGCGTCCGTGAGGCCCTCGAGCAGCGCGGCGACCTGGTCCGTCGATGAGGCCACCAGAATAACGCCCTTTTCCACCGGGCGCTGCTTCAGCGCCAGCAGGCGCTCCACCGCGGCGAGGTTGTCGGGATCACAACTCAGGCCCCACACCGCTTCTGTGGGGCAGGCCACCACACCGCCCGCGGCGAGAGCGCGGACGGCTTCCTGCAGACGCAGGGGCGTGGCGGACATCAGCCTTTCAGAGAGGCCTGCAGGGCTTCGTCCTTCTGGCGGATGGCCTCGGCGTTGGCAGCGCGCTCTTCGCGCAGCTTTTCCGCCAGGCTTTCGTCGCCGACAGACAGGATCTGGGCGGCCAAGTAGGCGGCGTTCTTGGCGCCGGCCTTGCCAATGGCCACGCTGGCCACGGGAATGCCCGCGGGCATCTGCACGGTGGACAGCAGGGCGTCCAGGCCGTCCATGGAGGCGTTCATCGGCACACCGATCACCGGCTTGACCGTGGTGGCCGACACGGCACCTGCCAGGTGGGCAGCCATGCCGGCAGCGGCGATAAATACCTGGCAACCGCGGGCCTCGGCGTCCTTGATGAAGGCCTTGGTCACTTCCGGGGTACGGTGGGCAGATGTGATGCGGGCCTCGAAGGGAATGCCGAAGGAGCGCAATACAGCAAAGCTTGCCTCCATGACCGGCAGATCGGAATCGGAACCCATAACGATAGCAACAAAGGGCTTGCTCATAGCGTTTCTCCGCGAATTGGGGTGGACCCTGTCAGTCCGGGGGTGAAAGAGCGCGAAATGTACCCAAAGCCCCCTCCGAAGGCAAGGCGGGACGGGGCTTCGCGTACACAGCCGCCAACCTGATCAGCGCTGCTCAGGCCCGGCTGTAGGCGCCGTTTTGTCGCCGCACCTGCCCGGCCAGCTCGAGTGCCGACAAGCGCGAGAGCACCTGGGCCAGGGGCAGGCCACTGTGCAGCACCAGTTCATCGGCGCTGGCGCGGCCGTCGCCGAGCAGTGCCAGCAGGGGATCGACGCCAGGCTCATCCACCGCTTCCCCGCCACCGGAATCCGGCGGTTGGTGCAGCGGCAGGCGCAGTGAAACACCGCCCGGCAGCAGCGCCAGTTCCGCCAGCAAATCCTGGGGATCCTGCACCAGCCCGGCCCCGTCGCGCAGCAGGCGCAGGCACCCGGCGCCGCCAGGATGGTAAATCGACCAGGGCAGGGCAAAGACCTCCCGCCCCTGGTCCAGGGCAGTGCCGGCGGTGATCAGCGAACCGCTGGGCAGGGCGGCCTCCACCACCAGCACCCCGAGGGCGAGGCCGCTGACAATGCGGTTGCGACGGGGAAAATGCTCGGGCAGGGGCTGGCTGCCCGGAGCGAACTCGGTGATCAGGCAACCGCTGGCGATCAGCGACGCCCCCAGTGCGCGATGCCGCCGGGGGTAGATCTGCTCGATACCGGTGGCCATCACCGCCACGCTGGCCCCTCCAGCGGCCAGCGCGCCCCGGTGGGCGGCGCCGTCCACACCCAGCGCCAGGCCACTGGTCACCACCAGCCCGGCCCGGGCCAGTTCACCGGCAAATTCCGCGGCCGCCCGCAGCGCGTCGTGGCTGGCCCGCCGCGCTCCGACAATGGCCAGCTGCGGGCGCCGCAACAGCGCCGTGTCACCACGACAGTAGAGAAGGGGCGGCGCATCCTGGATGGCCCTGAGCTGTTGCGGGTAATCGCTGTCGCTGCTGCAGAGCAGACGGGCCTCACAGGAGAGAACCGCGTCGAGTTGTCTTTCCACATCAAAGCGGGCGTCCGGGCTGCGGCCGCTGTCCCGCAGTTTGCCAAAGTCCGCGGCGAGGGTCGGGGCGGCCCGGCGCAATCGCCAGTCGTCGGGATCCGACAGCCACAGGCCATCGACGCCGCCATAGCGGCCGAGGAGTTGCCGCAGCTGTCCCGGCGACAGTTCCGGCAACGCCTGCAACAGCAGCGCGCGCCGCAGTGTTTCAACAGCCATAACCCTCGTCCCTGAGTGCCCTGATACTGCCTGTGTACAGTGGTGGAAGCTATGCGGCCAGCGTTCGCGGCCACAGTCTGCAACTATGGGAGCGACACCTGCGGTATGCAACAGGCTGCCGGAAAAGGATCAGGTTTTCTGTAGGGCAACATCACAACTGCCGTTGCTGGTGTGGCGAGGGCGGGAAGGGAAGGCGCGCCGGAGGCGGTTCCCGCCTCCGGCCTGAATCAGGGATTCTTTACCTTGTCGCCAACTTTCAGGGGATGGCTGGCCTTGAGGACAATGGCGTAGCTGGCCTTTTCCGCGGTTTCGAACACCATGGCCAGACCGGCACGCACATCCGGCAGTAGTACGTTGTCACGAGCCACCTGGTCGAAAACCAGTTCGCCGGTCTGGTAAATGGCCAGTACATCACCAACGCGCAGGCCCTCGCGTTCACCGCGGTTGAGCACCACGATGTCGGTGGTGCCAATCTGGGTGACACCACCATCGACGGCAATCATAAAGCCGTCCTCAATCTCCCGCTCCGGCGCCCGTGGATAGAAGGTGGCGTCCAGCACGCGCTCTTCATTGGGCAGCAGGCGATCGGCTATTCGCACTTCCTCGGTGACGCGGGTCACTTCCAGCTCGGTCACCTCATCGCGATTGCTAGTGAGCAGGCGGGCACTGCCGATATCTTGGGCGCGATAGCCCAGCAGTTCGTTGCTGATCGGGTCGCGATAGGCCTCGCCGGCGCGATAGATGCCATAGGCCCGCTCGCCGTCAGGGAAGGGGCCGCGACCGAAAACATGGTCGCCCGGCGCGCTGATCAAATGCCCCTGGGCACCGGCCACTACGTAGGCGGAGTTATTCAGGTCGTCGGCGCTCATGATGCGATTGCGGTTGAGGAAGGCGCCGATCTGATCCAGCGGAATAGCCGGAATGGCCAGATCCAGCGGGCTCACATGCATATTGGGGGAGAGCTTCATGTCGCCGCGCCGCACACGCAGGCGGGGCTGGCCATCGACCCAGACCAGATAGAGTTCGTCGCCGGGGTAGATAAGGTGGGGGTTGTCGATCTGCGGGTTCACATCCCAGAGTTCGGGCCACAGCCAGGGTTCGCGCAGGTAGATACCGGAAATATCCCAGAGGGTGTCGCCTTTCTTGACGATATACACCTCGGGAACATCTTCGTTGAGCTCTACGGCCTGCAGCGGCCCGCACAGCAGCAGCAATACCGTCAACAGCAGTCCCGAAAGTGCCCTGGTTCCCATTGTCCTGTCCCTGCCCAAGCTTGTTATTATCCGCCCCGCGGCCCTCTTCCCGAACCGGCCACCAGCGCCCCTTCCCCAAGTGCCCGGCGCTGGGCACAATTCCGCTGACGGATGTATAATTGCAAACAGTTTGCGGTGGTCATTCGCCACTGGCAAGTGCAAATGTTATTAATTCACTCGGGCCGCCCGGCCTGCCAATCTCTCCAGGAAACCGATGGCCATTCTCGACATCCTCGAATTTCCCGACCCTCGCCTGCGCACCAGGGCGCGCCCGGTGACCGAGGTCACCGATGCTACCCGCACCCTCATCGATGACATGTTCGAAACCATGTACGCCGCACCCGGAATTGGCCTCGCCGCCACCCAGGTCGACGTACACGAGCGCCTGCTGGTGATCGATGTCAGCGACGATCGCTCTGAGCCGCTGGTCTTTATCAATCCTGAAGTGGAAGTGCTGGACCCGGAGCTGGGCGAGTACGATGAGGGCTGCCTGTCCGTACCGGGCTTCTACGAAACGGTGAATCGCCCGCGCCGCATTCGCGCCAGCGCGCTGGATCGCAATGGCGAGCCCTTCACCCGCGAACTGGAGGGCCTCCTGGCCATCTGCCTGCAGCATGAAATAGACCACCTGGACGGCAAACTCTTCGTCGATTACATCTCGCCACTGAAGCGCCAGCGCATTCGCAAAAAGCTGGAGAAAGACCAGCGCCGCCGTGCCTGACAACTCCCCATTGCGCCTGCTTTTTGCCGGCACCCCGGAATTCGCCGCCCTCCACCTGGACGCCCTGCTGGGCAGTTGCCACCAGGTGGTGGCGGTCTACACCCAGCCCGACCGCCCCGCCGGCCGCGGCAAAAAACTGCAGGCGAGCCCGGTCAAGCAGCGTGCACTGGCAGCGGATGTCCCGGTATACCAGCCCCAGAGCCTGCGCGACACCGAAGCCCAGTGCGAGCTGGCGGCGCACAACGCCGATGTCATGGTGGTGGTGGCCTACGGCCTGATCCTGCCCCAGGCCGTGCTGGATACACCGCGCCTCGGCTGCCTCAACGTCCACGCCTCGCTGCTGCCTCGCTGGCGCGGTGCGGCGCCCATCCAGCGCGCCATCGAGGCGGGCGACAGCGAAACCGGCGTCACCATCATGCAGATGGATGCCGGGCTCGACACCGGCGCCATGCTGGCCACCGCCCGCTGCGCCATCGGCCAGGACACGAGCGCCGCCAGCCTCCACGACGAACTGGCCGCCATCGGCACCCCCTGCCTGCTGCAAGTACTCGAAGACCTGCCCGCCTACCAGGCACGCGCCGAAACGCAGGACGACAGCCTGGCCAATTACGCCAGCAAGATTCTCAAACCGGAAGCGCAAATGGACTGGACACTCACCGCCACTGAACTGGATCGTCGCGTCCGCGCTTTCAATCCCTTCCCTGTCTGCTTCAGCGAACTGGGGGAGCAACGCGTGAAGATCTGGCGCGCGCGCCCCGAAGGAGGGGGCCGGCTGGCCGCACCCGGCACTATCCTGCACAGTGACCGCGATGGCATCCGCGTGGCCTGTGGCGAAGGCAGCCTGTGCCTGCAGGTGCTACAGCTTCCCGGCGGCAAGGCCCTGCCGGCGGAAGCGGTACTGAACGCACGGGGCGAGGCCTTCACCGCGGGCGCCGTATTCGGCAGCAGCCAGTGATGGCCGGGGATTGCCGGGCGGCGGCCGCCCGGGTCCTGGCCCTGGTGGCCAGCGGCCAGTCGTTGAACCAGGCGCTGCCCGGGCAACTCAATGCCGTCGCACCCCGGGATGCCGCCCTGCTCAGGGAACTCTGCTACGGCAGCCTGCGGATGTGGCCGCGCCTGGAGGCGCTGGCGGACCAGCTGCTGGACAAGCCCCTGCGCGGCAAGGATAGCGATGTCTACGCCCTGATACTGGTTGGCCTCTACCAGCTCGGTGAAACCCGGGTGCCGGATCACGCCGCTGTGGCCAGTACCGTGGGTGCCACCCGCTCGCTCGGCAAAGGCTGGGCACGCGGACTGGTCAACGCCCTGCTGCGCCGCTATCTGCGCGAGCGGGAGACCCTGGAAAATGCCCTTCCGCCCGCCGCCCGCGCCGCCCATCCTGCCTGGCTGATGCAGCGCCTGCAGGGCGAGTATGACAACCTGGACACCCTGCTCGCCGCCAACAACAGCCGCCCGCCCATGGCACTGCGGGTCAATCTGTCCCGCGTGGCCCGCAGCGACTACCTGCAACAGCTTGAGGGCGCCGGCATCGCGGCCAGCGCCGGGGCTCTGGCGGATAGCGCCCTCTACCTGCAACAGGCGGTCGACGTGAACAGCCTGCCGGGCTGGGAAGCGGGGCTGGTCAGTGTGCAGGACGAGGCCGCCCAGCTCGCGGCGCCGCTGCTGCAGGCCCGCGCCGGCGAGCGCATCCTCGACGCCTGCGCCGCTCCCGGCGGCAAAAGCTGCCATCTGCTGGAGAGCCAGCCAGGACTTGCCGAACTGGTGGCCATGGATATTGATGGCGAGCGACTGGAACGGGTAGAGGAAAACCTGGAACGGCTGCAATTGGCCGCCCGGGTCATTGTGGGCGACGGTGCCAAGCCGCCGGCGGAGCTCGCGGCGGAGAGTTTCGACGCCATCCTCACCGACGCGCCCTGTTCCGCCTCCGGCGTGATTCGCCGCCACCCCGACATCAAACTGCTGCGCCGCGCCTCGGATATCGGCCAACTGGCCGGTCAACAGCTGGCCATCCTCCACGGCCTGTGGCCGCTGCTGAAGCCCGGCGGGCGCCTGCTCTACGTCACCTGTTCGATACTGGCGGAAGAAAACAGCGCTGTCATCGCCCGCTTCCTGGCACAGCAGGAAGGCGCCAGCGAACAGCCTCTGGCGGTGAACTGGGGCCAGCCGCGGGATCACGGCCGCCAGCTGCTGCCACAGGAAAACGGGCCGGATGGACTCTATTTCGCACTGCTGACCAAGGCACTGTAGAGTGAGGTCGAGCGCCCCACGCTGTTTACAGCGGACTGGTTTTTTTCAGGAGCTGCGCTGTTTACCAGGGCCGCGCTATACAGCCCTCCATCATGTGCTTACAATCCAGCGTATCCATTAAGGTGCTGAAAACTTCCCACGGGGTCCCCGGGTCATGAAAATCATTATTCTGGGCGCTGGTCAGGTCGGGGGAACACTGGCCGAACACCTGGCCAATGAACAGAACGACATCACCGTCGTCGATACCGATGCGGACAAACTGCGCAATTTGCAGGATCGTCTCGATATCGGCACCGTGCTCGGCGGCGCCTCGTACCCCAACACCCTGTACCGGGCCGGCGCCGAGGATGCCGACATGCTGATTGCCGTCACCAACAGTGACGAGATCAACATGATGGCCTGCCAGGTGGCGCACAGCATCTTCAATACGCCCACCAAGATCTCCCGGGTGCGCTCCCCCAACTACCTCGCCCACCAGGAGCAGCTGTTCAACCCGGCCAATGTGCCGGTGGATGTCATCATCGGCCCGGAGCAGCTGGTCACCAAGAATATCCGCCAGCTGATCGCCAATCCGGGCGCCCTGCAGGTGCTCGATTTTGCCGACGGCAAGGTACAGCTGGTGGCGGTGCGGGCCTACTACGGCGGCCCGCTGGTGGGCCAGGAGCTGCAGGAAATCCGCAAGCACATGCCCAAGGTGGACACCCGGGTGGCGGCCATCTTCCGCCAGGATCGCCCGATTCTGCCGGAGGGCAGCACCGTGATCGAGGTGGACGACGAGGTGTTCTTTATTGCCGCCCGCCAGCATATCCGCGCGGTGATGTCGGAACTGCGCAAGGTAGACAAACCGTACAAGCGGGTGATGATCGCCGGCGGCGGCAATATTGGCGCCACCCTGGCCCAGAGCATCGAAAGCCAGTACCAGGTGAAGGTGATTGAGAAGTCCTACGACCGCTGCCGCATGCTCTCTGAGCGGCTCAAACACGCCATCGTGCTGTGCGGCAGCGCCGCCGAGCCGCAGTTACTGACCGCGGAGAACATCGAGAATACGGATGTCTTCTGTGCCCTCACCAACAACGACGAGTCCAACATCATGATGTCCATGCTGGCCAAACGCATGGGCGCCAAGAAGGTGATCACCCTGATCACCAACGCCGCCTACGCCGACCTGGTCGGGGATGAGATCGACATCGCCATCTCGCCCCAGCAGATCACCATCGGCAGCCTGCTCACCCACGTGCGCAAGGGCGACATCTCCAACGTACACTCCCTGCGCCGCGGCGCCGCCGAGGCCATCGAGCTGATCGCCCACGGCGACGCCTACTCGTCCAAGGTGGTGGGCCGCCAGCTCGATGAAATCAACCTGCCGGACGGAGTGACCATCGGCGCCATCGTGCGCGGCGACGACGTGCTGATCGCCCACGGCAACGTCGTGGTGGAAACCGATGACCACGTGATCCTGTTTCTGGTCGATCGCAGCCGTATTCCCCAGGTGGAAAAGCTGTTCGCCGTCGGCTTCGGCTTTTTTTCCTGACGCCGGCCGCGCGATTTCATGCACATAGGCACCACACTCCGCGTTCTCGGCATTCTGCTGATGTTGTTCAGCAGCACCATGCTGGTGCCACTGGTGATCGGCCTGATCGCCGACGACCACACGGTAGAGGGCTTCCTGGTGGCGCTCTCCATTACCTTTTTCTCCGGCCTCGCCATGTGGCTGCCGGCCCGGGCCTCGCGCCATGAGCTGCGCATTCGCGACGGCTTCCTGATCACCTCGCTGTTCTGGACGGTACTGGGGCTGTTCGGGGCGCTGCCCTTCGCCTTCGAAGACGCCCTGGATCTCAGCCCCACCGAGGCGATATTCGAATCCATCTCCGGCCTGACCACCACCGGAGCCACGGTGATTACCGGCCTCGACAGCCTGCCCCATTCCATTCTCATCTACCGCCAGATGCTGCAGTGGCTGGGTGGTATCGGGATTATCGTGGTGGCAGTGGCAGTACTGCCGATGCTGGGGATTGGCGGCATGCAGCTGTACCGGGCGGAAATTCCCGGCCCCACCAAGGATTCCAAACTCACTCCCCGCATCACCGAAACCGCCAAGGCCCTGTTCTCGGTGTACCTTGCCCTCACCGTGGTGTGCGCCCTGTGCTACCACCTGGCGGGAATGAGTACCTTCGACGCTATCGCCCACGCCTTCTCCACGGTGGCTATCGGCGGCTTTTCCACCCACGACACCAGCATGGCCTGGTTCGAGAGCAATACCATCCTGCTGATCTGCAGTGTGTTCATGTGCATCTCGGCCATGAATTTCGGCCTGCACTACCTGGCCTGGCGCCGGCGTTCGCTACGCCACTACCTGGGGGACTCGGAAACCAAGTTCTTCAGCAGTATCGTGCTGGTGTGCATCGCCATTACCTGTGGCTACCTGATACTGTCGGGCGTCATCGCGCCGGAGGATGCCCTGGTACACGGCCTGTTCCAGGCCATCTCCATCACCACCACCACCGGCTTTGCCAGTGAGAATTTTGCCCTCTGGCCGACCTTCCTGCCGGTGATGCTGTTGATGTTCTCTTTCATGGGCGGCTGCGTAGGGTCCACCGGGGGCGGCATCAAGGCCATGCGCCTGATGCTGATCTTCAAACAGGGGATTCGCGAACTGAAGCAGCTGGTCCACCCGCAGGCGGTGATTCCCCTGAAGATGGGCAAGCGGCGGGTGGATGCGGCGGTAGTCAGCGCGGTGTGGAGCTTCTTCGCCGTCTACATGTTCTCGTTTATTACCATCCTGCTGCTGCTGATGGGTACCGGGATGGACTTCATTACCGCTTTCTCCGCTGTCGCCGCATCGCTCAACAACCTCGGCCCCGGGCTGGGGGACGTCGCCGCCAACTACGCCGGTATCAGCGAAACCGCCAAGGGCCTGCTGTGCTTTGCGATGCTGCTGGGGCGGCTGGAGGTATTCACCCTGCTGGTGCTGTTCACCCCCATGTTCTGGCGCCTGTAGTAGCGCTACTCAGCGGCCGCCGCGGTGCTTGCGCACCATCTCGTAGGCCGCCTGGATATCCTGCGATTTCTCCGTCGCCACCTTGACCATGTGCTCGGGCACCCCCTTGGCGATCAGCTTGTCCGGGTGGTTTTCGCTCATCAGCTTGCGGTAGGCGCGCTTGAGTTCGCCGTCACTGACACCTTCACTCACCCCGAGGGCAGCGTAGGCATCGGCCAGGCTGGTGGCACTGGATTGCGCACCACCTCCGGCTCCGCCCTGGTGGAAGCGGCCCTGGGCCTGGGCCATGCGCAGCATTTGCTCGAGCTGGGCGGCGCTGACTCCCATCAGCTGGGCAATGCGCATCAGTGCCTGCCGCTCGGCATCGTCCAGGTCGCCATCCGACAGCGCCAGCGACACCAGGAACAGCAGCATGCCCTGGGCCAGCTGGCGCTGACTGCCGCAGGCCTGCAGGAAGGAGGCCACCACCGGTTCCGGGTGAAAGTCCGCCGCCGAGCCGCGCTTGAACAGGGCGATGGCCTCCTGCCGCTGCTCCGGCGTCAACCGCATCTGGCGAATGACTTCCTCGGTGTGAGCCACTTCCACCTCGGACACCCGGCCATCGGCCTTCGCCAGGTAACCCTGCAACTGGAAACTGGTCTCGAAAAAACTGCGCTGGATACGGGCGATATTCTCCGGTGAGGCAAAGGCCTGTACCCGGTTCAGGCCGCGGTCGAAGAAATGGCCCAGTACCAGGCCGAGGATCAGGCCAATGGGCCCGCCCAGTATCAGGCCGAGAGTACCGGCGACAAGTTTGCCGTAGAACATGCTGCTCCTTGATTTACGTTGAGAATGCGGCGTATGCCGCCTGGACTTCAGAGGCCGGCGTAAACCCCGGGCCCCTGCCGCGGGCGCACCCGGAAGCGCTTGTACTCCCACTGGTACTGGGCGGGGCAGTAGCTTAGACAGGTTTCCACCCCGCGGTTCAGTGCCGCCAGGGAAAGGGGGTCATCGGCATCGTAGATGGCATCCTCCGCCGGCAGATAGCGCACTACCCAGCCGCCCCTGACCCGCTCAGCCAGGGCGAACACGGCCAGGGCACCCGTGCGGCGAATCATGTTGCAGGCCAGGGTGCCGGTGAAGCAGGGGCGGCCCATGAAGGGCACATTGATGCCCGAGCCCAGGTCGGCCGGGCACTGGTCCGGCAGGATGCCCGAGATGCCACCGCCGCGCACACTCTTCAGCAGTTTTGCCAGGCCGCGACTGTCGGTGGGCACCAGGGTGGCGCCGCTGTGCTCCCGGCCGCGGCGAATCAGCGGCCCCAGTCCCGCCAGCTTCGGCGGCTCGTAAAGGGCCACGGTTGGGCCGAGGGTACCCAGGTGCTGCCCGGTGACTTCCCAGTTGCCGAGGTGCGGTGCCAGCACAATCACCCCGCGCCCCGCGGCCAGGGCCGCGGTTACTGCTTCGGCGCCCTCGACCCGCACGATATGCGCCCGCACGTGGTCCCAGCCACGCAACCAGACATGGCCCATCTCCGCCATCAGTTCGGCGGTGGCCGCCAGGCTGGCCCGGGCCAGCACCCGCTGCTCCGCCGCTGTCAGGTTCGGGTAGGCGAGGGCGATATTGCGTTCGGTCACCCGCCGGGAGCGGGCGTTGAAGGGCCAGTACAGGGCTGCCGCACCACGGCCGAGGGCGCGCGCCAGCCCCAGAGGCAGCAGGGCGCTGATTCTGAGCAATGTGGCGACGGCCAGGGCCTTGAGACGGTCCATTCAATCGTTCCGGGCAGGTGGGCGAAAGCGCGTATTATGCCGAGGAAAGTGCCTGTATAATACCCGGCTTTTTGCAAGCCCCTCACAGGTGGACCCGTGTCCCAGGACAAAGCGAAAACCCTCACTTTTCAGGAACTTATCCTTCGCCTCCAGCAGTACTGGGCGGAGCAGGGCTGCGTGGTGCTGCAGCCGCTGGACATGGAGGTGGGCGCCGGCACCTTCCACCCGGCCACCTTCCTCAAGGCGGTGGGGCCGGAGAACTGGAACGCCGCCTACGTGCAGCCCAGTCGCCGCCCCACCGACGGCCGCTACGGCGAGAACCCCAACCGCCTGCAACACTACTACCAGTTCCAGGTGGTGATGAAGCCCTCCCCGGCGGCCTTCCAGCAGCTCTACCTGGACTCCCTGAAAACCCTCGGTATCGACACCGCCATCCACGACATCCGCTTTGTCGAGGACAACTGGGAATCACCCACCCTGGGCGCCTGGGGCCTGGGCTGGGAAGTGTGGCTGAACGGCATGGAAGTGACCCAGTTCACCTACTTCCAGCAGGCCGGCGGCCTCGAGTGCTACCCGGTCACCGGCGAGATCACCTACGGCCTGGAGCGCATCGCCATGTACCTGCAGGGCGTGGACAGCATCTACGACCTGGTGTGGGCCGAGGGCCCTGCCGGCACTGTCACCTACGGTGATGTGTTCCACCAGAACGAGGTGGAGATGTCGCGCTACAACTTCGAGGAGGCGGATATCGACTTCCTCTTCTCCCACTTCGATCACTGCGAGGGCGAGGCCCTGCGCCTGGCGCAGAAGAACCTGCCCCTGCCGGCCTACGAGATGGTGATGAAAGCCTCCCACACCTTCAACCTGCTGGACGCCCGCCACGCCATTTCTGTCACCGAGCGGCAGCGCTTCATCCTGCGCGTGCGCACCCTGGCCCGGGCCGTGGCCGAGGGTTACCTGCAGGCCCGCGCGGCCCTCGGCTTCCCCCTGGCGGAGCCGGCCCTGGCCAGAGAAGTACTGGATAAACTGGACGCGGAGGCCGCCAAGGCATGAGTACCGAAACCGTGACTGACACTCTGCTGGTGGAACTGGGTACCGAAGAGCTGCCCCCCAAGAACCTGAAAACCCTGGGCCTCGCCTTCCGCGACGGTATTGTCGAGGGTCTCGCCCAGCGCGAACTGCACCACGGTGAGGTGCGCTGGTTCGCCAGCCCGCGCCGCCTGGCGGTGCTGATTGAAAGCGTGACCCTGCAGGCGGCGGATAAAACCGTGGAGGCCCTCGGCCCCCCCGCGGACCGCGCCAAAGATGACGCCGGTAACTGGACACCCGCGGCGGCCGGCTTTGCCAAAAAGCAGGGCATTGCACCCGAGCAGCTGGAAACCATAGACACCCCCAAGGGCCCGCGCCTCGGCCTGCGCCAGACCGTGGCCGGGGCCAGCACCGCCGACTGCCTGAACGACATCATCAACGACAGCGTGCGCAACCTGCCCATCGCCAAACGCATGCGCTGGGGCGCCAGCCGGGTGGAATTCGTGCGCCCGGTGCACTGGGTGGTCGCCATGCTGGGCGACAACTGCAGCCACGGCGAGGTGCTGGGGCTGGCCACCGGCAACACCACCCGCGGCCATCGCTTCCACAGCAGTGGCGATATCGTGCTGGCGCGCCCGGAAGATTACGAACAGGCCCTGGCCGACGCCAAAGTCGTGGCCGACTTTGAGCGCCGCCAGCAAATGATTCGCGAGCAGGTGGAGGTGGAGGCCAGTGCCCTGCAGGCCACGGCCGTTATCGATGCCGACCTGCTGGACGAGGTGACCGGCCTGGTGGAGTGGCCGGTGGCCCTCACCGGCGCCTTCGAAGAGCGCTTCCTGGCGGTGCCCGCGGAGGCCCTGGTGTCTTCGATGAAGGAGCACCAGAAGTACTTCCACGTGGTGGATGGCGACGGCGGGCTGCTGCCGCATTTCATCACCGTCAGCAATATCGAGAGCGAAGATCCGGTACAGGTGATCGACGGCAACGAGCGGGTGATCCGCCCGCGCCTGTCGGACGCCGCGTTCTTCTTTGAAACCGACAAGAAAACCGCGCTGGCCGAGCGCCTGCCGGCGCTGGAGAAAATTGTCTTCCAGCAGCAACTGGGCACCCTGGCGGAAAAGAGCCGGCGCATCGCGCAACTGGCGGCGGCATTGGCGAAAAACATCGGTTCCGACCCGGAACTGGCGACCCGCGCCGCCCTGCTGGCGAAGACCGACCTGGTCACCGAGATGGTGCTGGAATTCCCCGACATGCAGGGCATTGCCGGCGCCTATTACGCAGCCCACGACGGGGAACATGCCGACGTGGCCGCTGCCCAGGCCCAGCAGTACTGGCCGCGTTTTGCCGGCGACCGCCTGCCGGAGAGCGCTACCGCCGCCGCGGTCGGCCTCGCCGACCGCCTGGACACCCTGGTGGGCATTTTCGGTATCGGCCAGCCGCCCACCGGCTCCAAGGACCCCTTCGCCCTGCGCCGGGCGTCCCTGGCGGTGCTGCGCATCCTGGTAGAGAAAGAACTGGACCTGGACCTGCGCGAGTGCCTGCAACTGGCGGTACAGCAGTACCCCGCCGGATTGCTGGCAGAGGGCACTGCGGAGCAGGTGCTGGCCTATATGCTGGAGCGCTTCCGCACCTGGTACGAGGAGGAGGGCATCGCGGTAGAAGTCTTCCGCGCGGTGAGCGCCACCGATCCCAGCCGCCCGCTGGACATCCAGCGCCGGGTACACGCCGTGCACGCCTTTACCCGGCTGCCGGAGGCGGCCGCCCTGGCCGCCGCCAACAAGCGGGTAGCCAACATCCTGGACAAGCTCGACGCCGGCCACAACTTTTCTATAGTAAGCACTGACTTACTCCAGGAGGCTCATGAGAAGGCACTTGCAGAATCCCTGGCCAGCGTGGGTGCGGAGAGCGCCGGGCACCTGGAACAGGGCGCCTACACAGAGGCACTCGCCGCTCTGGCCGCCCTGCGTGAGCCGGTGGACGCCTTTTTCGACGGCGTAATGGTCAACGCTGATGACGAGGCCCTGCGCAACAACCGCCTCAACCTGCTCAACGCCCTGCGCCAGCGCTTCCTGCAGGTGGCGGACATCTCCCAGCTGGCGGTGGTCAAGTAGTCGCTGATGACGCTGTTTATTCTCGACCGCGACGGCGTTATCAACGAAGACTCGGATGACTACATCCGCTCGCTGGACGACTGGCACCCCGTCCCCGGCAGTATCGCGGCCATCGCCGCACTGAGCCGGGCGGGCTACACGGTGGCGGTGGCCACCAACCAGTCCGGCCTCGGCCGCGGCTACTTCGGCCTCGATGAACTGGAAGCCATCCACAGCCGCCTCAGGGAACTGGTGGCGGAGGCGGGCGGCCATATCGCCTGCATTGCCTACTGCCCCCATCTGCCCGATGCTGGCTGCGACTGTCGCAAGCCGGCCACCGGACTGCTGGAGGCTATCAGCCGTGAAACCGGCGAAGCGCTGGACGGCGCATTCTTCGTGGGGGACAGCCTGAAGGATCTCCAGGCCGCGCAGCGCGCCGGCTGCCAGCCGCTGCTGGTCACCACCGGCAAGGGCCAGGATACACTGGCCAGGTTGCGCAAGGAGGACGGCGACAGCCTGCAGCTGAGCCAGCCCCACGCCATTCCCGTGTACGCCAACCTCGCTGCAGTGGTGGCGGCCAAGCTGGCCTGACAGCGGTGAGCTGGCGCTCGGAATTACCTGATTAGTAAGTGCTCACCCAAATCAAACGCCCGTAGAACCAAGCCCGGCGCGGCAGGATTGGACGGCAACGCCGCCCGGGCCATCTAGACCTCGATACGCACAGGCACTGACTTGAAGTTGGGCGTGCGACTGCGCGGATCAACCCGTCGCTGGCAGAGAACGTTGGCCTCGGGGTAGTAGGCCAGCATATTGCCCGGCGGCAGGTCGAATGCCTGCACCTTCACGCCGGCCATGCGCCCGTTGGCGGACACCACAGCCACCCGCTGCCCCTCGCGCAGGCCGAAGCGGCCGATATCTTCCGGCGACAGCAGCACGGCATCGCGACCGGCGCCGTAGCGATAACTGTCCTGCTCTTCGTAGATGATGGAGTTGAACTGGCCCTCGCTGCGCACGCTGGCCAGCAGCAGGGGATAATCGTCCTGCCGCGGCCGGGGAATGGGGTGTACCTGGAAGGCGGCCCTGCCACTGGGGGTGTGGAACTGCGCGCTGTGCAGCAGGCGTCCGGCCACGTGAAACTCGCGCCTGGCGACACCGATATCCCTGAGTTGCTCCATGCCCGGTACCGTGGCGGCAATGGCGTGCCGCAGCGTCTCGTGGTCGGCAAAGCGGCGGCAGTCTACCGGGCCGTCCGGCAATACCCGCGCCGCCAGTTCAGAGAGTATGGCGACTTCCGAGCGGGCGTTGTCCAGGCGGCGAATACCACCGTCGCTCAGGCGCACAAAATTGAACATGGACTCCTGGGTGGTGGACTGGGGCTCTTCGTCCCGCGCGCACACCGGCAGCACCAGGGCCTCGCCATCCTCGACCCCGTGCAGGTGACTCTGGTTGAGCGTGGTGGTGAGGTAGAGCTTGAAGCCAATGCGCTCCAGTGCCCGCCGCGCCCACTGCGAATCCGGGGAGGCACTGTAGAGATTCCCCCCCACCAGGCAGGCGCAGTCGATGGCACCGGCATGAGCGGCCTCCAGGCAGCTCAGCGTATCCATGCCGGGCTGGCGTGGCAGACTGACCCCCAGTTCCCGCTCCAGCGCCTCGAACACCGCTTCCGCCAGTACCGGCTTGACGCCGATGGTGCCGATGCCCTGGACGTTGCTGTGGCCGCGCAGGGGCAGCAGCCCCGCGTAGCGGCGCCCCAGCATGCCCCTGAGCAGGGCGAGGTTGGCGATGTACTCGACGTTCTGGGCACCGAACTGGTGGTGGGTCATGCCCATGCCCCAGGCAAACACCGCGGCTTTGGCGCGGGCGTAGAGCGCGGCGACGCGCTCGATGTCCGGGCGCGCGACGCCGGCTGCTGTCTCGATGTCCTGCCACCCGGTGGCGGCGATGTCGTCCAGGAAGGCCTGGCTGTTGTCGCAGTGGGCGTCGAGAAATGCCCTGTCCTCGGCACCGGCCGCCAGCAGGGCCTTGGCGATACCCTTGAACAGGGCGATATCGCCGCCGATGTTCGGTTGCAGGTAGGCGGAGGCGATTTCGGTACCGCCGGCAATCATGGAAGCGGGACTCTTGGGCACCGCGAACTTCACCAGCCCCGGTTCCCGCGCCGGGTTGATCACCACCACCTCGCCACCGCGGTCACGGCAATTCTTCAGCTGGTGGATAAAGCGTGGGTGGTTGGACGCCGGGTTGGCGCCGATCACGAACACCAGATCGCAGCCGGTTAAATCCTCCAGCTCCACCGTGGCGGTGCCGCTGCCAATCGTGCTGCCGAGGCCGACACTGGTGGCCTGGTGGCAGTAAAAGGAACAGTTGTTGACGTTGTTGGTGCCGTAGAGTCGGGCCAGCAACTGCAGCATGAAACCGGCCTCGTTCGAGGAGCGGCCGGAGGAATAGAAAAAACTGCGCTCGGGTGCACAGGCGCGCAGGCGCCCCGCGGCGTGATCCAGAGCCCAGTCCCAGTCCACTTCGCGGTAGTGCTGTTCACCGGCTGCCTTGTAGATCGGGTTGCCAAGCCGCCCGGCATGTTCCAGTTCTTTCGGGGTTAGCTCGCGCAGTTCCGCCAGGCTGTGGGCGAACAGCTCCGGCGGCAGCGGCGGCTGGATATCGGTGGACTGGGCCTGCACGCTCTTGTTGCAAACCGAGGGGAACTCTCCCTTCTCGTTGGTCATGCCCCCCTGCTGGCCCCCCATCCCGAGGCCACAGGCCTTGCAGGTGTTCTTCGCCGACAGCGCCTTGGCAGAGTTTTTCAGGCCGATACGGCGCACCGTCTGCAGGGTGTAGAGCACCTTTCTGGGGCCACCGCCCACCAGCTCAGTCATCGCTACCGTCCCACTGTGTCCATTGGCCATCAACGTCGCCCGATTCTACCCCACCGCCCAGGCGACAGGTATCGGCGGGCCGGGCGCGCTGGCGCGGGGTCATTGCAGTAAACTGGTCGGCACAACAGGGAGACGCCATGGAACTCGACAGCCAACAACTACTGCTGGCCGGCAGCGGCCTCGCCGCCGGTCTGATTGCAGTGACCCTCGGCTGGCTGCTCTACCGGCTGCGCCGGCAGGGTCGACGGGAGCAACAGTTGCAGGCGCGCTACCAGAGCCTGGAGGCCAGCCACCGGCGGCTGCAGCAGGATTACGCGGTGCTGGAGGAGCGCAGCGGCGAGCGCGAGCGACAGCACCGCGAGCAACTGGGGCTGCTCAACGAACACCGCGACCAGCTGAAACGGGAATTCGAAAACCTCGCCAACCGCATCTTCGAAGAGCGCAGCCAGCATTTCGCCAGCCACCAGAAGCAGTCGCTGGAAACGCTGCTGCAACCCTTCCGCGAACAGATCGGCGCCTTCCAGCAGCGGGTCGACCAGGTACACAGCGAATCACTGAAAGGGCAGGCCAGCCTGGCAGGGGAACTGCGCCGGGTGCTGGAAATCGGGCTGCAGATGAACGAGCAGGCGGGCAACCTCGCCGCCGCCCTGAAGGGCGATAAGAAAGCCACCGGCAACTGGGGCGAGGCCCAACTGGAGCGCAGCCTGCAGCTGGCCGGCCTGCAGGCCGGCCAGCACTACGAGGCGCAAGCGGCCCTGCGCGACGAAGACGGCCGCCGCAAGCTGCCGGACTTCCTGATCAAGCTGCCCGACGGCAAGCACCTGGTGATCGACAGCAAAGTCTCCCTGGTGGATTACGACCGCGCGATCGCCGCCGGCAGCGACGTCGAGCGTGAAGCCGCCCTGTCCGCCCATGTACGCGCTGTGCGCCAGCACATGGACGATCTCGCCGGCAAGGACTACGCCCACCTGCCCAATCTCGGCAGCCCCGACTTTGTGCTCATGTTCCTGCCGGTTGAGCCCGCCTTTATCGAGGCCCTCAGGCACAGTCCGGAGCTGTTCAACGACGCCTACCAGCGGGGCGTGGTGCTGGTTTCCCACACCACCCTGATGCCGGTGCTGCGCACGGTAGCCAATCTGTGGATGGTCGATCGCAGCAACCGCGAGGCGCGGGAGATCAGCAACCGCGCCGGCGAGATCTACAACCAGGTGAGCCTGGTGGCCCAGCGCCTCAATCGCCTCGGCAACAGCCTGCGCAGCGCCGGCAATCACTACAACGACACCGTGCGCGCCCTCGCCGGCCAGCAGGGCCTGCAGGGCAAGGTGGAGCGCTTCCAGCAGCTGTCTGGTCGCGCCAGGCGGGAAATGCCGGAACTGACACCGATTCACAATGACCTGGAGCAGGAGCGCCTGGTTGCCGGGGAGGGCGACACCGAAAGCGCAGTGGCGCAAATCGGCAATCCGACCCATTCAGTGCCCTGAGTGATGCAGGGCCCAACTTCTGTACTTTTCTCCGTTTTTTTGTTGCCTTGCCTTTCGCCCATCTGCAAAGCTAGCCGCCACAAAAACGTAAAAACAGCGGCAAACGCAATGAAACAACCTGTCAAACGTTGGTTTCTGACCTTGGGGCTGTTCTCGGTGCTGGCCTCTGCCTGTCAATCGGTGGTCGCGGCGGACGACCTCAGCCTGGCCGGCCTCGCCATGCACCGGGAGACCGGTCGCGACATCTATCTGGGCGCACTGCGCTCGGAGCAGGCGCTGGTCAGGGTCGCCGATATCGCCAACGCCAGCGGTGTGCGGGAAATGGAATTTCGCATCGTCGCCCGTCGCACCAGTATTCGCAGCCTGCTGGGTGGCATTCTGCTACAGGCAGAAGTGGCCAGCGGTGCCGCGCCCCCGGCGGCCACCGTGGATTTTGCCAACGCCATCATGGGCGTGGTACAGGGCAGCCTGTACACCAATGACAGCTTCACCCTGCGCAGTGACAGCGACCAGCTGATCGCCCTGGTGAACGGTCGGGAGATGGCCAGCAGTGCCGCTCCGGGGGTATTCACTTACTTCCTGTCCGGCTGGATTGACGAGCGCGGGGCCTCCACCGCCTTTCGCGACAGCCTGCTGGCCGATGATATCGACATCGACCTGCGCGCCACCTACAGCAGCCTGAAACCGAGCGCAGAGCGCATTGCCGCCGTCAGCGCCTGGGGTGTGGCAGAGGAAGCCCAGCCCGAGCCAGCGGCCGCACCAGCTCCCGCCGCACCACAACAGCAGATGGCTGCAGCGGCCGAGCCGGTCAAAACCGCCGAGGAAGAAGCCACTGCCGCGCAAGCAGAGGCACCGGCCAAACCGGCATTGGCAGAAGCGGTCAAGCCGGTGCCTGCCGATGTGGTGGCAGCCACCGAAGCGGCCGCTGCCACGGCACCGGTCGAGGCCGCCTCCACCCCCAGTATCGCCATGGCCCAGCCGAAGCCGGTGATCAAGGCCGAACCTGAGCCGGCCGCGACTCTCGCCCGCGAAACAGCGCCGGCTGACCCCAATGACATCACCGGCCTCAGTATCATCGAGTACTCCCAGCGACTGGCTGCCTTTAATTCCATGGTATTCCGCATGGTCAACCTGGAAATACGCTATCCCCGCGCCGCCATTCGCCGCAGCATCCAGGGTGAACTGGAACTGGACGTGGTGCTCGATGCCCAGGGCGCCCTGCTCGATGTCAACATCGGGCGCACCTCGGGCCACGGCATGCTGGATGACTCGGCATTGAAAGCCGCCCGGGAAGCCTTTGAGCAACCGCTCGCGGACCCCGTGGACAAGGTCGCCGTCGCCGAATACAGTGGCGACGGCCGGCGCCTGGTGATTCCCGTTCCGGTCAACTTTGTCCTTACCGAGTAAGTGCGATGTCTGAGTTTCAACTGACCCACACGGCCCTGGTCGGAGCCCGTATCAATACCTTCCGGCCGTACGGCTTCAACTCCCGGGAAGAGCTGACCATGTGCCGGGTGGTACCGGAGATGCCGGCGTCCCGCCCGGGCAGCCAGACCTCGCTGAAGGACATACTGACCGAACAGTTGCCCCTGTGGATTCACAACATCATTACTGACCCGGACTTTCCCCAACGCCACCGTTTGCTGATGCCGCTGCGGCGCTTCGAGGGGGAACTGCGCGACAACAAACACGATGAAGTAATTTCATCGGTATTGCGCCACGGCTTTCGCAGCCTGCAAATGGACCCGCTGGATCTACCGCGCAGCATGCCCATGCGGCAGCGTTGCGCCATGGTGGTGCACCTGAAAGTGTGGCAGGAAGCCTACGACCGACTGTGCGGGGAAGTGGTCGACATTCTCGCCGCCAACACCGAGCAACTCGGCCGCTGGTGCGAGTTCGCCCGGCACCCCGAGCACGCGGCGGTGGGCTGAAACGGTTCCGGCGTGAGCCAGCGCGCTATGCGCTGGCTCAGTGTTCGTCGGCGGGACGGCGCCCTTCGTTGCCGCTGACCATGCGCACCGTGCGCTGGCAGGTATCCAGCCAGGGTACCCGGGTATCGGTTTTCAGTACCCGTACAAAACCGCCGTCGGTGCGACAGCAGATACTGGTCTTGTTCGGTGTCCAGTCGCCCTCGGCCGTGCGCGGCTTGCGGGTACTGTAAAACCACAGTCCGCGACAGTCCTGCATCACGTATTTGGCCTCGGTCGGCAGATACACTTTTTTCCCCTCGATCACGGCAAATACTTCCAATTCTGCGGTGGCCTTGTTACCAAGCTCCGCCGTAGGCGTCATTGTCAGCATCCCTCTGTCCCCCAGGTTTTCTTTTTGCTTTCGTTGTTCGCGGTGGCCAAACCCCGGGCCGGTACCGCCTTTCGCACTGGTTTTTATTGCGTGCGCATTGACGTTATAGGTTTATGGAAATGCCTTGACAACGTTTGTTAGTGCTATTTATTGGCAAATTTGCCGGCGGGGGACTTTTTTTGCCATATTTTTTCTGTCGAAAGAATTTCGGCCGTAATTTTTTACTGATGTGTGCCAAATTTTTACGGGCCATACGGCATTAATGTTTTTGGCGGGGCTGAAAAAATCCGGCTGGCCGGGGCGCAAACGGCCCTTAACTGCGGATCAGGTTGAGATGTGGCGGGCCACCGGGGCGGCGGTTGAGGGACTGTAGCGGCTCCGGCTGCGGACCGAGCGGCAGGTTACCGGCCTGTTCCACCGAACTCATCAGCATATAGAGAGACAGTTCGGAGCGCCCCTCGGTGCTGCCGGCGTGAGCGGTCAACCGCTCCAGTTGCTCGTCGCTGATAATGTTCAGCAGCACCGCATTGGTGAGATAGTCCCGGATAATCTGGCGGTTAACCTGATCCTGCAGATACCGCTGGTAGCCCGCATCGGAAAACACCCGGTTCAGGGTGTCGATATCACCGTCACTCAGGGTGCGGTCAGTGAAGGGCATATCACTGCCGAACGCACCGTCGATGCGATCCGCCAGTTGATTGAGTTGCACTGAGTCCACGCTTGATCCCCGGCCCGCTGCTGGCTCAGGCCCCGAGCCCGGCGCTCAGCTCTTCTTCCGCGGACAACGCGGCCTGCCGGCTGCCCAGTTCATCCTGCAGCGCCAGCAGGTCGGGCACCTGGTAAGTGACGTTGTTCCAGCGGAAAGCCGCCAGCGAACGGGGCAGGACTTCTCCCGGCTTGTCTTCCATTTCCTGGACAGGCACCTGTTGCAGGCCCAGCCCCTGACCGCGCAGGGCAATGGCAAAGTAGGGACAGCCCCGGCCCTCCACTCCCAGCAGGATGGCTACCAGGCCGGTGCCGGCGCGAACGTCGCGCCAGCGGGTCTCGCCCTGTTCGTCCAGGTCCAGTAGCGGCACTTCCACCCCGCGCCAGCTCACCGTGGCCGGCGGTGTCTCGGCCACATTGTAGAGCGTGATGATCTCCGCCAGGCAGGACTGGGGAACCGCCCAGATTTCCTGCGCCGAGCCGGGCAGGAACAAACAGCGCGTAGATTGCGAATCCGCCATTGTCATCCTCAGTTCAGCTGTAAGCGGTGGCCGGTGAGCTGGGCGATCTGCTCCACCAGCACCGGGAAATTAAACGGCTTGCCCATATAGCCATTGCAGCCGGCCTCCTGCGCCAGTGCGCGGTGCTTGGGACCGGTGCGGGAGGTCACCATGATCACCGGCAGGTGCTTGTAGCGGGCTGACTTGCGAATTTCGCGCAGTGTCTGGATGCCGTCCTTGACCGGCATCTCCACATCCAGCAACACAATATCGGGCAGGCGGTGGGTGGTATTGAGCAGGTCGATCGCCACCATGCCGTTTTCCGCGGTGACAGTTTCCACGCCAATACTGTCGAACTGGCTGGTCGCCACCATGCGCTGGGTGCGCGAATCATCCACCACCAGCACCAGCATGCGCTCGTTCTTCTCCCGCTCGAAGGCGGTGGAAGACACCACGCTACTGGCGATGCTGCGCACCAGGGCGTTGAGATCCAGGGCGACAATCGCCTGGCCATCGGAAGTGGTGGCGCCACCAGCCACCCCCGGTACCTGTGCGAACTGCACGCCGAGGGAGCGAATGACCAGCTCCAGCGCTTCCTGAACGTCGTCCACCGCGATGGCCATGTAGCGCTCTTCGCTGCCGGCGACGATCACCGGCACCGTGCTGCCATTCCAGGCGCCGGGCTCGGGCAGTTTGTCGCCGTTGCACAGCGTCGCCAGGTAGGCAGGCTCGCAGTCCAGCTCAAACAGCGACAGTTTTTCACCGGCGGCAATGGCGGCGTAAAAGGTATCCACCGGAATCTGCTCCACCGCCACCAGCCCGTCCAGCGGAATGGCGTAGGCCGCTTCGCCGGCGTTGACCAGCAGGGCGCCGTTGACGTTGACGTTGGACGGTACACGCACCGTGAAGGTGGTGCCCTGGCCGGGTATCGACTCGATATCGATATCACCGCCGATCTGCTGCAGCTCGCTCAGCACAATATCCATGCCGACACCGCGACCGGAAATTTCCGACAGGCGGGCGGCGGTGGAAAAGCCCTTGTGGAAGATCAGGCGCAGCGCTTCGCGATCGCTGAGCTCGCTGGCGTTAACCCCCAGCCCGCGGGTGATTGCGGTCTCCCGCAACACCTCCGGGTCCATCCCCCGGCCATCGTCCGCCAGCCGTATCAGATAGTCGGAGCCGTGCTTGCGCACGTCGATGCTGACCAGGCCGGTTTCGCTCTTGCCGGCGGCAAGGCGCTGCTCCGGCGTTTCGATACCGTGATCGAGGGCGTTGCGCACCATGTGCTCCAGAATAATCTGGCAGCACACATGGCTATCGCGGTCGAGCTTGCCCATCTCGTTCAGCACGCGGAAGTTCACCGACTTGCCGAGGTCGGCCCCCACCGTGCGCACAATGCGGCGCAGCCCGGGCATCAGGCGCGAGACCGGAACCACCCGCGCGTCGCGGATGGAGGAGCCGAGCGACGAGATCACCGCTGTCTGCTGTTTCAGCAGCGCCTCGGCCGAAGCCGCCTGGCGGCTGGACACGTGAATCAGGTCATCGAGATCCTCGATCGCCTCCCGCAGGATGCTCGCCGCTTCCTGCAGTTCCGAGTAGCGATCCATCTCCAGCGCATCCATTTCGCTGTCCATGCGCGCGCCGTGAGAGGTGACGTTCTGCAGTGCGCGGTCGGCAATCTTGGTAATGTGGGAGCGTACCGAGGACAGACGCGCACCGAGCTCCGCCGCGGCGCGTTTGCCGCGCACCGTACTCTGTGAGGCACGCACGCCAAGCTGCTGGGCCTGGTTGTTGAGGTTGAGCAGATGGTCCAGCGCCTGCGAGGTCATGCGGATGGTCTGCTGGGCCGCCAGAACCTTGGCGCCCTCGTCCGCCAGTTGCTTGTCCTGCTGCTTTTCCTGGGGCGCCGCCTGAGTTACCGCATTGCGGTGTACCGCACTGTTGTCGTCCACGGCTGCCGCGGCATCGTCCTGCTGCAGGGGTTGTACCACCGCCTCGGCCAGCGGCAGTTCGCTGGCGACATCGGTTTCAGTATCCTGTATATGGGCAAAGCCGTTCACCGCCGCGTCAAGCCAGGCGTTGACGATGCGGAAGTAGGCGGCCTCGCTTCCTGGCGCCGGGCGCGCCAGCCCTTCCAGCAGGGTTTCAAAATTGTGGATCAGCGTACCGTAGCGTTGCAGCCCCACTCCCTTGGCAATACCCTTGAGCGTATGCAGTACACGCGGCACGGTATCGCGACCCGCCGCCGAGTTGATATCCTGCTCCCACTGGCCGATGGCATCTTCCAGTTTCTCGATTTCCACCGCGCCCTCTTCAAGGAAGGCGTCGAGGAAGTCACGGAAAACTTCCGTACCGCTGCGACTGGTGTAGTTGAAACGGATATTGGACGGGATACACCAGGCCATTTCGTCATCAACGGCCTCCGGGCTGACAGGCGCGGGTGTGCTATCACCGCTGGCCACGGCAGCTACAGGTGGCGCAGCGTCACTGTCACGCGCTTCTATGTCCTCGTCGGATGACAGCTCTTCGAGAACAGCCCCGTAGATATCATCGATCTCGGTTTCCATACCACCGAGACTGTCAAACAGGGCCTCGACATCGGCATCGCCGGTGTCGGTATGCTCGTCATCCCAGTCATCGAGATCTGCCGCGGAAAAGATAGCGGGAGCTGGCCCGTCCTGTTCCCCGTCTGTCGCCATCGGCGCCAGCGCATCCTCGAGCACAGCGGCAAACGCCGGCGACTCTTCGCCGTCGGGAGTGTCAACCTCGAGACTTTCGATCAAGTCATCCGCGCTTGATGTATTCGCGCTCAATGCACCAGCAGATAATTCATCGGCAGCTAATTCTTCGGCGGATGATTCATCGACGGTTGATTTCAGCTCCCCGGCAAAGGCGGGCCAGTCCTCCGCCGGATCGAACTCTTCCGCCTCCGGCGACAGTTCACCCAGCAGCAGGTTGTCCAGCTCCATGTCATCCGGCCCGGGGGGGAACTCCGCACCTAAAGCCCGCACAACCTCGCCTTCATCGCCTTCATCGGCACTCGTTTCAGTGACCCCGGGGCTGTCGCCATCGTTCGCCGACTCCGAGTCGGTAGCGAAGTTGCTCGCCATACCGGCGCCACCGGCGTGGAGATCGAAGGTGATGTGGTGGTCGTCGCCCGCCAGGGAAGACCAGGGATTGTCGGCCCCGGCACTGTCGTCCTGTTGCGACGGCAACGGCAGTTCAAAGTCGGCATGTAACAGCCGGTTGCAGGTATCGCCACTGGCGCACCATGCCAGGCGCAGGCACAGCGCGTCGCGTTCCTCGGGCTGCAGGCCGAGCAGGGCGGCCGGCAACTCCGGACACACCTCGGCCACCGGCAGGTAACCCTCAGCGACACTCTGGCGGCGCGACAGGGGATCCGTCGCCAGCATGGCATCCAGCAACACGCTCTCTTCGGCTTGGCCCAACTCGGCCAGGCGCCGGGCCACGGCTCCCGACACCGATTCCATCACTGGCGCCAAGACCTGGGTTAGAACAGCAACCGTTGCCGGATTGAAATCCTGGGGCAGACTGAAGTCCTGGTGGTAGTCGAGATTGGAGTCGAGCCAGGGGTCGACGGAAACGACACCTTCCGTGCGCTCGACTTCCAGTCCGTCAATATCGCAGTTGCTATCGGCAAGGCTTCCGCCCTGTAGCAGGTAGCGGTCAAACTCGCTGTCGTCGCTGGGCGGCGCGTAGCGACTGACGTAGGAATACACATCCCCGGGCTGTTCTTCCTCGGGCTCTGCTGCTGTGCCGTCCGGGGCTTCATGCTCCCCGGATTCAGCGATGTGCCAGGCATCGCCGAGCGTTTCGCTTTCCGCGGTGATGCTATCGCCTACCGCAGGCACAACGGTTCCGCTCAGAGGGTCGGTGTCCTGCCAGTCGCTGCTGTCAAAACCCAGTGGCAGCTCTTCTGATTCCAGTGCTTCGTCCCCGGAGAAACTGTCCATCCTCGCGGCGAGTTCGCTGAGGTCGAGTTCGCCATCGAGGAAATCGATGTCTCCGTCAGCCGATTCCGGCGCAGCAGCTGGCGCTCCGGCGAGCGCTTCCGCGTCCTCCATCGCGCTGAAGAAGGTACTGTAATCAGTGGGTGAATCCGTATCCGGCGAAGAATCCGACGCCCCGCTATCCACATCCAGCCGCTCACCGGCTTCCAGTGCATCCCAGACACTTTGCCCATCGGCGAGGTTGTCGGCGGCCGCACCTTCATCTGTCTGCTCGTCAGCCGACACCGGAGCAGCCGACGATTCGACCTCGACTGCGTCCATTTCCACTGCGCTGTTCTCTTCACCAGCCAGCGTGGTCGCTGCCTCGCCTGCAAGCTCCGCTATTTCTACTACTTCTGCGGGTTCAGGTTCGGGCTCTGGCGGCAAGACCGGCGCCGGCGGCACCGGTGTGGACGGCCTGGAGTGACGCTGCAAAAACAGGGGTTGTGCGCCAATATCGTCATCGTCGAGGAGGCCGAGGATATCGCTGCCGTCGGCGACCTGTTCCCGGTCGTCGCCACTCGCCTGCTGGCGACGGCGGTGGTCGATGGCCATCACCCCCGGGCCGGCTCCGTTGTGGCCGGTGTTGTCCCGGCCTTTGCGGGAATCGGCGTAGATATCACTGCCGCTGTCTTCGGAGAGCACGATTTCCTCGTCGACAAAGGCGGACAGATCATCGCCGGCGCCGTTGCCACCCATCATATGGCGTCCGGCAACCGCGGTTTCACTCTCGCTCAGGTCACCGACAGGGAATGCATCGTCGGCAAGGCGGAACAGGCTGTCACCCTGCTCGGACAGATCCTGTTCCAACAGCCATTTCAGGGTTTTCTTGCGCTGCTCCTGTTCCGGCGTAGACGCCTCGTCCTTGCCGCTGTTATCTGAATACACCTTGCGCCCTCCCTCTCCTGTACCGCCCCGAGCGCTGCTCAGGAGTGTCCCGCCGGATGCAGGGCGGAAGCGGGACTGCCGCCAACAGAGCTGGCCTGCACTGCCGTCTCATCCAGGAGCGGCATATCCGAAGCCAGGTCATCAACGCCGGTTTCCGCCATACGGAAGCAGCGGTTGGTCAGTTCCCGGGTGGTGGTCGCGTCAAAGCCGCTCATTTCACCGAAGGAGGCCACCAGCGCGGGCAGGGCATTGACCACGTCGCGCAGCAGGGCCTGCAGGTTGTCCTCCGGCGCGATGTCGCCGTCCAGTACCCGGTCCAGCATGTCCTGGGCGGCCCAGCCCAGCTCGCCCAGCACATTGGCGCCGACCGCGCGGCCATTGCCCTTGAAGGTATGGAAATGGCGGCGCATGTCCTTCAGGTTCTGGTTCGGTTCCGGGTCCAGTTCCCACACCGCCATCAGGCGGGTGAGTTCGGCGACTATTTCTTCCGATTCCTCGAGAAAGACCTCGCGAAACTCCGGCGGAATATCCTTGTCCTCAACGTACTTGCCCGCTGGCGCTGAGGGCGAAGCGGCGACACTGACAGCCGCTTGGGCCTCGGGCACCGCCACAGCGGCGCCAGCCGAAAGTTCCTCGATGTAGTGATCGAGCGCCGCAGCGCGCTGCTCGGCGAAGGCGATCAAGTGCGCGGTGTCATCGAGGGGGTCGATCAGCGTGCGCTGCAGGTGCAGCTCGATCTGGGCAAAGGCATCGGCAAAACAGCGGAAGGCCTCGTCCTCGCGGACACAGCCCGCTTTGCCGGCCGCTTCAAGCCAGCGCCGGCACTGCTCCATGACTGCGCCCTCGCGCTCCATTCCGGCAAAGGTCAGGGCACCGGAAATCTCTGACAGCAGCTGGATGGATATCGCCATTGCCTTGCGTTCCGGAACGTCGTCCAGCTGGCCCTGGAACTGCTGGGCCAGATCGTAGAGCAGATCGACATCGGCCTCGCCGTTGTCGGCGTCGGCCACCGCCTTGCGCAATTCCGCGTGACCGCGCTCGGTTTTGTTGAGATAGCGGTGCAGGGCATGGGTCAACTTCAGGGTGTCATCCATGCCGAAAGGTTTGCGCTTCAGGGCCTGGGCCAGGGCCTTGCCACGCAGCACTGCGTGCAGGTGGTTTTCCACCAGCGCCATTTGCCCGAAGGTGGCATTGACCACACTTTCACGCAGTTCGAATTCGCGGCTTGAGAAGGCGCTGCAGACGCCGTGTTCAAGCTTGTATTCCACATCCAGCTTCACGTCCACGATACCGCGGACGATGCCGGTAATGGCCTGCTCCAGCTTCAGCGCATCGCCGCGGTAATCACCGCGATAGAGGTTCTGCAGTTTATTGAACACCGATTGCAGCGACTCGGCGTGAGCTTCGTGCCCGGCGGCGGACAGGCGGAACATGGCCTGTTCCACGTGATCGAGTGCTTCTGTGCCGGCGGACTCCTCGGGGTTGCGAATACTGTGGAGGTCGTTGGCATTGATAAAATCGGCCACCGCATTAAGGTGTTCCAGCGCACCGCTCAGCGCGGTCACCAGTGCGTCGATGTGAATCAGGCCGCGCTGGCTCTCTTCCAGCGTGTTGTCGTCGATACCAAACACTTCGCGGATGTTGGCGATGTGTACCGGTTTGGCGCGGCACGAGGCAATGTAGTACAGCATCTGCTGCAGGTAGCCGTTGTAGTCGACACCCGGGTCGATCTCGCTGCCATTTTCCCGCGCGTACTTGATCATGAAGGCGCCGGTCTTGAACACCTGGGCGATGCATTCGTCGGGCGCGATCAGGCCGCCGGCAATGCCTTCGCACAGGCCCACCTGGGTGAACCAGAAGCGCTCGGGTTCAGTACCGGCGAACAGGGTCTGCATCTTGCGCGCGATGCGCGCCACCGTCTTCATGCTGTCGCCGACATTGCGCTTGCGCAGGGCGGACTTGGCCATCTCCAGGTACAGCGCCAGCATGACATTGGCGCGACTGCGAATTTCCTCGTCCGGCGCAGGGCTGGCACCGACGCTGATGCCGCAGCCCTCGGGGATGTCCATGTGAAAGAAGAAGGCCTGGGGGCGCGGGCGCTCACCCACCCAGCGACGCAGGTCGTTGACGTACTGTTCCAGACCCTGGCCGGTATCCACGCGACTGGTCTGCACGTGGGCCAGGTAGGCGGGCAGTATCTTCAGTGCCTGCATCAGGCCGCCCATGGTGAGCTTGCGGCGCTCGCCCTGCACCCGGTCCTTGTAGAGGAAGTTGAGACTGCGCTCCATCTCGATGGACAGCATCTCGCCCTTCTTGATCCCCAGTGCACGCAGGGTCGAGGTAATCTGGTGTACCGCCCACATGCACTGCAGCAGCGGTTTCTTCTGGCCCGGATCCTTGCTGTACTCCACCAGCGCCTGTTCGGCATTTTCCGCCTGCTTGTTCATCAAGCCGATGACCCACTTGAGGGACACGATGTCGGTCTTGTTAGTCACCACTTATACCTCCAGTTTTTTATAGGCGGTCACGCCCGGCCAGGCGGCCCGCTGCATGCGCGGGTTGCTCCAGCCCAGGTCCTCGCCGGCGCCCAGCACCAGCAGGCCACCGCTGCGCAGGCGGTCGCACAGCTGGTCGATAATCCACAGCTGCGCCTCCCGCTCGAAATAGATCAGTACGTTCTGGCAGAAAACAATATTGAAATCGGCGAAGGGCGCGTCGTTCACATGCAGCAGGTTGCTGTGAAAGAAGTGACAGCGCGGGCGAATGTCGTCCGCAATCGCCCAGAGCTCGCTGTTGACGCGCCGCGTATAGGCGCGGCGAAAATGCGCCGGTATACGGGCGATTGCGCCCTCGCGGTAATGGCCCTGCTGCGCTTCGGTTATCGCACCAAAGCTGAGATCGGTGCCGATACCGTGCCACTCCAGCCAGGGTTCACGCGCCCTGAGACGCTGCTCCACCACCATGGCAATGGAGTAGAGTTCCTGTCCCGCGCTGCAACCGGCACTCCAGAAGGAAAAGCCATTGCCGGTGTCGTCCCGCTGCAGCCATTGATCGATGTAGTCCGCCACTGCATCGAGGGCCGCTGGCTGACGGAAAAAACGCGTCTCCTTGACGGTCAGCAAATCGATCAGCGCGAGCCATTCCGCGCGGGCGGAAATGCTGTCGTCAAACAGTGCCAGATACTCGTCGTAGTCGGTCAGCTCCAGTGCCCGCAGGCGCTCGCCCACACAGCCCTCGATCACCCCCTGGGGGCTTTCGATGCGAATCCCCGCCCGGCGCTGTAGCTGCTGCATCAGCAGCTGGAACTGGCGTCCGTTGAGGTGGGGTTGCTGGCGGGCGGCAAGGCTCATACGGAGACTTTCTCCTTCGACTCAGCCTCTTCCAGGGCGCTCATTTCCTGTTCGTCGTAGATGCGGCGCGCTTCGGAGATGTGTTTCATCTCGTCCAGTTCGGCGAGACCGGCATCGCCGGCGGCGGCGTCCCGCTCGATGCGGAACTGGCTCAGGCTCTCGGCCACGGCGCGCATGGACTGCTGCAGCGCGCTGACGCCCACCTGGGTGTGCTCGCTGTACTCGGAGATGTCCAGATTGCGCTCGCGAATCTCGGCCATCGAGCTGTTCATGTGCTGGGCGCTGTCGGCGGACTGGCCGGCAGCATCGTCCACCGAGTTAATGATGGCGGTGATCTCGTTGGAGCCCTCGCTGATTTCCTCCAGCGAGGCATCGAGGCGATCGATGTACTCCAGAATGGTGACAACGGTGCCCACGGTGTTTTCCATGGAGGAGAGGTTTTCCGCCGACAGGTTCTGCAGCATACGCACTTCGGAAATAACCTTGCGGCCTTCCTCCTCCGCCTCGCGCAGCAGATCGCCGATGGCTTCGGCAATCCCCAGGAAGGGACGGCCGTGCTCGCCGGCCTTCTCGGCCTCGATCCGGGTGTTGATCGCCACCACCGAGATCTTGGTGTTCAGGGCCTGGATGTACTCCGCCGCGGTGGTGACTGATTGAATCAGCTCGCCCTGGCGCTTGGCCGACTTGGAGGTTTCCTGCACTGCCTCGCGCACGTCGGCAGAGGCCTTGGACATGTCCTTGGTCAACTCGTAGCCTCTCGCCACCTGCAGGCGGTTGCGTTCAGAGGTCTGCGCCGCCTTCACGGTGGAGGCCTTGATCTGCTCGCTGGTGCGCACCATTTCGGTGGCGGCGGTGGTGGATTCCACTACGGAGCGGGTCAGTTCCTTGCCCTTGTCCACCTGGCCCTGGGCGGTTTTGCCGATCTTGTTGATCTCGTCCACGGCGATTTCGAAGGGCGTGCGGATATTGCGGATCAGCTCCCGCTGCCGACCGGTGGATGCGTTGATCTCCTGCGCAATCTCCTGGGTAACGCTGTTTTCTTCCGGCGCGTGTACGGTGAGGTCACCCTCGGAGATTTTCACCAGGGCCGCATTGATCTCCGCCACGCCCTGCTCGGTGTAGACCACCCGGCGGCGCTGGTTGCGGAACATCAGGATCAGCAGTGCCACGGAAAGCAGGGCCGGCGCGCCGAACAGCACCATCAGGGTACTACGGTCGTTGATGCGGGCGTTGGTCATGCGATCGATAGCGGGAATCAGGGCGGATATAGCGTCCGACAACGCTGCGTTGGACACAGCCACCGCCTGCCGCGCGGCGGCGGCATTGCGCATTTCCGGCGCTGCTTCGGCGATCTGCTCGATTGAGCTGGACACCACCGCGAACAGCTTGTTTGCCTCGCTGATGGCGTCGATGGCATCGGCGTCAGTCACCCGCTGCACCCCCATCACCATGTTGCCGTTGCGCAGTGCGTCGACGGTGCGGTTGAAGTCCGCGGCATCGGTGCGGAACTCATCGGCCGCGCGCTGGTTCTCGGCGCCGCCGGCGAGGATCTTGTCGATGTTGCGGGCAATGCGCTCGGTCAGCCACAGGGTCTTCTGGGCTGCGGTGACCGTATCGTTGGAGACCGACTCGTCCAGCAGGATGTCCACCACCGCGGCAAACTCACTCTGGATCGGGCGGATATTGTTCTCCAGCTGCTCGGATACCCCGTGGATGAACACGATGCGCGGTCCCGCATCCACCAGGGTGCGGGCGGCCGCCTCGATCGGCTGCCACTGGTCGCTGATCTCGTTCACCTCTGCACCGAGACCTGCGCCCTGGAAACTGGCGAGAGAGGCATTGAATTGTTCGACCTGGGCGTTGAGGAGATCAAAGGTCTGCTGGGCGCCCTGTTCGGTTTCCCGCGCGCGGGCGACAACCTGCTGGGCCTGCAGACGCAGGTCGTTGGCCATGCTGCGGTGCTCACCTTCCTGGCCGGCGTCCTGCTGGATCATGACGAACGTGTAAATCACGCCACCAAGACAGGCCAGAATCGCCAGTGCAATGACGCCTACCCAGAAGGAGGAGGCTGCACTTTTCTTCGCTTCGGTCATGGGTTTTTATCCTCGTTGCTTTCCCCTGTTGTCACCGCAGCGCTGCCGAGATCGCTGTCGGTAACCAGTTTGTCGATGTCCAATACCGCCAAAAACTGTTCTTTGTAGATAAAACCGCCGAGACACATCCCGGCGAAATCCCCATCGATGCTCTGTGTCATGTCGCGCTGCTCAATAGGAAATTTGAGATCCCGGTAAACACCGCTCAGGGTCATGGCGAAGTGCAGGCCGTGCTTGCGCACCACCATGCAGTACTCGCGCGGCCGGCCGCTGTAGGGCTGGCGCCGGAACAATATATCCCCGGAAAATACCGGCAGCAGGCCACCCTTGTGGGCTGCCAGCCCCAATACCCAGGGCTTGGTACCGGGAATGCGTGTCACGGCCGGTGTTTCAATAATCTCGTCCAGCTCCCCGGCCCCCACCAGCAGGGACACCCCCGCGATACTGAGGTGGGTTCCCACCCAGTACATTACGTGCTTGCCGCGGGACGGGCTCGGCGCCGCCGAGTGGGCGTAGTGACGCTCCAGCTCGCGGAATACGGAAAGGGCGCTGGCACTCACGGATCAAGCTGCCTTGCGCGCCGCGGTGTGGTCGGCGATCAGTTGCCGCAGCACTGAGTCCGGTGGAATTTTGGTGACATGGGCGGTGGCGCCGCGGGCCGCACCCTTGGCGATATCGAATATGCCGTCAGACGAGGACAGCATAATCACAGGCGTATTGCGGGTATCTTCGGCATTGCGGATCAGCGTGCAGGTCTGGTACCCGTCGAGTTCCGGCATGGTGATATCGAGAAAAATGATGTCGGGCTTGAAGCGGCGCAGCATGCCCAGGGCTTTGTAGCCATCCTCGGCACACTCCACTTCGCAACCCATATTCTTCAGGGTGTGCGACATCATCATGCGAATGGTCTTGGCGTCGTCCACGATGGCGACCTTGACCCCGCTGATGTCGAGTTCTTCTGTCTGGTCCGTCATTTGTAACCTCGCAGCTTCTTGATTCGTGGCCGCAACCAGGGCAACCGGCGACCACAGTATTTAAATTGCGTCGCGGCCCAGCAAGGAAAAACTGGAGTTTTCTCCAGTTAGCACAGAAGTGTGATGCGGTTCACAAAAAAGTCCGGGGGAGATCCGTGCGAGGCCACGCTCCTCAGTCGTAGAGCTGCTCCAACGCCGTTGCCAGCAATTCCGGAGTGGCGCTGCGATGCACCAGACCGCTGGCGATAGCCGCTTCGGGCATCCCGCGGCACACCGCAGATGCCGGCTGCTGCACCCACAGGCGACAGCCGGTGGTGTCGAGTACATCGAGATTGCCGGCGCCATCGCGCCCCATGCCGGAAAACAGAATCAGGCCCCGCGCCGGCAGCCGCGCCGCCGCCAGCAGGACTTCCAGTTCATCGATGTCGGGGCTGTGGCCCCCTGTCGTCCAGGGCTGCTCGCGTTCTGCCCAGACAGCGTCGGCACCGATACCGATACGCCAGCGCGGCGGCACGATCAGTACCTCTCCCGCCAGCAGCGCGTGGCGCTCTTCGATCAAACCCATGTGAAACAGAGGGCTCGGACTGCTCAGATGACGCAACTGGTCCTGACGCAGGGGGTCGTAATGCTGTGCGTAGAGGAAGGCGACCGGGGGGCGGCGGCGAAAGGCACCCAGAAAGCGCTGCACCGCCGCGGTGGCCCCCGCCGATCCGGCCAGTAACCACACCGCCTGTACCGGAGCGGCCGCGGATGAAGGGGTATCAGCGGCGCGCAGGCCGCGGGGTTCAGTCGCCACGGGGAAACATGAAATTGCGGAAGGGTTCCAGGTGGCCGGGCTGGAAGTCGCCCAGCTCGTAGATGTTCAGCCGGTACATCAGGGTAAGGCAGCGCTGGAAGGCCTCCTCGGCATCGTAGGCCGACGGCGGAATCCGGTAGCGGTCGGTGACCTGGGCGAAGATCAGGGTGGCGATCTCGCGGCGGCCCTGGTCTTCCCGGTACAGCAGGTGATCCACCGGTGATGACACCACACCAGGGCCGTAAACCAGGAAGGCCTCCCAGTGCCGGGTGTCCTGGTGTTCACCGAGCAGCGACATCAGAAAGCGCACCATGGTATTGAGTTCATCCCGCGGCGGCAGTACATCCTTTTGCAACCAGCTGCGCACCTCCGCCTCGCGCCACTGCGGATTGATGGCCAGCAAGCTGATAACCCGGCCCTCCGCCAGCGGCGGCACCGCACCGCTGAGGTCCCACAACATATTGAGCCGGGCGGAAAAACCCAGCGCCGAGGGCGCGGGTTCACCCAACAGCGCGCGATACTGTTCTGCATACTCCGCCGGCGGACGACGCTGCACACCGGCTTCCCCCGGCTTCCTGGCACTGCCTTCAGCCATGACTGACCTCCGCCTCCCGGGCCTGTTTGAGGCGCTTGTTGTAGGTGGGTACCGACACGCCGGCCGCGGCGGCACGCTGTTTGACGGCGACACCACTGCCCTGGTTTTCGAGCTGTTTCAGCACCAGCGTCCGCGCCCAGGAAAGGGGGTCGGCAGTGCCGTCACATCCCTCCGCAAGCCAGTTGCGCACCAGTGTATCCATATTCTTCCACAGCATGCTGTCGCCGCGCGCTGCCGCACGTTCGCCAATACGCGGCTGCCAGCGCTGCAGATTGCGTGAGTTAGTGCCGAGCCTGCGCGCGGCGCGGGCGAGGCGCCCGCCGCAGTCCGCTATGACCGCCACCACGATCTCGTCCTCCAGCCACTGACCCAGCGGTGCGGGGACGTCGCCGGAGAGGGCGTGGTGCAGCGCCTCCGCCAACATCTGTTCCAGGGCTTCCGCAGCGCTCGGCCGGTAGCGGCCGAGACTGGAGAGTTCGCCGCCAAAGCCGTCGACAATGGGCTCCAGCAGGGGCCGTTCGACATCCTGTGCCGCCCCCAGCAGGCCGAGATCTGCGGGTCGGACCCGAGCGCCTTCCGCCTGCGTCAGTGCCTGACCGATACGCTGGCGCATCTCGCTGATATTGCCCTCCCAGGTATGCGCCAGCATGGCGCCCTCCGCCTCGGGCGTGAAACGGTGTGGGTCCAGCTCCCGGTCCTCGCACTCCTGCTGCAGGATCTTGTCCGCCCAGCGCAGTACCGCCCGCTGGCGATCGCGAATGGGCGGCACGTAGATGGGATAGCCGGCAAATACTGTGGCCAGTGGCTCCTGCAACTGGCGGGTGCGCACCAGGCGCTCAATGGAATCCGGCAGCAGGGCGACAAACCGCGCCCCGCTCAGCGGCCGGGGGGGATGACCGTCGAGCAACAGGGTGCGGCTGCGGAGTTGCCGCGCCAGTCGCAGCTGGGCATCGGCGCACATCAGGTGGGGATACTTGAAAACCAGGGTTTTATCGCGGCTAGCGGCCAGGGTCGCGCTGATGGCGCGGTTGGCGTTGTCGCAGTTGCGAAACTCGCGGCAGTCAATGGCGACAAAGTGGCCGGGCAGGCCGCCGGATTCCTGGTGCACGACCCGGGCCACGTACATCTTGCCGGTGCCCCGGGCGCCGATGATGGCGATGGGCATATGGGTCTTGGCGAGAAAGGCGGCGCGATCCACCGCGCCCTCCATATTGTCGAGCACGTAGCCGGCCTTGGCACCGCCACGGTGCGCAATGCCGCTCCCCTCGACATCCCAGAGTCCTTGCTGCTTCACCTGCTGTTACATCTTTTTATCTGTGATTGGAGCCCGCTGGCTCGCCAAGGGGTCCAATATAGGGGGTCGGGCGGTTCATGACCATAGGCGATAGCGGCTTAGCGCCGGATGGCCTTGATAACCTCGCGCGCCAGGTCCCAGCGATCAAAGCCCTGGGCGCCGTAATCGAGCCCGCGCCGCACAATCACCAGGTCGTGGGAGGGCACGACGATCACAAACTGGCCGCGGTTGCCGGCGGTGCTGTAGGCATCTGCCGGCACCTCGCCCTTGCGCTCGTCCGGTACCAGCCACCACTGGCCACCGTAGAAATTGCCGCTGTCCGCAGTGGCCGGGGCCGGTGTTCGCACGAAGTCTATCCACGCTTCGGAAATGATCTGCTCTCCCTGCCAGCGCCCCCGCTGCAGGTAGAGCTGGCCGAAACGCGCAAGGTCGCGGGCATTGCTGTAGACCTGGCTGCTCAGAATAAAATCGCCGAAGCGATCGGTACTGAGCAGCGTGTTGCGCATACCGAGCTTGTCCAGCAGTGCGCGGCGGGGATATTCCCGGTAGGCCTCTGCGCCAAGCGCCTGCTTCATCGCCAGCACCGCCAGCAGGGTGTCGTAGTTCTCGTAATCCCAGAAGCTGCCCGGGTGGCGCACCAGCCCGCGATCCAGTGCGCCGGCGACCGAACTGGCGCCGGCCCAGTAGGCCAGCCCGGAGCCGGTGGCGTATTCGCGGCCAAAGCTGTCCACCGGGTACAGCCCACTGGACATATTCAACAGGTGGCGCAGTGTTATCTGCGCGCGCGGATCAGACCCGCCCTCCAGTGCCGGGGACCAGGGCAGGGACAGCGGTTCGTCCAGGGCGAGCCGGTCGGCCTCCACCAGTTGCCCGATGAGGGTGGCGGCAATACTCTTGGCGGTGGACCAGGTGCGGGTGCGGGTGTGCATATCAAAACCGGGAGCGTAGCGTTCGTGCACGATATTGCCCTGGTACAGCACCAGCAGGCTGATGGTGTCCTGCTCGGGGGTATCGCGGTCAAAGGCCCAGTCGGAGGCCGCCTGGAGCGCAGCCCCATCGACGGAAGCGGGCAGCGGCCCAGCAGGCGTCAGATCCCCCAACGGCCAGGGAATCGCGGCGGCATCACCCGGAGGCGGCGGCATATCCAGCCGCGGCAGGGCATCGATATCCTCTGGCGTCTGCCCGGGCGCCATCACGACGCAACCGATACCGGGGCGAAATACCGCACTGATCGCCTGGTCGCCGTCGGCGCCGGCGCCGGCGCCGGCGCCGGAGACCGTCACCCGCTGCTGTTGTCGATCAACCTGCAACTTGCCGGCTTCTGTGTTTTCGTCGAAGCGCACCAGATAGGCCAGCTCCTGCCGCCTGACCTGTTCCAGCTTGCGCCCGGAGGTGAACAGGCCATTACAGGCGAGCACGGCTTCAACCCCGTGGCGGATCAGTTGGCGCTGGGGCTGGAAATAGTCGGTCGCCACAGCGGGCTGACAGAAGAGGGCGATAAACAGTGTGGTACCAGTGAACAGGCGTCGCGATGCGGCAGGCAAGGGAAATTCCTCGGGAGACGGTGGCCCCGGCAGTGTAAAGAAGCCCGGTGGCAGCCGCCAGTTCAGCGCCAGCGCGATTCATGTTCCCGCCGGGTGAACTCCACCACGCCGCCGTCAGCCAGATACTGGCAGATGCGCGTGGGAACGCCTTCGTCATCCAGTTCCACCAGTCCGATACCCGCCCCGTTGAGGAGCCGCCTGCCGTGCGGCGTTCCCTCCGGTTTGCGCGGGATCACGCGCATGCTGCGCCGACGGGTCAGCCAGTTGAGCGGAGAGCGCGGCGAGTAGAGCCAGCGGTTCAGGTGGTCGAGGGTCGCCAGCAAGCGCTCCGGAAAACTGTTGGCCAGGCCGCTGCTGCAGATCTGGTAGATGTCCGGCCCGCGCAGGCGACCGCGCAGCTCCACGTCGTAGACAAAGGAGTAGTGCACATCGCCGGACAGGATGACAAAGTGACCCGGCGTTCGCGAATGGCGAAAAATATTCAGTATGGCGGAGGCGGCGCCCCGGTGAGACATCCAGTTCTCGGCGTCCACCATCAACGGCAAACCGACATAGGTAAACACGCGCTGAATCACTTCGATCAACTTGACCCCGAAGATGGGTGCCGAGGAAACCAGGAGCACCGCCGGCAGGCCCTTGAGGTCGTGCTGCAGGTCGGTGAGGGCCTCCCAGTCCATCAATCCCGACGGCTTGTCGGCCGATGATTCCGAGCGCCAGCGGTGGGTGCGACAGTCGGCGACCACCAGCGGCGGGTTTAAATTCCATACGTAATGCCAATGATCAAAACGCAACAGATCAACCAGCAGATTGTCGTGTTCTTCGCCACCGGGAAGCTTGAGGGTATTGGCAACGCGCTGCATGAGCTCCGCTGGAAAGGCATCCGGACTGTTGCCCCAGCCCTGGCACAGCAGGTAGGCCAGCAGGGCATTGCCGATCACCCTGCTGGAGAAGGGATGCCCGTAGGCGCTCTCTTCCCAACCCCGGGTAAGGTTCCAGTCGTCTGTCACATCGTGATCGTCGAAAATCATCGCCACCGGGATGTGGGCAAAAAGACGCTGCACCGCTGCCAGGCCTTCGGCGAAACCCTCAACGGCATCGTCCTGCTTGCGATACAGATCCTGCTCTTCCTGATCCAATCCTTTTGGCATTCCACATGTACCGCAACGCCAGAGCGTCGGCGACCATACCAGGAGGTACATCACCAGCATTTCGGCTAGCGTAATCAGGTGGTTGCGCGCATTGGCCGTGGTGAATACCGGCTTCTCTGCGCCGCGAAACAGCACTTGCGCCAAGCCACGGTTGCGCCGGGTTTGCGGCAGCAGGCGATCGCGCCGGTAGTAGCAATCGGGGTGCTGATAGAGTGCCTCCGCGCTGCCGGCCTTCACCTCGTCACCGGCCCCGGCCAGTGGTTCGTCGGGCAGCCCCAGCAGTGGAATCAGGTGGTGTATGCGGCGCAGCAGGGGGCCGGCGACATCGTCGGCATATATCTGGTCGCCGCTCAGCATCAGCGCGGCGGGCCAATCGCTGTGGGTGCTGTCCTTGCTGTTCGCATCGCTGCCAGCATCACTATCGGCGAGCCATTGCGCCAGCAATTGATCCGCCCTTACCAGGCCATCGCCAGCGCCGTGATGGGGTTTGCGACAGGAGCCGTGAAGAACCGAATGGACCCGGCCAGACAGGCGGAAGCCCGGCAGGGAATGACCGTCATAGCACAGGTCCGGAGCCAGCTCGCCCAGGTCGCGCCAGTGCGCGGCCCCTTCACCCCCGGTGCCCAGGGCTAGCTGATAGGCCACCCAGGTGTCGCTGGGCAATTCCTCGTCCAGCGGCACATCCAGCAACAGAAAATGCAGGTGCTTTCCTGCCTGAATGGCATTCAGGCCCGCCTCGCCGGCTCGCAGGTGATAGGACTGCTCTGGCGCCTGCGACGGGCTGAGCGTCAGCTTCAGGTCGCAGCGCTGGCTGGTCGCCAGCCAGGCGACAAAGCGCTTGCGCTCAACACGCCGCAGTATCGGGCCGGCCAGCAGCAGAGGCAGTTCCATGATCCCGGTGCCGAGCCTGTGACCGGATCAGAAAGGGATGTCGTCGTCGCCGTAGGGCGGCGGCTCTTCGCCGCCGGCCGGAGCCCCGTAGTCAGCACTGGTCTCGGCGGCTGCGGCAGCCTCCACCTTCCAGCCCTGCAGGTTGTTGAAATAGCGCCCGTTGTACTCGCGCCCGCGGATATCGAAACTCACAGTGACTTCCTGCCCGGGCTGCAGGCCGTCCAGCAGGGAAATCTTGTCCTGTACAAACTCCAGGTTGATCTCCTGCGGATAGCGGCCATCGTCCACGGTCACCACCATTTCCCGCTTGGTAAAGCCACTGTTGAAAGTCTGGGGTTCCTGGATAAGTTTGATCTTTCCGGTCAATTCGTAGGCCAAGCCTTGTCTCCTGTTATAGCGAGAGGAAAAGAGCTAGCAAATCTAGAAAGATTCGCTACACATCCAGGTTGGCAACGGACAACGCATTTTCCTCGATGAAATCCCGACGGGGCTCCACATGATCACCCATCAGGCAGGTAAATATCTGGTCGGCGGCAATGGCGTCCTCGATGGTCACCCTCAGCATGCGACGCACTTCCGGGTCCATGGTGGTTTCCCAGAGCTGATCCGGGTTCATCTCACCCAGGCCCTTGTAACGCTGGATATTGTAGCCCTTGCGCGCCTCTGCCATCAGCCAGGACAGACCGGTTTCGAAATCACGGGTGTTGAGCACCTTGTCGCCACGCTGGAAGTAACCGCCTTCCTCGATCAGGTTGTTAATGGTGTTTCCGAGAGCCACCATGCTGCGGTATTCGCCGGAGGCAAAGAACTCGTGGTGGTATTCAGTCTCGGACTCGATACCGTGAGCCAGCAGTTTCACCACCGGGAAGAAAATCTGCCGCTCCTGATCCTTGCGGACGACAACGTCGTATACACTGCCCTTTGGTGCCACTGGTAGTAAGCGCTCACTCAGCATCTGCGCGAAGGCAGCCACACGGGCCTCATCCTTCAGGTCGTCGACGCTGATGTGCTCCCCGTAGACTATTTGCCACAACACTGCGGGAGCATACAGACGACTCAGGCGGTCCACCGTGGCAGCCACTTTGCGGAACTCGCCGACCAATTGCTCCAGCCCCTCGCCGGTGATGGCCGGCGCGTCCGGGTTGACCACGATGGCAGCGCCGTCCAGGGCCGACTGGGTCAGGTACTGGCGCAGGGCATCGTCGTCCTTGAGATAGGTGTGTTGCTTGCCCTTGGCCACTTTGTACAGCGGCGGCTGGGCGATGTAGATATGACCGCGCTCGATCAGTTCCGGCATCTGCCGGAAGAAGAAGGTCAGCAACAGGGTTCGAATATGAGATCCATCGACATCGGCGTCGGTCATGATGATGATGCTGTGATAGCGGAGTTTATCGGCATCGAACTCGTCTTTGCCAATGCCACAGCCGAGGGCGGTAACGATGGTGCCCACTTCGGCAGAGCCAAGCATCTTGTCGAAACGGGCCTTCTCGACATTGAGAATCTTGCCCTTCAGCGGCAGGATGGCCTGAAAGCGACGGTTGCGCCCCTGCTTGGCTGAACCGCCAGCGGAGTCACCCTCGACCAGGTACAGCTCGGACAGGGCAGGGTCTTTCTCCTGGCAGTCCGCCAGTTTGCCGGGCAGACCGGCAATATCCAGGGCGCCTTTGCGGCGGGTCATTTCCCTGGCTTTGCGCGCGGCTTCGCGAGCCCGTGCGGCGTCCAGCATCTTGCCCACCACAGACTTCGCTTCCTGGGGATTTTCCAGCAGGTAATCATTGAACTCGGCATTCATTGCCTGTTCTACCGCGGTTTTCACCTCGGAGGAGACCAATTTATCCTTGGTCTGGGATGAAAACTTGGGATCGGGGACTTTCACCGAAATAATAGCGGTCAGACCTTCCCGGGCATCATCACCGGTCGTGTTGACTTTGGCCTTCTTGGCCATCCCCTCGCGCTCGATGTAGCCATTCAGGCTGCGGGTGAGTGCGGCGCGAAAGCCGGCAAGGTGGGTGCCGCCGTCTCGCTGGGGAATATTGTTGGTGTAGCAGTAGATGTTTTCCTGGAAGGTGTCGTTCCACTGCAGGGCCACCTCAACACCAATACCTTCGTCGGTATCGACCTGAAAGTGGAAAGGCTTGTTGACCGGCGTCTTGTTCTGGTTCAGGTAGTTTACGAAGGCATTCAACCCGCCCTCGTAGGCATAGGCTTCCTCTTTACCGCTGCGTTCGTCCTTCAGCACGATGCGCACGCCGGAATTCAGGAAGGCCAGTTCCCGCAGACGCTTGGCCAGCTGATCGAAGTGGAACTCAATATTGGTAAAGGTCTGGGCAGAGGGCTTGAAGTGAACACTGGTGCCGGAGCTTTCGGTCTCGCCGATCGCTGCCAGCGGCGCCTGGGGTACACCGTGGCGGTAGATCTGCTCGTACATCTTGCCTTCACGACGGATTGTCAGGGTCAGTTCTTCGGAGAGGGCGTTTACCACCGAAACACCCACGCCATGCAGGCCGCCGGAGACTTTGTAGGTATTGTCATCGAACTTACCACCGGCGTGCAGCACGGTCATGATAACTTCGGCGGCAGATACCCCTTCTTCGTGCATTTCGGTCGGGATGCCGCGACCATCGTCACCCACTGTAACCGACTCATCGGGGTGGATAACAATATCGATCCGGGAGCAATGGCCGGCGAGCGCCTCGTCGATGGAATTGTCGACCAGCTCAAACACCATGTGGTGCAGGCCAGTACCATCGTCAGTATCACCAATGTACATGCCCGGCCGTTTGCGGACGGCGTCCAGACCCTTGAGTACCTTGATGCTTGAAGAATCGTAGTTCCTTTCCTGATCGCTCATATTCCGAATGACTCTTTCCGATGACTCTCTTTATTTCGCCCCAGCTGCGGCGGGGTCGAGGCTTGTTTCACCAAAACTTTGCTCTGTCACTTCGCCATGTTCCACGTGGAACATGGCCAGATCCTGCGCTTGTGACCACTGATCCGCAAGATCGTCCTGCGCGACACAGGTGATGAATACCTGTGCGCCCAACCTGTCCAATTCTTCGCACACGCGGCGGTTGTGCTGCGCATCCAGCTCCGAGGGCAAATCATCCACCAGGTAGATACACTGCTTCTGGGCCCTGTCCTGCATCAACTGACCCTGGGCCAACTTCAAACCACAGATCACCAGCTTTTGCTGGCCGCGGGAAAGCACATCCTCGGCGGCCCGGCCATCGATCACGACCTTGAGATCAGCTCGCTGCGGACCAACCTGGGTGAAACCCTTTTCCCGATCTGAGGCAAGGGTTGCAGCCAGCGCCTCCCCGTAACTCAGGCGCTTGTCCCAGCCCTGTCGCAAGCGCAATTCGAGCTCGCCCAACTGCGGTAGCAAGCGATCCATCAACGAGCGAAACAAAGGCGCCAGGTCAGCAAAATAGGCCTGGCGATAGCTGTTTAAACGCTGTCCGGATTCAGCCAGCTCCCGCGTCCAGACGGACAGTTCGCGGTCGGCCAGTCTATCACGCCGAAGCCCGCTATTCCGCTGTTTAATACAGCGCTGGAAGCGCTGCCACTCAGGGAAGAAACGATGTTCCACGTGGAACACCCCCCAGTTCAGATACTGCCTTCGTGCGGGAGGACTCCCGGTCAGGAGCGCAAAGCTGTCGGCGTTGATGACCTGCAGCGGCAGGTGATCCACCAGTTCCGACACCGCCCTTGCCGGGGCGCCCTGCACCCGAAGTGATACCTCTCCGTTCAACAGGCGCTGGACGCCCAGCAGCTTTCGTGCGCCGCCGCTCCTGGCGACAGCGCCCTGTACGATGCAGTCAGGATGGCCATGGGTAATGAGGGTCCTGGCACTGGTTCCCCGAAAAGAGCGCGCCATACCAAGCAGGTGGATGGCTTCGAGAATACTGGTCTTACCACTTCCATTCTCGCCAAAACAGACGTTGATGCGGGCAAAGCGGGGCAGGGACGCCGCCTGGATATTACGTACGCGATGTATATTGAGTTGTTGCAGTGCCACAGGTGGGGGCTGCTTCAGCGATGGGCGCGGAGAACCGGTGAGAAAACCCGGCCACCCACACCAAGGTAGTGGGCGGCCAGCGCAAGATTACAGCCGCATGGGCATAACAACATAAACAGAGTCGTCAGTTTCGGTTTCTTCCAACAGGGCGCTGCTGTTGGGGTCGGAGAGCGACAGGCGAACCTTCTCCCCGCTCAGCACACCCAGCACATCGAGCAGATAGCTGACGTTAAAGCCGATTTCCAGGCTGTCCCCCTGGTAGTCCACCGGAACCGACTCTTCGGCCTGTTCCTGCTCGGGGTTGTTGGCGACGATTTCCATGGCGTCGTTCACCAGTTTCAGGCGCACTCCACGGTATTTTTCATTGGACAGAATCGCCGTGCGAGTAAATGCCTGACGCAACTCGGTGCGAGAGCCAATGACGCACTTATCGGCAGCGCGGGGCAAAACGCGCTCATAATCCGGGAACTTGCCGTCAACCAGCTTGGAGGTAAAAGTGAAATCCGCTGTCGTGGCGCGCAGGTGATTGCTTCCCAACACAATACCGATGTCCGCTTCATCTTCCATCAGCAGGCGGGCGAGCTCCAGAACCCCCTTGCGGGGCAGAATGACCTGCAGATCCTCCTGAGTGTCGACATCCGACGGCAGGGTACACATCGCCAGGCGATGCCCATCGGTGGCGACCACCCGCATGCGGCCTTCCTTAAGCTCCCACAGCATGCCGTTCAGGTAGTAACGAACGTCCTGCTGGGCCATGGCAAAGCCAGTACGGTCAATCAGGCGGCGCAGCTGGCCCTGTTTCAACGCAAACTGGTGGGTGCCGATACTGTCATCGACACTGGGAAATTCGCGGGCGGGGAGGGTAGACAAAGTGAAACGGCTGCGGCCCGATTTAACGGTGACCTTGCCATCTTCAGCATTGAACTCGATGTCATTCCCTTCCGGGAGGGACTTACAGATATCTACCAGCTTGCGGGCGGGAACCGTGAGTTCACCGTCGACACCGGGTGCGGGCAACTGCACCCGCCCGACCAGTTCAACTTCCAGATCGGTACCAGTCAGCGACAACCGGTCCCCTTCCAGGACCAGCAGCACATTGGACAGGATCGGCAGGGTCTGGCGCCGCTCTACAACACCGGCAACGAGATTGAGTGGCTTGAGCAGAGCGTCCCGAGAGATCACAAATTTCATAACGAGGTGTATTCCTTAACACACCGCCCAGCGCGGTGGTAATTCAGCCATTCCCCAGCCAGCGCCCGCGGCCCCGGCCCACCAGTGCAACAGCAACACCAGACCACTCAAGTGGTGAGTGAGCGCAGCAAATTCTTATAGTCTTCGCGGATATCCGAACTGGTTTCACGAAGCTCCTTGATTTTACGACATGCGTGCAGCACTGTCGTGTGGTCGCGACCACCAAAACTGTCGCCAATTTCCGGCAGGCTGTGATTGGTCAATTCCTTGGCCAGGGTCATGGCCACCTGCCTCGGACGCGCCACAGAGCGACTGCGGCGCCGGGACATCAGATCCGCCACCTTGATTTTGTAGTACTCCGCCACGGTGCGCTGGATATTGTCCAGGCTGACCTGCTTGTCCTGCAGGGCCAGCAGATCCTTGAGGCTTTCCTTGATCAAGTCGATATCCACCGGCTTGCCGGTGAAGTGAGCGCTTGCTATCACCCTCTTCAACGCGCCTTCCAGTTCGCGAACGTTGGAGCGAATCCGCTGGGCAATAAAGAAAGCCGAGTCCGGCGGCAGCTCTATGCGCGCCTGGTTGGCCTTGTTCATAAGGATCGCCACCCGGGTTTCCAGCTCCGGCGGCTCCACCGCCACAGTGAGCCCCCAGCCAAAGCGCGACTTGAGGCGCTCCTCCAGGCCATCCAGCTCCTTGGGGTAGCGATCGCAGGTAAGGATCATCTGCTGGCCACCTTCCAGCAATGCATTGAAGGTATGGAAGAACTCTTCCTGGGATCGATCCTTCTTGGCAAAAAACTGAATGTCATCGATCAGCAGGGCATCCACCGAGCGATAGTAGCGTTTGAATTCGTTGATGGCATTGAGCTGAAGCGCCTTGACCATGTCCGCCACGAAACGTTCGGAATGCAGGTACACCACCTTGGCATCGGGCTTCTGCGCCCGCAGGGCATTGCCCACCGCGTGCATCAGGTGGGTCTTGCCCAGGCCGACGCCACCGTACAGAAACAGGGGGTTGTAGGCAGAGCCGGGGTTTTCCGCCACCTGCCGGGCTGCCGCCAGGGCCAACTGGTTGGACTTGCCCTCTACAAAACTGTCGAAAGTAAACGATCCGGACAACCCGGGCTGATGGGCAACCGCAGGTTCGGCGCGATGCGAGTTCGCTGGTGATGTCGGGGCACGCCGCTCATAGGAGCCCTGCGACGCCGACCGGGAAAGAACCGGACCGCTTGCCCGCTCTACTGGCTCCAGCGCAAAACCGCCCGCTCCCGACGGTGCGGATTGAGTCGCAGCGGGCGCAATATGCGCAGCACTGTCCGCTGTCTGCGGGCGGCTACCGATCTGTAGCACCACGTCGGGCGCGTGATCACCTTCAATCTCCCGCACCAACTCGTGAATACGGCCGGAGAACTTGTTGGCGACGAAATCCTTGATGAAACGATTGGGAGCAAACAGCGTCAGCATTTGCCCGTCCTGGGCGGCCTGCAGGGGCCGAATCCAGGTATTGAATTGTTGCGACGGCAGCTCGCTCTGCAGTCGGTCTACACAGCGCTGCCAGGTGATGCCAGGCAAACTATCCCCCTGATCGCCACCTCACGGTGGCTGGCCTTGATATGGTTGTTTTTGCGTTTGGTCTTGCTTGAATCTTACTGTGAGTAAGTTCTTATCCCAGTGGCATAACGACTGCCGAGAAGGGGCATCATACGCCCCGGCAAATCACTTATCCACAAAAAACCCTCCTCGACCGCCAGTTTTTTTATTATTAGAAATCAGTACCTTATATGCGTATTTCTGGCAAGAGCCGGGTGCGGAAAAAGCTTATACCGCAATCAATCCACCTGTGTATATCCTGTGGGTTTCTTTGTGGGAAACTGTGCACCGAACGCCACAGGCCGCGCCGCCTCTGCCTTCCGGAAAAATGGATGTAAGCGTGAAATAATCCGCCGGCAGCGGTCCGTAGAGGAGAAAAAAACCCTGGGAGCTGATTGTATTGGCCCCGGCGTTTCACTAGAATACCCACCCTTTTTTCCGGCCCCGGTGCCAACCGGGGTCTTATGACTTTTATATACCTACTGGAATCAGTGTCATGAAAAGAACTTTTCAGCCCAGCGTAATCAAGCGCAAACGCACCCACGGTTTTCGTGCGCGGATGGCCACCAAAAACGGCCGTCTGGTTCTGAGCCGTCGTCGCGCCAAAGGCCGCAAGCGCCTCGCCGCCTGATCCAGGCGCCTGCGCGATGAGTGGTGTGGCGCAGCCGCAGGGCTCGCAACACAGCTTCGGCAAAACCAGCCGCCTGCTCACCGCCAGGGACTACAGCCGGGTTTTTGACGGCGCCGAGGCCAGGGCCTCACACAAGCACGTTTTGCTGCTGGCAAAACAGAACGACCGACCCGGGCATCGCCTGGGTTTAGTCGTGGCCAAAAAAAATGTCCGCCAGGCAGTTCAGCGCAACAGGGTCAAACGACTGGCCCGGGAAATGTTTCGCCAGGCTGGGGCCCAGCCGCCCTATATGGATGTTGTTCTGCTCGCCCGTCGCGGAATCGACCAGTTGGATAATGCAGAGCTATCCTCTATATTGCGCGGGCAATGGCGGAAACTGGCCAGACGGGTTTCCGAAGCTGACACTAGTGAAAGCCGGGGACGCTGATGCGCCGTTTGTTGGTCTTCTTTATTTCGGTCTACCAGGCCTGCCTGAGTCCATTCCTCGGCAATCGCTGTCGCTTCTATCCCAGCTGCTCGAGTTACGCCCGGGAAGCCATTGAAGAGCACGGCGTAATAAAAGGAAGCTCCCTGGCCGCCCGGCGGCTGTCGCGCTGCCACCCATGGCACGAGGGCGGCGTTGACCCGGTGCCCCCCCGCACACAGACTCACTGATACGAACTCACTATGGATTTGCAACGCTCACTGCTGATCGGCGCCATTGCCGTGCTCTCCTTCATGCTGCTGACCGAGTGGGTGGCGTTCAAGGACGCCAGGACCCAGGCCGCCGCCCCGGTCACCACCCGCCTCACGGAAAGTGTCAACACGGCAACAGCCGACGCCAGCGCTGACCTGCCGGCGCTGGCCGAGCCCGCAACCGATGCCGCACCGGATCTGGATGACCTGCCCGCCGCACCCGGCGCCACTGCCGACACGCCAGTACAGACGCCTGCATCGCAACCGGCCTCCAGCGACAATATCGTTCGCGTCTATACGGACGAACTGCAGGTAGCCATCGATCTGCGCGGCGGCGACATAGTCGAACTGGCACTGGTGGAGCACCTGGAATCCCTGGAAGGCAAACCCTTCGTACTGCTGGAACAGAACGCCGGCCGCACCTACATCGCCCAGTCCGGCCTGATCGGCCCCGACGGCATCGACGCAGGAGGCCGCGCCCAATTCAGCAGCGCGCAGAGCGAATACCGCCTCACGCCCGGGCAGGACAGCCTGCAGGTCGATCTGCAGTGGTCCAACGATGAAGGCATCGAAGTCACCAAGCGCTACACCTTCCGCCGCGCCCACTACCTGGTGCAAATGGAATACCTGGTCAGTAACAACAGCCAGCAGCGCTTCCAGGCAAACCTCTTTGGCCAGCTCAAGCGCGACAGCAGCGATGCGCCGGAATCCGGTGCCGGCGGCGGTGGCATGGGTATCCAGCCCTTCCTCGGCGCCGCGATCACCCAGCCCGACGAGCGCTTCACCAAGTTCAGCTTCGACGACATGAAGGAAGAGCCCTTCAAGGCACAGTTGCCCGATGGCTGGATCGCCATGATCCAGCACTACTTCCTCAGCGCGTGGATCCCCACTCCCGGACAGACCCACACCTACAGCACCCGGGTCACCGCCAACGGCTTCAACATTGCCGGCTTTACCAGCCCCGCACTGGTAGTGCTGCCCGGTGAAAGCGGCAAAACCGGCGCAGAATTCTACGCCGGGCCCAAGGACCAGTACCGTCTGGAAGAGATTTCCCCCTACCTCGATCTCTCTGTCGATTACGGCTGGCTGTGGTGGATCGCCCAGCCCCTGTTCTGGCTGCTGACCAAAATTCATTCCCTGGTAGGCAACTGGGGCCTGGCGATTATCTGTCTGACCGTTCTGATCAAGGCGGCGTTCTTCAAACTGTCCGCCACCAGCTACCGCTCCATGGCCAATATGCGGCGGGTAGCGCCCAAGATGCAGGACATCCGCGAACAGTACGGCGACGACAAGCAGAAGCAGTCCCAGGCGATGATGGAGCTGTACCGCAAAGAGAAGATCAACCCGATGGGCGGCTGCCTGCCCATCCTGGTACAGATGCCGGTGTTTATCGCCCTGTACTGGGTACTGATGGAAAGCGTGGAACTGCGTCACGCGCCCTTCATGCTGTGGATCAAGGATCTGTCGGTGATGGACCCTTACTTCGTGCTGCCCCTGCTGATGGGCGCCAGCATGTGGTTCATGCAAAAGCTGAACCCGCCGCCACCGGACCCGATGCAAGCCAAGATCATGCAGTGGATGCCCATTGTGTTCACCTTCTTCTTCCTGTGGTTCCCCGCCGGCCTGGTATTGTACTGGGTGGTGAACAACCTGCTGTCCATGGCCCAGCAGTGGGTGATTACCCGGCAGATCGAAAAGCAGGGCACGGCCGCCTGATCAGCGGCACTTTCCCGCCAGCGGCGGCCGGGACATTCTTTCCCGGCCGCCGCCTCCGTATACTGCTGCCATGAGCACACTGTCACACCTTGACGGCGACACCATTGTCGCCATCGCCACCGCCCCCGGCCGCGGCGGGGTGGGCATTGTTCGCCTGTCTGGCACCGCGGCCAGGGCCATCGGTGAAAGCCTCTGCGGCGCCCCCCTGACACCGCGTCACGCCCACTTCCGGGTGTTCCGGGACAGCAGCGGGCAGCAACTGGACAGCGGCATCGGCCTGTACTTTCCCGGCCCCAACTCGTTTACCGGCGAAGATGTGGTGGAACTGCAGGGTCACGGCGGCCCGGTCATTCTCGACCTGCTGGTGAAAGCCTGTTGCGCCGCCGGGGCCAGGCTTGCGCGGCCGGGGGAATTTTCCGAGCGCGCCTTCCTCAATGACAAGCTGGATCTGGCCCAGGCCGAGGCCATCGCCGACCTGATCAACAGTACGACAGAGCAGGCGGCGCTCTCCGCCACCCGCTCCCTGCAGGGCGCTTTCTCACGGGAGATCGATGCACTGGTAGAGGCAGTTACCCGCCTGCGGGTCTATGTGGAGGCCGCCATCGACTTCCCGGAGGAGGAGATCGACTTCCTCGCCGACGGCAAGGTGGCAGAACAGGTCGAAGCGCTGCAGACCCGCCTGCAACAGGTACTACAGGCCGCGCGCCAGGGCAGCCTGTTGCAGGAAGGCATGAAACTGGTTATCGCCGGGCGCCCCAATGCCGGCAAATCGAGCCTGCTGAACGCCCTGGCCGGGCAGGACACTGCCATCGTCACGCCCATCGAGGGCACCACCCGCGATGTGCTGCGCGAGCATATCCAGATCGACGGCATGCCCCTGCACATTGTCGACACCGCCGGTCTGCGCGAGTCTGCCGACCTGGTGGAGCAGGAGGGCATTCGTCGCGCCTGGGAGGAGATGGCCTCCGCCGATCGCATCCTGCTGGTGGTGGACGGCAGCTCCCCCGATGCCGATATCGCCAGCGCCGCCCTGTGGCCGGAGAAGAACCAGCGCCTGGGCGCAGACCTTCCGGTCACCGTTGTGCACAACAAAGCCGACCTCAGCGGCCGCCCGCCCGCCGTCATTCAACAAGGCGGCGATACCATCATCGAACTGTCCGCCCTGACCGGCGCCGGCATGGATTTACTGCGCGAGCACCTGAAACAGTGCATGGGCTACAGCGACGCCGGCGGCGACAGCTTCAGCGCCCGCCGCCGACACCTGGCGGCGCTGGCAGAAGCCGCCGCCTGCCTGGAAGCCGGCCGCGAACAGTTGCAGCTCGCCGGCGCTGGTGAGTTGCTGGCAGAAGACCTGCGCCGCTGTCACAACGCTCTGGGCAGCATCACCGGCGTGATCAGCAGCGATGAACTACTGGGCGAAATTTTTTCCAGCTTCTGTATCGGCAAGTAAAGGCTCCACCGGAGTCGATGCAGCACTCACTCGCGCCTGCACAATACCCGCGGCGATAATCAACAGGCACCCCGTCACCTGCAGCGGCGACAGGATCTCTGCAAACAACAGCCAGCCGAACAGGATAACCGCCACCGGCTCACTGTAGGCCAGTGTACCGAACTGGGCCGTGGGCAGGCGCTGCATCGCCAGCACCGTGCAGGTCAAAGCCAGGAAACCGGGCAGCAAACCCGTTGCCAGCATCCAGGGCAGCGCTTCCACGGGCACAGCGAGTGCCGTCGGCCCCGCCACCCACAGCATGACCAGGGCCCCCACCAGCAACTGCCAGAACACCGCCTGCAGCGGCGGTATGCGATCAGGGTTGTGCCGGTTCAGCAACATGAAGGCCGCGTAGCAAAGCAGCGCCAGACCGGCAAAGCCAAGCCCCTGCAGGTCAGCCGCCGACAGTTTGACCCTGAACTCCATCATCGTAGCGAATCCCAGCAGGGCCGCGCCGATACACGCCGCCTGCCAGCGCCCGAGCCGCTCGTGCCAGATAAAGTGCCCGGCCAGCGCAGCCAACGGCGGTGCCAGGTACACCGTCAGCACCGCGTTGGCCATCGTCGTGTGGTCCATGGCCCGCACGTAAAACACAATAAATCCCGCCAGCAGGGCGCCGGACACCAGGGTCAGGACATGGGGCCTGCGCCAGTGCGCGCCAGGCAACAGCGCCAGTAACAGGGCGACAAACAGCGCCCCGAGTCCGAGCCGGTAAAAAGTGATGACGGCGGCATCGACCCCGGAGTAACGGGCCATGACTCCCATGGTAGCCATGCCCACGGCACCGGCAACCGCCAGCCCCGACGGACTGACTGCAAAGCGTTGAACTGACATAGAAACCTGGCGCCCGAGCGGGCACTACGAAATAAAAACCCAATGACCTGCGCTACCTATTTGCACGACGGCAACAGCCATACACAGGCCGGGCACAGCTTAATCGCAGGCAATCCACAAAGCACCCACAAGCTACCCACAGGATGAAAAAATTACACACATTACGCACAGGAAATACCGTCGCTATACACAAGAAGGATAAGTGCGTTATCGCCATCCACAGATTCTGTGGGTAAAGACGGAACAATCCCTGTACCTGGGCGGGGTGAAATCTGGATAAGTGGCGGTTCGGAACGAGACCCCAAAACTGTGCCCAATTCCTCCCCAGCCGCATAAGAGCTTGTGACCCCATGGATACCGCTGTTGCAGCCCCGCTTATGATTTCTGCAAGTCACTGAATAAAAAAGGAAAAATCCTCATGTCCACAGAGCGCGGCTAGTCATATAACAACAATAACTACAAACTAAACTCTATATACATAGATAACAGTGTATTTACTTAGTAAACATAAACCCGCTAACTGACTAAAAAACGACCACTATGATCGACAGCATCATTCAGCGGCTATATGCCGAAGAGCCCCGGGATACGCTCTACCACTACACGTCGCTCAGCGGCCTGATGGGGATTATTCATTCCGGACACCTGCGCGCCTCCGATATCCGCTACATGAATGATTCCGCTGAAATCCGTCACACCCTGGACCTGATGGGGGACCACATCAGCCGGCGCGTGATTGCCGGTACCGATCGCCCGGTTTTGCTGAACCAGTTGTCCGACTGGCTGAACCACCGCATCGTCGGCGGCCCCATGCTGTTCGGCGCCTCTTTTCGCGCCAACGGCAATCTGCTCAGCCAGTGGCGTGGTTACAGCGTGCACGGCAAGGGAGTCAGTCTCGGCTTTGCGCCGCAGCACATCCTGGCCTGCGCCAGGCAACAGCACTTCCAGGTGGGCCGCTGTATCTACGACCCGCAACGCCAGGCCGAACTGATCGAGGAAGTGGTGGATGGGGTCGAGGCCTATGCCGCTGCAAGTGACAACAGTGACAGCGACGAAGCGGCAAACCTGCGTATCTTCGAGCGCATCGAGGGGCGCCTGCTGCGTTTGGCTGCCCTGCTCAAACATCCGGCCTTTGAGGAAGAGCAGGAGTGGCGTATCGTGTCCCCGGTCATTGCCGACAATATCGCCGCTCCGGTGCATTTTCGCGAGGGCATTTCCATGCTGGTACCCTGGTACGCCTTTGAACTGCAGGTACCGCCGGAAACCGGGGACATGGGCCTCAATCACGTATACCTGGGTCCAACCAGCAACATTGATCTGTCGATGAACTCGTTGAAGCTGTTTCTCGACCAGCGCGGGCTCACGCCGAAGCAGGGCATCAGCTACTGCCAGATTCCCTACCGGCAGCGGTAAAATCCCGGTAGAACATTTTTTGTACAAGTGTGGCTCGCGCCGTATAATCGCCGGCCCCAAAATCCCGATGCCCCAGGGGCGAGGACAGCAGACGTGGATTACCCACAACAGTTTGACGTGATCGTGATCGGCGGCGGCCATGCCGGCACCGAGGCCTGCCTGGCCGCGGCGCGTATGGGCTGTCGCACCCTGCTGCTCACCCACAGTGTCGATACGCTGGGGCAGATGTCCTGTAACCCGGCCATCGGCGGCATTGGAAAAAGTCACCTGGTGAAGGAAGTTGACGCCCTCGGCGGCGCCATGGCCCGCGCCACAGATCGCGCGGGCATCCAGTTCCGCGTTCTCAACGCCCGCAAGGGGCCGGCGGTCCGCGCGACGCGCGCCCAGGCTGACCGGGTGCTCTATCGCAACGCCATCCGCGAAATTCTCGAGCAGCAGGACAACCTGAGTATTTTCCAGCAGGCCGTGGACGACCTGTTGATCGAGAACGGCCGTGTGGCCGGCGCTGTTACACAGATGGGCCTGACCTTTCGCGCACCATCGGTTGTGCTGACCACAGGCACCTTCCTCGGCGGCAAAATTCACATCGGTCTGGAGAACAGCGCGGGTGGCCGCGCCGGCGATGCGCCCTCCATTGCGCTGGCGCGGCGTCTGCGCGAATTGCCCTTCCGGGTGGAGCGGCTTAAAACCGGCACCCCGCCGCGCATTGACGCGCGCTCGGTGGATTTCTCCAGCCTCGAGCAGCAGTGGGGCGACACACCCGTGCCGGTGATGTCCTACCTCGGCAGCGTGGCTGAGCACCCCGAGCAGCGCTGCTGCTGGATCACCTACACCAACGAGCGCACCCACGAGATTATCCGCGGCGGACTCGACCGGTCGCCGATGTACTCCGGGGTGATCGAGGGCGTCGGCCCGCGTTACTGCCCCAGTGTGGAAGACAAGATTCACCGCTTTGCCGACAAGAGTTCCCACCAGGTTTTCATCGAACCCGAGGGCCTGACCTCCACCGAACTCTATCCCAACGGTATTTCCACCAGCCTGCCCTTCGATGTGCAGTACGCGCTGGTGCGTTCCATTGCCGGGTTTGAAAACGCGCATATCACCCGGCCGGGCTACGCCATCGAATACGATTTTTTCGATCCGCGAGACCTGAACTACTCCCTGGAGACCAAAGCCGTGCCCGGCCTGTACTTTGCCGGCCAGATCAACGGCACCACCGGCTACGAAGAAGCCGCGGCCCAGGGTTTGCTCGCCGGTTTGAATGCCGCTCTGGCGGTGAAAGGGCATGAGCCCTGGTGTCCGCGCCGCGACGAGGCCTACATCGGTGTCCTGGTGGACGACCTGATTACCATGGGGACCCACGAGCCCTACCGCATGTTCACCTCTCGTGCAGAGTACCGGCTGCTGCTGCGGGAGGACAACGCGGACCTGCGATTGACCGAAAAAGGCCGTGAGCTGGGTTTGGTGGACGACCTGCGCTGGGCCCGTTTCGACGCCAAGCGCGAGGCTATTGCCGTTGAGACCGAACGGCTGGCAGCCACTTTTGTGCACCCGGGTTCCGCCGAGTCCGCGCAGTTGGAGAGCAAGCTGGGCAAGCCCCTGACGCGGGAGTACTCCCTGGCCGATTTGCTGAAACGGCCAGAACTGGAATACGCCGATCTCGCCGGTCTGAAGGGCGAGCCACTCGCCGATGCCCAGGCGGCGGAGCAGGTGCAGATCCAGGCCAAGTACGCGGGTTATATCGACCGCCAGCAAGAAGAAATCGATCGCCTGCGCCGCTATGAGCACACCCGCTTACCGGCGGATCTGGACTACAGCGCTGTCGACGGCCTGTCCAATGAAGTGAAGCAAAAGCTGGGCGATGCGCGGCCCGAGACGCTGGCGCGGGCCAGTCGCATTCCAGGCGTGACCCCGGCGGCGGTATCCCTGTTGCTCATCTACCTGAAGAAGCGCGGCGCCCTGGGACGCGCCGACCAGCGCCAGTCCGCCTGATCGACCGTGGCAGAGTCCATTGATCCGGCGCTGCGTGCGGAACTGGAAGCGGGTTGCGAACGACTCGAACTGTCGCTCGACAAGCGACAATTGCAGCAACTCTGTGATTATCTCGGCCTGCTGGCCAAGTGGAACAAGGCCTACAACCTCACCGCCGTGCGCGATCCGGCCGACATGGTGCGCAAACACCTGCTCGACAGCCTCGCCATCGCGCCACTGGTGAGTGGTGAGCGACTGATCGATGTCGGTACCGGTGGCGGCCTGCCCGGTGTGCCCCTGGCCATCGTGTTTGCGGAGCGGGAAATCCATTTGCTGGACAGCAACTCCAAGAAGACGCGTTTTCTTTTTCAGGTGAAAACTGCACTGGGCTTGGATAACATGGCGGTGCATCACGCGCGGGTGGAATCCCACCGTCCCGCTGCTCCCTTCGAGGCCGTGCTATCCCGGGCTTTTGCATCGCTGGGGGATATGGTGACTGGCTGCCGGCACCTGTTGGCCCCGGGCGGTCAGTTTCTGGCCATGAAGGGCCAGTATCCCGAGGCGGAGCTGGAAGCGGTGGCTGGCCAGTGTGATATCAGGGCGGTAACGCCTGTGGCAGTACCCGGCCTGGCGGAACAGCGACACCTGGTCGCCATGACCCTGCGCGCCTGACGCCGGCTCCCGGGGCGGGTGACCCGGCCGCTAACCGCAGGCCATCGACAGAGGGACGAGAGTTTAGCGTGGCCAGAATACTCGCAATAGCGAACCAGAAAGGCGGAGTCGGCAAGACCACCACCTGCGTCAACCTCGCGGCCTCCCTCGCTGCTGCCAAAAAGCGTGTTTTGCTGGTGGATCTCGATCCGCAGGGCAATGCCACCATGGGCAGCGGTGTCGACAAGCACGCAGTGGATCACAGCGTCTACGATCTGCTGGTGCACGGCGTCCCGGTCCTGAATATCGTGGTGACCGACGCCGGTGGCGGCTATTCAGTACTGCCCGCCAATGGCGATCTCACTGCTGCCGAAGTTGAACTGGTCGGAGTTACAGGGCGCGAACGGCGCCTGCGCGATGCTCTTGAGGAAGTCGACGTCCTGTTCGACTACATCCTGATCGATTGTCCACCGTCCCTGAATTTGTTGACCCTCAACGCCCTGGTGGCGGCCGAGGGGGTCATCATTGCCATGCAGTGCGAGTACTACGCGCTGGAGGGCCTGTCCGCGCTGATGGACACCATCACCAAAGTCGCCGCCGCAGTGAACCCGCAGCTGGTTGTGGAGGGCATCCTGCGCACCATGTACGACCCGCGCAACAGCCTGACCAACGATGTCTCCGCGCAACTGCACAGCCATTTCGCCGGCAAGGTGTATCGCACGGTTATTCCGCGCAATGTGCGCCTGGCAGAAGCGCCCAGTCACGGATTGCCGGTGATGTACTATGACCGTTACTCGCGTGGTTCAAAGGCCTACATGGCGCTGGCCGGAGAGATCATCCGCCGCAACGAAGGCGCAGCGCCGCCTGCCGACGACGACCATAACAGCCAACCCATTGTGACGCCGACCCTGATCATGGCCGCCGACGGAGATAGTCAATGACAGCGAGAAAACGGGGTCTCGGACGCGGGCTGGATGCGCTGCTAGGCGCCTCTGCCACTGCCCAGCAGGCCGTCGCCTCCGCAGAAACCGCCACCAGCGCTGACAACAGCGACACCGACAACACCCTGCGCAACCTGCCGGTGGACCTGATCCAGCGCGGCAAATACCAGCCGCGGCGGGATATCGACCCTGAGTCCCTGCAGGAGCTGGCCGACAGCATCAAGGCCCAGGGTGTGATGCAGCCCATCGTGGTGCGCAAAATATCCGACAAGAGATACGAGATCATTGCCGGCGAGCGCCGCTGGCGCGCCACCCAGCTAGCCGGCCTGGACAGCATCCCGGCGGTGATTCGCGATGTGCCCGATGAAGCCGCCATCGCCATGGCGCTGATAGAGAACATCCAGCGCGAGGACCTCAGCCCGATGGAAGAGGCCTTTGCCCTGCAGCGTTTGCAGCAGGAATTCGAGCTGACCCAGCAGGAAGTGGCCACCGCGGTGGGTAAATCCCGCACCACTATCACCAACCTTTTGCGCCTGATGAGTCTCGAGGACGATGTACGCGTGTTGCTGGAGCGCGGCGACCTGGAAATGGGCCATGCCCGGGCGCTTCTGGGTCTGTCTGGCGGCGACCAGAGCCAGGCGGCGCGCACGGTGGTCGGCAAGGGGATGTCCGTACGCCAGACGGAAGCGCTGGTGCGCAGCGTGCTGGCCGCAAAGGACAGGCCCGCCAGCGCAGAGACAGACAGGCGGCTTGATCCCAATATCCGCCAGCTGCAGGATGACCTTTCCCAGCGGCTGGGCGCGCGGGTGCAAATACAGCACACCGCCAAAGGGCGGGGAAAACTGGTGCTTTCCTACAGCAGTCTGGATGAGCTGGACGGAATTTTGAGCCACATCAAATAAGTGTTGGACGAAACCTGTTACTGCATGTGGTGTAACAAAATGGGGCAGGTACCAGATGCTGTGGTTGCTGATCAGAAAAAGTTAACACCGGAAAATTTGTTCCTATCTGTTGGGAACTTGCGGGGAACTTTCGCTGTCAACTCCCCTTCGGCTCTGTTGAACCCTCCCCGCATTGCACCTATAATGCGCGCGCCCAAAAGGATGAAGTTTTCCCGTGGAGCAGCGCAGCAGGCGCGATAACAGACCGTTCCCGCCCGCGGGCGGGGCTCGAATCGCGAAACCACCTGTTTACCGCATTAGCCTGGCACAACTGATGATGCTGGCTGCGGTATGTTTGTCGCTGGCATTTGTAAAACGGGAGTGGGTGCTGTCCGCCCTGTGTGGCGGGCTGGTGGCGATAGTGCCGCAGGCGTGGTTTGCCGTGAAGGCCTTCGCACACAGCGGCGCGCGTTCCGCGCGGGAGGTAGCCAACGCCGGTTATGCCGGTGAGGTGGTCAAGTTCCTCCTGAGTGCAACGGGGTTCGCAGCGGTTTTCATCCTGTTGCGGCCGGTATTTCCGATAGCGGTGTTCAGCGCCTTTATCGCGATGCAGGCCATACAGATTACTGGCAGCTGGATGTTGTTACGGCAACCTCCGGCGACAAGAGTACAGACGCAAGAGTTGGATTAGATGGCAGGCGAAACCCAGACTGTATCCGAGTACATCGTTCACCACCTGACGAATCTCACCTATGGCAAGCTGCCTGCCGGTTACGAGCGCTACGACGGTTCCGTGGTCGGTGAAGGCGGCGCCTGGGTCATGGCCCACGGCGGTGAAGAAGCGGCGGCCATGGGCTTCAATGCCATCCACGTCGACTCCATGGCCTGGTCTATCGGCCTCGGTATTATCTTCTGCTGGCTGTTCCGCCGCATGGCAGTGAAAGCCACCACCGGTGTACCCAGCGGCATGCTGAACGCGGTGGAAATGATCGTCGATTTTGTCGACGGCACCGTGCGCGATACCTTCCACGGGCGCAACAAGCTGGTTGCTCCCCTCGCCCTGACCATTTTTGTCTGGGTATTCCTGATGAACCTGATGGATCTCATCCCGGTCGACCTGATTCCACACACCCTGATGTTGCTGGGCGTGGAATACCAGAAGATCGTGCCCTCCACCGATCCCAACATCACCATGGGCATGGCGGTGGGTGTGTTCATCCTGATGCTTTACTACTCCATCAAAGTGAAGGGTTTCGGCTTCGTCAAAGAGCTGACCATGAACCCCTTCAACCACTGGGCCTTCATCCCTATCAACCTGTTCATGGAAGTGGTTGGCCTGCTGGCCAAGCCTTTCTCACTCGGCCTGCGACTGTTCGGCAACATGTACGCCGGCGAGATGATCTTTATCCTGATTGCAGCGCTGTTTAGCGCCGGACTGGCCTGGGCTGTTCCCGCTGGGCTGCTGCAAATTGGCTGGGCGATTTTCCACATTCTGGTAATCACCTTGCAGGCATTCATCTTCATGGTGCTGACGATCGTGTATCTCAGCATGGCCCACGAAGATCACTGATTTACATTTCAACAACCTCTTGGTTATTAACGTTAGGAGAAAACCATGGAATTAATCTACGTTGCTGCCGCGATCATGATGGGTCTGGGCGGTCTGGGCGCCGCCATCGGCGTTGGTCTGCTGGGCGGTAAGCTGATCGAAGGATCTGCCCGTCAGCCCGAGCTGGCTCCCAAACTGCAGGTGACCTTCTTCCTGGGCGCCGGCCTGGTAGACGCGATCCCGATTATCGGTGTGGGTATCGCGATGTACCTGATCTTCGTAGTTGCCGGCTAAGCCGCGGGCTGAACGAGCAACGGCTGAGAACGGGGCCGCGTAATGCGGCCCTTGAGTAATCTGTGAGGAGCACGGCGTGAATATTAATCTTACGCTTATCGGGCAGATGGTCGCGTTTGTCTGTTTTGTGGTTTTCTGCATGAAGTACGTGTGGCCCCCGCTGTTGGCTGCCATGCAGGAGCGCGAAAAGAAAATTGCTGACGGTCTGGCTGCTGCCGATCGCGCCAATCACGATCTGGAACTGGCCAAAGAGAAGGCGGTAGAACGCCTGAAAGAAGCCAAGGGCGAAGCGGCGGGCATTATCGATTCTGCCAACAAGCGCGCCAACCAGATTGTCGAGGAGGCCAAACAGGCCGCCACAGTGGAGGCGGATCGCGTCAAGGCTTCCGCACAGGCCGAGATTGAGCAGGAAACCAACCGCGCCCGCGAACAACTGCGCGCGCAGGTGGCAGCGCTGTCACTGGCCGGTGCCGAGAAGGTACTGGGCAAATCTATCGACAAAAGCGCCCACGCCGAGTTGGTCGACCAGCTGGCTTCAGAGCTTTAAGGCGAGGAACCCATGGCTGAACTAAGCACACTGGCACGACCCTACGCCAAAGCGGCCTTCGAGTACGCCCGCGATGCGGGTGAACTGGCCGCGTGGGAAGGGCAACTGGCCACTGCGGCGGCGGTCGTCGCCGACCCTGCTATGGCGGCGATGCTGGGCAACCCGGCACTGACCAACGAGCAGCAGGCGAATACCCTGATCGAAGTGTGTGGCGACGCCCTGGCTATCCCGGCGCGCAACTTTGTCAGCATTCTGGCTGACAACAAGCGCCTGGCCCTGCTGCCGGAAATCTATTCCCAGTTCGCCCTGTTCAAGGCCAACCAGGAAAAGTCGGTGGACGTGGAAGTGATTTCCGCCTTCGACCTGGACGATGCTGCCCGCGACAAAATCGCGGCGGCACTGGGCAAGAAGCTGGAGCGCGAGGTGAAAGTCAGCACCTCTACCGACGAGAACCTTCTCGGCGGCGTATTAATCCGGGCCGGTGATCTGGTGATCGACGGTTCTGTGCGCGGCAGGCTGAACAAGCTTGCCGAAGCAATGAATTTGTAGGATTGAGGAACAGAGCATGCAGCAACTGAATCCATCAGAAATTAGCGAGATTATCAAACAGCGCATCGACCAGCTCGACGTGTCCTCTGAAGCTCGCAACGAAGGTACGGTGGTTTCCGTTACCGACGGCATTATCCGCATCCACGGTCTGAACGACGTGATGTACGGCGAGATGATCGAATTCGACGGCGGTGTCTACGGCATGGCGCTGAACCTCGAGCGCGACTCTGTCGGCGCCGTGGTACTGGGTGACTACAAAGGGCTGGCGGAAGGCCAGTCCTGTCGTTGCACCGGCCGCATTCTGGAAGTGCCGGTAGGTCCGGAGCTGCAGGGTCGCGTTGTCGACGCCCTGGGTAGCCCGATCGATGGCAAGGGTCCGATCAACGCCAAACTGACCGACGCCCTGGAGAAAGTGGCGCCGGGTGTAATTGAGCGCCAGTCGGTTGACCAGCCGGTTCAGATCGGTCTCAAAGCGATTGACGCCATGGTGCCGATCGGCCGCGGCCAGCGCGAGCTGATCATCGGCGACCGCCAGGTGGGTAAAACCGCGATCGCGGTAGACGCCATCATCAACCAGAAAGGCACCGGCATTAAGTGTGTCTACGTGGCGGTTGGCCAGAAGGCCTCCTCGGTTGCTTCCGTAGTGCGCAAGCTGGAAGAACACGGCGCCATGGAACACACCATCGTGGTGGCGGCGACAGCCTCCGACCCGGCGGCCATGCAGTACCTGGCGCCTTTCGCCGGCTGCTCCATGGGCGAGTACTACCGCGACCGCGGCGAAGACGCGCTGATCATTTACGATGACCTGACCAAGCAGGCCTGGGCCTACCGTCAGATCTCTCTGCTGCTGAAGCGTCCTCCGGGCCGCGAAGCCTACCCCGGCGACGTGTTCTACCTGCACTCCCGCCTGCTGGAGCGCGCCGCGCGCGTGAACGCCGACTATGTCGAGAAGTTCACCAACGGCGAAGTGAAAGGCAAAACCGGCTCTCTCACCGCACTGCCGGTGATCGAGACCCAGGCTGGTGACGTTTCCGCCTTCGTACCGACCAACGTGATCTCCATCACCGACGGTCAGATCTTCCTCGAAGCGGACATGTTCAACGCGGGTATCCGCCCGGCGATGAACGCCGGTATCTCCGTATCCCGTGTGGGTGGCGCCGCCCAGACCAAGATCATGAAAAAGCTGTCCGGCGGTATCCGTACTGCGCTGGCGCAGTACCGCGAACTGGCGGCGTTCTCGCAGTTTGCCTCTGACCTCGATGATGCCACCAAGGCCCAGCTGGACCACGGTGAGCGCGTGACCGAGCTGATGAAGCAGAAGCAGTACTCGCCCCAGAGTGTCGCGGAAATGGGCGTTCTGCTGTACGCCGCCAACGAAGGCTACATGAACGACGTGGAAGTGGCCAAGATCGGCGCCTTTGAAAGCGCCCTGCTGTCCTACATGCACGCCGAACACGGCGATCTGATGAAGGACATCGTGGCGACTGGCAAGTATGGCGATGATGTCGAAGCCTCCTTCAAGGCGGCCGTCGAGAAGTTCAAAGCCACCCAGACCTGGTAAGGCCGAGGCAGCTTAAATGGCAGTCGGAAAAGAGATACGGACCAAGATCTCCAGCATCCAGAGCACGCAGAAGATCACTTCCGCCATGGAAATGGTGGCGGCGAGCAAGATGCGCAAAGCCCAGGATCGCATGGAGCTCGGCAAGCCCTACGCCCGGCGCATGCGCGCCGTGGTGGGCCACATCGCCAACGCAGCCCCCGAGTACCGCCACATGTACATGGTGGAGCGGGAAGTAAAGCGCGTGGGCTTCATTGTGGTTTCCACCGATCGCGGACTCTGCGGCGGCCTGAACATCAACCTGTTCAAGGCCACTGTGAAGGCGATGAAGGAGTGGGCGGAGCAGGGTGTCGAGATTGATCTCGGCCTGATCGGCGCGAAGGCGGCGGCTTTCTTCAACAGTTACGGCGGCAACGTCACTGCGGCGGTGCGCGACATCGGTGAAGATCCCTCCCTGTCGGACCTGATCGGCTCGGTCAAGACCATGCTCGACGCCTACGCCGACGGCAGGATCGACCGCCTGTTCCTGGTGAGCAACGAGTTCGTCAACACCATGACCCAGAGCCCCGGCGTGGAGCAATTGCTGCCCCTGGTCGCCGAGGATTCGGATGAGATGGCCCACCACTGGGACTACATTTACGAGCCCGACGCCGAGGAATTGCTGGAGGGCCTGCTGACCCGTTATATCGAGTCCCAGGTGTACCAGGCCGTGGTAGAAAACGGGGCCTGCGAACAGGCCGCGCGGATGCTGGCGATGAAGAACGCCACCGACAACGCCGGCGAGCTGATTGACGACCTGCAGCTGATTTACAACAAGGCGCGTCAGGCCGCGATTACCCAGGAACTGTCCGAAATTGTGAGCGGCGCGGCAGCGATCAGCTAAGACTTAATTGGGGTCAGAGCCCTTTTCCGCATCGCGGAAAAGGGCTCTGACCCCGGAAAGAATATATTTAGAGAGGATCCGAACATGAGCAGCGGACGAGTCGTACAAATTATCGGCGCGGTGATCGATGTGGAATTCCCGCGCGATAGCGTGCCGAAGGTCTACGATGCACTGACCGTGACCGAGAAGGGTCTGACCCTGGAAGTGCAGCAGCAGCTGGGCGACGGTGTTGTCCGTGCGATTGCCATGGGGTCTTCCGAGGGCCTGTCCCGCGGACTGGCGGTGGATAACACCGGCGCGCCGATCTCCGTACCCGTGGGTGTTGAAACCCTGGGCCGGATCATGGACGTACTGGGCAACCCCATCGACGAGCGCGGCCCCATCGGTGAGAAAGAGCGTGCCTCTATCCACCGCAAGGCGCCCAGCTACGAAGAGCTGGCCGCTTCCGAAGAGTTGCTGGAAACCGGCATCAAGGTAATCGACCTGGTCTGCCCCTTCGCCAAGGGCGGTAAAGTCGGCCTGTTCGGCGGCGCCGGCGTGGGCAAGACCGTTAACATGATGGAGCTCATTAACAACATCGCCACCGAGCACAGCGGCCTGTCCGTATTTGCCGGGGTGGGTGAGCGTACTCGTGAAGGTAACGACTTCTACTACGAGATGCAGGAATCCAAGGTTGTTGACGTGGAGACCCTGAGCAACTCGAAAGTGGCGATGGTGTACGGCCAGATGAACGAGCCGCCCGGCAACCGTCTGCGCGTGGCCCTCACGGGCCTGACCATGGCCGAGAAATTCCGTGACGAAGGCCGTGACGTACTGCTGTTCGTGGACAACATCTACCGCTACACCCTGGCGGGCACCGAGGTATCTGCACTGCTGGGTCGTATGCCTTCCGCGGTGGGCTACCAGCCGACCCTGGCGGAAGAAATGGGTGTTCTGCAGGAGCGTATTACCTCCACCAAGGTGGGCTCCATTACCTCCATCCAGGCGGTATACGTACCCGCGGACGACCTGACCGACCCGTCTCCGGCAACCACCTTTGCTCACCTCGACTCCACCGTCGTACTGAGCCGTGACATTGCCTCCAAGGGCATTTACCCCGCTGTTGATCCGCTGGACTCTACCTCCCGCCAGCTCGATCCGCTGGTGATTGGCAACGAGCACTACGAAGTTGCCCGCGGTGTGCAGACGGTCCTGCAGCGCTACAAGGAACTGAAAGACATCATCGCGATTCTGGGTATGGACGAACTGTCTGAAGAAGACAAGCAGACCGTAAACCGGGCGCGTAAAATTGAGCGTTTCCTGTCCCAGCCCTTCCACGTGGCGGAAGTCTTCACCGGCTCCCCCGGCAAGTATGTGTCCCTCAAGGACACCATCGCCGGCTTCAAGGGTATCCTGGCGGGTGAGTACGACCACCTGCCGGAGCAGGCGTTCTACATGGTTGGTGGTATCGACGAAGCAGTCGAGAAAGCCAAGAAGCTGTAACGCTCGGTTAGAGGCCCCCTATGGCTATGACAATACATTGCGATATCGTCAGTGCGGAGGAAGAAATCTACTCCGGCCTGGTCGAGGTGCTGGTCGCAACCGGCGAGATGGGTGAGCTCGGTATCAACTACGGGCACGCCCCGCTGCTGACCGCGCTGAAGCCCGGCCCGGTGCGCATCGTCACGCAAAATGGTACAGAGGAAGTCTACTATGTGTCCGGTGGCTTCCTGGAAGTGCAGCCCGGTGTGGTAACTATCCTCGCTGACACCGCCCTGCGCGCGGATGACGTGGACGAAGCCGCCGCCGAGGAAGCCCGTCGCGAGGCGGAACACGCCCTGGCCAACCAGACCGGTGAGTTCGACTACGGTCGCGCCTCGGCGCAGCTGGCCGAAGCCGCCGCCCAGTTGGCGACCCTGCGCAAGATGAAGAATCGGGCGGGCCGCGGCTGATTGTTGCGATTGTCCCCCCCAAAAAGCCCCGGTATTGTCCGGGGCTTTTTTTTATCCTCTGTCGTCACTCCCCGCGAAGGCGGGGATCCATTGTCCGCCGTTGCTATAACAGTCCCCACAAGGTATCAAACATCAGCTGCTGGGTAAGCGCGATCGCCTGCGAGTCGATGATGACCACCACCGGATAGTTCTGCGCCGCCAGCGTAATCATCGCCACCTTGGGCGGGTAGATAGCAATATAGGAAGCGTCGGTTCCCTCTCCGGCGGGCAACCACTTCCGCTCCGCGAACTCCGCATCATCACCGCCCGCACCGACCGCCAGCACCCGCACCCGGATACCGCGCTCGATCCGCTGCCGGGTGAAATTCGGGAATGGCCGGTAGAGGTGCTCGCGCAGGGAGCGGGTGGAGATCACCGAGTAGCCCCGCTCCGGGTCGCGTCCAGCACACTCCAGTAAATCCCGCAGCACCAGTTCGACCCCGTCGTCCCCTTCATAGAAGCGAACATTGCCCGGGCTGAAAGTCGTCTGGGTCTGTTTCAGGGCGGGAATGATATCGTTGCGTAACTGTTCTACCGCCAGGTTGAGGGCCTGCTGTTTGCTCTCTGCCAGACTCATCAATCGTTCCGGGTCTTCTGCCTGGAACACCCGTCGCCGCCCCTTGGGGAAGTAACTGACCACACCCTTGGTGGCCAGCTGTTTCAGGGTTTCGTAGGCGCTGCCGCGATTGATACCGGCTTCGGCAGCCACGTCACGGATGGAGGCCGGGCCGAGCTTGAGCAGGGCGCGGTAGATCCTGACCTGCCGTTCGTCGAGGTCAAGATGGCGCAGGGCGTCGAGCTTTATCGTTGTCATTTATTTTGTGACAAATAGCGTTGTAATGAAAAAGTTCAATACTAATATGTGCCTTCTGCGATAAATATGTCAAAAAAATAATGACATTAGGGATTCGCAGAACACAGGGAAGCAATACCGGAAAAAGCCATGAAGCTAGAAGTCATTGTCCTTGCCGCCGGCAAGGGAACGCGTATGCGTTCCGAAAAACCGAAAGTACTGCACCGGCTGGCGGGGCGTTCGCTGCTGGATCATGTACTGGCAACTGCGGAGCAGCTGGGCGCAGAGCGACTGCACGCGGTGATCGGGCACGGCGCCGAGCAGGTGCGAAAGTCTCTCCGTGAGCGCGAGGTGAACTGGGTCGAGCAGCGCGAACAGCTGGGAACCGGCCACGCTGTGCTGCAGGCGCTGCCACAGGTGGACCCGGAGTCGACGGTGCTGGTGCTATATGGCGATGTGCCATTGCTGGGCGTCGCCACCCTGCAACCGCTGGTTGCGGCTGCCACCAGGGACATGGCCCTACTCACCGCAAACGTCGAGGACCCCACTGGCTATGGCCGCGTGGTGCGCGGTGCAGAAGGGGATTTCAGTGCGGTGGTAGAGGATCGCGACTGCGATAGCGCACAGCGCGCCATTCGTGAAATCAACAGCGGTGTGCTGGCGGCGCCCGCGGCGCTGCTGAAGGAATATCTGCCCCGGGTTGGCAACGACAACAGCCAGGGCGAGTACTATCTGCCGGACGCCTTGCGGCTGCACGTCGCCGCCGGTCATCAGGTGGCGACCCGGCTGGCTGCCTCGGAGCTGGAAATCCTCGGCGTCAATGACCGCCTGCAACTGGCCGCGGTGGAGCGCGCCTACCAGCAGGGCCTGGCGCGACAGCTGTTACTGGACGGCGTGCAACTGGCCGACCCCTCCCGCATCGATATTCGCGGTTCGCTGCGCTGCGGGCGCGATGTGTTTATCGACGTCAACGCCGTGTTCGAAGGGGATGTGGTACTGGAGGACGGCGTCACCATCGGCCCCAATTGCCTGGTGAAAAACAGTCGTATTGGCAGTGACACCACCGTCTATGCCATGAGCCATATTGTCGGCAGCCGGGTGGCGGAAAAATGCAGTATCGGCCCCTACGCCCGCCTGCGCACCGGCACAGATATGGCCGACGGCGCTCGTGTCGGCAATTTTGTGGAGACCAAGAAAGCGGCGATCGGCTCCGGCAGCAAGGTCAATCACCTGTCCTACATCGGCGACTGCGACATGGGTGGCGAAGTCAATATTGGCGCCGGTACGATCACCTGCAACTACGACGGTGTGAACAAGCATCGCACGGAAATTGGCGAGGGCGCCTTCGTCGGGTCCAACAGTACACTGGTCGCACCGATAGCCATTGCCGAAGGCGGCTTTGTGGCGGCGGGCTCGACCATTACCAAACCGGTAGAGGCGAATGAACTGGCAGTGGCTCGCGGGCGCCAGCGCAATATCGGCAACTGGCAGCGCCCCGGCGCAAATACCGAAAAAGAGAGCTGACTATGTGTGGAATTGTTGCCGCCACGGCGCGCCGTGAAGTTTCGGAAATTCTGCTGGAAGGTCTGCGTCGCCTGGAATATCGCGGCTATGACTCGGCGGGCATGGCCCTGATCGACGCCGAACACAACCTGCTACTCCACAAACGCCTGGGCAAGGTGGCCGAGCTGGAACAGGCCCAGGCCATGACGCCGCACCACGGTTGCAGCGGTATCGCTCACACCCGCTGGGCTACCCACGGCGAACCCTCCGCAGCCAATGCGCATCCCCACCTGTCCGGCAACCGTGTGGCGGTGGTGCACAACGGCATTATCGAGAATCACGAATCCCTGCGTGAGGAACTGAAAGGCCAGGGCTATGAATTCCAGTCGCAGACCGATACCGAGGTGATTGTTCATCTGTTGCACCAGCAACTGGAGGAGCGGGTAGAGTTTTTCCAGGCCCTGAAAAACACCATTGCCCGCCTCGATGGCGCCTACGCCATCGCCGCCATTGACGCGGAAAACCCGGATCGGGTGGTTGCAGCGCGGGCCGGCAGCCCCCTGGTGATCGGCGTCGGCATTGGTGAGAACTTCCTGGCTTCGGACCAGCTCGCGCTGCGCCAGGTCACCGACCGTTTCATCTTCCTGGAAGAGGGCGACATGGTCGATATGGGCGCCACCCGCCTGCATGTGGAAGATGCCAGCGGCGCCGTGGTGGAGCGGACCATGCAGCGCGTGTCTGCTGCCGTGGAGACGGTCGATCTCGGCGGCTACGAACACTACATGCTGAAGGAAATTCACGAACAGCCGCGCGCCCTGGCGGAGACTCTCGGGCTGGAGGCGAGCCACCAGGTGGAAGACGAGCGCTTCGGCGCCGGTGCTGGCGCCATCTTCGACCAGGTCAAGGCGGTGCAGATTGTCGCCTGCGGCACCAGCTATCACGCCGGCCTGGTAGCCCGCTACTGGCTCGAAGACCTGTGTGGTATTCCCTGCGACGTCGAAGTGGCCTCGGAATTCCGCTATCGCGCCCGCGCCCGACGCGAGGGCACCCTGCTGGTGACCGTTTCCCAGTCCGGTGAAACCGCAGACACCCTCGCCGCCCTGCGCGGACAGGGCGAAGACGAATTCATCGCCTCGCTGGTGATTGCCAACGTTGACCACAGCTCACTGGTGCGCGAATCCGACCTGGTGTTCCTGACCCGGGCCGGCGCGGAAATCGGCGTGGCTTCCACCAAGGCCTTTACCACTCAGCTGGTCGCCTTCCTGATGCTGGCCATCGCGCTGGGTCGCCGTCACCAGCTGTCCGAAGAAGCCACACGCGAGCTCATTGATGCCCTGCACCAGCTGCCGGATTGTGTATCGCGCACCCTGCAACTCGATGCCGACATCAAACGCCTGTCAGAGGCCTTCATCCTCAAGAATCACGCCCTGTTCCTCGGCCGGGGCATCCAGTACCCGGTGGCATTGGAGGGGGCCCTGAAGCTGAAGGAAATTTCCTACATTCACGCCGAGGCCTATCCTGCCGGCGAACTCAAGCACGGCCCACTGGCCCTGGTAGACGCCGAAATGCCGGTCGTGGCGGTTGCCCCCGGCGACGAGCTGCTGGAAAAACTGAAGTCCAATCTGGAAGAAGTGCGTTCCCGCGGCGGCGAGCTGTTTGTATTTGCCGATGACAACGCCGGTATGAAGGGCGATAGCCGGGTGCACGTACTGGGCATGCCGAGCTGCCCGGCGGTCATTCAACCCGTAGTCTACACCGTGGCCCTGCAGTTGCTCGCCTACCATGTAGCAGTGCAGAAGGGTACCGATGTGGACAAGCCGCGCAACCTGGCGAAATCGGTCACCGTCGAGTGAGTGGGTTCGGGGGCTTTTTCACAGCCCCCTGATCGGCACATCCAGTTGCCGGCGAACTTGTGGCCATTTCGTCTTATGCCCTTGCCTAGCTTTCGCCTTCGTCGTTCTCCAGCGCTGGCGGCAGCAGATCCTGACGGCTTACGCCCAGTGTCTGTAGCAGGCTGGATGCGATGAAGATCGATGAGTAGGTACCGACACAGATGCCTACCAGCAGGGCAGTCGCGAATCCGAGGATCATTTCCCCGCCGAATACTGCCAGCGCTACCAGCACCAATACGGTGGTAAACGAAGTTGCCAGGGTTCTGTCCATCGTCTCCGAGATGGAGATGTTGATGGTGTCCGGCACGGTGGCAATGCGCAATTTGCGGAAGTTCTCCCGGATGCGGTCGAACACCACGATGGTGTCGTTGATGGAATAGCCAATGACCGCGAGGATGGCGGCGAGCACCGTGAGATTGAACTCCATGCCCGTCAGCGAAAAGAAGCCCAGCGTGATAATGACATCGTGGATGAGCGCTGCGACCGAAGCTACCGCGAAGCGCGCCTGAAAGCGGAAGGAGATGTAGAGCATGATGCAGGCGGACGCCAGCAGCATGGCCAGACCGCCTTGTTCCCGCAACTCCTCTCCGACCTGGGGACCTACAAACTCCTGTCGCTTGAGTTCCAGGTCAGGGTCAAGCTGTTGCCTGATCAGTGTCACCAGCACCTGGCTGGATGCCTCCGGGACGCTTTTTGGCAGACGGATCAGCGCATCGCGATCCGTACCGTAGGACACCACAATCGCATTGGGTTCTCCGGCATCCAGGATAGTGCTGCGAAGATCTTCAATATTCACCGACTCGCTGAAGTGAAGTTCCAACAGCGTCCCGCCGGTGAAGTCGAGCCCCCAGTTGAGTTGGCGTAGCGCCAGACTGGTGACGGATATCGCCAGTAACAGGCAGGAGATTGCCAGGGCGATCTTGCGATGCCCCATAAAATCCAGCTTTTTCATAAGTAGTAGCTCTCGTTCTGGTATACAGCTGTAAGTCCAGAAATCTGCGAGCGGCATCGAGCAACCGGTCGTCCCCCATGAACAGGGGTTCGACAGGCGTGTTCGTAGATATCTGGTGTGCGTTACACCAGACGGGGAGGTGCCTGGGGGCAGGCCGGGTAACGGCTAACCTGCGGTCGGGCCACTGACGGGGCTTCGTATTCTGCATCTATGGTGCGGTTGATGGTTACCGGGTGAGGGGCGCCTGGCGCTTTGGGCGGTGGGCCCGCTGCCGGTTGCCCGTCGTGGCCGCTGAGGAGAAACGGTGGGGAGTGATCCGCTGCCGTCAAATACCGGCCCCCATCCACTTCCCAGGCTGAGGGCGATGACCACACCACGACACACTGTAGAAGGAGAGTGGCCAGCACCAGCTGGCGACTCAGCGACGGCAGGCGCAGTGTTGACGGTGACAATTGATCGTACCTTTCAAAGGAACCGGGGTGGTTAGCCATCCGAATATGGTGCCTATTGCGCCGTTATTCAATGCCAACCACTCCGGCAGAGTAACTGTTTATCTGCTTGCAGTATCGCAAGCTATCGCGAGCTGAAACGCGCTAGCGTTTCGGCGATAAAGGCATTCCCCGCGCTGCTGTCGTAGGGCTGTTTCGCGCTGATGCCGTCCGCGTACTCGAACATGACGCTGAACAGCTTTTCGCCTTCACTTTCTTCCAGCAGGGTGACGCGTGCGTTGCTGGCGAGCAGCCTGTCCCAGGCCTTGCGCACATCCGCCCAGAAGGAGCCGGTGCGCTCCCAGTACTCGTCGCCGGCGCTGAAGTCGTGATCGCGTATGCGCTCATAGCGATTGAAACCCGCTTCGCGCGCCAGGTAGGGCTGCCCGGTGGCTGGCTCGCCGCGGCCGGCCAGCACCAGCTTGAGGTTGTCCTCCTCGTGAATCCAGCCAGTGGGTGTGATGGTGTGCCGGTTGGTGCCGGCCAGTGCATCGTAGTCATCGCGCACACTGAACTCCCGGCGCGGCAGGGGGCGCCAGGTGGTGTCGCTCTGCCAGCTGGAGTAGCCGGGTGAGTGCTGCCAGCGTCCGATGCCCTCGTAGCGGGGTGAGTCGTCGACCTGGAATACGGCCTGCGACCAGGCGCCCGCTACCTCGCTTTCGCCCAGCTTGCGCTGCTCCCAGGTGCCATCGCCGATAAAGACGTTCAGCAGGCGATCCTGGTAGCGCCAGTCCTGGCGCCAATGCTTGATCACTACTGGTTCGGATTCCGTTCCGTCTGGCATTTCAAACTTCATCACCATGATGTGCTGCAGGCTGATGAAGTCCGGCTCGTCGGCTAGCACGTACACGAACTCGGTGCCCCAGGACTGGTAGGGGCGTGGCGGTGTGTAGTCAGGGGTGAAGCCCACAGTCTCGATAAAATCGAAACTGGCCCTGTAGGGCCCGGCCATCGCCAGGATGGCGCGGCGGTCCCGCTCTTTGGCGCTCAGGCCGCCTGCCTGTAGTGCCTGCCAGGCGGCAGAGGGCTCCTTGACCAGCGTGACATTGGAACCGGTGGAGGTGCCGCCGCGGGGAGCCATGTCGCCCTTGGCGGTGTAGGGCCAGGCGTAGGTGTACTGGCGCTGCTCGGGGGCCTGCCCGGTCGTTTGCGACGGGTTTTCGGCCACAACACGGCCAGCGCCGCTAACGGCGAGAAGGGTCAGCAGGGCGCCGGCGATTGTCAGTCCTGGCATGTTCTGTCTTTCCTCTTGTTGCCTGTAGATGGCCGGTCTATCAACCGCCGTCCGCGAGTTTGGCCGGGTCGAGCAGATCGAGCAGCTCACTGCGCGAGATATCCGTCTGTTCCCCGGCCACATCGATGATGGGTCGGCCTTCGGCATAGGCTTGCTTGGCGATCTCCGCCGCCTTCTGGTAGCCGATGATCGGGTTCAGGGCGGTCACCAGAATGGGGTTGCGTGACAGCGGCCCCTGCAGCTGTTCCTCGCGCACGGTAAAACTGGCGATCGCCCTGTCTGCCAGCAGGCGGCTGGCGCTGGCCAGCAGTTCGATACTGTCGACAAGGCGATCCGCCACCAGCGGCAGCATCACGTTCAGCTCGAAATTGCCTGACTGGCCGGCAATGGTAATGGCGCTGTCGTTGCCGATCACCTGGGCGCAGACCATGGCCACCGCTTCCGGAATGACCGGGTTTACTTTGCCGGGCATGATGGACGAGCCGGGTTGCAAAGCTTCCAGTTCAATCTCCCCCAGACCCGCCAGCGGGCCGGAATTCATCCAGCGCATGTCGTTGGCGATCTTCATCAGCGACACCGCAGTCGTCCGCAGTGCGCCGGACAGTGCCACGGCGCAGTCCTGTGAGCCAATGTGGGTGAAGAAGTTTGGCGCCGGGGAAAACGGTATCTGGCAGGCCTGGGACAGCGCCCCGGCAAACCTGGCGGCAAACTCGGGGTGGGCGTTGATGCCGGTACCCACCGCAGTGCCCCCCTGGGCGAGGCTGCGCAGGTCCGACTCCGTCTGCACGAGGCGCAGCTGGTTGTACTGCACCTGATCCGCCCAGGCCTTGAGAGACTGGCTGAGGCGCACCGGCATGGCGTCCATCAGGTGGGTGCGCCCGGTTTTCACAATGTGGTGAACGCTGTCCGCCTTGTCGCGTGTGGTGTGAACCAGGTGAGAGAGCGCGGGCAGCAATTGCTCCTGCAGCGCCAGGCAGGCGCTGACGTGGATGGCCGTTGGAATAACGTCGTTGCTGCTCTGGCCTCGATTCACGTGATCGTTGGGGTGAACTTCCAGGCCGCCCTGCTGGCTGGCGAGACGGGCCAGCACCTCGTTGGCGTTCATGTTGGTGCTGGTGCCGGATCCGGTCTGGAACACGTCCACCGGGAAATGCCGCATGTAGTCTGGGTCCTGGAGCAGGCCCCCGGCGGCCTGGCTGATGGCGGTGGCGATGGGTTTGTCCAGCTCGTCGAGCTCGGCATTGGCGCTGGCCGCGGCCGACTTGATGAGTAGCAGGGCGCGGATAAACAGCGGCGGCATGCGCCGCCCGCTGATCGGGAAGTTGTTCACGGCGCGCTGGGTTTGAGCGCCGTAGAGGGCGTCCACCGGGACGGCAAGTTCGCCCATGCTGTCGCGTTCGGTGCGGGTGGTGGTCATGGTCTTGCTCCTGCTGTGGAGATTCAGCGAATTCAATGCTGCAGCGTAGATTAGAACGTAGCGGCCAAGCAGTCCAAGCAGGCGCTACGGCGGGAACAACTTCAGGTAAAACTCAGAAAAAGGTAGACCGCCAGCAACAGCGTAACCCAGAGCACCATCGTGCCTGTGCCGACATCGCGGGACAGTACCCCGCCCGGTGAGTGCAGCTGCCGGGCCAGACCGATGACCTGCTGCAGCCGCTGCAGGGCAAACTGGCGCAGACGGCGGTCGACAGTAACAATGGCGGCTATCAGTGGCAGCGCAGCTTGTGGCAGCAGGCGCCGATAGGTCCAGTCAAAGTCCAGATGTACTGCGTTAAGTTCCGGCGGATACAGGCCGCGCCGATTGAGCCACACAAAGGCGAGGGCCGAGAACAGCAGCAGCTGCATTTGGGTCAGCACATGTGTGACATCGTAGGGAGTATAAGTGACATCAAAAGGCAGCGCGTCATACAACAGCTGCGGATAAACCCCGATGGCAATGCAGAGCACTGCGGCAATCAACATCGCCAGTTGCATGTTGCCCGGCGGGTCCGACACGCGGATACCGGAATCGTGGGCAAAGAAAGCAAAGTAGGGAATCTTGATGCCCGCGTGGTGAAACACCCCGGCGGAGGCGAACAGCAGCAGCAACCAGACCCCGAAGAACTCCTCCTTCAGCGCCGCCGACATGATCATCGACTTGCTGACAAAGCCGCTGAACAGGGGGAAGGCCGAGATGGACGCGGCGCCGACAATGCAGAGAACTGTGGTGCGCGGCATGGTTTTGTACAGGCCGCCGAGCTCCGATCCGTTGACCCGCCCGGTCATGGTCAGCACGGCGCCCATCGACATGAATAGCAGGCCCTTGAAGATGACGTCGGTGAAAGCGTGGGCCACCGCGCCGTTGATGGCCAGCTGGGAGCCAATGCCAATACCCACCACCATAAAGCCCAGCTGGTTAATCAGGCTGTAGGCCAGCACCCGCCGCAGGTCGTTTTCCACCACGGCGAAAAAGATGGGGAAACAGGCCATGGTGGCACCCACGTAGACCAGCAACTCGGTGCCGGGAAAACCGCGGGTCAGGGCATAGATGGCAACCTTGGTGGTGAAGGCGCTGAGGAAAACAGTGCCGGTGGGGGTGGCCTCGGGGTAGGCGTCCACCAGCCAGCTGTGTAGAAGAGGAAAGGCGGCTTTCAGGCCCAGTGCCAACAGGATCAGCCAGCCGTAGGTGGCGTCGGTGCCAATGTAGCTGAAGGCCAGCGAACCCGTTTCCCGCCACAGCATGATCAGGCCCGTGAACAGCAGTAGCCCCGAGATAATCTGAATCACCAGGTAGCGCACGCCGGCGCTGTAGGACGCCGGGCTGCGTCGAGCCCACACCAGGCACACCGAGGTGAGGGCCATGCCCTCCCAGAACAGGAAGAAGGTCAGCAGGTCGCCGGCGAATACGGCTCCCAACGCGCTACCGGCGTAGAGCAGGGCGCTGACCTGCTGCAGGGTATCGCGCACATGCAGGGCGTAGATCAGTGCTATGAGCGCCGCGATGTGAAACAGGTAGCCAAACAGCAGCGACAGCCGGTCAATGCGCAGCCATTCCAGCTGCAGACTGAACAGGCTCTGTGTCAGCGCAGCATCGGTTGGCAGCGTCCATAAATTCAACGCGCCCAGCAGTGGTGTAGCCACCAGGACTACACTGCGTACCCGGCCCCGGGTCAGGGCGACCGCCAGCGCCGCCAGGTAGAACAGGGCAAAAGGTGGCAGCGCGATCACGGTGCGTCCTCCTCGCGCGACGGGTGTGGGGGCAGGTCGCTGCGCTGGTAGTAGTCCTTGGGGCGAATGATGAGGCGGCGCATCCACTTGGCGGCCAGCACCAGTATCACGCAGCCTACGAAACCGTAGGCCGGGTAAAAACCGATGATTCCCTCCCAGGGATGCTCCGTATGGCGATGCACTACCAGATCGAGGGCCAGCACCAGGGCGCAGGCAGCGTACAGCAGCCAGAGGATGCGTTGCACGTTGCGCGGCTTGTCCAACAGGTACTGCTTTTCAGTGCTCATACTGTCAGCCTCCAGCACCGGGTATGCGGCTGACCAGCGTATACAGGGGCTGCGGATACAGGAACAGGGCTAAGCAGGTGAGCGTGGTGATGCCGATGGCGAGGCAACAGGCCAGAGGCGCTTCCCTTAGCTGACCGGCGCTTGATTCGCTTCCGGTCGGCCAGAAAGCGCGCACGGGTATCAGCCCCAGGTAGACGATGTTGAGCAGAGTGCTGATGATCAGCGCCGCAACCAGAAGCAGGGCGCCGGCTTCCAGGGTGGCCAGCATCAGGTACCATTTGCTCCAGGTTCCCCCGGTGGGCGGCAGGCCGGCGATACTGAGGCTGGCAATCAGGAAGGCGCCCATGGTGAAGGGCATCTGTCGGCCCAGCCCGCGCAGCTGACTGACCTCGGTCTTGTGCGCCGCCACCATGATTGCGCCGGCGCAGAAAAACAGGGTGATTTTGCCGAAGGCGTGCATGGCGATGTGCAGGCCGCTGCCGGTGATACCACCGGGTACCGCCAGCAGCACGCCCAGGCTGATATAGGCGAGCTGGCTGACTGTGGAATAGGCCAGCCGCGCCTTGAGATTGTCCTGGCGCATGGCGACGATGGACGCGGCCAGCAGCGTAAAACCGGCCAGGTAGAGTAGAACCTCGCGGCTGGCGGCAGCGTTCAACTGCTCCAGCCCGAAAATATAGACGCCGATTTTGACCAGGCTGAACACCCCCGCCTTCACTACCGCCACGGCGTGGAGCAGCGCGCTCACCGGCGTGGGCGCCACCATGGCTGCCGGCAACCAGCGGTGAAAGGGCATCATGGCCGCCTTGCCGACACCGAATACAAACAGCACCAGCAACCCGGCTATCAGCACGGGCGGGGTATCGGGACTGAACACCCCGCCCGGCGTGAAGGTCAAGGTTCCACTGGTAGTCCAGGTCAGGATGATCGCCGGCAGGAAGAATAGAATCGATGTACTCAGCAGCACGCCGAGGTACACACGCCCACCATGACGTGCGCGATCCGTGCCGGCGTGAACGACCAGCGGCCAGGTGGCAAGGCTGAGGAGTTCATAGAACAGGAACAGGGTGAGCAGATTGCCGGCGTAAGCGATGCCTGTCGCGCAGGTAATCGACAGGGCGAAAAAACTGAAGAAGCGCGCCTGATGTTTTTCGTCGTGACCTCGCATATAGCCAATGGCGTAAACGGAAGTGACCAGCCACAGGCTGCTGGCGATCAGCGCGAACAGCATGCCCAGCGGTTCAACTGCGAGTTCCAGTCGCAGGCCGGGGAGGATGTCCGGCCCGCGCCAGCTCGGCGGTGCGCCACTGTTCAGTGCGTTCAGCAACTGCAGGTTGATAATCACCAGCGCGATGCCCGCTGCCAGGCTCAGGCCTTCGCGTGGATTGGGATGCTGACGCAACAGGGTGATACCCGCGACCGCGAGTGGGCCGACTGCCAGACTGGCGAGTAACAGGGCGGTGCTGCTCACTGTGCTGCCTCCCCCAGCAGCGCTGCCGCGGCGCCGCCGCTGGCACTGACCTGCAAGCGGGTATCAAACCCGAAGTAAATATTGGCCAGTGCCAGCATCAGGGTCGCGGCGAGCAACACAGAAGGAGCCTCTCCATCCCCGCCAGTCGCCTTCTCCGGCGCGCTGTCCAGCCAGGCGATCTCGACAAAGCGCCATATGTATACCGCAGTCAGCAGGGAGCCCGCGACGATCAGCAGAACCAGGAACCACTGTTCGCCCGCCAGGGCCGCCGTCACCAGATACCATTTGCTGACAAAGCCCGCGGTGCCGGGAATGCCGATCAGGCTGATTCCAGCCACCGTAAAGGCCGCGCAGCTCCAGGGCATGCGCCGCCCGATGCCCCGCAATTTGCTGAATTCGTTGCCGCCCACCTGTATGGCGATGGCAGCGAGCGCAAGGAACAATGTACCTTTCATCAAAGCGTGGTTAAACAGGTGAATCAGGCTTGCCTGCAAGCCTGCGGCGGTACCGATGCCGATACCAATGGTCATGTAACCGACCTGGGCGATGCTCGACCAGGCGAGGCCGCGCTTCAGGTTGTCGGCAAAGATGGCCACCAGAGAGCCGGCGAACACGGCAACGATCCCCAGGGTGATAAACACCGCTTCGAGTGACAGGGCCAGCCGCGAGCTTTCCAGGTGGAACACCGAAAAGCTGAACCGGATCAGGACATACAGCGCGACCTTGGTTGAAGTGGCGGCGAGAAAGGCGGTAACGATGGCGGGAGCGTGGGTATACGCGCCGGGTAGCCACAAGTGCAGCGGAAACAGGGCCAGCTTGAGGCAGACACCCACCACGATAAAAGCGTAGGCAGCGAAAACGGTGCGCGATTCTCCCAGGCCGGGCAGCCTCTGGGCAAGGTCGGTCATGTTTAACGTGCCAGTCAGCATGTAAACAAAGCCGATACCGATAAGTATGAAAGTGGCGCCGATGGTGCCCATCACCAGGTAATTGAAGGCGGCGAGCAGGGCGCGGCGGTCGCGCCCGCAGGCCACCAGCGCATAGGTGGACAGGGAAGAAATCTCCAGGAAGACAAAGAGATTGAATGCATCGCCGGTAGCGGCAATGCCCAGCATTCCGGCCAGGCACAGCAGGCAGGCAACGTAGAACAGCCCGCGCCGGTTCTCCGCGATGTCGTGCCAGACACTCGTTCTGGAAGCCACCAGCACGGTGGTGGCGATGCCTGACACCAGCAGCAGCACCAGAGCGTTGAGCAGGTCGACGCGGTATTCGATGCCCCAGGGCGCCGCCCAGCCGCCCAGGGAATAGTGGATAACACCGTGCTCGAAAGTCAGCTTCAGCAGTATGGCGGCACTGAGAAAGGCCAGGGCGGCAACACTACTGGCAAAGCCCCAGGCGAAAACCGGCCGGCGCAATATGGCGCAGGCGGGGGCGCCGATCAGCGGTAACAATACCGGTAGCAATGCGATATGGCTCAGCACTGCTGATCCTGTTTCAGGATATCGTTCTGGTTCACGCTGCCATAGGCGGCGTGGATGCGAATCACCAGCGCCAGGCCCACCGAAGTGGTCGCTATACCCACCACAATGGCGGTCAGTATCAGTACATGGGGAAGCGGGTTGGAGTACAGCGTCACGTCGTCAGACAGGATCGGGGCCGACCCTCCGATTACTTTGCCGGCGCTGATGTAGAGGATGAACACCGAGGTCTGGAAGATATTCAACCCAATGAGCTTCTTGACCAGGTTGGCGCGGGCGATGACGATGAAAAAGCCGAGCATCATCAGCACCACCACCGCCCAGTAATTGAAATAGGAAAGCACATCCATGACTCAGGATTCCGCGGTTTCGAACTGGTTGGCAAAGGCGTAGTAAATCACGGTGATTACCGAGGCCACCGTGATACCAACACCCAGTTCGACAACAAGAATGCCAATGTGCTGGGCGGTCACCGGATCGTCAGCAAACACGCTGTAGTCGAGGAATGGGCGCCCGCTGAGCATGGCGAACACGCCGGTGATACCAAAGATCAGCACACCGACAGCAGACAGCCACTCGACCACTGCCGGACGCACTACCCGACAGACGGTGGGCAGGCCATAGAGCAGGCCGTAGAGGATGATGGCCGAGGCAAAAATGACGCCGGCCTGGAAGCCGCCCCCGGGGCCGTACTCGCCGTGGAACTGCACATACAGCGCAAACAGCAGGATGAAGGGAATCAGTATCCTGCTCACAATCTGGAGGATGGTGTGCGGGTCACGGTGGTTGTCCGGTACATAGCGCGGACGCGCCGAACCGCGCTGACCGGGCGTGGCAAGGATTAACAGAACCGCCACACCGGCGGTAAAAATCACCAGCACCTCGCCCAGCGTGTCGAAGGCGCGGTAGCTCGCCAGCACGGAAGTCACGACATTCGGAATACCGATTTCCTCCCCCGACAGCTGCAGGTAGCGTGGCGCCACGTGAGTGTGCGCCGGCGCATCCGGGCTGCCAAAGGGCGGCATGTCGAGAGTACCGATAATGAGCAGCGCGGCGGTGACAGGAACCAGCACAATGGCCAGAACCGGCAGGGCGCCGACCGGGCGCGGTTCACCGCGACCAATGGCTGCCACTGTCAGCAGCAGTAGCAGCGGCGATACCCCGGCGCCGACTGCCGCTTCGGTAAAAGCCACATCCACGGCGTCCATGGTCACAAAGAAGCTGGCGCACAGCAGGCCGTACACGCTTGTCAACATAGTCGAGGCCAGCAGGCCGCGCACCACGACCAGCGCGCCGGCGGTGGCGACCAGCAGAATCAACAACACGATATTGACCAGCAACTCCATGCAGTTGTCCCCCGCTCACCGGTCGCCTGGGGGAAGGGCAATGTCCCGCCTGCCGCGGCGGTCGCGCGGCCTTACCCCGGCGTTCCAGGCGGCCTTGGCCAGGGCGTGACTTGCGGTGGGGCTACTGAACAGCACGAACAGCAGAATCAACAGGAGCTTGAACTGGGGCAGGGCGCTGTCCGTCGCCTGCAGCATCAATCCCAGAATGATCAGCGCGGTCGCCAGGGTCTCGGTAACGCCACAGGCGTGGAGCCGGGCGTAGAAGTCGGCAAAGCGCAGGAAGCCCAGTGCCCCGGTCAGCAGCAGGAAGCTGCCCAATAACAGGCAGACGCTACTCAGCGGTTCCAGTATCGCGCTCATCAGCCATCCGCTCCCTGCTGTTCGTTGCGCAACTCGGTGATACGCAGTACCCCGATCACACTGATGTAGTTGATCAGGGCGTAGACCAGCGCAATGTCGAGGAAGTCCGGTGAGCCGAAGAGGTAGGAGATAGTCGCGATGAGCAGCACTGTCTTGGTGCCGAACAGGTTGGCGGCGAGGACTCGGTCGAACACATTCGGTCCGGCGAATGCCCGGAGCAGGGCCACGACCATGACCAGGAGCAGAACAATAACGGTCAACGCCAGTATCATTGCTCCAGCTCGCTTACCCGGCGCGACATTTCGCCGCCTTCAAGTGACGCCATGCCCCGGGCCGACAGCGAGTGCACCAACAGGTGATCGGCGCTGATCTCCACCGTCAGCGTTCCCGGGGTAAGGTTGATCGAGTTGGCGTAGACCACGCGGCAGATATCGCTTTGCTGCGGCAGCGGCAGGCGCGCCACCTGCGGCTCGTAGTCCGGGTTGCGACTCCAGGTCTGCCGCACCAGGTCGAGGTTGCTGGCAATGATCTGCCCGCTCAGCCAGAGGAAGTAGCGCGGTACGCGGCTGAGCAGGTGCAGCGGCATGGACTCCCGGTCCACCACGTCCATGCGTCGGGCGATCCAGGTCACCAGCACCACCGAGGCAGCGCCCAGGGTTAGCAGGAGGGGACTGTAGTGTCCCGAGTTCATCAGCCAGAACAGTGCAAGTGCCCCGGCCATTCCCAGTGTGTATCGCACATCGACCTCCCGGAAATATTGCGGTGAATGATGTGTGAATCGACCTGGCAGTCAGGGCGGGCAGGGGTAGTCCCGCTCCAGAATTTCGACCACCAGGCCGGTGGCGGAGCGGTTGGCTACAGATGCGGGATCGCGAGCGGCGATCGCCTGCCGAACCTGTTCGACACTTTCCAGACTGCTGAGGCAGAAACTCGGCGATTTAAGGGATGCGGTTTCCGGGTGGGCCGGGGCGCGCGTCCGCATCACCCGTTGCATGTATTCGGAGGGTTGCTCATCGCTGAAGCCCACCTCGGGGTGAGCCTGCAGGAAGCCGAGCAGGAAGCCTTCACACAGGCCGCTGAGAGTCAGGCCGTTCGTGCCTACCGGCATGCGACAGGCCTCGACCAGTTGGCTGCCGGAACCCAGCACTTGCGCGCTGCCCTCGGCGTTTGCCTCCTCGTGTGCCAGCATCACCAGCAGTGTCGTGCTGCACAGGAACGAGGCAGCTTGAACCAGGATTCTCGTCATGGGCGCACCTTTTTGTTGCGGCTGAATTCACTGTGGCACCGAATGTGAGAAAAGTGTAGGCAAAATGTAAAAAAATTGTAGCGAGGTCGAGCTCATGCCCGGCGTTGTTGGCGCAGGCCCCTGGTCCGTTGGCGGACACAGGGGCCTGGTCTTCGCCGCCCTCAGGCGGCCTTTGATGCCACTGCCTGTTGGGGCTGCTTGAGCAGGTATTCGAAGGCCGACAGGGAGGCCTTGGCGCCCTCGCCCATCGCCACCACGATCTGCTTGTAAGGCACTGTGGTTACGTCGCCGCAGGCGTAGATACCCTCGGCGCTGGTTTCCCCGCGCTCGTTGATGATTACCTCGCCATGGGGCGTCATGTCCACCACACCCTTGAGAAAGCCGCTGTTGGGCAACAGGCCGATCTGGACGAAGACACCCGCCAGTTCGCGCTGCAGTTCCTCGCCCGTCGCGCGATCCTGATAGGCAATGGCGTTGACCTTGCCGTCCCCGGCCAGAATCTCTTTGGTAGCGACATTTTTCAAAATGGTGATGTTGTCGCGGGCCGCGGCCTGCTGTACCAGCACCTGATCGGCTTTCAGTTCCGGCAGGAACTCGAATACCGTCACTGACTTGACGATACCCGCCAGGTCCAGCGCGGCCTCGATACCGGAGTTGCCGCCGCCAATCACCGCCACATCCTTGCCCTTGAAAAAGGGGCCATCGCAGTGGGGGCAGTAGGCCACGCCGTTGCCGATGTTTTCCTTCTCGCCCGGCACACCCAGTTCGCGCCACTTGGCGCCGGTGGCGATGATCAGGGTGCGGGTCTCGATCTGTTCGCCCGAGGACAGCGTCAGGCGCTTGATGTCGCCCGATTCGACACTGTCCACCCGCAGGTGCTCTTTCAGGGTAACCGGGTATTCGTTGAGGTGGGTCAGCAGGGCGTTACTCAGCTCCGGCCCCGTCGTTTTGGTCACGGAAACCAGGTTCTCGATGCCCATGGTGTCCTTCACCTGGCCGCCGATGCGGTCGGCTACTACGGTGACGGCCAGGCCTTTGCGGGCGGCATAGATGGCCGCGGCCACGCCGGCGGGGCCACCGCCGATCACGGTGACATCCTGCAGCGGCAGTTGCCGGCTGGCCTCAGCGGCGCCGGCCTCGGTCAATTGCGGGTACAGGCCGACCAGTTTGTCGAGCAGGGCCGCGGTGTCGATCTTGCCGTTGGCGAAGGGCTTGCCATTGAGGAACACGGCGGGAACGCCCTGGATATTGCGCTCTTCGATCAGCTCGGGGTACAGGCCACCGTCGATCATCTCGCTGCTGATGTGCGGATTCAGCAGGGCAAACTGGTTGACTGCCTGCACCACGTCCGGGCAGTTGTGGCAGCTGAGGGAGACGAACACCTCGAAGTGCAGGGGTTCGGCCACCCGGCGCAGCAGGGTCTGGATGCTGCTGTCGAGTTTCAGCGGCACGCCTCCACTCTGCAGCACCGCCAGTACCAGCGAGTTGAACTCGTGGCCGCCGGGGATGCCGGAGAACACAATGCCGGTTGGCTCGCCACCGGTTTCCAGTGCAAAACTGAGCGGGCTGCGCAGGGCGTCATCGCTGTCGCGCTGTTCAAGGATCAGCTTGTCGGAAACAGAAGTGAACGTGCTCAGGAAGTCCACCAGCTCGTCACGCTTGTCGTGGTCACCGTTCTGCAGAACCAGGGTGACCGGTTTTTCCAGCTTTTCCGCGTAGCCCTTCAGGGCCTGAAGAATGTCATTGTTCAACATGATTCCGCTTCCTCGGTGTTTGTTTCGGGCGCAGGAATCCCTGCCGCAGCGAGTCCGCGGTGTTTCCTTTGCCTCGGTTTGAATTCGGGGTTGCCCCCGCCGCAGGGCGGGGGCTGTGGCGCTGCTGCGCCGGGGTGGTCCTAGATCTTGCCGACCAGGTCCAGGCTCGGGGTCAGAGTGGCTTCACCCTGTTCCCAGGCGGCGGGACAGACTTCGCCATCGTTTTCGCGCACGTATTGCGCAGCTTTTACCTTGCGCACCATGTCCTTGGCGGAGCGGCCGATGCCACCGTTGTGGATTTCAGCCACCTGGATGATGCCGTCGGGATCGGCCAGGAAGGTGCCGCGCATGGCCAGGCCGTCTTCCTCGATCATCACGTCGAAGCCGCGGGTCAGGGTGCCGGTGGGGTCGCCCAGCATGTAGTAGTTGATCTTGCCGATGGCCTCGGAAGAATCGTGCCACGCCTTGTGGGAGAAGTGGGTGTCGGTGGATACGGAGTACACTTCAACGCCCAGGCCTTGCAGTTCTTCGTAGTGCTTGGCCATGTCTTCCAGCTCGGTGGGGCAGACAAAAGTGAAGTCAGCCGGGTAGAACAGGAAGATGGACCATTTGCCTTTCACGTCATCGGAAGTGACGGTTTTGAATTCGCCGTTGTGGAAAGCCTGTACTTTGAATTCGGGGATGGATTGATTGATCTTAGCCATGTCGGCCTCCTCTGAGTTGATGTGAACTGCGCGGTTTGCGTCAGCGGTGGAGTGATAATGGGCGTTGGCTGTGTTTAAATAAATCGAATTAAACTGAAGAAATGGTTCAGATAAACCGAACCAGTATCTGGAGGTATATCAGCGTGGTTTCCCTCAAGCAGCTCACTTATGCCCTGGCGGTGGAGAAGACGCGGCACTTCAAGAAGGCCTCGGAACTCTGTTCGGTTTCCCAGTCCGCGTTGAGCACCGCTATCTCCGAAATGGAAAGCCAGCTGGGGGTGCAGGTATTCGAGCGCGACAACAAGCGGGTGCTGGTAACACCGGTGGGCCAGCAGATTCTCGACAAGGCGCGGGCCATCAAGCTGGAGCTGGACGACCTCTACCAGCTGAGCCACCAGAGTCATTCGCCCCTGAGTTACCCGATGTCGGTGGGGGTGATTCCCACTATTGGCCCCTACCTGTTGCCCAAAGTGCTGCCGGCGGTGCGCAGCGAATACCCCGGTTTCCAGATGACCATCGATGAAGACCAGTCACGGGTTCTGGTGGAAAAGGTGCGCAACGGTGAGCTGGATACGGCCGTGCTGGCCCTGCCCTATGAAACTGACGGCTTGCACTGTTTCGAGTTCTGGGAAGAGGATCTCTACCTGGTTACCCACCGCGATGATCTGCTTGCAAGGGAGGATTCAGTCAGGAGCGAGCAGTTGGAAGGTGCGAACCTGCTGTTGCTGCGCGATGGCCACTGCCTCAAGGATCATGCCCTCGCCGCGTGTCGCCTGCGTCCTTCGGAGCTGGAGCAGTCCCTCGGCGGCGCCAGTCTCTACACCCTGATCCAGATGGTGGCGGGTCGCATGGGCTCGACCCTGGTGCCGGCCATGGCCCTCGATCAGCTGCTGGCGGCCAGCAGTGAGCTGGCGGCAATACCGCTGGCAGAACCCGGGCCCCATCGACGCATCGCGTTTATTACCCGGCTGAACTACGCCGGCGTCAACGACATTGAATTGCTGCGCAGCCTGTTCCGCCGTGAACTGGAAAAGGCGGCAAGACTGACGCAGAAAAAGAACCATAAAAGGCAGTGAAGGCAGGCATCGGCAAACCCGGTGTACTGGCAGGTTGTCGATGTGAATACCGGCCCGGTCCCGTTGATGCCCGCCCGGGGGGGGGCCTGAGTACGTGCAGTGCTGCTGGTGCGGGTTTCAAGGGCGGCAGGCTAACTCCCGCCCTTGGAGTGACCGTCAGCCGGGATTGGCGGCTTTGTACTCGCGAATTTCGGTATTGAACTGGCCGGCGACCGATTCCTCCAACGAAACTGCTGCGTTGTAGGCTTCAACCGCTTCGTTGTAGTTCTTCTGGGTTTCAGCAAGAACGTCTTCCGTCAGGCCGCCCTCTTTCACCCTGGCTTCAGCCGTGGTGAACACTTCTTCCAGGCACTTCATGTATTCGACGTTGGCCGTCTGGAAAGTCTTCACGGCTTTCTGGCCGGCGAGCATGTCTTCCATGGTTGCACTGGCACCGTTGGGCAGGGTGGGCGATTCGGGTTTGGTGCATTCCGCGAAGGTGGCGCTGCTGCCAAGGGCCAGCGCGGCGAGTGCAAAACTGAGTCTGTTCATCATTGCCTCCTCAGGCTGAACGGGATGCAAAACAGTAGCAGGCCCGTTCTGCCCTGCCAAGTCAGTCTTCACCCACCCACAGTTCCGACAGGTTGTAGCGGGACTGCAGGGCCGAGGCCACTGACTGGGCCGTGGCCTTGTCCGGCAGGGAGATAATCCGCACCCGGTAGAGGTCGCCCCCCGGTGCCGCCTGAACCACGACCTTGCCGGCCGCGGGTTGCAGGCGCCTGGCCCAGCTGTCGGCCAGTTCGCGCTGGCGGTAGGAGCCAAAGTTGACGAACCAGTCGCCGCTTGCGCTGCTGGCGGGCGCCTTTGTCGCCGCAGGCTTGGTTGCGGGCCTGGCTGCGGGTTTGGCCTGGGCTGCTTTCTCTGATGCCTGGCGTGCCGCAGCCTGTTGTACTTCAAGCTGGCGTTCGAGGCCGGCCACGGTATCGCTCAACTGGCGGTTTTCCAGTCGCAGGCTGTCGAGGCTCGCAGCCAGGGATTCGTTGCGCTCTACCAGGTCGCGCTGGGTGCTGCGCTCCTGCGACAGCTGGTCGGGGTTTACCGCGACCGCGAGTTCGGCGCGCAGTTCGCGAATTTCTTCGCGCAGTGCGGCCCGCTCCTGCAGGACGCCGAAACCGCCCACTGCCAGAAGCAACAGGGCGACAACGCCGGCGGCAATCAGTCCCAGCGGCCAGGGGCCGAGCAGGCCGCGCTCGTCGTCGTCTTCCTCGCCCCGCTCGTCGTCGTCCTCGTAGTCATCCCACTCCTCATCGTCATCATCATCGCGGTCGTCTGCGCGAGAGGGGTAGGATGCACCGTCGTCGTCATCGTCATCGAACCGGGGGTCGCTGTCGTCATTGTCGAACAGGTCGTCGGGGCTGTCATCGGCGGGGCGGTGGGCGGTGGCACTCATGCCGTCGGCAGGGTCCGGCCAGGCGACGCCGGCGGCGGGCTCCTCGACATCGTCGAGAATTTCGTCGGGGTCGTAGTTGTCTTCACCGGAACGATAGTCCAGGGCGTATTCATCGTCCTCGTCGTCCGGAATCAGGTTATCCAGGGCATCGTCAGCTTCACTGTCACTCTGCGGCCGGCGTGACGGCGAGAATGGATTGCCGTTATCGCTGTGATTGCTCATGGCCTGCGCCCTGTTTGCCCCGGTAATGTCGGCGATACTAACAGAGCTGCCGCAGGGGGTCAGCCGATTCAGTCGTCGCTGCGCAGCGACTGCAGACCGCGATTGAGTTTGTGCAGATGACGGTTGACCTCGTCGCCCTTCATTTTCGATACCCCGGCGGCGAGGATGTCGATCACCGCGAGATGGGCGATGCGTGAGGGCAGGGGGGTGTAGCTCTCCTCGTCGGGCGAGGCGACATCGATGGGAATGGCGATGGTGGCACGCGCCAGCACCGGGGTGTGGGAGGGGGCGAGGGCAATAAGCACCGCGCCGGCCTCGCGCACGTAGTCCATTGCCTCTAGCAGGGCCGTGCTGCGCCCGGACTGGGAAATCGCCACCACGACATCGTCCGCTGTCAGCGACATGGCAGACATGGCCTGGATATGGGGGTCGGAGAGCGCGGCGCTGGCAATCTGCAGGCGGAAGAATTTGTGCTGGGCGTCGATGGCCACCGGGCTGGAGGCACCAAAGCCGTAGAATTCCACCCGGCGGGCATTGCACAGGGCGTCCACGGCCACCTCAATGGCATCCGGGTCGAGGGTGTCGCGCACCTGGGCCAGGGTTTCCATGGTGGCGTCGAAGACCTTGTAGGTGTAATCCCGGGCGGTATCCAGCTCGCTGAGCACAAAGGGTTCCTGGCTGGTGTTCTGGGCCAGGGACTGGGCCAGGGCGAGCTTGAAACTCTGGAAGCCCTGGCAGCCGATGGCGCGACAGAAGCGCACCACGGTAGGCTCCGATACGTCGGCCGCTGCCGCCAGGTCGACGATGCGCATGTGTATCACCCGCTCCGGCTGCGCCAGCACCAGCTCCGCCACCTTGCGCTCGGAGCGGCGCAGGGTCGGGAGTGCGGATTCGATATCCCTGATGTTGGCTCTGCCGTTAGTGGCCACGTGGTCGCTTGTCCCGCAGTAGAATTGTTGGCGTACAGGTGCGCTCAGTATACAGGTGTCGGACTGCGCGGGCGCGATGCGGGGTGATTTACATCTCGCCGGCCTATGGCTGGCGCGGCGGAGCGAGTAAAATGCGCCGATGGATGTATCTGATATTCTCTCCCCCCTGAACCCCGCCCAGCGCGAGGCGGTGGCCGCCGAAAGTGACAACCTGCTGGTGCTGGCCGGTGCCGGCAGCGGCAAGACCCGCGTGCTGGTGCACCGCATCGCCTGGCTGATCCGCGCCCTGGGCCTGTCGCCCCAGGCCATTCTGGCGGTGACCTTTACCAACAAGGCCGCCAAGGAGATGCGCGGGCGCATCGAGGAAATGATGCAGATTTCCACCCGCGGCATGTGGGTGGGTACCTTTCACGGCCTGGCCCACCGCCTGCTCAAGGCCCACTGGAAGGACGCCGGCCTGCCACAGAACTTCCAGATTCTCGATGCCGATGACCAGCTGCGGCTGGTGAAGCGGGTGTGCCGCGAGCTCGACCTGGACGAATCCCGCTGGCCGCCGAAACAGGCGATGTGGTACATCAACGGCCAGAAGGACGAGGGCCTGCGGGCCGCCCATATCGACGTGCCCCACGGCGATCTCTACGGCCAGATGATGCTGCGCATCTATCGCGCCTATGAACAGGCCTGTGAACGCGCCGGCCTGGTGGATTTTGCCGAGCTGCTGCTGCGCGCCCACGAGCTGTGGCTGAAGGCGCCGGCGGTGCTGGCCCACTACCAGGGTCGCTTCCGCCAGATCCTGGTGGATGAGTTCCAGGACACCAATACCATCCAGTACGCCTGGCTGCGGGTGCTCGCCGGCAAGACCATTCCGGTGGTGGCGGTGGGCGACGACGACCAGTCCATCTACGGCTGGCGCGGTGCCAAAATCGAAAATATCCAGCGCTTCTCCGATGATTTCTCCGGTTGCCAGACGGTGCGGCTGGAACAGAATTACCGCTCTACCCAGACCATCCTGCAGGCCGCCAACGGGGTCATCGCCCACAACTTCGGCCGTCTCGGCAAGGAGCTGTGGAGTGCCGGCGAGTCCGGCGAACCCATCACCCTCTACGCCGGCTTCAACGAGCAGGACGAAGCGCGCTTCATTGTTGAACAGGCCCAGTCCTGGATTGACGACGGCAACGCCCGCAGTTCAGTGGCGGTGCTGTACCGCTCCAACGCCCAGTCCCGGGTGCTGGAAGAGGCGCTGATCCGCGCCGGTCTTCCCTACCGCATTCACGGCGGCCAGCGCTTCTATGAGCGCATGGAAATCCGCAACGCCCTGGCCTACCTGCGCCTGATCCAGAATCGCGGCGACGATGCGGCAGTGGAACGGGTGATCAATACGCCGCCCCGGGGCATCGGCAGCAAAACCCTGGAAACCGTGCGCGAAGTCGCGCGCAACCGGGAAGTCGCCCTGTGGCAGGCGATCCGCATGGCCATTGCCGAGAAGTTGTTGCCGGCCCGCGCGCTGTCGGCGCTGGAGGGCTTCATTGTACTGGTGGACGAGATGGACGGCGGCAGCGATGACATGCTGCTGGAAGAACTGGTGGAGCACGTGGAGCATGCCTCTGGCCTGCTGGATTTTCACCAGAAGGAGAAGGGAGAAAAAGGCCAGGCGCGGGTGGAAAACCTGGAGGAACTGGTCAGTGCCGCACGCCAGTTCGAACCCGAGGGCGAGGAGCTGTCGCCCCTGCAGCAGTTCCTCGATAACGCGGCGCTGGATGCCGGTGAGGCCCAGGCCGACGCCCACGAGGACAGCGTGCAGCTGATGACCCTGCACTCCGCCAAGGGGCTGGAGTTTCCGCTGGTATTCCTGGCAGGCATGGAGGAGAACCTTTTTCCCCATCGCATGTCGCTGGAGGAACCCGGCCGCCTGGAGGAAGAGCGGCGTCTCTGCTACGTGGGTATTACCCGCGCCATGGCGCGGCTTTACATCACCTATGCGGAAACCCGGCGTATTCACGGCAGCGAATCCTACAACAGTCCGTCGCGCTTTATCCGCGAGATTCCGGTGGATCTGCTGCAGGAAGTGCGCCTGAACAACACCATTGCCGCGCCGGTGAGCTCACTTACCCAGGCTGCAGTACCCGATACCGGCCTCAGCCTGGGGCAGCGCGTGTTCCACCAGATCTTCGGTGAAGGGATCGTGTTAAACTTCGAGGGCCGCGGCAACAATGCCCGGGTGGAAGTTCACTTCGATGCCGAGGGCAGCAAGTGGCTGGTGGTGCAGTACGCCAACCTGCAGGTGCTTTGAATAACGGCGCTTTCAACCCGAATGGGTGATAACGCGATGCTGTTGCAGCGCTGATAATAACAACCGTTTGTAAATTTGAGTCTCGATGTCTGACAGTCAACGCAACGCGCAACGGAACTACGCCCCCCTCGTTATCCTGTTGCTGGTGGCCGCCCTGGTCCTGGTGATCGGCCTGTGGGCCACAGGCGCCGGGCGCGAGGCGCGCAGTGCCGGCCCGGGAACCGGAGCCATCGCCGGTGAACAGGCTGGTTATCACTGGAAGATCGTCACCACCTGGCCCAAGAACCTGCCCGGTCTCGGCACTGCGCCGGAGAACTTCGCCCGCATGTTGGGGGAGATGAGCGGCGGGCGCCTGACAGCTCGAGTCTACGGCGCCGGCGAAATTGTGCCGGCCTTCGAGGTGTTTGACGCGGTGTCGCAGGGTGTGGCGGATGCCGGTCACGGCGCCGCCTACTACTGGAAGGGCAAGATTCCCTCCTCGGTCTTCTTTACCGCCGTGCCCTTCGGCATGACAGCCCAGGAAATGAACGCCTGGCTGTACTATGGGGGTGGCATGGAGCTGTGGCGGGAGGTGTACGCCGGCGCCAACATCGAGCCCTATGCCGGCGGCAGCACCGGGGTGCAGATGGCGGGCTGGTTCAACCGCGAATTGAACAGCGTGGCGGATCTCAAGGGCCTGAAGATGCGCATCCCCGGGCTCGCCGGCGACGTCTTCACCCGCGCCGGCGGCACCTCGGTGCGTATCCCCGGCGGGGAAATCTACACCTCCCTGCAAACCGGCGTAATCGATGCCGCCGAGTGGGTTGGCCCCTACAACGACCTCGCCCTGGGCCTGCACGAGGTGGCGAAATACTACTATTACCCCGGCTGGCATGAGCCCGGCGCCATGCTGGAATTTATCGTCAACAAGGATTCGCTGGCGGCTTTGCCCGAGGACCTCCGGGCGATTGTGAAAACCGCTGCGCGGGCCGCCAACCAGGAAATGCTGGACGAATTCACCGCACGCAATAACACCGCTCTCAGAGATCTGGTGGAGAACCACGGTGTGCAGTTGCGGCGCCTGCCGGACGATGTGTTGAAAGCGCTGTTTGACGCCAGTGAGGAAGTGCTGGCGGAGCTGGTGGCGGCAGACCCGCTGGCCGCCCGGGTCAACGCCTCGTTCCAGGATTTTTACGGCAAGGTGCGGGCCTACCACCATATTTCCGAGCAGGCCTTTATCAATGCCCGCGACGTGGTACTGCCGCCGGAGCGGAAAGATCCCTGATCAGGGATTGATCGCGCGGGTGCGCCCCTTTTCGTCGATAGCGACGAATACGAACTCCCCTTCGGTCACCTTCAGCGGATCGCCATCGTGCTTGGAGTTGATCCACACCTCCACCACGATACGGATGGAGCTGCGGCCGATTTCCAGCACATCGCAGTAGCAGGTGACCACCGCGCCCACATGTACCGGGGTGAGGAAGGCCATGCCGTCGATGGCTACTGTGGCCACCCTGCCTCCGGCCACTTCGGTCGCGGTGATGGAACCCGCGATATCCATCTGCGACAGTAGCCAACCGCCAAAAATGTCCCCGTTGGCATTGGTGTCCTTGGGCATGGCGATGGTTTGCAGGGCCAATTCACCCTGGGGAATGGGGGCGGAATCTATGTCACTCATGGCAATCGCATCGGGTCAGGTTATCGGGCCAGCTGCGCCGGCAGCCAGGTTGCCAGTGCCGGCCACATCCACAGGGCCACCAACACCGACAGCTGGATGATTATAAAAGGAATGACGCCCCGGTAGATAGCGCCGGTGGCCAGTGAATCCGGCGCGACCCCGCGCAGATAGAACAGGGCGAAGCCGAAAGGCGGGGTCAGGAAGGAAGTCTGCAGGTTGATGGCGATCATGATGCCGAGCCAGATCGGGTCCAGCCCCATGGCCAGCAGGATGGGGCCGACAATGGGCACCACGACGAAGGTAATCTCGATAAAATCGAGAATAAAGCCCAGCAGGAAGATGATCAGCATGACCACCAGCGTTGCGCCAAGGACACCGCCAGGTAGCTGTTCGAAGAAGTGGTGAATCAGTTCCTCGCCGCCGAAACCGCGGAAAACCAGTGAAAACAGTGCCGCTCCGATCAGGATCATGAATACCATGCAAGTGACTTCCATGGTGTCGCGGGATACCTCCCGCAGGCGCGAAAAGTCCATCTGCCCCTTGGCAAGGGCCAGCAACAGGGCGCCGACAGCACCCACGCCAGCGGCTTCGGTGGGGGTGGCGGCGCCGACCAGGATCGAACCCAGTACCACCGCGATCAGCAGCAGCGGGGGCACCAGTCCCTTGAGCAGTTCTGACGCGGGTACCGGCTCCTGTTCCGCCGGCGGTGCCTGTTCTGGCTTCAGCCAGGCAACCACCAGCACATAGACCATGTACAAAGCCACCAGCAGCAGGCCCGGCAACAGGGCGCCAATGAACAGATCGCCCACCGAAACGGTCTTCGGGTTGAAGATGTTCATCGATAACTGGGCCTGCTGGTAGGCGCTGGACAGCACATCTCCCAACAATACCAGGGCAATGGAGGGCGGAATGATCTGCCCCAGGGTGCCGGTGGCGCAGATGGTGCCGGCCGCCAGCGACGGTTTATAGCCGCCCTGCAGCATGCTTGGCAGGGATAGCAGGCCCATGGTCACTACAGTGGCGCCGACGATGCCGGTGCTGGCTGCCAGCAGCGTGCCCACCAGAATCACCGAGATGCCGAGCCCGCCGCGCAGGCGGCCGAACACCCGCGCCATGCTCGCCAGCAGTTCTTCAGCCACACGGGATTTTTCCAGGATGACTCCCATCAGGATAAACAGCGGCACCGCGATCAGGGTGGCATTGTTGACGGTGCCGAACAGGCGCCCCGGCAGGGCAGAGAGAAAACTGGCGTCGAATACGCCGGCGATAATGCCCCCGGCGGCGAAGGCCAGGGCAGTGCCAGCCAGGGTGAAGGCCACCGGGTAGCCCAGCATCAGCGTCAGGCACACCGCGGCAAACATCAGCAGGGCGATATAGCCACTCACTATTCGCTGGCCCGCATCAGCACCGCTGCGCTGCGCAGGGTTTCCGCCAGGCCCTGTAGAAACAGGGTCGCCGCCATCAGCGGTAGCAGCGACTTCAGCAGGAACACGGCGGGGATGCCACCGGGTTCCGGCGAGCTTTCGCGTATCGCCCAGGACTCCGCCACGTAATTCCAGCTGATGCAGAAGATAAAGGCGCACAGGGGTAGCAGGAACACGATGCTGCCGACGCCGTTGACCCAAGCCTGAGCGCGGGCCGAAAAGCGCCGGTAGAAGATATCCACCCGCACGTGGCCATCGCGCTTCAGTGTGTAGGCGGCGCCCAGGGTAAACAGTGTGCCGTGTATATAGGTGATGGCTTCCTGGGCGGCGATGGAGCCGATGTTGAAGCCATAGCGCAGCACCACGACCAGCGCAGTGAGCAGTGCCATGGCCACCGCCAGCCAGGCCAGCAGGCGGCCGCTGGCTTCGGTAAAGCGGTCGATAGCGGCGACGAGGGCCAGCATTCGGGGCATTCTTTATTGGTCTTTTGCAACGGTGGGGCGCAGCGTATCATAGCCCCTCAACTCACGCGAAAGCTTCCCAGCTCGCGCCCGAGCCCCGGACGAGGATTCATGCTCACAGTTATCTCACCGGCAAAAACGCTGGATTTCGACACGCCCCCCCATATCCGCAAAACCACTCAGCCACAGTTTATCGAGCGCGCCGCCGAACTGGTGGAAGACGCTCGCGGCCTGTCGCCAGAGGACATTCGCGCACTGATGGGGGTGAGCGAGAACATCGCCGAACTCAATCACGCGCGCTTCATGAACTGGGCAGCGCCCTTCTCGCTGGACAATGCCAAGCAGGCGGTGCTGGCATTTCGCGGCGATGTGTACACCGGGCTGGATGCGGACACCCTGAGCGCGGCACAGCTGGCCTGGGCGCAAAAGCACCTGCGCATCCTGTCGGGCCTATACGGCCTGCTGCGACCGCTGGATCTGATGCAGCCCTACCGGCTGGAAATGGGCCTCAAGTTTGCCAATCGCGGCGGCAGGAACCTGTATGAATTCTGGGGTAACGAGATTACCGGGGCACTGAATGACAGCCTGAAAAAGTCGGGCAGCCCGGTGTTGGTTAATCTCGCTTCCAACGAGTACTTCCGCGCGGTAAAAGCCAAATCACTGGATGCCGAAATCATCACGCCAGTGTTCAAGGACCTCAAAAACGACAGGTACAAGGTCATCAGCTTCTTTGCTAAAAAGGCCCGCGGCCAGATGGCCCGCTATATCATCGAGCAGGAGCTCGACGATGTGGCCGGGCTGAAGAAATTCCGGGTGGACGGCTACCGTTACAGCGCCAGTGAATCCACTGCCCGGGAACTGGTGTTTACCCGCGACAGGCCCCCCGGGGCCTGAACAGCAACCTCGCCTCCATACAATAAAATCCAGAGGAGCTCATGAGCAGCGAAATTCTCAGCGTAGCGATTATCGGGGCCGGCATGTCCGGTTTGTGCATGAGCATCCAGCTGCGCAAGCGCGGCATCGACGACTTCGTGATACTGGAAAAATCCGCCGGCGTGGGAGGCACCTGGTACGACAATACCTATCCGGGAGCCTGCTGCGACGTGCCCTCGGTGATGTACAGCTACTCTTTCGAGCCCAATCCCTGGTGGTCGCGCAAATACTCGCCACACAATGAAATTCGCGCCTATTTTGCACACTGTGCCGACAAATACGGCCTGCGCCCGCGGTTGAGGCTGAACACCGCAGTGGCCGAGGCCCGCTTCAATGAGACCCGGGGCCTGTGGCAAATAACGTTGGAAAGCGGCGAGCTGATCGAGGCCCGCGCCCTGGTCAGCGGCCTCGGCCAGCTTAACCTGCCCTACACGCCGGAGTTCGAGGGTGCGGATAGCTTCAGCGGCGACAGTTTCCACTCCGCGCGCTGGAACCACGATATCGATCTGACCGGCAAGCGGGTGGCCATCATCGGCAACGCCGCCAGTGCCTTGCAGTTCATTCCCCATGTGGCGCGGGAGGCGGCGCAGGTCTACGTTTACCAGCGCAGTGCGAATTACGTTGTGGAACGCAATGACCGCGCCTACACGGCGCAAGAACAGCGTCGCTTTTCCCGACATCCCTGGTGGCAGAAAGTGCATAGGCTCAGTACCTACCTATGGGGTGAAGCTATATTCGTGGGTGCTTTACTGAAACGGGGCTTACTGCGGAAATTGCTGGAGCGCCGATGTGAAAATTATCTGGCGCGTCACATCAGCGATCCGGTACTGCGCGAGAAGCTTACGCCTGACTACCCACTTGGATGTAAGCGGCTCCTGGTCTCTGATAATTACTTCCAGGCGTTTAATCGCGACAATGTGGAACTTGTGACCGCTCCCATCCAGGCGATGGATAGCACCGGGGTAATATCGGAGGATGGCCGGGAACGACCCGCCGATGTAATTATCTACGGCACCGGCTTTCGTACCACCGACATGCTCAGCGGGGTGCGTTTTGTCGGCAGCGACGGCCGCGATCTACGCGAAGCCTGGCGCGACGGGGCGGATGCCTATCGCGGCGTGTGCGTGTCGGGCTTTCCCAATTTCTTCATGCTCTATGGTCCCAACACCAACCTGGGTAGCAACTCCATCATCTTCATGGTGGAGCGGCAGGTGAACTACGCCGTGGCCTGTATCGAAAAGCTGCTGGCCAACGGCCTCAGCAGCCTGGATATCAACGCATCGGTCATGCGCGACTACAATGTGAAGATGCAAAGAGATCTTGCCGACACTGTCTGGGTGGCGTCCTGTGACAGCTGGTACAAGAATGACGCCGGCAAGGTGGTTAACAACTGGCCCCACACCACCACCCGCTACTGGTGGCATATGCGCGAGCCGGATTTCAGCGATTTTGACATGAAGGGTTGAGCGATGGACGGGTTGCCCTGGTCACAGGCCTGCGAAAACAACAAGGCACCTATTCTCGACATCCTGCGCCGGGTGCTTGCCGACAAGACCCAGGTGCTCGAACTGGGCGCGGGCACCGGCCAGCACGCCACCTGGTTTGCCGGCCACCTGCCACACCTGATCTGGCAACCCACCGACCTCCATTCCAACCTGCCCGCCCTGGCACCGCGCTGCGCGGCGTACGAAGGCGGCAACCTGTTGCCGCCACTGGCGCTGGATGTATGCCAGCATCCCTGGCCGGCGCAGGTGCCCGATGCCGTGTTCACCGCCAACAGCTTTCACATCATGCCTTTTTCCGCCGTGGCCCAGTGTTTTGCCGAGCTCGGGCGGCGCGCCAGGCCCGGCACCGCACTTTGCGTTTATGGACCCTTCAACTACGGCGGGCAATACACCAGCGACAGCAACGCGCGCTTCGACCAGTGGCTGGCACAGCAGCACCCGGACAGCGCCATACGTGATTTCGAGGCGGTGGATGAACTGGCGCGACAGGCGGGTTTTGCCCTGCTGGAGGATAACGCCATGCCGGCCAACAACCGCCTGCTGGTGTGGTGGCAAACGGACCGGTAGAGAATGACATTGAATCCCGGGTTCTTTGTCGGTATCGGCGCGGCCAAGTCCGGAACCTCATGGCTCGCCAGTTACCTTTCCGCGCATCCCGACATTGCCTTTTCGCCCATCAAGGAGCTGCATTACTTTGATGCCATGTTCCTCGAGAATCCGCGGGGCGGATGGAATCTCAAGTGGTCGAATATCCTTTCGGACCTGCTGGAGAAGCAGCGACAGTTTCCCTGTCGCGACATCGAGGAAAAAATTCGCTGCGTCAAACTGCGATTGGAGATGGTGAGCAACCCGGGGGTGTGCCGGGACTATTTTTCTGCACTGCTGGACCGCCACCACAGGGCGTTTGGCGAAGTGACCCCGGCCTATGCACTGCTGCCCGAGGCTGGCTTCAGGGCCATCCTTGAACTGTACCCCGAGGCAAAATTCATCTTCATCATGCGCGATCCGGTCGACCGGTACCTGTCGCAGGTTCAGTTTTCACAAACTATTCGGAAGATTCAGGGCCAACCCCCGATGGATGATTTTGACCCGGATTTGCAGGCCGTAGCGCAACTTGCCAATCCGGCTTACACCAGGCGGGGAGATTATCGGCAAACGATGGAAACGCTTATGAACGTGACCGCTGGTGACAATCTCTGCACCTTGTTCTACGAGCATATTTTCGACGATGAGAAGTCGGCGTCAGAACTCGGCAAGTTATGCCGGTTCCTGGATGTTCCTCGTGCCACCGGAGATGTAGGCGCAAGAGTCAACAAAAGCGAAGGAATGACCTTTGCAGCGGAGACGATTGAAAAAGTCAGAGATGCGTTGTCAGGTACTTATGACTACGTGTTGAAGGAGTTTGCAGCGGAAGTACCCTCCCACTGGCTTCGATAGCCGGGCAAACTCCGTGCCGGTACCAGCATCACCTGGAAAACCACTAGCGGCATAGCTTTCTGCCTTGATACGCTGAAGCCTGATGGCCCCTGACTGGATCTCACCTGGACATGTCCAAGCAAACCGAACCCGGGAGTCGTGTGGTGCTGTTCGACGGCGTTTGCAAACTCTGTTCGGCCTGGACACGGTTTCTTATTCGCTTCGACCGCAAACACCGCTTCAAACTGGCCACGGTGCAATCGCCGGAGGGCCAGGCACTGTTGGCGCGACACGGGTTTCCAACCGACACCTATGAAACCATGGTGCTTGTCGAGGGATCGAAAATCCACACCCGGTCAGCAGCCTTCCTGGGTGTTATGCGCCGGCTTCCCTTTCCCTGGCCCCTGGTCTGTGTAGCCTGGCTGATTCCCCGATTCATCCGGGACTGGCTGTACGATCGCATTGCACTGAATCGCTACAGACTGTTCGGCCGCTACGACACCTGTTTTATCCCGGACAGCGAGCAAAAGGCGCGCTTCCTTGGCGGTGATTGAGAGTCGGGGACAGAGGCTGGCAGAGCGAAGTACCCTAGTTGGTAAACTATTCGGTGCGACGAAGCAGGGCGCACAGAGAAAAGTAGAGATCCTATGAATCCTGTACTGGTATCAATCTCTCTTCTTGTATGCAGCAATGTATTTATGACATTTGCCTGGTACGCACACCTGAAGGAGCTGAACGGCAAGCCCTGGATTGTCGCCGCGCTGGTTAGCTGGGGTATAGCCCTGTTCGAATACCTGTTTCAGGTGCCGGCGAATCGCATCGGCTACAGTGTTTTAAGCGTGGGTGAGTTGAAAATACTGCAGGAGGTAATCACCCTGTCGGTATTTGTTCCATTCTCACTGCTCTACCTGAAAGAACCGCTAAAGCTTGACTATCTGTGGGCCGGGCTCTGTTTGTGCGGGGCGGTGTTTTTTATGTTCAGAAGCAAAATGGTATAGACAGCGCCGGCCCTAGGCGCCGGCCTTCCTGAACGGCAACAGTCCCGCCGCCTCCTCGCGGTAGCGGGCAACGTGCTCCGCTTCTTCCCGGGTAAAGTCCTGCACCGCCGCCGCCAGGCGCTGATCGGCAATCCAGTGGTTGGAGAAGGTGTAGACCGGCGTAAATCCGCGCTGGATTTTGTGTTCGCCCTGGGCGCCGGGGTCGAAACGCTGCAGCCCCTGCTCAATACAGTACTCAATGCCCTGGTAATAGCAGGCTTCAAAGTGCAGGCAGTCGTACTCCTGCTCGCAGCCCCAGAAGCGGCCGTAGAGGGTATCGCTGGAACGGAAGTAGAGGGCCGCGGCGATGTCGCGGCCTTCGCGCTGCGCTACGACCATCATGGTCTGCTCCCCCAGCGATGGCGCCACTTCGGTGAAAAAGGCCTCGCTGAGATAGCCGCCGTGGCCGCTGCGCTTGGCGTAGGTGAGCTGGTAGAAGCGGTGAAAGCGGGCCCAGCGGTCGGGGCTGATGTCGGCGCCGCACAGGCGCTGCAGGGTGATGCCCTGTTCCGCCACACGGCTGCGTTCGCGGCGCAGGTTTTTGCGTTTGCGGCTGGCGAAGGTGGACAGAAAGTCATCGAAGCTCTGGTAGCCCTGGTTCAGCCAGTGGAATTGCACGGCGACGCGTTGCGCGGTGCCGAGTGCGAGCAGCTTGTCCGAGGTCGCCTGTTGCGGGAATAGCAGGTGCCAGGAGGAGATGCCCTGTTCCTCACTCAGGGCGCGAATGCCCTGCAACAGCAGCGGCCAGGCATCGTCCTCCGCAAAGCCTTCAGCGCAGCACAGTCGCGGCCCGGTGGCGGGGGTAAAGGGAATGGCCGATACCAGTTTGGGGTAGTAGTTGAGGCCCATGCGGCGCCAGGCATCGGCCCAGGCCCAGTCGAACACGTACTCGCCCCAGGAGTGATCCTTCAGGTAGAGGGGCAGCAGCGCGACCAGGCTCTGCCCCCGCCAGAGCAGGGCATGGCAGGGTTGCCAGCCGGTGTCGGCGCTGGTGCAGCCACTGCGTTCCAGCCCGTAGAGGAAGCTGTGGCGCAAAAAGGGATAGTCGCTGCCGGCCAGGGTGTCCCAATGTTCGGGGGCGATGTCCGCCAGGCTGGTGACAAACTCGATGCGCAGTGCAGTCGCGTCGCTCATGTAGTGCTGGCGTAGTGCAGCACAATACCGGCAAAAACCGCCAGCCCGGCCCAGTTGTTGTGCAGGAAGGCACGGAAGCAGGCCATGCGCTCGCGTTCGCGAATCAGCCACTGGTGGTAGATGAACAGCCCGGCCGCTACCGCGAGCCCGGCGCCGTACCAGGGTCCCAGGTCAAAGGTGATGCCCGCCATCACCCAGCAGCCCAGGCAGGCCAGTTGCAGCAGGCCGATGATCAGGCGATCGGCATCGCCGAACAGCACGGCGGTAGATTTGATGCCGATTTTCAGGTCGTCGTCGCGGTCGACCATGGCGTACTGGGTATCGAACACCACCGTCCACAGCAGGTTGGCCGCAAACAGCCACCACAGCCCGGCGGGCAGGGCGTTCTGCTGGGCGGCGAAGGCCATGGGGATGCCCCAGGAAAAGGCCGCGCCCAGGACCACCTGGGGCCAGTGGGTGTAGCGTTTCATAAAGGGGTAGGTAGCGGTCAGCGCCACCGCGGCAAAAGACAGGGCGATGGTTAGCGGATTGGTGAGCAGCACCAGTGCGAAGGCCGCCAGGCACAGTAGCAGCATGAATACCCGGGCCTCGCGCACACTCACCGCGCCGGTCACCAGGGGGCGTTGGCAGGTGCGTTTCACGCTGCCGTCGAAGTCGCGGTCAGCGAGGTCATTGACGATGCAGCCCGCCGACCGCATCAGGAAGGTGCCCAGGGTAAAAATCAGCAGCAGGCTGATATCCGGTACGCCGCCGGCGGCGATCCACAGGGCCCAGTAGGTGGGCCACAGCAACAGCAGGCTGCCGATTGGCTTGTCGAAGCGGATCAGCTGCAGCAGGGCCTGGGGTTTGGCGAGGGTAGTCATGGCGTCGCTAGCGGGGCAGTTCAGTCGTCTGCCAGCTTACTGTTTTGACCGCAGGATTGCAGCGTTGACCTTGCCGTGCTGGCTGCGGTGCACCGGCAACTCCGCCGGCCACGGCCGGAAGGCCTGCAGAAAGACTTCACTCACCAGCAACTGGCGGCCCCCAATGTCGAAGCAGGAGCGGCGCCCCCAGGCGCTGGCTGGCTGCTGCAGGGAGTGCGGCAGGTAGCTGCTGTTGCCATCAATCCGTGCCACTTCAAAGGGGCTGCGCTGCATACCCGGCATGCGGAACAGAATGGCGCCCAGCGGCCGGTTGCGCAGCTGGCGCAGGTGGCGCAGTTCGCCGGTCAGGCTGGACACGGGGAACAGGCTGCGGGCGAAGACCAGGGGCACGTCATCTACCTGCAGAATCACCTCCCGTACCAGGGCGCGCTGGCGCAGGGGGATGTCGAGCAGGCGGCGCTCGCTGGGCAGCGGGGTCACCCATTCCTGGCGCAATCGCTGCACCCGGAAATGGCCCGGATTATTGGCGACAATGCGGCGGGTGAGGGAGCTGTCGTCCAGCAGCCAGGTGCGCTCCCGGTGGCCCAGGCGGTAATTGGGAATGCGTCCGGCAGGCCGCCACCGCGGCTCGGCCTGCGGGGGCAGGAGAAGTCCTGGCACAGTGCGGTCCGGTAAAAATGCAGGGCGAGCATGCGATATCGCCGCAGTCGGTGCAAGGGCGGTTGCACAGGATTTATCCGCGCGGGGTCGTATATATGCAACCGGGCGGCCAGCGGGTGGCGCTTGTGGCTCTTGCACATTTTTCACACAACCCTATAGTGTGCGTCTCTAATTTTTAGCGGAAACGCCCACGTACGGCGCTTTTCGCGGCAAACCAGAGCGAGTTTTCAGTATGAGCAAGTGGGAATGTATTGTCTGCGGCCTGATCTACGACGAGAAGGAGGGATGGCCCGACGATGGCATCGCACCCGGGACCAGGTGGGAGGATGTGCCCGAGGACTGGCTCTGCCCCGACTGCGGTGTCGGCAAGGAAGACTTCGAGCTGCTCGAGGAATCTGTCGTGGATGACACGCCCCATCACGAGGAGCCGGTCGCCGACGCGGTGAGACCGCCCGTTGTGATTCTCGGCACCGGCCTGGCGGGTTACAACCTTGCTCGCGAGTTTCGCAAGAATGACGATGTGACACCGTTGATCCTGATCACTTCCGACGACGGCCGCGCCTACTCCAAGCCGATGCTGTCCACTGGCTACACCAAGAACACCACCGCCAGTGACCTGGCCCAGTCCGACGCCGGCAGCATGGCCAAACAGCTCAAGGCCAGCGTATGGACCATGACTCACGTCAGTGAGATCGACACCGCCAACCAGATGATCAAGGTGGGCGACGCACAGACCGCCATCCACTACGGCAAGCTGGTACTGGCGCTGGGCGCCCAGGTGATCCAGCCCCCCATCGGTGGCGACGGCCTGGAGAAGGTGTACTCCGTCAACGACCTGCTGGACTACGACGACTTCCGCACCGCGGTGCAGAAGAACGACGTGAAGAAAGTCTGCATCATCGGCGGCGGCCTGATCGGCTGTGAATTCACCAACGACCTGCTCAATGGTGGCTTCGAAGTGGAAACGGTCGATCCGCTGGGTTACTGCCTGCCCACCCTGCTGCCGGAATCCGCCGGCAAGGCCGTACAGGCGGCGCTGGAAGCCAAGGGCGCCAAATTCCACTTTGGCCCGTTGGTGACTGAAGTGAACAAGGCCGACAAGGGAGTCGTGGTCACCTTGAACAATGGCCAGACCATTGCCGCGGATCTTGTAGTGTCCGCCGTGGGCGTGCGCCCGCGCATTGACCTGGCCCAGGCTTCCGGTATCAACACCAACCGCGGTGTGGTCACCAATCGCCTGCTGGAAACCAGCGCCCCCAATGTTTACGCACTGGGTGATTGCGCCGAAGTGGACGGGCAGGTGCTGGTGTATGTGGCGCCCCTGATGGCGGCCGCCAAAGCCCTCGGCAAGACCCTCGCCGGACAACCCACCGAGGTGGCCTACCCGGCCATGCCGGTCACCATTAAAACCCCGGCCTGTCCGGTGGTGGTGGCGCCCCCGGCTGTCGGAGTTGCCGGTGACTGGAAAATCGATGCGGATGGCAACAATGTGCGGGCGGAATTCCGCGACGCCGGTGGTGCCCTGCTCGGTTTCGCCCTCACCGGCGAAGCGACCAGGGCCAAGCTGGAGCTGCAGAAGGAACTGCCGGCTATTCTCGGCTGATGTCGCCGCCGCCCGTGCCCGGCGCTGTCGAAAGGCAGACCCGGGCGTGGCTTGCCGAGTTCGTGGTGGGGCTGAATCTCTGCCCCTTTGCCCGCCCCCTGCTCGATTCACCGGCGCTGCGGATCTCTGTCTCCACCGCAGCAGAGCGCGCCGCGTTGCAGCGCGCCTTCCTGCAGGAACTCGATAAGCTGCAATCCACGCCGGAAGCAGAAATTGCCACCACGCTGCTGGTTTTCCCCCGTGCGCTGGCGAGCTTTGACGACTACCTGGATTTTCTCGACGAAGCCCAGTTCCTGCTGGAACAGGCGGGTCTGGACGGCGTTGTGCAGCTGGCCAGCTTCCACCCCGATTACTGTTTCGAGGGAGAGGCGGAAAGTGCCGCCAGCCATTTCAGCAACCGCTCTCCCTGGCCGACGATACACCTGCTGCGCGAAGCCATGGTCACCCGGCTGGTGACCGGCCACCCGGACCCCGAGGCGATTCCCGGGGCCAATGTCGAGCACCTGAACGCGCTGGGCCGGGAGACTCTCGAAACGCGTTGGCAGGCCCTCTTCGACTAGTCTTTCCGGTTCAGCCGGGACCGTCCGGAATCTCGGGTTCCACCAGTTTGGCCAGCAGCGCCAGTGATTCCTGCCAGCCGAGGTAGCAGGCCTCCTCCGGAATCATGTCGGGTACGCCTTCCTGGGTGACCCGCAGTTGCGTGCCGCAGGAGACGGCTTCAATGACCACCGTCACATCAAGCTCGCCGGGGAGGTTGGGGTCTTCGAACTGGTCGGAATAGCGAATCCGCTTTCCCGGCACCAGTTCGTGAAATGTGCCGCCAAAGGCGTGGCTGCTCCCGGTGCTGAAATTGGTGAATGACATCCGGTAGGTACCGCCCACCCGGGCGTCCATGTGGTGAACTTTGCCGGTGAAGCCATTGGGCGGCAGCCACTTGCACATGGCGTCCGGGTCGATAAAGGCGCGGTAGACGCGGTCGGGGGTGGCCTGCAGGATGCGATGTAAGCGTATGGTATGTGGCATGGTGTGAGCTCCGTTTTGTTGCCAATGGGGTATAGCTCACATTAGTCGTATCGCCCACCCGGCAATCGACACTGCGCTGCGCCGTTTCTCCCCGGCATCCTACACACTGGCGAAGCGCTGCTTTTCCCCGGTCCAGCGACGAATGAGTTCCGCTTCGGTGTGGCGGTCCCGGGCCAGCGCCTCGCCGGCGGTGCGCGCTTCATCCAGCAGGTCTTCATGCACGCTGAGGTCGGCAATGCGGAAGCTCATGTCGCCCGTCTGGCGTGTGCCCAGCACTTCACCGGGGCCGCGCAGGGCGAGGTCCTTCTCGGCGATGTAAAAGCCGTCGTTACTCTCGCGCATGGCGGCGAGGCGCTCCCTGCCGTTCTGTGACAGGGGGCTCTGGTACAGCAGTACACAGTGGCTGGCGGCCTGGCCGCGACCGACCCGGCCACGCAGCTGGTGCAGCTGGGCGAGGCCCAGGCGTTCGGGGTTCTCGATCACCATCAGGCTGGCGTTGGGCACATCGACACCCACCTCTATCACGGTGGTGGCGACCAGCAGCTGCAGTTCGCCGGCTTTAAAAGCCGCCATCACGGCTTCCTTTTCTGCCGCCTTCAGTCTGCCGTGAATCAGGCCCACCCGCAGCTCGGGCAGGGCCTCTGCCAGCTCCTGGGCGGTGGATTCCGCCGCCTGCGCCTGCAGGACATCGCTCTCTTCCACCAGCGTGCACACCCAGTAGGCCTGGCGCCCGTCGGCGCAGGCCGCCGCCACCCGCTCCACTACTTGCTCCCGCCGCGCGGCGTCGATCAACACCGTCGTCACCGGCTGGCGGCCCGGTGGCAATTCATCAATCACCGAGCAGTCCAGGTCGGCGTAGGCGACCATGGACAGGGTGCGGGGGATGGGGGTGGCGGTCATGACGAGCTGGTGGGGCCGGCCACTGCGGCCGCTGGCCTTTTCGGTCAGGGCCAGGCGCTGGTGCACGCCGAAGCGATGCTGTTCGTCGACGATCACCAGCCCCAGGCGGTGGAACTCCACATCCGCCTGGAACAGGGCGTGGGTGCCCACCAGCAGTTGCAGGTCGCCGCTGGCCAGTGCCGCGAGGGTCTCGCGGCGCGCTTTGGCGCGCGTTTTGCCAGTCAACAGTACGGGTTCAATGCCGAGCCCGGCGAGCCATCCGCTGAAGTTCTGCCGGTGCTGCTCGGCGAGGATTTCGGTGGGCGCCATGATCGCCACCTGGTAGCCGTTGCTGATCGCCTGCAGGGCGGCACAGGCGGCCACCAGGGTTTTACCCGAACCGACATCGCCCTGTAGCAGGCGCAGCATCGGTTGCCGGCGGGCCAGATCCGCAGCGATTTCGGCAATGACCCGCCGCTGGGCTGCGGTAGGGCGAAAGGGCAGGGCCTGCAACAGTTGCCGCTGCGCCTGCTCCTGTGGTGGCAGCGCCGGTGATTGAACGCTCAGCTGTTGTTCCCGCAGGCGCAACAGGGCGAGGTGGTGCGCCACCAGTTCCTCCAGTGCCAGGCGCAGTTGCGCCGGGTGACGGCCGGCCTGCAATTGCTCCAGAGGCGCATCCGGCGGCGGGTTGTGCAGGTAGCGCAGGGCGGCAACCAGACCAAAGCCGTGAGCGTGCTGCGGCGGCAGCAAATCCTGTGGCGCCGCGCGCTGAAGCAGCGCCAGCGCCTGTTCGCACAGCTTGCGCCACTGGTTCTGGCCGATGCCGGTGGTGGTGGGGTAAATCGGGGTCAGGCGGTCTTCGTTGACGGACTCCCCCTCCTCCAGCTGGCGGTATTCAGGGTGATACATTTCCAGCCCGCTGCAGCCGCGGCGCACATTGCCATAGCAGCGCAGGCGACTGCCTGCCCGCAGGTTGTTCTTCTGCGCTGCGCTGAAGTGGAAAAAGCGCAGCGTCAGGGTGCCACTGCCGTCCTGTACCCGCGCCACCAGACTGCGGCGGCGGCCAAATACGATATCGGCGGCACGCACTTCCACTTCGATGACAGCGTCGGTATTGGCCTGGAGCGCGGCGATGGCGGTGACACGGGTGCGATCCTGGTAGCGCAGGGGCAGGTGGAACAGCAGATCCTCAACCCGGTGTACGCCGTAGTCCGACAGTTTGCCGGCGAGCTTCGGTCCCACGCCGCGCAGGCTCTGGAGGGGTTGGGTAAGAACATCGATTACCACCGCAGGCACCCGCCGGCACATGACGTAGTGGGGTGGTAGATTGTGGCTGCCTTGCGGGAGCGGGTTGTGGAGGTCATTATGCCGGGCTGTTGTGTCCGTGAGGATGGAGTGTACCCAGAGTGAGCCCCGACAGTGAACGCTCAATTACAGGCAAATCCCTGGTGGTACTCGGCTGCGGTGACCTCGGGCTGCGGCTGGCTGCGGCCCTGCCGCAGTGGCAGGTTACCGGCCTGTGCCGCAGTCCGCAGCGGCTGCCAGACGCGCTGCGCGGGCCGGCTGTGGATTACACCCGCCCCGGCAGCCTGGATTTTCTGGCCGGGCTGGCTCCCGACTACATCGTCACCACCCTGAAACCGGTTGGCAAAGGAGAGCCCGGCTACATTGCCGGATTTACCGAAGCCACGCGAAATCTGTTGCGCGGGCTCGGCAACCACCGCCCCCGGGCGCTGCTCATGGTGAGCAGCACCCGTGTCTATGCCGAGCAGCACGGCGGCTGGGTGGACGAGCACTCGCCGCTTACCACCCAAGATCCGTGCGCACAGGCGATCATCCAGGCAGAACAGCTGTTGCTGGGCGCTGGCTGCAACGCCGCGACAGTGCGCTGCGCCGGTATCTACGGCGACCCGCAGGGGCGCCTGTTGACGCGCATTGCCAGTGGTGAACTCTGTGCGCCGCAACCGACGCGTTACAGCAACCGTATTCACCGCGACGATGTGGCGGGCTTTCTCGCCCATTTGCTATTGCAGGCCGCAGGGAATAAACAACTGGCGCCTGTCTACCTCGCCTGTGACGATCAACCGGCGCCGCAGGCCGAGGTCGAGCAGTGGCTGGCGGGGCAGCTTGGGGTACCGCGGGAAAGCGCGCAGTTGGTGAAAGCACCGCCTCAGGCCCACAAGCGCTGCCGCAACCGCGCCCTGCGCGATAGCGGCTTTCAGCTTCGGTATCCGGGCTATCGCAGCGGTTACGCTGCTGTGCTGGCGCAGCGCGCCAGCGGCGAGGGTGGCGATTGAGCGGGGCGCTTCCGCCTCAGACCGCGAGGATGGCTTCCACTTCGATGGCGACACCCTTGGGCAGGCCGGCCACCTCGACGCAGGCGCGGGCCGGGTAGGGTTCCTGCAGATATTCGGCCATCACGGCATTGACCGCGGCAAAGTCGTTCATGTCGGTGAGGGAGATGTTCAGCTTCACCGCGTGGTTGAGGCTGCCACCGGCGGCTTCGGCGACGGCGGCCAGGTTCCTGAACACCTGGTGGGCCTGGGCCTCAACGCCCCCTTCGACGACTTCCATGGTCTCCGGCACCAGCGCGATTTGCCCGGACAGCCACACAGTGTTCCCGACTTTGACGGCCTGGGAGTAGGGACCGATGGCCGCCGGTGCATGGGGGGTGGAAATAATGGCGCGATTGGTCACGGTAAGGGCTCCTGCGCTGGGGGTTAATTCTTGATGCGGGTAACGCGACGGACTGAGCTGTGGTTGCGCAGTCGCCGCATGATGTCGGCCAGGTGTACCCGGTTGCCGACCAGCACTTCCAGGTCGACAAAGGTGAACTGGTAGTCCTTGTCTTCGGTGGCGATGCGCTCGATGTTCACGCCCATGCTGTTGATGCGGGTGGCCAGCACGGCGATCATGCCGCGGCGGTTTTCAACCTCGATGCGCAGGTGGGAAAGGTACTCTCCCTCCACCTCGTCGGCCCAGCGCAAGGCCACCAGGCGCTCGCGATTCTCGCGCATTTCGGCCAGGTTCTTGCAGCTTTCCCGATGTACCACCACGCCTTTCTCGGAGCTCAGGTAACCTTCGATCGGGTCGCCGGGAATGGGGTGGCAGCACTTGGCGTAGCTCACCATGAAACCCTCGGTACCGCGGATGGCGAGGGACTGTCCGTCGTGGTCGGCGCGCGCCAGGTCGGGGGAGGCGTGCGCAGTGTCGGATTCACCGAGCAACTGCTGGGCGGTGATCGGTGGCAGGCGGTTGCCGCGGGCGATGTCGTCCAGCAGGTCGTTCAGTTCGTCGTAACCGTGGCGCGCGAGATAGTCATTGACGCGTTCCTCGCCGAGCTGCTCGAGACCGGAGCCAGAGCCGGTGAGCGCCTTTTCCAGCAGGCGCCGGCCCAGGGCGACGGAGTCGTCACGGGTCTGGTGCTTGAGGAAGTGACGGATATTGGTGCGCGCCTTGGCGGTCACTGCGTAGTTAAACCAGCTGGGGTTGGGGCGGGCGCCCGGGGCGGTGAGAATCTCCACCGTCTGGCCACTCTGCAGGGGCTCGGACAGCGGCGCCAGGCGGCGGTTGATGCGGCAGGCCACACAGCTGTTGCCGACATCGGTGTGTACGGCGTAGGCGAAATCCACGGCGGTGGCGCCCCGGGGCAATTCGAGAATGCCTCCTTTGGGGGTGAACACGTAGATCTCGTCCGGGAACAGGTCGATCTTGACGCTCTCGATAAACTCCAGCGAGTTGCCCGCCCGCTGCTGCATTTCCAGCAGGCCCTGCACCCACTCCCGGGCGCGGGCGTGGCTGGCGTTGGCGCTCTGGCCCTCGCTCTTGTACAGCCAGTGGGCGGCGATGCCGTTGTTGGCCATCTCTTCCATTTCCAGGGTGCGGATCTGGATCTCGATCGGCACCCCGTGCATCCCCATCAGCACGGTGTGCAGGCTCTGGTAGCCGTTGGCCTTGGGAATGGCGATGTAATCCTTGAACTCCCCCGGCACCGGCTTGTACAGGCTGTGCACACAGCCCAGTACCCGGTAGCAGGTGTCTACCGAGTCGACGATGATGCGGAAGGCGTAGATATCCATGATTTCCGAGAAGGACTTCTTCTTCGACTTCATCTTCTTGTAGATGGAGTAGAGGTGCTTCTCACGGCCGATCACCTCGCAGTCGTGGCCCTCCTGCTCCAGCGCCGCCTCGACCTGGTGGCGAATCTTCTCCACCAGTTCCTTGCGGTGCCCGCGGGAGGCGCGGCGGGCCGCTTCGATACGACTGGCGCGCATCGGGTGGAGGGCGCGAAAGCCGAGGTCTTCGAATTCCATGCGCACGGTGTTCATGCCCAGGCGCATGGCGATGGGGGCGTAGATTTCCAGGGTTTCGCGGGCGATGCGGCGGGCCTTGTCGCGGCGCAACACGCCGAGGGTGCGCATGTTGTGCAGGCGGTCGGCCAGTTTTACCAGGATCACGCGGATGTCCCGGGCCATGGCCAGGGCCATTTTCTGGAAGTTCTCCGCTTGTTTCTCTGCCAGCGAGTCGAACTCCATCTGGGTCAGCTTGCTGACCCCGTCCACCAGTTCGGCCACGGTGGAACCGAACTGGCTGCCGATGGCGGATTTGTCGATACCGGTGTCTTCAATGACGTCGTGCAGCATGGCGGCCATCAGGCTTTGATGGTCCATGTGCATGTCAGCGAGAATCCCGGCCACGGCCAGGGGGTGGGTCACATAGGGTTCGCCGCTGCGGCGCAGCTGCCCGTGATGGGCCTGCTCGGCGAAGTAATAGGCGCGGCGTACCTGCTGGGTCTGTTCCGGGTTCAGGTAGCTGCGGAGCGTGGAGTCGAGGGCATCAATGGTTTGCATAGTGAAATACGCGTTGGCTACCAGAGACGCCCCCCATAATTACAGCGACTCGCTGGCCTCCATGACCTCGGCCAGTTCGTCTTCCGCATCCATCTCGTCTTCACGCAGCAGGATGTCGGGGCTAACCAGGCCTTCAGCAATTTCGCGCAGGGCGATAACGGTGGGCTTGTCGGATTCTTCCTCGACCAGGGGGTCTTTGCCGCCGGTAGCGATCTGACGGGCGCGTTTGCTGGCAACCATCACCAGTTCAAAGCGGTTAGCTACGTTTTCCAGGCAATCTTCAACAGTTACACGTGCCATGCGTTCGGGTTTCCATGCAGTTCTGTGCCGCCCGCAGCCGATGCCGCAGGTCGACGGGTTGTAAACCGGGTTCATTGTGCGCAGCCTGGGCTGGCAGACTCGCGGGCCGGGCCGTTGTGACCACTCCGGAGGACCGGCAATTATAACGCGGTCACCGGGGTGTCCGTCCAGCCCGCAACGCCGTGAATAATGCCGCGGCTCAGTTGAGGAGATTGTCCAGCATGGCCGTCAGGTGCACGGCCTGGCGCGGGGTGCGCAGACGCTGGCTGGTGACAATGGCGCCCAGTTCGGCGAGGGCGGTGTCGAAATCCTGATTGACCACCAGGAAGTCCGACTCGATATAGTGGGACATTTCCTGCACGGCTTCGGCCATGCGCGATTCGATGATGCTGCGCTCGTCCTGGCCGCGGTTCGTCAGGCGCTGCTCCAGGGTTTCCCGGGACGGTGGCAGGATGAAGATGGCGCGGGTTTGCGGCAGCAGATGTTTGACCTGTTCCGCGCCCTGCCAGTCGATCTCCAGGATAACGTCGATGCCGGCGGCCAGTTGCTGCTCCACCCAGTGCTGGGAGGTGCCGTAGAAGTTGCCGAACACCCGGGCGTGCTCCAGAAAGGCCGCCTGCCCCAGCATGGCGCTGAATTCGGCTTCACTGACGAAGTGGTAGTTGACGCCGTCGGTCTCCCCGGGGCGAATCGGGCGGGTGGTGTGGGATACCGATACCTGGAGGTTCTCGCAGCGTTCCACCAGGGCTTTTACCAGACTGGTTTTGCCGGCTCCGCTGGGGGCGGAAACGGTATAGAGAGTGCCTGCTGCGGTCATGGGGCCGGTGTGTCCTGCTGGTTTGGAGGTGACAAGGGGGGCAATTGTACCCTTAATGTTGCCGTCCGGGGCAGCGCCGGGCCGTTGTGTGCGCTACTCGATATTCTGGATCTGCTCCCGCATCTGTTCGATCAGCACCTTGAGTTCCACGGCGCTGGCGGTGGTGCTGCTGGCGGTCGACTTGGAGGACAGGGTGTTGGCCTCGCGATTGAACTCCTGCATCAGGAAGTCCAGCCGGCGACCACAGGGCCCGCCCTTCTTCAGGGTGCGTCTGACCTCCTGTATGTGGGTGTCGAGGCGGTCGAGTTCCTCGTCCACGTCGGCCTTCTGGGCCATGTAAACCAGTTCCTGTTCCAGGCGTGCCGGGTCGGCTTCCAGGTCCAGGTCCTCGATGCGGGCGATCACCCGGTCCCGCTGCTGCTTGAGCAGTGCGGGCAGTCGCTCGCGGGTGCTGGCGACCTCTGCTTCCACCTGGTCCAGGCGTTCAAGGATCAGGGCGGCCAGCTTTTCGCCCTCGCGGGCGCGGTTTTCCTTCAGTGTGTCGAGGGCTTTGGCGAACAGTTTGGCGGCGGCGCTCTGCAGGACTTCCTCGCTGTCGGCGCGGCTGGCGCAAACACCGGGGAATTGCAGCACCTGTAGCGGATCGAGCGGCTGCGTGCTGGCAGAGTGCCGGGCCACCAGGTTGGCGGCTTTAAGCACTTCGCCGAGCCGGGCTTCGTCGATCACCAGCGGCCCTGCGGCGGTATCGCCCTGTTGTTGCAGGCGCAGCAGACAGTCAAGCTTGCCCCGCGAGAGGCTTTTGGACGCCTGCTCGCGGAAGCGCCCTTCCAGTTCTCGCAGGGAGTCCGGAATCTTGAAATGGCAGTCGAGATAGCGGTGGTTGACGCTGCGCAGCTCGAGGGTCAAGTTGCCCTGCTCGGTGGCCAGGCTCTCCCTGGCGAAGGCGGTCATGCTGTGGATCATGGCGAGGCAATTCACTGGTCGACGCGGCTCCCGAGTGTAGCAGCTTGCCCGCCGGGCTCACAGCGGAGGGCCCGTCCTGCATCGCACCGGCCACTGCCGTATACTGGCGCGCCAGCAGACAGGAGATTTTCATGCAACGTCCCAGCGGCCGTGCGCCAAACCAACTGCGCGACATCACCATTACCCGCCATTTCACCTGCCATGCAGAGGGTTCGGTGCTGGTCAGTTTCGGCAACACCCGTGTGATCTGTACCGCATCGGTAAATGAGGGCGTACCGCGTTTCCTGCGCGGCAGCGGCAGTGGCTGGGTCACTGCGGAATACGGCATGCTGCCCCGCTCTACCGGCAGCCGTATGGATCGCGAGGCCGCGCGCGGCAAGCAGGGCGGGCGCACGGTGGAGATCCAGCGCCTGATTGGGCGCTCGCTGCGGGCGGCGGTGGATCTGAAAAGGCTGGGGGAGCACACCATTACCATCGATTGCGATGTAATCCAGGCGGATGGCGGCACGCGCACCGCATCCATCACTGGCGCCTGCGTGGCCCTGGTGGATGCCCTCAATTATCTACAGCGCAAAAAACTGATTGTCACTGACCCGCTCAAGCAAATGATTGCCTCGGTGTCGGTGGGGGTATACAGGGGAGTGCCGGTGCTGGACCTGGATTACCCGGAAGACGCTGCTGCCGATACCGATATGAATGTGATCATGGGCGAGGATGGAGGATTCATCGAGGTTCAGGGCACTGCCGAGGGCGCGCCATTCGCCCGCGATGAACTCAATGTCATGCTGGACTTGGCAGCCGGTGGGGTCTCGGAACTGGTTGCCGCCCAGAGAGCGGCACTGGCGGAGGGCTAAATCAGCTGCCGCTGGGCTCGATGTCGTAGTCCATGATGACCGGCGCGTGGTTGGAAAACTCCCGCGCCTTGTACAGGGCGCCGTAGTCGACACTGTACTTCAGCCCCTTGGAGACAATCTGGAAATCGGTGCGCATGCCGTTGCTGTCGCGATCGCCTTCCGGCCACCAGCTGAACTCGTCGCGGTCGGAGTTGATTTCGCGGAAGGCGTCCACGTAACCCGCTTCGATCAGTTCGTCCATCCACTGGCGCTCCTCGGCGAGAAAGCCGGGGATACTGGAATTGCGCTCGGTATCCTGCACGTCAGCGGCGGTGTGGGCGATGTGCCAGTTGCCGCAGATAATGAATTCGCGCCGCTTGTTGCGGATTTTCAGCAGGTGGTTCTGCAGCAGGCTGAAGAACTCGGATTTGCGCGCCAGCTGATCGGCGTTGCCCGGTTCGGCCCGGGGGGCCAGCAGGCAGCCGACGCTCAGGTTTTCGAAGTCCGCCTGGATGTAGCGGCCCTCCATGTCGAAATCGGAGAAGCCGAGTCCGGTCATGATGGCCTTGGGCAGCTGCCGGGTGTAGATGGCCACACCGTTGGCCTTGCCGCCGACGTCGTCAAAAAAGTAGGCGTTGTACTCAGGGGGGAAATACAGATTGTCCTGCAGGTCGTATTCGCTGCATTGCAAATCCTGAATGCAAACAAACTCCGCATCCTGCTCTTTCAGCCAGTCGTAAAACCCCCGATCGGCAGCGTTCTTGATGCCGTCGGCGCTGAAACTGATAATCCTCATTCATGGCCCCTTGTTTATAGAGGGTGTATGATACCTGAGCCTGTCAATTCAGAATACTCTGCGGGCGCATTCATATCCTCACACGGGCCCGGAGACGGCCGCGAGTGGCAGGAAAGACACTGTTAGCCCGCTTTCTGCCGGGCTCATTGTTATTTGAATTCAGAATCTCTTATACACAAAACCAGCCCGGCTGGGAACAGTCCGGCTCACACAGGAAGCGCCTTCCATGCACCCATACCAGATCGAGTTTATAGAGTTGGCCCGCCAGTACGAAGTACTGAAGTTCGGCGAATTCACACTCAAATCTGGACGGGTCAGCCCTTACTTTTTCAATGCCGGGGCTTTCGACAGTGGCCGCGCACTGGCGGCGCTGGGTCGTTGCTACGCCCAGCGCATCGTCGATTCGGGTCTCGAGTTCGATGTCTTGCTGGGGCCGGCCTACAAGGGTATTCCGCTGGCGGCGGCCACCGCCGTGGCGCTGGCCGATCAGCACGGTCGCGACGTGCCTTTTGCCTACAATCGCAAGGAAGCCAAAACACACGGTGAAGGCGGGGTGTTGGTCGGCGCGCCACTCAAGGGGCGCGTGCTGGTCATCGACGATGTGATTACCGCCGGTACCGCCGTGCGGGAAGTCATTGAGATGATCGAGTCCGCCGGCGCTTCCCTCGCCGGCGTCGCCATTGGCCTCAATCGCCAGGAGCGCGGCGCCGGGGAACTGTCGGCAATCCAGGAAATCGAGCAGGCCCATGCCGTGCCGGTGCTGAGCATTATCGATATGGCGCACATCATCGAGTATCTGGAAAACCAGGGTGGAGATTCGGCCGGGGCCCTGGCTGCCATGCGCGATTACCGGGAGCACTACGGCGTCGCCTGAACAACGGGCTTGAGCGCAACCCTGGGGAAATCTATAGTGCAGGGATGAAGACAATCCCCCGCACACTCCTGTTGTTCGCCGCCCTGGCGCTGCCGGTCAGTGCCGGAGAGCGGCTCTACCGCTACACCAATGCCGAGGGTAATGTCGTGATCGACGACAAAGTGCCCAGCGAGTTCGTCAGCAAGGGCTACGAAGTGCTCAGCAGCAAGGGCAAGGTGCTCGAGGTCATCCCTCCCCGGCGCACCGACGAAGAAGCCCGCGAGGTGGCGGAAGCGGAGGCGGCGGCCCGGGAAGCGAAAGAATACGACCGCAACCTGCTGTTGCGCTACAGCTCGGTGGAGGACATCGAGGCCGCCCGGGATCGCGCGCTCGATGAACTGAAAATCCGTATCCGCATTCTCGAAAGCAACCGCATCACGCTCAACCAGAGCCTGGCCAGTTACCAGTCCGAGGCGGCGGACGCGGAACGCCGCGGAGTGGAAGCCGACGACAAACTGCTGGAAGAAATCGACAACCTGCAGGAGGAGCTTGCCGGCAATGAGCAGCGCATTGGCCAGCGGCGAGTTGAGCTCGACGCAGTTGCCGCCAGCTATGAGCGGGATATTGCGCGCTTCGAGGAAATTCTGGATCTGGTGAAGTTGCGCCAGCAGCGCGAGCGCGGCGAGTTGTGATCAGCTCTGGCTGGCAAAGCTGCCAGCCGGTTGTGTTGCTGCACGAGTGATCGCTTCGCGGAAAAAACCGGCCATCAACAAATCCCACTGCTCGCTCCAGCCGTCTGTAGGAGAGCGGCTGAAGCCGCTGCGCACGAACTGGGAGATGCGCCCCTCGGCCGCGGCCATCAGCAGGTTGGCCGCCTGGTTGAGGGGGATGGTGGGGCGCAGGCCCTCGCGCAATTCCGCCTCGCGTATCACCTGCCGCAGCTGGGTTTCGTAGCGATCGTATAGCTGGGCCACGCGCACATGCAGGCGCTCGGTTTCCCCCGCCAGCGCGTCGCCGGTGAGTATGCGGGTGATGCCGGGGTTGCGCTCGGTGAAGGCCAGCAGCAGGCTGAGCATCTTTTCGCAACGACGGGCGGCGCTCGGCTCTTCCGCAAGAATCAGGTTGATGCGGGAGAACAGGGTGTCCTCGATAAACTCGATCAACCCTTCAAACATCTTCGACTTACTGGGGAAGTGGCGGTATAGCGCTGCCTCGGATACCCCCACCTGGCGCGCCAACCCGGCTGTGGTAATCCGGTTGCCCGGGTTGGCCTCGAGCATTTGCGCCAGGGCTTCGAGAATCTGCTGCCGACGTTGTGATTTTCTAGGGGACATTGCGCTCACAGAAGGGCCGCCACCCAGTTATGCTAGCGACAAGCTCAGGCCCCTGCAATAAAAGCCGGACCTGCCAGTGCTTTTATTTGGTCTATGGTGGCCTCGATCAGTTGCGGCGGTTGGAAATCAGGGTGCCGATGCCGACGTCGGTGAAAATCTCCAGCAGGACTGCATGGGGAACGCGACCGTCGATAATGTGGGCGCTGGATACCCCTGCCTTGACCGCGTCCAGGGCGCAGGCGACCTTGGGCAACATGCCGCCACTGATGGTGCCATCGGCAATCAGCTCATCGACCCGTTCGGTAGTGAGGCCGGTGAGAATGCGCCCCTCGCCGTCCAGCACCCCGGCGACGTTAGTCAGCAGCATCAGCTTTTCCGCCTGCATCACCTGGGCGATTTTGCCTGCCACGAGATCGGCGTTGATGTTGTAGGTGTTGCCCTCGGCATCGACCCCGATAGGGGCGATCACGGGGATGAAATCGCTGCCGAGGATCACGTTCAGTACACCGACATCGATTTTGTCGACTTCCCCGACATGGCCGATATCGATGATTTCCGAGGCGCCCAGCTCTGGGCTGTAGCGATTGACCTTGAGCTTGCGGGCGCGGATCAGGCCGCCGTCTTTGCCGGTGACGCCGATGGCCTTGCCGCCACTGCGGCTGATGGAAGATACAATCTCCTTGTTCACGCTGCCGCCCAGTACCATTTCCACTACGTCCATGGTCTGGGCATCGGTCACCCGCATGCCGTTGACGAACTCGGTGTGAATATTGAGCTTCTCCAGCAGGGCGCCGATCTGGGGGCCGCCGCCGTGCACCACCACGGGATTCATGCCCACCAGTTTCATCAGCACGACATCGCGGGCGAAACTCTCGTGCAACTGGGGGTCGACCATGGCGTTCCCGCCAAACTTGACTACCACCGTGCGGCCGTTGAAATTCTGGATATAGGGCAGGGCCTCGGTCAGTACCCGGGCAATCTGTAGGGCGGACTCGCGGTTCAGTGACATAGTACTTCCTTTGTGGGCCAGTGTCGGGCCCGGTGGTTAAAACGGGTTTTGCAGTGCCGGCGCAACGCGGGCCAACTGCTCGCGGAAAGTCGCCATGATGTCTTCCAGCTGTTCCTGCGTGTCGCCCTCGAAACGGGCGGTCAGCGCCGCCTCGGTGTTGGAGGCGCGCAACAGACCCCAGCCGGCGTGGAAATCCACCCGCAGCCCGTCCAGGCTGGTCACCTTGCCAGCACCGAAATCGGCCTGTTCGGCCAGGCGCTTGATGACGGCGAATTTCTCCGATTCCGCCACCGGGATGCGCAGTTCCGGCGTGCTCACCGACCGCGGTAGTTGCTCCAGTAACTCGTCCAGGCTGGTGTCCTGGTTGGCGCAGAGCTCGGCGAGGCGGGCGGCCGCGTAGAGGCCGTCGTCGTGGCCGTACCAGCGCTCACCGAAGAAGATGTGACCGCTGAACTCGCCGCCCAGCAGGGCGCCTGTCTCGGCCATTTTCTCTTTCATGTAGGCGTGGCCGGTTTTCCACATCACCGGGCGGCCGCCCAGTTCGGTGATGAGTCGGGCCAGGTGGCGGCTGCATTTTACATCGAATATCACATCGGCGCCGGGGTTGCGGGCCACGACATCGGTCGCCAGCAGCATCAGCAGTTCGTCGGCGCGCACGATCTTCCCGCTGCCGGTCACCACTGCCACCCGGTCACCGTCGCCGTCGAAGGCAACGCCAAAGTCCGCGCCCCGGTCCTGCACCGCCTGCACCAGGTCGGCGAGGTTGCGCTCGTCACTGGTGTCCGGCGGGTGATTGGGAAAACGGCCGTCCAGCTCGCAGTGAAGGGGAACCACTTCGCAGTTGAGTTCGCGGAACAGGGCCGGCGCAATTTTCGCGGTGGCGCCATTGCCGGCGTCCACCACCAGCTTGAGAGGGGCCGGTATGGCCACGTCGCCGGCGATGCGCTCCAGATAAGCGGCACTGACATCCAGGTCGGTCAGCTTCCCCCGCTCGCCGCCCGGCTCCCCGCTCTGACCAGCCAGAATGCCCTGGCGCAACGCTTCGATACGGCCGGCGCCGATGGTTTTCCCCTCCATGACAATTTTCATGCCGTTGTCCCCGGCCGGGTTGTGGCTACCGGTCACCATGACCGCCGAGGGGATGTCCAGGTGATGAGTGGCGAAGTACACCATGGGGGTGGGGATAATGCCGATGTCGATGACCGCGAGGCCGCCGTCCAGCAGCGAGTTGATCAACTGGCCGCGAATACGGGGACTGGACAGGCGGCCATCGCTGGCGACGATCACCTGTGACTGCCCGCCCTCCTGCAGGGAGGCGGCGAGGGCGGTTGCGATACGCTGCACCAGGTCATCAGTCAGCTCGGTATCTGCATTGCCGCGTATATCGTAGGCGCGGAAGATGTGGCCCGGGAAGTGGTCGCCGGCGTCGAGGTCAAGGCCCAGTTCAAGCTCTCCGATGTCCTCGTCGATAAAATTGTTGTCCTGGTAGAGCAAGCTGCGCTCGGGCTCGTCGTGCTCGCCAGCGTCTATTGCGTGAGCGGGGTCTGCACTTTCTGCACGGGCTTTCCCGGCGGTGTGGGTCCTGCGCAGGTGAGAGCGTAAGCCGGCATTGTTGCGGGCTATCCACGCGGTAGCCGCCGCGCCCAACAGTCCACCGAGCAGCGCCACGGCGGCGACCAGGAGATAGGGGAAGCGATCTGGCTCGATAGCGGCGAGAAGTTCGGTACCGGGTGTGAACACTACCCGCCAGGGGGTTCCCTCTACCGTGGCGGTGCCGGCAAGCCCGGCAACTGAGTTCCCGGCATCGCCACTGGTGGCAATGCTGATCAGGTGGTCGTGACCGCGATTGTCGGTGAATTGCTGCTGCAAATCGTAGCGCCCGCCCTGGCCGCCGGTGGGTAGATACTGCATCACCGAATGGTTGGGGAAAGAGAGCAGGGCCACGGCCGGAATACCGGTAGTGCCCGGCAATTGCACCAACTGGGCGAGACTGGTCAGCCACAGCTCGCCGGCCTTGTAGGACTCCAGCGCCGGTGCTTCGCTGGCGCTGGCCCGGCGCAACAGGTCCACTTCGATATGGTTGCGCAGGCCCAGTGCGCTCAGGGAATAGTTGCTGGACTGCAGTTGCGGCAGCGGCAGCAGGCGCACGCCGCGCGACTCGGGGAAACTCTGCCGCAGTGTCTTCTCCAGCGCATCCAGGTCCGGCGCGGTCTCGCCGATACTCGGAGGCAGTGCGGTAACGGTGCCCGCCAGGCGTTGCTGGAACTGTTGCAGGCCCCGGCTCAGTTGGGCGGCCGCCTGCTCGGCCTGTAACTGACTCAGTTGCCCTGCCTGCCGGGCAATTTGCGCCGGCTGGTAGACCGTGAGCAGCCAGCCGAGGCCCGCTGCCAGCAGTAGTGCGGCGCAGAGGGCGCCGCCGACCAGTGGGCGCAACCCACCAGGCCTGGTGGCCGGCTCCGGATCCGTGGAGGCCTGTTGTTTGTTGCGGAACATTCCCTTCCCTAGTTGCTAATGGCCCAGCGCCCGGCGCCCCGTTTCACTGCGGCTGGCCGGCGTGTGTCGCAATCAGCTGGATGATCTGCCGGGCCAGGGTCTGCTTGCCGGCCCTGGCCAGGGCCTGTTCACCCTCGCGCCAGATCACCGTAACTTCGTTCTCGTCGCTGGCGAATCCGAGGCCTTCAGCAGCGACATCGTTGGCGACGATCATGTCGAGGTTCTTGCGGGCAAGTTTGTCGCGGGCATAGTTGAGCACGTCGCGGGTTTCTGCTGCAAAGCCCACCGTGAACGGCCGCGGCGACCCGGCCGCGACGGCGGCGACAATATCGGGGTTGCGCACCAGTGCGAGGCTGCTGTGCTCACCGCCTTTCTTTATTTTCTGATCCTGGATTTCCGCCGGCCGGTAGTCAGCCACGGCGGCGCAGGCGATGAAAATATCGCAACTGGCACTGCGTTCCTGGCAGGCTGCCAGCATGTCGCGGGCGCTGATCACGTCCACCCGCTCGACATGCTCTGGTGTGGCGAGGCCAACCGGGCCCGACACCAGGGTCGTCCTGGCGCCGGCTTCGACGGCGGCCCGCGCGAGGGCGTAGCCCATCTTGCCGGAGCTGTGATTGCTCAGGTAGCGCACCGGATCAAGGGCTTCGCGAGTCGGGCCGGCGGTAATCACCACCCGTTTGCCGGCCAGGGCAGTATTGGCGAACAGGGCGGCGGCGTGCTCGGCAATCAGGTTGGGCTCTTCCATGCGCCCCGGACCGACATCGCCACAGGCCTGTTCGCCGGCGGCGGGACCTACCAGATGCACGCCGCGCTGGCGCAGGGTATCGGCGTTGGCCAGGGTGGCCGGGTCGCGCCACATCTGCTGGTTCATGGCCGGGGCCAGCAGTATGGGGGCGGGCGTGGCCAGGGCCAGGGTGGTGAGCAGGTCGTCGGCGCGTCCGCCGGCCAGACGCGCCAACAGGTCGGCGGTGGCCGGAGCGATGAGCAGCAGGTCGGCCCAGCGCGCCAGCTCGATATGGCCCATGCCGAGTTCGGCTTCGCTGTCCAGCAGCTCGGAGTGCACCGGATTGCCGGACAGTGCCTGCAGGGTCAGCGGTGTGATGAATTCCTGTGCGCCACGGGTCATGACCACGCGCACGGTGGCGCCGAGTGTTTTCAGCTGTCGCACGAGCTCGGCAGATTTGTAGGCAGCGATACCGCCACTGACACCGAGAACGACATTGCGATTAAAAAGATGTGCCATTCACACTTCCGAGCTGGGACACTGGGCCTGGGAATCGGCAAGATACCACCCCGCTTCGCGGCTTGTCACCGCCGGACTCGGGAGTGGCGATTCCCCCTGCAATCAGCAGTGCCGGCGAGGCAGGGAGGCCCGATGGCAATCAGTGACTGGGGCGCGGGTGAGGGGCCGCGCGACAAATTACTGCAGCGCGGCGCGCAGGCGGTGAGCGACGCCGAGTTGCTGGCCGTGTTGTTGCGCACCGGACACCGGGGGAGCACTGCCCTCGATCTGGCGCGCGAGTTGCTGGGGCGCTTTGGCGGTATTCGCGGAGTGCTGGCGGCACCCGGTCAGCAAATGCTGGATTGCCCGGGCATGGGCGAAAGCAAGGTTGCCCAGCTGCAGGCCGCCCAGGAGCTGGCGCGGCGCCAGGTTCAGGAGGGGTTGGCCGAGGGGGATCTGATGGGCAACCCCCAGCAGACCCGTCTGTTTCTGAGTCATCACCTGGGCGGGCGGGAGCGCGAGGTGTTTACCTGCCTGTTTCTCGACAACCAGCACAGACTGCTGCGTTGCGAAGACCTGTTTTACGGTACACTGGACGGCGCTGCGGTCTATCCGCGGGAGGTGGCCGTTCGCGCTCTCCAGTACAGGGCGGCGGCGGTGATCCTGGCGCATAATCATCCCTCCGGTGTGGCGGAACCCAGCTCGGCCGACCGGCGTATCACCGAGCGCCTGCAGGATGCGCTGGGGCTACTGGATATCCGGGTGCTCGACCACATCATTGTCGGCCGGGGCCAGAGTTACTCTTTCGCTGAGCGGGGCCTGCTTTAGCGCAGGCGCTTGTTGCGCCTATATATAGAAGAAGGAAGGGTCGGTGTGTCGTGGAGGATGCTGGTCAATCTTTCGGCATTTCCCTTGCCTGGGCCGGGGTGTTCTGGTATAAAGTCGCGCTTCGCGCGGCTGGGTCTCATTTTTGACCCGGAAAGCCACACCAGTTTCTGATAATTCCCGGGTTTGTGGGAGAGGCAATCATGGCAAGAGTCTGTCAGGTCACCGGCAAGCGTCCGGTCACCGGTAACAACGTATCACACGCAAAAAACCGCACACGTCGTCGTTTTTTGCCCAATCTGCACCAGCACCGTTTCTGGGTTGAGTCCGAGAAGCGCTTTGTCACCCTGCGAGTTTCCAGCAAGGGCATGCGCATCATCGACAAAAAGGGTATCGAGACTGTTCTCGGCGATATCCGCGCCCGTGGTGAAAAGGTCTAATCGGCTTTACGCCAAGGGAGATTTCCGATGAGAGAAAAGATTCGTATGATTTCGTCAGCTGGTACTGGTCACTTCTATACCACTGACAAGAACAAGCGCACCACTCCAGACAAACTGGAAATGAAAAAGTTTGACCCGGTTGTGCGCAAGCATGTCATGTATAAAGAAGGCAAGATTAAGTAAGGTCTGCCTTCTTTAATCCCGCCAACGGCGGGTATGACGACCCCGAAAACCCCGGCTTGCCGGGGTTTTCCGCATCTGAGCCTCCCCCGGAGAATGCGTGCCTGAGTTGCCCGAAGTCGAAACCACCCGCCGCGGTGTAGCGCCTTACACCGAGGGCCGCATTGTGCGCGCCGTGGTGGTGAGAGAGGCGCGGTTGCGTTGGCCGGTGCCGGCGGATATTGGCCAACGCCTGGCTGGTCAGCGCATCCAGGGTATTGAGCGCCGCGCCAAGTACCTGCTGTTTCATAGCGCCCGGGGCAGCCTGCTGGTTCATCTCGGCATGTCAGGTTCGCTGCGGGTGTTGCCGGGTGGGGCGCCGCAGCCCGGGCGTCACGACCACGTGGATATCGTGCTGGAGGGGGGCGGTGTTCTGCGCTTCAATGACCCGCGCCGCTTCGGCTGCATCCTCTGGGTGGAACCGGGCGAGACCCATCCCCTGTTATCCCGGCTCGGCCCGGAACCGCTGTCGGAGGATTTTACCGGCGCACTTCTGATGCGGCGCTCCCGTGGTCGCAGGGGGCCGGTGAAGAGCTTCATCATGGACGGCCAGGTGGTGGTGGGCGTTGGTAATATTTACGCCAACGAGGCCCTCTATCTCTCCGGTATCCGCCCCGACCGGGCTGCCGGACGGATTTCTGCCCATCGTTACGACACCCTGGCAGAGAACATTAAGCAAGTGCTTACTTCGGCGATAGAGCAGGGCGGCACGACCCTCAGGGATTTTGTTGGCGGCGATGGCAAGCCCGGATATTTCGCCCAGCAGCTCTATGTGTACGGCCGCGCGGGCCAGCCCTGCAAGGGCTGCGGCGGGCTGTTGCGGGAGCAGCGCCTGGGCCAGCGCAGTAGCGTCTACTGCGTGACCTGTCAGCGCTGATCGGGCTACACTGGTTCGCCTCAGGGGAGCGGGCTTCGCCCGGGAGTGGAGAATGAAAATAACAGCAGTGACCCGTCGCCTGCCGACGGCGGTTTTGGTGGGTAGTCTGGCGTTGCCACAGATGCTGTGGGCGCAGGCAGCGGTAGATGAGAGTCCCAGTGCCGGCGCCATGGTCGGCGATTTGCTGGTGGCCCGGCCCATGGGGCTGGTGGCGACAGTGGGTGGCACGGCGGCTTTCCTGGTCAGCCTGCCCTTCACCCTGCTCGCCGGTCACGCCAGCGAGGCGGCCGAAACCCTGATGGTAGGGCCGGCTCGCACCACCTTCATGCGCTGCCTGGGTTGTACCGAGAACGGCTACACCAACAAAGACGTTGAGCGCTATCGGGAAATGCAGGGCGACGATTCCGGGGAGTAGGCTTCGCGCCCCTCACGCAGTCAGTCCGACTTGAAACGCTCCTGTAGAGCCGCCGCAACCACGGGCGGCACGAAGGGTGTGATATCCCCTCCCAGCGAAGCAATTTCCCGCACCAGCGAGGAAGAGATGTAGCTGAGATGTTCCGAGGGTGTGAGGAAGATGCTCTCGAACTCCGGGTTCATGGCCCGATTCATGTTGGCCAGCTGAAACTCGTATTCGAAATCCGCTACAGCGCGCAGCCCGCGCAGTACACAGCGGGCATTCTGCTCAAGCACGAAGTCGATCAGCAGGATGTTAAAGCCGACAACCTCGACGTTATCCAGGTGTGACAGGCAGTCCCTGGCCAGTTGCACCCGCTCCTCCAGCGTAAACAGCGGCTTCTTCTTCTCACTGTGGGCAATGGACACCACTACCCGGTTGAAGAGGCTCGAAGCGCGCTCGACCAGATCGACGTGGCCGTTGGTGATCGGGTCGAAGGTGCCGGGGTAAACGACGGAATGTTCTTTCATTTTCTTGTGCCGGTTAGCGCAGGAAAGCGGATGGTAAACACTCACCAGCGCCGCTGCAATTGAGGCCGCCCAGTGTTCAGGGCGTGTGGTAAAGGAGATAGCGGACATTGCCCGCTGTTTTGTCCCGGTGTAGATCCCAGCTGTCCGGTACGGCGGGCAGCATTTCCTGCCGTCCGCATTCCAGGTACACCATGGCCTCCGGCGCCAGGTGCCCGTCTGCCAGCAGGGTCAGTGCCGGCGCCGCCAGCCCGCGCTCAAAGGGCGGGTCGAGGAAGACAATGTCCCACGGCTCGCGGTTGCCATTGAGGAATTCCTCCGCGGTGCGGTTGTGGCAGGCGCCGCGATCTGCGGCGTCCAGGGTGTCCAGGTGCTTGCTGATCTGGCGCAGGTTGGCGCCGTTGGTGTCGACAAAGGCGCAGTGGGCCGCCCCGCGGGACAGGGCTTCGAGGCCCAGCGCGCCGCTGCCGCTGAACAGGTCCAGGCAGCGCGCGTCGCGAATCACCGGCGCCAGCCAGTTGAACAGGGTCTCGCGCACCCGGTCAGCGGTAGGGCGCAGGCCGTCGGCGGGCAGGAAGCTGAGCTTGCGGCCGCGCCAGTGGCCGCCAATGATGCGCAGCTGGGCTGTGCCGGATGTTGCCGTGTGGCGTGGCTTTGGGGGCGGCGACATTTCTCGCTCTTTCGCAGAGGTGGTAGGATACGCGTTTGCGCGGAGGTTCCGTCTGCGCACTCTACACCAGCACAGCAGATTATGAAGTTTTTCAGACGCAAGAAAGCTGCGGAAAAGCCGGCGGCTCCACCCGCCCCCGCGCCGGAAACACCGCAATCGGATCCTGCAACGGAGGCGGCCGCGGCCACCGAAGTCGTGCAGAGCGCTGTACCTGCGCCCGCAGCTCAGGAAGCCCAGGACGATCGGGCCGCCGCAGTGCCGGAGCCTGCCGCAGAGCCGGTGGCGTCACCGGTGCCCGCTGCATCCGCCACCGCACCCTCCGATGCCGAACCTCCGGCCACGGCGACAGAGCAGACCAAACCGGTTGGCAAGGAGAAGCCGGAGAAGGACGGCTTTTTCCGCCGCCTGCGGCGAGGCCTCGGTCGCACCAGCGACAACCTCGTTCAGGGGCTCGGCACCCTTTTCCTCGGTCGCAAGGAAATCGACGACGAACTGCTGGAGGAACTGGAGTCGCGCCTGCTGATGGCCGATGTCGGTGTGGAAGCCACGGTCGATATTATCGGCCGCCTCACCCAGCGCGTGTCGCGCAAGGAACTGACCCAGCCCTCCGCCCTGGAGCAGGCGCTGAAGGAAGAGCTGCAGGCCCTGCTGGAGCCCTGCGAAGTGCCCCTGGTGCCCGCCGGCCACAAACCCTACGTCATTCTTATGGTGGGCGTGAACGGGGTCGGCAAGACCACCACCATTGGCAAGCTGGCGCGGCGCTTCCAGTCAGAGGGGCGATCGGTGATGCTGGCTGCAGGTGACACATTCCGTGCCGCCGCCGTGGAACAGTTGCAAGTCTGGGGCGAGCGCAACAATGTGCCGGTGATTGCCCAGCACACCGGCGCCGACAGCGCCTCGGTGCTGTTCGATGCCCTGCAGGCCGCCCAGGCCCGGGGCACGGACGTGCTGATTGCCGATACCGCCGGCCGCCTGCACAACAAGGACCACCTGATGGAGGAGTTGCGCAAGGTGGTGCGGGTGATGGGCAAGCTGGACGCCGGAGCGCCCCACGAGGTGATGCTGGTCCTGGATGCCGGTACCGGCCAGAACGCCCTGTCCCAGGCCAGCCAGTTCCAGCAGGTGGTCGGTGTCACGGGTATCACCCTGACCAAGCTCGACGGCACCGCCAAGGGCGGGGTGATTTTCGCCATTGCCCGCAAACTCGGCCTGCCGATCCGCTTTATCGGTGTCGGCGAGGCGGTGGAAGACCTGCGACCCTTCGAGGCGGAACCGTTTATCCGCGCCCTGTTTGAGCGCGAAGAGGACAGCTGACGCATGATCCAGTTCGAGCGGGTCAGCAAGCGCTACGAGGAGGGCCACGACGCCCTGCGCGAAATCAGCCTCGAGATCGCCCGCGACGATCTGGTCTTTCTGACCGGACATTCAGGTGCCGGCAAATCCACCCTGCTGCGGCTGATCATGCTGATGGACCGGCCCACCCGGGGCAAGGTGCGGATCGACGGCCGCGACCTCGCCACGATCGGCTCCCGCGGCATTCCCGCTCACCGCCGCAACATCGGGGTGGTATTCCAGAATCACCAGCTGCTGTTTGATCGCAGCGTCTTCGACAATGTCGCGCTGCCGCTGGTGATCGCCGGTTACGACCAGCGCGAGATCGGCCGCCGGGTGCGCGCCGCCCTGGACAAGGTGGGCCTGCTGGCCCGGGAAAGGGCGCTGCCTATTACCCTGTCCGGAGGTGAACAGCAGCGCGTCGGTATCGCCCGCGCCGTGGTCGGGCGACCGCGCATCCTGCTGGCCGACGAACCCACCGGCAACCTGGACCCGGCCCTGTCGGCGGAAATCATGGCGCTGTTCGAGGCCTTCAACCAGGTGGGCGTGACGGTGCTGATCGCCAGCCACGACCTGGCGCTGATCTCGCGTCTGCAGCACCGCATTATTACCCTGCGTGACGGCCAGCTGGTGGGAGGTGCCGCCTGATGGCCGCCAACCCGGGCCAGCGCCGCGAGGGCGCCAGCGCCAGCCGCGCCCGCCTCGGTGATCGCTACCGGGCCTGGCGTGATCATCACAGCCTGTCGGCTGCGGACAGCCTGCGACGGGTGCTCGACAACCCCGCCTCCAGCATTCTGACCTGGCTGGTGATCGGCATCGCCATGGCACTTCCCGCGGCGCTTGGCATTGCGCTCGACAACGCCCGCGCGGTGAGCGGCAGCTGGGACAGTCCGGCGCAGATCTCCCTGTTCCTGAAAGCTGATATCGATGAACAGCAGGCGCAGGACCTGCGGCTGACACTGGCGGATCGCGGTGATGTGGGTAGCGCCCAGCTGGTGCCGCGGGATGCCGCGCTTGCGGAGTTTGCCGAACTCTCCGGCTTTGCCGATGTAGTGGCAAGCCTGGACGATAATCCCCTGCCGCACCTGGTACTGGTGGAGCCGGCATCCGGTGTTGACCCCGCGGTACTGCGGGAGGCGTTCGCCGCGCTGCCGGAAGTGGATCAGGCGGTGCTGGACATGGCCTGGGTGCAACGCCTGAACAACATCATGGAGCTGAGCCGGCGGCTGGTGCTGGCGCTGGGCGGGGTGCTGGTGCTGGGGGTGGTGCTGATCCTCGGCAATACTATCCGTCTGGCCATCGAAAGCCGCCGGGAAGAGATTGTTATCGTCAAACTGGTAGGGGGCAGCAATGCCTTTGTGCGCCGTCCCTTCCTCTATACCGGCCTGTGGTACGGCGTCGGCGGCGGTCTGTTTGCCGCCCTGCTGGTGCTGGTGGCGCTGTTATTCCTGGACGGGCCGGTCAGCCGACTGGCCAGCCTCTACCAGAGCGGCTTCGAGCTACAGGGCATTGGTCTGATCGGCAGCCTGCAGCTGATCCTGCTCGGTGGTCTGCTCGGGCTGGCGGGCGCCTGGTTGGCGGTTTCACGGCACCTGGGTGCCATCGAACCCCGCTGAAATGCCCCCTAAGTCACTGAAAATTAACAAATACTTCACAAAAATCCGATGTCGCGCCGGAACTTTGCCGCGATTAGCACTCTAATAGCATGAGTGCTAGACTTGGCACGCTTCACATGGAGAAACCTCAGATGAGCAATACCCTGAAGCCCGTCGACCAGATGGTGCCGGGCGCCAACCTTGCGGCCTACGTACAAGCCGTGAGCGCGATCCCGCTGCTGAGCGCAGAGCGGGAACGGGAATTGGCCGAGGATCTGTACTACAACGACAACCTCGAGGCCGCGCGCGAGCTGGTAATGTCGCACCTGCGTTTCGTGGTGCATATCGCCCGCAGTTACAACGGTTACGGTCTGTCCGAGGCGGACCTGATCCAGGAAGGCAACGTCGGCCTGATGAAGGCCGTCAAACGCTTCAATCCGGAAAAGGGCGTGCGCCTGGTGTCCTTTGCGGTGCACTGGATCAAGGCCGAGATGCACGAGTTCATCCTGCGCAACTGGCGCATCGTGAAAGTGGCCACCACCAAGGCCCAGCGCAAGCTGTTCTTCAACCTGCGCAGCGCCAAGAAGAGCCTGTCCTGGCTGACCGCCGAGGAAACCGAAGCGGTGGCCGCCGACCTCGGCGTGGACGTGACTGAAGTGCAGCGTATGGAAGGGCGTCTCAGCAGCCGCGATGTGGCTTTCGATTCGCCCATCGACAGCGACGATGACGACGCCTGGCAGTCGCCCCAGTACTATCTGGAAGACCAGCGCTACGATCCGGCGGTTGAGGTCGAAACCAGCCAGTATCAGGAGAACAGCGAAGCTGCCCTGCACAGCGCTTTGTCGGACCTGGATGAACGCAGTCGCGACATCCTCGCCCAGCGCTGGCTGGCGGAGGAAAAAGCGACCCTGCACGAACTGGCCGACAAGTACGGCGTGTCCGCCGAGCGCATTCGCCAGCTGGAGCAGAATGCGATGAAAAAGCTGCGCACGGCGATCGCCGCCTGACCCTGCCGCTTCAATACCTGTTACTACCCGAACCGGGGCGCTAAAGCGCCCCGGTTTGCGTTAGAATCCCTGCCCATGACTACACTCTTCCTGCCTCTCGGTGCGCTGGCTGCCATGCTCGGCGTTGTCTTTGGTGCCTTTGGTGCGCACGCCCTGCGTGGTCGGCTCGACGACTACGCCATGGGCGTGTTCGAAACGGCGGTGCAGTATCACTTCTATCACGCCCTTGCGCTGGTGGCGGTGGGCCTGCTGGCCCTGCACCAGCCCCAGACCACATTGCTGCGGCCCGCGGGCTGGCTGTTCCTGATCGGCCTTGTGCTGTTTTCCGGCAGTCTCTATGTGCTGGCATTGACCGGCACCAAATGGCTGGGCGCCATCACTCCGCTGGGCGGGCTGGCCTTTATCGCCGGCTGGGCCTGCCTGGCGGTGGCTGGTTGGAGGAGCCTGTCGTGAGCGATATCGCGGGCAGCGATTCCAGCGAGCGCCGCCACCGGCCTATTCGCAGCTACGTGTTGCGCACGGGGCGCATGACCGAAGCACAGAAACGCGCGTTCGATGCCGGCTGGGCACGCTGGGGGCTGGATTACTCGCCCGAAGCGCTGGACCTGGGGCGCGTTTTTGGGTCCTCAGGACCCTGTGTACTGGAAATCGGTTTTGGTATGGGCCACTCCCTGGCCACCATGGCGGCCGCCGCCCCTGGCACCAATTTCATCGGTGTGGAGGTGCACACGCCCGGGGTGGGGCGACTGCTGCATACCATTTCGGAACAGGGCATCGACAATATCCGGGTGTACTGCCACGACGCCGTGGAAGTGCTGCAGCATTGCATTCCGCAAAGCGCTCTCGACAGCGTACAGATTTTTTTCCCCGATCCCTGGCACAAGAAGCGCCATCACAAGCGACGCCTGATCCAGCCTGACTTTGTCGCCCTGCTGGTATCGCGTCTGAAACCCGGTGGGGTACTGCACCTGGCGACGGACTGGGAAAACTACGCCGAGCAGATGATGGAAGTGCTGTCCGCCAGCGAGTCCCTGGTCAATATCGCCGGAGAAGGCGCGTTTTCCCCGCGTCCCGGGCACCGGCCCCTCACCAAATTCGAGCAGCGCGGTGAGCGACTCGGTCACGGCGTGTGGGACCTGCTGTTTCGCAGGGTCTGACACAGTCCCGGCCGCGACCGGCTTCGCGGTTTAGTTGAAGAGTGGAATCTCCCCCCAGGCCAGTCCTTTTTCATCCTTGCCGGACAGCTGCGGGGTTGCGCCTGCCGGCAGCGGCCACTCCACGCCAACGGTGGGGTCATTCCAGGCCAGGGAGACCTCGCTGGCGGGATCGTAGAAATCCGTGCACTTGTACTGGAAGTCCGCCACCTCGGAGGTGACGTAGAAGCCGTGGGCAAAGCCCGCCGGTACCCACAACATGCGGTGGTTTTCCGCGGAAAGCTCCACCCCGTACCAGCGACCGAAAGTGGGGGATGACCGGCGCAGGTCCACCGCCACGTCGAACACTGAACCGGCCACTACCCGCACCAGTTTTCCCTGGGTGTGGGCCGTCTGGTAGTGCAGGCCGCGGAGGATACCGCGGGCCGATCGGCTGTGGTTGTCCTGCACAAAATCGGCGTCGATACCGAGTTCGCGGAAGGTGTTGGCGTTCCAGCTCTCCATGAAGAAGCCGCGTTCATCGCCGAACACCCTGGGGTGCAGCAGCAGGACGTCCTTCAGGGCGGTTTGCTCAACGTTCATCGAAAACCACTCCCTCTTCCCGCAGCAGGTGTTTCAGGTAGGTGCCGTAGCCGCTTTTCTCCAGCGGCGCGGCCAGCGCCAGCAACTGTTCCGCGCTGATATAGCCCATGCGGTAGGCCACTTCCTCGGGGCAGGCAATTTTCAGGCCCTGGCGCTCCTCCACCACGCGGATGTAATTGGCGGCGTCCAGCAGGGAGTTGTGGGTGCCGGTGTCGAGCCAGGCGGTGCCGCGGCTCATCACTTCCACCTGCAGGTCGCCGCGCTGCAGGTAGGCGCGGTTGACGTCGGTGATCTCCAGTTCGCCGCGGTGGGAGGGCTTGATGTTCCTGGCGATCTCCACCACGTCGTTGTCGTAGAAGTAGAGTCCGGTGACCGCGTAGTGGGACTTGGGTTTGGCGGGCTTTTCCTCGATGTCCAGGGCGGTGCCGTCCCGGTCGAAGCTGACCACGCCGTAGCGTTCCGGGTCGGTGACATAGTAGGCGAATACCGAGGCGCCACTGTCGCGCTGGGCGGCGGCGCGCAGGCTCTTGGTGAAGCCGCCGCCATAGAAGATATTGTCGCCCAGCACCAGGGCGCAGGGCGACGTGCCGATAAATGTCTCGCCGAGGATAAAGGCCTGGGCCAGGCCGTCGGGGCTGGGCTGGACCGTGTAGGAGATATTGATGCCCCACTGCTCGCCATTGCCCAGCAGATCGGCAAAGGCGCGCTGGTCACGCGGCGTGGTAATTACCAGGATATCGCGGATGCCCGCCAGCATCAGGGTGGCCAGGGGGTAGTAGATCATCGGCTTGTCGTAGACCGGCATCAGCTGCTTGCTGACCGTGCTGGTCAGGGGGTGGAGGCGGGTGCCGGAGCCGCCGGCGAGGATAATGCCTTTGTGGCGCGATTGGGTCATGGCTGAAGGTTCGCTGCAAAAAGTGGCTAATTATAGGTGGATTGCCGGCAAACTACGAAAAGTCGCCAAAGCGGTTTTCACTGTACGATCGTAAAGGGGCTGGCATTTTAAGTGGCCCTTGATAGAATCCAAGGGCTTCGAGGGGCTTTCGGGCACGTTCTGAGCTCCACGCAGGCACCGCTCGGTGTCCTGTGACCCACCCAGATGTGACGAGGACGCCCCCATCAGGCAGCTCGATACTATTTCTACAACGGACGCCGGCAGCGGTGGCCGAGACGCGGAGTCCGCGCCCGCGGAGGCAGCGCGCCCGGCTGTGCGCCCGCTGCGGATTGCCCTGCTGGGCTATCGTTCGGCGCCATTTGGTGGCGGCCAGGGGGTCTATCTCAAGTACCTGAGCAAGGCCCTGGTGGATGCCGGGCACCGGGTGGATGTGATTTCCGGCCCGCCCTATCCGCATCTCGACCCCCGTGTAAAGCTGATCCAGCTGCCGAGCCTGGACCTGTTCGAGAACGGCCTGGCGTCCCTGCGGCCACGACACCTCAACTCGATGGCCAACATCATCGAGTGGACCTCCAAGCTGACCGGTGGCTTTGCCGAACCCTATACCTTTGGTCGCAGGGCCGTGCGCTATCTGCGGCAGCACAGGGGCGACTATGACCTGGTGCACGACAACCAGAGTCTCAGTTACGGCATGCTGAAACTGCAGGCCATGGGCATCCCCCTGGTTACCACGGTGCACCACCCCATCACCAGCGATCTGCGCATCGCCCTGGGCGCCGCCAAAACGGCGTGGGAGCGGACCCTGATCCGGCGCTGGCACTCCTTCCTGCACATGCAGAAAAAAGTGGTGAAGCAGTTACACCATGTAGTGACCGTGTCGGACTGCTCGCGCCAGGATATCGCCCGTGACTTCGGCCTGCAGCCGGCCAGCATCGACCTGGTCTACAACGGCATCGACACCGACGAATTCCGCCCCCTGCCGGACATCCCGCGGCGCCCCCTGCGCCTGATGGCGACCGCCTCGGCGGATGCCCCCCTCAAGGGCCTGCGCTACCTGCTGCGGGCCTACGCCAGCCTGCTGACCCGCTATCCGCGGCTGGAACTGCTGCTGGTGGGCAAACCCCAACCGGGCGGCAAGACCGAGCGGCTGCTGCACCACCTCGGTATTGCCGACAAGGTGCAGTTTGTAAGCGGCATCACCACGCAGCAGATGGTGGCCTATTATGCCGAGGCGACCGTGGCGGTGGTGCCATCGGTTTACGAGGGCTTTGGCCTGCCTGCCGGAGAGGCCATGGCCTGCGCTGTGCCGGTGGTGTCGACCGACGGCGGGGCCCTGCCGGAGGTGGTGGGCGATGCCGGTGTTATCGTACCGGCAAAAAATGTCGAGGCCCTGGCCGCGGGTATCGCCGGCCTGCTGGAGGACCCCGAGCGCCGGGCCCGGCTCGGCGCCGCTGGCCGCCAGCGCATTCTGGAAAAATTCAGCTGGGAGGTCTGCGCCCGGGACATGAGCCGCTATTACCAACGGGTGCTCGATGCAAACAGTTGATTTTGATCACTTCGAGTTGCGCCCCGGCGACCGGGTGCTGGACCTCGGCTGCGGTGAAGGACGCCACGTCATCTCCGCCTACCTGGAGGGCCAGGTGCAGGCGGTAGGAGTAGATCTCGCACTCAGCGACCTTGTCACTACCCGGGAAAAGTTCGCGCCCTTTGCCCGCGCGGATGACCCGGCGCGAAGTTTTGGCCTGAGTTCCGCCACCGCCCTGGCGCTGCCCTTCGCGGACAATACCTTCGACAAGGTAATCTGCTCGGAAGTACTGGAGCACATCCCCGACTATCGCGCAGCCCTCGCCGAGATCGATCGGGTGTTGAAGCCCGGTGGACTGTTTTGCGCCAGTGTGCCGCGGCGCTGGCCGGAGAAAATCTGCTGGGCCCTGTCGCGGGAATACCACCAGGTACCCGGTGGCCACCTGCGTATTTTTCGCGCCGACAGGCTTTCCAGCGAAATCGAGGCCCTGGGCTTCTCCCGCTATCAGCGGCACTGGGCCCACGCCCTGCACGCGCCTTTCTGGTGGCTCAAGTGTCTGTTCTGGAACACCCAGGACAGCAACTGGCTGATTCGCCAGTATCACCGCCTGCTGGTGTGGGACCTGATGGAACGCCCGGCCCTTACCCGTACCCTGGAGCGCCTGCTCAACCCGCTGCTCGGCAAGAGCGTGGTCATGTACTACCGCAAGGAGGCTGTCGCGTGAGTGGTCTGTACCTGAGTCGGGGACTCTTCCCCCACGATTTTCTGCGGCCCACCGTGCAGTTCCTGCTGCGCGAGCAGTTGCCCAGCGGCGAAATTCCCTGGTTCAGCGGCGGCTATGCTGACCCCTGGGACCATGTGGAGGCCGCCATGGGGCTGTCCATTGCCGGCGAACTGGCGGCCGCCGAGCGGGCCTACTACTGGTTGCGCGAGAAACAGCTGGAGGACGGAAGCTGGTGGGCCGCCTACCGCGACGGCACAGCGGATAACACCGAGCGGCGCGAGACCAATTTCGTCGCCTACGTCGCCACCGGCGTCTGGCACCACTACTTGATCAGCCGCAGTGACACCTTCCTGGCCGCCATGTGGCCCTGCGTGGAAAAGGCCATTGGCTTTGTGCTGGCGCTGCAGTCTGAACACGGCGAGGTCGACTGGGCAGTGGACGAGGCGGGCCGGGCCAAGGGCGATGCCCTGGTGACGGGCTGCAGCTCGATCTACAAGAGCCTGGAGTGCGCCCACAATATTGCCGTCAGCCTGAACCGGGCGCGCCCCGACTGGCTGGCCGCCCGCGACGCCCTGGGCAATGCCCTGCGCCACAAGCCCGAGCGTTTCGACCGCACCTGGGAGAGCAAATCCCGCTACTCCATGGACTGGTTCTACCCGGTGCTGACCGGCGCCGTCCGCGGCAGCGAGGCCCGCGCCCGGCTGGCGGCGCGCTGGGACGAATTTGTGGAACCGGGCCTGGGTTGCCGCTGCGTGTGCGAGGAGCCCTGGGTGACGGTAGCGGAAAGCTGCGAGCTGGTGATGGCCCTGCTGGCCGCCGGCGATCACGCCCGGGCGGTGGAGGTCTACAGCTGGCTGCACCAGTGGCGGGAGCAGGACGGCGCCTACTGGACCGGTTACCAGATGGTGGAGGACCTGCTGTGGCCGGATGAGAAACCCACCTGGACCGCCGGCGCCATCCTGCTGGCGGCGGATGCCCTCACCGGCCACACCGCTGCCTCGCGGCTGTTTACCTCGATTGAGCTGCTGCCGGCCCTGGCCGGAGTCGAAGCCGAGCCTCGCCGCCGCAAGGCGGACTGAAACCGATTCGCCCCGCTGCGGCCGCCTTTACAGGCGCCGCAGTATCCCCAGGGTATTGACCCGCTCAACTTCTGCGAACAGCCCCGAGGCCAGCGCCATCTGGTAGATTGCCCAGGGTGCCTGGCCCCCTTCGTAAGGATCCGGGAACAAATCGTGAACCGCCAGAATGCCCCCCTGCACCAGATGGCAGCTCCAGCAGCGATAGTCGAGCAGGGCCGCATCCAGGCTGTGGCCACCGTCGATAAACACCATGCCGAGTGGCGTGCGCCAGTGCCGCGCCACCACGTCGGAACTGCTGACCAGCGGTACCACCGTGTCGTCCAGGCCAGCCGTGCGGATATTGCGGCGAAACTCGCGGAAGGTATCCACCAGCGCTTCCCCACTGTCATAGAGATCCGGGTCGTGGAACATCTCGCCGGCCTGGTGTTCCTCGGACCCGCGGTGGTGATCCAGGGCGTAGACGGTGCCGCCGTCGCGGCAGGCCAGGCCCAGGTAGAGGGTGGACTTGCCGCAGTAGCTGCCGACTTCGAGTACCGGTCCCAGCGCGCGCGCGGCCTGAGCGTGGCGGTACAGCGCAGCCCCTTCATCCGCGGCCAGAAAGCCCTTGATTTGCTCGATGTTGGCGGGAAGGTCGGGGATCATGGGCGGTCTCGTGGCGGGCAAAGCCCGACACGTTAGCGCCTTTGTCCTGGAGCGGCAAGCGGCCGGGAGGCGGCGGCGCCCGTGCTATCATGCGCGGCAATGTTGGCTGCGACTCCCGGGTCGCCAAGCAAGGATTGTCACCATGAAACTGACCATGCCCCGCTTCGACCAGGCTCGCGTACTGGTGCTGGGGGATATCATGCTCGACCGTTACTGGGCGGGCCCCACCTCGCGTATATCCCCCGAGGCACCGGTGCCGGTGGTCAGGGTGGAGCAGATCACGGACCGCCCCGGCGGCGCCGGTAACGTGGCGCTGAATATCGCGGCTCTCGGCACCGGCGCCACCCTCGGCGGCTACACCGGTCGCGACGAGATGGCCGACACCCTGCAGGCCATGCTGGAAGGGGCCGGGGTCAAATGTGTTTTCGAGCGCCTCGACGACATGCCCACAATCACCAAGCTGCGGGTGATCAGTCGCCAGCAGCAGCTGATTCGTCTCGACTTTGAAGCGAGTGAGTTTTGCGCTCCCGGCCACAGCCTGGAACAGCACTGGTCCAGCCTGTTAGAGGGTTGTGGCGCGCTGGTGCTGTCCGACTACGCCAAGGGTGCGCTGGTCGACCCGCAGCCGCTGATCGGTGCGGCGAAGGCGGTCGGGGTGCCGGTGCTGGTGGATCCGAAGGGCACCGACTTCAGCCGTTACCGCGGCGCCACCCTGCTGACCCCCAACCTGCACGAGTTCGAGGCAGTTGCCGGGCGCTGCCGCAGCGAGCAGGACCTGGTGGCGGCGGGGGAAAAGCTGATGACCGAGCTGGACCTTGCGGGCCTGCTGATCACCCGCGGTGAACACGGCATGACCCTGTTGCGCCCCGGCGTCGAGGAGCTGCACCTGCCGGCCCGGGCCCGGGAGGTGTTCGATGTGACCGGTGCCGGGGATACGGTGATCGCCGTACTGGCGGCCTCCCTTGCCGGCGGTGCGCCGTTGCCGGATGCGGTGGCCCTGGCCAATATCGCCGCCAGCATCGTGGTTGGCAAACTGGGCACCGCCGCCGTGAGCGCTCCCGAGCTGCGCCGGGCGGTGCAGTCGGAGACCGGCTCCGAGCGCGGCGCCCTGAGCCTGGACCAGCTGGCCGTGGTTGTCGCCGACGCCCGCGCCCAGGGCGAGAAAGTGGTCTTCACCAACGGCTGTTTCGACATCATCCACGCCGGCCATGTCAGCTATCTCGAGCAGGCGCGCAAGCTGGGTGACCGCCTGATTGTGGCGGTCAACAGCGATGCCTCGGTGCGCCGCCTCAAGGGCAGCGGCCGTCCCATCAACCCCCAGGATCGGCGCATGGCAGTCCTGGCCGGGCTGGAGGCGGTGGACTGGGTGGTCTGTTTCGACGACGACACGCCGGTCTCCCTGCTGGACGTTCTCAAGCCGGATGTACTGGTAAAAGGCGGCGACTACGACAAGGCGGGCGTAGTCGGCTGGGAGGTCGTCGAAGGCTACGGCGGCGAGGTCCAGGTGCTGGGCTTCGTCGACAATGTCTCTACCACGGCAATCGTGGAGCGCATCCAGCGCAACCAGGGGCAGGACCCGTCGCAGTAAGCGCCCGCGCTGCGGCTACGCGTCTTTCATCGCCGCGCGTGCCGCAGCCACATTGGCCGCCAGGTGGCTCGGGGTGATGGTGCCGATAATGGCGGCGCTGCTGCCCGGGTGGCCGAAGATCAGGTCCATGCTGGCCCGCACCGGATCATCCACAGTGCTGCTCAGGTGTCCGCTGGCCAGGGCTTTCTTGATCAGCGCGCCCCTGCCCAGGCGCGCACATTCCGCCAGCACCGCTTCTTCATCCCGGTAGTCCAGGTTGTAGGTCAGCATGACGCAGTCGCTCTGCTGCGCCGCCGCGATGCCGCCGGTCACCGTTTTGGTGGACATGCCAAAGGCGCGGATCAAGCCCTGCTTTTTCAGGTCCGCCAGCGCCTGCAGGGTGCCGAAGTTCTCGATGATCTGCAGGTCGTTGCCGTCGGAGTGCACCAGTACCAGATCGATGACCTCACAGCGCAGACGCGACAGGCTGCGCTGCACAGAGAAGTGCACGTGCTCCGGGCTGAAATCGAAGCGAGACTGGCCGCCCTCAAACTCCTCTCCCACCTTGGAGCAGATCAGCCAGTCCTTGCGCTGCCCCTCTAACAGTGGCCCCAGTCGCTCTTCGCTGCGCCCGTAGGCCGGGGCGGTGTCGATCAGGTTGATGCCGAGATCGCGCGCCTGGTTGAGCAGGGCGCGGGCCGCGCGGTCGTCGGGGATGACAAAACCCCCGGGGTATTTCACGCCCTGGTCGCGGCCCAGTTTCACCGTCCCCAGGCCCAGTGCACTCACCGCCAGGCCGGTGCTGCCCAGCGGCCGCAACCAGCTCATTTGAAGGCCTCATCCCAGCAGGGGGTGGCAATATCGGGGCGGCCCAGTCCCGCCAGCGCGGACAGATCAGTGGCAGGGCCGGGTTGCAGGCCCTGTTCCTGCAGGCTGGTCTCCACGGAGGTCGCCAAATCCGGGCTCAGGGTCAGTTTGGTGGGCCAGCCCACCAGCGCGTTGTCCACGCCTTCCACCGCGCCCAGGTAGGCGGCATCGGGCTTCAGCAGTCGCGACTGGCGTGGTTCTGCCCGGTCCAGGCGGATGGTGGCCCACTCGCTGCGCCCCAGGTCCAGCCAGGGCATCAGCTGGCGCAGTTCACTCTGCGCCTTGTGAATCAGTTCCTGGGGTTCGGCGTCGGTATTTTCGGTGGCCAGATCCCCGCCCAGGTACCAGACCGGCTCTTCGCTGGCGGTGCGGTGGCTGGAAATGGTCAGCCGCGGCGACGGGTTGCTGCCGCTGCAGTGGGCGAAAAAGGGCTCCCGGTACTGGTGTTTGACCAACACCTGCTGCAGGGGTCGGCGCTGCATGGCGGGGGCGGTGGCGCCGAGGCGACGGATCAGGTCCTCGTTGCCGGCCCCTGCGGTCAGCAGCAACTGGCGTGGCCGCAGGGTACAGTGCTGCCAGCGCAGCTCCGCGCGGCGGTTTTCACAAACCAGTTGGCAGGTATCCCAGTCGATACGGAATATGCTGTCGCGGTAGCGGTCGGCAAGCGTGTGCAGCAGGGACGGCACATCCAGCACCAGGTCCACAAGCCGGTACACCTGGCCCTGGAAAGCACTCGATCGCAGCGGTGCCGGGTAGTCCCGGCGGGCGAGCTTTTCCACGCGTCCGCGCAGCATTTTGCTGGCGAAGAAGGAGCTGACCCGCGAGCCGAGTCCGCCGCTGGACCACAGGTAGAAGTCCTCGCTCAGCACCTGGCAGCCGCGCAGGTCCACCGGGCCGTTTCCACTCAGGCAGCTGCGCCACAGGTCCGGCATGCTGGCGATGGCCTCGGAACCGGCGTTCAGGGCACCGCCCAGCGCGTATTTGATACCGCCGTGGATCATGCCCTGGGAGGCGATTGTCTGCCGGGAACCCAGCGCCTCCTGCTCAAACAGCACGGCGTTGTAGCCCCGCTGACGCAGGTGATTGAGAGTCCACAGTCCGGCGATTCCACCGCCGATAATTGCAACGTCTACCTGTAGCGTGGTCGCGCTCATAAAGCCATCCGCGAGAATGAGGCGCCAGTATACCTTCTGGCGAGCCGGCATGCGGCCCCGCGATGGTGGGGCGCTGTACTGGCGAGGGCTACGGGTGGCGGGTATCCTGCCACTGGCCAACACCGCCACCGGAGCCACGATGCGCCTGCTCTACAGTCTGCTGTTTTACTGCCTGATGCCTTTTGTGCTGCTGCGCATGTTGTGGCGTTCGCGCCTGGCGCCGGCCTACCGCCGCCGCTGGGCTGAGCGTCTCGGCTTTTTCACTGCCCCGGCAGATGTCCGGCCGCTCATCTGGGTACATGCGGTATCGGTAGGCGAGACCCTCGCGGCGGCGCCGGTGATCGAGGCACTGTTGCAGCGCTATCCCGGCCACCAGCTCGCGGTCACCACCACCACACCCACGGGATCAGAGCGGGTAATGGCCCTGTTCGGTGAGCGCGTATTTCACGTCTATGCGCCCTGGGATCTTCCCGGCGCGGTGCGGCGTTTCGTTCGACGCCTGCAGCCGCAGCTGCTGCTGATCATGGAAACCGAGCTGTGGCCCAATATGCTTCACTACAGCGCGGCCGCCGGTTGCCGCGTAGTGCTGGCCAATGCCCGCCTGTCGGCGCGGTCCGCCAAAGGCTACGCCCGCCTGGGTGGGCTGACCAGGAAGATGCTGGGCCAGCTGGACTGCGTGGCCTGCCAGGCCCGCGCTGACGGTGAGCGTTTTGTCGAGCTCGGCCTGCCGCGAGAGCGTCTGCATTTGACCGGCAGTATCAAGTTCGACCTTGAACTGGGTGAATCGCTGCGCCGGGAGGCGGCGAAGCTGCGCGGCGACCTGGCCTGTGAGCAGCGTCCGGTGCTGGTGGCGGCCAGTACGCACCCGGGTGAAGACGAACAGATTCTGGATGCCTTCAGCGCCCTGCGTGAGCAGTACCCGGCGTTGCTACTGGTGCTGGTGCCGCGTCACCCTGAGCGCTTCGACAGTGTGGCGGCGTTGTGCGAGGCGCGGGGCTGGCGGGTGCTGCGCCGCTCGGCCGGGCGAGCCCCGGCGCCGGCAGACGACATCCTGCTGGGCGATACCATGGGCGAGTTGCTGCTGCTGCTGAGTGCGGCGCGGGTGGCGATTATCGGCGGCAGCCTGATCGAGCACGGCGGGCACAATGTGCTGGAAGCGGCGGCCTGGGGCGCTCCGGTGGTCACCGGGCCGTGGATGTTCAATTTCGAGGAGATCAGCCGCCTGCTGGTGGCGGAAGGGGGCATGATCCGCCTAGAACAGCCGCAGCAACTGGCGGCAACGCTACTGCAATTGCTGGACGACGAGCCCCGCTGTCAGCGCATGGGGGCGGCGGGTCTGAAGGTGGTGTCCGAGAACGGCGGCGCCCGGGAGCGCCTGCTGCATCTGGTGGCGGAACAGTTGCCGCCGCCCTGAGGCGACGGCAGCCAGCTTTCAGGGTGTGCTGCTGGCGGTCGGTGCCGGGGGTTCTTCCAGCGCTCCGTCGAGACGGTAGACGTCTTCCGGGCTCAGCAGTCCGGCCTGCTCTTTCAGGCGCAGAATGTCGATGATGTAGTCGTAACGACTGTTGGCGTAGTCACGCTCGGCGGCAAACAGGGTGTTCTGTGCGTTGAGTACGTCAACAACGTTACGCGTCCCGACTTCGTAACCCGCCTGAGTGGCATCCAGGGCGCTCTTCGAAGAGACGATGCTCTGCTTGCGCGCGGCGACCCGGGATACATCGGTCATCACTGTCATGTGCAGGGAGCGGGTGTTGGTCACCGTGTTGCGGGTCAGGTTGATGCGGTTCTCGCGGCTGGCGTTGAACTGTTCGGCGGCCTGGCGGCGATTGGCGCTGATGGCGCCGCCGCTGAACAGGGGTACCTGCAGGCTGATCTGCCACTGGTTCTGCTCGGTGTCGTTGTCCGGCGAGGTGTCGAACTCGGTGGAGGGGTTCCGGGTCAGGTCGCCCTCGGTGCTGTAGTCGGAGTAGGCGTAGCTACCCACCACCTTGGGAGCATGCCCGTACTTGTTCGCCTTGGCGGTATTGCGCGCCACTTCCTCGGCGTAGCGGGCGGCCTGCAATTGGAAATTGTTTTCCAGCGCGAAGTCTACCCAGGCGGCGCGGTCGGTGGGCTCGGGGTTCTTCACCTCGAAGTCTTCGGACAGCACGCTGAGGGTGTCGTGGTGCTGGCCGGTGAGTACCGACAGCTGCTCCAGCGCCACACGGACATTGTTCTCATCGACAATGCGATTCACCCTGGACAGGTCGAAGGCGGCCTGCGCTTCGTAGACATCGGTAATGGCGATCAGGCCCACCTCGAAGCGCTGCTGGGTCTGCTCCAGCTGGCGCTCAAAGGCGCGTTCTGCGGCCTGTGAGGCGGACAGGTTGTCCTGGGCGCGCAGTACACCGAGGTAGGCTTCCACCGTGCGCACGATCAGGTTCTGCTGGTTGGCGGCGAATGTGGCCTCCGCCTGCTTGGTGAATTCCTTGCCGGACTGGAAGGTAAACCACGCGGGCAGGTCAAAGATGGCCTGGTTCAGGGAGACCTGGTAGCCGTCGGTGGCGGTGTCGGTATTGGTGAAGGTGTCGATGCGGCCAAAGCCGCCGCTGTCGACGATACCGACACTCTCCGCGCTGCGATCCTGGTCGGAGTCGGTGTAGTCGTAGGTACCGTTGATCTGCGGCAGCAGGGCGGCGCGGCCCAGGTTTTCATTTTCGAGGTTGGCGCGGTACTGGGCCTGTTCAGCCTTCAGTTGGGCGTCGTTTTCCAGTGCGAGCTCGTAGATATCGCGCAGCGATTCAGCCTGGGCGGCCTGCACGCCAAGAAACATTGACAGCGCGAGCAGCGCAAGTCCGTTAGATTTCATGGATTTTCCCTGTGTCAAGCGGGTAAGCGCGTGGCAGTTTACCAGTGTGGCTGCGGTGGCGCATGTTAATACGCCGCAATAAAAGCCGCCGGCCAGCCGTCGAAAGTGCCATGGTAAGTGCTACACTCAGTAATCGTCCACGCAGGAGCGGACTATCTGTCGCGCTACAGCGTGTATTCGTCGCAGACGACTCCCCCGAGCCGGCTGTACATCCGGGTCGGCACTGAACCTGTGTGCCGAGTACAGCTGGGTGAAAAGACAGCAGTAACCCTGCAACAGCAAGCGGAGACAGTAATGAGCGTACAGCGGGCTCGCAAGCGGGCCTTCAAAATGGATCTCGTCAAACTGCATGCAGTTTGTGAAGCCAATTACGCCCGTCTGCTGCGCCTGTTCCCGGACTATGAACACAGCAACAGCCGGGAGTTCCATGTCGGCCCTGCGCGGGTGGTGCTGGAAGTGCTGGAGCGCAGCCGTTACACCACCTTCTTCCGGGTGCAGCAGTACCATGCCGACGACCGCTGGCTCGGCAGTCTGCGGGTAGAGGTGCGGGCCTATCACGATGCCGGCATGCTCGAGGTCGGCGCCTTCCAGTCCCATCGTCGCATCGCGGCCCGCTACGACTACCCCAATACCCACATGCTGCAACAGGACGAGAAGATCCAGCAGAACCACTTTCTCGCCGAGTGGCTGGAGCACTGTCTCGGCCACGGCCGCGTCGATACTGTCCACGTCGTTAACGGCTGACTCCGGACGCTGCGGCGCCATGACACATTTCCTTGCACAGCGACAGGACCTTCCACACGACGGCGGCACGGTTCGCATTTGTCAGTTCACCGATTGCCATCTCGCCGGCGAGCGCGGCGGCCGCCTGCTCGGTATGGATACGGATCATTCCATGCTGGCAGTGATCGAGCAGGCGCGTCGCGATGGTCGCCGGGCGGATCTGGTGGTGGCGACCGGCGATCTCGCCGATGGCGGCGCGCCTGCGGCCTACCTGCGCTTGCAGGCGGCGCTGCAGGCCTTCTGCCCGCGGCAGTTCTGGCTGCCGGGCAACCACGATGACTGCGCCGCGATGGCCGCGGTGCCGGGCAGTGAGGAGCTGCTGTGCGGAGATCTGCGCATCGGCAACTGGCAGATATTGCTACTCAATTCCCAGATACCCGGCGAGATCGGCGGCGAGATCGGCGCCGACCAGCTCGGCGCGCTGCAGCGCGCGCTGCAGTCCGCCGCTGACGACCGCTTGCACACCCTGGTCTGCCTGCATCACCAGCCGGTGCCCATCGGCTGTGACTGGCTGGATGAGCAGCGGGTGGCCGACGCCGACGCCCTGTTCGCCGTGGTGGAGCGCTTCCCCGGGGTGAAGGCCCTGCTGTGGGGACACGTCCACCAGGAGGTTGACCGCCGTCGCGGCGATCTGCGCCTGCTGTCATCGCCCTCCACCTGTGTGCAGTTCGCACCGGGCAGCGAGGACTTCCAGGCCGACGATCAGCCCCCCGGTTACCGCTGGCTGGAGCTGCACGAGGACGGCCGTCTCGACACCGGTGTCAGCCGGGTGCAGGGAGTGACCTTCGAGGTCAACCTGCAGCAACGCGGATATTTGAAACACTGACGCTGCACAGCCGTGGCCCTTGTGTACAATGGGCCGCATTCACATCGATGTAACCGCAGGCATGACCCAGTACACCTCTGAAGATATCGAAGTCCTCACCGGACTGGAGCCGGTGCGCAAGCGCCCCGGCATGTATACCGACACCACGCGCCCCAACCACCTGGCTCAGGAAGTCATCGACAACAGCGTCGACGAGGCCCTGGCGGGACACGCCGACCGTATCGACGTGGTGCTGCACCGGGATGGCAGCCTGTCGGTGGCCGACAACGGCCGCGGTATGCCGGTGGATATCCACCCGGAGCAGGGCAAGCCGGGGGTCGAGGTGATCCTTTCCACCCTGCACGCCGGCGGCAAGTTCTCCAACAAGAACTACCAGTTTAGCGGTGGCCTGCACGGGGTGGGCGTGTCGGTGGTGAACGCCCTGTCCAGCGAACTGGAGGTGACCATCCGTCGCGATGGCGGGGTCCACCGCATCGTGTTTGGCGGCGGCGAGAAGAAGTCCGACCTCGAGCAAATCGACACCTGCGGCAAGCGCAATACCGGTACCTCGGTGCGCTTTACTCCGGATGCGAAATACTTCGACTCGGTGAATTTCTCGGTGTCGCGCCTGCGCCACGTGCTGCGGGCCAAGGCGGTGCTGTGCCCCGGCCTGCGTATCACCTTCAAGGACGAGAAGAAGGGCGAGAGCGATGAGTGGTACTACGAGGACGGCCTCACCGACTACCTGGCCGACGCCACCATCGACTTCCCCTGCCTGCCGGAGCAGCCCTTCACCGGCAGTTTCAGCGGCTCCACCGAGGCGGTGGAATGGGCGCTACAGTGGCTGCCGGAGGGCGGCGAGGTGGTGGCCGAATCCTATGTCAACCTGATCCCCACGGCCCAGGGGGGGACCCACGTCAACGGCCTGCGCACCGGCCTGCTGGACGCCATGCGGGAGTTCTGCGAACTGCGCAGCCTGTTGCCCCGCGGCGTGAAACTGACCCCGGACGATATCTGGGAACGCTGCTGCTACGTGCTCTCCTCCAAACTCCAGGATCCGCAGTTCTCGGGCCAGACCAAGGAGCGCCTGTCCTCCCGCGAAGCGGCCGCCTTCGTCTCCGGTGTGGCCAAGGACGCCTTCAGCCTGTGGCTGAACCAGCACACGGAAGAGGCGGAGAAACTCGCCGAGCTGTGCATCAACAACGCCCAGCGCCGCCTGCGCTCGGCGAAGAAAGTCACCCGCAAAAAGGTCACCGCGGGCCCCGCCCTGCCGGGCAAGCTGGCGGACTGTTCCGGGGAAGACCCGAGCCGCGGCGAACTGTTCCTGGTGGAGGGCGACTCCGCCGGCGGCTCCGCCAAACAGGCGAGGGATCGCGAGTTCCAGGCCATCCTGCCCCTGCGCGGCAAGATCCTGAATACCTGGGAGGTGGATTCCCAGGAAATTCTCGCCTCCCAGGAGGTGCACAATATTTCAATCGCCCTGGGTATCGACCCGGCCTCGGACGACCTCTCTGGCCTGCGCTACCACAAGGTCTGCATTCTCGCCGATGCCGACTCCGACGGCCTGCACATCGCCACCCTGATCTGCGCCCTGTTCGTGCGCCACTTCCGCCCCCTGGTGGCGGCCGGACACGTGTTCGTGGCCATGCCGCCTTTGTACCGCATCGACGTCGGCAAGGAGGTGTACTACGCCCTCGACGAGGCGGAAAAGCAGGGCGTACTGGACCGCATCGAGGCGGAGAAGAAAAAGGGCAAGGTCAACGTACAGCGCTTCAAGGGTCTCGGCGAGATGAACCCCCTGCAGCTGCGGGAGACCACCATGGATCCGGACACCCGGCGCCTGGTGCGCCTGGTGCTGGACCCGGGCGACGATACCAACGCCATGCTCGACATGCTGCTGGCGAAGAAGCGCTCGCCGGATCGCAAGGCCTGGCTGGAAAGCAAGGGGGACCTGGCGGAGGTGCTGGCCTAGGGAGGCCGGCGAAAGCGAGGGCGCCCGTGTTACAGTGGGCGCCCCTGTCCCATCAACAAGCAGAGGTAGCGACCATGGGTATCAGACAGACTTTTGCAGGACTGGCCACCGGCCTCGGCCTGTTGCTGGCCGCCAGCACGGCGGCGGCGCAGTGGGAACTGGACAACGACAGCTCCAGCCTCAATTTCATCTCCATCAAGAACGATGCCGTGGCGGAAACCCACCGCTTCGGCTCCCTGGTCGGCTTTGTCGGCGCAGACGGGGCGGTTCAGCTGGGTATTGACCTGGCATCGGTTGATACCGGTATCGAGATTCGCGATCAGCGCATGCGTGAGATGCTGTTCGATACCGCCAAATTCACCACGGCCAATGTGACCGGCCAGGTCGACCCGGCGATTCTCTCTCAGGTTGAGCCGGGCACGGTGCTGTCCACCGACCTGGAAGTGAACCTGTCGCTGCACGGGGTGGAATCCAAAGTATCGGTACCGGTGGTAGTGATCGGTGAAAGCACCGGGCTGCTGCGGGTGATTACCGCCCGACCGGTATTGCTCAGTGCCAATAACTTCGACCTGCTCAAAGGTGTTGCCGCGCTGCAGGAAGTGGCCGGTCTCAACAGTATCAGCACGGCGGTGCCGGTCACCTTCCATCTGGTCTTCAAGCCCGCCAGTTCCTCCTGAGGGCCTTCGCCCTTGGCCCAGGCCGCCTTTCAGCACCATTTCGTTGAGCAGGGTGATATCACCCTGCACTGCGTCAGTGCGGGCCAGGGCCCGCTGGTGCTGCTGGCGCACGGTTTCCCCGGGCTCTGGTACAGCTGGCGTCACCAGTTGCCCGCGCTGGCAGAGGCGGGTTACCGGGCCGTGGCGCTGGACATGCGCGGCTACGGTGACAGCTCGCGCCCGCTGGACAGCGATGCTTACCGCTTCGATCACCTGGCCGCCGACCTGTTTGCGGTACAGGCCTGCTTCGGTCAGGACAGCGCTGTCCTCGTGGGGCACGACTTCGGCGCCAACCTGGCCTGGCACATGGGCCTGCACCATCCGCAGCGCATCAGTGCGATAGCGGCGCTGGCCTCGCCGCGCGGCATGCCGCTGGCCGGGGGTGGCGATGTTCGCCCGTCGGAACTGTTTGCCGGTGTCGCGGCGCAGCATTTCTTCCACATGCACTACTTCCAGCAGCCGGGGGTCGCCGAGGCGGATCTGGCTGGTTGTGAAGAAAGCTTCCTGCGGCGCCTGTTCTGGGCCCTCGGCGCCGAGGGGGACCTGCTCGACTGGACCCGCTATCCCAGCGGTGGCACCACCTATATGGATGTGCTGGCAGAACCGCCACGCGCCCTGCCCTGGGACTGGATGAGCGAGGCGGACTTCGCGACCTACCTGTCCGCCTATCTGTCGCAGCCGGGAGCGGCGGTGTTCGCCGGCGGCCTCAATTCCTACCGTGCGATGGATGCCAACTGGGGCAGGTTTCGGGAGCGCCTGTTCGAGCCGCTGCCCTGTCCCGCGTTGTTCATCGCCGGTGAAAGCGATCCGGTCATCAAACTCTGCCCGGATGATGTGTTCGAGCGCCAGCGCGAGCTGGTGCCGGATTTACGCGGTGATATTCGCATCCCCAGCGCCGGGCATTTCGTGCAGCAGGAGCAGCCGCAGGCGACCAACGCCGCGCTGCTGACCTTCCTGCGCTCCCTGTGAATTACTGGGCTCTGAATTACCTGGCTTCGAGTTCTCTCAGCAACTGCCCGTAGGCCGGGTTGCGCGGGTCGGTGGCCTGCAGCTGCCTGGCGTAGCGGAGGGCGGCTTCCCGCTTGCCCTGCTCCGCGCTGTAGTTGGCCAGCGCCAGCAGCACGTCCGGGTTCTGCGGCGCCTGCCGCAACAGCTTTTCCAGTTCTGTAATAGCCTGCTGCGGCTGACCGAGGTCGTGCAGGGCCACCGCGTAGACATAGCGCTGGCGGGTGCCGGTGGTTTCCAGCCGGGCGGCGCGGCCGAGGTAGTCCAGCGCCTGCTCGCCGTTGCCGGCGCGGGTCTCCAGCAGACCCAGGGCATACAGGGTGGGGCCGTTGTCCGGCGCGATGTCCAGCGCCTGCTGCAGTTGCTCCCTGGCCTCTTCGTCGCGTTGCTGGGCGCGCAGCAGGTCCGCCAGGTTGAGCCGTGCCGGCACCAGTTGCGGGTTCATTTCAATGGCCCCGCGGTAGGCCGCCTCGGCGCCGGGCAGGTCGCCGCGGCTGGCCAGGAAAATACCCAGCTGCATGCGGTTGCCGGGCATGTCGGCGTGTTGTTTGGCGATGCGCTGGTACTCCCCGAACAGTTGGCGCAGTGCCTCCACGTCCGCTTCGCGCAATTGGTCCAGGGGTACAGGAGCCAGTTGTTCTGCCACCGCCAGGCGCACGGATGTCACCTCGTCGCCGGCCAGTGGGCGCAGCAACTGGAAGCGCTGGGGCAGGGGCAGGGCGGACAGGGCATTGACCGCGCTGGTACGCAGCAACGGGTCGCTTGACGCCAGCAGGTCGCGAGCCACGCCAATCGCCTGGCGGTCGCCGGTCTGTCCCAGGCTTTCCAGCGCCGCGGCGCGCCAGATGGTCGCTGTGCCGCTATCCGTGGCGAGTTCCACCAGGCGCGGCACCGCCCGGGCGTCACCGGCGGCGGCGCCGGCAAAGGCCCGCGCCGGGTGCGTCCCGGTATCGCTGAAGTTCACCCCCCAGCCACGCAGCGCCTGCAGCGCCCACTCGTCATCGCGATCGCTGTGACAGGCGGTGCAGGCGTTGGGGGTATCCAGCATCACACTGAGATCGGGTCGCGGGATACGCATACTGTGATCGCGACGCGGGTCCACCACCATGTAAGTGGTCTCCGGCATGTGGCAATTGGCACACTGGGCGCCGCTGCTGCCGGCCGGGTGGTGGTGGTGTTCGGGTACATCGTAGGTGTCCGCTTTGTGGCACTGGGCGCAGACGCCATTGCCCTCGGCGCGCAGTTTGAGACTGTGTGGCTCGTGACAGTTGGAGCACACCACCCCCGCCTGGTGCATCTTGCTCTGGGTAAAGGAGCCGTAGACGTAGACCTCGTCGCGAATCTGGCCGTCGTGATAGTACAGCGGCGCGTGGGGCAGGCTCAGGCGGTGGGTGTCGGCCAGGCTGCGGCCGTAGTGATACTCCCCCAGGGTGCCGCGGCGGGCGTGGCAGCGGCCGCAGGTATCGATCTGGGTGTTGGCCGCCACCGGGCTTTGGCGCCGGGCGATGGCTTCGCCTGCGGGGAAGGCCCACTCGCCGCGCTGGGCGAGATCCATGGGGAAGCCGCCGTGGGCGCTGCCGGCCAGCTTGCCGGCCTCGGCCAGTTCGCGGTGCTGTTCACCGGGGCCGTGGCAGGCCTCGCAGCTGACGTTGACCTCGAAATAGCGGGTGTCGAAGCTGTTGTCACCGGCACTGTAGTTTTTTTGCAGGTCGGTGCTGTGGCACTCGGCGCAGCGGGTGTTCCAGTTCTGGTAGGGGCCGGTCCAGTGCAGGGGGTCGCTGTGATCGATGGTTTCATCCGGGTAGAGATGGAACCAGCGCTGGCCGCCCTCACTGGCGGGTCGGCTGTCCCAGGCGATGGAGAGCGCCTGCAGACGGCCGCGCGACAGCGGCAGCAGATACTGCTGCAGGGGGTATACACCAAATACGTAGGGCACCGGGAAGTCGGCCAATTTGCCGTCCTCGCCGTCGGTGCGCACGTAATATTCGCCGTCTTTGCGGAAGAAACGGGTGGTGACGCCGTTAAAGCTGAACTCGGCGTTATCGAAATTGCCGAGTACGGTCTTTTCGGTGGCCGGCTGCATGGCCAGGTCGTGATGGGAGCCCTGCCACGCCTCGAACTCGGCGGCGTGGCAGCTCTTACAGGCCTCGCCGCCGATAAAACCGGGGTGGTCCCGATCCCCGGCAGCGCACAGGGGGAAAGCCACAAGGGCCAAAAGCAAGGGGAGGAATCGGCCCACGGAAGGACTACCTGTTGCACAAAAGAGCTAGGCTAACTCAGGGGCCGGTGAATCCCAAGCTCAGGGGCCGGTGAATCCCAGCTACCGCGGCAGATGCCCGTGTCAGGAGGCCGGCGCCGACAGGGCCTGCAGGGCGCTGTCGGCACGCTTGGGCAAGGCGCTCTTCGCGTACTGCGGCCACAGGCGTTGGGCCAGCGCAGCCGGTGCCTCCTGTGCGCCACTGGCCAGCCAGCGCGCCAGTACCTCGTGTACCCGCCCGTAGTGAACGACCGGCGGCGCGGGTGTGGTGGCAAGCCACTGCGCCAGTGCATCGCCGCAGAGGGAGTGAATCACCCGGGCGTAGTCGAGTTGCAGCAGGGCTCTGGCGTTGGACAGCTGCTCCATCTGCCCGGCCAGGGGCTTGGTCAGCACCGGCTTGCGCCACTGCAGGCACTCGCTGATCAGCTCGAAACCGCTGTTGCAAATCACTCCACGACTGCTCGCCAGGTCGTGTTTGAAGGCGTTGATACTGGTGGGGTGCAGCAGCACATTGCCGCGCTCACATTCATCCAGCCCGGCGGCGTACTGGCGGAAACGCTGCTGCGGAAACTGCTGCAGCCAGCGGGTCACCTCGGCCTGGTCCTCAAAGGGTAGATAGACCAGTACGTGATCCGCCTGTGCACGGGGCAGATCCGGCAAATCCAGGATCGGCGGCAGCACGTTGCCGGCGTAGGGGTGCCAGTGCAGGCCCAGCGGTACATCCACCGGCGCGAAATGGCGCATGATAAAGCGCGACAGCGCATTGCCGCCGCTGGTCGGCGTGGTGTCGCCAAAGGCGTACTGGTGCCCGATGCCGATGGTGCGAATCCCCGCCAGGCGCCCGGCCCAGGCGGAGACTGGCTCGAAGTCGGTGACGATGGCATCGTAGGCGTCGAGATTGAGTGAGCGGGCGTCGCGCAGGAACTGGAACAGGTTGTTGCCCACGACGGTGTTCAGGTAGCTGATACCGCCGGCGCGGGTGGCGAAAGTCAGTCCGCGGCGGTGCTGGAAGCTGCCAAAGGGCTCCATGTCGAACAGGCGCTCGCAGGGGCGCCCGGTAAACAGCCAGTCCACCTCGATATCCAAACCCCGAAAGGCGCGCGCCATGGCCCTTGCACGGCTGATATGGCCCTGGCCGGTGGCCTGCACCCCGTACAGGATGCGCATCAGGTGGCACTCACCAGGGCAGGCCCAGCAGGGTGGCGGTAAGCAGGACGCAGGAAGTGCCCATGAAGGCCCCGGCGAGCGTATCGCCGGGGAAGTGCACCCCGAGCACGATACGGCTCAGGGCGACGCAGCTGGCCCACAGGTACATGGCGATCACCGGGCCGCCGTAGACAAGCACCAGCACGGTGGCCAGCAGGAAGGCGGCGGAGCTGTGTCCCGAGGGGAAACTGAACTGGTCCGAGGCGGTGATCAGGCTGCGAAAACCGGGTACTGCCTCCTGCGGACGGCGGCGCTTGAGGGTGTTTTTCAAGGACCAGTAGAGTGTGCGTTCGGTGGCCAGCGAGAGCGCCAGCAGGGTGCAGAACTGATCCAGATTGCGCGCGCCGAGCAGTCCCAGCAGCAGGGGAATCAGCAGGTGGAGGTAGCCGTCCCCCGAGCGAGAGAGTGCTCTCGCGAGGGGTCTGACCATGCGCCGTTCGCCCTGTCTGAAAACCCTGGCGAGCAGGCGTAATTCAAGCTCTTGCAGTGCGTTCATGGTGGCAATTGTCCGCCGCCTGCATGGCAGTTGCGTGACGGTATTGTGGCAATTGCATGACAATTGCAGGCCGTGCACCTGCCTCCAAGGTGTTATGGACAGCTTGTTGTTTCCTTCCCTATGATGGCGGCCAATGTGTGAAAACAGCCCCGCTGCATGATGGATTTGCGATGAAACTTGGCATTCTCAAAACCGACGCCGTGCGCCCCGAGTGGGTGCCGGGCTACGGTGAATACCCCGATATGTTCATGGCCCTGCTGGGGCGACTCGACCCGCAGCTGGAGTTTCGGGTGTGGGACGTGGAGGAAGGGGAGTATCCCGGCGACATCGACGAGGTCGATGCCTACCTCATCACCGGCAGCAAAAGCAGTGTCTACGACGACAAGCCCTGGATTGGCGTGCTGATGGACTTCGTGCGCGAACTCAACCGCCGCGAGAAGAAAATTGTCGGTATCTGCTTCGGCCATCAACTGGTGGCCCAGGCCCTCGGTGGCAAGGTGGAAAAATCCGACAGGGGCTGGGGCGTTGGCCTGCACACCCATACTTTTTCATCGCAACCCGACTGGCACGACAAGTCCGGGCCCGGCTTTGACGTGCTGGTCAGCCACCAGGACCAGGTAGTGCAGAATGCGGTGGGCGCCGAGGTGCTGGCGGGCTCGGACTTTTGCGAGAATGCGGTCTGCCAGGTGGGCGACCACATCCTCACTTTCCAGGGCCACCCGGAGTTTGTGCCCGGCTATTCGCGGGAGATCATGGAATACCGCCGCGAGCAGATTGGTGAGTCGGTCTATGCCAGCGGTGTCGCCTCGCTGGCAAAAGAACCCGAGAGCGAGCGCATTGGTCGCTGGATCCTGAACTTCCTCCGCAGCTGAGTGGTGCCGGCTGTTGTGGCTGGCTAGCGGCTGCGGGCCTGCATGGCGTCCAGGTAGTCGTCCAGTTCCTGGTCGTTGGCGAACACCGCCATATCCGGCAGTGCCTTGAGGATTTCGAAAACCTTCTCTATATGCGGCTTGCGGTGGCTCGCCGCCAGTCGCTGGCCGGCTTCGCGGGCCTGTTTGGCAGCTTTGAAAATAACTCGGAGGCCAGCGGAGCTGATGTAGTCCAGATCGCGCATGTCCAGCACGTTCACCTGCAGCCCGCTGGCCAGTACCTGCTGTAGTTCCTGCTCGAAGGCGGGGGCGGTATCGGTGTTGAGGGCGCCAGCCAGGTAGAGCCTGGCCACGGAGCGATCCGGATCCGTGACGAGTCGGGTGTCGAGTTTCATGAGCGGGTTCCTGTGCTGTCTTCGGTTGTTATCAGGGAGCGATCCAGCTCCAGGCAATTCTCATCGCCCTCCCGACGATAGTGCTGCCGGTCGGTCAACTGCTCAATCAAGTGTACTCCAAGGCCGCCGATTTCGGCATGGTCGATATCGGCGCCCAGTGCCGCGCGGCGCCCGTCCTGCAGGGGGTTGAAGGCCCTGCCGGCATCGCGCACCGTCAAGCGGACCGTCTCGTCGTCGATGGTCAGTGCCACGCTCACCGTATCCTGCTCTCCGAGCCCGCTGTACTTGTAGATATTGGTGATCACCTCTTCCAGCACCAGCTGCAGTTCGCTGTGTGCTTCCGGCGCCAGTTGCGGACCCAGCACCGCCACCAGCCAATCGAGGCTGGCCGCAATGACATCCGGGGTCAGGTGGAAACTGCGCTGGTGGCCGCGCTGGTTTGTCGGGCGCGGCACTTCCAGTAGCAGCAGGGTAATGTCGTCGGACTGTGCGACGCCCTCGGCAAAGTGACTGATTGCTTCGATCAGACCCTGGCCGGCCTCGGCGAGGGACTGCCCGGCGCAGCTATCCAGCCACGCCGCAAGGCGCCCGGTGCCGAACATCTCTCCCGCGCTGTTGAAGGCCTCGTCGACACCGTCGGTGTAGAGGACCAGGCGATCGCCCGGTGACAGTTGCAGGACGTTGTCGGGGAAGGCCTGGTCGCGCGCCAGCCCGGTGGCCGGGCCACTCTCCTGCAGCGGGCAGATGCTGCGCCCCTCGTGCAGCAGCAGCGGCGGTGGATGACCGGCACTGGCGTAGCGCAGTTCCAGACTGTCGAGGTCGAGCACCGCCAGAACCAGGGTGACGAACATGCAGTTGCTGTTGCGCTCCACCAGGGCGTTGTTGAGCTCCGCCAGTTTCTGCCCGGGGCTGCGGTTGCCGGGGTGCTGCAGGTGGCTGAGGCTCCGGGCCATGAACAGCGCCGCCGGTACGCCCTTGTCGGATACATCGCCGACGGCGAAAAACAGCTTGCGACCCTGCAGGCTGTAGGTGAACAGGTCGCCGCCGACGGTGCGCGCCGATTCCACCGTCGCCCACAGCAGGAAATCCGCACAGTGCTCGCTGGCGCGGCCGCTCTGCGGCAGCATCGCCATCTGGATATCGCGCGCTGCCGACAGCTCGCCCTCCATCCGGCTGCGGTTGGCGGTGGCCTGTTCCAGGTCGCTGATGTGCCGCTTCAGCTCCTCCTTCATGTGGCCAAAGGACTGCACCAGGCGCGCCACTTCGTCGCCGCCCCTGGCCTGCGGCAGGGGGGTGTCCAGGTGGCCCTCGCCGAGCTGGTCGGCGGACAGGGCCAGCGCGCTCAGTGGCCGGGTAATGCGGCGGGTTAGCAGGTTCACCACCACCGCCATTACGGCCAGGCAGAGCAGGCCCAGGGCAATCACCTTGTACTCGTAGGCGCGCAGTTCCGCCAGTACGTCCCGCTCAGAGTAGATGACCCCCAGCACCCAGCCACTGTGCTGCAGGCGGGTCATGTGAATAATGCAGGGGCCTGCGACCACCGCGCAGTCGCTGTGGCGGGCGGTGTGCTTGCCGGGTTCGGCCTCGTTCACCATGTCGAGCCAGAATTGCTGGCGCTGCGATTCCGGCAGCACCTCCTGCCAGGGTCGCATTTCCACGGTATCGGCGTCGGAGGACATGACCAGCCCCTCGCGGCTGACCAGAAAGCCGATGCCGTGCTGGCCGAGTTCCAGTCGTTTCAGGTAGCGGTGCAGTTCTTCCAGCGTCAGGTCGGCGGTAACGATTGCATAGAGACGTTGGTCGCCCTGATCATCGGTAGTGAACGCCGGCACCGAGAAGGTCGTCATGTAGATCTCGGCGCCACCGGCGTCGAAATAGGGCTCTACCCAGCGCGGTTCGCCGCTGCTGGCGGCGTCGTCGAACCAGGGGCGCTGCCAGTAGGGGACAGGCCCCTCGGTAAGGTCGGAATAGGCCACGCCGCCGCCCTGCTTGAAGTAGTAGGGGGCGAAGCCATTCGGGTGGGCGGATTGACCGCGGGCCAGGGCGATGGTGGCGCCAAATACATCGTCGTGGTGCAGCACCGCTTCCTGCAGCAGCTGGGCGATCTCCTCCTCACTGCCCTGTCGGCGCGCCAGTATGCCGGCGATAAACCGGGTATTGCCCTCGATGCCGCGCAGCAGGCGTTCCAGGTCCTGCACGACATCCACCACCGTGAGCCGGGAGTCGACACGCAAGCGCTCCAGGATTTCCTCCCGGGACAGGCGGTAGTCCACCAGCAGGGCGATGGCGATGATGGTGCTCGCCGACAGGGTCAGCGACAGAATCAGGCGGGAAGCGATACTGGCTGTCACGTTCCCGCCCCGGTATCCCTTACCAGCTACCGGTATTTTCCATCGAGGCCCAGGGCTCTGCCGGTGGCAGGTGCTCACCCTCCTGCAGCAGTTCAATGGAGATGCCATCGGGGGAGCGGACAAATGCCATGTGGCCGTCCCGTGGCGGGCGGTTGATGGTGACGCCGTTGTCCATCAGGTGCTGGCAGAGGTCGTAGATGTTTTCCACGCGGTAGGCCAGGTGGCCGAAGTTGCGGCCGCCGCTGTACTCTTCAGGGTCCCAGTTGTAGGTCAGCTCCACCAGCGGGGCTTTCTTTTCCCGGGCCATTTCGGCATCGGCGGGCGCGGCGAGAAAGACCAGCGTGAAGCGGCCGCCCTCGTTGTCCCAGCGGTCCACTTCCACCAGGCCCAGTTTATTGCAGTAAAAGTCGAGTGACTGATCCAGGTCGCTCACGCGCACCATGGTGTGCAGGTATCTCATGGCATTGGCATCCGGTTAGCGGCAGATGCGGCCATGGTAGGTGCCCGCCCCTGCCGAGGCAAGGGCGGAGCGGGGTGCTGGCGCGTGTCAGCCCTGCCTGCGGGCGGCCGCCTGTTGCCCGGCCAGGCGGCCGGAGAAGGTGGCGTCGCCGACCGACATGCCGCTGGCATAGCCCTCGGCGCGGCGCACCACGCCACAGGCGGTGCGGCCGGCGGCGTACAGGCCCGGGATCACATCGCGCTGTTCGTTGACCACTTCCCCGGTGGGCAGGGTGTCGAGGCCGCCGAGGGTGAAGTGGGGCACAAAGGCGCCGCGGCCGGGGGTGAGATCGAGGGCCACCAGGGGCGCCTCCAGCGGTTGCAGCCATTTGGCGGATTTGTGGTACTGGGTATCCTCGCCGGCCAGGCAGTCCTCGTTGTACGTTGCCAGGGTGTGTACCAGTGACCCCCGGCGCAGGCCCAGTTCCTCTTCCAGTTCTTCCACCGTCTCCCCGGTACCGGCGACCGGGGCGCCCAGGTAGCTGGCGGTTTCGTAATCGGCGTACTGCTCTACGGTGAGGATCAGGTAGATGCGATCGGATTGCTGGCGCAGCACGAAGTCGCCGAGGCGGCCGTGGTAGACGTCTTCGTTGATGAAGCGCTGGCCCTTGTCGTTGATGGCAATGCCGTAGGTCATGCTGGCAGGTGGATAGAAAGGCAGGCTGATAAAGCCCTCGTGCATGTTGATGGCGGCGCCGCCCACCGAGATACCCATCTGGATACCGCTGCCGGTATCGCCGGGGTTGCCGATGGCTTCGGTGCCCCGGGTCAGCTTGGGCGCGTGCTTGGCCACCATTTCGCGGTTCATCACGAAGCCGCCGGCGCAGAGGATCACACCGCCGCGGGCGCGCACATTCAGTTCCTGCTGGTTTTCGCGCACCACCAGGCCCACCACTTCATCGCTGTCGTCAACGATCAGGGTCAGGGCGCGAGCCTCGTAGTGCACCTCGATGTTGTCGCGCTTTTCCACGTTCTCGGTGACGATCTTCATGAACAGCGGGCCGCCGTGGTCGCCCTCCACATAGAGGTTGTGGCCGCGCGGGCAGGGCTTGGCCACGGTATTGAAGGGGTAGGCTTTCTCGTTGCCGGTGTAGAGCAGGCCGTCGTCGGTGAGGCACATGATGGCGCGCTCGTCGAGGAAGCTGTCCTTGAAGGGGACGCCGATGGACACCAGCCAGTCGAAGTGCTCGGCGCTGCGCTCGCAGTAATTGCGAATCTTGGCCTCGTCCGCCTGCGGCCCGGCGCAGGCCATCATGAACTGGAACATGTCCTCCGTGCTGTCTTCGAAGCCGCTGGCTTTCTGCACCCGGGTGCCGCCGTTGCCGCCCATGTAGATTTCCGCACTGGACATGGCGGTGGAGCCGCCGCTGGCGCTGGCCAGTTCGAAAATCGTGACCTGGGCACCGGCATCGGCGGCCTCGATGGCAGCACAGCCACCGGCGCCGCCGAAGCCGACGATGGCGACATCGGTTTCCAGGTCCCAGTGGGCGACATCGCGAGCGTGGCGGGGCTGGCTGGGGTTGGTCTTGCTGGCTACTGCCATGGCTGGTTTCCTGAAATTGAGGTGATCGTTATCGAGTGAGGGCAAATTAAAACCAGCCATCGCCGCCCTTACAACGCGGCATCCCGCGGCCGGGGTCAATATGTTGTACGCGCCCGGGCTTTTTCCCTGCGCGCTTCACTCTGGTTTAACTGCGTAACCCTTGTCGCAGGGCGGTGGGCCTGCGTTACAATCCCCGCCTTTTTGCACGAGTGACTCCGCCATGTGGTTCAAGAATCTGCGGGCCTACCGCCTGACCAGCCCTTTCGATCTGTCCGCCGAAAAGCTCGAGGAGCAGATGTCCCGGCACGCCTTCCAGCCCTGCACCCCGGCACAGCCCCTGGCACTGGGCTGGGCGCCGCCCCTGGGCGGGGAAACCGAGACGCTGGTGCACGCGGTCAACGGCCGTTTTCTGCTGCGACTGAAGCGGGAAGAAAAAATCCTGCCCTCCAGCGTGGTCAAGGAGATGCTGGAGGAGAAGGTCGAGATCATCGAGAACGAACAGGGGCGCAAGGTCTACCGCAAGGAGCGCCTGACCCTGAAGGACGAGATTGTGCAGGACTGCCTGCCCCGGGCCTTCAGCCGCAGCGGCGCTGTGTACGCCTACATCGACACCCGCAGCAGCTGGGTGTTCGTCGATGCCGCCACCGCCACCCGCGCCGAGGAACTGCTGAACCTGCTGCGCGAGTGTATCGGTAGCTTCCCGGTGGTATTGCCCCAGGTCAACAACGCCCCCACTGCGACCATGACCGGCTGGTTGGCCCACCAGAGCCTGCCGGCCGACTTCGCCCTGGGTGAGGAGTGCGAACTGCGCGAGCCCGGCGACGAGGGCGGCGTAGTGCGCTGTCGCGGCGTCGATCTGCTCGGTGAAGAGGTGGAGACCCACCTCAACGCCGGCAAGCTGGTGGCGCGCCTGTCCCTGAGCTGGGAAGAGCGCCTGTCGCTGGTGATTGCCGAGGACCTCTGCCTGCGGCGCCTGAAATTCTCCGAGGAACTGCTGAAGGAGAACGAGGATCTGCCCGAGGCCGATCGCGCCGCCAAACTGGATGCCGATTTCGTGCTGATGTCCGAAGCGATCAGCGCCCTGCAGGAGCGCGTAATCGCCCTGTTCGGCGGCGAGGCGGAATAGGCTTCAGGGTCTGCGGCTCAGGGGGTCACCGCCAGGTGGTGCTGTATCACCCGCACGCTCTGGCCCTCCTGCAGGCGCTCGGCGCCGCGAATCACCACCGGCTCGCCGGCCTTGAGATCGCCGCTCACGGCGATTGAGGTGCCGCGGCCGGCGCCGGGCACCACCGGCACCTTGCGCGCGGTATTGTCGGCATCGACGGTGTAGACGAACACCTCGCGGTCGCGCAGCACCAGGGCGTCCCGCGGGACCCGCAGGGCGCTGAAGCGCTCCGATTCCGGCAACTCCACGGTCACCGCCTCGCCGATCAGCCAGGGACTGTCGCTGAGTGACAGGCGCAGTTCCATCATGCGCGAGCGGGCATCGCCCACCGGCACCAGGCCGCGAATGCGGGCTTCAGCGCGACTCTCTGGGGATTCCACCTGTACGGTTTCCCCGGCGCGATTGTGGCGGGCCACCTTGAGCGGGGCGTTGACGCTGATTTCGAGCCGTTGGGTGTCCACCAGGCGCAGCAGGGGGCTGCCGGTTTCCAGGTATTCGCCCTCGGCGGCGCTGCGCTCGGCCACCACTCCGGAGAAGGGCGCAACCACCTGGCTGCGTTCGAGATCGTAGCGGCTGCGCTCCAGCGCCACTTCGGCAATTTTGCGCTCCTGTTCCAGCATCGCCAGTTGCGACTCCACCTGGTCCAGTTCCGAGCGGGCCATATTGTTCTGTGCCGCCAGGCTTTGCAGGCGCTCGATCTGGCGCTGGTGGTAGGCAATATCCGCGTCCAGTCGCGCAATTTGTGCACTGTGGTTGCGCTGGGCCAGTTGCAGCAGGTGATCGTCGACCCTCGCCACCGGTTTGCCCTGCTCCACAAAATCACCGACTTCGGCGATCCAGGTCAGGCGCCCGGCCACTTCGGCGGACAGGGCCGCGTCGCGGGTCGAGATCACGGTGCCCGGCAGCCTGACCACGGCGGCGGCTTCGCCCTCGGAGACGTTGGCCAGTTCCACCACTGCTTCGGGGGGCTGGGCGCGCGCGCCAGCGCAGAGGACGAGCAGGGCCAGCAGCAATGGCAGGGAGATGGTATGCAGTCGTTTCACAGTCAGTTTCCTCGCTCAGGCGACGGATTTGAGGGGGTGGCGCGCAGGACCCTGGCCCTCGCTGACCACCCGCGCCCCGGTTTCGCCCATGCGCAGGAAGCAGGGCAGCAGGAGCAGGGTAAACAGGGTGCTAACGCACATGCCGCCGACGATTACCGCCGCCAGGCCGCGGTAGATCACGCTGCCGGCGCCGGGCATCAGCAGCAGGGGCAACATGCCGAAGATACTGGTGAGCGTGCTCATGAAGATCGGCCGCAGGCGGGTCTGCAGTGCCTGCTCCACCGCGTGGTGGCGGCTGACGCCCTCGCGCTCGGCGCTGCGGGTCTGGTGCACCAGCAGGATGGCGTTGTTGACCACCAGTCCCAGCAGAATGACAAAGCCGATCATGGTCAGCAGGTCCAGGGGCTGGAAGGTGAACAGGTTCAGGATGCGCATGGCCGCGATGCCGCCGGCCATCGCCAGGGGCATGGCCAGCACCACCAGCAGGCTGTCCTTCATCGAGCGGAACAGGGCCGCCATCAGCAGGAACAGCACCACCAGTGCCAGGGCGAAGTTGCTGCCCATGCTCTTGATGGCGCGGGTCAGGGCGTTGGCGCTGCCGCCGTAGAGGATGTTGCCGTCGGCGGGCAGGGCGGCCTTGAGGTCCGGCTCGACCTCCCGCTGCAGGGTGTCGAGTACATGTTCCAGCGACATGTCTTCCGGCGGGCGCACATTCAGGCTGATGGTGCGGCGGCTGTCGATGCGCCGCAGCTGGCTGGGACCCACGGTGCGCTGGATGTCCACCAGTTCCGCCAGCGGCACGACATTGCCGGCCGGGGTGGCCAGGGGCAGGGAAGCCAGTTGCTCCGGGGAGTCCCAGGGCTGTGCCCGCAGGATCACATCCATGCGCTTCTCGCCATTGAAGTGCTCGCCCACGTAGAGGCCATCGCCCACGGCGCGGACCAGGGTGCCCATGTCGGCGCGCGACCAGCCGGCCTCGGCGATCTTGCGGTCGTTGGGGGCCAACTGCAGTTCCGGCTCCGACTGCTGCAGGTCGGGACTTACCCGCACGACGGCCTGCGGCAGTACCTCGCGCAGGCGCTGCTCGCCGAGGGCGGCGGCTTTGGCCAGCGCCTCGCGGTCCCGCGACTGCAGGTGCAGGGAGACCTCGCGGTCGCCGCCGAAGCCGCCGAACAGGTTGCCCTGGCTGGCAAAGTGCTGCAGGTCCGGCAGGTCGGCAAAGATCTCCTCGTTGATGATTTTCTCCAGCTCCTTGACCCGGGACTGGTCCTGCACCCGGGCGCCCATGGCGCCGCCACCGTTCCAGGTGAGGATGTAGTAGTTCTTCAGGGCCGGCTGGCGCTCGCCGCTCATGAAGGGCGCCATGCGCGCATCCAGCACCTTGATAACCTCGTCGGCAATGGTCTGCTCGGACATGCCGGCCGGCACCTGGAAGTAGGCGTCCACCGCGTCGCGTTTGACCGGCGGCAGGTAATCCATTTCCGGCAGCAGGGTGTAGCTGGCTGCCAGCGGCACGGTGATCAGCACCGCGGCCAGTGCCCAGCGCTTGCGCGCTGTGCTGGTAAGGCGCATTACGGTGCTGGCAATACGCAGCCACAGGCCGCGGTTGTGGTCCTGCAGCGCGCCAGTTGGCAGCCACAGTCTGGCCGCCAGCGGCAGGATGGTCACCGCGACCAGCAGCGACACCACCACAGCGATGGCAATGGTGATGGCGAGATCGCTGAACAGCTGTCCCTCCACTTCGCGCATGAAAATCACCGGCAGGAAGATGGCCACCGTGGTGGCGGTGGAGGCGAGCAGGGCGCCCCACACCTGGCCGGTGCCCTGCAGTGAGGCCTGTTCGGTGTCCACGCCTTTTTCCCGCAGCCGTACGATGTTTTCCAGCACCACGATGGCGGCATCCAGCACCATGCCAACGGCGAAGGCCAGCCCGGCGAGGGAGATCACGTTGAGGGTGCGGCCGGTGAGCTTGAGCATGATGAAGGTGGCCAGCAGTGACACCGGGATGGCGATTGCCACTACGAGGGTGGCGCGGAAGCGGCGCAGGAACCACCAGAGAATGCCCACCGCCAGCAGGATACCGAGGGCGATATTGCTGCCCACCAGGCCGATGGCGCGATTGATGAAGACGGAGGCGTCAAAGCTCTGGGCCATGGTCAGGCCGCGCTCGGCCACCGGGCCGGCGTTCAGTTCCTCGACCTTCGCCTTGACCGCATTGAGGGTCTGCAGGGCGTTGGCGCTGTTTTCCTTGTCGATGCGGATAGAGATGGCCGGGTTGCCATTCTGGGTGTTGGTCAGCACCCGGTCGCCGCGGGTAATGCGGATGTCGGCGATGTCGCCGATGCGTATGGGCCGCCCGTCGCGCCAGTCCAGCACAAAGGCCTTCAGTTCCTCGGGCTCGTAGCGGCCGGTGAAGCGCAGGGTGTACTGGCGCCGGCCCACTTCCACAAAGCCGCCGCTGACATCGTTGGCCCGACCCAGTTGTGCGGCCACATCGGTGAGGGGAATGCCGAGCTGGGCGGCGCGGTAGGGATCGAACAGGATTTCCAGTTGCTGCTCGTCACTCTGGCCGTTCTGGGACGCACTGACACGGGCCACCCCGGGCACCGCTTCGATGGCGGGGCGAATCACGTCCTCCACGAAGGGCATGTAATCGTAGATGCTGCCCCCGGTGCCGGGCAGCACCTGCAGGAAAAAGAAAGTGAGGGCTGGGGTGTCGCCGTTGCCACCGCCGAGCATGATGACCGGCTGGGTGGCGTCCCGCGGCAGCGGGTCGAGGCGGTTCATGCGTGATATCACATCCAGCAGAGTGCGCTGCATGTCGGTTTCCAGGCCGAATTCCAGCTCGACCCAGGCATTTCCGGCGTTGGCGTAGGCCCCCATTTCTGTCAGGCCGGGCAGGCCCTGCAGCACCGATTCGATCGGCTCGATGATCTCCGACTCCACTTCCCGCGGCGACGCGGCGCGCCAGCTGGTCTGGATGCTGATACGGGGGTTTTCAATATCGGGGAACAACTGCACCGGCAACTGGGTCAGGCTCCACAGCCCGAAGAACAGGATGACGGCCACGGCCACCGCGACGCCGGCCGGGTTTTTCAGTGAGCTGGCTGTGAGATTCACCTGTTTCCCTGCCGCATGTTATGACTATGGGGGCGGACGATAGCAGCGCTTGCGACCGCTGTACGCAATACTGCGGCAGGGTGGTGGTGGGCCGCGATGAACGGCGGGAAGACGGGCGCGCAGTGGCGCCCGGGGTGGCGGCGAGGCGCCCTCAGCCGTCGATAAGGTGTTTGACCTTGTCGCGGTAGCTGCGGCTCACCTTGAGCTGGTTGCCGGCTTCGAGGGTCAGCAGGTACTCGCCGTTGTTGAGGGTCTGGGCGCGCAGGATGCCGTTGGCGTTGACGATGGTGGAGCGGTGCACACGCAGAAACTGCTCGGGATTGAGCTGGGCTTCCAGCTGCTTCATGGTGATGCGCATGATGTGCGTCTTGCCGGCGGCGTGAATGCACATGTAGTCGCCGGCGGCGTCCACCCACTGGATATCAGCCACCCTGATGAACTCGATATCGCAGCCGTCCTTGATGGACAGTTTTTCCGGCCACTGCTTGCCGTTGCCGTTCTCTTCGATAGAGCCCGCGCTGGCGCCGCTCAAGCCCATCACCAGCTTCAGCAGCTTCTCTTTTTCGCGCACCGAGTCCTGCTGGGCGCGGTGGGTGAGGGCGCGGCTGACGGCTTCTTGCAGGCGCTCCTCGTCGATGGGCTTGAGCACGTAGTCCACGGCGTGGATGCGGAAGGCGTCCACTGCATACTGGTCGAAGGCGGTGACGAAGACCACCATCGGCATATTGTCGGATTGCATCTCCTCCACCACCGCGAAACCATCCATGCCCGGCATCTGGATATCCAGGAAAATGAGATCCGGGTTGTGCTCTGCGATGGCCGCCAGCGCCTGCTGCCCGTTGGCGCATTCCGCCACGATCTCCACCTCGGGGATGTTGGCCAGGCGCAGCGACAGGCCGCGGCGGGCGAGGTTTTCATCGTCGACGATAATGGTGCTGAGGGCGTTCATGGGGCTTTGGCCTCCCGTTCCAGGGGTATGCGAATGTTGATGGTCAGTCCGTGGGGCTCGGTGGTGCTGAGGCGAAAGCTCTGGTGCTCGCCGTAAATTTCCTTCAGCCGTTCGCGGCAGTTGGCCAGGCCGACACCGCCGCCCTTGGGCAGGCGGCCGTTGCGCAGGTCCAGGCCCGGTCCGTCATCGGCCACGGACAATAGCAGATCGCCGCCGAACGCCCGGGCGCTGATGGCGATGGCGCCGCCGTTGATGGCCTGGGCGATGGCGTACTTGATGGAGTTTTCCACCAGTGGCTGCAGCAGCAGGCTGGGCATCAGCGCCGTCTCGGCACTCGCTTCCACGTCGAAGTGTAGCTCCAGCCGCTCCTCGAAGCGCACTTTCTCGATGTCCAGATAGAGGCGCAGGGCATCCATTTCCTGGGCCACGGTAACCTTCTGCATCGGGTCGTTGTCCAGCGAGTAGCGCAGAAAACGCGACAGGCGGGTGACCATGGTGTTGGCCAGCGTGGTGTTCTGGTCCAGGATCAGGGTCGAGATGGCGTTCAGGGTGTTGAACAGGAAGTGGGGGTTCAACTGGTAGCGCAGCATCTTCAACTGGGCCTGGTGGGCCATGTTCATGGCTTTTAGCCAGCGCTCCTTTTCCTCCTGCGACTGCAGGTAGTACTTGATGCCGAAGTAGAGGGCGCTCCACACCAGCATCACCCAGAAGGCGGAAATGCCGCCGTCGAAGTAGGAGTACCAGGCCATGCCGTGTTCTTCGTAGGCCTTGCGCTCCTCGGGGAACACTTCGTAGAAAATGGCGGCGCGACAGGCCATCCACAAAAGGCCCGCGGTATAGGAGCCGAGCACGATGGCAAATACCCGTCGCGCGATAGGCATTTCCCACATGGAGCGGTAGAGCGCGCGCAGGCCGAGAGTGAGGCACATGCCGATGGCACTGATCAGTGGCAGGTACCAGTGGTAGTTTTCGCTGGGCACCTTGCCCCAGAACAGAACGCCCAGGTAAAAGGTGAACGCCCAGCCACTCCAGCCGACGGCCTGCAGTGTCCAGAAAAGGTAGCGCTTGTTGTTGGTGATCTGATCAAAGAGCATTGGCGCATTATAGGGCCAAACGCGGCGATTTCGGCGCTGTTGGTCGCAGCCGGGTGGCATTTGGGCGCATTTTTACGGTGCCCGGGATTTAGAGGTCCAGATCTGGCCGGCCATTTGTACGGCCGACCCTGGTGGTATAGGGCCTGAACCGCTTTTTGAGGTGGCTGAGTTTGCCGAAAAGAAAGCCGCGGTCGGCGTAGACAAAGGCGTTGGCCCGGTCGAAACGGCGGATTGGCGCCTTCAGGGCTCTGACCAGGTCGCGCCGCCCGAGGGAGTGGGCGAACAGGATATTGTCGATGAAATACGCCTGGTCCTGACTGGACGTAATCACGAGTTTGCGAATGTCTTTCTCTGTAATCCGGCGGGGAAAGGGGCCGGTTTTGCCGATACATTCCAGTGCAATCATGGTGCGAAGACACTTCCCGCAGCGCCCGCAGTTCTCCGTGCTACTGCGCCAGCACACGTGCAGCAGGTCGAGCAGCTGCGGGTATGCGCATACCTGCGCGATTTTTTCCGAGCGCTTGAACTGGGCGCCAACATGTTCGAACTGTGTGGCGCCGTTGGTCCACAGGTGGTCGAGGATGAGGTGCGAACCGTTCGGCTGCAGATCGTCAAAGGACCTCGACGACGGAATCAGGACACTGTGCACTCCCAGCAGGCTTGCGGCTGCTGCAAGGTAGCCGCTGTTCCAGAAATCCCTGGCAACGCCGGTCCTCTGGCCCCATTCCATCTGATTGGTGTAAACGCTGACGCCGGGCAGTCCGAGTACCTGCAGGATAGCCTGGTTGCGCGACTCCGCCACAGCGAGTTCCGGGCCCGAGAAACTGAAATCATACCCGCCGATGAACAGCGTTGAATCGACCCGGCTTTGATTGGTTAACAGGCAGTGAATGGAATCGATGCCACCGGAAAAGCAGCTTATACAGCCCGCTGTGCCAGGGTCCGGATCAGTCAGCGAGGCGTGGATTTCAACCGGCTTGAATTGCCGGTTCCAATGGTGGAAAACCTTCTGGATGGTGTGGAGGTTGTCGACAAGGTGGCGAGAGACAGGGTACTCATCGGCGACGACTATATCCTCGTTTCGCAGCATGGAACCCGCCAGGGCCATGATCAGGAAGCTGTCAGCGATGGTTGTCGGCAGGGCATTGCGGCTTACGGGTACATCGAACCAGAGTTCATCGTCGCCGGGACTCGCTGCAACCCTGCTGCGCCCGGGCGTAACTTCGTCGATGCTGATGTGTTCAATACGCATGGGAACTCATAGACCGGACACAGTCGCTGGTGCTCTGCTTCACTCTATTCAGCGGCCGGAGCGGTGGCAACCAGGTTGTGGAGGAAGTCCTCGAAGATTGCGTCCTCTGCCTTCATCGGCCCGACAGACCATGCCGGTTCCTGATCGCCATCCTGCAACTGCCAGTGGCCCGGGCACGCTTCTATTGCCCAGGCGGCATAGGTGTAGCTGATCTCGGCAACCAGGGGCCTGGTGTCCTGGTAGAGGAAATCCAGGGCAAGCGATTGCGTGCCCAGTTTACGGGCTACATGAAAGGCCTGCTTTATCAGGTCGCCGGGGATCTCCCGCGGGTTCCAGTCGATCTTGCCGCTGCCACTGGCGCGAAAATCGCCGTCCCGGTTGAAGCGCCGGAAGCCAAACGCGCGGTTTCCGATCACGGTAACGCGGGTATCAAAAGCGTTGCCCGGCAGGTATTCCTGCGCGTAAAAATACCCGCCTTGTAAACCGTGGCGAAAAGGGTAGTTCAAAAGGCTTTTCACGGCCCCGGCCCGGTGCCCGATCAGCCTTCTGAGCCGTCCGCGTGGTTGTTCAAATGAATAGACTCCAGGGCCGAAGAGGTTGTCAACCAGCCGGTTGGCCTCCCCCCGACTCTTCAGCATGACAACATTGCTGGACTGGTACCCGGAACTCAGTTTGGCAACCAGGGGAAATTCTGCCCGGCGGATGAAATCCAGAGCGGATTCCCGTTCGTGAAATATGAAATTGGCGGGCGTTGGAATTCCCGCCGCCTCGAGCAGGCAGGATTGTGCAAGCTTGTTCTCGAAGTGCCACATGCTGGCGTAGCTGGGAAAAACGGGAATCCCCGCACCGTGCTCAATGGCCGGGATGATATCCGCGGCGATAGCTCTTTCACCGGCACTGAAACCAAAGCGCCACATGAAGCCGTCGCACTCCCTGACCAGCGACAGAAAGTCCTGCTGTTGATGGTGCACGGATACAACGTCGAGCTCCCGTTCGCGGGCGAGTTGTTTCCAGCGCTCCGAGAAAGACTGTATCAGGCCATTCGGCAGGGCCACCCGGTCTTCATGTATGGCAATGCGAAGCGTCAAAGTTGAAGGGGCTCCCCGGCAGTGGGCGTTCCAGGCGCCAGCCTGGGCAGGAGAATGGACGCCAGGCCCTGGTTCAAGGCTACCTGCAACAGATCGACATCAAACTGTCCGTTTGCCTCGACAATGATGGGGCCATTGTCGGTAAACGCGATGTCCCATCCTACAGCTTTCAGCCCGGGCAGGCTCCTGTGTGCGCAGCGCACAAGATCAAGAGCGTCTTCCCAGTCTGGTAACCTGTGCCCGGATATCGATACACCTGTATCCGGGTGTTTATCGATTGGCACAATCTTTGGCCATCGTCCGGAAAGTGATGTCCAGGCCTGTCCGATCTGTCCGCTGTCAATGTCCATCGCCGCGACCAGGTTGCCGGAGCTTCCGTGAGCGAAGTTGTCGGTATTGTTCTGACCGGTGGGTAGCCGGGCGACAGCCAGCAGAATCTCTATGCCATTCTGATCGATGATGGTCACAATGCGCACGGTGCTTAATGCGACGGGAGATAGCGCTGCCTTGATGTCCTGATGGTTATCAATCCTGGATTGAACGATCCAACCCTTGCTATCCGGGTCTGTTTCTTCGTGCCTTCGCTTGCAGAATGCCAGCAGCTCCAACGGCTCGAAGTTGCTTCCCTCCACCTGCCATAAACCGTTTCCGATCCGACTGGCAGAGAAGGCGCCCTCTCCCCAGCTGCCATCGATCAGTTTGAAAAAGATGTTGTCCCCAGCATTGTCCAGTGCGTTCGAGAACTCCCCGGCTAAATCCTTTCCAGTGTTTGCGGCATCGATATCACGGGGGTCGAATGCATAGATGACGGGGATAGTTGTCAGCTGATGTTCAAGGCAGTGGCGGTAGAAGAGCAGTTTGTCGCGAACCAGTGCCCGGGCAGGCTCCGAGTTCACGTTCTTCAGCAGGGGCTTGAGTGAGTCATCGATCAGGTACTCGGGCCACTGGGTTCGCGATCGGGAACCGAGTTGGAACAGGGAGTGATAGCGCGGGCCAATGTCGTAGCACAACCTGGCGATCACTACACTCCAGGTGGCCGTTAACAGTCCACCCTTTTGGCCGCAGGCTGAGGCAATTGCGTGGTAGTAATCATGGGCGAGGCGACGCAATACCATTGGCTGTTCATCCTGCATCGGATATTGTCGGGAGTGTTGCTGTGGTTGTTATAACACTTGCGGGATTTATTTTTCTACAAACGGCGAGTCCAGACGCCAGCAGAAAGTTAATACATACAGCTCCTTACTTGCAGTTTTATCGTGACAAAAGCATGAAACTGCCACGGAATTTTGCAAACCTGCCGCATGGTTCACACGTTGTTTGAGACAGAGATGGATGAGTTGAACGTCAAACCCGGTCGCTACCGCCATTACAAAGGCAATGATTACATTGTCGAAGGCGTTGCCCGCCACTCGGAAACGGAAGAATTGCTGGTGGTTTACCGTCCCTGCTACGGCGAACGCGGCCTGTGGGTACGGCCGCTGGCGATGTTTGTGGAAACGGTGGAGGTCAATGGCATTGCAGTGCCGCGCTTCGCGCCCTGCGAGGCAGGGACCCCCGAATAGCGGCGCGACGCATTAAAGCGTCAGCCACTCAATCGCAATATGGGCTACAACGGGCAGGGCGATAATCTGCCCGGCGCCGAGGGCGGAGATCATCAGCCAGCTTTCGGTGGCGAAGGCCGTTGGCGGGGCGAGGAATTGCAGTTGCCGTACACGCTGTGCGATGGCTGCGGATTGAGTGTGGTGACCCGTTTCACCGGCCGGCGGTGTACAGGGCCGACTGGCGGCCAGCCGCTCCACCGCCGCAATGAGCTGGGCGCCGGTGCCGGCCTGCCGGGCCGCGGCCAGGTCACAGGCTTGTTCGGTGGCGAGTTGCAGGTCCTGCCACAGCATCCTTTTGACGCTCGCTGGCCACAGGGCGCTGGCCCACTGCAATAGCAGGGTACGCAGGTTGTCGCGCCTTTGCAGGTGGGCCCATTCGTGGAGCAATACCGCCTGTACCTGTTCCGGCGCCAGTGCCGCCATCAAGCCCCGGGTAACGAAGATTTGCGGCCGCAAATAACCGGCGCACCAGGCCCCGGCCTCGTCGCTGTCCACCAGCCGCCAGAAACGGCCCGGCTCCGACTTGGACAGCAGTTGCATCGCGTACAGGCGGCGACGGGCCCGTTGCTGGTTGCGCTGGATCAGCCCCAGGCCGACCGCCACCAGTGTGAGGGACAGCAGCATCAGGCTGGTCCCGGCGGGGGAAGCGAGCCCGAACTGCGGGGTGTGGGCGCCGCAGGTACTGCCGTGGCAGTGTCCGGGGATCAGGCCACCGGTCACCGCCGGCAATTGAAGCAGCAACACGCTGACCGTGGCGACCAGTGCCGGAGACAAGCCGTAGAGCCAGATCAGCAGGGCGCGCCCCTCGGCGCCGACCGCGGGGGAGGCGCGGCGGAACAGAGGATAGAACAGTGCTGCCAGCAGCGAGGCGAGGGCCACCAGAATCACCGCGGCGACCAGGTTCTCCAGCAGGTAGATGAGCAGGTCAGTCATCGCGCGAGGTATTGAGATAGTCCATAAAGCCGGACACCATCGGCGCGACATCGCCACCGGCGATGTCCTGGCTAATGTCGTGCAGCAGGGAACTGATCAGGTCCTGACGTTGGAGCAGGGGGCGGTAAAGGTAGGCGCGGGCCTGCTTCTGCCGTGCCACCAGTGATTTGCGACACAGGCGCTCCAGCGTGCTCTGGATGGTGCTGAGGGCCAGAGTTGGCGCCGTCATGCGCTCCAACACCTGCTGGGCCGACAGCATCGCAGCTTCGGCGCCCTCCGACTTGCTCTCGGCATGCCACAGGGCATGCATCACCGCCAGTTCGCGCTCGCCGAGAACGGGCGTGCGCGAGTTTCTGGATCGACCCGCGAGCCAGTGCAGCGGATGCGTGAGTGGGTTTGTGGGTCGCGTCATGGCCAGCTAACTGAAAACCGATCTGTTATCGAAGTTTAGGCGATCTGACAGGATTGTACGCAAAATCCCAGGGACCGGGTCGGCAGACGCCCGAATACATGAATGAAGATACCCCGTTTTGCCCCGTTTGCGTCGATTTTTTTGTACCTGCTGGCTGTTCCGGCGCTGGCCCACGAAGTGCCGGACGCCGCCCGCGAACGGCTGCGCGATGGCAACTGGCTGGACTACCTGTGGACTGGCGCCGAGCACATGCTCACCGGCTACGACCACCTGCTGTTCCTGCTGGGGGTGGTGTTCTTCCTGCATCGCTTCGGCGACATTCTCAAATTCATCACTGCATTTACCCTCGGCCACACCCTGGTGTTGCTGGGCGCGACCTTTGCCGGTCTCCAGGTCACGCCCTATTACGTGGACGCCTTTATCGCCGTGACGGTGATGTACAAGGGTTTCGAAAACCTCGATGGCTTCCGCCGCTGCCTGGGCATTGCCGCGCCCAACCTGCTGCTGATGGTCTTCCTGTTCGGCCTGATTCACGGCCTGGGCCTTGCTACCCAGTTCCAGACCCTTGCCGACCGCGGCGATGCCGGCCTGGTGGGCAAGATTCTCTGGTTCAACCTCGGGGTTGAACTGGGCCAGGTTGCGGCCTTGTGCCTGATGATCGTGGTGATCAGCGCCTGGCGCAAAACCGTGGTATGGGTGCCACTGAGCCGGGCCGTGAACGGCCTGCTCATCATTGCCGGGTTCCTGCTGTTGCTGTACCAGCTGCACGGGCTGGTTCACGAGCAGGAAGACCACCATGGCGCAGCATCCGCCGCAGAAGTACAGCGCGAGGCCGGGGAGGGCTGGCACAGCCACGATGGAGGTCCCGCGCACAGGCACTGAGCGCCGGCGTCATCGATTCGCAGAACTGCAGGAGACAGGCATGATCAACTTTCAATTGCGCGCCCTGGCCGCTGCCGTGTCGCTGGCACCGGCCCAGATGGCACTGGCGGGTGAGACCGAGCCCGCACAGGCGGCTTTGCCGATGTCGGAAATTGTGGTCAAGGGGCAGATTCTCGACCGGGCCAACACCGCCTTTTCCGCCTCGTCCTTTGATGCCGACACCCTGCGGGAGCAGAAAATCTCCCAGCCCGAGCAGATCTTCGACCAGGTGCCGGGCATGAGCATCCGCGACTATGGCCTGGGCGGGGTGGCCAACAGCTTCACCATTCGCGGCTTCGGTGACGGCGGACACGGGGGTGACCTCGGCGTGGTGATCGACGGTGTCCCTCTCAACGAGGCCATGTCGCACGCTGACGGCTACGTGGACCTGAATGTGATCGTGCCGCTGGAAGTGAGCGACATGACAGTGTTCAAGGGGCCGGTCTCGTCCTTGTACGGCAATTACAATCGCGGTGGCCTCGTCAAGATCGACACCCGCAAAGGCGGCCAGTACACCAACCTGGATCTCAGCGGCGGGTCGGATGGTCTGGTCGATGTGCAGGGCGCCCTGGGCCTTGAACCCGGCGAGAATCAGGAACTGAACCTGGCCCTGCAGCACTACCAGAGCGACGGTTACCGCCCCCAGTCGGACGGCCGCCGCGATACCCTGTCCGGGCGCTGGGGTGTCGGCCTGGGTGAGCGCACCCGGGTGGCCCTGTCCGGGCGCTGGCACGACGCCGACAACGACAGCGCCTCTTACCTCACTGAAGCGGACTATCGACGCAATCCCTACGGTATCAATGCCAATGTGCAGAACGACGGTGCGGAAAAGACCTTTGCCACCCTGCGCGGCGATGTCAGTCACCAGCTCAGCCCCTCCCTGCAGTTGCTCGGCTTCCTGTACGGTACCGAGCAGGACTTCACCCGCTGGTTCACGCGCCCGGTGGGCGGCGGCCAGTGGCGCCAGCGCGAGGAGGCCTACGACCGCGAGGTCAGCGGCGCGGGTTTGAGCCTCAGCGGGCAGCACACGCCGGTGGGTGTTCCCCTGTTGTGGATCGCCGGACTGGAGACCTACCGCGAGGCGACGGATTACCTCTACAGCGACGGCCTCGATCACCGTCGCCCGGTGGCGCCACCCATCAATGACCGGCGCACGGAGCTCGACAGTGTGTCTGCCTTCGGCGAACTGCGGGCGGACTGGCATCCCCTGCTTCAGCCCTCTTTGGGCCTGCGCTACGACCGCTTTGACGGCGACTGCGCGCCGCTGGGGCCGGAAACCGGTGACAACCCCTGCAGCGAGCTCAACGATCTGGACAATGTCAGTCCCAAGCTCGGCCTGCGCTCGCGCTGGGCCAGCGGGCTGGAATTCCGCGCCAGCTGGTCGGAGGGCTTCGCACTGCCGCCGGGCTGGGTCAAGTACCAGCCGGAGGCCAGCAACCTGGACCCGCTCACCTTCGGACAGCTTGAGGCCGGTATCAACTGGGCACCCAGCGAGACCTTCGAACTGGACCTGGCGCTGTTCCAGGTGGACTCCGATGGCGAGGTGCGCACCCTGGATACCGGGGTGTACGAAAACTACGGCGAAACCGAGCGCCGTGGGCTGGAGCTGTCAGTCGCCTGGCAGCCTGTACCCCAGGTGTCACTCAGCGCCATTTATGGCAGCACCGACACCGAGGTGGTGAAGAACGCTGACCCCAATCTGGAAGGCAAGGAGGTGGGCGGGGTGTCCGACTACTCGGCAACAGTGCAGGCGGGCTGGCTGTTCCTGCCCGAGTGGCGCGTGAACCTGATCTGGCGGGCGGTGGGGGGCTACGCTCTGAACGCCGACAACAGCGCCTATGCCGACAGCTACGATGTGATGGATATCGAGCTCGACTGGCGCTTGCGCCCCGGATGGAATCTTTATGCCCGGGTCGACAACCTGGCGGACGAAGAGTACGCGCCGACCCGCTTCATGTTCGGCGGCGAGAACCTGTTCGCTACCGGCGCACCACGTCAGGTGCGCCTCGGTGTACAGATCAGCCTTTAAACGAGGAGTGAATCATGATGCAAAGCAAGGCAATCTCAAGACTGGCCGGCGGTTTCGCCCTGGCCCTGGCTAGCACGCTGGCGGGCGCGCACACGGTTTGGCTGGAGCCACTGGTGGGCACGGTGGGCGGCTACGAGATGAAGTACGGCGGCCACGGGGGCGAACTGGAGACCTACGACAGCGGCAAGATCGTCTCCATCGATGTCTATGACGCCGGCGGCGGGTCGCTGGACTACGAACGCACGGATGTCGCCGGCGGCGGCAATACGCAGTTGCTCTTACCGAAGAATGCGGCGCTGGTGGCCATCCACTTCGACAACGGTATCTGGACCCGCGATCCGATGGGGCGCAGCGTCAACAAACCGCTGAGCGCCGTACCGGGAGCGACGGCGGCCACCAATGCGCTGAAGTACCACAAGACGGTGCTGCAGTGGTCTCCCCTGGTCACCCGTGAACTGGGTCAGCGTTTTGAAGTGCTGCCGCTCAGCGACAGCCAGCCCCGCGCCGGGCAACCCATGCAGGTGAAGGTGCTGCTGGACGGCAAACCCCTCAGTGGCGTCAAGCTGGGGCGGGGTGAAGAGGGCGATGCCGGCGAAACCGGTGCCGATGGTATCGCCACCTTTGTGCCTGAGGCCGGGTTCAATGGCCTCTGGGCCGGCAAGCGCTTTGCGGTGGATGATCCGGAGTTCACCGAGCTTAGCTACGAATACCTGTTTGGTTTCGAGGCGCTCTGATGCGAGACCGTCGGCGGCCCCTGTTGAGCCGTTACTCTGTGCCGCTGGTGTTCTTGCTGCTGGTCCAGTGGCAGCCGGCAGCCTGGGGCCACGGCATGCATCTGCAGGCCGGCACTGCGAAAACAGAAGTCGGCTGGGTTATAAAAGGGCAGTTGAGCTACTCCGACGACAGCGCGGCTGCGGGCAATTATATTCAGGTGGAAAACCTGAGCCGGCCGGACTTTCCCGCCCTGGCCCTGCAGACGCGCGAAGACGGCAGCTTCCAGCTGCCCGGCTTGCCGGGCGACCGCTACCGGGTCAGTGCCCATGGGGATGAAGGTCATACCACTGAAACCGAGTTTGTCTTCGCGCCGCCAGTGGCCGAAGGTGGGCAGCATGATGATGGCTGGCCGGTTTACGTGATTCTCGCCCTGCTTCTGTTGGCTTCCCTGCTGCCGGCCTACTGGCTGCGCGAGCGCCCCGGGCGGCCTGAATAGGCCCTGAGTTTAATCCTGGCTGCTGGCGAAGTCCCGCAGGGCCTGGCCGGTCAGCCGGTAGCCCACCCATTCGCTCTGGGGGCGCGCGCCAAAGGACTCGTAGAAGTCGATGGCGCTCTGGTTCCAGTCCAGCACATTCCACTCGAAGCGACGGCAATCTGACTGCACGGCTATCTGTGCCAGGTGTTTGAGCAGGGCCTTGCCGGCGCCGCTGCCGCGGTATTCCGGCGAGACGTAGAGATCTTCCAGGAACAGGCCGTGTTTACCCGTCCAGGTGGAGTAGTTAAAAAAATAGAGGGCGAAGCCCGCGGGCTCACTGTCGATCTCACAGATCACCGACCACACTTTCGGGTTGTCGCTGAACAGGGCCTGATGGAAGTCCTGTTCACTGGCTTTGGCCTCTTCCAGCGCCTTTTCGTACTCAGCCAGTTCGCGGACAAAGTGGCGGATCAACCCGACATCCTGCGGAGTGGCTGGGCGGATGTTGATACGGGTCATAGTGCGATCCTCAGGCCTGGTAGAGCGTCCAGGCACCGATGACGATAAAGCCGATGCCCGCGATATAGGACAGCACCCGCTCACTGATGTAGGCGGAAAGCATGCTGCCCGCGAGTACGCCGATACCGGAGGCGACAATCAAGGCGGCGGAAGCGGCCAGGAAGACCGTCCACTTGCTCACATCTTTATCCGCGGCAAACAGCATGGTGGCGAGCTGGGTCTTGTCGCCGAGTTCAGCGATAAACACCGCGGCAAAGATGGTAAGGAAAATCTTCAGGTCCATGGTGGGGGTTCTACCGTTGCAAGTGTTGGTATGGATGCGGCATTTTAATGGGCGTGCAGAAAATCATCAGCATGATATTACCGAAATCAGGGCTGGCCCTCGTCATCCCAGTACTTGCGCATTTCCAGGTAGAGGAAGGACGCAGTCCAGGTGATCAGCACCAGTCCGGTGAGGGACTCGATACCGGAGAGATAGCGGATCATGCCTCGGGGTACGATATCCCCAAAGCCCAGTGTGGTGTAAACAGTGAAGGAGTAGTAGACGTAGTCCATCAGCTTGCCCGAGCCCAGGCCATCCAGGCCGCCCCAGTCCAGGTGGGTAACGGTGAGATAGTAGGCGCCGGCAAAGATCCATATCTCGATAGCGTGGGCCACCAGTGCCCCGATCACCCCCGCCACGATACGAAAGCGCGGCGGCAGCGGAATACGCGGCAGGTAGAGGGAGGCCTGGTGGAGATATTCGTAATGCAGGGCCACCACGAGGATCACCACCAGGCTATTGATCGCAAAGGCCAGAAACATGGCTTCTCCTTGCTTGGTGCTGCAGGCACTTTACCGTGATCACGAGGGATTTACCCGCGCCGGGCTGCGTGGGACTCGCTGCCGCGCCGTGCTAACCTGCGCCAACTGCGTGCCCGGGAGCGCCTGCCATGAAGCGTGCGGATGTCATCATCGTCGGAGCCGGCATCATCGGCCTGTCCACCGCCTGGCAGCTCGCCAGGCGCAGTAAATTGCGCATTCTGGTGCTGGAAAAGGGCGCCGGCACCGGTGAGGGCTCCACCGGTGCCTCTTCAGCGGTCTGTCGCACCCGCTATTCCCTCGACAACATGATCCAACTGGCCCGGGACGGTATTGCCGCCTATCGCCACTGGCCCGATTTCACCGGTTTGAGCGCGCCTCGCGCAGCATTTGCCGAAGACGGCGTGCTGTGGATGCCCGGGGCCGACAGGGACTGGGCCGAGCGCGAGCACCGGCGCATGCAGGGCGCCGGGGTTGCCACCGAGGTCTTCGGTGACGATGAATTGCAGCGGCGTTACCCGGCCTTCAGTGCCTGCACTATCGCGCCGGATACCGAAACCGGTGAGGCGCACAGCTGCCGCGGCGGTGGCCGCTATTTGCTGGAAACCGAGGGCGGCTACATGGACCCGGTAGCCTGCGCCGACGACCTGCTGGAGGCCTGCCGCGGGGCGGGGGTAGACGTGCGCTTCGGGGCGGAGGTTGCCGCGGTATCCCAGGCCGGTGGGGCTGTGACCGGGCTAACACTGGCCGGTGGCGAGCAGGTTGCAGCACCGGTGGTGATCAACGCCGCCGGCCCCTGGTGCAACCGTCTGATTGCGGCCGCCGGCCTGGCCCTGCCCTGGCACCTGCGTCCCACCCGTATCCAGGTGCTCTACCTGGACCGGCCGGCGGAAGTCACCGGCCCCATCCCCGTCACCGTCGATATGGCCGCGGGCATTTACTTCCGCTGCCAGAACCGGGGCCAGCAACTGGTGGTGGGCTCCGTTCTGGAGTCCGATGAGCGCGAGCAGGTCGACGATCCGGACGCATTCAACCGCAGCGCCGACGACGCATTCACCCACGCCAAATTGCACGCCCTGCACCATCGCCTGCCGGCCCTGCCCTATCGCGGGCCGATCCGCGGCTACTGTGGCCTGTACACCGTGAACGAAGAGGACGTACACCCGCTGGTGGGAGAGAGCGAGCTGAAGGGCTTCTACCTCGCCAACGGCTTCAGCGGCCACGGCTTCAAGCTGGCCCCGGCCATCGGCGCCATGCTGGCGCGGCAGATCAGCGGCGAGCGCTGCGTTGAGTTCGATACCGCGGTGGCCCCGGATCTGTTTCGCGTGGACCGGCAGCCGATAGCGATCGCGTCCAAATCAGTGCTCGCCTGAGGCGGTCCGCTACAGCACGGTTTTCGCCGAACCCGCAGCTAGTCCTCGACGATCTCATGTCGCACCCGCACGGCCACGCTGCGCGGGAGGACCGTGCGCCCCCGCGCCAGCAGGTGCGCCCGGATAAACGCGGCGCCAAACAGCAGAATCAGCGAGGAGTAGTTCACCCAAAGCAGCAGTAGCACCAGGGAACCCGCGGCGCCATAGGCAGAGGCGGTCGCGGTATAGGAGAGGTAGAGCGCAATCAGCGAGCGGCCCACGGCGAACAGCACGGCGGTGAGCACCGACCCGACCGCGACATCCCGCCAGCCCAGCTTCACATCCGGCAGCACCTTGAAAATCGTGGCGAACAACAGCGACACCACCAGCAGTGACAGCAGCAGGTCGAGGGCGCCGAAGGCCACGTCATACCAGGGCAGCCAGCCCTGTACATGCTGCAGCACTACCCTGAGTGCCACACTGAGCGACAGCGAAACCAGCATTACAAAACCCACCGCGAGCACAATGGTCAGCGAGGTCAGGCGCTTGCGCAGCAGCAGGAAGATACTGCTGCGCGACGGCTTGGGAATCACGCCCCAGATGGCGTTGAGCGAGTGCTGCATTTGCCCGAACACCGTGGTCGCGCCGATCAGCATCGCCAGGATGCCACCCAGGGTCGGCAGCAGGCCGCCCTCCTTGAAGGAGGAGCTGGCGACGGCGTTCTGCACCACTTCGGCGGCCTCGGCCCCGATCGTCTCCTGCAGCTGCACCGCAATCTGCCCCTCGGCGGCTTCCTGGCCGTAGAACACGCCGATCACGCTGACGATCACGATCATCACCGGGGCGATGGAAAAAAGGGTAAAGAAAGCCAGCGAACCGGCATTGGCGAAGGCGTTGCTTTTGAGCCAGAAGTCCGCGGCCTGCTTGAAAATATTGAGCCAGTACTTGATGCGATCGATGAGCCTGTAGTGCATTGCATCCTCCCGTGATGCAATGGATTGTACGGCATAGCGGTGTCTGGATTGTTGAATTGCACCGAATATTGAGCCAGTTCAGCCAGATAATTGTATGATGTTCTGACCCGCCTTGATTACGAAAAATGTATACGTCAAAGGCAGCTAGCGAACCGAAGGCGGTAAACTTTTCTGTGCAAATGCGGGGTCAATTTTGGATACAAATCAACAGTCCGCATCCCCACTGGCTTAATATTCAGTGCAATTCAACATTCAACGGCCTGCTAGTGACGTCATGGCGCTTCTTCTGTTGCAAAGTAGAGGGATCGGCAAGCGAATTCTTATATGTACCAGATGCTGGACCTTCGGAAGTGCTGCCAGGTGGCGGCCTGAAATTACCTAACGATCATGTGTTCCGGCATTTCAGACCAATTAATCGGTGGCGGTGGTCACCGACCGCTAGGCAAACAGCCACCCGACATTAACGTGTCACTTATCTAGTTTCCAGCAGTAACCCAAAGGCTCAAGATTATATGCATACTCTACATCTCCCATGTAGAACTCTCCGGAACTGTCTCGCGAGATAACGCCGAGTATTTTTACATACCTGCCGCTGCATTGCTCAATCACACTTCCATCATCTGTAGGATCTTCTATAGATATTGATGAAGCGTCATCGCGTATATCTGCCGCAAGCTTGTTTGGATACAAGGAGAGGGTGGCGCCAAAGTCCAAATATCCACGAACAATAACCTGATCATGCAGAAAATCCGCAGGAGATACAATCAGAGAATAAATTGAGATTTCACCTCTAATATCCGACGTGCCGGAACGCGAATCTCCTGATTGATCCTCGCTTGCAATTGCAAAGGATCCCAAAAGTAATGCGAGCAAAAGAAAAGGTCCTGGAAGAGCCCAGTGAGATAGTATCTTAATCATATTTAGCGCCATACAGTACCTTATCAATTAGCCTTCCTATCTCGTTAATAGATGACTGGTGTGACAGGCCATCAAAAACCCAAGTTTGCGTTCTAGCCCCCGAGATGATTACAGGTGCGCCGATTGTTTCTGACAATTCTTGCCAGCGGATAGAACGGCGTCCGGTTATATAACCATCCTTCACATTTCCTGGAATGAAAATTACAACCGCTGATGCATCTGTGATTGGCCGCCTAGATCCTGTAAGCGTTGTAGTATCGTATTCAAAGCCGTAAGCCGCTCGGTGTTGAATTGCACCGGATATTGAGCCAGTTCAGCCAGATAATTGCATAATGTTCTGACCCGCCTTGATTACGAAAAATGTATACGTCAAAGGCAGCTAGCGAACCGAAGGCGGTAAACTTTTCCGTGCAAATGCGGGGTCAATTTTGGATACAAATCAACAAGCAGTTGGCCGCGAGAGTTAATGGTGTATTTCATGCCTCTGAACATAGCTATTTTCTCCCAGCGAGAATAAGTGGAAAAACAGCTTATTTACAGAGTGTGTTGCGGGGTGTGTAAGCATGCTGAGCGGGATATTTAAATAATTCCCTTATAAGTCAACATGTTGCGTAAAATAGATGGTGCCCGGAGACAGAATCGAACCGGCCGGCGTTCCGGGGTCGACACATGTGTCGGCCCACAAAAAAGCCCCGTCATGTGGACGAGGATGGATGCCCATCCCCCGTTTATGGGGTAGAGCCGAGCAGTGCCGGGGCTGGAGGGGCTGGTGGTGCCTTGAGTGGCGGCATGGGATACAAAAAAGCCCCGCAGTTTAGTGCGAGGCCTTTTCAGAATATGGTGCCCGGAGACAGAATCGAACTGCCGACACGGGGATTTTCAATCCCCTGCTCTACCAACTGAGCTATCCGGGCGAGGGTGCGCTGGGCGCGAGGGGGCGTATTAAACCCGCTGCGCCGGTGCGAGTCAAGAGTCTGGCGCGTTTCCAGTGGGCAGGCCGTGGCGGAAGGGATCTGCGTCCTCCATCACCAGCCTGAAGTCGCCGTTCACATAGGCGGTGCCGGTGATGGTGGGGCGGATGCGGCCCTCGCCGGCCAGCTCGAAACTGCCCTCGAACACGCTGCCAATCACGCTCTGCTGGCGCCACACCTGGCCGGGCTGCAGCTTGCCCGCCGCCTGCAGGCAGGCGAGCTTGGCGCTGGTGCCGGTGCCGCAGGGGGAGCGGTCGTAGGCGTTGCCGGGGCAGAGCACGAAGCTGCGGCTGTCGGCCTCCGCTTCGCTGCCGGGCGGGCCGAACAGTTCGATGTGGTCGATCTCGGCGCCATCGGCGCCGGTGATGCCGGCCCTGTTCAGGGCGATGCGCAGGGCGCCGGCAAACTCGGTGAGGGCGGCGGTGTTGCCGGGCTCGATGGCCTGGCCGTGGTCCGCCACCAGGTAGAACCAGTTGCCGCCCCAGGCGATGTCGCCGCTGACGCTGCCGCCGCCGGGAAGGTCCACCTGTACGGCTTCCCGGTAGCGGTAGCTCTCCACGTTGTTCACGCTGACGGTGTGGGCGTTGTGCAGGGTCGCGCTGACCACGCCGACCGGTGTTTCGATGCGGTGCTCGCCGGGCTCAATGATCCCCAGCCAGGCCAGTGAGGCCATCAGGCCGATGGTGCCGTGGCCGCACATGCCAAGGTAACCGACATTGTTAAAGAAGATCACGCCGGAGCTGTTGGCCGGGTCCACCGGCTCGCAGAGCAGGGCGCCGACCATGACGTCGGAGCCCCGCGGTTCGTTCACCAGCGCGCGGCGCAGCCAGTCGTGATCCCGGCGTAGTACCGCCAGCCGGTCGGCCATGCTGCCAGGGCCGAGGTCGGGGCCGCCGGTCACCACCAGGCGGGTGGGTTCGCCGCCGGTGTGGGAGTCGATGACCCGGATGGGCGCTGCTGAATTCACCGCGTGTTCTCCTTTATGCAAGGCTTACTGGGCGAACCAGGTGGTCTTGGTTTCCAGGTACTGCTCGAAGGCTTCCAGGCCGTTGTCCTGGCCGCCGAAGCCGGACAGCTTGTAGCCGCCGAAGGGCGTGGCGATGCTGCCTTCGGAGAAGCAGTTGACCGATACCGTGCCGGCGCGGATGGCGCGGGCCACGCGGGTGGCGCGGCGTATGTCGGCAGTGTACAGGGAGGCGGCCAGGCCGTAGTGGGTGTCGTTGGCCAGGGCGACGGCTTCCTCCTCGGTGTTGAAGGTGGTCACCGCCAGTACCGGGCCGAACACCTCCTCGCGGAACAGGGTCATGGTGGGCTTCACGCCGTCGAAGATAGTGGGTTCCACCACCATGCCGGCGCCGAGGTCGGGGGTGCCGCCGCCGTGGATGAGCAGCGCGCCTTCCTGTTTTGCGGTGGCGATGTGGCCGGCCACCTTGTCGAAGTGCACTTTCTCCACCATGGGGCCGATCATGGTTTCCGGCTCCATCGGGTTGCCCACTTTCCAGTCGGCCAGCTTGGCCTTGATCAGGCCCAGCAGTTCGTCCTTGCGGCTTGCGTGTACCAGCAGGCGGGAGCCGCAGCTGCAGTTTTCACCCATGTTCCAGAAGGCCGCGGACAGTACGTCGTTTACGATTTCTTCCAGTGAGTACACGTCGTCGAAGATCACCTGGGGGCTCTTGCCGCCGCACTCCAGTACCACTCGCTTGAGGTTGCTTTTGGCGGCGTACTGCAGGAACAGGCGGCCCACCTCGGTGGAACCGGTGAAGGACAGCACGTCCACATCCGGATGCAGGCCGAGCGGCATGCCGGTGTTTTCGCCGAGGCCGGTCACCACGGTCAGGGCGGCAGCCGGTACGCCGGCTTCGTGGGCCAGCTCGACCATGCGGCAGGCGGAGAGCGAGGTCTGTTCAGCCGGCTTGACGATTACCGAGTTGCCCACCGTCAGGGCCGGCCCCACCTTCCAGGCAAACATCTGCGCGGGGAAGTTCCAGGGCAGCACGGCGCCCACCACGCCGGCGGCTTCCTTGGTGATCAGTGCCAGGGCGTCGGGGCCGGTGGGGGCGATTTTGCCGAACAGTTTGTCGCTGGCTTCCGCGTACCAGCGGCAGGTGTTGATGGTCTCCGGAATGTCGGTATTCAGGCACTCGGTGATGGGCTTGCCGGCGTCCACGCAGTCCAGCGCCGCCAGTTCGTCGGCGTGCTGCTCCATCAGGTCGCACCAGCGCAGCAGCACCGCCTTGCGCTCGCCCGGCTCCAGGGCGGACCACGCGCCGGACTCGAAGCAGTCGCGGGCGGCGGATACGGCGGCGTTCACGGTGGCCTCTGAACCGCTGTAGACACTGCCGATCAGGCTGTTGTCCCAGGGGTTGCGATTTTCCAGGCGGACGTCGGACGGGCTGTATCCCGGCACCATGGCGCCGGCGTTGAGTTGTCCGGCGCTGGCGCGTTCGAAGACGGCTTTGACGCTGTCGCTGAGCATGGGCGTTCTCCTTGGTTCGGCAGTGGCGGGTGGATCAGTTCAGGGCGGCTTTCAACGCGGCGAGGAAGTCGCTTTTGTCTTCCTCGCTGATCGGCAGCAGGGGCGCGCGGATTTCGCCGGCGTCGATGCCCAGGTGGCTGACGCCCAGTTTGGCCTTCTGATTGTAGTCGCCGCCCTCGGCGTTCTGGATGACCGGCAGCAGGCGGGCCATGGTGGCGCGCACGCTGTCGTGGTCGCCGGCCACGGCGGCGCGGTACATGGCTACATGGTCGGCCGCCAGGTAGTTGGCGCAGCCGCCGATCCAGGAGCGCGCGCCCCAGGCCAGGTAGTCGGCGCCCTGGTCGTCGGAGCCGCACACCACCTGGAAGCCGTCGAAGTCGGTGTTGAGCAGGGTCAGGGCGCGGCTGAAGTCGCCGCTGCTCTCCTTGATACCGATGATGTAGGGGTTCTTCGCCAGTTCGATGACTGTTTCCACGCTGATTTCCACACCGGAGCGGGCGGGGAAGTTGTACATGACGATGGGCATTTTCACGCTGTCGGCCAGGGTCTGGAAGTGGCGCACGATCTCGTGCTGGCCGGGCAGGCAGTAGATGGGCGGCGCCGCCATCAGGCCCTGGTAGCCGAGGGCTTTGGCCTGTTCCGCCTTGGCGATGGAGCCGCTGGTGCTCATGTCGTTGACGCCCGCCAGCAGGGCGGCGCGATCGCCCACGGTGTCGGCCACGTAGCGCAGCACGCCGGCACGCTCTTCCTCGCTCAGGGCGTAGTATTCGCCGGTGGTGCCGCAGGTGACGATACCGGCCACGCCGGCGGCCAGCAGGTGCTCCAGCAGTTCGCCCAGGGCCTCGTAATTGACCTCGCCAGACTGCTTGAAGGGGGTGATAACCGGTACCAGGATGCCGTCGATGTTCATGCTGCTATCTCTTGAATCAGTGCGTGGGGCGCCGGCTTGGAGCGACGCGCGAAGGGGTGTTTGTTGCGCATAATATGTTTTCTGTACACAAAGTCAATATTATTCCGTCAGGCTCCGCCATGCGTGGCTGGCGACCGCCAGGTCCTGTACTGCATTGCCGACAGACTTGAAGAAACTGATCCCGGCACCCGCTTCCGGCAGCGGCCGCTGGCCCGCGGTGAGCTCCCCGAGTTCAGCGTAAATCTGCCCCTCATCGATGACGCCGCCCTCAATGGCCTGGGTGATGTCGCCCGCCTCGGCCAGGCAGGCGCTGCGCTGGTCAACCACCAGCAGTGCGCGGGCGACGGTAGCGGCGGGCACTTCCGCCATGCCGCGGTGGTAGGACCCCACGCCATTGATATGCACGACTGATGCCAGATCGCCGTCGGCAAGCACCGGGATAGCGGAGGAGGTGGCGGTGCAGACAAGGTCTGCATTGCGTAGCTCATCCGCACATGCCGCGGCGCGGATGGGGAAGGGGTAAAGGGCGCTTTGCGCCCCGGCAAAATGCTGTGCCCGCTCGCGGGACCGGGCGAAAACCACCGCCTCGGAAAGCTTGCGTACAGATGCCATCGCCGCCAGTTGGGTCACCGCCTGGTGGCCCGCACCAAAAAGCGCCAGGCGATGGGCACCCGGAGCCGCCAGCAGCTCCGTGGCAAGCCCGGCGCCGGCCCCGGTGCGCAGGGCGGTGATGTACTCTGCGTCGAAGGCGGCGAGCGGCTGCCCGGTAAGGGCGTCGAACAGGGTGAACACCGCGTGCAGGCGGGGCCGGCCGCGCCCGGGGTTGCCGTGGTTCACGCTCACGGTTTTCACCCCGTAGTGGCCGCTGCCCGGCAGGTAGACCGGCATCACCAGGGCGCAATCTCCGTCCTGCAGGGGCATGTTGATGCGCAGGGGCACCACCGCTTCGCCGCGGGTCAGGCCGGTAAAGGCATCGCGCATCAGGCCGATGGCCGTGTCCATGCTCACGGCACTGGCGATGGCCTCGGCGTCGTAGAAGGGGATCGGTGACATGGCGCTAGCGGATGAAAAAGCCGTGGGCGAAGGGATCGGCCGGGTCGATCAGGAATTCGTGGCGGCCGGTGATGAAGGCCTGGCCCTCAACTTCCGGTATGACAGCGGGGTGGCCGCAGTAGTCCACTGTCCGCTGGACACAGGTGCGGAAGCGGGAGCCGACGATGCTCTCGATCTGCATGGACTCGCCTGCTTTCAGTTCGCCGCGGGCGTGGTGAATGGCGGCCCGGGCGCTGACGCCGGTGCCAGTCGGGCTGCGGTCCAGTTCGCCGTCGGCAAAGATGCAGACGTTGCGGCTGTCCGCCTCCTCGCTGCGCGGCGCGTCGATGAAGATGGTGCCGTAGAGGAAGCCCAGTGCCGGGTCCTCGGGGTGTTCGATGCGGCGGCTGGCCATCACCGCGCCCTTGATGGCGCGACCGGCGCGAATCAGGGCGGCGGCGTTGTCGGGGCCGGTGTCCAGCCCCAGTTCACGGGCGTCGACAAAGGCGTAGTAGGCGCCGCCGAAGGCGAGGTCGTAGCGCACAGTACCGAGCTCCGGCACGGCTACCTGTGCATCCAGCTCCACCACGTAGGAGGGGACGTTGTGAAAGTAGACGCTGGCCACGCGCTGGTTCTGGATGCGCGCATGGGCGGTGATGCGCCCCGCCGGCGCGTCTATGCGCAGGCAGGTCTCCGGGCATTGCACGGGCAGGACGCCGGTTTCCAGCAGGGCAGTGGTGACGGCGATAATGCCGTGGCCGCACATGCTGCTGTAGCCCTCGTTGTGGGTGAAGATGACGCCGAAGTCGCCGTCCGGGGTCGTCGCTTCGGTCACAATGCAGCCGTACATGTCGGCGTGACCGCGGGGTTCCCACACGGTGGCGCGGCGCAGTGCGTCCAGCTGGTCGCGGCAGTGAGCCTGCTTGTCGAGGATGGTGGCGCCGGGAATGTCGCCGTAGCCTTCCAGGTAGATGCGCAGGGGTTCGCCGCCGGTGTGGGCGTCGAGGCTGCGCACCCGGCGCCAGTGGGCTGGGGGCTGCCAGTGAAGGGCGGTATCGAGCTGGTCGCTGTGCATGCTGTCTCTGCCTGCCGGGGCCGCAGGTCATACCCCGGCCGGATACTGAAAAGGTAGCAGCCCAGGCGGCAATTGCCCTGCCGGGCGATGCTGCCTGTGCTTGAATGAATGTCGGTGTAGCCGGCCCGTTGCTTGAACTGCGCAACAGCCTCGTGCTACTGTGCGCTCAACTTGTTATTGCGCACAATAAATATTTAGCTGTGTGCTGTCAAATCCGGGGCCGCCTATGAGCGTCACACAATTGGATACCGTGGTGATCGGCGCCGGCGTGGTCGGCACCTGCATCGCCGAGCGCCTGCAGCAGCAGGGTGAGCACGTGGTGCTGCTGGATCGCGCGGGCGTTGGCGAGGGCTGCTCCAGCGGCAATGCCGGGCACTTCGCCACCGATGTCGTATTGCCCCTGGCCAACCCCCAGACCCTGCTGGGCCTGCCAAAGATGCTGCTGGACCCGATCGGCCCCCTCAGTCTGCGCTGGTCCTACCTGCCGCGCATGACACCCTGGTTGCTGCGTTTTGGCCTGGCGGCCCTGCCCGGGCCGGCGCGGCAGACCACGCTGGCACTGCGGGCGCTGAACAGCCGCTCCATCGAGAGCTTTGAGCGCCTGTTTGCCCGCACCGGCCTGCAGGACCTGATGATCAAGCGTGGTGCGCTGACCGTCTATGAGTCCGCCGCCAGCCGCGATCAACACCGCGCCACTGTTGCCCTGCTGCGCGAACACGGCGTGGTGGTCGAGGGCATGAGTGGTGACGAGCTGCGCGCCATGGAGCCGGCCCTGGCGCAAACCGTACACAGCGGCCTGTTTTTCCCCAATACCGCCCACACGGTCAATCCCCTGCGCCTGACCCAGGCCCTCGCCAACTGCCTCACCGCGGCCGGAGGAGAAATACGCAGTGGTGAGGCCGGTGATGTGCGCAGCCTGGTACCCATGGGGGAGGGCGTGGAGCTCGCTTTGGGCAGCGGTGAACGCCTGCAGGCGCGCCGCGCCGTAGTCTGCGCCGGCGCCTTCAGCGCCCGCCTGCTCAAGTCGCTGGGTCTGCGCGTACCGCTGGAGACCGAGCGCGGCTACCACCTGATGCTGCCGGACCCGGCGGCAGAGCTGTCGCGCCCGGTCACCTCGCACGAGCGCTCTTTCGTGATGACCCCGATGGAACACGGCCTGCGCCTGGCCGGCACGGTGGAACTGGCCGGTCTGGAGGCAGAGCCGGACTACCGCCGCGCCGACATCCTGCTGGAGCACGCCGGGCATCTGCTGCAGAACCTGTCCGGTGCCGGCGCCAGCCGCTGGATGGGCTTCCGCCCCTCGCTGCCGGATTCCCTGCCCGTGATCGGCGCCGCCCCGGGCATGCCCCAGTTGATGCTGGCCTTTGGTCACCAGCACCTGGGCCTGACCCAGGCGGCAATCACTGCCGAGATGGTGTCCGACCTGGTGGCCGGCCGGCGCCCGGAGGTCGACCCGCATCCCTACCGGATCGAGCGCTTCCGCGGTGCGCGGGGCTGAAGTGCCTGTGTTTCAGGCATCCCACCAACCATAAGGACGATGAGCCACATGCCGATCAAGAGAGCGGTACTCACACTGGTTGCCCTGCTGCTGCCCCTGGCGGTTCGCGCCGAGTCGCTGGCCATCGTCGGCGCCACAGTGATCGATGGCAATGGCGGCAAGCCCCTGCGCAATGCCACGCTGCTGGTGGAGGGCGAGCGCATCGCCGCGCTGGGCAACAAGGCCGACATCGAAGTGCCGCCGGGTGTGCGTGTTATCGATGGTAGCGGCAAGTACCTGCTGCCGGGCTTTGTCGACAGCAATGTGCACGCCTCGGTCTACGGCAATTCCCGCCGTCGCGAGACAGTCACCAAGTACCATCACCGCAGCGAGGAGCTGATCGAGGAGTTCGTGCAGCTCCAGCTCAAGCACGGCGTGACCACCATCCGCGACAGCTACGGTGCGCTCATTCCCCTGATGGCGGTGCGCGACCGTATCGCGGCCGGCGAGCTGACCGGCCCGCGCATGCTGGTGGCCGGCAACATCCTCGGCTGGGGCGGGCCCTTCTCCATGACCTTCTCGCTGATGCAGGAGTCCGAGCTCACCCTGTTCCAGCAGCAGTGGAACGACTATATCGCCCAGGACAGCGGCGAGGAGCTGATGGACATGGAGCCTGAGCAGTTGCGGCAGGCGGTGAACGCCTACCTCGACAAGGGCCCCGATTTCATCAAGTACGGCGGCACCAGCCATTTCAATGTGCCCTCGCTGATCGGCTTTTCGCCCCGCGCGCAGAAGGTCATTGTCGATGCTGGTCACGCCCGCAATATGGTGGTGGAAACCCATTCCACCAGCCCCGAGGGGCTGAGGCTGTCGGTGGAGGCGGGTATCGACCTGATCCAGCACCCGGAAATGCTGACCCGCAACTACTCCGGTGAATTGCTGCAGCTGGTCATCGACAGGGGCGCTCTCTGCGCCATGCGCCCCAATGTCTACACCGGCCCTGTCTGGCAGGACCATCTCGCCAGGCGGCAGGCCGCCATCGAGGCGCAAGCGGAACTGCCGCCGCCGCGCACCTCCGCCGAACGGCGCCAGCGCGAGGCGCAGCAGGGTCGCTGGCTGCAGATCCAGAGAGACAATGCCCTGCGCCTGATCGAGGCCGGTTGCCCGGTCACCATCGCCACCGACAACTACCAGGGCAGTGCGCCGGAGTTTCGCAAGGAGCCGAAGAACCCCAACCAGGAGCCCGGCATCGGCAGCCTGATCGCTATAGAAGGGCTGGTGGAACTGGGTATGAGCGAGTCCCGGGCGCTGGTAGCGGCCACCCGTAACGGTGCCCGGGCGGCGCGCATGCTGGAGGACATCGGCACCCTGGAAGTAGGCAAAATCGCCGACATGGTGCTGCTTGAGGCCGACCCGCTGCGGGATATTCGCAACATCCGCAGGCAGTCCGCGGTATTTGCCCGCGGTCGCCAGATCGATACTGCCAGCCTGCCGCGGCAGGCCATTTTTTCGGCGCCGGCCGGCCAGTTGATGGACCACTGAGGCAACTTCCCCCAATCCGCCTATGGGTCCAGCCTCCGGGCCGCGGGTGCCTGGCACTCCCGGCCCGGATTTTTATGAGTACAATGCTGCGTTATCGCCCGTGGCAGCCCAGGAACCGCGCAACACCATGACCATTGCCGATCAGATCAAGGCCGACCTGGCCACTCACCTGCACCGGGGCGATAACGGCCTGCCCTGCAAGCTCACCCTCGATGCGCTCGCCAGGCATTACGGAGTGAGCATGACGCCGGTGCGCAATGCGGTGGAAGACCTGGTGGAGGCTGGCGCCATCCTGCGGCTGGACAACGGCCGCCTTGCCCCCGGCAAGGTCAACCGCCGCACCCTGGCGGCGCTGGTGCGACAGCCCTCGCCAGCCAGCACGCAGCAGAACCTGGAAGAGGCGGTGCGGCGGGAAGTGGTCCAGCGCTCCCTGCGCCAGGACGGGGATTTCCTGCGCGAGCAGGCTACCGCGGAGAAGTTCGACACCGGGCGCACCGCGGTGCGGCAGATTTTTTCGCGCCTGGCCGGCGCCGGCATGCTGGAGCACGTTCCCCGGCGCGGCTGGCGGGTCAAACCCTACAACGCCGAGGATACGCTGGATTACCTGGTGGTGCGGGAGTCACTGGAACTGAAGGCGCTGGACCTGGCGCGGCCGTATCTGGTGGCGGCGGACCTGGAGCGGATGCTGGCGGCCAACCAGCCTGGCCTTGGCAGTGCGCCGCGTCTGAATGACGACATGCACGACTACTGGATCGACCGCTGTGGCAACCGCTATATCCAGGAGTTCTTCGCCCGCTACAGCGTGTTCTACAACACCCTGTTCAATTCCGCGGTGCTGGATGAGGATACCAAGCGTGACATGGCGGTTGAGCACTGCGATATTGTCGAGGCCCTGCTGCAGAAGGACTGGCGCGGCGCCCGCCGCGCCCTGTCGCGCCACATCGGCGACCAGCAGGACAATGTGGAGCGGATGATCGCCGCGCTGCGGGACTGATCATTCCGCCGGGGGCACGTAGCCCTCGGCCTGGTCGTACTCCTGGCCGGAAAAGAACTTGTCCATTTCACCCTGCAGGTATTTGCGCGCCTGCGGATCCACCAGGCTCAACTGCTTTTCATTGATCAGCATGGTCTGGTGGGCCTGCCATTCCTGCCAGGCCTGTTTCGACACATTCTCGAAAATATCCTGCCCCTTGGGGCCGGGGTAGGGCGGTGCGTCGAGGCCTTCCAGATCCTGTTGGTACTTGCGGCAAAAAACGGTGCGGGACATGGGTTTGATCCTGAGTTGGTGCGCTCGCGGGAGCGGTCAGAGGCTGGCCAGCAGTCTGGCCACCGGGGCGGCAAGGCCCACCCGGGCGGGTTGCGCCCTGTTATACCAGAGCTGTCCTTCACTGGCCATGACAGCCGCCGGCGTCGCCGGCAGTTGCGCCACCACCGGGGTGATGTCCAGGTGATAGTGGCTGAAGGTGTGGCGAAAGGGGTCGCTAACGCTGAGCGCTGTCGGTTCCAGCCCCCAGAGGTCGATGCAGTGGCGCTTGCACGCGGCGCTGTCGCTGAGTTCGGGGAAGCACCACAGGCCACCCCAGATACCGTTGGCCGGGCGCTGCCGGAGGTACACTTCGCCGCTGGCGGCCACGGCAATCAGCATGGTGGTCTGCTTCACGGGCAGGGCCTTTTTCGGCTTGCGGCCGGGGAACTCGGCCTGGCGGCCGCTGGCAGCGGCGGCGCAATCTGCCGCCACCGGGCAATCGTCGCAGCGGGGTTTGCTGCGCGTGCACAGCGTGGCGCCGAGATCCATGATGGCCTGGGTGTAGTCCGCGCTGCGCGCGTCGGGGGTGAACGTCTCGGCCACCTGCCACAGCGCCCGGTGCACCGCCGTCTGTCCCGGCCAGCCGCCGATCTCGCGATGTCGGGCCAGTACACGCTTCACGTTGCCATCGAGAATCACCGCGCGCTGGCCGAAAGCAATGCTGACGATGGCGCCGGCCGTGGAACGCCCGATACCCGGCAGGCTTTCCAGCGCTTCGACGCTGGCGGGGAAGTCGCCGCCGTGCTGGTCGCAAACCTGTTGCGCCGCCCGGTGCAGGTTGCGAGCCCGGGCGTAGTAACCGAGTCCGGTCCACAGGTGCAGCACATCGTCGATAGGCGCCGCGGCCAGCGCCTGCACGGTGGGGAAGGTCGCCATAAAGCGTTCAAAGTAGGGGATGACGGTTTTCACCTGGGTCTGCTGCAGCATGATTTCCGACACCCAGACCCGGTAGGCGCTGGTATTGCCCTGCCAGGGCAGATCGTGGCGGCCGTGCCGGTCGAACCAGTCGAGCAGGCGGGGGGCGAAATCGGGATTGGGCGGTGTCACAGTGGCGCTGGCATCCGGTTTGGTGGTGGGCGGGGACGGTAACTGCCGATAGCGCCGCGGGTCAATCTCTGGCGCGGGGCTTCCCTTGCAACGCACTTGGTGCGATGCTCGCCTTTCCGCCGGCGGTGCCGTCTTGGCCCTGGCCCCGGTGGGTCCGAAATACCCAATCCCGACATGCGCAAATTCCACGGCAGCCCCGCTGTCGCGATGCCGCTCGGGGCGAACAAATGCAACGCGCCACTGGCGCCAGAGGTAGATACATCATGCAGACCAGGCCAGCCATTACGGTTTCTTCCCTCGATGTCGAGCGGCTGGAGCGCCTGATGGCCACCCTTGATGTCGCCGCCCTGCCGGGCATTGATGCCCTGCAGGAAGAGCTGGACCGCGCCGAAATGGTGGAGCCGCTGGAAGTGCCCGCCACACTGGTGACGATGAATTCCACCGTGCGCTTTCGCGAGCTGTCCAGCGGCAGGGAGTTCTGCCGCACCCTGGTTTACCCGGGTGGCGGTGATGCCTCTGTCGATACCGTGTCTGTTTTCGCGCCGGTCGGCAGCGCCCTGCTGGGACTCAGCGAGGGCGACGAGATCGACTGGCCAAAACCGGGCGGCGGCCAGCTGCGCGTGCGGATTCTCAATGTGGTGTACCAGCCCGAGCGCGCCGGCGAGCTGCATCGCTGACCGCGATAGTCCATTTGGGGGAAGCCGGGCCCGCGCACTGGCGCTATGCTTCCCCGTTTTTTGATACTGGAGAATAAGATCATGGCAAGACTGGAAGGAAAAGTAGCCCTTGTAACCGGCGCCGCCCGCGGCATGGGCGAGGCCACAGCGCGCCTGTTGGTGGAGCAGGGTGCGAAGGTGGTGCTGGCGGACATTCTCGATGAGGTCGGCCAGAAAGTGGCCGACGATCTCGGCGAATCCGCTATCTATGTTCACCTGGACGTGACCGACAAGGCCCAGTGGCAGGCCGCCGTGGAAGCTGCCGGCCAGTTGGGGCAGCTGAATGTGCTGGTAAACAACGCCGCGGTGCTGATCCACAAGACCATCATGGATACCACCGAAGACGACTTCATGTTCGTCACCCGCATAAACCAGCTGGGGGTGTTTCTGGGCATGCAGTCGGTGTTCGAGGCGATGAAGGCGGCCGGCGGCGGTTCCATCATCAACATCTCCTCCATCGATGGCCTGCAGTCCAAGAACTCCCTGCTGGCCTACACCGCCAGCAAATGGGCGGTGCGCGGCATGACCAAGACCGCGGCGCTGGAAATGGGCAAGTACAACATCCGCGTGAACAGCGTGCACCCGGGCGGTGTCTATACCGACATGCACGGCAAGGACTTCATGACCCGGGAGCAGGCCGACGCCGGCTACAGCTGGCAGGCATTGCCGCGAGTGGGTATGCCCCGCGAGGTGGCCGCGGTGACGGCTTTCCTGGCTTCCGATGAAGCGAGCTATAGCACCGCTTCCGAGTTCAAGGTCGACGGCGGCTGGAACGCCGGCGCCATCAACGAGATGCTGCCGCAGCTCTGATACCACCACGTCGCCCCTGCGCATGCAGGGGCTATTTTCCGGCGTGCCGAACATTCGTCACCCGGGAATCTGTCGGCCCCGCCCGCTTTTGCTATAATCGCCCGCCTTTTTTGGCAAAGCTGCCCCACAATCCCCGGATTGGAGATCACAATGGCCGAGCGCAAGGCAACGGTTAGCCGCAATACCCTGGAGACCCAGATCACCGTCACGGTGAACCTGGACGGCTCCGGCCAGGCGAAATTTGACACCGGTGTGCCCTTCCTGGAGCACATGATGGACCAGATTGCGCGTCACGGAATGATGGACATCGAAGTGGACGCCAAGGGCGACAACCACATCGACGATCACCACACTGTGGAAGACATCGGCATCACCCTCGGCCAGGCCCTCGCCAAAGCCGTGGGCGACAAGAAGGGCATCCTGCGCTACGGCCACGCCTATGTACCGCTGGACGAGGCCCTGTCGCGGGTGGTGGTGGACTTCTCCGGCCGCCCCGGCCTGGAGTTTCACGTGCCCTTTACCCGGGCTGCCATCGGCGCCTTCGATGTCGACCTGTTCCACGAGTTCTTCCAGGGCTTCGTCAATCACGCCAATGTCACCCTGCACGTGGACAATCTGCGGGGAGCCAACAGCCACCACCAGGCCGAGACCGTGTTCAAGGCCTTCGGCCGTGCGCTGCGTATGGCCCTGTCCATGGATCCGCAAATGGCCGGCATCACCCCCTCCACCAAGGGAGTGCTGTAAGCCGTCATGAGCCAGCGCGTTGCGGTCATCGATTACGGCATGGGCAACCTGCACTCGGTGGCCAGCGCCCTGTCCCATGTGGGCGCCGCCGAAGTCCAGGTCACCTGTGACCTGGAAGCCATTCGCGCCGCCGACCGGGTGGTGTTCCCGGGGGTGGGTGCCATCCGCGACTGCATGGCGGAAATCCGCCGCCTGAAATGCGATGAACTGCTGGCGACGGCCCTCACTGAGCAGCGCAAGCCGGTGCTGGCCATCTGCGTGGGCATGCAGGCCCTGATGAGCCGCTCCGAGGAAAACGGCGGTGTGGACTGCCTGGATATCATTCCCGGCCAGGTGCGGCACTTTGGCAGTTCGCAAACCGGCGCCGCCGGCGAGCGTCTCAAGGTGCCCCATATGGGCTGGAACGAAGTAAAGCAGACCGGGAACCACCCCCTGTGGGCCGGCATCCCCGACAACAGCCGCTTCTACTTCGTACACAGTTACTACGTGCACGCCGATAACCGCGCCCTGCAGGCCGGCGCCCTGCACTACGGGGTGGAAGCCGACGCCGCCCTCGCCACCGACAACCTGTTCGCTGTGCAGTTTCACCCGGAAAAGAGCCACACCGCCGGGCTGCAACTGCTGCGCAATTTCCTGGAGTGGAACCCCGCATGCTGATCATCCCCGCCATCGACCTCAAAGACGGCCAGTGCGTGCGCCTGCGCCAGGGCCTGATGGACGACTCCACGGTGTTCTCCGACGATCCGGTCGCCGTGGCTGCCCGCTGGGTGGACGCCGGTTGCCGCCGCCTGCACCTGGTGGACCTGAACGGCGCCTTTGCCGGCACCCCGGTGAACGGCGAGGTGGTGACCGCCATCGCCGCGGCCTGGCCGCAGTTGCCGATCCAGATCGGCGGCGGCATCCGCGACCTGGAGACCATCGAGCACTATGTGAAGGCCGGGGTCAGCTACGTCATCATCGGCACCAAGGCAGTGAAGGAGCCGGCTTTTGTCCTTGAAGCCTGTCGTGCCTTCCCCGGCAAGGTGATTGTCGGCCTGGATGCCAAGGACGGCCTGGTGGCCACCGATGGTTGGGCGGAAGTGTCCGGGGTCAAAGCCACCGATCTCGCCAAACAGTTCGAGAGCGACGGCGTGTCCGCCATCGTCTACACCGACATCGCCCGCGACGGCATGATGCAGGGTGTGAACGTGGAAGCCACCGTGGCCATGGCACAAGCCTCCAGCATTCCGGTGATCGCCTCCGGCGGCATTACCAACATGGATGACATCCGCGCCTTGAACGCCGTGGCTCACGAGGGCATCTGCGGCGCCATCACCGGCCGCGCCATCTACGAGGGCACCCTCGACGTGGCCGAGGCCCAGAAACTCTGCGACGAGGCCGCCTGACCATGGGCCTGGCCAAACGCATCATTCCCTGCCTGGACGTGGACAACGGCCGGGTGGTGAAGGGCGTGAACTTTGTCGGCATTCGCGACGCTGGCGACCCGGTGGAAATCGCCCGCCGCTATAACGAGCAGGGCGCAGACGAGATCACCTTTCTCGACATCACTGCCAGCCACGAGGGCCGCGACACCACCGTGCACACGGTGGAACAGATCGCCGAACAGGTGTTCATCCCCCTGACCGTGGGCGGCGGCATCCGCAGCGTGGAGGACATCCGCACCATGCTCAACGCCGGTGCCGACAAGGTCAGCATCAACACCGCTGCCATCGTAGAGCCAGAGCTGGTGCGCCGCGCCTCGGAGCGCTTCGGCGCCCAGTGCATCGTGGTGGCGATCGACGCCAAGCGGGTGGACGACGTTGACGGCAAGCCGCGCTGGGAAATCTTCACCCACGGCGGTCGCAAGCCCACCGGTATCGACGCGGTGGCCTGGGCAGTGAAAATGGCGGAACTGGGCGCCGGCGAAATCCTGCTCACCAGCATGGACCGGGACGGCACCAAGAACGGCTTTGAACTGGGCGTCACCCGTGCCATCACCGATGCCGTGGACATTCCGGTGATCGCCTCCGGCGGCGTCGGCAACCTCGACCACCTGGTGGAGGGCATCACCCAGGGCGGCGCCGACGCGGTACTGGCTGCGTCAATCTTCCACTTCGGTGAATACACCGTGCCCCAGGCCAAGGCCTATATGGCGGAGAGGGGGATAGAGGTACGGCTCTAGCGGTCGTTTTGCCAGCGCTGCAGGATGCCAATGCGCGGCACTGGCTCGCAGGCGTCTATTCAGAGTCACTTGCGTCTTTCCTGTCGAGTGCCTGCCATTCGGTTATCGATGTTGCCGGGCGAATCTCCCAGTTCTCACCATCGCGGCTGCGGTAAGCCGCATAGTTGGTGCAGCATCCTCCGGCACCCATCGCCTGGGTACCAATTTCAATCTGAATATACTCACCGTCAAATTCCAGGCGCTCTCTGACACACTGTTGCGGTAAGGGGTAAGGGGCTGGTTCGAACAGCAGTTCCCAATTCTCCGCGCTATTCCCGCGCTGTACGGATCTATAAACCTTGCAGGCCTTGATTCCGAAAATGGCGGTCTCACCCTGCGCCAGTTTCAATTCGCTAATCGGCGTTGTGAACACCGGCGCAATGTTCGAGTCAATTTTCGTACCCGGATCATGCGACAGCCCTGCCTCGGTGCAGCCACTCAGGGCGATGGCCAGGCCGACCAGCATGAGGGGATTCAGCGGGGACTGCCCTGCGAGAGGCTGCTTCATGTCATTCTCCGAATCCGGTGGCGCTCTGTGTGACTGAGTTCGCAAACATGCCATGGAGCATAAAGATACTAATCTGCGGCGTAGACACACCTGGCTTTCCACAATGTAATGGCAACTGATCGATGCAGGCCAACGAAGATATAGCGTGATTCCCTATTTCAGACGGCTCTTTCCCGCGGCCTTTACGACGGCGGCGTTCGCCGCCCTGGCACATGCCGTGCTGGTGGCGATCGCAGCCGGTTCGATTGGCGCGGAACTTGTCTATATTGCCGCTCTCAGTTTTGTCGTTGCGCTAGTTGTCGCAGCCCCTTGCGGTGCAGTTCTGCTCGCCACTGTGGGGACGTTAAAGCTGAAACCGATCCCGTCCCTGTTGTTGTTTCTGGTGGCCATTCAGGTCATCGCGGTCGGCCTGGAAATGTACTTCTTTGAAAACGGCATTAGCGATACCTCCTGGCAATACGGCCTCATATCGGTCCCCGCATCATTGATTGCCTGGCATCAATCAGTCTATTTCGTACACAAGAACATTTGAATCCGGGTTGTGGATACATTAAGGCGGGCATCACCGCGGGCGGTATACACCGCAGATCTTGTGGCCGTCCGGGTCCAGGAAGTAGCAAAGGTGCATAGTACCCAAGGAGCCTTCCCGGGGGCCGGGCGGGTCCTCCACCGCAGTTGCGCCATTGGCCACGGCGACTTCATGGAACTCCTTCAGCTGCTCCGCCGAACGGCAGGCAAAGCCGATGGTAGAGCCATTGGCCACCGTGGGCGGCTTGCCGTTGATCGGCTCGGTAATACTGAAGTTGGACCCGTTGTGGATGTAGAACAGGCGCGTCTGGCCAGTGTCGTTGACATGCACCATGGGCTCGCCCGCCCCGAGTACACCGAGTACGGCATTGTAGAAGCGCTTTGACCTTTCGATATCGCTGGACCCGATCATGACGTGGTTAAGCATGGTTTCCTCTTCGGCTGGCTGATTACTGTAAGCGTGACTGCAGCGGGAGCTAGAACGCTCCGCCCAGATCCTCTACCGCCTCCACCACGATGGCGGAGCCCACGCCGATGCGCAGGATGTCCGCGCCCACGCGGATCAGTTTGTAGGCCGGATCGTCATAGCCTAGACGCATTTGCAGGTCATGGGGAAGCGGGTAGTACACGATGTCATCCGGCAAGCGGTGGCCCAGGCTCCATTTGCGCGCCTGCCCCGGGGGCATGCAGCCGTTGCCTTTTTTCGCCAGTCCGGGAGGACAGCCGCGCTGGCTGAACTCGCCGCGGTAGTAGTCGTGGATGATGGCGCGGTGAGGGCTGTCGAACACAATATCGATGTCGATACCGCCGCGATCCTGCGCCTTGCCGGATTTACCAGCATGTTTCGCGGCGCTGGATTTATCCTTGTGGGGACCGCCGGCGTGGGCAGGCGGATCGGCGTGGGCGGCCGTCACCAGGGCAAGTGTGGCAAGCAAGGTTACGGCGCTGTTCAGCAAAGTGTATTTAATATTCCGCATGGCAATCTCCATGAATCCGCTTGCAGACTACAGAGTAGAAGATGAACCCGAGCTGAACGGCTCAGGGGCGAAGTTGATTGTCCCTCAGGCGGGTTTACGTCAGTCATTTTTATAAACTTCGTAACGTAACTCCGCCATACCTGACCCCATCTGGCGAACGAATACCAGCTGGAGAGCCGGGCTTAATGCGCGACGCGGAAAGAGAGGCTTCCCTTTGCCAAGCGTGGCAGAGCCAAGCTGAACAATGATTTCATCCAGTAAGCCGGCGTCGTAGAACTGACCAGCCAGATCGCCGCCACCCACAATCCAGATGTTCTTGTCTTTGGCGGCGACCCGCATTTCCCGGTGAACCTGGCGGACATCTCCATTTGCAAAATGAATGTCCGCACCGTCAATCGCAGGCAGCTTGCGACTTGAGAATACCCATGCTGGCTGGCTGTATGGCCATGGTGAGCCAGTCTCTTTGGCGACCTGATCCGCATTGCGCATCATCCATTCATAGGTGGCTGACCCCATGGCCAGCGCACCTACATCGGCAATGAATTCCGGATAGCTGGAATCATCAAGATTCCCCAGCGGGAAAAGCCAATCAAGTGAGTCGTCTTCAGTGGCGAGAAATCCGTCAAGGCTTGTGGCAGTGTAATACTGAGTCTTCATTGCTTTTGTCAGTAGCTTCTGATGGGTTTGAAAATGTAGTCATTCAAGTACCGCCCTCAAGAATCGATTTCAGTGCGGCCAGATCCTTTTCAACGGCCCGCCTGTCTTCGGCGAACACCTGCAGCTTGTTATACACTGCCCGCTTTCTCCACTACCAGTACACGTGCTTCACCGATCGGGTGCGCAACATGTTCCGTTCCGACCGATGCATAGAATATGTCCCCGACCTCCAGTAGCACGCTGCTTTCGCTTCCGTTGATACGGTAGAGCATCTCCACCCTTCCATCCAGCACTACGAAAACCTCCTGGCCGTCGTTCACATGCCATCTATAAGGAGTGTCGGTCCAGTGTAGCCTCGTCGTTATGCCGTCCATGTTGGCTATATCTTTCGCGCCCCAAGCCCTCGACGCTATGAATTCTTTCGATCTGATTACTTTCACCGTTCGATCCTGTGTTTATAGTGCCCGCATTCTCTCGCTGTGCATGATTGTTGTCATCCACCTTTACGTCGAGTACATGCGACAGGCCGGAATCAGTGGGAGTGACAGGCGGTGACTGCCGGGCTCACGTCGTACTCATTGTGGCGCCGGACCCAGTCCATATCGAGGTCCATACCCTCGAAATGTGTATCAACGCAGTGGCTGGCGGCAGGGCATTTGCCTGTCTTCTTACAGCCTGGCGGGTGAAATGATACGCAGGGGTGTATTGGTCAGGCTCTTTGACCTGGAAATCGTACCGGGCTTTACCTTCTCGCTACTTAATGACCCTGAGTCTCCAAGCCTTGCCAGGATCGAGTTGTTCAAGTCCTGGTTGAGACAGGAGCTTGCCACGACCCCGGGGCTGTAACGGCTTAGGGTGGTCTTGTGGCCTTTAGCGCGTCCGGCGTCGGAGGCGCGTAGCGGCACAGTTACCAGAGTGAGTACCAGCAGCGTCTTAACGCTTGGCTTTGCGGCGTGCCGGAGCGCCAGCGCTGGCCGCCCGACAACAGCCCTGGTTAAGCTGCTTCGAAGTCCAGGCGATGAATACCATCCAGATTGACTTTGCCGCGAGCCACCCATAGGTCATACATATCTTGCATCGCCAACCAACTCTCAGGAGTACGCCCGAGAACCTTGGATAACCGAAGAGACATTTCCGGGCTAATACCACTGGCTCCTTTGAGAAGCCGAGACAATGTGGAAGGTGAGACCCCAAGACTGGACGCAAGCTGACGGGAACTGATGCCAAAAGGCTCCAGGTAAACTTCCCGAATGAATTCACCGGGATGCGGGGGATTATGCATAGTCATTAGTGACAATCCTCATAATCAAGAACGTAGGCGTTGCCGTCCTGAAATTCGAACGTCATGCGCCAGTTTCCGTTGACCCGAATCGACCACCGTCCTTTGTCATTGCCCTTCAATGGGTGAAGGCGAAAACCTGGGATATCCATATCTTCCACGGAAGTGGCCGTATCCAGAGCAGCCAGCTGCATACGCAGCTTCTTGGCATGGTCTGGTTGTATGCCAGACGTGTGGCCGGTCGAGTAAAACCGCTTCAGTCCTTTGTGGCGGAATGATTTAATCATGAGGGAATCGTAGCGCGTTGCGCACCGCGCAACAATGGAGCTTGGCGTCCGCGTAACCGGACGACCTGAGCGCAGCGAAAGACGTTCCGCGTTAATGCGCTTGTTAGAGCTTTTATTGAAACAACTGTTTTACTGCCGAAATTAAAAATTCATCTTGATAAAAACCAGCAGCAATAGATAAACCAACAGGCGCATTATCAACTGTTGTCATTGGGATGGTTATTTCAGGAAGTCTAGCCACCCCTGAAAATGCGGTAATCGCCATTGTTCTATCGTAAAAATCCATCGCGGTTTCCATGTGTTCAAAAGCCCCTTTCAATGGCGCAATAGTCGGTATTGTCGGAAATAAAATTAAGTCGCCTTTTTGAAAAAATGAAGTTATTCGATTAAACATCTTTTCACAAAGCATCAGTGAGCCACTGACCTTCTTGCGGTCAAAGTTACGCACCGTTTCATACTTCATGGCAAAAAATGGGCTTAAATCAGGCGATTCATTTTCAATCCAATTTCCAACCGTATTCAAAAAATCAAATGTTTGTAATGGTCTTAAAGCATCTGCGTTCAATTTGTCGAGCGTCATTGGATCATTGGTAATTTCACCTAATGTGATTGAAATTATATTCGCATCACAACGAGATGATAGCGCATCAATCTTGCATTTTAACGCCTTAGCTACCTCGGTATTTGATAAGGTAAAAGCGTCTTCAAGAAGATAAATATTTTGTATTTTTTCTGGTGTCGTATTTTCACTGCGAAGCAGTGTTCCCATCACTTTACCTAGCGTATTGAGGTTACCTGCAAAGGCTCCAACCGTACTTGTGCTTGGCACAAAAGGTAAAACACCAGCTTCAGAAATTCGGTGCATCGTCGGGCGCATTGCATAAACGCCACATAAACTAGCAGGGACACGAATAGATCCAGCGGAGTCCGTACCAATGGAAAAATCAACCAAACCACAAGCAACCGCTGAAGCTGATCCACTTGATGACCCGCCTGGAATTCGATCAGGAACAGTTGGATTTATCGGAGTACCAAAAAAATAACTCTCGCCATCTAAGCTATAGGTAAATTCGTCTGATACGGTTTTACCAAGACAGGTCGCGCCAGCCTCTAGTAACTGATCAATACAAAGCGCATTGTATGACGGGGCGTCATGCTTATCTTTCCAAGACGGGCTGCCGTAGGAGGTTTTGTGGCCAGCAATATCAATATTGTCTTTTACTGCGAAAGTTAGACCATCTAAAGAACCCTTTGAATACGGTTCTAAAGTAAAGGTTTCAACAAATGCACCTGATGATGAAAAATCGTACATTACTTTCTCTGCGATTCATGTGATGGATAGTTGAAGATGTCCTAACAGCTACATAATTTGAAACTTTCTGATACCACAACAGCCACCTGCTTACAGCTTGAATTCGACCTCATCGAGCGTACCACCAGCCTTTCCCCGGTTTCCATACTTCCGTGCCAGCACGCCAGAGCGTTGAACACTGAAATTTTCAGTGTGCACCCCGGTAATATCGGCCCTTTGTCAACGAAGACAACCCGCCATGCCCGGCTAATTATGTGGCCTGCAAGATGATGCCTTCTGGGTCAGTCGATTTTGTCCCTTTAAAAGCGGCTTGTCCCTGCGGATTCAGCTAGCCGGAAAAGGACTCTTGCATGTGTTTTGGTGAACGTCGTTGTTGACCGCTCAAAGTCAATTATTGCCCTGCGTCGTGACGAGCTTGCCACAGGCGAAGGAGCGCAAGACGGTGATGTACAAGCAGGTGGCGGCGATACCAGCGTTGCGGGACTCAGAGCGCCAGTGTCATGAAAACACTGTTGGGATCGAGCCGGTAGTCGGCGAAGGGCTCGCAGTAGCTAAAGCCGTGCTTCTCGTAGAGTCTGCGCGCGGGCAGGAAGAAGTTCTGGGTGCCGGTTTCCAGGCTCAGGCGCTGGAAGCCGCGCGCGCGAGCTTCGCCCAGCAGGTGGATGAGCAGTCGATTGCCGACACCGCGGCCCCGGGCAGCGTTGGCGGTACGCATGGATTTAATCTCGCCATGCCCGGGTTCAAGGGCCTTCAGCGCTACGCAACCGAGTACAACGTTCCTTTCTTTCAGGCACCAGAAGGTAATGGAGGGCTGCCTGAGGCCCTCCACGTCCAGCGCGTGGACGCTCTCGGGCGGCGAGGTGGCGTACATATCCTCCAGGTGCTCGCGCAGCAGGGCGATAACACCCTCGCCGCGCAGGTCATCAATGCGAATCTCCATGTCAGGCGCTGGCCGGCAAGGTGCCTTTCGCAGCCTTTCGGGCCTGCTGCATCGCTACGTCGCGGCCCAGGTACATGTAGACCGCCGGCAGAACGTACAGGGTGAACAGGGTGCCGATGGTCATGCCGGAGGCGATCACCAGGCCCATGGAGAAGCGGGCGGAAGCGCCGGGACCGTCGGCGACCAGCAGGGGCAGCATGGCCAGCACCAGGGCGGCGGTGGTCATCAGCACCGGACGCAGGCGCACGGACGCGGCTTCCTCGATGGCTTCGCGCTTGTTCATGCCCTCTTCCTGCAGGCGGTTGGCGAATTCCACAATCAGGATGCCGTGCTTGGAGATCACCCCGATCAGGGTCACCAGTCCCACCTGGGTGTAGATGTTCAGGGTGGCGCCGGTGACCTGGAAGATGGAGAGCACGTTCAGGCACAGCAGGGCTCCGGCGATGGACATGGGTACAGTCACCAGCATGATCAGCGGGTCGCGGAAGGACTCGAACTGCGCCGCCAGCACCAGGTAGATCAGCAGCAGGGCGAAGAAGAAGGTCATCACCAGCGAGCTGCCCTCGGTTTTCAGCTGCCGGCTTTCGCCGCCGTAGTCGATGCTGTATTCGCGGCTCAACACGTCGTCGGCAATGCCCTCCAGGGATTTCAGCGCGTCGCCCAGGGCAATACCGGGGCGGGGGATGCCGCTCAGGGTGACCGAGTTGAGTTGCTGGAAGCCCTTCAGCGAGCGCGGTACCACGTCTTCACGGATTGTCACCAGGGTGCTCAGGGGGATCAGGTCACCACTGCGGGTGCGCGTGTGGTAGTTGAGCAGGTCTTCCTGGCTCAGGCGCTGCTGCCGCTGCACCTGCGGAATCACTTTGTAGGAACGGTCGTTCATGGCGAAGCGATTGACGTAGCCGCCGGACAGCAGGGCGCTGAGGTCGGAGGACAGGGTCTGCATGTCCACGCCCAGCAGTGCCGCCTTGTTGCGGTCGATCACCAGGTTCTGCTGGGGCTTGTCGATCTGCAGGTCCTGGTCGATGAAGATGAACTTGCCGCTGTCACGGGCGCGCTTGAGTACTTCGGCAGCGGTCTCGTAGAGGATCGGGAAGTCCAGGGTGGTGGTGATCACGAACTCCACCGGCAGGGTGCCGCTGCCGGGCAGGGGCGACGGGTTGACCGCGTTGACCTGTAGCCCGGCAATCGCCTGGGTGCGGGGCTGGATGGATTCGGCCAGCACTTCAGTGGAGCTGCGCTCACGCTCGGCCCAGGGCTTGAAGATAAAACCGCCGAAGGCGCCGTTGGTGGAACCGGGCGCCATCGGGCTGACACCGTTGAACAGGAAGTTCACCGCAATTTCGTCGGTGTCGCGAGTAATGGCACCGATTTCGGCGGTGTACTTCTCGACATAGTCCAGGGTGACGTAGGGGTCGGCGTCGGCAAGGTAGAAAATCAGGCCGAGGTCTTCCGGTGGCGCCAGTTCCGAGGGCGCCCGTACGAACAGGAAGTAGCAGGATGCGATCACCACGGCGCCGAACACCAGGATGCCGGCGCGGTCGTCCATCACCCGGTCCAGGTCGCGGTGGTACACGCGGCGCAAAGCCTCGAAGCGATCGTCGAGCCATTTTTCCAGTTTGTTTTCCTCGCCCTCCTCGTGCTTGCTCAGCATCTTCGCGCACATCATGGGCGACAGGGTCAGGGCCACGATGCCGGAGATCAGCACCGCGCCGGCCAGGGTGAAGGCGAATTCGGTGAACAGGGTGCCGGTGAGGCCGCCGACGAAGCCGATGGGAATGTAAACCGCCACCAGGGTGGTGGTCATGGCGACAATCGGCCAGGCCAGCTCGCGAGCGCCCTTGAGGGCGGCATCCACCGGCGCCATGCCTTCCTCGATATGGCGGTGGATGTTCTCCAGCACGATGATGGCGTCGTCCACCACGATACCGATAGCGAGCACAATCGCCAGCAGGGTCAGCAGGTTGATGGAAAAACCCATTAGCTGCATCAGGAACAGGCCGCCAATCAGCGACAGTGGCACCGCCACCGCCGGGATCAGCACCGAGCGCATCGAGCCGAGGAACAGGAAGATCACCAGGATCACGATGATCATGGCCTCGATGATAGTGGACTGCACATCGCTGATGGCATTGTTGATGTAGATGGTGGCGTCGTAGTTGATGTTGCCGTTGATGCCTTCCGGCAGGCGCGGTTCGATCACGTTCTCGTAAACATCACGCACCCGCGCGATCACCTCCAGTGCGTTGGCATCGGTGGCGACGTCGATCTGGATAAACACAGCTTCCTTGTCGATGACCATGGCGGATTGCTCATAGCCCTCGTTGCCGAGCTCCACCTCGGCCACATCCTTCAATCGAACAATGGCGCCGCTTTCCTCGCGCAGCACCAGTTGTTCGAAATCCTCAACCGTGGACAGGTCGGTATTGGCCTTGAGGTTGACCGACAGCATGCTGCCCTTGGTGGCGCCCACCGCCGACAGGATGTTGTTGGCCGCCAGGGCCGAGCGCACCTCGCCGGCAGTGATGTTAAAGGCGGTCATGCGCTGGTGGTCGAGCCAGACACGCATGGCGAACACGGCGGTGGTGTCGGCGTCCGCGCGCAGCACCCCGGGCAGGGTGGCGAGCTTGGGTTCTACTTCGCGAATCACGTAGTCCGCCACCCGGTTGGTGGGCAGCACGTCGCTGTCGAAGGAGATGTACATGCTGCCCACCTGCTCGCCGATGGCGAGGGTGATGACCGGGTCTTCCGATTCCTGGGGCAACTGGTTGCGCAGTTTGTTGACCTTGGTCACCACCTGGGTGAGCACCTCGTCCGGGTCGGCGTCGGTGCGTACATAGGCGCTGATGTTGGACAGGCCCTGGGTGCTGTTGGAGGAGATGTAGTCGATGTTCTCGGCGGTGGCGATTTCCTGCTCCAGCGGCGTGGTGATAAAGCCGCGGATCAGCTCCGCGTCTGCGCCGATGTAGGCGGTGGACACGGTGATGACCGCGTTCTCGATCATCGGGTACTCGCGCACATTGAGGTCGCTGGCGGCGCGCAGGCCCAACACCAGCAGGAACAGGCTCACTACCGTCGCGAGTACCGGTTTGCGGATGAATATGTCAGTGAATTTCATATCAGCCGTTGTCCGGTTGCGGGTTGAGCTCGGCGCTGGGCTGGATGGCGTTGTTGGCGGTGACGACGGCGCCGGAATCCAGCTTCAGCAGCCCGCTGGTAGCGACGGTTTCCCCGGGGTTCAATCCCTCCAGGATGGCCACCATGTCGCCGCGCACCGGGCCGAGGGTGACAAAGCGCTGGGTGGCGGTGAAGGTGTCGCCCTCTTTCTTCTCCAACACATACACTGAGTTGCCATAGGGGCGGTAGGCCACCGCCGTGCGCGGCACGATCACCTGCTCCACTTCCAGGCCGATCGGCAGGTTCAGGCTGGCGAACATGCCGGGTTTGAGCAGGTTATCGGGGTTATCCAGAATGGCCTGCACGGCGAAGTTGCGGGTTTGTGGGTCGATCACCGGGGCGATGGCGTTGATGTGGCCGGTGAAGGCATTGCCGCCCACTGCCTGCAACTGCGCGTTGACTTCCATACCGGTACGCACCTGGCCGCTGTACTGTTCGGGCAGTGTGAAGTCGACGTAGAGCTTGTCCAGTGACTGCAGCTCGATAATGGTGTCGCCGGTCTGCACATAGTCGCCCACGTTATAGCGGCGAATGCCGAGGTGGCCGGAGTAGGGCGCGCGCAGGGTCTTCTGGTCGATGCGCGCCTGCTGGGCGGCGACCCGGGCCCTGGCCTGGTCGAGCTGGCTGCTGCGCTGGTCGATCTCGGATTTGGAGATATTGCGCGAGGCCACCAGGCTCTTGGCCCGGCGCAGCTCGATGGCGGCGAGTTCGGCGGCGGCTTCCAGGGCCTTCAGCTCGGCGCGATCGGGGGCGGAATTCAGGTTGAGGATGATATCCCCCTCGGCGACCTGGGCGCCGTTGTCGAAGAATATCTCTTCCACGGTGCCGGGCACTTCGGTGGCCAGCTCGGCGCCGCGGATGGCGGCCAGCGTGCCCACGGATTCAACGCTGTCCTGCCACAGGGCGGTGCGTGCCTCGGCGGTGGATACGCTGACCGGTGGCACCGGCATGTTGTCCATGAACTCGTTCATTTTCATATTGCCGAACCACTGCATGCCCAGCACCCCGCCAAAAACCAACAGGGTGGCGATCAGCATGAGCCACATACGTCTTCCGAACAGAACTTTCTTCATTGTCGCGTTGTAAACCGGTCTGGAAACTAGGGGTACGCGGCAAGCGTCAGGGCGGATGTCAGCCTATTTGCCGCGCGCAGAACCGCTAATGATACGCCGCTGGTCACAGCGGTTAAACCGTGGACATCTCGCGCAAGCTGTGAACAAAGTTGCGAAAAAAGGCGCCGGCGTGGAGCCGGCGTGAAAAGAAAGGGCGTGGCCGGTCACTGCAGGACCGGCCGGGTGGCTTGCCTAGCGGCCGCCCAGGTCCACCTGCTGAATGACTGCACCGGTCAGGGGATAACCGAGTGCGGCGTTGTCCGGGTAGTGGCCGGCGGGTGAGCCGGTATCGATGCCGGTGTCGAAGGTCTCGTCGATGGAGAAAAAGGCCGGCTGGCTGGCGCGCACGCTGTCGCTGCCCTGGGCTTTGCCGTCCACCTTGAGGGTGAAGGTGCCGCCCTTGGCGTAGCCCGGCCCGTCGTAATCGAATTCCACCGCCAGCTGGTGGCTGCCGGCCGCCAGCGGCTGCTTGCCCTGCAGGCGGATCTGGCCGTACTCGAAGATGCGGTACTCGAAGACCGGGCGCCCGGCATTGTCGAGGTAGAGTGACCAGCCGGCGGTGGTGCCGCCCATGGTGGCGATGACACCGCGGCCGCCCTGGCTGTCGACATTCAGGTCAGCCACTACCGACCAGGAGCGGTTGTCAATGTTTGGCACCTGGTCCTCCGGTATGGCAAAGGTGCCGTTGGGATAGATCACACGCTCTTTGCCTTCGGCCAGGAAGGGCATGGGCGTGCGAACGTTGGCGGCGTTGCGCAGCGGCAGGATGCCGAGGTCGGCCGCCTCGGCCGTGAACAGTTTCTTCATTTCCGCGAGCTTTTCCGGATGCTCCGCGGACAGGTCGTGGGCCTGGCTGAAATCGTTCTCCAGGTTGTACAGCTCCCACCGGTCGTCATCGAAGTTGGATTTTCCGGAGGCCAGGCCGACCGTCCACGGAAGGCGGTCGTGACGGGCCGAGGCGATCCAGCCCTCGTGGTAGATGGCGCGGTTGCCGAACACCTCGAAGTACTGGGTGGGATGGAATTCCGGGGCGTCGGCGCTGGCGAAGCTTTCCAGCATGGAGCTGCCGTCCATGGGCAGCTGGCTGACACCGTTCACCTGCTCCGGCATCTCGATGCCGGCGGCGGCGAGGATGGTGGGAGCGATGTCGTTGACATGGGAGAACTGCTGGCGCAGGCCGCCCTTGTCTTTAATGCCCCTGGGCCAGGTGACCACCAGCGGGTTGCGGGTACCGCCCAGGTGGGAGGCCACCTGCTTCACCCACTGGAAGGGGGTGGTCAGGGCCCAGGCCCAGCCAGCGGGGTACTGGGGGTAGGATTCGGCGCTGCCGATGGTGTCGAGTTTGGCGATCTGCACCTCCACTGGCTCCTGCAGGCCCTGCAGGGCGCCCATATAGTTGATACTGCCGGGCGGTCCGCCCTCGGCGCTGCTGCCGTTGTCGCCCACCACGTAGAAGAACAGTGTGTTGTCGAACTGGCCGCTGGCCTTGAGATGGTCCACCAGTTTTGCCACCTGGGCATCGGTGTGGGCGAGGAAGGCGGCGTAGGTTTCCATCAGCCGGGCGGCGACTTTCTGCTGGTCGGGGCTGAGGCTGTCCCAGGCGGGAATCTGTTGCGGGCGCGGGGTGAGGTCGGTAGCGGCCGGAATAACCCCCAGTTCTTTCTGCCGGGCGATGATCTCTTCGCGCATGGCGTCCCAGCCCTGGTCAAAGCGGCCCTGGTAGCGGTCGATCCACTCTTGCGGCACCTGCAGTGGCGCGTGGGCCGCGCCGGTGGCGTAGTAGAGGAAGAAGGGCTTGTCCGGCGTCAGGCTGTGCTGCAATCCCATCCACTCGATGGCTTCGCGGCTCATGTCCTCGGTGAGGTGGTAGTTGTCCACATCCGGGCGCAGGATCGGGCGGGTGCCTTCGAACAGGGTGGGGTCGAACTGGTCGGTCTCGCCGCCCATGAAGCCGTAGAACTTCTCGAAGCCAACGCCCGTCGGCCAGTGGTCGAAGGGGCCCACGGGCGAGGTTTCCCAGGTGGGCGCCAGGTGCCACTTGCCGATGGCGGCGGTGCTGTAGCCCTGCTGGCGCAGCATCTCGGCGATGGTGGCGGTGTGGGGGTTGAGCAGCCCCTGGTAGCCGGGATAGCTGTTGGCCACATTCATCACCGTGCCGACGTTGGCGCGGTGGGACTCGCGGCCGGTGAGCAGGGAGGCGCGGGTTGGGGAGCAGATGGCGGTGGTGTGGAAGCGGTTGTAGCGCAGGCCCTCGGCGGCCAGTGCGTCCATGCCGGGGGTCTCTGCGGGGCCACCAAAGGTGCTGGCGGCGCCAAAGCCGACGTCATCCAGCAGGACGACAACCACGTTGGGGGCGCCTTCCGGCGCGCTGGTCTGTGCAATGCGTGGGGCGTCTTCCGCCCGGGCCAGGACTGACAGGGAGAGCGTCAGCGCGACACCCAGCAGGCGAACGGCGTGGAATCTCATAGTTATTGCCTCGCGGATTTTCGGGGGCTGTACAGTAACGCCTCCAGCCTGGGCGGGATACGCGAGGTGGGCCGCTTTCCATCAGGCAGCCTGCAGCGGTTTACAAAGGGGAACCGCCCTGCTGCATGCGTCTGCAACTACGGTTTATTAGTTTCAACGTGTCCGCTGGCGAGCACTTCCGAGACCAGCGCCAGCCGGTAGGGGCCGGACGCCAGCGAGGGCAATGCCTGCTGCAGAAAGGCGATGGTTTCGGGGTAGGGGTGGCCGATCGCTACTGCCGTGCCCCGTTCCCGTGCCAGGCGGGTGAAATGGGCGAAGCGCTCGGCGATGGCTTCCGGATTGCGCTGGTTGTCGAGGAACACCTGGCGCGAAAGGTGGGGCACCCGGGTCTCGCCAGCGACGGTTGCCGCCACGGTGCCCTTGTCGGTGCGGGAGTCGACAAAGTACAGCTGCCGGTCGGCCAGCTCCGCCATCAGCCACTCCATCTGCGGCCGCCGTCGGGTGAGATCGGAACCCATATGGTTATTGAGGCCGCGGGCGTGGGGCACGCTGGCGATGGCCGCTTGCAGCACGCTGTCGAAACGCTCTCGCGGCAGTTCCGGGGTGAGGCCGCCGCGGCCGAGAGGTTTGTGGGCAAGGTTGCTCATCGGCTGGTGCAACAGCACTTCCTTGCCACGGCGGTGGGCCAGTTCCGCCAGGGCCGGGCCGTGGGGGGTGTGTGGCAACACCGCGTAGTTCAGGCGCCCGGGCAGTTCCACGGCGGAGCGCCCGGCGCCGAGTTGGTTGCCGATGTCATCGATGATGATGACCAGGGTGTAGCGCGGTGGCTGCGATACAGCGGCGCCGTGGCCGCACTCATCGACCTGCCACCGGGCGGCGCTGGCCGGCAGGCCCAGAAAAAGGCTGCAAAAAAGGCCCAGTTGGAGTGCGCGGCGCAGCAGGTGTCAGGACTCGCTATCCGGCACTGGTGCCGGTTTTGGCTTCTGCCTCAGGCCCAGGATGTTGACGCCCTTGAGCAGGGTCAGTGCCTCGTAGAGCTGGTTGTCTGTGGCCAGCAGGTTGTTGACGCTGCGCTCGTGGGGCTGGGGGCGGTCACCGTTGGCGTTGTCCAGGTGACCGGAGAGATCGGCCTCGCTGATCTGCCGCGATGTATCGTAGGCGGTGACCCGGGCCCGCTCCACCTGGATGTCCGGTTCGATGCCGGCGGCCTGGATGGAACGGCCATTGGGGGTGAAGTACAGGGCGGTGGTGAGTTTCACCGCGCGCGATTCGGAAATGGGCAGTACGGTCTGTACCGAGCCCTTGCCGAAGCTGTTGGTGCCCATGATCACGGCGCGGCCGTGGTCCTGCAGGGCGCCGGCGACAATTTCCGAGGCGCTGGCGGAGCCGCCATTGATCAGCACCACCACCGGGATGCCATGGGCATCGTCCACGGGCTGGGCTTCGTAGCGCACGTCGGAGTTGGCCAGCCGGCCCTCGGTGTACACCACCAGGCCGCCGTCCATGAAAATGTCCGCCACATCCACGCTGGCGCGCAGTACGCCGCCGGGGTTGTTGCGCAGATCCAGAACCAGGCCTTTCAGGGCGCCGTCCTTCGCCAGCTTGGCCAGGGATTCGCTGACGTCCTCGCCGGTGTGGGTCTGGAACTGGGCGATGCGGATATAGCCGTAGCCCGGCTCCAGGATTCGCTCGCGCACGCTGGCCACCTTGATGGTGTCCCGTGTGAGGGTGACGTCGAAGGGTTCGGTCTCGCCGGGGCGGCCGATGGTGAGCAGGATGTCGCTGCCCTTGGGGCCGCGCATGTGATCGATGGCCTCGCCCAGGCTCATGCCCTTCACCGCCTGGTTGTCCAGTTTGAGGATGACGTCGCCGGTCTGCAGTCCCGCCTCGGCAGCGGGAGAGCCATCGATGGGGGCGATGATTTTGACGTAGCCGTCCTCCATGCCAACTTCCAGACCGAGGCCGCTGAATTCGCCGGAGGTGTTGGTCTGCAGATCTTCGAAGGCGTCCTTGGTGAGGTAGACCGAGTGCGGGTCAAGGCTCATCAACATGCCCTGGATGGCGTACTCGAGCAGAGTGGAGTCGTCGATTTCCTCGACATAGCCGACGCGAATCTGGTTGTAGACGTCGGCAAAGGTGCGCAGATCATCCAGTGGCAGCAGGGGCTCCTGGTCTACAGCCGCCGGCAGGGACAGGGGAAGGCTGAGCATGGCTGCGCCCAGCAGGGTTCGGGTGAAACGAGGAGTACGCATGATTACCGCCACTGGGCCCCGGGGCCGGTGCATTGGGAAAAACAGGTGCCTTCAGTGTAACTCAAAGCCCCGGCCGCGTGGCAGGGGCGCAGTGTGACTGCGGGCACGCCAGTGTGAAAGGCTGGTTCAGCCCGAACACCAGCCCGCCGGGTCCACCGGTTTGCCATTGTGGCGGATCTCGAAATACAGGGCCGGCCGTTCCAGGCCGCCGCTGTCGCCCACACCGCCGATGACGCTGCCGGCCTGGACCCATTCCCCCACTTCCCGTTGCAGGCTCTGGTTGTGGGCATACAGGCTCATGTAGCCGTCGCCGTGATCGACGATCAGCAGCAGGCCGGAACCGCGGAACCAGTCCGCGTAAACCACCCGGCCGTGATGGATTGCCCGCACCGGCGCACCGGCCGCGGCGGGAATGTTGACGCCCTGCCAGGTCATCTTGCCGTCGTTGCGGGCGCGACCGAAACGGTTGCTGGGCTTGCCTGCCACCGGCCAGGGCATCTTGCCGCGGGCTTTGCCGAAGGGCTGGGTGTTGTCCGGCAGGGCCAGATCGATCACCGCCTGCTGGATGGTTTGCAGCAGGGCCTCCAGTTCTTTCTGGTCTTTTTTCAACTGCGCCAGGGCGTCACCCTTGCTGCTGATGTCCGCGGCCAGCGCGTCGGCGGCCTCCTGGCGGGTACCTTTCTGCGCCTCCAGCTCTACCTGTTCATCGGCCAGGGTCTGCTGCCGGGCCTGTAGCTCGTCGCGCTCGGCCTCAATACTGTCGCGCACGCCGGCCAGCTCCGCCAGAGTGGCGCGGAAGGCCTCGATCTGCGCGTTGCGGGCGTCGAAGAAATAGCGGTAATAGGCCATGGCCCGGGCCAGGGTGTGGGGGTCCTCCTGGTTCAGCAGCACCTTGAGCTGATCCTGCCGGCCCATCTTCCAGGCGGTTTCCAGTTCCTCGGCGATGCGCTTCTGCTGCCGGGCCCGGCGCTGTTCCAGTTGCGTTTGCTGCTCCGCCAGGGCGGCCAGTTCGCGCTCGCTGGCGGTGATGTCCGCGCGGGTCGCGGCAATTTGCTTCTGCAATTCGCCGAGGGCGGTTTCCGCCTTGCGCAGTTCTGCCAGCAGTGTGTCGCGGCGGGTGCGGGCGCTGCTGAGCTCGCGGTCGAGCTGCTTGATCTCCTTTTGCAGGGTCTGCAGCCTGGCCTTGGTCTCGCCTTCGTCGCTCTGCGCAAGGCTCAAAGGCGCCGCCAGCAGCAGCGCCAGCAGCAGCGGTGCCGGGCGCGATCTCACTGCTTCAGGCGTTCGCGCGGCTGAGGTTGCGACCGGTCATTTCCTCCGGCTGGGGCAGGTCCATCAGGCCCAACAGGGTCGGGGCGATATCGGCGAGAATGCCACCGGCCGGGTCCAGGCTCAGGTCGCGCTTGCCGATGTAGACCAGCGGCACGTGTTCGGTGGTGTGCTGGGTATGCACCTGGCCGGAATCGTAGTCCTGCATCTGTTCACAGTTGCCGTGGTCGGCGGTGACCAGGGCCTGGCCGCCGTGTTCCAGCAGTGCCGCTTCCACTCGCCCCAGGCACTCGTCCAGCGCTTCCACCGCCTTGACCGCCGCCTCATAGACACCGGTGTGCCCGACCATGTCGCCGTTGGCGTAGTTGCAGACGATAAGGTCGTACTTGCCGGAGCCGATGGCCTCTACCAGCCGGTCGGTCAGCTCCGGGGCGCTCATTTCCGGCTTCAGGTCGTAGGTGGCCACATCGGGGGAGGGGATCATCACCCGCTCCTCGCCGGGAAATTCCTGTTCGCGGCCGCCGCTGAAGAAAAAAGTGACGTGGGCGTATTTCTCGGTCTCGGCGATACGCAGCTGGGTCATGTTGCGCTGGGCCAGGTAGTCGCCGAGGACATTGCTCAGGCTCTCCGGGGGAAAGGCGCAGGGGGCGTCGAGACTGGCGGCGTATTCGGTGGTGGTGACGAAGGCCGCCAGTTCAGGCACCGCGCCGCGATCAAAGCCGCTGAAGTCGGCATCGACAAAGGCGTGGCTGAGCTGGCGGGCGCGGTCAGCGCGGAAGTTCATGAACAGCACCGCGTCGCCGTCCTTGATGGCGGCATCGGAACCGCCGATCAGGGTGGGCTGTACGAATTCGTCGTTCTCGTCGCGGTGGTAGGCCGCGCCCAGCGCCTCGCCAGAGTTTTCCGCAGTGAAGGGGGCTTTGGCTTTTACCAACAGGTTCCAGGCGCTCTCGATACGGTCCCAGCGATTGTCGCGGTCCATGGCGTAGTAGCGACCCACAATGCTGGCCACCCGGCCGCAGCCGAGCTCGGAAAACAGGGCATCGGCTTTTTCCAGCGAAGCGGCGGCGCTGCGGGGCGGGGTGTCGCGACCGTCCAGGAAGGCGTGCAGGTAGACCTTGCTGGCACCGCGTTTGGCGGCCAGGCGAACCGCTGCGAAGATCTGCTCCTCGTGGCTGTGTACACCGCCGGGTGACAGCAACCCCAGCACATGGACCGCTCCGCCCTTGGCTACCGCCTTGTCGATGGCGTCGGTGTAGACCGGATTCTGGTCAAAGCTGCCGTCTTCGATGGCTTTGTCGATACGGGTGATGTTCTGGTAGATGACGCGTCCGGCGCCCAGGCTCATGTGGCCGACTTCGGAATTCCCCATTTGCCCGGCGGGCAGGCCCACATCCAGCCCGGAGCCGGAGATCAGGGTGTGGGGCTGTTCCCGCCACAGGCGGTCCCACACCGGGGTGCTGGCATTGGCGATGGCGTTGTCCCGGCTGTCCTCGCGGTAGCCGAAGCCGTCCAGCACAATCAGTACGGTGGGGTGCTTGCCTGTGTCGCTCATGGGGAATCCGCTAAAGTCTGGGGACGAAACCCCGGCATTTTACACGCTCTGGCGGCCAATCGCAGCGCCGGGGTGGCGGGAGAGCAAGCATCGTCGACCGGTTGCGGGCTGGAGCGTCGGTGGAGGTGGCCCGGGCTCCGGCGAGCGGCTATAATTGCCGCCTTTTTAAACAGCGGTAGCTGCCTCGGGTAGCCCGCCCCGGCCCTCGGCCGGTGACTATCCGGATTTCTATACGCTCCCATGGCACTATTCTTCGAATTTCTCACCCAGCAATGGATTCTGGTCGCCGCCCTGTTGGCCGCGGTCGGCATGCTGATTTTTCACGAATCGCGCAAGGCCGGCCCCTCCCTGAGTCCGCAGCAGGCCATCAACCTGGTGAATCGGGAAGGCGGGGTGTTCGTGGATTTGCGCGACGGCGCCGATTTCAAGCAGGGCCATATCACCGGCGCCCTGCACATACCCTCGGCCAAGCTGGACGATCGCAAGGGAGAACTTGAAAAATACCGCGCCGCCCCCATAGTGCTGGTATGCAAGATGGGTCAACAGGCCGGCGCCGCGGGCAAGAAGCTCAAGGCCAGCGGTTTCGACAAGGTCTACAAGATGACCGGCGGCATGATGGAGTGGGGCAACCTGCAGTTGCCCACCACCAAATAACAACGCGCCAGCAATGACAGCCAAAGTAACCATTTACACCACCCCCTACTGCCCCTTCTGTATCCGCGCCAAGCAGTTACTGGACGGCAAGCAGGTGAGCTACAAAGAGATCGGCGTCGATCGCGACCCGGACCTGCGCCGGGAAATGATGCAGCGCAGCGGCCGTCGCACCGTGCCGCAGATCTGGATCGGCGAGCGCCATGTGGGTGGTTTCGATGATCTGGCTGCCCTGGATCGCCAGGGCGACCTGAACGGCCTGCTCGGGCTGGCAAACTGACTTTTACATCACTAGTGGAGGAAGGCCCCATGGCCGACGAACAAGCAGTACCCGGGCAGGAAGCGCCCCAACAGCAGTTTTCCCTGCAGCGTATCTACACCAAGGATCTCTCCTTCGAGTCTCCTTCCAGCCCGGCCATCTTTCGCAAGCAGTGGCAGCCCAAGGTCAATGTCGACCTGAACACCAAGAGCGACAAGCTCGACGACAACGGCAACTACGAAGTCGTGCTGACCATCACCCTGACCGCCAAGGTGGAGGAGGAAACCGCTTTCCTGGTGGAAGTGCAGCAGGCGGGCATTTTCTTCATCACCGGTATCGAGGGCGAGAACCTGCGTCGCGTGCTGGGCACGGCCTGCCCCAACATCCTGTTCCCCTATGCCCGTGAGAACATCGACGCGGTCTGCATCAAGGGCGGTTTCCCCGCGGTGATGCTGGCGCCGGTGAACTTCGATGCGCTGTACCAGCAGGCGCTGGCGCAAGCGCAGGCCCAGGCTGGCGACGCTGCTCCCGCCGCGGCCGAGGGTGGCGAAGCCGCTACTCACTAAGCGGTCAAGTGACAGCGAAAACCCACTCTCGCGGAAGCGGGGGTGGGTTTTTTGTTTTACAGCGCTCACCCCAGCGCCGGAAACCCCAACTGCCGCAGGGCCTCGTACAGCACCAGCGCCGCTGTATTACTGAGATTCAGACTGCGACTGCCCTTGCGCATGGGTACGCGAAGGCGCTGCCCGGCGGGCAGGCTGTCGCGGATTGACGGCGGCAGGCCGCGGGTCTCCGGGCCGAACAGCAGCGCATCCGAGGGTTGGTAGATGACTTCGTGGTAGGGCGTACTGCCGTGCGTAGTCAGGCCCAGCAGGCGCGTGTCCGGGTGGGCGGCAATGAAGCTGTCCAGGTCCGGCCAGGTTTGTACTGCCGCAAACTCCCGGTAGTCCAGGCCGGCGCGGCGCAGTTTCTTATCGTCCAGGTCAAAACCCAGCGGCTCGATCAGGTGCAACTGGCTGCCGGTGTTGGCGCACAGGCGGATGATATTGCCGGTATTCGGTGGAATTTCCGGCTGGTAGAGCACAATGCTGGGGGCGGATGGCGGCATCGGCGCAGTCTAGCGGCGGCCGCAGTGCATCGCCAGCGGCGCCGTTACATATTCAGGTCCTTCATCTTGCGGGTCAGGGTATTGCGGCCCCAGCCCAGCAGTTCGGCGGCGTCGCGCTTGCGCCCCTGGGAGTGCTGCAGGGCGACCTCTATCATCACCCGCTCAAAGGTAGGTACCGCCTGGCGCAGGATGTGGTGTTTGCCCTGCACCAGCTCGTTGCGGGCCCACTTGTAGAGCAGCTCGCGCCAGTCGGTCTGGGTGCCGGTTTCCGCGGGGGCGGTGGTCTTGCCCAGTTCCGGGGGCAGGTCGCGCAGGTGAATCTCGCGCCCCGAGGCCATCACCGTGATCCAGCGGCAGGTATTTTCCAGCTGGCGCACGTTGCCCGGCCAGTCCAGGCCGATCAGGAACTGCTCGGTCTCCGGCAGCAGCACCTTGGGCTCGCCGCCCAGTTCCTCGGCGGCGCGCTGGAAGAAGAACTGCATCAGGCGCGGGATGTCCTCGCGCCTCTCGGCCAGCTTGGGGATATGGATGCGGATCACGTTGAGGCGGTGGAACAGATCCTCGCGGAAGTCGCCGCGCTGCACCAGTTCTTCCAGGTCCTGGTGGGTGGCGGCGATGATGCGCACATCCACTTTGACCGGTGTGTGACCGCCAACCCGGTAGAACTCGCCGTCCGCCAGCACCCGCAGCAGGCGGGTCTGGGTTTCCGCCGGCATGTCGCCGATTTCGTCGAGGAAAAGCGAGCCGCCGTTGGCCTGCTCGAAGCGGCCCTCGCGCTTGGCGTTGGCGCCGGTGAAGGCGCCTTTCTCGTGGCCGAACAGTTCCGACTCCATCAGGTCCTTGGGAATGGCGGCCATGTTCAAGGCGATAAAGGGGTTGGCAGCCCGCGGGCTGTGACGGTGCAGGGCGCGCGCCACCAGCTCCTTGCCGGTGCCGGACTCGCCGTTGATCAGTACGGTGATATTGCTGTGGGCGAGGCGGCCGATGGCGCGGAACACCTCCTGCATGGCCGGTGCTTCGCCGATGATCTCGGTCTGGGGCAGGGCTTCCGGTACGGGAATCTCCCCGCGCTTCTCCCGCGCCTGGGCCAGGGCGCGCTCGGTGATGGCTACCACTTCGTCAATGTCGAAGGGTTTGGGCAGGTATTCGAAGGCGCCGCGCTGGTAGGACTCCACCGCGGAGTCGAGGTCGGAGTGGGCGGTGGTGATGATCACCGGCAGTTCCGGGTAGTGTTCGTTGAGGTGGGACAGCAGAGCCAGGCCGTCGGTGCCGGGCATGCGGATGTCGCTGATGATCACGTCGGGCTGGTCGTCCCGCAGTTTCTGCAGCAGGCTGTCGGCGTCGCTGAAGCTTTCGTTATCGATGCCCGCCTGGTTGAGGGCGCGCTCCAGCACCCAGCGAATCGAGCTGTCGTCGTCGACCACCCAGACCCTAGCTTGTCCTGTCATTCTGTTATTCCATTGGTAGGTAAATGGTAAAGCGCGTACAGCCCGGCTCGCTCTGGCTCTCGAGCAGGCCGCCGTGGCGATTGATGATCGACTGGGCGATCGACAGGCCGAGGCCGGTGCCGTCGGCGCGGCCGGTCACCATGGGCACGAAAATCGACTGTTGTAGTTCCTCGGGGATGCCCGGGCCGTTGTCGGTGATGTCGATGCGGCACACCAGGCGGTGGCGCTGGGCGCCGATGGTAAATTGGCGCTGGGCGCGGGTGCGCAGGCAGATGCTGCAGTCGGCGGGCGAATCCGCCGCCTGCATGGCGTTGCGCATGATGTTCAGCACCACCTGGATCAGTTGCACCCGGTCGCCGGGAAGGTCCGGCAGGCTGGGGTCGTAGTCGCGGGTGATGGTGACCTCGCCGCCGCTTTCGGCGCTGATCAGGTTGCGCACGTGCTCGAGGATTTCGTGGATGTTGAGATCCGCCAGCTGCAATTGGTGGTGGGGGCCCAGCAGGCGGTCCACCAGGTCGCGCAGGCGATCGGCCTCGCGAATAATGACGCGGGTGTATTCAGCCAGGTCGTTGTCCGGCAGCTCTTTGGCCAGCAACTGGGCGGCGCCGCGCACGCCCCCCAGGGGATTCTTGATTTCGTGGGCCAGTCCGCGGATGACGGCGCGGGTGGTTTCCTGGGCCTGCTGCATGCCCTCTTCGCGGCTGATGCGCTGCAGACGATCCACGGGCTGCAGCTCCAGCAGGAGAGTGTCCACTTCCCCCGACAGCAGGATGGGGGTGGCGAAGAGGTCCAGGTGGATCGTCTGGCCGGTATGCAGTTGCAGGGCCATACCGCGGCGGGCCACCGGTGCGCGCGCCTCCAGCACATGGTTCAGGGTATCAATGAGCTCGTCTGGCTCGCTGCTCAACAGGGAGGCGTGTTGGCTCTCGATCCGGCCGGCGGAGGATTCCATCAGGGCCTGGGCTGCCGCGTTGATGGAAGTCACACGCAGCCCGGCATCCAGGGCGATAACTCCGGTGCTCAGATTGTCGAGAATGTCCTGTTGTTGTGCCATGCCTGCCCCATGATTGACCGCTCTGCTGCGGCATGCATCTTGGCGTAGCAAAAATAGAGCCAAAAAGAAGCACGCGGGTGCAGAAACTTTCAAAGTCCGGAAATCGCTGAAATTTCAGGCGTCTGCTGTTGTCTTTGCCTGATTTTTCGCGAACTTCCCAGATTCGCGGCAAAGCAGGGCGGTGCGGGCAGGACCTTTTTCGCCTACCTGTGCGCCAAAATGGTGCACTGTCTGCGCGCAGGTGTCCAGTCTGGGGCTTGCGCCGTCACGGGCTGCGCCGGGGCAGCATGGGACGCATCAGCTGGGAGTTGTTGCGGAGATTGCTGCGCAGGCCCTCAACGCCCTGCGGGGGCTTGGCCAGCGGTGGCCGGGGGTGGGGGCGATGTTGGTGGTGCGGTCGCCGCGGCGGGTCGAGGTAGACCGGGTAGGGGTAGCCGTAACCACCGGGGTAGGCGAGGTCGTCGTATTCGCTGGCCTGTTCGCTGGCTGCGAGGGCGGCCTGGCGTTCAGCCTGCTGGCGCAGCAACTCGGCGCGGTGCTGCTCCCGTTCGCGGCGGTCGGCCGCCATGCGGTCGGTGGTTTCACGCATGTGTTCCAGGTGCTGCTGGTAGTCGGAATCCGCGCCGGGTTCAGCAGTTTGGAACTCGAGGGTTTCGCCGCTGGTTCCGGCCGCTGGCGGGCTGTCGGAAAAGCTGACGACGCCATTTTCGTCCACTGTTTTGTAGACCGTGGCGGTGTCGGCCTGGGCGATCGCGGAGTACAGCGTGAATGCACCCAGAAGGTGGGCAACGTAGCATCTCATGCCCGCAAGTATAGTCCGTCCGGCACCGGCCGGCCCGTGGGAAAGTGACGTAGCGGAAAGAAAAAAGCCCGCGCGGGGCGGGCTTTCCGGGTGCGTGAAGCGCGGCGCTTACACGGAGTAGTACATGTCGAACTCGACCGGGTGAGTGGTCATGTCCAGGCGCTGTACGTCTTCCTGCTTCAGTTCGATGTAGCCGTCGATCATGTCGTCGGTGAATACGCCACCCTCGGTCAGGAAGCTGCGGTCTGCATCCAGGGCCTCCAGGGCCATGGTCAGGCTGGAGCACACGGTGGGGATCAGCTTGCCTTCTTCGGGCGGCAGGTCGTACAGATCCTTGTCGGCGGCGTCGCCGGGGTGGATCTTGTTCTTGATGCCGTCGATGCCCGCCATCAGCATGGCCGCGAAGGCCAGGTAGGGGTTGGCGGTGGGGTCGGGGAAGCGGACTTCCACGCGCTTGCCCTTGGGGCTCGGCTCGTAGGGAATACGGATGGAAGCGGAGCGGTTGCGGGCGGAGTAGGCCAGCATGACCGGGGCTTCGAAGCCGGGAACCAGGCGCTTGTAGGAGTTGGTGGACGCGTTGGTGAAGGCGTTCAGGGCGCGGGCGTGCTTGATGATACCGCCGATGTAGAACAGGGCAGCATCTGACAGGCCGGCATAGCCGTCACCGGCAAAGATGTTCTCGCCGTCCTTGGAGATGGACTGGTGAACGTGCATGCCGGAGCCGTTGTCGCCCACCAGCGGCTTGGGCATGAAGGTGGCGGTTTTGCCATAGGCATGGGCCACGTTGTGCACGCAGTACTTGAGGATCTGTACTTCGTCAGCCTTCTTGATCAGGGTGTTGAACTTGACGCCGATCTCACACTGGCCGGCGGTGCCCACTTCGTGGTGGTGCACTTCGATAGGCAGGCCCATCTGCGCCATGGCGGTACACATGGCGGCGCGGATGTCGTGCAGCGAGTCTACCGGGGGCACAGGGAAGTAGCCGCCTTTGACGCGCGGGCGGTGACCGATGTTGCCCTCGTCGAATGCCAGGTTGGAAGACCAGGCCGCTTCGTCGGAGCTGATTTTGTAGCCGGCGCCGCTGATGTCGGCGTACCACTTGATGTCGTCGAACACGAAGAACTCGGGCTCCGGGCCGAAGAAGGCGGTGTCGCCGATACCGGTGGTTTTCAGGTACTCCTCGGCGCGACGCGCCACGGAGCGCGGATCGCGCTCGTAGCCCTGCATGGTGGTGGGCTCGACGATGTCGCAGCGCAGGATGACGGTGGTGTCATCGGTGAAGGGGTCCAGGACGCAGGTGCTGTCGTCGGGCATGAGGATCATGTCGGACTCGTTGATGCCCTTCCAGCCGGAAATGGAGGAGCCATCGAACATCTTGCCTTCTTCGAACATGTCTTCGTCGACTTCGCTGGCAGGGATGGTGACGTGCTGCTCTTTGCCGCGGGTATCGGTGAAGCGCAGATCCACCCAGCTAGCTTCGCTTTCTGTGATCAGATTCAGAGTTTGCTCTGACATTGGTTTTCCTCCATGGGATTGTTTTCAAGCCGCTTGCGGCCGAATTGGTGCGTTGTTCCGGGCTGGGGAGCGGTCTCCCCTGGCGCCTTGTCCTGGCCCGGAGCCTCAAGACAACAGCTGCGCCGCAGGCATGCCGGCGGCAACTATTTGAAATTCAAAAAGTTTCTTCCGGGATAGTGGTGATACCAACGAGCGTCAGTGGGGCGACATGCCGGCCTGATCAGACGCAGTGTTATCGCCTCTGTGGGAAGCGTTGTCAAGTTCGGGGGAGCGCGGCTCCCGGGAACTTGACCTCGATAGACGGCCCGGCAGCGGCCGGGCCGGTTTGACACTACAGATTGTTAAAAGCCCGCTTCTTTGCAGGTTTTAATGATGGCGGCGGCCACCTTGTAGGGATCAGCATTCGAGGCGGGACGGCGGTCTTCCAGGCGACCCTTCCAGCCATCTTCAACGGTACCAACCGGGATGCGGATGGACGCGCCGCGGTCGGATACGCCGTAGCTGAACTCGTCGATGGACTGCGTTTCGTGGCGACCGGTCAGGCGCTGGTGGTTGTCGGCACCGTAAACGCTGATGTGGCGCTCGATGTTCTTGCCGAACTCCTCGCAGATCCGGGTGAAGATCTCTTCCTTGCCTTCGTCGCGCATTGCGCCATTGGAAAAGTTGGCGTGCATGCCGGAGCCGTTCCAGTCGGTGTCGCCGAGGGGCTTGGGGTGCCAGTTAATGGAGTAGCCGTATTTCTCGGCGGTGCGCTCGAGGAGGTAGCGGCCCAGCCAGATTTCGTCGCCGGCGCGGCGGGCGCCCTTGGCGAAGATCTGGAATTCCCACTGGCCGGCGGCGACTTCGGCGTTGATGCCTTCGACGTTCAGGCCGGCGGCCAGGCACAGGTCCAGGTGCTCTTCGATGATTTCACGGCAGTACGCATTCTTTGCGCCGACCGAGCAGTAGTAGGGACCCTGGGGGTCGGGGAAACCGCCGGCGGGGAAGCCCGGTGGGCGGTCGGTGGTGGCGTCCCACAGGAAGTATTCCTGCTCGAAACCGAACCAGTAATCTTCGTCATCGTCGCCTTCGATGATGGTTGCGCGACCGTTGGATACATGCGGGCTGCCGTCGGCGTTGAGAACCTCGGTCATCACCAGGTAGGCGTTCTGGCGATCGGGGTCGGGGATGATCATGACCGGTTTCAGCAGGCAGTCAGAGGCATTGCCCTCGGCCTGTTCGGTCGAGCTGCCATCGAAGCACCACATCGGGCACTCTTCCAGGGTACCGCCAAAATCCTTGCGGACCATTGTCTTGCTGCGCAGGCTCTGGGTTGGGGTGTAGCCGTCGAGCCAAATGTATTCCAGCTTGCTTTTCATCTTGCGAGTCTCTTGTGATAAGGGTTGATACTTGGAAGAACCTCATCCCGCCGGTTCATCTTTAGCAGTCTCTGGAAAAGCAAAAACCGTTCCAATATTGGCCTTGCTGCACCAGATAGAGGAATTGCCCCCGTTAACGCCCCGCAAATGGGCGGATTACAGGCGCAGCGGTCGGATACGGTGTGTTCGCTGGCGGGCAGCGCAGATTTTTATGCACCATAATTGTGCGCACATTTGTCTGGGCGATCCATTGTGGTGCATAGGGGCTTGTCAGGGAGCGTTGGCGTCGGCGATCACTACCGTAATATTGTCCCGCCCGCCGCCCTTGAGGGCGAGATCGACCAGGGACCTGCAGGCCTCCTCTGGCGACCCCTGTCCCAGCGCGGCGCAGATTGCCCCGGCTTCAACCGGGTTGTAGAGGCCGTCACTGCACAGCAGGTAGCGGTCGCCGCGCTGGACCGGCAGGCTGCGCATGTCCAGCCGCAGGTTCCTGTGCGTTCCGACCGCGCGGGTGAGCACGTGGGCGGAGTGGTGGCTCGCCGCCTCCTGTTCGCTCAGTTCACCGCGGGCGAGTTTCTCCTGCGCCAGACTGTGGTCCTGCGTCAGCAGTGCCAGTTGCCGGCCCCGCAGGCGGTAAATGCGGCTGTCTCCCGCCCACAGTAAAAAGCAGTAGTTGCCGTGAGCCAGCAGCGCTGCGACGGTGGTGCCGGGCCGGTGCCTGCGAAAAGCGGTGCGGCATTTTTCGTGGGCTACCTGCAGGCGGGCTTCGATGTCCTGGAGGTTGGCCAGCACTGACTTCTGGCGCGGGAATGCCCGCAGTTGCTCGACCACCGTGCTGCTGGCGTAATCGCCCCGGCTCTGCCCGCCCAGGCCATCGGCGACGACCCACAGGCGCTGTTCCTGGGAATCCAGGAAGGCGTCCTCGTTGACGGGGCGAACGCGCCCCACATCGGTATGGCTGGCGCTCAGCCACGCGAGGGCCGACTCCGCGGCGCTGCCGGAGCTGGCCTCGGCTTCGGTGCGGTCGGCAATCGCGGCGATCGCTTGCAGGTCAGTGTCTGACATCAGGGGCGTCTTGCTGTTTCAGTCATGGAGCCAGCCACTCTTGAGCACCCGGACCAGGGTATCTGCCGTGCCGGGCCTGGCTTCGGGGTCTTTTTGCAGGCATTGCATGGCGAGGTCGGCCAGCGCGTCCGGCACCGGGAATTTGCTGACGCTGCGTGGGTCTGGTGGCAGTTCGTTGCGAATCTGGTCCAGCAGCTTGTACACCACGTCGCCCTGAAAGGGCGTAGTGCCGGTCAGGGTTTCGTAGAGCAGGCAGCCGAGGCTGTAGATATCGGAACCGAAGGAAATCGCCGGGTCCCGGTTGATCTGCTCTGGCGACATGTACATGACTGTGCCCTGCAACTTGGCCTCGCCGGTCATGCCGGGATCGCCCGCGGCCTCCTCGTGGTCTTCGTCGTCGTCCCGGGTATCTGCCTTGTGCCACACTTTGGCCAGTCCCCAATCCATCAGCAGCACTTCCCCGTAGGGGCCGACCAGGATGTTGTCCGGCTTGACGTCGCGGTGCAGCACGCCCATGGAGTGCGCGTAGCCCAGCGCCTGGGCGACCTGTTCCAGTACTTCCATGAGCTGGGTCAGGTCATAGCGCTCCCGGTAGTTCAGGATTTCCCGCAGCGTGTAGCCGTGCACCAGCTTCATGGTGAAATAGTAGTTGCCCCGGTTGTCGCGCCCGAGTTCGTAGGTCGGGAGGGTATTCGGATGCTGCAGTGCGGCCGAGATTCGCGCCTCGCGCACCAGCCGCCGGTTCTCGATGGGGTCCCTGACGAATTCGGGGCGCAGGGTCTTGTAGCAGATGGTCCTGCGCAGGTGGAGGTCGCGGCAGGATTTAATCAGCGACTTGCCGCCCGTGGCGATGGTGGAAAAATAGGCGTAGCGGGTGTTGGGGTTGAGTGTTTCCGGCAGGGGCGCGTCCATCTCCTCCGCGTAGAGAGGGGTCTCAGCATGTACCTGTTGCTGAAATTCTGGCATGGCTCACTCCGTTGCGCGGTCTCTGTCCCCTGGGCCAGCGGGACGGGTTGGCCTGGCCCGAGGCTGCAGCCTGTCCGGGTAGACGTTATACTCCGCCGCCATTTTTGCCTACCCTGAGGGTAGGCCCCTGATCGAACCGCTTCGAAATACTGCCACGCTGCCCCGATGAAATACATTATCAAGTTCTTTTCCGAGATCGCTATCAAGAGCAAGCCCGTGCGCCGTCGTTTTGTCGACAAGCTGGCGGAGAACCTGCGTGCCGTTCTGAAGGAGGTCGATCCGGAGGTGCGGGTGCAGCGCCACTGGGACAAGCTGGAAGTGGAGACCGGGGTCGGGCCTGCCCAGCAGCGGCGCATGGTCGAGGCCCTGCGCAGTGTCTCGGGCATCACCTATGTCCTGGAAGTGCAGTCGCACCCCCTGGGTGACCTGGACGATATCGTGGAGAAGGTGCTGCCGGTCTATGGCGAGCGCCTGGCGGGTCGGACTTTCGCGGTGCGCTGCAAACGCAATGGTGACCACGACTTCACGTCGGTGGAGGTGGAGCGCAAGGTGGGGGGCGCCCTGCTGGCGCGCACCGGGGCTGCCGGCGTCAGGCTGAAGGACCCCGAGGTCACCGTCGATATCGAGATCAGCAAGCACACCCTGTATGTGGTTGGCGAACGTCACCGCGGCATCGGCGGCTACCCGGTGGGCAGCGTCGGCCCGGTGCTCTCCTTGATCTCCGGTGGTTTCGACTCGCCGGTGGCCAGCTATCTCACCATGAAGCGCGGTATGCGCACCCATTTTCTGTTTTTCAATCTGGGTGGTCGCGACCACGAAATCGGGGTCAAGGAGGTGGCGCTGTACCTGTGGCAGAAATTCGGCTGCAACCAGCGCGTGCTGTTTATCAGCGTGCCCTTCGAGGAGGTGGTGGCGGAGTTGCTGAGCAGGGTAAAGGACAGCCAGATGGGGGTGATCCTGAAGCGCATGATGCTGCGGGTGGCAGATCGCATCGCCGCCGACCTGGAGATCGACGCGCTGGTCACCGGCGAGTGCGTGGCCCAGGTCAGCAGCCAGACCCTGCGCAATCTTTCTGTTATCGACGAGGTGAGTGAGCGCCTGGTCCTGCGGCCGCTGATTGCCACCGACAAAGAAGATATTGTGCGCATGGCTACCGAGATCGGCACCCGCGACTTCGCCGCGAGCATGCCCGAGTACTGCGGGGTCATCTCGGTCAATCCCACGACCCGCGCCAGGCTGGAGCGGGTGCGGGCGGAGGAAGAGCGCTTCGACCTGGCCATCCTCGACCGCGCCATCGCCAGTGCCCGGCAGACGCGCATCGACCGCCTGACCGACGAAGAGCTGGACAATGTCGAGGTGGAGGTACTCAGCGTGCCGCTGGCCGGCGCGACCATCATCGACATTCGCCACCCGGACGAAGAGGAGCTGGCGCCGCTGCAGGTGAGCGCCGAGGTGGCGAAGATACCCTTCTACCAGTTGCACGCGCGGGCGGCGGAGCTGCCGCGCGACAGAACCTACATGCTCTATTGCGGCAAGGGGGTGATGAGCCGCCTGCACGCGAGCCACCTGCTGGCGGAGGGTATGCTGACCGTGAAGGTTTACGCGCCTTGACGGCCTGGAAAGGGGTCAGAGTCGTGACTCTGACCCCACCCCGGAGCACGCTCCGCGCCGGCAGGGGCCGCTCTGCCAACGGTCAGGCCGCCGCCGACAGCTTCATCAACACCAGTCCGGCCACAATCAGTAGTGCCGCGAAGCAGCGTAGCGGCGTCAGCGCTTCGCCCAGCCACAGGGCGCCGACCGCAAAGGCGCCGATCGCACCGATACCGGTCCAGACCGTGTAGGCGGTGCCCAGGGGAAGAGTGCGCATGGCCAGCGCCAGCAGGCCGAAAGAGCCGGCCATGGCGACCAGCATGGTGATGGTTGCGGTGGGGCGGGTGAAGCCATTGGATTGCTTCATGGCAACCGCCCAGACAATTTCCAGCAGGCCGGCGAGGCCGAGGTAGAGCCAGGACATTGTGTGTCTCCTGTCCCGGGTCGTCCCGGTGAATTCGCCCACTGTGGGGGAGGTCGTCCTCACAGGCGGGATTATGGCCTCGCGTTGCCGGATTTCAAGCTGTGGAGCGCCCGATTTGCAGATTTGGCCCTATTGCCGCCCCCGCCTGTGACAAACTGCCGGCATCGAAGGCTACGGTTGACTTCGTCTATGGGGTACAATCCGCCGCCTTTTTTACCCGCCGCCCCCGCAGGGCCCAGGATTCCCCTTGATCGACAATCTCCGCAATATCGCCATTATCGCCCACGTTGACCATGGCAAAACCACCCTGGTGGACTGTCTGCTGCAGCAATCCGGCACCCTGGACCGCCGTTCCGAAGGCGCCGAGCGCATCATGGACTCCAACGACCAGGAGCGCGAGCGCGGCATCACCATTCTGGCCAAGAACACTGCCATCAAGTGGAACGACTACCGTATCAACATCGTCGATACCCCCGGGCACGCCGATTTCGGTGGCGAGGTGGAGCGGGTGCTGTCCATGGTGGACTCGGTGCTGCTGCTGGTGGACGCGGTGGACGGCCCCATGCCGCAGACCCGCTTTGTGACCTCCAAGGCCTTCGAGCAGGGCCTCAACCCCATCGTGGTGATCAACAAGGTCGACCGCCCCGGCGCGCGCCCGGACTGGGTGATGGACCAGGTCTTCGACCTCTTCGACAGCCTCGGCGCAACCGAGGAGCAGCTCGATTTCCCCGTGATCTACGCATCCGCCCTGAACGGCATTGCCGGCCTCGACGACAGCGACATGGCGGACGACATGACGCCCCTGTTCGAAATGATCGTGGAAAAAGTCAGCCCGCCGGCGGTGGACCGCGAAGGTCCCCTGCAGATGCAGATTTCCGCCCTGGACTACAACAGCTACGTGGGCGTGATCGGCGTCGGTCGCATCAAGCGCGGCAGCCTCAAGCCCAACCAGCAGGTGGTGGTCATCGACCGCCACGGCGACAAGCGCAAGGCCAAGGTGCTGCAGGTGATGGGTTACCTCGGCCTGGAGCGGGTCGAGGTAGAGCAGGCCACGGCCGGCGACATCGTTTGCATCACCGGTGTCGGCGAGCTGAATATTTCCGACACCCTGTGCAACCCCGAGCACCCGGAAGCCCTGCCGGCCCTGACCGTGGACGAGCCCACCGTGAGCATGACCTTCCAGGTCAACGACTCACCCTTCGCCGGCAAGGAAGGCAAGTACGTCACCAGCCGCAATATCAAGGAGCGCCTCGACCAGGAGCTGATCCACAACGTGGCCCTGCGCGTCGAGCAGGGCGACACCCCGGACAAGTTCAAGGTCTCCGGCCGCGGTGAGCTGCACCTGTCGGTGCTGATCGAGAATATGCGCCGCGAGGGCTTCGAGCTGGGCGTGTCGCGTCCGGAAGTGGTGCAGAAGGTGGTGGACGGCGAAATCCAGGAGCCGTTCGAGCAGGTCGTGATCGATGTCGAGGACCAGCACCAGGGGCCGATCATGGAAGAGCTGGGCCTGCGCAAGGCAGAGCTGACCAACATGGAACCCGACGGCAAGGGCCGAGTGCGCCTGACCTTTGTGGTGCCCTCGCGCGGCATGATCGGTTTCCGCTCCCACTTCCTGACGCTGACCAGCGGTTCCGGCATCATGACCAGCATTTTCGACCACTACGGCCCGGTGAAAATGGGTGACGTCGGCAAGCGCACCAACGGCGTGCTGGTGTCCATGGTCAAGGGCAAGACCCTGGCCTATGCCCTGTACACCCTGCAGGATCGCGGCCGCCTGTTCCTCGGCCACGGCGAGGACATCTACGAGGGCCAGATCGTCGGCCTGCACTCCCGCGCCAACGACCTGGTGGTCAACCCCACCAAAGCCAAGCAGCTCACCAACATCCGCGCCGCCGGTACCGATGAAGCGCTGACCCTGACCCCACCGGTGCGCCACACCCTGGAGCAGGCGCTGGAGTTCATCGAGGACGACGAACTGGTGGAAGTGACCCCCGAGAGCATCCGCCTGCGCAAGAAGCTGCTGCTGGAGCACGAACGCAAGCGCGCCAGCCGCGCCTGATCGCCTCCGGCTGCAGAACCGCCAGCGCTGCCGTGAAAGCCCTGCTGCAACGCGTCACCGAAGCCGCCGTCCACGTGGACGGCGACTGCGTGGGTGCAATCGGCCCGGGCCTGCTGGTACTGCTGGGGCTGGACAAGGGCGACGACCTTGCGGTGGCGGACAAATTGCTGGACAAGCTGCTGGCCTACCGCGTGTTCGGCGATGAACACGGCCGCATGAACCTGAGTGTGACGGACACCGGCGGCGGCGTACTGCTGGTGTCCCAGTTCACGCTTTCCGCCGATACCCGCAAGGGCCTGCGCCCGAGCTTCTCCAGGGCCCTGCCGCCGGCGGAAGCCGAGGCCCTGTATCAGCAGATCCTGTCGCGCCTGCAGGACCGCCACCCGACCGTGGCGGCCGGCAGCTTTGGCGCCGATATGCAGGTCTCGCTGGTGAATGACGGGCCGGTGACCTTCCTACTGGAGGTCGGTGGCTAGAGTCGGTGGCTGGTAGTCCCGGTCGCCAACCGCCTTGCGCCACTGCGCCAATTCCCCGGCCATGCTCTCCCTGACGTCGCGATAGGCAGGGTCTTCGGCCAGGTTCGGGCCGCCCGCTACGCCGTTGGCGTCCACCGCCCGCAATTCCACCGTCGCGCGCTCGGCGGCGAAGCAGTCGTCCATTTCTGGCGCAAGTTTGCCCTGCTCGTACGCGGCGCGGTATTCCCTGAACTCTGCACTGCCGGTCTGAATCGCCCCGGGAGCGCAATCGCCGTGCAAGGGAAACTGGTTCTCTTTGTACAGATAGTCCAGCGAGCGCACTGCACGCTCATGAAATGGGCGGGCATGTTCGTTGCGTTCGGCGAAGACATAGCGGCGCAGTGTACTGGTTGGGTTGTTCAGGCTGGCGCGGAAGGAGCGCCCTTCAATGTCGTCCGGAAGGCTGTTCACACCTGCCAGGTCGAGCAGCGTCGGTGCCAGGTCGATACCACTCAGCAACTGATCGCGGTGGCCCGCTTCTGTGATACCCCCGGGCCAGTGCACCACAAAGGGTGTTCTGATGCCGGCATCGTACAGGCCGGTCTTGGCGCGGAAAAAGGGCCGGCCATTGTCTGCCATCACCACAATCATGGTCTGGTCGAGCACGCCCTGTGCACGCAGTTCTGATACCACCCGACCCACATCGTGGTCGAAGCGACGCACTTCGCCGTAGTAATTCGCCAACTGTTTGCGGGTTCCGGGGCCATCGACAAATCCCGGAGGCACAACAATGCTGGCCGTATCCAGTGGCTCGACCGGGTCTGTCGGTAATAGCTGCCAGGGGCGATGGGGGTCCCGCGAAGCCAGCCAGAAGAAAAAGGGCTTGTCACGCGGGCGCTCCCGAAGCGAGCTCAGCCACTGCTGGCTGCCCGGGGAGTCACTTTCGTTAACGACCTTGTCGAACTGCCCGACAACTCTGGACCCAATGTGCCATTTCCCGATGCTGGCGGTGTAGTAGCCCTCGTTTCGCAGCAGCAATCCCAGTGTCGACTGGTCCTCGGGAAGGTATCCATGCAGCTTGGTCAGGCCATTGCTCTGGGGGTATTTCCCCGTTAGCAGGCTGGCCCGGCTGGCACTGCAGGACGCCGTGGCCAGGAACATGTTGTCATAGCGCAGGCCCGCATTGGCGAGGGAATCAATGTTCGGTGTTTCTACAAAGGTGTTGCCGTAGGTGCCGAGATCGTCAGCGCTCATGTCATCGGCAATAATCACGACAAAATTGGGGGGTTTCTTTTCAATGGCCTGGCGTTGTTCTTTGCCGATCGATTTGTCCAGCATGAAGCGAATAGCCGCGGCCAGTTCCTCATCGCTGCAATTGTCGCAGAATCCTTTTTCCGGCATGGCGCCGAACCCTTCCCGAACATTGTAGAGAAGTTGGTCAAAACCTTTTTCTGCGCGTTTGCTCCAGGCCTCGCGGTCCTTGAGTGACGGAATACCCTCAACCTGGCCATTGTGGCAGGTGGCGCAGCTGAATCGGTATACCGTCGCGCCGGCGCGCTCCTCAGGCTGCTCCACCGCTTCTTCATCAAAGCTGCGCCCGAGCCGCATTACCCGACCGCTTCTCTGGAGCAGAACGTAGATGGAGCCGTCGCTGGCAACTTTTATGTCACGCACACGATCCTTGATCTCCGACAGCAGCGTCTGGGCAGAGATGACCTTGCCGTCCTGGAGATCAAGCATGCTGATTTGCGCGCCTTTGAGGGCGCCAACCAGCAGGTGGCCCTGCCACTCCGGGAAAAGTTCTCCGCGGTACACCGCCAGGGGTGAAATGGCGATGGAGGGAAGATAGTAATACAGGGGCTGTGACAGGCCGGCGCGTTCGGTGCCAATGCCCTTTAGCTGGGTATTGTAGTTTGCGCCATAGGTGATGAGTGGCCATCCGTAGTTCGCGCCAGCTTCGACGACGTTAACCTCGTCTCCGCCCATCGGGCCGTGCTCGGCTTCGTAAACTTTGCCGGTAAGTGGGTCGACATCAAGCCCCTGCGGATTGCGAACGCCCAGGGCGTAGATGCGATCATCAATGCTGTCGTTGCCGATGAAGGGGTTGTCTGCAGGTACTTCGCCTTCGGCTGTGAGCCGGATGATCTTGCCGTTCAGAGACTGGCCGTCCTGGGCCCCAAGATCATTGGATCTGTCGCCGGTGCCGATATACAGCAATCCCTGGCTATCAAATGCCAGTGCTCCGCCGAGATTGGAATTGCTTTTTTCATAGGGAAGGGAGACGAAAATCTGCTGAACGTCGTGCAGGGTGTCCTGACGCAACACCGCGCGGGTTACGGCCGTTGCGTGTAACGCTGGCTGTTCCGGAGAGGCGACGGCATGGCTCAGATACACGATGCCATTGTTGGCGAAATCAGGGTGCAGGGCGACGTCCATCAGGCCGAGCTGGCCTTTGCCATTCGCGAACTGGGGCAGGCCCTTGATGCGGGTGGTCTCGCCACTGACCGGGTCGAGCCAAAGCAGCCCCTGTGAGAACTCGGTTATAAGGAGGCGGCCGTCCGGGGTAAATTCCATCGCCCAGGGATATTTCAGACCTTTGTAGACAACCTCAAACGTGGCATTGCGGACATTCAGGGATGCCAGCGAATCCAGATCCCCTTGATAGGGCTTGGGCTGGCCAGCAGCCCGCTTTTTCTTGCCGCGCAACTCTGCGTTTTTTGTCGCGATCGCCTCATTGAGCCTGGCAGAGTCGCGATCGCCGGGGTCCAGCCAGAGATAGACCCCCAGCGTGATGGCTCCCAGCAATAGCAGACCCGTTGTCGCGATCCACAGGCTACGCGTTAGTTTCATCGTGTTGTCCCTTATTCTTTAGTCGGAAAAACCATTTCGATGTGGGGAATGCCGTCTTCCAGGTACTCATCGCCGTCAGCGACAAACCCCAGGCTGCTGTAGAAATCCAGCAGGTAGGCCTGGGCGCCAATGCGGATGCCGCTACCCGGCCACTGCCCCAGGTTGAAGTCGATCCCGCGCCGGACCAGCTCCCGTCCCAGCTGTGTGCCGCGGGCTGACGGGGATACGACGACGCGACCAATGGAGCTCTGCCCGAAGGCGAGTCCCGGCGGCAGGCAGCGCTGGGTGGCGAGAAGCTTCCCGCCGCGCCAGCACAGCATGTGGAAGGCTCCCTGGTCCAGGCCGTCCAGGTCCAGGTAGGGGCAGTCCTGTTCCACCACGAAAACTTCCTGTCGCAGTTGCAGTGCTGCGTAGAGTTCAGTCAGGGTGAGCTCGCCAAAGGCCCGGACCTGCCAGTGCAACTCGCTCAATGGTGGTGACCACCCACGCCGTGGGCGTGCCCGTGGTCGATTTCTTCCTGGGTCGCGGCGCGCACGTCGACAATATCCACGACAAAGGTCAGGGCCTGGCCCGCCAGCGGGTGGTTGGTATCCACGGTAGCGGAGTGGCGCCCCACCTTGAGGACGGTCACCGGGTGGCGGCCCTCCTGGGTATTCACCTGTACCACCATGCCCGGGCGCAGTTTGCCGTTGAACAGCAGGTGCTTCACCGGCACTTTCTGCTCGCGTTCCGGCAGGCGTTCACCATAGGCATCGGCCGGGGCCAGGGTCACTTCCACATGGTCGCCGGCGGTCTTGCCTTCCAGCGCGGCCTCCAGACCGGGAATGATGTTGCTGGCGCCGTGCAGGTAGGCGCTGGGCTCGCCGTCGCCCGAGCTTTCCATCTCGTTACCCTGCTCGTCGCGCAGGATGTAGTGGAAGGTGGCGACGCTGTTCTTGCTGATATTCACGGACAATCTCCTGAAAAAGTGCGGCGATTCTAACACGCTCCCAGCCATCTACCGGCCCCTGCGGGGATTCCATATTCCCCCCGGCGAACTCTTGCTACTATACTGCCCTCGGTTGCCGCTACAGACTCTGGCTGGCGGTACTATGAGTTGACCAGGGGGCAGGGAGCCGCCAGAGCTCCTGGCAGAACAAGGGCACAGAATGTTAGCGAACGCAGAGCTCGCACAGGATTTTAATCGGCTGAATCAGCAGCACAAGGAACTGGTTCTGGCGCTGCTGGATGTGGTGAACATCCCCCCCGTGCGGGTGGAGGTCGAGGCGACATCGGAGGGAAATTTCCGCGGCTTCGACGGCGGCAAGTTCTACCTGGTGGACAGCGGCTCGATCAGCGCCCGCTATCGCGGCCGCACGATCTATTTTCTCGAGGAAGGGGACATGCTGTTGCCGGACATCGCCGGCCTCGGCAATCAGGACGTGGCAGTGTTCTACGGCAGCGAGGCGGGCGCCAGCCTGTACAGCTACCCGGCCCTCGAGTTCATGCAGCGGGTATTTGCCGAACCGGCGGCCATCAAGCTGTGGACCCGCCTGCTCATCACCTATGCCGGCATGATGCTGCGCCTCACCGCCGCGCGCACCCACGAGGACAGCCAGGCCACTCCCGGTTTCGAGATGTTCGACGCGGGCGACATTATCATTCGCCAGGGAGAGCGAGCCGATTACGTGTTCAACCTCTCTTCCGGCAGCGCAGAGGTGCTGGTGGACGATGTGATCGTGGGGCGTATCAGCGAGGGTGAAATCTTCGGTGCGATGGCGGCCCTGACCCATGCCGATCGCAGCGCCACGGTGCGTGCGGAAACGCCCTGTGCCGTGGTTAAAGTGCCGAAGGAGCAGTTTACCGACCTGATCAAGAGCAACCCCGCAACCATCCACAGCCTGCTGATCGACATGGCCAATTCCATCGTCAATCTCAACGAGCAACTGGTGGGCCTGCGCAACAGCGCCCGCAGACCGCAAACCTGAACCGGCGGGCCGCGGCCCGCGCACCCGCCGCCCCCGGGCGGCCAGCACTGAATGTAACGACAGGACCAGTCAAGCATGTCCGACATACTGGAAATGGATCACGACGGCACCGAACAGGTGTCGCTCAAGCAGTACACCGAGAAAGCCTACCTGGACTATTCCATGTATGTCATTCTCGATCGGGCCCTGCCCCACATCGGCGACGGCCTGAAACCGGTGCAGCGCCGCATCGTCTACGCGATGAGCGAGCTGGGCCTGAAGGCCACCGCCAAGTTCAAGAAATCGGCCCGTACCGTGGGCGATGTCATCGGCAAGTTTCACCCGCACGGCGACAGCGCAGCCTATGAAGCCATGGTGCTGATGGCCCAGAACTTCAGCTACCGCTACCCGCTGGTGGACGGCCAGGGCAACTGGGGCTCGCCGGACGACCCCAAATCCTTCGCCGCCATGCGCTATACCGAGTCGCGCCTCACGCCCTACGCCGAGGTGCTGCTGGGTGAGCTGGGCCAGGGTACGGTGGACTGGGTGCCGAATTTCGACGGCACCATGGAAGAGCCCTCGGTGCTGCCCGCCCAGGTGCCCAACGTACTGCTCAACGGCATTACCGGCATTGCCGTGGGCATGGCCACCGACGTACCGCCCCACAATCTGCGGGAGGTGGTCAACGCCGCCATCCACCTGCTGGATTCGCCGGGCGCAACCGTGGCCGAGCTTTGCGAGTTCGTGCAGGGCCCGGACTATCCGACCGAGGCCGAGATCATCACCCCGCGGGACGAGATCATCAACATGTACGAAACCGGCCGCGGCGGCATGCGTGCACGTGCGGTATGGGAGCGCGAAAACGGCGATGTGGTGGTGAATGCCCTGCCCTACCAGGTGTCCGGCTCGCGGGTGCTGGAGCAGATTGCCCAGCAGATGCAGGCCAAGAAGCTGCCGATGGTGGCGGACCTGCGCGACGAATCCGACCACGAAAACCCGACGCGCCTGGTCATCGTGCCGCGCTCCAACCGGGTTGATGTGGAGGCGCTGATGAGTCACCTCTTCGCCACCACCGACCTGGAAAAGACCTACCGGGTCAACCTCAACCTGATCGGTATCGACGGCCGGCCGGCGGTGAAGGCCCTGAACGTCATCCTGAAAGAGTGGCTCAGCTTCCGCACCACTACCGTGCGCCGCCGATTGCAGTACCGGCTGGAGAAGGTGCTCAAGCGCCTGCACATTCTGGAAGGCTACCTCGTTGCCTACCTCAACATTGACGAAGTGATCCACATCATCCGCACCGAGGACAAGCCAAAGCCCGCGCTGATGGCGCGCTTTGGCATCACCGACGTGCAGGCCGAAGCCATCCTCGAACTGAAGCTGCGCAACCTGGCCAAGCTCGAGGAGATGAAAATCCGCGGTGAGCAGGATGAGCTGAACGCCGAGCGGGAAAAACTGGAACTGATCCTGGGCTCAGAGGCGCGACTGAAAACCCTGATCAAGAAGGAACTGGTGGCTGCCGCCGAGCAGTACGGCGACGAGCGTCGCTCGCGTCTCGCCGAGCGCGACGAGGCCAAGGCCTTCTCCGCCCTGGAATTGATGAGCGCGGACCCGATCACCGTGGTGCTGTCCGACAAGGGCTGGATTCGCGCCGCCAAGGGCCACGACATCGACCCGACGAGCCTCAGTTACAAGTCCGGCGACGGCTTCAAGCTGGCGGTGCACGGGCGCAGCAACCAGCCGGTGGTGATCCTCGATTCCACCGGTCGCTCCTACACGCTGGCCTCCCACAACCTGCCCTCGGCCCGGGGCCAGGGTGAACCCCTTACCGGCCGCATCAACCCGCCGTCGGGGGCCTCCTTCGAGGGCATGGTGATGGGCGCCGAGGAGCAGCTCTGTTTGCTGGCCTCCGACGCCGGCTACGGTTTCGTCGCCAAGCTCGGTGATTTGCAGTCCAAGAATCGCGCCGGCAAGTCCGCGCTGACCCTGCCCAAGGGCGGCAAGGTGATGCAGCCGGCCCTCATCGAGGGCTCGGGCGAGGGCGCCCACGTCGCGGCTGTTTCCAACGAGGGGCGCCTGCTGGTCTTCCCCCTCGCGGACCTGCCGCAGATGGCCCGCGGCAAGGGCAACAAGATTCTCGGCATCCCCGGTGCGCGGGTGCAGGCGCGGGAGGAGTTCCTGGTGTCGGTGCAGGTGCTCGGTGAACAGCAATCGCTGGTGGTGCATGCCGGCAAACGGCACCTGACGCTGAAATTCTCGGAGCTGGAGCACTATCGCGGCGAACGCGGACGGCGCGGCAACAAGCTGCCGCGCGGCTTCCAGAAAGTCGACGGGATGGCGGTCGAGGGGTAGTGCCCCGACTGCCGCCCGTCGCGGTGTCAGTCGGCTCCTATATGTTCTTCAAGAAACTCGCCGGACTCGCGCAGGAAGGTCTGGCGGGAACTTTCCAGGCTGAGCCAGTGATCCTCCCCGTCGAAAACCTCGAGCCGGCCCTCCCGGTTGCCGGCTTTTTTCAAGTTTCGCGACAGGAATAGCGACTGCTCGTAGGGTACGACGGTGTCCTTGTCTCCGTGGAACAGCAGCACGGGCGGTGTTTCACGTGTGACCAGGAAGGCGGGCGAGAGCGATTTGTGGTGGTCGTCTTCGAAGCGCGAGCCGATGCTTTTTACCCAGTAGTCCGTATCGCCGAATGAGTCCCGAACATGGTTGTACATGCTGCCCAGATTGCTGACCGGGGCAAATGCCACTGCGCAACGGTAGCGCTCCGGCCGGGTGATAACTCCCATAAGGGCGGCGTAGCCGCCGTAGCTGGCGCCGACGGCGCAGATTTTATCGGGGTCGACGAGGCCGGCGTCGATGAGCGCCTGCACGCCGTCGTCGAGATCGCTCTGCATTTTGCCGCCCCACTCCCGCAGGCCGGCGTCCTCGAACTCGCTGCCGTAGCCGGTGGAGCCGCGAAAGTTGGGTTGGAATACCGCGTAGCCCCGGGACGCGAAGTATTGCCGCATCCAGTCGAATTCCGCGCTGTCCCGGGCATTGGGGCCGCCGTGGGGCAGCAGCACCAGGGGCGGCGCCTGGCCGTCTTCCTGGCCTGTGGGGATGGTCAAATAGCCGTGTATTGGCAGACCGTCCGCCGCCGCGTAGTCGAAGCGTTTGACCGGTGACAGTAGCTCCGGGGTTACATTGGGCCATGCGTTTGCCACCGCCGCGATGGAGCCCGCTTTCCGGTCGTAGAGGTAGTAGGTCCGTGGTGTACTCGGTGAAGTCACGGCGACGATAATCCGGGAAAAGTCGTCGGTCAGGGAGAGCAGGTCTACAGTGGCATCCGGGAAGGTGGCCTCCAGGTTGGCCTGTACCTGTGCAAACTCGCGATCCAGGTAGCGATAAACGGCCCTGTCCTCGATATGGTAGGTGCCGACAACGGATTGCGTGCGCTGATCGATGATAACGGAGTCTACGTCATAGGTGTCGTCCCGATTGACGATCCTGGGCTCGACGACTTTGCCCTGGTCTATCGAGACCCGCACGATTTGCTCCCGGCCTCCGTCGCCCGTCTCGGCAATGTACAGACTCTTCAGCGCGGCGTCTGTACCCAGAATTGATTCACTGAAGTAGGCATCCTCCCCCGCTTCGAGGCGCGTGAGTGGTGAAAAATCGTCTTCTGCGTTGTCCCGGTACCACCAGATATCTTCTTTTGCCTCACTGTGATACTGGTATTTCAGCAGTACCTCACCGGCGTTGTTTGCCAGCCAGCGACTGCTGGTGCGTCTTGATTCTTCAATTGCCCGGATGTCGCCATTGTTGATATCGACCTGGTACAGCCCGCGGTAGGTGATGGTGGTTTCTTTGCTGGTCCGTGAGCCCGTTGTTATTTCGCCGGGCTCGTCGGCATAGGCCGCCATCAAAATGTGCTGCGGATCGTCAGGCACCCGGTGTACCAGCCAGGGCCCGTTGACGAAATTGACAAACTTGCTGTTACTGAATGGCCAGAGCATCTCATTGCTTTCTGCGTCAAGCAGGCCGGTGCGGGACAGCGTAAACAGCTTTCTGTTGCCCTTGGCATAGAACGGGACGGTCATCCCCACCAGCAGGCGATCATTGCTTACCCAGAGGAATTCACGAATGTTGCCTTCTGCGAGACTGTACACGTTGGGTGCGCTGTCATCCTCCAGGGATCGGTTCACCAGTACGTATTTGCCATCGAGCTTTTGCAGGTAGGCTATGCGCTTGCCGTCAAAGGAAATCTGTACTGACTTGTACATGGGCAGCTGGCCGAATACCTCGGCTGGCGACGGCGAAGATGCGGCAAGCGCGTTGACGGACAGTGTGCAGGCCAGTATGGCCATAAGGCGTGACAAAAATCTCATGTAGGCTCCCCATCGATACAAAAGACTGATTATTGTGTGTATTTTTATTGCAACAGACCTCATCAAAAGCGGTCATTTTTGAGGGCGCGTGAGTCAGCGCGCCAGGCTGTGCTGACTCAAGGTCCAGCAATCTTCCGCAAGATCAGCTGCAGCTGCCGCTCCAGCAGGTCCGCATAGGGCCCCTCGAAACTCTCCAGAATGGAGTAGTTCCCGAGCTCACTGGGCTGCGCTTCAAGGCGGCCATTGACATCCATATCCTCGACAATACCCGGCGACAGCATCACCCGTGGCGGCAGGCTGGCGCAGACGGCGTGCAGCTCGTCCAGCGTATGCTGCATGTACAGGCCGGGATAGATGTCGGCTTCATCCCCCAGCCCAAGCTCGCTGTGCGCCACCGCCATGTTGATGCCCAGCGACAGCGTCATGTTCTTCTCCACTTCCCGGCACACCGCCTGCACCAGGGCGCCGCAGGCTGCGGCGCGAAAGGCGGCGCTGCCGGCGCTGCCCTGGCCGGTGAAGAAGATGGCCAGGCCGAACTGGCGCATGACCTGGATGCGGCCGCCATAGAAACCGGCGGCGGCGTAGACCACCTGGTGCAGGCGGTCGGTGTAGCGGTGCAGGGACTCCTCGTCGAGGGTGTCCACGTATTCGGTGAGACTGGCCAGGTGCAGGTAGAGGATGGCGCTGGTGTCGTAGTTTTCATCCCGCGCGCCGGCCCCGGAGCGCGGGCGCAGCAAATCCATGGGCAGGGCGTCGATGTCGGCCGCCAGGCTCTGCAGTTCGTTGTCTGGCCGCGGTTTGCCGCGATTTTCGTCCAGCGCGACTTTGCGGCCCAGGCTCAGCAGTTGTTTGCCCAGGCGCTGGCCGAGGTGGAGGGTGAGGCCGTAGACGGCGGCGCTGAGCAGGATGGCCAGGCCGAGCAGGCTCAGCAGGAAGCGCCAGCGTGCGGCCTGGGCGCTGTCGGTGTTCAGGGTAATGACGACTTCACCGGCGACATCGGAGGCCACCCGTACCGGCGCCCGGTACTGGCGCAGGTTCTCGCCGCTGGCGCTGCCCGCCTGGCCGAGAGCCTTGCCCTCGATGTCGTAGACTGCGACCTGCTGCGCCGGCGAAGTGGCGACAAAACGCTGTAGCGAAGCGGCAACACTGAGCAGGTCGCCGGTTTCCAGTGCGCTGCCGACGCGGCCAGCAATCTGCTGGGCCAGGGCATTACCGTGCTCGGCCTGCTGCGACTGCAACAGGTGCTGGCTGGACGAGGTGGCCAGCAACACCAGCGACAGGCTGACGAACAGGCAGCAGCCCGCGGCAACAAGGGCCAGTTGTTGCCCCAGTTTCAGGTTCTGTATACGGCTGATCACGCGCCCTGACATCCCTTCCCAAAGCGGCTGAGTATAAACCAACGAAGCTGCCCTGCGGGGCCGATGGGGCTTCGGTGGCCAGTTTCCCGGCCCGGCCGGCGCGGGTAGAATAGCGCGCTTTGCCGCCGACGAGACTGCCCGTGAACCATATTCTGTTGATTACCCTGTCCGGTCCGGACCGGTCCGGTATCACCGCGGCGGTGACCGGCGTGCTGGCCCGACACGGCGGCAATGTGCTGGATATCGGGCAGGCGGTGATTCACTCCACTCTGTCCCTCGGCCTGCTGGTGGAGCTGACGCCGCAACACGACGGCACCGCCCTGCAAAGCGCCTTGCAGGCGTTTGCCGACGAGGCGGGCCTGCGCCTGCGCAGCGAGGCGGTGGCGCCGGCCGCTTACGGCGAGTGGGTGGAAGCCCAGGGCCGGGCGCGTTACATCATTACCCTGCTGGCGCGCAAAATCACCGCTGAGCAGGTGAACCGGGTGAGCACCGTGTTTGCGGATCACGGGCTCGGCATCGACGGCATCACCCGCCTGTCCGGGCGCCTTCCGCTGGGCGAGTTGCCGCCCCTGAGCAAGGCCTGTGTCGAGTTTTCGGTGCGCGGGCCGCTGGCGGATCCGGAGGCTTTCCGCAGTGACCTGCTGGAACTGGCCGCCAGCCTCGACGTCGACCTGGCCCTGCAGCAGGACAATATGTTCCGCCGCCACCGCCGGCTGGTCGCCTTCGATATGGATTCCACCCTGATCGAGGCGGAGGTGATCGACGAGTTGGCGCGGGAGGCCGGCGTCGGTGAGCAGGTGGCGGAAATCACCGAGCGCGCGATGCGGGGTGAACTCGACTTCAGCGAGAGTTTCCGTGCCCGGGTGGGCCTGCTCAAAGGCCTGCCGGAATCCGCCCTGGAGACCATCGCCGGGCGCCTGCAGATCACCGAGGGTGCCGAGCACCTGATCAGCACCCTGCGCCGGCTGGGCTATCGCACGGCCATCCTCTCCGGCGGCTTCACCTACTTCGCCCGTCAGCTGCAGCAGCGACTGGGGATCGACCATGTCTACGCCAATGAGCTGGATATCGTCGACGGCCGGGTGACCGGGGCGGTGACCGGCGAAATTGTCGACGGCAGGCGCAAGGCGGAATTGCTGAAGGAGATCGCCAGTCGTGAAGGTATCGACCTGCAGCAGGTGATCGCTGTGGGCGACGGCGCCAACGACCTTCCCATGCTCAGCATCGCCGGCCTCGGGGTGGCCTTCCGCGCCAAACCGCTGGTCAAGCAGAGCGCCGAGCAGTCCATTTCCACCCTGGGGCTGGACGCCATTCTCTATTTGTTGGGTATCTCCGACCGCTATCAGCAGGAGCAGTAAGGCAGCCCTTCCTCAGAGCTGCGACCACAGGGAGTCGAAGGGCGACCTGGGCATGGTGATTTCCTCAGCCACCGCGCTGCTGCTTTTTTCCAGTTCCCTGATATAGCGGAAATCAAACTGGCTGTAGCTGCTGCTGGCGCTCACCTGACGCAGTAGCTGTACCAGGAATTCCTCGCCATCTCCCAGCAGGACGACCCGCTGGCGCTCGTGAAACCCGGTGCGGGGGGTGACTAGCGTGTGGGGTTTGCCCACCAGTTTGATTTCCGGCAGGAGCAGCACGCGGATGGGGCGCGACAATTCTCCCCCCGGCCCCATCACCCGGGCGCCGTAGGGCATGGCCCGCGGGCTCAGCAGCTCCAGCCCGATCAGGGTTGTAGAGGACTCCATGGCGCTGATCCAGCGCACTGTGGCAATGACCCATTCCACCTGGCCGGTCTCGCGCACACAGAGAATGTCGCCCGAGCGCAGATTGACGGGGTTGGGGTCACTCCAGTTCAGGCAATAGCCGCCGGGGCTGGCGTTGAGTACCTCGGCGCGGTAGACCGTGAAGCGCGCTGGCGGCTGACTGCCGGGGCGGCCGGTCTCCCCGATGCGCGCCAGGCCCAGGGGGTCGATATCCACCGAGCGGACGTCGGTATTTTCGCGGCCTTTGCTGTCCGCCTCGCCGCGATGGATATCGTCTGACTCGGACTCTTCCCAGATGTCGCGGGCCCGGGAGCGGGAGGCGAAAGGATTGTCATCCTGCCCGCCGCCGGCCAGGTGGGGGGGCAAGAACTCGCTGAAGGTGCGTTCACCCGCGCAATGGTAGTGGGCGCTGCTGAGGCCTACGGCCACTTCCAGTTGGCTGGCATTGCCGGCGCGGCGGCTGAAATTGCGCTGGCTGGGAGGCGATAGCGCGGCGATCAGGTGATCGAGGATGGAGATCGGCAGCGCCAGTTCGCGCAGTGGGGAGTGGCGACCATAGCCGCGCCGCTCCTGTTCCCGCAGTTGCTGCAAATGGGCCATCAGTCCGCTGGTGTCGATATAGCGCAGCTGGGTGCCGCTGGTGTCACCCCGGCTGTAGCTGGGTGGCTGGTCGCTGTGCAGATCCACCTCGAACTGGCCGGGGCCGTCCTCTTTTTCGTCATGCAGGCGCAGCATCGGCCCCCAGTGCTGTTGCAGGGCGCGGTATATGGCGGTCAGGTCGCTCTGGCGCAACTGGTTGGGTTGGCAGCAGCCCAGCATGACGGCGCTCAACCAGGCCTCGGTGAGTGTGGTGTCGTGGCCCTGCAGGTCGCGCACGGGCAGCTTTGCCAGCTGCTGGCGTTCGCCCAGCGCGTAGAGCTGGTGCAGGGTCAGCCAGCTCTGGGGCTCCAGGTGCTGGTACAGCTGGAAGGTCTGCAGCATGCGCTGGCCGGCGAACTGGATGGCCCGCTGCAGGGCTTCGCAGGCGAGACGCGCAGGGTGGGCGGGCTGCTCGCCACCGACGCGCTGGATGGTATGTACCGCCACCAGGGTGTAGCCGGTGGAGATCAGGCTGAGCAGGCTTTCGGTCAGCTCGGCCAGTTGCCGGGAGGTCTCCGGCAGGACCAGCGGCTGGTTGAGGAAGAGTCGCGACAGCTGCTGCAGAATCGTTTGCAGGGTGGGGCACAGGGCTTCCAGGATGGACTGACGCTGGCCCGGGGCCAGTTCCACCCGGTTCAATTCGCCCACCGTCTCGCGCAGCTGGCTGACGGCGACGCGCAGGTCGCTGGTGGGCAGACCCTTCGCCCAGTTCCCGGCCGCCCCGGCGTCGAGGGCAAAGGCCTTGAACTGCGTCAGATCCTGACGGGGTATCCGCAACTTGATGGGCGCGTTCTCACTCATGGGCAACCGCCGGCTCTGTCTTTCCTGCTGTTTCAAGGTTAGCCCATCTGGCACCTCTCGCGCCACAGCCGGCAATGGCCCGCCTGAGGGTGCGCAACGCTGCCAAATCGCGCGACTGTGAGGTATCATTGCCGCCCATTTTTTCAGCAACTGTGGCAGTCATGGCTAACTACTCCACCAACGAATTCCGCTCCGGCCTGAAAGTGATGCTGGACGGCGACCCCTGCTCCATTCTCGAGAACGAGTTCGTCAAGCCCGGCAAGGGCCAGGCCTTCAATCGCGTGCGCATGCGTAACCTGGCCACCGGCCGCGTTTGGGAGCGCACCTTCAAGTCCGGCGATACCCTGGAAGGCGCCGACGTGATGGACCGCAACATGCAGTACCTCTACAACGACGGCGAGTTCTGGCACTTCATGGAGCCGGATACCTTCGAGCAGTTCCAGGCCGACGCCAAGGCCGTTGGCGAGTCCCACCTGTGGCTGAAGGAACAGGACGAGTGCGTGGTTACTCTCTACAACGGCAGCCCCCTGTCGGTGACCCCGCCCAACTTCGTCGAGCTGGAAATTGTCGAGACCGACCCCGGCCTCAAGGGCGACACCGCCCAGGGCGGCAGCAAGCCGGCGACCCTGGTGACCGGCGCGGTGGTCAAGGTGCCCCTGTTCATCACCACCGGTGAAGTGGTGCGCGTGGACACCCGCACCGGCGAATACCAGAACCGGGTCAGCAAGTAAGCCCATGTCCTGGCAACCTGGCGCGGGCCTCGAGCAACTCAGGGCGCGCGCCGGGCTGCTGAGCACTCTGCGCCGCTTCTTCGATGCGCGCGGTGTGCTCGAAGTCGAAACCCCGCTGCTGTGCAGTGCGGGCATTACCGATCCCGCCATCGAGCCACTCATTGTCAGCGAGGGGCGCTCGCTTGCGGCTCCCCGCTATCTGCAGACATCGCCCGAGTACGCGATGAAGCGCCTGCTGGCAGCGGGCTCCGGCGCCATCTACCAGATTGCCCGCGCCTTTCGCGACGGTGAGGCGGGTAGCCGGCACAACCCGGAATTCAGCCTGCTGGAATGGTACCGCCCGGGTTTTGACCACCACGCCCTGATGGAGGAGGTCGCCGAGCTGGTCTGCGCCTGCCTCGGCCAGCGGCCCTGGCGCAAGCTCAGTTACCGCCAGCTCTTCATCGACAGTATTGCGCTCGATCCCTTCACCGCCGCCACCTCTGACCTCGAAGCGCGCGCCCGCAGCGGGCACGACCTCGGCGACCTCAGCGGCGACCGCGACTTCTGGCTGGATGTGCTGATCACCCACCAGGTGGAGCCCTGGCTGGCGGGGCAGGGACTGTGCTTCGTTTACGACTACCCCGCTTCCCAGGCGGCCCTGTCGCAAATCGTAACCGAGGGCGGCGTTGCCGTGGGCCAGCGATTCGAGCTCTACATCGACGGAGTGGAACTGGCTAACGGCTACTGCGAACTGACCGACGCCACAGAGCAGCGCGTGCGCTTTGCCACGGATAACGAACGGCGCCTGGCGCTGGGGCAGGTTGCGCGACCTGTCGACGAGCGCCTGCTGGCGGCGCTGGAAGCCGGGCTGCCCCCCTGCAGTGGCGTGGCCCTGGGCGTTGATCGCCTGCTGATGCTGGCCACTGGCGAAAGAGACATCCGCCGGGTGCTCGCCTTTGACTGGGAGCGCTGCTAGCGCGATGCATCCTGCGGCGACAGGCCCGCGACCGCCTGCAGGACCGCTTCCGGCGCTTCCGTGTGCCAGGTGTCGCCGCGCAGCAGCCCGGTGAGCGGCAGACGCTGGCGCCAGCCCGCCGCAGCCAGTTCCGGCTCGGGGAGAAACTCGCTGACATAACCCAGGCAGAGGTAGGCCAGCGGATACACGCCCGCCGGCAAGGCCAGTACCCCGGCCAGGGCATCGGGGTCGACAATGCTCACCCAGCCCACTCCCAGACCCTCGGCCCGCGCCGCCAGCCACAGGTTCTGCACCGCCAGGCAGGTGCTGAACAGGTCGGTGTCGAACATGCTGTCCCGCCCCAGCACGTGGGGGCCTCCGCGGTTGCGGTCACAGGTGATGCAGAGGTTGAGGGGGCTGTCGAGGATGCCCTCCAGCTTCAGGCGTCGATAGCGTTCGCCGCGCTCGCCTGCATAGTGCCTGGCGGCCCGGTCATTGGCGCCGTCGAACAGGGCCTTCACCGCCCGCCGCGTGTCGCGGCTTTCGATCAGCAGGAAATCCCAGGGCTGCATAAAGCCCACCGACGGCGCGTGATGGGCCGCTTGCAACAGGCGGGCCAGCACGTCTTCGGGAACCGGGTCGGGCAGGAACTGGGAGCGCACATCGCGGCGCTCGAATATGGCGCGGTACAGCCCGGCGCGCTCTGCGGGGCTGAAGTCGTGGTGATCGCTGCTCATGTGCGGTCGAGGACCGCCGGCCCGTAGCCCTCGATAAACTCCGCCGGCATGCGCCGCGGTCTCCCGCTGCTGATCTCGATGCAGGCGAACTGCATGCCGCCGCGCAGCAGGGTCGCCCCGTCCGCCGGCCGCAGGATCTGGAAGCGCCGCTGCATGGTGACTCTGCCGTCCCAGCTGACAATCCAGGTCGCCGTGAGCAGTTCGTCGCCGGCGCGGGAGGCCTGCAGGTAGTTGTACTCGGCGCGGGTGATGGCCATGGCCCGGTCCAGGCGGCGGTAGCTGTCGAGGTCGAGCCCGAGGGACACCGAGTGGCCCCAGGCCGCCTGCTCGCACCACTTCACATAGACCGTGTTGTTGGTGTGCTGCAGGCCGTCGATGTCATCGGGGCTGACGGTGTGGCTGACAACGAAAGGATCGGGGTGATCCCAGGGCAAATCGGCGTTGCTCATGCCGCGGCCTCCGCGTCGGCTGCCTCCGCCGGCTTGATGGCGATGTTGAAGAAAGCGTAAATGATGGCGATCACCGGGCACAGCAGGTTGAAAAAGGCAAAGGGCGCGTAGGAGAAGGTGGCCACGCCGAGCGTGGCGGCCATATAGGCGCCGCAGGTGTTCCAGGGAATCAGGGCCGATGTCAGGGTGGCCGAATCCTCCAGGGTGCGCGACAGGTTGAGGCGCGAAATACCGTGGCGCTCGTACTCGTCCTTGTACATGCGTCCGGGCAGGGCCACGGCGATGAACTGGTCAGCGGCGAGAATGTTGGCGGCGATGCAGGTGCCGACGGTGGTGGCGACCAGCGAGCCGATACTGTGCACGCCCTTCAGGGCCAGGGTCAGCAGGTAGTCGAGGATGCCGGTGCGCTCCAGCACGCCGCCGAAACCGAGGGCGGAAATGATCAGCCACACGGTGTTGAGCATGCTGCTCATGCCGCCCTTGCTAAGCAGGGCGTCCAGGAATTCATTGCCACTGCTGGACACATAGCCGCTGAACAGGCTGATCCAGACGCCCTTGAGAAGCAGGAAGCCCCTGCCCAGCTCGCCCGCCTCGCCGGCCAGCCGCGCCACTGCCCCGGGCTGGAACAGCAGGGCGAATACGGCACCTACCAGGGCGCTGACGATGATGGCGGGATAGGCGGGGAAGCGCTTGTAAACCAGCCCCAGCATCAGCAACAGGGGAATCAGCAGGTGCAGCCCGATATTGAATTCCTGGCGCAGGCTCTCCTGCAGGGCGGCGATTTCCTCCGGGGTGGCGGCTTCGGAGCTGCCGATCAGGGCGAAAATCAGCAGGGCGATGGCAAAGCTGGGGACCGTGGTCCACAGCATGTGGCGGATGTGGTCGAACAGGTCCACGCCAGTGGCGGCAGAGGCCAGGTTGGTGGTATCGGACATGGGCGACAGCTTGTCGCCAAAATAGGCCCCGGAGACGATGGCGCCGGCGGTGATGGCCGGAGACAGGTCGAAGCTGCCGGCGATGCCCATCAGGCCGATGCCGAGAGTGCCGGCCACCGTCCAGGAGCTGCCGATACTCACTGCCACGATGGCGCAGATGGCGGCGCTGGCGGCGTAGAAGATGGACGGGTCGAGCACGGCGACGCCGTAGTAGATCATCGCCGGCACGGTGCCGCTGAGTATCCAGGTGCCGATCAGCATGCCCACCGACAGCAGGATCAGGGTCGGCCCCAGGCCTACGCTGATGCCGTCGACAATACCCTGCTGGGCATCGCTCCAGCGAATACCGGTTTTCCTGCCCACCAGGGCGGCCACACAACTGGCCAGCACCAGGGCGATCTGGTTGGCGCCGTAGGACGAGTCCGAGCCGAACAGGTAGACCGAACAGGCCAGCAGGGCGACAAGGAACAGGATCGGGGTCAGTGCCAGGGGCAGAGTCAGGCGGGGGTTGCTGTGGCTGCTTACGCTCAAGGCTGGAGTCTCGTGCTGCTTATTCTGGGGAGGGCAGGCATCGGAGGCGAGCCGCGCCAACGCCGCGAAAGGCAGCAGAATGCCTGAAAAGCCCGGCGGGGTACAGGGACAGTCCCTGTTCTATCACGTACCATAACCCCTCACATTCACACCGCCGGAATCGCGCCCATGACGTACTTGCCCACGACCCTGCGCCTGAGCCTGTTGGCTGTTGCTGTCGCCCTGCTGCCCGCCTGCGGTGCCACCCGGCCGGTTGATGAGCCGCCGCCGGTGGCACCGGTTCATGAGAGCAATGTCGAGAGCGAGGCGCCCGGGGAGGCGCGCCTGCAAATGGTGACACTGGTGGGCGGCCTCGACGAACCCTGGGGCATGGATTTCCTGCCGGACGGCGACCTGCTGATCACCGAGCAGGGCGGTGCGCTGAAGCGCGTCGCTGGCAGCGACTACGCGGTCACGGCAATCAGTGGCGTACCGGCCTCGGTGCAGGCGGGGCAGGGCGGCCTGATGGATGTCCTGGTGCACCCGGACTTTGCCAGCAATGGCCTGGTCTACCTCAGTTATACCGTCGCTGACGACAGCAATCGCTACAGTACCCGGGTCAGCCGCGCGCGACTCGAGGGCGATGCCCTGGTGGACGTCGAGGAACTGTTTACCGCCCAGCCCTTTTTCAAGCAGCGCCGCCACTTTGGCTCGCGCCTGCTGCTGGCCGAGGGTTACCTCTACCTTACCGTGGGCGATCGCGGCAATCGCGATCTGGCCCAGCGCCTGGACAGCCACAACGGCAAGGTGATGCGCCTGTATGAAGACGGCCGGGTGCCCGAGGACAATCCCTTCGTCGGCACCGACGGCGCGCTGCCGGAAATCTGGACCTACGGCCACCGCAACCCCCAGGGCATGGCCCGTCACCCGGTCGACGGCAGTATCTGGGTGACCGAGCACGGGCCCCAGGGTGGCGATGAACTCAACGTGCTGAAGGCCGGCGCCAACTACGGCTGGCCGGTGGTCACCTACGGCGAAGAATACGGCGGCGGTCAGATCGGCGAGGGCACCCACCTGGAGGGGACGCGCCAGCCGCTGGTGTACTGGGTGCCCTCCATCGGCACCGGGAATCTCACCTTCTACACCGGTGACATCTACCCCGACTGGCAGCCCTCGGCGCTGGTGTCGGGGCTCAAACTGACCCGCATCAGCCGGCTGGAGCTGGACGCCGATGGCGTCGGCAGTGAGACCCGCCTGCTGGCCAACCTCGGCATGCGCATCCGCGATGTCGAGATCGGCCCGGATGGCAAGCTCTACGCCCTCGCCGGCGGCGCGCGCCTGATTCGCCTCGACGTCGGTCGCTGATGGGGAATGATGGCTACGGCCGTTGCGCTGCCGCCGCGCTACTACCTCGATAATTTCCGCCGCCTCTGTGGCACGGTAGAGGCCCAGTACGGGGACCTGCTGCTGCCGCAGGAGCAGCAGTGGCTGCAGACCCTGCGCGCCCAGCCGGAGGAGGCCCAGTGCCTCTACCTGCGCCTGGCCTCCCGGGTCGGCCCCTGGTTCCGCCTGTCGCGGCTGTCCTATCCCGAAATCGGTTCCCTCGACGGCGCTGTCGAAAGCCTGCTGGCGGCAGGCCTGCTGCAACAGGCGAATGCGCTGACCGCAGCAGAGGCAGGGCGGCTCTACACCCGGCCTGAACTGCGCCAGCGCTTTCCGGGGCTGCTGCCCGCCGGGCGCGACAAGGCGGCCGATGTGGCGGCACTGGCGCAGTGGACAGAAGCGGCGGGGGAGGATGCCCTGCTCGCCGCCTGTGCCGGCGACGACGCCATTGTCGCCCCCCTGCACCTGGACTGCCTGGCCCTGTTGCAACTGCTGTTTTTTGGCAACCGGCGCCAGAGCCTGACGGAGTTCATCCTCAGCGACCTCGGCATCGCCCGCTACCCGCCCTACCGCCTGGACCGCGAGCACCGGCTCTTCGCCACCCGGGCGGCAGTGGATGACTACCTGGCCTGTGCGGCGCTGGCGGATACCTATGCCGAGCTGCGCGAGGCCGGTGATGACGAGGGCCTGGTGGCGCTCGCTGAACACCTGCTGTCCCTGCCGCAGGCCTATACCGCCACCGAGCGCCGCTGGTGGCGACTGTGCAACCGGGTCGCCCGGCAACTGGAGCGCCTCGACCAACGCGAACTCGCCCTGGCCCTGTACCGGCGCTCGTGCCTGCCGCCGGCCCGGGAGCGGCAGGCGCGGGTGCTGGAAGCGCTGGCGGACTGGCCCGCCGTGGCAGCGCTGTGCGAAGCGATGCTCGCCGCGCCCTGGAATGAGGAGGAGCGCGAGGCGGCCCGGCGCATCCTGCCCCGCGCCCAGCGCAAACTGGGCCGGCAACCGGAGCGCCGCCGCCGGGACAGTTTCGAGCGCCTCGACCTGCTGCTGCCGCGCGGCCTGGGTGGTGTGGAGCGGGCCGCGGCCGAGGCCCTGCACAGCCAGTGGCAGGCGGTGCACTACGTGGAAAACGCGCTGATGAACAGTTTGTTCGGGCTCGCCTTCTGGGAGCAGATTTTCAGTCCGCTGCGCGGCGCCTTTCACAATCCCTTCCAGTCGGCGCCGGCGGACATGTTCGACGGTAACTTCTACCCCCGCCGACGCGACCAGATAGAAGCGCGGCTGGCGGCGCTGCAGACGGGCGACCTGGCCGACCTGTTGCGCTACAACTTTGACGCCCACCAGGGGTTGCAGTGCCGCTGGGTGAACTGGCGCCTGCTCAGCCGGCCGCTGCTGGACCAGGCGCTGGCGGTCATTCCCCCCGGGCATTTGCTGGCCCTGTGGCGGCGCCTGCTGTTCGACCCCGAAGCCTATCGCCGCGGGTTCCCCGACCTGATCGCCTTTGGCGAGACGCCGGGCGATTACTGCATGGTCGAGGTAAAGGGGCCCGGGGACGCCCTGCAGGACAGCCAGAAACGCTGGCTGCGTATCTTTGCCGCCGAGGGCATTCCCGCCGCGGTGGCCTGGGTGCAGTGGCGTGAGCGCTGAATACAGCGTAGCGGTGCGCGAGCTCGCCGCATTCTGCTTTCGCGCTGGCGACATCGACCACCGCCTGCGCCCCAGCCCCGAGGCGCGCGAGGGTATCGAGGGCCACCAGCGCCTGTACCGCCGGCGGCCGGAGAGCTACCAGCCGGAGTACGCGGTGGACGAGGTCTTTCAATGCGGTGAGCTCGCCCTGCGCCTGCGCGGGCGGGCCGATGGTTTTGACCCTGACGCCCGCCAGGTGGAAGAAATAAAAACCTGCCGGGTCGATCCACAGTTGCTGCCCGAGGCGCTGAGTCGCAGTCACCTGGCCCAGGCCCGGTTGTATGCGGCATTGATCGCCCGCGCGCAGGACCTGCCGGAACTGGAGGTGCGCCTCACCTGGTTGCACATCGACGAAGACCGCGAATACCCGCTCAGCCAGCACTATGCGCGCGCCGAGCTGGAGGATTTCCTGCACTGGGCCCTGGAACGTTTTGGCGCCTGGCTGGGGCAGCTGCACCGGCAGTGCCGGGCGCGGGATGCCAGCCTGGCGGGCCTGGCATTCCCCCACGGCAACTTTCGCGCCGGCCAGCGGGACCTGGCGGAGCGGGTCTACAAGTGTGTGGATCGCGGCGGTCGCCTGTTGCTGGAGGCCCCCACCGGAATCGGCAAGACTGCGGCGGTGCTCTACCCGGCGTTGATCGCGCTGGGGCAGGGCAAGCACGAGCGGGTGGTGTTCTGCACCGCCAAGCGCTCCGGCCGGCGCGCCGCCGAGCAGACCTTGGAACTGTTCCGGGCCGCCGGCTATCACGGGCGCGCCCTGACCCTGACGGCGAAGGAGCGGGTGTGCCTCTCGCCGGGTAAGGCCTGCCACGGTGACGACTGCCCCTACGCCCGTGGTTACTACGACCGCCTGCCGCAGGCGATGGCCGCGGCCCTGGCGAGCCCGGCCCTCGACCAGCAGGCGTTGCAGTCCCTGGCGCGGGAATTCAGCGTCTGCCCCTACGAACTGTCCTGGGATTTGCTGCCCTGGATGGACACCGTCATCGCCGACTTTCACTACCTCTACAGTTTTACCCCCGCACTGGCGCCGCTGGCCGACAGCGGCCGCCGCAGTTCGGTGCTGCTGGACGAGGCTCACAACCTGCCCGCCCGGGCGCGGGGCATGTTCAGTGGCCGCCTGGCGCGCAAGGGGGTGCTGGCAGCGCGGCGGGAAGTGCCAGCCGGCCCGCTCAAGTGTGCCCTCGACAAGCTCAACCGGATACTGCTGGCGCTGGAGAAAACCGGGGAGACAGGAGCCAGCAGTGTGCTCGAGGCGGTTCCCGATGGCGTGCAGCAGGCCCTGCAGTTGTTGGCATCCCAGGTGGGCGAGGAACTGGCCCGGCGCCCGCTGGCAGTGGCGCGCCACGCGGGCCTGATGGACACCTACTTCGAGTGCCTGCAGTTGCTGCGCTGTATCGAGCACTGGGGGCCGGACTATCGCTGTGAACTGAATTGGCAGGGCGGCGCCCTGCAGCTGCGCTGCAACTGCATTGACGCCGGTCGCCTGTTGGCGGAACGCAACCAGCGCCAGCATGCGGTGGTGGCCTTTTCCGCCACGCTGAGCCCCTTTCCCTGGGCGCGGGAATCCCTGGGCCTGCCCCTCGACAGCGTTTGCTTTCGCGCTGCCTCGCCCTTTGCTCCGGAGCAGTTGCAGGTGACGCTGGCCGCGGACATCGACACACGCTACGCGCGGCGTGCGGCCTCGCTACCGGCACTGGCCGCGCGCTTGCGCCAGTGGCTGCAGGCGGTTGGCGGCAACTGCCTGCTGTTCTTCCCCAGCTATCGTTACCTGCAGGACTGTCTCGACCTGGTCGGCGAAGTACCGGGGCGGCGCATTGTGGCCCAGCTGGCGGGGGAGAGCGATGCCGACCGCGATGCGCAATTGGCGCTGCTGGCGACGCACCGCAGCCTGGCCGTGTTTACCGTGCTAGGCGGCAGTCTGGGCGAGGGCGTGGACCTGCCGGGTGACCTGCTCAGCAGTGTCGTGATTGTGGGCGTGGGCATGCCGGGCCTGGACGACGACACCCGCCTGCGCCAGCACCTGTTCCAGCAGCGCTTCGGCGATGGCTTTGCCTATGCCTTCCAGTACCCCGGCATGCAGCGGGTGGCGCAGGCGCTGGGGCGGGTGGTGCGCGGCGCCGGTGATTGCGGCCGCGCCCTGCTGATCGACACGCGCTACCGCGAGCCGCGCTATCGCGAGCTGTTGCCGCCCTGGTGGGACTACAGCGCGGCGATGCCGGCCTTACCCATGCCGGAACTACCAGTGCCGGAGCCGCCCGAGGCCGGGGTGGGCGCTAGCCGCCCAGAGTGACGCGATAGCCGGGCTTCACCGCGGCGAACTGCACGGTGCCGATGATGCGTTCGCGAAAGCCGCCCTCGCAGTAGCAGAGGTAGTACTCCCACATGCGGATAAAGCGCTCGTCGAAGCCCTGTTTGCGCACGGCATCCAGCTGCGCGAGGAAGCGCTGGCGCCAGTGGGCCAGCGTTTCCGCGTAGTCGGCGGTAATGTCCCGCAGGTGCACCAGCTCCAGGTCGCTGTCTTCAGCCAGATGGCCTGCGATAACGGAGAGTGACGGCAGGCAGCCGCCGGGGAAGATGTAGCGCTTGATAAAGTCCACCGAGTCTCGTGCCTGCTGGTAGCGCTGGTCCGGAATGGTGATCACCTGAATGACCAGCTTGCCGTGGGGCTTGAGCAATTCACTGCAGCGGCGGAAATACTCGCTGTAGTACTGGTGCCCGACGGCTTCCAGCATCTCGATGGAAACTACCTTGTCGTACTGCCCGCGCAGCAGGCGGTAGTCTTCACACAGCACGGTTATCCGGTCCGCAAGTCCGGCGCTTTCCACCGCCTTGCAGGTGTATTCATACTGCTCCCGCGAAATGGTGGTCGTGGTGACCCTGCAGCCGTAGTGTCGCGCAGCGTGCAGCGCCATGCCGCCCCAGCCGGTGCCGATTTCCAGCAGGTGATCCTCCGGCTTGAGTTCCAGCTGGCGGCAGAGCTCGTCCAGTTTTGCCTCGGCGGCGGATTCCAGGGTGGCGGCGCCGTCGGTGAACAGGGCGGACGAGTACATCATCGTCGGGTCGAGGAAGAGGGCGAAAAAATCGTTGCCGAGATCGTAGTGGGCGCTGATATTTTCGCGCGAACCGCGCAGGTTGTTGCGGCGCAGCCGGTGCGCCAGTTTCAACGTCCAGCGCAGCAGGAAGGACTGCTCCGCCTCCATGCTATCCATGGTCTGCAGGTTGGCGCTGAACAGTCGGGTGACGCTGGTGAGATCACTGGAAGACCAGTCGCCGTCCATGTAGCTCTCGCCGGCGGCGATTACCCCGCCTTCCAGCACACGGCGCCAGGCGCGGGGGTTATGGACCTGTATCTCCGCCAGCGGGCCTTCCGCGTTGCCGCCGAAGCGGTGGCTTTGGCCCTCTTCGTAAATTACGAGTTCCCCGGCGTAGAGGCGGGTCAGGACTTTCATCAGGAGTCGCCGCGCCATTCCGTCATGGCTGCCTTTGGGGCGGGCGATGGCGGGCGCGGTGCCCGAACTGATTGAGGTCTGGCTAGTCATTGCTGGCTCCGGACAGGTTTTTATCGGGGTGAGAATAGAAGGGCAGGCCCTTGGTGTAGAGTTTCAGCGCCTGCCAGTAGATACCCAGTCCAACCTTTGCTGTCATCGCCGGGTAGCGCAGCAGGGCGCGGTGCAGATTACTGCGGGTCCAGGGTTTGGCGCTGAGCGACAGGCAGGCGTCGAATACCCTCTCGCCGCCGGCGCTGTTGGCCAGGTGCAGGCGCAAGGCGCCGCCGGGCGTATTGCTGCGCCAGTGGTAGCGCATGTTCATGGGCTGGAAGGGCGATACGTGGAAGGCCTTGTCGAAATCGCGGCGCAGCCACCCTTGCGCGTGCTCCGGCCCGGCCAGCACGTAGCTGTGACGCTCATTCCAGGGGGTGTTGGTCACCTCCGCAACGATGTACTGCAAGCGGGTCTCGTCGCTGTTGAAGCAGTAGTAGCAGGCGATGGGGTTCATGCTGAAGCCGAAGTAACGCAGGTTGGCCAGCAGATAGATGGGGCCTTCCGGCCGTTCTCCCGACTCTTGCTGTACCCGCTGGCGAACCGCGTCGTCCAGCGGTATGGCCGGGTCACCGAGGAAATCACTGCGGCGGAAGCTGGCCGGCGTGCGCCCCTCGCTGGACCACAGTGGCGAGTGTTCGAACAGTTCCGGCAGCTCGTCGAGACACAGGTAGGGCATGAACACCCGGTAGCGGAACTGGTGCGCCCGCGGCTGGTGGCGGCGGTGCTGCAGCCAGCCCTCGTACAGGCGTGAACGCAGTGCTGTCACGCAGCTACCCTTTGCTGGCTTGAGTTGAGGGCGCGCGCTACCCGCAGGGCGCTGTTCACGCCGTCCTCGTGGAAGCCATTGTGCCAGTAGGCGCCGCAGTACCAGGTGTTGCGCACGCCGTTGATTTCCTTCCAGCGCTGCTGGGCGGCGATGCCCTGCAGGGAAAAAACCGGGTGATCATAGCTGAAGCGGCCGAGCACCTTGTGCGGATTGATGGCCTCGCTGTTGTTCAGGGTGACGCAGAAGGTCTCCGGCGCCTGCAGTCCCTGCAGGATGTTCATATTGTAGGTGACAACGGCGCGCTCGCTGTCGGCGCCCAGGTGGTAGTTCCAGCTGCTCCACACCTTGCGCTGGCGCGGCAGCAGGCGGGTGTCGGTGTGCAGCACTACATCGTTGGACTGGTAGGGCAGGGCGCCGAGGATTTCCCGTTCCGCGGCCGCCGGGTCCTGCAGCATTGCCAGCGCCTGGTCCGAGTGGGTGGCGATGACCACCTGGTCGAAGGGCAGTTCGCGGCCATCCTGTAACTGCAGCAGCACGCCGCCGTTGGCGGGGCGGCTCAGGCTGCGCACCGGACAGCCGGTGTGGATACGCGACTCAAAGCGCCGGCACAGGGGGCGCAGGTACTCCCGCGACCCGCCCTCGATCACCCGCCACTGGGGCCGGTCCTTGATGTTCAGCAGACCGTGGTTGCGGAAAAAGCGCAGGAAAAATTCCAGCGGGAAGGCGTTGACGGTGTCGCTGTCGGCGCTCCAGATGGCGGAGGCCATGGCCACCAGGTAATCGCGACGGAAGGCCTCGCCGTACTTGTTGCGATGCAGGTACTGGCCCAGGGTTTCGCCGGCGTCCAGCCGGCCCGCTTCAAGGTCCGCCACCGACTCGCGATTAAAGCGCAGGATGTCGCGCACCATGCCGAGAAAGCGGGGTGAAAGCAGGTTGCGGCGCTGTGCGAACAGCGTGTCCAGGCTGCCGCCGGAATACTCCAGGCCGCTGGCGGCGTCGTGCACGCTGAAGCCCATGGTCGTCGGGCGGCTGGGGATGCCGAGTTCGTCCAGCAGGGCAATGAAACTGGGGTAGGTCCAGTCGTTGAACACAATAAAGCCGGTGTCGATGGCGTAGCGCCGGGTGCCGAGTTTCACATCCACCGTGGCGGTGTGACCGCCGATACGCTGGTCGGACTCAAACACACTGACGCAGTGCTGGGCACTGAGATAGTGGGCGCAGGCCAGTCCGGAAATGCCGCTGCCAATGACCGCTATATTCAAAGGACCTCCTCTGATCGACGGCCGAAAGGGCCGTCTGGCTGGGTTACTGCAAGAAATACGCCTGCGGTGTCACAGCGGATCAGAATTTTTATCTATCGACAGGTGATCCGGCTGTCGTATTGCCTGCGTATACTTGAGCGTAACCCACCTTGCAGGAAGTGCCAGTGTCGCCATCCGGCAGTGACAGACAGGATTCTTCGATCGCCACCCCGCGCGGGGACGAGTGGAGCGATTGCCTGTTGGCGATCGCCCGCAGCGCCGACCGGGCCGCGTTCACGCGCCTGTTTCGCCATTTCGCGCCGCTGATCAAGGGTTTTGCCCTGGCGGGTTCGCGGCTGTCCGCCAACCACGCGGATGAACTGGTGCAGGAAGTGATGATCAAAGTGTGGCAAAAGGCCGCTGCCTTCGACCCGAACAAGGCCGCGGCCAGCACCTGGATTTACACCATTGCCCGCAACTGCCGCACCGACCTGTTCCGCCGCCTGCAGAAATTCGACACGCCGCTGGCAGCCGAGGATGTGGCGCCCGATGGCGCCGACGAGGAGCCTTTCGAGCAGATCCAGAGTCGTCGCAACGGCCAGCGCGTGCGAGAGCTGATGGCCGGCCTGCCGGTGGACCAGGCACAGATCCTTGCCAAGGTTTACATGGAAGGCAAATCCCACGCCGAGGCAGCGGCGGAACTCGACCTGCCACTCGGGACAGTGAAGTCCCGCGTACGACTTGCCCTGCAGAAACTCCAGATTCAGATGACAGCCTGACGCCATGCCTCACTATCACCCCGACATCGACTTTTTAACCGCCCACGTCGCCGGCACCCTGCCGCTGGCCCAGAGTGCGTGTGTTGCCGCCCATCTCAATTACTGTCACGAGTGCCGACGCACTGTGAGTGGTTTGCAGGAGGTGGGCGCCGCCCTGTTTGAGCGGGTTGCGCCCGAGGTCGTCAGCGAACAGCTGCTGGACATGACGCTGGCGAGACTGGACGAGGAGCCGCCACTCCACTTTGCCAGGCAGCAAGCGGCCGGAGAGAAAACGCCGGCCATTCTGCAGCGCCTGATGAACGGTGATTTTGCCGACCTGGTGTGGAAGAAGGTTACCCGCAAGTTGGCCATTTCCTATCTGAGAACTGGCGATCCCGGCCACGAATTCGCGCTCTACCACATTCGCGCCGGCGGACGCATTCCCCTGCACGACCACTGCGGCGACGAGATCACCCTGGTGCTGCAGGGCGGTTTTTCCGATGCCGACGGCGACTATCACGCCGGTGATTTCCTGTTCCGCCGGTCCGGTGAAGAGCATGCCCCTACCGCCTTGCAGTCGGAGGACTGCATCTGCCTGGGTGTGCTGGATGCCCCCCTGCGCTTCCGCGGCTGGGCTCACCGCTGGATGAACCCCTTCGTGCAATTGCGGCCGGGCTGAGTTCGCAGCGTCAATATCCCCCAAACGTGTGAGGCGCTTCGGCGCTGTTTCCACGAGTCTATATAGTTGGAACGCAGGGACATTGTTTGGCCCTGCGGGAAGGCTATATTTGTCGAACTGTCGCGCCCGGGGTTAGGGTGCGCGGCCGCCCTGATGCAACTGGCAGGATTCAGAAGGTGAATGACGGGCATAGTTACGGCCTTGCGCCGCACTGTGCTACAGTCGTTCGCCGCTTTTTTCGAGGCCCTGTAGTTTTGGGCCGGGCGGTATAGACAAGTAGCTCGCAGAAGTTACAGCAGAAACTATAAACCCACAAGCTTAGACACACAGGTATGGGGTAGAAAAATATGCGCATTGCAGTACCCAAGGAGACGCATCCGGGGGAGAACCGTGTGCCGGTCATTCCGGAAACGGTCAAGAAGCTCGCCCTGCTCGGCGCCGAGGTGGTTATCGAACCCGGCATGGGGGCAGGCTCCGGATTTTCTGACGAGCAATACACGGAAGCCGGCGCCAGCGTCGAGCCCGATCGCAACAAACTGTTTGCCGAGGCCCAGATTCTGCTGCGCCTGCGCAAGCCGACCATGGAAGAGGTGGCCCTGATCCCGTCGGGCTGCGTGCACATTTCCTATCTCGACCCCTTCAACGAGCACGAGCTGGTGCGGGCCCTGCAAAAGCAGGGGGTTACCGCCATCAGCATGGAAATGATCCCCCGTACCACCCGCAGCCAGAAGATGGACGCGCTGAGTTCCCAGGCTAACCTGGCGGGCTACGTGACCGTACTGCTGGCGGCGAATCACATGCCCAGCATCATGCCTATGATGATGACCCCGGCGGGTACCCTGAAGCCCGCCAAGGTCTTTATTCTCGGTGCCGGCGTGGCCGGCCTGCAGGCCATCGCCACCGCCAAGCGCCTCGGCGCCAAGGTGACGGCCTTCGATACCCGCCCGGTCGTGGCGGAGCAGGTGCGCTCGCTGGGCGGCACCTTCCTTGAGATCGATCTCGGTGGAACCAGCGAAACCGCTGGCGGTTATGCCCAGGAGCTGACACCGGAACAGATCGAGAAGCAGCGCCAGGCACAGAAGGATGTGATTGCCCAGTCCGACGTGGTGATTACCACTGCCCAGGTCTTTGGACGCAAGCCACCTGTACTGGTAACCCGCGACATGGTCGAAGGCATGCAGCCCGGTTCCGTGATTGTGGATATGGCCGCGGAGACTGGCGGTAACGTGGAGGGCTCCGTGCCCGGCGAAACCGTGGAGGTCAACGGCGTGAAGATCATCGGCCAGGCCAACCTGCCGAATAACGTCTGCCGCGACGCCAGCAAGATGTACTCCAACAACCTGTTCAATCTGGTGGAAGACGTCTGGGACAAGGAGAGCAAGCAGTTCGTGATCGACTTCGAGCACGACATCCTGCCCGGCTGCATCATCACCCACGGCGGTGAGGTCACTAACGAAACCATCAAGAACATCCTGGAGGGGGCGAACTGATATGGAAGCCGTATTCCTCACGTTTATTCTCATGCTGTCCATTTTTCTGGGCTTTGAACTGATCAACAAGGTGCCGGCAACCCTGCACACTCCACTGATGTCCGGCGCCAACGCGATTTCCGGCATCACCGTGGTGGGCGCAGTGAGCCTGGCCGGTACCGGCCAGCACGACCTCGCCAACTGGCTGGGTGCCGGTGCCGTGGCGCTGGCCACCATCAACGTGGTGGGCGGTTACCTGGTGACCGACCGCATGCTCGCCATGTTCAAGAAGAAGGGGGGCTGATTGTGGAAAGCACGCAAATGATTATCCAGCTCGCCTACGTGGTTTCCGCCGCCCTGTTCATCTTCGGCCTGAAATTGCTCGGCTCCGCCGCTACTGCGCGCAAGGGCAACCTGATGTCCTCGGTGGGCATGCTGGTGGCCATTGTCGCCGCCCTGCTGGACAAGGGCATTGTCGAGTACCAGTGGATCATTGCCGGCGTTCTGGTCGGGGGCGCCATCGGTGCCGCCGCCGCGCGCCTGGTGCAGATGACCTCCATGCCCGAGATGGTGGCGCTGTTCAACGGCTTTGGCGGCATGGCCAGTCTGCTGGTGGGCGCGGCAGCCCTGAGCACAGCGACCAATACCTTCACCCTGGTGACCATTGTCCTGTCCATCCTCATCGGTGGCCTGACCTTCACCGGCTCGCTGATCGCCTGGGGCAAACTGAGCGAAACCATCGGCTCCGGCGCGGTCATGTTCCGCGGCCAGCAGATCGTCAACAGCCTGATTGTGCTCGCCATTCTGGCCAGCGCGGTGATGTTCTGCCTGCAGCCCGAAAACCCGACCTGGCTGTACGCGGTGATCGGTTTGTCCCTGCTGTTCGGCATCATGGCGGTCATCCCCATCGGCGGCGCCGACATGCCCGTGGTGATTTCACTGTTGAACTCCTACTCCGGCCTGGCGGCCTGTGCCGCCGGCTTCGCGGTGAACAACAACATCCTCATTGTGGCGGGTTCGCTAGTGGGCGCTTCCGGCATCATCCTCACCAAGATCATGTGCAAAGCCATGAACCGTTCCCTGTCCAATGTGCTGTTCTCCGGCTTTGGCAGTGTGAGTACGGAGGAGACCGAGATTGAAGGCGAGATCAAGCCGATCTCCGTCGAAGACGCCTACTACGTGCTGGAAGCCGCCTCCAGCGTGGCCATCATTCCCGGTTACGGCATGGCCGTGGCCCAGGCCCAGCACGTAGTGAAAGAGTTGACCGAGCTGCTGGAGAAGAGGGGCACGGAAGTGAACTTCGGTATTCACCCGGTAGCCGGGCGCATGCCCGGCCACATGAACGTGTTGCTGGCGGAAGCCGACGTACCCTACGACCAGCTACTGGAGATGGACGACATCAACCCGCGCATGGAAACCGTGGACGTGGCTATCGTCATCGGCGCCAACGACGTAGTGAACCCGGCGGCGCGCGACGTGCAGTCCTCGCCCATCTACGGCATGCCGGTGATCAACGTGGATTCCGCCCGCACCGTGTTCGTACTCAAGCGCTCCATGGCTTCCGGTTTCGCCGGCATCGAGAACCCGCTGTTCTACAAAGAGAACACGCGCATGCTGTTCGGCGATGCCAAGGAGTCCATCGGCGGCCTGATTCGCGAATTGAGCGGCTCATAACCCGCCGTGCCCCTGTGCAGGCAGGGGCTCATACCCAGAAAACGCCGGCCTTTGTGCCGGCGTTTTTTTCAGCTGTTCCATAACCACCGGCGAGCTATTGCTGGTGCAATGCCAGCATTTTCTTAATCTGCGCATGTAGCCAATCCACGGTCTATGCCGGCAAGAATGTACTTCGGTCCTTATCCCCTTTACCTTGCCTCACGATGATGGTCCTGAGTTCAAAATCGATATCCTTCACACGAAGGCTCAAACACTCCTGCAACCTGAGGCCGCTGCCGTAGAGCAGTTCTACCATGAGTCGAGGAGTGCCGGACATGCAGGCGAGAATCTGTTGAACTTCTTCGTGGGACAGAACGGTTGGTAGCCTGCGACTGGGCTTGGCACGCTGGAATTCCAGTAATTCCGGAGCAAGTCCGAAGTGCTTCGAGTAAAGAAACATCAGCGCATTGAGTGCGGTACGTTGAGTTGAGGGTGAAGCGTTTGCGGAGACCGCCAGATGGTTGAGAAACGATTCGATTTCAGTTTTACCAAGGTCTTTTGGATGGCGCCTCTTGTGAAAATGGATAAAACGCCTGACCCAGTGGAGATAAGTTCGTTCCGTTGCATAGGCATAGCCACGGGCGCGAATATCTGCGCGAAGGACATCCATGAAGCGGGTGGATTCACTATTGATCCTGGGAGGTATGTTATCCATAGGAAGAACACGTGTGGACATACTCCCGAAACTTTAGGGTGGAGTGATGTATTCGCAAGAAAATGGCCATTTTTAATGGGAAAAGTTCCATTTATCCTGGAGAAGTCGGCTTTGATGGGCATGACTACTGGGGTTGGAAATATCTTTGTAGTGAACAAAGGGCCAATGCGGTTAGCATGAACGCTGAAAAATTCAGTGAGCCCTTGCGAGCTATACAGGCTGGAAGGTGTAGAAGTGGCGTAAAGCCTGGTGATACGCTTGATCGGATCGGAGGCTACTCTGAAGTAATGTGAAAAGTGATATCAGAAAATATCAAATTAATTAGCTGTTAACTGTTTGACGGAGTAAGCGGTGTTCATAAAAACATTGAGTCTATTGTTTTCTATCTTAGTAACAGTCACATATGTGATTGGATTCATCTACGATGCTTCATTTCTAGAAGAGTTTGGGGTGAATTATTATGAAATGATGGGATCACCCCTAGATTATCTTTCTATAGGTGGCATGCTGTTACTGCTCTCGTATTCAAAGAATATCACATGGTTGGTTTTTGTCCTTGGAATTATTGGTATATGTTACGTACCTCTTAAAAGACGTATTCCAAAGTCCACATTAAATAAATTTATAGATATTGAAAGCCTTCCATTCGTTGTGTTCAGCACTATACCAATAGCGTTCTTACTTCTTATTCCAGTAATACCTGATGCAAAAAAAGCTGCTAAAGAAGTTATTGCGGCCCCCGCAGACATAATCTGCATTGAAGATGAGGATCGTTGCTTTGATGGTGTGGTTCTGAGATATAGGGATTCTAAGATAATATTCTATAATTCAGAGCTCAAAGAGACCAAAGTTTATACGGACAGGAAGCTTTTAAGTGCCAAACACAGTTAACAAAGCGTTCAAAACCGTTCGCTTTGCTCACTGGGACCTCAAAAGCTCCGCTTTTTCGGCCCTTTAACGCGGCGTTAAGGCGACTCGATATGGCTCAGCGCAGAGATACGAAACTGGAGTCTGAAGGAGCGGAATTTTTGGTTCTTGGGCACCTCTTGCTCAACCAAATTCCCACGTTCAAGGCATACAGTAATTTCCCTGGTTATGACCTGATTGCGACGAACGCGGAATCAAATACTTCGGCTCGTGTCCAGGTCAAGAGCCGATGGCAGACAAACTGGGACGGCTTCATCATCAAGAACTTTGATTGCGATTTCGTTGTGCTTGTTACCCTGAACAGGGGCTATCCCAAGCCCAAAAAATCGGGTGACTTGGGGATTCGAGATCCCGATTTCTACGTCATGCCAGTCGAGTATGTTCTTGATGTCCGTGATCCTAAAAATAACTGGGGAAAAATCGTGAAGTCTCGATTAAAGGAAATCCAGCGCTTCCAGGATCGGTGGGATCTAATAGGAGATTTCTTGGGTGCGTCGTCGCCTTAACAAGAACCGACAGTTCGCCCCTGCGGGGCCGGACGCCAAAACCGCTACGCGGTTTTCGCGCCGCTGCGGTAAGCGTTAGGTTTCATCATGATGCAATTAAGCGTAATTCCAGGGGATTCCATCGGAGCATTCGTGATCGGATGGCCTCGACACGCTGTAAATGAACATTGCGGTGAGCCAGATGGTACGTTTAGGAAGAGTCCACTCTCGAAAACCATAGTAGATAGCTATGAACTTGAGCAGTGTCAGGTGTTTTATGATGAATCAGATTGTGCCGAGTATATTGAAGCGAGCAGAAAGGCCGGGATAGATCTTATTTATTTTGGTCATTCTTTGTTTGATCTCTCGGTAGAAGAGTTGCTGTCCCTGCTGAGCACGGAAGAGGTTGTGGAAGAAGATAATGGATGCTCATATATTTTTCCAAAAATTGGGATGGCACTATGGAGAAGCTCGACAGAACAAGCGCTCTTTGACACTGTAGGTGTTGGTGCATTGTCATATTTCCAGGAACACCAAACCTAACAAACAGCGGCAGAGCGACAGCCAACGCTACGCACCTTTTGTGTTACTCGCTGGCGCTCAAACATTAACACAAAAGGAGCTCCGCACTGGCTGCGCCTGCGCTGGGCGTTATGTGCCGCGATGAGTAAAACCCTTTCCCTTTGCATCATGGTTGCGGTCCTGCTTGGATGTTCGCGCTCAAATGAGCTTACATTTGATTATCGCGTAAATCCCCCCGAAGACGTTTTTCTAGCGGAGTACTTTGGCCTAGTCGCGGCCTCCAGCGGAATACTTTACGTGCAGAAGACAGGCGCTTACTACACAACCGATACGCAAAGTCGAGACACTTTAGTCTCGCTCCGTCAGCGCATTGAGTCCGCAGGATCAGAGACGATTGAGCTCGATGTGCCGAATGGTTGTATTCTTTCTTGGTTTACTTCGCATTTATTGGAAATGGATGCAGTTTTTCTTGTCCGTGCCTCGGAACAAGCTACAACGCCCGTGGTTATAGCGAGCCCGGAGTTTGAGGGCACTAAACTTCAATCCAAATACTTAGAGATTGCGGCGAGGTGCCAGGATGGCACATAACAAGACGGTGTTGTCGCCTTCGGCTGGGACGGCCCACTGCGTGGTCCGCCCCAAACCTAGGCGTTATAGGGCCTTAGCCCACTACCACCAGTTCATCCTCGGCTCCATTTATTGAGAAATATGATCATTGGGGAACAGTAGAATCAGAAAGAAAATTCTCACCCAAACCTGGATTGGTTTGATCCTTTCTGTATCCGTGGCTGTGGGCCTAATTGAGGTTATTACCTCCCATTCCGTCCAAACTGAAATGAAGATTCTTCTAGGGATGGGCGGGAGCCTATTCCTATATGCGATTACATTATTAGTATTCCAACGGCAAAGCTCCGCAGTCTGTCCCAATTGCCAAAAACCCGTATGTTACTCCACCGGAGGAGAGCATTTTATTTTGGCTACGAACGTTCCAAAAAAGTGTAAGTTTTGCGGGGAGCCCTTCTAAATGTTCCAACTCAACCAACGGCCCAATAACCAGTACGGGCAAGCCGGACGCGCAAACAGCGCGCGCCTTTGCCGTAAGCGTTACGTATTTTATGATCAGAGCTGAAGTAAGGAGAAAAGCGTATTTTGCGCTCGCCTTAGTCCCGTCGGTTTACTGGGGATTTTGGTGTGCGTTCGGCATTCTTTTCTTTGGTCCCGCCATTTTAGGAAACTGGGCCGGGATTCCGCTACTGGCGCTATGCATCATCGGCTTGTCTGGTCTTGTCTACTCGTTGAAAACTCTATGGGCCAAAGGCGGAATCAAGCCTAAAGTAATGCTAGTCAGGGCGTGCATCTACCTTTGCTTGGCTTTTGTGCTGGGCAGTGTCGTTTGGGTGCAGTTTGTACCTTCTCGGCTCGGTATGTACTTTGGCTGGTGGCTAATCCTTGTCGCATCCGTTGCGGCTGGAGACCTGCTGGCACAATACGTAACAATTCACTCAAGCCGACCGCCTTCGGCAGTGAACTAGCACCACTTTGATGGACGGTAACCAACCGTCAATTCAAAGAGGTCCTGCACATGGGGCAAACAAGAAAGCGTAACTATGATCGGTACACTTTGGCCTACAAGCTCCAAGCCGTTAGGTTGGCTAGCTACCCTGACGTTAAGACAAAGGACGTAGCAGAATCATTGGGGCTACATCCAGTCATGCTTTACCGCTGGTGCATGGAGCATCGGCGAGGCGAGCTGAGGGAAAACAAGAACATGAAGCCTTCCAAGCCATCACCTAAACGACGACCTGATCGGGCTGATCCTCGCGTTGAAAATGACGCAGAACTGCTCAAAGCAAAAAAGCGTATTCAGCAGCTCGAAAAAGCACTGAAAAATCGGGATGAAGAGCTTGAACTGCTAAAAAAGGCGCAACGGTTCTTCGAGAAAAGAAAAAAGTAATCTTCGAGTTTATCTCGGAGAACCGTGATCAGTTCAAGGTCAAGCGCATGTGCGACCTGTTCGGTGTTTCAAAGAGTGGGTTCTATGCCTGGCTGGGGCGACCGGTGAGCGGTCGCAAACAGTATGACCAGGAACTCAAGTCAGTCATTGAGGAACGCCATCAAGGCTTTCGACGCGCCTACGGTGCAGCGCGCCTGCATAAGGATTTATGCAGACTGGGCTATGCCTGCAGCCGTCGGCGCGTGCGGCGCCTGATGTGCGAGATGGGTATCAAGGCCTCGACCTGTGGCCTGTATCAGTGGCGGCCGGGGCTTCACGAGTTCTACTCGGCGACAGGTAACTTGCTGGGCCGGGAATCGTCTCCCGAGCAGCCTGGCGTGCAGTGGGCAGGCGACTTCACCTACATCAGAACCGGAAAAGGATGTCTCTATCACGCCGTGGTGCTGGATCTGTACAGCCGCAAGGTCGTTGGGTGGTCGTTTGCCAAACAACGCAGCGCCGAGTTCGCGATGAGCGCGCTGCGTATGGCGTTGTCGAGAGAACGGATCAGCGCAGGTTGCATCTTTCACTCCGACCAGGGCATCGAATATGCCGCGCATGATTATCGCGAATTGGTTGAGACCTCTGGCTTGCAGCGCAGCATGAGTCGGAAGGGGGATCCACTGGACAATGCGACCGTAGAATCCTACTTCCACACCCTGAAGGCTGAACTCGTCCACCTGGTCAGCTTCAAGGATCGTATTGAGGCGGTGGCCAAGATTGTCGAGTATATTGAGTTCTACAACCGGGAGCGTTTGCACTCCCAAATCGGCTACACAATGCCGGAAGAAAGGAGCAGGCTATGTGCCTGAAAGTGTCCACAAAAGTGGTGCCAGTTCAGGGCCCCTGCTTGAAGCGTTATTGAGCGACCAAAGGTCATCGAGTGGGTTGGATCATGGGAGGTGCCAACTTGAAAGGTTTGTCTCTGTTTACTTTGGGGAACGTAGCGCTGCTCATTTCGCTGTATGCGTACTGCGGCTATTCTGACAACGCAATGTTTCCCTTAGAGCTGGAATCTGGCCTCTCGGATCAGCAAGTTTCTAAGTGCAGAGAAGCATCTAGAAATCCGGGGGCCGCTACCGAATCAATCCCACTGTATTGGCCACCTGGCAAGCTGGATGAACCAGGTGACCATTTCTATAACGCTTGGTTTTCGGTGCAGCTCTGCGCTATGCGCGAGTTACCGCTAAAACGCATGATCGATGGCCAGGTAACCATCAGGCTTTTGATCGACTCCAGCTTCCACGAAGATATTGTGATTCGAATCGAGCGGGACGTGGCGGAAGTTCGAATGATTTCGCGAATCTGGGGTGCTCCGGAGCTAGGAACTGAATCGAGAACGCTTGATACTTCTGAAGTACGATTATCTCAAAGGCACTGGAGTGCGCTCGAGGTACTACTAGAGGAGCTTCCTTTCTGGGAACTGGATCCGCTTGATTCTGGTGGAGGGAAGGACGGTTCCACTTGGGTGCTAGAAGTCTCCTCAAAAGATCGGTATCACATCGTAGAGCGGTGGGAAGGTTATGGCTTGCCAGAAGTTACGAGCCTTATACTGGCGCTAGCTGATGTTGAGCCAACCCGATGATGTGTCAAGTAAAACGAGTCAAGGCTGCAGTGACGCTTCGCGCCAGGATCGGCTGCCGCCGCAGGTTGCCGGTTAACGCGACGTTGGGCGTCATGCCAAATATCGAGGAATTATGAAGCTTGAAATGCTAATCGGCGGGGTTGCTGCGATCATTCAGGCGCTCAGTTACGTCGTGGGTTTCACGTTGCTTGCGACCTTGATGAATCCTGGAAGCACTGAGGGGTGGACGCAAGTCCAGAAGCTGGAGTTCATACTTGAACGACAATTTATTTTCGCTTTTTGGAACATCGTTATTTACGTGGTTTTTGGAGCAGCTCTCGTGGTTCTTGCTGTTGTATTACACAGGCTTCTTCAGCCAACTTCATCGCTGGCAGTGTCAGTTGGAACAGCATTTGGTCTCATTTGGGCCGGCTTGGTAATCGCGAGCGGCATGGTGGCGAACGTTGGTCTAGCCTGGGTTTCGGAGGCTTATGCATCCGGGGCTGAGGCAGCGGCCCAGACTTGGACTGTGGTCGCTATCGTCCAGGATGGAATTGGTGGCGGGGTAGAAGTGGTCGGTGGAATCTGGGTTCTCTGCATCAGTGCCGCCGCTCTTAGGGTTCGTACGATCCTTCCCAAACCGATAAACCTACTGGGCCTTGTCGTTGGAGTCTGTGGTGTTGTTACGATCGTACCTGTGCTGAGTGACATGGGAGCGATGTTTGGTCTGTTGCAGATCGTCTGGTTCTTTGGCGTTGGTGTAGTGTTGCTACGTGCAAAAGACACCCAACAAGTCGTTGCCGCCAACGTTTGACCCGTCAAGCCTTTTGCTCCCGCAAAGGGAACGCCGCCTCAAACGCGGTTTTCCAGGCCATTGTTGATGCGTTCAGTACCAGGAACTGAGAGTGAGTCGAAGTAAGATGCAGCAACGAGTTCAAGAGCATGTAAGCTGCCCATACTGCGGAGAATCAATAGAGGTTCTCATAGATCCGGAGGAAGTGGGGCAGCAGTATATTGAAGACTGCCAGGTTTGTTGTAGGCCCATCACCTTCAGTATTTACGCGGACATGAGCGGCGTCTTTTCAATATCCGTCCACGCTGAAAATGAGTCCTTCTAGCAAGGTACAGCAAGAGAGCTGGCAGTTCGCTCACTTCCGCCGCTGGAACGTCTACGGGCGCCGGAAGTCACCGGCATTGCCTTACCATGATCAACCGCAGTGCCTTCATTCTTTGCCCAGGCAAGCAGGAGAGAACGTCATGAGTGTTGAGCAGGCATACAATTTTCGGCCCATCGACGAAGCAGTTGCTACCTCGGGTCTTCTGAGCGAGGAGCAACTCGCGGAGCTGGCCGCCAGTGGTTACGAAGCGGTGATAAATCTTCTGCCGAAAGAAAGCGAGTACGCGATCAAGAGCGAGGAAGAAATCGTTGTTGGGCAGGGTATCGACTATCGGTATATTCCGGTGGATTTTGCAAATCCGGCAGAGCAGGATTATTCGGCCTTTGTCCAGGCAATGAAGTCCTGCCAGGGCAGGAAGGTGTTGATCCATTGCGCCGCTAACTATCGGGTGTCGGCATTTTACGCGATGTACGCCTACGAACATCTCGGGTGGCCTGCTTCCAGGGCCAGAGAGCATATTGAGTCTATCTGGCGCCCGGATGAACACCCCCCGTGGGGCCGGTTTGTTGCCAGGGTGCTATCGGCCAGGGGAGCTGAATCATGAGAGGCGTCATTCTGTTATCTGTCCTCGCGAGCGTGACAGGTTGTAGCAACCAGCAGGTTTACAACGCTATCCAGGATAGCCAGAAGGTTGAGTGTCAGAAGTACCCGGATACACGCTATGAAGAGTGCATGCAGCAACTTGATACACCCTACGAAGAATACGAAGCCGAGCGCCAGTGAAAAAGGTATTGATTGTCACCGGAGGCAGCCGTGGCATCGGCGCTGCGACAGCGCGCCTGGCTGCCGAGTCTGGTTACGCGGTGTGCATCAGTTACCTGCGGGACAGCGCCGCCGCTTCCACCGTTGTCGACGGGATTCGCCGGGCCGGCGGCGAAGCGGTGGCCTTTGCGGCCGATGTAAGTGTCGAGGCCGAGGTGGTGGGGCTGTTTGAGCAGGTCGATGCAGCGCTGGGGCCGGTGACGGCGCTGGTCAACAATGCCGGCATCCTGGAGCGGCATATGCGGGTGGAGCAGATGGATGCGGGGCGTCTCACACGCGTGTTTGCTACCAATGTTATCGGCAGCTTTCTCTGTGCGCGCGAAGCGGTCCGCCGCATGTCTGCCAGCCACGGTGGCGCAGGCGGGGCCATTGTCAACCTCTCCTCGGTTGCCTCCCGGCTTGGTTCGCCCGACGAATATGTGGACTATGCCGCGTCAAAGGGCGCCATCGACTCCTTTACGCTGGGCCTGGCAAAAGAGGTCGCCACTGACGGCATTCGCGTCAACGCGGTGCGTCCGGGGGTTATCTACACGGATATTCATGCCAGCGGTGGTGAACCGGGGCGGGTGGATCGCGTGAAGGCGGCGGTACCCATGCAACGTGGCGGCACGGCCGAGGAAGTGGCGAGGGCCGTTCTCTGGTTGTTGTCCGACGATGCCGCCTACACGACCGGTGCCCTGCTGGATGTCGCAGGCGGACGATGACCGCCGCTATTCTGCCTCTGACTCCCTGAACTGCAGCGAAGCCAGGCGCGCGTACAGGGGGCTGTCCCGCAGCAAGCTTTCATGGGTGCCGAGGGCAAGCACCCGGCCGTTCTCCATCACGGCAATCCGGTCGGCATGCAATATGGTCGACAGGCGGTGGGCAATGATGATGGTAGTGCGGCCGCGCATGAGTTCCTGCAGGGCCTGCTGTACCTGGTATTCGCTCTCGGTGTCCAGGGCGCTGGTGGCCTCGTCCAGCAGCAGAATGTCCGGGTCGTTCAGAATGGCGCGGGCAATGGCAATGCGCTGGCGCTGGCCGCCGGACAGGCGCACGCCCTGTTCCCCCAGGTGGCTGGCGTAGCCCTCGGGCAGTTTCTCTATGAAGTCGTGGGCGTGGGCGGCGCGGGCGGCGGCGAAGATGTCGTCGTCGCTGGCGTCGGGGCGACCGTAGGCGATGTTGTAGCGCACATCGCCGGTGAACAGGGCGGGCTGCTGTGGTACCAGGGCGATGTGGGAGCGCAGGTCATGCAGGCTGAAGTCGCGGATGTCGCGCCCGTCCAGGGTGATGCGCCCGGCCTGGGGGTCGTAAAAGCGCTGCAGCAGTTCGAACACCGTGGACTTGCCCGCCCCCGAGGGGCCCACCAGCGCCAGGCTGTTGCCGGCCGGTATGTTCAGGCTGAAGTCCTCCAGCGCCGCCTGTTGCGGTCGCGCGGGATAGCAGAAACGCACGTTCTCCAGGGCCATGCGCGCCGCCCCCACCGAGGTGGCGGCATCGGCAACGGGTTGTTCGAGGATGTCGCTGCGCGTTCCCAGCAGTTCCAGCAGGCGTTCAGCGGCGCCGGCGGCGCGCTGCAGTTCTCCCCACACCTCCGAGATGGTGGCGAAGCCGGTGCCCACCATAATGGCGTAGAACACAAAGGCGCCCAGTTCGCCCGGGCTCATGCGGCCGCTGATCACGTCCTGCCCGCCGGTCCACAGCATGGCGGCGAGGCCGCCGAACATCATGGCGATGGCGGCGACGATGAGCAGGGCGCGCTGGCGGATGCGGCGGCGGGCGATGGCGAAGGCGCGCTCCACTTCGCCGGTAAAGGCGCGGGACTCAAAGGCCTCCTGGGTGTAGCTCTGCACCACCTTGATGTGCTGGATGATCTCGCCGGCGTAGCTGCCCACGCTGGCGATGGAGTCCTGGCTTTTGTTGGACAGGGTGCGCACCCGGCGGCCAAACAGCAGGATGGGCATGAGCACCGCCGGCACGCTCACGGCAATGATCAGGCTCAGTTTGAGGTTGGTGATAAACATCATCACCAGCGCCCCGGTGAGGGTCAGGCTGCTGCGCAGGGCCATGCTCAGGGAGGAGCCGATGATGGTCTGCAGCAGGCTGGTGTCGGTGGTCAGGCGCGACATGATCTCGCCGGAGCGGTTGGTTTCGAAGTAGCCGGGGTGCAGGCTGAGGAGGTTGTCGAACACGGCCTTGCGCAGGTCGGCGCTGACCCGCTCCCCCAGCCACGACACCAGGTAAAAACGTGCGAAGGTGCCCAGGGCCATGGCGGCGGCGATGGTCAGCAGCAGTGTGATGGCGTAGGACAGGTCGGCGCTGGTGCCGCCGCCGAAGCCGCGGTCGATTAGCACCTGGATGCCGCGGCCCAGGGCCAGGGTCGCGCCGGCGGTGAAGATCAGGGCGCAGGCCGCGGCGATGACGCGCCCGCGGTAGGGGCGCAGGAAGTGCCTCAGGGCCAGCAGGGGGGAGCCCTGGCTGCCGTCGGCCGCCGCCGGGTGTGTCACCTCAGTTGCCGCCCTGCTCGGCGGCCTCTTCCGCGTCTTTGCGGCGCTGGACAAAGCGGCCAAAGAAGACCCCGACTTCAAACAGGGCCCACATCGGAATGGCCAGCAGTGACTGGGAGATCACGTCGGGGGGCGTCAACAACATGCCGAAAATGAAACAGCCGACAATGATATAGGGGCGCTTTTTCACCAGTTGATCGGGGGTGGTGATGCCGGCCCAGATCATCAGCACAGCGGCAATGGGGATTTCGAAGGCCAGGCCGAAGGCGAAGAACAGCTTGAGCACAAAATTCAGGTAGCTGTTGATGTCGGTCATGATGGTGATGCCTTCCGGCGCCACACTGGCGAAGAAGCCGAACACCAGCGGGAACACCACGAAGTAGGCGAAGGCCGCCCCGGCATAGAACAGGAGGACGCTGGAGGCCAGCAGCGGGATGGCCAGGCGCTTTTCGTGGCGGTACATGCCCGGCGCGATAAAGCTCCAGATCTGGTAGAGCACGTAGGGAATGGCGACAAAGACGGCGGTGACCAGGGTCAATTTGAAAGGGGTAAGGAAGGGCGAGGCCACTTCGGTGGCGATCATGCCCGCGCCTTCCGGCAAAATCGCCCGCAACGGTTCCGATACGAAGGTGTAGATCTCGTTGGCAAAGGGAAAGAGGCCGATGAAGACCACCAGTACCGCCAGGATGGCCCGCAGCAGGCGGTCGCGCAATTCGGTGAGGTGGGCCACCAGCGGCAGAGGCTGGTCGTCGATGTCCTGGTCGCTCATTCCCGCGATGTCTCGGGTTTGTGGGGAGGTTGTTCAGGAGTGGGGGGGCTCAGTTCGCGCTCGGTGTCATCCACCGCCCGGTCCACCTGTTGTTTCAGCTTGCTGACTTCACCGCTGACCTGTTCGCGCGTCTGCTTCAGTTCCTGCATGACGGCGTCGTTGTGCAGTTCCTGCTCCACCTCCCGGCGGATGTCGTTGAAGCTGCGTTTTATGCGCCGCAAATAGACCGCGCCGGTGCGTACCGCCCCGGGCAGTTTTTCCGGTCCGATCACCACCAGTGCAACGATGGCGATCAGGATAAGCTCGAGAAAGCCGATATCGAACACAGACTACTTCTCTTTGCTCTCTTCCTGCTCGCTGGCAGCGTCGCCTTCGGGAGCGTCAGCCGGCTTTTTGTCGGCCTCGTCTTCATCCTTGATGCTGCTGCGGAAGCCTTTGACCGCGCTGCCCAGGTCGCTGCCCAGGTTGCGCAGGCGCTTGGTGCCAAACAGCATGATCACGATGGCCAGAATAATCAGCAGTTGCCAGATACTGATGCCGCCTATACCCATGCTCGTCTCCTTGAATCGTCGTTACTGATCGTTGTGTGGTCGGGCGGCTTTTTCCGCCAGCCCGGAAAGCCCGAAGCGCTGCTGCAGGCAGTCCAGCACGTCGGCGCTGGACAGGTCCAGGTGCGACAGCATCACCAGGCTGTGAAACCACAGGTCGGCGACTTCGCCCACCAGTGCATCCCGCCCCTTGCCGCCCTCGGCATCCTTGGCGGCCAGTATGACCTCGGTGGCCTCCTCGCCGACTTTTTCCAGAATCTTGTTCAGGCCCTTGTGGTGCAGGCTGGCCACGTAGGACTCCGCCGGGTCACCGCCTTTGCGCCCTGCCAGCGTCGCATCCAGTTGTTGCAGTACATCCAGCGCGGGGCCGCTATTGTCGGAAGCTTTGCTCATCAGGACTTTCCGTAGAGGGTCTGTGGGTCCTTCAGTACCGGGTCGGTGACCTGCCACTCGCCGTTTTCCAGGCGCTGGTAAAAGCAGCTGCGACGCCCGGTGTGGCAGGCGATATCGCCCACCTGTTCCACTTTCATCAGTACTGTGTCGGCGTCGCAGTCGATGCGCAGTTCTTTCAGGTGCTGCACATTGCCGGATTCCTCGCCCTTGCGCCACAGGGCGCCGCGGGAGCGCGACCAGTAGATGGCGCGCCCCTCGCGTACGGTGAGTTCCAGGGCCTCGCGGTTCATCCAGGCCAGCATCAGGACCTCGCCGGTTTGCCAGTCCTGGGCGATGGCGGGCACCAGACCCTGATCGTTCCATTGCAGCGTGGCGGCTTGTGCGGATATGTCATTCATTGGCTGTTTCCCGTGGCGGGGCATTATGGCACAGGGCGCCCTAGCTGTCCGTGTTCCGGGGCCAGGCAAGGGCGAGGGCGGCAAGGCCCAGCAGCCAGCTCAGTGGCGGTGCTGCGCCCAGCAGGGCGCGACCTTCCGGCCAGGCCAGCAGCGCGGCCGTTGCGCAGGCCAGTGCGGCCAGCAGGTGGCGCCGGCGGCGGCTTACGCGCCGCTGCTGCTCGGCCTGCAGGGCTTTCATCTGTTGCTGCTGGCGCGCCAGGTGACGCTCGGTGTCGCGGGATTGCTGCAGGTTGTCCAGCACCGCGTCCGGCAGCGCCGGCAACTGTTCCAGCCAGGAGGGGGCGTGACGCTGTAGGCGCTTGAGAATGGACTGGGGTGAATAGCGCTCGCTTACCCAGCGCTCCAGGTAGGGTTGGGCGGTGTCCCACAGATTGAGCTCCGGGTAGAGCACCCGGCCCAGCCCTTCGATGTTGAGCATGGTCTTTTGCAGCAGCACCAGGGAGGGCTGCACCTCCATGTCGAAGCGGCGCGCGGTGTGGAACAGGTAGATCAATAACTGGCCGAAGGAAATCTCGCTGATCGGGCGCTCGAACACCGGCTCGCACACGGCGCGCATGGCGGATTCGAAATCCTGTACCCGGGTGTGCGGCGGCACCCAGCCGCACTCCACGTGCAATTGCGCGCACTCGTGGTAGTCGCGGTGGAAGATGGCCAGCAGGTTGCGCGCCAGGTAGTACTGGTCGGAATCCGACAGGCTGCCGATGATGGCGCAATCCACGGCGATATAGGTGGGGTCGGCGGGGTCGCTGGCGTCGACGAAAATGTTGCCCGGATGCATGTCGGCGTGGAAGAAGCTGTCGCGGAACACCTGGGTGAAAAAGATTTCCACCCCGCGTTCGGCCAGCAGTTTGAGGTCCACGCCCCGCGCGCGCAGGGTGTCCATGTCGGTGACCGGGATGCCGCTGATGCGCTCCATGGTGCACACTTCGCGGCAGGTGTAATCCCAGTACACCTGGGGGATATACACCAGCGGGCTGTCTTCCCAGTTGCGCCGCAACTGCGAGGCGTTGGCGGCTTCGCGGCCGAGGTCCAGTTCGTCGAGGATGGTGATCTCGTAGTCGGAGATCACTTCCACCGGGCGCAGGCGGCGGCCATCCGGCAGGTAGCGGGCTACCAGGTGGGCCAGGGTGTAGAGCAGGGCCAGGTCCTGGCGGATTACCCGTTCGATATCTGGCCGCACTACTTTGACCACTACCTGCTCGCCACTTTTCAGGGTGGCGGCGTGCACCTGGGCCACTGAGGCCGAGGCCATCGGTGTGGCCTCGAAGCTGGCAAACAGCTCGCCGACCGGCTTGCCGAGCGCGCGCTCGATGATGGCGACCGACTGCGTCTCACTGAAGGGCGGCACATCGTCCTGCAGCTTGGCCAGTTCGTCGGCGATATCCGGCGGCATCAGGTCGCGGCGGGTGGAGAGCACCTGGCCAAACTTGATAAACACCGGCCCGAGTTCTTCCAGTGCCTGGCGCAGGCGCACGCCGCGGCTCTCGGTGGGCGCCGGACCCAGGCGCCAGGGCGACAGGCGGAAGGCCAGGCGCAGCCACGGCGGCAGGCTGTCGGCTTCGAAGAAGGTATCGAGGCGGTGGCGCCCGGCCACACGCAGGATTTTCGCCAGTCGACGGCCCCGGGAAAAGGTAAAGCTCATGACTTGAGGCGCTCGATGCGGCTGCGCAGGCGCGCCAGTTTGGCTTCCAGTCGCTCGCTGCGTTCGGCCAGTGCACCGACGTCGTGGTAGAAGTCTTCCAGTTCCAGCCGCGGCGGGCTCAGCCGGGCCTCCTCGTGGATGAACTCGTTCAGCTGCCGTTCCAGGCTTTTATGGGCCATGCGGCCAAAACTGAACAGGCCGCGAAAGGCCTCCGCCAGCTGGTGGCCGGCGACGTCGCCCAGGGTGTCGACCAGCGGCGCCTCCCAGTCGAGGTCGAGGCCGGCGAGGATTTTCTGCAGTTCAATCAGCGGCGCGCTGTCCCCCTCCAGGGTGAGGTTGCCGTTGATCAGGGTGGCGGTAGGGTCGCTCGCGGTGGCCAGCTCGGCAAAGTCAGAGGCCTCGCCGCGTACTGCGGTAGTGACTTTGCCGTCCCAGTGTCCGGCCAGTGCAACGCCGTCGACGCCGGGCAGCAGAAAGGCGCGAAAGGGGGGCGAAGTGCAGTCCAGGGAGAACACGCAGCCCTCCAGGCGCCCCAGTTGCTCACCGCTGCGCGAATCCAGCGCCAGGGCGCGATTGATCACGCCCTCCAGTGCCGCCAGCGCCGCGGTGTGCAGGGTGGGGTCGGGCATCAGGCTTTAACGCCCCGGTGCAGGGCGACGATGCCGCCGGTCATGTTGTGGTATTCGACACGGCTGAAGCCGGCGTCTTCCATCATCTGCTTGAGGGTGTCCTGGTCCGGGTGCACGCGGATGGACTCGGCCAGGTACTGGTAGCTCTCACTGTCGCCGGCCACCAGTTGGCCCATTTTCGGTAGCACGTTGAAAGAGTAGGCGTCGTAGGCCTTGCCCAGCAGCTCGCTGCGGGGCTTGGAAAATTCCAGCACCAGCAGGCGGCCGCCGGGCTTGAGTACCCGCAGCATGGCGCGCAGGGCGAGGTCCTTGTCGGTGACGTTGCGCAGGCCGAAGGCGATGGTCACGCAGTCGAAGCTGTCGTCGGGAAAGGGCAGGTACTGGGCGTCGGCCTGCACGTATTCGATATTGCCGAGGTTGCCGCCGTCGATCAGCTTGTCGCGGCCCACCTTGAGCATGGAATCGTTGATATCGGCCAGCACGACACGGCCGTCGGGGCCGACAATGCGGCTGAAGCGGGCGGCGAGGTCGCCGGTGCCGCCCGCGATGTCGAGCACGCTGTTGCCGCGGCGCACGCCGGACAACTCAATGGTAAAGCGCTTCCAGATGCGGTGGATGCCACCGGACATCAGGTCGTTCATCAGGTCGTAGCGGGCGGCCACCGAGTGGAACACACCGGCCACCAGCCCGGCCTTGGCGTCCTTTTCCACTTCCTTGTAGCCGAAGTGGGTGGTCTGCTTGTCGCTCATGGGCCCTCCGCCCGGGAATATTGCCGAGGCGGCATTGTAGCGTGTTCGCTGTGGCAGGTGTCAGTGCTTTGGGGGCGTTGTCCCTGCGCAGGCAGGGGCCCAGGCATCAGCCGGGATCGAAGGTCAGAACCTGTACATCCGGATCGCGGCTGCCGCCCTCCGCCTGCAGGCGATCGAGGTAGTCCTGCCAGCGCGCCTCCTGCTCGGTCGCCAGTTCAAAGAGGTAGTCCCAGCTGTACAGGCCGGTGTCGTGACCGTCGTCGAAAATCAGCTGTACGGCGTAGTGCCCCACCGGTTTGACGCCGGTGATGTTGACGTTCACCTTGCCGGTCTGCAGGGCCTCCTGGCCCTCGCCGTGGCCGCGCACCTCCGCCGACGGCGAGTAGACCCGCAGGTACTCACAGGGCAGGGCGTAGGACTGGCCGTCGGCGTAGACCAGCTCCAGGGTCCGCGAGCGGCGGTGCAGCTTGAGGTCGCTGGGACGGGGGGCGGAAGTACTCATTGCAGCATCACAGGATAAAGCGCGACAGGTCTTCGTCGGCCGACAGGGCCTGCAGCTGGCTGTCCACGTAGGCTGCGTCGATCACCAGTTCGTCGCTGCCAAGGCCGGTGTCGGCGGCGCCGTAGGAGGCATCTTCCAGCAGGCGCTCCATGATGGTGTGCAGGCGGCGGGCGCCGATGTTCTCGGTTTTCTCGTTGACCTGCCAGGCGATCTCGGCGATGCGGCGGATGCCGTCCTCGGTAAAGCGCAGCGTCAGGCCCTCGGTGGCCAGCAGCTCGGTGTACTGCTCGGTGAGGGAGGCCCGGGGTTCGGTGAGAATGCGCTCGAAGTCCTCCGGCCCCAGCGCCTCCAGCTCCACCCTGATCGGCAGGCGGCCCTGCAGCTCGGGGATGAGGTCCGAGGGCTTGGCCAGGTGGAAGGCGCCGCTGGCGATGAACAGAATGTGGTCGGTCTTGATCATGCCGTGCTTGGTGCTCACGGTGGAGCCCTCGATCAGCGGCAGCAGGTCGCGCTGCACCCCTTCGCGGGACACGTCGGCGCCAGCGCCCTCTGAGCGCTTGGCCACCTTGTCGATCTCGTCGATGAAGACAATGCCGTTCTGCTCGGCGGCCTCGATGGCCTTCTGCTTCAGGTCGTCCTCGTTGACCAGCTTGGCCGCCTCCTCGTCGGTCAGCGCCTCAAAGGCGGCTTTCACCGTCATGCGGCGGGTCTTGCTCTGCTGCTTCGACATGTTGGCAAACATGCTCTGCAGCTGGTTGGTCATTTCCTCCATGCCGGGTGGAGCCATGATTTCCACCCCGGCGCTGGCGCCGCTCAGCTGGACTTCCACTTCTTTCTCGTCCAGCTCACCCTCGCGCAGCTTCTTGCGCAGCAACTGGCGGGTGCTGTTGGCGTTGGTCTCGCCCTGGTCGGCGCCGCGCGCCGGCGGCAGCAGGATGTCCAGCACCCGGTCCTCGGCGGCCTCCTCGGCGCGAAAGCGCACGCGCTGCATCGCCTGCTCGCGGTACATCTTGATCGCCATATCCGCCAGGTCGCGGACGATGGACTCCACATCGCGACCGACATAGCCCACTTCGGTGAACTTGGTCGCTTCCACCTTGACGAAGGGGGCGTTGGCCAGCTTCGCCAGGCGGCGGGCGATCTCGGTCTTGCCCACGCCAGTGGGGCCGATCATCAGGATGTTCTTGGGGGTGATCTCGGCGCGCAGGTCGTCGTTCAGCTGCATGCGCCGCCAGCGATTGCGCAGGGCGATGGCCACGGCGCGCTTGGCGTCCTGCTGGCCAATGATGTGGCGGTCGAGCTCTGAGACGATCTCTCGGGGGGTCATATTGGACATAGTCAGAATTGCAGCTGTTCGATGGTCTGGTTGTGGTTGGTGTAGATGCAGATGTCGCCGGCGATGGACAGGCCTTTCTCCACGATCTCGCGAGCCGAAAGGTCGGTATTGTCGAGCAGGGCGCGGGCGGCGCTCTGGGCGAAGGGACCGCCGGAGCCGATGGCGATGAGGTTGTCTTCCGGCTCGATAACGTCGCCGTTGCCGGTGATGATCAGGGAGGTTTCCTTGTCGGCCACGGCCAGCAGGGCTTCAAGCTGGCGCAGGGCGCGCTCGGTGCGCCAGGCTTTGGCCAGCTCCACGGCGGCGCGCACCAGGTGGCCCTGGTGTTTGTCGAGCTGGGCTTCGAACAGTTCGAACAGGGTGAAGGCGTCGGCGGTGCCGCCGGCGAACCCGGCCAGCACTGCGCCTTTGTGCAGGCGGCGCACTTTGCGCGCGTTGCCTTTCATCACGGTGTTACCCATGGAGACCTGGCCGTCCCCGCCGATCACCACTGAATTGCCCCGGCGCACGGAAAGGATGGTTGTGCCTCTGTACTGTTCCACGTTGGTTCTCCTTGATGCGTTGGGGGGTTATGGGGGTGAACGCAGGCTTTTCAAGCGGTGATTTGACCTGCCTGCGGAGGCTGCTGATGGTGTGCTAAACCCTCGCGCACGGTACCCGGAGCCCTTCCGGGACACGCCGTGAATACGTCCGTGTAGGCTCTTCAGCGGCATCCATGCCGCTGCTGACGGTCCCGGAAGGGCTCCGGGTACCGCACGCGCTCCATCGATACTCCCGGTAGATTCTTTACTTCGAATCTGTAATTCCAGAATTTCGCTTGGAAACAGGGTGTGAGCTGGGGAGATGCCTCCCCGGACCGTTAGCGGCCGTGGATGGCCGCTAAAGAGCGCACATGGATGTGCTTGTAGCGTGTCCGGGGAGGCATCCCCCCAGGTCGCGCCCGGCCTACGAAGTCCCTATGGAAGTAACATCAAAGCCATTTAGTAACAAACACCAAGCAGTCTAAGGGTTGCAGATGGGGGAATTCACCCTTCCCGTTTAAGCAGCAAGGTATCGATATCCTGCCCCGCCGTCAGGCTTCGCGCCTTGGCCATCTTGCTGCGCGAATCGAAGGGCCCGACAAACACTCGGAACCAGCGGCCATTGTCGGCGCTGGATTCTTCTATTCTCGGCTCCAGGCCCAGCAGCAGCAGTTCCGCCCGGCGCCGGTCGGCGTCCTCCCGCTGGCGGAAAGAACCCGCTTGCAGCAAGTAGACCTCTTTGCTGTTCGCGGTGGTTGTCGCGCGGGGCTGGGCCACCTCGGCAGGTTCCACCTCCACATCGATCGTCTGCTCCGGCAGTACCGTATAGAAGTCGAAGCGCGGTTTCGGTGGGGTCTGGGCGGCCGGTTTGGCGCTGGGTCCAGGTGATGCATTGGCGCTTTCCTCGCCCGGTGCCGGGGGCAGGGTGACCAGGTAGAGGGCCAGGCAGCCCACCACGCCGCTGAGCACGCCGGCGCCGTACCAGCGCCATACCCGCGGCTGTTTATTGCTGGCGGTGCTGCGCCGGCTGGCGGCCGGTTTGCGGCTGGCGCTCTTGCGGGAGCCGCCCCTGGCATAGTCTCGCGCCACTTACATGGACTCCGGCGCCGATACCCCGAGCAGAGCCAGGCCGTTGGCAATGACCTGTTTCACCGCCACTGACAGGGCCAGGCGGGCGTCGCGCAGGGCGGTGTCGTCGTCCAGTACCTTGTGCGCGTTGTAGTAGGTGTGGAAATCGCCGGCCAGTTCCCGCAGGTAGGTGGCCACGGTGTGCGGCTCCGAGTTGCGGGCGGCGTTGGCGACCACTTCCGGGTATTTGTCGAGTTGCTTGAGCAGGGCGGCCTCGTGCTCTTCGCCCAGCCGCTCCAGCTGTGCCAGGCCATCTTCGGCCCGCCACTGGCCGCCGGCCTCTTCCAGTTTGCGCAGCACGCTGCACACCCGGGCGTGGGCGTACTGGATGTAGTAGACCGGGTTGTCGTTGCTCTGGGACAGGGCCAGGTCGATGTCGAAGGTGATCTGGGAGCCGGGGCCCCGGGCTACCAGGAAGTAGCGGGTGGCGTCGCGACCCACCTCGTCGATCAGGTCGCGCAGGGTCACGTAGCTGCCGGCGCGCTTGGAGAGTTTTACCTCCTGGCCGCCGCGCATCACCATCACCATCTGGTGCAGCACGTACTCGGGCCAGCCTTCCGGAATACCGGCGTCGAGGGCCTGCAGGCCGGCGCGCACCCGGGTCACGGTGCTGTGGTGGTCGGCGCCCTGCTCGTTGATCACCCGGCTGAAGCCGCGCTGCCACTTGTTCTGGTGGTAGGCCACGTCGGGCAGGAAGTAGGTGTAGCCGCCCTCGCGTTTGCGCATCACGCGGTCTTTGTCGTCGCCGAAGTCGGTGGTGCGCAGCCACAGCGCGCCGTCCTGCTCGTAGGTGTGGCCCTTTGCAATCAGGTTCTCAACGGTCTTTTCCACGGCCCCGGACTGGTACAGGGAGGACTCCAGGAAGTAGACGTCGAAGTGCACGCCGAAGGCCTTGAGGTCCAGGTCCTGCTCGCGGCGCAGGTAGGCCACGGCGAAATCGCGGATGGCGTCGAGGTCGTCGGCATCGGCGGCACCGGTGACGTGGCGGTCCTCGGCGTCGATCTTCTCGCCGGCCATGTAGGCGCTAGCCACATCCTTTATATAGTCGCCGCGGTAGCCGTCCTCGGGCCAGTTGGCGTCATCCGGGCCGAGGCCTTTGCAGCGCGCCTGCACCGACAGGGCGAGGTTGCTGATCTGGGCGCCGGCGTCGTTGTAGTAGAACTCGCTGGAGACGTCCCAGCCGGTGGCGGCCAGCAGGCGGCACAGGCTGTCGCCCACCGCGGCGCCGCGGCCGTGGCCCACGTGCAGGGGGCCGGTGGGATTGGCGGAGACAAATTCCACCTGCACCTTGCGGCCTTCGCCCTCGTTGCTGCAGCCAAAGCGCTCCCCCTGCTCAAGGATGCGCTGCACCACCGCCAGGCTGCTGGCCTCGGACAGGAAGAAGTTGATAAAGCCGGGGCCGGCGACCTCGGTGGCTTTGACAAAACCGGCCGCGGGCAGGGCGGCGCAGATCAGCCCCGCCAGTTCGCGCGGGTTCTTGCCGGCGGCCTTGGCCAGGGTCAGGGCGACGTTGGAGGCCAGGTCGCCGTGGGCCGGGTCGCGGGTGCGGTCGATCTGGATGTCGGGAGTCGTGTCGGCGGGCAGTACGCCCTGCGCCTGCAGCGCATCCAGGGCCTGTTGGATCAGCGCGGAGAGTTCTTGCTTCATTGCAGCGGGATGTGAGCCTGTTGTTCGGTGAATGGCGCGCTGGGCGCGGCCGGGGCCGGCTATTATCGCTGCAAGCGCCCGGCTTGGCCACCGCCGCTCGCGCTCAGGTTTCGCTGGGGTCGACGTCGATCGACCAGTTGAGCCCCCCGCTTCTGGGCAGGCCCTCCGCCAGGGCCACCAGTTGCGCGGCGGCAGCCCGGGCTGCGGGGCGGCTCCGGGCCAGTACCAGTAGCTGGCTGCGGTAGCGGCCCTGGCGCCGGGGCATTGGCGAGGGCAGGGGGCCGATCAACTGGCACTGCGCCTGCGGTGCCTGTTCAAAGGCCCGGCGCAGCGCGGCGAGGAAGTGCTCGCCGGCCTCGGCATCGGTGGCGTCGGTGCGCAGCATCAGCATCTGCCCACAGGGTGGCAGGCCCAGCTCGCGGCGTTGCTGTAAAAGCTGGCGGGCCTGTTCGGCATAGCTCAATTGCAAGAGGGACTGCAGAGCAGGGTGGTCGGGGTGGTGGGTTTGCAGGATGACAGTGCCGGGCTGGTCGGCCCTGCCGGCACGGCCCGCCACCTGGGTCAGCAACTGGGCCATGCGCTCCTCGCCGCGGAAGTCGGCGCTGAACAGCAGGCCGTCGGCGTCCAGCACTGCCACCAGGGTCACCCCGGGAAAGTGGTGGCCCTTGGTCAGCATCTGGGTGCCCAGCAGGATACAGGGCTGGCCGCGATTCACTTCATCGGACAGCGCCTGCATCGCGTCCCGGCCGCGCATCGAGTCGCTGTCGACCCGGTACACCGGCCAGTGGGCAAAGCGCTCGCGCAGGTAGGCTTCTGCCTGTTCGGTGCCGACGCCGCTGGTGAGCAGCTGCCGGCTGTGACATTCGGGGCAGGTCGGAGGCAGGGGGCGGCTGGCCTCGCAGTGGTGGCAGCGCAACCGGCGCTGGCGCAGGTGTACCGTGAGGCGGGCGTCGCAGGCGTTGCAGTCGGCCACCCAGCCACAGTCGTGGCACTGCAGGCTCGGGGCGAAGCCGCGGCGGTTGAGAAACAGCAGCGTCTGCTGCCCCTGCTTCAGTGTGGCCTCGATGCGCTGGGTCAGCGGTTCAGACAGGCTGGCCTGCAGCGGCAGGTGTCGCACATCGAGGGCCTGCAGCGTTGGCAGCTGCGCGCTGCCGGCGCGCCGGGGCAGGTGGTGGTGCTGATAGCGACCGTCGAGGGCGTTGTGCAGACTTTCCAGTGAGGGGGTCGCGCTGCCGAGCACGACGGGGCAGTCGGCCAGTTGGGCGCGTTTCACGGCGAGGTCGCGCGCCGAGTAGCGGAATCCGTCCTGCTGTTTATAGGAGGCGTCGTGTTCTTCGTCGACCACAATCAGGCCGGGATTGGCCAGTGGCGCGAAGATCGCCGAGCGGGTGCCGATGACAATATGGGCGCGGCCGGCGGCGGCCGCCTCCCAGTCGCGGTAGCGTGCGCCCTCTGCCAGCCCCGAGTGCAGCACCACGATGTCGGCATCGAAGCGCGCCTGGAAGCGGGCCAGGGTCTGGGGCCCGAGGCCTATCTCCGGCACCAGCACCAGGGCCTGCTGGCCGCGCTGCAGGCAGCCGGCGATTAATTGCAGGTAGACCTCGGTCTTGCCGCTGCCGGTTACGCCCTCCAGCAGGTGGCAGCCAAAGCGGCCGGCGCTGCTGGCTATGCTGTCCAGGGCGGCCTGTTGGTCGTCGTTGAGCGCCAGGCCGGGGTTAGTGCGGGCTTCACGCAGCGGGGGCGCAATGCGACAGCGCTCGGCCAGCCCTTTTTCCTCCAGTGCGCGCAGTACCGCGCTGCTGATGCCGGCCTGCTTGAACTCCTCCGCGCTGACGGCCGCTGTGGCCTGCAGTGCGGCCAGTGCCTGAGCCTGTTTTGGTGAGCGCGGCAGGGCGCCCTCTGGCAGGCCCATGCCACGGCGGCTGAGTCGCCAGGCTTTGGTGGAGCCCGTTTCGCGGGGTTTGCCCAGGCGCAACTGTCGCGGCAGTGCCGCGGTAAATACTTCCCCCGCGGGGTGCTGGTAGTAGTCCGCCGCCCAGTTGCACAGCTGCAGGATGTCGCCGGCCAGCACCGGGTTGTCGTCCAGCAGGGCGGTAGCGGGCTTGAGCTGGCTCTCCGGAAGTGCCGAGCCGTCCCTGACTGCAAGGAGTACCCCCACCAGTTCCCGCCGGCCAAAGGGTACCCGCAGGCGCTGGCCGGGTTGCAGTTGCTGCAGCTGTGCGCCGCTGATGTCCGCGGGAGGCAGGTAGTCGAAGAGGCGCCGCAGGGGGGTGGGCAGGGCCAGCTGGAGTACGGTCATTGCGCCCCTGGGGGTCTGTTTGGCGGTGTGGATCGGACTGTGGCGCGGGATTGTAACAAATCCCCGGGCGGGCTTGCTTCTGGGCAAAGCTCTGGTAAGATGCCCGCCTATTTTTTGACCGGTGCGCCTTGGCCACCGGAGCCCAGGTACGGTGCCCGGCGAGAGACCGGGTGGCGGTACCGATATCCAGGAGAGAACCATGCAAGCTGACATTCACCCCAAGTATGAAGCAGTGACGGCAACCTGCAGCTGCGGCAACCAGATCCAGACCCGCTCCACCCTGTGCGCGGATCTGCACATCGACGTATGCTCCCAGTGTCACCCCTTCTTCACCGGCAAGCAGAAGATTGTCGACAGCGGCGGCCGCGTCGATCGCTTCAAGAAGCGTTTCGGCAGCCGCGGCGCCAAGCGCTAACAGCTCCGAAAGCTTTCCAGAAACGCCGGCTAACCGCCGGCGTTTTTGTTTCTGGCGCAGGTGTAACGCAGCGCCGGGATGCGTCAAGGTGAAGTTTGTCCGCTTGTCGGCATATGTCCTTTTCTATATGCTCGATTGCCCCTGATCACCTGCCTCCAGAAGCGGAATACCGCCATGACACACGACTTCCGACAAGCGGCGTTGGACTATCACGCCGAACCTGTCCCCGGGAAAATCAGCATCGAGCTGACCAAGCCCGCCGAAACCCAGCTCGACCTTTCGCTGGCCTACAGCCCGGGTGTGGCGGAACCCTGCCGCGAAATTGCCGAGAACGCCGAAAATGCCTACCGCTACACCGGTAAGGGTAATCTGGTTGCCGTGATCAGTAACGGCACCGCAGTGCTGGGGCTCGGTAATCTGGGGGCGCTGGCCAGCAAGCCGGTGATGGAAGGCAAGGCCCTGCTGTTCAAGCGCTTTGCCGGCATCAACTCGGTCGATATCGAGGTGGACACCGAGGATGCGGACGAATTTATCGACACTGTGGCGCGCATCGCCGACACCTTCGGGGGGATCAACCTCGAGGACATCAAGGCCCCCGAGTGCTTTGAAATTGAAGCTGCGCTGATCGAGCGCTGCGACATCCCGGTGTTCCACGACGACCAGCACGGCACCGCCATCGTGACCGCCGCCGGCATGATCAATGCGCTTGAAATTCAGGGCAAGCGGCTCGAGGACGCGGTGATTACCTGCCTCGGTGCCGGCGCCGCGGCAATCGCCTGCATGCGCTTGCTGGTAAGCCTGGGTGCCCGCCAGGAAAATATCTACATGCTCGACCGCCGGGGTGTGATCTACGCCGGGCGCGAGGGCGTCAACGCCTACAAGCGCGAGTTCGCCAATCGCACTGACAAGCGCAGCCTGTCAGACGCCATGAAGGGCGCCGATGTCTTTGTCGGCCTGTCGGGTGCCAACCTGCTCAGCGCCGAGATGCTGAAGTCCATGGCCCCGCGGCCGGTGGTGTTTGCCTGCTCCAACCCCGATCCGGAGATCGACCCGGAACTGGCGCAGGCAACGCGCGACGATGTCATCATCGCCACCGGGCGTTCGGACTACCCGAACCAGGTCAACAACGTGCTGGGCTTTCCCTTCATCTTCCGCGGCGCCCTGGATGTGCGCGCCAGCGCTATCAACGAAGACATGAAGGCAGCCGCGGTGCGGGCACTGTGTGACCTGGCCAAGGAGCCGGTATCAGCCGAAGTCCTGAAGGCCTGCGGCCTGGAGTCGCTGTCCTTCGGCGCTGATTACATCATTCCCAAACCCATGGACTCGCGCCTGTTGACCCGCATTGCCCCGGCTGTTGCCCAGGCGGCGGTGGACAGCGGGGTGGCCCGGCGCCCACTGCCGGCGAACTACAGCCCCGGCCTGTAAGGCGTATTGGTCGGGCTCGATGCCCGGCGCCTCAGAAAATATCCCTGATCAGGTCCTCGGTACCGCGGGTACCGGGGGCGGCATCGCCGCCCTGGGCTGGATCGGTCGGCACCTTCTCTTCCCGGAAGTACTCGAATACCGCACCCTGTTGGCCGGGCGCTGCCAGCTGGCCTGAATCCGGGTCGATGCGCACCCGCACAATGCCGGGCGGCAGTGGGCGCGGCTGGTCCGGGCTGTCCCTGAGTGCCACCTTCATGTATTCGATCCAGATTGGCAGGGCCGCGGTGCCGCCAAACTCGCGCCGACCGAGCGGCGTGTATTGGTCGAAGCCCACCCAGGCGGTCGTGACCACATCGCGGTTGTAGCCGGAGAACCAGGCGTCCATGGGGCCGTTGGTGGTGCCGGTCTTGCCGGCGAGATCCTTGCGCTCCAGGGCCAGGGCGCGACGCCCTGTGCCCTGGGTGATCACGTCCTGCAGGATGCTGTTGATGATGTAATTGACGCGCTCGTCCATGACGCGCTCCGCCCGCGGCGGGGCCTGGTCCTGTTGGGCGAGGATTTCCTCCATGCTCAACTCTTCGCCACCACTGTCGGCCGCCGCTTCCTGGCGGCAGTCGCGACACACTGTGGGCGGCCTGGCTCTGTAGATGGTTTCGCCATTCAGGTCGTCGATGCGCTGAATCAGGTGGGGTGTAATGCCGTAGCCGCCATTGGCGAGTACGGCGTATGCTGCCGCAATCTGCAGCGGGCTGGCGGTCTGGGTGCCCAGGGCCAGGGACAGGTTGGGTGGATACTCACTGGCGTCGAAGCCAAAGCGTCCGATATAGGCCAGCAGATTGTCGACCCCCAGCTGCTGCAGCAGGCGAATGGAAACCAGGTTGCGCGATTTGGTCAGCGCCCAGCGCAGGCGGGTGGGACCGTAGAATTTGCCGCTGTCGTTTTCGGGGCGCCACATGCCCTCCAGTGAACTGTCGTCCACCACCACCGGGGCGTCGTTGACCAGGCTGGCGGCGGTGAAGCCATTGTCCAGGGCGGCGCTGTAGAGGAAGGGCTTGAAGTTGGAGCCCGGCTGGCGCTGTGCCTGCGTGGCCCGGTTGAACTTGCTGTCTTCAAAGCCCATACCGCCCACGACGCTGAGTATGGCGCCGTTGTCCGGGTCGAGTGACACCAGCGCCGCCTGCACGGCTGGCACCTGGGTCAGGTGCCAGGCACCTTCGTCATCTTCCGTTACCCGGATCAGGTCACCGACGGCTACTACGTCGCCGGGCTTTTGCGGTGCCCGTCCGCGGGCGTTCTCGCTCAGGTAGGGGCTTGCCTGTTTCAGGCCGTTCTCCCAGGGAATGTCGGCGCTGCGTTTGTCGGCCAGCAGGAAGGTAATACTGTCGTCACGCACTTCGATGACCACAGCGGCCCGCAGGCCGGCCACCGTGGGCGTGTCCCGCAGGGCGGCAACCCAGGTGGCCTGCATCTCGGCAATTTCTTCCGGGCTGTTGGTGGCCGGGGGCATCTGACGTTCGGGGCCGCGGTAACCGTGGCGCTTGTCGTAGGTAATCAGCCCGTTGATCACCGCCTGTTGCGCCACCTGCTGCAACTCGGAGCTGATGGTGGTGTAAACCTGGAAGCCGTCGTTGTAGGCGGCGATGCCGTAGCGGTCGAGCATTTCCTGACGGGCCATCTCGGCGGCGTAGTGGGCGGCAAAGCTGAGCTGGGCACCGTGATGGGCGGCGCTAATTGGCTCGCTCAGGGCGCTGCGGTAGGCGCTGTCATCGATATAGCCCAACTGCTGCATGCGACCGAGGATCCAGTTGCGGCGCTCCAGGCCGGCGTCGGGGCCGCTGATCGGGTTGTTGCGCGAGGGCGCTTTGGGGATGCCCGCCAGCATGGCGTGCTGGGCGAGACTGAGCTGGTCGATGGCCTTGCCGTAGTAGACATGGGAGGCCGCTTCAAAACCGTAGGCCCGGTGACCGAGAAACACCCGGTTGAAATAAAGCTCGAAAATTTCCTGCTTGTTAAGTCGGCGCTCGATTTCGATGGCAAGCAGGATTTCATTGAACTTGCGAAGAAAGGTACGCTCCAGGGTAAGGAAGTAATTGCGCGCTACCTGCATGGTGAGCGTGCTGCCGCCAGAGCCTTTCTCGCCGGTGAGCAGCAGCTCCGAGACGGCGCGCATCAGGCCCATCAGGTCGATGCCCTGGTGGTGGAAGAAGTTGTCGTCTTCCGCCGCCAGCAGGGCATTGATGAACTGCGGCGGGATGGCGTCGAAGGGCAGGGGGCTGCGCTTTTGCTCGCCGAACTGGCCAATCAGGTCGCCCTCCCGGGTGTACACCCGCATCGGCGTTTGCAGTTTGACGTCGCGCAGGGTTTCTACGTCCGGGAGGTTCGGGCTCAGATAGAGGTAGACCCCGGCCAGTACCCAAACGGCTCCGAGCGATGACAGCGTGAAAATACGCAATAAAAAGCGGAGGAACTTCATTTATCCCTTTACAAAACAGTGGCTTGTATTACTGTAATCGGAAACAGGGGCGGGCCGGTTGGTAATTATAAGCTTTTTTTCGCTTTCGATTACACAGAGGCCTATGTTATATCTATCAATTAATGTATCGGTGCAGAATAAAAAGCTAAGTTAATGATACTGATAGGAAAATAAATTGTTCGGTATTTTGGGGAAGAGAAAAACAGCGCCGGTGCTGGGGTTGGATATCAGTTCAACCACAGTGAAGCTGTTGGAGCTTAGCTACGCCGGTGGTCGCTACCGGGTTGAAAGCTATGCGGTCAGCTCGCTGGCACAGGATGCTGTGATCGAGAAGAACGTCAACGATATCGATGGCGTCTCCAATGCCATTCGTAATGTCGTTGCCCAGTCCCGCACCAAACTCAAGACCGTTGCCGCCGCAGTGGCGGGGTCCTCCGTCATCACCAAGGTTATTGACATGCCGGACGGTCTGTCAGACGACGAGATGGAAACCCAGCTGACCCTGGAGGCGGACCAGTACATCCCCTATCCCCTGGACGAAGTGGCCATCGACTTCGAAGTACAGGGACCCTCCCCGGATCGCACTAACCAGGTCGAGGTGCTGCTGGCAGCCTGCCGGCGCGAGACCATCGATTCCCGGGTAGAGGCTATCGAAGGCGCAGACTTGAGCGCGCGGATAATGGACGTCGAAGCCTATGCCATGGAGCGCGCCTATTCGCTGATCCGCGGCAACCTGGATATCGACGAAGACAGCACGGTCGCAGTGGTGGATATCGGCGCCACGATGACGACCCTGAGCGTGCTCAACCGCGGGCAGACCATTTATACCCGCGAGCAGCTGTTCGGCGGCAAGCAGCTCACTGACGAAATCATGCGCCGCTACGGCTTGCCGCTGGAAGAGGCCGGGCTGGCCAAGAAGCAGGGCGGCCTGCCGGACGACTACGAGTCGGAAGTGCTGGAACCCTTCAAGGATGCGGTTGTGCAGCAGGTTGCCCGCTCGCTGCAATTCTTCTTTTCCTCCAGCCAGTACAACGACGTCGACTACATCATCCTGGCTGGCGGTGTGGCCTCGATGGAGGGGCTGGCGGATGTGGTGCAGGACAAGCTCGGTACACCCGCGGCGGTGGCCAACCCCTTCGCGGACATGAGTATCTCCTCCCGCGTCAATGCGGTGGCACTGGGCAGCGACGCCCCGGCCATGATGATTGCCTGCGGGCTGGCGCTGCGGAGTTTTGACTGATGGCGCAGATTAACCTCCTGCCATGGCGCGACGAGCGGCGCCAGGAACTGAAGAAAGAGTTCCTGACCATTCTCGCCATTGTGCTCGCTGTTGCAGTCGGTCTGGTGATCCTGGCGGATCGGGTGGTCAACAGCCAGATAGACAACCAGCAGGCGCGCAACAACTACCTCAGCGAGAATATCCGCGATCTGGACAAGAAGGTCGCCGAGATCCAGGAACTCCAGCGCAAACGCAATCAGCTGCTGGAGCGGATGCGGGTCATCCAGGAACTGCAGGGCAACCGCCCCATTATCGTCCGCATTCTCGATCAACTGGTTCGCACCGTACCCGATGGCGTGTTCTACACCAGCCTCGATGCCAGGGAGAAGACCATTACCATCAGCGGTGTGGCGGAATCCAATAACCGGGTGTCCAGCCTGATGCGCCGTCTCGACGCCTCGGACTGGCTGGCCGAACCCAATCTGGACCAGGTAAAAGCCGCGCCGCAGTACGGTGACCAGGCCAATACCTTCAATCTGACGGTGAAAGTACAGCTTCCCCAGTCGGAACAGGATGCGGGGGGCTAGGCCATGGCATTTGAAGACAGCATGCGCTCCCTCCGGGAGTTCGACCTCGCCGACCTGGATGTCGACAACATCGGGTCCTGGCCCGGTGTTATCAAATTCATCCTCTGTACGCTGGTTCTGGTTCTGGTGCTGGTCGGTGGCTATTATTACCACATTCAGGACCTGCGCAATCAGCTGGCGAGCGAGCAGGGCAAGGAAGTTGAGCTCAAGCAGGAATACGAGAAAAAGGCCTTTCAGGCTGCCAATCTCGATGCCTATCGCAAGCAGATGGTGGAAATGGAGGAAACCTTTGGTGCGCTGGTAGCCCAGCTGCCCAGTGATACCGAAGTGCCCGGGCTGCTGGAGGACATCACCAACAAGGGGCTGCTGAACGGCCTGGAAATCGCCAGTATCGTGCTGCAGAACGAGCAGGCCCGCGAGTTCTATATTGAATTGCCCATCGCCATCCAGGCCACCGGTTCCTATCACGACCTCGGCGCCTTTATCAGCGGCATGGCGGGATTGCCGCGCATCGTGACGTTGCACGATTTCAGCATCAAGGCCCCCAACGCCAATACCAATCGTCTCAGCATGAGTATTGTCGCCAAGACCTATCGCTACAAGGATGGGGAGGGTGCGCAATGAACCGGCTTGTATCGCGCGCTGCGCTTTGCTTGCTGCCGGCTTTGCTGGCAGGGTGTGGCAACAGCAATTTCTCCGACCTCGAAGCGTTTATGGCGGAAAAACGCGCTCGCCCCGGTGGTGTGATTGCGCCGATTCCGACTTTCAAGGCCTACGAGGCTTTCGCCTATAGTGCCACCGCCATGCGCAGCCCCTTTGATCGCCCGATTGAAGTCCGGGATCTGGAGCAGTTGCAGGCTATTGCGGCAGTGAAACCGGACGATAACCGCCCCAAGGAGTTTCTGGAGCAGTTCACTTTCGACTCCCTGCAAATGGTGGGAACCCTGGAGCGCGGTGGCACCGAGTGGACCCTGGTGCGCGATCCGGAAGGCGGTATTCACCGGGTAACGCTGGGTGATTATCTGGGGCGCAACCACGGCAAGGTAGTGGAAATGACAGATACCTATGTTGCCGTAGTCGAGATCGTCAGCGATGGCACAGAAGACGGCTGGGTTGAAAGGCCGCGTACCATCGAGATGAGCGGCATCTAGGCCGGGGGCAATCAGCTGATGTATGCCATGTTGAGAATAACAGAGACGTTGGGGAAGAAAGCCGTGATGAAAGGAAGAGCGAGGACTGCAAACCGGTTGCGGGCATTGGTGGCCACCGTGTTCGTTGCCTGTTTCGCCCAGGTCGCGCAGGCGGGTCCAACGGTTACCGACATTGAATTCAGTTCGCGCCCGGGCAGCATGTTTGAGATTCGCCTGGGCTTCGATGGCACTCCTCCCGCAATGGAGGCCTACACCATCGAAAAGCCGGCGCGTATCGCGGTCGATTTCCCCGCCACCAAGAGTGCCCTGGAGCGCAAGCGCTATTCCCTGAACTACGGCAATGCCACCGGCGTGGTGGTTCTGGAATCCGGTGATCGCACCCGCATGGTGGTCAATCTGGTGACTCTGGTGCCTTATTCCACCCGGGTGGAAGGCAATGACCTTTACCTCGTGGTCGGTGAAAGCGGCGGGGATGAGTACGTCAAGCAGGCGACGGATCCCACGCGCCTGCCGACCAAGGTCGAGTCCGTAAACAAGGTGGAATCCGAGATTACCGATCTGCAATTCCGCCGTACCGCCGACGGCGAGGGCCGCCTGACTCTGCAGCTCAGCAATCCCAGCGTCGATGTCAATGTGTTCAGCGAGAGCGGGGACGTAAAGGTCCAGTTTCTTGATACCAACGTGCCCGAGCGGCTGGTGCGTCGCTACGATGTGACCGATTTTGCAACGCCGGTACAGCGTGTCGACGTAAATACCACTGCGCGCGGCGCCGAGCTGGTGTTGAAAACCGCGGCCGATTCCGACTATCTCGCCTATCAGACCGACAATCAGTACGTTATCAGCGTCAAGCAGCTGAGCAAGAAGGAGCTTGAAGATCGGCGCGACGAATTCAACTATGTTGGCGAACGCATCTCCCTGAATTTCCAGGATATCGAAGTGCGGGCTGTGCTGCAGTTGATCGCCGATTTTACCGAGCTGAACCTGGTGGCCAGCGACACGGTCAGTGGTCGCATCACCCTGCGCCTGCAGAATGTGCCATGGGACCAGGCACTGGAGCTGGTGTTGAAGACCAAGGGTCTGGACAAGCGGCAGGTGGGCAATGTCCTGATGGTGGCGCCGGCGGCGGAAATTGCCGAGCGCGAGCGCCAGGAGATTGAAGCCAACAAGCAGATTGCCGAGCTGGCGCCGCTGCAGAGCGAGTTTATCCGCATTCGCTACGCCAGCGCTGCCGAGGTGGTGAAGCTGTTCCAGGCGGGAGCCGAGGAGGGCGGGCAGCTGATTTCCGACCGCGGTTCCGTGGTGGTGGATCCGCGTACCAATTCGCTGATCATTACCGAGACTGCTGCCAAGCTGGCAGATATGCGCAGCCTTATAGAGCTGGTGGATATCCCGATCCGCCAGGTGATGATTGAGTCGCGCATCGTGATCGCCCAGTCCGACCTCGAAGAAGAGCTGGGTATCGAGTGGGGCGGCGCCTACCTGGATCCGGATCACAATGGTAATATCATCTCGATCTCCGGTGATGCCCAGAACACCTTTGACCTGAACAACTCGGTGATCAACGGCACCCAGCCGGCGCCGACCTTCCCGGGTGCCCTGGCGGTGGACCTGGGGGTGGCCAGTCCGACCGGCAGTTTTGCGGTGGGCTTTACCAGCAACGACCTGTTCCTGACCGCCGAGCTGAGCGCGCTGGAATCGGCCGGCAAGGGTGAGGTGGTGTCCCAGCCGAAAGTGATCACCGGCGACAAGCAGCAGGCCACCATCAAATCCGGTTCGGAAATTCCCTATCAGGAATCCGCCGGCCAGTCCGGTGCGACCACAGTGTCATTCAAGGAGGCGGTGCTGAAGCTGGATGTAACGCCGAATATCACGCCGGATGACCGCATACTGCTCGACCTTGTGATCAACCAGGACTCTGTTGGCGACCTGGTGCCGAGCGGCCAGAATGGCGGCTTCATCCCCTCAATCGACACGACGGAGTTGACTACCCAGGTACTGGTGGGCAATGGTGAAACGGTGGTGCTGGGTGGCGTGTTCCGGACCGAGGATCTCGAGTCGGTGACCAAGGTGCCCTTCTTTGGCGATCTGCCCTATGTTGGCGCCCTGTTCCGCAATACATCGACCTCCAAAACCAAGACAGAAACGCTCATTTTCATCACCCCGCGGATTCTGGCAGATACCCTGCTCGACTGATGCGGAGCGCGACCCGGTTGTAATGTCAGTTCTACAGCGCGTATTCCTGGTCGGCCCCATGGGGGCCGGCAAATCCACCATCGGCAAGTATCTGGCCCAGCACCTCAAGCTGGGCTTTGCCGATACCGATACGGAGATCGAGGCCCGAACCGGCGCCGACATCCCGTGGATTTTTGACGTGGAGGGCGAGGAGGGCTTTCGCGACCGCGAGCAGCAAGTGGTCGAGGAAATGACCCTGTGGGACAACATGGTCCTCGCCACGGGCGGCGGCGTGGTACAGCGGGCGGAAAATCGCCGCGCGCTGGGTTCCCGCGGCTTTGTCATCTACCTGCACGCCACCATCGAAGAGCAGGTGCGCCGCACCCGCAAGGATCGCCGCCGCCCGCTGCTGCAGAAAGGCAACCCGGAGGAGGTGCTGCGCCAGCTGATGGCGGTGCGCGACCCGCTGTACCGGGAGATCGCGGATCACGTGATCGATACGGACGGCTGCAGCCCGCGCACGGTAGCCCAGCGCCTGGTGCAGGAGCTGCAATAGGCCCGCGGGGCCACTGCAGACAATCCACACCCCCGGCGCTATGATGTGCGCCCACTGAACACCGCTGGAGTCCGTCGTGATTGCCCACACCCTGCATGTCGACCTGGGAGAGCGCAGCTACCCGATCTATATCGGCCGGGACCTGTTTTCCAGCCCGGAGCTGCTGGCGCGGCATATCGCGGGCAGGCAGGTGGTGCTGGTCAGCAATGACACTGTGGCACCGCTGTATTCATCGCGCCTGCTGGCGGCGCTGGGCGGCTTCTCCCGCGTCACCGAGGTGATACTGCCCGACGGTGAGCAGCACAAGACCCTGGCGACGCTGAACCATATTTTCGACCGACTGCTGCAAGAGGGCCACAACCGCAGCACCACCCTGATTGCCCTCGGCGGCGGCGTGGTGGGCGACATGACCGGGTTTGCCGCGGCCTGTTACCAGCGCGGTGTGGATTTCATCCAGGTGCCGACGACCCTGCTGTCCCAGGTGGACTCCTCCGTGGGCGGTAAAACCGGCGTTAACCACCCCCTCGGCAAGAACATGATCGGCGCCTTCTACCAGCCACAGGCAGTTTTGATCGATACCGATACCCTGCATACCCTGCCGCCGCGGGAACTGGCCGCCGGGCTGGCGGAGGTGTTGAAGTACGGTTTGATTTGCGAGAGCAACTTCTATGCCTGGCTGAAGGACAATATGGCCCGCTTGCTGGCGCGGGAAGAGGCCGCCCTGGCCGAGGCCATCGAGCGCAGCTGCGCGGCCAAGGCCGCGGTGGTGGCGGCGGATGAGCGCGAAGGCGGATTGCGGGCCATTCTCAATCTCGGCCATACCTTCGGCCATGCTATCGAGACCCACCAGGGTTACGGCCGGTGGTTGCACGGCGAAGCCGTTGCCGCTGGCATGGTGCTTGCTGCGCGTCTTTCGGCGGCGCGCGGCTGGATCAGCGCCGGGGAGGTGGAAGAGCTGGTGGCCTTGCTGGGCAGCATGAAATTGCCGGTGGAGCCGCCTGCAGACATGTCGCTGGAGGACTTTCGCAGCCTGATGGCGCGGGACAAGAAAGTACTGGATGGTCGCCTGAGACTCGTACTATTGCGGGAAATCGGTGCCGCCGCAGTGGTGGATGATGTCACCGATAGTGAGCTGGAAAGCCTGCTGATGACCGCCAGATAGTTACCTGAGCAACGTTTGTTCGCCTATGGGCATCTGTGTAAAATAGCTCCCCCTTTTCGCCCCAGCACTGCGAAAGCCTGGGGCACTGCCGTATAACTGTCTGTTTTTACTAATTATTTTGGACTGACTATGAGCGCAGGCCTGTATAGACCTGAGGAATTCCGCGACAACTGCGGATTCGGATTGATCGCCCATACCTCTGGCGATGCGAGTCATCGCCTGTTGCAGACGGCGATTGAGTCCCTGACCTGCATGACTCACCGCGGCGGGATCGCCGCCGATGGCAAGACCGGGGACGGCTGCGGCCTGCTGATGCAGATGCCGGCGCAGTTCATGCGAATCCTGTCACAGGAGTCCTTTGGCGTGGAGCCGGGCGACAACTTCGCCGTGGGCCAGATTTTCCTCAGCACCAATGAGGAGCGCGCCGCCGCCGCTCGCGCCGCCATGGAGCAGGCCGTCACTGACCAGGGGCTCGCCGTGCTGGGCTGGCGGGTAGTACCCACCGACAGCAGTGTCTGTGGCGAGATTGCGCTGTCCACCCTGCCGGTGATCGAACAAATCTTCATCGATGCGCCGGGCCTGAGTGACGACGAGTTGTCCACCCGTCTGTTTGTCGCCCGTCGCAAGGCGGAAATCGCCACGGTTGACGACCCGGAGTTCTATATTTGCAGCCTGTCCGGCCGGGTCATTGCCTACAAAGGCCTGGTGATGCCGGTGGATCTGCCGCGCTTCTATCACGATCTGGACGATGCGCGCCTGGAAACCGCCATTTGCGTTTTCCACCAGCGTTTTTCCACCAATACCAGCCCCAAGTGGCCGCTGGCCCAGCCCTTCCGCCTGCTGGCGCACAATGGCGAGATCAACACCATCGAGGGCAACCGCAACTGGGCAGATGCCCGCGCCGCCCTGTTCGAAACCGAGAAGCTGCCCAACATCGGCGAGATTGCACCGCTGGTGAATCGCACGGGCTCCGACTCATCCAGCCTCGACAACATGCTGGACGCGCTGCTGACCGGCGGCGTGGATATGCCCCGCGCCCTGCGCATGCTGATTCCGCCGGCCTGGCAGAACATCGAATCGATGGACCCGGACCTCAAGGCCTTCTACGAATACCACTCCATGCACATGGAGCCCTGGGATGGCCCCGCCGGTATCGTACTGACGGACGGTCGCTACGCGGTGTGCCTGCTGGACCGCAACGGCCTGCGCCCGGCGCGCTGGGTAAAAACCACCGACGGCTTCATCACGCTCGCCTCCGAAGTTGGCACCCATGACTACAAGGCTGAGGACGTGATGGCCAAGGGGCGCGTGGGCCCCGGCCAGATCCTGATGGTGGACACCCACACCGGCGAGCTGCTGCAGTCTGAGGAAATCGACAACCGCCTGAAGAATCGCTTCCCCTACAAAAAGTGGCTGAAAGAGCATTCCTACCGCATCGAGGGCACCTTCGGCGGCGAGCTGACTCCCGGCATCGAGCCGGAAAAGCTCGACAGCTATATGAAAATGTTCCAGGTGACCTTTGAGGAGCGCGACCAGGTGCTGCGCCCGCTGGCGGAGTCCGGCAATGAGGCGGTGGGCTCCATGGGCGACGATACGCCGATGGCGGTACTGTCCCTGCAGCAGCGTTCCCTCTACGACTACTTCCGGCAGAAGTTCGCCCAGGTGACCAACCCGCCGATCGATCCGCTGCGGGAAACCATTGTGATGTCGCTGGAGACCGATCTCGGCTCCGAGAAAAACGTTTTCCACGAGGGTCCGGAGCACGCCGACCGCATCATCCTCTCCTCGCCGGTGTTGTCCCAGGGCAAATTCAACACGCTGCTGCAGCTGGACCGCCCGGGCTTTGCCGTGGCGGATATCGACGCCACCTACAATCCGGCGGAGACCTCACTGCAACAGGCGGTAGCGGACCTCAACGCCGCCGCCGAGCAGGCCGTACTCGACGGCAAGACGGTGCTGATCCTGTCGGATCGCAATATCGCGCCGGAGCGTCTGCCCATCCACAGCCTGATGGCAACTGGTGCGGTGCATCACTACCTGATCGAGAAGGGCCTGCGCTGCGACGCCAACCTCGTCATCGAGACGGCCAGCGCCCGCGATTCCCACCAGATTGCCTGTCTGCTCGGTTTCGGCGCCACCGCGGTGTATCCCTACATGGCCTACACCGTGCTGGAAGACCTGATCCGCGACGGCGAACTGCTGGGCGAGCCGAGCGCCTGCTTCAAGAACTACCGCAAAGGCGTCAATAAGGGTTTGCTGAAGATCATGTCCAAGATGGGCATTTCCGCGGTGGCCTCCTATCGTGGCGCCCAGCTGTTTGAGGCGGTCGGCCTCGCCAGCGAGGTGGTCGATGTCGCCTTCCGTGGTGTCGCATCGCGCATTCAGGGCGCCGGTTTCGCGGAACTGGAAGATGACCAGAAGTGGCTGGCGAAACTGGCCTGGAACAAGCGCAAGCCGATCCAGCAGGGTGGCCTGCTCAAGTATGTGCACGGCCAGGAGTACCACGCCTTCAACCCGGATGTGGTTACCACCCTGCAGCAGGCGGTGGCCAGCGGTGACTATGTCACCTACCAGCGCTACGCGAAACTGGTCAACGAGCGCCCGGTGGCGACTATTCGGGATCTGCTGAAGCCGGTGGAAGCCGCTGAAGCACTGGCGCTGGATGCCGTCGAGTCGGTGGAGAGCATCCTGCCCCGCTTTGACTCCGCGGGGATGTCCCTCGGCGCCCTGAGTCCGGAGGCCCACGAAGCCCTGGCGGCTGCCATGAACCGCATCGGCGCGCGCTCCAACTCCGGTGAGGGCGGTGAAGACCCGGCGCGTTACGGCACCGAACGGGTGTCGAAAATCAAGCAGATCGCTTCCGGCCGCTTCGGTGTCACCCCGCACTACCTGGTCAATGCGGAAGTGCTGCAGATCAAGGTGGCCCAGGGCGCCAAGCCCGGCGAGGGCGGCCAGCTGCCGGGTGGCAAGGTCAACGGACTGATCGCCCGCCTGCGCTACTCGGTACCGGGCGTCACCCTGATTTCGCCACCGCCCCATCACGATATCTATTCCATCGAGGATCTGGCCCAGCTGATTTTCGACCTCAAGCAGGTCAACCCCGACGCCCTGGTGTCGGTGAAGCTGGTGTCCGAGCCCGGCGTTGGCACGATTGCCGCGGGCGTGGCCAAGGCCTACGCGGATCTGATTACCATTTCCGGCTATGACGGCGGCACCGCGGCCAGCCCGCTCACCTCCATCCGCTATGCCGGCTCCCCCTGGGAACTGGGGCTGGCCGAAGTGCAGCAGACCCTGCGCGGCAACCGGTTGCGCGGCAACATCCGCCTGCAGACCGACGGCGGGCTCAAGACCGGCCTGGACGTGATCAAGGCGGCCATTCTCGGCGCCGAGAGTTTCGGCTTCGGTACCACGCCGATGGTGGCGCTGGGCTGCAAGTACCTGCGCATCTGCCACCTGAACAACTGCGCCACCGGCGTTGCCACCCAGAATGAAAAACTGCGCGACGAACACTTCCAGGGCACGGTGGAGATGGTGGTGAACTTCTTCACCTTCATCGCCATGGAAACCCGCGAGTGGTTGGCGAAACTGGGTGTCGCCTCCCTGGAACAGCTGATCGGCCGTACCGACCTGCTGGAGCGCCTGCCGGGCACCACGGCAAAACACAATCGCCTGGATCTCAGTCCCATCCTGCACAAGGATCCGGCTTCGGCCGACCAGCCGGAATTCTGCCAGGTGGAATCAAACGATCCCTTCGATCGCGGCGAGAAGGCCGAGCAGATGGTGGCGGCGGCCCTGCCCGCCATCGAGGCCTGCAGTGGCGGAGAGTTCACCTTCAAGGTGACCAACTGCGATCGCTCCATCGGCGCCCGCCTGTCCGGCGAGATCGCCCGGCGCTACGGCAACACCGATATGGAAGCGAATCCGCTCGTGTTGCGGCTCACTGGTACTGCCGGCCAGAGTTTTGGCGTGTGGAACGCCGGCGGCCTGCATATGTACCTGGAAGGCGACTCCAATGACTACGTGGGCAAGGGCATGGCCGGCGGCAAGCTGGTTGTCTACCCGCCCAAAGGTGTCCAGTTCAAATCCCGCGAATCGGTGATTATCGGCAACACCTGCCTCTATGGCGCCACCGGCGGCAAGCTGTTCGCGGCAGGCATTGCCGGCGAGCGTTTCGCCGTGCGCAACTCCGGTGCCCATGCCGTGGTAGAAGGCGCCGGCGATCACTGCTGTGAGTACATGACCGGCGGCAACATCACCGTGCTCGGCTCTACCGGGGTCAACTTCGGTGCCGGCATGACCGGTGGATTCGCCTACGTGCTGGACCTGGATCGCAGTTTCATTGACAAATACAACAGCGAACTGGTGGAAATCCACCGCGTCAACGCGGAGCACATGGAAGCCTATCGCTACCACCTGCGCAACAACATCCAGGAGTTCACCGAGGAAACCGGTTCCGAATGGGGCGCCGAGTTGCTGGAGAACTTCGAGGACTATGTCGGAAAATTCTGGCTGGTGAAACCCAAGGCCGCCGACCTCGACCGCCTGCTGTCGCGCCTGCGCAATACGGATTAAGGTTATGACTGAGCGTTTGTCCAACCACTTCCAGTTCATCGATGTCGGCCGTAACGACCCCGACAAAAAGCCGCTGGAAGCACGCAAGACGGAATACGTCGAAATCTACGAGTCCTACTCCAGCGAGCAGGTGGCGGAGCAGTCCCACCGCTGCCTGGAGTGCGGCAACCCCTACTGTGAATGGAAGTGCCCGGTGCACAACTTCATTCCCAACTGGCTCAAGCTGGTGGCGGAGGGCAACCTGTTCGAGGCGGCGGAACTCAGCCACCAGACCAATACCCTGCCGGAAGTCTGCGGCCGGGTGTGCCCCCAGGACCGCCTGTGCGAGGGCGCCTGCACCCTGAATGACGGCTTCGGCGCGGTCACCATCGGCTCCTCCGAAAAGTACATCACCGACACCGCCCTCGCCATGGGCTGGCGTCCGGACCTGTCCCACGTCGTCGCCACCGGCAAGAAGGTCGCCATCATCGGGGCCGGCCCCGCGGGCCTCGGCTGTGCCGATGTGCTGACCCGCGCCGGCGTGAAGGCAGTCGTCTATGATCGCTACCCCGAAATCGGTGGCCTGCTGACCTTCGGTATCCCCGAGTTCAAGCTGGAAAAGAGCGTGATGGTGCGCCGCCGCGAGGTATTCGAAGGCATGGGCATCGAGTTCCGCCTCAATACCGACGTGGGCACCGATGTCACCATGGATGAGCTGATGGCCGAGTACGACGCGGTCTTCCTCGGCATGGGCACCTACACCTACATGCGCGGCGGCTTCCCCGGTGAAAACCTGCCCGGCGTCTACGAGGCCCTGCCCTACCTGGTTGGCAACGTGAACAACAATCTCGGCTTCGAGCAGGATGCGGACGCCTTCGTCAACCTGAAAGGCAAGCGCGTTGTGGTCCTCGGCGGCGGCGACACTGCGATGGACTGTGTGCGCACCGCTGTGCGTCAGCAGGCCGAGCACGTTATCTGCGCCTATCGCCGCGACGAGGAAAACATGCCCGGCTCCCGCCGCGAGGTGAAAAACGCCCGCGAGGAAGGCGTCGAGTTCCTGTTCAACCGCCAGCCCATCGAGGTCGTCGAGTACTTCGGCCAGGCCTGTGGCGTGAAGATGGTGGAGACGCAACTGGGCGAACCGGACGAGGGCGGCCGCCGCCGGCCAGAACCGATTCCCGGGTCCGAGCAGGTGCTGGAGGCGGACGCGGTGATCATCGCTTTCGGTTTCCAGCCGAGCCCGCCGGAGTGGCTGGCCGACATCGGCGTCGAACTGAACGACTGGCGCGGCATCGTGGCCCCGGAAGAGCAGGAGTTCGCCTTCCAGACGACCAACCCGAAGGTGTTTGCCGGCGGCGATATGGTGCGTGGCTCCGACCTGGTGGTGACGGCGATCTGGGAAGGGCGGCAGGCGGCCGAGGGGATTCTGGACTACCTCGAAGTTTGATTGCTGCAATACAATTCCGAGTACTTGGCACTGAGTAGTACGGTGCCGGTGCATGGAGGGGCTTCGACGCCCGGTACCAGCACGAGCAGGGGCCTGCCGCGACACGCCGCGAGTACGTCCATGTAGGCTCGTATTCGGCATCCATGCCTCATACGGTCGCTTCAGGCCCCTCCTCGCACTGATACCTCCGGTTTCGCGTACAATCTGGTCCGGGCTTCGATCTACTTGTGCCAGCACTGACCGGGTACCTGGAATTACGCTCATGAAGAGGTGTCAGTGGGCGGAGAAGGCTGAAGCGACTGTGTGAGACATGGATGTCGAGCACAAGCCCCCATGGATGGGTTCACGGCGTGTCGCGGCAGCCTTCTGCGCCTGCTGGCACCGAGCGACGAAGTCCCCCAACTGGCCCACAAGGAAGTAATAACAAGGCCAATAACGAAACTAGCGATCTGGATACCCCGTGACCGAACTTAAAAACGACCGTTTTCTCCGCGCCCTGATGCGCCAGCCCGTAGACAGGACGCCCATCTGGATGATGCGCCAGGCCGGTCGCTACCTGCCCGAATACCGCGCCACCCGCGCCCAGGCCGGCTCCTTCCTGGATCTCTGCAAGAACGCCGAGCTCGCCTGCGAAGTGACTATGCAGCCCCTGCGCCGCTACCCCATGGACGCCGCCATCCTGTTCTCCGACATCCTCACCGTGCCCGATGCGCTGGGGCTAGGTCTGTACTTCGAGGAAGGTGAAGGCCCGCGTTTTTGCAAGACCGTGCGCAGTGAGGAAGACCTTGCCGCACTGAACGACATCAAGGCCGCGGACGACCTCTCCTATGTGATGAATGCCGTGAGCACCATTCGCCGGGAGCTCAACGGCGCTGTGCCGCTGATCGGTTTTTCCGGCAGCCCCTGGACACTGGCCACCTACATGGTGGAGGGCGGTTCCTCGAAGGACTTCCGTCGCATCAAGGCGATGGCCTACGACCAGCCGCAGTTGATGCACGCCCTGTTGGCGCTGCTGGCCGACGCCGTCGCCGACTACCTCACCGAGCAGGTAAAGGCCGGTGCCCAGGCCCTGCAGATTTTTGATACCTGGGGCGGCAGCCTGAGCGCGGCGGGGTACAAGGAGTTTTCCCTCAAATACATGCAGCGCATCATTGCGCGCCTGCCCAATGAGCACGAGGGCCGGCCGGTGCCGGTGATTGTGTTCACCAAGGGTGGCGGGCAGTGGTTGCCGGCGATCGCCGGCTGCGGCGCCCAGGCGGTGGGCATCGACTGGACCACGGACATTGCCCTCGCGCGCGAGCAGGTGGGTGACCGGGTGGCCCTGCAGGGCAACATGGATCCGGCCATGCTGTACGCCTCACCGGCACGGATTCGCGAGGAAGTGGCGGGGATTCTGGCCGGCTTCGGCCACGGTACGGGCCACGTGTTCAATCTCGGCCACGGAATCACGCCGGAGGTGAATCCGGATCACGTCACCGCCTTTGTGGATGCGGTACAGGAATTGTCACCCCAGTATCACCAGGGCTGAGCGCGGCCCCTTTCTTTTATTCCGCCCTCAGGGTTTCCACGCCAGCGCTCGTTCCCAGCAGCAGCACATCGGCCGGGCGCAGGGCGAACAGGCCGTTGGTGACGACGCCGGTAATGCCGTTGATTTTCTGTTCGGTAGCCAGAGGCTGGGTGATGGGGAAGTTGTGCACGTCGAGGATGATGTTGCCGTTGTCGGTGACAAATCCCTCGCGGTAGACCGGGTCGCCCCCCAGCTTGACCAGCTCCCGCGCCACGTGACCGCGGGCCATGGGGATCACCTCCACCGGCAGGGGAAAGTCGCCGAGGGTGTGCACCAGTTTGCTCTCATCGGCGATGCAGATGAACTCCCGGGCTACAGCCGCCACGATTTTTTCCCGTGTCAGCGCGCCGCCGCCGCCCTTGATCAGCTGCAGGGCGCGATTGCTCTCATCGGCCCCGTCGATATAGAAATCGACCTGGTCGACGGCGTTCAGGTCATACACCGGGATGCCGTGCCTGCGCAGGCGTTCGGCTGAGGCTTCGGAGCTGGAGACGGTGGCGCCGATACGCCCCTTGATGGCCGCCAGGGCGTCGATGAACAGGTTGGCGGTGGAGCCGGTGCCGATGCCCAGAATCGTATCGTCTTCCAGTCGGGGCTCGATATAGGCGAGGGCGGCGTCAGCCACGGCCTGCTTCAGTTCGTCCTGGGTCATTGCGACTCTCCTGCGGGGTGGGGGGCCTGCAACTGTCAGCGAGGGGCCCGGTAAGCGAGGCACCCATTATAGGAAAGGCGCCGCGGTGAAGCACCAAAATTACCGAAAGCAAGCGGGCCGGGGCTGAAAAAGGCGGCGGCCTCCATTACCATGCCCTGTTCCGTTTCACACAGTGCCTGAATCGCCATGCCCCAAAGCTATATAAAACGCATACTCGACGCCCGTGTTTACGATGTGGCGCGGGAGACGCCGGTACATGAAGCGAGCCTGATGTCGGCGCGGCTGGACAATCGCGTGTGGCTTAAGCGCGAGGATTTGCAGCCGGTATTTTCCTTCAAGCTGCGCGGCGCCTACAACAAGATGCACCAGCTCAGCGCGGAGGAGCGCCAGCGCGGTGTGGTGGCGGCTTCCGCCGGCAATCACGCCCAGGGCCTGGCCATGGCCGCCCAGAGGATGGCGGTAAAGGCGACGATTGTGATGCCGCGCACTACCCCGCAGATCAAGGTGGACGCGGTGCGTAACTGGGGTGCCAAGGTAGTGCTGCACGGCGACTCCTTCGAGGAGGCCGCCACCAGGGCCCAGGAGCTGGTGGAGAGCAAGGGGCTTGTCTATGTGCATCCCTTCGACGATCCCGATGTTATCGCCGGTCAGGGTACAGTTGGCATGGAAATCGTGCGTCAGCGGCAGGAGCCCCTGCACGCGATTTTCGTGCCGGTGGGCGGCGGCGGCCTGCTGGCGGGCGTCGCCGCCTACATCCGCTACGTCTGGCCCAATACCCGCATCATCGGTGTGGAACCGGAAGATGCGGCCTGCCTCAAACTTGCGCTGGAGCGCGGCCGGCGCGATCGCCTGGCAGAGGTGGGTCTGTTTGCCGAGGGTTGCGCGGTGGCCCAGATCGGCAAGGAACCCTTCCGAGTCATCCGCGACACCGTTGACGAAGTCATCACCGCCACCACCGACGAAATGTGCGCAGCGATCAAGGACATCTTCGAAGATACCCGCAGCATCGCCGAACCGGCCGGCGCCCTGGCCCTGGCCGGGTTAAAGAAGTATGTCGAGCGCAGCGGTGTGCAGGGCCAGGACCTGCTGGCCATTGTCAGTGGCGCCAACACCAACTTCGACCGCCTGCGCTATATCTCCGAGCGCACCGAAATCGGCGAGCAGCGGGAGGCGGTGATCAGCGTCACCATTCCCGAGCGCAAGGGCAGCTTCCGGGCTTTCTGCAGCGCGCTTGGACGACGCAACATCACCGAGTTCAATTATCGCTATGCCGGACCTGAGCGCGCGCTGGTGTTTGTCGGACTCAGCATCACCCCGGGCCCGGACTTCCAGGAACTGCTGACGGAGCTGCGTGACGACGGTTATGAGTGCGAGGATCTCACCAGCAACGAGATGGCCAAGCTGCACATCCGTCACATGGTGGGGGGGCGGGCGCCGGCGGAGGTCGACAATGAAGTGGTCTACCGGGTGGAGTTTCCCGAGCGTCCGGGGGCGCTGTTGAAGTTCCTTTCCGGGCTCGGGCAGAACTGGAACATCTCCATGTTCCACTACCGCAATCACGGCGCCGCTTACGGGCGCATTCTCGTTGGCATACAGGTACCGCGTAATGAGCGCGGCCAGTTTCGCCAGGTGCTCGATGAGGTCGGTTTCCGCTACTGGGAGGAAAGTGACAATGTCGCCTATCGCCTGTACCTGGGTCGCACTCCGGGCTGATTGCCCGAAAATCTTCAAAAAGTCGAATAAAGCCAGTGTTTATGCGGTTCTCTGGCTTTCAATCCCGCAGGGGCTGGGCTAGACTCGCCACAGTTTGTGAAAAATTGCCAACAAAACTGTGCCGGCCAGTGATCGGGTTCACACAGTGAAATAAGAAGGCGTTCACAGGCGGCGGGGATAAGCGCCCAGGGCGACGGAGAGCGTCTGGGTGAATGTTTGAAGCGCGATGTGAAAGCGCAATTTTTTGAAGCGAGAGTACCTGAAAGTGAAACGTAGACCGGATTTTCTGCTGATCCTGATGGCGGCATTTGGCGTTGGTGTGTTGGTCACGCTGATGATGCCTATGGCGGCCAACGATACTGTGGCGGCCCCGGCTTCTGAGTTACAGGCCGGCGTCATCGTCGAGGACTGAGGTGCCACCCTCCCCGGTCGGGGAGGCCTGGCAGCTGTCGCTGGTGCGCTTACAGCGGACCAGCGCCTGTTCCGTTACCACCAGATCCAGCTTGATATCCCAGGGCTCGGCGGGTAGCCGGGCCACTTCCTGTGCACTGTGGGCCAGCCCGGCGATCCAGCGTGGCCGCCCCGCAGCCAGAGCGCGGTCATAGTAGCCGCCACCCATTCCCAGCCGGTTGCCGTCGCGATCCCAGCCCACCAGCGGCAGCAGTACCAGATCCAGTTCGACTGCCGCGCGGATTTCCGACCCTTCGTCGGGCTCGGGAATACGGTAACGATTGTTCACCAGTGCGCTGCCCGCGTCCCAGCGGGCAAATTGCAGACTTTTGTGGTCCGCGAGGCGCGGCAGGTAGAGCTGTTTGCCGCTGTTTCTGCAGAGGCGGGCGATGGCGCTGGGGTCGAGTTCGCCGTCAGCGGCCAGGTACAGGGCAATGTGTTGCAGCCCGGCCCAGTCCGGCAGCTGCTGGATATGCAGCGCGGCGGCCTCGCTGGCGGCGCGCTGTTGCGCGGCGCCAAGGCTGCGGCGGCGGGCGCGTAGCTCGCTGCGAAGACGGGCCTTGGTGCTGGTGGAAAGTGTCATGGAGGGGATGGATTCCCGGCATACCGCTGGCAGTGCTGCCCTTGAACCCGATGGTTCAAGGTGGTGGCTACCGAACCGCTTCAGGCTTTCCGGTTTGTACCGGACCTGCACAACAGCAGTCGCTGGCAGCCCCCGGTTGTACAAATATCGGCTCGAGGACTGTCTGCCTGGCGAATACACCAGGGATCCGTGCGGGAGTATAACGCAGTGCGCCGCAGGTTTCGCCCCGCAGCGTCGAACTCAGCCGATTTCCAGCTGGCGCAGATGGTAAAGCGCGTCGTCTATCTTGCGGTTGAGCTGGTTGACGTCATCCGGGTCGGCATCGGCAAGACTGGCGCCGGGGTCGCTTTGCTCCGAGGCCTTGAGCAGTTCATAGCTGATATTGAGGGCCGCCATCACGGCGATGCGCTCCACGCCGATCACCTTGCCGGTGTCGCGGATGGCGCGCATCTGCTTGTCCAGGTACTTGGCGGACACGATCAGTTCCGCCTGTTGCTCTTCCGGGCAGGCGACCTGGTATTCCTTGTCGAGGATGCGGACGGTGACGGTGTTGGGATGGCTCACGGCGTTACTCCATGGCCCGCAGGCGATCGATCATGGCTTCGACCTTGCCGCGTGCCAGTTCGTTCTTGTCGATCAGGTCGCGGCGCTCGGATTCCCAGTGCGCGGCCTGGGCCTTGAGGGCCTGGTTTTCCTGGTTCAGATCCTGGCACAGGCTGATCAACTGGTCGATCTTACTCTCCAGTGCCTTGAGCGGGTTGTCGGCCATGGCGTTATACTAGCGTGCGTTACGGTGCCCTCACTATAGGCGGGCGCCGGAATGAGGTCAACGCTCGCAACTCTTGGGGCGTTAAATAAAACACTGATTTTTCAAAGGCCTGCCGGCGTTTTCCAGTTTTAGCTATAACTGGGTGGCGCCGCGGCCAACAGGCGGAAAACCCCTATGTTTGACGACTTGCCCGGAGCGGGCCGGGTATTCGATTTTGACGAGATCGCCGACCACCTGGTAGAGCAGGGCGAGCAGTGCTCGCCCTCAGAGCTGCACGGGTGCCTGACCGGGCTGATGTCTGCCGGTGCGGTGGCCGAGCCGGCCGCCGGCCTGGCCGGCCTGAACCAGGCCCTGAACCTGGATCTGCACGGCGAACTGGCCGAGTGCATGCTGGAGCTGTACAGCGTGACGTTGGCGGCGCTGCTGGACGAGGAATTCGATTTCCATCCCCTGCTGCCGGACGACGATACCGACCTCGATCTGCGTGTGCTGGCCCTGGGCGCCTGGTGTCGCGGCTTCATGGCCGGCTACGCCCGGGCTACCGTCAGCGCCGGCAGCGGCGATGCCAGCCTGCCGGGTGACAGCGCCGAGATTCTCCGGGATATCGCCAACATCGCCCAGGCCGGGGTCGATGAAGAGCTGTCGGAAGACGAATCAGAGGGCAATTATGTGGAGATCGTCGAGTACCTCCGCTTTGCCACCCTCAATATCTTCATGGACTCCCAGGGACGTGCCGGCGCCAGCGATGCCGGCACGCCGTCGTTGCACTGATGGGCAGGCAGACAGAGAGGCCGGTACAGAAGCCGGCTGCCACGGCTATCCCTCGCGCCGAGTACCTGCGCCGGCGCCGGCACTTCATGGCCATGATGGAGCCGGGCAGTATCGCCATCATTCCCTCGGCCCGGGAACTGACCCGCAGCCGCGACACCGAGTTCCCGTTCCGCCAGGACAGCGACTTCTTTTACCTCAGCGGCTTTAACGAGCCGGATGCGGTGATGGTGCTGGTGCCCGGTCGCGAGCATGGTGAATTCGTCATGTTCTGCCGCGAGCGCGATCCGGAGAAGGAGCTGTGGCACGGCTATCGCCAGGGGCCAGAGGGCGTGTGCGCCCACTACGGCGCCGACGACGCCTTTCCGGTCGGGGATATCGACGACATCCTGCCGGGCCTGATCGAGGGCCGCCAGCGCGTCTACTACTCCATGGGGCGCAGCGCCGACTTCGATCGTCAGGTGATGGTCTGGGTCAACCAGATCCGCGCCCGGGAGGCCAGCGGTGCGGTGCCGCCGGGGGAGCTGACGGACCTCGACCACATGCTGCACGAACTGCGCCTGATCAAGAGCGCCGCCGAATTGCGGGTGATGCGCCGGGCCGGCGAAATCACCGCCCGCGCCCACAGCCGGGCCATGCGCTTCTGCCAGCCCGGGCACTACGAGTACCAGCTGGAAGCGGAGATACTGCACGAATTCGCCATGGCCGGCGCCCGTCACCCGGCCTACCCGAGTATTGTCGGCAGCGGCGCCAACGGCTGCATCCTGCATTACGTGGACAACAGCGCGAAGATGAAGCGGGGTGACCTGGTACTGATCGATGCCGGCTGCGAACTGGAAGGCTACGCCGCCGACGTCACCCGCACGTTCCCGGTAGGCGGGCGTTTCAGCCGGCAACAGAAAGCTCTGTACGAGGTGGTGCTGGCAGCCCAGCAGGCGGCGTTTGAAGCCATTCGCCCCGGCAATCACTGGAACCAGCCCCACGACGAAACCGTGCGGGTCATTACCGAGGGGCTGGTTCGACTGGGGCTGTTGAAAGGCCGGGTATCAACTCTGATCGAGCGCGGCGCCTACCGCGATTTCTACATGCACCGGGCCGGGCACTGGCTGGGCCTGGATGTACACGACGTCGGCGACTACCGGGTCGGTGGCGCCTGGCGCCTGCTGGAGCCGGGCATGGTGATGACCGTGGAACCGGGCATCTACGTGGCGCCGGACAATCACAAAGTGGAACCGCGCTGGCGCGGCATCGGCATTCGCATCGAGGACAATGTCGCGGTTACGGCAGATGGCTACGAGGTGCTGACGGAGGGCGTGCCGCGCAGTGTGGCGGAGGTAGAAGCCCTGATGGCGGCCGGGTGAGCGACGTGAAATGCAGGCGATGACCGAATCACCGTCGGCGGGGGCGGAGCCGCGCGATATTGTCATCGCCGGCGGCGGCATGGTGGGGATCAGCCTCGCCCTGTTGCTGGCCGAGGCACTGCCGCCGGCGGTGCGAATTACCCTGGTGGAGAGCTATCCCTTTCCCGCACCCGGCGCCAGCGCCACTCACCCCTCTTTCGACGCCCGCTCCACAGCTCTCAGCTACAGCTCGCGGTTGCTGTTCGAGCGCAGCGGCCTGTGGCCGGAGCTGGCGGAGCGAGGCTGCGCCATCGATACCATTCACGTTTCGCGCCGCGGTCGTTTTGGCAGCGCGGTACTGGCGGCGGCCGAGCAGGGCTGGCCGGCCCTGGGTTACGTGGTGGAAAACAGCTGGCTCGGCCACGGCCTGGCCCAGGCGCTGCACCGGCAGGGCCGGGTCGAGGTGCTCAGCCCGGCCCGGGTCAGCCGGGTGGAGGCGAGTGGCGCGGGCAGCACTGTGCACGTGCAGCAGGGAGAGCAGGGCCGAACCCTGCGGGCGGGCCTGGTGGTGGTCGCCGATGGTGCTGACTCCAGCCTGTGTGAATCCCTGGGCATGGTGTCGCTGGACAAGCCTTACGACCAGCACGCCCTGATCGCCAATGTCGCCTTCGCCGAACCCCATCGGGGCTGTGCCTATGAGCGCTTTACCGATAGCGGCCCGCTGGCCCTGTTGCCGCTGGTGGCGGCGGCCGGTGGTGCCCACCGCAGCGCCCTGGTCTGGGCCCTGCCGCCGGAGCGGGCGGAGGCCTTGCAGGTTGCGGAAGAGGCGGATTTCATCACTGCCCTGCAGGAGGCCTTTGGCTATCGACTGGGGCGTTTTCTGCGCGCGGGCGAGCGGCACAGCTACCCCCTGGCGCTGCGCCGGAGCAATGAGCAGGTGCGGCAGGGCATTGTGGTGATGGGCAACGCCGCCCACACCCTGCACCCGGTGGCGGGGCAGGGCTTCAACCTGGCGCTGCGCGATGTGGCGCGCCTGGTGCAGACCCTGGCGTCCGCGCCGGAGCAACGCTTCGGCGACCTGGATCTGCTGCAGCTTTATCAGCGCGCCCAGCGGGCGGATCAGTGGCGCACCATTGGCGCCAGCGACCTGCTGCCGGCACTGTTCATGCACCCCGACCCGTTGCTGGGGCTGGGCCGCGACCTGGCCCTGGCCGGGCTGGATGTGGCGCCGCGGCTGAAACGTGAATTTGTACGCTACGCCGCCGGTATCGCGGCCCTGAATGAACGGGAGGACGTCTTGCGATGAGTCGCATGCGTGATGTCGATGTCGCCATTGTCGGCGCCGGCATGGCCGGCGGGGCGCTGGCTTTGGCGCTCGCCGGACAGGGCCTGCGCCTGGCACTGGTGGAATCGCGTCCGTTGACGCCGCCACCGCTGCCCGCGGAACGGGATGTCACCAGCTTCGACACCCGGGTCAGCGCCCTCAATCCGGAGTCGGTGGCATTGCTGGAGCGCCTGGGCGCCTGGCCGGACATCGCCGCCTACCGCCACTGTCCCTACCATCACATGACCGTATGGGATGCCGAGGGCACCGGCCATATCGAGTTCGATGCCGCCGATGTGGACAGTGCGGTACTCGGGCACATTGTCGAGAACCGTGCCGTGGTCAGTGCCCTGCTGTCCCGGCTGCAGGCCGCCGCCGACTTGCAGGTGCTGGCGCCGGCCAGGCTCGCCGCCCTGTCGCAGGACGAGGATATGATCACCCTGGATCTGGAGGGAGGCGATTCCCTGAGGGCGGGCCTGCTGGTGGCGGCCGACGGCGCCCTGTCCAGTGTGCGCTCGCTGCTGGATTTTCGCACCCGTGAGTGGGACTACGGCCACCGCGCCCTGGTGACCACGGTGGTGACCGAGCATCCCCACCAGAACACTGCCCGGCAGCGCTTCCTGCCTTCCGGGCCGCTGGCGTTTCTGCCCCTGCCCGGCGGGGAGGGGCGTCATGTTTGCTCCATCGTCTGGTCCCTGCGCGAGGAGCTGGCCGATGAGGTGCTGGCACTGGATGACGCGGCCTTTTGCCAGCGCCTGGGAGAGGCCTTCGAGCACCACCTCGGCCGCGTGCTGGCGGCGTCGCCACGGACCGCCTTCCCCCTGCGCCAACGCCACGCGGTGGACTACGTGCAGTCCCGTGTTGCGCTGGTGGGAGATGCCGCCCACACCATTCACCCACTGGCGGGGCAGGGTATCAATCTCGGCTTCAAGGATGTGGCGGTGCTGGCGGAGGAAGTGGTTTCGGCGCATCGCCGCGGGCGTGACATCGGCCGGTTGGAGGTGCTGCGTCGCTACCAGCGCCGGCGCAAGGGCGAAAACCTGTTGATGATGGGCGCCATGGACGTGTTCAAGACCCTGTTCGAGCAGGAGGCCCTGCCGCTGCGCTGGCTGCGCAGTGCCGGCATGGGCGCCGTGCACCGCGCCGGGCCGTTGAAGCAGGAAATCATGCGCCGCGCCATGGGCCTCGGCAGCTGAGCAGGCCGGCGCCGGATTTTGCCGCCGCAGGGTTGGGGATTCCGTATGCCGCGGTTAGAATGGCGGCCTGATTGCAGCGGCCTGCCGGCCACTTTCCCACCTGCCTCCGATGAGGGATCACCATGAGCCATACCCCCAGTGAATTGAAGTACGCCAGCAGCCACGAATGGGCGCGCCTCGAAGAGGATGGCAGCGTCACTGTCGGTATTACCGACCACGCCCAGGAGGCCCTGGGAGACGTGGTTTTTGTAGAACTGCCCGGTGTGGGCGATACCCTGGCGGCGGGTGACGAAGCCGGCGTCGTGGAGTCGGTGAAGGCCGCCTCCGATATCTATGCGCCCATCGGCGGTGAAGTGATCGAGGTCAACAGCGCCCTCGAGGACGAACCCGAGACGGTCAACGCCGACCCCTACAACGACGGCTGGTTCTACAAGCTCAAGCCCGCCGATGCCGGGGAGCTGGACAAACTGCTCTCCGCCGAAGACTACCAACAGCACTGCGAAGACGAAGACTGACGGTCACCGGCGCCCCGGCGCCGGAATTTCCATGACCGGACAACCTGAACTTTTCCTGCGCAAGGGCGCCGAACGCCGCCTGCGCAGTGGCCACCTGTGGGTCTACTCCAATGAAGTGGATAGCGCCCGCTCGCCGCTGGCGTCTTTCAGTGCAGGCGACTGCGCCAGTGTGCGCGCCAGCAACGGCGCCCTGCTCGGCAGCGCCTACCTCGAGCCGAACAACCTGATCTGTGCCCGCCTCTATGCACCGGGGCGCGAGACCGACCTGCCCGACACCTTGCATGAATCGCTGTCCACGGCCCTGGCTGGACGCGAACTGGCCTTTGAGCGCCCGTTTTACCGTCTGGTGTACGGCGACAGCGACCTTTTGCCGGGCCTGGTCGTCGACCGCTTCGACCGCTACCTGGTCGTACAACTCAACAACGCCGGTATCGAGCGCTACGAAAATGCCGTTGTCGCCGCGCTGGTTGACCTGCTGGCGCCCGACGGCATCCTGCTGCGGGCGGACAGTCGCAACCGTCGTGAACAGGGGCTGGAAGACCGCATCGCTGTGGTACACGGTGAGGTGCCGGAGCAACTGGCGCTGGAAGAAAACGGCGTGCGCTTCCAGGCGCCGGTACACGCCGGCCAGAAAACCGGCTGGTTTTACGACCACCGCCTGGCCCGGGCGCGCCTGGCACCCTATGTGGCTGGCCGCGACGTGCTGGATGTATACAGCTACATCGGCGGCTGGGGCATCCAGGCCGCCGCTTTCGGTGCCACTGCGGTGTGCTGCCTGGACAGTTCCGCCGCGGCTCTTGACGGGGTGGAGGCGAATGCCCGCCTGAATGGTCTGCAAGACCGCGTTTCCACTCTGCAGGGCAATGCCGCTGAGGCGATGGAGGTGTTGCTGGAGGAGGGCAGGCGTTTCGATGTTGTGATCCTCGATCCGCCGGCTTTTATCCAGCGCAAGCGGGATATCAAGAAGGGCATCAAGGCCTATCAGCGTATCAACGGGCTGGGTCTGAAGTTGCTGGCGCCGGGCGGGGTGCTGGTGTCGGGGTCGTGCTCGATGCATTTGACCCGCGCGGATCTGCTGGCGGCGGTTCAGGCGGCGGCGGTGCGCGCTGGGCGGCAGGTGCGGCTGATCGAGCAGGGGGCGCAGGGTGCGGATCATCCGATTCATCCTGCGATTCCCGAGACGGAGTATTTGAAGGCCCTGTTTTTTCGGGTTGTTTAGGGCGCTTCCGGGCGGCCCTGTGGGCCGCTGCGTCGCCGGCGATCAGGGGAGCTTCTTTTACTCCATTCCGGGACGATCGGCTGTGCTTTCCTTGGGCGATTTTTTGCTCGGTAGTTGCTGCCGGCTTCGTTGTGACCGCTGTGTGCACAGGATTTTGGGCACGCTGATCGTTCTGAAGTTCGGTAGTGCCCTTCGCGGGGGCTGGTGACGTTGTAAGGGCAGACCGCGCTCACAGCCGCCGCCCTCCAAGTCCGTAAAAGAACTCCCCTGCTCACCGTCAACGCGGGTGGGAAACCGCTCCATGGGCACTTTGCTACGATTGAATGCTGAAACCGCTGAAACCGCTGAAACCGCTGAAACCGCTGAAACCGCTGAAACTGCCGAAACTGCTGAAACCGCTGAACCCGCTAATTCAGCCAGTTTCGCCAAGCCCTGCCATCTCTCCATCCAAAGCCCCCAGCCTCCCGCTGGCACCCGCATTGACGTCGGTGGGGGAAAGCCTTTTGCGGACTTGGAGGGCGGCGGCTGTGGGCTCGGGCCTCGCTTACAGCGTCACCCGGCATCGCGAAGGGCACTGCCGAACTTCAGAACGATCAACGTGCCCAAAATCCTGTGCACTCGATGGTCATTCTAAAGCCGGCAGCAACTAACGAGGTAAAGAGAGCAGAAGGAAAACACAGCCGATCGTCCCGGAATGGAGCAAAAGACTTTCCCCCGCCGGCGGCGATGCAGCGGCCCAAAGGGCCGCCAGGAACAGAGCGAAAAATTCCCCTCAGGTAGCAGCGATGCAGCGGCCGCAAGGCCGCCAACAACAGGGCCAATAGAGTTGGCCAGACCGCAGCGCCGAAAAGTCGACCAGAAGTCTAGCGCAGCGAAATAACCTCCCACCCCTGGGCTACCGCATAAGCCCGCAACGTCTCGTCCGGATCCACCGCCACCGGATTGTCCACCTGCTTCAACAGCGGCAGATCATTGTGCGAATCCGAATAAAACCAGGCGCCCTCCAGCGACTCCCCGTGCGCTTTACGCCAGGCCTCCAGCCGCACCACCTTGCCCTCGCCGAACGAAGGAATCCCCGTCGGCTCCCCCGTATACAGCCCGTCTACCCGCTCCGCCTCACAGGCCAGCAACTCATCGATGCCCATCGCACTCGCGATAGGGCGGGTGATGAACTCATTGGTGGCCGTCACCACCAGCAGGCGGTGGCCGCGCTGGCGGTGATCCTCTACCAGGGCGCGGGCGGCGGGGAGCATGATGGGTTCTATCACGCTGCGCATAAAGTCCGCGTGCCAGGCAGCCAGCTCCGCCGGATCGCGGCCGGCGAGGGGGGCCAGGGCGAAGCGCAGGTAGGCCTGGATATCCAGCTGTCCGGACTGGTAGTCGCGATAGAACTGCTCGTTGCGTTCGGCGAATTCAGCGCTGTCCACCAGGCCGCGGTCACAGACGAAGCAGCCCCACAGGTGGTCGCTGTCGCCGCCGATCAGCGTGTTGTCGAGGTCGAAAATGGCTAGTGTCACTGGGCTCTCCTGCTCTGCGGCGCAGGATAGCGGGGGCTGGCGGCGCTGTAAAACACGGCGTGCGGGCCGTTTCTCAGGCGCCGGAAAGTGTGGAACAATAGCCGGCCCAATATAAAAGGCCGGTAACCAGGGTGATCGATTCAGAAGGCTTCCGCCCCAACGTGGGGATCATGCTCGCCAACCGCGAAGGCCGCCTGCTGTGGGCGCGTCGTATCGGCGGTAAGGATGCCTGGCAGTTCCCCCAGGGGGGCATCAATAGGGGCGAGTCGGCCGAGGATGCTCTGTTCCGCGAATTGTGGGAGGAAGTCGGCTTGAAACCGGAGGCGGTGGAAATCCTCGGCGCCACCCGGGGCTGGCTGCGCTACCGTCTGCCCAAGCGCTTCATTCGCCGCGGTCAGCAGCCCCTGTGCATCGGGCAGAAGCAGAAGTGGTTCCTGTTGAGAATGCTGGCCGATGACACCGCCGTGCAGCTGGACTGCAACGAGAAACCGGAGTTCGATCACTGGGAGTGGGTCAGCTACTGGTACCCGCTGGATCAGGTGGTGCCCTTCAAGCGCGAGGTCTACCGGCGGGCACTGAAAGAAATGGCCCAGGTGGTGGGGCGCCGAATACAGCAGCCGGCGGGACTCTAAATGCTCGAAACCCTGCGCCAGATTGTCCAGGAAGTAAACGCTGCCGAGGGTCTGAACGAAGCTCTGGACATTATTGTGCGCCGGGTGCGCGACGCCATGGGTACCGAGGTCTGCAGCGTGTATATGCGCGACCCGGTGAGCAATCGCTATGTCTTCCGCGCCACGGAGGGCCTGAACAAGAGCCTGGTGGGCCAGGCCAGCCTCGCCTCCGGCGAAGGCCTGGTGGGGCTGGTGGCGGAGCGCGAGGAGCCGGTCAACCTCGAAGACGCAGAGACACACCCGGCCTTCCAGTTCCTGCAGGACATCGGCGAAGAGGCCTTCCACGCCTTTCTCGGTGTGCCCATTATCCACCAGCGCGACGTGTTGGGGGTGTTGGTGGTGCAGCAGGCCCAGCGCCGCCGTTTCGACGAGGACGACGAAGCCTTCCTGGTGACCATGTCAGCCCAGCTGGCGGGGGTGATCGCCCACGCCCAGGTGACCGGGGCCTTGCAGGAGGAATTGCTGGACGGCGCCGGGCCTGCGCGGATCAACGGTATCCCCGGGGCGCCCGGCATCGCCATCGGCACCGTGGTGGTGGTGTCCCCGGGGGCGGATCTCTACGCCGTGCCCAGGCGTATGGTCAACAATCGCCGCGCCGAGCTGCGCGCCTTCCGCCAGGCCCTGGCTGCGGTGCAGGGCGATATCCGCGCGGTGTCAGACAATTTGCGCGGCGAAATGAGCGCGGAAGATCACGCCCTGTTTGATGTCTATCTCGGCATCCTGGACGACTCCGCCATCGGCGGTGAGGTGGCGGCCCTGATCAAGGCGGGTCACTGGGCCCAGGGGGCGCTGAGTCAGGTGATGATCCGGCATATTCGCCACTTCGAGCGCATGGAGCACAGTTACCTGCGTGAGCGGGCGGTGGATGTGAAGGACCTCGGCACCCGGGTGCTGTCCTACCTGCAGGCCAACGACCCGGATCGCGAGCAGGACTATCCCGAGCAGTGCATCCTGGTGGGAGAAGAGCTCACTGCCTCGGTGCTGGGCGAGGTGCCGCGGGAACAGCTCGCCGGCCTGATTTCGGTGCGCGGCTCGGGTAACTCCCACGTCGCCATCCTGGCCCGGGCCATGGGCATTCCCACGGTGATGGGGGCGGTGGATCTGCCCTATACCCGCCTGCAGGACCGGGAAGTGATCGTCGACGGCTACCAGGGCGCCGTGCATCTCAACCCGGCACCGGAAGTGCGCCAGCGCTTCCTGGACCTGCTGGATGAGGACCGGGCGATCAACAAGGATCTGGAAGCCCTGCGCGACCTGCCCTGCGAAACGCTCGATGGCCACCGTTTGCCGCTGTGGGTAAACACCGGGCTGATGGTGGATGTGGGGCGCTCTCTGGAGCAGGGCGCGGAAGGGGTGGGACTGTATCGCACCGAGGTGCCCTTCCTGCTGCGCGACCGTTTCCCCTCGGAGGAGGAGCAGCGCCAGATATACCGCGAGCAGCTGCAGGCCTTCGCCCCCCGTCCGGTGACTATGCGCACCCTGGATATCGGCGGCGACAAGGCGCTGCCCTATTTCCCCATTGATGAGGACAACCCCTTCCTCGGCTGGCGCGGCATCCGGGTGACTCTCGACCACCCCGAGATTTTCCTGGCCCAGGTGCGGGCCATGCTGAAGGCCAACGAGGGGCTGGGCAATCTGCGCATCATGCTGCCCATGGTCAGCAATATCGCCGAACTGGAAGAGGCCCTGACGCTGATTCGACGCAGTCACCGCGAGCTGCAGCAGGAGGGCTTTTTTGGCGACCTGCCGCCCATCGGGGTGATGGTGGAAGTCCCCTCCGCGGTGTACCAGGCCCGGGCGCTGGCGCGGCGGGTGGATTTTCTGTCGGTCGGCAGCAACGATCTGACCCAGTATCTGCTGGCGGTGGATCGCAATAACTCGCGGGTGGCGGATCTCTACCACTCCTTCCATCCGGCGGTGCTGCACGCCCTGAACCTGGTGGCCGAGGCGGGGCGCTGCGAAGGCAAGCCGGTCGGGATCTGCGGCGAACTGGCTGGCGACCCGATCGGGGCCGTGTTGATGCTCGCCATGGGTTACAACGTGCTGTCGATGAATGCCACCAGCCTGCCGCGGGTCAAGCAGACGCTGCGCAAGCTGACCTACACCAGGGCCTGCGAGGTGCTGGCGGAAGTGATGGAGATGGAGGACGCGGCGGCCATTACCCGGCGTCTGGACGCCCTGATGGTCGAGAGCGGCCTGGAAAAATTCAGCCGCGCGCGCTGAGCGCGCGGCGGCTTTCAACCCAGTGGAAAGTGCTCCCGGCGCACGCCGCTTTGGCGGCCGCCGGCATCGTAGCTCGTTTCGCGCCAGTCCACCGCGCCGTCGCCGCTGACGGTCAGGGTGGTGCTGGAGCGGGTGCCATAGGCGCCGGCGCAGATAAACTGGGCGGACAGCTGGCGATCCATGGCCTCGCCCAGTCCCAGCGGTGCCAGGGCGGCCGTATCGGCCAGGCGACGATCCTGAACGACCTCCAGCAGCGCGCCGTGATCAATGTCGCCGCTTTTTTCCAGCAGGGCGCGCAGGCGCGCCTTGCCCAGTTCGACCTTGGGCCAGGGGGTGTCGAGGCTGGCATTGCTGAGTCCGTAGATGCCCGCTTCGAGCTCGCGCTGGCCGCCGCCGTTGGCGTTGCTCCAGTACCACAGTGTTGTACGGTCACCGAACAAAAGGTTGAAGCCGGCGTACTGCGCCGCCTGCCCGCTCTGCCGGGCGAGCCATGCCGGCGCTGGCTCGGCGCTATCCAGCCAGTCCAGTGGCAGCTCGCCGCGGGAGCGCGGCGCCGGGGTGCTGCGGGCCGGGTCGCGGAAATTGGTGATGGCGGCAAAGCGCCCGCCGCGCGTAATGCCCATCCAGGTACCGCCGGCCTGGAGGTCGCGCCCCGCCAGCAGGTCGGGCCGCTCGCGCCAGAACCCGGCGGCGGCCGTAGGGCGGGCGTGGAATTCGTCCCGGTTGGCCGCCATCAGCAGTGGGTAGCGGGGGTGGGTGCGGTAGGCGAAGATAATCAGGCACATGGGGCCATGCTATTGAGCGGGCGATCAAATAGCCATCCCCGCCGCTTTGGTCGCCCGCCCCGCTTGGCGATTGAGTATCCACTCCCGCTGGCCGATAATGGCCGCCGAGTTTGCGGCGGCCCGCCCGCCCTTTCATCCACCTGCCCCTGCGAGCCCCATGCTGCCCTATCCCGAGATCGATCCCGTCGCCTTTTCCATCGGTCCCGCAAAAGTGCACTGGTATGGCCTCGCCTACCTGACCGGCCTGGCATTCGCCTGGTGGCTTGCGGTGCGGCGCAGCGCCCGCCCCGACAGTCCGGTGAGTCGCGAGCAGGTCGATGACCTGATTTTCTACGGTGCCCTTGGCGTGGTGCTCGGGGGGCGCTTCGGCTATGCCCTGTTCTACGGCACCGAGCAGTGGATGGCGGACCCCACCTGGCTGCTGCGGGTGTGGCAGGGCGGCATGTCTTTCCACGGTGGATTCCTCGGTGTGCTGCTGGCCATGTTCCTCTACGCTCGCCGCCACCGTATCGTGTTCGGCTCGCTGATGGACTTTGTGGCGCCGCTGGTGCCGGTGGGGCTGGGGCTCGGTCGTCTTGGCAACTTTATCGGCCAGGAACTGTGGGGGCGGGCTGCCGACGTGCCCTGGGCCATGGTGTTTCCGAAGGATCCACTGCAGTTGGCCCGCCATCCTTCCCAGCTCTACCAGTTCGCCCTGGAGGGGGTGGTGTTGTTCATCATTCTTATCCTTTACTCTGCCAGACCGCGGCCGGCCTGGGCGGTATCGGGTGTGTTCTCCCTCTCCTACGGCTGCCTGCGCTTTTTCTCGGAATTCTTTCGCGAGCCGGACGCCCACCTGGGCTTCCAGGCCTTTGGCTGGGTGACCCGGGGGCAGATCCTCTGCCTGCCGATGATCGGTCTCGGCCTGTTTCTGTTGTGGTATGCCCATCGCCAGGGCGCCGCCTCGCCAGCCAAGGACGCCCGCCCATGAAGCAGTATCTGGACCTGTTGCAGGACATTCTCGACCACGGCCATCGCAAGGACGATCGCACCGGCACCGGCACCCTGTCCGTCTTTGCCCGCCAGTTCCGCCACGACCTGGCGGACGGCTTTCCCCTGCTGACCACCAAGAAGCTGCATTTCAAAAGTATTGCCAATGAACTGATCTGGTTTCTCAGGGGCGACACCAACACCCGCTGGCTGAAGGAGAACGGGGTCAGCATCTGGGACGAGTGGGCCACCGAGAGCGGTGACCTGGGGCCGCTTTATGGCGCCCAGTGGACGGCCTGGCCGACCCGCGACGGCGGCCACATCAACCAGATTGACTATGTGGTGGACTGCCTGCGCAACAAACCCGACAGCCGCCGTATTCTGTTTCACGGCTGGAATGTAGAGTACCTGCCCGACGAGTCCATGAGCCCGCAGGACAATGTGCGCGCCGGGCGCATGGCCCTGCCGCCCTGCCACCTGCTGTACCAGTTTTACGTGGCCGGCGGGCGCCTGTCGGCCCAGCTCTATATACGCTCCTCCGACTCCTTCCTCGGGCTGCCCTACAACACCGCCAGCCTGGCGCTGCTGGTGCACATGCTGGCCCAGCAGTGCGAGCTGGTGCCCGGGGGGATCGTGATCACAACGGGTGACTCCCACATCTACAGCAACCATATGGAGCAGGTGCACGAGCAGCTGTCGCGCGCTCCCCGCGCACTGCCGCGGCTGGAAATCCTGCGCCGGCCGAACAGCATCTACGACTACCGTTTCGAGGATTTCGCCGTCCATGGCTACGACGCCCACGCCAGCATCCCGGCGCCGGTGGCGGTGTGAGCGCAGTGGGGCTCGGGGTTATCGTGGCGGTGGCCGACAACGGCGTGGTGGGGCGGGATAACGCCCTGCCGTGGCACCTGCCGGGGGATCTGGCCTGGTTCAAGCGCAACACCCTGGGCAAGCCGGTGATCATGGGGCGGCGCACCTGGGAGTCTATCGGGCGCCCCCTGCCGGGACGCCTCAATATCGTGGTCAGTCGCAACCCGGACTACTGCGCCGACGGTGCGACAGTGACCGGTTCGCTGCAGTCCGCGCTGGCGCTGGGGCGGGCACGAGCCGCCTCAGACGGGGCTGAGGAGGTGATGGTGATCGGCGGTCCGGGGCTTTACGCCGAGGCGCTGCCTCTGGCCGACCGCTTCTATGTTACCGAAGTGCACGCCGAGGTGGCGGGGGATGCCGTGCTGCCACCGGTAGACTGGAGCGCCTGGCGGGAGATATCCCGGGAGCGGCAGAAGGCGGCCAACTCCGCCAGCTACGACTACAGTTTCGTGGTGTTTGAGCGTACACAGGCTAATAGTCGTTAGCCGGAGGGGGGTGTTTCCCCTCAATTGTGTTACTTTGGCTGCAGAAACAATTTATTTGTGTAACGTAACTACACAAAGGGGGGTGGCGCTTCAAGCGGATTTTTACTTTCGTTGAAAAAGGGTGGGCGTTGGGTTTAAATTCTGCCCCTCGGTTTACCGACTCTCACTTTTCCACTATATAGAAGTACCGAGTCACATTTCACTCAGCTCTGATTCACTCAGTTGGAAGGAAGCACAATTCCCATGACTATGCATCGATTCAAGAATGTATTGATCGCTGCAGTGGTCTCTACAGGCGCCGTTCTCGGCTCTGTAGCGGCCGTGCAAGCCAATACTCTGGACTCCATTCTTCAGGTGGGCGAAGCCAAGAACGATGCTGCGCGCAAATCGCAGCAGAAGATCGACCGCCTCGCCGACGAAACCCGCGACCTGCTCAATGACTACAAGACAGTCAACAAGCAGATCGACGGCCTGAAGGTCTACAACGAGCGTCTGCAGAAGCAGATCGACAACCAGATCGCTCGCATCGCCGATATCGATGACTCCATCGCCCAGGTGACCGTAATTCAGCGCCAGATGACCCCCCTGGTCATCCGCATGATTGACGGCCTGGAAAAGTTCGTTGCCCTGGATGTGCCCTTCCACATGGAAGAGCGCCAGCAGCGCATCGATTTCCTGCGTGCCAACCTGGACCGCTCCGACGTCAGCGTGGCGGAAAAATTCCGCCAGGTGCTTGAAGCCTACAAAATCGAAGCCGAGTACGGCCGCAAACTCGACGCCTACAAAGGCAGCGTTGAAATTGACGGCGTAGAGCGCGACGTGAACTTCTTCCGTGTGGGCCGCGTGGCCCTTCTGTACCAAACCACAGACACCGAAATCTCCGGTGCCTGGGACCAATCTACTCGCAGCTGGGTTCCTCTGGACCGCGGCGAATACCGCAACGCCATCATGAAAGGCCTGCGTATCGCCCGTAAGGAAGCGTCAATCGACCTTATGAACCTGCCCATCGAAGCGCCGGAGGCCCAGTAATGAAATTCAAGTTTGTAACCGCCGCCGCTGTCGCACTGAGCGGTGCCCTGACCCTGTCTGCGGGCTTTGCCCAGGCGCAGGAGCCGAAGTCCCTGGAGGAGCTGCTGCAGTTCGTCAAGCAGGGCCAGGTGACCGAGGCCAAGGAAAACGCTGCCCGTGAGCAACGCTTCGCCCAAGCCAAGGCCGAGCAAGCCAACATGCTCAAGCAGGCCGAAAACGAGCGCGCTCGCCAGGAACAGCTTTCCACCGAACTGGAAGCGACCTTTGAAGAGAACGAACTGGCTGTCGCCGACAAGCAAAAAGTCCTGAAGGAGCGTCTGGGTACCCTGGCCGAGCTGTTCGGTCACCTGACCTCTACCGCCGGCGACCTCTCCAGCAACCTGGAGAACTCCCTGACCAGTGCCCAGTACCCCAACCGCCAGGAGTTCCTGGACAGCCTGATCAAGAAGATGTCCGACAGCGACAAGCTGCCGAGCATCGAGGAGATCGAGCGCGTTTGGTACGAGCTGCAGCGCGAAATGGTTGAATCCGGCAAGGTTGTGACCTTCAACGCTGAAATCGCCAAGCCCAACGGCGACAAGGTTGAGCAGCAGGCGACCCGTATCGGCCTGTTCAACGTGGTCTCCGAAGAAGGCAAGTACCTGCAGTTTGTTCCCGCCAAGGGCACCCTGGAAGAACTGGCTCGCCAGCCCTCCGGTCCCTATCAGGGCTGGGCTAAGGACCTGGTTGCCGCCACTGGTGGCGAAGGCTTCCAGAAGTTCGGTGTTGACCCGACCGGCCCCACCGGTGGCTCCTACCTGGCGGCGCTGATCAACAGCCCCAACCTGGAAGAGCGCTGGCACCAGGGTGGCTACGTGGGCTACGCGATCACCGCGGTGGGTGTGTTCGGCTTCCTGCTGGCCATCTGGCGCCTGATTGTCCTCACTGGTGTGAGTGCCAAGGTCAGCAGCCAGCTCAAGTCTGACAAGGCGAATACCAACAACCCGCTGGGCCGCGTACTGAAAGTGCACGAAGACAACCCCAGCATGGACACCGAGACCCTGGAGCTGAAGCTCGACGAGCAGATCCTCAAGGAAACTCCCAAGCTGGAAAGCGGTCTGACACTGTTGAAGATCATTTCCGCAGTAGCCCCGCTGATGGGTCTGCTGGGTACGGTGACCGGTATGATCATTACCTTCCAGGCCATCACCATCTTCGGTGCAGGCGATCCCAAGGCGATGGCCGGCGGTATCTCCGGCGCTCTGGTGACCACTGTACTGGGTCTGCTGGTTGCGATCCCCACCGTGCTGCTGCACACCATCGTGAATGGCCGCGCCCAGCGCATCATCCACGTGTTGAACGAGCAGAGCACCGGTATTATCGCGGAGCACACCGAGGGTAACCGGGGTAAATAATATGTACTGGTTCGATAGTGCTTACGAGGCCGTCTCCCGTTTCATGGATATGGGCGGGAACGTACTCTGGCTGATCGCCATCCTGCTGTTCGTGATGTGGGCGCTGATTTTCGAACGAGTCTGGTATTTCAAGGCTGGCTGGAAGAAAGACGTTTCCAATGCCATTGCAGCCTGGGAGGCGCGCCCGGAACGTAAGTCCTGGGCCGCCCACCGGATTCGCGAAAAGCTCATTTCCGAAGCGCGGATGCAAATCAACCAGTATCTGCCCGTTATCAAAACCATGGTGGCCCTGTGCCCCCTGCTCGGGTTGTTGGGAACGGTGACCGGGATGATCGAGGTGTTCAATATTATGGCGGTTACCGGTGGTGGTGACGCCAAATCCATGGCCGGCGGTGTATCGCGGGCCACTATCCCCACCATGGCCGGCATGGTTGCCGCCCTGTCGGGGGTATTTGCCAACACCTATGTCACCCGAGTTGCCCAGCGCGAAAGCGAGTTCCTGGAAGACAACCTGACCACCGATCACTAAGAGAGCAAAGCCAATGCGCAGGAACAACAAAGCAGCTGCGGAAGATGAAGCTCAGATCGACCTGACGCCCATGCTGGACGTCGTGTTCATCATGCTGATCTTCTTCATCGTTACCGCTTCCTTCATCAAGGAAGCCGGTGTGGAAGTGAACCGCCCGGAAGCCTCCACGGCTCAGCCCAAGGAAAACGTGAACATCCTGGTGGCGATTACCGCGACCAATGAAATCTGGATGGATCAGCGTCGCATCGATGTCCGCGCCGTGCGCGCCAACATCGAGCGTCTGCACGCGGAAAACCCCAAGGGTGCCGTAGTTATTCAGGCGGACAACGAATCCAACACCAAGACAGTGACCGAAGTTCTGGATGCCGCGCGTGAAGCCGGTGTTTACGACGTGTCTCTGGCAACCGAAGATAAGTAGTCGTTATGAGTCGCAATTTAGTCAGACTGGTCTTTGGAGCGCTACTCGCGATCCCCGTGGCTGGCGGTCTGTTCTTCATCATGCAGTATCTTATCGCCAGTGCGGATCCGGAAATCGACGATACCAAGCAGCGCAAGCTGGCCGATATCCACATGCCTGAGCGTGAGATCGAGACCAACCGTACGGAGCAGAAGCCGGACAAGGTTGACGATCCCGAGGAACCGCCGCCGGATCTCGATACCCCCGATATGGATATGGACATGGATACCGATGTGGTTAATACCGCCCCGGCCCAGGAAGTCTCCATCGAAATCAGCTCCAGCGGTATGGCCGCCACCGACGGCGAATACCTGCCCATCGTGAAGGTTGCGCCCATCTATCCGCGCCGTGCCCAGACTCGCGGTATCACCGGTTACTGCATCGTGGAATACACGGTTACCAAGTCCGGTTCCATCCGCGATCCGCGTCCGGTCGATTGCCAGCCCTCTGGTGTGTTCGAAAGCGCTTCCGTGAAGGCCGCCGAGAAGTTCAAGTACAAGCCCCGTGTGGTCGATGGCGAAGCGATCGAAGTGGCGGGCGTACAGAACAAGTTCACCTACGAGCTGGAACAGTAGAACGGTTGATGCGTTATGAAAATCACTAAACCTTACACCTGGCTTCGTCCCGCGCTGCTGGCGGTGCCAGTGGTCGCTGTCCAGGTCGCTGTATCCCAGATACAGGCCGACCTCGGCTACGCACCCCTGTCCTCGGCCCAGGCCCAGGAGCAACAGGCCGACCAGCGCGAGACGCGCAAGACGCCGGCCCTGCGCAACAAGGTCTACGAGCGACTCGCTGAAGCCCAGGCCGCCGCCGAAGCCCAGGATCTCAATACCGCCGCCAAAATTCTCGACGAGATGCTGGCGGGCCGGCGCGACAACGAGCTGAACTCCTACGAGCTGGCCAACGTGTACAACCTGTATGCGTTCATCCACTACTCGCGGGAAGACTACCCCAAGGCCCTGCAGGCCTATGAGAATGTCATCAAGCAGCCCGACATCCCGCTGGCGATGGAGATCAATACCCGCTATACCGTTGCCCAGCTGTACTTCGTACAGGAGCAGTGGCAAAAGGGTATCGACGCCCTGAACAAGTGGTTCGCCATGACGGAAACGCCCAATGCCAACGCCTATGTGCTGCTGGCCCAGGGCTATTACCAGATGAAGGACTACGACAAGTCGCTGCTCAATGTGAACAAAGCCATCAGCATGTACCGCGAAGATGGCAAAATTCCCAAGGAGCAATGGCTCAACCTGGCCCGCTTCCTCTACTTCGACAAAGGCGACGTGAATAACGCCGTGGCCGTACTCGAGGAGCTGCTCACCCACTATCCGAAGAAGGATTACTGGGTACAGCTGTCGCACATGTACGGCGAGCAGAAGAAAGAGACCGACCAGCTGTCCGCGATGGAAACCGCCTACGTGCAGGGCATGCTCGACAAGGGCACTGAACTGGTCACCATGGCCTATCTCTACCTGAATGGTGAGGTGCCCTGGAAGGCTGCCCAGGTGCTGGACAAGGGGCTCAAGGCTGACCGGGTTGAGGACAACTCGAAGAACAACGAGATCCTCGGTAACGCCCTGCGCCAGGCACAGGAAGTAGAGAAAGCCATCCCGGCGATGGAAAAGGCCGCTGCCAAGTCCGACGATGGCGAGCTGTACGCCCGGCTGGGTAACATCTACCTCGACGGCGAGCAGTACGACGAAGCCATCGATGCCATCAACAAGGGCCTGCAGCGCGGTGGCGTCAAGCGCCCCGACACGGCGCGCCTGGTACTGGGCATGGCCTACTTCGAGAAGAAACAGTACGCCAAGGCGCGCGATGCCTTCCAGGCTGCTGGCAAGGACAAGCGCTCCGCCCAGTTTGCCGAGCAGTGGATCCAGTACATGGACTCCGAGCTGGACCGCCAGAAGAAACTGGCCGAAGGCTGACCTTTCCGGCGGGAGCCTCGCGCTCCCGATACCGCACTCACAAAAAAGGAGCCGAATGGCTCCTTTTTTGTGGCTCCGCCCACGAAGGGCGGTTTAATCAGATAGCGACAACATTCTCGGCCTGGGGGCCTTTCTGTCCGTCGGTCACATTGAACTGGACTTTCTGTCCGTCCGCCAGGGTTTTGAATCCATCACCCTGGATGGCACTGAAGTGAACGAAAACGTCTGGGCCGTTCTCGCGCTCGATAAAGCCGAAGCCCTTGGTTTCGTTAAACCACTTAACGGTGCCGGTTTCTGTAGACATATGTATTACCTGTATAACATTGGCATTCCTGTGGATGCCGGGATTAATCATTATTTATGATCAACGAACCGAGGAACTTTGGGAACTTCGACCGCGCGCATAAATACCGCTGATTACTCAGCGTCTTTGAGTGTATCACTGCTGGCGGAGCCGTATAGTCGGGTGGCCAGAACTTATTTTGGGAATTTTGCGCCTTTCTGAGGCCTTCAGGCAGGGTTCATCCTGTCGCGGCAGGCTGGCAAGCGGAATTTGAGGGAACGAGAACCCCGTGCGTGTACTGTTAGCGGAAGATGACCAGCAGCTGGGTGAGTCACTGGAAGCGGCCCTGCGGCTGGAGGGCTATGCGGTGGACTGGTTGCAATCCGGGGAGCCGGTGCGCGCCGCTCTCAGGGCCACCCCCTACGACGTGCTGGTACTGGACCTGGGGCTGCCCGGGGTGCCCGGCATGCAGGTACTGCGACAGCTGCGCGCCGACAAGCACCACCTTCCGGTGTTGCTGCTGACCGCCCGCAATACCCTGGCCGACAAGGTGGACGGCCTGGACAGCGGCGCCGATGACTACCTGGGCAAGCCTTTCGATATGGACGAGTTGTTCGCCCGCCTGCGTTCCCTGCTGCGCCGCGAGTCCGGCTATCGCAGCCAGTTGCTGGAGGCGGCGGGTATCGCCCTTGACCCGGTGAATCGCACTGTCGAGGCGGGCGGCGAGCCGGCAACCCTGACGGCGCGCGAGTTTGCCATCCTGGAAATCCTGATTCGCAATGCCGGGCGCTTTGTCTCCCGGGCCCGGCTGGAGGAGGGGATCTACAGCTGGGGGGAAGAAGTCGGCTCCAATACCGTGGAGGTGTATGTTTCGCGCCTGCGTAAACGCTTCGGGAGCGAGGTCATCGAAACCATGCGGGGTGTGGGCTACAGGATGCACCGCTGATGCGCTCGCTCAAGCGCCGCCTCACCTGGATTCTGCTGGGCCTGATCCTGTTTTCCTGGGTGGGTTCGGCGCTGGTCACAGTGTTTTACGCCGGCCGGGTACTGGTGGCCCAGGTGGATCGGCAGCTGGAGCAGTACGCGGCCCTGGTGGGCTATGTCTCCGATGTGTTCGAGCGCCAGCTGGATGCCGGTCAACCACTGCCGGAGCCCTGGCGGGATGAGCACCTGCGTGCGACTGCCGCCGAACCGCTGGTGGTGGATGCCGCCGGTGCATCAGGCGCCGTTGCACCGGCCCTGAACGTCTGGCTCGACGGTCGCCTGCTGGCGGTGTTCGAGGATTCCCCGCGCTTCGGCCTGCCGGAAAAGCCGGGCTTTTCCCTGCGCCAATTGCCCGGTGAGCGCAGCCACTGGCGTTTGTTCAGCCGCTACGATGAAGATGTAGGCCTGTGGATTGTGGTGGGAATCGATCTGGATCAGGCGCGCTGGGCCCTGCTCGGCAGTCTCGCCCGGGTCCTGTTTCCCCTCCTGCTGATCCTGCCGCTGACCCTGCTGGTGCTGTATTTCGGTGTGCAGCGCGGACTCAAGCCCCTGCGCACCCTGGCTGAACAGATTGGCCGGCGCAGTCGACGCGCCCTGGAACCGGTGCAGGTGGAATCGGTTCCAGGCGAGGTGAAGCCGGTAGTATCGGCCCTCAATGCATTGCTGGAGCGCCTGGCCTACGCCCTGGAATCTGAACAGCGATTTACTGCCAATGCCGCCCACGAACTGACCACGCCGCTGGCCGCAATCAAGGCGGAGGTGCAGTTGTGCCAGCGTCAACTGGCGGACAGCGAAGCGCGGCATATGCTGGATCGCATTGCGTTGCGGGTGGATCGTGCCCACCACACCGTGGCGCAGTTGCTGACGCTGGCGCGGCTGGACCCGGATATGCCCGTGGTCACCGCTCAGGTCGATCTGGAGCGCCTATTGCGCGAGGTATTGGCAGAGACGGCGCACCTGGCGAGCGAGCGCCGCCTGCAGGTGGACGTCGAGGCAATCGGCGCTGCCTGTGTGGCTGGCAACGGCGAGGCCCTGGCGATCCTGCTGCGCAATTTGCTTGGCAATGCCTTCCGCTACGCCAGCACTGGCAGCGATGTTGTACTGCAGCTGGGGCAGACGGCTGACTGCGTTGTAACACTGAGTGTGGAGAACGACTGCGAGCCCTTGTCCGGCGATGAGTTCCTCAACCTGACGCAGCGCTTCTACCGCGTGCCGGGCAGCCCCGGGGCCGGTGCCGGTCTCGGCTTGTCGATTGTCGAGAGGGTGGTGAACCTGCACGGCGCCCGCCTGCAGACTTCTGCCCGCGCCGGAGGCCAGGGCTTCCGGGTGCAGGTGGATTTCCCGGATCCGGCTTCAGTCCAGGGGAGCGTGGGCGGCGCCAATCAGTCCCGGCTGGGGGGTGGTGATCAGTAAAACCGGCACCGTGCCAAGGTGATTGTCCATCGCGCCTTTCTGCTGGAAGCGAACCATGAAGCGGCTTTGCATGAGGAAATCCGCAATACGTGGCGCGATGCCGCCGGCCAGATAGAGCCCGCCATAACTGCCTGTAGCCAGTACGAAATCGCCGCAGGCCGAGCCTAGCAGGGCGCAGAAATGGCCCAGTGCGTCGCTGCAGAGTGCTTCTTCGCCAGCCAGCGCCCGTCGGGTTACTTCCGCCGGACTGCTGGCGCTGGCCTGCTCGCCGCGCAGTTCTGCCAGGGTCTGGTAGAGGCGCTGCAGGCCGGGGCCGGAAATCAGTAGTTCCGCGAAGATATCGCGGTGCCGGGTCAGCAGCAGGCGGAACAGAGCCAGCTCTTCTTCGCTCTGGGGTGACAGGCCCATATGACCGGGTTCGCAGGGCGTGGCGTGATAGGCGCCGCGCACCGGCTCCACGGTTGCTCCGCCGAGGCCGGTGCCCGGTCCGACCACCGCCAGGCGCTGGCAGGCCCCCGGCCGGCCGGGGTAAATCACTTTCCGGTCCTGCTCGCCGAGGAAGGGCAGGGAGTAGGCATTGCTCTCGAAATCGTTGATCCAGCCGGAGGCCTGCAACTGGAAGCGCTCGGCCAGTCCGCTGCGGGAGAACGACCAGTCCATGTTCACCATGGTAATGTGATCGCCTTCCAGCGGTGCGGCAACGGCAATGCAGGCTTGCGCCGGCGGTGCTTCGTCGAGCCGCTGCATCCAGTCGGCGACCACGTCCTCGAACTCGGCGTAGTCGCGGTTGATATAGGTGCGCAGGGCGCGAAACTCATCGCGCGCGGAATCGTACAGCGCCAACCTGGAGTTGGTGCCGCCGATGTCTGCCACCAGGCGGGTGGCCAGTGTCATGGCGCTGTTCATCCTACCGGCAGGATTTTCATGATGTTGGTGGCGCCGGGGTGACCCATCACCATACCGAAGGTCAGCAGGATGGAGTCGCCGCTCTGCAGGTAACCTTCGCTGCGCAGGAATTCGATGGTGCGCGCCTCGATCTCGCTCTGGCCATAGACCTCGGCGTCGAAATAGAGGGGAACAACACCGCGGCACAGACAGAGTTTCTGCAGGGTTTCGCTGCGGCTGCTGAGGGCGAAGATCGGCAGGCCCGAGCTCAGCCGCGACATCAATCGCGGTGTGGTACCCGACTCTGTCAGGCAGGCTATGCCGCGCACATTGGGGTAGTGGTTGGCGGCGTAAATCGCCGACATGGCGATGGTTTCCTGGGCGCTTGAGAACTGGCGGTCGAGCCGGTAGCGGGAGGTGCGGGCCACCGGGTGGCGCTCTGCTCCGAGGGCGGCATCAGCCATCGCGTGCACGACTTCCGCGGGGTAGTTGCCGACCGCGGTCTCCGCCGACAGCATCACCGCATCGGTGCCGTCGAGCACGGCGTTGGCCACGTCGAACACTTCGGCGCGGGTGGGTAGGGGGTTGCTGATCATCGACTCCATCATCTGGGTGGCGGTGATCACTACCCGGTCGGCCTTGCGCGCGCGCGAGATCAGGTCTTTCTGGATGCCGATCAACTGCGCGTCGCCGACCTCTACGCCGAGGTCACCGCGGGCGACCATGATGCCGAAACCGGCCTCGAGGATCTGGTTGAGTGTCTCTTCGTCGGCCACCACTTCGGCCCGTTCGATTTTGGCGATGATGGCGGGGCTGAGATTGTGCTGGGCCAGCAGGTCGCGGGTCTGGTAGATATCCGCGGCGCTGGATACGAAAGACACCGCCACGAAGTCCGGCTGCACCAGGGCCAGGCTGTCGATATCGGCGATGTCCTTGCTGGTCAGCGCGGGCGCTGCCAGGCCGCCGCCGAGACGGTTGATGCCCTTGCGCGAGCCGAGTTTGCCGCCCTGGGTGACGGTGCAGGTGACGCTGCGACTTTCCACAGAGTCTACCTGCATGCGCAGTCGGCCGTCGTCCAGCAGCAGCGTATCGCCGGGCGTCACGCTGTCGCAGAGTTCGCGGTAGTCTAGGCCGACCCCGCGGGCGTCGCCCTCACCTTCGGCGATGTCCAGATCGAGGCGGAAGGTGTCGCCGCTGGCGAGTTCCACCGCGCCGTCGCGGAAGGTGCTGATACGAATCTTCGGCCCCTGCAGGTCGGCCAGGATGCCGACATAGCGCCCCGCGGAGGCGGCCTGTTTGCGGATGCGGCGGGCCACCTCGGTGTGGTGGGCGGCGGAGCCGTGACTGAAGTTCAGCCGGAACACGTTGACGCCGGCGCTGATCAGCTTTGCCAGCATGGCCTCCGACTCGCTGCCGGGGCCGATGGTCGCCACGATTTTGGTGCGGCGATTAACCTTGGGTATCACACTCCAATCCTATTGTCGGGGGGCGGCAGTTCCGGGGGAATCCCTTCGCTTGTGGTGTCGTAAGTGTCGCAGGGATACGCTTTTGTGCATGGGGAGAATAATGCCCTGTTCGGCGGTCAACTGCCAGCGCTGGCGACCTCAGGGCGAAGGCTTTGCGTCGATGTAGTCGCGGGCGATATCGGGGAAGTCGGTAAACAGGCCGTCCACACCCACCTGGCCGATAAACAGGTCCAGTAGTTCGTGAAAGCTCGCGATACCCGGTGGTAACTGGTCGCGCCGGAAAGTGTAGGGGTGCACCGCCAGGCCGGCGGCGTGGGCTCGCTGCACCAGGTCGCTCAGTTGAATGTTGCCCTGTTCATCCCTGCCCCGGTAGATCTGCATCAGCCACGGGCCGATGCCGTCGGCATAGCGGGCAATATCGGCCAGTCCGGCGTCACTTTGCAGGTAGTCGTAGTCCACCTTGCTGTCCTCGCCCCAGCTGTTGTCGGCGATCAGCTGGATCAGGGGCAGGGTTGTTTTCAGGTCCTCGCGCAGATAGCGCAGGGTGGCATCGTCGAAGCACTGCAGAAACACGGCGTCTCGGCGTTCGGCGTAGCCGCTTGCCTGCAGCACATCGAGCACGCGCCGGGCGATGTCCTGCCCCTCACGGCGATGAAAGCGCGGCGCCTTGAGCTCAATGTACAGCCCGCTGTGTCGGCCGCGACTGCGATTGAGGCCGCTGATGAAGGTGATTTCCTCGGCGAGGGTGGGTACCCCGAGGCCGCTGGGGCCGGCCGGAAAACGTCCGGGATAGACGGCGCTGCCATCGGGCTGGCGGCGCTCCCCGGCCTCCAGCCGGCGGATTTCAGCGAGGTCGAAGTCGATGGCGTAATAGCGCCCGTCCTCCCGCGCGCGGCCGGGGAAGCGCACGGCCACGTCGGTGGTGGCGTCCAGGTAGATGTCGTGCAGGACAATGGGCACCCCGTCCCGGGTCAGCACCACATCCTGCTCGAGGTAGTCGGCCCCCATGCCGTGGGCCAGGGCCTTGGCCGCCAGCGTGTGCTCCGGCAGGTAGCCGCTGGCGCCGCGGTGGGCGATGACCAGGGGGGCGCTGTCAGCGGCCACGATGGGTGCCGCCGCCAGGCAGAGCATCAGTGCCAGTGCGCGCATCGCGGATCAGGGCAGGGCCGCCAGCCATTCCTTGTCTTCCAGCCATTGTTTGCGCAACTGTGCCACCAGGCCGATACGGGTATAGGCCTCCAGGTAGTTGTCGACCAGGTTGAAGAACTCGCGGTCGTCCTTGTCCAGGGCGATACCGATGGGTTCCACGGTGAGAGGCTTGTCGAGGGTGACCAGCCCGAGGTCCGGGAAGCGCAGCACCGTCAGCCGGCACACCGGCATATCGGCGACCATCCCGTCGGCCTTGCCATCGAGGATCATTTTCACGGCCTGGTCGTAGTGATCCACCTCGATCAGTGTGGCCTCCGGCGCACCCTCGCGTACAAAGCTGGCGCTGGTGGAATTCTTCAGGGCAGTCAGGGTGAGGTCGCCGCGGTTGAATTCATCCGAGCCGGAAACCTTGGCCAGCACCGAGTCCCGGGTCAGCAGTGACTTGCCCGACATCATGTAGGGACCGACAAAGGCCGCCTGTTCACTGCGCTCGGGGGTGATGGCCATGCCGGAAATCACCAGGTCGATGCTGCCGTCCTCCAGGGAGGACATCAATTCGCCAAAGGGCATGACCTTGATTTCCAGTTTTACCCGCATGGCGTTGGCCAGAGCCTTCGCCAGGTCGACATCGAAACCCATCAGGGTTTTGTCGCGGCTCAGCATATTGAGCGGCGGCTGATCGGCGGTCATGCCGACCTTCAGGGATTTGAAATCGATCACCCGCTGCAGCGTCTCACCGGCCATTGCCAGGCCGGGCAGGCTCAGGCAGGCGAGCGTGAGGCAGGTGAGGGTAAGGCGGTGAAAAAGTCCGGACATGGTGGCTCCCTGTGGTTTGCGGGCGCCAGCGGGCACCATTGCAATCAGTTTCCAGTGTAGGCCAGCTGGCCTTTGAAACCCAGCGCGGGCCGGGCGGCTTAAAACACGCAGTGCTTGGCGTAGTCGGTCGCCTCGTTACTGCTCCAGTCGCCCTTGGGCTTCTCCGCCAGGGATTCGCACCAGGCCTCGGAGCCGACCGTGGTGGCCTCGAACACGCAGTGGCTGGCAAAGGTCACCGCATCGTCAGCCGTCCACCCGGATTTGGGCTGCTCCTTTTTGCTTTCACACCAGCCCTTGCTGCCCGGCTCGTCGCTGCAGGCACCGAGTGCCAGTGCGCAGGCCAGCAGGAGGGAAGTCCGGAGTTTGTTCACCATAGTGTCCTCGCGTTGACGGTGGTTGCCCAGCAGTATGGCACCAATCGGCAGCGAGGCGAGAATGCACTATCCTGAGGGCACAGGCTGCCGTGCAGGCGCCTGCGCCGGGCCGTGAACAGCGTGAACAGGAAGGGGCGATAGGCATGATGACATTGACGGGTCTTTACCGGCTGGTAGCCGCGGGGCTGGCTGGTGCAGCGCTGCTGGCGGGCTGCACCGCAACGGGATTCAGTTTGCCGGGCGTGTCGAGTGACTACAGCGGCGGCCGCCTGGCGGGCAAGGTGGTCTGGCACGACCTGCTCAGCGATACCCCGGCCCGCACCGAGGCCTTCTACAGCGGGCTGTTCGGCTGGGAATTCGAGGCCCTGCCACTGGAGAGCGCCAACTACACCCTGATCCGCCACCAGGGGCGCCTGATCGGCGGCATGGTCGACCAGAACGAGTTGCCCATCCGGGAAGACGTTTCCCAGTGGGTGGTGGTGATTTCCGTCGCCGACCTGGAGGCCGCGGTCAATGCGCTGGACAGCGCCGGCGGCAAGGTGCTGACCCCGCCGACCTCCCTCGGCGAACGCGGTGATCTCGCCGTAGTCACCGACCCTGAAGGGGCCGCATTCGCCCTGCTGGAAACCCGTCACGGCGACCCCGCCGACGGCGGTGACCGCCCCGCCAGCGGCGACTTTCTCTGGGATGAACTCTGGGCCGGGGAGCCTGAGGCTGCAGGCAACTTCTACCGCAAAGCCCTGGGCTACGGGCTGGAGCAGCGCGAGCTCGGCAGCGATCAACAGCCCCTCTCCTACACTGTTTTCAACAGCGCTGGCCAGCCCCGCGCCGGGCTGCGGGGGCTGCCTGTCGAGGGCCTCAAGCCAACCTGGGTCAGCTATGTGCGAGTGGCCGATGCCGCCGAGCTCGAAAGCATCCTGTCCCGGGTTGAAGGCCTCGGTGGCCGCATCCTTGTGCCCGCCACAGACCGTCCGGCCGGTGGCCGGGTCGCGCTGATTGCGGGGCCCTCTGGCGCGGGGATAGCGCTGCAGACCTGGGATAATTCAGCGGTGTTGGGCATGCAGGGGGACGAGGAATGAAGGTGTTGTTGAAGGTATGCCGCCTGGCGGCGCTGTCGGTGCTGGTGCTGGGGCTGTCCGCTTGCTCGGATCCGCATGTGTACGGGAGTATCGGGATTTCCACGGGGTATTCGTCGTGGGGGCACGGTGGCTGGGGCGGGGGTATTGGCACCAGTATTTCGGTTGGTGGGCGGATTCGGTAGACACTCTTTATGCTTGGTGATTTATGCAGGGCTCTGGTGAATCGGGTAGTTTCGTTGGGTGCGCCGCCGCCGCGGGGTAAGCCCCTCAGAGACACGCCGTGAATACATCCATGTAGTCTCTTCAACGGCATCCATGCCGTTGACGGTCTCTTCGGGGCTTACCCCACAGCGGCGGCTCAGTGCCAGATTCAAGTTATCCGAATCCTGTGGATGTCGTGGTAGAGGCTTGAAACCGTTTGAAAACACTAGCGCTGCCACCAAATTGACAAATTCAACTGCAGGTCAGATTGAAGCAGCGGACGCTGGAGGGGCCTCGCCAGACTCTATGAGGCATGGATGCCGAATAGAAGCGTACAGGGACGTATTTACAGCGTGTCTGGCGAGGCCCCTCCGGTGGCCGTGGCGCCACCTGATCTCATAGAATCGTTATAGGTCAAAGAAAAACGGGGTTCGCCACCACAGCGAACCCCGCTCTCCGAACGACAGTGCCAAAGCGCCGCTACTTCTTCACCTGCATCTTGATCGTCTTCTCCGTCGCCTTGTTATAGGGGGGCAGCATCCCGCCCAGCTTGGCGACATTGGCATTGGCCTGCCGGTAGATCGACTTGGCGTGGCTGAAGGTCTTGAAGCCTTCGTGGCCGTGATAGGCACCCATGCCGCTGGGGCCAACGCCGCCGAAGGGCAGTTCCTCCTGCATGATGTGCATGATCACGTCGTTGACACAGGCGCCGCCGGAGGTGGTGCGGGTGAGGACGGCCTCTTCCTCCGCCGCGTCCTGGCCGAAGTAGTAGGCCGCCAACGGGCGCGGGTTGGCGTTGACGAAGGCGATGGTCTCCTCAAAGTCGCGGTAGGTGCGAATGGGCAGGAGCGGGCCGAAAATTTCCTCCTGCATGACCTTCAGGTCGTCCGCCGGCTCCGGCACCAGGGTCGGCGGGATTTTGCGCGTGCCCTGCTGCTGGCTGAAATCCTCGTTGCCCGGGTTCAGGGGCATGACCTTGACGCCGCGTTCTTCGGCTTCCTTCAGGTAGCCCTGCAGGCGCTCGAAGTGGCGCTCGTTGACCACTGAGGTGTACTGGGGGTTGTCCAGCAGTTTGGGGTACATGGTGGCCACCGCCTTCTGGGCCGCTTCGATCACCTCGTGCAGCTTCTCCTCCGGCACCATCAGGTAGTCCGGCGCCAGGCAGATCTGGCCCGCGTTGAGTGTTTTGCCGAGCATGATACGGGTCAGGGCCTGTTCCAGGTCTGCGCTGCGGGAGATGAAAACCGGGGACTTGCCGCCCAGTTCCAGGGTCACCGGCACCAGGTTGCGGGACGCGGCCGCCATGATGTGACGGGCGACGGAGGTGGCACCGGTGAACAGCAGGTGGTCGAAGGCGAGGCCGGAAAAGGCCGCGCCCACTTCGGGGCCACCGGTGAAGATGGCGACTTCGGTCTCATCCCAGGCTTCGGCCACCATTTCGGCCATGATTTCCGAGGTGGCCGGGGTGAACTCGGATGGCTTGATCATGGCGCGGTTACCGGCGGCGAGAATCCCTGCCAGCGGGCTGAACGTCAGGTTGACCGGGAAGTTCCAGGGCGAAATGACGCCGACGACACCCAGCGGCTGGTATTCGATGCGCGAGCGCCCGCCCAGCAGATTGAGGGGAAACATGGTGGGGCGCCGTTCGCCCTTCATCCACTTGCGCAGGTGCTTCCTGGCATGCTTCATCGGGGTGATGGAAGGAGCCACGTCAGTGAGCAGGGTGACTTCCCGGGCGCGGCAGCTGAAGTCGCTGTTGAGAGCGTCGACGACTTTGTCCTGGTACTTGAGCAGCACGTCAATGCCGCGGTCAAGGCGGTCGATACGGGTCTCTGCGCTGACTTTACCCTCGGCGAGATAGCTGGCGCGCTGGGTGTCCAGCACGGCCTGCATGGCTGCCTCGATATCACTGTGTTCCTGAACGGTTTGCGGTGCATTCATGGAAATTCTCCTGCCCTTTGCCCGGTGAGCTTTTATTTCAGCATTCCAGTATAGTCCCCGCCTGCTGCCGACATAACTGTCAGAGCTGGTTATATCCGGCCAAATTCCTGATCATCGGAGCCAGAATGTACCGCTTTTTCCTCCTGTTTCTCGCCCTGCTAGCGGCCCCGTCCCTGGGGGCGACGACGCAGGAACGCCCCAATTTTGTAGTGATCCTGGCCGACGACCTGGGAGTGGAAACGGTCGGCGCCTACGGCGGTGAGTCCTATCGCACCCCCCATATTGACCGCCTCGCAGCCGAAGGGGTGCGCTTTGACAATGCCCACGCCACCCCCCTGTGCACCCCCACGCGGGTGATGTTGCTGACTGGCAAGGAGAGCTGGCGCAATTACAGCGACTTCGGCTATCTCGATCCTGCGGAGCCGACTTTTGCCCAGCGCCTGGCAGAGGCGGGTTATGCGACATTTGCGGCGGGCAAGTGGCAACTGGTCAGCAACAAGTACCAGGACCTGGACGGGGCAACGCCGAGTGCTGCCGGATTCGCCGATTACGCCCTGTGGCAGGTGCGCGCCAGCGAAGACGAGACGGATCGCTATGACCGCCCAACCATCCAGACGCCCGCCGGGCCTGAACCGGGGCGCGAAGGCGACTACGGTCCGGCCCGTTTCGCGGCGTCGATCCAGCGCTTTATTCGCAACAGCGCGGGTAGCGGCCGCCCCTTCCTGGCCTACTACCCGATGGTGCTGCCGCATCGTCCTTTCTCCGCGCCGCCGGGCACCCATGGGGCCGATCGCCAGCAGCGCTTCGCCGATATGATGGTTTATATGGATACGGTCGTCGGGGATATCCGGGCGACCCTGGAAGAGGCGGGCGTTGCCGACAACACTCTTCTGCTTTTCATCGGCGACAATGGCACCGATCACAAGATCACCTCGCGCTGGCGCGGGCAAGAGGTGCCCGGCGGCAAGGCGACCTCCCTGGATTCGGGTACCCATGTGCCCTTCATCGCCTGGTGGCCCGGCCGTCTGCCGCCGAACCACCGCGCGGAACTGGTGTCGCTGGTGGATGTACTGCCCACTCTGCTGGAACTGGGAGCGCCGCAGCAGGCCCTGCCAGCGGAAGTGGACGGGCGCAGCCTGTGGCCGCTGCTGGCGGGAGAAACGGTGAGTGACTGGCGCGACAGTCTGTTCATGCACTACGACCCGCGCTGGAGCGACAATGTGCCCGCACGCTACGCCTTCGATACCCGCTGGAAGCTCTACGAGGACGGCCGCTTCTACAACATTGCCGACGATCCCCTTGAGGAGCAGGCGCTGGATGCCCCGCTGTCGGACGCGGCGGAGGCCGCCCGCTTGCGCCTGCAGCAGCGTCTCGATGCGGCGGGTGGCGAGTTGAGCGGAGTGCTCTCACCCCAGTCGCAGTATCGCCGCGAGCGGGACCGGCGCCGCGCGCTGATCGCCATCGGCGTGCTGGCTCTGTGGGGCCTGTGGTATGGCCGGCGCCGCTACCTGCGCGCCACGCTGAGCTAAAGCATTACGGCCTACATGAAATCGTCACTTGGCAGATGCGCTGTAGGCTGCTAAAAACCGCAGCATGAACAATGCTCATGACCCCAAGGATTCGCGCACGCCATCGCCACCCTTTGGCTACTCGCGCGAGTGTCACTACGACCGCGACAAGCAGGTGCACATCGTGGCGGAGTTTCACGCCAATAAAATCCGCCCCAGCCGCATCGCCTACCGGGTGGGCATCGACATTGCCTTCATCGAGGCCCTGATTGCCGGGGAGGAGGAGCCCCAGCGCTTTCCCGCCCTGGTGGCCCGCTATCGCCGCCAGCGCTACCAGAAACGGCTGGGGGATGCGCAGCGCAAGAACACCGGTAGCGCCCGCTACGAGCTGCAACAGCAGGTGGAACGGGAGTTCCGCAATGAGGTGGATATTTAGCGGTCGGCTGGATAGCAGCCCCCGCCAGGGTGGACAGCTAGTCGCCCCGGCTTTGCTCCAGCAGTTGCGCCAGGTGCGCTTCTTCGGCTTCCAGGCGTTCTATACGGCGCTGCAACAGCTCCCGTTCGCTGTCTGTCGCTGTTTTCAGCTGTGACTTTTCATGTTTGACGGCCTGCTGCGCCAGTTCCTGGCGCTGGCGCAACTCTTCCACACTGGCAGCGGCCTCGGCCTGATCGAATATTTTGTCTTCCGGGGCCGGCTCGCTGTTGTTGGCGCTGTGCAGGTTGTGCATCACCGGTTGCGGGGGGATTACCTTGGCGGAGGGGTCCAGCGGGCGCTGATTCATAAAGCTGGGTGAGACGATTTCCACACCGTTGCCGTGCAGTTGTTCGAGAATCTTCTTGCGCAGGTTGGAGCGCGCGCTCAGCAGGTTTTTCATCTCCGGCAGAAAGCCGCAGGCGCGGTATACCACCGCGTGGTCGAGCAATTCCTGCACCAGGACAAAGGGCTCGCTGAGGCCGGCATCCTCGCCGGCCTTGTACAGCAGGTCCTGCACCTGGGTGTAGGGCACATCGTAGCCGATGGACACCTCGGCGGTGATGATGGTGCCGTCCCGATGCAGCACCGTGACCGGGTTGTTGACCAGGTAGAGATTGGGCAGGGTAGTGAGGTCGCGCCACTCGGTCTGGATCTGGGTGTTGATCAGGGAGTGGCGCGCCACCCGGCCGAACTCCCCGTCCACCCGCACATAGTCGCCCGGCCGGAAGGGCCGCGTGATGTGTAACATGACTCCGGCCATGGCGTTGGACACAAAGGTGGTGGAGGACAGCGCAATGACGGCGGTCAGGACCACGCCGAGCAGGCTGAGTATCTGACCCTGGGTCTGGTCGGAAATCGGCAGCACGATGACCAGCACCACCACTGCCAGCGATACGATGGCCCATATCATCAACTGGCGCAGGACTTCGGTACTGCTGCCGCCGCGGCTGATGATGCGGCTGCCAGTGATAATGACCAGGCCGGTAAAGCCCAGCACCAGCAAGGCCGGCCAGAAATCGGCGAACAGGTCCGTCAGCTCGCTCATGGGGGGACGCTCCGGGGCCGTTTATGCTTAAATGCGGCCAGCTTATCGACTCTCACCTGCGAAATAAACCGGAAGACCCATGCCCCGATTGCACTCCCTTTTTCTCCTTCCCCTGCTCACCCTCAGCCTTGTCAGTCCGCTTGTCGGCGCCGATGAAGCAGCGGCAACCAGCGCGGTAAAGACTGCCGTTGCGGAAATTCCCGAGGCCCTGCACGCCGAATCCCGGCAGCGCGTGAAGATCGACGGCAAGACCATTGACCTCAAGGCCACGGCCGGCCAGCTGCTGATGAAGAACGACCAGGGCGAGCCCATTGCCCTGTTTGGCTACACCGCCTATGAAAAAGAGGGCGCCGACCGCCGCACGCGGCCGGTGCTGTTCGCCTACAACGGCGGTCCGGGCTCCGCCTCCATGTGGCTGCACATGGGCATACTCGGTCCCCAGCGCACTGTCGTGAAAGATGGCGACTTCGCCACCAAAGGCCCCTTTCGCCGGGTAAACAATGAATACAGCATTCTCGACCGCGCCGATGTGGTGATGATCGACCCGGTGGGTACCGGCTTTTCCGTTGCGGTGGGCGAGGCGAAAGGCGAGGACTTCTGGGGCGTGGATCAGGACATCGAGTCAGTCTCCGACTTTATCGCCCGCTGGACCACCGACAACGGTCGCTGGCAGTCGCCGAAGTACCTGCTGGGAGAGAGCTACGGCGGTATTCGCAGCGGCGGCGTGGCCTACCAGCTGTTGCAGGCGCACTCCATCGCCCTCAACGGTGTGATCCTGGTGTCGCCCTACATGGATTTCGCCGCCGGCAATGCGGGCCTGGCAATGGACCTTCCCTACGTCAATTACTTCAGCACCTACGCCGCGACTGCCTGGTATCACGAGGCGGTCGACGATCGCCCCGACGACCTGCAAACCTTCCTGCGCCAGGCCGAGGACTTTGCCGCGAATGTCTACGCCCCGGTGTTGTTCAAGGGCGCCAGTGCCAGTGCCCAGGAGCGCCAGCAGGTACTGCAGGGCATGGAGCGCTTTACCGGCATCAGCGCCGAGTACTGGGATCGCGCCAACCTGCGGGTGGACGAGGGGCGCTTCGCCAAGGAGCTGTTGCGCGACCGCCGGCAAACCACCGGGCGTATCGATTCCCGCTTCGTCAACGATGGCCTCAACCACATCGGCGAGCAGTTCACCTACGACCCCTTCTTCCCCGCGGTGGGGCCGGCTTTCGTCGCCACCTTCAACGACTACTACCGCGAAGTGCTGGGTGTGAAAAGCGATCGCAAATACATCACCTCCGGCGGCCTGTTCATGCGCTGGGACAATACCCACGCCCAGCCCGGCCAGACCCAGTACGACAAGGTGCCTTTCGCCAACACCGCGGTAGACCTGGCCTATACCATGGTGCAAAACCCGAATATGCGCCTGCTGGTGCAGCAGGGCTACTACGACCTGGCCACGCCCTACGGCGCCACCGATCACTTCCTTAATCACCTGCCGATTCCGGCGCGGCTGCGCGATCACATCACGGTGGAGCACTACGAGGCCGGGCACATGATGTATATCCACCCGCCGTCGATGGAGAAATTCCGCGGGGATCTGGCGGCCTTTATCGACGCCGGGCAGGAGTAGGTGTTTCCGGGAGGGTGCTAGCGCGCGGCCTTCTTGCAGACCTTGCGAAAGCCTGCGGCGACAAAGGGAATCATGTGGTCGTAGGCCGCCTCGAAATCGTCCGAGGTGCAGCGTCCACCTGAGAGTTTGTCGATGCGGCCAGTCTGGGCCAGGGTCAGAGTCAGTGCGCCGGAGAGGTTGTTGTAACACCAGTAGAGGTCTTCGTCCTCTGCGCCGGGCAGGGCCGTGCGCAGGGCCTCGATAAACTCCTGGACCAGCCCGTCAAACAGCTTGCTCATCATCCGCGGCCCCCAGTAGGGGGAGTTGTTGATGTAGGCAATCAGGGCCAGATAGTTGCGCCAGCCGGGGTCGCCGGTCTCCTGGGCCAGTTCCAGCGGACGCAGGAAGGCTTCGATAATTTGCTCTACCGATGGGCCGCGCTTGCCGGCTTTGGCCTGGCACTGGTGCAACGCTTCCCTGCGCGCGTTGTTGAGCGGCGCCGCGCGGCGGTCAAACACTGCCTGGAACAAATCCAGCTTCTTGCCAAAGTGGTAGCTGGCCAGGGCCACGTCGACCTTGGCGCCGCTGGCGATCTGGCGCAGCGTGACACCGTCGAAGCCGTGCAGGGCAAACAGCTCCTCGGCAACATCGAGGATTTTCTCGCGCTTGCTCGGGTTGCCGGTCCTGCTCATCTGTTCAGCGCTCTCCCTGTGCGTTCGGTATCTGTGGCGGTCGTCGAGGGGAAAGGACAATAGCATAAAAACAATTTCAACGGTTGTTGAAATTGTTCTGCCCCTGAGTCAGAATCCCGCTTCCGCTGACAACAATAATCCTGCGGCAGAGGTAAGGCATGACTCCCGAACTCTTCAAGTACCTGGTCACCACAGCCTATGTTGCGCTGGTGTTCTACCTGTCGTGGATCGGCATGCGCCGCACCCGGGATGTGCGTGGCTTTTCCATCGGCAACAAGGACATGAGCCCCTATGTGATCGGCATCACGCTGGCCGCGTCGATCGCCTCCACCGCCACTTTCGTGATCAATCCCGGCTTCGTTTACGTGCACGGGCTGTCCGCCTACCTGCATTACGGGGTGGCGGGTTCGCTGGGAATTCTCACGGCTTTCCTGGTACTGACACGCGGATTCTTGCGGCTGGGGGAGAGTCACAATGCCCTGACCATTCCCCAGTGGATTTACTGCCGCTACCGGCACCGGGGCCTGAGCCTGTTCTTTGCCGTCATCAACCTGCTGTCGATCACCTTTGTGGTGCTGATTCTGGTGGGCTGCAGCCTGCTGGTGACTGGCCTGTTTCCGGTTGAACAGAAAACCGCACTGGTACTGGTGCTGCTGTTCGTTTTTTCCTACGTGCTGATGGGGGGCACCTACGCCCACGCCTATACCAACACCCTGCAGGGGGTGATGATGATGGCCATCACCGCGCTGTTGTTTGTGCAGGGCTTCAAGTACCTCGGCGACGATCCGCTGGCGGCCCTGCGCGCCATAGGCGCGGACTACGCGGCGCCTTTTAACCCGTCCAGCGACTTGTACTTCAGCTTTTTCTCGGTGTTTCTGTCGGGCTTTGTGGTGACTTTCGCACTGATGTTGCAGCCCCACATTCTCACCAAGGTGCTGTACCTGCGCAGTGAGCGGGATATCGGCCGGTTCATCGGCACTACCGTGGTGGTGGGTACGCTGTTCACCCTGATGCTGATGCTCGGCTTCTATGCGCGCCTTGCCGGGCTCGATATCGGGACGCAGGATACGGTGGTGCGGGAGTACCTGATCCACGAATTTGCCGGCGATGCGCTCGGCCAGTACCTGCTGGTGCTCATTTTTCTCACCCTGCTGGCGGCCGGTATGAGCACCCTGGACGGCATCCTGGTGTCGCTGTCCGCCATGGTGGTCAACGACATTGTGGAACCACTGTTTGGCAATCGCATCAACGGCCTTGCCCTGTCGCGCTGGGTGCTGGTGGGTGTGGGCATTATCGGCGTGCTGCTGGCCTGGAACCCGCCGCCGTTGATCGGCCTGTTTGCGCAAAAAGGCGTGTACGGCCTGGCAGCCGCCTCCACCGTACCCATTCTGTTCGGTGTGTTGCTGCGGCGTGCGCTGCCATTGTGGGTAGTGGGCGGCGCCGCGGGAGTGGCGCTGGTGACGCACCTGGGCCTGAATCTCGGAGGCCTGGTGGCCAACCCGGCGGTATCGGCTACCTGGGCGATAGCGGCTTCGCTGCTGGTCGCGCTGGCGGGCCTGGGCTGGAGCCGCTGGTTTTCCGCCGGGCATGATGTGCCGGATGCGGCGACGTCCCCGAGCGCCTGAGCGGCGGCTTCGATTCCCATTCTGACGGCTTGACAGTTCAACACCTGTTGAATATCTTGCCAGACACAAATTCAACAAACGTTGAAGCCGCTCGCAAGGCGGACAACACTTGATACGATAACGCTAACGACAGGTGTCACTATGAATAGCATGCTCAAGCGGGCGCCCCTCGCCCTCGCTGTATCCCTTGCCTCCCTGCTGCCAGCCAGCCCGGTTCTCGCCCAGGAGGCGGGTGTAACGGCACTGGAAGAAGTGGTCGTCACCGCGCGCAAGCGCAGCGAAAATCTCCAGGATGTACCGATCGCGGTGAGCGCCTTCTCGGCGGCGGACCTCGCCATCCAGGGAGTGGATGACATCACTGACCTGCAGTACAGCCTGCCCAATACCACCCTGCAGGTCAGCCGTGGCACCAACACCACGCTCACTGCCTACATCCGTGGCATCGGCCAGCAGGACCCGCTGTGGGGCTTTGAGCCCGGCGTCGGCATTTACGTAGACGAGGTCTACATCGCCCGGCCCCAGGGAGCAGTACTGGACGTACTGGATGTCGAGTCGATCGAGGTGTTACGCGGCCCGCAGGGCACGCTGTATGGCAAGAACACCATCGGCGGGGCGTTGAAGTACACCACCCGGCGGGTGAGCAACGAACCGACCTTCGAAGTGGAGGGTACCCTGGGTGATTACCGGCGCCGCGACCTGAAGGTAATGGGCTCGGTACCGATTATCGAGGACACCCTGTTTATCAGCGGTGGCGCCGCTGTCCTCAAGCGCGATGGTTACGGCGAGTTTCGCAATACCGGTGCAGACAACTACAACAAGGACATCGCTACCGGTCACCTGAAAATGGAGTGGCGGGCGAGCGACTCGCTGCGCTTTATCCTCGCCGGCGACAAGACGCGCGACGAGTCCAATCCCCGCGGCGGATACCGCCTCACCCCCAGCCTGGTCACCGGCCAGCAGCCCTATGACGATGTCTACGACAGCGATACCAGCTTGCCCAACAAGAACCTGGTTGAAACCGACGGCGCGTCGTTGACGGCAGTCTGGGATATCAACGATCAATACCAGTTCAAGTCCATCAGTGCCTACCGCGAGGGCTACACCTATACCTCTATCGACTTTGACGCCACTGCGGTCAACAGCTTCGATGTGCCGGCTGATTACGAGGACAACCAGACCACACAGGAATTCCAGCTTAACTACACCGGCGACCGACTGAGCGCAGTGGGTGGACTCTACTACTACTCGGGCGATGCCTGCGGCGCCTTTGACGTGATCCTCGGGCTTTCCGGCATTACGCTGGAGAACGGCGGCTGCGTGGACACCGTGAGTTATTCGGCCTATTTCCAGGGCGCCTATGACATCAGCGAAAAACTTAGCGTGAGCCTGGGTGGGCGCTATACGCGGGACGAAAAGGACGCCAGTGTCTACCGCTATGTCTATCCCGGCGCCAAATTCCCGGAGGACGACGGCACCATTATCGCAGTGCAGTCTGACTTTGAAGACAGTGACAGCTGGGGCGAGTTCACCCCCCACGTTGGCGTGAACTACCAGTTCAGCGACGACGTGATGGCCTACGCCTCCTACACCTCAGGCTTCAAGTCCGGCGGTTACGACATGCGGGCCAACATCGCCGCCAACCCGGATGGTGACGAGCCCTTTGATCCGGAAACCGTCAACGCCTACGAGATCGGCTTCAAATCGACCCTGTGGGATCAGCGCTTGCGCCTCAATGTGGCAGCCTTCTTCAACGACTACGAAGACATGCAGGTCACCGTGCAGCGCGCGGTGGGGCAGAACGACTTCGCCTCCCAGGTATTGAATGCCGGCGCATCGGAAATGAAGGGCCTGGAGCTGGAAGCGGTTGCCGCCATTACCGACCGCCTGACCCTGAATGCCACCTTTGGCTACATCGATGCCGAGTTTACGGAGCTGGTGTGGTACGACCCCAACGCGCAGATGGAAGTGGATGTGGCGGATGAGTGGGTGATCTCCAATACACCGGAGTACGTCTATAACCTGGGCATGGAATACAGCATCGAAATCGGTAACTGGAATACCTCGTTCCTGGCCAATCTGGCCTACCGGGACGACGTGCACATCTTCGAAGTGCCCTCAGCGCTGGATGAGGACGGCTACACCCTCTACAACGCGAGCATCGTGGTGCGCTCGCCGAACGAGCGCTGGACTATCGGCCTGCACGGCAAGAACCTCACTGACGAGGAGTACCGTATCGCCGGCTACAACTTCGCGGCGACCTTTGACGATCAGGGCAATGTGATCGCGCCGGGGCTGGGTGGCGACGATACGGTAACCGGCTTCTATGGCGATCCGCGCACCGTTGCCTTTACGGTCAACTACGCCTTCTAGTACCTGCCTTCGGGGCGCCCCGGCGCCCCGTATTATTGAAGACAATCGGAAAAATATAGTGCCAGCGGCAGTGCGTCGCCGGCGACGTCAGAGAGTGAACTATGTTCAGTGGTTTTGAGTCACGCGCCCCCCTCCTGCCGGAAATTCTCGCCCTGCACGGCCGCTGGCGTGGCGCGCGGGAAGCCCTGGTCTGCGAGGGGCAGCGCCTCAACTGGCGTGAATTCAGCGCCGCCAATCACCGCTTTGCCCATGCCCTGCATGGGGCGGGTATTGCCAGGGGCGACCGGGTAGCGGTGGTGATGTCAAACGGTGTGGAAATGGCAATCACCCTGTTTGGCTGCATGGCGGCTGGTGCGGTGTCTGTGCCAATCAACCTGTCGGTGACGGACGATGCCATCGTGGCGATGCTGACGGACGCCGCCGTCAGGGCAGTGGTGGTCACCGCCGATCAACAGCAGCGCCTGCAGGCACTGCGCAGCAGGCTGCCCGCCTCGCTGTCGCTGTTTGTCAGCAGCGGGCCCGAGGGTGACGGCTGGGTAAATTTCGCCCGTTTCAGCGCCGACCAGCCAGACGCGCTGCCGGCGGTTGAGCTGGCGGGTACTGACTTTCTCAACGTGATCTACAGTTCCGGTACAACCGGTATGCCAAAAGGCATTGTGCACACCCATGCCGGGCGCCGGGACTGGGCCTACGACCTGGCCATTGCGCTGCGCTATCACAGCGCTGCCCGTACGCTGCTCACCATCGGTCTGTACTCCAATATTTCCTGGGTGGCGATGCTGTGTACAGTGCTCGGTGGCGGCACCCTGTTTATCCACCGGCGTTTTGATACCGACGCCTTTCTCGATACGGTGGCGGCGGAGCGCATTACGCATACCGCGATGGTGCCGATCCAGTTCCAGCGCGTGGTGGAGGCCATGGCGCAACGCGACTGCGATGTGCGCTCGATGCAGGCCATGATGAGCTGCGGTTCCCCGCTGCACGAAAGCCTGAAGCGACGCATCTTTGAAGCCTTTCCCTGCGGCATCATCGAGCTCTACGGCTTGACTGAGGGCATTATCACCACCCTCGACCCGGAGGATGCCGAGGGGCGCTGGTCGTCGGTGGGCAAGCCGCTGCTGGGCACCGACATCTGCATTGTCGATGACGACGGCCGCAAGCTGGGGCCTGGGGAGTCCGGCGAGGTGGTGTCCCGCGGCCGCATCACCATGCCCGGCTATCTGGGCAGGGAGCAGGCCAGCAGCGATGCTGAGTATATCGACGAAGACGGTGTGCAGTGGTTGCGCTCCGGCGACATCGGCACCCTGGACGAGGAGGGCTTCCTCTACATCGTCGATCGCAAGAAGGACATGATTCTGAGCGGCGGCCAGAATGTCTATCCGCAGGACATCGAGGCGGTGCTGGTTGAGCATCCCGATATCGACGATGTCGCGGTAATTGGCGTGGCCAGTGAGCGCTGGGGTGAAACACCGGTGGCGCTGGTAGTGGCTGTTGCCGGGGCCAGCGTAGACGTGGCCGGGGTGCGTGAATGGGCCAATCACCGTCTGGGCAGGCAGCAGCGACTGAGCGATGTCATACTGGTGGGCGAATTGCCGCGCAATCCCAATGGCAAGATCCTGAAGCGGGAACTGCGGCGCACCTTTGCTGAGTTAAGCTATGCTTGACCCTGTGGATAACTGAGTTATGCCTGAAGCCGTTGATGTGTACTACCGCAGTGACGATGGCCTGAAACTCTACGCCTATGACTATAACACTGCTGGCCCCGATGCCCCGGTACTCCTTTGCCTGCACGGACTGACCCGCAACAGTTCTGATTTCACCCGCCTGGCATCCGACCTGTCGCCGCGTTATCGCATAATCTGCGCCGATCAGCGCGGTCGTGGTCGCTCTGACTACGACAGCAACCCGGCCAACTACCAGCCCGTTACCTATGTGCGCGATATGTTCGCCCTGCTGGATCACCTGCAACTGCCGCGCGTGATCGTTATCGGCACCTCCATGGGTGGACTGATGGGCATGATGATGGGGGCCATGCAGCCGCAACGCATCGCCGGGCTGCTACTCAACGACATCGGCCCGGAGGTGGACCCCGCCGGTCTGGCGCGTATCCAGTCCTATGTCGGCAAGAGCCGCCCAGTGCGCAACTGGGAAGAGGCCCTGGCCCAGAGCCAGGCGATCAACGGCGCAGCCTTTCCCGATTTCAGCCCGGGGCAATGGCGGGATTTCACTCGCGGCCTGTACCGTAACGTCGACGGCGTGCCGGTGCTGGCTTACGATCCGGCGATTGCCCAGCCCATCGACGCTGCGCAGGAGAATGCGGTACCCCCGGACCTGTGGCCGCTGTTCGATAGTTTGAACCTGCCGGTACTGGTAGTGCGTGGCGCCGAATCCGATATTCTCGCGCCGACCACCGCGGCCGCCATGTGCGAGCGCGGTCACGACTGCCAGCTGCAGGAAATTCCCCGACGCGGTCACGCGCCAACCCTCGACGAGCCGGCAGCGCGGCAGGCGATCGGGCGTTGGTTGCAGTCCCTGGGTGCGGCCTGAGGCTCACTCAGGACCGCAGTCGCAGCGCCAGATCGTAGACCTCGAACACCGCTCTCAGTTTGTCATCGTTGCCTTGCCGCTGGCGCCAGTTTTCGCGCTTCAGTGACGTTTGCTGACTGCCCGGAATCGTCAGGAAGCGCTCCTTCCAGTGTCTGCCGCCCGGTACCACTGCACAGCGGGTACCCTGCAGCAGGCTCATCGCCTTCAGCCAGACATCGTCGGCCCGCGGGCACAGACGCAAAAACTGTTCGCTGTCAGTGACCTCCGGGTGCAGCGCGCCGGGGAAATAGAGTACGCCGCCCACCCCGGTCGGGAAAACGTTCAGCGAAGGTTCGACTTCTCCCTGGCCCAGCCGCCAGCGGGTGTAATCCAGCGGCATTCCCGTCGCGTCGACAAGCATGTCGTGCCCGCGATGACAGTGGATAACGTCCGGTTGCGCCTGCCAGGCGCGATACAGGGGCGCCACAAGATCCGCTGGATAGAGGATGTCGTCATCGACGGTAATGACCAGCGAAGACGGGTAGTCCTGCAGGGCGTAGATGATTTTCTTGTAGGGGCCGATATCGCCGTCGCGAAACTGGATATCCAGTCCCCAGCGGCAAAGGGCACGCAGCGTTTGCGGCAGCTCTTGCTGTTGCCGGGGGAAGTTCTGTCGCGACAGCCACAGCACCACCCGGTCCGGCGGCAGGCTCTGGCTGAGCAGGCTCTCGATACACAGATGTAGCTGGTCAATGCGCCGGGGGAAGGAGGTCAGCGACACGATCAGCTGGTCGGGCTCGCAGTTCCCGGTGCCGCTGTGGCGGCGCGCTATCGCCTGCTGAGCCAGTTGCCGGTAGCGGGTGGCGGCCATTGCCTGCTGTTGCAGGCGCCGGTCCCGACGCGCCCTTGCCCGGCGGAGTACATCCATCATGCCGCTGCCCGTTCGCCGCGGCACAATGCCAGGCAGCCGCCGGCGACCAGTGCAAAGAGGTAGGCGCCGGACTGGTAGAACACGAATGATTCGAAACCGTTGGCCACCAGCCAGTACGGCAGGAAGGCGCACCAGAACGTGAAGACCGGTTCCGGCAGGATTCCGCCGCGCCAGCTGCGCCAGAAGTGCAGACTCAACCAGCCCAGCAGGGTGGCGTACAGCAGCAAGCCAGCCCCACCCCAGTTCACCAGGATGTCCAGGTAGCTGCTGTGCAAATGGCGAAATCTATTGCGCTCGTCGTCGCTGAGTCCGGCGCTGGCCCGCACCACGGCGGCGCGTCCCTGGCCTCCCCAGCCGAGGGCCGGGCGCTGCGCGATCCAGTGCATCGACTCGTCCCAGGTGGCCAGCCGCACCCGGACATTTTCCTGCAGGTTGCCGGGGCTCTCGCTCTGCAGGCGTTCATACACAGCGTCGCCCAGCGGGCTGGCCATCACCAGTACCAGGGGCAGCAGCAAGGCTGACGCTCGCAGGCGCCGGCCACGCCAGCTGCGAAACACCACGGCCGCAGCGATGCCACACAGCAGCGCCAACCATACGCCGCGGGTCTGGCTGAGCAGTACGCCGTAGAGGCAGCTGGCGATCAGCAGGGGGCGGGCCAGGTGCCCGGCGGGGGAGTCGCGCAGTGATGGCGCAAGTACATTCGCTGGTACCAGCCACACCCCGAGCAGGGCGGCGCCGAACAGCAGCGCAGTGTGCTGTGCATTGAGCAGGCCGAAGCTGACGCGCTCGCCGCCAATGCCCCGGCCCAGTTCCTCCCAGCCATTGCCCGTTGTCCAGGGCAATAGCAGCAGGGCAAGCAGGGCGCTCAGCCAGCACAGGGCGACACCCTGCCTGGCTCCGCCTGCAAACAGCGCCACGGGGATCAGGAAAAACCAGGCTGCCAGGCGGTGCAGGCGGGGCGAGCGCTCCGCCAGTTGCGGATGCAGCCAGTGACTCAGCCCCCAGCTGGTAAGCTGCAGCGCGAGTGCGGCGAGTAGCAGCCAGCACAGGGGATGGCGAAGGCAGTCCCGCCACTGGCGCAGCGACAGCACCAGTGCAGCAAGCACCAGCAATTGCGCCGCCAGCCGGGCCATGTCTGTCAGGGTGAAGGGTACGCTGGCCCATACCAGCAACAGCAGCAGGCACGGGCCTGCCATCCAACCTGCCGGCACGGTCGGGCAGGGGCGGAGGGTCGTGGGCGATGGCATCAGCACCGGCGCCGCGATTCGTCCAGCCAGCCGTGAATACCGAAGTCGCCGTTGGCTTCCCGCCGCGCCAGCAGGGTGATGATCGCCTGCTGCAGGTGCATGACGCGGCTGCGGGCCTTGCGTCGCGCGAGTGCGGGAATGTGGTTGGCCAGCGGTAGAAAGTCGGGCCAGCCAAGGCCGTCGATCACCTTCAGGGCGCGGGGCCCGTCGGCGTCGCATTGCACCACGATGTTGTGCAGCAGGAGGCGCCGGGAGGGCATGCCGAGGCCGGTCCACTGCCCGGCGAAATCGGCGAGAATGCCCTGCAGGCTGGCCGTATCTCCCCGCGCCCACAGATAGTGTTTCAGGGTGCGGGAAATACGCCCGTCGCCGTCGCGTATCAGCTCGCTGCACAGACCGGGGCCAAGGCTGGTGGGCACGAAACCGTGCAGTCGCGGCACCAGGGCGAAGGCGGCTTCGCCGCAGTGTGCCTGGATCAGGCGGTAGATCATCGCCTCCTGCTGGTTGTCGTCGAAACTGCGAGTACTGCGCAGGCGTTTCCACGGGGGCGCACTGCGCCGTTTGTCCTGCGGCGATCGATCCGGTCTTTGCACCTTGATGCAGCGCTGGCTGTCGCGGGGGTCGACAAAACAGAGGCGGTTGCCGCCACGGGCAAAGGCTCGTGCAGCGTCGAGTTGCAGGGCTTCAGGCCTCTTCACCGGTGCTTGTCCCCGACACCGGGGGTGGCGGCAATGTCAAACAGCAGCTCCCGATATTGCCCGGACACCGTGGCGCGGCTGAAATACTGCCGATAGTGATCGCTGCCCGCATCGGCCAGCCGCCGTGCCGCGGCGGGAGCGGCCAGCAGTTCGCGGATGCGCGCGGCCAGCGGCGCGACCTGGTCAACCGGGCACAGCAGGCCGTTGGTCCCGTCCTCGATCAACTCCCGGGGGCCCTGTGAGCGGGTGGCGACAATGGGGCAGCGGTGATACCAGGCTTCCAGCACGATGCTGCCGAGACCCTCGTGGCGAGAGGGGCAGACAAAGGCGTCGGCACTGCGCATCAGCGCGTCCACATCCTGGCGCCAGCCGAGGAAACGAACGCGGTCGGCGATGCCGAGCTCCCGGCTCAGGTTTTCCAGCGCTGCCCGCTCGGGGCCATCCCCGGCCAGCCACAGCCACACCCCGGGCAGTTTAACGAGGGCCCTGAGGAGAATGTCGAAGCCCTTGTTGCGATGGGTCCTCCCGGCGCTCAGCAGCAGGGGTACGCCCGGCGGTGTGTTCAGGTGCTCCCGCGCAACCGGCTCCGGTGTCGTTTCCGCGGCGAAATTGGGCAGCCGGTGGACCCGGGCCGCCGGCATGCCGCCGCGCACCAGATGATCGCAGATGCCGCGTGTGATCCCGACCCAGTGATCGGCGTGGCGGTAGTACTTGAGGTCGTAGTAGTGGCCCAGCCGGCACACCAGCCGGTAGTCGCCGGCGGGCGTACAGCGGCTGGCCCGGTTCATGTAGGTGACCACGACATCGGGGGCCAGCTTGCGCAGGGCGAGGTGATAACGCCAGTGTCCGGGCAGGCTCAGGGGGCCGCCGAAGCGGAAGGTCTGCACCGGGACGCCAGCGGCCCCCAGCCGGGTTTCGCGCTCGGCATTGCCGCGGGTGAAGGCAAACTGCCGCAGGCCCGGTTGTTCCGCAAGGGCGCAGACCAGGCGGGTGTAGAAGTTCTCTGCGCCGCCGTAGGGTGCCCCGGCCAGGGCCTGCACCACCGTGAGGGAGCCGCTCACGGACACCGCTCCCACACGTATTCGTGGCTGAAGGGCAGGCCGAGGCTGGCCTCGACGATGTAGCGGGCGTACAGGGTGCAGTTCATTTCGCGGTGGAAGAAGGCGCGGGTGTTGGCAGCCCAGTGCCTGCGCCGGGCATCGTCGTGAAAGAAGCCCTCGATCTGCGCCAGCAGTGAGCTCTCGTCGTCGAAATAGGCCAGGCTTTGGGCGGGAAAAAGTTCCGCGAAACCAGCCGCCGCATGGGTGAAGACCAGCAGCCCGTTGCCGGCCATCTGCGCCATGCGCGCCGACGAATACCAGTGCCCGCCCTCCTGGCGATTGAGGTTGAGCCCCATGCGACTCGCCGCCAGGGTTTCGTCGTAGGCGCGTCCCCACACGCCCGGTGTTCCGCAACTGCCCGGGGTGTGAAAGCGCAGGTCGGGGGGCAGCTTGTCCCGCAGGGCGGCCACCAGTTTGCCGCGCTCGGTGTGGGCCCGGGACTTGCTGCAGAACAGGAGGTCGTGATCAAAGTCGGTCCGGTTGCTGTTGTCGGCGCTCTCGATGGCCGGATCTACGGGGTTCGGCATGTGGCGCAGCCGGGCGCGCCGCCCCCGGAAGGGCGCCAGCTCCCTGGTCCCGGTGGAGACGAACATCACATCCACAGCCTCGCAGCGGTGGTGAATTTTGGCGGCGTTTTCGGGCGCGAACAGGGGGTCGTTGTTGAGGCCGGCGATCACCGTGCCCGGGCAGAGCCGGCGCAATTCATTCAGGGTGTCGTTGCTGATGAGGTCGCAGTGGCCGATCAGTACCAGCTCCGGTGCAAAGGCCTCTGCCGTTTGCAGCAGTCGCTGGTTGCAGCGCCGGGCGCCGAGGTCGCGTATGCCCAGCGGCGCTTCAAAGGCTGCCACATCGCGGTCGGAGAAGGTCTGTACCAGGTAGTGCTCATTGCGCACCAGGCCATGAAACAGCTTGCGCGCCCAGCTCACCCGGGTGTGGCCGTACTTGCGCAGTTGCTGGTGGGCGACGTGGAGGATACGCATCAGGCCTGCTGCCTGCGCTGTGCCAGTCCCTCGGCATAGACATCCAGGGTCGCAGCTGCCTGGGCGGCGAGGGTAAATTGCGGCGGCAGTGTCAGCGGCAGAGGCGGCGCGGCGAGGATGCCGCGCACACAGGCCGCCAGTTGCAGTCGGTTGTCCGCTTCCACCAGGCCCCGCGGGAAGGCCAGGCGCAGCGATTCTGCAGGGCCGCCGCGGTTCCAGGCCACTGCCGGGACACCCACCGCCAGCGCCTCGATAACGGTGCGGCCAAAAGGCTCCGCCTTGCGCGACAGGCTCAGCACCGCGGCGGCGTGGGCGTAGAGAGCACGCATGTCATTGCGGTGGCCGAGGAAGGTGACCTGGTGTTCCAGGCCCTGGGCCCGCACCTGCTGCTGCAGGGCCTTCAGGTAGTGTTCCTTACCCGGTGTTGGCTCCCCGGCGATCACACCGTGGCAGTTTTCGCCCTCGCGCTTGAGGTCGGCGATCAGGTCGATAAATTCGTGCTGCCCCTTCCAGGGACTGAGACGCCCGGGCATCAACAGCAGCTTTTTGCCCCGGGTTTGGGGGTGTTCGGTTTCGAAATCGCGCTGCCACTGATCCCGGATACCGCCGGTGGTGCAGGCGCAAGGTGCAGTGCTCCGGAATTCACTGGTGTCCACGCCCCGTGGAATGACCCGGATGCGCTGTGGCTCGATCCGCGGGTAGTGGCGCAGTATGTAGTCGCGAACGCAGTCAGAAATGGCGATCACGCGGTCTCCGCAGCCCATGATGGCGCTGTAGCGGCTGACCGAATACAGGCCGTGGAAGGTCGATACCAGCAGCGGGCGCTGGTCGGGTGGCAGTGGGCGCAGCGCCAGCCACACCATCCAGGCCGGCACTCGCGAGCGCAGGTGAATGACGTCCGGCGACAGCGACAGCAGCAGGCGGCGCAGGGCGCCGATGTGCAGTAGCGACGTTGGGGATTTGGCGTGTACCGGGAACTTGAGATGTACGCTGCCCTGCTCCTGCAGTCGCTCCTGTAGTCGCCCCCCGGCCGACATCACCAGTGATTCGTGGCCCGCAGTTGTCAGGGCCCGGGCGAAATCCAGCGTGCCGCGTTCGACGCCCCCGCTATCGAGGCGGGGCAAAACCTGGAGCACTTTCACGGCCAGGCATGCTCCACTCGTAGCTGAACCGTTCCAGCAGGTGCTTTGCCACACGCTCGGTTTCGCGCAGTGGCGGCGGGGACGGTGGCAGGGCGGCGCGGGTCTGCAGGGCGGTTGCCAGCGTGCAGACATGATTGGCCGACACCAGCTGGTCGAGACCGCGGCTGACTCGCCCGGAGCGCCGGCGCGGCACTGCCAGGATGCCGACCCGCGCACCGCTGGCAAGCCCTTCGTAGACCATCGAGGCGCTGTCTTCGCTGACCCATATCTGTTCGGCTGTTGCGAATTGCTGGCGCAGCCACTCGCGGTTGGTTTGCTCCACACTCAACACGTCGCAGTGCTGGCTGGATAGAGCCTGAAGCGCGGTAGTGAAGCTGGCGGGGGTGCGACGGGAGGTGGTGATGGTCCAGTGGCGATCCGGGTCGGAGGCCTGAAGGGCTTCCAGTTGGGACAGCATCTGCAGGTCGCTCCAGCCGTGGTTGCGGGACGGGCCGCCGATCAGTATCAGGCCGCGTCCACCGGAGCGCACCGGCGTGTAGCGTATGTCGGTGAGTGAGCCTTCGGTCAGCAGCACATGCCGCCCGGGGGCGAGCCCGTCGTGGCGCGGCACGATGCACAGGTCGAACAGCCAGCGCGGCAGGCTGGGCTTCATCAGTACGACCAGTTTGCCCCCGTAGCGCCACTTCAGGTGTAAGCTGTGTTGATGTGTACGGTGGCCGGCGCACAGGATGAGGTCCGGCGACTGGCCCGCGCCAGCGGCCTGGCGCAGCGGCTGGTGGGCTGTTTCAAACCAGCGCACCCGGCAGTACTGGCGCTCCACCAGCGCACTCGCCAGCCCTGACAGCTGGCTGTGGTGGCCCGGTTTACCATCGCTGACGCACCAGAGGGTGAGCATGTCCTGCACGGTTGTGCTCCCAGTGGGTGAGGGTGGAGTGAACGGGTGATCATGGCAGCGAGGATGCTGTGGCAATGTGACGTCAGAGTGATGATTTGCTGAAGCTTTTGTGACGCCCTGTGGTGGCGCCTTGCCAGCAGCGGCAACTTTCCGGCTTTGCAGGGGTCTATGCTGCACCGGCAGGACTGTCGGTGATGTCGAAATAAAGGGGAACGGAGCATGAGAATGGTCGTCGGGACGTTGCGCAGGGCCTCGCTGGCTGTGGCGACGCTGTCGGTAATGTTGGTAGCGGGCTTGCTGCAGGCCTGTGGCGGGGACAGCGCGGGAAACAACGCGGGAAACAACGCGGGAGGGGATGAGGTGACCTGGATTGAAGGAACCGTGATTTACCGCGAGCGCATGCGCCTGCCGCCCAATGCCTCGGTGGAGGTGGAACTGCAGGATATTTCCCGCGCCGATGCGCCGGCCGAGACCCTGGCTACCGTGGCGCTGCCCGGGGATGCGGGGCCGCCCTACGCCTTCCGTATCGAATACGACAACAAGCGGATCGATGCCCGCCACCGCTATGCCCTGCGCGCCGAGATCCACGCCGGCGGCAAGCTGCTGTTCACCAGCACCGAGCATATCGACCCCTTTGGCGATGCGCCGATTGAAATCCTGGTGTCGCGCGTGCCGGAGCCGGTGGCAGTATTGAGCCCCGATCCCGCGGCGTCGCCTGGCGCTGTCCTGGAGGGCACGCACTGGTTGCTGCAGAGTCTCGACGGAGAGGCGGTTGATGCCGGCGCCGGCGGCAAGCCGCTGGATTTGCTGCTGGACGCTCAGGAACAGCGGGCCAGCGGTTTTTCCGGCTGTAATCGCTTCAACGGAGGCTATTCGCGGGAAGGCAGTTCCGGGCACGGCGCCGCGCTGCGCTTTGGTCCGTTGGCCGGCACCCTGATGGCCTGCGCCGAAGGGACCGGCCTGGAGCGCCGCTACCTGGATGCCCTCGGCGTGGTGGACAACTTCCGTATTTCCGCCAAGGGTCAGCTTGAACTGGCCGCTGGGACCAATGTGGTGGCGGTATTCAGCACAGCGCAATAGGGCTTGAGCGCCGGGCCGGGCTGGAGTCGGCGGCGATGCTTGCGTATACTGCCGCCGGTTTTAGAGCAACTCCCCAGATGATCCGATGAGGCAGGCCCTCCACAGACAGCGCGACACTTTCAGCTTCGCCCGCATTCTTGTGCTGGCGGCATTGCTGTGTGCGGTCGCTGTACCGGTAGTGGAAGCCTCCCACATGCACGGCTTTGGCGACGGCAATGCCGAATGTCTGTTGTGCAAGTCCCAGTCACTGGCGCCACTGGCGGCGGTAACACCAGATTTTGCGCTGGAGGACTGCCGCGCCATTGTCGCGCCTCACCTCGACAGCGCCTGCCTCGCCGCGCGCTATCGGCCGCAACTCAGCCGGGGCCCCCCTCACTACGCCTGAAACAACGCCGGAACTTTCCCGTTTTCCAGGAGTAGAAACAATGAATCGCATTTTGCCTCTCGCACTGGCTGTGGCCGGCGCGAATGCGGCTGTTGCCGAGCAACTGCCGCTTGAACACGTACTGGTCTCCGTGCCCCTGCACAAACAGACCGCCGAAACCGCCCTGCCTGTCACTGTCCTCAGTGGTGATGACCTGAGCCGGGCTGCCGCCGCCACTATTGGCGACACCCTAAACAACACGCCGGGGCTGGCCAACGCCTCCTTCGGTCCCGGTGTCGGCCAGCCGGTGATCCGCGGCCAGCAGGGACCCCGGGTCACGGTGCTGCAGAATGGCACTTCGAGTGCCGACGCCTCCAATATTTCTGCCGACCACGCCGTGTCGGTGGAGGCCATGCTCGCCGACAGCATCGAGATTCTGCGCGGACCCTCTACTCTGCTCTATGGTGGCGGCGCCATCGGTGGTGTGGTCAATGTGATCGACAACCGTATTCCCACCCGGCGTATCGATGGTGTTGAGGGCGGTGCAGAGTACCGCCACGATGCAGCCAGCGACATGGACACCCTGGTCGGCCGGCTTGAAGGTGGCAGTGGCAATTTCGCGTTCCACATCGACGGACTTTACCGCGACTGGAACAACCTCGAGATTCCCGGCAAGGCAGCCCGGGAGCACGGCGATGAGCACCACGACGAAGACCACGATCATGAGGAGGAGCACGGGGAAGGCCACCACGAGGAGCATGAAGGTGAGGAGACTACCGACGGCTACATAGCCAATACTGACGGTCGCACCCGCAGCGCCACGGTCGGTGCCAGCTACCACTTCGACAAGGGCTTTGTCGGCTTTGCCGTCAACCGTCTCGAGAACGAGTACGGCATTCCCGCCGGCGGCCACGTGCACCACGACGAGGACGGCCACGAGGGTCACGAAGAGGGAGATCATCACGAAGAAGATCATGATCACGAGGGCGAGGACCACGATCATGAGGAGCACGGCCACGAGGACGGTGGCGTGCGCATCGACCTGGAGCAGACCCGTTACGACCTGGCGATGCATCTGCACGAACCGATACCCGGCTTCGAAGTGGCGCGTGCTTTTGTGACCTACACCGATTACCAGCACAAGGAAATCGAACCCGGTGGCGAGGTTGGCACCCGCTACGCGAGCGATACCTGGGAGGGTCGCCTGGAACTGGTCCACGAGCCCTTCGCCGGCATGCACGGCGTTGTCGGCCTGCAGGCACGGGACAAGGAATTCAGCGCTGTGGGCGAAGAGGCCTTCATCCCGCTGACCGACAGCCGCGATTTCGGCCTGTTCCTGCTGGAGGACTACCATATCAACGCCTGGACCTTTGAAGGGGGGCTGCGCTACGACCGGGATGAACGCGACCCGGACACCACCTTCGCTGACAGCCAGGACTTCAATGCCTTCAGCGCCTCGGCCTCCGCCCTGTGGGACATCACCGATGCCTGGCAGCTGAGCCTGGCCCTGTCGCGCGCCGAGCGGGCGCCGTCCATCGAGGAGCTGTACTCCAATGTGGAGAACAGTGATCCGGAGTCCTGGATCGTTCACGCTGCCACCAGCGCCATCGAACTGGGCAACCCGGACCTGGACACGGAAACTTCCAACAACGCGGACCTGTCCCTGCGCTGGGACAGCGGTAGCCACTATGTGGAAGTTACCGCCTACTACAACGACTTCCATGACTACATCGATCTTGAGAACACCGGAATCGAAGTGGATGAGACGCCGGTGCACGCCTATATCCAGGGCGATGCCACTTTCCGCGGTGTGGAGGTCGACAGCCAGTTTACCCTCGCCAGTTTCGGCGGCGGCGCGGTCATGTTGCGACTGTTCGGTGATATCACCGAGGGCGAGCTCGACAACGGCGATGACGTGCCGCGCCTGCCGCCAGTGCGGGTGGGAAGCCACCTGAGTTGGGGCAACGATAACCTGAACGTCTGGGGGCGTGTGATCGATGCCGCGGAGCAGGACAAGCCGGGCGCCAACGAGGAATCTACCGAAGGCTACACACGCTGGGACGCCGGAGTTGAGTACCGGCTGGGCGTGGCGGACAGCCAGCTCACACTGTTCGCCACACTCAACAACATCACCGACGAGGAGATTCGCCTCAGCACCTCCTTCCTGCGCGATGTGTCACCGGAGGCGGGGCGCAGCCTGGAAGCGGGTTTGCGCTACAACTTCTAGGTGTTCGCGGCCCGCTTTGGCGGGCCCTTTTTCTGGCTATTCCAGCCGTACTGGCGGATGGGCGCCTCGTCCTCCGCCATTTTTACATCTGTTTCGTAGGTCAATCCGAGCTTTTCCAGCAGCCGGATGGACGGGGCGTTGTCCGGGTTGACGATGGCTATCAGCCGTGTGAAACCCAGCTCCTGAACTGCGTAGTCCCATACTGCGCGGGCTGCCTCCACTGCGTAACCCCGGCCGCGGGCGGCGGGCAGAAAGCCGTAGCCGATGTCCACGTCGGCCAGTTGCGGTCGCTTGACCAGCCCGCAAAGGCCGATGAATTCGCCGGTATCGCGCAAACGCACCGCGTACATGCCAAAGCCGTGCTCGCGGTAACTCGCTACTGGCCCCTCTTCTATATAGCTGCGTGCCTGTTCCTCCGTGCGCACACCGCGGTCGGCCACGTTGGCGATAAAGTCGGGATCGTTCAGCACCGCCAGCACATGGGGGGCATCGGATGGGGTCAGGGAGGCGATGGTGAGTCGCTCGGTGGTCAATGTCAGCATGGGAGCTCCGCTTTTGCCATAGCTTAACCCGCCGCGCCGCGGCGGTGAATTCACCGCGGTGGCCTGTTACAGTGCGCACATTCAAACAGGGCAGGGCAGCAACATGACGCAGCGCTTGATCGTCGGCATCAGTGGCGCCTCGGGCATCCTCTACGGGGTGCGCGCACTGGAGCTGCTGCGCACCGCCGGGGTCGAAACCCACCTGGTGATGTCTGCCTCGGCCCAGCTCACCGCCCACCACGAACTGGATATCAGCCTCGACACAGTGAAAGCCCTGGCCAGCGAAGTCCACGCGGTAAAGAACGTGGGCGCCTCCATCGCCAGCGGCTCCTTTCCCACCGGCGGCATGCTGATCGCTCCCTGTTCGGTGCGCACCATGTCCGAGATTGCCACCGGCGTAACCTCCAGTCTGCTGACCCGCGCCGCCGACGTGGTGCTGAAGGAGCGGCGCCGGCTGGTGCTGATGCTGCGGGAGACCCCCTTGCACACCGGTCATCTGCGTACCATGACCCAGTTGTCGGAGATGGGGGCGGTGATTGCGCCACCGGTTCCCGCCTTCTACACCCGCCCCGCTTCCATTGACGAGATGGTCACCCAGAGCGTGGGCCGGGCCCTGGATCTGTTCGGTCTGGAGCTGCCCGAGGTGGAGCGTTGGCGCGGTGACTGACACCGCAACCGCGGGCGGATAGACCATGCCCATCCTGTTCGGCGTGGTGCTGCTGGATCTGATCGGTTTCGGCATCGTCATCCCCATCCTGCCCTTCCTTTCGCCCCAGCTCGGGGCCAGCAAAATGGACATCGCCCTCATTATCGTCGCCTATGCCGCGGGGGCAGGCCTGTGCGGCGGTTTCTGGGGGCGGCTGTCGGATCGCATCGGTCGCAAGAAAGTAATCATGATCTGCCTCGCCGGGGCGGCGCTGGGCTACGTCATGCTCGGCCTCGCCAGCGAGCTGTGGATGGTCTACGCCGCGCGCGCGTTCGCCGGGTTGATGGCGGGCAATTTCGGGGTGGCCTCGGCCATGGTGGCGGACCTCACCCGTCCCGACCAGCGCGCCAGGGGCATGGGCATGATCGGTGCCGCCTGGGGGCTGGGGATTATGCTCGGCCCTTTCCTCGGTGGCCTGCTGGCCGGTAACAGCGGCGACTTTACCCTGCCCTGTATCGCCGCGGGTGTGATGTCGACCCTGGCGATTGTGGCGGCGGCGGTGTTCCTGCCGGAATCGGTCAGCGCCGCGAATCGCGCTGCCAACCGGGAAAAGCAGCGCACCGGGGGCAGTGGCGGCAGCCTGGCCATGCTGAAGGCGACCGGCAACCGCCTGCTCGCATTGCAGTATGCCCTGCACAACAGTGTGGCCAGCGGTTTTACCTACCTGGTGCCCCTGTGGACCGGCGACCTGCTGGGCTGGGGCGCGCGGGAAGTGGGCATGCTGTTCGGCGCCCAGGGCGCGATTATGGTGGTGCTGCAGGCGGGACTGCTCGGCCCGCTGGTGCGCCTGCTGGGGGAGTGGCGTTTGCTGCGCCTGATGATTGGCCTGTTCCTGACCGGCGTGCTGGTGGCCCTGTTCGCCCGCGGCCCGGTAGCAATGTCTGCGGCGGTGTTTATCGCCATGTCCGGCGGCACCCTGTGTATGCCGCTGCTCAATACCATTGCCAGCCAGCGCACGCCGCTGGAGCTGCGCGGGGAGATGCTCGGCACCACCAGCGCCGCCGCTTCCTGGGGCCGGGTCTGCGGCCCCCTGATGGGCGGTGTCGGTTTGGCCCTGTTCGGCTATACCGGCGGCTGGATCGCCTGCGCGCTGGTGCTGTGTGCCTACTTCAGCTGGGCCTGGTGTGCCGGGCCGCGGAAAAAGATCTGAAGCGGGCCAGGCGTATCAGATATTCGCACCATTGATGCTGGCTGAAACCAGCACATTGCTGGCAGTCCCCTCAGTGGACTTCAGGAACATGCCGCTGTCCACCGCAAACCACTCGTTGATGGTGCTGACAACACTGTCAGCGGTACTGTCTGTGCGGAAGCGGCAGGCCTGGTAAGTGCCTGCGGGAACGGTCACTGACTCAATGCCGAGAAAGGTGGTTTGCAGTGTCACGGAGGTCGAGGTCTTGTTGTCGAACCCCATGATTTTGGTGGAGACGTTGACCGTGTAGTTCTGCTGGTAGGACTGCCCGGCCGTCAGGTCGTATCGTTGCAGCCGGTGGGGTGCCAGTTCGATTTCAGACAGCGAGGAGCGCGGTGTAAAACTCTCAACATGGGTGCCATAGACAAGGCTCCGATGGCTCTCAGGCTTGACCTCGAAATACTGCTCGGAGCGCGAGGTAGACGGGGCCGCGCCGGTAGCGGTGGTGTTCGACACGGCCTTGAGCACGGAACGGCCTTTGTAGCTGCCGGTGGAGATCACCTGGTCGTAGGATTCGTTGACGACTTCACCCCCGCTGCTGGTGCTGCGGTAGCTTGCCACGATGGTGGTGTCCAGTGCGCCGAGGTCAGGATTGAAGCAGCGGCGGGCATCACCCGTGCCTGAGCCGGTATCTCCGTCCACCTCGCGGAACACCGCCTCCATGAAAAACACTTCATTCGGTTTGTCGAGGAAGCTCATCAGCACATTGTTGCCCGCAAATCCGGCGGTGCTAATGGCGCAGGCTGACTTGCTGCCACCGCAGAGTCCGCGCTGCCTCTTGCGCCAACCGGCGAATTCGTAGCCCTCGTCAGCCCGGGCAATAAAGGTTTCATCGAAGGTCAGATCGCTGACATCCACGGGTGAGCAGGACTGTCCGGCGCTGCAGTTGAAGCGCTTGGACTGGGTCGTGATGGATCCGCCTTCAGTCGAAGAAAGCTGGATCTTGCAGCCACTCAGGATCAGGGCGGGGGCGAGAAGCACCCATGGCGCGATGCGGGGACGGATTTTCATGATGGCGGTTTCTATTTATTCGGGACAGTTGGCAGATTATCGGTGGCTTGCAATATGGCCGCCAGAGCCCAACTGAGAACTGGCTCGCAATACCGGACTGTGCCACTGGCATCGCCTGATCCCGTGCCGGGTGACTTTCCCCCCCGGGGACGGGTATCATGCAGTTTCCAGCATACTCTAAGTTCAATAAAAAGCCCTGATAGTCAAAGTTCGGGCTGAGGGAGAAAGACGATGCCGACGACGCTTTTCGATTTAACTGGCAAGATTGCCCTGGTGAGCGGCGCCAGCCGCGGTATTGGCGAGGCCATTGCAAAATTGCTGGCGGAGCAGGGCGCCCACGTGATTGTATCCAGCCGCAAGCTGGATGATTGTCAGCGGGTGGCCGACGATATCGCCGCCGCCGGCGGCAGCGCGGAGGCCTTCCCCTGCCATGTGGGCAGCATGGAGGACATCGCCGCCATCTTCGCCCATATCCGCAATACCCATGGCCGGCTGGATATCTCGGTGAATAACGCGGCCACCAATCCGTATTTCGGTCACGTTCTAGACACCGACCTCGCCGCGTTCAGCAAAACAGTGGATGTGAATATCCGCGGCTACTTTTTCATGTCCGTCGAGGCGGGCAAGATCATGCGCGAGCAGGGTGGCGGTGCGATTGTGAATACCGCCTCCATCAATGCGCTGCAGCCGGGTGCCATGCAGGCCATCTATTCCATCACCAAGGCCGCCGTGGTCAACATGACCAAGGCCTTCGCCAAGGAATGCGGCGGGCTGGGGATTCGCTGCAATGCGCTGCTGCCGGGGCTGACCAAAACCAAGTTTGCCGGCGCCCTGTTCGATAACGAGGACATTTACAACCAGGTCAAGCAGCAGATACCAATGGGCCGCCACGCCGAGCCGGAAGAAATGGCCGGCACCGTCCTGTACCTGGTGTCCGATGCCAGCAGCTATACCAACGGCGAGTGCATCGTGGTGGACGGCGGTGTCACGCTCTAGCTGATTTTTCGGGAAGGGGCTGCCGGGTCGCTACTGTCCCGGCCAGCTCTCCCCGCCGGGGCCCGGCTTACTCCCCGATCGCCTGCGGCGTATCCCGGATTTCCGGGGCCTCCCTGAGGTAGGTGAAACCCCCTTCCTTGATATACAGCTCACAGTAGTCATCGCTGTTGGGGGTCAGCGCACCACCGGCCGGTATGCGCAGCCAGGTGTGGGTGCCGTACTCGCCGTGTGCATCGGCAAAACGGCCTTTCAGCACAAACAGCTCTGCCCCGCGGGGGAAATTGATCTGCCCCAGTTCGGCCGGGCTGTCCCAGGCCTCCAGCCGCATAAAATCCGTATAGGGTTCCTGGGCATAGAGCTTCTTCCACTGCACACTGCGGCGCACCGAACTCTGCCAGGGTTGATCCTGTGTCTGCATTGCAACTTTCTGTCGGTCCGCGCCGGGGAACTGGCGCAGCTTCACAAACAGGGTACAGCCCTGCTCTGACCAGGGCGCGTGGCGAAAGCCCTCCGGGTTCAGCAGGTAGCTGCCCGCTGGCCAGTCTCCCTGCTCGTCGGAGAACACGCCTTCCAGTACCAGAATCTCCTCACCCTGGGGGTGGTCGTGGCCGGGAAAGCGCGCGCCGGGCTCATAGCGGACCACTGAGGTGACCTGCCCTGACTCCGCCGCACCCACGCGATGGACACGCTTGCGCCACACATCGGCACCGGGGCTGGCGCTCCAGGGCATGGCCTGTGTAGCAACGACCACGCGCTGGCTGAGGTCGCCATTGATGGCCTGGTTTTCATTTGTCATCTTGCGGTAAACCTGTTGGATGCCGGGTCTGTTGCCCGGTAATGATATTTGGACTGCGGGGCCGCTGCGCGGTTCCCCCGGCAAGGAATAGGATCTACTTTTCAGCAGCATAGACCGGTGGAGGAGTTCTGCATAGGGGGCTTTGCCTGGCGCATGGCGAGTCGTCACCGCTGGCAAATGGATGAATTTCCAGCCAGCGCTATTGCCGTTAAATCACTTTGCGGTATTCTCAAAGCATGAGCAGAAAAATTTTTGTGACACACCAGCTCCCCGGTGAACGCATCCACCAGCTCGCGGAATTGTGCGACCTCAACCTGTGGATGGGCCCCGGCCTGCTGCCCCCCGATGCCCTGCGTGAAGAACTCCAGGACTGCCAGGGCCTGCTGTGCCTCCTCACCGACCGTATCAACTCCGACGTGCTGGCGCAGGCGCCGCACCTGGAATTCATCTCCAGCATGTCTGTGGGTGTGGATCATATCGACCTCGCCGCTGCCAGCGAACGCGGCATTGCCGTGGGCAATACCCCCGGCGTGCTGGTGGATACCACCGCCGACACCGCCTTTGCCCTGTTGCTGGCCGCGGCGCGCCGGGTCAGCGAGGCCGATCGCTTCGTGCGCCAGGGCAACTGGCGGCAGGAAAACGCCTGGGCGCCCGACTTCTTCACCGGCAAAGACGTGAGCGGAGCCACCCTGGGTATCGTTGGTCTCGGCGCCATCGGCTGCGCCGTGGCGAGGCGGGCCCGGGGTTTCGGCATGGAAGTACTGGGTTGGTCGCGCAGCAGTCGCGAAGTCGAAGGTGTGAAAGGGGTTTCCCTCGATGAACTGCTACTGCGCAGCGATTTTGTCAGCGTACATACCGCGCTGACGCCCGAGACCCACCACATGATAGATGCCGCCCGGATTGCCACCATGAAACCCGGCGCGGTGCTGGTGAATGCCGCTCGCGGCGGTATTGTCGATGAGGTCGCCCTGGCCGCGGCACTGGTGCGCGGAGACCTTTACGCAGCGGGGATCGATGTGTTCGAACGCGAGCCGATCGCCGACGACAACCCTCTTTTGCACCTGCCCAATGTGGTGCTCACGCCGCACATCGGCAGCGCCACTTCCCACACCCGGGCGCGCATGGCCGATCTGGCCGTAGACAACATTATTGCCGCCCTGCAGGGTGAGGCCATGCCCAACTGCGTTAACCCGGGCGTTTACTGAGCGGCGTTTTCAGTCGGCGTTCGGCAGCGGGCGCAGGCCGTGCCTGATGGCGGTGTTCACCGTCTTTTTCATCGCCTCGATGTCTGTCTGGTTGACCCGGTCGATGATCTTGGTAATCACTACGCGCCAGACCTCTTCCTTGCGCCCCACGTCATTGAATTGCAGGCCGATATTGCTGGTCTCCTTGACGCCGCCGAGTGCGATGGCATTGTCAATGGAGGCCTGGTCCATATTGCGATTGGGGATCTGGCCGGGGTAGGTGGAGATATTGCTGGCTGAGTCAGAGGTCTCGCCCATGCGCAGGCCCTCCGCGTAGACGTAGTCCACGCTGAACTGGGCGCGTGCCGGGTCGAGTACATACCCCTTGGCCTTCAACTCGCTGTCCACTGCTTTGCGCAATACCGGGTCGACCTGGTAGATCGGATCGGTGGAGCCACGGCGATTATCCAGCGGTTCGCTGCGCCATTTGTAGTAGAGGTAGTTGGCGGCCTCGAAGTTTGCCGTATCGTCAGGGCGGGTCTCCACACCGCTGCAGGCGGTGATGGACAGTGCCAGCAATGTGGCGAAAACAATACGGTTGAGCAGCATGGTGGGCCTCGTGTGTGCGCGTCAATCGGGCGGCTAAATGGTAGCAGTCGCACACCGGGCCGGCCACCGGATAGTTCGTAAAGTCGTGAAAAGCGGTGCAGGGCCGGGGGGGCTTTGATAGCATCGGCCCAAATAACTGATCACGGGCCCCGGATGATCTCCAGAAAGCTGATTCGCACCGATCTCAATCTGTTGGTGGCCCTGCAGATATTACTGGAAGAGCGCAATGTCACTCGCGCCGCCGAGCGCCTGTCGGTGTCCCAGCCCGCGCTGTCCAAAACCCTGCAGAAACTGCGTGAATCCTTCGACGACGAATTGTTCACTCGCACCGCCCACGGCCTGGTGCCGACGCCGCGGGCCGAGGCCCTGGCACAGCAGTTGCCGAATCTGCTGGAGAATGTGGAGCAGGTTCTGGGCAGTGACAGATTCAGCCCGGACACCTTTGTCGGTACTTTCAAACTGCTGTTGCCGCCGATTATCAGCGAAGGCCTTCTGCCCGGCCTGATGGCCGAATTACAGCAGGTGGCACCACAGGTTCAGGTTATCGCCGGCGAGGTGACGCCGGATTACCAGGAGCGCCTGAAAAAAGGGGAGGCGGACTTTGCCACCTTTGTGGCGAGCGAGACCGAACGCGATATTCTCGCCGAGCCGATCGAAGCTTTGCCGCCGCGCTGCTACATGGGGGTGGGGCACGCGCTGGCGGGGCGGGACTTCAACCTCAAGGAGTTCCTCAGTTACCCGCACCTGCGCCTCTATCTGCCCGGGCTGGCGCGCGAGAACACGTCCCTGGTCGACGATGTGTTGGGCCAGTACGGCGTCCATCGCACCATCGCCCTGGAGACCACCCAGTTCTCTGCGGCGGTTGGCGTACTGACGCACACCAACTCACTGCTGGTGGCCAATGCCGGCTTCGAGAACAGCGGCCTCTACCGGGACCTGATCGTCGGCTGCGAGTTGCCCCAGGAACTACAGCGCATGATTCGCAACACCTACAGCGACCACCGCGGCAAGATGTCCCTCATGCGTCACACCCGAACCTCTCGCAGTGCTGCCCACCAGTGGATGCGCGCCCTGCTGATGAAGCATCTGGCAAGCCGCACCCTGGAAGAGGGCGGCAGCGACGCCGCCTGATTACCCTATTTGCGCACAGAGCTGCGATAATCCCGCGGCGACAGCCCCATGGTCTTGCGAAACAGCCGGGAGAAGTACAGCGCATCGGCGTAGCCGACTTCCGCGGCGATCGCCTTTACGCTGAGATCGGAACTGTCCAGCAACTGGCAGGCGTACTCGATTTTCATGTGCAGGAAATGCTTGATCGGTGAGTAGCCGGTCAGGGCCTTGTAGCGCCCCGAGAAGTGAAACTTCGACAGGTGGGCAACGGCGGCGAGGTCATCCAGTTCCAGGCTCTGGTGGATGTTGTCCTGCATATAGGTCTGGATGGCCTCCAGGTTCAGCCCGGTGGGGTGGCTGGCCCGCTCGCGGTTGGCTTCCAGAGCAAACTGGGTGAAGAGGTGGCGCAACTGGTTGGCGGCGTTGATGAAGGCGCGGCTGCTGTAGCCGGTTTTGCCCACCGCCAGCAGGCTGTGGAAGCCCGCGGCCAGTGCCGGCGCCAGCCCCACTCGTACAACCGGCCGGCCATCGCGATAGCCCATGTATTCCGCAAACAGGCGCGAACTGACGCCCTGGAAATGCACCCAGTACAGGGTCCAGGGCTGGCTGCGCCCGGCGGTATAGCTGTGCGCCAGCCCCTGGGGCAAGACCATCAGGTCACCTGCGCCGATGGGGTAACGGGTGTCTCCCACTCGCAGTCGGCCCTCGCCTTCCACGCAGTACAGCAACAAATTGTCGTCGTGCCGCGGCCGGCGCATGCGATGGCCCCTCGCCTGCGGGTAGTAGCCCATGGCGGTGGGGTAACAGTCCCGGGTCAGGGGGTGGCGGTGCAGCTGCTCCAGCAGGAAGGCCGGGGTCAGCAGGCGCACGCCCTGAGGGGGAAGGGGCCATTGGGAGGGGGTGCTCATGGTTTGCGGGGGCCTCAATTTCTTGTTCTTGAAGTGTTTAGTCCTCAATCAGGCCTTATAGTGACCAGGTTTCAGCAATAAAGTCCATATGCTTCGCAATTTCGTCAATATCCCCTTTTCCGGCGACCTGCTACCTTTAAAACCTGACGATTCTGATAAACCCGCAGGTACGCAAACATGACACGCCAGGTCCCCCTGTTCATCAACGGTGAATTTGTCACCAGCGGCAGCAGCAACAAGCTGCCGGTTACCAACCCGGCCAACCAGCAGCTGCTGGCCGAGGTCCCCATGGCCACCGAGGCCGAAGTGGAAGCCGCCATCGCCAGCGCCAGTGAAGCCTTCAAGACCTGGCGCAATGTGCCGGTGGCCGAGCGCGGGCGCCTGATGATGCGCTACGTGGCGCTGCTGAAAGAGCACCACGATGAGTTGGGCGAGCTGCTGTCCCAGGACACTGGCAAGACCTTCGAAGATGCCAAGGGCGACGTGTGGCGTGGTATCGAGGTGGTCGAGCAGGCCGCCAACATCGGTGCCAACATGATGGGCGAGACGGTCGAAAATGTGGCCAACGGCATCGACACCTACAGCTACATCCAGCCCATCGGTGTCTGTGCCGGCATCACGCCGTTCAACTTCCCGGCCATGATTCCCCTGTGGATGTACCCGCTGGCCATCGCCGCCGGCAATACCTTCGTGCTCAAGCCCTCCGAACAGGACCCGCTGACCCCGGTGCGCCTGGTGGAGCTGTTCATCGAGGCCGGTGCCCCCAAAGGCGTGCTGAACATGGTGCACGGCGGCGCCGATGTGGTGAACCAGATTCTCACCCACAAGGACATTCAGGCCATCTCCTTCGTCGGCTCCTCCCGGGTGGGTGACCACATCTACCGCACCGGTACCGACGCCGGCAAGCGCGTGCAGTGCATGATGGGCGCCAAGAACCACATGGTGGTGATGCCCGATGCCGACAGGAATGCCACGCTCAATGCCCTGGTGGGCGCTTCCGTGGGCGCCGCCGGCCAGCGCTGCATGGCGATTTCCGTGGCGGTGTTCGTGGGCGAATCCAAAGAGTGGATCGGCGATCTCAGCGAGCGCATGGCCACTGCCCGCCCCGGCGCCTGGAACGACGCCGGCGCCAGTTACGGCCCGATCATTTCCCGCCCGGCCTATGAAAAAGTGCTGGGCCTGATCCAGAAAGGCAAAGATGAAGGCGCCACCTGTCTGCTGGACGGCAGCAACTGCGTGGTGGACGGCCTGCCCGACGGCAACTGGGTCGGCCCCACCCTGTTCACTGACGTCACCACCGAGATGGCCATCTACAACGAAGAGATTTTCGGCCCGGTGCTGTGCTGCATCACCGTCGATACCCTGGAAGAGGCCATTGAGCTGATCAACAACTGCCCCTACGGTAACGGCACCTCCATCTTCACCAATTCCGGCGGTGCGGCGCGCAAGTACCAGCACGAGATCCTGGTGGGCCAGGTGGGCATCAACATCCCGATTCCGGTGCCGCTGCCCTTCTTCTCTTTCACCGGCTGGCGCGGTTCCTTCCGCGGTGACCTGCACGCCTACGGCAAGCAGGCGGTGCGTTTCTACACCGAGACCAAGACCATCACCGCGCGCTGGACGCATTCGGAGGCGACCACCTCGAAGCAGCCGAATATGAGTATCAACCTGCGCTAGGGCATCGGCCATGCGGTTGGTCACCGCGTTGGTCGAATAAATTCAACCCTACAGCGTGGCAAATCGGCCCCCTGAAGGGCCGGATTCATCCGGCCCATGCCGCTGCCATCCTGCAGGGTGCCCGTCAACAATAAATGGAGGTCCCCGACCTTGGACTTTTCCCTGAGCGACGACCAGAAGGCCTTTGTAGAGAGCGCCCGCGCCTTCAGCGAGGGCGCTCTGGCGCCGATGGCGGCGGAGTGGGATGCAACATCGCACTTCCCCAAGGATATCCTTGCCCAGGCCGGTGAACTCGGCTTTATGGGCATGTACACGCCCGAGGATGCCGGCGGCCTCGGCATGGGGCGGCTCGACGCCAGCCTGATCGTGGAGGAGCTGGCGAAGGGCTGCACCACCACCGCCGCCTTCCTCACCATCCACAACATGGCCACCAGCATGATCGGCAAGTACGGTAGCCCGGCCCTGATCGATGCCTGGTGCCCGGACCTGGTAACGGGCGCGAAGCTGGCGTCTTACTGCCTGACCGAGCCGGGCGCCGGCTCCGATGCCGCGTCACTGCGCACCACCGCGACCCGCGACGGCGATGATTACGTGGTCAACGGCAGCAAGGTGTTCATTTCCGGCGCCGGCGAGACCGACGCCCTGGTGGTGATGCTGCGCACCGGCGACGCCGGGCCGAAGGGCATCAGCACCCTGCTGATTCCGGCGGATGCCGAGGGCGTGAGCTACGGCAAGAAGGAAGAAAAGATGGGCTGGAACGCCCAGCCCACCCGCATGATCAGTTTCGACAACGTGCGGGTGCCGGTGGGCAACCGCCTCGGCGCCGAAGGCCAGGGCTTTGCCATCGCGATGGAAGGGCTGGACGGCGGTCGCATCAATATCGCCACCTGCAGCGTGGGCACTGCCCAGCAGGCGCTGGAAGAGGCCGCCGCCTATGTGCAGGAGCGCAAGCAGTTCGGCAGTGAAATCGCCGCCTTCCAGAACACCCAGTTCAAGCTGGCCGACATGCTCACCGAGCTGGTGGCGGCGCGGCAGATGGTGCGACTGGCGGCCTTCAAACTCGACAGCGGCGACAGCCAGGCCTCCACCTACTGCGCCATGGCCAAACGCTTCGCCACCGATGCCGGCTTCGCTATCTGCAACGATGCCCTGCAACTGCTGGGAGGCTATGGTTATATCCGCGAGTACCCGATGGAGCGGCACGTCCGCGACACCCGGGTGCACCAGATACTGGAAGGCACCAACGAAATCATGCGCGTGATCATCTCGCGCAAACTGTTAATGGAAGGCGCACTGGAGGTTATTAAATGAGCTTGAGCACTTCGGACAAAATCAAGGTGGAACTTCGCGGTCACACGGCATTGGTGACGGTCGATAACCCCGCCGCCAACACCTGGGACACCGAGAGCCTACCGGCCCTCAAGGCGCTGGTGGAAAAGCTCAACGGCGAGGCTGATATCTACGCCCTGGTGCTGACCGGTGCCGGTGAAAAGTTCTTCTCCGCCGGCGCCGACCTGAAAATTTTCGCCGATGGCGACCCGGCGAAAGCCGATGAAATGGCGCGCTACTTTGGCGAGGCCTTCGAAACCCTGGCGGACTTCCGCGGTGTCTCCATAGCCGCGATCAATGGTTTCGCCATGGGCGGCGGCCTGGAAGTTGCCCTGGCCTGCGACATTCGTATTGCCGAAGAGCAGGCGCAGATGGCGCTGCCGGAAGCGAAGGTCGGCCTGCTGCCCTGTGCCGGTGGCACCCAGCGCCTGTCCTGGCTGGTGGGCGAAGGTTGGGCCAAGCGCATGATTCTCTGCGGCGAACGCATCAATGCCGCCACTGCCGAAAAGATCGGCCTGGTGGAAGAAGTGGTCGGCAAGGGCGAGGCGCTGGAAAAAGCCCTGGCGCTGGCGGAGCAGGTGGGCGAGCAGAGCCCGTCCTCCATCGGCCGCTGCAAGACCCTGATCCACAGCGCCCGCGACAAGGCCATCGGCGATGGTCTGGCCGGGGAACGCGAACTGTTCGTGGAGCTGTTCTCCACCGAGGACCAGCGCGAGGGCGTCAACGCCTTCCTGGAAAAACGCAAAGCCGAGTGGAAAAACCGCTAAGGACAGCTTATGAGTGACGCAGCCGTACTGTTTGATGAAGTGCCCGCAAAGGCGGGCCGTATCGGCCGGGTGACACTGAATGTGCCCGGCACCCTGAATTCCCTCACCCTGGACATGGTCGACCTGCTACAGGCGCAACTGGATGCCTGGGCGACGGATGACGACATCGCCGCGGTGTTTATCGAGGGCAGCGGCGAGAAGGCCTTTTGTGCCGGCGGCGACGTGCAGGCCCTGCATCGCTCGGCGGTAGAGCAGCCCGGTGGCCCCTGCGACTACGCGGAGAATTTTTTCGCCCGCGAGTACCGTATGAACTACACCCTGCACACCTATGCCAAGCCGATTGTGTGCTGGGGGCACGGTATTGTGATGGGCGGCGGCCTCGGCGTGATGGCTGGCTGCAATCACCGGATTGTGACGGAAGCCACCCGTATCGCCATGCCCGAGGTGACCATCGCCCTGTTCCCCGATGTCGGCGGCAGCTGGTTCCTCAACCACATGCCGGGCCAGGCGGGTCGCTTCCTGGCCCTGACGGGTGCGTCCATCAACGCCGCCGATGCCATCTACACCGGGCTGGCGGATCGCTTTATCGCCAGTGAGCACAAGGGCGCGGTGCTGGAGTCCCTACTGCAACAGGGCTGGACCCTCGACCCCGCGGAAAACCATGCCCTGGTGCGGCACTGCCTCCGTCCCTTTGCCGAGCGCAGCCTGGGCAGCGTGCCCGCGGCCCAGGTGGAGCCGCACATGGCTACCATCAACCGCCTCTGTGACGGCGACAGCGTGCACGAAGTGATCGATAACATCATCGGCCAGCAGACCGACGACCCCTGGCTGGCCCGCGCCCGCGACAGCCTGGCTCACGGTTCCAAGCTGGCGGCGCTGTGGATTGACCGGCAGTTGTGGGAGACCCGTCACGCCTCGCTGAAAGAGGTGTTCCAGGCCGAGATCCAGCTCGCCACCAACGTGGTGCGCTATCCCGAGTTTGCCGAAGGCGTGCGCGCCCTGCTGATCGACAAGGATCGCAATCCCGCCTGGCAGTTCGAACATTCGCGCGCTGTGCCGGATGAAGTGCTGGACGGATTTTTTCGTGCCCCCTGGGATGCCAATCCCCTGGCCAACCTGTAATTCGCTGAAGGAAACAAGTCATGGCAAATGTCGCATTCATTGGCCTCGGTAATATGGGCGGGCCGATGGCCGCCAACCTGCTGAAGGCGGGCCACCGCGTTACCGTGTTCGACCTGTCGGCCGACGCCTGCAAGGTACTGGCCGATGCCGGTGCCAGCGTGGCGGGCAGCGCCCGCGAGGCGGCGCAGGGCGTGGACTATGTCATCAGCATGCTGCCGGCCGGCAAGCACGTGGCCGGTCTCTATCTCGGCGCCGAGGGTCTGTTGGCGCAGCTCAACGCCAGTACCACCGTACTGGACTGCTCCACCATTGATGCCGCCACCGCCCGCGAAGTCGGCGAGGCGGCGCAGGCTGCCGGCATCGGTTTCATGGACTCACCGGTATCCGGTGGGGTGGCTGCGGCCGCGGCGGGCACACTGGCCTTTATGTGCGGCGGGCCGGAAGCGGTATTCCCGAAAGCGCAGGCCATCCTCGCCGACATGGGCAGGAACATCTTCCACGCCGGCCCCGCCGGCGCCGGCCAGGTGGCCAAGGGCTGCAACAACATGCTGCTGGCCATCCACATGATCGGCACCTGCGAGGCGCTGGAGATGGGGGCGCGCAACGGCCTCGACCCGAAAGTGCTGTCGGAAATCATGCTCGCCAGCTCCGGTCGCAACTGGTCCCTGGAGGTCTACAACCCCTACCCGGGAGTGATGGAAAGCGCCCCGGCCAGCAAGGACTACAAGCCGGGTTTCATGGTTGACCTGATGGTGAAGGACCTCGGCCTGGCCCTGGACATTGCCGAACAGTGCGAGTTCGAGAATCCCATGGGGCAACTGGCGCGTACCCTGTACAGCGAGCACCAGCAGGCCGGCAATGGCAGCCTCGATTTTTCCAGTATCCTGCAAAAACTGAAGGGCTAGCAGGCCTGTCGCCGCGTCGAAGTCGATGATGCTTTAGGGCTATCGGAACAGACCGAAGTTCAGGCACGCACTCCTTCCAACGACCGAATATGTCGGTAATATGGCCGAAAATATCGGTCATTAAGTGGCGTCGTGATAGAGGCCATAGTCGGAAGTGAAGGAGCTGAGCGGGTACTCCTGTTCCTGACCGCACGAGGGAGCGGTCACCCGCGGGAAATTGCCACATGCTGGTCGCTGGATGTCAGTACCGTCCAGAACCATCTGTTGCGCATGGAGCGCGACGGCCTGCTGGTCAGTCGCAAAGTAGGGCGCACCCGGGTGTTTGAGTTTATTCCACGTTACTTATTCGTTGATGAAATAAAGGTACTGCTGACCAAAGCTCTGACACAGCTACCAACCGATGTACTGGATCGGCTAACGCTCCAGCGCGCCCGCCCACGACGCGCCAGAAAACCATTGTGAGTATGCGGTTGGAGGCCTGAGCTCAAGAGTTGGTATGTAGGCGAGGAGTACTAAATCGGATCAATAAACCAGAGGTTTATTCCAGCAGCTTGGTCCTCAATGCGGGCCTCTTGTACTGCTCAGCGGCCAACTAAATTTAGGTGTCCTGCTTCCACAGAACCAATCGCCCCATAGACAAATCGTAAAGTTGACCGTTCACCTGAACGGGTGTCATTATGATTAAGATATCAGCACTGGATGTTCCCTAAAAAACAGGGATTGCCCGAGTAAGCGAGGATCCCAGCATTTCTCCTCCGACACATTTGGCCTGCCGGCGATTCATACCGGGATTCGAGCGTTGTCGTAGGCCCATGCCTCAAGTAGGAAAATTGAAAATACTAGAGTCGTAACTATCAACGAAAAGCAATGTGAACTCATCTGCTCGCGAGCACTCTTCGCAGAAAAATCCCTCAATATTGATTTCCATTTCCCACTAAATAAGAAGTAGGAGAAGTTCAGAGCAGCAATCAAAAATGCAGGCCAAGTTATCTTTATCACCCCTGGAACCCAATCGAGACCCTGTAGTGCCGAAATTATAGAATAACCATGCCTTTGCATCTCTAGCTCTAATGACATGAATAGGAATGTCGAAACAAAACATATGTACGAGATTGCCCATATGTGAGGACTCGTCCTCCTACCACCCCACTTGCCAGACGCAAACTCGTGGTAGCTGAAAAAAAGCATTTTGTAGGGTGACATCAACATTCTGGACTCTTTCATTGATACATGTAGTCAATCGCCTCTCGGAGATTATCGTACCGTTGTGCAGGAGATATCGTCGGTTGAGGTCCGATCTTAATTGCAGCATCCAACATTCTCGGACCGATATAGGGAGTTATTGCCTGTGTTGCCCCTACAAGGGGAAATCGTACGCCAACACCAACCGCTCCGACATCAAAGAGCATTCTGTTAAACGTGCCCCCGGATAAGTAGTTATCAAGAATAATTAGAGCATCAACAGAAAGCGCGGCAGGAGTCAGGCCAAAGAGTTTTGCGGCATTTGCTCCCTTGGCCATATCACGCATTACTACATGCTGATTCCCTTTGAATGTCCCCATTGGGGAGTATGAAACACGCATTTTGGAAGTTATGCCAACTCTGCCAGGTTTAGCGTCGATGATTCCGTCAGCAATTACTCCGGCCGTAGCGAATCCAGCCGATGCCGCTTCAACTTGACTACGTCCCTCACCCTCCAAAAGGGAGTTAGAAGAAGGGCTAACGTTAGTTTTGTCCACGTTATAAGAAGGACTGGGTGATGCATCAGAAGTCATATTTTCTCTAGACCTCTGTCCACCAACCGCACCTCCAGGTATGTCTGTGCCGGCCACTTCATTGAACCCAGCTGACTGGGCTGCTCCAGTGATGCCATTGCTTACGGCCTGTTGTTCGCTAGCCAAGCCACCATCAAGGTGAATAGTAGTTGAAGTGCCATTATCAGTTTGGGTGGTCGACGTTGTGACAGTGACTTCCCGCTGTATACGCGAGCCGGTTTTTTCTACACGAACTACCTTTTTCTCAATGTCTTCCTTCACATAGCCTGTAGGGTCCACGCCACTTAAGGGATTGTTCAAGACATAGCTGTAAGGGTTAATCGCCTGGCTGCGTATACCGCTGAAGTCTGCCACCCATTCCATTTGAAGGCTGCCACCCGGACCGGAGCAAAGCTGCCACCCATCGGAGCGTAGCGACGCGGGGTTTGCATTGTTACTCGGAAGCCGTGGTGTCCG